>JAWKXZ010000015.1:0-1124 GCA_041396745.1 Sphingobium sp. | reverse complement strand
GCGGCGCGTACCCCTATGGTTTTCTGGGGCACGGTCATGGCGATGTCTCCTTCTCAAATTGTGGCTCGGCCGCCACCATCGGGCCGCATGACTGCGATCAGGCCGCTTTCTCCAATGGACGCGCGCGCTCGACCCGTTCGCGCTCCTTGGGCGTGTTCATCACCTCCCAAAGATCGCTGCGCCGCTGCACGTTGAGCCAGAAATCCGGGCTGTTGCCGAACACTCGCGCGAGGATCAGCGCCGTCGCCGCCGTCACGTTCCTGCGATTGCCGCACAGCTCGTTGACGTGCTTGCGCTGGACGCCCATCGCCTCGGCGAGCGCGCCCTGTGTCAGCCCCATCGGCTGCATAAACTCTTCGGTCAGTATCTCGCCGACGGTCGCCGGCTTGCGCTTGGTGGTCAGCATCTTTGCCTCGCTCTCATCGGTAGCTGTGATCGTCCAGATAGATTCCGTCCGCCTCGCCGCGCTTGCCATCCCAGCGGAAGATCAACCGCCATTGCTGGTTGACCCGGATGGAATGGAAACCCGCCAGATTGCCGCGCAGCTTCTCGAAGTGATTGCTGGGCGGCACGCGCAAGTCCTGATCGGTCACGGCGTCGTCAATCATTTGGAGCTTGCGGAACAGGCGGGCTTCCAAGTCGGAAGGGATGTCGCGAGAGCGGATATCATCCACGAAGAAGGCTCGCAGCCAGTCGTCCCGAAAGCCCAGGATCACAGCTTCACTCCAACGATGAGTATGCGTACCACGCTATAACTCAGATTGCAATGGGAAATGGAATTCAGTCGCCAGAGCCGAACAGTTCATCAAACAGGTCGCCGAACCATCGCTCGAACACCTCGATCTCGGCTTCCGTGACCGGAACGGGATCGGGCCGGTCGTCGGTCCCCCCCCTACCATCATCGCGTCTTGTTCCATGAAAGTGACAAGGCTTCGTTGCAGGGGAGCTTTTTCGCAGTCAGCGTTTCGATGGATCTGTTCTTCTTGAGAAATTCGGGTTGGTTTCCTTCGTCCTTCTCTTCGTTTCACGACTGAGGAACGCGTCCGTCAGTGGTGAGGAGGGGATGCAGTATGAGCTGTGGTGATGCCCGGTCCGGGGCGCACAGGGAGGCCAGTGCTCGCGGA
>JAWKXZ010000014.1:0-1507 GCA_041396745.1 Sphingobium sp. | reverse complement strand
CTACGTCGGGGCCGATGTGCCGGTAGAGCTCGGTCATGAAGCTCTGGCAGAAGCGCATGATCTCGTTTTCCGACTTGCCCTTGGGGTTGAAGTTCGCACCACCCTTGCCCCCGCCCATTGGCAGTCCGGTCAATGCGTTCTTAGAGGCTGTTTGGAAAATCGGCTCAGGGATTCCTTTTCCGTCTGAAGTGTGATTCACGCGGTGGATGTGGACCGAAGCGAGCCGCGGCAGGATTGCCGCTATTGAGCGCAAGACGAAGCGCTATCCCAGTGATCTGACGGATGAGGAGTGGGAGCGCATCGCGCCGCTGATGCCCGCGCCGGGACGACGAGGCAGGCCGCGCGAGATCGACTTTCGTGAAGTGATCAATGCGGTGCGTTACCTTGTGCGTTCTGGGTGCGGGTGGCGCATGCTGCCGATCCACTTTGGAGCCTGGCAGACGGTCTATGGCTGGTTCCGCGAACTGGCGCGTCGGTTCCTGTTCCAGACGATCCACGACATCGAAGTGATGCTGGATCGTGAGCGGCAAGGCCGGGAACAAAGTCCGAGTGCGGGTGTGATCGACAGCCAGTCGGTCAAGGCTCCGGCGGCGCAAATCCGCGGGTTTGACGCGGCCAAGAAGATCGTCGGGCGCAAGCGTCACATCGCCGTCGACACCGATGGCCGGTTGCTGATGGTCAACCTGACTCCGGCCGACATCTCCGATAGCGCCGGTGCGCAGACGATCCTTGATGGCATCCGCAAGCGCTGGCCCTGGGTCAAGCACCTGTTCGCTGATGGCGCTTATGATAGGCTCAAGCTCATGGACAAAGCCAGCTATCTCGATTTCGTCGTCGAAGTCGTGCGCCGCTGCGACGACCAGAAAGGCTTCAAGGTCCTGCCACGCCGCTGGGTGGTCGAACGAACCTTCGGCTGGATGATCCGATGGCGACGCCTGGTCCGCGACTACGAAAAGCGGATCGACGTCTCCCAGGCCATGATACTCGTCGCCATGGGCGGCAACATGCTACGCCGAAACGCTCATCCGTGATTTTCCAAACGGACTCTAAGGCCATCCGGAACCCTCAGAGCGGATGCTGCGACTCTCCATCCTACGCGATCAATGCGTCGCGATATTATTTTCGAGCCAGCGGCCTTTCAACTCGCAGAGGTTAAGCCATGCCTCCGATATTCTCTCATCATCTCGTTTGATCATCGCCCACTCGAGCTTCTGGATGGCTATCGAGAGCCTGCTGATAAGTTCGATCTGTAGCTGCTGCGTCCCAGAGGCAATGCATTGATCCAGAGCGTCGTAAACAATGCTCCTCAGCCCTTTGGGTATCATGACGCTATCCTCGAAGCCTTCGAGTGCGCTATTTAGACGATCAAGCTTATCCATGGCGAAATCCTTCTTGTCGGATCGGGGCGAGTGTCAATCCGATGACGAGTGAACGATTATGGTTAATTGTCAGTAACTCGACTGCCCCGGTGGTTTGCGGATTCACATAATCAAATCAGGTTTAGCGT
>JAWKXZ010000013.1:0-1236 GCA_041396745.1 Sphingobium sp. | reverse complement strand
GCCGTCGCGGATGTGGTAGATGCGCTTGAATGTGGGGATGATCTTTTCGTCATGGGTGACGACGATGATGGCGGTCTCGAACTTCCGGGCCATGTCGTTGAGGATGCGGATTACAGCCATGGCGCGCTCGGAATCCAGCGGCGCAGTGGGTTCATCGGCCAGGATCACCGGCGGACGATTGACCAGTCCGCGCGCGATGGCGACCCGTTGCTGCTCGCCACCGGAGAGTTGCGAGGGCATTGCGCGAGCTCGGTGTTGCACATCAAGCGCTGTGAGCAATTCCAGTGCCTTCGCGCGCGACTCTCCATTCGCGACGCCTGCAAGCATCGGCAGCAGCGCCACGTTGTCGGTGACATCGAGAAACGGAATCAGGTACGGCGCCTGGAAAACGAAACCGATCTTGTCACGCCGTAAGGCGCGCAGGTCGCGGACTTTCCAGCCATCGGCGTAGATCACTTCATCGCCCAGCGTCATGCGACCGGCGGTCGGTTCGATCACCGCACCCAGACACTTGAGCAGCGTGCTCTTGCCGGACCCGGAAGGGCCGATCAGTCCCACCACTTCACCAGGCGCAACATGCATATTCACGTCTCTCAAGGCAAAGACAGCGGTGTCACCATCGCCATACCGCTTGCTTAAACTTTCGATGTGTATCCCTTTGCCACTCATCTCAACCTCCAATGGCTTCGGCCGGATCGACCTTGAGTGCCATGTGAATGGCGACGAGGCTAGCTAGAACGCAGATCACGAGCACGGCAAAAAAACCGGCGACAGAATCCATTGGCGTGAGCAGGACATATTTTGGAAAAGCCGGTGCTGAAAAGGTGGCTGTGATCTTGCCGACCACGAAGCCAATCACGCCCAGGGCGAGCGCCTGCTGCATGATCATCGCGGCGATGGTTCGGTTGCGTGTGCCGATGAGCTTCAACACCGCGATCTCACGGATTTTGTCCATCGTCAGCGAATAGATGATGAAGGCAACGATGGCCGCGCTAACGATGGCCAGAATCACAAGGAACATGCCGATCTGCTTGGCCGAGGTGGCGATCAGCTTGCCGACGAGGATGTCTTCCATCTGTGCCCGGGTGTAGACCGTCAAACGCTTCCAGCGCTGGATGGATTCGGCAACCTCGTCCGGCGCATGACCAGGTTTCAGAGTGACCAGCACGGCATTGACGAACGCGTTGCTGCTCTGTGAAGCAATCACGGCATCCAGCAAACCTGGATCACCGGGTC
>JAWKXZ010000012.1:0-1308 GCA_041396745.1 Sphingobium sp. | reverse complement strand
GATCCGTCCGGACAGTCCCGCCAGAAACACGACCACGCCGCCCGACGCGACAATCGCCAGCGCGGTCCCAAGGTCCGGTTGCAGGAAGACCAGCGCGGCCGGGATCAGGATGATCACCGCCGCGCCGATATGGATCAAGAAGCGGGAGCCGTTCACGCCAAGCATGCCATGATAATACCGCGCGAGCGCGAGTATCACCGCAAGCTTGGCAAACTCGGATGGCTGGACGCCGATCGGCCCGATCCTGATCCAGCGCTGGGCACCACCGCCGGAAAAGCCGAAAAATTCCACCGCCAGCAGCAGCAATATCGTGCCCGCATAGGCAAACCAGGACAGGTTCATCCACCAGGATAGCGGCAGCATCGCCAGCACGATCATGATGCCAAAACAAATGACGAAACGGATCAGCTGCAGCTTCCACAAGTGCTGCTCTGCCGGGTTTGTATATGTTGATGAATACAGCATTGCGATGCCGATCAGCGCCATAGCAACGATCAACAGGATGAAGCCCCAGGGCAGCCGTGCAAGTTTGCCGAGAAGGCCGGACGAGGTGTCGTCGAAATTGAGCGAGCGGGCGGTACGCGTGCGCGCTTCCCCCCGGCTGTAACCGCTGAAGCTGCCGTCACGGCTCATGTCGGCGTGCCCTCGTCATTGGAAGGCTTGATGGATGCGCTTTTCGTCCATGCCGGTTTGCGGCCGCTGTTCGTCCGAATGGCATGAGCCAGAATATCACGCGCCACCGGCCCGGCGGTTCGCGAGCCACCCTCGCCATGCTCCACAATAACAGAGATGGCATATTTCGGATTGTCGGCGGGCGCGTAGGCAACGAACAGCGCATGGTCACGCAGCTCGCGCTGGATATCCTCGCCCTTGCGAATGCCCGACGCCCGTTCAGCGGCGGTGATCCGGCGCACCTGCGCTGTGCCGGTCTTGCCTGCCAGACGCGGGCCGCCGAGGCCCAGATCGCCTGAGCTGTACGCGGTGCCGCCCCATTCAGACGTCACGCCATACATGCCGGATTTCATCAGCTTCATGATTTCGGCATCGAGATGTGCGTCGAGCACGTGTTCGTCCGGATCTTTGGGGCCAAGGCCGATCAGGTTCGGTTTGAGGGCATGCCCCTCCGTCGCGATGCGCGCGGTCATCAGGGCAAGCTGAAGCGGCGTCACGCCCAGCTGACCCTGCCCGATGCCGAAGTTCAGCGTTTCGCCTTCATACCATGGCTCTTTGCGGACCCGCTGTTTCCATTCCGGATCCGGGACAAGCCCGCTGCGCGCGCCGGTCATGCCCAGCGTCCAGGCTTCGCCG
>JAWKXZ010000011.1:0-2104 GCA_041396745.1 Sphingobium sp. | reverse complement strand
CTCCGCTCGCTCGGCGGACGGCCGTGGCATGAAGCAGGGCGACGTCTACGCTCTCAACGCGCCGTATCAGGGCGGAACGCATCCGCCCGATATCACCGTGATCGAGCCCGTGTTCGCTTCGTCAGAGAGCAATCTGCCGGAATTCTTCGTCGCTGCTCGAGGCCACCATGCGGACGTCGGCGGAATAAGCCCCGGCTCGATGCCACCCGGCAGTCGAAGTATCGAGGAAGAAGGGGTGATACTCGATAATGTGCTTCTGGTCGAAGGCGGTGAGCTTCGTGAAGCAGCGATTCGAGACTTGCTGGGATCAGGGCTGTGGCCGGTGCGTAATATTGATCAGAACATTGCTGATCTTAGAGTCCGTTTGGAAAATCACGGATGAGCGTTTCGGCGTAGCATGTTGCCGCCCATGGCGACGAGTATCATGGCCTGGGAGACGTCGATCCGCTTTTCGTAGTCGCGGACCAGGCGTCGCCATCGGATCATCCAGCCGAAGGTTCGTTCGACCACCCAGCGGCGTGGCAGGACCTTGAAGCCTTTCTGGTCGTCGCAGCGGCGCACGACTTCGACGACGAAATCGAGATAGCTGGCTTTGTCCATGAGCTTGAGCCTATCATAAGCGCCATCAGCGAACAGGTGCTTGACCCAGGGCCAGCGCTTGCGGATGCCATCAAGGATCGTCTGCGCACCGGCGCTATCGGAGATGTCGGCCGGAGTCAGGTTGACCATCAGCAACCGGCCATCGGTGTCGACGGCGATGTGACGCTTGCGCCCGACGATCTTCTTGGCCGCGTCAAACCCGCGGATTTGCGCCGCCGGAGCCTTGACCGACTGGCTGTCGATCACACCCGCACTCGGACTTTGTTCCCGGCCTTGCCGCTCACGATCCAGCATCACTTCGATGTCGTGGATCGTCTGGAACAGGAACCGACGCGCCAGTTCGCGGAACCAGCCATAGACCGTCTGCCAGGCTCCAAAGTGGATCGGCAGCATGCGCCACCCGCACCCAGAACGCACAAGGTAACGCACCGCATTGATCACTTCACGAAAGTCGATCTCGCGCGGCCTGCCTCGTCGTCCCGGCGCGGGCATCAGCGGCGCGATGCGCTCCCACTCCTCATCCGTCAGATCACTGGGATAGCGCTTCGTCTTGCGCTCAATAGCGGCAATCCTGCCGCGGCTCGCTTCGGTCCACATCCACCGCGTGAATCACACTTCAGACGGAAAAGGAATCCCTGAGCCGATTTTCCAAACAGCCTCTTAGTGGGGCGTGGCATTGTCGGAACAATCCAAATGCGAATAGTTCGAGATTTGTATACCCGAGTGACGTCGAAGTTGAAATCTGAGAATTTTCTGAGACGGGGGGTTATCGTTGGATCACTTGCGTTCGCTTTGATCTATGTTTCAGTTGCGGTCTGGATTTCAGAAATGGCGGATGACGGCCACGTTGTGAACGAGGCCGGTGCGTTGCTGGCTGCTTGCTGTGCGGGCTTGGTGGTCATGCAGGTGCTTTTTGAAATGAGAAACGCCGAGCAGAGCCGTCAAGACCTTGCCCAACTTTCGACAGAAAGCCTAACGCATTTGCAAAGGACCAGGCTCGAAAGCGGGCTGAGGAGACGCGAGAGCATGAGGGAGTCGCGTAGGCTGAACTTAGTCTTGGCAATCGGAATACTGCTGGCGAGTGCCGAGTTGATGCACGGATTTGGGCATTATTTGGCGCCTCAGCATGGCGCTTTAAGTGCATCGCATACAGACGACCACGACGAGCTAGTTAGTGATGGCGATTCCCAAGCCGGTTCGTGACCGAGTGAGATTCCCTCCCTTGACCCCACCCCGTTCCCCCGCTAAGGGCCGCGCCAACCGAGGCGGGGCTTCCCATACTCGGACCATATCGAGCTGAACATTGGCGGTACGTGCGAGGGGCTGAACACCCTTGTGTTATCCGGCAAAGTAATCCGGCGCTTTTGCCCGGGTGGAGCGTTTCGGTTTGTGCGACTGCGTCGCGCGCTTCTGGCGCGCTGGGTCCCGGCCTTCGCCGGGATGACGGTCGAACGATCCCGCATACTCCTGCCTGAACAGATGCACCGGCGAGTTTTCGGCCCGC
>JAWKXZ010000010.1:0-5638 GCA_041396745.1 Sphingobium sp. | reverse complement strand
GTCATGCCGGAACGGAAAACGGGTCAATTGCCAACGGACATCAATACGGCGCTAAAAGCGTCCGATTGCCGGATGATCCCGGATGAGATCGAGAGTCGTTTTTGATCCATTGCTTCATGTCGGTCCCAAACTGCTTCAGGCAAATTTCCGGCAATTTGATGGCACCATCAGTCTCGCCCATCAGCGAATAGGTGTGAAATCGCGCCGAACAGTAACCCCAAGCACAAGCATGCTCAAGTGTCTGATTCAGCTGCTCTTTCCCAGATTTTCGAAGGTTGCGATTTGCGCCTTCTTAGATCCTTGGACAATTCTAATTTTCGCAATGAAATCAGGTCGATAAATCCTGCTCGACGCGGGGTTACTGTTCGGTGCGATTTCACAGGAGGATGTCAAAAGCATGAGCCGGCGTTACCTACCCGATGATGATACCACGCTAGGTGGAGGGTGTGTTGCCGGCTTCGCCTTGACTATCGTCATGACCCTGGCTGCGTTCTTCCTCGCAAATGCCGGGGTATTCGATTCGAAACCGGTAGCTCGCGCTGGATCCCCGCCTCGGGGTGACGTTGTCGTTCTTTCCAACGGTGAGATGGCGCAGGTCAAATCGAGACTGGCGGCTGCCCGCTTTTTTGGTCTGCCCCCGTCGCCCCAAATCCAAGAGCCCATTGCCCGCCTGGCGGCGAAGTGGCCGGCAAACCTAGGGATAGCGCGGTGACAAGCCCGGAGCCTTAGTTGATTGACTAACCCCTGAAGGGGCCGCTTTAGGAGGTCGGCATGGGGCAATCCCCGCCACCGTCATGCCACAGGCAGATTGCTAGGTTGAATTTTTGGTGGAACCCTCAAAGGGGTCGGGCGTTTTCAGCGGGTCGGCGGTCTCACGCTACCCTCAAGCACTCCGTCGACAGACTGCGACGTGACAGGTCGACAAGGAAAGCCGGCGAATAGCTTGCCGGTTTTCCGTCCAGGTTCGCCTTGCCGCGGCGCAGTCGATTCCACCCGTCGTTATGACGTTTGTCACAGGGCATCGAGCACGTTTCGCACTTCCCGGATCACTTCAAGTCTTGGCAGGATCCTTTCAGCCGCACGCGTGCGCAGTCCGTAGACATAACGGCCGTTAAGGGCTCCGAGCTGAGCTCACCACCAGTGAGGTGGCCGGCCGGGATAGCGCATCAAGCAGGGTTGGATCGCAATACCGAGTTGGTTGTGTTCGCGCCGCCGTAGCTTGATTTCCAGCAAATCGGCCGGCAAAAGAGAATATTGGCGGATCAGACTGTCCTCGTCGATCGGAATATCTCGTGGCTCTTTCGTTCGTATTCTTTGAGAAGCGCACGTCGGGCCACTTTCCACTCCATTTGAGAACGGTAGTGGCCGAGCCACCGTCCAAAGCAGCTTAGCCGTACAGGAGGAGGCAAATGACATATCCACAGCGAATATCCGGTGTTCACTCACCGCTCATCCTTATCGCAAGATTCTGAACAGCTCCTCTTCCGGCCCCTTCGGGAAGCTGCTGTGGGGCCAGATCAAGGGCTTCCTTCATGGGAAGTGCTTTGGAGAAATAATAGCCTTGCGCCGTTTCACAGCCTAGCGACCGAAGAATTTGGCGGTCAGCATCGGTTTCCACGCCTTCCGCCATGACCTCCCTGCCAAGAGCGCGCCCGAGATCAATGATCGATCTCACAAGGGCCTGATCTTTTATCGAATTCGCGAGGTCGCGAACGAAAGTCTGGTCGATCTTGATCTTTCGAATCCAGCCGTCTTTGAGCGAAACCAAGGTCGAAAATCCCGTGCCGAAATCGTCGAGGACGATAGATATTCCTGCCTCGGAGAGGCGTCCGAGTTTCTCGCCTACGCGCTCATGATCAAGGGGGGCTTCTTCGGTAATCTCGATCTCTAGCATATCGGTTGGAAGCCCCCTGGCTTGGAGGCGATCCAGGATCAGAGCATCTACGCTTCCGACCTCGAGTTCACGGGGCGAGAGATTCATCGCCACCCGGACATCGCGCCGTCCGGCTGCCTTCAGATTTGCGATCATGGTGCAGCAGTTGAGGAGAACTTTCTCTGTCACCAACTGAAGCAGTCCTTGCTCACGGGCGGCGGTGACGATATCCGGCGGCGGGACTGCACCATAAAGCGGATGGTCCCAGCGCAATAGCGCCTCGAACCCTACGATGGCATTATCTTCCAGGCGGATGACAGGTTGAAACCAAGTCGCCAGATTCCCGCTGTCGATGGCGGTTTTCAAATCCCGCTCAATGCGGTGTCGGCGCTCGAGGTCGCTGTTCAGCTTGTCGTCGAAGACGCGGAAATGGTTTCTGCCTAAACGCTTGGCGGCAAACAGCGCGGTGTCTGCGCGGAGCATAATATCCGTCAATTTTGGATTGTCGGTCTCGTAAATCCCAATGGACGCGCCAACCTGTACAGATTCTCTAAGCGAATGCTGTTTCGCGATCCTGGATGCCAAATCCGTGACGGAGATTGCTGAAATGCGGACGGGGAACAGCACTACAAATTCATCGCCGCCAACACGGGCGAGCGCGGCTCCTTGAGGCGCCTCTTGCTCAAGTCGGCGAGCGATGCTTTTTAGCAGTTCATCCCCTACCCTATGGCCATAGGTGTCGTTGACGGCCTTGAAACCATCGAGGTCGACCAGCATCGCCACAAACGGCTTGTCATCGGAATTCAACCGATCGACTGCCTGTTCCAGTCCGCGCCTGTTGAGCAGTCCCGTCAGCGGATCATGCCTCGATCTCTCCTCCATCTCTGCGGCAAACTGTCTGGCTTCGTGTTTGAGACGGCTGGTTTCGCAGAATCGATTTTGGCCGATGATAGAGCCGCGAAGGAGACCTCCAAGGAAAAGGACGACGGTGAACGCCAGAATTGCGTTATCGAGGTCCCCCGCCGCCGCAAGGCACCCGAACGCGACCAGTAGCGGCGGGGTGATGAAATTGATCGCAACGAAAGCACGAGAGCTGCCGTAAGTGACCGCTCCCGCAGAGATGCCCGCCAGAATAATCAAGTGCAGAGAAGATTGAGGAGAGGAATAGCCAGCCGTCAGTACCGCAAGGTATGCCCACGCGAACCCAGACAGAAGCGCCAAGCCTTCGTAGTATCGTAGGCGAACTGAACGCCACGCCGGGTCGCCGCTGGTCGCCGCTCTGCCACGGTTTGTTAGCGCAAGGGCAATTCGCGCGCCGTTTATGAGGTTGACGACAATAAACCAGATGACCGCAGAACGATCGGTGCCGGATACCATTTCCATGATCAGGACCAACGTCGACAAGACCGTGGAGATCGGCATGGAAAAGAAGAGACCAGCCCTTAAATCCGCGAGCTGATCACCGAGGATTCCTGCTTCAATCGCTCTTTTCTTTACGTCGCTTGTCAATTCCGACCCAGCCAGATCCACTAGCCTCATTGCGCTTGAGGCTAGGCGAGCGCGATAAAAAGCACGTTAACGATTTCAGTCGGTTACGATCGATCGGGTGATCGGTCGTTCCGTCGTCAGCGTCCAACTACTCGCTCGTCTCGTCTCCGACGTCCTCTTGGCGAGCGGCGAACTCTGGCATGATATCCCCTGCCAGCAGCTTTTCCTTGCTGAGCAAGCCCGCATCCTCGAGCGCCTCGAAATCCGGCAGATCGCGCAGCGTGTCCAGCCCGAACTCGAGCAGGAATTCTTTGGTCGTGACGTAGGTATAAGGTGCGCCCGGCGTCGGGCTGCGCGGCCCGGAGGCGATCAGCTTTGCTCCACGCAGATGGCCGATCAGGTCGCGGCTGACCTCCTTGCCGAAGAAGGACGACAACTCGGCGCGGGTGATCGGCTGGAAGTAGGCGATGCACATCAGCACCAGCACGTCCGGCTGCGTCAGGTCTTTGGCATGCCCGTTCCCGCCGACGGCCGTGCCAAATGCACTGCCAAATGCACTGCGGATGGCATCGGCATAGGCGGGCCGGGTCAAGTGTTTCCAGCCGCCGGCGACGGCGACCAGGTCATAGGGCCGGCCGCGCAGTTCTTCCCGAATGTCGTCGATCAGGAGATCAACGCTGCAGCTCTTGCCGACGATCTTCGCCAGCGTCTCGCGGCCGACCGGCTCGCTGGCGGCAAAGATGGTTGCCTCGACCCGGTGCATCCATTCGCGCCAGCGCGCCTCCGGCGGCAAATGATCCAGCTCCCGATCAAGCAACGGTCGTTGCCCATCCCCATTGTCTCGGCGAGCCTTCGTCGAACCAGCCGCCATCGTCACAGCCCATAGATACGGAACGTGGGGCGCCCGGTGAGCTCGCGCACGGCGCCGAGTGTTTGCAGCCGGTCGAACAGGCGGCGCAGGCCGCGCTCACTCATGCCGGTGATCTTTTCTGATGCCACGAGCGCGTCGTCGAACAGGAGTCTTTCGACCACGGCGTCCGCTGCTTTGGCCCTGAGTTTGGGCGCGACTGCAAGGAGCTTGTCCGCCCGGCGCTCGAGCTCGGCGGACAGATCGATGGCGCGCAGCGCGGCGCGCGCCCGCGCGGCAAGCAGTTCTTTTGTCCCCTCCCCGTCCATCTCGATTCCCGTGGCCGTGACAAGGGCGGGCCCGCCGCGCCGGCGGCTGGCGTGTGAACCCAAGGCCGCTTCGCCGCCCAGCAGCGGAATCGCATGAGCCCAGCCCAGCCGCTGCGCCAGCAAAACATCGGCGAGCCAGGCGCCGACGGCGCGCCCAAACCCGCAACGCTCGGCAGCCATGAACGCGCCGGTCAGCATCTCGACCGTCCCGGCGCCGACCGCGAGTTGCCGAAGCTCGCCCGCCAGGTCGCTGACCACCTCGCCGTCGCGGGCGAAAAAACCAAACTCTTCCAGCACCGCAGCGAGATTTTTCTCCGTCAGCAGTTCTTCTGCCGGTCGGGTCGCCAGCCGGCGCCACGCCAACAGCAAGCGACCGGCGGGGCCAACATCATCACCGGGCTTCGTCAGCAGCACCGCGTCGCGCAGTGCCAAAGACTCCTCGACGCGACCGGCCTGCTTCGCCGTTGTCGCGGCCGCGGCAAGCGCCAGCCGCTGCCGCCAGGCGCCGGCCCATTTTTCGTCGCGGCGGACCACCGCATCCAAGGCGCCGATGGCGGCGCCGGCAACGAGCGCGATGTCCGCGACTTCTTTTCCGGCAAGGTTTTGCGCATCGGCAACCGCCCGGCGCAACCAGGCCGGGACGGGTGCCGTCGGCACGGTCGAAGGGGCACCGGCAAGCGGGGCGTGGTGGCGGGAAAGAGATTTGGGGCGGAGAATCATCGAAACCACGATGAATCAGCGCGGCGCTTTTGGCAATTCATTTAACCACCAACCGCCGCGCCTGTCGTGGAGACAAAATGACTGATAATGTTGCCTTATCGGTCGTTATCTGGCATGCGGCGGAAATGGCCCATGTGGCTCGTTTTTCATCGCCGGACAGCCTCCTTTAGGCGTCAGATCGACGAGAATTCGCGTTCATTGAGCGGACCAGGTTTGCGGCCCATTCCCGGACCCCTTGCCGAGGAATGGCCTCTCTCGTCGAGCAGAGCGCCAGAATAGGCGTCAATCGTGCCTGCGATCGAAATCTCGCGCACGGTTATGAGATTCCCCGAGCACAATTGTGAGACTGGCTGAGTCGGAATTGTGAGACTACGCGACACG
>JAWKXZ010000009.1:0-9281 GCA_041396745.1 Sphingobium sp. | reverse complement strand
TTCAATCTTTGTTCTTCAACATGGCCAAAATCGCAGCTTCGGGCCGACTGGGCCAAACTGGAGCGCATGGGGCTGGCGACCGAACACACGCCGGGCATCTGGACCATATCGGCCCGCGCCGAACCGATGCTCCGCGAGCTTGGGGTCCGAGGCGACATCATCAAGACGATGCATGAGGCGCTGGAGCGCGAAGGGATCGCGGGGCACCGATCGGTCGCCAGCTATGCCCTCCACAGCGACCGGCCCAATGAGAGGATCGTTGGGCGCGTCGTCGCCAAGGGGCTGGGCGGCGACGAACTGGGCGAACGGATGGGCCTGACCATCGACGGCGTGGACGGGCGGGTTCACCATCTGGAGGTTCCAACTGCCAAGGCAGAAGACATCCGGCGCGGCAGCATCGTTGCAGTGGAGCCGCCGCCGAACAGCCCGCGCGTCGCCGACGACAACATCCTGCAACACACCGATGCCCAAGGCGTCTATCGGCCCTCGACGCATTTGGAAGCCGTGCGGGAGACCATGCCCCGGATCGATCACGAGCGTCACGTTCAGTCCCATGTCCGCAGGCTCGAAGCCTTACGCCGCGCCGGGATCGTCGAGCGCGTTCACGCCGAGCACTGGACCATTCCCGCCGACCTGCCCGAACGCGGCCTCGCCTATGATCGCCAGCGGTTCGGCAACGGCCCGCGTATCGAAGAAGTGTCGCACCTGCCACTTGATCGGCAGGTCCGCCACGAAGGCGCGACCTGGCTAGCAGGCCGTTGACGAAGTCGGCGGTGGCTGATTCAGTGCGGCAGTGGGATTGTCTGGCGGGTTAGCGGCGATGGCGATGGGGCGTGATAGCGAGGTCCAGTCCGATTTGATCGTGACGTGGGCGGAGATACCGCGTTCACCGGGGCATGTTTTCTACGACAAGCTCCAGAAGCTGCTGGCCGAGGCGGGCTTCGATGGCTTTGTCGAGAAGACGTGCAAGCCCTATTATGCGCCGCGGATGGGAGCCCCGTCGCTGCCGCCGGGCCGCTATTTCCGCATGCTGCTGATCGGCTATTTCGAGGGCATCGACAGCGAACGCGGGATTGTCTGGCGCTGTTCGGATTCGCTGTCGCTGCGGGAGTTCCTGCGACTGTCGAGCCGCGACAAGGTCCCTGATCATAGCTGGTTGTCGAAGACGCGGAGCCGCCTGCCGCACGAGGTACATGACCAGATCTTCGGCTGGGTACTGGCCCTCGTCGCCGGGCACGATCTGGTGAAAGGCGAGCGGATCGGCGTCGATGGCTCGACCATGGAGGCGAACGCCGCGCTGCGTACCATCGTGCGGCGTGACAATGGCGAGACCTACCGCGAGATGCTGGTGCGCATGGCGCAAGAGAGCGGCATCGACACGCCGACGATCGACGACCTTGTCCGGCTCGATCGCAAACGCAAGGGCAAGAAGCTGTCGAATGCGGACTGGGCGAGCAAGACCGATCCCGACGCGAAGGTCGCGCGGATGAAGAACGGCTCGACGCGTCTGGCCTACAAGCCCGAACACGCGGTCGATCTCGACACGGGTGTTATCGTGGCAGCGCCGATCCACCCGGCCGACAAGGGCGACACGACAACGCTCGACGCCACGCTGGAGACGGCAGCACGCAACCTCGCCGACATTGGCCTGGCGCCGACGTCCGGGGATCCCTGCGATCTTGTGACCGATAAAGGCTATCATTCGCGCGAGCTCCTCAAGGGTCTCGACGGCGACATCTGGAAGACGCGCATCGCCGAGCCGGCACCGCCGAATGGATATCTGCGCTGGCACGGCGACGAGGCTGCCCAGAAGGCCGTCTACGCCAATCGGTCTCGCCTGAAATCCGCCGTCGGACGCAAGGCGATGCGCAAGCGTGGTGAGATGGTCGAGCGTAGCTTTGCCCACGTCCTGGATCGCGGCGGCATGCGCCGCGCGTGGCTGCGCGGGCGCGAGAATGTTCACAAGCGTTATTTGATCCACGTCGCCGGGTTCAATCTTGGCATTCTCATGCGCGCCCTGTTCGGTTGCGGCACTCCGAGGGGCGCCAGGGGCGCATCCAAGGCATTCTTGTTCGTAGTTCAGACCGATGTTGCGCTCGTCATCGCCCTCGTCGCCGAGTTCGACGGAGAAAGGGCCATGCTCCTCATCGTTTTTACCCCTGAAGGCGCTGACAGACCCGGCTGAAAACCGACTTCGTCACCGCGCTGTTAGGAGGTTGCAGCATCGAGCCGGAGCCGTAATCATCCGGTGCCATGAAGGAATGGCCCGATCCGAACGACGATACCGGCAGCGACTTGCTTATCCACATCGAGTTTTGGGGATTGCTGGCGCTTACCGGGCTTGCCTTCCTCGCGGGCGTTGGGCCGCCGATCGTCCGCTTTGTCCGTTCAGTCATCGGATAGGCGCGCACGCCTATGATGCTGTCCCGTGGCGGGGAACAATGTAGGCCCATATGCCGCCTTGGCTCGCCCACTCTGGATGCGAATAATTATAGGCCATCATGGCGAGCGTGAACAGCAGCAGCAGAAGCGCCGACAAATCGCCGCGCGAAAAGGGCCTGTTGTTATCGCCGTTCATCGCCTCTTTTGACACAGGAGCGGTAATCGGACCCTTGCCCGCCTTGGTTAAATGTTGGTGGACGAGCTGGGGGCGCAAAAAGATGGACCCGACAGCTAATGCAGCCGGGTCCAGTGAAAGAACCTAAATGATCGAGAAAGGTTCTTCGGGTCGCAGGGCTGATCTAGGATGCTTTGGTTAATCATTTCACAACGGCAACGAGTGCGGTGCTGGCCTGCTATGAGTCCACTTCCAGCAGCGCGGCGAGGATCGCAATTCGCTCGCCCGCAGGCAGCTCGCTAAACATGCGTTTCCAACGTGCCGCCTTGCGCTTGATCCTCTGGCGATCGGTGAAATCCACCCCGGCATGGGTGGCCCAATGCGCCGCATCGGGCGCATAGTTCATCCATAGACATTCGGTGCGCGGCCCGCCTCGCGTCATGGCCTGATAGGACAGGACGCGCCAGCGCGGCGCGGGCAGCAGCTCGCTATACAGGGACGAGGGATAGCCTGAAATCATCACCGAGGCGGGCAGCGCATCGAGGACGGCCAGCAGTTCCCTATGGTCCGCGTCCGTATAGTCATAGCGGTAGCGCGTGCCCGGATGGGAGCGCGTGGCGAGGACATAGGGCGGATCAGCATAGATCAGCACGCGCCCAGCGGCCGAAAAGTCGAAATCGCGCAGGAAGGCGAGGCAATCGACGTTGTAGGTTTCGACGGCCGCGCCATCGAACGCGCTCGATTCCTCTGCCGCGATCGAGCCGAAGCACTCAAAGGTAGCCGGATCAATTTCGAGGCCGATCGAGCGGGCAGCGGGAGGCTTGCGCCGGAGGACGATGCCGGAGCCTAGATGCGTCTCAATGTAGGTATCGTGCGGCGGCATATTGGCAATCACAGCCTGATATGCGCCCGAAACCTGTTTCGAGCCGAGATAGCCGGTCATGGCACCTACTGGAAAAGAAGGGGCAGGCGGGGGAAGCGTCCCCCTGCGATCGGGCCGCCCAGCGTCCCGCTCGACCCCCACAGCAAGGGGCCAGCCCCTCGCAACGCTCCCCGGCTAACACCAAACGGAAGGTTGGGGCTGGGGGCGTTCATCTGGAACGCCGGGGCGACGGCGGCTTAGGCAGGCCGTGGCCGATTTCGTTGGATTTGGTTTTGCCGTCGCCTTCGCTCTGGCCTGTTTTGAGGGCGTCGGAGAGTCCGGCGAGCGAGCTTCCCCGCGCCGCGTTCAGGAGAGACGTTCGGCCACTTTCCGGCGTAGCTTTTCGTCCGTCGCCATGTGCGAGGCTCCCACCAACATCAGGGCCTCCAATCGCGTAAAGTTGCCCGTGGGGAGACTGTCCTTTGAATTGGAGGGCGCAATCGGCGCTGACGCGGCCGAGCTGGTTGAGCCGGTCGAACTCTCTTTCAAGCCTTTCTTGGACAGGTCCATTTTCCAATTCCTTCCGCCAGATATTTACACCGTCCATGCCTTCTAGGCGATGAACATTCGCACGATCGCGCACGTCATGGACCGCAACCGAAATCTGATCGCCAAAGCGACCTAGAAGGGCCTCTAGGCCGTCAGGCGTGCCCTCCTGAATACGCACCATCACGGCCGCGCTCGCGCCCCTGCCCAGCTCCTCAAAGCGTTGGAACGTGTGCGCAAGCGCCTCCTCTGGCCGAGGCAACACCGCTATTACCCCGACTCTGCATCCGGCGCTCAATGCCTGTTCGACCTTGGCGATGCTCGCTTGCGGATCGACAAGCTGGCCCTCAAAGATCGCGCGCACGTCACGGCCGAGCCGGTTTCCTTCATGCAGCGCCGCATACTGGATTTCAGAGGTTTTCCCGGCCCCCGGCATCCCGGTTACGAACAGCACCAGGTTGCGGGCCGGATCGGAGCTATCGGCTACTACGCGCCGGTATTGTTCGGCCGCCAGAACGGCCGCGGCATTGTGGACGGGCGCGTTGTATCGGCCGCGGGCCTCTCTTGAGGCGGTATATTCGGGAAGCAGCTCCTTCATGGCGTCCGCACAGACGTAGCGCCCCCCGAAAGTGCCGGGTCGGGCCGCATAGTCTGTCAGGAACCGTTCGGGCGCAGCTTGCACGGCATCGACCACGCGCCGTTGCACGTCCGCGCGATCGGCGTCCGCGAACTCCAATACCCTGATAGGTTCCAATGCCATCCCGCTTCCTCTGTCAGATCCGGCATAGACGCAGGCGTCTATGAGAACCAGAACTATTTGTTGGAGCGTGGTCTAGCACGAATATAAGAAAGCCCGACACAGGGCCGGGCTTTCGCACTTTCGGACACAACGGCGGGTTGTGCGCGACCCGAAAGCAGAGTTGTTGCAGAACCGTATCGGGCAGGCACGGCGCTGGCAAGGCGAAGGAGCTGCGCCCGCGCGATATGCCCAGCCTTTATCGTCGGCAGGCTGTTAATCATGGTGTGCAACGGAAACTTACCATTCATCGTGCAGCGCGAGATTCATGGATAGCGATCCCGGAGAAGCGCGAAGGCTGCACGCGGTTGAGAACCGCGCGATGGCGCGCCGCATTGAGGCGGAGCGTTGGAAAGCTCTATGGGATGAGGCCCACCCCGCAGCGACGGAGGCCCCGGCCCCGGACCATGCAGCTCCCGACAAACCGAGCCGCTTGCGCTCGATATTAACGCTATTCCGAAGGGATGGCCTCTAGTCTCGCTTTTGACGCTGTTCAGGCTGGCCTAAAATGTGATCGTTGATGGTCACAACGGCAAGCGGGATCAGGTTGAATAGCTGGTAGGCGCAGATCGCGCCGACAAAGAACACCAGAAGCGGGTGTGCCTCAACCAGATCATAGTTGGCCCGGACAAAAACTGTCCCCGCTGCGAAGGCGAGGACATAGAGGATCATCGTCAAAGCCCCGTCGAATAGGCTGCGCATCGTCATGGGCTGATCCTAGCCCCTTTATTCGACAGGGGCGAGGGGCGCGCTGGCGCAATCGTCGCCACCGCACAGGAGCCGCAGCGCGGGCTTGCCCCATGCCTGCACGCCGCATGTAGGGCAGCGATATTTGATCCGGTTCGATCGGTTCCCCGTGGCGGGCTGAAGCACGTCCGCCAGATGGCCGCCGGCAGCGCCGGCGCCGGCGCCGGCGTCGATCGCCGGCGTCGGCATGATGGCCGGGAACCGATCGACCCACGAAATGCGGAAATTCTGCGTCAACAGGGCATCCGTGGCGAGCATGAAGGGGCCGCCCGGAATGGCATAGTCGGCCATTTTCTGCCCTGTCCTAGCGCCTCCGGGCTGGCCCGTGCTGGACGGCATGAGGCCGATCGCTTCCATTTTGTCGGCCCATTCCCGGTTATGATAGCCGGAGCGCGACGGGTTGCCGAAATGGAACTGCCATGCGTGGACCATTTCATGCGCTACGGTTTGGAGGACTTCGAGCAGGGGGACCACGGCGAAATATGCCGGGTTGATGGCGATTTCGTCGGTCTTGCTCTTGTCGTGATGATGCACGAACCGTTCCGATGAGAAATAGCCGTAGCTCCGCTTTTCCCTCTGCATCGTAATCAGGCAGGGGGGCAGCTCGCCCGCGAACAGCTCCCGGTTGTAATGGTCGAACGCCAGTTGCAATTCAGCATAGGCTTGCGCGGTCGGGTTGGTCATGCGCCCAGCGCCTTCGCTTCGGCCGCGCAGTGATCCTTATGGGAATACCACTCGCCCAGCGCGCTACCGCGACCACCTTTCCCGAACCATGTCCCGGAGCGCCAACCGCACTCGCAGCTTACCGAAACGCCAAAGCTATAGCTTGCCAGCTTGTGCCCCTTGAGGGGCTTTTCCTTCGCCATAATCAGACCCCCCTTTCATTGCGGCGTCGTTCAACATAGCCATCGGCCTTGCCGTCCTCGTAATGCTCCCAAAGGTCGGGGTTGGTCGGTTCGCAGCCCTGATAGCGGGGATCATCGGGCCAGCGGCCACAGTTCCACCCGGCGTTATAGGCGCGCTGCTGATCTTCATGGGTCATTGGCTGGGCTCTGTTGCAAACTCTGATGCGGTTGCCAAGGTTGGGCCCTTGGATTGGTAAGGTCGGTTGTGATGGACGATTTCAAAGGGCGGCATTTTACCGGCGAGGTCATCCTATGGGCGGTCCGCTGGTACTGCCGGTACGGCATCAGCTACCGCGATCTCGAGGAAATGCTGGCGGAACGTGGCATCGATGTCGATCACACGACCATCTATCGCTGGGTGCAGCGCTATGCGCCGGAGATGGAGAAGCGGTTGCGCTGGTTCTGGCGGCGAGGCTTTGATCCGAGCTGGCGTCTGGATGAGACCTACGTCAAGGTTCGGGGCAAATGGACCTACCTGTACCGGGCGGTCGACAAAAGGGGCGACACGATCGACTTCTTCCTCTCGTCGACCCGCAGCGCCAAAGCCGCGAAGCGCTTTCTGGGAAAGGCCCTTCGCGGGCTGAAGGGCTGGGAGAAGCCAA
This sequence comes from Sphingobium sp., assembly GCA_041396745.1. Classification (GTDB taxonomy): domain Bacteria; phylum Pseudomonadota; class Alphaproteobacteria; order Sphingomonadales; family Sphingomonadaceae; genus Sphingobium. Next base: position 2,266 of record JAWKXZ010000009.1, on the reverse strand, counting down.
CGAAACTCAACACCGACAAGGCCCCCAGCTACGGCGTCGCAATCGCCGAGTTGAAACGAGAAGGGAAGCTCGCCCTGGAAACCGAACACCGGCAGGTAAAATACCTGAACAACGTGCTCGAGGCCGACCATGGCAAGCTCAAATTGTTGATCAAGCCCGTGCGTGGTTTCAAATCGATGCCGACAGCCTACGCCACGATCAAGGGCTTCGAGGTCATGCGCGCCCTGCGCAAAGGGCAAGCCCGGGCATGGTGCCTGCAGCCAGGGATCAGGGGAGAGGTGCGTCTGATCGAAAGAGCATTTGGCATTGGCCCCTCGGTCATGACCGAGGCCATGGACGTGCTCAATCAGCATTTTGCCAATGCTGCCTGATCCCCAGACGGGGTGACGCTGCCCGGCCGTCACCAATGTTTGCAACAGAGCCGGACAGAAGCCAAATTCGGCTGATCGGCAGAGTGATCGATTTTGGTGTCCGTTGAGCGATCCCTTTGCGGACAACCATCGGCAAAGCTCCATTGCTGTTGCAGAGGGGTGCTTCTAATGGCGGCAACCGCTCGTCGGGACGCATTGAGGTAGCTATGTCACACAGGCGCTCATGTGGCAACTCTGCTCACTTGTGCCCAAGTTTGCATTTTGTTGAATTTCAGGGGCTCTCCGGCTAGAGTGTTGCCCTCGACCAATTCAGCAGGAGTGGGAGCCCGCATGACAGTCCAAGTCAACATCACGCCAAACGGCCGGATGAGCCTCCCAGCTGACATCCGAAAGCGGCTCGGGCTCGTCGGCGGCGGCGCGGTCTATCTGGATGAGACGCCGGACGGTCTGGTTCTGCGAACAGCCGCTCAGGCCGTGGCCCGCGCTCAGGCTTTGGCGAAGCAGTACACTGAAGGAAACCCAGAAGCGTCGGTCGAAGCATTCCTGGCCAAGCGTCGCGAGGATAGCGGCGAGTGAGCGAGATCGTACTGGACGCCTCCGCCCTCATCGCCATGCTTAAGGGAGAGAAGGGTGCCGACAAAGTCGCAGGAGCAATAGCAGACGCCCGGATATGCACGGTCAACTATGCCGAGGTGGTGACCCACTTCATCCATCTTGGCATGCCTGAGCGCGAGGTCGATGCCATGCTCGATCCACTGCCGATGACGATTGTGCCGACGGATAAGGCACTGGCTCAAATGGCGGGGCGGTTGCGGGCCGTCACTGCCGATCACGGGCTATCGCTCGGCGACCGCTTCTGCCTTGCGCTGGCGCAACGCGATGGTCTGCCGGCTTGGACCAGTGATCAGAGCTGGAAGGCGGTCGCCAATGCCGTCAAAACCAAGGTCGTCGCTATTCGATGATTTCCAGAGGCGAGGGCAGGGCGGTTGCCCTTTCGATGGTGTTGCGCAACCACAATCCTGCCTGGCAGCTTCAACGGGTTTCTCGCCAAAAGCGGAAATTCGCAAATCGACCCCATTGCGGTCATCGAAACCAAAACGGAAAAGTGCAAAAGGAGACGTGACGTTAACCACGTAACGCATTATTGTGGCTTGGTCGAAAATAGAGCAGCAGGGTGGTGGCTCCTGCGCCCGTTTCAGCGGGTTCTTCTCTGCCTCGGCGTCAATCGAACTGGGTTCGGTGTGACGCGATGAGGTTTCGCGCTCCCGGACCAAATGTGGAGCGCGAGTATGAAATACGTTTATTTGAGTTTGGCCATAATCGCTGAAGTGATCGGCACCACCTTCATGAAGCAGTCGGATGGTTTCACCAAGCTGGTGCCGGGTCTGGTCACTGCTGTCGCCTATGTGGTCGCTTTCTACTTTCTATCGCTGACACTAAAAACGATTCCGACAGGCATTGCTTATGCAATTTGGTCAGGCGTCGGCATAGTTCTGATCGCAGCCATAGCCTGGGTTTTCCAAGGACAGAAACTTGATGCTCCCGCCATGCTGGGCATGGGGTTGATAGTAGCTGGCGTCGTGGTGATGAACGTATTTTCGAAGGTGTCGGCTCACTAAAGTGCGACTGTCCGCTTGCGACGCTCTTTGTCAGCAAGCGGACAGTCGGCAAACCACCCCAATTGCTGGCGTTCGTGCGTTTGGTGAGCGTGCTTAGTAGCGGACCAGCCGCAAACGACACAGTGCGGACCTTCGCTCGTAAGTCACACCGCTAAGCAGAACTCCTGTCTCGGCGGGCGCCCCACGCAAGCAGCACCAGAACAGCCGTCCAAATCACGGCTCTGTTGCAAACATGGGGCACGGCCGCGCGGCGTCACCCAGTTGGGGGATTAGGCA
>JAWKXZ010000008.1:0-32650 GCA_041396745.1 Sphingobium sp. | reverse complement strand
TGGTGCGCGACAATGGCGGGCATGCGACTGCGCTCGCCTGGAGCATGAAACATATCTACAGCATGGCACCGGGCGAAGTTTTCTGGGCGGCATCGGATGTTGGCTGGGTCGTGGGCCACAGCTATATTGTTTATGGCCCCCTGATCGCCGGATGCACGACGATATTGTTTGAGGGGAAGCCGGTCGGAACGCCCGATCCCGGCATTTTCTGGCGGACCATCCGTGACCATGGTGTAAGCATATTCTTCACGGCGCCGACCGCCATTCGGGCCATTCGCAAAGAAGATCCCGACGGTGCATTCATTCGCGACATAGGTACTGGATCCTTGCGCGCGATGTTCCTTGCGGGCGAGCGCGCCGATCCCGAAACAATATATTGGGCCGAGGAACATCTGAAGCTGCCGGTCATCGATCACTGGTGGCAAACGGAACTCGGGTGGCCCGCAATTGCCACTTGTCTGGGGCTAGGTGATACGCGCCGCAAGGCGGGCAGCGCAGGTTTCCCGGTCCCCGGATTCCGGTTTGAGATCTTGGATGAGAGCGGTAGGGGTGTCGCTCCTCACTCCAGCGGTAGCGTCGCGATCAAGCTACCGCTCGCGCCGGGATGCTATGCGACATTGTGGAACAACCCAGCAGGCTACGCCAAGGCGTTCGAGTGTTTTCCCGGCTATTATGAAACCGGCGACGCGGGGCATTTCGATGCCGACGGTTTCCTCAACATCATGGGACGTACAGACGATATCATCAATGTCGCCGGGCATCGCCTATCAACCGGGCAGATGGAGCAGATTGTCGCGAGCCATTCTGCGGTTGCCGAATGCGCTGTGATCGGCGCGGACGATGCGCTCAAGGGCATGATCCCGATAGCCTTTGCTGTGTTGAAGGCAGGGCAGGGCGCGCATCGCGGGATGGAAGGCGAGATTATCGCCCGTGTCCGTGAGGAGCTGGGCCCCGTTGCCGCGCTCAAAAATGTGCACGTGGTGGGTGCGCTGCCCAAGACGCGATCAGGCAAGATATTGCGCGCGACTTTACGCAAGATCGCCAATGGACAACAGGTTGCAACGCCGCCCACGATCGAAAACTCTGACGTACTCGATCAGATCAGGGCGCTGTTTGTGGAAAACGCTCAGGCAGCCAAGGGCGGCGGATAGATATCTATGGCTTTGTCATCATGCTCGTGATGCGGCGATAGAAAATGCACATCAGTGGCGCATTTCACCCGCCGACGGCGAAATGGGTGATCAGAGAATCAGCCCCTATTGATACCCGGTTATGTTTGCCAAAAGTGTCTCTGAGCGCAATGTCGAGCTATTGAAATTACGCGCAAGCCTCGGGATTGCCGGCACATAACCGCGCGGTGGAAGCCGCATAAGTGATTGTTTTTAAGGATAAATCACTGCATGGTGGGCGATGACGGGCTCGAACCGCCGACATTCTCGGTGTAAACGAGACGCTCTACCAACTGAGCTAATCGCCCTGACCGGCAAATTTCCGGAAGGTGAGCCGCTATCTATGCCAAACCGGCCTCGGGTCAAGCCGTTTATCTCCTATGTCGGCAGATTTGTGGTTTCCTGCGTTTCGTCCCCGAGGCCGAGCGCGGCAAGCAGATAGCTTCGGCTCCCGTGAAACCAGCGCGATACGGCCTCCGCGCCTTCATCCGACAGGGCGATGAATATCCTTCGTCCGTCCTTCGGATCGGCATGCCTCAACAACAGGCCGCGCTCGGTCAGTTGTCTGATCCAGCGCAAAGCGGTGGTGGGCGGAACGGCTGCAGCAATACACAGGCTTGATACCGACACCTGCGTACCCTCCAGCCGGGCAGCCATCAGGTCAAGCAGGATGTCCCAGGCAGGATCGGCAAACAGGTCGGGCGCAACCATGTGATCACGCAGCCTGCGGGCGCGCAGCATGGCCCGCACCTGCTTGCCCGAAAGGGCGGTTTCACTGGCCCCGAGCGATGTCGGGGGTGGGGCATATTTTCTGCCTGGTGAACGCACCGCGGCATGATCTGCACCATCGGGCGCTATCTTGTCCGGTCCGCGCTCCTGCACCAGCGCCTCGATGGTGCGGCTCAACCGCGCAATCTGGCCACTCAGCTGTTCGAAATGACCTGCCTCGTCGTTGCTGCCGACATCATAAAGTCGCTCGCGGCACCGCAGCGACGTTGCCGCTGCACAGAGTGCCGCCAACATATCCTCAGGTGCGGGGTCGCACAAAATTGTCGAACTGTGTGATTGCACTGCAGTGTCAACCAGGTCGAGACCATCCATGCCGGTCATCACGATCAGCCGAGAGCCCTGCGCTTGCGCCATCATGTTCGCCCGCGCCAGAAGAGCTTCGATACCCGGTTCGGCCCCCGTGCAGGAAACAAGAATCACATCGACGTCGACAAGCATCGCCAGCCGCGCAGCGGCCAGTTCGATAGAGACCGCATCGAGGATCCTGTAACCGACCGCGCAGGCCAGCGCGTCGAGGCGCGCGAGGTTCGCGCCGCCACGATACTGTCCCGAGCAGATCAGCAGGGAAGCTTGCTCCGCCTCGACACAATATCCGCCCCAATCCGACACGGATTTGCCGGGTCCCGTGGGGTCGGCATCCGAAATGTCGAATGGCTGGAAGCTTTCAAAACCAAGCGCCACGGCTTCAAGGCTGCTCATTTTCTATTCCCCTTTATACTCACAGAGTCATTCCGTTCGATTGGATGCTCCACGGCGATTTCGAGCTGAATATGGCTCGAAAAACAGGGCGCGCCCGCCAGCTCTGGTCCAAAATGGAGGGGTCAAGATGATTGGGTCGGTCTGCCTGATGCCCATCATGGCACTGATGAGACATAGCCGACATGTTGCGCGCCCTATTCAGAGGCTCGCCGTCGAATATGAAGTTTCTCCGAATTGGATCAATATTTTCTGGCATCGGCACGAAGGATTTCCTTTACTGCAGACCACGCGACTTCTGCTTGACTCGCATAGCCATATGTTCACTATATGTTCCCATTGAGTCAAGGTCCAGTCTCCATTTTCGCAAGCTATTGTTGGTCGTCGCCTTCAGAGGTATTGCGCGAATAGTTGCGTTGCCTCTTTCATGGCGAAGACCTTTTGCCTAAGGCGCATTGCAATGCCTCGCCCGCCTGTTGATCCTTTGCACCCTCGCGACATCGCGGCTCTCGTCGCTGAGCTGGAACGGTTTGATGCGCTGATGCGCAGTAGCGGGAGTGCCACGGCCACCCTTGCCGAATGGATGCGCGCCCGAACGGGGCGGGCACAGGTCGATGTGGTCGCGCATGTGCGCGCGGATCAAGCCGCTGATTTGCCAGCAGGCCTGGCGCAGCGGCTGAAGCTCAGCGAGGCGGAGTCCATTGCCTACCGGCGCGTTTGGTTATCCTGTGAAGGGCGCGTCTTGTCGGACGCGGAGAACTGGTTTGTGCCCGAACGACTGACCTCCGCCATGCGGCAACAACTCGCCGCAGAAAAAATCCCGTTTGGAAACGTCATCAGATCCTTCACGCCGGTCCGGCGGACGCTGTCCTCAAGAAAACTGTGGTCGCCGTCTGATGCACAGGCTGCTGCTTGTTCGCGTCTGCCCACCACGCTCCTGCACCATCATGCAATTGTCAGCGATCGGTTGGGGCAGCCAATTTGCGAGGTCAGCGAGATTTATACACGCAATATCCTGCGACTATGACGGGCAAATAGAGAACAGAGGCCGGTTGAGCTAAATTTCGCCGACGCGCTTCTTGAACTGGTCGAATTCTACGTTGAGCGATTCCGTCAGCTTGCGTGCCATATCGCCTAGTCGCGCCGACGCATCTCTCACCTCGTCCACCGAAGTCTTAGTAGAACGCGCGGTGCCCGAAAGGGCGCTCATCTGCGTATCGAAATTTTGCGACAGACCGGCGGCATTGGATGCGTGAGTATTAATTTCCTGTGTCGCGTGCGCCTGTTCATTGATGATGTCCGACACGGAGATCGCCGCTTTTTCGGTTTTCTCGATCGAACCGGCAACGCTGGTCATGGCGACGATCGTCTGATCGATCGCCTTGGTCACATCGTCAATCCAAAGCTGGACATTGTTGGCTGCGTCACCCGTTTGCCGCGCCAGGTCCTTCACTTGCGCCGCCACAACCGCAAAGCCGGCTCCGCTTGGTCCCGCGCGCGCTGCCTCTATGCTGGCGTTAAGCGCGAGGAGATTGGTCTGTTTCGCCACGCTTTGAATGAAATCGACGATCTGCGAGATCTGCGACGCACTGTCATTCAGCGAGGTAAACAGACGCTCGCTGCTCTTGCCGGTTTCGGCGGTTTCGATGGCGACCGCGCGCATCGTGTTCACCTGCGCTGCGATTTCTCGCACGGTGCTCGAAAGCTGGCTGGTCGCCGCCGCCACAGTGGTTGAGCTTGAAAGCACATCGCGCGCGTTGACCGATGCCGCGTCCGCGTTCCTCTCGGTCGCCTCCGCGTCGGTCGCAAGCATGTTCGCGGTTGACCCCAAGGCGTTGGACGCGCTGAGCAATGTTTCCACTGCTTGAGTGATGGTTCCGTCGAACGAAGCGAGTACCGATTCAAGCTGGGCGGCGCGACGGCTGGCCGCGCGCGCATCCTCGCGCAGGCGTTGTTCCTCCGCAATTGCGCGCTCAATCTCCGCCCGTTCTCGCCGCGTGAATTCCAGTTCCGCCTTGGCATGCGTGGCTTTCAGCTTCTCTTCCTGCCGGTCGCGCTCGGTCTCAAGCTTCTCAAGGAATGTGTTGAAGCTGTTGGCAAGATCTTCGCTGTCGCCACCTTTTTCTATCGACACGCGACTGTCGAAACCGCTGTTGCCGTTGATCAGCTGCAACAATACCGCATGGAGGTCCGCCGTGCCGAGGCGCGTATGATGTTCGGAGTCGTTGAGGCCGGATAGTTCACTTTCTTCCGGTACGCGCAGGAAACCGATTTTTTTCGCGACAATGGCCAGCGGCAGCATCGTAAGCAATGTGAAGCCGCCGATTGCGGCGACGCCCATCGCCTGAATTTGAAATTGCGCAAACCGCCCATGCGAGAGGTTTTCGAGCGGGGCCGCATAGGCGACGCATAACGTGCCGACCGCGCCAGCGATGGCATGGGCGCTTACCGCACCAACCGCATCGTCGATCTTGCAGCGCCGCTCCAGAAATTCCTGCCCTAAAATGGCAGCCACAGCGCCCAGTGCGCCGGTCCATGTGGCGCCGAAAGTCGATGATGTGACGCATCCGGCGGTGATAGCAACCAGACCGGCAACCACGCCGTTGGTTGTGCGATCATACAGATAATAGCCGTCCATCCCCCGGCCGAGCAGCATGCCTGCCGCGCCGCCCGCTGCGCCTGCCATAAGCGTGTTCATCAAAGCATGGGCGAAATCGTCGCTGCCAGCGGTCGCGCCGCCGGCATTGAAGCCGAACCACCCGATCCACAGCAGCAGGACGCCTGCGACCGTCATCACCGGGCTATGGCCGTGAATGCGGATCGCCTTGCCGTCATCGGTAAAGCGGCCAAGACGTGGGCCCAGTGCAATGATCATCGCAAAGGCGGTGACGCCGCCGATGACATGGACGACGGTGGACCCGGCAAAGTCGATGAAACCGCGCGCCTCCAACCAGCCCGGCCCTGTGTCGGAAAGTAATCCGCCCCATGCCCAGTGCCCGGCGATAGGATAGACAAACGCCGCCAAAATCATCACGCACGCCATGTAGGAGCCAAAGCGCATGCGCTCTGCGACTGCGCCTGAAACGATCGTTGCCGCGGTTCCGCAGAACATGACCTGAAAAAAGAAGAAAGTGATGGTCGACAAATCGTCGAAGCGCGCCAGAACCAGCCCATTGTCCCACCCGAAAAGGCCGGACTGCGTTGCGCCGAACATCAGGGCAAAGCCAACGCCCGCGAAACAGAGCGTCGAGACGACAAAGTCGAGCAGATTTTTCATCGCGACATTGATGCTGTTCTTTGACCGCACCATACCGGCTTCCAGAAACAGGAAGCCAATCTGCATCATTGCGACCAATATGCTGGCTATCACCAGCCAGTTATAATCGAAGACATCCTTCTCGGTTTCGACCCAGCCTGCATGCGCAGGAGCTCCCGCAACCGTCAATGAGCCAATCAAAACTGCAATGAGCGCAACCAACCGCATCTGCAATGCCAATCCCTGTTAACCTTCATTGCAATGCAACAAAATGGTTAATGTCGTGTGAAGTATTGCCCAGAACGTCAATGTTTTCGGATGCTTCCGCCGATTGAAGAGAGTTTGAGGACAAGGCCGGAATGATGTGCGGCATGGCCTTGATTTAGTCCACGAGACGGCGGACGGACGTGCCGCCATTTATGCGGTGGCGTCAGGTGGCGATTGGGTGCATTGATCTGGCATGAAACCCTCCCAAACCGATGCGACCGAGCGCGCAATTGCCCTGCTGGCACAATTGGTGGCGTTCGATACGACGTCCCGCAATTCAAATATCGATTTCATTGTATTTGTAGAGCGCATCCTTGCGGATTTCGGCGGGGTTGGAACCCGAACAGGCATTGACGGCAAGGCCAACCTGCTGGCGACGATCGGTCCGTGGGTTGCGGGCGGTGTCGTGTTGTCGGGCCACACCGATGTCGTGCCGGTCGACGGTCAGGACTGGAGCAGCGATCCGTTCGTCATGCGTGAGAGGGACGGAAAGCTGTTCGGTCGCGGCACCAGCGATATGAAGGGGTTCATCGCCTGCGCTATGGCTGCTGCGCCCATGTTTGCCGAGGCCGGTATCCGGCGGCCAGTGCATTTCGCGCTTTCCTATGATGAAGAGGTCGGGTGCCTGGGCGCGCCCGCCATGATCGAAGCGATGGTGCGCGATGTGCCCGCGCCGGCCGCGGTCATTGTGGGCGAACCAAGCCTGATGCGGATCATATCGGGGCACAAGGGCCTTGCTCATTTCGACGTACTGGTTTCCGGCAAGGCTGCGCATTCCAGTCTGACCCATATCGGCCTTTCGGCGAACGATATTGCCATTCGGCTCATGCACATTTTGACGGAACTCGCTGACCAGCTGCAAGCCGATGCAGATCATGGGGCGGGGTTCGAACCACCCCATGCGACATTGACCGTCGGTACCATCCAAGGAGGTACAGCGGTCAATATTCTCGCGGAAAGCTGTCGTTTCCGTTTCGACCTGCGCTGCCTGCCCGATCAGGATGCGGAGACTATTCTGGCGCCGTTCATGGAAGCAGTGGCTGATCTGGACCGGCAGATGAAGGCGCGCTTTCCTGAGACGGGGATTGTCGTCAGAACCGCGCCGCATCATGTACCCGCTTTCCGCACGGAAGTAGGAGGATATGCCGAGGCGCTTGTGCGCAAGTTGACCGGCGATAACCGTTCGTCCGGGGTCGTACCCTATGGTTCGGAAGCCGGCCAGTTTCAGGGGGCTGGGCTGTCGACGGTCATTTTCGGTCCCGGGTCCATCGAACAGGCGCATCAGCCCGACGAGTTCATAGAGCGCGATCAGATCGCCAAGTGCATGGATTTCATGGAAAGGCTGGCAAAGGAGCTAGCCGCAGCCTAGGGCGCGATCAGAACGGGCTTTCACCATACCAGTTGCCGGCGCGGGCGTAGCGGCATACCAGAAATTCTTCCTGACCGTTCTTGGCGCGGGCACAGCCCACGCGCCCCGTGTCGCGCCAAACCATCTGGGTATAGTGGCCGACGTCGGAAATATCGCCTGTCGTACTGTTGTCGGGGAACCGTCCGGCCTTGAAATATTGCTTTTCCTCCGCCCAGGCGCCGACCATGGCTTCGGGTGAGAAATATCCGGCGGTGCCTGCCCAGAGATTTTCACCCTGAGGGTTTCCGGGCATCTGAGCGGCATGTTCGAACCGTCCCGTCGCCGCGAGATAGTCAGCCCATTTTTGCGCAGATGCAGCGAGCTTGGGATCCCATTTCATCGCGTCTAGGCCGAGCAGGCCACGTTCGGCGTTATGCGCATTGAGCAGGCGTGTGTTGAAATCATTCGGTACCACCGGGGCCGCTGCGCCCATGATCAACGGCGTGGCGGCCAAGGCCACCATGCGGGCGATACAGGATCTCCAGCCTTGCGAACGCATAATTGACAAGTCTCCAGCGGATGCATGGAGAGTTTTGTCATGAAGTTCTAACCCGCCGCTTTAATGGCTTGGTAAGCTCTAAATTAACCTATTTTCAATGAAGCAGGCCGCTATGATTTGGGCGGCGTTGCAGGCGAAGCCGCGCTCAGGATCGCTACCGGATCACCCAGTTTCACCTGCGCAAACAGGCGCTCCGCGAACTGCCGCGGCACACCGACGCAGCCATGAGTTGCTGCTCCCTTCATTACATCGCTGCCGTGGATTGCCACGCCATCCGCCGTCAGCCGCAGCATGAAGGGCATCGGCGCGTCATAGGTTCGCGAATGATAGTCTTTCGCCTTTTGCAATATGGGGAAAACGCCGGAGGGCGTTTCCTTGATGTCGGCGCCATAGATTATGACGGCGGTGCCGATCTCATGGCCGGCGCGAAAGACGGACAGAAGCTGATGCGCCATGTCTACGCGGACCCATACATCGCCCGCGGGAACGCCATCGTCATTCCAGCGAAAATCGCCGAAATCCATCTTCTTCCGGACGTTGAGCACACTATGGATTGTCCGCTTCTCTCCGTCCGGCAACCGGAAAGTGGGGGCATCCTTGGCAGGATAGGTGAGGCGCACGCCATCCGGCGGCGGCGGGCCAGCCATGGTCTGGGCGGTTGCGATGTTGTCGGTGGAAACAGGCCGGTGAGCCACCACAAAGGCTGCGGCGATCAACATGGCCATCAGCGCGACACATGTCGCAGCTGTGCTAGGACGCATTCGGGCTTTTCTGGAGGGGTGGTGCTGAGCGCTGAGCATTGCGCCGCCGGTTGCGGCGCATCGCGGCTCCGATGCCGAACATGCCCACGATCATCAACGCCCAGGTTTCCGGCTCTGGCACCGCAGATACCGGCGGCGGGCCGCCGCTGCTGCCGCCAGACCCGCTTGAACTTGACAGGGGATCACCCGAGCTGGTTCCTGGGTCGCCCGAGCTTGTACCGCCACCAGAGCTGGTTCCTGGGTCGCCCGAGCTTGTACCGCCACCAGAACTGGTTCCCGGGTTGCCCGAACTTGTACCGCCACCAGAACTGGTTCCCGGATCGCCCGAACTCGTTTCTCCGCCTGAGCTTGCACCAGGGCCGCCCGAGCTTCCATCTCGAGGGCGATTTAAACCGACAGGACTCCCGTAATATGGATTGGGAGGCGGCAGTGCGAGGCCGGGTGCGGACTGGGGGTTCGGAGAGGGCAGGACGGCGAAAGCCGTTGGACCGAGACCGCCCTGCGGTGCCGGGTCTTCCAGATCGCCGTCGCCCATGGGAACGCCGTTTCCGGCAGGCGCGGCTTGTGAAGCAGGCGCTTTTTCGGGCAATACGGCAAATACCGATGGAGCTTTCGCCTGCTTGGTTTGGAACATCGCGCCTGGCTCGCGCGCGCCGGGAGAGCGCAGGGCGAGCATTGCCAGCGGGTCGGCAAGAGCCGCCGCGATCATTCCGCCGCCATTGGTGCCGCCGGCAAATATGCCGCCCAGACCAAGCCCGCAGGTAACAATTGCCCCTGCGGCGAAAGAAATGAATATCCTGCTGCGTTTCATATCGTCAGACCCGCTTCTTGCTCACAGCCGCGCAGTACACCAGACAGGCTCCGTTTGATACCGCTACGATGGCTTCACCGATCACATGATATAGTATAATCGAAGTGGGCATGAAAACTTCATAGTAAAACCTCTTTATATCATGAAATATTGTCCTGAAAAGATACGGATATTAATTTTTGAGTCTATCGGATAGAAAAAAGCGTTCCGAAATATGGTTAAGTCATCGGGTTAGAGGCCCATTGATTTCTGAGTCGCAGCTTGAGTCAGAATGTTCGAAAACCCAAAATAATCGGGAAATGATGGCGCTATTGGGACCTTGTGACCCGAATCGGAAGCTGGCCACACTGTTGTGCACGTGTTGAACGAACTTCAGCTTTATCGGAGTCACTAGCAAAAATTTGACCCCGTGTGGTTTACGGATTTGGAATACGCTCCCGGCTTAGCCGCCACCATGATGCGTATTTCAAATCCAACACATGAGGGCGGCGCAGCTCCTCCGCTTCTCGGTCGGGTTCTCGGATGTTTCGCTTTGGGTGATCTACGTCGTCAAACCGCACACAAGGGGAGCAAGTCCCGCTCTGCGCGATCGGCCCTAATATATGCCCGCCCCGGAGAGGGGGGCGGTTACCGTGCACGATCGAGGCTCCTTTGCATAGTAACTGCGCTGGTGCCGATAGCAGGCTTCACGCCCGCCATATTTAAGACGGCGGCAGCTGCTCGGGTCCAGATACGCCGTTCTGAGGCGATGCGCTCCGCAACGACAGGGCGGCACCGGTGTCCGCCTGTGGCCAGGGCAGCGACAAAGAGGCTAGTTCAGGGAACAGCGAAGCCTGGGACGGCAGTTCCGCGTTGGCATGCCGTATGCTCAGATAGGCCATTACCGGGGCGCACAGGAAGCGTGCGGCCAGTGTCGCGGCTCCAAGGAAGGCCAACATCGCGAATTCGGTGCCCAGTACGTCGCCGCTGAACAAGGCCAGCAGGCCGATGAAAAGGGCGGTCGCCCCGAGGAATGTTTCCGTCATCGTCGTTTCGAAAGGAGATTCGCCCGTCGCCGATACCGCGAACTTCGGCGTCCTACGCCATGCGAGCGGCTTGCTCGACAGGCCGGCCACACCAGCAACCAGAATGACATGCGTCAGCGAAATACGCGCGATTTCGCCACGCACCATATCCTCGATCCGCTCGCATCCGGCCAACCGATAGCGATGCCATGTCCGCACCAATGTCGTGGTCAGCCCGATCAGCAATATCGCCCACACGACATTGGGAATATCGACCGGCTGCATATTCTGCGTGACGAGCGAAACCGATGTCGCGGCCAGACCAAGGATGGCGCAGACGATGCCGAGCAGCGTCCTGAGCGGCGCGATGCAGCGCAGCACTTCGAGCAGCTTTGTCCAGCCCGGCATGCGCGGCGCGAAGGGGGCGGGCAGGAACAGGCGCCAGTAGCGGCGCAACTGTTGCACTGGCCCTGCCGTCCACCGGAACCGCTGCTTCTTGTAATCGTCGAAGGTCTCGGGAATAAGCCCGCGGCCGAAGGTCTCGCCAAGATACACGCCATAGAACCCGGCGGCGCGCAACCGCACCGACACTTCCGAATCCTCTGTCAGGCACCACTCGGCCCAACCGCCGATTTGCCGCAACGGCGCGGCGCGCAGCAGACACATCGTGCCGATGGTGAAAGCTCCGCCATATTCGCTGACACCGGGCAGATCGACCTTGTTGTTGGGCATATATTCCCAGTAGCACGCGGTCAGATAGTCGCTGCCCTCATGCGCGCGATAATCGTGCGGAGTCTGAACATAAGCGATATTCTTGTCGTCGAAAAACGGCGTCAGACGGGACAGGAAGTCCGGCCGGGCATGATAGTCCGCATCGACCACTGCCACGATTTCCGTGTCGCGTGCCATCTGTTCAAGGCAGAAATTCAGCGCTCCGGCCTTCGCTCCCGGCAATGGGGCAACGTGGAAAAAGCGGAATAGCTCCCGGCCAAGGCGCGCGTTGAGGCGGCGGCAATGTTCTTCCAGCGGACGCCACAGCGCTTCATCCTTGGTGTTGTTGTCGCAGACCAGAACCTCAAACGCATGATAATCCTGCGCCGCCAGGCTATCCATTGTGGCCTTCACCACTTCGGGCGGTTCAGCATAGCAGGGGAGGTGCAGAGACACCTTGTACTGGCGGTCGGGAGCACGGGGCGCGGGAACGGGGGGCGCAATCGGCAGTCGCCAGTTTTCATGGGTCAGCACGGCTTCGCGGGCGAACCGTTCGGCAAAGCCGAGTGCGAACATCACGAGCGCAGACCCCAGCCCTGCAAGGCCCAGCCCCTTCACCCATATCGGCAACAGAGCCTCGGTAATACCCAGATAGAACCAGATCGCGGACACCAGCATGGCGATGGGCTGCACCGTCAGCCACAAGATACCCGGCATGCTGAGGCGGCTGACGCGATAGCGCATCGCGGCCGCGGAAAGCAGGAACAGGGCAACCACGGGCAACTGATTGCGGAAACTGCCGGTCAGCACCAGCGTCGTCAGAAACGCAGCGCCGGTCAGACCGAATATTTCCATCATCTCGTGCGAGTGAGGCCGGGTGATCATGTGCGGCGACTTGACCGTCTTCATGACCAGCATAGCTGAATATAGAGACGCCACGGCGAGGAACACCATTGACGGATCGATCAGCAATCGATTGAATTCCATTCCATATCCTTGTTGCCGGGTGTGCGACCAACCCAACCCCGTTGCTAGAGAAAAAAGTTAACGCGGGGCAAGAAAAATAGGCCCAGTTGTTTTGCACGTGCGGGAAACCGCGCTTTTTTTGTCGGCGCGCTTCCTATTTTTCTTAACATTTTTAATTGGGCAATGCTTGGGAAGAGCGAATCGGGCACCCGCTTTTTACGGTGTCGTGCGTCTTAAAGTGGCAGGATCACAGAATGCGCGCAAAGCCTGCAGTGCCGGGCCGGGCCCGGTTTTGCTTGGCGTCCTTTCGATCCGCAGCGGGGGATTCAGGTATGCCAACTCCGCCGAAAATCGCTTCCATGTTTCGCACGCACAGCGCAACATTTTCATCGGCGAGCGCGTACCACACCTGCTTGGCCTCCTTGCGCGTCCGTACCAGATCCGCGCGGCGCAATGCGGCCAATTGCTGGCTGAGTGCGGGCTGGCCGATGCCGGTGGCCTCGTCAATCTCTCCGACATTGCGTTCGCCGCGCAACAGGCAGGACAGGATCATCAGCCGCTGCGGCTGGGCAAATACCTTCAGCTTGTCAGTGGCGGTAATGGCTGCATCCCTGTCACGGTAGAGTTCCATGATCCTCAGTCTCCGGTCCGGCAAAACCAGTCCGGTGCGGACGCTGTGGCCGCCATGTCGTCCGCAGGCATCGCGAGCAATGGCTGTCCTTGCGTCCAGCCCTCCGGCGCCAGGCCTTTTTCCTTTGACACAGCCTGAAGCGCCTTGAGCAGGCGCAGCATTTCTTCGACCGAACGGCCCACCGTGTGGGGATAAGTCGTGATCGCGCGGACAATGCCGTCGGGGTCGATAAAAAATGTTGAGCGCATCGCCATGCTGTCGGATGCGTCGTCATCGATCATGCCATAGGCTCGACCCACCACCATCGATGGATCTTCTATAATCGGGAATGTAATTTCCACGGCGAACTGGTCCTGTAGCGCGCGCACCCACGCGATATGGGAATAGAGGCTGTCAACGGACAGCCCCAGCAGTGCGCAATCAAGCGCCTCGAATTCCGCCTGTCTCCGCGCCAGCGCGACAAATTCAGTGCTGCAGACCGGCGTGAAGTCCGCCGGATGGGAAAAGAAGATCACCCATTTGCCGCGATAGTCGGAAAGCTGGACCGCGCCCCGCGTCGTGCGCGCCCTGAAATCAGGCGCCGTATCGCCCAGCCGCAGGCATCCGTTTCTTATATTCTCGGACGAATCCATCTTCACTCCCAAAAGCCTGTCGCTGCCACAGCCAAAATGCTTGACGCAACACTCATATTCAATTACACAGTTTATGTAAATGATAATTTATTGAGAGATTCCCGTGACCGACTCAGCGCTTTCAAAAGCTCAAGCCCAGATAGACGCCGTTCAGAAAGGCGTTCCCGTTATCCAGGCTTTCTTTGATCCGGCCACTTTCACCGTGACCTACGTGGTGCACGACCCGGAAACACGGCGAGCGGCCATTATCGACAGCGTGCTCGATTATGATCCGGCATCAGGCCGCACGTCGCATGCTTCGGCGGACAAAGTAATTGCTTATGCCGCCGAACATCAGCTCACGATCGACTGGCTGCTCGAAACCCATGCTCACGCCGACCACCTGTCGGCGGCTCCCTATCTCAAGGGCAAGCTTGGCGGTGCAATCGCCATCGGCGAGAATATCAAGACGGTGCAGCAGACGTTCGGGACCCTGTTCAATGCCGAACCTGAATTTCAGCGCGACGGGTCCGACTTTGACCACCTGTTTGCCGATGGCGATCAATTCAAGATCGGAAACCTGAATGTGACCGTGCTGCATGTACCGGGTCACACGCCCGCCTGCATTGCCTATGTCATCGGCGATGCGGTGTTCGTCGGCGATACCATGTTCATGCCTGATTATGGCACCGCGCGAGCGGATTTTCCCGGCGGGAACGCGCGCCAGCTCTTCCGGTCGCTGCGCCGCATATTGGAGCTGCCGCCGCACACGCGGCTGTTCATGTGCCATGACTATCTGCCGCAAGGGCGCGACACCTATGTGTGGGAAACCACGGTCGAGGCCGAGCGCAAGAATAATATTCACGCGCATGAGGGCATCAGCGAGGATGCTTTTGTCGCGATGCGTGAGGCACGCGACGCGACGCTCGACATGCCGCGCCTGATCCTGCCCTCTGTGCAGGTCAATATGCGCGCCGGGCACCTTCCTCCGGCGGAGGACAATGGCGTCGTCTATCTGAAGATGCCGGTCAACGCGGTATGATTTCAACTTTCCCATACGCGATTCCGGTGGAGGGGTTCACCGGGGGCCTGATGATCGGGCTCGCAGCGGCGCTTATGCTGTTGGGTCTCGGGCGTATCGCCGGAGTTAGCGGTCTTGCTGCTCGCGCTGTGGGAATTGCCGATGGCGGCGCGCCCCGCGTCGTCGCCATCGGATTCATTCTGGGTCTGCCGCTGGGCGGGCTCATCGTCGACCATATCGTTGGCGGGGTGTCGGCGCATTTTCCGACATCACCGATTCCGCTGGTCATTGCCGGGCTGCTTGTCGGTTTCGGCACGCGGTTGGGGTCAGGATGCACCAGCGGTCATGGCGTGTGTGGTCTCTCCCGCCTGTCGCGCCGGTCGATGCTGGCGACCGCGCTGTTTATCGGGTCCGGGTTCGTAACGGTCGGTTTGCTGAGAGCGTTTGGACTGCTTTGAAAGGATCATGAGATGAAAAATGTCGGAAATGCGGATCGCATCATCAGGCTGCTGATCGTCGTTGCGGTCGCCATAGCTTACGCAATGGGCGCCATCAGCGGCACCGTGGCCATCATTCTGGGGATTATAGCCGCTGTCTTGTTGCTTACCGGTCTCTTCAGCTTTTGCCCCGCCTATCGATTGTTGGGCATCAACACTTGCAGAATGCCGTAATTGTGCAAATTCTGATTGCCTTGATATCCGGCGCGCTGTTTGGAGCCGGGCTCCTGTGGTCGGGCATGGGCGATCCGCAGCGGGTTCAGGGGTTTCTTGACCTTTTCGGAGCCTGGGATCCGACGCTGGCCTTCGTTCTGGTCGGCGCGATCCTGCCCATGGCTTTTGCGTGGGCTGTCCAGAAACGGGTCGAAAAGCCCTTTGCGGACGCGCATTTCAGCCTGCCGGGGACGGCCAAGCTCGACTGGAAACTGGCGTTGGGCGCGGTCCTGTTTGGCGTCGGTTGGGGAATCGGAGGGCTTTGCCCCGGTCCTGCCATCGCCGACCTGGCGATCGCGCCTTTGTCCGCTGTGATTTTTGTCGCCGCGATGCTGGCCGGCATGGCCGTGCACCGGTTTGCGCTAAAATAGATCATATCGGGACGAAAAGAGCCTGCATCGCCGGGCCGAGGAGGAAGAATGGATATCAAGCGACTGAACGACCGGTTCGGCGTTTCGCCCCAGATCCAGCCGGAAGATATGCCGGCTATCATGCGCCAAGGCTTTCGCGCGATCATCTGTAACCGCCCGGACGGCGAGGAGCAGAAGCAGCCGTCGGCTCTGGAAATCGCGGCAGCCGCCGGCGAAGCTGGCCTTGAATTCGCACATGTGCCTGCCGTGTCAGGTGCCCTGACCGACGAGAATGTCGCAGCAATGAAACGAGCGTTGCGAGACCTGCCCAAACCCGTGCTCGCCTATTGTCGGTCCGGAGCGCGCGCCGAAAAGCTCGGCGAGCTGGCAGGCGTGTTCGAGGGCGAGGGGCGTGACGTGAGCACCTATGATGTCGTGATCGTCGGGGGAGGCAGTGCGGGCATCGCTACCGCCGCGAGCATCCTGAAACGCAACCGCGATATCCGCCTCGCTATCATCGAACCGTCCGAAGACCATTATTACCAGCCCGGCTGGACGATGGTGGGCGCGGGCGTGTTCACGCGAGAATTCACGCGCAGGCCGGAGGCTCGGCTGATCCCGCATGGTGCGGAATGGATAAAGGGGTCGGTCGACAGCTTTGACCCCGACAATAATCAGGTCACGCTGTGCGATGGCAGCGTCCTGTCCTACCGCGTGCTTGTTGCCTGCCCGGGCATCAAGCTTGACTGGGAGGCCATACCTGGCCTCAAAGAGACCCTGGGTCGCAACGGGGTTACATCCAACTACGGCTATGATCTGGCCCCCTATACCGAGGAGCTGGTGCGCAACATGCGCAGCGGGCGGGCACTCTTCACCCAGCCGCCGATGCCGATCAAATGCGCGGGTGCTCCGCAAAAAGCGATGTACCTGTCGTGCAATCGCTGGGAGCGTGCTGGCGTTCTGAAAGACATTGACGTGCAGTTTCACAATGCCGGCGGAGTGCTCTTCGGCGTCGCAGCCTATGTGCCCGCATTGATGGAATATGTTGAACGTTATGGCGCGCACCTCAACTTTACCTCGAATCTCGTGGCGATTGACGGCGATGCCAAGATCGCGACTTTCGAGCAAAAGCGGGGGGATGAAACGGTCCGCGTCGAGGAAGCCTTCGACATGATCCATGTTGTGCCGCCCCAGACGGCACCGGATTTTGTACGGTCTAGCCCGCTGGCAGCTCCGTCCGGCTTCATCGAAGTCGACGAGTCCACGCTGCGTCACACGCGCTACCCCAATGTCTTCTCGCTGGGTGACGCCTGCTCTGCCTCCAATGCAAAGACGGCCGCGGCTGCACGCAAGCAGGCCCCTGTGGTCGCCGTAAATGCGCTTGCCGCGCTCAATGGGCAGGATCCGGTCGCCGACTATGATGGCTATGGCAGCTGCCCGCTCACGGTCGAACAGGGCAAGATTGTGCTCGCCGAATTCGGCTATGGTGGAAAGCTGCTGCCCAGTTTCCCGAAATGGTTGATCGACGGTACGCGCCCCTCGCGCCTGTCCTGGCTGCTCAAGGATACGATTCTGCCGCCGGTGTACTGGCATGGCATGCTAAAGGGCCGCGAGTGGATGGTGAAGCCCCACCGGATTGACCGATAGGAAGGGCAGGGGCCGCGCATGCTCGACATGTTCCAGTATTTTGCAGGCACGGCGAGCGGCGTTCTGGTCGGCTTTGTGCTGGGGCTGGTGGGCGGCGGCGGTTCGATCCTCGCCGTGCCGCTGCTGCTTTATTTCGTCGGCATTCGCGAACCGCATCAGGCGATCGGCACCAGCGCGCTGGCTGTCGCCGCCAATGCGCTGTTGGGCCTGTGGAGTCATGCGCGCGCCAAGACCGTCAACTGGCGGTGCGGTGCTTTCTTCGCCGCGGCGGGCATCATCGGCGCCTTCGGTGGATCGACGCTGGGCAAGAGCATCGATGGTCACAAGCTGTTGTTTCTGTTTGCCATCCTGATGATCGTGATCGCGGGATTGATGTTCCGCGACCGCGGCAATGAAGGGGTCGAAGGCGCGCAATGCAACCGTGAAAACCTGCCCAAGGTATTGGGCTATGGCATGGGCACGGGCGCGTTTTCGGGCTTTTTCGGGATTGGCGGCGGGTTCCTGATCGTACCGGGCCTCATCGCCTCGACGTCCATGCCGATCCTGCGTGCGGTCGGCACCTCGTTGATTGCAGTCGCTGCATTTGGCCTGACGACCGCGATCAACTATGCGGCATCGGGTCTGGTCATCTGGCCGCTGGCGGGCCTGTTCATTCTGGGCGGTGTTGCGGGCAGTGTCGCTGGAACGAAAGTCTCCCGGCGGCTTGCATCGACGAAGGGCACGCTCAACAGCGTGTTCGCGGTCTTTGTGCTTCTGGTGGCGATCTATATGCTCTACCGCAGCTGGACGGATATGGCCTGAATTGAGGGCCTGAGTTGGGAATGCCCTGAGCTGGAGATTGAATTTTGGATACCCATGTCACCGCGCTCATCCTGGCTCGCGCGCAGTTTGCGTTCACTGTCAGCTTTCACTTCCTGTTTCCCGCCTTCTCGATCGGGCTGGCCAGCTATCTTGCCGTGCTCGAAGGCTTGTGGCTGAAAACGGGCAAGGGTGTATATGCCAATCTCTTTCGCTATTGGTTGAAGATATTTGCCGTCGTTTTCGCGATGGGCGTCGTTTCCGGCATCGTCATGTCCTATCAATTCGGCACAAACTGGTCGGTGTTCTCCGACAAGGCCGGGCCGGTGATCGGTCCGCTGATGGCCTATGAGGTGCTGACCGCGTTCTTCCTTGAGGCCGGTTTTCTGGGCGTCATGCTGTTCGGCATCAACAAGGTCGGGCGCAAGCTGCATTTCGTAGCGACGCTTGCTGTGGCGGTGGGCACCTTCATCTCCGCCTTCTGGATATTGTCGGTCAACAGCTGGATGCAGACGCCGACGGGGTACGAGATCGACGCGAACGGACAATTCATGCCCGGCCCGAGCTGGATGGCGATCATTTTCAACCCCAGCTTTCCTTACCGGCTCGTCCACACGGTACTGGCCGCCTATCTGACCACGGCGTTCGCGGTGGGCGGCGTGGGCGCGTGGCACCTGTTGAAGGACAAGGCCAATCCGGGCGCGCGCAAAATGTTCTCTATGGCGATGTGGATGGCTGCGCTGGTCGCGCCGGTTCAGATCTTCGCCGGTGACATGCATGGCCTCAACACGCTGGAGCATCAGCCGGTCAAGGTGATGGCGATGGAAGGCCATTATGACAGCCACCCTGACGGAGCGCCGCTGATCCTGTTCGGTATTCCCAATTCGAAGGAAAAGCGGGTCGATTATGCAGTGGAGATCCCGAAGGCATCGTCCGTGATCCTGAAGCACGACCCCGATGCGCCGTTGAACGGCCTCGACACCATAGCGGACGAAGACGAACCGCCGGTCGGCATCGTTTTCTGGGCGTTTCGCATCATGGTGGGTCTGGGTTTTGCCATGTTCGGGCTGGGCCTGTGGAGCCTCGCGGCCCGCGCGCGCAAACGCCTGTATGACTGGCCGCTGCTGCATCGCGTGGCGGTGCTGATGGGCCCGGCCGGTTTCATTGCAGTGCTGGCGGGATGGGTCGTGACGGAAGTCGGGCGGCAGCCCTTCACCGTTTATGGTCTGCTGCGCACGGCGGACAGCGCCTCGCCGCTCGATGCGCCCGCAGTCGCGGCGTCCTTGGTCGCGTTTGTCGTGGTCTATTGCACTGTCTTCGGCGCTGGCATCTGGTATCTGTGCCATCTCGCCAAAAAGCCGCCACAGGCGCATGAGGCCGGCCTTGACGGCGCCCCCATTCGCACGGCGGGCGTGACGCCTGCCGCTGCAGTTGCAGAAGGAGGCGAACAATGATCGACCTGACCGTCATCTGGGCGGGTATCATCGCCTTCGCCATCGCTGCCTATGTCGTGATGGACGGATTCGACCTTGGCATCGGCATCCTGTTCCCGCGCTTCCGGGTCGGGCCGGAACGCGATACGGCGATGAACAGCATCGCGCCGGTATGGGATGGCAACGAAACATGGCTGGTGTTGGGCGGCGGCGGTTTGCTCGCGGCCTTCCCGCTTGCCTATGCGATTATCCTGCCTGCCTTGTACGCGCCGCTGATTGCAATGTTGCTGGGCCTTGTGCTGCGCGGGGTGGCGTTCGAGTTCCGCTGGCGCGACCCAAGACATCGGCCGCTCTGGGATGTGGCATTCACGCTTGGCTCGTCGGTCGCGACCTTCGCGCAGGGGGTGACGCTTGGCGCGTTGCTCCAAGGGATCAGCGTTGATGGCCGCGCCTATAGCGGGGGTTGGTGGGACTGGCTGTCGCTCTTCAGCATATTGACCGGATTTGGCCTGATGGTCGGCTATGCGCTGCTTGGCAGCTGCTGGCTCGTCTGGAAGACCGAAGGCGCGTTGCAAAGGCAGGTCACGGGCTATGCCAAATGGCTGGGGCTGGCGCTGCTGACCGTCATCGGCGTGGTCAGTCTGGCGACATTGTGGCTGGAGCCGCAATATTATACGCGCTGGATCGACTATCCCGGCATTCTTGCCACGGCCCCGGTCCCGGTTGCGACCGCCGCCATCGCCTTCCTCTTTTTCCGCAGCCTGGCGCGCGGACGTGAATTCCTGCCCTTCTTCTTCGCGCTATGCCTGTTTGCCTTGTGCTTTGTCGGACTCGGTATTTCGATCTGGCCCGATGTGATCCCGGCGCGCGTCACCATTTGGGAGGCCGCCGCGCCCTACCGCAGCCAGATGTTCATGCTGGTCGGCGCGTTGATCATGGTGCCGGTCATTCTGGTCTACACCATCTGGGCCTATTGGGTGTTCCGCGGCAAGGTCGGCAGCGACGGATATCATTGATGGCGCGGGAAACGCTCCGCAGGCTCGGCTGGTTCATAGGCATCTGGGCCATGAGCATCGCGGCGCTCGGCCTGCTCTCGCTGATCCTGCGTTTCTGGCTGAGCTGACCGCCCGTTATTTACGGCGCTTATTTGAGCTGTAGCTCGCGGATCGTTTCGGGTGAGAGCTGCTCATCCACCATTTTCCGGAAGATCGTGCGCGCACCCTCCGCCGTGAAATGCTGGCGGTCATAATAGGCCGGGTTGATGCCAATCCAGGGATCGCACCTCTTGTCGTCACACATGGCCTGACGCGGAGAGAGGTAGGTGGCAAATTGCCGGGCCAGTGGCGCCAGCTTTTCATCAAGACCCCAGATGTAGCGAATGAGATAACGCTGCGAGAGGTTCGGTTCGTTCCTCACATGGCCCGCAGCCAGCAGCTTTGGCACGCGCATTCTATAGTCGGGCGTCGGACCGATCAGCAGGATGGGCGCGCCGATCTGTTTCAGCCGCTCGCCAAGTGCCAGCAGCCTGTCTGTCCGCAGAAATCGCCACTGCCATGTAACGACGATCAGGTCCGGTCGCGCTTGCTCGGCATGGGTGAGCGCTTTCTGCAAAAGCTGCCCGCAGATTGTGCCGGCCCCTTCGGGCGATAGCGCCCAGTCAGGCTCGCATGCCGCATAGGTGGCTTCGGTGACGGCGGTGTTGGGCAGGTCGGCCAATGCCGGATGGAACATGTTTGCATGGCTGTCACCCAGCAGCAGGATGCGGCGCTTGCCGACAGGTGCGCCGAGGCAGCCCTCATCGAAATCCGACAAGCGGTCGCGATTGGTCATGATGCAGCGTCGCCACGGGTTCTGGTCTGCCGTCGCGCCGAACGACGCGATCCGCGCCGTTTCCGGGTTGAAGCGCGCCGGCGCGCCCTTGCTGATAAAGAGCGCGGCCCCAACGGCCAGGCAGATGGCCGCCCCGCCACCGGTCCACAGCAGCAAGCTGCGCCCTCCGATTTTCTGCCGGTTGCGGAACGGTTGTTCGACGAAACGCCATGAAAGATAGGCGGCGATGAAAGCGAAACCGACGATGCCGGGCAGCGCGCTGGCGGACAGTTTGTCGGTCAGCATGACCTCCCGGTAAAAGACGATCGCCGGCCAATGCCACAGATAGAGGGAATAGGAGATCAGCCCAACCCAGACGGCCGGTTTCAGCGAGAGTAAACGGGCGACGCTGGTGCCACCTTGTTGTCCGGTCAGGATGAGCAGGGCGGTGGCAAGGACGGGCGGGACCGCCAGCAGTCCGGGCCAGCCCAATTGCGGATCGGCCAGAAAAATGCTCGCGCCCAGCACGATGGCCGCCAGCCATGCAATGCCCTCACGCAGCAAACGGGTTCCGAGCAGACCGGCGGGAACGCGGTGGATAAGGACGCCCGCCAACAGTTCCCACGCCCGCCCGTGCGGCAGGTAAAAGGCATCGATGGGCGCGGCCCGCACCTGCCAGATGTTGAGCGTCAGCGAGGCTAGCAACAACAGTATCAGGCACGGCCACATCCATCGGCGGGCAGTACGCACGAGCAGGATCAGCAGGATAGGCGCGAAGATATAGAATTGCTCTTCCACCCCAAGCGACCATGTGTGCAGCAGCGGCATGTCGCCGGCGGCTTCGTTGAAATAATCGACGCTGCTCCAGAAATAGAGGTTGGACGCGAACAGGATAGCGGCAATCGCCGCCACGCCGCCCGCTTCCAGTTCGCCCGGCATGACCAAGACGGCCGATGCCGCCAGAACCGCGAGCACTACGACGAGCAATGCGGGGCCGATGCGCCGCAATCGACGCTCATAGAAATCGAGGAATGAGAATGCGCCCGCCTGGGCCTCGCGCAAAATGATACCGCCGATCAGATAGCCGGATATGACGAAGAATATGTCGACGCCCAGACCGCCGCCGTGCAGCAGATCGGGCCGTAGGTGATAGGCGAAGACCGACAGCACCGCGACAGCGCGCAGCCCGTCAATGTCTGGCCGATATTGTGTGCTGCCCCCCTTGAGCATGTCAGGGCATCCGCTGCGCGAGGGGCGTGAAGGCCTCAGCTATCGAGACAAGAGGGGGAAATGGGTGTGCCACGCGCGCAAAAAACCACAGCCGCCTTAAATTTCAAATAAGAATGCGCGAAAATATGCGCGGTTGCGGCTCTGGCAGCGCCCAAAAAGGCATTTTCGGGCCAATGGCACGGTGATGCCACTTGCGCGGCTGGCGCCCCGGCGCCTCGTCAGCGAAGGCGACCTTGACATCCGCTGCAGTCTTTCGGTGCCAACCGTCAAAATGAAAAGGGCCGCGACAGGCTGAGCGATATTGCGTTGTCGGTAGCGTGAAAGCCATTCAAATCGCTGTTTATGCGGATGTGGTTGAATTGCAGTCCGAGCTTCGCCCCCCAGCCAGCGTCCACCGCAGTTCCTGCCGAATATACCCAGAATGTTTCGCGCCGACTGACTGCGGCGGGATCGCTCGCCTGAAGGTCGTAGCGGAAATCCCTGTCGGCGTGCTTCACCGACCCGTTCAGCGCGACGTTATCGAAAAGAGCGGTAGTTATTTGACCGGAGTAGGCGGTCAATTTCACGCCGTTTGAAAACACTTCATTGTTGCTCGAAAATGAGCGTGAGGCCGAAAAGCTGAGCGTCGTCGCAGCTGCCGGCGACCACTTTAACGATGCATCGGTCGTCAGGCCGTTGAAATCGGTATCCAGAACGGACTGGTCGTTATGCCATGTGTAGCCTACCCGCGACTGGAGAGACCAGATCTCATTGGGAGACCACAGCACCTCTCCAAATACGGTCTTGTCAACAGCATCCGCCTGATAGGGGCTGGCAACATTATTGATCAGGACGAGCCTGTCGCCAGAACCTCTTGCGGTCGATTGTTCGAACCCCAGTTCGAAACTGTTCTCGATCGGTGACACATATTTCAGGCCGACCGAGAAGCTGTACCGATGATTATCCGCGCGAGAGACGTTGTCGTTGGAATTGGAGTTTGCCGAAAAGCCGGCGCGCCCCGCAATTCGAATATCGCCGATCAGGCGGCGGTCACCCCTGAACTTCAGCGAGGTAAGATCCTGAACATTCACGCCGCGAAACAGGGGGTCGTTGAAGCTGCTGTTCTGATGGCTATAGGCACCGGCAACTTCGGCCGACCCGCTCAGCGCCGTATATTTCAGGCGGCTGCTCAGCTGAAATTCCCGGGAATTCAACTGATCATTATACGCGAATAGCCGTTGCGCTGCACTGCCGCTCAATCCCATGGTCAACGATCCCAGCTCGGCCTGATAAACACCGCCGACAGACAAGAGCGAGACAATCTCCCGGCCATTGTGCGGCAGGGACGCCTTGGCACCGTCCGAAACTCTCAGGAGGTTGTCATCAAACTGCGTGGTTGCAGAGACGATGATTTGCTTCTCCTGCGACGTTGCAGGCGCCGATACCATGGCGGGTATTGTCGCAATAGCGATCCAACGCGCAGTGCGCAGCAGTATGCCTTGCGAATGGTGAAGTAGCGTCATGCCTGTCTGCTGCCGTTTTTGTCGCGGACCGGTATAGTAATATTACCTATATTATCCAGTGAATATCTCTGTGGGCAACAATGACTTCGATAGGAAGCAAATCGCCTTTAAATAGAAATATTAATATATCCATATTGGACCAAAATCTTGTTCAAAGCTTGGGTTCAATCGTTAGAAGGTGACTATGCACAAAGAATCATGGTTAACAATGATCTTTCTGTGGATGTATATTTAAAAAACAAAATAAATATTGATATGAGATTTGATTGAATATTCAATATTTATCGGACAATCAATTGATTGTCCTAGTCGTTTCAATGATGATGCCGTCGAAAATTTCTGGAATTTTCGATTCCATGCTTGAAAGGGGTTGAAATGTTGCGTCGCAACAAAATTAAACCGTCAAGCAAACCCGCGTCGTTGAACGCCTCGCTTCCGTTGACCATTGTTCATGTTCAGACACGCATGAACAAATATGGGGGATGCGAAGAGAATACTTGGGCCAGCTGCGTGCACCAGGCGGAAAGTGGCCACAAAGTCCATCTGGTATGTGGCGCAACGTCCGACATAGATGCCTATCGAAACCGGCACCCGTTGATCGACGTGCATTGTCTTGAGGAAATGGTCTGGAACATTTCTCTGCGTTCCGACATCGCGGCGTGCCGCAGGCTGAAAAGTCTTTTCAAACAGCTTGGGGCCGATGTCGTTCACACGCACTCCAGCAAGGCTGGAATATTAGGGCGTATCGCCGGTCGCATGGCGGGCGTGCCATTGGTCGTTCACGGCGTGCATATCCTGCCATTCAGCAATGTGAAGCTCACGCAAAAGATCGTCTATCTGGGTGCGGAGCATGTTGTCGGCTTGATGACAGACCATTTCATTCATGTGAGCAATGGCACAAAGGCGATATATGACATGACGCGGGTCGGCAAAGGCAAGCCGCACAGCGTTGTGCGTTCCGGTATGGAAGTTGAGAAATTCCGGAACGCTCCTTGGCCGGCAGATTGGCGCGAACTGATCGATACGGAAAAGGCTGAGGACAAGCCCGTAACGGTCTTGATGTTGGCCGTATTGGAAGGGCGCAAGCGGCATGCCGAATTTTTGCGGGAATTTGCCTCAATTTCCCCTCCCGGGGAAAAAATCCGGATTTTGCTGGCTGGCGATGGCCCTGAACGTCGTAGGCTTGAAACGCTTGTTTTTGAGCTGGGGGTGTCGGATCGGGTCAAGCTTCTCGGCAATCGCTCCGATCCGGAAAAGCTGATTGCGTTGAGCGATTTCAGCGTTCTCGCATCGGTCCGCGAAGGGTTGCCCCGGTCCATCATCCAGAGCCTTGCTGGCGGGCGGCCGGTCGTGGTCAGCCCGTTCCGCGGTATTGGCGAAGTGGTGAAGGATCATGAGAACGGGGTCATCGTCGCCTCGCGCATGGCTGAAGAGGTCGCGCGCGAGACGGTACTTCTGGCAAGAAGTCCCGAACGGCTAGAGCTGTATCGAAACGGAGCCCAGCAGACGTCAGTCGATGACTGGGCATTCCAGAATATGTTCGGACAGCTCGATGCGGCCTATCTGAAGTCTTTTGACAATGCAGATGTTGCAAAGCGGTTTCAGCAAAACAAGGCAGAGAGGCAGCGCGCGCTGGCATCGACGGCATAACTGTTCCAACGCCTGCGGCGGGGCAGGCGCCATTAAACGAGGACCGCGCGAAGGTCTGCGTCGGATTTGGCGATCAACAGGTTCAGAAATCGCAGGAGCATATCGCTTCCTTCGGAGATCGCCTCTGTACTCGGCTCGGGTAGTAGAAGCGACGTTCTGAGCATCGTGCCGTCGGGAACGCGCATTGCGAGAGATTCTCGGAAAATTTCCATACGAACGGCGAGCGATGCAACCGGCGTATTGCGCCCGATGCGCATGACATAGTGCACCAACTCGTGTCGGTTGACACGCTCTGCCATGAACCGGGCCACCCCAACTGCGCGGCCCCCAATGTCAGCCTGAACCGGCGGTAATTTTGAGACGTTGAACCCCTGCGAGGCATAGCAAAGCTCTGGCCAGTGGAACCGGCTTTCCTGTTCGACCCGCCGCATATAGGCAATGTTCAGCATGACGCGCGGCAAGTTTTGCGCAACATAGTCCCGCGCGACGATGCCATCATATAGGGCCAGGGCCTGCGCAAAGGCGATATCGGTCACGACAGGGTCGATCATGTCCTGTTGGGCAGGCTGGTGATGCCAACCGCCGATGTTGGGGGGCAAATATTCCAGCGGGCCGTCTTTGCCGACCGGAACGGATGACTGCATATGCTGCGCGACCACAGCGCCGGTCGAAACCAGTGTCGCCGCTGCGCAAAATGCGCCTGCACCGACAAGGTCCCGCCGTGAAATCACGACGCGGACGGTCTTTCGGCAAGCAGGTGTGCCAACATCAGGAAAGCGCCAATGGAGATGATGATCTCGGCATAGGCGGCGATATCGTGCATCGCGGCCACCCCTCCCGCGCCACCGAAGGCCGCAGCCGATACCAGAGCGCACACGCGCAGGAAATTCGCGCCAAGGGCAATGACGGGCAGGGCGCATACAAACAGGCACGCAAGCGCAATCGAACGCGGCGGATAGAAGTGAAGAAACAGAAGGCCAAGGGCGATGATCGACAGCATGGAGCGGAGTCCGACACAGGCGCCCGCCACATTCAATTGCACAAAACCAACGTTGATCATGACTCCCGTGGCGCTGACGGGAAGGCCGAGATGGTATAACAGGGAAACCGCAAGCGAGGTCACCTGCAATCGCAGCGGCACTAGCATGCTGTCGGTAAATGGGCCCAGCCATGGGAGCGTGAAAATCAGAAGAAGATTGAGAAGCCAAAGGCGTCTGACCAGCGCAAAGCCCCCGATTACGAGCTGGAGGCCGGTAGCGATCGCGGGGAAGGATATTCCCAGCAACTGGACAAGGTTTGTTACCTGCCCAAGCCAATAGAATGAAAGGCCGGCCATGATGGAGAGATGGCCAAGGATGAACTCCGCCCGGCTGGCCACCCAGCGGAATTTTTTCCGCTCAACCCAGTATCCGCCCAATATGCACAGCAGCAATATGCCGGCATGGCTGTCATCTTCGCCCCACCACAGCTTCGCCCCGAATTCGACGAGCATCGGCACATAAAGAGCGACCAGCCCTCCCAACAGGAATATTGTCGCCCACAGATGCCTGCGGTCTCCGCTCCCACTTGTCAGATGCGCATATAGTGCCTGAAAATCGAATGATTTGGGATTGGGGTTCGCAATCGATCGCACATCACACCTGAAGCATGATGCCGCCGACAATCTCGATGTCCGCATCCTCGCAGGCATTCAGCATCTTCGCTGCGGCGCGGGCGCGCGTGACGCCTTCTCGTGTGACGA
The DNA here is from genome assembly GCA_041396745.1 of Sphingobium sp. Taxonomy (GTDB): domain Bacteria; phylum Pseudomonadota; class Alphaproteobacteria; order Sphingomonadales; family Sphingomonadaceae; genus Sphingobium. Next base: position 5,180 of record JAWKXZ010000008.1, on the reverse strand, counting down.
GTACGGCGCCTTTGGTCGCCAGCCCGGCCAGCAGATAGTCGTTTGACAAGGCGGCGGGCGGCGTGTCGACGAATATGACATCGAACTCCTCGCTTTTCGCCTCGATCATCGCCTTGATCGCGGTCCGCATGAATTTTTCATATTCAAGGTCGAGAATGGCCGATGCGGGCAAGACGGCGAGCTTGTCGAGGCCCTGTACGCCATAATAGCCGGACGCTGTCGGGACGATGGGTTCCAGCCCGAATTTCGTGTGAACGCCCGGATTGTGTACATCGGCATCGATTAACAGCGTTCGCACGCCGGCACGCGCAAATACCGATGCCAGATTGGTTGCTATCGTTGTTCTGCCTTCAAACCTGTCGGCGCTGACCAGGGAAAGCGCAGGACGGGACGTTTCGCCCCGGAACCAGCGCAGTGCCAGCATTTGCGCCAGTCGCCTGAGGTCGGCGGCTCTGGGAGAAAGTGGATCCTTCAGCACGACCACATCGTCACTGATGCCCGAGCTTTCGGCCTGATCGACAGCGTCCAGGTTCTGCTCCAGCGCAAGCTGCACATCGTCAGGTGAGACAAATCCCAGCAGCACGGCGGCCTGACCGAACAACAGGTTGCGGTCGGACCCCACAGCCGCCGTGGCCTGAGCCTGCACGGCCGTCATCTTGCCAGATGCGGTGAGTATATCCCCAATGCGGGGCTTTACCGGTGGATCGAACTGTTTGGCCGCGTGGTCCAATTCACCCTCTCCCTGATTGGGGCAACAACCCGGCAATCGGGCGAGGCAAGAAAGCGCGAGGCGTTTCGATCGCCCTGACCGCACCCAGATTGGTAATGCCCAGCCATGCTTCGAGTTCGTCGGGGTTTCGTATTTTCAGGTCGTACATCTCATAGGCGAGCGTCACCAGAAAACCTGTTATCAGACCGCCCAACAGGCCGACCATGATGCTGAAAACCGGTCGAGGGGCGATCGGGTGGACCGGCGGCAACGCGGATGTCAAAAGAGAGATATTCGTTTGCGCGGCGGCGCTTTCCGATTCACGCTGGATTTTCCGCGAAACGAGCTGATCATATGCCTTCTCGTTATTGATGTTGTCCAGCTCGGCCTGTGTCAGCTCATTCTGCGCATCTTGCGACTGTATGGCCCGCTGCTTTTGCTGCGCCACTTCATTGGCAATACTCGTTTGGGACCGGTTGGCCTGGGCTGCAGCAATTCTGCTGCTGTCCTGAACGCTCTTCACCCTGGCCGCTCTCTGGCTTTCCAGCGTTCTGATCTCATTGATGATCTGCTTCAGTTGGGCGTTGTTCGGACCCAAGGTCAGTTCCATCCGAGCTTTTTCGCTCCTTTTTCCTGCCAATTGCGCATCCAGGCCCATGACGACAGCGTCGGCAGTCGCGGCGGGCAGGGCGCCCATGCTGGCTTGAGAGGAGGCGATCATCGCCTGCGTCTTGGCGCTCATTTCCGCCGCAGTCAGTGAGGCCAGGCCCAATGCCTCTGTGTTCGAATCCTTACTGGTACTGGGGACGTTATATTTCCTCTGCAAGCTTGCCAGATGTGCCTGAGAGGTTTTCAGATTCTCCGCTGCCTTCGCCAGCAATTTCTCATAGGAATCGGCTGCGCGGCGCGCTGGCTCCGCCTGCATCGATATATTCACATCTATAAATGCCTGAGCGAAGGCGTTCGCCATATCCGCAGCAAATTTCGGGTCACCACTGAAGAAGCCGATTTCCATAACCCGCGAATTTGTGAGGCTGGGTTGGACACGCATCTGCCTGCCTATCTCGCCAGCGAGGAAATCGCTGACCGAGCCATCTTCTGGCCGCCACCCGAACTGTTTGGCGATACCCGGCGTCTGGGCCAGTCCGGTGTTTTCGATCACCTTTTTCGCAACGCGCTCGCTTTTCAAAATATCTTCCTGCGTAAGAAGATATTCTGGCGATGTTTGCCCAATGATCTGCTGCTGGCCGATGGTTTCGGGCGCCCTGACATCCACGACAACCGAAGCAACCGATTTATAAACCGGATTTGCAATGAGGATATAAGCCGCCGCGAGGCCCAAGCCGAAAGCGGCGCAAGAAATCAATATTTTCCAGCGAAGCCGCAAGACTTTCAGTGCGTGTACCATGACCATAAAGACAGGGCTCCCTAAAAAATCCGTGCCCCTACGACGATGTCGTCATGAGGGTGTACCATGTCTCCGGCCCGAACCTTGATTGTGTCGTCCTCGCCGGTTTCGTCCTTGCGTGTTACCTTGAGTTTGTTGCGCGCTCCTCGGGCGGTCAGGCCGCCGGCCAAGGCAATCGCGCGTCCCATCGTCAGGCCGGGTTCTATGGGATAGGAGCCGCCTCTTTGGACTTCGCCTGAAATGTAGAAAGTCGCTGCCTCGGTAACGATGACCGTATCGCCCGGCGTGACCAGCCGGTCCAGTTCGCCGCTCAATACCTTTGCCGCAAGCAGGTCCGTTTGCGCACCGGCCCTGTTGATGATGCGGACTGTTCCGCCGCCCACGCCCAATATCGCACCCGACCGGGCGAGCATGTCTGTTAGCTTGAGGCCCTCCCTGTCGAGATAATATTCTCCGGGTTTGCCCACATTGCCGAAAATGAAGACAGGTTTGCTGCGGAACTCCAGCACCGCAACATTGACGACGGGGCTGATCAATATACCCTTTGACCGGAACTCATGCGCCAGCTTGTCTCCGACCTGCGCTGCCGACAGCCCGCTGATCACAACCGATCCGAGCTCATAGACGGGGACAGAGCCATCCTTGTCCACGACAACGCTGGTGTCATAGACGGCTTCTCCATAGACGGTGATTTTGATGATGTCGCCCGGACCAATCAGGTAGAGGGGCACCGCGGAGTTGGTCTGAGCGCGGGCATATTCGGTGCTCAGGCTGAACAGCGCGGACGTCAACGCCAGCAACAACAGGAAACTGGTGCGCAGAAACCGCATCACTGGATACCCCGCATCAGGTCTTTGTTCACAATTTTGATGTGCCGGTCTTTTCGCATTTGCGCGACATTCGCCTTGATCACAGGGTCGCCCTTTTCAATTGCTACCAATCGCGCGATTTCCGGACGTGCTGCGTCGAAGCTGACCGGATCATTTTCTACCGATACTATCGTCCCAAGATATCTGTTCGCGCCCATTTGAAAGTTGACGTCGCTGCCCGGCGTCAGCTTTGCCAAGGCGGATGCCCGATCTTCCGGAATAGCGTTGCTCGGCAGTATCAGCGTTGTCGGCCCGGGGATGTCCTTGCTCTCCGACAGCGCGCCTGCCAGCGCGTCGAAGCCCTGCGCGTCCAGTTGCTTCTGAAACTCATTCACCCTCTTGTCGGACGCGGGAATCGTGAAGCCGCGTATGACGATATTCTTGCGCCGGGCGAAGAGCGCCGGATGGCTGTCATAATAGGCGCGCAGCTCATTTTCGCCCGGGGGCTGATCTCCGATGATCTTATGGATATAGGCTCGCGCCAGAATAGCGCGCCGTTCGGCTTGTATCGCCTGAAGAGTGGCGGTGTCTTTGTCCAGGCCAGTCTCCAGCGCAGCCTCAGCCAATAGTTTCTGATCGATCAGATTGGTGAGAATGGCCCGCCTCGCGGGTGCGACCTGCTCTTTGGTTGCAGCAGGGGGTGCTTGCTGCAGCACCTGTTCCAGCTCCGCCAGGGTGATTTCGAAATCGTCTCCCGTCACCGCTACCTGATCGGGCGGAGCGGACGGGCTGCAGGCCGCCAGCGTGCAGGGAAGAATGCCCGCGCCAATTATCATAAACAACGTCCGAAACAACATACGCAGCCTAAGGTTCGCATCAAAAAAGGGTAGGTTGCCCTACCCGACAATAGAATTTCGACCTTCCGTCCCAATACTGCCCGGTTAGCCGAGGGATTTCCGTCGGCGATATCGCCGAAAGGCGATGGCACCTGCGCCCGCGCCGAAGACGACAAGTCCCGCAGGGCCCGGCGCCGGGGCGGCACTGGGGGTGGCTAGCAGGGAAAGCGAATATAGCCCGCCCGAAATGCCGGTCGGCACGCCGCTGACAAGAGCATAATAGCTTCCTGCGCTCAGCCCCGGCTGCGAAAAGCCGGTGCTCAGGTCCGCACTTCCAACGAGGTTGTTCGTGCCGCTGTCATAAATGCCGGCTGAAAGGCTGGAGAAATTATAGATAGTGGTGTTCATGAAGCTGATTTTCACCGCAGCAATGCCGCCGGCAATGTCGCTTTGACTGGCCAGCGAGAAAGTGACGGTATCGGACGCCAAGCTGTTGGCTAGCGTTCCGGTAGCAGTTTGCGGGGTGGCTGATAATGTGCCCAGATCATATGTGGCAGCAGATGCCGGCGCGGATATAGGCATCAGCGCGAGGCAAAGAGCGGCGCTACAAAGTGCCAAGCTTCTCACCATCGAATTCCCTTCGCCCTAAATCCTATATTCTGGAGAGCTTATTACCGCGCTGCCAAAGCTTGTCGCAAATCCAAGAACATCCAAGTTGGTGGTATACCGGTTACGATGCCGCAGACCGTCTCTTGCGGCGGCGCTGCCAGGCCAACATGCCTGCGCCAACGCCGAATACCGCCAATCCCGCCGGCCCAGGGGCAGGGGCGGCGGCGCTGGAAAACAACCCCAGCGTATATTGCGCATTGCCTTGCACGTTGGTGCCGCTGACGGTGTAATAGTAATCTCCCGCCAACAGGCCGGAATAGGTCGCGCTCGTTGAGCTCCCCTCCGGCGTCGAAAGGGCGGCACCGGTTGCCACGCCGCCACTGGTATAAAGTTGCGCGACCAGGCCGGTCACGTTCGTCGACTGGTTCAAAACGGCGTAGGTCGTGGACAGCGTATCCTGAACAATGCTGAAGTTGATCCTGTCGGACTGGTTATTATTGCCCAGCTGGCCGTTATAGGAAAGATTGCCATCTACAGGAATGGCGCCGAGATTGATTGTCGCGGCCAAGACTGGCGAGGAGGCAAATCCTGACAATACAGCCGCTGCGGCAATAAGCTTCATTATCATTGCTGCCAATCCTTCGATAATATTGAGGGGCGCGACAAATCTATTAACTATTTTTCAATATACTTCGAAGCGATGTCAACGGCGGAGTAAAAGTCGGCCATTGGGCGGAGCAAAATCAGGTCGTGTCCGTCAAGATGGTGTAAATTCGGCGTTGGCCACGGGTCATCGTCAGGCGGCCTTT
>JAWKXZ010000007.1:0-40808 GCA_041396745.1 Sphingobium sp. | reverse complement strand
GCCCAGCGGATCGTGAACGAATTCGAGGAATTGAACGGCTGGGTTCGTGCAACGAAGACCGGCCACGCCGGCCGGCTCGCAATTGGCTTTTACACCTCATTTTCAGCCGGAAATCTTCGTGCGACAGTCAGCGAGTTCGGCGAGTGGTTTCCCGATGTGAAGGTACGCGGCTTCGAGCGGGGCCGCGATATGCTGCTCGCGGGAATCGAGAACAGGTTGCTCGACATCGCGATCATGATCGGCGAAGCTCCTTATCGGGGACTGATGAGCCGCCCATTCTGGAGCGAGCGTATCCTCGTGGCGATGCCGGAAGGTCATCCGCTTGCCGAGCGTGACCGGCTTCACTGGACCGACCTGACCGGCGAACGCTTCCTGCTGACGGCGCGCGATCCCGGTCCCGAAACGCGCAACCTGCTCTTGGGCAAGCTAGGAATGCCAGGCTACGCGCCCGAGATAGACATGGATGATGTGAGCCGCGACACAGTGCTCGGCGTCATCGCACTTGGCGGACGGATCTCGGTCGTCGCGGAATCCGCACTCGGCATTCAGGTGCCGAATGTGGTGTTCCGCGAAGTCCATGAAACCAACGGCCAAATGCGGATCGGCTATTCGGGCTATTGGCGCGAGGATAATGAAAATCCCGTTCTACGCCGGTTCCTCGATTTCGTGGCCGTCCGCTATTCGCTGCCGCCCATCCCGGCGCGGACGCCATCGGCTCAACAATCGGGAGAGGAACAGTCATGACTCAAGGCAAGACACTCATCATCGCGCTCATCACGGTGGTCGTCGGATTTGGCGCCGGATTTGTATTGCGGCCTGTCATCGCACCCGCTCCGCAGACGGCAAGCATTCCAGCTTCGGCATCCATAGCTTCGGCTGCAACCGGACCACGCGGCAAGCAGTATTTCGCCGCCCATCTCGACGAAGCGCGGCATGTCCAGGCGCAATGCGCGGAAGGAACGGTTCGCGGCGACGAATGCTTCAATGCCGAAATGGCAGCCGTGGAAGCAAACGGCAGGGCGCGGTCAAAGCGGTTCTTTGGCAATTGAGGCGGGATATAAGTCGCCGTCAGTTCGCTTGGGAACGATGCCGGCGAAAAGCCCGATCGGTCGCCATGAACCGGGCCAGCATCGGCGCGACCAGTTTTTCCGGCGGGACGGCCTCGCCACCGGTCTCGGCCGCCAGCGCGGCGGCATAGGCGACAAGGTCGCGATGGACGGTAGCCGGTAATTCGATCGTGACCTTTACCGGCTTGTCGTCAACCAGCGGCCCAAGCTTCAGTTTCGTCATCGCGAGCGTCCCACCGGCTCCAATATGAGGTCGCGGGTCAGGATCACGCGCAAGGGATGCCCCGGCCGGACGGTCAGCGTGGGCTGCACGTTCAACTGCCGGTCGACGATCCGCCGACCGGTCTGATTGATAGTGTCTTGCGATCCACGACGCAGCGCGCGCGTCAGATCGTCGTCGCTGTCCGCACCCAGCTCCGCGCCAACGCCAAGCAGCGTCGAAATAGCCGCGGCCCGGAGCAGATTGCCCCAATGCTGGTTCACGCCGTCCTGCAATCCGGCAAACCCCGCCGGATCGGTACCAGGCTGGCGCTCAAGGACAATCGAGTGGCCATCCGGCATGATGAGGCGATCCCAGGCAAGCAATACGCGGGTCTGCCCGGCGACAATATCGCTGTCGTATTCGCCTATCAGCCGCGCGCCCTGCGGAATGAGCAGGATGCGCCCCGTAGGGCTGTCGTAGACATTCGCCGTGACTTGCGCGGTGATCTGGCCGGGGAGGTCGGAGCGAATGCCTGTGATGAGCGCGGCCGGGATGATGCTGCCGGCCTGAAGGACATTGGGCGATGAGAGCCCAGTCAGCCGCTCCACACTCACCATGCGCCGATCGGATGCCCGTTCAAGAAAGGCGCGCTTGCCTGCCTGGTCGCCGTTCGACGCCGTTTCACCTGAACCAGCGGATGCTTGTGCCGTGAGGTCAGGCAAGACAGAAAGTGAGGCAGTGGCGCTGGCCGCTCCAGCTGATCCACCACCAAGAAAAACCGTGCTGGTCCGCGCCGCATCGCGCTCCTGCTCGGCGCGTTGGCGCGCCGCCTCTTCCGCTTGGGCGCGCGGATCTGGCTGTGGGCCGACCGGCGGCACCGGCACATTCTCGCCGCGTTCACGTGCCGCGACGATCGGGCCGCCGAGATCGCCGGGCAGCGGCTTGCCCAGCTTTGGCACATCGCCATAGTCTTTCGGCCCTGATGTGATTGCCTCGCTTGTGGCGCGGCTTTCGGTGCTGAAGAGCTCTTTGCCTTGTCGCTCGTGCGGCGGTTGCAGCGCATATATCAGCGCGACGCCAATACCGAGACCAGCCGCTATGCCGAACACCGCCAGAGCCTTTCGCGACAGGCGCATCACGCTCGGCGTCGGTCCGCGAAGCTGGAAAGGCCGGGGATCGGTAGATGGATATTGCGTGGTTCGCTCCGGCGCGGCAGGTTCGGCAAAGGTAGTTCCGTCGGGGGCAGCCATCACCGCCTCCAGCGCTTGTCATCGGTGCGCACGATCCGAACACTTCGCTCAGTGCGCTTGTCGCCGAGGCGCAGTTCGGCAGCAGCGAACAGCCGGTCCACTACCATATAGCGCCCTCGCACGCGGTAATTGACCAGTTCGGCATCGCCGGCGGCCCTCGTCACGAACAGCGGAGGCATTTCGCCTTGCGCGATCCCGGCAGGAAATTCGATAAATACCTGCCGCCCGTCGTCGAAAGCGCGGACGGGTTTCCACGGCACACGGTCGCCCTCGATCCGGTATCGGAAATTGAGCGCAGACAGATCCACGCCCGTTGCCACAGGGGCGGCGGATGCCGCCACTGCGTTCCGATTCCGCAACGCGATCAACTCATCTTGCGGATAGATCCACGAGACCGATGCCATATATGTCTCAGGAGTTGCGCGCAGTTCCAGATGATAGCTGCGCCGATCGGTATTGATGACAAGATTTGTGGCAATGTCGGGCCGGGTCGGCTTGACGAGGATATGCACGCGGGCTGCTGCGCCGCTGCCGCTCACCGTATCTCCGATGATCCAGCGCACGGTATCACCGGCGGCGACCGGACCGGGACCGACCAGTTGTTCGCCTTCCTGCAAGGCGATATCAGTGACCTGGCCGGGCGCAGTATAGACTTGATAGAGCGCGCCATCTGCCCAGGGGTATTGCTGGATCGCATTGAGAAAGCCGTCGCGCATCGGTTGCACGCGTGCGGCATCATTGGCCGCGCCGATACGTTTCCTCGGATCGGTAGGTTCGGGGCTTTGCTCCGCTAGTCCAATCGGCTTCAACTGGCCCGGCAGCGGCAACGGCTCGGGAATGGCGATCAGTTCGACCGGCCGGGGCGGGTCGGGCGCAAGCGTAGCGGCGATCTCACTCGATGGATCGTCATAGCTGATATTCGGCAGTTTTGCCGATGTCGTTGCGCAGCCGGCAAGTGCGGTCGCGCAGACCAGCAAGACAGCCGGAGCAGCGCGGGAGGTTGGCTGATAGGTCATTGCGACAGCTCCTCTGACCAGTTGATGGAATGCACGAAAATGCCGAGCGGATTGGTGCGCAGGCCATCGGGGTCACGCGGCGTCTGCACGGCAACGGTAAGGATCGCCGACCAGCGGCTCGTCTCGACTAACTGTGCGTCCTGATAGCGACGCTCGGTCCAGGCCACGCGGAAGCTGTCGTCGGAAGCGCGGATCACGCTCGACACATCGACTGCCACGGCTACGCGCCCGATATCGGCGAAAGGATCGTTGGCACGCGCGTAATCGTTGAGCGCCAGCGCGCCCTTGTCGGTGGTGAACTCATAGGCACGCAGCCAGTTCTGCCGCACGATCACCGGATCGGCGGGAATCGAACGGACGTGCTCGATGAAGCGCGCGAGATGAAAGGCGATCTGCGGGTCAGTGGGCCGATAGTCGGCTTCGGCAGGCGCGACCGCCTGCGCCTCGCCCAACTTGTCCACCTGCACCACCCAGGGGACGATATGGCCGCGGGCGGATTGCCAGACGAGACCGCCGGCAAGACCACCTGACAGGGCGAGACAGCCGAAGAATGCGAGCCGCCAGCTCCGCGCCTGAACGCGCGCGGAGCCGATGCGATCATCCCAGATCTGCGCCGCGCGCTGATAGGGCGTGATGGGTTCAGGCGTCTGGCCATAGCGAATGGAAGGGCGTCGGAACATCGTATCAATCCTTCTCGCGAATATCGGGACCGGAGCCGCCACCGTGGCTGTCTCCAGCTTTCAGCGTATGGGCGGCAACAGTCGCGCCATGAGCGGCTGACTGACGGCGTTTCATCGCTGCCGCCCACGCTGGCTGTGATGAGGAGGAGGCAGCGCTTGCTGCCGGATCGGCGACTGCGCCCAGACTTGTGCGAGCGCCGGCGCGATGGCTTTCCTTAAGCGATTCGGCCGCCCTTCTGAGTGGCGAAAGAACTGCGTCGGCCGCAGCCTTACCGGCTCCGGCAGCGCCGCCCGCAACCGCCGCGCTGCCGCTCTTGCCGAATGAGCCACCGGCATAGGCCCCGCGCGCCGCGCCTGATGTGTAGGCCGCGCCTCTCGCCGCACCGCCGATGGCACCTGCCGCCGCGCCCGCGCCAAGCCGGGCGGCGGCCGTACCGCCGACCAGTGCGCCGCCAGCCGCCAGTGCGGTACCCGCCGCGGCGCCCGCGCCGAGATGTGGGCCACCCGAGACTATGCCGTTGGCGATGCCGGGGCCGAAGATCGAAAGACCGAGCAGCGCCAGCGCGGCCAGCGTGATTGCCATGACCTGCTCGGCATCGGGCTCTGACCCCATGGAAACGGTGAACTGACTGAACAGGGTGGTGCCGATGCCGGTGATGATCGCAAGCACCAGCACCTTGATGCCGGTCGAGACGATATGGCCCAGCACGCGCTCGGCCATGAAGGCAGTGCGACCGAAAAAGGCGAAGGGCAGCAGGACAAAGCCAGCGAGCGTCACCAGCTTGAACTCAATGAGGGTGATGAAGACCTGCACCGCGATGATGAAGAACGCGAGCACCACGATCAGCCAGGCGATCAGCAGCACGAGAATGATGGCGAGATTCGCGAATACTGACCAGATGCTGCTGAACGCTTCTGTGGCGTCGATCAGGGGCTGGGCGGCGTCGAGCCCGGTTGCGGCGATGGAACCGGGTTGCATGAACTCCGCGAGGCTGAGCGCATCACCAGTCGCCTTGAGCCCCAGCCCCGCGAAGCTTTCGAACAGGATTGTCGCCAGCGTCGAGAAGTTGCCGATGATGAAGGCGAAGATGCCGATATAGAGGGTCTTCCTGACGAGCCGCTGCAACACGTCCTCGTCCGCGCCCCAGGCCCAGAACAGACCGGCAAGCGTGACGTCGATAGCAATCAGCGTAGTCGAGAGGAATGCGACCTCGCCGCCCAGCAGACCGAAGCCGCTATCGATATAGCCGGTAAAGACGCCCAGGAAATTGTCGATGACGCCCGTGTCGTTCACGGCCGGTCACCTTCATCGTTGCCGAAGAAGCGTCGGCGCTTTTCCGTCCAGGCCTGTTCGCAAGCCGTATCGGGCGTGGTGAGCGTGGCGCAGCGTTCGAGTTCGCGCGCCAGCTTCTCCTGCTGCTCGCCTTCTTCGACGACAGACAGGACCGCTTCACGCGGCGGGTCGCTCGGTTCGCGCAGGGCAACGATCGCCACGGCCAGCATGATCCCGGCGATCGCCGCGACGCCTGCGATCCTGGAATTGCGCGACATAGGCCGGCCCCTCTCAGTCGCGGCCGAAGAAGCGGCGGAAACGTTCGCGCCCCTCAGCTTCCTCGGCGGCCTGCCGTGCGGAATCGACTGCCTGCGCGCGGCCCTGTGCCGCAACCAGCGCGGTCAGATCGGCCAGTTGCTGCGATTGCAAGGCGAGAAGCTGATTGCCCGCCTGACTGGCCTGCAGCGCGCCGGTCGCCGACTGGCTGACCGAGACCAGATCGTCCATCGTAGTGCGGGCGCCGTCGATATTGCCGACGACGCCCGCCTGCACCTTGAGCGAATCCTGAAAGGCGCCAACGCTGTCTTCCCAGCGTGCATTGGCATTGGCGATCATCTGCGCGTTGCTGCCGGTGAGTGCCGATCCCTTATAGCGATCGGTGAACGCCTGCTCGATCTGCTGCACATCATAGGCGATGCGTTGGGCTTCTCCGAGCAGCCGCTGCGTCTCGCTGACCTGATCCTGCAAGGCCTGAAGCGAGCTGTACGGCAGCGAAGCGAGATTGCGGGCCTCGTTGACGAGGCTGGTCGCCTGGTTCTGGATTTGCCGGATCTGATTGTTGATCTGTTCGAGCGACCTGGCGGCGGTCAGTACGTTCTGCGCATAGTTGGTCGGATCATAGACGATCCCGCCGAACTGCGCGTGCGCCGGGCTCGCGGCGGTAATGCCGAAGACACTGGTGGTGGCAAGAACACCGGCCATAAGGGCATGGCGCACATGGGCCAGCTTCATGTTTCAATCTCCATATCTGGCGGGAGGGAAAGCGGGTTCTCGGAGGCAGAAGCCTCGCGCAGCAATTCGACGGCCCATCCGCAGCCGCGATGACGCAGCCATTCGGCGGCGAAAGCGTCGCGACCGTGGGTCTCGATCAGTTCGGCAATGGTAAGTTGGTCGGTCTTGGAAGACGCCGCGGCGAATGCCAGCGCCACTTCGCCCAGGCTCAGTTCGAACAGTCGGTTGCCGTGTCGCGACTGGCAGTAATAATCGCGCTTCGGCGTCGCCCGGCTCAATATGTCGATCTGGCGCGCATTGAGCCCGAACCGCTCGTATACGCCTGCGATCTGCGGCTCGGCCGCACGTTCGTTGGGAAGGAAGATGCGCGTCGGGCAACTCTCGATGATGGCTGGCGCGATGCTTGACGTTTCGATGTCAGCGAGGCTCTGCGTCGCGAACACCACGCTGGCGTTCTTCTTGCGCAGCGTTTTCAGCCACTCGCGGAGCTGTGCCGCGAAGTCAGGGCTGTCGAGGACCAGCCAGCCCTCGTCGATGATGATGAGCGTCGGCGAGCCGTCCAACCGGCCCTCGATACGGTGGAACAGATAGGACAGCACCGCGGCGGCCGAGCCGGCGCCGACCAGGCCCTCGGTTTCGACGGCTTGCACAGAGGCTTCGCCGAGCCTTTCGGCCTCGGCATCAAGCAACCGGCCCCATGGTCCACCGATGCAATAGGGTGCAAGCGCCTGCTTCAAGTGCTGGCTCTGCAACAGAACCGCGAGCCCGGTCAGCGTGCGCTCCGACAGGGGCGCGCTCGCAAGCGAAGTCATTGCCGACCAGATATGCTCCTTGGCCTGCGGATCGACAGCAACGCCCTCGCTGCCAAGGATCGCCGCCAGCCATTCAGCGGCCCAGGCACATTCTGCCGGATCGTCGATTCTGACTAGCGGCTGTAGCTGCACGCCGCCATCATCGTCGTCAGACAGACCGCCGCCGAGATCCTGCCAGTCGCCGCCCATTCCGAGCGCGGCCGCACGGATGCTGCCGCCGAAATCGAAGGCGAAGACCTGGGCATTCTCGTAGCGCCGGAACTGCATTGCCATCAGCGCGAGCAGTACCGACTTACCCGCGCCGGTCGGGCCTACGATCAAGGTATGACCGACATCGCCGACATGAAGGGAAAACCGGAACGGGGTCGAGCCTTCGGTCTTGCCGTAGAGCAAGGGGGGAGCGCCGAGATGCTCGTCCCGTTCCGGCCCCGCCCATACCGCTGACAGGGGGATCAGGTGGGCGAGATTGATGGTGGAAATCGGGGGTTGGCGGACATTGGCGTAGGTGTGACCGGGGAGACTTCCCAGCCAAGCCTCGATCGCGTTCATACCCTCGGCAAGGCAGGTGAAATCGCGGCCCTGAATGACCTTCTCCACCAACCGCAGCTTTTCGGCGGCGACGGCGGGATCGCGATCCCAAACCGTTACCGTTGCGGTGACATAGGCCATGCCGGCATAGTCGGCGCCCAGCTCCTGCAGGGCGGTGTCGGCATCGGCAGCCTTGTTCGAGGCATCGCTGTCGAGCAGCGTGCTTGCCTCGTTGGTCATGATTTCTTTCAGAATCCCCGCGACTGATTTGCGCTTGGCGAACCATTGCCGCCGGATCTTCGTCAGCAACTTGGTCGCATCGCTCTTGTCGAGCATGATCGCGCGAGTGGACCAGCGATATTCGAAAGCGAGGCGGTTCAATTCGTCGAGCAGGCCGGGAAAGGTCGCGCTCGGGAAGCCCGTGATCGTCAATGTGCGCAAATGATGCTCGCCCAGCTTCGGCTCCAGCCCGCCGGTCAGCGCCTCGTCTGCCAGCAGCGCATCGAGATGCATCGGCGTCTCGGGAACGCGCACGTGCTGGCAGCGGGTCGAGATGGTGCTGTGCAGGTAGGTCAGCGTGTCGCTATCGTCGAGCCAACGCACCTCGGGCATGAAGCCTTCGACTAGGTTGAGCACCCGATTGCTGCGATCGGTAAAACTCCCCAACAGTTCCCACGGATCGACGCCGGAGTTCGACCGGCCCTCGTAAAGCCAGCCCTCCGCGCGGGCCGCATCCTCGGCCGGCGGCATCCACAGCAGGGTTAGGTAATAGCAACTCTCGAAATGGCTGCCTTCCTCCCGGAACTGTTCGCGCCGCTCCCTGTCGACCAGCGCCGAGACCGGATCGGGAAAATCGCAGTCAGGATAGTCGAGCGCGGGCCTGCGCTGCGCCTCGACGAAGATTGCCCAGCCCGAGCCGAGGCGCCGCAGCGCGTTGTTCAATCGGGCCGTCGTCGCTACCAGCTCAGCAGGCGTTGCGCTGTCGAGATCGGGACCGCGAAAACGCGCCGTGCGCTGGAACGAGCCGTCCTTGTTGAGAACCACACCTTCGCCGACCAATGCCGCCCAGGGAAGGAAGTCGCCGAGATGCGCAGCGCCGCTCCTGTATTCCCGCAACGACATCATGGCCGCATCCAGGTCGGATAGCGCAGATGCCGCCGGGCAACGTCCACGAATTGCGGATCGCGCCGCGCCGCCCAGACCGATAGGGCATGGCCGATGGCCCAGATGGCTATCCCTACAATCCAGAGCCGCAAACCGAGTCCGATGGCGCCTGCCAGCGTGCCGTTGAGGATCGCAAGGCTGCGCGGCGCACCGCCAAGCAGGATCGGCTCGGTGAGCGCGCGATGCACCGGCGCCATATATCCAGGGATCGGTTCGCCCGTATCCATCAGACCAGTGCTCCGCCGCCGAAGCTGAAGAACGACAGGAAGAAGGAACTGGCGGCGAAGGCGATACTGATCCCGAACACGATCTGGATCAGCCTGCGCGCGCCGCCCGAAGTGTCACCGAACGCCAGCGTCAGACCAGTAATGATGATGATCATCACCGCGATGATCTTCGCTACCGGACCTTCGATCGATTCAAGGATGCTTTGTAGCGGAGCTTCCCACGGCATCGACGATCCGCCGGCATAAGCAGGCGAAGACAGGGACAGCGCCATCACGCTGGCGGTGACGACAAGCATAGCGCGGCGGGCGCCATGCCGGATAGCATTGATCATGGCAGGTCTCCTGATGAGGGCTGGGAAAGCGCAGTGAGGCGGTAGTCGCCGGTGGAAGAATCAAGCCCGTCGACGCGGGCGAGTTCGGCCAAGCGGCGACCGTGCCCGTCGCGGACCAGCACGGCGACGATGTCGATGGTCTCGGCGAGCAGCGCGCGCGGGACCGTGACGACGGCCTCCTGGATGAGCTGTTCCATGCGTCGCAGCGCGCCGAGTGCGGTTCCGGCATGGATGGTGCCGATCCCACCAGGGTGGCCAGTGCCCCAGGCTTTCAAGAGATCGAGCGCCTCGGCGCCGCGCACCTCGCCGATCGGAATGCGGTCGGGCCGCAAGCGCAGCGAGGACCGCACGAGATCGGACAGGGAAACCACGCCGTCCTTGGTCCGCATGGCAACAAGGTTAGGCGCGGCGCATTGCAGTTCGCGCGTGTCTTCAATCAGGACGATGCGATCAGCCGTCTTCGCCACCTCGGCCAGCAGCGCGTTTACCAGCGTGGTCTTGCCGCTGCCTGTGCCGCCCGCGACGAGGATGTTGGCGCGTGTTGCAACACCCTCGCGCAGCGCCGTTGCCTCGGCCCCAGACATGATTCCGGCGGTCGCATAATCGTCGATCGTGAACACCGCGACGGCCGGTTTACGGATCGCGAAGGCGGGCGCGGCGACGACGGGCGGCAGCAGTCCCTCGAAGCGTTCGCCGCTTGTCGGAAGCTCGGCCGAGACTCGCGGGCACCGCGCATGCACCTCGACGCCAACATGGTGTGCGACCAGACGGACAATGCGTTCGCCATCGGCAGCGCTGAGCGTCATGCCGGTGTCGGCGATGCCTTCTCCCAGCCGGTCGACCCAGAGCCGACCGTCGGGGTTCAACATGACCTCGATCACCGTCGCATCGTTGAGCCAGGCCGCGATCGACGGACCCAGCGCCGTGCGCAGCATGCGCGCGCCGCGTGAACTTACCTCGGTACGGATCGGATGGACGGTCAAGGTCAGCCCCTGCTTGTCTGCCGGGCGAACCGCCGCCCGGCCTCAGGGGCTCATCAAGAAAGCCGCAAAGCGATGGGACTCAACAAGAAAATGCGCTCGTCGCAGACTGGCGAAGAAAGACAGAGAATGGCGTAGGAGCCCCCGACGCGTGGGGAATGACATGAGGGAACAATCGATGGTTTAATGCTGCGACACTGTGGACGGAGTGGTCGTTGCGCTTGTCCACAATATCCCTTATATTGATGACAAATGATCAAAGGACAATGCTATGCCCAAGGCCATGACTCTGAATGTGCGTGTGAGCGGCACGCTGGGCGAGTTCGTTGCCAACAATATCAGCGACGGCGGTGCCTATGAGAATGTCAGCGAATATGTCCGCGACCTCATCCGCCGCGACAAAGAGCGGGTCGAGGCCGAAGGGTTCGAGCGACTGAAAGCCGAACTGACCGCCGCGTTCGCGGCGCCGGAATCGGCCTATGAGCCCCTTGATGCCGAAATGGTGATCACCCGCAACGCGCGGGGCTGATCGCGTGGCCGTCTTTCGCGTCCAGGATCGCGCGGGTCGCCGTCTCGACGAAATTTACGTCTATACTCGCGACACGTGGGGCGAGGAGCAGGCAGCTCGCTATATTCAAGGCCTGTTCGAACTGTTCGCCGGAATCGCGGCTCGGCAAATTCCATGGCGTCCGGTTCCGGCTGAGTTCGGAGTGGACGGTTTCTACTGCCGCTATGAACATCACTATGTCTATTGGCGGGTGCTGTCCGATGGCGCTGTGGGAATCGTCACCGTGCTTCACGAGAGAATGCACCAACTCGACCGTTTTCGTGAGGATTTGCCGCAGTAGAGATCGGCTCGCCCTGCGTGGGACAATTGCGGTGTCTTAGGGCGACAGCTCGCGCCGACATTGCCGACCTTCGTCGCATCCGAGCGGCGCACTGATACCTGCCCTTTGTTCATCTCGCAGCGAGTGAGGTGCCGTGGGACTTAGATGCCGCTCGAGGTGTCCGCGAATAGTTGCCGCTGCTTTCAGAAGCGGCCCCAGACTGCTCGCCCGACAGCCCCGATGTTCAGCCGTGCCCGTGAGGGTACATGATATCTTGCATTTTCATGGGAACAGGAGAGGTCCAGCAGACTGCCGTTAAGCACGTCCCGTGACTCGCGAACAAAGATAGGCCAAGCTGCGCCCGTGAAACTGACCTTCCGCCATGTGCCCCACTGGGAAGACCGGCCCCACGTCGTGGTACGGCCAATGTCGACCTTTGGCCGGTATTGGGCTGTCAACGGCGGAGTAAAAGTCGGCCATTGGGCGGCGCAAAATCAGGCCGGGTGATCCGTGTGCTGGCGAGCGCCGCGAGGGCGTAGCCCGAGTGGGGGTCGCCAACACACGGATGGTCTTTTCTGTCAGGGGTTGGAGCGTGCCTTGCGCGCCTGGCTTTGGGCCAGACGATAGCTCTCTCCGTTCATCTCGAGTATGGAGACGTGGTGGGTAAGCCGGTCGAGGAGCGCGCCTGTCAGGCGCTCGGAGCCGAACGTTTCGGTCCGCTCGTCGAACGCAGCAAGTTGCTGGTGATCAGCGTCGAGCCGCGCTCGTAACGCTGCGAGATCAGCTCGAACAGCAGTTCCGCGCCGGTTTTCGAGAGCGGCACGAACCCCAGTTCATCGATGATGAGGAGCTTGTATCCGGCCATTTGCTTGTGGAGGCGCAGAAGGCGGCGTTCGTCGCGTGCCTCCATCATCGCGCTGACCAGCGCGGACGCGGTGGTGAAGCCGACCGTCAGGCCCTTCTGGCAGGCGGCAAGGCCGAGGCCGATCGCCACATGGGTCTTGCCGGTTCCCGAGGGACCAAGGGCTATGACGTTCTCGCGGCGGTTGATCCAGTCGCAGCGTGCCAGTTCAAGCACCTGCATCTTGTTGAGCTTGGGGATCGCGGCAAAGTCGAAGCTGTCGAGGCTCTTGGCGGCCGGAACTTCGCAGCCTTGATCCGGCGCTCGACCATCCGGCGTTCCCGGTCGATCAGCTCCAGTTCGACAAGCCGGGCAAGGTAGTGGACGTGATCTGCGCCCTCGGCCGCGCATCGCCGGGCCAGCTTGTCATGCTCGCGCAGGAAGGTTGGTAGCTTGAGCGTCTTGAGGTGGCTGGCCAGTAACAGCTCGGGGGACGGACTGCTCATGCCGCATCCTTCGCATCGCCCGAGAGCAACTGCATAGGAGCGCGCCGATGTCGTCTCCACCCCTGGCTCTGGGCAGATAGGGATAGATCGCCATGTCCAATCGGGGTGGTCGGCTCCACCCGGCACAGCAGGAAGATGCTTCACGGCATCAAAGCCGATCGCCCCGATATCGAGAGCCTGCTTTACGGCCGCATGCAGATCGGCAAGCGTGAAGCTCTCCAGCAGACGCAGCACCTGCACATACTCGCGCCGACCATGCTTGCCCATACGAGCTTCCATGAGGCGGCGCAGCGTTGCAAACGCTTCGGGCAGGTGCCAGCCTTGCAGGGCGCTGCCTGATCGAGCGCATTGATCTTCTGTTCGATCGGGGAAGGTAATGGATGGGATCGAAGATCACGTCCTCGCGCTCGTAGCTGCGCACATGACGGGCAATGACCTCGCCCCGGCAGCCGATCACCACCTCGCCGACATAGCCCCGGATCCATACCTCCTGATGGCCGAAGCGCACCGGCACCGAGTAATCATTGGTCCGGTAACGCACCAGCGCCTGCGACGAGACCTGGCCGCTGGTCTGGTCACAAGCCTCGAACAGGGCAGCCGGCAGTTCCTGCATCGCCGCCAGATCGCGCTTCAGCCTCTCGCCGATCGTCTCGCTCTCGCCCCGCAGCCGGTCGTTCTGACGCTTGCGGCATTGCTCCTCGAGCCACAGGTTGAACGCCTCCCACGTCGCGAACCGGGGGATCGGCACCATGAAGTTGCGGCGAGCATAACCGACCAGCCCTTCAACACTGCCTTTGTCGTTCCCCCTGCCGGGACGGCGTAACGATCGCGGATCAGGTAATGCGACAGGAAGCCGCTGAACAGCCGGGCGCGCTGCCTCGTGCCGTCGGGCAGGATCTTCGAGACCAGGCAGCGGTCGTTATCGTAGACGATCGACAGCGGCACCGCGCCACGAAAACGCGAAGGCGTGCACGTGGCCGTCCATCCATGCCTCGGCAACGGCAGCGGGATAGGCGCGCACGTAGCAGGCGTCGCTGTGCGGTAGATCGAGCACGAAGAAATGCGCCTTCTGCACAACACCGCCGATCTCGACCATGGCCTCACCAAAATCTGCCTGGGCATGGCCGGGCGCATGCGCCAGCGGCACGAACATCTCCCGGCTGCGCTGCTCGCGCTGTCGGATGTAATCCTTGATGATCGTGTAGCCGCCGGTGAAACCGTGCTCTTCGCGAAGGCGGTCAAATACCCGCTTCGCCGTATGACGCTGCTTGCGCGGAACCTGACGGTCACCATCAAGCCATGCATCGATGATCGGAACGAACGCTTCCAGCTTGGGCCGCCGCAACGCCGCCGTCCGGCGGTAACCGGGGGGCTCCGAATACGACAGCATCTTGCGGACCGTGTCGCGCGATACGTTGAAATGCTTCGCCGCCTCACGCTGGCTCATGCCGCCCGCGCAAGCAAGACGCACCTTCAGGTAAAGATCCACGGTATATATCTCCACGCCCTCCTGCTCGCGCAAAGAAGGCAAAGTGGACGACTTTTACGCCGCCCGCAGCAGCACTTCGCCGCCGCCACCGTGGTCTAATTTTGCACCGCCGTTCTCAAAAACAGGGGCGAGCATCTCGCAATTATGGAAAGCCAGGATCTTGTAGAGACAAGGCTGGACAGACTGACCTGTGTCGCGCGCATTGCGCCAGCACCGCGCCGCCTCCACCAGCAATGAACGATGCGCGGCATCGTCGAGGCTTGGCGGCGGGAAGTGGCGGGTCATCGATCTATCCTTTCTGCGCAATCTCCTCATGTCGCTTATTGCGATTCACTCGCAAGTGTTAGCTGGCGGTGGCGATGACCGCAAGACGAAAGCCGGTCGATCCATCCGATCACCGATGCGCCCCGCCCGAACGGGCGGGGCGCCATTGGCCGTCAGCGCGACCAGATGAGGACGTATTCGCCGGCGCTGTCGGTCTCGGACAGCGTGGCATAAACTGGAGCCGGGAAGCTCGGATCGTCCAGCTTGACCGAGATGTAGTCGCGGCCTTCGCGACTGGTCTTTTTCCAGGCGGCGCCGATGTCGAGATCGCCGGTGCTGACGCGGAAGTCGGGGGACTTCTCGCCGTCCTTGTCGACGGGGCGGAGAATTGCCTGGGTGTTGAGGGTGAGCGTCCTGATGGTGCCGCCCAGATCGCCGTTATCGTTGGCGGTGAAAGTGCCGATCGTAGCCATGTCGTAAGTCCTTTCGTGTTGCTCGGACCGCGCCCATCGCGGCCTCGATGGCGGTTGAAAGGACCGGAGCGATCGGCGGCGCATCCCAAAGGGACCGCAGCGAAGCGGAGGATGGCGGCAAGCCGCTTTTTTGTTTCGCGATGCAATGCCGTCAGGCGGCGGAAAAAAGCTGCGCGCCTGTCATTGCGGCATAGGCGATCGGGCGAAACCTTCTCCGGTCAGACCAGCCATGAGAGAGGCCGTGTGGGCAGGCGGCACACGAGAGAAGGGATGGTAGCGCGTCGGCTTTGCGCCCTGATATCAGCCGTTCCGACCAGCCAACCGCGCTCCCGAAAGCAGCCATAGGGAGTCCATCAGTTGGCCTCTTGTCCAAACAGAGCCCTGCGCATGATGTAGAAGATCGTGTGTTGCTCCATCGTGCCGCGAAAGAGGTCGGCGCCCGGCCCCGATGCACGAACCGCGACATCTTCCCCGGCGTGTGTTTCGGAGGAGAGCGGAACGAGCGCCTGCTGACGATAATCCGGGTCGGCAGTGTCCTCCACGGCCGGCTCCGGTCGCTGGCCCGGCAGCACCGCGCCCGGTCCATTGGCATAGCCGAGCGTCGTAAAGGCTTTACCGTCGAGCGCTATTTGCGGCTCGCCGAATGCTACCGTGCCCAAGATCGGATTACCGCGCTGGGGGTAACCGCTCATAGTCAGCGTATGGCTGTGGTCGGCGGTCGTAATAATCAACGTCTCGTCAAGATTCACCAGCGCGAGCGCACGAGCTACGGCTTCGTCGAACGCCGCGGCGTCGGTCAGCGCGCGATAAGCATTGCCGCCGTGATGCGCATGATCGATGCGGCCGCCTTCCACAAGAAGCACATAGCCACCGTTCTCACCGGCAAGTCGACGGATGGAAAGTTCGACCATGTCGGCAAGGGAAGGTTCGCCGCCGACATCGGCGGCGCGGTCTGCTTCGTATTGCATGTGGCTGGGTTCGAACAAGCCCAGCAAAGGGCTGCCGCTTGACGGACTGTAACCGGCCAGCTGGTCGGCGTTCCAGGCGAATGTGCCGTCGGGATGGGCTCTTTGCCACTCCGCTATCAAGTCGCGCCCGTCCTGGCGCCTGCCGGTCTGTTCTGGGTATTCGGGATCTGCCGAGGTGGTCGGCAGAAATGCACTGCGGCCCCCGCCAAGGACTACATCGAGTCCGGCGCCCACACGCCCTTCGACCAGTTGACGGGCAATATCGGCGCAGCCTCCCGAAATCGCCTCGGCCGGCATATCGGCATCCGCCTCCCAGTCTCTCTGCGGCGTATGGGCGTAGCCTGCCGCCGGAGTTGCGTGCGTAATCCTGGTCGTCGTTACGATGCCTGTGGCGAGCCCCGCTTCCTGCGCGATGCCGAACAATGAAGGAACCGTGTTGGCGAGGCCCGAAGCGCAATCGTCCACCACGACCTCGGGACCCACGCCGATTACGCCGTTGCGGGTCTTGATACCGGCAAGGATCGCCGTCGCAGTGGGCGCGCTGTCCGAGACCTGCCCGTCATGCGAATAGGTTCTGACCAGTGCGGTGTGATCGAGGCCGTCCATTGCGGTGACAAAGGATTCGCCGTCCACGCCTGCATTCTCGCCCGCCAGAATACGTGCGGCCGTGAGGGTTGAGACACCCATCCCGTCACCGATGAAGATGATGACGTTGCGCGCCCGATCAGGGCGATCCGGTGAGGCAACTCTCGCGGCGAGTTCGGCTTCGCCCTGAGCGCGATATTCTGCCGAAGTGGTCGCCTCTTGGGCCCACGAAGGCCCAGCGATGAGGGCAGAGATACAGAATGTGGCGGTCAGAAGAGAACGCGGCATGGGGGGTAATCCTTTATTTCGATTCTGCTCGAACTATCGATTGAATTGGCATACAGGGGCTTTATGACAAGTCCAACGCAATCGGGGATTCGCATGACACAGGGCGATCAGATCTGGGCCGTCGACGCCCTGCAGGCGCTTGGGCACGAAACACGGCTGTCGGTGTTCCGCATGCTCGTGAAGGCTGGGCCCGATGGGCTGATGGCGGGCGAGATAGCGCAGGGTTGCGGCGTTCCCGCCTCAACGATGTCGCATCACCTTGCCAACCTCGAGCGGGCAGGCCTCGCGACATCGCAGCGCGAGAGCCGGGTGATCCGCTACCGCGCGGATTACTCCGGCATGCGGCAGCTGCTCGCCTTCCTGATGGAAGATTGCTGCCAAGGCGATCCGCTACTCTGCGCCGATTTTTCCGAAATCGCCACCTGTAAGCCCTGATCATCAACCACCGCTCATTTCGAGGTTCCGATGTCTGACAAGGTCTACAATGTATTGTTTCTCTGCACCGGGAACTCGGCGCGCTCGATCCTGGGCGAAGCGCTGATGAACAAGATGGGCGAAGGCCAGTTCGCAGCTTACAGCGCTGGCAGCCAGCCCAAGGGTGATGTGCATCCGATGGCGATCGAAGTGCTCGGCAACTTCGGTTATCCGACCGAAGGCCTGCACTCGAAAAGCTGGGATGAATTCACGAAGCCCGGTGCGCCAGAGTTCGATTTCATCTTCACCGTTTGCGACAACGCTGCTGGCGAGAGCTGCCCTGTATTTCCGGGTAAGCCTATCACCGCCCATTGGGGCGTCGAAGACCCCGCAGCTGTCGAAGGGGAGGGTCAGCGCACAGCGTTCCTTGATGCATTGACCTATCTCAAGCGCCGCATCGAACTGTTCCTGATGCTGCCGATCAAGACCATCGACGAGATGGCAATGCGCAGCAAACTCGCGGAGATTGGGCGCGAGGAAGGTGCCAGCACCAAGGCCAGGGGCGCCCAATGACAGCCGACATCGTCATCTATCACAATCCCGAATGCGGGACCTCGCGCAACGCGCTCGCCATGATCCGCAATGCCGGGATCGAGCCGCGGGTCGTCGAATATCTCGAGACACCGCCCTCCCGTGCAATGCTGGAAAGCCTGATCGCGCGGGCCGGTATCACCCCTCGTGAGTTGCTGCGTGAGAAAGGCACGCCGTTTGCCGAACTCGGTCTCGACGACCCGGCCCTGTCGGACGTGCAGCTTATCGATGCCATGATAGAGCACCCCATCCTCATCAACCGGCCGCTGGTGGTCTCGCCACTGGGCGTGAAACTGTGCCGGCCGTCAGAAGAGGTGCTCGATCTCATTCCGGCCGATCAACAAGCTGCATTCGTCAAGGAAGATGGCGAGCAGGTTGTGGACGCAGCAGGCAGACGCGTCCGCTGAGCGAACAACAGGACAGGGAAAATGACCCAGACCATTGCAGAACCCGCTCCTGCGGCGTCGCCGCTCGGCACCTTCGAACGCTACCTTTCATTATGGGTCTTGGGGGCCATCCTCGTCGGTCTGGCGCTTGGTATGGTCGCACCGGGCGTAGTCGGTCTCATGGCAGATCTCGAATACGCCTCGGTCAACCTGGTGGTTGCGGTGCTGATCTGGGCGATGATCTTCCCGATGATGGTTGGCGTCGACTTTTCGAGCATCAAGGACGTCGGTCGCAAGCCCAAGGGGCTGATCATCACGCTGGTCGTCAACTGGTTGATCAAGCCGTTCACGATGGCAGCGCTGGCAGTGCTGTTCTTCGACTATCTCTATGCCGGATTGATGTCGGAAAGCGATGCCGACCAGTATATCGCCGGACTCATCATCCTGGGCGCTGCACCTTGCACCGCCATGGTGTTCGTATGGTCACAGCTGACCAAGGGCGATCCAGCCTACACGCTGGTGCAGGTGTCGGTGAACGATCTGATCATGATCGTCGCCTTCGCCCCGATCGTGGCGCTGCTGCTCGGCGTGACCGACATCGTGGTTCCGTGGGAGACGCTGCTGCTCTCGGTCGTTCTCTACGTCGTCATCCCGTTGGTGGCAGGAGCGATCGCGCGGCGGCAAGTTATTCGCTCGCACGATGGCGACGAGGCGGCCGTGGACGCCTTTACTGCACGGCTGAAGCCATGGTCGATTATCGGCCTGCTGGCGACAGTGGTTCTGCTGTTCGCTTTCCAGGCCGGGACCATTCTGTCCAACCCGCTGCTGATCGTGCTGATCGCCATTCCGATCATCCTCCAGTCCTACGGAATTTTCGCCGTCGCCTATGCTGCTGCCAAGGCGTGGAAAGTCCCGCACGACATCGCCGCGCCCTGCGCGCTAATCGGCACCTCCAACTTCTTCGAACTGGCGGTCGCGGTCGCCATCGGCCTGTTCGGGCTGACAAGCGGCGCAGCGCTGGCGACCGTGGTCGGTGTGCTTGTGGAAGTCCCGGTGATGCTCTCGCTGGTGGCACTCGCCAACCGCACGCGCAATCGCTTCCCCCAGTCCTGAGACAAAGCGAGCCTTATGTTCCGCCTGCGATCCCTGTCCGATCCCGATCATCTGCCCGCGCTCCGTGCCGAGTATCTCCATTGCAATCCTGCACTAGGGCTCGGCGCTATGGACCCGCCGCCCCGTATCCTGCTGCTCTGCGGTTCGCTACGAGAGCGGTCCTATTCGCGGCTAGCCGTGAAGGAAGCAGCCCGGCTGTTGCAGTTATTCGGTTGCGAGACGCGGATTTTCGATCCGTCGGACCTTCCGCTACCTGACCAGGTGAAGGATGACGACCATCCCGCCGTTCACGAACTGCGCGAGCATTCGCTATGGTCGGATGGGCAAGTCTGGTGCAGTCCCGAGCGGCACGGCACCATCACCGGGATCATGAAGGCGCAGATCGATCACCTGCCGCTGGCCTACAAAGGCCTGCGTCCGACCCAGGGCCGCACGCTGGCGGTAATGCAGGTCTGCGCTGGTTCGCAAAGCTTCAACACGATCAATACAATGCGCGTGCTTGGTCGCTGGATGCGCATGTTCACCATCCCCAACCAGTCCTCGGTCGCCAAGGCGTATGAAGAATTCGACGAAGCGGGACGGATGAAGCCCTCCGCCTATTACGACCGCATCGTCGACGTCATGGAGGAACTGGTTCGGTTCACCGTCCTCCTGCGTCCGCATGCGGATCAGCTGGTCGATCGATATTCCGAACGCGTGGATAAGGGTTTGCCGGTAGAAACGCACGTTGAGAAAGCTGGATTAGCAGCAGACTGACGAATGTCAGAAACGGCATGTGCAGAAAGTCTGCTTCGTGGGTCTTACGAGTGAAAACAGACAGTCCGTTGTCGGCCCAATGTGAGCCGTTTGCTGTAACTGGCCGCGCCCCGTCGGGCGCGGCCGCAATTTTTCGGCTTTCACCCAAGTAGTAAAGAGAGCCGGGGCCGCGCACGCGGCCCCGGCTTCATGCCGCTATTCAGCGGCGACGGCGTAGAAGCCTTCTCCGTCCTCGGCTTGCGTTTCGGGAGCCTCGGCCTCTGATGGCTGCTCCGCTTCCGTATCCGGCGTCCGCAGGATCACCGGCAACCATCCGGTCCCAGCCAGAAGCTTCTCGGCGGCCTGCGCCATGTCCTGCTTCTTCATGTCCGCGATCCGGCGGGCGGCATCCTCCGACACGCCTTCGGTCACAGCTTCAAGGATATGCGCCTTGGTGACACGGCCAAGATAGCTGTCCACGGTGGGCGCCCAGTCCTTCGCCATGTCGAGCGCCAGCGCGCTTGCTAGCCTGTCGGCGGTTTGCAGCGAGCGGGGTTTGCGATCCCACGGCAGACGCAACGCGTTGACGGTGCAGGACACGCAATGCGCCAGCAGCGCCATCCGGTCCTCATCGTCCAGAGCGACGATGAACGCCCACAGGTCCCCCACATCGCGCGGCATCCGTTCGGCCCATGCCTCATGCGCCGCGTTTGCCTTGGCTGCCAGCGGCGTATCCTCGATCCCGTCCGCATGACTGCCCAGCGGGGTCACGGTCGGACGAACCTCAAGGCAACCGGCCTCGGAATAGCTGTAGAACAGTTGCGCGGTTAGCGTGTGGGTGAGTGCGATCAGCGCCATGTCGGGCCGCTCGCCAAGCGCGACGCGAAGGGCCAGCGTCCGGTGCGCGGACAGGTCGCGGGTCAAGGCATCGGAAATTGGCTTGCCGACTTCCTCGTCCTCATCCTCGATTTCCTGCACATCCTCGGCCGTTTCCGGGTCAATGGCCGCACCTTCTGGCTGCGGATCGGCCAACGCCTCATCTTTGGCACGAACGAAACCGCGCTCGATCCTGACTGTGCCATCATGGTTGAGCACCACGAACACGCCACCATGCGCGATCAGGTTGGCATCATAGGCATAACGCTTGTCGGAAATCGCATCGATCTCGGCGTCCAGTGCCTCGACCTTCACCGCCACGTCCTCGGGCATCTCGTCATTGCTATCGTAGCCCTCGACAAGCTGGTCATACTGGGCCGACGCCGCTTCCAACCGCTTCTCATCCTCTTCGGACAGGGCAACGGTTTCGGGATAGAAGCGCCGCATGCCGTGGGCATGGGGATAGTCGATATGCGCCTCGGCCCATTTCCAGCCTTCGGCCTGCACTTCGACGGCAACCTCGCGTAGCTTCTCGATGGCGAGCATGTCGAGCAAACCCGCATCCTCGAAATAGCCCCCGCCTTCATCGGCAAACAGGTCGCGGATGATGGTGCCGCCCGCTTCCTCATAGGCTTCCTCGCCCACGAAGATCGCGCGGCGATCATGACCGGGAACATTGGCGGCGGTCAGATCGCGCCGGATGATCCATGGCTCGCGGTTGTGATGCAGGCTCTCGAACACCTGCTCTTGCCGTTCATGATCCTCGGTAATGGCAAAGGCCATCAACTGGTCCAGCGTAAGCCCATCCTCGCGGTAGACCTGCAACAGCTTGGGAGACACGGCACCAAGGCGAAGCCGCTGCTTCACCACAGGGGCGGACACACCGAACCGCGCACCGATTTCCTGCGCGCCCCAACCCTTCGTTTCGGAAAGCTCGCGGAACCGCTCGAACTGGTCGGCGGGATGCATGGGAGTGCGGGTGACGTTCTCGTCCAGACTGATCTCGGATGGATCGTTCTCGGTATCGAGCCAGCAGCGCACCGGATCGGACTTCTTCATCTTCCTGCGCTTGGCGCACAGCAACATCGCCTGCCTGCGACCTTCGCCAGCGGTGACGAAATAAAAGCCGGTCGGCGTTCCGTCTTCCGTCACTTCGGGTTCCACCACAAGGTTCTGGATCAGCCCCTTATGCGCGATGGATGCGGCCAGCGCCTCGATGGCGCTTTCCCCGTGCGGCACCTTGCGGGCATTGCGCGGGGACTTCTTGAGCTTGTTCAGGGGCACGAATATCTCGACGCCCGACACAGGCTCGGCAGCGGTTGTTTCGGTAACAGCGTTCATCACTTTTCTCCTTCAACACACTCACCCCGGAATGGGGTGGGCGGTGAAAGAGCGGACCGAAGGCCCGCCGGCAGAGCCGGGGCGCACCCGCAGGGCCGGAACACTAGAGAAGGTAAGCGCGGCCACGCGCGTTGCGCCCCGGCGCGGCGGGCCTAGAGGGAAGCGTCGCCCACCCCATCGACGGGGAGAGCCACAAACACACGCGATCGGGACGGCGAAGGCCCTGGCCCGATCTCCGCACTTACGGAAAAACACAAATCCGCGAATGCGGATTTACCCATCGGCGCGGAGGGCCGAGTGGGGCGTTGCGGGGTGTCCCCGCAGAAGGGGTAGCGGGAGACCTATGGGCTCCCGGTCAGGGGAAGGCTTTCCCCTCACCCTCGTTTCGGCGTGGTGAGAAACGAACGGATCGTTTCTGACGGAAATCAAAGGGCTTATGGAGGTGGAAGCACCAAAGCTGGTGAGTTTGGGCGACGACCAAAGTGCAAACCGGAAGATTGCAAGGCCCATATGGTGCTGAATTTATAGGAGATTTTGGCGCACCCAAGAGGATTCGAACCTCTGGCCTCTGCCTTCGGAGGGCAGCGCTCTATCCAGCTGAGCTATGGGTGCGTAAGGCCTAAAAGCCGTAAGATTTGCGCCGAAAAACGTCAATCCATGATCAAATTCGGCTGTCCGATCACGGTGAGATTTTGGTGAGTTTTTTCGTCCTTTCTTTCTTCAGCCTTCCTAAACCCGCGCAAATCCGGTATAAAATCGCTGCTCTCGCGTCGGACATAAGCCTTCGGAGGGCAGCGCTCTATCCAGCTGAGCTACGGGTGCCTGTCGCACGGCGGCGATTGCGCGTTCGCGCTTAGCAAAGCGGAAAAGGAAGCGCCAGCTGCAACTGGTGCCGCTGGCGCAATTTCTTTCGCTTGGCGATCGCGCGGTTTATTTCGCGGGCGCTTTTTCCATTTTCTGGAATTTGCCCAGGCCGCACCCCGGTCCTTCGGTCAGGCCCCATCCATAATTGTGAAGCACGTAAATGATATCGACCGAGCATAGCTGGCTGGTGCTCAGCTTGTAGGAGAATTTTTCCTCAAACCCCAGCGTCGAGCATTTATAGGGCAGCGTGTTGCGATAGACATCGCCATTGTTCATTTTGAAATCGATTGTCTGATCGTCGAGCACATCGGTGGACCGGATGCGGCTGGGCATGATGCAGCTGATCGGCTCGCCGACGGCGACCATGTCATCGGCTTTCTTTTCCTTGGCGATTGCGGGGAGTGCGGGAAGGGCGAGGGCGAGAACAGCGACGGCGCCCTTGCGCAAACGGGACTGTGATGTCGGCATGATGATGCTCCTCTCTTTTTGCTCCCCGTCGATAGCATGCCGTAAATGAACGGCAGGTGACGGAAGGATTTTCTACGCTGCCGCATCCGGCGTCTTCGGCTTGTAGCGGCACAGGTCGCTGACCGCGCAGCGCCAGCATTCGGGCTTGCGCGCCTTGCAGACATAGCGGCCATGCAGGATCAGCCAGTGATGCGCGTCGCGGCGGAACGGCGCGGGCGTCGCCTTGTCCAGCTTCAGCTCGACCGCCAGCGGCGTCTTGCCCGGCGCCAACCCGGTACGGTTGCCCACGCGAAAGATATGCGTGTCCACCGCGAAGGTCTCCGCGCCATAGGCCGTGTTCATCACGACGTTGGCGGTCTTTCGCCCGACGCCGGGCAGGGCGACCAGCGCGTCGCGATCCTGCGGCACCGCACCGCCATAATCGCGCACCAGAATGTCGGACAGCGCGATCACGTTCTTGGCCTTGGAATTGAACAGGCCGATGGTCTTGATATGCCGCTTCAGCCCCTCTTCACCGAGGTCGAGCATCTGCTGCGGCGTCTTGACGTCCTCGAACAGCGCGCGGGTCGCCTTGTTCACGCCGACATCGGTCGATTGCGCGGAAAGGACGACCGCGACGAGCAACTGATAGTCGTTGCCATATTCCAGCTCGGTCGTCGGTGCCGGATCATTCTCCGCCAGCCGACGATAGAATTCGAAGATGTCGGCCTTTTTCATGGAGCGTTAAAGCCCCAGAACATTTTTCATGTCATACCGCCCGGCGGATTGTTCGGCGAGCCACAGCGCCGCCTTCACCGCGCCGCGCGCGAAGATCGCGCGATTTTCCGCACGATGCGCCAGCTCGATCCGTTCATATTCCGTCGCGAACAGCACCTGATGATCGCC
The DNA here is from genome assembly GCA_041396745.1 of Sphingobium sp. Classification (GTDB taxonomy): domain Bacteria; phylum Pseudomonadota; class Alphaproteobacteria; order Sphingomonadales; family Sphingomonadaceae; genus Sphingobium. The sequence goes on along the minus strand of JAWKXZ010000007.1, from coordinate 16,352 downwards.
CGCGACCGATCCGCCGCGCAGGGCGGCAAAGCCGATTGCGCCGGGCTTGCGCGCGCCGGTGATGCCATCGCGGCCGCGCTCGCTATTGGCCGCAAGGTCAATCCCGCGTCCGCGCGCCGCCGCTTCGCCCAGCAACAATGCGGTGCCGGATGGCGCGTCGACCTTGTGCCGGTGATGCATCTCCACGATTTCGATATCCCAGTCGTCGCCCAGCCGCCGCGCGGCATCCTCGACCAGCGACGCCAGCAGGTTGACGCCCAGCGACATATTGCCGGTCTGCAAGACGGGTATGCTGTGCGATGCCGCGTCGATCAGGTGATGATGCGCTTCTTCCAGCCCGGTCGTGCCGACAACGATCGGCTTCTTCGCGACCATGCAGTCTTCCAGCACTTCCTTCAGTGCCGCGGGTGTCGAAAAATCGATCAGGACGTCGCTCTTCGCGATCAGATCGGACAGGCTACCCGCATCCTTGTCGACGCCGCCCGCGCACGGGATGGTGCGCGCGTCCAGCTCGGCCTTGATCGCCTGACCCATGCGCCCCGCGCTGCCGATAATTCCTACTGCCGTCATGGCTTGCGTCTTTCTGTGATCCTTTGCATGACATGCCGATGCCAGACTATCGTTCAATTGTCATCCTTACCGGTGCCGGAATTTCGGCGGAAAGCGGCCTCGCAACATTTCGCGGCCCAGATGGCCTGTGGGAAGGGCATCATGTCGAGGATGTCTGCACGCCGCAGGCGCTCGCACGGGATCCCGAGCTGGTGCACCGCTTCTATGATGAGCGGCGCGCGAAACTGGCCGATGTCGAACCCAATCCCGCGCATGTCGCGCTGGCCCGGCTGGAGCGGGAGTGGAAGGGCGATCTGCTGCTCGTCACGCAAAATGTCGATGACCTGCATGAGCGGGGCGGTTGTACGCAGGTATTGCACATGCACGGCCAGCTCCTTTCGGCCTTGTGCGCATCGTGCGGCGCGGCGCGCGGCTGGTCCGCGTCGATGCCGCCGGCCAGCATGTGCGAAGTGTGCGACAGACCAGCCTTGCGGCCCGACATCGTGTTTTTCGGTGAAATGCCCTATGAGATGGACCGGATCGACGCCGCACTGCGCAATTGCGATCTGTTCGTGTCGATTGGCACGTCGGGTGCGGTTTATCCGGCAGCGGGTTTCGTGCAGACGGCGCGCCATGTGGGCGCGGATACGCTGGAGCTTAATCTCGATCCTTCGGCCGGAAGCGTCTATTTCCAAGAAAGCCGGATGGGCCCTGCAGGCAAGCTTGTACCCCAATGGGTGGACGAAGTTCTCGCCGGGTGACGGTGTGAAGCATGTCGACCGCTGACGTCAGTCGCGCCAGCTCGTGTCGATCCGGTCGATCCTGCGGACCCATGCCGCGAAATCGGCGCTGCCCGTGCCGCCGGGGATCTGGACTTGCTTCGCGTCGCGCTGATGCACGGCGACTACATCGTCAGGCACCAGGATCGGTTTGCCCATCGCAAGCGTTGCTACCTGAATCTCACAGGCGCGCTGCAACACCCAGTAGGTGAAGAACATTTCCGGTATAGTGCGCGCAAGCACCACGGGTCCATGATTGCGTAGCATCAGGATGCGCTTGTCGCCCAAGTTCTTGAGCAACCGCTCGCCTTCTTCCGGGCGCACCGTAATCCCTTCGAAATCATGATAGGCAAGTTTGCCGATGAGGCCGGTGGCGTAGAAGTTGACCGGTTGCAGGCCGCTTTCCACGCTGCACACCGCCATCGTCTCGGTCGTATGCGTATGGCAGATCGCATGCGCCCAATCGAGGTGGCGGTGGAAATAGCTGTGTTGCGTGAAACCGGCCTTATTGACGGGGTGGTGGCTGCCGTCGAGCGTATTGCCGTCGATATCGATCTTGACGAGATTCGATGCACAGACTTCGGAATAGAGCAGGCCGTAAGGATTGATCAGAAATGCGCCCGGCTCATCGGGGATGCGCACGGAAATATGATTGTAGATGGACTCGGTCCATCCCATCATGTCGAATATGCGATAGCATGCGGCCAGTTGTTGGCGCGCAGCCCGCTCGGCGTCGCTCATGCGCGTTCCCTTATCCGGCGGTGCGGACATGCAACCCTCCAATTATCTTTTGCTGGAGTGTATGACGCCCGGGCGGGACTGGCAAGGACGACTGGCTTGCCTTCGATCAGTCCCGGTCAATTTGGCTGGTGATGCGCGTGTCGGTCATGAAGATATAGACGATCAGCGACAGGCCGATCATCCCGCTGACATACCAGTAATAGCTGCTTTCCATGCCCCATTGCTTGAGTTGAAACGCGACATATTCCGCGGTGCCGCCGAATAACGCATTGGCGATCGCATAGGGCAGGGCGACACCCAGCGCCCGGATATGGGCCGGGAACAGCTCGGCCTTCACCACCGCATTGATGGAGGTATAGCCGCTCACCGCGACCAGCGCCGCCACCACCAGAGAGAAAGCGACCAGCGTGTCGTTCGTCTGCTCCAATGTGCGGAACAACGGCACCGTGCCGCAAAGCCCCGCCAGCCCGAAGAAGATCATCAGCGGCTTGCGTCCGATCCTGTCGGAAAGCGAGCCGAACACCGGTTGCAGGCACATGAACAGCGCCAGCGCGCCCGCCATGATCCAGCTCGCCTCGATCCGCGTGAAGTTCGACGAATTGACGAGATATTTCTGCATGTATGTGCTGTAGGTATAGAAGGCGAGCGTGCCGCCCGCGGTCAGCGCAATCACCAGCAACGCTTGTCCCGGATGGTGGCGCAGCAATGTGAACAGGCCGGACTTGGGCGCATCCATGCGTGCCGACGCTTTCTTGAAATTGTCCGTCTCCATCAGCCGCCGCCGCAGATAAAGGACGATCAGCGCCAACGCCCCGCCAATCGCAAAGGGAATGCGCCATCCCCATGCCTCCAGCGCCGCCTCGCCCAGCGCCTGCTGCAATATCAGCAGCACGGCCAGCGCGATCAGCTGTCCCATGATCAGCGTGACATATTGAAAGCTTGACCAGAAACCGCGTCGTTCCTGACCCGCCATTTCCGACAGATAGGTCGCGCTCGCGCCATATTCGCCGCCAACCGACAGGCCCTGTATCAGCCGTGCGAGCAGCAGCAGCGCCGGTGCGCCGACGCCGATGCTGTCATAGGTTGGCGTGACCGCGATCAGCATCGACCCGGCGCTCATCATCAGGATAGACGCGGTCAGCCCCGCCTTGCGCCCGCGGCGGTCGGCATAGACCCCCATCATCCACGCGCCGATCGGGCGCATCAGAAAGCCTACCGCGAAGATCGCGGCGGATTGCAGCAGTTGCGCGTTGGGGTCGCTGTCGGGAAAGAAAACGGGCGCGAAATACAGCGCGAACGCCGCATAGACATACCAGTCATACCATTCGACCAGATTGCCCGCCGACCCTCCAAAGATGGACAGCAGGCGTCCTTGCGTCGACGGGGGAGGCGGTTCGGCGGCAGAGACAGGCGACGGCATGCCGCCTTATTGCCGGATGCGCCGGGAGAATCTACCCCCGGGCATCAAAACGGCTTTTGCCGGATCAGCGGCCCTTCCAGTTGCCAGGACGCTTCTCAACGAACGCAGCCATGCCTTCCTTCTTGTCCTCTGTAGCGGTTAGGATCTGGAACATGCGCCGTTCGCCCAGAAGCCCCTGAGCCAGCGAGGTTTCGAAGGCGAGGTCCACCATTTCCTTGTTCATCATCGTGGCCATGAGGGGCATGGACGCGATGGTCTCTGCGGTTTTCAAGGCGTCGTCCAGCAATTCGGCGGCGGGCACCACTCGGCTGACAAGGCCCGAACTCTCGGCTTCCTTTGCATCCATCATGCGGCCCGTCAGGCACATTTCCATGGCCTTCGCCTTCCCCACGGCGCGCGTCAGCCGCTGCGATCCGCCCATGCCGGGGGCAACGCCCAGCTTGATTTCCGGCTGACCGAACTTTGCGGTGTCGGCGGCGATGATGAAATCCGCCGTCATCGCCAGTTCGCATCCACCGCCCAACGCAAAGCCCGCCACAGCGGCGATCCACGGCTTGCGCGTGGCCGCGACGCGGTTGGTCCAGCCGGCGAAGAAATCCTCCAGATAAAAGTCCGCAGCGGCCTTCTCGGACATTTCCTTGATGTCCGCACCGGCCGCAAACGCCTTTTCGCTGCCCGTCAGAACGGCGCAATGCTGTGCCGGGTCCGCGTCATAGGCGGCGAATGCGTCGATCAAATCGGCCAACACCTGACTGCTCAGCGCATTCAGCGCCTGCGGGCGGTTGATCGTGATAAGCGTTACCGCGCCGCGCTTTTCGACGAGAATGGTTTCGTAGGACATGACTGATATCTCCGGGTCTGCACAACAGAATTGCTCGGTTCGGTAGCGCGGGGATTGCGCGCTTGGCAACCCTCAAAAACAGGCGGTCAGTTGCTGCACTTCTTGTACCGCAGCGGCCCGGGCGCGGCATCCTCGCCATATTCGCGGCGGATCAGAGTGGTGCCGTCATCCTGCACGTCGAGGACCATGTCGCGTCGCCAGTTCATGCCTTCCCCGGTGAACGAGAATTCACCGCGAATGCGCGTGGCCTCGCGTTCGCTGAGCCGAACCAGCGTCCCGCGCGATTCATAGAAGAGAAGCTGTGTCGCCGAGATTTCGAGCAACCCCTTCGCATCGCCATGGGTTGTTGTGCAGTCAGCAGGCACCAGACCCCAGCGGCCCTGTACCGCCTGCGGGATCGAGCTGGTGCTACCCTTTCGCGCCGTTTCGTCATCGGCAGATGCTGGTTCAGCGGCCCCGTTGTCGCCTGTGTCGGTCGGAACGCCTTCGTCCTCCAGGATGACATTGCCGAAGTCGGACGAGGTTTCCTCGCCCTTGTCCGGTGAGCAGCCGGCCAGCAGCCACAGCGAGGAGAGTGTTGCGAAAAAGCGAAGCGTATTTTGGGTCATAGTGACACTTTAGAAAGCGTTTGGGGAAATTGCCACGACTTACATGATCGCTGCGCCAAACGGATGCGTTTGTCACAGAACTGACTTGCGTTATCGCGTTGCGGGTCGCACAAGAGCGCCGAGTTTCAATGCCGGGGAAATATTCTCTCGATGAGTTTCAAGCCCAAGACCGTTCGCGCCGCCGCTCTGCCATGGAGCGGGGATTTCGGGGTTCGCGCGCGGGAGCATCTCGAATTTTTTCTGGCGTGGCTGCGCCGCCCCAGACAAACTGCCTCGGTCGTACCGTCCAGCCGTTTCCTCGCCGCTCGCATGGTTCGCGATATCGATCCTGAGGGCGCGCGCGTTCTGGAACTGGGCGGAGGCACTGGCGCGTTCACGCGGGAGATTCTCGCTACAGGCCTGCCTTCGGATAAACTCGAAGTCGTCGAAATCAACGCCACCTTCGCGCGCGGTCTGGAACGGCAATTCCCCGGCGTCGATGTAATCCGTCACAGGGCCGAAACGATCAGCGGGCATGTGTCGGGCGGTGAAGGCGGCTATCAGCGGATTGTCAGCGGCCTTCCGCTGCTGGCCATCAGTCAGGAAACGCAGCGCGACATTTTGGCGGAGGCGTTCAAGCTGCTCGCACCTGATGGTGTATTCGTGCAATTCACCTATTCCGCACTGTCGCCTGTCAACAGCAGGATATTGGATGACCTGGGTCTTCGGGCCGAGAAGGCAGGCCAGATATTGCTCAATTTTCCGCCCGCGACGATTTTCGAGTTCCGGCGTAAGAGCGAGGGGATCATCGATCCTGCATGACCCATTTGGGGACAGCCGGATCTTAACCATCTATTTACCTTCTCCGCTGGGTAACGAATTGTTAACCCGGTGGCATGAAACGCAGAGCACTTGTCCTCACCACGGAATCCGCGCGGCATCCGTTTCGGCAGACATTGCCGCCCCATGTGTTCGTGCCGCTGGCCGATCCTCGGAAGAAAAATGATGAGGATATCAAATTGTTCGCGATGAGTTTCGCGGCCTTCTTTACCGCCGCTTTCACCTTTATCGCCTGAAAACGCTGTTCAACCGCAGGTCGGTTTGATCGCAGGCCCGATTAATCGCAGGCAAGATGCAGCTTCTGCGCCAGCCAGGCGGAGAGCAGCGACATCGCCGCAGCAAACAGCAACTGGTGCACAACGTCGATTCCCGCCGCGCTCATGCCCATGGTGATGACCGCACCGATCACCATCGCACCTGAATTGACGATATTGTTGGCCGCCACGGTTCGGGCGGCCTGAGAGGTGTCAACGGTCGTCGTCAGAAACGCATAAAGCGGCACGACGAACATCCCTCCGGAAATGGCGATGCCGAGCAGGGCGACAACCATCCACCCGGCATGATCATGAGAGATAAAGTCGCGCAGGCCCATCAATTCGCCCGGCGCAAGGCCGGCGTCCCAGACGCGGCATACCATGTGAAAAGCGACGACGAAGGCGCCCATGGCGAGGACCGATGACGGTGCGAATTTGGCCGATACCTTGCCCTGCAGCAGGCGATTGATCGCCACAGACCCGATCGCGACACCGATCGAGAATATCGCCAGAAACAGGCTGGCGACTGGCCTGTCGGCGGACAGAACATTTTTGACGAGCGGCGGAAACTGGATGAACAGGACGGTTCCGATCGTCCAGAACAGGCTGATCGACAGGATGGCCAGAAATAGACGCGGAATGTGCATGGTGCCATTGACCAGCGTGATGGACGCCCGGATGAAATGGAAATCGAGCTTTGCAGGCTCAGCGAGCGGCATTGCCGGTGGCACCTTGCGTCCCGTCCAATAGCCGAGGCAGGCGACAATGACGACCAGTACCGCGGCTATCTCGATCTGGATAAGGCCCGCCAATATCGTGCCCGCCAATATCGCGATATAGGTTCCTGCTTCGACCAGCCCGGTTCCCCCGAGCACTTCGTCATTTTCCAAATGCTGCGGCAGAATCGCATATTTGATCGGGCCGAAGAAGGTCGAGTGAATACCCATCGCGAACAGGGCGAGCAGCAGCAGCGGGATGGCGAACAGATGAACGGCGATTCCCGCCCAGGCGAGCGCAAGGCCAGCCGCGCCGATCAGCATGATGAATATTTCCGCCAGCTTGACCAGCCGGATGATCATCGCCTTGTCACGCTGATCCGCGAGTTGCCCCGATAGCGCGGACAGCAAAAAGAACGGTATTATGAACAGGCCCGTCGCGATTGCGCTGAACCATGTTTCCGCGCGCGGGTCGCTATAGACGCTGTACACCACGAACAACACCATCGCGTTTTTGAACAGGTTGTCGTTGAATGCGCCCAGCAACTGCGTGATGAAAAGTGGCGCGAAACGTCGTTTCGTCAGTAGGCGAAGCGATGCCTTCATAATTGGATGATGATCCCGATCATTCTTGACTGCGGGCGCTCTAGCCCGTTCGACCGCCAGTGTCTAACCCGCAGTCCCACATATCTTATAGCGCGCGATGCGTATGGATTGGCCGCGGTCGGACCTTGTTTCCGGTTTGCGGCTGTGGCAGGCGGAATTTCATGCTGACGTTGCCCAACATCCTAACGTTGTCACGCATCTTTGCCGTGCCGATCCTCGTCGCGCTGCTCTGGCCGGCGGAGCAAGGGCATGAATGGCGCACCGGCTATATGCTCGCATTCCTGCTCTACTGCCTGATGGCCATTACCGATTATTTCGACGGGTACCTCGCGCGGGCGCAGGGAACGGTATCGCGGCTCGGCGTTTTTCTCGATCCGATCGCGGACAAGATCATGGTCGGCGGCGTCATCCTGATGCTCACGGCGACGCAGGATATCGATGGGCAGAACATCATTCCGGCCCTCGTTATCCTGCTGCGCGAAATCGCTGTGTCGGGCCTGCGCGAATTTCTCGCCGGATTGCAGATCTCGATGCCGGTGTCACGTCTTGCCAAATGGAAAACTGCGTTTCAGCTTATCGCATTGGGTGCCTTGATCCTCGGTGGGGCCTTGCCGCAATGGCCCTTTATCGCGCTGGTGGGGCTGACGACATTGTGGGCCGCCGCCATCCTGACGCTGGTCACCGGCTGGGATTATCTGCGTGTCGGCATCCGTCATATGGATTGATGTGCAATGGAACGACTTGAGATTCTCTATTTTGCATGGGTCAGGGAAGCGATCGGCCAGGATGGCGAAACCATCGACCATCCCGGTGCGGAGATGCGGGTCATCGACCTGATCGAGCAGCTCAAAGCGCGCGGTGGCGGTTATGCGCAAGCGTTTGCCGATCCGCAGCGGCTCCGTGCGGCGCTGGATCAGGCTTTCGTTCCGCTCACTGCGACCGTCGGCCATGCGCGGGAACTGGCGCTGTTTCCTCCGGTGACGGGCGGATGATCGATATCGCCGTAGGCACGGAGGATTTCGACGCCGCTATGCTTTTGGCGGAGCTGGAGGGGCTGGGCGGTGGCGCGGTGGCGAGCTTCACCGGCATAGTCCGTGGCGGCGATGGGCTGCTCTCCATGCGGCTCGATCATTATCCGGCGATGACGCAGGCGCGGGTCCATGAAATCGTGGAAGAAGCCAACCGGCGCTGGCCGCTGCTCGGCGTCGTGGTGCGTCATCGGGTGGGAGAGCTGACGCCAGGGAGCCGCATCGTCTTCGTTGGCACAGCCTCGGCGCACAGGGCGGCGGCGCTGGAGGCGTGCGCTTTCCTGATCGACTGGCTCAAGACATCGGCGCCGTTCTGGAAGAAAGAAAGCTTTGCCGATGGGCGGCAGAACTGGGTGGAGGCCCGCGCCGAAGATGACGCGGCCAAGGAGCGCTGGGGCTAGGCCGCTTCCTTCTTTTTCTCTTCATACAATTCGCGAAGAATATCCGCCAACATACTGAATTCTTTCTGACGTGGGCTGGCCTTGCGCCAGACGAGCGCGATCTGGCGCGACGCATTTCCCGACGACAATGGCCGCGCATTGATACGGGTATGTTCCAATATCCCGCCATCGATTGCCATTTGCGGCAATAGCGTCAGGCCGAGCCCATTATCGACCATCTGCACCAGCGTGTGGAGCGATGTGCCCATCATTGTCGCCTCTGCGCGCAGCCCAGGGCGGTTGCAGGCGGCCAGCGCATGATCCTTCAGGCAGTGGCCATCCTCCAGCAGCAGCAGGCGCGATTCGTCGATCATATCGGGCGCAATGCTGGGCGGCGGGTCGCGCGGGTCGCCTTCGGGAAAGGCGACATAGAGGCGATCGTCGAACAAGGGCGCGCATTCCACATCGCCCGTCGCAAAGGGCAGGGCCATCAATACGCAATCGGCATTGCCGTGACGCAGCGATTCGATCGCCGCCTGACTGGTTTCTTCGCGCAGATAAAGTTTCAGTTCGGGTTTTTCGCGGCGCAGATGCGGCAGCAATCGCGGTAGCAAAAAGGGCGCGATCGTGGGGATGACGCTCATCCGCAGGTCACCGGCGAGCGGCTTGCCGGCCGCCTGTGCGATATCGGCCAGTTCCTCGGCCTCACGCAGCACGCGATAGGCTTTCTCCACGATCTGGTCGCCCAGCGCCGTAAACCGCACCACCCGCCGCGTCCGTTCGACCAGCGTCGCATCGATCAGGGTCTCCAGTTCCCTGATCCCGGCGGACAGGGTGGATTGCGTCACGAAGCAACTCTCGGCCGCACGGCCGAAATGGCCATGTTCCTTGAGCGCAATCAGATATTGGAGCTGCTTGAGCGTCGGCATATGGGCTGACATTGATCGATCCTGCCTGTTACAGGTCTAAAAATAATCGCCAGAACCGATTTTTCAAGGCACAGACGCTTTCAATACTAAAGAACAGTTTAAACGTCGGTGCGAAATTTCCCGCGACCCTGCTTGACCGAAGCGCGCGCCTTTTTGGCGTCAACCCTGCGCGCCTTCGCGGCTTTGCTGGGTTTGGTGGCAATGCGGCGCGCGTCGCGCTCATGCGCCTTCGCGATCAGATCGACCAGGCGCGCCCGCGCATCCTCCCGGTTGGCCTCCTGCGTGCGATAGCGCTGCGCCTGAATGACGAGTATTCCGCCCTCGCTCAGGCGCTTTCCCGCCAGCGTGCGGAGCTTGCGGAAAGCATGGGGTGGCAGGCCCAGCCTGAAAATATTCACGCGTAACTGAACGGCGGTCGCGACCTTGTTCACATTCTGGCCGCCGGGGCCGCCAGCCGTTATAAAGCGCTCCTCCATCGCCCCATCGGGAATGACAAAGGTGGCTGGGTCAAAGCCCGGCATCGCTGAGATCCTGCTCCGAAAAGCCCGCTGCGCCGAACCGGTCGGGCAGGGGAGCCGTGCCCTCCACCGGCGGCTTGCCATCGCGCGGGACATGGAGGCTGCGCGCATGAAGCAGCATAGGCGCGCGCGTATCGATGGCCGGTGCGCCATAGACTGGGTCGCCGATGATGCCGAGGCCCAGCCCGTCGGCAAGGTGGACACGGATCTGATGCGTGCGCCCCGTTTCGGGAAAACAGGCAATCAGCGACATGCCCTCGCGTGTGCCGATCAGCTTCCAGCGCGTCACGGCATTTTTGCCATCGGGGCTTGCGGTCATGCGCCAGCCCGCCTGCGCGCTGCTGATCTTCGTCAGCGGCATGGCGATTTCGCCCTCGCTGGCCTCCGGCGCTCCGGCGACAACGGTCACGTAGGTTTTGCGCGCGGTGCCTGCCTCGAACGATGCCGCGAAGCGTTTATGCGCTTTGGGGTTGCGCGCCAGCAGCAGGCACCCGCTGGTATCGCGATCAAGCCGATGGACGGCCGTCGGCCATCGCTTGAACCCGAAGGTCAGCGAAGCGAGGTGATTTTCAAGGCTGAGCGATCCGTCGCGTGGGCGGTCAACCGGCAGCCCTGCGGGCTTGTCCAGCAGGATCGCTTCTCCGTCCATGAACAGGACGCGGTCGGCCAGGGGAGACATGGTGGTTACAGGCACGGGAATACTCGCAAACAGACGGGATTGACGACAAGCCGCCATGCTATAGGCCCATCCGGTGAAGGGGCAAGGCGTATGACGCAAGGCGATGGCAGGCTGCACTGGCTGGATGCCGCGAAGGGGTTGGGAATCATTCTGGTGGTCATCGCCCATGTGTGGACCAGCGGGCAGCTGCGCGACACCATCTATGCGTTTCACATGCCGCTCTTTTTCGTGCTGGCCGGGTATGTTGCGCGACCGCGCCCGATGGGGGCGTTTCTCCGCGCCCAATGGCGGTCGCTCGCTACTCCTTATATTTCGTTCCTGATCGTGCTGATGGCTCTGGACCCGGTGATCGAGCACATCCGCGGTTTCCATCCCAGGTTCCGCGAATGGGACGCGGCGATAAAGGCGATGCTGCTCGGTGGTACGGAACTGAGCGGTCCTTTCACGATCTTCTGGTTCGTACCTTGCCTCGCCTTTGCGCGGATAGCGCAGAATGGTTTGTTACTGATGTGGCCGAACCCGCGCGACTGGCGTTGGCCGGTCGCGATGGCGGTCACGCTTGGTGTCGGCATTTGGATCGGCAGGGCAAGCGACTTTTCGCCGCTTGGGCTGCTGACGGTGCCGGTCGCTCTGGTGCTGTTATGGTTGGGCGCGCTGTGGCGGACGGTCGATAATGATCGCCGGTTGGTCCTTGGTGCCGTCATCGGTGCTGTCTTGGTCCTCCTGACCGGCCCCCTTGTCCCCGTCAACATGAAGGCCGCCGATTATGGCATGCCGGTCTGGTCGCTATTGGTAGCAGTCATCCTGTCGCTCGGTCTGTGCGGGCTGGCGCGGGTGGTGCCATGGCGGCCGTTTCAGACGCTTGGCCGGATGTCGCTCACAATCATGTTCCTGCATGTCGCGGTCATCCATTATCTCCGGCCCTATTTCGGCAAGGAGGTGCTCGTGGCGCTGGCGCTTGTCCTGCCGGCCTTTGCCCATGTGCTGCTGACCCGTGCCAAATGGGGACGTCGATATTTTCTGGGTCAGCGCCCGGCTGCGCGGGAATCTTTCTAAAATATTTCGAGTCGATTCATCGAAATTTTAGAACGGTTAAAGGCTTGAAAACAGATTCAAATCCATGCGACTCGTGGAGTCAGGCCGGTTAGGACAAAATTAACCTTTTGCATTCATGATTGTTTTAGTTAATAACATGGTTCAGCTGCCGTTCTAAAGGCGGAATAAGGCGGTTAAATTTGTCAAGCCTTTAAATGGGCAAGGAACAAGGGGCTTCATATGCGGGTGCTGCTCATCGAAGACGAGCCGACAACGGCGAAAGCAATCGAACTGATGCTGACGACCGAAGGGTTCAACGTTTACACGACCGACCTCGGGGAGGAAGGCCTCGATCTGGGCAAGCTGTATGATTATGACATCATCTGCCTCGATCTTAACCTGCCGGACATGCATGGCTATGACGTGCTCAAGAAGCTGCGCAATGCCAAGGTGCAAACCCCGGTCCTGATCCTTTCCGGTATTTCGGAGATGGACAGCAAGGTGCGTTCATTCGGCTTTGGCGCGGATGACTATGTGACCAAGCCGTTCCATCGCGAGGAACTGGTGGCGCGTATTCACGCCGTTGTCCGCCGTTCGAAAGGCCATTCGCAAAGCGTCATCCGCACCGGCAAGCTGTCGGTCAATCTGGATGCCAAGACGGTTGAGGTTGACGGCAATCGCGTCCACCTGACCGGCAAGGAATATGCGATGCTGGAACTGCTCTCGCTGCGCAAGGGCACGACGCTGACCAAGGAAATGTTCCTCAACCACCTTTATGGCGGTATGGACGAGCCCGAGCTCAAGATCATCGACGTTTTCATCTGCAAGCTGCGCAAGAAACTGGCGCTGGCCTGTGGTGGCGAAAACTATATCGAAACGGTTTGGGGGCGCGGTTATGTGCTGCGCGATCCTGAGGTCGAGGCTGACACCGCACGCGTGGCCTGACACTCATCTGACATAAGTTTATAACGGGGGTCTGCGGGCCGGTGCGCAATGCATCGGCCCGTTTTGTTTGAAACCGCGCCAGCTGCAATTGATCCTGAGATCTCGGTGTGGTTAATTTTTTCGCGACCAAAGCCCGTCTGTCCTGAGACCATCCTATAATCTGGGGGTGATCCAGTCGCGGAGTGAAGGGCAATGAGCGTAAATCCTGCCGATCAGTTGAACGAGCGAATTTCCTATTTCGGCATTTCGGGCGATGAGGATTATTATCCGCTCGTTCGCAAGGCGATCGACAAGGCAGGCGATGCCAGCCTCGACAAATTTTATGCGATGGTTTCCTCCATCCCGCACCTGAAGGAAAAATTCACCTCGCTAGAGGCGATGCAGGGTGCACGCCGCGCACAGGTTTCGCATTGGCAGCACCTGTTTTCCGGCAAGCCCACGTCCGACTATATGGCCCGGGCGCAGCAGATCGGTAAGGTCCACTCCAAAATCGGTCTGGAGCCGCGCTGGTACATTGGCGGCTATGCGCATGTCATCACCGATTTGATTGAGCATATGGTGAAAGCCTCACCCTATGGCCGTCTGCCCGGCATGTCGAAACTTTCCAGCACCATTACCGCCCTTGTAAGGGCCGCGCTGCTGGACATGGAAATCGCGGTCTCGACCTATTTCGACGCCGAGCAGGAATCGCGCAACGAGATGATCGCCGAATATCGCAAGGCGCTCTCGTCACTCGCCAATGGCGACCTGACGACGATAATGCCGCCACTGGAGGGCCAGTTCGCGGAGTTGAGTGACAATTTCAACGGCGCGGTTCGCAAGCTTCATGAGGCCATCGCGACTGTCGCCTACAGCGCAGAGCATATCCACCACGGTGCAGAGGAGATCCGCATCGCGTCAGACGACTTTGCTGGAAGGACGGAGCGCCAGTCGGCCTCGCTTGAGGAGACAGCAGCTGCGATGAGCGAAGTCACGGGCATGGTGCAGGAGGGCGCAAGCCGCACCGCATCGATGAATGATACCGTCACAATCATGCAGAAGGAGATCGCCGAGGGCGGGGAGGTTGTAACCAACGCCGTGCAAGTGATGGACGATATCCACCAGAGCTCTAACGAAATCGCCCAGATCATCGATGTGATCGAGGGGATCGCCTTCCAGACCAACCTGTTGGCTCTCAACGCGGGCGTCGAGGCCGCGCGGGCAGGGGATGCGGGGCAGGGCTTCGCTGTCGTCGCAAGCGAAGTTCGCGCGCTCGCTCAGCGGTCCTCAGAGGCTGCGCAGGGCATCAAGGACCTTATCTCCACCAGCGGTGCTCAAGTTGAAAAGGGTGTGACCCTGGTCGGACGTGCTGGCACCGTTCTGCAGGACATCGTCGTACGCATCGGTGAGATGGGCGGCACGATGGATGAGCTGGCCCAATCGGCGGTCAGTCAGGCCGAAACGCTTGAGCAGATCAACACTGCGGTGGGTGAGATGGACCGGATGACGCAGCAAAACGCGGCGATGGCCGAAGAGAGCAACGCTGCGTCTCAGTCACTAGCGACGGAGGCGGATTCGCTCACCAGCGAGATCAAGAAATTCCGCGTGAACCTCAGCTCCAACAAGCTGCGCGAGGCGGCCAAGGGCAAGACCGGGTTCCGGGCTCAGGCCGCCTGACGCCGCTCCGACCTTATTTCGATCCGGTTAGCTCCAGCACCGCCATCGGCGCGATTCGGGTCAACGGTGTGATCTGCCAGACGATCTTCTCTCCCCGCGCGGTGCCGGTTGAGCCATTTTCCTGATTCTGGCTGACGATACGGGCGTCGGTGGTCAGGGTGAAGCTGCCTTCGCGCTGTTCCATCCCGCCCTTGCCGCCCATGCCGCCACTTTTGTTGTCGCCTTCGCCAAAGCCGGGTGCCTGAATGCGGACCTTGCCGTCCTTTCGCACTTCAACGGCCACGAAGGGCAGGATGACCTGTGCGTCCGCATTGAACGGAAACAGGAAGCTGTGGTCGAGCATGCCGCTGATCTCGTAATCGATTTCCAGCGTATCGCCGCCGACATAGCGCGCAGACCGATACCCCTTTTCCTTCATGAGGGCATCGACGATCGCCTGCATTTTGGCGGTCTTGCCGTCCTCCTGGTCATCGCTGGTCGATGCGATTTGCCGGAATGACGCGTCTTCTTCCTGCGCGTCTTCCTCGTTATCACTTCTGTTTGGACCCAGTCCCTTCATGCTGTCCGCGAAATCCTTGGCGATCACTTCGCCCTTATAGGCAAAGGTGAAGCTGCCATCTTTGCGGACATCCAGCGATGATGTGAATTTACCCGGCGTCAGCAGGCAGGCGGACAGCGCCAGCAATGGGATGATCATGCCGGCCAGGCGTGCGATCATTTTCATGGCAATATTCTCCCCCGGGGCGGCTTTCAGCGATTCGTTGCGGCGTACAGCGCGATCGCGGCGGCATTGGAGACATTCAGGCTCTCCATGCGCGGGCTGATCGGCAGCTTCGCGATGATGTCGCAATGTGCCATGCTGTTGTGGCGCAGTCCATCGCCTTCCGCGCCCAGCACCAGCGCAACCTTGCTCGCACCCTCCAGCGTCTTGGCGAGCGGATCGCTTGCTTCGCCGTCCAGCCCGATGCGCCAATAACCGGCCTCGGCAATCTCATCGAGCGCGCGGGCGAGATTGACGACGCGGACCCACGGCATGATCTCCAGCGCGCCGCTGGCCGCGCGCGCCAGCACGCCGGATTCGGGTGGTGCATGCCTGTCCTGCGTGATGATCGCCAGCGCGTCGAACGCCGCTGCGGAGCGGAATATGGCGCCGACATTATGCGGGTCCGTCACCTGGTCGAGCACCAATACGGGTCGCTGCCCCTCGGCGCCTTCCTCCAATATGTCTCCCAGCCAAATGTCCTCCAGCGGCTCAACCTCGGCGACGATGCCCTGATGCGGCGCGTCGCCCGGCACCATGCGGCCCAGATCCGCGACGTCGGAATAGACGATGGGCAGAACGGGTGGCAGCTCCAGCGCGTTGATGACTTCGCGCGTGCCCCAGATCTTGCGGACGACGCGGTTGGGGTTGGCCAGTGCGGCGATGATCGGGTGGCGTCCGTAAAGGCGCGGATAGCCGCCCTTGGGTTTGCCGGTGCGATGTCCTCTTTTCATAACGGATGTCGGTGCCTGTTGTTCGTATCGATTACACGGGCCTCTTTTCACGACAAAGCATTGACAGGCAAGCGCCGTTTCGCCATGAGGCGCCCTCCAACCCGCAATGCCCCCTGAAACGGGCGTTCGGCGGTATGGACAGGTGGCCGAGTGGTTAAAGGCAGCAGACTGTAAATCTGCCCGCGTGAGCGTACGCTGGTTCGAATCCAGCCCTGTCCACCACCCCCTTATCCGCAAGCATCCACGAATGACCGTGGAAATCCCGGAAATCCTAGGGTATTCTGCACTTCTTGGCCCGCATTTGTCCGCTGCTGTTTGCATGCAGCCGGAGGCTAGTGTGGGAGGGGTGTGGGAG
>JAWKXZ010000006.1:0-249473 GCA_041396745.1 Sphingobium sp. | reverse complement strand
CGGAACTCGGCATTCACGATATGATTCTTCTCAGCAACTCCAAGCACACCCCGATAGCGCTTGCGGGCTATGGCCTGAATATTGTGGAGCGCCGCCAACTCTGAAGTGCTCGTGCAGAGAGCTGTAGAGCGCTCCCTAGCCCAGCCAATGCCAATTGTAGCTGGCTCTTGCGCCCTTTCCACCTCTCGAGGCGTGGCGCCCGTTTCTAACCCCATACATTTACCGCGCGATTCCATCTCTGCGATGATGGCTGAATTAGCAGCATATTATTCTGTCTTCGCACGTCCCGCGCCACGAGATCGGCATCTCATTTCGGACTGCCTGTGGAACATTCAAGGATGCAGGCTTTAGTGATCGATTGTTCGAGGGGTTACGTGACGGATCAGATTTTCTCAGCTTCGGATTATGTAGATACGACAGCATTCCGGGAAGTGCTGCGAGCCGTTGCCGGGTCTGTCTCGATCGTGGCTACAGGTCAAGGAGATAAAAGGCGGGGCCTTACTGTCACTACTGCGGTTTCTCTGTGCCTAGAACCGCCAATGGTACTTGTTTGCGTTAATCGGAATGCCGAAGCTCATGATGTTATTCTGGAGAGCGGCACCTTTTCGTGGAACGTCCTCTCGGTTGATCAAATCGAGTTGGCCAAACGTTTCGCAGCGATGGACGGCAGTAAGGGGGCGTCTCGCTTTGCCTTGATGGAATGGGGACGGATGAGCACCGGATGTCCAGTGCTTCTCCAATCTGTCTGCAGTTTCGACTGCAAGGTTCAGGGCACTTTGGAAGCCGGGGCGCACACGATCGTTACCGGGGCCGTTGTGGCGCAGGATTATAACAAGGGCAAAAGCCCTTTAATATATTCCCACGGGAAATTTGGAAAAATTGAAAATTATTTTCATTAATTATTTGATAAATTGATAAAATACTATCATGCAATGATTTTTTTATTTATAAATGTTTATAATTTACATTGAGGAAATTTCGCGATATCTATTTATTATCAAATATATATTTATTTAATTTTAGATGGTCGGGAGCCTCCATTATTTTCTATCTTTAGTGGACAGCCCAGTGCGCGCACTGAGTAAAGGAGAAGATCTTATGAAAAAGGGAAGAATTTTAAACCGCTGCCTGCCGAGTATCGCGCTGACTGCGGTTATCGTTCCAGTGATACCTGCATGGGCTCAGGATTCGTCGTCGAGTAATGAGGACAGTCAAGCTTTGGCTGTGAGAGAGGGAGAAATTGTAGTCACGGCGCGCAAGAAGTCCGAGCGACTGATGGATGTTCCGGAGACGATTACAGCCTTTTCTGCTGAAACTTTGGAGAAAGCGGGCATTAAAAATGTCGATGACATTGGGCGCTCGCTTCCCAACGTAGTTCTAAACCGCCGTGGTGATAACGAACCGAATGCGGTTATTCGTGGTGTCGGCGGTTTCGGTAACACGCAAGGTGTAGGCTTCTATGTCGATGACGTCCGCAACGTCACGGATCAATCCGCAAGGCTGATCGATCTCGAGCGCGTGGAGGTGCTGAAGGGGCCACAGGGAACGCTGTATGGCGGCAGCTCCATCGGCGGCGCGATCAAGTTTGTGACCAAAAAGCCGTCTTATGATGGCGTCGAAGGGCATGTCACTGTTGAAGGCGGTGGCCAGGAAATCCTGAACCTTGAAGGTGCGGTCAACGTACCGATTACAGACGGTAAAGTAGCTGTTCGCATTTCGGCTTATTCGGATTCGAATGGCGGCTATATGCTCAACCCATTGATCATAAAGACGCATCCTGACGAGAGCAAGGAATACGGCGTTCGCGGTACATTACGTCTCAACCCTGGTGAGGCCACAGAAATTGTCGCGAATCTGCGCTATATTCGTATGAATAATGGCGGCTATCCCTACTCCCCAGTGAGCGGGCCTACCGACTATTCGTTTATTTCACCCGGAATCACGAACGGCTTCAACCGCAAGCAGGTGCTGGGCGGAATCGTGTCGATAAATCACGATTTGGATTTCGCAACTCTCACCTCGCTATCGTCCTTTACCCGTCGCGAGAACCGCATCCTGTGGGATTTCTCACTCACAGGTGATCCTGCTACGTCGGTTGTCGCTTCACAGGATGATCCGGTAGTATCGAATGTTGTTACGCAGGAACTCCGTCTCGCATCCAACGGAGACGGGCCGCTCAACTGGTTGGCCGGACTTTACTACAGCTTATACTCGAACTACGATTTGCTGAGTCAGGTTGACCTTTTTTTCGGAGTGCCGGTGATTGGTGCCCCGAATGTTCCGGACTTCTACGATACGAAAACCATGCAACGAACATATGCCGGCTTCGCCAACATTGGATATGAGGCTGGTGGCTTTGAAGTCAATGTTGGCGCACGTCTCGATCATTCGACATTCAAAGGCACCGATAAAGCAACAGGACAAACCGGTAAGCTCAAGAAGACGATCGTTCTGCCAAAGGTCTCATTGTCGTATAATCTATCGCGCGACGTGATGATCTACGGATCCGTTTCGAAGGGCTATGAACCTGGAAAGGTTCCGGTTTATGGTGACGGTGCGTTTCAACCCTATAAGCCGGAAACCTCTCTCAACTATGAAGTCGGCATTAAAGGAGAAGCTTTCGACCGCCTTTTTCAATATGAACTGGCCGGGTTCTATATCACCTATAAGGATCGGCAGTTCGAAACTCGCGTCAATGAAAACGGTATAATCGTCGAAAAAATCGTAAACGTGGGTGATTCAGAATCTTATGGCGTGGAGTTTTCCGGAACTCTTCGAGCGACTGATAATCTGACCATATCGGGCAGTGCTGGATATCTTCACTCGAAATGGGAAAACGGCATTTACGACCTGGTAGATGTGAGCGGCAACAGGACTCCTAATGCTCCGCGCTTCACCGGAACGTTGAATGCTGATTATTCCCAGCCGATTTCTGATAATCTGAAAGTCGGATTGCGTGCTGATATCGCTCATAACAGCGGCTTTTATTGGGATATTCCCAACCGGACCCAGCAAGAAGACTACAACCTTGTCGGCTTCCGGCTCTCTCTCTCGGATATCGATAATAAGTGGGAGCTTGCAGCACGGTTGGTTAACGCATTCAATGAAAAGTATAATTATGAATATCAGGATCAAATCAATGCAGAGCTTGATCCGGTAACCGGTGCCTGCAACTTGTGCAGCAACGCTCGTATCGGCCAGCCGCGCCTGTACACGGTGTCATTCTCGTACCGGTTCTAATCATCGCAAAGGGAGCGTTGAAAAACGCTCCCTTTATTGCATCAGTGTGATTGAATTACGTCCGAATTATGTAAGGGCAAAAGGATACTGGAAAAGTGATGATCAAAGCCGCTTCCCTCCTTTCTCGAATGATGGGGCTTTGCGCCATCACCTTTTACAGCACTGCAGCTTTCTCCCATGATCTGACCATATATCCCCGGATGCAGCAAAATGGGGTCGAGCTAACGATGTATCTGGGTGATCCAGGTGACTATCAGCCGATCGAACAAACCCAGTTTATAGATCTCAAGCTCTATGAACCAAGCTCGCCTCATCCAATGGAAATGGAGCAAATCACCGTAGCGAATGTCGGGGCGCGGGTCGCCAGAAGTGTTGCGAAAATGTCTGTTGACGCTGAGGGAACATATCTGATTTCCTCGCACTACGACAATCGGTTCGCAACCTTTGATGCGAAGAACCGGGGATATGGGACAACGAAAGGGTGGGTACGGGACAGCGTCGACTCTGCCCACTTCATAAAGTTCGCCAAATCGCTCTTCCGCATAGGGCGGTCAGACCAAGGCTATGCTCGCATTCTCAATGATCGCCTTGAGTTCATTCCACTCGAAGACCCCTTTAAGGTTGCGTCAGGAGATACACTGCCTGTCAAGGTTCTTTTCGACGGCGCCCCATTGCCAGATCATAAAGTAGAAGTGGGGGACGACACGAATGTGTCGCGTGGCAAAAATTACGAGACCGATGCTAATGGCGTTGTTCGGGTTCCCATCGATCATGACGGCTATTATCGGCTTGCGGTAGATATGCGGACTCAGTCGAACTATCCAATGCTTTACGATTGGGACGATTATACGGCGTCCTTGGTGTTTCATCGCTAAGAGTACCGGAGTTCGACCAAGGCGCTACCTTGTTGGGCTACGAACCAGTCTATTCCTGCGTCGCGATATAGTTGGCTTAGGCCACATGGTGATACAGTATTGTGAGTTCAGTAACAGCGCCCACACTCAATCTGTTTCGCTCTCGTTGCGATCCTGCAAATAGCGACGCGGAGGCTGTCCCATATATTTTTTGAACATGGCTGTGAATGCGCTCGGAGAATCATAGCCAAGTTCTTGAGAGATGACTTGGACCGTATCGCCCAGGGATAGCCGCTGGACAGCGATCACTATGTGAAGTTGCTGACGCCATCGTCCAAATGTCATCCCGGTATGCTTAACAATAAGCCGGGCAAGCGTTCTCTCGCTCATTGCCACGGTTTGCCCCCATTCCCGAACAGTCCTGCGATCATCCGGATTATCAACCAATGTATTTGCGATGTGCTGTATTTTGGGATGATTTGAAACAGGGAAGTGCAGCGGTTCCTCCTTCATCTGTGCCAACTCATCCAAGATCACATGGGCAAGGCGATTGGTTGGGCCTCCCGATGGATAAAGTGGAGGCAGGTTAGCCAGATGAAAGATCATTTCGCGCAGCATTGGGCTGATTGAAAATGTCGCGCAGGATTTAGGTAGAGGCGCAATATCGGGATCGATGAAGACACAATATGATCGTCCATTGTCCGATATGGATACGATGTGTGGAATGCCTCCTGGAACCCAGACCGCTCCATTGGACGGTACGATCCGAATACCGTCGTGCGTTCTGCACATTATCGAACCTTGAGCGGCCACAACCAATTGGCCTTTTCTATGCTTGTGCATCGGTAGTTCGTCGTCGTTTACATGACGCTGGACGAGAAAGGATGTTATCGGTCGAGCCAGTTCGTCGGGATCGAGCGCAGCGAAACTGATACGCAGACCAGCAGCCAGATTCCACTGTAGCGATGTCATTTCGTTTATCGCGGTCGCTATCGACTGATTCGCGCTAATCAATGAAATCTCAGGCAATACCTTTCCTTTCACCCGTTCCTGCGCTGACCTTACATCGATTTTGACTGTTTTGCGACATAAAATGGCAATCACATAGATTCTGCCAATGGCTATTTCGCGATATGCTCCACTGCGGTTTCGGCAAAGTGCGGAATAGAATGGGCATCTGTTTCGGGTAGGCGTAGTTCGCAGAATTTTGTGCCGTATTCAGCTTTGGGTCGAATGCCAACCAACCAGAATGATGCGGGGAGTCGCCATGATGAACACGTTGACACTCGATAGAACTGACATAAAGATTTTGAACGAATTGCAGAGAGACGCAAATTTGACGAATGTCGAGCTTGCTGATCGCGTCAATCTGTCTCCGTCTCCTTGTCTCACCCGGGTACGTAAACTGGAGCAGACCGGAATCATAGATAGACGAGTCACTCTTCTAAACCCGAAGATGATGGGATTGGAAATCAGCGCTTATATTCAAGTTACGCTGGACAAGCAGCTTAGGTGCGCCCTTGATAGTTTTCGAGAGGCGGTCGAACTCATTCCTGAAGTGATGGAATGCAATTGGATGACGGGGGATTGCGATTTTCTGCTTCGTGTCATTGTCCGTGATGTAGATGAACTCGAACGATTAATTGCAATGAAGCTGTCCAAGATGGAATTCGTCGCGAGTATCCGGTCGAACCTTGTGCTGAAACAGGTCACTTACAAAACCGCAATTCCCATCGATGCTTCCCGAACACTTAGCCTTCGTTGCTGATCTTGGTATGCAAAGTAAGAGTCCGTTGGACGGATCGATATTTTCGCTTGCAGGGCAGACAGCGCTCGTGACTGGCGCTTCCGCTGGACTTGGTACTCATTTTGCAAGCGTATTAGCTGCTGCAGGTGCCGATGTAATTATAACCGCCCGCAGGGAAGCGCAATTGGACCAAGTGGCGTCCAACATTCGTGCAGCCGGAGGTACATGTTCCGTTGAACGCCTCGATGTGGCCGATCCTGTTAGTGTCGGTGCCTTGGGTACCCTGCTGGATAATGTGGATATTCTGGTAAACAATGCTGGCATTGTCCGGGATGCGCCTGCCCTTGAACAAAGCGAAGCAGATTGGGACGCGGTCATAAATACCAACTTGAAGGGCATGTTCATGCTTGCGACGGCGACGGCGCGAGCAATGCGTGCCCGCGGAAAAGGTGGGTCAATCATCAATATCGCGTCAATTCTGGGCCTGCGCCAGGCGAGCGGGGTTCTGCCTTACGCTGTGTCGAAGGCGGGCACGATTCAACTGACGAAGACATTGGCGCTCGAGGTCGCGCGCTTTGGTGTCCGCGTCAACGCTATCGCCCCCGGATATCTCGATACCGACTTGAACACAGGATTTTGGAAAAGCGAGGCAGGTAAAGCGATGCTGCGCCGAATTCCGCAACGCCGGCTGGGCAGGTTGGAAGATCTCGATGGGTCGCTACTGCTACTTGCATCGGAAGCTTCAGCTTACATGACGGGTGCAGTGCTGACTGTCGATGGCGGTCATGTCGTAAGCACATTATAGCTTCGATGGTCCGCCATGGTCGCCCGGACGCATTCGGAAAATTATAGGGTGCATATGATCGCGGCGGCGTTGCCACGCGCTCGGTTAGATGGCTCACGAGGAACAAGTAGTATGCAGACGAGAGAAGTAAGAAAAGAGGCGGTCGATATCGCCGCTAAGGTTGAGACGTTCGTTCGGAGCGTCGTTATACCTTACGAGCGCGATCCGCGCTGCTCAGCCCATGGCCCTTCCGAGGAACTGGTTGAAGAACTGCGTACCTTGGCGCGTTCGGCCGGGGTTATGACACCCCATATTCATGTCGATGGTTCCCATATGAGCCAGCGCGAAACGGCTGTTATACTCAAGGCCTCAGGCCTCTCTCCTCTGGGACCGGTCGCCGTTAATACAATGGCTCCCGACGAGGGGAATATGTATCTGCTTGGCCGTGTCGGCACGGATGCGCAAAAGGCGCGGTTCCTTTCGCCATTGGTGGAAGGGAATGCACGATCTGCCTTTTTTATGACTGAGCCCGCCGAGGAAGGCGGGGCGGGTTCAGATCCTTCAATGATGCAGACGATTGCGGTGCGTCATGGCGATCAGTGGGCAGTCAATGGTCGCAAAGCTTTCATAACCGGCGCACAAGGGGCGAAGGTTGGCATCATTATGGCCAAGTCCGACGACGGCGCATGCATGTTCCTGGTCGAGCTACCTAATCCAGCGATCCGCATCGATCGCGTGCTTGATACTATCGACAGTTCAATGCCAGGTGGACATGCGATCGTGACGATCGATAATCTGAAAGTACCAGTCGATCAAATGTTGGGACGGAGCGGCGAGGGATTTAAGTATGCGCAGGTTCGCCTCAGCCCGGCACGGCTATCCCATTGCATGCGCTGGCATGGCAGTGCGACACGGGCCAATGAAATCGCAACTGATTATGCTTGCCGCCGCCACGCCTTTGGCAAACCCCTAGTCGATCATGAGGGCGTTGGCTTCATGCTGGCTGAAAACCTGATCGACCTCAAACAGGCTGAACTGATGATTGATTGGTGTGCTGATGTCCTTGACGGAGGTTCTCTCGGTACGGTTGAAAGCTCAATGACGAAGGTCGCCGTATCAGAGGCATTGATGCGCGTCGCGGATAGATGTGTCCAGGTAATGGGGGGATCCGGCGTGTCGGGTGATACCATAGTTGAACAGGTTTTCCGGGAGATCAGGGCATTCCGAATTTATGACGGTCCGACAGAAGTGCACAAATGGTCGCTTGCCAAGAAAATCAAGCGTGACCATGCGAAAGCAGCCGCTGCATGACTGCGAGTAACATGGCAAATGCCAGCATTGCGCCGGTGCGCGAAGCGCACCGGTTCAACGAAAAGGCGCTGATCAACTGGATGTCTGCGAACATCAAGGACTTCAGTGCTCCAATGACAATCGGGCAGTTTAGCGGCGGTCAATCTAACCCCACGTACAAGCTTACGACGCCCTCGCGGTCTTATGTGTTACGCCGTAAACCTTCGGGGGAGTTACTCAAAGGCGCCCATGCGGTCGAGCGAGAGGTTCAGGTGTTGCAAGCCTTGGCCAAAACCGATGTTCCTGTGCCCAGGGTTTTCGGCCTATGCACAGACAATGCAGTGATCGGTACCTGGTTCTATTTGATGGAGATGGTTGAAGGCCGCATTTTCTGGGATGCGACCCTGCCTGAAGTGAACAAATATGACCGGCCTGCATATTTCGACGCGATGAATGCCGTATTGGCCAAATTGCACTTGGTCGATTACACGCAGATTGGCCTTGGCGATTATGGACGGCCAGGCAATTATTTCGCAAGACAGATCGATCGCTGGTCAAAACAGTATTTCGAAGATGCTGTGGCGGGTCGAGATCCCAGCATGGATAAACTGATCGAATGGCTCCAGGTCAATATACCAACAGACGAAGAAACCGCCCTAACCCACGGTGACTGCAGGATTGATAATATTATCTTTCATCCAATGGAACCGCGTGTTCTGGCAGTACTGGATTGGGAGCTGTCAACATTGGGGCATCCTCTGGCCGATTTCGCCTATAACGCGATGATGTATCATATGCCGTCTCATATTGTGGCGGGTCTTGCTGGCGTTGATTTGGTAGCTCGCAATCTGCCGACCGAGGCGGATTATGTTGCGGCCTATTGTGCCAGAACCGGGAGGGACGGCATCCCGAACTATCCATTCTATATTGCTTTCAATTTCTTTCGTTTGGCGGCGATATTCCATGGGATCAAGGGACGAGTTATTCGCGGTAATGCCTCCTCAGCGAAAGCTGCTGAAAAGGCAGAAGCTTTCCCACAACTGGCGCAAATCGGCTTCGAGCTTACCCGTCATAATTAGCGAAAGCCTTTTATCGTCGGGAGCTGTGGCGTTGCTCCGTATACAGAATTGAGCCTTTGCGACCACATTTTTGGAAACGAAGTTCACTTGTGTCTGAAAATAGGAAATGAAGCTATGACTATGCGCCTATCAGGTAAAACGGCTATCGTGACGGGAGCAGCTCAGGGCTTGGGAGCGGCAATCGCGCAGTCTATGGCTCAAGAGGGGGCGAAAGTCCTGTTGACAGATCGCAACGAGGCCGGCGCGTATGATATTGCTGCCTCGATCAATGAGGCATTAGGTGCAAATGCCGCACTTGCTGCTCAACACGATGTCACCAACGAGAACGATTGGGCGCGAATTATCGAAATAGCTAAAAGTCAGTTCGGCGGCTTATCAGTTCTTGTCAACAACGCTGGCATATTGGTGATGGGATCTGTGGAAGATCTGTCTCTTGATGAATGGCACCGCAGCATGTCTGTAAACTGCGACAGCATATTTATAGGCGTCAAAAATGCCTTGCCCGTTATGAAGGCTCATCAGCCCGGTTCTATTGTTAACGTATCGTCGATTTCAGGGCTGATAGCTGGTTATAATTTGGCCGCCTACAATGCATCAAAAGCCGCCGGATGGTTACTGACCAAGTCTATAGCGCTGCATTGCGCGCGAGCGGGATGGGACATACGCTGTAACTCAGTTCATCCATCCTTCATACGCACGCCCATTCTCGACGACATCGTGCAGGAGAGGGATGAGGCCATAATCCTGGGCAAGCTCACGAAGCAAGTGCCATTAGGAAGATTGGGTGAACCGGACGATGTGGCTAGCGCGGTAGTTTATCTCGCATCGGATGAAAGCCGCTTCATGACGGGGGCGGAATTGAAACTGGATGGCGGTATTTCGGCAATGTGATGTCCATATCTACGTTGTGCACAGTTCCACTGGTACAAGCGGCGACACTATGCCTTGCGATCATTGGGGTGAAGCCAGTTGAACACGTCGCAGCTGACATGGCGATTTCAACACGGTGCGCGATTATCTGCCTGAAAACGGGGAATTTGAAAAATTGTTTGCTGACGTTCGGTGAGTTGTAGCCGGAATTTGCAATCACCTGCTCACTTGGATCGGCGAGAATAAACTGCCGGATTCATGGAGCATGAAATGACTATAACACGGTCCAACGATCAAAAAGATCTGGTCACGACCCTGGATCTCCTCGACAAGCGCCTGCTGTGGCTGTCGTCCTGGACGGTTCACAATGCCAATCATCTTCGACCGAAGCGCGACGGGCTGAAGGTCGGCGGCCATCAGGCGAGCTGCGCGTCCATGACCGCGATCATGGCGGCGCTCTATTTTCACGCGCTACGGCCGCAGGACAAGGTGGCGGTGAAGCCGCATGCCGGGCCTGTGCTGCATGCTATCCATTATCTTCTGGGCAATCAGAGCCTGGAGAAACTGCAGAAGTTTCGCGGGCTGGGCGGGGTTCAAAGCTACCCCTCGCGCACCAAGGACACGATCCCGGTCGATTTCTCCACCGGCTCGGTCGGTCTTGGCGTTGCGATTACGGCCTTCACCAGTCTTGTTCAGGATTATCTGATCGCGCACGGTCAGGTGAAGGAGGAAGATGCCGGGCGCATGATCGCGCTGATGGGTGACGCGGAACTCGACGAGGGCAATATCTACGAGTGCCTGATCGAGGGCTATAAGCACGACCTGCGCAATTGTTGGTGGATCGTCGACTATAACCGCCAGTCGCTCGACAGCACGACGGCGGATCGTATGTTTCGCCGCTTCGACGACATTTTCGAAACCTGCGGCTGGCGGGTGATCACGCTTAAGTACGGCAAGCTGCAGCAGGCGGCGTTCAGGATGCCGGGCGGCAAGAGCCTGGAAGAATGGATCGATAACTGCCCCAACGCCGATTATGCGGCGCTCACCTATCAGGGCGGCGCGGCGTGGCGCGAACGGCTGATGGCCGACATCGGCAAGAAGGCCAATGTGAAGAAGCTGCTCGACAGCTTCGATGACGATGCTCTGGCCGCGCTGATGGTCAATCTGGGCGGACACTGCATCGAGAGCCTGGTCGAAGCGTTCGACAGCGCCGATGACGACAAGCCGACCCTGTTCATCGCCTATACGGTGAAGGGCTATGGTACGCCGCTTGCCGGACACAAGGACAACCATAGCGGCATGATGAACCCGCCGCAGATGGAGCAGTTTCGCGCTGACATGGGGATCAAGGAAGGCGAGGAGTGGGAACCTTGGGGTGGGTTGGGTGATAACGCCGCCGCTCAGCTCCGGGCATTTATCGAGCAAAGTCCGATAGCGCGGCAGAAGGCTGAGGCGCTGGCACCGGCGGCTTCAGTCCCGGTCATTGCCGCTCCCGAAGGGGCGGAGCAATCGACGCAGGCTGCGTTCGGGCGCATTTTGCTCGACCTTGCTAAATCCGGCCATGAGCTGGCCGACCGCATCGTCACCACCGCGCCCGACGTCACGCAGACCACCAATCTGGGCGCGTTCGTCAACCAGCGCGGACTGTTCCGGCGGCAGGAACTGGCGGACGTGTTTTACAAGGCGAAGATACCTTCCGCGCAGAAATGGGCGCAGCATGCGGCCGGTCAGCATATCGAACTGGGCATCGCCGAGAACAACTCTTCCTGATGCTGGCCTCGCTGGGGCTGGCTGCACCGCACTTCGGCACGCGGCTGCTGCCGGTGGGTACGGTCTATGATCCGTTCATCTCGCGCGGTCTCGATGCGCTTAATTATGGCTGTTATCAGGACTCGCGCTTCCTCTTGGTCGGCACGCCCTCGGGTATTACGCTGGCGGCCGAAGGCGGTGCACACCAGTCGATCAATACGCCGCTTATCGGCATGGGTCAGCCCAATCTCACCTATTTCGATCCAGCCTGGGCCGACGAGGTGGCGCTGTTCATGGAATTTGCGTTTGATCATATGCAGCGACCGGACGGCTGTTCGGTCTATCTGCGCCTTTCGACCCGTTCGATCCCGCAGATCGCGCGTGAGAATGAGAACTGGAAGGCCGATGCCCTGAAAGGTGGCTATTGGCTCAAGCAACCGGGCGAAAATGCCGAGGCGGCGATTGTCTTTATCGGCGTCGTCGCACCCGAGGCGCTTGCCGCCTGGGAGGAGCTGTCCGAAGATATGCCGGGTCTCGGCCTGCTCAACGTTACCTCGCCGGACTTGCTGCATCGCGGCTGGTCGGATAGCAGGGCCGCGCGCTGGACAGGCAAGGCGGCGGAGCCCTGCCATGCCGAGATGCTGCTGTCCGCTCTGGCCCCGGGCGCCGGTCTCGTCACGGTTATCGATGGCTCGCCCGGTGCGTTGTCGTGGCTGGGCGGTGTCAAGGGCATGCGCGTCAGTCCGCTCGGCATAGATCACTTCGGCCAGACCGGCGATCTGCTCGACTTGTACCGCACCTATCGCCTCGATGCCGAGGCGATTGTCGATGCGGCCGCTGAACTCTTTTTAGGCTGAACCGATCATGGCGATTGAACTGAAAATGCCCGCGCTCTCCCCGACAATGGAGAAAGGCACGCTCACCAAATGGCTGGTGAAGCCCGGCGATACAGTGAAAGCGGGCGATCTGATCGCCGAGATTGAGACCGACAAGGCGACGATGGAATTCGAGGCGGCGGATGAGGGTGTTGTCACGCAGATCATTGTGCCCGACGGCAGCGAGGATATTGCTGTAGGCGCCGTGTTAGCGCTACTGGGTGAGGAGGGTGAGGCGGTGACTGAGCATGTTGTAACCGAGCCTGCGATGGCGGAAGCTGGCGCATCCGCAGAGGCGCTTCCGCCATCGCCAGCCCAGCAGCCAACGGAGCCTGTCCTGGCACCAGCCGCGCCCAGGCACGATCCGGTGCCGACGCCGGTGCTGGAGGAGGGCGTCAATGCGACGCCGCTGGCAAAACGTGTCGCCGCCATCAAGGGTATCGCGCTCGCGGGTGTTTCAGGCAGCGGACCGCGCGGCAAGATTGTCAAGGCCGATCTGGGATTGCCACCGTCGATCGCTCCGGCTCCCGCCGCCATTCAGGCCGCTCCCATGCCTGCCTCCGCTATAGCGCCGCCGCCGGAAGGCGTTCCGGTCGAAACGGTCAAGCTTTCGGGCATGCGCAAGACCATCGCGCGGCGCCTGACGGAGAGCAAACAGACCGTACCACATTTCTATCTGACGGCCCGCTGCAATCTCGATCCACTGCTCAAGCTGCGCGGCGAGGTTAACGCAGGGCTGGAGGGTCGGGGCATCAAGCTTTCGGTCAACGACATGCTCATGAAGGCGCTCGCCATGGCTCTTGTTCAGGTGCCCGACGCCAATGTTCAGTTTGGTGGCGATGTGTTGCACCGCTTCAGCCGGGTCGACATATCCATGGCGGTTGCGATCGATGGCGGACTTATCACGCCGGTTATCAAGGGCGTTGATACGCTTTCGCTGTCGGCGATTGCGCTCAAGGCCAAGGAACTCGCAGGCAAGGCGCGAGACGGAAAGCTGGCGCCGGAAGAGTATCAGGGCGGCACTTGCTCGCTCTCCAACCTTGGCATGTTCGGCATCGATGAGATGTTCCCGGTGATCAACCCGCTCCAGGCGCTGATTCTGGGCGCGGCGGCGGGCGTCAGCCAGCCTTGGAGCGTGAATGGTGAAATGCAGCTCGCCACCATCATGGCCGCCACCGCCAGCTTCGACCACAGAGCGATCGATGGCGCCGTCGCCGCACAGTTCATAAAGGCGCTCAAGGAACTGGTCGAAAATCCGATGCTTTTGCTGGGCTAAAATTGGCAGGAACGGACTGCCACCATTTGTCGAGAATATGGACTGTCAGAGGGGCATGATAGGGCAGAGCTGCTTAACGAATTTCATGCTGCTGGCGCGTGACGTGGTTGCACAGTTGCGTCACGCGACAGCTATCGACGATATCAGGCTTTTTATGGAAAGTGCAGCAACCGAATTGGGATTTCGCTATTTTGCGCTCATTCATCACGAAGATCTTAGCCGCCCAAGACCTGGTCGAGTTGATATCAAGCATTATCCTGCCGCAATAACCGAAAGGCTTTTCGGTCAATGTCACTACCGACGCGATCCGATCATTCGCGGGTGCATTTTTGCAGACAGCGCTTTTCTTTGGTCGGATCTCGATCAAATAATTTCTCTCGACGGGCAAGACCGAGCCTGCTTTGAAATGGGGAAACGTGAAGGGCTGAAAGAGGGTATCACAGTGCCATATATGAGGCTCGGTGAGTGTATGGGTTCTTGCACTTTTGCAGGGTGTCGCACGCCCCAGCATGCGGCCCAATTGCTGGGACCGGTTCAGATCATTGGCATTTTCGCTTTTCAGGCAGCACGTCGGCTGACCTCTGACTTCGCGATGCCGATAAAACAGCCACGCTTGCATCCTCGACCGCGCGATTGCGTAATTCTTTTAGGTCAGGGATACACGAATAAACAGATTGCTCGAGCCTTGTGCCTCGCACCTAAGACCGTCGACTGTTATCTTGCCGAAGCGCGGAAACTATTTGGAGCCAGCGGACGGGCTGAGTTAGTCGTGAGTGCCGTACTGGCTGGTGAAATCGGTCTTAACGAACTGAAACAGCGTCAACCCGGCTGATTGACCGGTCTATCGCCTCTGGTGAGGGGGTGCTTCCTTTACGTGCACATGTCACGAAGTGGGAACACCCCCATGATCCATATCATCGACAATCATTTGTCAGCAGGGTGCCAGCCGTTGCTGCGCTCGATGTTTGCTGATCGCAAGCGCCTGTTCGTCGACCTTTTCCGCTGGGATGTGCCAGTCGTCGACGGACTATTTGAAATCGACCAGTTCGATACGGCGGATGCAATCTATATCGTCATTTCAGAAGCCGGTGAGCATGAGGCTTCGCTGCGGCTTTTGCCGACCAGCCGGCCGCATATGCTCGATACACTGTTCCCGCATCTTTGCCCGGTTGGTGTTCCGGTGACCTTTCGTCAAGCGCTCGATGCTGGGGGATGCGTTCGCAAGGGCGAACGCGGGGTGATCGTGGTCTATGCGGATCGCTTTGCCGAAGCTGCCCGATCGGACACCGATCAAGCTTTCAATCAGCATCCTGCCGGACCTGCATCAGCGGCTCCAGGATTACGCCGCCGCCTATGCCGAGCATTATGGCTGCGAGGAGCCGGTCGTCGAACTGATCCCGGCCATGCTCGTGGCTTTTTTGGATAGCGATCGGGAGTTTGCGAAATATTCGAAGGGGAGGGCGGTGTGAGGAGGGAAGCGCCGACCGATGATAGGGCTCGAACTCTTGCGGTAGAGGTAATAAGCGTTCGCATTCCCGATGCCGTCCGAATGACCGACCTCAGCAGGAGCAAAATCTACCAACTGATTGCGGAAGGCAACCTTGAAATTGCAAAAGTTGGCCGCTCAACGGTGGTTCTGGTAACGTGCCTGCGGAGTTTCATTGCCTCTCGTCGCAAGCGCATTCGATGAGAATAACTTTTTATTTTAGCATACTGAACGCAGGCGATGCATGCATGGCATATACATAGGAGGTCGCGATGGGACATCGGCGTCACGCCAAGATATCTAAATGCGATCATGTTTTAACTGGAGCGAAATCAAGACGGTCTGGTTTAGATGAGGAGGCGGTTGGGGACGAGAAAGATGACGGCGTCGCTGTTGAACCCGCCTCTGCCAAATCACTGTCAGGGTTATTCGCGACGCTGAAACCAGTTGAAGACTCCTTTGTACCGGTTGAGGATATTCCTCCCGGCCCGGTCGATCTCTGAACTGTCAGTTACCCAAGGCCGACATGCCCTCCGAGGTAGTGGATGAAGTGGCATCATCCACTGTCATCGTGGCGATAGAATTGTGTTGGGTTCTGGGGAAGGGACAGTCACAGGCCTCACTCCTTAGCTGGCTTGCCGCGCCCCACCATTTCCAGAAATTGCCTTACCGTCATGATGTTTGCGCCTGCATGCCTCCCGATGCTGATCAAGTCGGCCTTGTCGCCGGTAATCAGGATATCCGCATTTCCGGCTTCTATCGTGGCCAGCAGATAATTGTCCCATTGGTCACGGCAGACTGTAACATCTGGCAGGTTGGTGACCATGTCCGCAATGGATTTGAGATCGTTGATCAGTCGCCCGGCAAGTGCTGGAGTGAGGCGAGCGCGGATTTTCGGATAACGGGTGACACGGCGAAGTTCATCTAGCTGTTCAGCCGATGTCAGGAGAGTGAACCGTCCCTGCCGCCATAGGGTGACCAGTTGATAGGGGAGAGACCGCTCATACAACAGCGCGCTGACGAGCACATTGGTGTCAAGGATGACACGCATGGGCTCAATGCGTCCGCGCGCTCGCTACGGCCTCTTCAATTAAGTGATCCATCTCTTCTGGCGACATATCTTCAAAAGCCGATCGGGCTTCCGACAATGTCAGGTCCAACAGACGCCATTTTACGGCTTCCTCAATGAATTTCGAAAGGTCACCCTTCTTCATTCCCCGCTGAGCGAGATAAGTGCGAACTTCGATGTCTGTCTCTGCCGCCACATTAACGGTCCAGCGGGTTGCGTCACCCATGTTGTGCTGCTCCTTTGCGCTTA
Source organism: Sphingobium sp. (assembly GCA_041396745.1). GTDB lineage: Bacteria > Pseudomonadota > Alphaproteobacteria > Sphingomonadales > Sphingomonadaceae > Sphingobium. Next base: position 232,905 of record JAWKXZ010000006.1, on the reverse strand, counting down.
AGCGTTTATCATCTTATCAACTTTTACGCTTTCATGCAATCGCGCGCAATAATGCTTTTTAATCAATAAGGGCGGGATTGCTCCTCCAGCAATGCAACTCGTCGCTATATGATCACGCCCTGTCGAAAACGCGGAAAGCTGGGGGTATTATTGGGGGTGGTGAGGATGTTCTGAAGCCATATAATCATTTAATTTCAATACTATAATCGAACAATTCAGATCCCTCCTCCGCTACTATTATGCGAATCGGTTGAATCATCGCTTTCGAGCGATGAGGGGCGATACAAATCCAAATGACTGTGATCGTTTTATCGCCTCATATTTGCCGAGGCTTCCGTGAAAGAGAGTTGCTGCTTCATTCCATCGCGTATTGCTGGCTTGGAAACGGGGTGCCATTTGTGCCCGGTGGTGGCGGGCCTTTATGCAACGGTCAGCTGAACCAGAGCAAAGGCCCGCCATTTCCGAATAGTCAGATCGAAGGTTTCTTCGATAAACTGAAATTCAACCGCGCGATTGCCAAGAGATACGACCGACCCGTAGCGGCAGATCGCAAATACCTTCTGAAATGCATGCTTAGAACTGGTGCCGGCTGCAGGATTCGAACCCGCGGCCCCCTGATTACAAATCAGGTGCTCTACCAACTGAGCTAAGCCGGCGCTGCCGATGCAGGCGCGCTTTCCATGGCGAAAGGCGGCGCGCGCGTCCAGTCAAAAATGAAGGCGAAGGTGCGGCACATCCACGGATTACGCACCTTCGCCATATTTGGGTGCAGGGTTTCACCTGCGTCGAATTTTACCGGCAGCGACGCTTGCTGGCGATGCTTTTGCCGAGGAGAGCGCCTGCTGCTGCGCCAACAACCGTGCCGGTGGTGCGATCGCCCTCTGAATCGATGGCACGACCCAGCAGGGCGCCGCCCGCAGCGCCGACCACCAATCCGACGGTGCCGTCCGACTTGCGGCAATAGGTCCGGCCATCCCGGCCGCGCCACTCGCGATATTCATGTTTATCATGCCGCGCCAGCGCTGCTGTAGGGGCTACAGCCACTGGTGCGATCAACGACAGGACAATGGCCGTGCTAAATATTTTCCGCATGAAACTTCCCTTTCTTTCGAGCGCTTGATCATTCGCTATTCGAAACCGCTAAAAGATAGCGAAGGTTGCATGAATTTCAGACAACAAGGCGCATGTGACCTTTCTGATCGATTTTTCCGATTTGAGTGGCCGGAAAAAGCAGTTTTGCGGAGCCATTTCGTTTTGCTACTGCACACTCGCATTCACGCACCGCACAATAAACGGAGATATTAATGGCTGTTATCAACACCGAGATTAAACCTTTCAGCGCTCAGGCGTACAAGGACGGCAAGTTCATCACCGTCACCGACGCCGATGTGAAAGCAGCGGGCTGGGCGGTTTTCTTCTTCTATCCGGCCGATTTTACTTTCGTTTGCCCGACCGAGCTTGAGGATCTGGCCGACGTGTACAGTGATTTTCAGGCCATGGGTGTTGAAATCTATGCCGTTTCCACGGACACGCATTTCAGCCACAAGGCTTGGCACGACACCTCGCCCGCGATCGGCAAGATCAAGTACACGATGATCGGCGACCCCTCGGGCACTGTCACCAACAACTTCGACTGCATGCGCCCCGGCGTTGGCCTGGCCGACCGCGGTACGTTCGTGGTGGATCCTCAGGGTATCATCCAGGTTATGGAAATCACCAGCGAAGGCGTCGGCCGCAACGCTATTGAGCTGCTGCGCAAGGTGAAGGCAGCTCAATATGTTGCAGCACATCCGGGTGAAGTTTGCCCGGCCAAGTGGGAAGAGGGTGAAAAGACCCTTGCTCCTTCGCTCGATCTGGTCGGCAAGATCTGATCGCGTCGACCAATTAGCGGTTGCGAGCCGATATGATCGCTCGCTTTTCGTACAGATGTCGCCTGCCGTTTTCGGTGCCACCCCGGTTATCGGGGCGGTAGGCGACGCCTTGCGCCCCGGTTGGGCGCAACATGGAGAATGACATGCTCGAATCCGCAATGAAGGACCAGCTCAAGGCGTACCTCGTCAACATCAGGGAGCCGATCGAGTTGATCGCGTCTCTGGGTGACGACGCGAAATCGGCCGAGCTTGGAGAGTTGCTGGATGAAATCGCCGGCCTGTCGGACAAGGTCAGTGTGTCGCGCGATGGCGATGACGACCGCAAGCCGTCCTTCATGATCAGGCGGTCGGGCACCGATATCGGTCCGCGTTTCGCCGGTATCCCCTTGGGACACGAATTCACGTCGCTGGTGCTTGCGCTGTTGCAGGTTGGAGGGCATCCTTCGAAAGCTGCGCCCGAATTGCTGGAGCAAGTGCGCGGGCTGGATGGCGACTATGCCTTCGAAACCTATTTTTCCTTGAGCTGCCAGAATTGCCCGGATGTGGTTCAGGCGCTCAACCTGATGACGGTGCTCAACCCGCGGATCAGCCACGTCGCGATTGACGGCGCGCTGTTCAAGGATGAGGTCGATAGCCGCAAGGTGATGGCCGTTCCCGCCGTCTATCTGAACGGCGAGCCGTTTGGGCAGGGCCGCATGGAGCTTGAACAGATCGTCGCCAAGCTGGACACGGGGGCGAGCGCCAAGGCTGCTGAGAAAATTGCGGGCAAGGACGCATTTGACGTGCTGGTTGTCGGTGGTGGGCCTGCTGGCGCTGCATCGGCCATTTACGCTGCACGCAAAGGCATTCGTACTGGCATCGCCGCCGAACGCTTCGGTGGGCAGGTGCTCGACACGATGGGGATCGAGAATTTCATCTCCGTCACGCATACCGAAGGACCGAAGCTCGCCGCCGCGCTAGAGGCACATGTGAAGGAATATGATGTCGATATCATGAATCTTCAGAAGGCCACGAAGCTTGTTCCCGCTGCTACCGCTGGCGGCCTGATTGGCGTTGAGCTGGAAAATGGAGCGACCCTGAAAGGGAAGACCGTCATTCTGACAACCGGCGCACGCTGGCGGCAAATGGGCGTTCCGGGCGAAGAGGAATATCGCAATCGCGGCGTGGCCTATTGCCCGCACTGCGATGGCCCGCTGTTCAAGGGCAAGCGCGTGGCAGTGATCGGCGGTGGCAATTCGGGCGTCGAGGCGGCCATCGATCTCGCCGGCATTGTGGCGCATGTCACGCTGATCGAGTTTGACGATCAATTGCGTGCTGATGCCGTGTTGCAAAAGAAGCTGTTCAGCCTGCCCAATGTCGATGTGATTGTGTCGGCACTGACGACAGAAGTGCTCGGTGACGGGGAGAAGGTGACCGGGCTCAGCTACAAGAACCGCAACACGGATGAGGTCCATCATGTCGAGCTGGAGGGTATTTTCGTCCAGATCGGCCTCATCCCCAACACCGAATGGCTGGACGGGGCCATCGCGCTGACGCCGCGCGGCGAGATTGAGGTCGATGCGCGTGGCGCTACCTCGGTTCCCGGCGTGTTTGCTGCGGGCGATGCCACGACCGCGCCCTACAAGCAGATCGTGGTTGCAATGGGCGATGGCGCGACAGCGGCGCTGTCAGCGTTCGATTATCTGATCCGTCAGGCCCCGGCCGATCAGGCGGCTGAGGCGGAAACGGCGGCGTCGGCCGCCGCCTGACTTGCGAGCATCCGGTCGAACTCCACGCGAACGGGGAGGTGGGCCGGATCCTCGAACAGGCGCACTAGCGTTGACCGGATGAGCGTGTCGACCGCAGATTCGCTGGCGAAGCCGCCGGGGATCAGGCAGCGGGCGTGCAATACCCGCTGAAACGCCAGATAGATGTCCATATCCGGTGGTTCGGGCGCCGACCAGAAATCGTCAAGCGTGCCCTGATCGGTGATGCCCTCGATATCATAGATCGCGCTGCCTAGCACGAAGACGGGGCGACCGGCCCTCAGCCCCAGCGTTCCGGTGGTGCTGTTGACCGTCACCAGCCCGAGCGATTCCCCGGCCATCCTGGTCAGTTCGCCGCCCACAATATGGAGGACGCGGTCGGAAATGCCCAATATGCGGGCATGTTTTTTCACGAACCGGTTCCAACTGCGGAATTCGCAATCGAGCGGATGCTCCTTGATAACCAGCATAGTGTGCGGTGGCGCAAAACGGGCGAAGCTTTCCATCACATAGAGCGCCGCCTCATACATGCTTTGAAACGGCGAATGCGTCCTGATCTGATAGTCGGAATTCAGCTGAAGCGGGAACAGGAAATAGGGTGCATCCTTGCCAACCTGTTCCACTGCCCGACGCATGCGCTTCTTGTGCAGCCGCTTGCGCGTAAATTTCAGGCACCAACCCAGCCCCTCCAGAACAACGGACCCCGGCCGGTGCGACCGGAAGAAGGGATATTGCCAACGGGTGATGCAATCGGCCGTATAATAGCGCAGGGCATCGCGCACACGACGCTTGAAGCTTGCGGTTATGCGGATCTCTGGCGGCATCGGCGGCAGCCCTGCGGCTTGCTGCAGCAGCCAATCCGGGTCCTTCGACAATTTGGAATGGCCGTTGACGCCATCGGGCTCCATCGTGATCCAGTGCGGCCGGATATAGCCTTCCTCGAACACATGGATGTTGATGCCGCGCAACTTGGCCATGCCGTGCGCCGCCTGATGCAGGGGGCGGCAGTCGCCAAACAATAAGATGTCCGTGATCCGGTTGTCGCGAACGAACCGATCGAAAAAGCGAGTCCATCCCGACTGTCCGCCACGGTACTGCGTCGCGTTGCCGGGCCAGTCGGCACGGTCGCCGCCGTTGAAATTGATGCGATAGGTCGGGTAACCGCGGTCTTTTAGCTTCTCGGCCAGCAGCCAGAAAAACGGGCCAGGCGGTCCTTGCAAAAACAGAAATCGCCTTTTGATGGGGGCGAACGCTTTCATGACACACTCTCTAGCCCGGAACGAGATTCGGGTAAATTACTTTGTTTGCACTGCAACAATTTTAGTGTGGAAGCGTTAATGGTCAAAATGGCGCGCTGATGGCGCGCAGAGAAAATTTGCTCCGCTGTCGGGTATCGTCTTCGCGTCGACATGACATCGGCAAAGCTGGCCATCGAGTTACGCAACTATGGTCCCCAATTCCCTGATAAAAAGCACAACGACCTGTTCTTGTCTTTGCTCGTTGCGCCGCTACTTAAATTGCGACCTTATTGTACGCCTTGAATCACTTTATCGTAAACAAACACTAAAAATTCGATATGTCGTTGGTATTTGCCGTTATTCTGCCTGTTTTTCGCCAAGGCTGGCCGACCCATTTCACAAAAATGTCTCGGAAGGCCCATAAGGCGGGGATACGTCGCTCGGCAATCCATGGAAGGCTAAGAATGTCCAAACCGGACCAGATTATAAACGGGTTGCGGCGGCTATAGGCCCATATTTCGATCCGCATCGATGGACGAACGGATGGGCCGCGTGCGTGAAAGCCGCATGTGTCGGCGACCACGAGCGTGTTCGCCGGCACGGAAAATCGGGTCGGTCCGGGCAGACCCAATTCGATCAGGTCCTCGGCTGCCACCCGCATAGACCCGCGCGCGGACAGCCTGTCCACATTTTCAGGCGCCGCCAGCGCGCGGCGATGCTCCCAGTCCAGCCGCTTTTGCGTCGGTTCATGGGAGCCCGGCACATAGGTCAGCGGCCCTTCATCCTCGGCCACGTCGGTCAGGAAATACCACGCCTTCATCGTCGGATGGAATGTATCGGCATGCAGGTTCGTTTGCGGGTCGGGTGCCGCATCGACGCGATGCGTCAGGATCGTCTGGATATAATAAAGCGGCTCGATATCGAAGCTGGCGACATAGCGCATCAACGCTGCCCAGCGCGGTTGCCGTATCAGCCGTTTGAGCGCCGGAATATCGCGCATCATGTGCTGGTCGATGGCGATGCGGCGCGTGATTGTGTCGCCTTGCACCATTTCACGGGCGGGAGAGACACGGCGCAGGATTGCGGTCTTCAGCGCTTCGAACTCCTCGGATGGCAGGAAATTCGGCACCAGCACATAGCCCTGCCGCGCAAACTGTTCCCGATCCTCTGCGCTCAATTTGCGCCCCAGCCGCTTGCGCCGGTGCGCGGCCAGACCATGCGCGATCCGCACCCTGGTTTTGTGCAAGCCCCAGCGGTTTAGCCGCTTGGAACCGATCAACGGATTGTCGCGAAAGGATTTTGCGCCAGTAATCAACTGTATCGCCCACCATGGCAGGGCGAGCCATCTGACCGGAGATTGGCGCGTACGTTTGCTCATGCAATCGCTTTGAGGGCAGGGATTGCTCGTGTAAAGGGGCGTTTCCATCCAGAAAGCCGTTCTTCCGATGATGCCGTCTCGTCACACCCCCCGAATAGTACGTTCGCCGGTCAGCAAGGAACATACGCGCTTGCGGCTCTATCTGCTCGGAGTGGTGATCGATCTGTGGACGATGCTCGCCTGTTTCGTTGTGGCCAACCGGGTGGTGCTGGGTGCCTGGCTCGGGGAGCCGGAAAAACCCCATGGCATCGTCATTTTCGCTATTCTCGCGCCGATCTACACGCTGCTGGCGATCAACGGCGGTGCCTACGGTATCAGGATGTTGGGCAATGTGCGCACCGGCGCCGCACATGCGTTGATCGCATTCGTGCAGGCGGCACTGTTGACGCTGCTGATCGTATTTTTGGCGAAAATCGGGGAGCAGCTTTCCCGTCTGACATTCATGGTCGGCGGCCTGCTGTCCGTTTTCGGACTGGTGGGGTGCCGGTTCATCGTTATCGCCTTGTCGCGTCGCATGCTGGGCGCGGTGCCGGTCATGGAGCTACTGATTGCCGATGGCGTCGATATTCCCGATCTGCCGCGTCAGATGGAGATAATCGACGCCAGGACCTTGGGGTTGGACCCTTCGCGTCATGACGCGGCGATGGCGGAAAAGCTGGCGCTGGCGGTGGGCGGGGCGGAGCATGTGGTTGTTGCCTGCGCTAGCGAGAAAATCGGCGATTGGAGCGTGGCGCTCAAGTCGTTGTCAGCGCGTGGTGAGATATTGATGCCGGAGATGGCGCGTTTCGCACCGGTCCGGGGCGGGACTTTTCATCACCAGCCAACGCTCGTGGTGGCGGGCGGGCCGCTCGACTATCGTGACCGCATCATCAAGCGCATCTTCGATCTTGCCGTCTCACTGGCGGCGATCGTCCTGCTGTCCCCGGTGCTGGCGCTGGCGGCGCTCGCGGTGAAGCTGACCAGCCCCGGTCCGGTGCTGTTTCGCCAGTCGCGGCTGGGGCAGGATGCCCGGCCGTTCGAAATCTACAAGTTCCGCTCCATGCGCGCCGAGGCGACCGACAGCGGCGCGAGCCAGCTGACCCGCCGTGCCGATCCCCGCCTGACAGCAATCGGCGCATTCTTGCGGAAAACCAGCATCGATGAACTGCCGCAATTGTTCAACGTTCTCAAGGGCGAGATGAGCATTGTCGGCCCGCGCCCGCATGCGCCCGGCGCGAAGGCTGCCGACGCACTCTATTGGGAGGTCGACCCGCGCTACTGGGCGCGCCATTGTATCAAGCCCGGTATTACCGGGCTGGCGCAGGTGCGCGGTCACAGGGGCAGCACGGATGCACATGAGGACCTGCTGTTGCGGCTCCAGTCGGACCTTGAATATGTGACGGACTGGTCGATCTGGCGCGATATCCGCATCGTGCTGGCGACGCTGCGCGTTCTGGTGCATCACCGCGCCTATTGATATGGGGCGTTTCTGATAGTGGGTGGGCGATGAGAATCGGGCGATGATTACGGCAGCGCGAGCGATGAAGGCGGCGGGTAAGCACCTGTCGCGCGGCCTGTTGGCAGCGCGCGCGGGACTGGGCGCGCGGGCAGACCGGCATTGCCCGGCGTGTGAAGGCGATGTCGTCGGCTTTTTTCGCTATGGCGATTGTGCGCAATGGGGGTGCCCGGCCTGTGGCGCGTCGCCGCGCGAACGGCTGGTCCACCATCTGCTGGATACCGGCCGCATCGACGCGCCAGAAGGATCGGCGATCCTGCATATGGCCCCCAATGAAGGCAGTCTGGTCAGCCGACTGCGGGCGGGCGCAGGCGATTATGTCCCAGCCGATATTGAGCCCTCCATCTATGCGGTCGAGGGCGTTCGCCGCGTCGACCTGATGGATATTGGAGAGACAGCGCGCTTCGACCTTTTCTACGCCAGCCATGTGATGGAACATGTGCCCGACGATGCGCTGGTGCTGCGCAATATCTTCGGCGCCTTGAAACCGGGCGGACAGGCGTGGCTGATCGTACCGTTGTGGGCAAAGCCGACCGAGGACGGCACGCCGGATATGACGGCCCTGGAACGCGAACGGCGTTTCGGCCAATGGGACCATGTGCGCCAATATGGCCCGGATTTCGCGGATCGCATTCGCGCCGCCGGTTTCGACCTGACGATCATCGCCGCGCAGGATTGCGCCCCGGACGATGTGCGGCGCATGGCGCTGGGCGAGACACTGTTCCTCGCGCGCAAGCCTATGGCAGGCGGGTAGGGCGGGCTTGGTCCGGACCCTGATTGCCTCGGGTGAACGGTCGGCGCGCATTCTGACGCTGGCCAAGCTGGCGAGCGTGTCGCTGTCGATGCTGTGGGGCTTTGCGGTCACCTACAGCTTCATCCGCGTGTTGCCGCAACAGGAGTTCAGCGCGTTTCTGCTGCTGATCGCATTCAACAATTTCACCATTTCCGCCGAGTTCGGCATTACGACGGTGATTTACGCCCGGCTGCGGCGCTTCTGGCTGGGCCAGCGCGACGACGGCACCGAAGCCGGCACCTTCCGGCGGGAAGAGATCGGCGTGCTGTTCCTGTTCCTGATCATGTTGATTGTCATAGGCGCGGTCGTGGTGATTGCGGCCATGGCGGCGGGCTGGATCCGTACCGAGTTACCTGCCGTCTTTTTACTCTTCTTCTTCGCCTCCGGGCTTAACCTGTTACTTTTGCTGGCAAAACGGGCATTGGCTGCGGTCGATCTCAATCTGGTGTGGGAACTGTCCGATATCGGACGGCGTATCTTGGGACTGGGCGTTTTGGCGGCAATTCTGGCTGGCGTCGAACTTGTCCCCGCGATGGTGCTGCTGGTGTTGATCAACCTTGCAGGAGGCGCGCTCGGCATGGCGCTGATCCACCGCAGGGCAGGGCTGAAAGGCGCGCACTGGCTTTCCTGGCGGATCGGGGGAGGCCATGTCCGTCGCACCTATTTGCGCGATATCGGCGCGTCCGCCGCGCTGACGATCAGCGAGGTGGCCGCTTATAACAGCCCCTATTTCGTGATCGCTGCGCTGAGCCATGATCCGCGCATGCTGCTGTTGTTCGATTTCCTTTTCAAGATGATCCGCGCGGTGGCGACCGCGATTCGCGCAACGATCGAGGGGGCATTGCCCCGCCTTACCGCATACTGGTTCGCCGATGATCATGCGGCCTTTCGCCGGGCGTTGCTGCGCGCTCTGGCGGTCGCGCTCGGCATAGCGCTATGCGCTGACCTGCTGCTGATCGCCTTTGGTCAGCGGATATTCGCCTTCCTCTATGATCAGCGCACCGATCTGCTGATGCCGGAACTGTTGCTGCTGTGCCTGCTGTTGCTCGCGCTCGCGATCATGTGCACGTCGGTTTATCTTCAGGGCGCGCTGGGTCGGTTCGGTCCGCTTCTGCGTCAGTCGTTGCCGTTTCTCGCCGGGTCTCTGGCGAGCGTGCCACTAGCGATCTGGATTGGCGGGTCGCCCCGGACCGACGATATTCCGTTCATGATCATTTACGCGCTCTGTTTCATCGGTGCGGCGGTTTTGCACATCGCGGCGATGCGCAGGCTGGTGAGGCAGCCCGCATGAAAATCGCGATGCTCGACCCCTCGCTGTTCACCGGGCGCTATGACGACGGGCTGTGCGCCGCGCTGGCGCAGGCGGGGCATCAGGTGAGCCTGCTCGGGCGGCCCATGCGCGCCACCGACGCGATCGAGCCCGCAGCCTATCGCTATGTGCCGCGCTTCTTTCGTTGGTCCGAACGGTTGCGCGACGCATTGTCGGAAGGAACGGCCTTTCGCGCCATCAAGGCCGCCGAATATCTTGCCACGGCCCGTACCGGAAACCTCGCCAATCTGCGCAATGACGATGTCGTGCATATCCAGTGGCTTCCCTTTCCGCCCGCCGACCGCCGGCTGATAAGGCGGCTGAGGGCGGGCGGGCGCAACCGGCCGGCGCTGGTTCACACGGTTCACAATGCATCGGCCTTTCATGGCGACAGCGCGACGCAGGCGCGCGGGTATCGCGCATTGCTCGACAGTTTTGATGCGTTGATCGTGCATGGCGACACCACATGGCAATCGCTGTTGGCGCAGGGCATATCGGCGGACCGGCTGCATGTCGTGCCACATCCGCCGATGGAGCTGGCGCGTGCGGCGCCTGACGATCTGCCGGCCGTGCCCAATTCCGCTGCCCCGCGTATCCTCTTTTTCGGGACCATCCGGCCATATAAAGGCTTCGACCTGCTGATCGACGCCTGCCTCTCGCTCTGGGCAAGGGGGCATGATTTCGAACTCGCCGTCGCGGGCAAGCCGTTCATGGATATTGAGCCGCTGTTGGCGCGGGTCAGGCAAGCGGGTTTCGCAGAGCGGCTGATCCTCGATCTCGGCTTTCTGACCGAGCCGCATCTCGATGCACATCTGCAAAAGGCCGATATCATCGCCTTTCCCTATCGCGATATCGACAGCAGCGGCGCGTTTCTCTCGGCTCTGCATTATGGCAAGGCCATGGTCGCGAGCCGCGTCGGCATGTTTGCGGGGCTCGATGAGGCCCGGGTGCGCCTGTGTGCGTCCAATGACATGGCGGCGTTGGAGCAGGCGCTCGGACCGCTGATTGTCGATCAGGCGTCGCGCGCGCATCTTGGTGCCGGAGCGCTTGCGATGCGCGCTGACATGGGCGAGTGGAGCGATGCGGCGGCGGCAACGCTTGCTGCATATGAACGGGCGCGAGAGAGGGCAGGACGGGCATGAGCATGGGGCGCATCACGCGGGAAGTGTCCCGACGCTGGCTGGCGGTGCGTCTGGCGTTCGCCGGGCGCGTGCATCAATATCCCGAGATCCTCGCGCTGCGCCGCTTTTTCGAGGGCTTCGGTGTCGACGCTCTGATCGATGTCGGCGCGAATGAGGGGCAATATGCGCGCTCGGCCCGGCGTGATGCGGGCTTTCGCGGTCATATCTTCTCGTTCGAGCCGAACCCGGATGTGTTCGCCATAGTCTCGCGTCACGCCGCCCCCGATCCCAAATGGCATGTATATAATCTCGCGCTGTCCGACTTTGACGGCACCGCCGATTTTCACATCATGGCCGCGCATCAATTCAGCTCGATCGCCAAACCTTCCAAGACGCTCGACCCTGTTTTCGAAACCCGTAACAAGGTGGAGCGGGTGGTGCAGATGCAGTGCCGCCGGCTCGACGGCATGCTCGACGAGTTGCTCGGCGCGCACGGCCTGTCCCGGCCTTTCCTGAAAATGGACACGCAAGGGCATGACCGCGCGGTGTGCGATGGCGCGGGCGCGCGCCTTTCCGATATGATCGGCGTGCAGAGCGAACTCGCCGTGCGCCCGCAATATGAGGGCGCGAGCGGATATCGCGAGATGATCGGCTGGCTGGAGGGGCATGGCTTTGTACCCAACGCGTTCTTTGCCAACAACAAGGGGCATTTCCCGCTGCTGGTGGAGATGGACGGCCTCTTCGTGCGCGCCGATCTTGCCGCGCAAGGCGCAATCAGCGCATGAAGCGCGCGCGCCTGTCCGGGCTGTTGATCGTCCTGGCAATAGCGGTTGCAGGCTGGTTGGCACTCGCTTGGGGCATTGAGGTCGAGGCCCTGCAAGGCCGCACGCTGGGCCATTTCCTGTTCAAGGCGCAGGATATGCCCGCGCTGATCCTTGGTGCCGGCGCGCTGTTGCTCGGCGCCTTTCTCATCCGGTTGGTGCCGGACGGAGATATGCGCTGGACGCAACGGCCGTGGACCGTCCTTGTGCTTATCCTCACCTTCGCGCTGGCCGCATGGGCGGGGCGCTACTGGTTGTTCGGCAATTATGCGCTGTCGCGGGACGAGGAGGTTGCGGAATTTGCCGCCGCCGCGATGCGGGACGGGTATTTGGCCCGGTCGATCCCGCCTGAATGGCTGGAGTATCGCCGCGCGATCATGCCGGAATTCTTCTCGCCCTTCGGTGCCGACCATTATTGGAACGCCGCCTATCTGCCACTGAACGCCGCGTTTCGTGCGCTGTGCGGGTGGCTGGGCGATCCGAATCTGGCAGGGCCGCTATTTCTGATTATCGGCCTGGTGTCGTTGTGGCGTGGCGCGTTGCGGCTGATGCCGGGGCGGGCCGATGCGGTGGCGGTGACGCTGGTGATGGCGCTGTCTTCCGCGCAACTGCTGGTCACGGGCATGACGCCCTATGCGATGACCGGCCATTTCGCGCTCAACATGCTCTGGCTCGCTCTGGTGTTGCGGGACGACAGGCTGGGCCATGCGGGGGCGGGGCTGGTCGTGCTGCTGCTCGCCGGGCTGCATCAATATCATTATCCGCTGGTGTTCCTGACCCCGTTCCTGCTGTGGTTTGCGCTGGGCAGGCGCTGGGGCGCGCTCGCCTTTCATGCTGCGATTCTGGTGCTGGCGGTGGCGCTATGGGCAAAGCTGTGGCCGCACCTGCTGATCGACTGGTACGGCCCGCCCGCCGATGTGCGCCCGTCCGCAGGTGTCGCCGACAAGATGGAAAGCCTTGTCGAGCGGCTCGAAAAATGGCGTCCCCTGCTGCATCTCTCGCGCTTTCTGGCGTGGAACAACCTGCTGCTGGTCCCGCTGGCGCTGGTCGGCTTGTGGCGAATGGGCTGGCGTGCGGCATTTCGGGGAGAGCGGGTGGCGCTGCCGCTGGGTCTCGGCGCGCTCGGCATGGCGGCGCTCGCCATCGATCCGGGTTATGGCTGGGGATATCGTTATCTTCACGGGTTCATCGGCAGCTTTGCGTTGCTGGCGGGGCTTGGTTGGGCGAGTTTCAAGCGGCCCGATGCGCGTGCGCTGTGGGTTTCGGTCCTTGCAGCGCTGCTCACCGGCAGTTTCCTTGCCATGCGCGCGCATGACTATGTGGCGCCCTATGCGGCCTCGCACCGGCGGATCATGCAGAGCGATGCGGACATCGTGCTGCTCGATGCGCGTGGAGGCCGCTATGTTACCGATGTGGGACGCGGGATGGATGGCAATCCGCTGGGCCGCCCCGTCGTGATGAATCTCGGCATGCTCAACCGGGCATCGGTCGACCGGCTGTGCGATCGCTATGATGTCGCTATTTTCGATATTTCCGCGTTCGGGCCGCTCGGCGTGGGCATTATCCCGTGGAACCGGAAAAGCATTGCCGATCTGCGCGCGCATATGGCTGCGCGCGGCTGCGGACGGATAATCAGGCCGTTTTGACGCTCGAGTCTGGTTCAACGATCCGCGCGGGGTTTCCCTGCGCCGTGGCGCCATCGGGAAGATCGCGATTGACCATCGTTCCCGGCAGGATCGTGCAGTTCTTGCCGATGGTGATACCCGGCATGATGATCGCGCGTGCGCCGATGGTGGTCCCTTCGCCAATGCGCGTATCCATATAGATGCCGCGCGTCATGTCGTGGGTCAGCACGACGACTTCGTCGGCGAGAACGCAGTTCGCCCCGATATGAATGCCGCGCGGCCAGGTCCGGTCGATCAGCGCCGTCGTCGCGATCCACGCGCTAGGGTGGATGTCCGTGCCCCATATGCGCGTCTGGACGAAGCGCTGGAATCGCTGCTTCAAGGATTTTTTGGGAGTGAATCTGGTGCCGCCCGCTGACATGGGCAGTGCCATAATTGTTAAGTTTCGCCCTGACAACCAAGAGATGTTTACAAGGCGGGGGCGGCGGCATAGTTCTGGCGCCATGGCGCTTCGGTCCCTCAATAGCTTGCGCAAGGTCAGGGCGGTCGCTCTCGCGTTGCAACGTGCGCGTTTCAAATATCTCAATGGCGTCGATATCCATCCGACCTCCACCGTCTCACTGTCCAGCCGCATGGTGACAGCGCAACCGGGCAGCATCGTCATCGACGCCGAGACGTTGGTGGCGTTCAAGACGCTGCTGTTCACAAAAGATCCGCGGACGGGTGAAAACAGGCCGATCCATATCGGCAAACGCTGTTTCATCGGCGGCGGGTCCACCATCATGCCCGGCGTGCGCATAGGCGATGAGTCGATCATAGGGGCAGGTGCAGTCGTGTTCGACGATGTTCCGCCACGTTCGATTGTCGCGGGCAACCCGGCGCGTGTGCTCAAGACTGACATAGAGGTGGGTCCTTATGGCCGGTTGAAGGGCGCAGACGACAATACCCGGCGCATGTGGCGATGAGCGGCGTGTCGGGCGGGGGCGGCGTTCAGGAGGAGCTGGCCCGGCAAAAGCTCAGCGCGATCCTACTCCATGCCAAGCGCGCAATGACGGCGACGTTCGTCCTCAGCGCGGCGCTCAACATCCTGCTGCTCAGCGGGTCCATGTATATGCTGCTGGTCTACGACATGGTGTTGCCCAGCCGCAGTGTGCCCACGCTGATCGGCCTGGCGATCCTCGTTCTTGCCGCTTATGCGTTTCAGGGCGTGCTGGATTTTATCAGAAGCCGCGTGCTGCTTCACTTTTCGGCGGCCGTGGATGTCGATTTGAACAGCGAAGTGCACGCGCTGATCTGCCTGTTGTCGCGGACGCAGGCAGAGATGGACAGCCTTCAGCCGGTCAGGGACCTCGATCAGTTGCGGCAGTTTCTGGCGGGGCCGGGCCCCACGGCTCTGGTCGATCTGCCCTGGATGCTGTTCTTCATCACGATCCTGTTCCTGTTGCACCCCTATCTGGGCATCACCGTGCTGATCGGCGGGATGATACTGGTGTTCCTGACCTTTCTGACCGAGCGGCTAACGGCCGATAAAAGCAAACGCCTGATGCAATTGAGCGGCGCGCGCCAACAGGTTGCCGACATATCGCGCCGCCATGCCGAAGTTGTGGCCGCATTGGGAATGGAGCACAGGCTGGCCGAACGCTGGCGCAGGGCCAGTGGGCAATTTCTGGCGGCACAAGAGAGGTTGAATTTTATTTCATCTACTCTCAGTAACCTGACGAAGATTCTTCGCATGGTGTTGCAGTCAGCCGTGCTGACGGTAGGTGCGTTTCTGGTCATCAATGAACAGGCGAGCGGGGGCGTGATCATTGCCAGTTCGATCTTGTCGTCGCGCGCTCTTGCTCCGGTAGAGGCCGCTATCGCCAACTGGCGCGGCTTTGTGGGCGCGCGGCAGGGTTGGGCGCGGTTGAAGACACTTATCACCGTGATGCCCGATACCGCGTCGACCGACATTCTCCCGTCACCTGAACAGCAACTTGCGCTGGAAGATGTGTCTCTTGGACCACCGGGCGCAGGCCGCTTGACCGTGCAAGGTGTCAATTTCAAGCTGAACTCCGGCGAAGCGGTCGCCATTCTGGGGCCAAGTGGTTGCGGCAAATCGACGCTGGTCAGGGCGATTGCCGGCATTTGGTCGTTGCAGTCGGGCGCGGTCCGCCTTGATGGTGCGGATCTGACGCAATGGCCTCCCGATGCGCTGGGGCGGCACATTGGCTATCTGCCGCAGAATGTCGAAATGATCGGCGGGACCGTGGCGGAAAACATCGCCCGTTTCGACCCCGCAGCAAAGTCGGAGGACATTATCGCTGCGGCGCAGCTTGCCGGTGTGCATGACCTGATCCTGCACCTTCCCGATGGATATAACAGTCAGGTCGGCGCGGATGGCCGGGCGCTGTCGGGTGGGCAGCGTCAACGACTGGGTCTGGCGCGCGCATTATACGGCAACCCGTTTCTCATCATTCTCGATGAGCCTAACTCCAATCTGGATAGCGGCGGAGAAGAGGCGCTTGCGAGCGCGCTTGCCGATGTCCGGGCGCGCGGTGCAATCGTCGTTGTGGTGGCGCACAGGCCCTCCTTGCTGCAATCGGTGGATCGTGTTTTGTTGATGAAAGAGGGAAGGATGGTCGCCTTTGGCCCAAGGGACAGGCTGGTGGGCCATTTGCTGCCCGGCCGGCGCGATGAAAATCAGGGCAAGGGTGCAATTGCCGCGAGCAGTTGAGGCAAAATTAAGGCCTTCATGCTTTATGGAATGGTAAGCGGTCTTGCACGGACGGCTCAATTCTTTACGCAATTGCAGCATGTTCGAATCATGGTCGCGGGCGAACAGGGAGATAAAATATCAGCATGCGCAAAGGAATTATCCTTGCTGGCGGGTCGGGAACGCGCCTGTATCCGTTGACCCGGGCTGTGTCCAAGCAGCTGATGCCGGTCTATGACAAGCCGATGATTTATTATCCGCTCTCGGTGCTGATCCTGAGCGGTATTCGCGAGATCATGATCATCACCACGCCGCATGATCGGGCCGCGTTCGAAGCGCTGCTGGGTGATGGCAGCGACCTTGGCATATCGCTGACCTATGCGGTGCAGCCGGAGCCGGGTGGGCTGGCGCAGGCTTATCATATTGGTAAAGACTTCGTAGGAACGGATCCGTCTGCACTGATTTTGGGCGATAATATATTTTACGGGCACGGGTTGACCGAATTGCTCGACAATGCGGCCAGTCGCGAAACCGGCGCGACGGTATTCGGCTATTATGTCAGCGATCCCAAGGCCTATGGCGTCGTGTCTTTCGATGCAGGCGGACGGGCCGAGACGATCGAAGAGAAGCCCGAGAAGCCCAAATCAAATTATGCGGTGACGGGGCTCTATTTCTACGACGGGCGCGCGGTCGAGCTGGCGCATCAGATCGAGCCTTCGCCTCGCGGAGAATTGGAAATTACCGATCTCAACCGGATGTACCTCGAAGCGGGCGAGCTGAACGTCGAGATCATGGGGCGCGGCTATGCGTGGCTTGATACGGGCACCCATGGTTCGTTGCTGGATGCAGCCAATTATGTGCGCATTACCGAAGAGCGACAGGGCCTGAAGATCTGCTGCCCGGAAGAGCTGGCGTGGCGCAAGGGCTTTATCGATGATGCTCAGCTCGAACGGATTGCAGCGCCGCTGGTGAAGTCCGGATATGGCGCCTATTTGCTTCAGCTTCTCGACAGGGGGGCGCAGTGGAGCTGATTGAAACGGCGATCGAAGGCGTTTTCATTATCGAGCCCAAGGTCCATGGCGATGAGCGCGGCTTTTTCCTTGAAAGCTGGAATGCCCGCAGCTTCGCCAAATTGGGTCTGGATCTCGATTTCGTACAGGACAATCACAGCCGCTCGTCGCGCGGTGTGCTGCGCGGCATGCATTATCAGCAGCCCAATCCGCAGGGAAAGCTGGTCAGGGTGGTCTCCGGCGCGGTGTTCGACGCTGTCGTCGATATGCGCAAATCCTCGCCGACCTTCGGGAAATGGGTTGGCGTTGAGCTTTCGGCGGCCAATCATCGCATGTTCTGGGTACCGCCCGGCATGGCGCATGGCTTCCTGTGCCTGGAGGACGGCACGGACTTTCTGTACAAATGTACTGATTATTATGATGCGGCGAGCGAGCACAGCCTGCTCTGGAATGATCCCGCCGTCGGTATCGAATGGCCGCTCGATGGCATCGAGCCGCAGCTTTCGGGTAAGGACGTGGAAGGCAAGCCTTTGACGGAGGCGGTAACTTTTGCTTGAGAAGCGTGGGGTAAGGGGCTCGGCATGAAGATTCTCGTTACCGGCGCAAACGGGCAACTCGGCCTGTCTTTGCAGGACACGGCGCCAGCCGCGGTCGATATCGTTGCTGCCGGTTCGGCAGACCTCGATATTTGCGATGCGGGCAAGGTGGCGGATTTTGTTGCCGGTCACCGGCCGGACCTCATCATCAATGCCGCCGCCTATACCGCTGTCGACAAGGCGGAAAGCGATGAAGACGCGGCCTTTGCGGTCAACGAAGGCGGCGTTCGCAATCTGGCAGCGGTTGCGCACAATATCGGTGCGCGGTTCGTGCATGTCTCCACCGATTTCGTCTTCGATGGACGCAGCGGAATCCCCTATGCCCCCAACGCACCGACCGGCCCGACCGGGGTCTATGGTCGCAGCAAGCTGGCGGGTGAGCGCGTTGCGGGCGAGGGCGCGCTTATTGTCCGGACGGCATGGGTTTATGGCCCCAAGGGCAATAATTTCGTGCGGACGATGCTGCGGCTGATGGCTGAATGGGATCAAGTCCGCGTCGTCGCCGATCAGATCGGTACGCCGACCTATTCGCCCTCACTGGCAACCGCACTATGGACGCTGGCGGAGAAGGGAGCGACCGGCATTCACCATTATACCGACAGCGGCGCGGCAAGCTGGTATGATTTCGCCGTCGCTATACAGGAAGAAGCGCTGGCGCTGGGCATGTTGAACCGCGCGGTTCCGGTGGTGCCGATACCAACCAGCGAATTCCCGACACCCGCTGCCCGACCGCATTATTCGGTGCTCGACAAGGGCGAAACCTTCGCCTTGCTGGGCGGTCCGGCTCCCCATTGGCGCGTCAATCTGCGCCAGATGCTACAGGAAGTGAAAACGCATGGCTGAACTGCTCGTCACTGGAGGCGCAGGCTTCATCGGCGCGAATTTCGTGCATTATTGGCGGCAGCACCATGCCGGTGATGGCGTTACCGTGCTCGATGCGCTGACCTATGCCGGCAACCCCGCCAATATCGCCGGGCTGGACGGCGTCGACCTGATCGAGGGCGATATTTGCGATACCGCGCTCGTCGGAAAGCTGCTGACAGAGCGCAACATCGACACCATCGTCCACTTCGCCGCCGAAAGCCATGTCGACCGCTCGATCACCGGTCCCGACGCGTTCGTGACCACCAATGTCATCGGTACGCACAGCCTGTTGAAAGCGGCGCGGAAATTGTGGCTCGATACGGGAACGGGCAAGCAGCACCGTTTTCATCATGTTTCCACCGATGAAGTCTATGGCTCGCTCGGGGCCGAAGACCCGGCCTTCAGCGAGACGACGGCCTATGCGCCCAACTCCCCCTATTCGGCGAGCAAGGCAGGCTCCGATCATCTGGTGCGCGCCTACCACCATACCTATGGGCTGAACGTAACGACCAGCAATTGTTCCAACAATTACGGGCCCTACCAGTTTCCTGAAAAGCTGATCCCGCTTTTCCTGCTCAACTGCCTGTACGGTCGGAACCTGCCGATCTACGGCGACGGCATGAATGTGCGCGACTGGCTGCATGTAGAGGATCATTGCTACGGCATTGAGAAGGTGATCCTGTCCGGGCGGCCGGGCGAAACCTACAATATCGGCGGCGGGCAGGAACTGCCCAATATGACGGTGATTGAGGAGATCTGCGCGACCGTGGATCGCGCATTCGCGGCCGACCCGTCGCTGGCTGCGCGTTTCCCCGATGCACCCGCCGCAAGCGGCAAGCCCTCCGAAAATCTGAAGACATTCGTGACCGATCGTGCAGGGCACGACCGCCGTTACGCCATCGATGAGACCAAGGCACGTGGAGAACTGGGCTATGCCCCGCGCCGGACATTTGCGGAAGGGTTCGCCCAGACGCTCAACTGGTATCTGGGCAATGAAGCTTGGTGGCGCCCGCTGCTCCAGCGCGGCAGCAGTTGATCAGGATGCGATCAGCCGACACGCCTGTGCGAATAAGGGGGCTTTTTGAACCCTCGCCACAAAAAGCCGTGGCTGCCAAATTGTTTATCATGGCTTTTTTCCACTGTGATATAGCAGGCGCATCGGTCCGGAGAGAGTAATATGGAAACCATTTACGATTGGCTGGCCGTCATGGCGTTCGCGGGATTGATCGTGCTGTTTCTTCAGCGCTCGTCAATGGACGATCCGCCCGACACGATCTGGCATTATCTGCCGGCCGCGGTTGGATGCGCGGTTGCGAATTATGCTGGGAATGAAGGAATGGGCTGGGTCGCCATTCTCATCCTGTTGGCGGTAGGCGTCTATGTTTATCTGGTGCTGAAGCCCAAGATCTTTTAATCAAACAAAAAATGGGCAGGGTCAATTGAGTGTGCAGACCAACGAAGCGGGTCCTTGTGTCGGCAAAACCTCATCCGGTCGGATACTGAGTGTTGAAATAGGGCGTGGCCTTGCGGCGCTGGCCGTGGTTGTGTTTCACGCCAATATCGGGTCACGAATTGCAGGCGGCCCCTATATTTCCTGGCTGAACGTGCTGGAACACGGCGTCGATTTCTTTTTCGTGCTGTCGGGGTTCATCATATTCACCGCCCATGCAGATGACATCGGCAGGGATGGAGAGGTGTCCTTCTACCTCCGGAAAAGGCTCATTCGCATTTTTCCGCTGCTTTGGGCGATTGTGTTCGGCTATGCCGCGCTCAGATGGCTGACTGGTGATCCGATAGATGTGCTGACCATTATGCGTTCGGCCATTCCCTATCCTTCGCTGGAGGAGGCGGCCCCGCTGGTTGTCTGGACGCTTCGGCATGAGCTGCTGTTCTATGCGATCTTTGCGATTGTCATATGGCGACCAGGGGTCGGCTGGCCGATCATTCTGGTCTGGTTACTGATCAGCCTGGGTCAGATTTTCGCCATCGCGGCCGGGTTTGGTAGAATTCCCTCGGCCGCGTCGATGATATTGTCCAGTTTCACGCTGGACTTTCTGATGGGGATCGCACTGGCGGCCCTCTATCGCCATCGCCGTTTTGCCGCCAGATGGTGGCCATTGATTGCTGCCATCGCGTTTTTGGCGGCGATCCTCGCGCTTACCCATATTTTTCACCTGAAACGCGGGGGTTTTTCCGACTATGTATCGATGGAGGCCGCCCTGTGGATCCCCGTTCTCGGCGCTGCCTTCACGGCAGTCGTCTACGGGCTTTTGTGCATAGAAAGCTTCGTTTCTCCGTCCAACTGGCTGATAAGGCTCGGATCGGCATCCTATGCCATATATCTGGTGCACACCCCCGTTAGCGGCATTGTACTGGGCGCCACACCTTATTTACCGCGAAGTCTGATCGAAAGCGGCGGAGTCTTGCCGGTTCTGACTGTTGCGGGCGTGTGGGCGGGCTTCATCATGCACCGCTTTTATGAAAAGCCCGTCTCTGCGTGGCTGGCGCGCCTGATGGGCACGCAACGCGGGAATAAGGTCCAACCCGGTGGCACTGGCACTGTTTCTGTTGCGCATGCGAAACGAATGGCGGATACTAAGCGTTAAAGTAATCCGTGTATTTGCCTAAGCACCAACAACGTCGTGCGTTTTGAAAGGTTACCTTTAATATGGGTTGGCAAGACTGGTTTTCTTCATCCCGGAAGAACCGTTATTCGGTGTATCACGAAGAGGATGACAGCCTGGCTGCGCGGATTTCGGCCAATCGCTCGCGCGATCATTTGGATGAGAACCTGCCGCGTTTCCAGGGCACCGCCGGGGACCAGATCCGCAGCGGTGGCCGCAGGTCCGGGCTGGATCGGATTCGGTTCCACCTGCGTAATGCGTTCACGCCTGCTCAGCCGGTTTTGTCGCACCGCATGTTTGCCGGGCGCACCGAGGTTTTGAAAACCCTGATCCGCTCGATCGAAGATCAGCGGCTGCATGCCGTCCTGTATGGTGACAGGGGCATTGGCAAAACATCCTTGCTACACATATTGGCGCAGTTGGCGCGGGATGCGCGCTACATCGTGCGCTATGCCTCCTGTGGCGAAGAAACCGAATTCAGCGATATGATGCGCTCGATCGCGAAAGACATTCCGTTGCTGTATCATGTCGATTTCGCGCCGACATCGTCCGAGATCGAAAGCGGCCGTTCGCTCGCCGACCTCCTCCCGGAGGGTACGCTTACCGTGCCGCAACTGAGCGATCTGTTCGCCAAGGTTTCGAATACCCGCGTCCTGATCATCCTCGATGAGTTTGATCGCGCGCATTCTCACGCGTTCCGCCGGTCGATCGCGGAGCTCATCAAAAACCTGTCCGACCGGTCGAGCCGTGTGCAGCTCGTCATCGCCGGCGTGGCCGCCAATCTGACCGAGCTGATTGAGCATATTCCATCGATCCGCCGCAATATTCTGGGCCTTCAGGTGCCCAATATGGCCAACAGTGAAATCGAGGAACTGATTCACAATGGCGAAAAAATCTGCGGGATGACGTTTGACCGCGATGCGATCGCGTTCATCAGCGCTGTTGCCTACGGTTCTCCCTATATTGCGAGCCTGCTGAGCCAGCATGCCGGGCTGGCGGCCGTCGATCGCGGCGCATCGACGGTCGAAAAGACGGATGTTTCAGACGCCATCAATCACGCTGTCGCTGAAATCCGTCAGCGCGTATCGAGTGTCAGCCTGTTCCAGGCATCCAAAGCCAAGGCCGATGGTCACGGGACGAATCTCGGCCTGCTGGCGCGCCTCGCCTTGCACTATGGTGGTCGTTTGTTGCCCGAACAGGCAGATGAGGTCATCCGCAAGCCGGGTCAGGGCCTCACCTATATGCAAAAAATCCAGAAGGAATATGGGCTGTTGGAGCCTCTGGAGGACGATCCGGCCGGCGCCTATCATTTCCGTGAAGAAGGTGTGCCGGTTTTCCTTTGGATTGAACTTGCCCAGTCGCATTTCGCGGGGACACAGAGCAGCACGAAATTGCTGGATGCGTTGCTCGACAAATATGCGATCGCGCAAAGCGCCTGATATCCGGATAGGAATAGTGTCGTGATTGCGGGGCTCGTCGAGAAGTTCAAGGTAAAGCTATGGGGGCGCAACCAGCACGTTAATCAGAAGTTGCGCGATTATTATCGTGACAATTTCCGGATCGACGTAGGGCTGCACAGCTATGGGTGTTTCGACAGGTGGCGCATGCCCGGGCCGATCAAGGTTGGGCGCTATTGCTCCATCGCGAATTCCGTCAAATCCGCTCCCATCAATCATCCTTTCGACGCCCTCACCACGCACCCGGTTCTGTTCGAGCGGAAATTCGGGGGCGTGGATCAGGATATCTTCTATGATGATGTCCTTGTCATCGAAGATGACGTCTGGATTGGCCATAATGCGTTGATCATGCCGGGGTGCAAACATATCGGCAGGGGTGCCATTATCGGCGGCGGAGCGGTGGTGACGAAAAACGTGCCCGCTTATGCCATAATGGTCGGCAACCCGGCGAAGAAGATCAAGGATCGTTTTGAGCCTGACATGATCGCGGCCCTCGAAGAGAGCCGCTGGTGGGAACTGGAGCCCGCGCAAATCAAGGCGTTGATCAAGGCCGATCCCGAGCTGATTTTCCACCCGACGGCGGCAACCCTGTCGCGCTGGACCGAAAAAGGGCGGCCCATGAGCGGGTCGAAATAGGGCGATGGTCGATGCTGCGAACCCGACGCCGCGCATAAGCGTTGTCGTTCCTCACTATAATGATCTGGAGCGGCTCGACCGCTGTCTCGCTGCGCTTGCCTCGCAGTCCATGCCCTCGGGTGAGTATGAAATCATTGTCTCTGACAATAATTCGCCGGTTGGCCTTGCGGCGGTGGAACAGGCGGTCGCGGGTCGGGCGAGGGTCACCGTGGCAATGACGCCGGGTGCTGGCCCTGCGCGCAACGGGGGCGCGCAAGCAGCACGGGGGCAGATACTGGCCTTCACGGACAGCGATTGCGTGCCCGATGCCCTTTGGCTGGAGCGGGGCGTCGCAGCGCTTGAAACTGCCGACTTTGTGGGCGGAGAGATGAAGGTTCTGGTCCCCGCCGACAGGGCGATGTCGGGGGCGGAAGCATTCGAAAGCATATTCGCGTTCGACAATGAAACCTACGTCAAGGAAAAGCATTTCACCGTTACGGCCAACCTGCTGTGCCCGCGCAGCGTGTTTGAAAAGGTAGGGCCGTTTCGTACCGAGGTTTCCGAAGACAATGAATGGTGCTGGCGCGCGCGCGATATGGGGCTGAAACTGGGCTATGCGAAGGGCGCGATCGTGGGGCATCCCGCACGGGCCAACTGGGACGAACTGACGGGGAAATGGCGACGCATATGCGCGGAGCGTTATGCGCTGATGCAGGACAGGGGAGGGAGTGCCTTGCGCTGGATCGGCAAGACCTGGCTGGAGCTGCCTGCTATACCCGTCCACGCCCTGCGCATTTTGGGTACATCGCAACAGATGAGCTGGCCTGAGCGCTTCGCCGCGCTGTGGACGCTTGCCTGCATCAGGCTGTGGCGATTTGCCGAAGGGCACCGTATTTTGTTGCGGAAGGGCGGTAACGCATGACCGGCACGCCTTTTCATGTCAGCATCTGCATCGTCGGCTTCCATAATGACGAAGAAATAGAACAATGCGTCGCCGCGCTTGCCAAATCGACTCATGATGCGTTCGATATCGTCATTTGCGAAAATGGCGGGCGCAGGTCGTGGGAGCAGTTGAAGGCGCGCCTACCTGACCGCCTGCCCGGAGGCCAGAAGGTCGAATGCATCTGTGCGCCGGGCAATATCGGTTATGCAGGCGGCGTGAACATGGCCATGCGTACCCGACCGGAATCGAGCGCCTGGTGGATCGTCAATCCGGATACAGAGCCGCAGCCAGAGGCCATGGCGGCCTTGATCAACCGCCTTGCGCGCGGTGATTGCCATATGGTCGGCGGCACGCTCTACGATGGGCGTGGCAGGGTTCAGGCCTATGGTGGGCTGTGGCGCTTTTGGCTGGGTCGGCCCGTGTCCCTGGGCATGGGCTCTAATGTCAAGGATCCGGTCGATGGCGCTGCGGTTGAAGAGCGCATGAACTATATTCTCGGCGCTTCGATGATGGTCGATCGCCGTTTTGTTGAGCGGGTTGGCCTGATGAGGGACGATTATTTCCTCTATTGCGAAGAGGTTGAATGGTGTCTGAGGGCCGGAAAAATGGGGATGCGCCTCGGCTTCGCGCCGGATGCACGGGTCCGCCACGACCAAGGCAGCACGACCGGTTCGGCAGGGTCGATCCATAGCCGCCCCCGGCTTCCGATCTATATGGACGAACGCAACAAGCTCCACGTTATCCGCGACATATCCTCGTGGCGTTTTCCGATTGCGGTCGTCGCAACACTGATGCTGCTCACCCTGCGTTATGCCGCGCGCGGTGCATGGACCCAGTGGCGCTATGCCCTGTCTGGTTGGTGGGCCGGTGTAAGAGGGGAACGTGGCATTCCTGCGCTGCTCGGATAAATGCGCGCTGGGGTCAGGCGTCTGAAATCGATCCGGCCCGCTGCGTACCCACAAGTCCGCGCCGGTCGGCGGCGGGCAGCGTGTCTATCAGACTGGCCAAAAATTGGTCGAGAAGGGCGTAGGCGGGTGTGTCGCCGAATCGCACGATAGACGCGCGGACCAGAACGCCGTCGCCAATGATGCCTGCCATCGCGGATTTTAGCCTGTCGCGGCGCTGATCCGCGGCTGACCGCGGCAGATATTCGCCCAGCCGCGTCCAGTAGATGATATCTTCCGTTCGCCGTCCGCTGCCCGCCGTCAGCGCCACTGCCGGGACGGTCGCGCCGGTTCCCAGATGGATGTCATGCTCCATGCGCTGTTGGATCGGCAGTCCCACGGCCGGGTAACAGCTTTCGGGCCGATGCAATTGCAATATGTCGCTCTGCGCTTGGCCATAGGCGATCAGCAGCATCACATACTCGCCCGTCCTTTTGTTGACATAGCGCCGCGTCAGCGTGTCGCTGTATAATTTGTCGGCAAGGCTGCCGGGAACCTTCGGGATGACGATGTCGCCGCCTTCGCCCATCGTCCAGTCGCCGAAGCCTGTGGGTATCATGTCGGTGAGCGCGTCGTCGCCCTTCAGGACGATGCGGGTGCGCGGGCGCAATGCCTCGGCGCATCCCAATGCGGCAAGGCAGGCTGTTCCGAACAGAATATCCCGGCGGCTGATCGTCATGCGGACGCTCTCCCGCGATGGAAGAGCTTTTGCAGCATCCAGTCGATGCCGAACATTGCGGCGAGGGCGAATGTGAATAGCACTATGCCCGTCGTTACGTGGAGAAAGCCCTGGGCGGCTGCGTCGCCTGCATAATAGGTGAGGAGTATCAGGGCGCCGACGCGAACGACATTGACGAAGATTGCCACCGGTACGATCAGCGCAACCAGCAACAGGCTGTAGCGCCACGAAGCCCGGTGCATCAGATAGATGTAAAAAAGCGTCACGGCAGTCAGGCCGACGATGCTGTTCATCCCTGCACAGGCGTCCTCAACCAGCAATTGATACCGTCCGACAAATAACGTGATGCCCTCGCGCGCGAGTGGGTAGCCGAACGGCTCCAGCAGCGCGGTCGCGGCGTAGGATACGAACGTTCTGAGCGGGGCAGTGGCCTGGTCTATCAGCCAGCCGGGAGGGGGCACGAGAAAGCCCAGATAGAAGAACGGGAATATATTGTGCCGCAGCGCTGGCCAGCCGACCAGCCGATAGGCAAGCGCAATCATCGCCAGATACACGCCCGCGGCCTCCAGGCTGATAAAATCATAGGCCCTGCCGAATATATAGACCGGAAGGCCGATGATCAGGATTGCGGCCACGGCGAGGTTGCTCGGGGCCGTTTTCCGGGCTTGCATGTCGGCAAAGCTCTGGCTGATAAGCCATAGTCCCGTCGCAAATACGATGGGGCCATGCGCGCCGATTTCCATCGACCACACCTCGCGGCCCAGCCCATATATTGTGGGCAGGAGGAGCGCCAAAAACCCTGCGAAGAGCGGCCAATGCCGGATCGCCGCCCGGCGAAGTTCCAAGCGGCTGTCATATGGGGATGAAGAGGGGACTGTACTCGCCATTGTCCCTTATCGGTCCGAGAGTTCGGAAATCCTGATCAGAAATCGTTCAAAAATGTACCAATCACCGTCGCCCGGTCGGCGCTCAATTCATTGGCGATGGTCTTTACATCGTTGACGTAGCTATCATTCTTCTTCGCGACGATCATCGCATAGCGCACGGCCATGGCAATGCGGCGCGCGTCGGCGGATGCATTGCCCGGCGGGGTATCGACGATAGTCACATCGAAGTCGCGAAGGCAGGCGTCGAGAAGGTCGCTCATGCGCCGGCTGGCGAGCAGCTCTTGCGGGTTTGGCGCTACACCGCCGGAATAGATGAGCGAGAGGTTCGGAAAGACGTCGGCCTGAATGATATCCGTCAGATCGACTTCGGTATCGCCAAGCCCCTGGCGAAGACCGGGTATATCGTCCCGGCTTGGCGCGATATATTCTTCCAGTCCGGGGTCACGCATGTTCGCGTCGATCAGCATTGTATTGAGGCCGGCAAGCGCGAAAGACATGGCGAGATTGACCGCGCAATAGGTCGTCCCGACACCCGGCGTCGCCGCGCAGATGGCGAGCGAACGCCGTCCATCGCCAATATGCTTGGCTTTTAGGTGGGTCTGCAGTGATCCGAACGATTCAGACTGGATCGAATTGGGTGCCGATAGCGCGACGATCTTGCGCGAAAAACGGAACCCGCTGCGGCCCATAGAGACGGCCTGTTGAAGGTCGAATTCCTCGGCGGTGCCTGTCGTATCATCGACTTCAACGGCGTTTTCGGCCACGGCTTCGGTATGATCGCTAATCTGTTCCACAGGTGCTTCGCTCTTTTCCATCTGGATCACTGAGTTGCCCGTTTCCATAATGGGAGGCGGATGCCCAACCACTTCCACAATAGTCCTTCATCAGCATCGTCACCAGGTGCGCGGCCCATGGCGCCGATAACCGGCAGGCCACTGTTCGCAAGATCTTCCGGTGCACGCACACGGCGGCTCAGCAGCTCAATGATGAGGGACGTCAGGATACCCAGGGCGAAGCCCATGCCGATCGCGCCTGTCATGATCAGCCCGACCTTTGGAAATTCCGGTTCGCTAGGTGCCACTGCACTGCCGAGCAGGGTGATGCCCGCTTCCATCGTCTGTGCCTGCTGCTCATAATCGGCGGTCTTGGCTGCAGCTTTGTCAAACTGGTTGCGCAATACCTGAACATCCGTCGCCAGGCGTTGTGCTTCGCCAACCTTACCGCGCTGTGCCAAAACCTTGCGGGTTTGCGCAGACAGCAAGCTTGCGGCAGAGGGGCCTCCCATTACGGAATTGGAGCGCGCAGCGGCGGTTTCACGGGCGACTGCCGCTTCAACCGCAGCACGCTGTTCCTTAAGGTTTCGGATATCAGGGTGGTTTGGCCCCAAAGTTCTGGATGATGCGGCGATTTGGGCGTCGATCATCGACAATTGAGCAGAGGACGGTGCCACAAACGTACCGACGGCAGCCTGCGCGACAGGCACGTTCTGGGCCAGAGCCTTCAGTTTCGCCATTTCCGGATCGCTGTTGTCTTCCTGAAGAACGATGCCGTTTTCGCGTTCGAAATCGGTCTTGCGCTTTTCAGCAGCAGCAAGCTGGTTGCGCAGTTTTTCCGTTTGCTGGCCGAACCATGCGGCATTGCGCGCCGCGCTTTCACGCTTGAAATCAAGCGTATGTTCAACATAGGCCTGACGGACCGCATCTGCTGTCTTGGCCGCGGCTTCCGGAGATGTCGATGTATAGGAAATCGCCAGAATATTGCTGTTTTCGACCCAGTTGACCGACGTGTTGTTCATGATTGTCTGGGCCAGCCAGCGGCGGAAATCGCGATTGTCGCTCGGTGCCCGCTCGGCATAGCGTGCCGCCAGTGCTGGCGAGTTCGCCCACCCCAGCGCATCGACCACCTTGCCGGCCACGCGATAATCCTGAATGAGCTGCATCTGGGTCTTGACGAATTCACGAGCCGACCGCGAACCGATCATATCGCCGGTAACGGGGTCGGGTTTGAGCAGGTCCAGCATGAGCCGGGATCCTGCGCTATACCGCGGCGGGACCGATGCAATAACCAAAGCGGCTGCAATGAAGCAGCCGATGGTCGAAAGCAGGACGATCGCCCGGCGCGCCCAGAGGATTCGGAAGAATTGTATGAAGCTCATATACTGATCTCGATCCTCAGAAAAACCGTTCGCCGATCACGATTACATCACCATCTTTAATAAGTCCCGAAAGGTCGAATCTTTTGATCTTCTCGCCATCGCGATAGATTTTCGCCTTTTTCTCCGACCCCATCGCGCCGACACCGCCAGCCGTTGCAATGGCTTTGCGCAATGTCATTCCGGATTCGATCTTGTATGTTCCCGGACTGTTGACCTGACCATAGACATAAAAGGTTTCAGCTTTCGGAATAAAAAGCTTGTCGCCCGGTTTGACGACCGGATCTTCATTAGGTCCGCCGATCGCGATCATGCGCGTGTCGAGCTTGAGCTCTTCACCGGAAGCTCGCCGCAGTGTCAGGAAATCGGATCCGGTGTCCCTCGCTCCGCCCACCCTAGCCAGTATTTCGGAGACGCGATAATCGCGGTCTATCGGGACCATGCCGGGCTGACCGACTTCACCCAGTACGATGACATAACGGCTCGCATAGTTTGCGATCGCCACATTGACGACAGGGTCTGCATAATAGCCGCCCGCTTCAAGCATCCGGCCGACCTTGTCGCGAAATTGCAGAACCGTCATATCGGCGGCCTTCACGGTGCCGAGAAAAGGCAGCTGAAGCGTGCCGTCAGTCTGGACCTGCACCTGCGGGTTGAACTCCGGGCGGCCCAGAACCGAAACGTTGACGACGTCCCCGGGGCCGAGGACATAAGCGCCATCAGTGATTGGCGCAGTGGCTGGTTCGGTGGCAGGCTGCACGGTCGCGGCGGCCTGCTCATTCGCTGCGGGCAGGGGCTGCCCCATGGGTTGGGGCTGCGCCAGAGGCTGACCTGCGGGCACAGTCTGCGCGGCCAAGGGTGCGTTGATCGCCGTTGCCAACACCAGCATAACTATCGCGGCGCTTGCGGATCGTACGGTCTTGAACACTGTGCGGAATAGTTTCATGCCTTCATTACCTTCTCGCATATTTTCGGCACTAGATTACAGGGACAGCTGCGCTGTCAGTCCGATACGATTATTGTTGTAATCGTATATCGTGCCATTTGCGGACCGCTTTTCATGTGCCACATCCAATGTGAACATAAGCTTAGGTCTGAACTGATAGTTGATCGATGCGAAAAAGTTCTTTCTGTTGTCATGATCGAGCTGATCAAGCGCAGGAATGCCGGGAACATCAGAACCAATAAAACGCCGCTTGGAAAGAGACGCTCCGCCCTGCAACGATGTAAGCGGGCTCAGCGCATAGCTCGCGGTCAGGCTGTAGTTGGTGTCCACATGATAGTTGGCATCGACGGCCAGTGCCGATGAAATCGCCCTGCTAAAGGAGCCATGCAGCATGAGATCGGGTGTGACCTGGGCGGTCAGATCACCACTCCAGTTCAGGCCGTGAAACTCTTCCAGGCCCTGCTGGCGCGACTTCACTTCCGTATAGGTCAGCTGAACCGATCCCTGCAAACGTGTGCCGAGGTTCCGGGAAAAGCTGCCGCCATAAGACCGCACGCGGTTGCCGCTTTCGCGGCCATCGGGCAGGATCTGATTTGGGAAGCGGGTATCGGTCTGCTGTATGAACAGCAGGATATCGCCCACCGATGGGTGAACATATCCCAGGCCGCCCGAATAGCTCCAGGCGGTTTTGTTCCGGACTTTCCTCAGAACATCGCTGTTGGTCCCATCCAGATAGGATACGCTGACCGTAGGCCGAATGCCGTAGCTCTTGCCGCAAGCGACAGTCGTGCCGACACCCAGTAATGTTTCCGTGTTCTTGACAGTGCTCGGCGGTTCGCCCGGCAACACCGCGCGTTCGCCCAAATCGCTCTGTCCGCGACTGACGCTACCGCTAAAGCTCGGATCGCAGATCGGAAAATCCATATTGACGCCGGAGTTCAGGTTAATACGTTCCCGGTCCAGCCGCGTGTTCTTGCGATGAAATTCATAGCCGACGCCGCCAGCCAACGAAAAACTGTGCGGGCCGAAAGGCAAGCCGATATTCACATTCAAATTCGGCGTTACCTTTTCATCACCGCGGGACACTCCGCGGAGCGCCGCTGCCGACGCAGTGGTTCGCGCAATGTTTGACTGATGCTGAATACCGATTGAAGCCGACAGGTCGATATGTCGTTCGGGGGCCGCGCTCACGCCATACCCCGTGCCACCCATGGCTTGAGCCATCGCCGACGCGGAGAATCCAATAGTCGCTGCTATAGCGATCATCGATGAGCCAAAAATTTTCTTATCCACCCCTCACTCCCACATGATGTCGGGCCAGCCGCGTCTTCATACCTTATTCCCGGTGCTGCGCAAAGATATTGCAGTGCGGCAGCTCTAATTCCGCGAAAGGAATCGCCAACTAACCCTGGTTTTTCGTCAAATCACTGTTGTCGTTACTATAGTGTAATACAAGAAAGTATATAAAATATGCCGCTATTGCGGTGAAGCGGGATTTTCCGCTGAATTTTTTGCAGGCGCATAGGTGGCGTTATACTGAATTGATTTCTCGCCTTCCGCCAATATCCGGCCCACCTCATTTGCAACGATTGCATCTGTTCGCTGTTTTGTAATCATTTCCAGCGCCAGCTTCTCGGCCGTCGCGCCCGTTATCGGTTCGATAATCGTTTCCCTGATCCGGTTCACGCGGATCACTGCGCCCTCGGGCGAAGCGAATACCGCGTTGGGGGGCAGTTGCGCAATTTTTTCAGCCACATCGGCATTAATCGTCAGTGCGTCGATGGCTCCGACAGACCTGCGGAAATCAACCTTCTGCTTGGTCAACAGGTCTTCGATCTGCTGCATCGTGTCCATCGGTTCGATCGCTTTTACCAGGTCAGGCGTATTGGCCAGAACGATCAACTGGTCGACAAGGAAAATGCGCCGCTGGTTGAAGCTCGCCGGATGAGAGGCGACAAATTGCCGGGCTTCATCAGCGGAGGGTTTGGGAACAGTCGAACGGATTTTGCCTGTCAGCGCGTCGACCAGCACCATCTGGCGCGCCTTGTCTTCCATAATCGCCGTAGCTGGGACCTTGTTCAACCCTTGCTTGACGGCTTCGTCCGCTAGCAGGCGCCTGATAACGATGGATTTCAGTGCCGCCTGTTCGAGCTCTTTGCTCGGTGTCGGG
This sequence comes from Sphingobium sp., assembly GCA_041396745.1. Taxonomy (GTDB): domain Bacteria; phylum Pseudomonadota; class Alphaproteobacteria; order Sphingomonadales; family Sphingomonadaceae; genus Sphingobium. The sequence goes on along the minus strand of JAWKXZ010000006.1, from coordinate 200,927 downwards.
TTGTTTGCCTCCTGCCGCAGGTCCATCACCGTGAGTTCTTTGCCGTTCACGGTTGCGACGACTTGGCCGGTTGGTGCTTTTGTCGTCTTCTCACCGCAGGCTGACACCAGCAATAATGCGGGGATTAAGGCGAAGCTAAGGGTTTTCATAGTAACCTCTTGTTCCTAAGGGGCAGAGCCGCGCCAATCACCACCCGTTTCGAATCGGCTCTCGATATAGTTCGCCAGCGCCTCGGGGCATAGCGCGTAAACCATCGATGTAAACGCATCGTTGACAGGCAATGGAATATACAGATGCGGAGTTTCAATTCTATGGCGGTATCCAAACCCCGGTTGTGCCTGGCCGCTTCAGGAGGAGGGCACGTCCGCCAAATCCTCGACCTTGAACCGCTTTGGCAGGACTATCCGCATTTTTTTGTGACCGAGGATACGGCGCTAGGGAAGTCGATTGCGCGCGAACATCCCGGTCATTTCGTATCGCATGTTGCGCTCGGCCAGGCGCGCCTGGGCGCGCCCTTCCATATGGCCTGGGCGGCCGTCCGCAATTGTGTGGAATCGTTCAAGATCGTCTGGAAAAACCGGCCTGACGTGGTTCTCACCACTGGCGCGGGGTCGATGTTTTTCACCGCATTCTGGGCGCGCCTGTTCGGCGCGCACGTCATATTGATCGATTCCTTCGCGCGTTTCGATCGCCCCTCGGCCTTCGCCCGGCTCGCGGGGCCATTGGCCCATCTGCGTATAGCTCAGGCGAAGGAATCCGGGCGCCACTGGCCTGGCTCGATTGTTTTCGACCCGTTCCGCGTTATCGTAAAGGCTAGGCCGCAAAAGAAGCCGCTGCTTTTTGCTACGGTCGGCGCCACGCTGAAATTCGAGCGGCTGGTTGATCTGGTGACGCACGCCAAGCGCAGCGGTGTGCTGGATGGCTATGACGTCATTATGCAGGTGGGAGAGGGGGCCAGTGCGCCTTCCGACATCGAGTGCCATGAAACATTACCGTTTGACAGGGTGAAGGACATTCTTCGGGAGGCCGATTTTGTCGTATGCCACGGCGGCACGGGATCGCTCATCACCGCGCTCAGGGAGGGGTGCCGGGTCATCGCTGTGCCGCGCCGGTTCGAGCTGGGCGAGCATTATGACAATCACCAGAGCGAAATAACCGGTGCCTTTGCCGAACGAGGGTTGGTCGAGGTTGCGAATACGGATGAAGAGTTTTCGGCGGCGATCGATGCGCTGAAATCGCGAGAGCCGCTTTGCGCTACCACTGATCCGGGCGCGCTGATTGACTATTTGCGCAACCATTTGGAAAGCCGCCTGACCTCGCGGTGACATCGGCGGTTTGCAGGGAGGGCGCTTTGCCGAATGCCGCCGCTTCTAGAATGCGTTGCGGTGGATCAGCACTTTCGCTGTCGTAAACAGGATCGATATGTCGCGCCACAGGCGCCATCCATGAACATATTCGAGATCGGCCTTGAGGCGATTTTCGAGATCTTCGCGCAACAGGGTAGAGCCGCGATAGCCCCGGATTTGGGCAAGGCCGGTAATCCCGGGTTTCAGGGCGTGGCGAACCCAATATTGTTCGTCGATTTCCCAGAATAGCTGATCGCCGGCCAGCGAGCCGAGAGCATGTGGGCGCGGGCCGACAAGGCTCATGTCGCCGCGCAGCACGTTCAGCAATTGTGGAAGTTCATCGATGCTGGTGCGGCGTATGAAAGCGCCCACCTTGGTGATGCGGTCATCGTCACGCTGGGTCGACTGATTGCCCTCCGCATCGCAGACCTCCGCACGCATGCTGCGAAATTTCAGGATGTTGAATAGCTGGTTTGATCGTCCAATGCGCTGCTGGCGGAAAAAAACCGGCCCTTTGCTTTCAAGCTTTATTGCGATGGCCACGACGATGAACAATGGCGCCAAAGCGATGAGAGCGGGGACTGTCATCGCTAGGTCGAGCGCACGCTTCTTTGCCCGGTTGGCCATGCTGAGCGGGCCTCGCGAAACGACAAGCGTATCGTTTCCGCTATAATCGGAAAGGCCGATTGCCCCCAATTTATTGGATTCCGGCAGCAAAATCTCGCCCCGAATGTTGGACCCTTTCAAAAGCAGGGCCCAGGCGCGCTGGCGTTCCACCGGACAGGCGACGACAACCCTGTCGAAGCCGTGCAGGTAGCTTGCAAGGCGCGACAGCATTTTCGGATTGTGGAGATCGGGTTCGATCGATTCCGTATGGGCATCAATGATATTGCCGTGATACCGGCCGGTATATTCGACCTCGTCGAGAATGAGCAGTTCGTCGGTCAGCGAATCGTCCGTGCGATTGCGGGTGTAATAGTAAAAGCCGATGCGCGCGAAGGCGAGGATGAGCCCGCTGCTGCACGTGCCGGCCGCGAACTGGAGGCGAGAGACAAAAGAGCCCGCGTCGAAGAAAAATCCGACCATGAGCACAATCAATATCGTCATGAAGAGCGCGGTCAGCGATCTGCGCAGACTTTCGGCGAGAGAGCCCAGCGCATCGATGGTGTAGGCGCTGCGATTGATCGCGAGCAAGGCGTAGAGCGGCACGAGCAGGTAAACCAGATTGAGTCCCGCTGGCGAAATCCAGGCGGCACCGCGGATGAAACCGGAAAAGGAAAAGCCCGCAATCAGGGCCAGGCAGTCCAGAACGACGAGCTGCGCATAGAGAACCAGCCGGATAGCCTGCTTGGATAACGCCCGTCTGGTACGCGTCCGCATGACTGCGCCATTAACGGCCCTGATATCCGTCACTGAATTGCTCCCTGTGACCTAAGTCGTCGTGCCCATGTCAAAAATGCTTCAGAGCATGCTCTGACGTTTTGACGACAGCCATATACGCCGCTTTTTATATATATATGGTTTACGGCGGCTAATATGACACCAAAAACAAAGGGCAACAATTTTTGTTTCGGGTGAAGGGCGGTTGCGACGAGTGGATTCTGCCCCAAATCGGGACTGGCAAGCAGACACGCTGAGGATCAGCAGATGTTCTCGGCTTGCGCCAACGCAAAAACTCCCGCGGTGTGCGGGAGTTTTACAGATTTTATACCGAAACTGGAGTTTGTTGATACCTGATCAGAACACCAGAAAGGCAATTCCGGTCAGTGCAACACCCATTGCGACATATCCGCTCCAGCGCGAGACCTTGGAAATCACGATTTCCAAAATATCACGCGCATCGCGCGGGAACTCTTCTGAATGATCTTGCGTTAAACGTGACGCAATCAAACTGTGCATGGCGGCGACCTCACCTTGTACCGAATGAATCGGTCGGGCTGGCTCTAGCGGTGAAGGCGCAGGAATTCTGTTCCTTATCTCTCCACCGTGCAACGTCTTTGGTTGCGGCAGTCCCATACCTAAACTTCTCCATTCAATGCGTGAAGCACGAGGCCCGTGCACTCAATGGATCAGAATCTGATGACATAACATGAAGATATAGTAAATATCTTTGTTTAATGAGAGGTTTACGAAGCTTTATTGAATCAATGTTGTAATGCAGCATTTTCCGGTCTCATACGCTGCTTTGTAAAGTTGATCCGATCTGGATGTATTTTTACGACGATTAGGCTTTTCCCGTCATTTCTTGCCGGATCACGTAAAAAGACGGCCCGGAGGTAGCATCCCTTTTATTTCTAGCGCGAATTTTGCGCCGCAAAACAGGTTCGGTAATTTTTTTGCGATCCCGGGGCGTTGCCGGGGGCGTTTTACATGCTGAAAGATTTTATGGCCTTGCTGTGCACGCCGATGAAGCTGATTGCGCCGCTGCTTATGGTTTTGCTCGAATCGAGCGTCGTGTCGTCCTCATAGGTGATCGTCGTCGGGTAGGACTGACCGTCCGCAAACCCCTTGGCGTTGAGGTTGGAAATAGTGAGCGTTTCGAGCGCGCGGGCGGCGGTGGAGGCTGAAGCCGATATATAGCTGCCGAGAGCGGAAGCCTGAATGATGTTGACACCCCACAAATAGCAAGTCTCGCCAACCGCCGTCCAGCTATGGCTCTCGGGGGCATTCGCTGGGACTGTTGCCGAATTATAAGGGGTGAACTGACATGCGACCGTTGGCGTCAAATCAGGGCTTTGAAGATAACAGCGATACCATCCCGCACCGACATCGATGATGCCATATATACCCAGCGTGCATGCCGTGACCTGCGGCATCCCCATAGTGCCCGCATTCAGGTCGATGACCGTCCTTATATTCTTTGAACCACCCCCGAAATTGGCGAACAGATAATCGGTCGATCCCTTCTTGCAGAAGAATGAAACTATGCCGGGCGTGGGCAGGCTGGACCCATATGCATATCCCAAGGCATGAAAACCGGATCCGGCGGTCGCAACAATCTCATCGGCAGACAGGGTGCCGTCGGGTGCCAATATAGTATCCGTCGTGATCGCTATATTGGTCTGCTGGTTCCATGCTGACAGCTCTTCCGTCCTTGTCAGAAGTTCATTCGCCGCCGGTTCCAGCAGCAGACCGCGCAATGCGTTGCCGCCCGCTGGGTTATAGGCAATGCGCCCGACGTTGCTGGTTGCGGTCTGTAAAATGCCGCCACTGTCGAAATAGGTGCCGACCGATGCGCGCGAGACAGACCAGTCGGCGGGAAGGGTTGGTCCCACCGAAACAGAATAGGACGCGCCGACGGTTCCGCCCATGCGTCGCAACGCTGCGTGTGACACGCCAAATCCGAAGCCGCGATGGGGCATCAGGCCAGCGCCACAATATCAGTGGCTGTTGTGCCGGTGGCGCGGACGAATTGCGCCTGCACATCGAGGATCTGGCCGTTCGCCACGTTTTTGAATGTGACATCCGCGGCGCTGTCAACGCCCCGCAGAATAACTGTGCCGCCCGTTCCAACATAAAGGGCCTTTGGAATCGCGCGCACCATTTGCTGTCATTCGGGCTGACAGCAAATGGTGCGCGCGAAGGCGCGCTGGGCATGTCGCTATGGGCATGGAAGACGTCATTGGCCATGGATTGTTCCCCGGTGAAGATGAAAGCGGGGAGGGGGTTAACCCATTCACATATCTGTAGGAAAGAACAAAACACCAAATAGGTTATTATTCGATGCCGACGTGGTCATCCTGCCAGAACAGGCAATGGTGTTGCCTGTTGCCATGCGTGGCTGATATTGAGCGTCATCACTTTGGAGAGGCGTCACGGTTACGACGCATAACGGAAAAGGCGGGGGCCAATGACACAGACGGATAATGATCTGGCGCAAAATGATCTGAAGCGCGAAAAACGCATTGTGGGCGTCATATCCATCATCTGGTTTGGCCTTCTGGCCACATTATTTGCGTGGCAGGCCTTTTATTACCGCGGCATTGTGGAGCGGTTGGCCGAGTGGCAATATGACGTGCTGGATCATTATTATCCGGGCACGACCATTTTCCTGCTGTGCCTGTTTTTCAGCCTTCCATTGCTGGTCATGCTGCTGATCCTCAGGCAACGATGGAAAAGGATGGCGAAAGAGGTCATTGATCCTCCGGTTGCCGCGCTCCGCTATTCCCGACGGCTTGAGAGATTTTGCGAAGTCGTCGCTGTCGCCGCTGGCGCTGTCGCCTTTGCATCGCTTGTGTCTTCTTTTCTACTGCCTGATGGCGCCGGTAAGCCGCGCGTGATTGATATAGAAGCTGTCGGAACGGACAGCGTTCCGGATGGAAGAGCGACCCTGCGGGGGCCGGTCGATCTCGATGTGCTGGTGCAGTTCGATCAGAGAGCGCTCCTGCTCCGTCGCCAATTGCTGTTCGCGCCGGTCCATGATGTCGGCAGCGCTGGGCCGGCCCGGTTTTTTGTCGAGGTGCGCGAACAGGCGCATCTGCAGACGCCGCTCGTCCCGCGAATGTCGGGCGTGCTCAAGCGTGATTCGCTGCCCGGCGATGTGCGGCGCCTGTATCAGAATATCGGATATCCCATCGATCCCGTCACCTATCTTCTCTACAGGGACGCCGAACGCCTTCGTTGGCCCTATCTGATGATTGCGGCGCAGCTCGTGGTTGTGTCCATCATATTCAGTGGCGTCGTTTGGCTGGAGCGCCGCCGCAGGAGGCGGATCGAGCGAAATATGGCCGAGGAATCGGTCGCCCCGGCGGTCGAATGATAATTCAGGGTTAATTTCGTCGTTAGAATGTTTGAAAACGCTGTCTTGGTGCCCGCCTGTCATTAGGGTGGACATGATCAAGACGGAATTTCAGCTTCTGATGGCCGGTGCGGGTACATTGCTCGCTGCTTTTGCAATGGGCAGTGGTCTGGGTGCCACGGAACCCGTGAACGCGCCCAGCGGCACCGAAACGGTGATGGCGTCCTATGTCGAGACTGCGCAGCAAGCGCGTCCGGCGACCGCACCGTTGACGTCCAGTGAAATCCTGCCGGATGCGGACGGTCTATATTACATCCATGCCCACATGCCCGGGGGCAAGCGTATGCGCTTCCTTATCGATACGGGTGCGAGCGTGACCGTGCTGACCGCGCGCGATGCAACGGCCATGGGCCTACACAAGAATATCTCGGCCAAGGGCGCTACGCTGCGCACCGCGGGAGGCACTACGACGGCGCGGTCCACTAAGATCGACAGCATGACCATCGCCGGGCGCGATCTGCGCAACATCGACGCGGCAATCATCGACAACGGCTTGCCCGTTTCCTTGCTCGGTCAGAACGCACTTTCGGAGCTTGGTACGATCACGCTCGGCAACGGGCGCATGATCATCGGCTGACGCTGCCGACCGACAACGCTTCACCGCGCTCCCTACAATAGAGGATCGGACCGGTTCAGGATGCCGCTTGCGGCGAACCGGCAGACCGCTGGCGTGTCTTGAAGGCCCGCATCATGCCTCCCACAGCCAGAAAACCGATGATCATCATCGCCCAGCTTTGCGGCTCGGGCACGGGTGAGACCGTCTTTGGTATGTCGGCCGGAGGATTATTGTCCGTGACGGGTGGGTCTTTCGGCTCCGGTCCAGGCGTTCCTGGCGGAGGGTTGTTGTCGGTGACCGGCGAATTTTCCGGCTCAGATGTAGTCCCCTCCTGCGAGGGAGGCGGATCATCACTCTTCCTGTCAAGGTCACCCCCACCGCCGGCAGATGGAGAAGGAGCCGTGTAGCCTCCCTCAGGCAAGGGGAGGGGCGGCTTCATGGAAGGCGGGGGGCCCGGAAGCCGTGGCGCCGAACCAAAGGGAAGAAGGCCGGGCGCAGTAAAAATGTCGGGCGTGTTCCCTGCATACATCAGATTCTGTGCAACCGGACCGATCTGTTGGAGCGAGGCGGCGGGAATCACATTTCGCCCGTTGCCAGCACCAGCAGGCTGTTCCGTGAAGCTGCGAAGCCCCGCGAAGAAAGCCGGCGGGCTGCGGTCTCTCAGGCCGGGAATCGGAATTCCCAGATCCGGCTCACCCAATGTCGCGAAAACGCCGGGAAGCGTGTCGGTATGAAACATGGCCCGCTCGCTGCGCGAAGACAGGACGACAAGCGCCACGCCCAAAGTTAAAGCGCCTACGAGGATGCGTTGGCGGCGCTTTTCCTTGGTCAGTAAATCTGTGAATTTCTGTTCCATGAACGGAGAATTCGCATATTTCATTGAAATATACGAAAATATTCATGGTTAAATTCAGGTTAACCTTCGAAATCCGCCGTATTATTGCAATCTTTTCTTGGAATTCGTGAAGTTATACAGTTAAATTTTCGTAAACATGCTGCCCTGAACTCTTGGGTGGCTATTGTCCATTGCTCGTTTCAAGTGTCGCATCTTGTGGCACGGTATCGACGGTGCGGGTCGAACTCTCCTTCGCGGAGGGGCCAAAATCGAAATCGAACAGCTTGCCGCGAACCTTTTTGTAATTGTCCATCGGATCGTAGAGCGGGCCGCCATCCAGACCGAGGTCGGCGGCCTCCGCATGCCCCATCGCCGCGAGCAGAGAAAAGCCCGCGACATAAGCGTCGCGCTGCGCCGTGGCATAGAGGACCTGCGCATTGAGAAGGTCCCGCTGTGAATCGAGAATGTCGAGGATCGTGCGCGTACCCGCGCTGTTTTCGGCCCGCACGCCCTCCAGCGACAGATCGGCGGACGATACCGCCTTGCTGGTGGATTCAATCGCCTGCAGCGAAGCCTGCCAGCTTGCATAGGCTGAGCGCGTCTGCGCGATCACGTCGCGCTCCACACCGATGACCTGCTCCATCGCGCGGGATTCGCGTGCTGTTGCCTGCCGCGCCAGCGCTCCGGGGCGGCCCCCCTGATAGATCGGGATGGTCAGCTGAACGCCAGCCGCTGCCGATTTGGTGGAGCCCTGCGGAGCGATCGCGGGGTTCAGGTCCTGCTCGGAATCCAGATAATCGAGGTAGCTGCCGCGCGCGAACGCCGACAGCCTCGGTGCGATCTGCCCCTTGGCGGCATTGGTGTCATAATGTGCGGCATCGCGCGCGCTCTTCGCGGCCAATATGTCCGGGTTCTCTTGCAGAGCGACCTCTACTGCGGCTTGGGGCGATGCCGGAAGGCCGGGTAGCGGCGGCGGCGCCTCCAGCGCGACGGGTGCGTGGCCCACCAGCGCAATATACCGCTCCTTGGACGCAATCAGCTGCGATGTCGCCGATTGCAGATTGGCGAGAGCGATCGCCAGCCGGGAATCGGATTGCGCGACGTCAGTCCGGGTCAGATCACCGACTTCGAACCGGTCGCTGCTGGCCTGAAGGTTAACCTGCAGCGCTTTCACATTCTGAAGGTTGAACGTCACGACCGAAGAGTTGCTGATCACGTCCATATAGGCCGCTACAACCTGCGCAAATACCGAGGATTCCGTCGCACGCAGATCTTGCTGGCCCGCTTCAACATCCTTCTTGGCGGAGCGGATGTTGTTGCGTACCATCCCGCCTTGGTAAATCGGCACGGTGACGCTGGCCTGACCGTTTATATTGCGTTTCGGGGTGGTTAGGCCAAAGAATGAAGACGCTTCCCGATGCAGCTGCTCTTCATATGTTCCCGACACGCCCGCATCCGGTCGTCCGTCGGCTTTGGCCAGCGGGACGCCTTCATCGATCGCGCGTTGCTGCGCCCGCGCCGCATTCAGGACCGGGTTCGTCCGGTAAGCAGCAGCCAGTGCTTCCTGCAATGTTTCGGCCTGAGCGGATTGCATCGTCAGAGCCAGCGCGAGAGTGGAAAGCGCGGTGCCGGCAAGGCGGGTCATATTGAGCATGTGTGATGATTCCCCAATCGAGCTCGTCATTAACTGTCGATCCACCCGCGAGTCAGGCGGTTATGTCTTGAGCAGGGAACTAGCATCACCGACGCCATATTCAAACAGACTTTGCAGATTTGGGCGGCAATTCGGGCCAGTCTCATGGCCAGCGGTGCGTGCGCTCTTGCCCTTGGTTTCGCATCCCGCTACAGCGCGGCCCGGCTCTTTTTACCCAACCATAATCAGGCAGAAGCGCGATGGCGAAGATCAGCGGTGTCGAAATCCGGCCCGGCAACAACATAGAATATGAGGGCGGCCTGTGGCGCGCCGTGAAAATTCAGCACACCCAGCCCGGCAAGGGCGGCGCCTATATGCAGGTCGAGCTGAAAAACCTGATCGACGGACGCAAGAACAACGTCCGGTTCCGCTCGGCTGAAACCGTTGAGCGTATTCGCCTCGATACCAAGGATTTCCAGTATCTCTATCCCGAAGGCGACATGCTCGTTTTCATGGATACCGAAACCTATGACCAGATCAATCTGCCGTCCGATCTCATCGGCGAAGCTGTCGCATTCCTTCAGGACGGCATGATGGTGCAGCTCGAAATGTATGAAGAGCGTCCGATTTCTGTGCAGTTGCCCGAGCAGGTGGAGGCTGAAGTCGTCGAGGCCGATGCCGTCGTAAAGGGGCAGACCGCCTCAGCCAGCTACAAGCCTGCCATTCTAGACAATGGCGTCCGCGTGATGGTGCCGCCGCACATCACGACCGGCACGCGCATCATCGTTGACGTGTATGCGCGCGAATATGTGAAGCGGGCCGACTGACGCATCATGGTTTCTCATTCCGGTCTCCTCACGGTCATGGAGCGCGCCGCGCGCAAAGCGGCTCCGCGTTTGCGTCGCGATTTCGGCGAAGTCGAGCATCTGCAGGTCAGCCGCAAAGGCCCTGCCGATTTCGTGTCGATGGCGGACAAGCGCGCCGAGCAAACTCTGGTTGAGGAGTTGCAGCGGGCCCGGCCCGACTGGGGCTTCTTGTTGGAAGAGGGCGGGGAGATCCCCGGCGACCCCACCAAGCCGCGCTGGATCATCGATCCGCTCGACGGGACGACGAACTTTCTGCACGGTATTCCGCACTTCGCGATTTCAATCGCGGTCGAGGAACCTCTGGCAGGCGGCAAGCGCGAAATCACGACGGGCCTGATCTACCAGCCGATTACGGACGAGAGCTATTGGGCGGAGAAGAACCGGGGCGCATGGCGGCATGACCAGCGCTTGCGCGTGTCGGCGCGACGGGACCTCGCCGACGCGTTGATCGCGACGGGCATTCCGTTTTTCGGCCATGGCGATATGGCGCAGTGGACACGCATCTTCGGCGCGGTTGCGCCGTCGGTGGCGGGAATTCGCCGGTTCGGCGCGGCTGCGCTCGATCTCGCGCATGTCGCGGCGGGGCGGTATGACGGCTTTTGGGAATCGGGTCTGCAGCCCTGGGACGTATCGGCGGGCATTTTGCTCGTGCGCGAAGCGGGCGGCTTCGTCACCGATTTTCGCGGTGGCAGCCAGCCCGTCGAACGCCGTGAAGTCATTGCGGGCAACGACGCCATCCACAGCAAATTGCACAAGCTGGTGGCGGGCGCATTGCGCTAAAAGAGGCGGGGTCTGTCGGCCCCGCTTTCACACCCGTCAGCCTTCGGGTGCTTGCGAATTGAGCTGAATATAATTTTGCAGGCCCATGCGTTCGATCATCTCGAACTGCGTTTCCAGCGTATCGACATGCTCTTCCTCGCTGTTGAGGATGTGCTGGAACAGGTCGCGGCTGACAAAATCATGCACGGTTTCGCAATGGACAATCGCCTGCTTCAACAGCGGGATTGCCTCCATCTCCAATTCGAGATCGGCCTTCAGAACTTCCTCGACCGTCTCACCGATCTTCAATCGCCCAAGCAACTGAAAATTGGGAATACCGTCCAGGAACAGGATGCGCTCCGCCAGCTTGTCGGCGTGCTTCATCTCGTCGATAGATTCTTCATATTCGAACTTGGCGAGCTTCTTGATGCCCCAATGATCGAGCATCCGGTAATGCAGGAAATACTGGTTGATCGCCGTCAGTTCATTTTTCAGGGCGATGTTGAGAAACTCGATGACTTGGGGATCACCCTTCATGATGACGGCTCCTGATAAATGAATGAGGCAGCCGACATTATAGGCGGTGAGGGCGGGATGTTAAGTCCGTTAAAGGTGTCGGACGGCGATGCGGGTCAGGCGGGAACGCGTTCGTCCGCGATCAGGGTCTTGGCAAAAGAGACGCATTGTCCGCATTTGGGGCGGCGGCCAAGCCGGGCATAGGCGTCATAGGGCCCGGTTGCACCTTCGCGAACCGCGGAGCGAAAATCTTTTTCCCTGATCCCGTTGCACACGCATACCAGCATAGTCGTCATCCTTCGCGAATCATATTATCATAATGATAATCATTCGCAATATTAAAAATGTAGTGGTCCGGTCCGGGGGGGGGGGGGCTGCGGGAGGTGTTGATCGACTTGGGCGGTCAGGCGATGGCCAGCACGCTGGTCATGATGATGCGCACCAGCTCGGGCTGGCCGCGCGCACCGGTCTTGGCATAGATTTTCTTCGAATAATTGCGCGCGGTTTCCTCGGTCAGGCCAATGGTTTTCGCCGCTTGCGCAATGGATGTCCCCTGCGCCAGCTGCCAGGCCAGCCGGGCTTCGCTGGGTAATATGCCGAACAGGTCGACCAGCTGGTCGCATCGATCCGCCTGTGACTGCCGGTCGCCGCTGACATAGGCGATGGCGATCGGCATCGTATGCCCGGCTATGGCGGGCTTTTGTGCGGGCGTGACCAGCATGTCCATCCACGGGTCGCGGCTCAGGTTGATTGCCTTGGGTTGGGGGTGCGTGCCTTGCGCGATCTGTTTGACCAGCGCCGATATTTCCCGGTCGACGGCGGGGGAGGCCGGCATCAGCCGGTTATAGCGGCCGCGCCGCAGGATGCCGGTGCGTTGGAACAGTTGCTCCATATTGGCTGTCGCGTCGAGGATGTGGCATTGGGAATCCAGCGTCAGCCAGCCGAAATTAAGGCGTCCGAACGCGGTAGAGGCGACGGACGAATGGAATTTCTCGCGTTCCAGAGCGATGAAGCTGCGCAACGCAATCCGCACATGGGGAACGAGGTTGGCCAGCAAAGCCGCGTCTGCCGCGTTGAAGCTGCGGCTGCTGGCTATCGTCAGCCATGCGCTCACACCGCTTGGTTCGGCAATGCGCGTGCTTCTGACATCCTTGATTTTGGCTGCGGCAATGGTCTCGGCAGACAAAGTATCCTGCGCGGTGTCAATCCGCTCCAACAGTTCGTTCAGCGCATAGACGCGTCCTTCGCGCATCTCTTGCCCCGAAAACTGTTGGGCGTCCTGGGACCGGGCGACCAGCGAACGGATTTGACCGGACAGATCGGTCCCGACCGAAAGCTCCACCACTTCCTCATTGCTCGCTGGGCGGAAAAGCAGGCTGGCGTGGGTGCCGCCCGTTTGCGCCATCAGCGCCGAGAGGAAGCCCTGCCACAAGGGTTGGTCAAACATTCCTTCATAAAGGGCCGTTAACAGGCTGCCTTCACCGATTGAAATTACGCGCATGACAGTTAATCTATCATACTCCCATTTGGGAGGTCAAATGGCTTTGCGGGCCTGTCATATGCTGTTCGCGTGAATGAATGGAGCGTGCATGACTGATACGAAAATGCTGACCCACCTGGAGCGGCTGGAAGCTGAAAGCATCCACATCATCCGGGAGGTCGTGGCCGAAGCGACCAAGCCCGTGATGCTGTATTCTGTGGGCAAGGACAGCGCGGTGATGCTGCATCTGGCGAAGAAGGCCTTTTATCCCTCGCCGCCGCCATTCCTCCTGTTGCATGTCGACACGACCTGGAAGTTCAAGGCGATGTACGACCTGCGCAACAAGGCAGCGCAGGACGCGGGCATGGAATTGCTCGTCTATCAGAACCCAGAGGCGAAGGAGCGGGGCATCAACCCGTTCGATCACGGCCCGCTGCACACCGACATGTGGAAGACGGAGGGGCTGAAGCAGGCGCTTGATCTCTACGGTTTCGACGCGGCATTCGGCGGCGCGCGGCGCGACGAGGAGAAGAGCCGTGCTAAGGAGCGCGTCTTTTCGTTCCGCTCGGCCAATCATCGCTGGGATCCGAAGAACCAGCGCCCGGAACTCTGGAACCTCTACAATGCCCGCAAGGCGAAGGGGGAGAGCATCCGCGTGTTCCCGATCTCGAACTGGACCGAGCTCGATATCTGGCAATATATTCATCTGAACGACATCCCGATTGTGCCGCTTTATTTCAGCGCGCCGCGCCCGACGGTGGAGCGCGATGGCCTGCTCATCATGGTCGATGATGATCGCATGCCCTTGAAGGACGGGGAGGAGCCGGTGATGCGCTCGATCCGCTTCCGCACATTGGGCTGCTATCCGCTGACCGGCGCGGTTGAGAGCGAGGCGGCGACGCTGCCCGACGTCATTCAGGAAATGCTGCTCACGACAACATCGGAGCGGCAGGGCCGCGCCATCGACAAGGATGCGGGCGACGCCAGCATGGAAAAGAAAAAGCAGGAGGGGTATTTCTGATGACCCAGGTTCAGGACCCCATCTACAAGACCGACGCGCTGATTTCCGAGGATATCAACGCCTATCTGGAACAGCATCAGCACAAGTCGCTGCTGCGCTTCATAACCTGCGGCAGCGTGGACGACGGCAAATCGACCCTGATCGGGCGGCTGCTGTATGATTCCAAGATGATCTTCGAGGATCAGCTTGCAGCGCTGGAGGCTGACAGCAAGCGTGTCGGCACACAGGGGCAGGAGATCGACTTCGCGCTGCTGGTCGATGGCCTCGCCGCCGAGCGCGAGCAGGGCATCACCATCGATGTCGCCTACCGCTTCTTCACCACCGAAAAGCGCAAGTTCATCGTCGCCGACACGCCGGGGCATGAGCAATATACGCGCAACATGGTGACGGGCGCATCCACCGCCGATCTCGCCGTCATCCTGATTGACGCGCGCAAGGGCGTGCTGACGCAGACAAAGCGCCACAGCTTTCTCGCGCACCTGATCGGGATTCGGAACATCGTTCTTGCCGTGAACAAGATGGACCTGGTCGATTATGATCAGGCCGTGTTCGATGGCATCGTCAAGGATTATACCGAGTTCGCACAGAGCATCGGGATCGAGAGCTTCGTCGCCATGCCGATCTCCGGTTTCAAGGGCGACAATATCACGGCGAACTCGCCCAATACCCCATGGTATACGGGCAAGCCGCTGATCGAACATCTCGAAACAGTTGAGGTCGATCTGGCCGCCGATCAGGCCAAACCGTTCCGCATGGCGGTGCAGTGGGTCAATCGCCCGAACCTCGATTTCCGCGGGTTTTCGGGGCAGATCGCGACCGGCACGGTAAAGCCGGGCGATGCCGTCCGTGTCCTGCCTTCGGGTAAGACCTCGACCGTCAGCCGCATCGTCACGATGGACGGCGATCTGGATGAAGCGGTCGCGGGCCAGTCGGTCACGCTGTGCTTCGCCGATGAAATCGACTGTTCGCGCGGCGATGTGATCGCGATTGCCGATCAACCGCCGCAGACCGCCGACCAGTTCGAATCGACGATCGTTTGGATGTCGGATGACGCCCTGATCCCCGGTCGCGCCTATTGGCTCAAGTCGGGCACGCAGATGGTGTCGGCGACGGTGCAGGCGCCCAAATATGAGGTGAACGTCAACACGATGGAGCATCTGGCCGCCAAGACGCTGGAGCTCAATTCCATCGGTGTCGCAGAGGTGTCGACCGACAAATCGATCGTGTTCGAGCCCTATGCCGACAATCGTACGCTGGGCGGTTTCATTCTGATCGACAAGATCACCAACGCCACCGTCGCTGCGGGCATGCTGCATTTCTCGCTACGGCGCGCACAGAATGTCCACTGGCAGGCGCTCGACGTCAGCCGGGACGCGCATGCGAACCTCAAGAACCAGAAGCCTGCGGTGCTATGGTTCACCGGCCTTTCGGGGTCGGGCAAGTCGACGGTCGCCAACATGGTCGAAAAGAAGCTGCACCGGATGAACCGGCATACCTTCCTGCTCGATGGCGATAATGTGCGCCATGGCCTCAACAAGGACTTGGGCTTTACCGAAGCGGACCGGATCGAGAATATCCGCCGCGTCGGTGAGGTCGCCAAGCTGATGGCGGACGCTGGCCTCATTGTGATCACCGCCTTCATCTCGCCATTCCGTGCCGAGCGGGAGATGGTGCGCGCGATGCTGCCTGAGGGCGAGTTCCTTGAGGTGTTCATCGACACGCCGCTCGCTGAGGCGGAGAAGCGCGACGTGAAGGGCCTTTACAAGAAGGCGCGCGAGGGCAAGCTGAAGAACTTCACTGGCATCGACAGCCCCTATGAGCCGCCGCTGAGCCCGGAAGTGCGCATCGACACGACGCAGTTGACGCCCGAACAGGCGGCCGACGAAATCATCGAAAGGCTGCTCGGATGGCACTGACGCCCAATCTGACGGACGCGGAACTGGCGGCCAAGCTCGCCGACAGCGCTGGGCGCATTCTGCTTGCGGTCCGCGATTCCGCGCTGATCGACGGCAAGGCGCTGGGCAAGGCGGGGGACCAGACCGCCAACCAGTTCCTTGTCCATGCAATCCGGCAGCAGCGGCCCGACGACGGGTTGCTGTCCGAAGAAAGCAAGGATACGCCCGAGCGTCTGTCCAAATCCCGCGTCTGGATCATCGATCCGGTCGATGGCACGCGCGAATATGGTGAAGAGCGGTCTGACTGGGCGGTGCATGTCGCCCTTGCTGTTGACGGAAAACCGGAAATCGGCGCTGTCGCGCTGCCGGGACTGGGCGAGGTGTTGCGCACCGATGCGCCCAAGGCGCTGCCGCCCGCCGGTACGCCGTTGCGCATGGTTGTCTCGCGTACCCGTCCTGCGGCGGAAGCCGTGGCCGTCGCTGAAAAGCTGGGCGCGACGCTGGTTCCGATGGGTTCTGCCGGCGCAAAGGCTATGGCCGTGATTCGCGGCGAGGCCGATATCTATCTCCATTCCGGCGGCCAATATGAGTGGGACAGCTGCGCTCCGGCGGCGGTTGCGCAAGCGCATGGCTTGCACGTTTCCCGAATTGATGGCAGTCCGCTTATCTATAATCAGCAGGATGTTTACATGCCTGAACTGCTGATTTGCCGGAAAGAGCATGCTCGTCCGGTACTGGGCTTGCTGATGGAAATCGCCGCTTGATGGATTTGTTGCACCCGTTATCGGGGTTTGTCGTCGGATTGATGGTGGGGCTAACGGGGGTCGGTGGTGGCTCTTTGATGGCCCCGATCATGATCATTCTGCTCGGCGTTGCCCCGACCACGGCAATCGGCACTGACCTGTGGTTCGCCGCGCTGACCAAGATGGTTGGCGGCGGTGTACACCATAGTCAGGGGCATGCCGACTGGCAGGTCGTGCGCCGTCTGGCGCTGGGGAGCCTTCCGGCGGCGGCGCTGACCCTCTGGTTTTTGTCCACCGGTGATGGGCATCAGGTCAAAGGTGGTCTGGTGGTGCAGTTGCTGGGTGGTGCGCTGTTGGCGACGGCAATCGTGACCCTGTTTCAGCGGCGAATTTATGGAGCGACGACCAGCATCGGCCCGGCGCAGATCGAAATGTTTCGCCGACTGCTTCCCGGCCTCACCGTTTTGTGCGGCGCAATTCTGGGGATTATCGTCACGCTGACGTCGGTCGGGGCAGGGGCGCTGGGCGCGACCATGCTGGTGATGCTCTATCCCATGCGGCTGTCGATGCAAAAAATTGTCGGTACGGACATCGTTCATGCGGTGCCGCTCACCCTGCTCGCCGGATTCGGCTATTTCTGGATGGGGCTGGTGGATTTCACTTTGCTAGGATCTTTGCTGATCGGCTCGATCCCCGGCATCGTGATCGGATCGCGCCTGACAAAGCATGTGAATGCAAGCTTCCTGCGTGGCGCGCTGGCGCTCATGCTCGTATTTTCGGGGATCAAATTACTCACGGCCTGACCTGTTGGGGAGTCGTCCCCCCAATGAGAGTCATTATCAGCGCCTGACCCCTTGCTTCGCAGATGCAGCGGGCCTAAAGCCGCCCGTAACAACCATCGGTTTGTCGCAGGGGTTTCTTTTGGTCGATCTCTCCCAGTATCTGCCCATCCTGATTTTCCTCGGGATTGCGCTTGGTCTTTCGGCCGTTTTCGTATTCCTGCCCATGATCGTCGGCCGCCTGACCGGGGCGCATAAGCCGAACCCGGAAAAGCTCAGCGAATATGAGTGCGGCTTCCCCGCCTTTGAGGATCCGCGCAATCAGTTCGACGTGCGCTTTTACCTCGTGGCCATCCTGTTCATCATCTTCGATCTGGAGGCGGCGTTCCTCTTTCCGTGGGCGGTCAGCCTCGATCAGATCGGTTGGGCTGGTTGGGCCACTATGATGATATTTATCGGCGAGCTTGTGCTGGGCCTTATCTATGCATGGAAAAAGGGAGCTTTGGATTGGGAGTAGAGCTTGAGCGGCCCGCGACCGGTTTAGCCCCAGCGCCCGGAACGCAGCCCGACCCCGAATTTTTCAACGCGCTATCGACCGAGGTCAACGACAAGGGGTTCCTTGTCACCTCGACCGAAGAGCTGTTTCAATGGGCGCGCACCGGCTCGCTGTGGTGGATGACCTTCGGTCTCGCCTGCTGCGCCGTTGAAATGATCCATGTGAACATGCCGCGTTATGACATGGAACGCTTCGGCGCCGCGCCGCGCGCTTCCCCGCGCCAGTCGGACGTGATGATCGTCGCTGGCACGCTCTGCAACAAGATGGCGCCTGCGCTTCGCAAGGTCTACGACCAGATGTCGGAGCCGAAATATGTCATCTCGATGGGCTCGTGCGCCAATGGCGGCGGCTATTATCACTATAGCTATTCCGTCGTGCGCGGGTGTGATCGCATCGTGCCGGTCGATATCTATGTGCCCGGATGCCCGCCGACCGCAGAGGCGCTGCTCTATGGCGTGATGCAGTTGCAGCGGAAAATCCGCCGTATCGGGACGATTGAACGGTGAGCGTGCATTCGGCCCCCCTGGTAAAGCCCATAGCTGGGCTGGCGGATGAGCTGCGCACGCTGATCGGAAAGGACTTGCTGGCTCTCGTTGAGGCTGCCGACGAAATGACGTTGGTCGTCGCGCGCGACAGCGTCGTTTCGGTGATGACGAAGCTGCGCGACGAGGCGCAGTATCAGCAGCTGATGGAAATCGCTGGCGTCGATTATCCGGAAAATGCCGAGCGTTTCGAAGTCGTCTATCATCTGCTGTCCGTCACCCGCAATCACCGCGTCCGCGTGAAGGTGTCGACGGACGAGGCGACGCCGGTACCCTCTGTCACCTCGATCTGGCCGGTCGCTGGCTGGCTGGAGCGTGAAGTGTTCGACATGTACGGCGTGATCTTCTCGGGCAATACCGACCTGCGCCGTATTCTGACCGACTATGGCTTTTCCGGCCATCCGCAGCGCAAGGACTTCCCTCTCACCGGCTATGTAGAGCTGCGCTATAGCGAGGAAGACAAGCGGGTCGTGTATGAGCCGGTCAAGCTGGCGCAGGATTTCCGCAATTTCGATTTCATGAGCCCATGGGAAGGGGCGGAATATATCCTGCCCGGCGATGAGAAGGCGCAAACGCCGCCACCGCCACCGCCCCCTGCGGCCAAGGCTGCCGAAACGCCGAAAACGACGGAAAAGCCGGAAGATACCGGCGCGGGCAAGGCAACCAACAAGGCTGCCGCCAAGAAAACATCCGAAAAAACGGCTGAAAAGAAACCGCGCGCGCCGCGCAAGACTGCTGCGCAGAAGGTGGCGGATGCGGCGGCTAAGCCCGCGCCCCAAAAGCCGAAAACGCCGCGCACCCGTAAGCCGAAAAGCGAGGATAAGGCATGAGCGCCGAAACTCTCACCGCTGCTGAGGGCCAAGCGTCCGAAAAGCGTTCCGTGGTCGTGGGTGTCGATGAAGACGGCATCCAGAATTACACGATCAACTTCGGGCCTCAGCACCCTGCGGCGCACGGCGTGTTGCGTCTCGTCATGGAGCTGGACGGCGAAATCGTCGAACGCTGCGATCCGCATGTCGGCCTGCTGCATCGCGGCACCGAAAAGCTGATCGAATATAAAACCTATATGCAGGCGCTGCCGTATTTCGACCGCCTCGATTATTGCTCGCCGCTCGGCATGGAGCACAGCTATGTGCTGGCGATCGAGAAGCTGCTCGATCTCGAAGTGCCGCTGCGCGCCCAATATCTGCGCGTATTTTTCGCCGAGCTGACGCGCATCTGCAACCACATGCTGAACCTCGGCAGCCACGTGATGGACGTCGGTGCGATGACGCCGAACCTGTGGATGTTCGAAATTCGCGAGGATTGCCTGAACTTCTTTGAACGCGCATCGGGTGCGCGCATGCACTCGGCCTATTTCCGGCCCGGCGGCGTGCATCAGGATGTACCGCTCAAGCTGCTTACCGACATCGCCGACTGGCTCGACACGCGCCTGCCGCGCCTGTTCGAGGACGCGATCAGCCTCGTCGCCGACAACCGGATCTTCAAGCAGCGCAATGTCGACATCGCCGTGGTCAGCAAGGAAGACGCGCTGAAATGGGGCTTCTCTGGCCCGATGATCCGCGGCTCCGGCATCCCGTGGGACATCCGCAAGGCGCAGCCCTATGATGTGTATGACCGGATGGAATTCGACGTTCCGGTCGGCACAAATTTCGACTGTTATGACCGGTTCATGGTCCGCGTCGAGGAGGTCCGCCAGTCCGCGCGCATCATGAAGCAGTGCCTTAATGAAATGCCGGACGGCCCCATCGCCAGCTTCGACCGCAAGGTCGTGCCGCCCAAGCGCGGCGAAATGAAGCAGTCGATGGAGGCACTGATCCATCACTTCAAGCTCTATACCGAAGGCTTCCACGTGCCAGCGGGCGAAGTCTATGTCGCGACCGAAAGCCCCAAGGGCGAATTCGGCGTCTATCTGGTCAGCGACGGGTCCAACAAACCCTATCGCTGCAAGATCCGCCCGACCGCGTTTTCGCATTTGCAGGCGATGGACTTCATGATGAAGGGCCACATGCTCGCCGACACCACCGCCGTTCTGGGCGCGATGGATATCGTGTTCGGGGAGTGCGACCGGTGAGCGTGGATACTCTCATCTCCGCCGACGAGCGCCTCGCCATCGCCGAGGCGATGATCGCCGCCTATAACGCGCAGGACGTCGACACCTACGTGTCCTACATGGCCGATGACGCCTGCGAGGCGAATTATCGTGGCGCTGTGGTGCGGGAGGGCAAGGAAGGGACGCGTTCCGGTCTCGGTGCCGCCTTCGCCAAATGGCCGCAGAACAATGCGGAAATCCGTGAGCGGCAGGCCATCGGCAATTACGTCTTGTTCCGCGAATATGTGACGCGCGGCCCGGCTTCGGACGGTTCCGAGCTGGTCGGCCCGTTTGAGGTCATCGCAATCTATTCTTTTGAAGGCGAGAAAGTCGCCCGTGTGGAGTTCATCCGTTAATGGCTGACGCACCCCAGATCCCCGATGAAGCAACCGTTCGCGCCGAATGGGGCGATTTTACTTGGACCGCTGAGAATGCGGCGCAGGCTGAGAAGGTTATCGCGCGCTATCCCGCCGGGCGTCAGCAATCGGCCGTAATGCCCTTGTTGGACCTCGCCCAGCGGCAGGTCGGCGCGCAATCCAACACGCAAGGCTGGCTGCCCATTCCGGTGATGGAATATATCGGACGTCAGCTCGATATGCCCTATATGCGCGTCTACGAAGTCGCGACCTTCTACACCATGTACAATCTGGCTCCGGTCGGGCGTTTCCACGTGCAGGTCTGCGGCACTACGCCCTGCATGCTGCGCGGATCGGACGATGTGCTGGCCGCGTGCAAGGCTAAAGGATTGTATAAAGGCGGCACCACCGCCGATGGCCTGTTCACGCTGACCGAGGTGGAATGCCTCGGCGCCTGCGCCAACGCGCCGATGGTGCAGATCAACGACGACAATTACGAAGACCTGACCTTCGACACGATGACCGCGATCCTCGACGATCTCGCCGCGGGCAAGCAGTCCAAGATCGGCCCGCAGATCGATCGTCAGACAAGCTGCCCCGAAGGCGGCCCCACGAGCCTCAAGGAAATGGTCTCCGAAAATCATGATTATCGGGGGAGCTGGTAATGGCCGCTCTTAGCCATCTTCCGTTCGTGTCGAGCGTAGTCGAGACACGATTTGCGCAACGGTTCTCGACTTCACTCGAACCGAACGGTTCGGAAAAAATGGAGGCCGCGCATGGCTGACGAAACCGCAACGCCTCCCGCATTTGTCGGCCCGCTGGACGACAAGGATCGCATCTTCATCAACGTCTATGGCTTCCAGGATTGGGGCATCGACGCGGCGATGAAACGCGGTGACTGGGACAATACCAGGAAGCTGCTCGAAATCGGGCAGGACGGAATCATAGAGATTATCAAGGCGTCGGGCCTGCGTGGACGCGGCGGCGCTGGCTTCCCGACCGGCATGAAGTGGAGCTTCATGCCCAAGGAGAGCAAGGACGGTCGCCCGAGCTTCCTCGTCATCAATGCCGACGAATCCGAGCCAGGCAGCTGCAAGGACCGTGAGATCATCCGTCATGATCCGCACAAGCTGATCGAGGGCGCGCTGGTTGCCGGTTTTGCAATGCGCGCGCGTGCCGCCTATATCTACATCCGCGGCGAGTTCATCTATGAGGCGAAGGTTCTCTTCGCCGCCGTCGAACAAGCCTATGAAAAAGGCTTCATTGGCAAGAACGCTTGCGGCTCCGGCTATGATTTCGACGTGTTCGTACATCGCGGAGCAGGGGCCTATATCTGCGGCGAAGAAACCGCGCAGATCGAAAGCCTTGAGGGCAAAAAGGGCCAGCCGCGCTTGAAACCGCCTTTCCCGGCTGGCGCGGGCCTTTATGGTTGCCCGACCACCGTCAATAATGTTGAGAGCATCGCGGTCGCGCCGACCATCCTGCGGCGTGGCGCGGCGTGGTTCTCCAGCTTCGGGCGAGAGGGCAACAAGGGCACCAAGCTGTTCCAGATCAGCGGCCATGTGAACAAGCCCTGTGTCGTCGAAGAGAGCATGTCGATCCCGTTCAAGGAGCTGATCGACCGGCATTGCGGCGGCATTCGCGGCGGCTGGGACAATCTGCTCGCCGTCATCCCCGGCGGATCGTCGGTGCCGCTGGTTCCGGCGGCTCAGATCATGGACGCGCCGATGGATTTCGACGGGCTGAAGGGGCTGGGGTCTGGCCTCGGCACGGCGGCCGTCATTGTCATGGACAAGTCCACCGACATCGTGCGGGCGATCACCCGTTTGAGCTATTTCTACAAGCACGAAAGCTGCGGCCAGTGCACACCGTGCCGGGAGGGCACCGGTTGGATGTGGCGCGTGATGGAGCGGCTGCGCACGGGCGAGGCGGCAATCGAGGAAATCGATATGCTCCAGCAGGTGACCAAGCAGGTCGAAGGCCACACCATCTGCGCGCTCGGCGACGCGGCGGCCTGGCCGATCCAGGGCCTCATCCGCCATTTCCGCCCGGAAATCGAGCGGCGCATCAACGAACGCAAGGGCGACGCCAACCCGGTCATGGAGGCGGCGGAGTGATTTCTGGCTGGCTCCCACTATTGCTGATTGCCGGAGTGATGCTGACATCCTCTCCGGTCGCGGCTCAGCTTGAGCCGGAGGTGCAGACCGGATCGCGGATCCCGGTTAAGCCGAGAACGATTTCACCATTGGACGCGGGTGTGATCAGAAAGCGCATGGCGCGCTGCATGCTGGAGAGAATGGATTCTGTTTCGGAGAAAATTCTGGAGTTCAGCGACTCCCTGACCATCAATTGGGAAAAGGTCGGGATGACGAGGAAGCAATTCGGGAAATCAGAGACCTTCGGAGACTGTTTGGGGCAGGGGTTCGATGGGGCGCAATCCTGGTTGGAATTTACATATACGGACCAGACTATTCGGGCGATGTTGCAGGAAGAGGCCTATCTGAAGGAAGTTGATGCTTCGCCCGCGCTTGGCGAAAATGCTCCAGAGATATTGCAGCGTGCTTATTTTTCATCCGAAAAGGAGCTGCCAATGGCGCGCGGGTTTGATGTGTTTTCGGACTGCGTTGTGTATCGAGACACGGCAGGCGCTGACGCGCTTCTGCGCACGCGTATCGCAACGAAGAAGGAACTGGCCGCCGCTCAGGCTCTCGGTCCGGCATTGGGCGCTTATTTGCAGCAAGGGCAGCAGACTGCTTTGACGCCAATGAACATTCGTATGATTGTAGCGAACGGTCTTTGGACCCGCTATGCAAACCCCAATTCGCACGCTGTTGCTCAGGCTCAATGAGGGATTCCAATGCCTAAACTCACCGTAGATGGCGTAGAACTGGAAGTCCCGGCGGGCGCGACTGTGTTGCAGGCGTGTGAGCTGGCGGGCAAGGAAATCCCGCGCTTCTGTTATCATGAACGCCTCAGCATCGCTGGCAATTGCCGCATGTGCCTTGTCGAGGTGAAGCCCGGACCGCCCAAGCCGCAAGCATCCTGCGCACTGCCCGCTGCCGAGGGACAGGAAATCCGCACCGATAGCGAGATGGTGAAGAAGGCGCGCGAAGGCGTGATGGAATTCCTGCTCATCAACCATCCGCTCGATTGCCCGATCTGCGATCAGGGCGGCGAGTGCGACCTGCAGGATCAGTCGGTCGCCTATGGCAAGGGCGCGAGCCGCTATCATGAGAACAAGCGCGCCGTCACCGAAAAATATATGGGCCCCATCGTCAAGACGGTGATGACGCGCTGCATCCAGTGCACACGTTGCGTCCGTTTTGCCGAGGAAGTCGCGGGCGTGCCGGAAATCGGCGCGATCTATCGCGGCGAGAATATGCAGATCACCACCTATCTGGAACATGCCGCCAAGAGCGAGCTGTCCGGCAATGTGGTCGATCTCTGCCCGGTCGGCGCGCTGACCGCGCGGCCCTATGCGTTCGAAGCGCGCCCGTGGGAGCTGAAGAAGACCTTCGCCATCGACGTGATGGATGCGCTGGGCACCAATATCCGCCTCGACAGCCGCGGGCGTCAGGTGTTGCGCGTCCTGCCGCGCGTCAATGATGACGTGAATGAGGAATGGGCGTCGGACAAGACCCGCCATCATGTCGATGCGCTGGTGCGTCGCCGCCTCGACAAGCCCTATGTCCGCAAGGGGGGCAAGCTGGTCCCGGCAAGCTGGGATGAAGCGTTCGCCGCGATCGCCAAGGTCGCGAAGGACGCCGGTGGATCGGTTGCTGCGGTTGCAGGCGACATGGTCGATTGCGAAACCATGTATGCTGCGCGCGCGCTGGTGAAATCGCTGGGCGGCACAATGCTGGAAGGCCGCCAGACGGGTCTCGCCTATGATGTGTCGAGCCTGAGCGCTGTCAATTTCAACAGCACGATTGCTGGTGCGGAAACGGCGGATGTCATTCTGCTTGTTGGCACCAACCTGCGCTGGGAAGCGCCGCTCATTAACACGCGCATTCGCAAGGCGATCAAGAAGGGCGCGAAGGTTTTCGCCATCGGCGCGGAAGTCGATCTCACCTACAAGGTTGAGTGGCTGGGCAATGATGCTTCGCTGCTCGCCAAGCTGCCGCAGGCGGTTCTGGATGCGTTCAAGGGTGCCGAGCGGCCGATGATGATCGTCGGCGGCGGCGTTCTGGCAAAGGACGGCGCGCATGGCGACACGCTGGCGCTCGCCGATACGCTGGGCCTCGTGAAGGATGGCTGGAACGGATATAATGTCCTGCATTTTGCGGCGGCGCGCATGGGTGGGCTGATGCTCGGCTTCGCGACCGACGGCGGAGTCAAGGCGATTGCAGCGAAAAAGCCCAAGCTGCTTTTCTCGCTGGCCGCTGACGAGGTCGATTATTCGGCGTTCGGCGACAGCTTCAAGGTCTTCGTCGGCCATCATGGCGATGCCGGTGCGCACGCGGCGGACGTGATCCTGCCGGGCGCAAGCTACGCCGAAAAGGCGGGGACGTACGTCAACCTGGAAGGCCGCGTCCAGCGCAGCGACAAGGCGGTGTTCGCTCCCGGCGACGCGCGTGAGGACTGGAGCATCTTCAGGGCATTGAGTCAGGTGATCGGCAAGGCGTTACCGTTCGATTCATTTGCGCAACTGCGCGCCGCAATGGTGTCTGATGTGCCTGCATTGGGCGTGGAAGGCATCGCCGATTATGGCTGGGCTTCGCCCAAGCTGGCAACCGGTGCGAGTGGCGAATTCGGTTCGCCGATCAAGGATTATTACCTCACCAACGCGATCTGTCGCGCATCGCCAACGATGCAGCGCTGCTCGGCGGAACTGCTGCATGGTGAAGAATTTGCGGAGGCCGCGGAATGACCGCTTTCTTCCAGTCTTTCGGAATTCCTTTCGAGGCCGCGTGGCTGCTTTCCACGATCATCGGCATATTGGTGATCGCGCTGCCGCTGATGCTTGCCGTTGCGATGATCATCTATGCCGACCGCAAGATCTGGGCGGCGATGGCGCTGCGAAAGGGGCCCAATGTCGTCGGTCCGTTCGGCTTGCTGCAATCCTTCGCGGATGGCCTGAAGGTATTCCTGCAGGAAACGATCATCCCGAGCGCAGCGAACAAGGGCCTGTTTCTGATCGCGCCGATCATCACCTTCACCGTCGCGCTGATGGCGTGGGCGGTGGTGCCGTTCGATGTCGGCGTGGTGCTTAGCGATATCAATGTCGGCCTGCTCTACATTCTCGCGATCAGCTCGCTCGGCGTTTATGGCGTCGTGATTGCGGGCTGGGCGTCGAACTCCAAATATCCGTTCTTTTCCGCCATGCGCGCATCGGCGCAGATGATCAGCTACGAAGTCTCTATCGGCTTCATCCTGATCTGCGTGGTGCTGTGGGCGGGGAGCTTCAACCTCACCACCATCGTTGAGAGCCAGAAGGGCTATTATGGCTTTCTGAACGGCAACGGCTTTAATCCGCTGCTCTTCCCGATGGCGGTCATGTTCCTGATCTCAGCCATGGCGGAAACTGCGCGCGCGCCGTTCGATCTGACCGAGGCAGAGTCGGAGCTGGTTGCAGGCTATCAGACCGAATATTCGTCGATGGCCTTTGCGCTCTACTGGCTCGGCGAATATGCGAACGTCATCCTGATGTGTGCGCTGAACGCGCTGCTCTTCTGGGGCGGATATCTGCCGCCGTTCGATTGGGCACCGCTCTACATGGTGCCGGGTATCATTTGGCTGTTCGCCAAGATCCTGTTCTTCTTCTTCGTGTTCAGCTGGGTGAAGGCGACCGTACCGCGCTACCGTTATGACCAGCTGATGCGGCTGGGCTGGAAAGTGTTCCTGCCGGTATCGCTGTTCTTCGTATTTCTGGTGTCCGGGTTCCTCATGCTGACGAGGTATGGGGGGGGCTCATGATAAATCTTTCGATTTTGACAACCCTTGTTTCTACAGCTCCATTGCCTGGCGACTTGCCGTCTTACCATGCTGAGTGCCGTGCGGGAATCATGAGCAGCGCTCATATCGTCCGTATGAAAGTAGCGGTTAGAATGGATGGAGATGCGACGACCGTCGAAATCGATGATCGGTTGTTGAATGCGACAGTTAAAACTGAGCCGATCGCGTTGACTCGATCAATCGGAGGGTCGGGCTTCGTCGACCGATTAGCGTTCAGCGACGCCAAGGGTGAAACCAGCGTTTGGATAGCTGTCCGAGGAAAAGTTGAAGATGACCTGCTCGACTTCGGAGTGCTTTATCATAAACCAATAGGCGGCGTTTCTAAATCTACCGGATATACCGGCTCTTGCCATTTAGTTGGGTATGAAACCATTCGCCACAAAGGTGTCTTACAATGAGCGTCGCCCACATCATCAAATCTTTCACGCTCTGGGAGTTTGTGAAGGCGCATTGGCTCACCTTGAAGTATTTCTTCAAGCCCAAGGCGACGATCAACTATCCGTTCGAGAAGAACCCGATTTCGCCGCGTTTTCGTGGTGAGCATGCGCTGCGCCGCTACCCCAATGGAGAGGAGCGCTGCATTGCGTGCAAGCTGTGCGAGGCGATCTGTCCGGCGCAGGCGATCACTATCGAGGCGCAGCCGCGCGACGATGGCAGCCGCCGTACCACCCGCTATGACATCGACATGACCAAGTGCATCTATTGTGGTTTCTGTCAGGAAGCCTGCCCGGTCGATGCAATTGTCGAAGGTCCGAATTTCGAATTTGCGACGGAAACGCGCGAGGAGCTGATCTATGACAAGGCGAAGCTTCTTGAAAATGGCGACAAATGGGAGCGGGCAATCGCGGCGAACCTTGCCGCCGATGCGCCCTACCGTTAAGGCGACGCGAGACAGGGGGACAACCAGCCAGTGATCCATGTAATCGCCTTTTATCTGTTCGCCTGCATCACCATTGCAAGCGGCGCGCTGACGATATCGGCGCGCAATCCGGTTCACAGCGTGCTGTGGCTGATCCTTGCCTTTTTCAACGCGGCGGGCCTGATGGTTCTGGTCGGCGCGGAATTTATCGCGATGCTGCTCGTCATCGTCTATGTTGGCGCGGTCGCGGTGCTGTTCCTGTTCGTCGTCATGATGCTCAACATTGATTTTGCCGAGCTGCGCGCGGGATTCGTCGACTATCTGCCGTTTGGATTGCTGATCGCGGTCGTCCTGCTCGCTGAAATCCTGCTTGGTGTCGGTATCTGGAGTGCTGGGCCGATTGAGCTGGCGCAGCGCGCCGCGCCCGTCGCCTCCGAAGTGCCGAATATCAAGGCGATCGGGACATTGCTGTACACGCGCTATATCTTCCTGTTTGAGGCGGCCGGTATCATCCTGCTGGTCGCGATGATCGGGGCAATCGTACTAACCCATCGCGCGCCGCGCGGTACGCGGGGCCAGAATATCGATCGTCAGAACCGCCGTCGCCCGGACGAGGCGATCGTCAACGTCAATCAGCCCGTCGGGCAGGGGGTAGAGCTGTGATCGGCCTTCAGCATTATCTGGTGGTCAGCGCGATCCTGTTCGTGATGGGCGTGCTTGGCATCTTCATCAACCGCAAGAACATCATCGTCATCCTGATGGCGATCGAGCTGATCTTGTTGGCGGTGAACATCAACCTTGTCGCGTTTAGCGCGTTTCTGGGCGATCTGGTTGGGCAGGTGTTCAGCATGTTCGTGCTGACCGTCGCCGCGGGTGAGGCCGCCATCGGCCTTGCGATCCTCGTCATTTATTTCCGTTCGCGCGGCACAATCGCCGTTGACGACGCCAACCGGATGAAGGGGTAAGCTGCTCGTGACCTCCATACAGCTTATCGTTTTCCTGCCGCTGCTCGCTGCTATCGTTGCGGGCCTTGGCAATCGCATGCTGGGCAATGTGCCCGCGAAGATCATCACGACCGGCGCGCTGTTTATCGCATGCGCGCTGTCCTGGCCGATTTTCCTGTCCTTTGTTGCTGGGCATGCCGAAGCCTATACCGCGCCGGTATTCACCTGGATCCAGTCGGGCAGTTTCAGCGCATCGTGGGAATTGCGTGTTGATACGCTGACCGCCGTCATGCTGGTGGTGGTGACGACCGTGTCCGCGCTCGTGCACCTCTACAGCTGGGGCTATATGGACGAAGACCCGGATCAGCCGCGCTTCTTCGCCTATCTCTCGCTCTTCACCTTCGCCATGCTGATGCTGGTGACCGCGAACAATCTGTTGCAGATGTTCTTCGGTTGGGAAGGCGTGGGCCTCGCTTCCTATCTGCTCATCGGTTTCTGGTTCAAAAAGCCATCGGCGTGCGCCGCCGCGATCAAGGCATTCGTCGTCAACCGCGTGGGCGATCTCGGCTTCATGATGGGCATTTTCGGGACCTATCTGGTGTTCCAGACCATCTCGATCCCCGAAATTCTCGAAGCTGCGCCCGCTATGGCCGGTTCTACCATCGGCTTCCTCGGCCATCGTTTCGACACGATGACCGTGCTGTGCCTGCTGCTGTTCCTCGGCGCGATGGGCAAATCAGCGCAGCTTGGCCTGCACACCTGGTTGCCGGATGCGATGGAAGGCCCGACGCCGGTTTCCGCGTTGATCCATGCTGCCACCATGGTCACCGCAGGCGTGTTCATGGTGTGCCGTCTGTCACCGATGTTCGAAACCAGCGAGACCGCGATGCATGTCGTGACATGGGTCGGGGCGCTGACCTGTCTGTTCGCAGCGACCATCGGCACGGTGCAGAACGACATCAAGCGCGTCATCGCCTATTCGACCTGCTCGCAGCTCGGCTATATGTTCTTTGCCGCGGGCGTGGGCGCCTATGGGGCGGCAATGTTCCACCTGTTCACGCACGCGTTCTTCAAGGCGCTGTTGTTCCTGGGCGCCGGCAGTGTGATCCACGCGATGCATCACGAGCAGGACATGCGCCATTATGGCGCGCTGCGTAAGGAAATTCCGATCACATTCTGGGCGATGACGGCAGGAACGCTGGCCATCACCGGTGTCGGCATCCCGGGCACATTGTTCGGCTTTGCAGGCTTCTTTTCAAAGGATGCGATCCTCGAAAGCGCCTATGCCGCCGGTGGACCGGGCACGACCGCGTTCCTGATCGGCGTGTTCGCGGCGCTGCTGACCAGCTTCTATTCCTGGCGCCTGGTGTTCCTCACCTTCTTCGGAAAGGCGCGCTGGATCGGGTCGGAGCATATTCAGCACAGCGTGCACAAGACGCCCGAGACGGCAGAGGATTCAACCGGCGGATATCATCCGCATGAAAGCCCGTGGGTCATGCTGATCCCGCTGATCGTCCTGTCTTTCGGCGCAGTGTTCGCGGGCTTCATCTATCACCATGCTTTTGTCGATGCCGAAGGCGGCGCGCATTTCTGGGCAGCCAGCACGCTCGCGTTCGACGAACATCTGATGCATGCCGCGCATTCGGTACCCACTTGGGTCAAATGGTCGCCGTTCGCGGTCATGACGACGGGCCTTCTGATCGCGTATGCCTCGTACATCCGCTATACCGATTGGCCGCAGAAGTTCGTGTCGCAATTCTATGTGCTGTACGACTTCCTTCTCAACAAATGGTATTTCGATGAGCTGTACAACGCGATCTTCGTAAAACCCGCGTTCGCCATCGGTCGCTTGTTCTGGAAGCGTGGTGACGAGGGTACTATCGACCGCTTCGGGCCCAATGGCATGGCGGCGCTGGTCGTCGCTGGTACGCGCGTTACACGCAAGATCCAATCCGGATATCTTTACACCTATGCGCTGGTGATGCTGATCGGTCTCGCCGCTGCGGTAACATGGGCGATCACACGATCATGAACGAACTCGGCTTTCCCATCCTTTCCCTGATGCTGGCGGTGCCGATGATCGGCGCGGCAGCCTGTCTGTTCACGAACGCACCTGCTGCGCGAATGATCGCGCTGATTGCGACGCTGGTCGACCTGGTGCTGGGCATCGTGCTCTGGCTCAATTTCGATCAGACATTGACGGCCCCGCAATGGCAGTTTCAGGAATATGCGCCGATCTTCGGACGCTTTGCCTGGGCGCTCGGCATTGACGGCATCGCGCTGCTGTTGATCGCGCTCACCGTATTCCTGATGCCCATCTGCATTCTTGCCAGCTGGGAGAGCATCGAAAAGCGCGTCGGCGAATATATGGCGGCGTTCCTGTTCATGGAAACGCTGATGATCGGCGTCTTCACGGCGCAGGATCTGTTCCTGTTCTATATCTTCTTCGAGGCGGGCCTCATTCCGATGTATCTCATCATCGGTATCTGGGGCGGCGTGAACCGGATCTACGCGAGCTATAAGTTCTTCCTCTATACGCTGCTCGGGTCGGTGCTGATGCTGATCGCGATGCTGTGGATGGCGCGCGAGGCGGGGACGACCGACATCCCGACGCTGATGGCTTATAATTTCGATCCGCATGTTCAGACATGGCTGTGGCTCGCCTTTTTCGCCAGCTTCGCGGTGAAGATGCCGATGTGGCCGGTGCATACCTGGTTGCCGGACGCGCACGTTCAGGCGCCAACCGCCGGCTCGGTCATTCTGGCAGGCGTGCTGTTGAAGATGGGCGGTTACGGCTTCATCCGTTTCTCCCTGCCGATGTTCCCGGAAGCGTCGGCGCAGTTCGCATGGCTGGTTTTCGCGCTGTCCATGGTCGCCGTTATCTACACTTCGCTCGTCGCGCTGGTGCAGCAGGACATGAAGAAGCTGATCGCCTATTCGTCGGTTGCGCACATGGCGATCGTCACAATCGGCCTGTTTGCCTTCAATCAGGCGGGCGTCGAAGGCGCGATGATGGTCATGCTCGGCCACGGGCTTGTTTCGGGCGCGCTCTTCCTGTGCGTCGGCGTAATCTACGACCGTCTGCACACCCGCGAGATTGATCGCTATGGTGGCCTTTCGATCAACATGCCGCAATATGCGATCCTGTTCATGCTGTTCACGATGGCATCGGTCGGGTTGCCTGGCACATCCAACTTCGTCGGCGAGTTCCTGTCGCTGATGGGCGTCTATGAGGCGTCGAGCTGGGTCGCGATTATCTGCACGACGGGCATCATCCTTGGTGCAGCCTACATGCTCTATCTCTATCGCCGCATCTGCTTCGGCGAACAGAAGAACGCCGATGCGGCGGCCATGCCCGATTTGAACGCGCGCGAAATTGTCATGCTGGTCCCCATCGCTGCGGGTGTCCTGTGGATGGGGGTTTACCCCGAAAGCTTCCTCGCGCCGATGCGCGCGGATGTGCAGGCGGTGGTGGCGCGCATGGCGCCCGCCAAACCGGAAGGCGATGCGAAGCTTGCCATGGGCAAAGCAGCACCTGCAAAAGAAGAGCATGAATCCCATGATGCAGCGCACGGGGAGGCGCACTGATGATTGAGACCGCTTCCCTGTTGATGACGATGCCGGAGCTGTTGTTGACGGCATTCGGCCTGATGCTGCTGATGGTTGCAACCTTTGCGGGTGATGGCAGCGCAAAGCTGGTCGGATGGCTGTCGGTCGCCGCTCTTGGTGTGGCTGGCTGGAGCCTGTGCGGCCTGCCCAGCTCAGGCGGCGATGCGTTTGACGGCCTGTATCGCGCCGATGCGTTCGGAGCCTTTGCAAAGGCATTGATCTACGTCGCGGCGGCTGTGTCGATCCTCATTGCGCCGCGTTTTTTCGAAGGTGGTCTCGCCGGAAGGGCGGGGGCAATCCGCGCTGAATATCCGGTGCTGATCATATTCGCTTGCGTCGGCATGGGCCTGATGGTGTCGGCTGGAGATATGCTGACGCTTTACGTCGGTCTCGAACTCAACAGCCTTGCCGCCTATGTGCTGGCCAGCTTCATGCGGCAGGACGGGCGTTCTGCCGAAGCGGGCCTCAAATATTTCGTGCTTGGTGCGCTTGCCAGCGGCATCCTGCTCTATGGTATTTCGCTGCTCTACGGCTTCACGGGCTCGACGAGCTACGACGGCGTTGCCACGGCGATGGCCGACGGCCTTTCGAATGGAGAACTGTTCGGGCTTGTGTTCGTTCTGGCTGGCCTTGCATTCAAGATCAGCGCCGTGCCGTTCCACATGTGGACGCCCGACGTTTACGAAGGCGCGCCAACGCCGGTTACGGCTTTCTTCGCCAGTGCACCCAAGGTTGCGGCCATGGGGCTCACTGTGCGGATCGCGATGGAAGCGATGGGCAGCGCACTCGACAGCTGGCAGCAAATCGTCATCTTCGTTGCACTTGCTTCGATCCTGTTCGGTGCAGTCGCGGCCATCGGTCAGAGCAACATCAAGCGACTGCTTGCCTATTCGTCGATCAACAATGTCGGCTTTGCGCTGATCGGCCTTGCTGCGGGCACGTCCGAGGGTGTCGCCGCAGTTATGAGCTATCTCGCCATCTATGTCGTGATGACATTGGGCAGCTTCCTGTGCGTGTTGCAGATGCGCGATGCGGACGGCAATGCTGTGGAAGATATCGCAAGCCTGTCTGGGCTATCGCAGAGCCGGAAGGGCCTTGCCGCAGCCTTCGCCATTTTCATGTTCAGCCTTGCCGGCATTCCGCCGATGATGGGTTTCTGGGCGAAGTTTCTCGTCTTCGATGCTGCCGTCGGTGCCGGCCTGACAGGCCTTGCCGTATTCGGTATTGCCGCGAGCGTGATCGGTGCATTCTATTACCTGAAGATCGTCAAGACGATCTATTTCGACGAACCAGCGGCAGGCTATGCGCCAGCCGGTAGCCGTCTCGAAAGCGCGCTGATTGGAATATGCGCCGTCATTCTCGTCATTGGCTACCTGCTCAATGGACCGCTCGCCAGCGTTTCGGCGGCTGCGGCTGCTGCCCTCCACTAGAGAAGAACGACGGTTTTTCAGCCAGACATCCGGACGGTCGGCGAAACCGGATCGACCAACGAAGATATGAAGGCGCTGGCACGCGACGGCGCGCCGGAAGGCACGTGGCTGCGCGCTGAGCGCCAGATTTCGGGCAAAGGACGTATGGGCCGAGCGTGGGAAGGTGATAGCGGCAACCTGTTCGCGTCGACTTTGGTTAGGCTTTCGTCGCGAGAGCCTTCCCCCGCGAGTCTCGCCTTCGTTGCAGCGGTGGCCGTGCATCAAGTGCTGTCCGATTTCGTCGGGGAAACCGCAGTCCGGCTGAAATGGCCAAATGATGTGATGGCCGGGCAGGCGAAGCTATGCGGCATGCTATTGGAACGGGTCGATGACGCAGTGATCGTCGGGATCGGCATCAATGTCGCGAGCGCGCCTGAAGTCCAGGATCGACTGACGATCAGCCTTGCCGAGATGGGCGTCTCAGGCTGCGACGCCGGATCGCTGATGTCTTTGATTGCGGAGGCGTTTGCCCAATGGGTGGAGCGGTGGCGCACATATGGAACCGAGCCGGTAATCCGAGCGTGGATGGATCGAGCGCACCCTGTCGGCACGCCGTTGATAGCACAGCTGCCCGATGGAGAGCGCGCCGAGGGTCGTTTTGAGACGCTCGACACCGACGGTACGCTCATCCTGCGCTTGGCGGATGGCGGCAGACGTGCCATTCATGCCGGCGATATTTTTCTGCTCTGATAAGAAACGGGTCTCGGGGGAACTGGATGCTTCTTGCTATTGACGCTGGCAACACCAACATCGTGTTTGCGTTGGTCGCGCTCGGCGAAGACGATGTTGCCACCATCCGAACCCGCTGGCGGATAGCGACCGATCCGCGTCGCACGGCAGACGAATATGCGGTGTGGCTCAATCAGCTATTGTCGCTTGAAGGGCATACTATCAGCGATGTCGACGCTGTGGTTATCGCCACGGTTGTGCCGCGCGCTCTTCACAATCTGCAGGTGCTGTCGACGAAATATTTTGATGTCGAGCCGGTCATTGCGGGTGAAGGCAAAGCCGCGTGGGGCATCGCGCTCGATGTCGACGAGCCCGGGTCGGTGGGTGCGGACCGCGTTATCAATGCCATAGCCGCGCACGCGCAGACCGAAGGCGATCTGATCGTTATCGATTTCGGTACTGCAACGACCTTTGACATCGTGGATTACACAGGGGCCTACAAGGGCGGGATCATCGCGCCCGGTATCAACCTCTCGCTCGATGCGCTGGTGAGTGCTGCGGCAAAATTGCCGCGCATTGCTATCGAAGCGCCGGAATCCGCTTCGGTGATCGGACGGACGACTGAAGATCAGATGCATATCGGCGTTTTCTGGGGCTATGTCGCCATGATGGAGGGGCTGGTCGAGCGGCTGCGCGCTGAGATTGGTCGACCGGCCAAGGTGATCGCGACCGGGGGATTGGCCATATTGTTTGATAAACATACGAGTCTGTTCGACGTTATCGCGCCGGAACTCACAATTGATGGGCTGGCCATGATCTATGCACGGAGCCTGCGCAACTGATGACACCGGGTGAAGAATTGTTGTTCCTGGCCCTGGGCGGGTCGGGCGAAATCGGCATGAACGCCAACCTCTATGGCTGCCGTGGCAAATGGGTGATGGTCGATCTCGGCGTAACGTTCGCCGATCCTTCCTATCCCGGCATAGACGTGATCTTGCCTGACTTGTCCTTCATTGAGGAACGCCGGGACGATCTGCTTGGTATCGTGCTTACCCATGGGCATGAGGACCATATTGGCGCGCTGCCCTATCTCGCGGCGGACCTCGGCGTCCCGCTCTACGCCACGCCATTTACCGCAGGACTGATCGCGGGCAAGCTGGATGAAGAAGGGTTGCTCGATAGTGTAGAACTGAACGTCATTGAAAATGGCGGGTCGGTCGTGTTGGGCCCGTTTGATTTCCGCTATGTCCCGCTCGCTCATTCGATTGCGGAGGGCAATGCGCTGCTGATCGATACGCCTTTTGGACGTATATTCCATACCGGCGACTGGAAACTGGATGACGAACCGCTAATTGGCGATCCGGCGACGGAAGCTGAGCTACGCAAGATCGGTGATGAAGGCGTGCTGGCACTGGTGTGCGATAGCACCAACGTCTTCAATGATCGGGCAAGCGGGTCGGAAGGGAGCGTCCGGGAAGGACTGATGGAGGTCGTCAAGGGCGCGAAGGGCCGCGTGGTAGTGACGACTTTCGCCTCTAATGTCGCGCGGTTGAAAACATTGGGCGATGTCGCGCGTGCGAGCGGACGGCGCCTATGCCTCGCCGGGCGTTCGCTCGATCGCATTGCGTCGGTGGCCAAGGCCAACGGTTATCTGCATGACTTGCCGGCGGTGGTCGACTGGGACAAGGCAATGAGCTTGCCCGGGCGCGACGTGTTGGTGCTGGCGACGGGCGGACAGGGCGAACCACGCGCGGCGCTGGCGCGCATGGCGGAGGACAATCATCCGATCAAGCTGGGCGAGGGCGATCTGGTTGTCTTTTCGTCAAAACAGATCCCCGGCAATGAAATCGCCATTGGCCGGGTGCAGAATGCCCTTGCCGCCAAAAATGTGGCGATGGTGACCGAGAAGCAGGCGCACATCCACGTGTCCGGCCATCCCGGACGTCCGGAATTGTTGGCCATGTATGAATGGCTGAGGCCTGAGATATTGATGCCGGTGCATGGCGAGCTTCGCCATATGGCGGAACAGGCGCGGCTTGGTCTCGATCACGGGATTGCGCAGGCAGTCGTTCAGCAGAATGGCGATATTGTGAGGCTCGCGCCCGGGTCGGCTGAGACGATCGGTCGGGAACGTTCCGGGCGACTGGTGCTCGATGGCGATGTCATATTGCCGGCTGATGGCGGGACCATCAACGAGCGCCGCAAGATTTCCTACAACGGCCAGATCAGCGTGGCCGTGGCGCGAAACGGAAAAGGCAGGCTTGCCGGTGTTCCGCAGTTGCGATTGCAGGGTATCCCGCTGGAGGAAGATCGCGATGCGTTCCTCAGCGAGGCGCGGGAAGAAGCGGCTGAGGCAGTAGCGGCAGGCGAGAGCGAGGATGAAGAATCGCTGCGGGAGCGTGTCCGCCTAGCGGTTCGACGCACGGCAACACGCTGGACTGGCAAGAAACCGGTGGTCGATGTGCTGATCGTCGATGTGGATGAGCGCCATAACTAGAGGAATGCGGTCATGAACCTGTTTGCCGTTATCGCCATCTATTTCCTGTTCTGGGTGATGAGCGTCTTTCTCGTGCTGCCCTTCGGTATCAGGACCCCACAAGAGACCGGTGACAAGTTGATCCCGGGGCAGGCGGACAGTGCTCCGACGAACTATCGCCCGCTGCGTGTTTTTGCGTCAGCGACACTGTTGTCGCTGGTCCTGTTCGCGTTGTTTTACGCCAATTATGTAAACGGCTGGATCACGGCCGAGGATCTGAACGTGATGCGGTGGTTCGGAAACCGTTCCTGAACTCTTCGCTCATTCTTTGTTCTTCAGCCGGTCGATAGCCTGCGCCAGCGCGACATAGAGCTTTCCGATATCAGAAGAGAGCAGGGTCACGGCCATGGATGTGCCGTCTCCCATCGCGAGTACGTTGCGCAGCATTGCCTCAAAGTCGTGGATATAACGGTTTACCGTCTCGCGGAAATGTTCGTCTTCTCCGTAGAGTTCGAGAACGATGCCCACTTCCTTGGCCGCAATAAGCCGGATCGCCTGGCGCGTGAACACGCCCCGGTCGCCCTTGAGATATTCTGCCCAGGCAGCATCGCCAATGTCCTGGGAGAGTATCCGCGTAACATCGACCGCAGCGCTGTTGAGCGTCTCTATCAACGCGACCGATTGCCGTGAGAAATGGTCCTGATCGTTCTTCTGCATGGCGCTCTCGGCTTCAGAGAAGCGCTGCTCGATTGATGCGGTCGTGTCGGCGATCGTGATCAGCTGTCGCATCAGGCGGTCGGATGCAGCATGCGCAGTCTGCACGGCCTTATCGGCGATGGTGCTGATCTCTTCGATGCGTGTCTGGAATTGCTGGCCCAGACGATCAGCCAGAGCCTGTTCGCTCGCATCGCCCAGATTGTCGGTTGCGTCAGCGATGGCGCTAGCGAGTGCCTGACGCGCCCGGTCGCCAGCCTGGTCGGCTGTTTCCTTCACCCTCAGCAGGGTCGCGACGAGTTGAGGTCCCGCACTATCCGCCAGACGACGGGCACCAACATCTGCGGTTTCCATTGCCTTTTGCAGTTCGATGATCTGCTCGCGGCAGGCGGCGATAGACGCCTCGCCGCTGTCTAACCAGGTTTTCAGCTTCCTGCCCTGGCCCGTCAGCAATTGCTCGGATTCGCGCGCCTGTCCCAGCATTGCTGCCGAAACCGATTCAAGCTGGGTGATTTCGGGCATGATTTCGCCCAGCAGACGGAAGCTGCTCTCCACCTTGGCATTGAGCCGGGCGAGTGCGGCTGGATGCCCCTCATCAAGCTCGCGTACACTGGCATCGAGCGCGATCAATAGCGATTCCGTCCGCGCGATCATTTCCTCTGCTTTGCGATTACCCGATTGCAAGGAATCGTCGAGCTTCTCCGCCTGGCTTGCAAGATCGTGCAGAGTCTGGGCAATTTTCTCTGCCCCCGCCGCTGTAACCGTATCCAGATGATTGAACTGGCTACCCAGATTGTCGATTTGCGCTGCAATATCGATGCCGGCACCCGCGATCAGAGCGGTCTTGTCCATAACCAGCCGGTCGAGATCCTGGAATCGCGTTTCAATGCCCGAAATCTGTTCGCCATAGCCCGCCACGGCTTCGTTGCCGATTTCGTCGATAGCCTTGCGAGATTGTTCGATCAGGCTGGTCAGCCCGGCCATTTGCGTATCGAGTGTGGAGCCGGTTTCCTGCAGCGCCTTGTGCGCCTGTTCCAGCGTGGCGTCGACCCGATTGGTGCTCAGTTCGGCCATGCCCGATATTTCTTCAGTTGCAGACCGTGTTGCGTCCTGAATTTTCATCAGCTGCGCGGTAAGGCTCTGCGTTGCATTCGTTGTCCGCGTGCGCGCTTCATCCAACAGGCGTCCCAGCGATTCCAGTCGCGTTTCGAGCCGATCGACCCGCTCCGTGAGATTCTCGCTTCCGCTCGCAAGGCTGCTCGATATCTTGTTGGCGCGTTCCTCGACCTCGGGCATAACATCGATGAGCTGGCTGAACTGCTTGGTCAGGGCAACGCCTGCACGCTCGATCAGTTCGGCCTGCTGAGCAGAAGTGCTCGCATGTTGCGACAGCGTCATGGCGGCGGATTCCAGGTTGGCGCTTGCCGATCCGCCATATTGTTCCAGCAGAACCGCCTGATCATGCATCGTCTGCCGCGCGGTGTCGAGCTGCAGGTTGATAAGGCCAAGGCGCGCGTCAAGGCTGTCGGCCTCCTTGCGGAGACGCGCAGTGATTCGGGCGAACCGTGTTGCCTCGCCAATGCTGCTGCGCGAGAGGATCAGATAGGCAAGCCCTAGCAGGACAAGAGGTGTCGCCAAACTGGTGGCGATTGCCGGGATCTGCTCAGGCGCCGGCATCGTAAAACCGCGCATGGCAAACAGGTAAAAGGCAAAGCCTAGCCAGCCCGCTGCCGCGAAAAGCAGCGCCAATTTTGCGACAGTAATCGCTGCTGACGGCGAAGAAGCGGTTTCCTCGCCCAATTCGCGCGTACTGTAGAATATCGAATCCTGGTCTTCGCCATCAATCAACGGTCTCAAAGTAGGAAAATCGCTGTTTTCCTCCTGATCGTGCTCGATGGATGTTGTTCGTCTCAGGCCCACGACGCTATTTCCCTGTTGCATCCCGTTTGTGTAGCAGTTTTTTTGCGGGGGCAAACGCCAATTTGCAACTGTCCCTTAACCTTAAGCCGCTATGGTCACGGGATGGCTTTTGAAGGTGGTAATTTCAACGCAGCGCTGGAAGCTGCCGTCGGCGATGATTTCGCGCTCGTTCATGACCTGCGTCGCGCATTCCTGGAAAGCGCCGACAGGCAAATTGATATGCTGGAGCGTGCCGCAGACGAGTCCGGTTGGCATCTCGCGTTGCACCGCCTGAAAGGTCTCTGTTCCAGCTTCGGCGTCGTTCACATGATCGCTCTGGTCGACGAGGCGCAAACTGTTGATGCGGGCGACAAAAAGATGCTGGGACGCCTGCGTTCCGCGCTTGCCATCTTGTCACTGGACTGAATTTACTACCGGCTTTTCCGCCTAGCGCCACCCGGCGTATCCGATCGCTTGCATATCGCCCTGCATGTTGCGAAGAGAGGCTTCGCCAAGCACTGACGGGGTCGTTCATGCCGCTCGCCGCACTATTGTCTGCCACCGCGCCGTCTTCCGACCGGCCCGATGTGCTGCGCGCTCAGATCATTTTTGCCGCTCAGACACTGATTGAGTATCAGGCGCGGCAGGCTGTTCTCGCAGGCGCGCAACAGCTTTTCGTAATGGTCGATGCCGTCACACCCCAACTTTCACGCATGGTCGACCGGCTGGGCGGGGAGGGCGTCCAGGTCCATCTTGTCCGCGATATGGCCGGGCTGATCCGCCAATTGCCCCGGGAAAGCGATATCCTGCTCTTTGCGGACGGAATGGCCATTGACCAGAAATATGTCATGGAATTGGCGGGATTGCAGGGCAATGCCCTGATCGTGGCAGCAGACGACGCTACGACTGCGCATTTGGAGCGTGTTGATGCCGTTCACCGCTGGGCCGGGCTGGCCAAAGTTGCTCCGGATGTCCTTTTCAACACGCTTGATTTGATCGGCGACTGGGATCTGGTGCTGACCATCATGCGGGCGGTGGTGCAAAGCGATGCGCAGCGGGTCGTTGTCGATCAATCCGACATGGCAGACGGCCATATCGCCCTGATCGATCGGCAGGAAATCGCCGATATTGCTAGCAAATCGTTGACGACCGACCGCCTGTCGAGCGTTACAGGCGCAGGCGTGGAGCATTATTTACTCCGCTTTCCTGCTCGTTTTGCGGCCACGCAGCTCTTGCGCATGCAGACGTCTTCACAACAGATTGCCATGGCCTCTATCGCGACTGCAGCGCTGGGGCTTGTCTGCACGGGGCTGGGGTGGACGGTTTTCGCCCTTTTCATATTCCTTTTTGCATTGGTCGTTGACCTGGTCTCCCGCCAGCTTGCTGCGATGGGGCATCATGTTTCGTCGAACCCCTGGGCCGTTCTCATACCGTCGGCCATGGTCTGTGCAGGCATGTTCTGGCTGGGAGTCGGACATGGCGTGGGGTCGGAAGGGCTGTATCTGGCTATGTTATGCATGATTACTGTTCTCGCGGTGCGCACAGCGACTGCGCCCAATCTACCGGGTTGGGCGTTGATAACGCCGGGCAGCGCGGTCCTTATGCTGCTGGCAGGCAGTATAGTAGGACAATTCATACTGGCCA
The DNA here is from genome assembly GCA_041396745.1 of Sphingobium sp. Classification (GTDB taxonomy): domain Bacteria; phylum Pseudomonadota; class Alphaproteobacteria; order Sphingomonadales; family Sphingomonadaceae; genus Sphingobium. Next base: position 159,916 of record JAWKXZ010000006.1, on the reverse strand, counting down.
TGATGGCCGCGATTCTGCTGGCGATAGGAACGTTGGGTGCTCTGGTGCTACTGAACGGCAAGCAAAATTCAGGCAATGATGCGCCCGGTGGCGGCTGAACGACAAAAGCGAATAGCTTCGGTTTATCCAATATTTACTGCGCTGGTTTAAACTTTGCGGGATGAGCGAGAACTCGCCGAGCCAGCACATGGCCAAGCATGATTGGCCTGGATCGCTGCCGTTCAGCATGCTGAGGGCAGAGAGCGACCCCGTGCGCCATCTGATGCTGTTGCAACGCTGTTTCGATGGACGAGAGATGCGCTGGAGCGACGCGCTGATCGTGCGTACGCGCAGGCACATCGGCGGCAGCCTCTCCGCCGTCGAAATCGCCCTTCGGCTCGAAATGGAACGATTACAACCCGAATCCTCCGCCATGTTCCGGAATGTTGGCGACTATTGTTGCTGGAACCGGGTTGAGCGTGATCCAGTTTTGCTCAGTGCGGAGCTGCTGAGCCATTTGCGCGATCGTGCCGCCATCAGCCTTATGCAGAATGATCTAGCGCCAGCGGGCCTAGGGGACGCCGATTCGGCACCAGGCTACGTGTTCAGCCCCGACATCGAAGAAGCTCTCTCCACGATCCGGCTGGCGCAGATTTCATGGGCCGACATGGGCCCGGATCAGAGCCCCATGCGCACGGATCTGCTGGCCGAAGTTATGCCAGATCTTATATGGACGGCGGTGGCCATCCTGACCGACGCGCTTGTTCGTGCGGGGCTTGAGCCTACCCGGCAAGTGTTGGCATGGGCGGATCAGGCCGGACAGGCGCTGCTGGCGCGCTATGACGAACAGAACACGCCATTTGTACAATCTGCATTGCTGGCGCACAGGCTGCGGGCGATACCGCTCGGCGATGACGCGATTTTGCAGCTCGCACGCGGTCGCCACATCATTCCTTTGCTCGCAATCATGGCGGATCGGACCGGGATCGACCTGAACATGGTAATCCGCGCGGTTGTGGAAGGCAGCGAGCAAATGCTGTTCATTCTATGCCGTGCGGCGGAATTCTCTCGTGAAGCAGCGGTGCGGCTCGTGTTAGGGCGCAAGGGGGTTGTGCGGGGAGTTGATGATTCGATGTTGGTCGATCTGGCTGACAGCTATGACCTGATGTCGCCATCCGAGGCGAGCGACGCGGTGCTTTGGCTGCGCGTAGCGCAACCGTTGCGCGCGAAGCTCGCCCTCGTTCGCGGCGATGAGGCGCGCGATGGGCATTGACGCCAAGACCGAAGACCGGATCCTGGCGCGTCTGGACGCCGCCGACACGATTGTTTCGGCCGATGAGATGGTCATGCGGTTGCACCTGGCGGCAGGTGGCGACCCCGGCGGTCGAATAGCGGTCCCGCAGATCGCGGCAGTGGCAAGGTTGGCACGGCGTCTGAAGATTCTGATCGCCCGGCCTTTGCTGATCGGCGGCCATGACCATGACATCCGGCTATGGGTACGCGCGAAGCCCGTCGACAATGGCGTGGAGCTGCAGTTTTCCGAATGGCAGGAATCGCCGCATCCTGAGGGCGCAGAATCAGGCGCGGCGCGCGCCGCAGAGATTGCGCTGGCACCTGAAGGTGCGGACTGGCGGACCGATGCGCAGATGCGCTTTGTCCAGTTTGACGGCGAGGCGGGCGACGGCGCATGCGGCGAGGAGTTTTTCTACATACTGGCCGACCGCGCTCAGGCAACGCAGCCGCTCGCATCGGCTGTTTCGGCACGGCGACCCTTTTTCAGCCTGTTGATAAAATCACTGAAAAACGATCAGACTTTTCAGTTGTCCGGCTATCCGCTGTTCGATTTTGACGGTTCATTTCTTGGCTATCGCGGGAAAGCCGTGTCGGTTGAGGCTGCGGAAGAGGGGGGCAGTGCAGAGGCACCGGCTCCCGATATCGCACCGGCTGATGATGTCGTGCAGACCGGAGTGGAAATTCCCGATTTCGGTAAGCGCCTCGACCTGGCGCTACGCCAGCCCCTTGGACGGATCATCGCCAATGCCGATACGATCAGCGGTCAAATCGAAGGGCCACTGCGTACCGACTATGCGGCTTATGCTGCTGATATCGCCAATGCCGGGCGGCACCTGATGGAACTGGTCGATGACCTCGCCGACCTTCAGGCGATCGATAGACCCAATTTTCAGGTGGCGAGCGAGGATATTGATCTCGCCGATCTGGCACGGAGAGCTGCCGGGTTGCTCAGCGTCAAGGCGACAAGCCGGGAGATCCGCATCGAGCCGCCCGCGCAGGACGAAAGTGTGGTGGCAGTAGGCGAATTCCGCCGTGCCTTGCAGATCATCGTCAATCTGCTGAACAATGCGATCCGATATTCGCCTGAACAGTCGACAATCTGGCTTAGGGCCGATGTCGACGGAGAAAAGGCCGTACTGGTCGTTGCTGATCAAGGCCACGGCATCGCGGTGGAAGATCAGCAACGCATGTTTGAGAAATTTGAGCGTCTGGGCCGCGAAGATGCGCAGGGCTCAGGCCTGGGCCTCTATATCTCGCGCAGGCTGGCGCGAGCCATGAAGGGCGACCTGTCGGTGGAAAGCGCGCCGGGGCAGGGGGCCCGTTTCTCGCTTACGCTGCCGAGAAAAGCGCCCATATAGAAAAGGCGGACCAATCGGCCCGCCCCCTCTCACGCTATGAATTCCTGTGTCGCTCAGCGTTTGTCGACCGGCACATAATCGCGCATCGCCGGCCCAGTGTAGAGCTGACGGGGGCGGCCGATGCGCTGGGCGGGATCCGAAATCATCTCGTTCCACTGCGCCACCCAACCAACGGTGCGGGCCAGCGCAAACAGCACGGTGAACATGTCGGTCGGGAACCCGATGGCTGACAGGATGACGCCCGAGTAGAAGTCGACATTCGGATAGAGCTTCTTCTCGATGAAATATTCGTCATGCAGCGCGATCTGCTCCAGCTCGCGAGCGACGTCAAAGATCGGATCGGAAACCCCCAGCTTGTCCAGCACCTCCTTGGCCGTCTTTTGCATAACCGTCGCGCGTGGATCATAGTTTTTATAGACGCGGTGACCAAAGCCCATGAGGCGGAACGGATCGTCCTTGTCCTTCGCACGGGCGATATATTCGGGGATCTTGTCGACCGTACCAATTTCGCGCAGCATGTTCAGCGCGGCTTCGTTCGCGCCACCATGCGCCGGCCCCCACAGGCAGGCGATGCCCGCTGCGATGCAGGCAAACGGATTGGCGCCCGAAGATCCGGCCAGACGCACGGTCGATGTTGACGCGTTCTGCTCATGATCGGCATGCAGGATGAAGATCTTGTCCATCGCATCCTCGATCACCGGATCGACGACATACTCTTCCGCCGGAACCGAAAAGGTCATGTGCAGGAAGTTGCCGGTGTAGCTCAGGTCGTTGCGCGGATAGACGAAGGGCTGGCCGATCGAATATTTGTAGGCCATCGCCGCAAGGGTCGGCATCTTGGCGACCATGCGATGAGACGCGACCATGCGCTGGTGCGGGTCATTGATATCAGTCGAGTCGTGATAGAAAGACGACAGCGCGCCGACGACGCCGCACATGATGGCCATCGGGTGCGCATCGCGGCGGAAACCGCGATAGAAGGTCATCAACTGCTCATGCACCATCGTGTGACGGCTGATCGTGAACTTGAACTTCTCGAGTTCGTCCTTGCTGGGCAGCTCGCCACGCAGCAGCAAGTAGGCGACTTCCATGAAGCTCGAATTTTCGGCGAGCTGGTCGATCGGGTAGCCGCGATGCAGCAATACGCCCTTGTCCCCATCGATATAGGTCAGGCCGGAATCACAGCTTGCGGTCGAAGTGAAGCCGGGATCATAGGTGAACATTCCCGTCTGCGCATACAGCTTGCGGATGTCGATGACCTGCGGGCCGACGGTTCCGTCTATTACCGCATAGTCATTGCTGGTTCCGTTTCCTTCCAGTTTCACTGAATTTTCCGCCATATCATTCTCCCTGCATCAATTGGGGACGCGCGTGGTCGCGACGTCCGATAATCTGCCCAAGCTTTCGTCCTTGCCCAGCAAGGCGAGGACGTCGAATATTCCGGGGGAGGTCGTACGGCCTGTGAGGGCCGCGCGGAGTGGCTGGGCGACCTTCCCTAGTCCAAGATTTGCCGATTCGGCAACCCCGCGAACTGCGCTCTCCACGGTCTCCGTGGTCCATTGATCGAGCGGATCGAGCGCAGATATGCAGCCTTCAATCAGCGTTCGGCCAGCGTCGTCGAGCAACGCCGCCGCCTTCTCATCGGCTATAATAGGCCGTTTGGCGATCAGGAACATCGCGCCATCAGCAATTTCATCCAGTGTCTTGGCGCGCGGCTTGAGTGAAGGCATAGCCGCAGACAGATTCTGGCGCTCGACATCCGTCATGACGCGACCCGCAAGTGCTTCTATGCGCGGGGTAACCAGGTCTGCCAGCCGGGCGTCGTCAGCCTCCCGGATATAATGACCGTTCAGATTTTCGAGCTTCTTTATATCGAAGCGCGAGGGCGATTTTCCGATGCCCGGTAGATCGAACAGTTCGATCGCGCGCTCTCGGCTGATCATTTCTTCGTCGCCATGGCCCCAGCCAAGCCGCAGCAGATAGTTGAATACCGCCTCCGGCAACATGCCCAGCTCGTCACGATAGGCGTCGACGCCCATTGCACCATGACGCTTCGAGAGCTTGGCTCCATCGGAACCGTGGATCAACGGGATATGGGCGTAAACAGGCTCGGGCCAACCCATTGCACTGATGATTATGCGCTGGCGAAAAGCGTTGTTGAGATGATCGTCACCCCGGATCACATGGGTGACGCCCATATCATGATCGTCGACGACCACAGCCAGCATGTAGGTCGGCGTGCCGTCGGACCGTAGCAAGATCATGTCGTCAAGCTCTGCATTCTTGACCACGACGCGGCCTTGGACGGCATCCTGAATCACGCCTTCGCCTTCGCGCGGCGCCTTCAGGCGAATGACAAAGGGCTTGTCGCCACCCTCAGCGGGGTCACGGTCGCGCCAGCGTCCGTCATAGCGCATCGGCTGTTTCGCGGCGCGTTGACTTTCCCGTAGCTCGGCGAGTTCTTCCGGTGTCGCGAAGCATTTGTAGGCGTGGCCCATATCCAGCAGCTGCTGCGCGACCTCTGCGTGGCGCTTGGCTCGCGAAAACTGGTAAACCGGCGCTTCATCACTGGAGAGACCAAGCCAATCGAGGCCGTCCAGAATTGCGGCGATGGCTTCGTCAGTAGACCGTGCGCGGTCCGTATCTTCTATGCGCAACAAATAGCGACCGCCATGATGCCGGGCGAACAGCCAGTTGAACAGCGCTGTACGCGCGCCGCCAATATGCAGAAAACCGGTGGGCGAAGGCGCAAACCGTGTCACCACGGGCCGTTTTTCGACGGTTGCGTTCAAATGAAGTTTCTCCGACATTCATTGCTGGTCCAGCGCTGGGCCAAAGGACCAATTCAATTACCGGGGTCGCCCCTAGCATGGCTTTTTCCCTTTCACAAATCGATGTTGCACTGCACCGCTCTGATGCTTTTGCAAAAATCGACTTGTCGATCGAGAAATGGCTTGAAACAGAGCGGGAGCGGATTGGATTATGGGCCCCCGTCATGGTCGCGCTGGGCATCGGAATGTGGTTTGCACTGCCGCAGAAGACTCATTGGATGGCGTGGATTGGCCTGTGTTGCACGCTTACGCTTTTGGCGCTTCGTCTGCCGCGTGGCGGTCGGCTTAGGTCGCTGCTCATTTGCGGTATATTGATTGCTGCGGCCGGCTGCATCCTGATATGGGCCAAAGCCATCGCGGTTTGGCAACCGCCGCTTGAAAGACCGGTATTCACGCGGATCGAAGGACGTGTACTTGCGGTTGAGCCGCAGCCGGCCCGAAATCAGGTTCGGCTCATGCTTCAGCCGACTGAAGGGCGACGCGATCTGCCTGCGCGTTTGCGCGTCAATGTGAGCGTTGATGACTTGCCGGAGGGCGCCGGGCCGGGGGGCATCGTCGCATTTCGTGCCCGATTAATGCCGCCTGCGCCGCCAGCGGTGCCCGGCGCATATGATTTTGCGACACGCGCCTATTTCATGGGTATCGGCGCTACCGGTCGCGCTCTGGCGCCAATCGACGTGATTCAGCCTTCGCAACGCGGCGGTATTGAGCTGCGCGCGCGTCTTGCCGACCATATTGGGAGGCGATTGCCGGGGCCGGAGGGTGCCATCGCCGTTACGCTGGCGACCGGAGATCGTGGCCGGATCAGCGATGAAGATGCCGAAGCGATGCGGCGCAGCGGGCTGGCGCATTTGCTTTCCATCAGCGGTCTTCATGTTTCAGCGCTGATCGGTACAGTTATATTTGTCATTTACCGGCTACTCGCGCTCAGTCCGCGCCTGGCGCTCAGTTTGCCGCTGATGTTGATCGCGGCGGGTGGCGGGGCATTGGCCGGTATTGCGTATACGTTGTTTACGGGCGCGCAAGTGCCGACCGTGCGGGCCTGTATTGCGGCGCTGCTTGTTTTGGGTGCTCTAGCGGTGGGTAGGGAGGCGATCAGCTTGCGCCTTGTTGCGGTGGGCGCGCTGGTGGTTCTCATCATCTGGCCGGAATCGCTTGTTGGACCCAGCTTTCAAATGAGCTTTGCCGCCGTTACCGTCATCATTGCGCTGGCTGAGGCGCGCTGGTTTCGCGCGCTCACGCATGCGAGGGACGAAACGCGGCTTCGCAAGAGCATGCGCGCTGTGCTGGCGCTGTTGAGTGTGGGGCTGGCCGTCGAACTGGTGCTGACACCCGTCGCTATGTTTCATTTTCATCAGGCTGGCATGCTCGGCGCATTCGCCAATCTCATTGCCATTCCGCTGACGACGTTCGTCATCATGCCCGTTGAGGCGTTGGCGCTGGCGCTCGATCTTTTTGGACTGGGAGCACCGCTCTGGTGGGTGGTGGAGGCTGCGCTTGGCTTGTTGCTAACGGTTGCGCACGCGGTGGCAGCGCATCCGCTGGCGGTTTGGACGCTGCCCTGGTTTTCAGGCGGCGCGCTGGCGGCAATGGCGCTGGGCGGGCTATGGTTCATCATATGGCGGTCCTCGGTGCGTTGGGCCGGAGTTGCCGGAGCGGTGATAGGCGGAGCCGCCATGCTGTTCACGCCTGCGCCGGACCTGTTGGTGACGGGGGACGGGAGGCATATGGCGGTGCGACAGCCCGATGGCGGCATGGCGCTGTTGCGCGGGCAGGCGGGCGACTATGTCCGTGATGTGCTGAGCGGTTCCGGCGGCAATGGAGAGGGGCGGGAAAATGCCGCTGCGCTTTCATCATTGGAGAATGAGGACAATGCGCGCTGCAACCGCGATCTGTGTTCAGTAACGATACGCAAGCGAGAACGTGACTGGACCATCCTGGCAACGCGCAGCAATCTCTATGTGCCGTGGCGGCAGATGATCGACGCTTGCGCGCGCGCAGACATCGTTGTCAGCGACAGGCGCTTGCCCGTTGTATGTGCGCCGCGCTGGCTGAAGCTTGATCGCACAAGGCTGCGCGAAGCGGGCGGGGTCGCCGTCTATCTGGGGCAGCCGATGTGGGAAGGCGTCTCCCAGCCCAATGACGACCATCCATGGGTCGTCGGCGGCTGATAGATCTTTTTTCTCAGTTATAGCGGCGCAGCAACCCTGCGAGTTTCCCCTGAATCCGCACCTGATGGGAATCATAGATTTGCGGTTCATAGGCGGAATTGGCCGGATCGAGCCGCACCCGCGGTCCGTCGCGCCGGAAATATTTGAGCGTCGCCTCTTCATTTTCGATGAGCGCGACGACGATCTGTCCTTCGCGCGCCACTTCGGTGCGCTGGATCAGTGCATAATCGCCGTCGAAAATCCCGGCGTCGATCATCGAATCGCCAGATACTTCCAGCGCATAATGATCACCCGATCCCAGCAGCGCCGCCGGAACCGGCAGCATCGTGTCGCTCTCCATCGCCTCAATCGGCACACCTGCGGCGATGCGCCCGTGCAGCGGAATTTCAATCACGTCATTCGCGGCAATCGGCAGTTCTCGCATCGGCGGAGTCACGGCGGGGGCGGGCTTGGCCGGCTGCTGTTCTATGCCGTCAGGCAGCTTCAGCACCTCAAGCGCGCGCGCGCGATTGGGCAGCCGCCGGATAAACCCGCGTTCCTCCAGAGCACTGATCAACCGGTGGATACCGGATTTAGACTTGAGGTCGAGCGCGTCTTTCATCTCGTCAAAGGACGGGGACACCCCGCCTTCTTCAAGCCTGCGCTGTATGAAGATCAGCAATTCCTGTTGTTTCGCCGTCAGCATGACTGTGCCTCACTATGGAACGAATGAGGAACGTATAGGAAACGATGGAGAACAAGTCAAGTACGCGGCGACCGGCTAAATCCTTAGGATTTCGACCGTGTCGCCCGCCGTCGCCGCCGCGCTGTTCGCGGGTCTCCGGATCAGGCAATTCGCGCGCGACAATGCCAGAGTTGCAGCGCTGTCCTGCATCCCAAGCGGCTCGACCTTTCTCTTCGTTGCCACGGCACGGATGTAGACATCTCTTCCGCCAACTTGCGGCATCGCTTCTGTGAGAACCGCTTCTTCAAATGTGGGCAGCGGCTGGCGACATCCCGCCATCTTCCGCACCAGGGGCAGCAGAAATAGAGTGGCAGTGACGAAGGCAGATACCGGGTTGCCGGGCAGGCCGAGGAACAATGCGTTGCCAATGCGTCCGCAAATCAGCGGCTTGCCGGGGCGCATCTGTATTTTCCAGAAATTGATCGCCCCGCCAGCCGCCTCCAAGGCCGGTCTCACCAGATCATGGTCCCCGACCGATGCGCCACCCGTCGTGACGATGATGTCATGATCGCGAAGATCGGAAAAACAGTCGGTCAGCGTTGGCAGATCGTCGACAATGATGCCAAGGTCGATCGGCTCACAGGGTAGGCCGGCCAGCATCGTCTGCAACATGATGGCGTTGGAGGAGGGGAGTTGACCGTCACCCACTGTTTGCCCCGGCAGTACTAGCTCGGAACCCGTCGATATCAGCGCGATGCGCGGCTTGCGCGGCATCGGAAGTGCGCCGTATCCGGCAAGAGCAGCCAGCGCCAGATTTTGCGGAGAGAGCCGCGTTCCCGAAGGAATCACACATTGGCCTTCCGAGAAATCGGACCCCGCCTTGCGAACATGCTTGTCCGGTGCGCCGGGGTCGTCGCCCGACAGGGTGATTGTATTGCCGTCGCGCGTGATATCCTCTTGGACCACCACGGTGTCGGCACCGGCTGGTACTGACGCGCCGGTATAGATGCGCACGGCCTCACTCGCCTGGACCTTGGCATTGAAGGAGGTTCCCGCCGCGCTTTCACCAATGACCTTCCACGGACCGGGCAGGTCGGCATGACGGACCGCATAGCCATCCATGGCTGAAAGGTCGGCTGAAGGTTGAGAACGAAGGGCGCCGACGTCCTGCACCGTCCAGCGGTTCAAGGCATCTCTCAAAGGTGCTTCTTCGGTCGGAAGAGGTTGCGCCAAATCCAGCAAGCGCGCCTGCGCCTCGGCAACGGGAAGTAGGCTCATTGGCAAAGCTGCGTCTTCACGCGTGCCATGTTCCCGACTTTCCACCTGTTTTCTCGAGAAGGCGAATATCTTTTATAATCATTCCCTTATCGATCGATTTTACCATGTCATATATGGTGAGAAGCGCGGCGGACACGGCGGTCAATGCTTCCATCTCCACACCGGTTTGCCCCTTGGTGCGAACGGTCGCGGTCGCGGTGATGCTGTTGCCGACAAGATCCAGATCAATGGCGACCTTGCTGATCGGTAGAGGGTGGCACAGTGGGATGATGTCGGAGGCGCGCTTGGCTGCCATAATGCCTGCTACCCGCGCGACGGCCAACACATCGCCCTTTTCCGCGCCACCGTCACGGATCGCTGCGGCGGCTTCTTCACTCAGGTCGATGTCGCCCGTCGCAATGGCCTGCCGCGTCGTTTCTTCCTTCGCCGAAACGTCGACCATATGCGCCGCGCCCTTTGCGTCGATATGCGTCAGTCCGCCCATGCTATGCTATCCATCTCACTCTCCCGTCAGTAGAGCGCGCGTCGCCGCTTCGACATCGGCCTGCCGCATCAGCGCCTCGCCGACCAGAAAGCAGCGTACGCCATGATCCGCCATTGCTTTGAGGTCATTATGGCCCGAAAGGCCGCTTTCCGCAACGAAGGTGCATCCTTCGGGCGCTTGAGAAATCAATTCATAGGTGCGCGCAAAATCAACCGAGAAATCACGCAGGTCGCGGTTGTTGACGCCGATCAGGCGAGAGTTGAGACGGCTGGCGCGCGCCATCTCCTCATGGTCATGCACTTCGACGAGAACATCCATGCCCAGATCGAGTGCGGCGGCCTCGATTTCCTTCATGACGCCATCTTCCAGAGCGGCGACGATGATCAGGATCGCATCTGCGCCCAATGCGCGCGCCTCCAGCACCTGCCACGGGTCCACCATGAAATCCTTGCGCAGCACGGGAAGCGTGCAGGCGGAGCGGGCCGCCATCAGATAATCGTCATGGCCCTGAAAATAGGGCTCGTCGGTCAAAACGGAAAGGCAGCTCGCGCCGCCGGCCGCATAGGAAACCGCATGGGAAGGCGGATCAAAATCTTCTCTTATCAAACCCTTGGATGGCGATGCTTTCTTTATTTCTGCGATCAGGCCGAAACCTGATTGTGATGCCTGCTCCAATGCACGGCGAAAACCGCGTGGCGGCGTCTGTTGCGCGGCGCGGTCGTGCAGCGCGGCGATGGTCGTGGAAGCCTTGCGACGGTCAACCTCGGCGCGCTTGGTCTCGCAGATTTCGATGAGCTTGTTCATTTCCATGCTATCCAGCAGTTGAGCAGGGCATTGGCAAGCCCCTTGTCTATGGCTTCGGCGGCTTCCTCTGCGCCCTCGCGCAGGCTGCCCACTTCGCCCGCGATCATCAGTGCGGCGGCAGAATTCAGCAAAACAGCATCGCGATATGCGCCATGCTCACCCATCAGGAGCTCTCGCAAAGCCTTGGCGTTATAGGCAGGGTCGCCGCCCTTGATGGCCGATGTGGGATGGTGAGGCAGGCCGATGTCGGCGGCGTCGATGCGATACAGCGTGATGGCTCCGTCAGAGGTCGCCTCTGCGGCGCTGTTGCCGCCCGCCGTTGATAGCTCATCGAGCCCTTCGTCGCCCGACACGATCAGCGCGCGTTCGACGCCCAGCGTTGCGATTGCCGAGGCATATAGCGGGACAAGATCGGGGCTGGCGATGCCGATCAGCTGCCGCCGAACCTGCGCGGGGTTTGCCAGCGGGCCCAGCAGGTTGAAGATCGTGCGCCGACCCAGTGCCTTGCGGATCGGTCCTAGGCGCTTCAACGCCGGATGGTGTTTTTGCGCAAAAAGGAAGCAGATGCCCAGATCGGCAAGCTGCGCCTCGGCAACTTGCGGTGGGATGTCCAGGTTGACGCCAAGCGCTTCCAGTGTGTCCGCGCCGCCCGCCTTGGATGACGCCGCGCGGTTGCCATGCTTGGCGACCGGGACGCCGCAGGCCGCAACCACCAGCGACACGGCGGTCGAGACATTCAGCGTGTGTTGGCCATCGCCGCCCGTGCCGCACACATCGATGGCGTTTTCAGGCGCGGTGACAGGAACCATGCGCGCGCGCATTGCCTTTGCAGCCGCCGCGATCTCACCGGCGGTTTCGCCGCGCTCAGCGAGCGCAGTCAGAAACGCCGCTATGTCTGCATCGCTGCCGGCGCCGTCAAGCATTGCACCAAAAGCAGCGGCAGCTTCCTCTTGCGAAAGCGGTTGGGACGGGTCGGGAAAAGGTGACATTCCGCGCCTCTTAAGGGCGCAGGCCGCTTTGCGCAATCAGGTGCGTTCTTTCACCGGCATTCCGGCGATACGCATGAAATTGGCGAGCATGTCATGGCCATGTTCGGTGGCGATGCTCTCCGGGTGAAATTGCACGCTGTGGATCGGCAGGCTCCTATGGCGGAAGGCCATGACGGAGCCGTCGTCGCTCGTGGCATTGACGGTCAGACAGTCGGGAATGTCCTCAACGATTAGCGAGTGATAGCGTGTCGCCGTGAACGGGGACGGCAGCCCTGCAAAGAGGCCTGTGCCGTCATGTTCGACCGGCGAGGTTTTGCCGTGCATCAGGCCGCCACGCACCACCTTGCCCCCGAAATATTGGCCGATCGATTGATGGCCCAGGCACACGCCGAGCAAGGGCTTCCCGGCCTCGGCACACGCACCCACCAGGTCGAGGCTGATGCCCGCTTCATTGGGGGTGCAGGGTCCGGGCGAGAGCAAAAAGGCCTCCGCGCCCGACGACAGCGCCTGTCCTGAACTCATCGCGTCGTTGCGCACGACCTCTACTTCAGCGCCCAATTCCATCAGATAATGGACGAGGTTCCAGGTGAAGCTGTCATAATTGTCGATGACGAGGATTTTGGGGTTTGCGGCCATGATTACTGCCCATATCCCGCTTGCCGGGCGAGCGCTATCGCTTCCTTGGCAGCCGCCATCAGCGCTCCTGCCTTGGCTTCGCATTCGCGCTGCTCATATTCCGGTGTTGAATCGGCGACTATGCCCGCACCTGCCTGTGCGTGCAGTGTGCCGTCTTTCAGCAGTGCGGTACGCAGCACGATACAGCTATCCATGTTGCCATCTGGCGAGAAATATCCGACGCCGCCGGCATAGGCGCCGCGCGTTTCCGGCTCCAGCTCGGCAATAATCTCACAGGCGCGGACCTTTGGCGCGCCGGAAACGGTTCCCGCCGGGAAACCTGCGAACAGCGCGTCCAGTGCGTCCTTTTCCGGAGCTAACCGACCGACCACGTTGGAAACAATGTGCATGACATGGCTGTAAAATTCCACGGTGTAGCTGTCTGTGACGGCAACCGACCCCCGTTCGGCCACGCGACCGACATCGTTCCGGCCCAGATCCAGCAGCATCAAATGCTCGGCCCGTTCCTTGGGGTCGGCCAGCAGGCTTGCCTTGTTCGCCGCATCCTCGCCCGCATTCTTGCCGCGCGGGCGGGTGCCGGCGATGGGCCGGATTGTCACTTCGCCGTCACGCACCCGCACTAATATCTCCGGGCTCGACCCGATCAGCGCAAAGCCAGGCATGTCCAGACAATACAGGAAGGGCGAGGGATTGATGCGCCGCAGCGCACGATAGAGTGCAAGCGGCGGCAGCGGGAAGGGCGCGGTGAACCGCTGGGCCAGCACGACCTGAAAAATGTCGCCAGCGACAATATAGTCCTTCGCCTTCAGTACCATGTCGCGATAGCTTTCGGACGCGAGCACGGGTTCGAACGCAATATCGTCGGGTATCTCCGCTGGCGCCTGTTGTGGCAGCGGCCCCGCGAGCCGCGCGGCGGCCGCATCAAGCCGATCTTGCGCTGCGCTAATGGCGCTATCGATATCCGCGGCCTCTCCGGCCCAGATCGGTGCCACGAGATAGAGCGCGTCTTCGAGCCGGTCGAAGACCAATATTACCGTCGGCCGCATAAACAGCATATCGGGAATGTCGATGGGGTTGGGCGCGGGCCGCGGCAGCTTTTCGACCAGACCTATCGTTTCATAGCCGAAATGGCCCACAAGGCAGGCAAGCGCGGGCGGCAGTCCGGGGTCGGCATCCGCGCGGCATTCCGCGACAAGTGCGCGCAGGGCGTCGAGCGCGCCGCCCTGCAAAGACTCAAATGCCTTGCGATTGGTTGTCCAATTGCGATTGATTTCCGCCTCGTTGCCGATTGCCCGAAAAGCGAGGTCCGGCGCAATGCCCAGCAGGCTGTAGCGCCCTCGCACCGAGCCGCCCTCGACCGATTCCAGCAGGAAATCGCCGCGCCCGGCTTCCATCAGCTTGAGTGCGGCGGATATCGGCGTTTCCGTGTCAGCAATCTGCTTACGCCAGAGCAAAGCGGATCGCCCGGCCTGGAGAGATGCCCGAATGCTGGCGTCGTCGCTGGCGGTGGTCTTCACGATCATGGGGTGTCTTACTGGGCCGTGCCGCCGTTGATCTTGCGCAATTCCTGCGTCACGCGCGCCACCACTGCCGGGTCGCGCTGGACGCCAAGATCGCGTTCGACAGCCCGTTCAAACTGGTCGCCATATTCACCCGACGCTACATTGGCCATGTCGGCGCGGACCTTGTCGACAAGGCCATCAACCTTCGCGGCGTCGCCTTCCTCGATCTTGTCCAGCATGACGAGGAAATAACCGCGATCCTGCGGGATGGGCAAAATCTTCACCGAGCCGGGCGCCATGGCGAACAGGATCGATATCTCGGCGGGCGGGCGCTGATCGCTGCGGAGCAGGTCGGCGCGGCGGCCGCCGACTTTCTGAGGCTGGGGCAGGGGCGTGCCCGCGCCAGCCAGCGCCTTGTCAAAATCTGTGCCCTTGTCGATCTGCGCTTTCAGCTTGTCGGCCAGCGTCTTGGCCTTGGCTCTGCCCTGATCAAGGGCGTAAAATTGCTCGACGGCGGGCTTGACCTTGTCGAGAGGCGGCGGCGCGGCGGCCACGATATCGGTCACATCGAGTAGGGCATAACGTTGATCCGGAGCAACAGCCACAAAGTGCGGATCATCGTCCGCATCCATGTCGGAGGCTGGCCGCAGCAACTGTTTGACGTCGTCGGAAGGCGTATACCCCTCAACCTCGACGCTCTGGCCGGTGGCGAGAAGCAGCGGCGTCGTTTCGACCTTCAGACCATTATCTTTTACCGCCTCATCAAAGGTCGCGCCGTTTGCGACCTCGTCTTCCACCTTCGAAACAAAATCGCCGAGCAGCGCCTTGCGTTTGTCTTCCTTCAGCGCGGCTGCAATTTCAGGTTTTGCTTGTTCGAGCGATTTTTCCACGATCGCCTGAACCGAGGTCGTCCGGAACAGCGCCCAGCCGAGTGCCAGTTTCACTGGCCCCGCAATCTGTCCCTGAGGCGCGGCAAATGCGGCATCGGCGGCAGCTTTTGACGTGTCGCTGGCGAAGGCGGTCTTGGTCTTGGCGTCGAATGTCGCGACGGACAGCCCATTGGCCTTGGCCGCCGCCGTCAGCGAAGTCGCTTTCGCGGCTTCTTTGGCGGCGCTTTCGCTGGGCAAAATCAGCTGCTCAATGGTCCGCGTTTCGCTCGCTGCATATTTCGCCTTGTTGGCCGCATAATATTTGGAGATGTCGCTCTCGGTCGGCGTCGCCGCGGCATCGAAGCGATCGGCGTCGACCAACGCGTAACGCAATTTGCGCTGTTCGGGGACGGTAAAGCGGTCCGCGTTTTTCGCGTAGAAATCTTTGATCTGCTTGTCGGTTGGTTTGTCCTTGGGCAGAAAGGCTACGGACGGTATGGCCGCGATCTTGCCTTCGCGTGATTCCAGCAACAGCGATGCATAGGGCAGCACCTGACTGTCGCTCAGCTTCGTACCCAAACCGGTAGGCACAACCAGCAGACGACCGGTGAGTTGCTGCTCGATATCTTCGCGCAGCGCGGCTTCGCTCACGCCTTGAGCTGACAGAAGTTGGCGGAAGATGCTCTGGCTGAATTTGCCTGACGCGTCCTGAAATGCCGGGATGCCAGCTATTTCGGCATCGACCATGCGCTTGCTGACATGAATGCCTTGCTGCGTGGCAAATTCCTTGAGCGCGATGCCGGCGACAAGTTGATCATATGTGCCGGGGACGGCTCCCTGATCAAGAAAATCGCCGATGCGCATACCCGGGTTTTCACGGCGCTGCTGCTCGAACAGGCGTTGTACACGTTCCTGCACGGTCGTATCGGAAAGTTTCTGCCCGCCGATTTTCGTGCCGCTGCCCAATGATGTCAGGCCGCCAAACCCGCCGGTATTGCTGACATCGCCCGCGGCAAAAGCAAAGGCGATGAGCGCCAGAAACACAATCGCAAGCGCGGCCCCGATCTTGGATCCGATGATGCGGCGGAAAAAAGTGATCATATACTGTCCTGACCTGAACCGGCCTGTTGTGAAATCCTGTGCCGCTTTAGGGGGAGTGGCGCTCGCCATCAAGCGGGGACTGGACATTGAGGCCTGAACCGTTATCGCGGCGCAGCATGAAGCTTGGTTGAACATGTGCTGGTGCAGGAGGAATTTATGAGCCGCAGGATGCTCGTCGTCGGCAATTGGAAAATGAACGGGCTGCGCGCGCAGCTGGGTGATGTGGAGGCCATTGGCGCGATCGCTTCTGCACATTCGGGCGTAGAGGTGGGGCTGTGCGTTCCGGCGACGCTGATCAGCGCGGCTGTCGACAAGGCAGGCGGCGCATTCATCGGCGCGCAGGATTGTCATCAGAACACCAGCGGCGCGCATACCGGGTGCTTGTCCGCCGCAATGGTGAAGGAGGCGGGCGCTTCGCAGGTCATCGTCGGCCATAGCGAGCGGCGTACCGACCAGCATGAAACGAGTGCGGACATCGCGGCAAAGGCGCTGGCAGCCAAGGCCGACGGATTGAAAGTCATTCTGTGCCTCGGCGAAAGCCTCGAAACGCGCGATGCCGGCAATGCCGTCGATTTCGTGCTGGATCAGCTCGCCGCTTCGCTGCCCGAGGGCGCAGGCGCGGACTGGCTGTCGATTGCCTATGAGCCGATCTGGGCGATCGGCACCGGACGTATTCCGACCATGGAGCAGATCGCAGAGATCCATGGTGCGATTCGCGGCAAGCTGAAAGAGCTGATCGGTGGCGATCAGGCGGGCGGCATGCGCGTGCTGTACGGCGGATCGGTCAACGCCGACAATGCTTCGGACATTTTCGGTCTGGAAGATGTCGATGGCGGCCTTGTCGGTGGCGCAAGCCTCACCGCGGCGAAGTTCGGCCCCGTGATAGAGGCGGCGGCCTGAGAGCCGGCGCGCGCAACGGTTGAACCGGCGCGGGTTCCCCGCTAAGGGCGGCTTTTAAAGATTTTCGGACGGACCAGAATTCCATGTTCACCTTCCTCCTCGTTGTGCAGGCAATCATTGCAGCTTGCCTTGTCACTGTTATCCTGATGCAGCGGTCAGAAGGTGGCGGGCTTGGCATGGGCGGCAGCCCGTCGGGGTTCATGTCTGCGCGTGGCGCGGCCGACTTCCTGACCCGCGCGACAACCATATTGGCAAGCCTGTTCGTCCTGCTCAGCATTGTGCTTGCGGTGTTGGCATCGGTGGAGCATGCGCCGTCCAACATCGACACATCGCTCGTCAAGCAGGGTAGCAACAATGCTGCTCCGATCGCCGACCCGGCATCGGGGGATCCGCTCGCTGGTGCTGCTGAAAGCCTGGGCAACGCTCCGGGTGAGCCTGCCTCGAACGGCTCTGTGCCGCTCGCGCAGTAACCGGCTGGCATTTCACACAATATTTTTTTCGGCGCGTGGATTCGCGCGCTTGCTCTTTGTCACAAAACGAGGCTAAGCCTTCACTCCCATGGCGCGGTATATTTTCATCACCGGCGGCGTGGTCTCCTCGCTCGGAAAAGGCCTTATGGCCGCATCCCTTGCAGCACTGCTGCAGGCGCGTGGATATCGCGTACGCATTCGGAAATTCGATCCTTATCTCAACGTCGATCCGGGCACGATGTCGCCCTATCAGCATGGCGAAGTCTATGTGACCGACGATGGGGCGGAGACCGATCTTGATCTTGGCCATTATGAACGCTTTACGGGCGTTTCTGCTAGGCAGTCCGACAATGTGACTCAAGGACGGATCTACCAGACGATCATCACCAAGGAACGGCGTGGTGACTATCTGGGCGCAACAGTGCAGGTCATCCCGCATGTCACGGATGAGATCAAGGCGTTCGCACTCGCTGAAACCGACGATCTCGATTTCGTGCTGTGCGAAATCGGCGGTACGGTGGGCGACATCGAAAGCTTGCCATTCATGGAAGCGATTCGTCAGCTCCACAACGATCTGGGCCGTGGCCAGTCGATCTTCGTCCATGTGACGCTGGTGCCTTATATCTCTGCCGCCGGAGAGCTGAAGACGAAGCCGACGCAGCATAGCGTGCGCGAACTGACATCGCTCGGCATCCAACCCGACATCCTGCTGTGCCGCTGTGAACAACCCCTACCGGAAAGCGAGCGGGCGAAGATCGCGCTGTTCTGCAATGTACGGACAGAGGCGGTTATTCCGGCGCTCGACGCGCCCAATATCTATTCGGTGCCCGCGCAATATCATGCCGAGGGTCTCGATGATGAAGTGCTGGCGGCGTTCGGTATTGAGGGTGCGCCCGAACCGGGTCTGGACCGGTGGCTCGACATCATGGATCGCTATGCCAACCCGGAAGGAGAAGTGACGATTGGCGTGGTGGGCAAATATGTCGGACTGCCCGATGCCTACAAGTCTCTGCACGAGGCCCTTGTGCATGGCGGCCTCTCCAATCGGGTGAAGGTCCATATCAAATGGATCGACGCCGAATTGTTCGAGCAGGAAGACAGCGATATCGCCGCCCAGCTGGAACCCATGCACGGTATCCTCGTGCCGGGCGGTTTCGGTATACGCGGTTCGGAAGGAAAGATCGCCAGCGTTCGCTTCGCGCGGGAGCGGGGCGTGCCTTTCTTCGGAATATGCCTCGGCATGCAAATGGCCTGCATTGAAGGTGCGCGGAACACGGCCGGCATTGAACATGCGTCCACGACGGAGTTCGGCGAGACGAGCGAGCCGGTGGTGGGCCTGATTACCGAGTGGATGACCGAAGAAGGGTTGCAGCAGCGCAGCGCCGACGGCGATCTGGGCGGTACGATGCGGCTGGGTGCATATCCGGCGAAGCTGAGCGGCAACAGCGTTATTGCGGGCATTTATGGTGCGGAAGACATCAGCGAACGCCATCGTCACCGCTATGAAGTCAACGCTGCCTATCGCGAACCGCTCGAAAAGGGCGGTCTCATCTTCTCTGGCATGTCGCCGGACGGCACGCTGCCCGAGATTGTCGAGCGTCCCGACCATCCCTGGTTTATCGGCGTGCAGTTCCACCCTGAATTGAAGTCCAAACCGTTCGACCCGCACCCGCTTTTTGATGGATTTATTGCGGCCGCGCTCAAGCAGAGCAGGCTGGTTTGATAACCAGCGCTTGCGTTGGAAAAATTCGACGTTAGCCTTTGCGCTTCTCGAATCGATTCGTGGGCGCGAAAATGAAGGTTCAGGGTTACAAATTCAGATAAGATAAAGGCCGGGGCAGCGGTGCCGTCCCAGGCCTTTTTTTATTTTCCGGGGTAGGAGAGGGAAGCGGGGGAACGGTCAAGCCGTCCCCCGTTTCTAATTTCAGCTTATGCCGCCGACTTGTCGCTGTTTATCTCAACAAGCTTTCCGCCGTTGATCGCGATCTTCTTGGGCTTCATCGCTTCGGGCACTTCACGCACTAGCTCGATCGTCAACAGGCCGTCGGCCAGATCGGCGCTTTCGACACGCACAAAATCGGCAAGTTCGAAACGGCGCTCAAAGCTGCGGTTGGCAATACCGACATGCAGAAACTTGGCGCGTTCGTCGTTGCCGATTTCGGCCTTGCGTCCGGAAACCTGCAGCAGGTTTTGCTGCGCGACGATATCAAGCTCGTCATCCCGGAATCCCGCGACGGCCAGCGTCACACGATATTTGTCCTCGGAAAGGCGCTCGATATTGAACGGGGGATAATTGTCGCCCTGGTTGGCCCGCGCGCTGTTCTCGATCAGGTCGAACAGGCGGTCAAAGCCGACGGTGGAACGGCGGTAGGGGGTCAAATCAAAAGTACGCATAATCAAATCCTCTGCTGAGCGAGTTGAACGTTCGCCGAACCCATCATGGCATTCGGCGGCATTTGTCCGTCGCAACACGCGCCCGGACACTAAAAATGTAGGTTGGACGAAGGGCGTTTCAAGAGGGGCTGATCGTGCAGTCCCTTGGGCGTTTCGCCACCTGCCGCACCGGGCATCTGGATAAGTTCTGAAACCCTGTTAACCTTTATTAACAGGGGGATGGAACGATGGACGATTCGCATATCTGGAGTGTTGACCGGGTGGCGGCCAGCAATCTACTCGCCAGTCTCGGTATTGAGCATCATGATGAACAGATAGCCACGGTTGCGACCCATTTTGCACAGCACCGGGCCAATGCACATGAATGGGCGGCCGATCGCGCGCAATCCAATATTCTCGAACAGCTTTCGTCCGTTGCTGAAGACTCATTTCAATCAAGGGACGAGAAGTGGATCGACGGATATCTGTGCGCAGAGCAGTCCGTCATCACCATGGGTCTGGATGAACTGCTCGGCACCATGCCGGACAAGGCGCCGTCAAAAGGACAGGTGCTACGGTCCATGCTGCGTCAGGCCCGGGCCAGACCAAGCGCGAGATAAGCGTATCACTCGCTGGCTTTCGTTAGACCAGTTCTCCCGCCAGCAGACGAGGCAACGCGCCGCTTTCCCCTCGCGCCTCGGCCATGAAGCGATTCTTGAGCGGCTCCATCTTCTGTACAGCGGCCAGACCGGTCCGACGCACCATCGAAGGGATGCGGCCCGGCACGTCAAACAGGCGAACGAGCCCGTCCATCGCGACCGTAACGGATAGCGTATCGAGACTGCGCCAGCGCTGATAGCGGGTCAGTAGCTGTGCGTCGCCCGGTTCGAGTCCCAGTCGCATGCCGTCCACGATCACTTCGATCAGTGCGGCCGCATCGCGAAAACCCAGGTTGACGCCCTGTCCCGCAATCGGGTGAATGCCATGTGCGGCGTCGCCGACCAGTGCGAGGCGTGTGTCCGTGATCCGCGCAGCGCGATGATAGCCGAGCGGATAGGAGGCGCGCGGCGCAGCGACCTGTATCTCGCCCAGAAAGCCACCAATGCGCTTTTGCGCTTCCGCAGCCCATCCGCGTTCACCCAATGCGAGCATACCTGCCGCCTGCCGCTTAGGCACGGTCCACACGATCGCGCTTCGCGTGCCCGGCTGCATCGGCAGAATTGCTAACGGCCCGCCCGGATAGAATATCTCGTAAGCGGTATTGGCGTGGTTCACTTCATGCGTGATGGCTGTGACCATCGCGACATGATCGTAGGACCATTTTGCGACGGGAATGTGCGCGGCCTCGCGTGTCGGGCTACCACGTCCCTCTGCCCCCACAAGAAGCGATGACGTTAAGGTGTCGCCGCTCTCCAGTGTCACCTTTACGCCATCAAGCGTTCTTTCAACGCCAACCGCACGATCGGGCTGGAACACCGTCAGATTTTCGGCGGCCAACGCGCCTTGGTGCAATGCCAGTCGCGTCTCGCGATTTTCGAACATGATGCCCATCGGCGCATCGTCATCTTCGGGTGGGGTGAAATCGAGAACGCCCGGTTGTAACCCATCGGACACCCAAATGCGTTCGATTGGGCACCCTTTGCCATCGAGACGATCGGCAATGCCGATGGCTTGAAACAGGTTCCAGCTCGCGCTCGAAATTGAGGACACGCGACCGTCGAAATTGGCGGCAAACGTCGTTTCCGGTTTGGCCGGATCGATCACCGCGCAGGTTATGCCATGTCGGGATAGGCCAATGCCGAGCGTCAGGCCAACAAGCCCGCCGCCCAGGATGATGACATCGAACCGTTGCGCCATCGGAAACGCTACCCCGTGGCCGTGCCGCCGACCGTCAGCCGATCGATCAGCAGCGTCGGCTGACCCACGCCCGCCGGCACGCTCTGTCCGCCCTTGCCGCACATGCCGATGCCTTCATCAAGCGCCATGTCATTGCCGATGCCAACAACGCGCTGCATCGTTTCCGGCCCGTCGCCGATCAGCGTCGCGCCCTTGATCGGGGTGCCGATCTTTCCGTCCTTCACGCGATAGGCCTCCGTGCAGGAAAACACGAACTTGCCCGACACGATATCGACCTGTCCGCCGCCAAAACTCTTCGCAAAGATACCATCCTTGACGCGCGACAGAAGCTCCTCGGGGTTGTCGTTGCCACCGCGCATGAAGGTGTTTGTCATGCGCGGCATCGGCGCATGGGCATAGCTTTCGCGGCGACCATTGCCGGTCGGCGCGACGCCCATCAGCCGCGCGTTCAGCCGATCCTGCATATAGCATTTGAGAACGCCATCTTCGATCAGCACCGTTTCGTTCGTCGGTGTGCCTTCGTCATCGATGGAAAGCGAGCCGCGTCGTTCGAACATCGAACCATCGTCCACGACGGTCACGCCCTTGGCCGCGACTTGCTGACCGATCTTCCCGGAAAAGGCTGAGGTTCCCTTGCGATTGAAATCGCCCTCCAGCCCGTGACCGACTGCCTCATGCAGCAGAACGCCGGGCCAGCCGGGACCGAGCAATACGGTCATCTCTCCTGCGGGCGCGGCGACCGAACGCAAATTGACCTCCGCCTGCGCAAATGCCTCGTCGATGGCGCGCCGCCAGACGGGCTCTTCCATGATGCCGTCATAGAGATAGCGCCCGCCGATACCGAAAGAGCCAGTTTCGCGGCGGCCATTTTCTTCCAGAATGATGGAGACGTTGAGCCGCACCAGCGGGCGGACATCGGTCGCGGTGAAGCCATCTGCGCGCACGATTTCGACGACGGACCAGCTGCCAGCGAGGCTGACCGAAACCTGCGATACGCGCGGATCCTTTGCGCGTGCCTCGGCGTCGATCTTGGCGCAGAGCGCAACCTTTTCAGCGAACGGAATCAGCTCAAGCGGATTGGCTTCCGTGTAAAGGTGACGATTGGTTCGCGCAGGTGCCGGGGCAGGTGCCTGTTTTGCCGGATCGAGCAGCGCCAGCGTCTGGGCCGCGCGGGCGATCGCCGCTTGGCTGATCTCGTTGGCGTGGGCAAAACCGGTTGTTTCACCGGAAACGCCGCGCAGACCAAAACCCTTATCGGTCGAGTAGTCCGCCGTCTTCAGGCGCCCGTCGTCAAATCCGAAGGCTTCTGTCGCGCGATACTGCAGATAAAGCTCGCCATCGTCGCAGCCCTTTAGAGCGGACGCGGTCAGCGCCTTCGCGCCATCGGGATCGAGCATACCGTCGCGATAGAGAAGGCCGCGTGCATCGGTGAATGAGGAGGTGATGTCAGTCATGCATCCGATATAGCATCGGCGTCAGCGATTGCGAGGGGAGATCGGCGGAACAGCGCGGCCGCCAACGGATCGAAATCGCCTAAAGGCTCGCGCCGGACGCAATATCTGGTTTGGTAGCGAGGTCGGGCGTATCGGCCGGGCCGCCCTCCAGCACGAAACGCCGGTCGCAATAGCCGCAATCGACATAGCCATGCTCGTCAATCTCCAGAAAGACGCGCGGATGGCCCAGTGCGGCCGGGATATCTCCCGATCCGTCACAGGAGACGCGCTTGTGGGCGGTGCGAATGGTTTCAGGCGGCGGCATCATGATCTGGCCTCTATCATCGGGCGGCGGGAGCGGCAATAGCCCTTTGCGCTTGTCATATTGGCGGCTATGACCGCGCGATGACCGAAGCTATTTCAAAACAGAACGCCATTGAGATCGATGGCCTGACAAAAATTTATGCGGGAGGAAAAAAGGCGCTGGATGATGTCAGCCTCGCTATTCCCCGTGGTGGCATTTTCGGGTTGCTGGGCCCCAATGGCGCGGGCAAATCGACGCTGATCAATATTCTTGCAGGACTCGTGACCAAAACGAGCGGCAGCGCACGGATATGGGGGTTCGATATCGACAGCAATCCGCGCAACGCCAAGAACAGCATTGGCATCGTCAATCAGGAAATCCTGTTCGACCCCTTCTTCACGCCGTTCGAGACGCTTGAAAACCAGGCGGGCTTCTATGGCGTGCCGAAAAATGCGCGCAAGACGATGGAACTTTTGCGCGCTGTGCATCTGGAGGACAAGGCTGACGCCTATGCTCGCACTTTGTCGGGCGGCATGAAGCGCCGTCTGATGGTGGCCAAGGCGATGGTGCACAGCCCGCCGATTCTTGTGCTCGATGAGCCGACGGCAGGCGTCGATATTCTTTTACGTCAGCAATTATGGGACTATGTGCGGGAGCTCAATGCGCAGGGCGTGACGATTGTTCTCACCACGCACTATCTGGAGGAAGCCGAAGAGCTGTGCGACCGCATCGCGATCATCAACCATGGCAAATTGATCGCGAACAAGCCCACGCGCGAGATGGTTGATATGGCGCAGGAAAAGATCGTCACCGTCACCGTCGATGGCGATGTGCGGACGCTGCCCAGCCATGATTGTTTC
This sequence comes from Sphingobium sp., assembly GCA_041396745.1. Taxonomy (GTDB): domain Bacteria; phylum Pseudomonadota; class Alphaproteobacteria; order Sphingomonadales; family Sphingomonadaceae; genus Sphingobium. The sequence continues at coordinate 135,760 of JAWKXZ010000006.1, read as the reverse complement.
GACAAGGTGGAACTGTCGGGCGAGCGAATGCTTTCCATTAGTTACAACAAGGGACGTGCCAATGCCGGCCAGGTGCTTGCGGCGGTGCAGGCGCTCGGTTTCCAGATCGTCGACGTGGAAACACGCGAGCCCGATCTGGAGGACGTGTTCCTGAACCTGACGGCTGATGCCGCATAACTGATACGGAGAGGTCATTGTCGATCAGGGAATTTGACGTCGTCATCGTCGGTTCCGGTGCTGCCGGGCTGACCGCGGCAATCAATCTGGCGCAGGACAAGAAGGTTCTGGTGATTGCGAAGGGGGCGCTTGACGGCGGCTCGACGGCGTGGGCGCAGGGCGGCATAGCGGCGGTGCTCGACGCAGGCGACAGCTTCGAACAGCATGTCGAAGATACCATGGTCGCCGGCGCAGGCCTTAACGACCGGGCCACGGTCGAATTCGTGGTGTCGGAGGCTCCTGCCGCGATCGAGCGGCTTGCGGCGCTCGGTGTGCCTTTTAATCCCAGCGAGCATGGCGGGACGGAATTTGGGGAGCGCTGGCACCTGACGCGCGAGGGCGGGCATTCTCACCGCCGCATCGTGCATGTCGACGATGCGACGGGCGCGGCGGTGCAGAGCGCCTTGGTCAAGGCGGCGCAGGCCAACCCCAACATCACGCTGGCGCCCGACATGGTGGCGATCGACTTCATCACGTCCCGCCATGGCGAGCGCTATTCGGGCGACGGCCATGTCTGGGGTGTCTACGCGTTCAATCGCCAGACCAAGCATGTCGATGCCTTTCTGGGGCGCGCCACGATACTGGCGACCGGTGGAGCGGGTCGCGCCTATCTGTTTTCCACCGCGCCGCGAGGCGCGACCGGAGACGGCATCGCTATGGCCTGGCGTGCAGGCTGCCGCGTCTCCAATCTTGAAATGAACCAGTTTCACCCGACCTGCCTTTACAATCTGGAGGTCAAGAACTTCCTGATCACCGAGGCGGTGCGGGGCGAGGGCGGATTGCTCAAATTGCCGCCCGGTGTGCCCGGAGGGGGCAGGCGGTTTATGGACCGGTTTGACAAGCGCGGTGAGCTGGCGCCTCGCGATATCGTCGCCCGTGCCATCGACCATGAAATCAAGCGGCTCGGCCTTGATTATGTTCATCTCGATATCAGCCACAAGCCGCCCGAATTCATCAAGGAGCATTTCCCAACGATCTACGCGCGGCTTCTCGACCTCGACATCGACATCACCAAGGAACCGATCCCGGTGGTGCCCGCACAGCATTATACATGCGGCGGGGTCGTTATCGATCTGGATGGCCGAACCGACCTTCCCGGGCTTTATGCGGCGGGCGAAGTGACGGAGAGCGGCCTGCACGGCGCAAACCGGCTGGCCTCAAACAGTTTGCTAGAATGCTTCGTTTTCGGCGAGGCTGCAGCACGGCATATTCGCGCGCATTGGGAGGAGTTGCCCGCACCGACTGCGATCAAACCTTGGGACGAAAGCCGCGTGACGGATTCCGACGAAGAAGTCATTGTGCAGCATAACTGGAAAGAAATTCGCCGGTTCATGTGGGACTATGTGGGTATCGTCCGCACGACGAAGCGGCTGGAGCGGGCGAAGCATCGCGTCGATTTATTGTCCTCCGAAGTCGATGAATATTACGGCAATTTCCGCGTGACGCCTGATCTGATCGAGCTGCGCAATCTGGTTGAGGTTGCCCGGCTCGTCATCCGATCTGCGCTCTATCGGAAAGAGAGCAGAGGGCTTCATTATACGCTGGACTACCCAGACATGCTGCCTGAGGCCAAGGACACCGTCCTGGCGCCCTGACCTCGTTCCGGCATCGGTCTGGACTCCTGCGCCAACAGGTATAGGTTCGCCTGCGCAAGGGAGGAAAGAAGGAGAGGTCGGAGTCGCCGCCTCCCTCGCCGAAGCCCGACAATGTGTTGTCGGGCCAGATGCAAGGGAAATGAGCGATGAAAAAGTTGCTTCTCTCGGCAGGAATGGCTGCTGGGCTGATGCTTGCGTTGCCGCAAGCGGGGCAGGCGCAGTCGGAATGGCCGCTGAAATCTGCTGAATATGTCGATGTCGCCGGGATAGAGATCGATGACGGTCACATGCTTGACTATGCCAATTTTCTCACATCGACCTGGCGGAAGTCTCAGGAATTTGCGCTGAAGCAGGGCTGGATTACGGGATATGAAATCCTGCTCAACAACAACCCGCGCGATGGTGAGCCCGATATCTACCTGCTGACGCGCTTTACGTCATTTCCGGACTCCGATGAGGAAGATAAGCGCGACGCCGCCTATCAAAAGCACATGGCCAAGACCATTGGGCAAATGGAGGAAGAATCCGGCGGCCGCGCCGAATATCGGCATGTGACCGAGTCCATGCTCTTACGCCGACTGGTGTGGCGTAAATAAGCGGGTTGACGGGGCGACCGGACATTGGCCCGATCACCCCGTTCCCTCTCCATCAAAAGGCGAAGCGCGCAGATATCCTGAGGTCGCGTCCGGCGAGAGGCGCATAATCCTTCAGGAAACTCGCATGTCTGCGCGCAACGACATCGAAGATATTATTGGCGGACAGCGTGATCGTGGTCGCGTTGTTACCGGCAATGGGCTTGAAGTTGACGGACGCATTCACCAGCGTGAAGGCGGGCGTTGTTGTCTCCAGCGCCGATACCCTGTCCTGCTTGAATGCATGCTCGACTTCAAACCTGCCGCCCCAGCGATCATTCGATAGTTCCACTCCGCCCAGTACGCGCAGCGGAGGAATGCGCGGGGCAGGGCCAGCGCCAATAATGCGCGCATGCACATAGTCTGCCTGCCCATCGATGGTCAGGCGGTTGTCTCCCCATTGCGCAACGTCCGCGCTTGCCTCGGCCTCAAAGCCGTATGTGCGGGCCTTGGCCTGCGCATATTGGAAGCATGGAAATTCCAACTCATCGGTCACCGCGAGGCAGGTGGCATCCGGAACCAGCGAGTCATAAATATAACCGTCAAACCAGTTGTAGAACCCACTCAGGCCGACCTTGTATCCGTTGCCCGATCCGCGAAGGCTGGTTTCGACACCCCAGCTTTTTTCCTTGCCGAAATTGCGATTGCCCAGTTCGAAAGCCTGCGTTCCCGCATGCGGTCCCTGCGCGTATAATTCTTCGGCGGAAGGCGCACGTTCGCTGCGAACGGCATTCACGCCGAGGCGCCAGCCGAACGGCAGCGTGTAACTCGCACCTGCCGAGAAAGAAAGCGCGTCGAAGCTGCGCGCTGCCTTTGGAACGCCCAGATCCGCATCGGCCGCCGCCGTGATGCGGCTGTGTTCGAAACGGCCGCCTGCCTCCAGCCGGACATGGCCGAGGTCAAGAGATTGCAGCGTGAACAGGCCGAATTGTTCTGTCTTGTTGGCGGGCAGGAATTTCTCTTCGCCCACGACATGGAAATCGCGCGTGAGGAATTGCACGCCGGATACGCCGTCCCAGCCACCGCGCCGCGATTGCACCAGTTCACTGCGGGCCTCCAACCCCTTGGAGAAGAAGCGCGTCCCGACCTCGCCGGTATCTTCGATCTCGGCATGCTGATAATCGGCAAAGCCTGCGCGCAGTCTGATCTTGTCGACGAAAGAACCGCCCGCATGCAGCTCGGCGCGCAAGTCCGCGCGATCCTGCTTCATGTGGATATGCACTTCCTCGGCCTCTTCGCCGGGTTCGACGGCGTAGCGGACAGGCACACCATAAAGGTTGTCTATATGATTGACGGAAATGCCGATGTCGCCTCGATCGTTTATATAGGCCAGCGCGCCGGCCACTTCCCAGCTTTCCGCGCCGCTATTGGGCAGATCGCCTTTCAGGTTTGCCAGCGCCGCGATTTCCGGGTCACTGCTTGCTGCTGCTTCGCTGCGCAGCGCAGGTGTCAGAATATAGCCGCCTGTGCGCAGGTTATTGGTCTTTGACCAGCTGCCGTCGACATGGCCGACAAAGCCGCCGCCCAATGGCGCTTCAGCCTTGCCTGACACCGTACGTTCGTCGGCGGCGCTGCCATATGTCGCCAACCCCTCGACATGGACGGGCTCATCGGGAATGCGGTGCGGGATGCGTGCATCGATGACATTGACCACGCCGCCAATCGCGCTGGACCCGTACAGAAGGGCCGCCGGGCCGCGCACGACCTCGACGCGCTCGGCGGTCAGCGGATTGATCGCGACTGCGTGATCGACGGATGTACTTGATGCGTCAAAGCTGCCGATGCCGTCGGTCAAAACGCGGACGCGGTCACCCTGCAATCCGCGCAATATCGGGCGGGACGCATTGGGGCCGAAGCTCGTCGCCGACACGCCCGGTTGCCGGGTCAGCGTTTCGCCGATCGTTCCGCGCAGATCGCGTGCCAGCTCCTCGCCAGAGATAACCGAGACGCCCGCGAGCAGGTCGTTCTGGGTTCGGGGAACAAGCGCCGTGACCACGATCTCGTTGGACAGGCGGTCATGATATTGTCCCTGATTTTCAGACTGAGCGGCTTGCGCGAAGGCGGTCGATGAAAGCATGCTGCCTGCGAGCAGCGAAGAGAATAGGACGGCACGGGAGGATAGTGTCGGCATTATCGAATTTCTCATTCCATATATGAAGTGCAACCAGAGGCGCTCCATATTTAAAATGATATAACATATCAATTGGAAAATTTGCTCAGGGTGAAAACGGCCGCCCAACCGTTCAGCGATGTCGATGAAATGCTGTGGTGGTGCAGCAACCCTAGCGGAACAGGAACTCGGACAGCGCCAATATTGCGGGATCGTCCATGCGATCCTGACGAACGGCCTGCCGGACCTGGATTTGCGGAAGGCCCTGGGCGAAGGCAAGCCGGGTTATCCCGTTCATCTGGCCAAAGTCACGCGCCATCGGTCCGAAGGCCGCGAAATAGGCGACGTCGCTTTCCACATATTTCATGATCTTGTAGAGATCGTCGCTTTCCAGCGCCGGCTCGCCGACATCCATGCCGTTTTGCCGCAATGCCGTCTCGGCCAGTTGGCGGGTGATGTTCGCGGGCGCCAGGGCGACATAGGGCAAATCCCGCAGGTCGTCAGCCTGGATGGCGTCTTTGCCCGCCAATGGATGCCTCGCGCTGACGAACAGGGAGATACGCTCGCTCCATGCGTAGCGGCTCATGAAATATTTTGGTTCGCCGAGTGCGTAATAATAGGCGATGTCGGCGAGCTTGTCGCGAAACAGTCGCTCGGTTGCACTCTCGTCCAGACTTTCAAGGCGCAAGCTGATGTCGACATCAGGGCTGGCCTGTTCAAACGCCACCAGCGCTTCCTGAAAATGGCTGAAGATCGACGGGTGGGACGCAACCACTATGGTTTCGACCGACGGTTCCGGGGTGTCCACAGAGCTGATGGCCGCGCGCGCCTCCGGCTCGAAATGACGAGGGGTAAACACCGGTTCGGCGTTGTCACCCAAACCTGACTGCAGATCGTCGCTATAGTCGATCGGCTTCCCAGCGGATTCGACAAATTTGTCCGCCCACTCCTGACGCATATCGGCGGAGAGCTCGCCCAACGCTTTGACGACCTTACGCCCGGTTTCGGTCAGCTCGACCATGCCGTCCGAAATCGTGAATATCTGGCAACCGATCTGGTCTTCCAGCCGGTTCATGGTTTCGACGACGGTTGCGGGCTGTATTTCCAGTACGCGCGCCGCAGATGCGATGTTTCCCGTGGCGACAAGCTGCGCAAAGACATCGAATTGCTGCGCCATGGTGGTCGACATGGGCCGACGATAAGCCAAGCCGCTGCGGGGTGATAGGGGGAATAGCCGAAAATTATGCGTCCCTGGGAAATTTTACCCGAACCGCGATGCCGAGTGGGTCATTATCGTGGTAAAGTCCTAGCCTTCCAAGCTAGCTATGCGGGTTCGCTTCCCGCTACTTCCAAATTTCCTGTTCACCGCCTCCATGAATCAGATTGCGGTTTGCTGTTCGCTTACCCTGCCTTGCAACAGATGACGCCACAGCCTTTGCAGGCAAAACTTAGAGCCCGTATCCCAACACAAAGTTGAAACGCGGGTCGAGGTCGCTCTGGCCATAGGGCGCGCGTTTCAGCGGGAATGCGCCTTCCATCCCAATCTCGAACGGGCCGATACCCGCGCGTGCGCCGATCCCTGCTGAATAGAGCGAGCCGGCCATGATGACATCGTCCTTGTTGTCGAGCCATGCGCCGTCGGCAAACGCATAGACATGCGCCCACTTGGCCGCCGGCCACGGCAGTTTCACGCTGCGCTGTATTTCGATCAGGCCCATGGCTCCGTCATCGCCGCTGATTTCGGAGAAATCATACCCGCGCCCGAAAAAGGCGCCGCCATAGCCGAGCTCGTGCGCCGCCAACAGCCCTCGGGAGGCATGCTGCGCGGACCCGGCAATACGGATACTGAGACCGCCGCCAACATTGCGATACCAGTTGAACCATGCCATCTGCTTCGTGAACAGGCCGCTGCCGTCCGCGCGTGAGAGAAAAGGATCGCCGGAGTGCGATGCGCCGAGCAGGTCGAGCCCGCGGACAACGCCAATTCCCCAATTCAACCGGCCACCCGCTACAGCCTGCGAGCCGCTCAAACTTACCGTGAAGCTGGTGCTCTTGTCCTCTTGTACCCAGCTGTCGACCAGCTCCTGATCGACCTTGAGATAGGCAATCTCGGCGTTTACCCACAGGCTGCTGTCGACCGTCCGTCGAAGAGGCGTACGCGCGAAAAGCGACGCCGATCGATTCTCGCCTTCGATGCTCACGCCTGCGGGCTGAGCGCCCGGCTGCGTGCGGCCTGCGCCGGCTGTTGCGCCGATTTGCGCCCCGCCGGATCCTATGGTCGTCGCGTACTGCACCGATGCATAGGCCAGCTCCTTGGGCTGCAACACTGTCGTGGTGCCTGACAGAGACAGGGTGTCAGCGTCGCTGAGCAACTGGCTGATCTGCGCGCCTACCCGCAATCGCACCGGCCCGTAGCTGTCCGATCCCCAATTATCTACGGCGATGTTCGCTTCGGCACGGTCTTCCGATGCCTCTACAACCAATATGCCGCGCTCACCTTCTTTGATGTAGCGGGTGTTCTCTATGGTAATTCCGGGCAAATCCTGCGCCAGCAGCAATTGCCGTTCGACAACGGTCTTTTGACCGGGCTGCCCCTGAAGAGGTGCAAGAATTTTTTTGAGGCGGGGATTTCCTGACCCGGTGATGCGTACTTCGTCGATCATGCCGGGGTCGAAATTGACCGTCACGATCCCGATTCGCACGGACTGCGGCGGCACCGAAACGCTGGCGAAAATATAGCCGCGCTCCTTGGCCTGACGTGTAACTGCGGTCGCCAGAGAATGCAGAGTATCGCCGTCCGCCTGCATCCCGACATAGGTTTCCACCCGCGCCATCATGCTATCAAGTTGATTGTTTTCAATGCCTTCGAAGCGGATAGCGCCAATGACAGGCGCATCGGCGGAGGTCGCCTCCTGCGCATGCAGCGGCTCTCCCACAGCAGAGAGCGAACAGGCCAGCAGACCCAAGACAAAAGATGTTAGATGCCCGACGCGCATATCGTGCACTTGCCAGACATGTCTTACTTAATCGCAAACCACCGTTTTCCGCAGTATCCCGGCGTTTTTTTAACCTGAAATAAATGCATTATGTTCACATGTGCACCGAAAATATTGTCGGGATCGCTTCATGAACAAAAAATATATAATGATTTCAATCGCTGCTCTTGGGGCATGCGGTTTTCCAGCTCTTGCGCAGGCTGAGGCCTGGCGCGTGTCGGAAAGCAGCGGACAGGTCTTCGTGCTTCATGCGGGACAGAGCCGGGCCGGGATACAGGGCGGCAGCGTCGATACCGGCGATATCGTTTCCACGGGCAAGGATGGGCGCGCCGTTCTGGTGCGTGGCGAGGAATATATGGTGGTCTCGCCCGGTAGCCGCCTGCGCATTGCCGAGCCGGAAAAGTCCGGCAGCCTCAACCAGATTTTTGAGGAATTCGGCACTGTCGTTTTCAAGATCAAGAAGAAGCTGACGCCGCATTTTGGCGTGGATACGCCTTATCTCGCGGCCGTCGTGAAGGGCACGACCTTCAGCGTAACCGTGTCGGAAGCAGGTGCGGCCGTTCAGGTGATCGAAGGCGCGGTCCAGGTGTCTACGCTGGACGGTGGCGCGAGCCATCTCGTGACGCCCGGCGTCATCGGTCAGGTGCAGAAGGGCGATCTGTTCCGCCTGCGCGTCGATGGACCCGGTTCTTCCAAGGTCGAAGCCTCGCCCGCAGCGACCGTTGCAAGCCCGGTTGCCAGTGAAGCCAAGTCGGAAGCTGCGGCTTCAGGCAGCGCGAAGGCTGCTACCGCTTCGGCTGCCGGCTCGGCGGCGAAGGCCTCTGCCATCGCGGGCGCTTCGGCCAGTTCGGCCGGCGGGTCGCAGGCAGGCGGGAAGGCGTCGCAAGCGGGGCAATGGTCGTTTTCAGGTGACGCAGGGTCGGCAACAGGCTCGGCTCATGCGCAGATCGGTGGCGGCAATTCAGCTGGCCCTGGCAACATGGCGGCGTCTACCGGAAACCCGGCGCACTCGGTCGCCCAAAACCCCGCCTCGCTAATCGCGTCGGCCAATGCAGGCGCTGGGAGCGGAAACATTGGCGGCTCGGTCGATGCAGGCGCAGGCAACGGGAACGTTGGCGGCTCGGCGAATACGGGCGCGGGTACGGGCAACGTTGGCGGCTCGGTGAATGCGGGCGCGGGTACCGGCAACGTTGGCGGTTCGGTGAATGCAGGCGCAGGCAACGGGAACGTTGGCGGCTCGGTGAATGCGGGCGTTGGCGACGGTAACGTTAGCGGCTCGGCGAATGCGGGCGCAGGCACCGGGAATGTTGGCGGCTCGGTGAATTCAGGCACGGGTACGGGCAACGTTGGCGGTTCGGTTGATGCGGGCGCAGGCACCGGGAATGTCGGCGGCTCGGTCAACATAGGCACCGGGAACGGCGAAGTTGACGCTTCAGTGAATGTCGGTGTTGGAAAAAAGCCGCTGAGCGGCCGGAAACTCTGACGGTCCGGGCCTGACGTCCATGTTTTCCGGTCTTGCTTCGCCCAAATGGACCAAGTCTCTCCACCGCCGCCTTGTTCTCGCAACGGCGGCGGCCATGATCATCCTGCTGTCCTCTCTGTTGAACATGGGTGCGGGACTGGAGGACGTGTGGAAGGATGGGCGCGACGCCATTCAGGAGCGCAGCGCCACTGGCGACGTCGTCGTTGTAGAGATCGACGCGGCCAGCATGGCGGCATTCAAGCGTTGGCCTTGGCCGCGCTCGCTCTACGGTCGCTTGCTCGACAGGCTCGCCGAGGCGCACCCGGCAATGGTCGCCTTCGATATCGATTTCTCGGCCCCATCGACCCATGCTGAAGACATGGCGTTCGCGCGAGCAATCGACGCATTTCCGGGTACCGTGCTTTTGCCGACATTCAGGCAGGCGGCGGGGAATCTGACGGATGACTTCGTAGAATCCCTTCCGATCGAACCTTTGCGCCAGTCGGCCTTCCTCGCGTCCGTCAATGTTCACCCCGATGCCGACGGCATCATGCGTGACTACAGCTATGGCACGCGTACCGCCGGTGTGCCGCGCCCTTCGATGGCGGCGCTTCTGGCTGGAACCACGGGTAAGATCGAGCAAGGGTTTCACATCGACCAGTCGATCGATCCCGCGACGATCCCGCGTATCAGCTTTGCTTCGATCGTGGATGGCAGCGCGGACCTGTCTCACCTCGCGGGTAAGCGCCTGTTCGTCGGCGCAACCGCGATTGAACTGGGCGATCGCTATGCTGTGCCCCGCAACGGCGTCTTGCCCGGCGTCGTTATTCAGGCGCAGGCGGCTGAAACCTTGTTGCTCGGCAGGGCGTTCCCCGACCTTGGCCGCTCGCCTGCGACCATGATCGCGCTAGCGGCGGTTTTCGGTGCCGCTTTTCTAAAGCGCCGCCGCAATCGCCTGATACTGCTGGCCGGAACCATCATGGCGTTGCATGTTGCATTGCTCGCCAGCGAGATGATGGGTGTCGCGACGTTTCAGGTCATCCCGGCCACACTTGGGCTGGCGGCGGCGTTCGCCATCATCGTCCTGATCGGGCTGAACGAAACGATATTTGACAAGGAACGTACGGACGCCGCTTCCGGCTTGCGAAACGGCGTCGCGCTAACCGAAGAACTGGTTCCTGACGGCCAGTATCGCATCGTTGCGATCAATTTCAGGGACTTTGCGGAAATCACCGCAATGCTAAGCGGGAGAGAGCGCGAAAGTTTATGGGCGCAGCTCATCGAGCGCCTCAAAATCGGTTCCGGCGCGGGCGAGATATTCGTCTATCGCGGCGACAATTACGTGTGGGCTCTGCCCGCCGATGATCCGATGGACGAACTTGGGGAACAACTGGAGGGGCTGGGCGCGGTTGTCGCAAACCCGATGACCGTGGGCGCTCATGCAATCCGGCTGAAACCCCATTTCGGGATTTCCCAGGGCGCAGGCAGCGACGGCGCCGACCTGTTGGCGCGTGCCATCGGGGCAGCATCAAAGCCATCCAGCGAACGGATCTGGACGCTTGACGACATTGAACTGGCGCGCGGCGTCAGGGAACGGCATGCGCTGATCGGCGAATTCCCGGCGGCGTTGGGCGATGATCAGTTCTGGGTCGCCTATCAACCGCAGCTCCACCTCGCCAAAGGTCAAATCGCCAGCGCAGAGGCGCTTGTCCGCTGGCGTCACCCCACGCGTGGAGAACTCTCGCCGGGCCTGTTCATCCCTATTTTTGAGGAAGAGGGGCTCATCCAGTCGCTCACCCTGCGCGTGTTCGAGATGGTAATCGCCGATCTTGCACGCTGGCGAAAAGAGGGCAAAACGCTCCGTGTGGCGGTCAATGTATCCGGCACATTGTTGACCAACGAGATGTTCAACCGGGCCCTTCACAGCCGACTGGATCAAGCTGCTGACGTTCTGCATGCGCTGACGTTGGAAGTTACTGAAACGGCGACCCTGACAGATCCGGAGCGGGCCATCGCGGCGCTGGAGGCCTATCGCGCCTATGGTCTGGAAATCTCTATCGATGATTATGGTACCGGCCAGTCGACGCTCAGCTATTTGCGCAGTTTTCCGGCTTCGGAGATCAAGATCGACCAGTCGTTCGTCAAACATGTCGCGACATCGAAAAATGATCAGCTGCTGGTACGCTCGACGATCGGCCTGGCGCACGAACTTGGCTTCGTGGTCGTTGCAGAGGGTATCGAGGATGCGGAATGCCTCGCCGCCATATCAGAAATGGGCTGTGACATCGTTCAGGGCTGGCATATCGGAAAACCTGTTCCAGCCGCAGAATTCGAAAGCGAATATCTCACGAGCGCAGGCGAGGCAGCTACTCACTCTGACCGCCTGACCGCCTGACCGCCTGAATAAGTTCGCAGTCCTTAAATTTATAAAGTGCGGTCGCTTCGCCGGGTTTGCAGAAATGTGGTTTGGGTGTCTGTAACGCGTGCGGTGCAATTTCCTTGGCCATTCAACCACTCGAGCTATTGGGCCGGGCCAAGGGTATCAATAGACCGTCCATGAGCGGCGTTTCTGTTCGATCAGTCACCCGTTCACGCGCGTTGGTTTTTGCCGTGATCCTGCTGACGGTTCTTGTTCCTGTGGTCGCGACCAACGGAGGTTTCGTGGGTCAGGCTGCCCAATTGGGCGCAAATTTTGCGACAGCTCTGGTGATCTGGAGCTATATGCTCCCGCTTAACTGCCAGACGCCATCGTCGCCATATTTCATCAGGCACAGCATATTGCAGGCATCCCACAGTTCGGCGTGGCGATTGCTGACCTCCGCCTTCACCAGCTCGAGAGCCATAGCCGGGTCGGATGCCTCAAAGTCTATGCGCTTGGCCTCACCGAGGCCATCCGTCGCATAGCGCAAGGAATAGGTGGGCATAATAAAGCGCCTCCTTTCGATTGTCAGGGATCGAGCCTGATCTCGGCAATGAGCGAAGAAAAAGGCGGTGAGGAAATCCCTTTCCGCAAAACGAGTCGCGCCACTGTGCGCGGCATAATGTATACCCAAAAGAAAGGAACGCCTAACGGGTCGTTGTTGAGCCAAAACAATGGGGACACAAATGCTCGTTTTGTAGTTGTTTCATAAAGGAGAGAAGAAATGGTGGAGCAACGCAGCAACCCGATCGACGCCCTTATGCATATAAACCCGGTGATGGCGTTTTGGTCGTTGCCCTATATCTGGGCCTATACCGCGATGACCAGTTGGCTTGGCGCGGCAGCGCGGACCGACGCTGTAGAACGGAACCAGGACGAGGGGCAGATACCCGTACCGCCATCGCATCAGGATGATTTCGACAAGGAACTTTTCGCTTGAGAGCGGGGCAGGTTTAATGCCCGCCCTTGGCTTTCGCATCGCCCACTTTACCCGATGAGACGCCGGAAGGCTTAGCATTGATCGGGATCGCACCCTGAGGCAAGCCGGTGCCGCCCATGTCCATGGCCGACAATTGCTCCTTCAGCCGCTTTTGCGGATTATCGCGGGCTGCGATCGCGGCCTTCTCCTCGGCCGTCGGTTCAGTGTCTTTTCCGTCATCCCCCTCATCGGGAAGGCCGGCGCCTGCGCTCCATGCGAGGATCACCGACATGCGACGGTTGCGTGGGTCGTAGATGTCGTCCGTAATGAACGGATCCCGGTCCGCCACGCCTTCGATCTTTGCAAAGCGCGCATTGGGGATGCCGTCGTCGGCCAGCGCCCGGCGCGTTGCCTCGGCGCGTGCGGAGGACAGCAACCAGTTGTTCATCGTCCGCCCGCTTGCATAGGGCAGGCCATCGGTATGCCCGCGCACGATCACGTCGTTGGGCGCGGTCTTGACCACTTTGGCGACCTCATCGAGCAATGAAAGAGCCTGTGGCAGCAGGCGGTCGGTGCCCATCCCGAACATCGCAAAGTCGGACTGGTCGATCAGATCGATGCGCAGCCCTTCGCGCGTTTCGGTGAACTTGATGTTTTTTAGCATCTTGCGGAGCTCGGCCTTGGAGGCGAGTTTGCTTTCCAGCAGCTTTTTGATCGCATCGAACTTTGCACGGTCCTGATCGCGCCGGTCCTTGCGGTCCTTGCCACCGCGATCCTTGACGCCACTGGCGTCCTTGGGGATCGTGATGGCGAGATTGCCCTGACCGCCGGTCGTCGGATAATTTTCCTTCGCCTGCAGGCTGTCGCCGCCGAACATGCCATTGGAACCGGCGCTGCCCTGTTTCAGCTCAACCAGCGTCGGCGTGAAATAGTCGGCAAGGCCCTTGCGCTGTTCTTCGGTCGTTGCGCCCAAAAGCCACATGAGCAGGAAGAACGCCATCATCGCCGTCACGAAGTCGGCATAGGCGACTTTCCACGCACCGCCATGATGGCCGCCATGGCCATCGACGATGATCTTCTTGACGATGATTGGCCTTGGTTCAGGCTCGTTCGCTGCGCGTTTGCCAGCCATGGCTTATTTGCCCCGCAGGCCGTCGAACACTTCGGCGAAGGCAGGCTGGTTGGCGTGCGTCAGGCTGGACCGCGCGGCCTCGATGACCAGCGGCTGCGGGTGTCCGTGCAGCGATGCGACGATGATCTGCTTAACCACATGATAGATGGCAGCGTCCGCCTCGATCACAGAGCGGCAGCGGTTGGCGAACGGGCCGACCATACCATAGGCGAGCAACACGCCGAGGAATGTACCGACGAGCGCCGAACCGATCATCGCACCGAGGATGGCGGGCGGCTGATCGATCGAGCCCATCGTCTTCACGACGCCCAGAACCGCCGCGACGATGCCCAGCGCGGGAAGGGCGTCCGCCAGCCCCTGCAGGTTGTCGGCAGGGCGGATCACCTCATGGTGGTGGGTTTTCAGGCTGTTGTCCATCACCTCTTCGACCGCATGCGGGTCGAGCGTGCCGGACGACACGACGACGAGGCGCAGCGTGTCGCAGATCAGACCGATCAGCGAGTGGTCCTTCATCAGGCGCGGATATTCGGCAAAGATGGAGGAGCTTTCCGGATCCTCGATATGCGGTTCGAGCGCGACAGGCCCTTCGACCCGCAACGTCTTCATCAGCTTGGCGACAAGGAAGATGCAGTCGAGGAAATCCTGTTTCTTGTATTGCGGACCCTTGAACACCTTACCGACGCCCGAGCCCAATGCCTTGAGCTCAGCGCCGCTGTTGCCGATGATCAGTGCTCCGACAGCCGCACCGCCGATGATCAGCATTTCGTGGGGAAGGGCGTGGAGAACAGGGCCGATATCGCCGCCGGTGAAGATGAACCCACCGAAAACCATCACTATCAAGACAACCAGGCCAATTGCGGCAAACATATTGATCCCCGTATATTTTGGCGCATTTCGGCGCCGGTCCATCACTTAAAACGGCACGGGGCCATCATGGTTTAGGGCAATGGCTATTTTTTGATTTACCAGTTGTGGTGGCGGGCGCAGCAGGGGGCAACGGCGCGGTCAGCTGCCATCGCCCCGGTTTAGTTCGGGTGTCAGCCGATGAGGTCGAAAAGGGTCTGGCGGTTGATGCGCGCGAACGCCGCCTGAGAGGCTTCGAGCGAGAGCAGGTTGGCCTGAATGCGGGCGATCGTTTCGGAAAGGTCCGTATCCTCCAGCGTCGAGCGCTGTTCGGAAAGGTCCAGCTGCGTGTTCGCCACGCGCGTCTGGACGGCCTCCAAGCGGTCGCCGCGAATGCCCTGAACCGATTGTGCCAGAATGATATGGTTGAGGCCCGCATCGAGCGAAGTAAGCGCATTCTGATGATCGGTCGGCACGTTGCTGGCAGCCGCAGCCTCGGCTTCGGCCAAGATATCGTCGAGTGTACGCGCGACGCCGCCGACGTCGATGCCGGATTCGATGCTCTGGCGCGTGCCGACTACGTCCAGCGCGAGGCCGCGGGAGACCGGCACCGTGATCGAGACATTGTCGTCGAACACCGGAACGCCGAGATAATCCTTCTGATTGAGGAGTTCAGACATGCTGCCGCGAATGGCCTGTATTTCTGCAACTACGGCGGCCTGACCCGAAGCGTCCAGCGTGGATGTCGAAGCGGTCACCATCAGCTCGCGCGCACGGCTGAACAGCGTGTTCATTTCCTGAAGATTGGCCTCGGCCTTCTGAGCGCGCCCGGTGCCATAGCCGATATTGGCATCCCAGGCGGCGTTCTGCGCCTGCGCGCGGCCGATTTCGGAAATCTGCACCCATGCCTGCGGATCCTGCGAAGGCGTACGAATTTTCTTGCCCGTGGAAACGGCTGCCTGATCGTCGGTTATGGCCTGCGACAGGCGCTGCTGACGACGGATTTCATCGGTCATAGTCTGATAGGTAATCGCCACCATGGCTTTGTTCCTTCGTCCGTCAGCTGATGTTCAAGATTGTGTCGATGGTCTCGCGCGCGGCCTGTATGACCTTCGCGGCTGCCTGATAGGCCTGCTGTATGCGCAGCAGATCGGCGGCTTCGCGGTCCAGATCGACACCGCTCACCTGCTGCTGCGCGGCGCGCGCGTTGACGTCGCGAATTTCGGCGGCTTCGGCTTCGGCCTTTGTGGTGTTCAGAACCGACGCATGTCCGGCGATCAGCGCGGTCCAGCCCTGTTCGACGCTGCCCGTGCCGCGTGTTGCGGAGATGTTGAGCAGGTTGCCGTTGGGGCGTCCGTCCGCTGTTGCCGCTGCGATCTCGCTGGTGGCGCTGATCACCTTGGCCAGGCTTGCGGCGGTCGTGCCCACGGAAACCACTGCGCCGCCTGCGGCACCCGCGTCCGTGAGGCCGCCTGCATGCCATGTGTTCATGTCCGTTGCGAACTGCACCGCCAATGTGTCGAGGCTGTCGAGGCGTTGGCGCGCCATGCTGGCGCTGGTGAACAGTCCACCAAGGCTGCCATTGGTCGGCACCGCATATTCCGCGCCGTCGATCATCAACCGCAATGTGGCGTCGGCGTTCTGTTGGATCGAGACGGTTTTTGTCTGATCACCCTGAACCAGCGCCTGTCCGTCATAGGTGACGATGGCGCCGTCATTGGTGTCGAAAGTAACATTGACGTTCAGCTTTTGCGTGATTTTCGCAAGTTCGGTGTCGCGGCTGTCGAGCAGCTGGGCGTAGTTGGACGTTCCCTTGCGCGAACGCAGCAGCGCGGCGTTGACGCGCGCGAGCTCATCTAGGCTGTCGTTGATCAGCGTGGCTTCGCCCTGGCCGGTCGTGAAGGTTCCGGTCAATACGCTGTTGAGCGCGTCCGAGCTGTTGTGAAAAGCGGTAACGACCTGCTCGACGCCATAGATCATGTTGGTGCGCAGCGCCGTGTCCGTCGGGCTGGCAGCGAGCTTGTCAATGGTGCCGTACATGGTGCTGAGCGATCCGCCCACGCCCAGCGCATCGTCGCCGAGTGCCGTTTCGATATCCGAAAGCCAGCGCAGCCTTGTGCTTGCGTTGCTGAATGCCTGCCCGGTCTGACGCGCCGTCGCATCGAGATAGATGTCGTTGGAGCGGGACACGCCGACGATTTCCGAGCCGCCAAAGGCCGCGCGCGGAATGTAGAGCGGCTCTGCCACGGCGGACATGGATGATTCCTGAAGCGTGACGGAGCGGCGGTTGTAGCCTTCGGAATTGGCGTTGGCGATATTGTCGGCCACCGCGCCCATCTGCGCGCGAAAGCCCTTCAGCCCCGCCGAACCGATCGCAAAGAGATCCGACGAACTCATTGGGCGTCACCTTTCTGTTCCGGCGCTGCGGCGATTTCGGGCTTCATGGCCACAGAAGGGGTCAGAGGCGTTTTTGCGCCGAATTGCTGGAGCAGCAGATCGGCGATACCGAATTTGCTGGTTCCAGCCATCTGCTCGGCCATGCGAGAGTCGGACATGTCGCGGAATTGCTCGGTCGCGCTGGAATCGAACAGGCCTTCGGTCAGGCTGGATGAGCGCATGGACGCGATCATCTGGCGCAGGAAGATCGCCTCGAACGCTTTTGCCGCCTTTTCAAGCCCCGGGTCGGTGGCTTTCGCGCCGGGCTGTACCCCCGCGTCGCCGCCAACTCCCGAATTTCCGCCAATCTGCATCACAATACTACCAGCTCCGCCTTCATCGCGCCCGCCTGTTTCAAGGCTTCGAGGATCGCGACCATGTCCGCAGGTGAAGCGCCGATGGCGTTCAGCCCTTTCACTATATCGGCAAGATTGGCTCCACCTTTAAAATCTATTACCGGTCTTTTTTCCTCGGTGACCTCAATCGCGCTCGATGGTTCGATTGCGGTCTCGCCTTTCGAGAAGGGCGCCGGCTGTACGACGGTGGGCTGTTCCTGCACGCTAACCGTCAGTTTTCCGTGGGCAATCGCTGCCGCCGCGATTCGTACCGCGCCGTTTATGACGACCGTGCCGGTGCGCGCATTGACGATCACCTTGGCCGGAGCATCGGCGGGCTTCACCTCAATATTTTCGATAAGGCCCATCATCATGATGCGCTGTTCGGCACCCGGCTGGGCGTCGATTTCGATCGTGACCGCGTCCATCGCGCGGGCGCGGCGATCGCCGAAGGAAAGGTTGATCGCATCCGCTACGCGCAACGCGGTGGTAAGGTCCGCTTCCGCGAGGTTGAAATTGAGTGCGGGGGCCGTGTCGAAACCGGTGGCCACCGCGCGTTCAACGGTCGCGCCGCCCGGAATACGTCCGGCCGACGGGATGTTGACCGAAACCTGACTGCCGTCGGAGCCCGATACGCCCAAACCGCCAACCGCGAGATTGCCTTGCGCCATCGCGTAGATCTGCCCGTCCGCACCGCGCAGCGGCGACAGCACCAGCGTACCGCCGCGCAACGACTTGGCTTTGCCCAGCGCCGACACTGTGACGTCAAGACGCTGGCCGGGCTTTGAAAAGGCGGGAAGGTCCGCCGTGATCATCACCGCTGCTGCGTTTTTCAGCGACGGATTGACACCGGCCGGCAACGTCAGGCCAAAGCGGGAAATCACCCCCTTCATACCCTGCGTCGAATAATCGAGGCTGTCGTCGCCCGTGCCCGCCAAACCGACAACGATGCCATAGCCCGTCAGCTGGTTGGGGCGCACGCCCTGGAACGTACCGAGATCCTTGATCCGCTCAGCATGGGCTGGTGTCGCGGCGACGCCCATGACCAGCATCAGCGAAAGGAAGAGGGCGGTCATCAAACGGTTCATCATCTTGTCCATCAGAAGGGGCTGATCATGCTGAAAAAGCGTTGCAGCCAGCCCTGTCGGCTGGCGCGGGCGATCTCGCCCTTGCCTGTGTAGGTGATCCGGGCGTCGGCGACGCGGGTCGAATAGACGCGGTTGTCGGGCGTGATGTCCGCCTGACGCACGAGGCCGGAAATCTGGATATATTCATCGCCGCGATTGAGCGTCAGCGCCTTTTCACCGCGCACCAGCATCGTCCCGTTGGGGAAGATCTTGGCGACGGTCACGGTGATTTCACCTGACAGGCTGTTGGACTGGCTGGCGGCGCCCGTGCCCTTAAAGCTCTGCGTGCCGCTGGCGCCCACATCGCTGGGGCTGAACAATTTGGAGAACAGACCTGTCGTCGGCGGCGTCAGGCCGATGCTGCCGTCGCGTCCGGTATTGGCGGCGGTGCTTTTCGATGCCTGCGTCGCTTCGACGAGCTGGATCGTGATGATGTCGCCGACCTGCGCCGCGCGCGCGCCGCTGGTCAGCGGAGCATAGCCGTTCTCCGCCTGAAAGATGCCGCCATTGGCCGGCGCAGTGTTCGCCATCGCGACCGGATAGGTCGGCGCATATTGCTCGCGATCCTTGTCACGCGACTTGGCGAGGGCAGGCGGCGTCAGAAGAACGGCCGCCGATGCCAGCAAGAGAGTGGAAATTTTATGCATCGTCACCCTCACAGCTGCTGGTTCACATATTGCAGCATTTCGTCGGTCGACTTGATCATCTTGCTGTTCACCTCATAGGCGCGCTGCGTTTCGATCATTTCGACAAGCTCTTCGACGATGTTGACGTTGGACCCTTCGAGATTGCCCTGCGCAATCGTGCCGCGCCCGTCGAGTCCGGCCACGCCGACCTGCGGTGCGCCGCTCGCATCGGTTTCCAGCAACATGTTGCCGCCGACTGCCTGCAGGCCCGCCGAATTGGCAAAGTTCGCCAGTTCGATTTGTCCAAGCTGGGTCGGTGATGTCTGTCCGGCAAGTATTGCCGATACCGTGCCGTCATTGCCGATGGTCAGCGAGACGGTCCCCTCCGGCACCTGGATCTGCGGTACCATGGGAAGGCCGTCCGAATTGACGAGCGTACCTTCTGCGGTGCGGCTGAAGCTGCCGTCGCGGGTATAGGCGATGATGCCGTCGGGGCGCTGGACCTGAAAATAGCCCGGACCCTGAATGGCAAGGTCGAGCGCGTTGCCGGTCGTTGTCAGCGTGCCCTGCGTGTCGATCCGGCTCGTGCCCGCCAGTGATACGCCGGTGCCCAGCGACAGACCGGTTGCGAACTTGTTTTCGCTGTCCGATGCGGCTCCGGCCGCGATCAGCTGCTGATAGGCGAGGGCCTGAAAATCCGCCCGGTCCTTCTTGAAACCGGTGGTGTTCACGTTCGCCAGGTTGTTGGCGATCACCTGCATCTTTGTGTTCTGCGCGTCGAGCCCGGTGCGGGCGACATGAAGAGCAGCGTTGGTCATGATTCCAGTCCTCGTTACAAAATTCAGTCAACAGGGCGCGCGAGCGCCGTTATCCGTCCAGCCGCATCAGGCTGGCCCCGCCGTCGTCGATCTGCTTGGCGGTATCGATCATTTTGATCTGTGTTTCCCATGCGCGGCTCGCCTCGATCATCTGGACGAGCATGTCGGTCGCATTGACGTTGGAGCCTTCCAGCGCACCCCCTGTCACCGACGCCAGCGGGTCGGTCGGCAGGATGCCGCCATGTACTTCCCGGAACAGGCCGTCCACGCCCTTCGCAATCTGCGACCCCACGGGCGTGGCCAGCTTGAGCTGGTCGACCTGCTGCGGCTGTTTTGGATCTCCCCCCACAGGAACGATCCAGATGCCGCCGTCTTTCGACACCGAAATGCTGTCATAGGGCGGCAGCGTCACCGGACCCGAATTGCCGATCACCGGGAGTCCATCCCCCGTAGTCAGCAGGCCGCTCTCGCTCATTGCGAGGTCGCCGCGGCGGGTATAGGCTTCGCTGCCGTCATTGGCCTGCACGGCGAGCAATGCTTCGCCGTTGATAGCCACGTCGAGCGGGTTGCCGGTTTCCTTGATGGAACCCTGCGCCATGTTGGCGCCCAGCACCTGCTCTGCGGTTTGTGCGCGCGTGTTGAAGGTCTGGCCGTTGATCCACTGTGTCGTGGCATTGGCGATCTCGGCGCGAAACCCCACAGTATTCGCGTTCGAGAGATTGTTGGCGATGGTGTTCTGGCGAGACATCGCCGCACGCATTGCCGTCAGTGCCGTATTTACCAGACGATCCATCGTTCAGACCCTCAATTCACGCCCGCTGAAATTAACCGCGCAGGTTGATGATTGCGTTGGAAATCGCAGACGCCGTCTCGATTGCCTTCGCGTTCGCCTGGAAGTTCCGCTGCGCCGAAATCAGCGCCACCAGCTCTTCCGTGATGTCGACGTTGGACCGTTCCAGCGCGCCCGAACGGACCGCACCATAGAGGCCGCCATTGGCCGAGCCGTAAACCGGCGCGCCCGATTGCAGCGTCGCTTCCCAGTGCGCGTCGCCCTTCTGACGCAGGCCTTCCTGAGACGGGAAAGCCGCCATGGCGATGCTGCCCAACATGGTGGTGGTCGAGTCTGCGAAGGTTGCGGTGACGAGACCTTCGACCGACACGCCGACGCTCGAAAGCTGAACGGTCGGATCGCCCGGCTTGCTCAGCGGGATCTGAAGGTCGCCAAGGTCAGCCTGGGTCGTGCCGGTCGGAACGCCGTTGGCATCGACCGGGAATACCTGAAGCCGTCCGCCCACGGTATCGACCACGAAGCGGTTGTCGTCGAGGCCGAACGCGCCGTTACGGGTGTAGCTGACCTGCAGGTTCGGGGCAGGGGTCTGCACCGTGAAGAAAGCTTCGCCGGTGATCGCGAGATCGAGCGTCTTGTCGGTCGTCTCGACGGTGCCCTGCGTGAACTGCTGCTGGATGCCGTTGATCCGCGTACCTTGCCCGGCGACCTGCGTGGTCGTCTGCATCGGCGCGGCGGCGAAGATATCGCCGAAATTGGTGCGGCTCTTCTTGAACGCGGTGGAGTTCACGTTCGCGACGTTGTTCGAAATCGTCGCGAGGTCGCCCTGGGCCGCCTTGAGGCCGGTAAGGGAGGTATAGAAGGACATGGACTAGACTCCTTGGTGTTGAACTGTTGATCAGGTAAGTTTCAGGGCATCGCTCGGGCTGAAGCTGCCCAGCGGCGTGATGAGTTTACTGGCCGTGCCGTCGGCCGGTGACTGGACAGCGGCGACGCTGGCCCAGGTGGCGACATTGGTCGGGGCTGCGCCGTTGACCTTCACCTGCAGCGATTGTCCGGCGACATAGGCGCCGGTGTCGTCATAGCCGTCCCAGTAGAAGGATGACTCGCCAGCAGGGCGATCGCCCAGCGCGATTGTCTTCACGATGTTGCCGCTTCCGTCGACTAGGTCGACGCTGACGCCGGTCGCAGCCGCATCAAGCGTGAACTGTCCCGCATATTCGCCGTTCGCATTGGGCGCAGCGATGTTGCTTGTCACCAGCATCGAACGGCCGATCCAGCTTGCCGCGTCGCCAATGCGGTTGCCAGCGACCGAGTCCGCAATCGTCTTGAGCGATGCGTTCATTTCGGCGATGCCGCTGGTGTTGCTGATCGTCGCCATTTGCGCGACGAGATCGGCGTTATCCATCGGATTGAACGGATCCTGCGACTTCAGCTGAGCGGTCAGAAGCGTCAGGAAGTCCGTCTGCGCAAGGCTCTGCTGCTTAACGCCGGTTGATTTCTGGGTGAGGCTTTCCGCGCTGCCGAGGGCAGGTGATGTGACCGTGTTCATGATTATTTGCCCATTCTCACTGTGTCGAGGATCAGCGATTTCGCGGTCTGAAGGACCTGCACATTATTCTGATACATCCGCGCGGCTTCCAGCATGTCGACCATCTCGGCGCTGCTATCGACCGCGGCCTCCCAGACATTGCCGTCCTTGTCGGCAAGCGGGTGGTTGGGGTCGTACCGTTTAACGGGCTTGGCATCGGTGGCGACGACGCTCTCCACCTTTACCGTGGACATGCCCGGCTTTTCGGTGACGGAGCGGAACACCGGCTTGATGGCGCGGTAGGCTTCTTTCTCGCTGCCGGTGACGTTGCCCGCATTGGCCATATTGGATGCCGTTGCGTTCAGGCGCACGAGCTGCGCCGACATGGCGCGGCCGGCAATATCGAAAACGTTCATGGGACTTGCCATGCTCATTCTCCTCTCAAGGCGCGTGAGATTGTGTTGATCCGCCCCTCCAGAAAGGAGAGGGTGGTGCGGTACTTCACCGCATTTTCCGCAAAGAGCGTCTGCTCGGTCGAAAGCTCGACCGTGTTGCCATCGAGGCTGGGCTGCAGCGGGATGCGATATCCCATCGCGCCGTTCTTCGCCTGCTGCACGCTTTCGCCGCTATCGGTGGCGTCGCGCAGAGCCTGCTCGAAATCGATGTCGCGCGCCTTGTAGCCAGGCGTCGAGGCATTGGCGATGTTGGATGCAAGCAGGTCCAGCCGCTGCGAGCGAAGCTGCAGCGCCTTTCCGTGCACACCGAACAGAGCGTCTTCCAAAGCCATTTTTTGTCTCAGCCCTCTAAAGTTCCTCAAACCCGTGCCGTTCTACCCAGTGCAAAGCCGGTCGGGTTTATTCAGCCTGATAAAAGCAAAGGGCGTGCCAATTTCGAAAATTGGCGGATTTGTTGGGTTTGTTAGGACCAGTAAGCTTTCCGGGCAGGTGTGTCCGGCAAGAGCGGCAAGTTTTTGCCGGTTGCCGGCAGCGATTTGCCGTTTGGTAAGGATGAGCCTTGGTCCTTTGGTAAGATGTGCCGGCTATAATGCTGGTGAAGGGACCTGATGATGCAGTTGATCGGCCAGCTATTTAACCCGCTTACCATTGGCGCGATGCTGCTTGGCTGCGTCCTCGTGGCGCTGATCCAGAATGGTCCCAAAGGTTTCTTCCGCGGCTTTTCCGCTCTCTCTGCTTTCTGGCGCGCCGATCCTGAGCGCGACATGCTGCTCGCCCGCTCGACAATGACCCGCATCGATCATGTTGCGCAGCTGCGCGGGCTTCAGTGCACGGACCGGGTACGCGCAGCCAACCCCTTTCTGTCCATGGCGATCCGCCGTCTGGCCGACACAGAGGCCGTCGACCGGTTTGAGATCTGGGCCGAGCAAACGCTTGCCGATCGTCGCCATCGCCATGAAAAGGTGCATAAATTCTGGCAATCGATCGCCGATGTCGCGCCTGCGCTGGGTATGGCGGGAACGATCATCGGCCTGATCGCGATGTTCGCGGCGATGGACGATCCGTCCAAGATCGGCCCGGCCATGGCGGTCGCTCTGCTGACGACGCTCTACGGTGTCGTCATCGCCAATCTGATCGCTGCGCCGATTGCCGCGCGGCTGGCCGACCTGTCCGAGCGGGAGCTTGCCTGGCAGACCGAGCTGTGTGAGCGTATGCTGCGTGTGGCCCGCCGCGAAACGGCGCCCGTGCGCCGCGCCGCGATCCGCGAAGTCGCATGAAGGCGCGCGCCATCGCGCTTGGCCGCCGCAACCGCTGGGCGGTCAGCTTCGCCGACCTCGCGCTTCTTCTCCTGGGCTTTTTCGTATTGCTGCAAGCCAGCAACGGGCGTCAGCAGGAGGTCGTCAGCGGCGTTGCCGAACAGTTCGGAGCTCCGCCGACAAAGAGCGATCGTCTGGTTGCGCGCGACCTTTTCCAGCCGGGCGAGGCGATGCTCACATCCGCCGGAGAGGCGCAGATTTCCGAGCTTGCCAAGCGATATGCCGGTTCGGGGCAGGGGATCGAAATCCGCTCCATCGGCCTTGATCCGGCCACCCATCGTTTCGACAATTGGGATCTTGCTGCCGCGCGCCTGGGGGCGGTCGCCCGCGCGATGACGGCACAGGGCATTGCCCGCGACCGCATCGTCATCCGCGGTCTCGACCAGCAAAGCGAAAGCCGCGCAGGTCAAGTTCTTTTGCTTCGTTCAAAACCCTCGGTCTGAACGAAGGTTTCGGCACCGGTCCGCTCCCCCACCCGACCACCCAAACAGGATGAGACTTGGGTGGTCGGGTGGGGGAGCGGGCCGGTGCGGCATCCAAAACAAAGAATTGGCACGTTAATTGCTCATGTGCCTGTCGAATATAGTTTCGACGGAGAAGAATGTGTCACGTCTGATCGCATCGTTTCTGGGGTTTTTCGCCATTCTCGGCGGGCAGGCCCATGCGCAGCAATTTGAGAATCTCGACCGGCTGGACGGCATTGTCGCGATGACCGTGGGGGCGAATATCGGGGAGCCGGGTGGGGCCGCTTCCCCGGTTGATCGCCGTTTGAAACTCGCGGCTTGCCCCAGTATGCCCGAGGTTTCCGGCCCGGTTTTCGGCGCGGCGATGGTAGAGTGCAAGGCAGTGGGATGGCGCATTCGCGTCCCGTTGACGCCGGGTGGGGCCTATTCGGCAGCACCGTCGCAGCGTTCGGCCTATGCGCAGCCTGCCGCTCAAAAGCAGGCGATCATCAAGCGCGGCGATCCGGTTCAGTTGATCGCTGGCGGACCGTCCTTTTCTGTGTCTCGCATGATGGTTGCCGATGAAGACGGCGCCATTGGAGAGATGATCCGCGTGCGCGAAGACAGAAAATCCGATCCTGTGCTGGCGCAGGTTCAGGAAATGGGTATTGTACGTATTCCGGGGTTTGCGGCGCGGGCGCGATAAAGTTGCGTTTGCACTGTAAAGGTTTCTGAAACCTGCCGTTATTAGATGCGGTATTTGGAAAGGACAGAAACGATGATCAAATCGGTTGGCCCCTCGCTGGGAAATCCGGTCGATCTTGGCAAGGCGCGCGAAAGCGGCAATTCCAAGGCTGCGGCGAAAATCGGCCATGGCAATGCTGTGGCTGCGGCTGCATCCAGCAATGCGACGCCGATTGCGCGCATGGCTGCCGAAGGCGCTCCGGTTGATTTCGATCGCGTCGCCGCGATCAAGGAAGCCATTGCCGCGGGCAAATATCCGGTCGATGCCGAAAAGATTGCCGAACGGATGATCGCGCTCGATCTGGGTGAAGAATAAACCGCGCTCATGGCGACCGGTATAGCCTCCATCGATACGCTCAATGCAGCGTTCGGCGAATTGCGCCGGGCGCTGGACTCACATGATATTGCGGCCATTTCCACCGCGACGAAGGCCGTGAAGCGCGCGACCGATGATGTCCGCGCTCAGGGCGCATGGCGGCAGGACTCTGTTCTCACCGAAAAACTCAATGAACTGCGCCCGTTGATCGAGGCGGCGCGCCTGCGCGTCAACCTCGCCTCTGACGATGTGCGTCAGCGCGTGGCCCTGCTCGCGCAACATGGCGCAGACGTGGCTCCGGCCACCTACGGCCGCCAAGCTTAACGCCTCAAAATCCCGGCGGCAGAAACGCTTCCATGGGCCGCTCGCCGCCCGGCGTACCGGCAACCACCGACTCCGTTATCCTCACACCCCAGTCGCTATAGGCGATAAGGTCCGACGCAACCTGCACCGCCACAATCGCGCCGATGCTCCAGAGCCAGGCGGGGTGGACACGACCGTGCACGCGTTTGTCCATGATGATTCCCGCCAAGGGAAATAGCATCAGCACCAGCATCTCGATGCGCCATGCATGCGGGATCAGCAGCGGCATCGGCAACAAGCGGCCAAGGCCCGGTCCGGCCAATATCGTCATCGCGCAAAACATCAGCCGGCGGTGCCAGCCCGTATGGCGGCGCCAGCGCAGGGCGGCGAAGGCCATTAGTCCGAACAGGACGAGCAGCATGAAATTGCTGAACAGAAATTCGTTCTGGTCGAAAAAGAACGGCCCGCCCGTTCGGCGCAGCGTTGCCATCATGATCATATAGCCCAGCACGACCATGACCGGGATGAACGCATAGGCGGCAAGGCCGAGCGTGCGGTGCAGCCTGACATTGTGCCCCGCGATCAGCCAGTTTTGCGCGACATACAGCGCGACCCAGCCGAAAAATACAAACGCGTGGATATGGTAGACAGCAGGTACCGCGAATGTGGAGCGGCCCATCCCGAGGTTCAGCGAGAACCCCGCGACGATCACGGTCGCGAAAATCAGCGCCATCGTGCGGAAAAATTTGAGCTCGGAGTCTTTCGCGCTCCGCTCGCGCGGTCCATCGTCGATCAGCGTCGCCATATTCCTCTCCCCGGCAGAATGTGCGGCTTCGCGAATAAATCTAGCCGCTTCATATCTGTCGTCAATCGGAATGGATGTTTCTGTCTGCCGGCCCGACTTGCTTAGCAACATCGGCGGAATTAACCTGTCACAGGCAGTGAATGTAAAGGATGTACCGATGACCCGGCTTTTTTTCAGCCTTGTTCGCGGCTATATCGATTTCGTTTCCGATTGGCGCTTTGGCTTGCACAATTCAACTGCCGCCCGTGGAGGAAATGGCGAAAGAGGTTGCAGCAGAAGGCGTTCTCATTCGCGGCACATTGATTCAGGCTTTCGACGCATCGAGGCGCCAACCCGAGGTCATCCGCGCTGCCGCAGTTTTCGTCGGCGACAAGAGACTCAAACATTTCACCATTTATCGATCGGATTTCGATTTCGATCAGGAGCGATCCGGCCGCCCGGTTTTATCTTGCCTTAGACCGG
The DNA here is from genome assembly GCA_041396745.1 of Sphingobium sp. Classification (GTDB taxonomy): domain Bacteria; phylum Pseudomonadota; class Alphaproteobacteria; order Sphingomonadales; family Sphingomonadaceae; genus Sphingobium. Next base: position 108,932 of record JAWKXZ010000006.1, on the reverse strand, counting down.
CTCCGTTCGAGGTCGGGCATATATATGAACGTCTCGTCCTAATGCCGGCAAAGGGAAAGGACCCGATAGTCAACGGCAGGTGGAGATTCTCGTTCTTTGGCAGCGTGGTGGGAGGGAAGGGACTCGAACTATTGGCCGACGAGGCCGCAAAGCGTGGTCGGTTCGTCTCCCGTCCGCCAAGCGATCCGAAATATGGCGATCCAGTGGAACAGGCGGTCGAATAACGCTGCCTTCATAGGTTTAGAAAAATTCAAAAATATCAACGCGCGTTAACCATATTTTTGGCATGACTGTTGCTTAGTCATCCCTGCTAGCAAACAGGGATATCCCAATGGCAGGTTTTGCCGATCTCAATATTACCGGTGCCGGAGCAGGGCGGGAGCGTGTTACCAACGCGATCGCGCTGGCGAGCCGTCGTACTGGAATGGACTTTGCCTACCTGCTGGGGCAGGCGAAGATCGAAAGCAGCCTCAATCCCACGGCCAAGGCGCAGACATCGTCCGCGACCGGCCTGTATCAGTTCATCGACCAGAGCTGGCTCGGCGTGATCAATGAGCATGGCTCCAAATATGGTCTTGGCTGGGCGGCCGATGCGATCAGCCAATCTCCAAGCGGGCGCTATTATGTGTCCGATCCGCAGCTGCGCCAGCAGATTCTCGATCTGCGCAAGCACCCCGAGACCGCATCCGTGATGGCCGCCGAGCATGCCGCCGACAACAAGGCCTATCTCGAAAGCCGTCTGGGTCGTCAGGCGCAGCCGGTCGATCTCTACCTCGCGCATTTTCTGGGTGTGGGCGGCGCGGCCAAATTCCTCTCCGCGCATGATCGCAACCCGAATGCGGCGGCGGCTTCGCTGTTCCCGTCGGCGGCTGGCGCGAACCGCCCGGTCTTTTATGATCGCGCCGGCAATGCGCGCAGCTTTGCGGAAATTCGCAGCAACTTCGCGGCCAAGCTCGAAAAGGGCGTTCAGGGCGCGATGGGGTCCACCGGTCTCAACTGGGCGGCGCGCGGCGATGATGATGATTTCGCCGATACGATGCCCGCCAACCAGACCGTGCAACCGGCTGATTATGTGCGCGTCGAGACGGACCGGCTTCAGCAGAGCATCTCTGCCGAAGACATGATCCGTCCGCAGCCGCAAACCGCGCGGCTCGCCTATCTCATGCTTGCGACCTATGGCCGCTGAAGAAGGTAATTGACGACAATGACACGAAGCGAAGTCAACGGAAAAGTCTGGCTCCACACGGCAAAGGGCGCGATCCTACCGCTCGCGACGCTGCTGCTCGTCATGTTCATGATCGTGCCGGTGCCGTCGATCCTGCTCGATGTCGGCTTTATCGGCAACATCATGATCAGCCTTGCGGTCCTGATGGTGGCACTAAATGCCGCGCGCCCGCTCGATTTTTCCAGCTTTCCGACGGTTTTGTTGTTCGCGACCTTGATGCGATTGGCGCTCAACGTCGCCTCGACCCGTGTCGTTCTGGTTGATGGGCACACCGGGGCGGACGCGGCCGGCAATGTCATTGAAGCCTTCGGTCACTTCCTGATCGGCGGCGACTATATCGTCGGCCTGTTCGTTTTCGCGATCCTGATGATCATCAACCTCGTCGTCATCACAAAGGGTGCGGGACGCGTGTCCGAAGTGTCGGCGCGCTTCACCCTCGACGCCTTGCCGGGCAAACAGATGGCGATCGACGCAGATTTGAACGCCGGGTTGCTCTCGCCAGAAGAGGCCAAGGCACGCCGCGCCGAAGTCGCCACCGAGGCGGATTTCTACGGTTCCATGGACGGTGCGTCCAAATTCGTGAAGGGTGACGCCATCGCCGGCGTCCTCATCCTGCTGATCAACATCATCGGCGGCATCATATTGGGCACGGTCAGCCATGGCCTGTCGCTGGGCGACGCCGCGCAGACCTATGTCATCCTCGCCATCGGCGACGCGCTTGTCGCGCAGGTGCCCGCTCTGCTACTCTCCATCGCCGCGGCCAGCATCGTCACCCGCGTCAACAGCGAGCATGACCTGTCGGGCCAGATCGCCAGCCAGTTCGGCAGCGGCAAGGCCTGGACCCCTGTGGCGGCGATCCTGACGATCCTTGGCGTGCTGCCGGGTATGCCGCATATGATCATCCTGCCCGCCGCCGCGCTGGCGGGCTTTATCGCGTTTCGCCTGAAGCGCTCGGCCGCTCAGGCAGCGGCGGCGCCGGCGCCGGAACCGGAACCTGAGAATCCGGCGAATATCGAATGGGACGATGTGTCCGATGGCGCGGTGCTGGGCCTCGAAATCGGCTATGGCCTCATCGGCCTGGTCGATGACCGCAAGGGCGCGCCGCTCATGGCGCGAATCACCGGCATCCGCAAACAGCTGTCGCGTGAACTGGGCTTTGTCGTACCGCTCGTTCGGGTGAAGGATAATCTCGCGCTTGAACCCAACAGCTATCGCATCACCATCGGCGGCGTGATCGTCGGCGAGGATGAAATCTGGCCGGAGGACCTGCTGGCGCTTGACAGCGGCGCACTGGAGGGCACCGTCGATGGCCTCGCCGCCCAAGACCCGACCTTCGGGCTCGACGCCGTCTGGATCAAGCCTGAGCTTCGCAGTCAGGCGGTGGTCGCAGGCTACACCGTGGTCGATCCGCCGACGGTCGTCGCCACTCACCTCAATCAGCTCATCGCGATGAATGCCGCCGAAATGTTCGGCATGGATGAGGCACGCAAGCTACTCGATGCGCTCAAGGAAGTGTCGCCGCAGCTCGTCGAAGGGCTGACGCCCGCAACGCTCAATCTTGCGCAGATCACGGCGTTGTGCCGCGCGTTGCTGGGCGAGGGCATCCCGCTCAAGGACTTCCGCCGCATTTGCGAGGCTATGGTCGATGCCGCGCGGCCCGATATGACGCCCGAACAGCTTGTCGAGGCGGTACGCCAGCGTATCGGCTCGCTCATCATTCAGACGCTGGTGCCGGTGAAGATGCCGCTGCCGGTCATTACGCTCGACGGCGATCTCGAAGGTCTGCTCGCGCAGGCGATGCGAGTCGCAGGAGACGCCAAGCATCCCATCGAACCGGCGCTTTCGGGCAAGATTACCGAAGCGGTCATTCAGGCCGCGCGTCCGATATTGGCCGAGGCGCGCAATTTTGCGATCGTCACATCGCCGCTTGCTCGCGCGGCTCTCGCGCGCCTGTTCAAGCCGCATCTGCCAGAAACGCCGGTGCTCTCTTTCCTTGAGATTCCCGACGGAAAACCGGTGGAAGTGGTCGCGGTTGTAGGCGGCGGAGATGCCGTGAAGCCGCGTCATGATCCGATCCCCGATTCATCAAATTCGTCACGCGAAAGAATTGCCTAACTATTTGTGGCTAAAAGGACTTTCGTTACTCCGTGGGGGATCTAACTGCTCATGTATGCAAGCAGGACAGCTGTGAATGAAGGGGCGCTGACCTACGGCCGTAAAGGCGGTGCGCAGAGTCCCGAACAGCTCGCACGTCAATATATGCCGCTGGTGCGTAAGATCGCATGGCATGTGCATGGCCGCGTCTCCACAGCGATAGATATTGAAGATTTGTTGCAAATTGGCATGGTCGCTCTCGTCGAAGCCGCCAATGGCTATGAGGATCGCGGTTTCGGTTTTGCGACATATGCGCAGATGCGCGTACGTGGCGCGATGATCGATCATCTGCGCCGCCATGCAACGCTCTGCCGGTCGGGCATGGCGAAGCGGCGGGAGCTGGCTGGCGTCCGCGCCAAGCTGGAGCAGACGCTTGGGCGCACACCCGGCGAAGCGGAAATGTCCGAAGAGATGGGCCTGTCCCCATCCGACTATCGCGAGATGGCCGACTCTGCCGAGATGATCCACGAACAGAGCATGGATGAGGTCTATTCCGACCAGTCGATGTGGTTCGCCGACATCGAAGATCGCGCCGACGATATTCTGGAACGGGAATCGCTCAAGGAAGCGCTTGCGTCGTGCATCGGTCAGTTGCCGGAACGTGAGGCCATGGTTCTTCAGCTCTATTTCGTTGAGGAAATGAACCTTGATGAAATCGGCGCGACGCTCGATATTGGCGCGGCGCGCGTATGCCAGATTAAAAAGGCTGCGCTCGACAAACTGCGCGGCCTGTTGAAGGGCTGGATCAACTAAGCCGGGGTCGTCACAGGTGGCTCCGAACCGGGAGCGACCGACCAGTGCTGAAAATCCCTTTGCCCAAGGGAAAACCTCAGAAAATCTTTGTCGGCGCGGTGGCCGGAATGGTTACACTGTCGGTGGCGATTGCCGTTGGCGGCTTGTTCATGGGCGATGACTTGCCAGCAGAAGGGGTATCGACAAAGCCTCTGCCTGCACCCGCCGTTACCAATGAAGCCGATCCGGTTTCCAAGCCAAGCGCTCAGCCCGTTGCGCCGGTGAAAGCGCCCGGGAAACCGGCCATGCAGTCCGTGCCCGCGATTGGCGTGAAGCGCGTGTTGCAGATCGACGGGCCGCTCAAGCATGGCGACTATGTCTGGGACGACGAGGGCGTGCCGCTGGGGCCCATCGTCATTACCGCAGATCTGAAGGCCGAGACATTATCCGTGTTTCGCGGCGGCTACGAGATCGGCGTTGCCGCCATTCTCTTCGGTGCGACCGACAAACCGAGCCCCACCGGGCGCTTCCCGATCCTGCAAAAGGACGCCGACCACTACTCTAATCTCTACGATAATGCGCCGATGCCCTATGCCCTGCGCCTGACGCAGGATGGTGTATTCATTCATGGCAGCGAGGTGGAATGGGGCGGCGCGACCCATGGGTGCCTGGGCGTTCCGACAGCGTTCGCGAAGAAGCTGTTTAGCGTTGCCAAGCTGGGCGATATCGTCATCGTCACGGACGGCAAGATGATGGACCTGAACTAGCAGCTCGCTGCCCGCCAGAGCCGTTTGATGCATAACAAAAGCCCCTGCTCAAGAGGGGGGAGAGCAGGGGCTTGGATTGTGCGTATTTTGGTTTTTCTTGCGTGTTCTATTTTGTGGCCGTTTTGATCGAATGGACCCCCGGCACGATGGGGACTGGAGATGTGCCGGGGGTCTATGATCGGCTGCCAGGTGGACCAATACCCCAGCCGGTCAAACTTGTTACCCGCTTCGCTTACTTGATCAGCGAGAGGACGCCCTGCTGTGCCTGATTGGCCTGGGCGATCATAGCGGTGGACGCCTGGCTCAGGATCTGGGCCTTGGCGAGAGCGGTCGTTTCTGCCGAGAAATCGACATCCTCAATGCGTGAACGTGCTTCCGTCAGGTTGGTGACGGTCGATGTAATATTGTCGACGGTGACTTGCAGACGGTTCTGGCTTGCACCGAGCGAAGCGCGCGCTGCGGCAATCGAGTTGAGCGCTGTGTCCAGCGTGGCGAGAGCAGCCGAAGCATTCGCAGCGGTTGCAAGGTCGATTTCGGTCGCTGCCGCCGTACCCTGCGCAGCGGCTTTCTTGATGTTCATCGTGACCGAGCGGGAGTCGGCGAGCGTTACCGCAACGACGTCTGTCGCATTGATTCCAGTCTGGATGTTCACGGTGGCGGCCGAACCGTCGAGCAGCTTGACACCGTTGAAGTCGCTGGTCGTCGCGATCGTGTCGATCTGGTCGATCAGGGCGCGCGATTCATTGTCGAGGCCCAGGCGGTCGGCGTTGGTCACAGTGCCGTTGGCGGATTGAACCGCAAGTTCGCGGATACGCTGGACGATGTTGCTGATCTGGCCAAGCGCGCCTTCCGCCGTCTGGGCGAGTGACACGCCGTCATTGGCGTTACGTGCGGCCGCCCCGAGACCCTTGATCTGTGCGGTCATCTTGGTGGCGATGGCGAGGCCGGCGGCGTCGTCCTTCGCGCTATTGATGCGCTTGCCCGAAGACAGGCGTTCCATCGACATCTGAAGCTGGTTGCCTGCGGCGGTCGAAGCGGTCTGTGCGCGCATTGCGGCGATATTGGTTCCGATAACAGTCATGGTTGGTCCTTTCTTTAACTGCATGGCCCTCAGCGTGGTCACAGCGTCCGGCCTTGAAAGGAATAACGGCAGCGCGAGAATTATCTTTAATGGCTAAGGTAAATTTTTTTCAGAGATGGTCGAGAACTCTCACTTTGCTGTGGGTTCCAACGGTTTCGACGACACAAAAATCCCCTGCTCGATGGGGGGTGAGCAGGGGCCTGAATTGTGCGTAATGCTTATATGCGTGTGTTCTGTTTTTGTGGCCGTTTGATCGAATGGACCCCCGGCACGGTGGGGATTGTTGTGCCGGGGGTCTATGATCGGCTGCCAGGTGGACCAATACCCCAGCCGTTCAAACTTTTCGGTCTCGGTCCGGTACCGGCCCTCTCCCCCTCCCAACCACCCGACAAGGTAAAATCATTGGGTGGTTGGGAGGGGGAGAGGGCTGGCGCCGCCGCCGCAATTCGCCGTTCAGCGAATTGCGGTCAGACTACGCCCGCTTGAATTAGCGGATCAGCGAGAGAACGCCCTGCTGTGCCTGGTTGGCCTGGGCGATCATCGCGGTGGACGCCTGGCTCAGGATCTGTGCCTTGGCGAGGTTGGTCGTTTCCGCCGAGAAATCGACGTCTTCGATGCGCGAACGCGCTTCCGTCAGGTTGGTGACGGTCGACGTGATGTTGTCGACGGTAACCTGCAGACGGTTCTGGCTCGCACCGAGCGACGCACGGTTGGCGGCGATGGTGTTGAGCGCAGCGTCGAGAACGGCGAGCGACGAAGAAGCGTTGGCGGCGGTCGACAGGTCGATCTCACCGTAAACGCCGGTATCGTCACCGTTGCCGAAGATGGTATCGGCACCGGCTGCGCGCGTACCGCCGACGAAGGTACCGACAGCGGCTGCCTTCTGGATGTTGAGCGCGGCGGTCGTCGAGTTGCCGACATTGACGGCAACCGTATCCGACGCATTGATGCCGGTCTGGATCGTGACGACATTACCGATGGCGTTCGAACCTGCGGCGCCGTCAAAGTCGGTCGTGCCGTTCAGCAGCGTGACGCCGTTGAAGTTCGTGGTCGTTGCGATCGTGTCGATCTGGTCGAGCAGAGCGCGCGATTCATTGTCGAGACCGGTGCGGTCAGCGTTGGTCACGGTGCCGTTGGCAGACTGAACAGCAAGCTCGCGAATACGCTGCACGATGTTGCTGATCTGACCCAGCGCGCCTTCGGCGGTCTGCGTCAGGGAAACGCCGTCATTGGCGTTGCGCGCGGCGGCGTTCAGGCCGCGGATCTGCGCGGTCATTTTGGTGGCGATGGCGAGGCCGGCGGCGTCGTCCTTCGCGCTGTTGATGCGCTTGCCCGAAGACAGGCGTTCCATCGACATCTGCAACTGGTTGGCTGCGGTGGTCGAAGCGCTCTGGGCGCGCATCGCCGCAACGTTGGTTCCGATAACAGTCATTGAGTGTTCCTCTTCTTTATATGACAGGTCGGTGGGCGTGACGCGCACGCGGCCTCAAAACCTATAACGGCAGAAATTTGCTGGCCTTTAGGGGGAAAACGAAAGTTTTCTGCTGTCGTTCGGCCAAAAGAAAAGCCCCGTTCCAGATGGATCGGGGCTTTCAATGAGTTTGTTTATTTTATGCGTTATTGTGCGGAATTTGTCAGGGGTCGGCCGGCTCGATTTCAGGTCGAACCGGCCATTCCCAATATCCCGACTTAGCGGATCAGCGAGAGAACGCCCTGCTGTGCCTGGTTGGCCTGGGCGATCATCGCGGTGGACGCCTGGCTCAGGATCTGTGCCTTGGCAAGGTTGGTCGTTTCCGCCGAGAAGTCGACGTCTTCGATGCGCGAACGTGCTTCCGTCAGATTGGTGACGGTGGAGGTCAGGTTGTCGACGGTGACCTGCAGACGGTTCTGGCTCGCACCCAGCGACGCACGGCTGGCAGCGATGCTGTTCAGCGCCGTGTCGAGCGTGGCAAGAGCGGCCGAAGCGTTGGCGGAGGTCGAAAGGTCGATTTCTGTCGCCGCCGCAGTACCCTGAACCGCAGCCTTTTTGATGTTCAGCGTAACAGCGCGGGAGTCAGCCAGCGTAACGGCAACCGTGTCGGATGCATTGATGCCGGTCTGAATGTTGACCGAAGCAGCCGAACCGTCGAGCAGCGCAACGCCGTTGAAGTTCGTTGTCGTCGCGATCGTGTCGATCTGGTCGAGCAGAGCGCGCGATTCATTGTCGAGGCCCAGACGGTCGGCGTTGGTGACGGTGCCGTTCGAGGACTGAACCGCCAGCTCACGAATACGCTGAACGATGTTGCTGATCTGACCCAGAGCGCCTTCGGCGGTCTGAGCGAGCGAGATGCCGTCATTGGCATTGCGCGATGCGGCAGTGAGGCCACGGATCTGCGCGGTCATCTTGGTGGCGATGGCGAGGCCGGCGGCGTCGTCCTTCGCGCTGTTGATGCGCTTGCCCGAAGACAGGCGTTCCATCGACATCTGCAGCTGGCTGCCCGCAGCGGTGGATGCGGTCTGTGCGCGCATTGCGGCAACATTGGTTCCGATAACAGTCATGGTTGTTCCTCTTCGTCTTTTTTCGGGGTCGCCTAGCGTTTTGGCGCACGCGGCCTCGAAGCGAAAAACGGCAGAGGGGTTTGGGGCTTTAAAGGTAAATAAGGGGATTTCCCTAGGTGTTCTGACGCTCGCCGGTCCAGGATGGTAAACGGGGTTTTGCCGGGATTGGCGGAGCGAGCCGGTCAACAAGGTTAACAAGCTGCCAAAACACGGAAAATTTCCTGCAAAAAAAACCGGAAAAAAATTGCCGGGGCGGCAAATCGGGCGGCAGTTGTTAACTATATCATAAAGGTTCTGACGCAAAATCAGGGACATCGAATGACTGAAGGAATGGTGGGGACCGGACCTTCAAAATAGTGGGGACTTATTGGATGTCTACCTTTGGCATCAGCGACGCCGTATGTGCTCGCGTGCCTGCCATGCAGGCTTGGCTGGAACACGCCTTTCTCGACATTACACCGATAGCAGCAAGCGCTCCGCGTGACCGTGGTTCCATACACGTGCTGCTGACGAGCGAAGTCGCCTATGCGACCTGCCGCGATGTGCTGATCGAATATCGTGAGGGTGAGCCACGTTATGTGCGGGCGGCAAACGGTCTGCCAGCGCGGGTCGAATTTGGGCCTGCCGATATCGAATTTGCCTGCGCGCTGGTCGCCGAACTGCTGCGGCCCTCGGGCATGCCGGCGGTCGGCGATGAGACGAGTGCGCGCCTGATGTCATTGGCATCACGTATTGCGGCAAGCGACGCGACTGTGCTGATCCAGGGCGATACCGGCACCGGCAAGGAAGGCATGGCGCGTTTCGTTCATGCGCGTTCGGGCCGCAGCGACAAGGACTTCATTGCCGTAAACTGTGCGGCTCTTCCCGAAACGATGATGGAAGCCATGCTGTTCGGGCACCGCAAGGGCAGCTTCACAGGCGCGGCCCAGTCATCGGAAGGGCTGTTTCTGGCTGCCGATGGTGGCACCTTGTTCCTCGACGAAATTGCTGAGCTGCCGCTCAACCTTCAGGCGAAGCTTCTGCGTGCGCTGCAGGAGGGGGAAATCCTTCCCGTCGGCGCGACCCATCCCGTGCCCGTCAATGTGCGCGTGATCGCTGCCTGCAACAAGGATCTCGCAGCCGAAGCGGACGCCGGACGTTTCCGGAACGATTTGTACTGGCGGCTCAACGTCATGCCGCTGGCGCTCAGTTCTCTTGCCAGCCGCAAGGGCGATGTTCTTGCCATCAGCGCGGCGATGCTGATCAACTTCTGCGACAAGGAAGTACCGCCGGTGACGTTCGCATGGCCGTCCAAGGCAGCGCTTGATACGCTCGCGCGCCACAGCTGGCCCGGCAACGCGCGTGAGCTTGGCAATGTGCTGCAGCGTGCTTTGGTGCTGCGCGACGGCAACCGTATCGAGGCGCAGGATCTCAGCATATCGGCGGTCGCCGCCACTCCGGCAATAGTGCCGCAGGCCGATGCCATTTTCGCGCAGCCGATCCGTCTGCCCGAGGCCCGCCGGCCTGTGAAGATGCAGGATATCGCCCGCGCATCGAAACTCGACGCTGTACGCAAGGCTTTGCGAGAGACGGACGGGCATCGCGCTCTGGCCGCCGCCAAGCTCGGTATTTCGGAACGCACATTGCGCTATCGCCTGGCCGAGCTGCGCGATCTGGCAATGGCCTAAGGCTGAAGGAACCGCTCGATGAACGGCATTTCTCCTGACAGCGTCATGGCGATCCGCAACGCCATCCTGCAAAAAAACGCGGCGCTGCGCGATGTCGCTGCGCCCGGTGGCGCGAACGTCGGCGGGGTTGACGGCGGTGTCACCAAGCCGGGTGATTTTTCGTCGGCGCTGAAAGGTGCGCTCGAAAAGGTCAACGGGCTTCAGAATGAGGCGGGGGCGCAGGCCACTGCGTTCGATCGCGGAGAAACAACCGATATCGCCGCCGTCATGCTCGCCAAGCAGAAGGCGTCGGTCAGCTTTGAAGCGACGCTGCAAGTCCGCAACAAATTATTGTCCGCTTACAAGGACATCATGAACATGCCGGTGTGATGGCAGAAGCCGTTGAGTAGGGAAAAAACAAGCAATGAGTGATCCTTTGGCCGCTGCCGCGCCCGCACTTCCAGCCGTATCCGCTCCCATGGGCGGTTCGAGCGGCATGGACGCATGGCGCATGCGTTTCACGGATATTTTCAATCAGCCTGCCATCGCCCGCAGCCTGCCGATGCTTGGGCTGCTTGGCGTTGTCGCCGCCGCAGCGATCGTCTGGATGGCCCTGCGCGAACCCGCGCAGCGAGACCTGTTCCGTGGATTGCCTGACTCCGACAAGGCTGCCGTTGCCGATGTGCTCGACAAGAATGGGCTGCGCTACGGTTTCGACAACAGCTCGGGTGCAATCACCGTCAACGAAGACGATTATTTCAAGGCCAAGATGATGCTGGCGTCGGAAGGGCTGCCCAAGAGTGCGCCCGACGGCAACAGCCTGATCGACAGCCTGCCGATGGGTGCAAGCCGTGCGGTCGAGGGAGAAAAGCTGCGCGGCGCGCGTGAGCAGGATCTTGCGCGCACGATCGAGGCGATTGACTCGGTTGAGCGTGCCCGTGTGCATCTCGCCGTCGAACCGCCGAGCGTGTTTTTGCGCGACCGCACGAAGCCCGCGGCATCGGTGATGTTGCGCCTCGCTTCCGGTCGCAGCCTTGCCGACAATCAGGTTCAGGCGATCGTCCATCTGGTTGCCTCGTCCGTGCCTGATCTGACGCCCGAGTCCATCTCGGTCGTCGACCAGAACGGCCGCCTGCTTTCAAGCGTCGGCGGTGTCGAAGGCGAAACCAACCGTCAGATCGCCGTGCAGTCACGTATCGAGGAACGCTATCGTCAGGCGCTCGTCACATTGCTGACGCCGGTTGTCGGAGCGGGCAAATTTTCGACCGAAGTGCATGCCGAGGTCAATTTCGACGAACGTCAGGCGACGCGCGAAACCTATCCGCAGGACGAGGCGCGTCTGCGCGTCGAACAGGGCAGCTGGCAGGCCGGCAACCCCGACAATGCGCCCGGCGTGAATGGTGAGGCGGGTGGCATTCCCGGCGCGCTGTCCAACCAGGCGCCCCCTCCGGCGCAGGTGGGTACACAGGCCGGCAATGCGCAGCTTGCATCGGGTGGCGCAGGTGTGCCGGGCGGCACAGCGGCCAACGGCCAGACCATTCCGCCGCTGGCTCCGCTGCGTACGCAGGAAACCTTCAACCGCAGCTTCGAACTGGGGCGCGAGGTGTCCGTCACCCGCGAGGCAACCGGTACGGTCAAGCGCCTTTCGGTGGCCGTCGCTCTCGACAATGGCGCGAACGGCAAGCCGCGTTCGGCGGAAGAAATCGCGCAGCTTGAGGCGCTCGTCAAAAGTGCCGTCGGGTTCGATGAGGCACGCGGCGACAAGGTGGCGCTCACCTCACGAAGCTTCGCAAAGGTCGATGCTGCCGATGCGGAAGCCGCACCCTTCTATGAGGCGGGCTGGTTCAAGACGCTCGTGCGCAACATCTCTGCGCTGGCGGTGGTGGCGGTGCTGATCTTCGGTATCGGCCGTCCGATGCTCAAGAAGATGGGTGAGGTCAAAGCGGGGCCGCAGGTCTCCCCGGCTCAGCGTGCTGCAAAGCGCCGTGAGATCGGTCAGCAGATTTCACAGGAACTGGCCAAGACCGCGCAGGTCAATCCCAGCCAGATGGTGACGCTCGACATGATCAGTTCAACGCCGGACTATGCGCAGCGCGCTGACCTGATCCGCAATTTCGTGAAACAGGATCCGGACCGCGCTGCGCTCGTCGTTCGCGATCTCCTGCGTGAAGCCAAGGCCAAAGAAAATGCCTGATCTCGATATGGACGACCTGCTGGAAGGTGACGATCTTCGCCCGCTGCACGGCAGCGCCGCCGCCGCGGTCTTGCTGATGCTGTTCAGCGAGGATGAGGCCGCCGAAATACTTTCGCGGCTGGAACCGGACGAAGTGCGCCAGCTAGGCTATGCGATGTATGACGTGGCCGATGTCGAAATCGAGGAAGTCAATCAGGCGCTCGATCAGTTCGTCAACAAGGCACGTCGCCGCACGACCATCGGCTATGGCGCCTCACGCCATATCCGCGGAGCGATGCACAAGGCGCTGGGTGCCGAACGCGCGGACAATATGCTCGCGCGCATCACGCCGCCCACCAGCTCCACCAAGCTGGCCATGCTTAAATGGATGGAGCCGACCGAGATCGCTGCGATCATCGAAAAGGAGCATCCGCAGGTGATGGCGATCATCGTGGCGCATCTGGAGCCGCGCATTGCCGCCGATGTACTTTCGATGCTGCCCACGGAATATCAGGAGGACGTGGTGTATCGTGTCGCCACACTTGGGCCAGTCAGCAATGAGGCTCTCGATGAGCTGGAAGTGATGATGGCGAGTGGCCCTCCCGCAGCCAAGAAGAGCAGCGGGTCGTCGCAGCGCGGTGGCACCAGCGAGGCAGCCGCGATCATGAACAATGTCCGCAAGGATATGGAGCAGCGTATCATCAAGGCGCTGTCCAAACGTGACAAGATCGTCGCGCAGACGATTGAGGAGGAGATGTTCATCTTCGACAATCTCATCACCCTCGACGACAAGAATATGGGTGCATTGCTGCGCGGCGTGGATACCGAACTGCTCGTCGTCGCTCTCAAGGGTGCGAACGAAATGCTCAAGTCCAAGATGCTGGGCTGCATGTCGCAACGTGCGGCCCAGTCCATCGCCGACGAGATGGAAGAGCGTGGGCCGATGCGCCTGGCCGAGGTGGTCGAGGCGCAGAAGAAGATCGTCGCAGAGGCGCGCCGCCTTGCCGATCAGGGAACGATCATGCTGGGCGGTCCGGGAGACGATTTTGTCTAAGCTACTCTCTTCCAATGATTTGGGTGATGCGCAGACCGTCGCCATCGGTGCGCTGGGGCAAACCGGCGGGGGCGGTGCTTTTCGCGCACGTTTTGCCGATGGCCAGCAGGTGTTCGGCGCCCGTCGCGGAGCGGCCGAGGAAAAAGTGGCTACCGATCCGCTCGAACAGGCAAGGGCGGATGCTTTCGCGGAAGGGTTCGACGCCGGGATGCGTGTCGCCAAGGAAAGCGCCGAAGCGGACCAGCAAATCAGCGTCCAGCTCGCGCAGGCGCTTGAGCAGATGGTGCCCGCCGTCAACGGAGCACTTTCAACCCTCCTGTCGTCGGCGGTGTTGCGTTTGGTGACGCAGATCGTCGGAGAGGCGGCTGTGGACCATGATGTGCTGATGGGCAGGGTAGAGGCGGTCGGCGCCTTCCTTGAAGAAGCGCAGGCACAAAGCTGCCTGCATCTCCATCCCGACGATATCGCGCTGCTGGACGGCAGCGAGGTAGGCTTTACGCTGTCACCCGATGGATCGATTGCGCGGGGCAGCGTTCGCCTGCAAACCGCGGACGGCTGGATTGAGGACGGGCCGGATGTGCAGCTCTATCGTTTGCAGGCGATGCTGGACGATATGGAGGGCCGCGCATGATCGGCGCTTCTATCGCGCATGCCGAAAAATTGCTGGACCATGTCGTGCTGTCCGATGCGCCGCGCCATGTGGGCCGCCTCGTCAGCCATGAAGGCGGGATGCTCGAAGTCACTGGCCTCAATCGTCCGATCGGCAGCGGCGCGCGCGTCAGAACGGCCGACGGCGATTTTGCGCGTGCCGAGGTTGTCGGCTTTCGCGGCAATCGCGCAATACTGGTGCCGCTCGATATGGATGCACCGCTGGAAAACGGCGCGCGCGTAAAGCCTGACAGCGCCGCGAACATGGTGCAGGTCGGCGATGGCCTTGTCGGCCGCGTGATCGATGCCATGGGTCAGCCGCTTGACCGCAAGGGGCCGATATTGGCGCAGGCAGCGTGGCCGCTGAACGGCGTTCGCGGCAACGTGCTCGACCGCGGTCGCGTTACTGAAAAATTCGATCTTGGCGTACGCGCGGTCAATGCACTCCTCACCGCTGGCCGGGGTCAGCGTATTGCAGTTATCGCGGGGTCAGGCGTCGGTAAATCGGTGCTGATGGGGCAAATGATTGCCGGCGCAGAGGCCGATATCGTCGTTGCGGGGCTGATCGGCGAACGCGGTCGCGAAGTGACCGATTTTATCGAAACCAAATTGTCCGGCTCGATGATGGCGAAAAGCGTGGTGGTGGCGGTGCCTGCCGATCACCCGCCGGTTCTGCGTCTGCGCGCTGCCGCCCGCGCGACCGCCATCGCCGAATATTTCCGCTCTCGCGGCAAAAATGTTTTGCTGCTGATCGACAGCCTGACTCGCTGCGCCCATGCGCAGCGCGAGATTGGCCTTGCCCTTGGCGAGCCGCCCGCGATGAAGGGCTATCCGCCGTCCGCACTCTCGCTCATTCCGCGCCTTGTCGAGCGGGCGGGAGTAGACCTGCGTTCGGGTGGATCGATCACCGCTCTTTATACAGTTCTTGCCGACGGCGACGATACAGACGACCCCATCGTCGATGCCACTCGTGCCATCGTCGATGGGCATATCGTTCTTTCCCGGCACCTGTCGGAACAGGCAATTTTCCCGGCCATCGATATTGGAAAGTCGCTCTCCCGCGTGATGGCCGACGTCACCGATCAGGACCATCAGGGCGCGGCGGCAATGTATCGCGCCCTGTGGGCGGCTTATGAAGAAAATCGCGATCTCATTTTGATGGGGGCTTATCGCCCGGGCAATGATCCGCTTATCGATGAGGCTGTATCGCGGCGGCAGGATCTGTTGAACTTCTTGCGCCAAAGCCAGAAATCTCAAATCGATATGTCCGGCAGCATCGCCGCGCTGGTCGCGGAGTTCGGGCTATGAGCGCGAAGCTGCTGGCCCGGCGAAAGCGGCTTGCCAGGGTGCGCGACGCGCAGCACACGCTCGCCGTGGCTGAGACTGCGCGAGCCCAAGCGGAGGCAAACGCGATCTCGGACAATGCCAAGCGGCTTGAGAAGGTCCGTGCGGAGCTATTTAAGGCGGATCCGCAGCTTGGCTCCACCTTTGCGGCCTATCGTGAACTGGCGGACCGGCTTGAGAAGGCGGGCAAGCAGCTCGAAGGCGCGCTTTATGACGCCAACAAGGTCATCGATCAGAAACAGGTGCAGCAGCGCGCCGCCAATCGCGACAAGGAAATTGCCGAGCGGCTGAGAGAACGCGCGCATGAACGGCATGAGGATGAGCAGGAGGCGCGTATCGCCGCGCTGCCGCGCAAGCGGTCCATGCCATCACGACAATCGGATGAGTGGGGGAGACGGAAATGAGTGTCATGCTCCAGAATAGCGTTGGCGGATCGGGGAGATCTGGCGCAGCGCCCGTGCCGGGCAATTTGCCCAAATTGGATGGTGGCGCGTCGAATGAGGCAGAGGGGAGTGATTTCGCTTCTGTCCTGAAAGACGTGCCGTTCGCCAGAAAGCAGGCGGCGAATGCAGACGCATCGAAGAAGCGTGCCAAGGCCGCCGGCGATGGCGATGCGGTCGCTCCAGCCAGAAAAGGGCCTGTCGAAAAGGCTGTGAATGTTGATGAAATACAACAAAAACAGACTATTGATGGTCACTCTTCAAAAGAAATAAAGGAAAAGAAAAAGCCTGCAGGCAAGCCTGCTGAGCGCCATGATGTGGACGACGTGTCGGTGGCGGTTGCCAATGTTGTCGCCGTAGCGGCGGTGCCAGCGGCAGGCAATCCAGACGCAAAACCGGCCGTAGATGGCATTGCAGCGACTTCTGCTTCGCAAGCAACATCTGGCAAGGTGGAGGCACGATCTGCCGCCGAAACTGCGGCTGGTGGCAATGTCGGCTCCAATGGAGACGAGGCCGCTCAAGATGCGCCAAACGCGGATATCGTTGCTAAGCCCGCTACCGATGCGGGTGGCGAGCCAAGCCGCGATCCTGCCGTAGCAGAGGCGCGGCCGAAAGTGGCCAAGGCTGCCTCGAAAAGCGATGGGTCGGCCGCTGTACCGGAACAGGATCACGCGCCGGTTGGAGAAACCGAAGCGACAGAACTGCTCTCTCTCATCAAGGAGAGAAGCCCGGCGCCATCGCGCGCGAAAGTTGAGGAGACCGCTCAGCGCGAGCGGGGCGGAACTCCCGATTCGGCAGCTGCGGCGAAGGCGGGCGATCGCGCGGTTTCGGATCAGCGCCTGGCGGCTGTGCCGCAAGGCAATATGTTTGGCGTGCAGATCGCAGCGGAGAGGGCTCCTGCGCATGCGGCTGTGGTCACGCGGATCAAGTTCGCGGTGGAAGGCGATGGCCGTGGCAAGGACGAACCAGCTGCAATCAAGGCATTTTCGCTGACACAGCCAGAGCCGATGGCGAAGGCTTTGTCGGACGACCAGAACACCGAACCTATGCCCGATTTGAAAATGACCGTGTCGGTTGCAGACGCGCAAGGCGACAAGGGCGACGCTTCCGCGCCGAAAGCGGATGGCATTCGCCCGGTCATAGCACCGGGCACCGCGGTTGGCGTTTCCCAACCGTCGACGCCGCTGACCACTCCGCCCGTAACCGGTTTCGGGCTGGCGGGTGCGCTCAGCCAGCAGGTCGTGGATCTGGGCGTCAGCGGTCAGTGGATTGAGGATATTGCGCAGCAGATCGCCAGCATCGGTGCCAACCCCGGCCATGGCAGATTCAAGATCGCCTCGGCCAATCTTGGCGCGGTGCAGGTCGAGATTACGCCGGGAGCATTTGGTTCCGACATTCTGATGACTGCCGACAGCGACGCAGCCCAGTCTGTGTTGGCACGCGAAAGCGATCGGCTGGTCCATGACGCGCGCCTTGCTTCGGTTCGTATCGGCGATGTGCGTGTTGAGCGCGGGATCGTCGCGCCGGATGCCGCGCGCGGCGACATGAATGGCAACGGTCACAATGGTGGACATACGCCATCAGGCCATCAGTCAGGGCTTGCGCAGAACGGCCAGCAGAATGGCGGCCAGAGAGGGCAGGCCGATCCATCCACGGCATCGGGTCAGGGGCAGGGGCAAAACAGCCCTAAAACTCCGTTCACCAAATCCGTTCTTGATCATGCCGCCTTGGGACATGGCGAGGCGCGGCGCACACGCAGCGATACGGCACGCTACGCCTGAACCGTTGAGCGGCAAGGATCGATGGGACCAGTACGATGAGCGATGATATTGTTGATGCAGAGGAGGTTGGGGCTCCCAAAAAAGGCGGGAAGCTCGTCAAGATCCTGCTTGTCGCGGTCGTCGTGCTGATCATGGGCGCCGCCGGCATCACCGGCGGACTCTATGCCGCGGGCGCTTTCGGCAGCCATGAAGAAGAAGAGGTTGTCGACGAAGATACCAACAAGCCGCGTCTGGTTTTGAAGGGCGAAGACCCGGTCGCAATCGCTGAGCAATTTGCCGGCGGTGAGGACGGACATGGCGACAGTGCGCCTGCTGGCCATATGAAGGTTCCGATCAAGGGCGTAGACCTGCCCGCGCCCAAGGACATTTCCAAATATCAGGCGACCTATTTTCAGATGCCCGCGCCCTACACGTCGAACCTCGCCGATACGGACTCGCTGGTCCAAATCGCGCTTGCCGTTTCGACCTATTATGACGGCCGCGTGATCGATGCGGTCAAAGAGCATGAGATGGCGATGCGCTCCGAGATCCTGATGATGCTGGCGCAGGAAAGCGAGATGGAGATCGCAACGCCGAAGGGCAAAATCGCCCTCCAGAAGAAGCTGACGGCCCTATTAAACAAAATATTAAAGGAAAAGACCGGTTATTCCGGGATTGATAACGTTTATTTTACCAATTTCGTTATTCAATAGCACCGTCCAAGGCCGGAAATCTCCACCGGCCCTGGGTGGGGACTTTTCGAGCTATGGACGACGTTCAACCCTATAAGTTTGGCAGCTCCGAGCCGCAGACGCCTGTGTCGCTCGCGGGGCTCGACCGGCTGGGCGAGCGCATGGTGCGCCATCTGCGCGCATTGATGGAACCTATTGTCGGAGTGAAGCCGGAAATCACCGCGCAGCCCGCCGACATGGTCAACTATGACCTCTGGTCGGCGATGGTGCCGGGCTTCTGCGCACTCTCAACCTATAAACTGCATCCCCTCAAGGGCATGGTGCTGGTGAAACTGGAAGCTGGCATGATAGCCTCGGTCGTCGAGCGCTTTTACGGCGGCTCGGCGAAACGTCCCGGCCCGGAACGGCTCGAATTTTCCCGCAGCGAAGAACAGACGCTCGTACGCCTGTCGGATGAGATCATGAAAGCGCTGATCCGCACATGGGCAGACCTTTTGCCGATGGAAATGGCCGTGGTCGCGCGCGAATATGACCCGCAGACGCTGGTATTCGCCGAACCCAGCGATCAATTGCTCAGCCAGAGCTTCACCATCGGCTTCGACAATGGCGATAGCTGGACGGTGGAACTGATGTTTCCGCTGACTGCGCTGAAACAGCTGGAACCGTTGCTTGCGACCAGTCCCTCCGAGGATATCAAGCATCGCGATCCGCTTTGGCAGGCGCGTCTGGCCCGCCAGATGGGGCAGATCAGGCTGCCGGCGAAAACCGTGCTGGCGCGCCCCACTTTGCAGCTTGATGAGCTGCTCAATCTCAAGGCGGGCGATGTCATTCCCGTCAACATCGCCCGGCACCTGCCGCTGATCGTCGACAACCGCGTCATCGCGCAGGGATCGATCGGTGAGCAAAATGGCCGTGCGGCCTTTATGATAGAGACCATGAACAAGGACCAAACAGCATGAGCGACATGACCGAAGCCCCGCGGGCGGAGAGCGCGATCGGCAAGATGAACGCCAGTCCGCAATACCACCTGCTTTCCAGCATTCCAGTTCGAATGACGGTTGAGGTGGGCTCGACCAATCTGCGCCTCTCCGAGATCATGGACCTTGCCGAAGGCAGCGTGATTGAACTGGACCGGCAGGCGGACGATCTACTCGATATCATGGTCAACGGCGCGCTCATCGCGCGTGGCGAGGTGGTCACGGTCAACGGCCGTTATGGCATTCGCGTCGTCGACGTCGCCAATACAGAGGCGATGATGGCCGGCGTCGAACGTCGCGCCTGAACGGGTATCGCTCCATATGACATGGTATTTCATCAAGCTGCTGGTGCTGCTGCCGCTCGTTGCGGGCATGGCCTATGGCGCGCTCTGGCTCTGGCGCAAATATCAGCCCGGTCTGATCGGCGCGCAGAGCGACCGGGCGATCAAGATTATCGAGATGCTGCCTGTGGGCACATTCGGCAAGCTTGCCGTGGTCGAATTTGAAGGCAAGCGTTTGCTGGTCTCCGTTACACGCGGACGGATCGAGAAGATCGCCGAAGGAGACGGACGTGCGCGCTTCTCGTAAATCGGCCCTAGCGCGCCTTTCGGCGCGTCAGATTCTGGTCGCTATCGTAATTTTGCTTCTCGGTGTCATCACCTTTGCCCACCCTGCGCTGGCACAGGCCGCTCCGGGCTTGCCCGCGCCGACTTCGCCACTGCCACCGGGCGGTGCGCTGACGCGCGCGCTGGGCGATGTCTCGGGCGAGGGCGCACCATTGTCGCTGTCGCTGCAAATCCTCATCCTGATGAGCCTGCTGACGGTATTGCCGTCGCTCATCCTGATGATGACCAGCTTCACCCGGATCATCATCGTCCTGTCGCTGTTGCGGCAAGCACTGGGCCTGCAACAAACGCCCCCCAATCAGGTGTTGGTTGGCTTGGCACTGTTCCTCTCCATCTTTGTGATGCGTCCGACGATAGAGGCAGTGAACACGCAGGCTATGACGCCCTATGGCGCGGGCGAGATCACGATTGAGGAAGCGATTGGTCGTTCCGGCAAGCTGTTCCATACGTTCATGGCAAAGCAGACGCGCGAGAGCGACCTCAAGATGTTCTCCAGCCTTGCAGAAGCGCCAGAGTATCAGACCGTATCGGATGTTCCGTTCACGATCCTGTTGCCCGCCTTTGTGACAAGCGAGCTGAAGACTGCTTTCCAGATCGGCTTCATGATCTTCCTGCCGTTCCTAATCATCGACCTAGTGGTGGCGTCCACGCTGATGTCGCTGGGTATGATGATGTTGTCGCCGACGATCATATCGATGCCGTTCAAGCTGTTGCTGTTCGTCATGGTGGACGGATGGGCGCTGACCATGGGGTCGCTCGCCGGATCCTTCGCGACCTAGGGGCGGTTGATCAGATATGGAAAATTCGGATTATTTTGTCGGTCTTGCGCAACAGGCGTTGTGGATAACGGCGCTCGCCGCCGCACCTATCCTGATACCTGCGCTGGTGGCGGGCCTGCTGTTGGGTATGGTGCAGGCGGCGACCTCAATCAACGAACAGACGCTGACATTCGTGCCGAAACTGATCGTTGTGGCGGTGATGCTGGCGATATTCGGCGGGTCGGTCATGCTCTTGGTTGCTGATTTCGCACGTGAGATATTCGAGCGTATTCCGGAAATATCGGGCGGCTAAGGGGCAGGGGCGCTAATCATGTTCGCACCCGGCTTTATCGGTGTCGAAACACAACTCTGGGTTTGGCTGGTGGCGATGATCCGTCCTGGAGCGGCCTTTCTCGCCGCGCCGATCTTCAGTGCACGGGCCGTGCCGGTGCAGCTCCGGCTGATCCTAAGCCTAGCTGTCGGTATGGCGGCAATGAACAGCGTTGTCTTCGAGATGCCCGAGGCCGGACTGATAAGCGTATCCGGCCTGCTGATGGTGGCAGGTGAAGTGCTTGCAGGCCTCGCCATGGGGTTCGCGCTTCAGATCGGCTACGCCGCAGCGTTTGTCGCTGGGGAAACCATCGCGAACGCGATGGGGCTGGGCTTCGCTTCGATGGTCGATCCGCAATCAGGGCAGTCGACGCAGGTGGTCGGGCAGTTTCTGGCGATTTTGGCCACTTTCATCCTGCTTGCGATGGACGGGCACCTGCTGCTCACCAGCTATGTGGTGCAAAGCTATCTGGCGCTGCCGCCGGGCGGGCCGATGCTGTCGAACGATGCGATCTACGGCCTTGTGATGTTTGGCGGCGCATTGCTGGGCGCTGGCCTGACCGTCGCATTGCCCGTGGGTTTCGCGCTCATCCTGATACAGCTGGTCATGGGCATGCTCGCTCGCTCGGCACCCTCGCTCAACCTGTTTGCTGTCGGCATACCGGTCGCGCTCATCGTCGGGCTCATCCTGCTGGCCATGACCGCGCCGATCATGGGGCAGGGCATTGCCGACGCGCTTCGCCAAGGGCTCGACCAGGCCCAGATAATAGCCGAGGGGCGCTGATATATGGCGCAGCAATCCAACGGCGGCGGCGAGAAGACCGAGAAGCCAACAGTCAAGAAGCTGCGCGATGCCGCCAAGGAAGGCGACATCCTTCAGTCCAAGGAACTGGCAACAGCGCTGGTGATCATGGCGGGGGCAGCATGGCTGGCCGTTGCCGGGCCGATGATGATGGGCGCGTTGCAGGAAATGCTGATCAATGCATTGCGGTTCAGCCGTGAGGACGTTGTCGCGTTCGAGCCGGCGCAACGCACATATTCTCTCGCATCCGGGCTGCTTTTGCCGGTCGGAGGCATCATGCTGGCGACCATTCTCGCTGCTATCGCGTCGCCTGCAATGCTGGGATCACTGGGCTTCCGGCCGAGTGCGTTCAAACCCAAAGCGTCGAAGCTCAATCCGGCCAATGGCCTCAAGCGCATGTTCGGAACGAACGGGCTTATCGAGCTGGGCAAGTCAATTGCCAAGGTCGTTCTGCTCGGCGCCATTGGTATCTGGCTGATCTGGGACCGATTGACGACAATTACGGCCATGGGGTCGATGAACCTGTCCGGCGCGCTGGTCGAACTTGGTCATATATTCGTGTTTGCTTGCCTGGTGATGGGCGGGGCTCTGTTCATTATCGCCGGTATCGACGTGCCGAGCCAGATGTTCCAGCGTGGCAAACGGCTCGCCATGAGCAAGCAGGACATCAAGGACGAGAACAAGGAAACCGAAGGCTCGCCTGAACTCAAGGGGCATATCCGTCGCAAACAATATGAAGTGATGTCCGGCAGCGCGCGCAAAGCCGTGACCGAGGCGACAGTCGTGCTGATGAACCCGACCCACTTTGCGGTCGCGCTGCGCTACAACCCGTTGAAGGGCGATATGGCGCCTGTCGTCGTCGCACGTGGATGCGATGCGATGGCGATGGCGATCCGCGATCTGGCCGAGGGCAGCCAGGTGCCCGTACTGCAATATCCTGAATTGACCCGTGCGCTCTACTTTACCTCGCGGGTCGGGCAGGTCGTGGACGAGGCGCTCTATGTCGCCGTCGCGACAATTCTCGCATTCCTGCACCGGGTCGATGCCCGGATGGCGAGCGAATATGACCGGCCCTATATCGATCTGCCGGACAATATGCGTTTTGACGCGGACGGAAAGAATACCGATAAATCAGATGGATAGCGATTCGAGCCGGAGCGCAAAAAAGCGTTAATTTCGGTTTAAGTCGATTTGTCCGCACTTGCTTTACAAGGGCTGCCTATACCGGGTGCCATGAATGAGTTCGTGCCTCGAATTGATGCGGTTTCGGCCGATCGCGCTATCGCTGTACGCCCGGTACAGCCAGTGGCGGCGGTGCAGGCGGCTGCCGCGTCCGGCCAGTCGGCCGCAGGCGGAAACGCCAATGCCGATGGCGGCGAGCAGGCGCGGCGCGAACATATGGCGAGCGCTTCGGATTATGCGCGGGTGCATGCCCGTATCGCGGATATTCTCGCCGATGTGGATGCTGCCAAGGATCATTCCGCGGCGGCGCTGCAAATCAATGTCGATCGGCTTGAAGTGCAACGCCAGCCGATGATCATCATTCCGATGCCCCCCGCCAGCGTGGAGCAGATAGAAAGGGCGGTTGCGCTCGCTCAGGATATGGCGAAAAACGTGGCGCTCACGCGCGCGGCCCAAGCCAATGTGCCTGTCGGAGCTGTCGATCAGCTGATGGCGCTTTCCGCCTGATTTTTTCGTCAGAATTTTCCGCACAAATTTCTGCATTCATCGCTAAATTTGCCGCTGGCCGTGCCGTTCTACCACTCAGAGGGGAATGGATATGGTCAGTATCGGTTCAAGCATTGCAAATCTTTTGGGTACCGGGTCGGGCATCGACACGACTGCGCTCGTTTCGCAGCTGGTCAGCGCGACGCGCGAACCGCGTCAGGCCGTCATCGCCCAGCGCCAGAGCCTAAACGGCTCTCGCATTTCGGCATTGGCATCGGCCACCGGATCGCTCGATACATTCTCCAATACGCTCACCGAAATCTTGAAGGATGCGGCGTTCGCGGGTCAGCCTGCGTCCAACGATCCCACCATCGCGGCGCTCAGCCTGCTGCCCGGCGGCGTGCCCAAAGGCCTGCCCGCACAGCTGGAAGTGCTCCAGATGGCCTCTGCGCAGGTGCTGGAATCCATTAACCTCAGCGCAAAAACCGATCCGGTCGGCCTCGGCACGCTGACGCTCACCACGGCGTCGGGTGTACACACGATCACGATCGATGGCGCCAACAACTCGCTTGATGGACTGGCTTCGGCCATCAACGCCGCCGATGCGGGCGTCACAGCCAGCATCGCCGTCGACAACCGCGGCGCGCGCCTGGTGCTGAAGGGCGAGACGGGCGACGTCAACACCTTCACGCTGACCAAGGAAGCGACCGACACCGCCGACGCGACATTAGCGCAGTTCACGTTCGACGGCGTGTCTGGCGGCATGGTGAAAACGCAGAGCGCGCTCGACAGCATCGTCAAGATTGACGGCATCGAGCATCAGAACGACACCAATACGCTCGACACGGCGCTGCCCTTCGTGCGCATTGACCTCAACAAGGCGTCGCCCGGCACGCTGGTGACGCTCGCGAGCACCGAGCCGACCTCGTCGGTCAAGGATCTGCTCAAGGATTTCGTGGGCGCTTACAATCAGCTGCGCTCCGCGCTCAACGAAGCAACTGCCGCAGGCACCGATACCCTGAGCGCAGGTGCGCTGGCCGGCGATGCGGGCGTGCGCGACATGATGCGGAAACTCGCAAGCATTTCGACCACTGCGCTCGCAACCGGCGGCCAGTACAGCACGCTGAGCGATATCGGCGTATCGACCAACCCCGATGGCACGCTGAAGCTCGACGAAGCGCGCCTCGACAGCGCGATCGCCGCCGATCCCCAGTGGGTCGCGCAGATGATCAACCCGGCGGTCAGCACCGCGACCACCCCCGGTCTCGCCAAGATTGTTTCGGACGTGAAGGATGCGATCAAGGCGGATAATGGTTCGCTTGCGTCATCGAAATCCAAATATGACAAGCTGGCGGCGGAATATGCCAAGCAGATGGAAAAGCTCAATCAGGACATGGACAATTATGAAGAGCGCCTGTCGTCAGTTTACACGGCGATGGAAACCAAGCTGATGGCGCTGAAAGCCACCCAGAGCTATCTCGATCAGCAGATCGCCATCTGGAACAATAAAGACAATAAATAAAACATAAAATCAGATAATTAAAATAAGGACCTGAGAAAATGTATCATTCTCCTGGATTTTCCGGATCGGCCAGTCGTCGCTATGCCGCCGTTCATGCAGGAAGCCGAATCGAAGCGGCAAATCCGCACGGCCTTGTCAAAATATTGTTCGAGGAACTGCTGCTGGCGATTGAAGATGCGGCGCTCGCGCTAACCCAGGCAGATCGGACAAAGGCGAATGAAAAGCATTTGCGCGCGTTGGCGATCATCCACGCGCTCGATTCCAGTCTGGACTTCGACAAGGGCGGCGACATCGCGCTCGGTCTTGCCCAGATCTACAAGGAAAGCCGCAGGCTGATGATATCGGCCTATCAAAGCGGGCAGGCCGTCGAAGCGCGCAAGGCGCACAGCATTATCGCCGAAATCGCCGACGCGTGGAACAGAATCGCGTAAAGGTTGACGCCAGCCGGGGCGCCGCGATATAGGCAGCTCTCGCAACAAGGGCGGCCCGGCGGGGTCGCCTTTTTGCGTTTTCACAGGATTTCGCGTTCATTGATCAAAAGGCCGCAAGGCAGTTCAGAAAGGGAAGCTCATGTCGATCACGCCGCTCATGCCCGTTTATCCCCGGTGCGATGTGCGTCCGGTGCGCGGTGAAGGCTGCTATCTGTTCGGTGAGCGCGGTGAACGCTATCTCGATTTTGCCAGCGGCATCGCGGTCAACGCGCTGGGGCACGGTGACGCGCGCCTCGTGAAAACGATTGCCGATCAGGCAGCGACGCTGATGCATGTGTCGAACCTCTACGGCAGCCCGCAAGGAGAGAAATTTGCGCAGATGATCGTCGATACGACGTTCGCCGACACGGTTTTCTTCACCAACAGCGGCGCTGAAGCGGTTGAATGCGCGATCAAGACCGCGCGCCGCTATCACTACGCCAACGGTCAGCCGGAACGGCACAAGATCATCACCTTTGGCAACGCCTTTCATGGGCGCACGCTCGGCACGATTTCGGCCACCAACCAGCCAAAGATGCGTGACGGGTTCGAGCCGCTGTTGCCAGGTTTCAATGTCATCGCGTTCAATGACCTGGAGGCAGCGACGGCGGCGATAGACGACGAAACCGCCGGGTTCATGCTGGAACCCGTGCAGGGCGAGGGCGGCATCATGCCGGCGACGCAGGAGTTCATGGAGGGGTTGCGCGCGCTGTGCGATGAGCATGGCCTGCTGCTCATCCTTGATGAAGTGCAATGCGGCGTCGGGCGCACCGGCACGTTGTTCGCGCATGAGCAATATGGCGTGACGCCCGATATCATGGCGGTCGCAAAGGGCATCGGCGCAGGCTTTCCGCTCGGCGCGTGCCTGGCGACCGAAGAAGCAGCCAAAGGCATGGTGTTCGGCACGCACGGGTCGACCTATGGCGGCAACCCGCTTGCCATGGCGGTTGGCTCAACCGTTTGGGGCGTGATTTCAGACCCTGAGTTTCTGGCGCATGTACGGGCGATGGGCGAACGGTTGCGTAGCGCGCTGGAGCAGCTCATTCCCAATCATGACGACCTGTTCGATAGCGTACGCGGCAAGGGTTTGATGCTTGGCATCAAGCTGAAAAGCGATAGCCGCGCCTTTGTTGCGCATTTGCGCGACCACCATGGCCTGCTGACGGTCGGAGCGGGCGACAATGTCGTGCGCATCTTGCCACCGCTTGTGATCAATGAAGGCCATATTGCGGAATGTATTGAAAAATTATCAGCCGGCGCGCGGGATTATGTTCCCTCGCCCGCGACCTGACAGGGGGCTGACATGACACGGCATTTCCTAAACCTCGCCGATGCGGGCAGCGACGCGATCGCCGCGATGTTG
Source organism: Sphingobium sp. (assembly GCA_041396745.1). GTDB lineage: Bacteria > Pseudomonadota > Alphaproteobacteria > Sphingomonadales > Sphingomonadaceae > Sphingobium. The sequence goes on along the minus strand of JAWKXZ010000006.1, from coordinate 82,162 downwards.
AACGACGCCATCGACCGCAAGGCGGCGCGCGCGGGCAGAACCAAGGGAGCAGTCGATGCCGATGCTCCGCTTGACGGTCATGTGCTGGCGATGGTGTTTGAGAAGAATTCCACCCGTACGCGCGTTTCGTTCGACATGGCGATGCGTCAGCTCGGCGGGTCGAGTCTCATTCTCGACGGCGGAACATCTCAATTGGGTCGTGGCGAGACCGTGGCCGACACGGCGCGAGTGCTCAGCGGCATGTGCGACGCGATCATGATCCGTACCGACGACCATGCCAAGATCGAGGAAATGGCCGAATATGCAACGGTTCCGGTCATCAATGGCCTGACTGACCTATCGCATCCCTGCCAGATCGTCGCGGACCTGCTGACGGTGATTGAACATGGGCTGGCCTTGCCTGGCAGCCAGTGGGCGTGGCTGGGCGATGGCAATAATGTGCTGCACTCGATCATCGAGGCGGCGGGCCTGATGAAGTTCGATGTTCGCATCGGCGTTCCGCACGGTTATGATCCCGACCCGTCCTTTGCAATTGCCGCACGGGAGCTGGGTTCGACCATCAAACTGACGCGCAATGCGCAAGAGGCGGTGCATGGAGCAGACGTGATCGTGACCGATACCTGGGTATCGATGGGGCAGGCACATGCCGAGGAAAAACTCGCGGCGATGATGCCTTATCAGGTAACCGAGGAATTGATGAAATCTGCAAAGCCGTCCGCCAAATTCCTTCACTGCCTGCCGGCGCATCGTGGGGAAGAGGTTGTGGACGCGGTCATTGATGGTCCCCAGTCGCTTGTCTGGGATGAAGCCGAAAATCGCCTTCACGCGCAAAAATCGGTCTTGCTTTGGGCGCTTGGCAAATTGTGAGTTGCCATCACGTCGTCAGACCCCATGTCCAACCATATGAGGGTGGACGTAATCGATGAGTGAGCAAGCGATCGATCGCGCTCTGGGCTTCACCATACCGTCCCGCAATGTGCGGGGCCGGGTGGTGCGGCTTGGGCCGGTGCTGAACGAAATATTGGCGGCGCATGCCTATCCGCCTGTTGTCGAACGCTTGCTGGCCGAAGCGCTCGTGCTGGCCGGATTGCTCGGCAGCACGCTCAAAAATGATGCCGGGCAGCTTACCCTGCAGGCGCAGACCGAAGCAGGGGTCATCAGCTTGCTGGTGGCCGATTATATGGCTTCCGCCGATGGCGGATCGTTGCGCGGATATGTGCAGTTCGACCCGGACAAATTGGTGATGCAAGGGACAGATCCGTCGCTTTTCGGCCTGTTCGGCAAGGGGTATCTGGCGATTACCGTCGATCAGGCGGCAACGGCGGGCGCGGAGGCGCAGCGCTATCAGGGTATCGTGCCGCTGGAGGGCGAGTCGCTGGGCAAGGCGGCGGAGCATTATTTTCTGCAATCCGAACAAATCCCCAGTTTCGTGCAGATCGATGTACGGCATGACGAAGACGGGCGCTGCGTCGCAGGTGGCATGCTGGTGCAGCACCTTCCCGAGGGCGAGGTCGGCCGCGAGCGACTGCATGTCCGGCATGATCACCCTGAATGGGAACATGTGCAGATCCTGTCACAAACGCTGAAACCCAGCGAATTGACCGATGGCTCGCTGGGCCTTGATGAGATTGTGTGGCGGTTGTTCCACGAAGAGGAAGAGGTGCGCGTGCAGCAGGATGGCGCGCTGGTGAAAGGGTGCCGCTGCGACGCGACCCATATCCGCAACGTCATTGGTCGTTTTCCCGCCAATGAGCGCGCGGCGATGGCCGACGAGGCAGGCCATATCAATGTCGATTGTGCTTTTTGCTCGCGGATTTTCCCGATTTCACTCGCCAGTCTGACCAACTAGGGCGCGTTTACCCTCTTTGTTCCGATTTCATCCTGTTTCTGCCTTAATCCTTGATTATATATGTGCACTTGGGGACGCATGAAACGCTCTAGCCGAACACGGCATTGCGACTGACGCGAGGATTTTTGGGCGGATGGTGAATCTGTGTATCCGTATTGCGGGACTGGCGGGATTGGCTCTTTTTAGCACGGCAGCGATGTCTCCGGGCGGCAAGGCTCCGGCTGCGCCAAACATGGCCGCGCTGCGTGGCCTCGAAAAAGGGCAGTGGGAGCTGCGCGAACGCGGCACGAGGCGCTCCGAGACACCGCGCCAGCGCATCTGCGTGGGCGACCCCGCGCAGCTTTTGCACGTTCAGCATAAAAATGGCGGCTGTAGCCGTTTCGTCGTGTCCGATACGCCCAATCATGCGGTGGTGACCTATCAGTGCAGCGACAGTGGCAATGGCCGTACCGATTTGCGTGTGGAAACGCCGCGTTTGGTGCAGATCGACGCGCAGGGTATTTCGCACGGCGCGCCGTTTGCTTTGTCGCTGGAGGCACGGCGCACCGGCGATTGTCCCTGATAACGGGCAACCGGGTTGCGCACGTTACGCGATGGGGTTAGCGCGCGCCTATGACACAAGCGGAAAAGAATAAGGCGGTCGTGCTGCTTTCGGGCGGGCTCGACAGTTTCGTCGCTGCAGCGCTGGCGCGCGAAGCGGGGCTGCAGCTATACGCGTTGACGATCGATTATAACCAGCGGCACCGCGTCGAGCTGGACTCCGCGCGCGCAATCGCGCGGACGCTTGGCGTCGAACGGCACGTCGTTCTGCCGCTTGATCTCACGGCGTTTGGCGGATCGGCTCTGACGGCGGGAGACATCGCGGTTCCCAAGGATGGCGTCGGGGCGTCGGGAGAGGGCGGCATCCCCGTGACTTATGTCCCTGCCCGCAACACCATTTTCCTGTCGCTGACGCTCGGTTTTGCAGAGGTTGTCGGCGCCAATGACATTTTCATTGGCGTCAATGCGCTCGATTATTCGGGCTATCCCGATTGCCGGCCCGATTTCATCGCCGCGTTTCAGGCGATGGCGACGCTGGCCACGCGCGCCGGGGTCGAGGGCGATCCGGTGCGAATCAACACGCCGCTGCAATATATGACCAAGGCCGACATCGCGCGCGAGGCGGAGCGGCTTGGGCTCGACGCCGGGCTTTCCTGGTCCTGCTATGACCCGACGCCTGATGGCAAACATTGCGGGGTGTGCGATGCCTGCAGGTTGCGCGCGAAGGGCTTTGCCGAGGCGGGCCTTGCCGACCCGACGATTTACGTATGAGCTATGCCGTCAAGGAAATGTTCCTGACGTTGCAGGGGGAAGGCGTTCGCGCGGGGCGTCGGGCTGTCTTCCTGCGCTTTGCCGGGTGCAATCTGTGGAGTGGCCGGGAGCAGGACCGTGCGAGCGCGATCTGCCGCTTTTGCGATACCGATTTCGTCGGCACGGACGGGGAAAATGGCGGCCGATATTCGGCGGACGACTTGGCCGGAAAAGCCGCGCAACTATGGGGAGAGGGTGGCCAGAAGCGGTATATCGTCCTGACCGGCGGCGAACCGATGCTCCAGGTGGACGATGCTCTTGTCGATGCGCTGCACGGGCACGGATTTGAGATTGCCATCGAAACCAACGGTACGATAGCGGCGCATCCCGGCATTGACTGGGTCTGCGTTAGCCCCAAGGCGGGCAGCGAAGTGGTCCAGCGCGCTGGTGACGAGTTGAAACTGGTCTGGCCGCAACCTGCCGAGCCCCTACCGGATCAAGGGCTGGAAGACGTCGAAAGCTGGAATTTCGGCCATTTCCTGATCCAACCGCTGGATGAGGCGGGGAAGACGGGCCAGCATACGCAGGCCGCCATCGCCCTGGTAATGGACCGTCCGCAATGGCGATTGTCGCTGCAAAATCACAAGCAGCTTGGGCTGAAATAGCGGCCTACTGACCCTGCTTGGCCGCGTATTTCTCCCACGCTTCCTGGCAATTGTCGCGCAGCGTATCGCGCTTCCAGCATTTTTTGGTGAACAGCGGCAGGGTCGCGCGGAAATTATAGGCGGGATCGGTGAAATATTGATCGCCGATCGGCACCAGCGCCTTGCGAACCTCACCCAGACGACGCTGCGCCAATGAGCCGAGCGCGCCGCGCGGCGCAAAAATGGCATCGCGGCCCACGCTGCCCATGATCGCGCAAAAGTCGCGCTGCGCATGAACGGTCGAATAGGAGGAATAGGTCTTCGTATTATATTGATCGAGCGCGCGCTGCCCCGCGCGACCGCGCCCAGCGGTTCGCTGGAAATAAGCGGTCAATGTGTTGAACGCGCTCGAAAGCTCATCCTCATGATGGGCGAGCGTCGCATTGTAATTGCTGACGGTTAGCAGGCTTGGCTCAAAATCGCATTGCAGGGCTGCGACGTTCATCGCGACGCGCAGGTGCCAGAGCAGGCCCGCCCGCAATTCCGCCGCGCTGGCGCCGGGCAAATTAAGCTGCAACTGCGGCTCCGCACCAGTGACCGGAGGCCCGGACAGGTCCGGCGCGGCATAATAGAATTGAGCATTGGCACCCATCGGTAGAATCGCGGTCATGCCGATTGCGGCGAGAGCGGCTCCAAACTTTATAGTGCTTTTTATGATGTTTCTCATTGTGCGGCTACCACCTCTTCATCGCCGGAATCTGCTGTGCCGCTGCTGTTGTCCGCGGAAGCCATCGGGGGGACGGAGCCGTTTGCAACAGCGCCTTCATTGCCTGCCGACGCCATAGCCGTGCCTTCAACCTGAACGCCGTCCAAATCCGTCATCGCATCGTTGATCGTGCCGTCAGCCTTTTGCAGGCCCGTCATTTCCACGTCCGAGCTGTTGCTGCTGTTGGATTCTCCCCCGCATCCAACAAGCAATGCCGGAAGCACCATCGTTGCCAACCCCCAGCGATGGCTCCGTGAGAAAAACGGCATCTAAATCTCCTTATGTGCGACCATATTAACCATGACACTAACGTGGCAACGCCCAATGCTCAAGCCGGGCAGCTATCAGGTGCGGGGCAGCGACGCAGGCTCGCGATAAACGCCGGAAAATGCTTCTTCAGGGCGTGGTCGAACTCGGGCATCGACACGTCCTTGCCAAGCGCCGCCAGACTGGTGACCGGAAATTCGCTGATGCCGCAGGGCACGATGCCCGAGAAATGAGAGAGGTCGGGGTCGATATTGACCGAAAAGCCGTGCAGCGTGACCCAGCGGCGCACGCGCACGCCGATCGCTCCGATCTTCGCCTCCGCGCCATCCGGAGTGTCGGTCCAGATGCCGATCCGTCCCTCGGCACGGCGTGCCTCAACGCCGAAATCGGCGAGCGCCGAGATGACCCAGCCTTCCAGATTATGCACGAAATTGCGAATGTCGCGGCCACGCTTGGCAAGGTCGATATTGAGATATCCGACGCGCTGACCGGGGCCGTGATAGGTGTAGCGCCCGCCGCGCCCCGCCTCGAACACAGGAAAGCGCGGGTCGAGCAGCTCGGCGCGGTCTGCGCTTGTCCCCGCCGTGTAAAGCGGTGGATGTTCGATCAGCCAGACACGCTCCTGCGCTGTGCCCGCATGGATGGCGGCAGCGCGCGCCTCCATATCGGCAAGTGCGTCAGGGTAGGCAACCCGCTCCTCTTCAACCCGCCATTCGATGGCGTCCCGTGCATCTTCATCGCTCATGGCTTCTCTTGACGCGGATCGGTGCAACCATCAAGAGGTGATCGGAATTGACCGATATGTCGGAAATGAGGGCAAGGAGCGTTGGAAATCATGAAACAGGTGTCGATCGGTGCGGCATGGACCGAGGCCAACCTGTTCATCAGGCGCGAAGCGGGCCTGTTGTTCCCTGTGATCCTGCTGTTCGTGGCCATACCGATGGCGTTGATTTTCCAGGCCATCCCGGAGGAGCTTCGAAACATGAAGCCGGGCGGAGAGGTGCCGACACCGGAGCTGCCGGGGTCTTCACTTCTGCTGATGATTGTCTGCGCGGTGGTGATGATCGGCGGTACACTGAGTTGCTACACATTGGCGCTCAAGCCGGGTATCATCCTGCGGGAGGCGTTGGTCCATGGCTTTCGTCGCATACCTGTCTCTCTGGCGGCCGGGTTGCTGGTCGCGTTCGTGCTGGCCGTACCGATGACGTTGTTGGGGCTTATCGCGCCGGGGATAGGCGAGGTTTTCGTGTTGGTGGCCGCGTTGTTCATCTCGGCGCGTCTCGTGCCGCTGAATGGCATTATCGTGGACCGGCAGAAGGGGGTGTTCACTGCCCTGCGTCTGAGCTGGGATCTGACAAAGGGCAACACCGGGCGTCTGCTGCTTTTTATCATTGCCGTCACAATTCCCATCATTCTTGCCCGGATTGTCGCGGAGCTTTTGCTGGGGCTTGTTGGGCTTTCATTGGGTGGCCCCGAGCTTGGCCGACAGGCTGGCGATCTGGGAGCCTCGACCGCCATGGCCGTGGGGCAGGTCTATATGATCGTGATGTCGTCGCGCCTGTATCGACAACTCGAAGATTGATCTGCATTCGGCCGCGCGGACGAATTCGGGCAGGGCGATTGGTGTCCGTTGTTCGAGGCCATCGTCCGAATGCGGTCATTCCGGACACGACAACTTTGCGGACATTAGCTAAGCGTTGTCTGGCCGGTCATCGGGTGGGCTGGCGTAACCAAGGGCGAAGATGCTGGCGATTGCAAAAGCTATCCAGATAACGGCACTCGGAAAGCCCACCAGCCCCGTCTCCCGAAGGGTGACCAGAGTCAAAATCAGGCACACTGGAGCGGCAAGCAACAAGTCCGTGGAACCCAGACGTTCTTTCAACGCGAACCGCTTGTAGGCCAACCATCCGACGAAAAAGAGCGCGAGGAAAGACACTACTGAGACGTCGCGCGAAATGCCAACATTCTCCAACAGCGATGCCGCTATCCATGCGCTTGCAACCACTACGATGAACTTGATGCTCGGCATCTTCATTTGTTCACGCCTAACTAAAATGTTTCGACGCAAGACCTAGCAGCATTTGTACAACTACCAAAGCCGCTCGGTTGGGGGACGTCCGCTTTCCACAACATTTCAAACATCCAGCGCGGGTGGAATGTACAGTGAAGGCTGACGCTCGTGAGCAGTAGAGTGTGTTGATGCCACCTACCGCGGCGTCTTCAAAATGGGCACATGGGGGGCGGCATCGGGGGCGAGCAGCCCGGTGAGGCGTGGGTCGGGAAAGGTTTGAATCGTTCGGCCGACCGCCGCGAAGCCATTTTGCGCATAGGTTGCAAGCGCGCGCGGATCATCGAGCGAGCAGGTGTTGACCGTCATATGCGTGACGCCCTTGCGCCAGCCATAGGTCATTGCCTGCGCCATCAGCCATCGGCCAAATCCTTGTCCCGCAAGCTGGGGCACAAGGCCGAGAAATGCGATTTCGCAGCGCCCTTCGTCCCGAAAATCAAGTTCCAGAATGCCGACCTCAATGCCCTTGGGGTCCAACACCGCATAGATATCGACCAGCGGGTCGTGAATGATGGATGTCAGCTCGTGATTGCCCATCGCAAGGCGGGAAAACCATAACCAGGGTTCGCCAATGCGCTTGAAGAGAACCCGGTATTTCTCAAGCTCGGGCTGGCTCCACTTTTCCATGCGCAGCGGTGTCGCCTGCACAGGGGAGGGTTTCGGGCGTCGCCGGAGTTCGAGATACGTCACCACTGTCGCAACGTCCCGCGCATTAACGGGGATCAGCGTCACGATGTCCCCTCCGGCATGTCTTCAGTCTCCCCTCAGCTCCAGCGCGCCAGCGGCGGCAGGCTCATCAATATCGCGTCAATGTTGCCGCCCGTTTTCAATCCGAACAATGTACCACGATCATAGACCAGATTGAATTCGGCATAGCGTCCGCGCCATTCAAGCTGTCGCGTTTGATCTTCCTCAGTCCACGGCATCGACATGCGACGCCGCACGATCGGAGGGTAGGCGGCGAGGAACGCTTCGCCGACCGCGCGGGTGAAGGCGAAATTCGCATCGAAGCCGCTGTCATCCAGGCATTCCAGATGATCGTAGAAAACGCCGCCGACGCCGCGATGCACCTTGCGGTGCGGGATGTAGAAATAATCGTCCGCCCATTTCTTGAAGCGCGGATAATAGGTTGGGTGATGCGCATCGCATGCGGCTTGGAGCGTCGCGTGAAAATCCGACGTGTCCTGATCATAGGGGATGGGCGGGTTGAGGTCTGCCCCGCCACCGAACCAGCGCTTCGTCGTGACCAGAAAGCGCGTATTCATATGCACGGCGGGCACATGCGGGTTGGCCATGTGCGCGACGAGGCTGATGCCGGTTGCGAAAAAATCCGGATTCTCTCCGTTCGCGCCGTTGATCGTTTTGGCGAATTCCGGGGCGAAGCTGCCGCCGACGGTCGAAACATTGACGCCGACCTTTTCGAACACCCTGCCGTGCATCACGCCGCGAACGCCGCCCCCGCCTTCGCCCGGAGCGATTCCCTCGGCCTCGCGATCCCACTGCGTGTAGTCGAAGCGCGCGCTGCTGCCCGCTTCCTGTTCGATGGCCTCGAATTCGGCGCATATCCTGTCGCGCAGCGATTCGAACCAGCTTTTCGCCTGTGATTGTTGGTCGTCGAGAGAAATCATGAAGGATAGAGTCCTGTTTGCCGGAGGGCTTCGCCCAGAGCGATGCCTGCGGCTACGGCAATATTCAAGGATCGAATGCCCTGCGCCATGGGAATCCTTATCCGCATATCGGCCCGATCGTGAATGTCATCGGGGACGCCTGCGCTTTCCGACCCGAGCAGAAGTATGTCATCCTCTGCGAAACCGGCGTCGGGCAGCCGGGTGTCGCCACGGCTGGTCAAAAGCACGATGCGCTTGCGGCTGCTGGAAGGCGCGGCGAAAAATGCTTCGGCATTTTCATGCCGCTGGATGTCGGCGGACACTCCATAGTCCATCGCCGCCCGTTTCAGTTGTTTGTCGGACGCGGGAAAGCCGCAGGGCATGATGATGTCGAGCGGCACCGAAAAGCAGGTGGCAAGACGGATAATCGTTCCCACATTTCCGGCGATATCGGGCTGATACAGGGCAAGTCGCATGGTCGTGCTCTAGCCAGACGCCTCCGCTTTGTCACTTAGGGTTCAAATAGCTGTTGGCAAATTGCCGTTTAGGGCGCTATCAGGCCCGCGAACGCGCCGAGGGGGGCAGCGACATTCCGTGCGTTATGTACGTCAAACCCCTTGAAAAAGCCCGGAGGTACGGGCATTGCAGCGCACAAATGGCCGGTTCGGGTTCGTCGTGAATCGGCCTTGAACGACAAGGGTTGAGTGCATGGCGACAGTGGAAAATACGGCAGGCGACGGTATTTCGACAGAGAGCGACGGCGTTCGGCGGCGCGACTTCATCAACATAGCCGCAGTGAGCTTTGCTGGTGTGGGCGGTGTTGTTGCGGTTTTGCCGCTGGTCGATCAGATGAACCCGAGCGCGGACGTGCTTGCGCTTTCGACCACGGAAGTCGACATTTCGGCGATCCAGCCCGGGCAGGCGATCAAGACGACCTATCGCAGCCAGCCTTTGTTCGTTCGCCACCTGACGGACAAGGAAATCGCGGAAGCCGATGCGGTGAAGGCAGATGATCTTCGCGATCCGCAAACGCTGGAAGAGCGTACCGTCGATGGCAAGAAGCAGTGGCTGATCACCATGGGTGTCTGCACCCATCTGGGCTGCGTTCCGCTGGGCGCGGGAGAGGGCGAGAACCGCGGCGAATTCGGCGGTTATTTCTGCCCGTGCCACGGCTCGCACTATGATACGGCAGCGCGCATTCGCAAAGGCCCGGCACCCCTGAACCTGGAAGTGCCGCCTTACACATACACTTCTGACACCGCCATTCTTGTAGGCTGAGGAACGGATCCATGAGTTTTCCCTGGGCAAACGAATATACCCCCAAGGCTCCACTGATGCAGTGGATCGACCAGCGCCTGCCATTGCCGCGCCTGGTTTATAATTCCATCGGCGGCGGTTATCCGGTTCCGCGCAACCTCAACTATTTCTGGAATTTCGGCGTGTTGTCGGGTCTCGCTCTGGTGATCCAGATCGTCACCGGCATCATCATGGCGATGCATTATGGCGCGAATGAACTCGTTGCCTTCGCCACCGTCGAACATACCATGCGGGACGTCAATGGCGGCTGGCTGATGCGTTATGCACACGCCAACGGCGCCAGCTTCTTCTTCATCGTAGTATATATCCATATTTTCCGCGGCCTCTATTTCGGTTCCTACAAGGCGCCGCGTGAGATGGTCTGGCTGCTTGGTCTCGTGATCTTCCTGCTGATGATGGCGACGGCGTTCATGGGCTATGTGCTGCCCTGGGGCCAGATGAGCTATTGGGGCGCGAAGGTCATCACCGGCCTGTTCGGCGCCATCCCGCTTGTCGGTGAGCCGATCCAGACATGGCTGCTGGGCGGTTTCGCCCCCGGCAACGCCGCGCTGAACCGCTTCTTCTCGCTGCACTATCTGCTGCCGTTCGTGATTGCGGGCGTCATCATCCTGCACATTTGGGCACTGCACATTCCCGGCTCTTCGAACCCGACAGGCGTCGATGTGAAGGGGCCGCAGGACACTGTGCCGTTCCACCCCTATTATACGGCGAAGGACGGTTTCGGAGCGGGGATCTTCTTCATCCTGTTCGCGCTGGCGGTATATTTCGCGCCGAACATGATGGGGCACCCGGACAACTACATCGAAGCCAATCCGCTTTCGACGCCCGCACACATCGTGCCCGAATGGTATTTCTGGCCGTTCTACGCGATCCTGCGTGCGTTCACGGTGGACTTCTTCTTCATTCCGGCGAAGCTGCTCGGCGTGCTGGCGATGTTCGCATCGATCCTGCTGCTGTTCTTCCTGCCGTGGCTGGACACGTCACCGGTTCGTTCGGGTCGGTACCGCCCGACGTTCCGCAAGATCTGGTGGATCTTGCTCGCCGATATCGCAGTGCTGGGCTATTGCGGTGGCGCGCCGGCTGAAGAACCGTTCGTGATGATCAGCCAGATCGCTTCGGCTTATTATTTCGCGCACTTCCTGATCATCCTGCCGCTGGTGTCGGCGTTTGAGCGGCCAGATCCGCTGCCGGGGTCGATCACGGAAGCCGTATTGGCCAAACATGGCGAAGCAGTCGACACTGCTGCAGTCGCAGCAGAATAAGGGGGGCGCAGACCAATGATCGTTCGTATCGGAGCATTTCTTGTCGGCCTGTTCTTTGCCGGCTGGCTTCTCGTCTCCTTCATCATCGGGGCGGTTTCCTACGTCAGCGAACCGCCCGCACCGACGGCAGAGCATGAGTTCCATCTCACGCCCAAGCATGTCTCGTACAGCTTTGACGGGCCGCTGGGTCATTATGACAAGCAGCAGCTGCAGCGCGGCTTTCAGGTGTTCAAGGAGGTGTGCTCGGCATGCCACAGCCTGAAGTTCGTGGCGTTCCGCGACCTTGAGGCGCTGGGCTATAACGAAGCCGAAGTGAAGGCGATCGCGAAGAACTGGGCGATCAAGACGCCGTCTGTCGACCCCGCAACGGGTGAGGCGTCCAGCCGTGAGCCTGTGCCTGCGGATCACTTCCCCAAGCCGTTCGCCAACAATGTCGCGGCGGCCGCTGCCAACAACAACGCCATTCCGCCGGATCTCTCGCTGATGACCAAGGCACGCCACCACGGCACCGCCTATGTCTATTCGCTGCTAACCGGGTATCAGGAACAGCCCGCCGAGTTGCTTGAGCAGTTCCCGGATTCGAAGACGCCGGGCGGCCTGCACTACAACCCGTATTTCCCGAACCTCAATCTGGCGATGGCGCCGCCGCTGACGGCGGACGGTCAGGTCACCTATGACGAGGGTCAGCCCGAACCGACGGTTGACCAGATGGCGCAGGACGTTGCAGCGTTCCTGACATGGACAGCCGAGCCGAAACTTGAGAACCGCAAGAGGGCCGGCGTCGCTGTGCTGTTCTTCCTGATCATTGCAACGGGCCTCGCTTACATGTCCTATCGCAATATCTGGGCCGATCAGAAGCACTGATCGCTGGCACAGAATGAAAGAAAACGGGGCGGGCCTTCGGGCTCGCCCTTTTTCGTTTCTGCAACCGGTGGCGTTCCAAATGGCGAAGGCAAAGGGGTGAATACTGCGCGCGTTTCCGCAGCGGAGCGATCGTGAACGCGCAAAATGGTAGGCCGCACTCAGTGGCGGGCACACACAATGCGAGACGCAGCAGCGCCCGGCAAAATCCGAATTTTTGAGGAGAGGGAAATGGTGGGCGTGGCAAGGATTGAACTTGCGACCCCTGCGATGTCAACACAGTGCTCTACCACTGAGCTACACGCCCACATTTCAGTTCTAATGCGGCTTCGGGGTGGAAACCGCGACAAGAGACGCGCTGTTAGCTCCGATCCTTTATTTGTGCAAGCCTTGTTTGCCCGATAAAAGCGCGTTTCCTTTGGTCAGGATTCTGGGGAGGCGACCTGCGGTGGCGATTGGTGGGATCAACGGAGATATCGAACGGTGCGAACGCCGCTCCGATGCGCAAGCGCGTGGTGGGCGATGGTACACGCATCTCTATGCACAGGTTCTGATCGCCATCGTTGCCGGCGTGTTGCTCGGCCATTTTTATCCTGAGACCGGTGCCGCCATGAAACCTCTGGGCGATGCCTTCATCCGCCTGGTGAAGATGATCATCGCGCCGGTCATCTTCCTGACCATCGTCACCGGGCTCGCGGGCATGCAGGAGCTTGCCGGTGTAGGGCGGGTGGCCGCGAAGGCGTTCGGCTATTTCATCACCGTGTCGACGCTGGCGCTGATCGTCGGCCTGATCGTCGCCAATGTCGTGCAGCCGGGCGCGGGCATGAATATCGATCCAGCGTCGCTCGATTTGGGGAGCGTGGCCGACTATGCGCAAAGGGCGCATGACAGCAGCCTGACCGGCTTTCTGATCGACATCATTCCAACGACGCTGGTGGCGGCAGTAGCCGATGGCCATATATTGCAGGTGCTGTTCGTCGCCATCCTGTTCGGCGTTTCGCTGACCATGATCGGCGACAAGGCGAAGCCGCTGCTCACCTTGTTCGATTCGGCGACGCATGCCGTCTTCAAGCTTGTTTCGATCCTGATGCGCACCGCGCCGATTGGTGCCTTTGGCGCGATGGCGTTCACCATCGGCGCCTATGGAGTGGGCGCGCTGGCCAACCTTGCCGGGCTGGTGGCGACCTTCTACGCGACCTCCTTGCTGTTCGTACTGGTCGTGCTGGGCTTGATCGCGCGCCTTGCCGGGTTCTCCATCCTGCGCCTGATTGCCTATCTGAAATCGGAATTGTTGCTGGTGCTGGGCACGTCATCGTCGGAGACCGCGCTGCCGAGCCTGATCGAGAAGATGGAACGGGCCGGGTGCGACAAGACGGTGGTCGGTCTGGTCGTGCCGACCGGCTATAGCTTCAACCTTGATGGCACGAATATCTACATGACGCTGGCAGCGCTGTTTATCGCGCAGGCAACCGGTATCGAATTGCCGCTGGGCGATCAGATCGCGTTGCTTCTTGTCGCCATGATCAGCAGCAAGGGAGCGGCGGGCGTGACCGGCGCAGGGTTCATCACGCTCGCGGCGACGCTTTCCATAGTGCCATCCGTTCCCGTGGCCGGAATGGCGCTGATATTGGGTGTGGATCGCTTCATGAGCGAATGTCGCAGCCTTACCAACTTTGTCGGCAATGCCGTTGCTACGGTTGTCGTTGCAGCTTGGGAGGGCAAGTTGGACCGGGTTCGCCTGAACGCAGCGATGGCAGGCAAGCCGATGCCGCCGACGAGCGATGTGGAAGCGATTATTGCCGATTAGGGCGGGCCGGGAAGGCGTAATCTTTTCCCGCCCGACTGCGCACGACTATCGTATACACCCGTTCGGTTCGAGCGTAGTCGAGAAACGTTCAAGTTATGGTGTCTCGACTTCGCTCGATACGAACGGAGGGTGCTATCCCCAAGCTCAGAGGCCGCTGGCGCTGTCGAGGCCGAACATGCGGTCGACCTCAAGAACCAGATCGCGCAGGTGAAACGGCTTTGACAGGACCTTGGCCTGCGGCACGGCCTTCCCAGCCTTCAGCGTCACTGCGGCAAAGCCGGTGATGAACATGACGCGCGTTTCGGGCGCGACCTTAGCCACATGCTGGGCGAGTTCGATGCCATCCATTTCGGGCATCACGATGTCGGTAAGCAACAGGTCAAACCGGTCGTTTTCCAGCAAGGGCAGTGCCTCGGTTCCCCTGTCTACCGATACAACTTCATAGCCGGACCGTTCCAGTGCGCGCGCAAGATATTGCCGCATCGCCTCGTCATCTTCGGCCAACAAAATCCGGATCATCGCCCCGTTTACCTCTTATTTCTCCGCTGCAGCATTGTGCTGCCAGCCGTTATGTCCGCTGTCAATCTGAGTAACTTATGCTTATCTTTTATGGAGAAGCGCTTAATATTGGCCTTACGGGAGCAAAAAATTGCCGATGAAACAGGATGATTCCGCCAAGCCCTGCACCGCAGGCAGCGCAAGAGATTTGGAATCGCCGTGTTTCAGCGTTCATGGCGCGGCATCATGGCATTTGCCGGTCCTCGTTTCCGTACCCCATGCAGGGCGTAACTATCCCGACTCACTATTGCAGCGCGCGCGCGTCCCCCTTGGCGTGATCCGCCGGCTTGAGGACCGCTATGTGGATCTGCTTGCGACCAACGTCATCGACCGCGGATGTAGTGGCATTATCGCCCAAACGGCGCGCGCAGTGATCGACCTCAACCGTGATCCGCGCGACATTGAAACGCGCATGATCGCTGACTTTCCTGACGGGGTGCCCGTCATTCAGTCGGCCAAGCAACGCGGAGGGCTTGGCCTTTTCCCCAAATCCTTGCCGCGTTCGGGCGACCTGTGGCGCGGGGCGGTCTCGTGGGAGGAAGCAAAGCGCCGCATTGACGAGGTACATGTGCCCTATCATGGGGCAATCGAACGGCGAATCTCTGAAATCCGGCAGCATTTCGGAAAGGCATTGCTGATCGACATTCACTCAATGCCGCCGCTTGACCGGCGCGCTGGCGGGGAGCGCAGGCCCGATTTTGTGATTGGTGATCGTTTCGGATCGAGTGCGTCGTCGCGTTTCGCCGATCTGGCACGGTCTTGCGTGGCCGACGCGGGGTATCATTGCGCCGTCAATCATCCTTATCCCGGCTATTTCCTGCTGGAACGCCATGGCCGCCCGTCCGAAGGGGTACACGCCCTGCAGATCGAAGTGTCGCGCGATCTTTATCTGGACGACTCACTGGATGAACCGGGCACAGGCTTGCCGGCGATCCGGTCCTTGCTTGCCGATTTGATCGAGACCCTGGGCGAGGAAGCGCTGGACCGCGACCTGCCGATTGCGGCGGAATGAACTAAGTCACTGAAAGAACGAAATTTTCAGCCGAAGCGGGCAAGAAAAACCACCCTATGCAAGCAGCATAGGGTGGCCAGGTTCAGGGAGGAGACGCCTTCGAAGGGGAAGGCATCCATGCATGTGTCCGAAAGGGGTACAGACACCTGCATGTCTCCTAATTAAGGCACGGAGCGTAAATTTTCAACCACTGTATGCCCTTGTTTTGAACCATAGGCGAAAAAGTCGTGCGAAATTCGCAATATGGCGCGAAGGCCCATTAATTTGCGCGCGTTTTCGTTGAAAATTCCCGGTCAGGCCACCGGTTCGGGAGCGGCCGCCTCAGGCATTTTTCCCTGTTCGATCTGCTGCTGGAAAATTTCCCGCATCAATTGCAATGAGAACAGGTGCGCATGAATCAGCGGCAGCATGCCGTTCTGATTGATCTTGCGCAGCTGATCGCCGCGCAGGTCGCGCAATTTTTCCTCATTGACCATGATGAAGCCGCGATAGACGAACGGCTTTTCATTGCCGGGCATCTGTATGGACACTTCGCCGTCCATCAGAAGGTCTAGTTCCTTCAGATCCTTCATGAACTGCCCGGTGCGGTGGGCGGCCTGCTCAAAATCTTCGCAGAATTTGAGGATGTTCTTCGTGATCTCGGTCGGCTGCCCGTCCTCCAGCAAAGCATCGCCATCGTCGAATGCGCCGACGACATCGCTGCTGGGGTCGAAGCACAGCGACAGCTCATCGCTGTCGGGGCGCAGCTTGGCGAGCATCCAGGGGTAACGGCGCACATAGGCCGGGACATAGGCCGGGCCGCGCAGTTTGCCGTCATCATCGAGGAAGGTGTTGACGCCTTCGTTCAGGCCCATGAGTGCGAGCGGAACCGGATCACTGCCCGCTGAAAAGATGATCGGAACGAAACGCTGGGCCGAGACGAACTCGTCGATGGTCAGCGGAACCGCATGTTGATTGCGCAGAAACGGCGCCGCATCGCTGGGCTTGACCTTGAACGCGCCATGCTCATTGCTGTTGAGCGGGACCAGATCATTGTAGAAAATGGGCAATGTTGCTTGCGGCGCTGTGGCCATCACGTCTCTCCAATCGGCTGAGCCTGACCTATGGCCACGCATGAAAAATATCGCGCCCGGCGATAAAGGCGTCAGCCTTCCGATGCAAGCGGGATGAGCTTCCCCGGATTCATTATATTGTGGGGATCCAGCGCTGCTTTTACGGCACGCAATGCCGTCAGACGGGCAGGCGAGGCCAGCCTGCCGAGTTCCGCGCGCTTCATCTGGCCGATGCCATGTTCAGCGGAGATGGAGCCGTGCATGCCGACCACCTGATCATGAACAAACTGACTGATCGGCCCGCCATTGGCGGCGATCCATGCAAACCCGTCTGTCGTGCCCGCCGGCGCGCGGACATGGAAATGAACATTGCCGTCGCCCAGATGGCCGAACGACGATGCTGTCGTGCCGGGAAAGCGGGACTGCGCGGCCTGCGCGGTGTCGATCATGAAATCGGGCATGGAGGCCACGGGGACGCTGACGTCGAATTGCAGGGCTGGCCCCTGCGCCCGCTCGGCTTCCGAAATCGATTCGCGAATGCGCCAGAACGTCTCTGACTGCGTCTCATTTTGCGCGATGACGGCGTCAGCCAGATGAAGGGTCTCATCGGCGAACATGTCGGCCAGAAAGCGCTCCACGTGCGCCATGCCGTCCGCTGCCATCGTAGTGAGATCGAGTGTGATCAGCACCTGCCAGGCGGCGGGCGATTGCAGGGGCATGCGTATCTCGGGGATGTGTTCTGCAACATGCTGAACACAATCCTGTGCCATCACTTCAAACGCCTCGACGATTGGGCCGAAATGATCTTGCAGTCGCCGCAGCAGCACGAGGGCCTCATGTGGGCTGGAAAGGCCGACCCAAATCGTTGCAGCGGCAAGAATGGGCGGGGCGAGTTTAAGCCGTGCCGCGGTCACGACGCCCAGCGTTCCTTCGGCCCCGATCAGCAATTGTTTGATGTCGAAGCCCCGATTGTCCTTCTTCAGCGACGCCAGACCTTCGAAGACATCTCCATTGGGCAGCACTGCTTCAAGACCCGCCACGAGGCCGCGCATGGTCCCGTGACGCAGTACCTGTGTGCCGCCCGCATTGGTCGATATCAGGCCGCCGATGGTCGCGGAGCCCTTTGCGCCGAGGCTGAGGGGGAAACGCAGCCCCGCCGCTTCGGCCGCGTCATGCAGCGTCGAGAGGATGACGCCGGCCTCGCATACGGCCTCGCGAGCGTCGGCATCCACAGACCGAATGGCGTTCATGCGCCGCAGGGACAGGATTAGCGCGGTTCCGTCTTCCGGCGGGGTAGCCCCTCCGACCATGGAGGTGTTGCCGCCCTGAGGGACGAGCGCAATATTGCGATCATTCGCCAGCCGGATTGCCGCAGAAACTTCCTGAGTGGTAGCCGGAGCGATGATCGCCAGAGCCTTGCCAAAGAAGCGGCCGCGCCAGTCGGTCAGCCACGGCGAAATCGCGTCGGGATCGGTAATTACGCCCTTCGGACCGAGCACCTGCCGGAAAGGGTCTAGCGAAATAGCGTCCGTCATATGTCCGATATAATCATTTGCGGTCACAGTTCACCTGTTGTTCAACAGGGGCGGTTTATGCCAACTGCGATAAAGGTAACAGATCAAATGGCTTCGGGGAACGGCCAGAACGAAGGGCTTGCGTGACATCCTTTGCGATTTCACTGTTGATTATGTCGCTCACCGGCGCGCAGGCTGGTGACGCGAAGCCTCTTGGTGCTCCCTCTTCTGAAGCCGGCGATTCGGGTATTTTGCCCGCTGGTGTGCAGCTTGCGCAGATGACCATCGAGCAGCGCGTCATCATCAGGGTGCCGATGGTCCATCGCGCTGTTCCTCCCCCGCCTGCGCCATCGCCGCGTGCCGAACTGGACGACCGCCGGAGAGGTGGTGGCGTCGATTGGGTCGAACGCGATGGCCCCAAATGCATAAAGATCGGGCGTGTTGTCGGCGCGGCGGTCACGTCCGACAACGGCGTGGACCTGATGTTGCGCGACAAGAACCGTATTCGTGCGCGCTTTGGCCGGGGATGCAGGGCGGATGACCTGTATTCCGGTTTTTATATTCAGCCCCATGACGATGGCGCGTTATGCGCCGGGCGGGACCGCATTCTGGCGCGCAGCGGTGCCGATTGCGAGATCGTGAAGCTGAAAAGGCTGGTTCCCGAGCGCTGACACGGACCCTCAGGCCGGGAAATTCTTGACAAATCGAAAGCTTTTGGCCAATGGCCGGGCCTTGAAGGGCGGTTTTCCGCCGGTGCTTACTCTATCCCGGACATTTTGATGAATTTTGCCGATCTCGGCCTCTCCGAAGAATTACTGAAAGCCGTTTCTGAGGCGGGCTATGATACGCCGACGCCCATTCAGGCTCAGACGATACCGTCGGTTCTGATGATGCGCGACCTTGTCGGCATCGCGCAGACCGGGACCGGCAAGACGGCGAGCTTCGTTCTGCCGATGATCGACATTCTGGCGCATGGTCGTTCGCGCGCGCGCATGCCGCGCTCGCTCATTCTTGAACCGACGCGAGAGCTTGCCGCGCAGGTTGCTGAGAATTTCGAGAAGTACGGGAAATATCATAAGCTCTCGATGGCGTTGCTGATCGGCGGCGTATCGATGGGCGACCAGGTGAAAGCGCTGGAAAAGGGCGTCGATGTCCTTATCGCCACGCCCGGACGCCTGATGGACCTGTTCGAACGCGGTAACATTTTGCTGACCGGGTGCGGGCTTCTCGTCATCGATGAGGCCGATCGCATGCTCGACATGGGTTTCATCCCGGATATCGAGAATATCTGCACCAAGCTTCCGGCGACCCGCCAGACCCTGCTCTTTTCGGCGACGATGCCGCCGCCGATCAAGAAGCTGAGCGACAAGTTTCTGTCCAATCCGAAATCGGTCGAGGTGGCCCGTCCCGCGACGGCCTCCGCCAATATCACGCAATGGCTGGTCAAGGTGGATGGGCGCAAGAAGCGCGAAAAGCTACGCGATCTGCTGATTCAGGAGAAGGTGGCTACCGCCATCATCTTCTGCAATCGCAAGACCACGGTTCGGGAGCTGAACAAAAGCCTGCAGCGGCATGGATTCGCATCAGGCGAAATTCATGGCGATATCGACCAGAATGCCCGGTTGGCTGAGCTGGAACGGTTCAAAACCGGCGAGGTAACGATCCTTGTGGCATCCGACGTCGCGGCGCGCGGCCTCGATATCAAGGGCGTGTCCCATGTGTTCAATTTCGATGCGCCCTGGCATCCGGACGACTATGTCCACCGGATCGGCCGGACGGGACGCGCTGGCGCTAAGGGGGCGGCCTATACCTTCGTGACGAAGGACGATGCCGAGGCCATCGACAATATCCAGAAGCTGATCGGCACCTCTATCGATTATGCTGCGGCGGGCGCTGCCGATAGCGAGCCTGCCGATGCCGCGTCGGACGAAGATGCACGGCAGAGCAAGAGCCGTTCGCGCAAACGCACTCCGCGTCGTCGCGACGATACGGCATCCGACCGTCCACAACGTGAGGGCGCGGAACGCGAAGCCGCACCCCGGCGATTTGCCGATGTAGATGGGACGCAGGAAGACGGTGCATGGAACGGGCCGGTGCCCGATTTCCTGGCAGTTGGGGTTGCCGCTACAAGCGCTTGATTGCGATGAGACGGCGATGAAAATGCCGTTGCCTTGAAAGGGGCGCTCGCTTATAGCCGGGCGCCTTGGGGCCGTAGCTCAGATGGGAGAGCGCGTCGTTCGCAATGACGAGGTCAGGGGTTCGATCCCCCTCGGCTCCACCAGATTTCCGGACATCGCGCCGAATGTTGCAGAGTTGCTGCTTGGTGCGATGGTTTCGCCCGCGATCGGCAACAACGGGAGGCCCTCAGCATGCCGCTTTACGAGTTTGAAGGGAAAGCCCCTGTTCTAGCGGAAGATGGCTCGTCATGGGTGGCGCCTTCGGCGGACCTTATCGGTGACGTGCACCTTGCCGAGCAATCCAGCGTCTGGTTCGGCGCTGTGATCCGGGCCGACAACACACCCATCAAGGTCGGCGCGCGCAGCAATATCCAGGAGCAGGTGGTGATGCACAGCGATGAGGGTGTCCCCTGCACCGTCGGGGAAGGGGTCACCGTGGGCCATCATGTCATGCTGCATGGATGCACTATCGGCGACAATTCGCTGATCGGAATGGGCGCGACCATCCTCAATCATGCTGTCATACCGGAAAATTGCATTGTGGGTGCGGGCGCGCTTGTGACCGAAGGCAAGCGCTTTGAACCGGGCAGCCTGATCGTGGGTGTGCCGGCGAAGGCGGCTCGTCAGCTGGATGAAGACGCGATCGAGGGCCTCAAAAAATCGGCTGCCATCTATTGCGACAAGGCCAGGGCGTTCGCTTCAGGCCTGAAAAAGGTCGACTGACGCCGTCCCTTGGCGTTTTTGCCGGGCAGCGTCGCGCCTACAAATATTCTGAGAATATCGCGAGCATGCGGCTCCAGGCTTTCTCTGCCTGCGCCTCATCATATATCGGCGCATCGATGGTGCACCAGCCATGCTGCGCAGGATATACTTCGATTTCGGCTGGGCGGCCGGCCTTCTTGGCAGCATCCATTAGAACGGTTTTGGCGTCAGGATCGCGCGCATCGTCATTCTGCGCGATGGCAATCAGCATTGCCGCTTTCATCGTCGAGATCAGAAGGTGCGGGCTGTCATCGGTTGGGGTTACAAGCCCGCCGCCATGAAAAGAGGCAAGCGCTCCAACGCGTTCGGGCCGGGCGGCGCTGGTGCGAAGAGTGAATGGTCCTCCCATGCAGTACCCGCACGTGCCCATCTTGCGGCTGGTGTCGACCTCCGCTTGCTTGTCGAGCCATGCGACGAAGGCCAATGCGTCGCTTGTGGTGCCCGCGGGGGACAGTTTCTCCCTCATCGGGTCGATGAGCGCGCGGCCCTCTTCGGTCCGCCAGTCGTCCATGGTATCGAGAATTGGGGCCGGTGCTGAGCGGTAATATTGGTTTACCACAAGGACCGCATATCCTGCCTCGGCAAGGCGCGACCCCATCGTCCGATAGGCCTCTCGCAGACCCGCAACATCGGGCCACATGATGACCGCGGGATGAGAGCCCGAGACGGGGTGGACGAAGAACGCGTCGGCCGAGCCATCGGGCGTTTCAATCGAGACCGTGCGGGACGCAACCTCCATCGTCGCGTCCTTCTGATCGTCTTTGTCCGCGACTGTACCGGATGCGCAGCCAGGCAGCAGCATGGCCGCCGCCACACCCGACGTCATCAGGCTGAATTCGCGTCGTCCGAGCGTGCGGCCGGTTGCCCAGAGGCTGTTTTCCGCTTCGGTGGTTTCATCGCACATAGTCTCGCCCTCTCGTTGGGAAATGGTCCGGCTGGGAAGATCCCGACAATATCCGAGCAAAGCGGCGGGCGAGGCAAGTTTGCTGCAAGGCGCCCCGTTCAGGCGATCAACGGGGAGGGCCTGTTCACGATGGCCTTGAGCGCAAAGCTGCTCTGAATATGCGCCACGCCGTTTATCGATGTGAGTTTGTCGAGCAACGCCCGGCAATGATCCATGTCTCGCACGACGGCGCGCAGCAGATAGTCGGCGCCGCCGGCCATGAGAAATCCGCTCATGACCTCGGGCAGTTGCGAAACTTCGTCTTCGAATATCGAGAGCGACGAACGCTTTTGCATTTCGAGTGTGATGGAGATGAATATGATGATCGAACCCGCAAGGCGCTTTTCGTCAAGCGACGCGAAATAGCCTTTGATATATCCCGCTTCTTCCAACAATCGTACGCGCCGTAGCGTCGGCGTGAGCGACAACCCTATCTGCTCCGCCAAATCCCGCCACGTCATTCTGCCGTCCTGCGAGAGGCAGCGCATGATCTTGAGATCGAGCGCGTCCAGTTCGATTTCTGTTGCCATGTTCAGACTCCCCGGAATAATTTCAATCGGATCATCGTTATAGTGCATTGGTACTAAATTATATACAGAAAATAGCTTAAAATGCCTTTTTGACCGGATTAGGATGGCAAGTTTGGTCCCACTTGCTATCTCTGTTAGAGTATAAGGTGGTGAGAGGATCAGTTTATGTCTAGCACCGCTTCTATCGGCCCTGAGGCCACCTACACTCTGGAACATGGTTCGGTATTTCTCACTGGAATACAGGCGCTTGTCCGACTGCCGCTGATGCAGCGCCGCATGGACCGCAAGCTGGGGCTGAACACCGCCGGGTTTATTTCCGGCTATCGCGGGTCGCCGCTGGGTGGATACGACCAGCAGCTGTGGAAGGCGCAGGCTTTTCTCAACGACGATGACGTGGTTTTTCAACCCGGCCTCAATGAGGAGCTTGCCGCCACATCGCTGTGGGGAACGCAGATGCACAAGGCCTTCGGTCCGACCACGGCCGATGGGGTTTTCGGCATCTGGTACGGCAAGGGAAATGGCGTCGATCGCACAGGCGATGCATTCCGCCATGCAAACATGATGGGCACTTCTCCCTTGGGCGGGGTTCTGGCGCTCGCTGGCGATGACCATGGGGCACAATCCTCCACCTTTCCGCTTGAGACCGACGGGATTTTCGAGTCGGTAAAAATGCCCGTCTTGCAGCCGGCCAGCGTTTCGGAATTGCTTTCGCTCGGTCTGGCGGGAATCGCGCTTTCGCGTTTTTCGGGTCTTTGGGTGGCGATGAAGGCGAATGCGGACGTTGTCGAAAGCGCAGCGAGCATCGATCTGCCTGATAGCTATCCGGTCTTCCAGAGCCCCTCTGAACTGGTCCCGGCGCATGGGCTGAACTGGGATCCGACATTGATCTGGCCTGCGCAGCGTCCGGAGATAGAGCGGCGGTTGATTGAGGAACGGCTGCCCGCTGCGATCGGCTGGGCCATCGCCAACCGCATCGACAAGCCGATATTTACGAGCAGCAAAAAACGGCTCTGTATCGTCACCCTGGGCAAGGCGCATCAGGATGCGATGCAGGCTCTCGATTTGCTGGGTATCGGTGAGGATGAGGCGGAGGCGCTGGGCATATCGATATACAAGGTTGCGATGAGCTGGCCGCTCGCCGCAGACCCGCTGATCGCTTTTGCCGACGGCGCGCAGGAAATTCTGGTGGTCGAGGAAAAGGGCGCGACCGTTGAAGACCAACTGAAGGCTGCGCTCTACAACAGACCGGGCGAACGCCCCGCGGTATCCGGCAAGACGCAGCCGGACGGCGCAAGGCTGTTGCCTGCGACCATGGAGCTTTCTCCCTTGCAAGTCGCCGAGGCTATTGTCGCGCGTATGGAGGGAGATGGCTCGATCAACCTCAAAGAGCGCCTCGCCGTCGTACAGCGGCAATCCGAAAATAAGGCTGGTGCAGTTTTCCCGGTGCGGAGGCCCTTTTTCTGTCCCGGCTGTCCGCATAATTCGTCCACCAAGACGCCGGACGGATCGATAGCCGGCGGCGGCATCGGATGCCATGTGCTGGCAATCGCGCAACCTGAGCTCAAGACACCGGTCTTCAGTCAGATGGGCAGCGAGGGCCTGCAATGGGTTGGTGCGACCCACTTTTCCCAAACGCAGCATATGTTTCAGAATCTGGGCGACGGCACCTACCAGCACAGCGGCCTGTTGGCGGTTCGCGCGGCGGTCGCGGCGAATACCAACATAACGTTCAAGATCCTCTACAACGATGCCGTCGCGATGACCGGTGGGCAACCGGCGGAGGGCGCACTGGACCCGGTCCAGATCACGCGACAGCTCGCGGCCGAGGGGGTGCGCGATATTCATCTGGTGAGCGATGATCCCGATAGCTGGACGAAAGCGACCGACCTCGCCCCGGGCGTGACGGTTGCGCATCGTGACAGGCTGGACGAGATTCAGCGCCATCTGCGCACTGTGCCGGGTGTTACCGCGATTATCTATGAACAGACATGCGCCGCCGAAAAGCGACGCCGGCGCAAGCAGGGGAAATTTCCCGATCCCGACCGGCGGATATTCATCAATTCGCGCGTGTGTGAAGGCTGCGGGGATTGCTCGGTGCAGTCCAACTGCATCGCTGTCGAACCGCTGGATACGCAATATGGACGCAAGCGTCGCATCAACCAGTCGAGCTGCAACAAGGATTTTTCCTGCATCAAGGGCTTCTGCCCCAGCTTTGTGGAAATTGACGGGCCGGTGTTGCGCAAGCCCGATGGCGACCGACTGAAGCAGATCGAGGCGGACCTGTTCGCGCAATTGCCCGAGGTCGATCCGGTGACGCTCAACGGATCCTATAACATCTATGTCGCCGGTATCGGCGGGCTGGGCGTGCTGACCGTCGGGGCCTTGTTGGGGGCTGCCGCGCACCTGGAGGGCAAACGTTCCACGGTGCTCGATTTTACCGGACTTTCGCAGAAAAATGGCGCGGTAGTCAGCCAGATCCGTATCGCGCCCAAAGGCGCCTCCATTCATGCCGTGAGGATCGTTGATGGCGAGACAGACCTTCTTTTGGGAACTGATCTTGTTGTTTCGGTAGCGGCGGACGCCTTGTCGAAACTGCAGGCTGGGCGCTCGCACGCCGTGGTGAACAGTCATGCAGCCCCGACCGCTGATGTGGTGGCGAACCGGGACGCCACGCTCCAGCCCGCTCTGATGCTGGGCAGGGTGCGTCGCGCCACCGGCGGGCAAATGGAGTCCATTCCCGCAACGGAGCTGGCAGAAGGCCTGTTCGGCAACAATGTCGCGGCGAACACGATGATGATCGGCTATGCTTGGCAAAAGGGCTTGGTGCCCGTGTCGCTGGCGTCTCTGCGTGAGGCGATAACGGCCAATGGCGCAGCCGTCAGCCTCAACCTGCGCGCGCTCGACTGGGGACGGATGGCTGCCGTCGACCTGAAGCGTGTTGAAGAGGTCGCGGGCATTTCGACAGCAGAGCTGAAACCGGAAAGCGTCGAGGATCTTGTCGCGCGCCTGAAGGCGGAACTGGTCGAATATCAGGGCACCGCCTATGCGGCGCGCTATGCTGGTTTGCTCGGCAAGGCGAATGCGGCGGTCAGCAAATTCGGTGCGGGCGGTGAGGATTTTGTGCGGGCGGTTGCGCGCAATGCCTACAAGCTGATGGCGTATAAGGATGAATATGAAGTCGCGCGGCTCTATGGCCATTCCGACTTCCGGGATGCGCTGACCGCACAGTTTTCGGGCACGAAGCGGCTTTCTGTCTATCTCGCGCCGCCGCTGCTTTCACGGACCGACCCCAAGACCGGTCGTCCGGCGAAGCGCAAGTTCGGCCCGTGGGTCTTCAAGGCGTTCGGCCTGTTGGCGAAGGGCAAGATGCTGCGCGGGACGTGGGCCGATCCGTTCGGCTACACGCAGGAACGCAAGGACGAGCGCGCGCTGCGCGATGGCTATATTGCAACGATCCTCAGCCTGTGCGCCGATATCGATACTGTGGGGCTGGATCGCGCAGTGGAGATCGCGAACTTGCCGGACATGGTAAGAGGCTATGGCCCGGTCAAGGAAGCGGCGATGGCGGAATATCAGAGCCGCCTTGCCGAGCTGTTGAACGCACCGGCCGACCAGAAGCTGGATCGCGCGGCCTGAACGGATCGCTGATCGGCAGAGCCAAATGGTTCCGCCGGTCAGCTTCGTGCTTGTCTGCTCTAGGCGATGGCGATGAGGCTCGCATTTCCTCCAGCGGCAGTCGTGTTGATCGAGGTCGATACCTCTTCGATCAGCCAGAGCGGGCAATAGGCGCCTGCGACATGCATGTGCGCGGGGCGGGCGGCGTGGACCGGAATCAGCGCCCCGGGGCGCTGCGCCATTTCCTTCAACATATCGAGGGTTTCCGTCTTCTCGCCCTCAACCAGAACGGCGGAACAATTGGTTCCGTCCGGCTTGATGCGATCCCGCACCAAGGTGGGAAGCCGCTCGGCGAGCAGCGCCAGCTTATCTTCAGCGTCGATCGCAAAGCTATTGCCCGTAGCGAGGGCGACCGCGATCTGGTGGAACAGGCCGTGGCGCGTCGAAGGGCGCAGCAACAGGGTACCGCGCGGCCGAAGCGCATAGAGATTGCGTTCGCCGACCGGGCCGGGCAGCTCGATTTCCGTGAGGGCGGGTGACAAGGCACCGATGGACGCCGCAATCTCTGCCATATCCTGCTCGCCATTGCTTTCCAGCCATTGAACAAAAGCGGCGAGGGCGAGCGAGGGCGATGCCGCCGCAGGCAGCGGCATGGCGGGAACATTCCGCACCAACCGCAGCAGGTAGAGCGGGCCGCCTGCCTTGGGTCCGGTGCCGGACAATCCGCGCCCGCCAAAGGGCTGCATACCGACGATTGCACCGATGACGTTGCGATTGACGTAGAGATTCCCCGCCTCGACCTTCGATGTGACATGATCGATTGTCTGATCGAGCCGCGTATGGAGGCCGAAGGTCAGGCCATAGCCGGTGGCATTGATTGCGGCGATCAACCCGTCCAGCTCGGCCCGTTTGTAGCGGATCACATGCAGAACAGGGCCGAATATTTCGCGATCCAGTTCGGCGATGCTGTCGAGTTCGACGATCGTCGGCGCGACAAAGGTGCCGTTATGCGTGGCGGAGGGCAAAGGCCGTCGATGCACTTTGTGCCCGCGCTGCTCCATGATATCGATATGGGCATTGATGGCGGCCTGCGCCTGTGCGGTTATAACCGGGCCGATATCGGCGCTCAGCCGATCGGTTGGGCCGACATGCAGTTCTTCCATCGCGCCTTTCAGCATGGCTAGCGTCCGGTCGGCGATCTCCTCCTGAAGGCAGAGAATGCGCAGGGCCGAGCAACGCTGCCCGGCGCTGTCGAATGCCGACGCGATGACGTCTGCCACGACCTGCTCGGTCAGCGCGGAGCTGTCGACGATCATCGCATTCTGCCCGCCGGTTTCGGCGATCAGCGGGATCGGTTTGCCGTTGGGCGACAGCCGTGGTGCCAGCTGTTTCTGGATGAGCCGTGCGACCTCTGTTGAACCGGTGAACATGACGCCAGCGGTTTCGGGCGCGCCGACCAATGCCGCGCCGATGTCCCCTGCGCCGCAGACAAGATGCAGCGCGTCGCTCGGTACGCCAGCCTCATGGAGCAGGCGCACGGCTTCGGCGGCGATCAGCGGCGTTTCTTCGGCGGGCTTGGCCAGAACGGTATTGCCCACGGCGAGTGCCGCCGCGACCTGTCCGGTGAAGATCGCCAGCGGGAAGTTCCACGGGCTGATGCATACGACCGGGCCGAGCGGCATCGTATTTTCCAACTGCGTGCGCGCCTGCTGCGCATAAAAGCGCAGAAAGTCGATCGCCTCGCGCACTTCTGCAATGGCGTTGGGCACGGATTTCCCGGCCTCGCGGACCGTCAGCCCGATCAGGACGGGCATGCGCGCCTGCATCGCATCGGCGGCGCGTTCGAGGACGGCGGCGCGCTCATGCGCCGGAATGCGGTGCCAGTCCGACATGGCGGCGGCCGAAGCCATTCCGGACGCCGATCGCGGGGAAACGTCGTGCACAGTGCCGACGATGTCCCGATGGTCGGCAGGGTTGATGACGGGGCGGGGCGTTCCTTGCGAACCTGCGGTCCAGCGCACAGTCGCACTTTCCTGCATCGCTGTGGTCAGGGCGGCGAGAACGGTCTCGTCGCTCAAATCGAGACCCGCAGAATTCAACCGGTCATTCAGGATCTCTGGCGGCAGCGCTATATGCGTATGCTTGCGGCCCGGTTCCTGCATATTGCGCACCTGTTCGACAGGATCGGCAATGAGCGCGTCGATGGACACATTGGGGTCGCGAATGCGGTTGACGAAGGACGAGTTGGCCCCGTTTTCCAGCAGACGCCGGACAAGATAGGCGAGGAGCGTTTCGTGCGTCCCGACCGGTGCGTAGATGCGGCAGGGGCGGGCGAGCCTGTCGGCCCCGACAACCTCTTCATAGAGCGGTTCGCCCATGCCATGCAGGCATTGAAACTCATAGTCGCCGATGGAGAAATCCGGCCCGGCGATATGATAGACCGCAGCAAGCGTCTGCGCATTGTGCGTCGCGAATTGCGGGAACAGAACGTCGCGGGCATCGAGCAACTTGCGGGCGCAGGCGATATAGGCGACGTCCGTATGGATCTTTCGGGTGTAGACCGGGAAATCGGGCAGGCCATCCACCTGCGCGCGCTTGATCTCGGCATCCCAATAGGCGCCCTTCACGAGCCGTACCATGATCCTACGGTTCGCCCGGCGGGCAAGGTCGACCAGCCAGTCGATGACGAAGGGGCAGCGCTTGCCATAGGCCTGCACCACGAAGCCCAGTCCGTTCCATCCGGCCAGATCGGGGTCGAGGGCAAGATCCTCCAGCAGGTCCAGAGAGAGTTCCAGCCGGTCAGCCTCTTCAGCGTCGATGTTGAAACCGATATCATATGATTTCGCCTGCAGCGCCAACGCCTTCACGCGCGGGAGCAGCTCCTCCATTACCCGCTTCGCCTGCGCGCGCGCATAGCGGGGGTGTAACGCCGAGAGCTTGATGGAAATGCCGGGGCCTTGATACACGCCGCGCCCCGCCGACGCCCTGCCGATGGCGTGGATCGCCGTTTCATAGTCGCGATAATATCGCTCGGCGTCCTGCGCCGTCATCGCCGCCTCGCCCAGCATGTCATAGCTGTAGGCAAAGCCCTTCGCTTCCTGCTTGCGCGATCGCTTGAGTGCCTGAGCGATCGTTTCGCCGGTCACGAACTGCTCGCCCATCATGCGCATCGCCTGATCGACGGCACGGCGGATAACCGGCTCGCCCGACCGTGCGATGATGCGGGTGAGCGCGGCAGCAAGGCCGCTATCGTTGACACTGCTGACGAGCTTGCCGGTGACGACGAGGCCCCAAGTGGCCGCGTTCACGAACAGCGAGCGACCATCGCCCAGATGCGCCTTCCAGTCGCCGCCCGCAATCTTGTCCCGGATCAGCGCGTCCCGCGTTGCGTTGTCGGGAATGCGCAGAAGCGCCTCGGCAAGGCACATCAGTGCCACGCCCTCCTGACTGGAAAGCGCGAATTCCTGAACCAGCTCCTCAACGCCATGATCCGCCTTTTTGGCCCGCTGCGCGGTAATCAGCCGGTGCGCGGTATTGCGCGCCGCGTCCCGCTCCGCATCGGGCTGGGCGGCTTGCTCCAGCAATGCCCTGACACAGTCCGGCTCCGGGCGTCGATAGGCAGCGGTGATGGCACGGCGGAGCGGAGATTGTTCGCGTATCGGCGGCGCGAAGGCGGCGAAGGGGAGGATTTTGGACATGGCGCTATCTTACCGAAAGCGCGAGTGGAAATCTGGCTTTAATATTGCTAATATATAAGACAATCGACTTTATTTGAAAGATATCACGGGCGAAATATATGGGAAAATCTCATTCTGTAGTCGATATGGATGACTTCGATCGCAAAATTATCGCTGCGCTGCGCAGGGACGGTCGCATCACCTATACCGACCTCGCGCAGCAGGTCGGGCTGTCCAAAACGCCGTGTCAGCAGCGCGTCCGCCGTCTGGTTGAAAGCGGTGTGATTGTCGGCTTTCGGGCTATCATCGATCCGGAGAAAATGGGGCTGGACCATGTGGCTTTCACCGAAGTGAAGCTTTCAGACACGCGCGAATCCGCGCTGAGTGAATTCAATCAGGCAGTGAGGCAGATTCCCGAGGTGGAGGAATGTCACATGATCGCGTCAAGCTTCGACTATCTGCTGAAGGTTCGCACGTCCGACATACGCAAATACCGGATCGTGCTAGGAGAGAAAATCTCGAACTTGCCGCACGTCGCGCACACGTCGACGTTCGTCGCCATGGAAACGGTGCGGGAATCGGCGCGCTGACGATTGGCGCGATGAACTGGATAGGCGCGGGCCGCCAATGCTGTGCGCGGGTTGGCAGGCGGGATGGTCCGCCCGGCTTTAGAGCGCGCTGCGTTAGATCTGACGCAGGCTGCGCGCTCTATCCTTTTGGTGTCGCATCGCTTTTTGCCAAAAACGGGTTCCCACTTTTTGGCACGATGCTCTAATCGGTCTCGGGCGCCTGTTCGGGATGGGCAGGTTTTTCCCGTTTGCGCGTATTGTTGCGCTTCACGAACAACAGTGCCGCAGCGATTGCCGCCGAGCCGATCACCGCACCGCCGGCGATCTTTGCCTTGTCACCGAGAAATTTGTCCGACTTGTCTGCCATTTTTATGCGTGCCTGCCTCTACCTGAACCAATGATTTGCTTTGCGCCGCGACTAGTGCGGGAGTGAAGCTCGATCAATGCGAAAATCTTGTTCCAGCGCTCAACCACAAAAAATTCTGATCCATGTGCGGGTCAAATCTCTTCGGGATGAAATTTCAGGGCGTCCAAAAGCGTGCGCCGCGCCGCGCGGCAGGCTTCCCATAATGCCGGATCGCCGAGATCGGAGGGAGCGATATGCGCAGGCCAATATTCTTCGATCACGCGCTCCAGCGTATCACAGGCCGCCTCATCGGCAATGAAGCGGGGGTCGACGCGGGCGAGGTCATCATCGCGCATTGCAACGCGCAGCCGCAGGCAGGCGGGACCGCCGCCGTTGCGCATCGATTCGCGAACCTCGACGACTTCGACCGCGCCGATCGATGTGCACCCGACAATCGATTGGGTGAGCCAGTCCCACACGGATGGGGTGTCGCGGCATTCCGATGGAACGATCAGCGTCATAGTGCCGTCCGGCAGGGTCACGAGCTGTGAATTGAACAGATAGGAGCTAATGGCGTCGCCAAGCGGAACGCGATCCTCGGGCGCTTCGATGATTTCGACGCCTGGCATACGCTGCTGCACGGTTCGGTACACCTCGTTGCGATGCTCGAACGCTGCTTCGTGCGCGAACAGCACATGTTCATTGGCGACGGCGACGACATCATTGTGAAAGGCGCCTGCATCGATTGCCTTGCGGCTTTGCTGGACGTGAAGCTGCCCTGTCGCAGACAGACCATGACGCCGGGCGATGGCTTCGCCGGCAAGGCGATCCTGTCGCGCGGGGAACCGGCTGTCGCTGCTGACGCCGTACACGAATATTTCGAGGCCCGCATCGCCATGGCGGGCGCACAGGCGCATCATGTTGGCCGCGCCTTCATCACCGGGCTTGGGCGGCAGCGTTTCGTGAACGGCGAAGCGTGCCTGATCGGGGAACATCAGCCGCAATTGCCGCAGGGTCTGTTCCGCCTCGATGCTGCGATGGAGCATGGTCGAAAGGTTCGCGACAGACAGATGGCAACGCCCATCCTGCGTGTCCGGGGCAGGGGACACGCTGGCGGCATTGGCCGTCCACATAGACGAGGCGGACATCATGTTCGTGAGCAGGGCCGGATCACTCGCCCAGGCAGCCGCGCATATCTCGTTATCGGTGCCCGAAAAGCCGAGCGTGCGCAGCCATGGCGTATAGGGTCGGTCATGCGGAAGGAAAAAGCCTTGGCGCAGACCCAGCCCCACCATCTTCCGCATCTTGCCGACACCCTGAAGTGCGGCCTGTCGCGGGCTGGATGTCGCACCGGCATTGCGCGCCGATGCGATGTTGCCGAACGACAGCCCGGCATAATTGTGGCTCGGCCCGACCAGCCCATCGAAATTCACCTCGATCATGACGGCTGGTCCTCAGGGCGGGGCCGTAGCCCACGAATGTCGCCCGACTGATCCTTGATGCCGGAGGCTTCAAAACTGGCCATCGGGTAGGCGCAATAATCCGCCGCATAATAGGCGCTTGGCCGGTGGTTGCCCGATGCGCCCAAGCCGCCAAAGGGCATGCTTCCCGCCGCGCCCGTGGTTGGCCGGTTCCAGTTGCAGACCCCGGCTCTCGACCGCAGCGCATAGCGCTCCCACAGCGACGTGTCCTGAGAGATCAGCCCGCCGGACAGCCCGAATGCGGTGTTGTTGGCCACGGCTATCGCTGCATCGAAATCGGGGACGCGGATGACCTGCAGCACCGGGCCGAAGATTTCGGCGTCGGGTACGGCCAGTCCGGTGACGTCGAGGATGGCTGGGGTCAGGAAGGCGCGTGAGCGGTCCTCTGGCGTATCAAGCGGCAAAATGATGCGCGCGCCCTGATCGACGAGTTCGGCGTAGGCATTGCGCACCCGGTCGGCGGCTCGCTCCGAGATGAGAGGTCCCATGCTGGGCTCCGGCTCCTCATCCCATGCGCCGAGCGTCAGCCGTTGGGTCAGCGCCGCAACCTGAGCGAGCATCTCGTCGCCGACACTGCCATCGGGAATGATGAGGCGTCTTGCGCAGCTGCAGCGTTGACCGGCGGAGATGAAAGCCGATGCCGCGATGATGGATGCGACGGCGTCCGCGGGGCCATCCCACGCGATCAGGGGATTGTTGCCGCCCAGCTCCAGCGCGAGGATCCTTTCCGGGCGGTCGGCGAACTGACGGCGCAGATGCGCGCCTATCGCCGCCGATCCGGTGAACAGCAGGCCGTCTATGGGCGCGTCGGCAAGGGCGATACCGGTGTCGCGGCCGCCCTGGACCAGATTGAACACGCCGTCGGGCAGACCGGCTTGCGCCATCAGTCCGGCGATGCTCTCGCCCACCAGCGGCGCTTCCTCCGACGGCTTGAAGACGATTGTGTTCCCGGCGAGCAATGCGGGGACGATATGGCCATTGGGCAGATGGCCGGGGAAATTATAGGGGCCAAAAACAGCCATGACGCCATGGGGCCTGTGCCGCAGCACCGATCTGCCGAACGCCGTTTCGCGCTCGATTGTGCCCGCGCGCTCCGAAAGGGCCTGAATCGATAGCGGGATCTTGCCGACCATGGAGGCGACCTCCTGCTTCGCTTCCCAAAGCGGCTTGCCGGTTTCCTTGCCGATTGCGGCGGCGAGGTCATCTGCGTTGGCCGAGAGGGCTTGGCGGTAGCGCTCGATATAGTCGATGCGCATGACAAGCGTGGTTTCGGACCATGTCGTGAAGGCCAGCCGGGCACGGTCGACCGCGGCGAGAACGTCCTTCTGCTGTGCGGATGGCCCTTCCCAGACCAAAGCGCCTGTGGCCGGGCAAAGGGACTGAAGCAGCGTGGTCATGCCCTTATTCTGCGCCTGCCATGGGTGGCCGGTCAACAGCTGCGACCCAAGACGTTGCGCGATCCGCCATCAATGGCCTGCCGCTGCCTGTTCTACGGGCGTGCGGCATGCATTTCCCTTTCCAGTTGCGTGCGGAGCGCGATCGCGTCAATTTCGCCTGAGGCAAGTTTGCAAAGGATGAGCGCCGAGAGGCTCGCGCGCTCGATGAAACTTTCGGGCCATGCGAATTCCTGATCGCTGTGTATGTCACCGCCGCGCACGCCGAGCGTATCTGCACCGGGCAGCCCTTGTGCGAGCAGGTTGTTGCCTTCGCACACGCCGCCCGATGGCCGCCATTCTATCGATTGATCCAGCAACGCGCCGACGTGGCGGATATCTTCGAACAGGTTTTGTTGCGCGGGGAAAAAGAGTTTGGGCGGTCGGCTGATCCCGCCATGGACCGTGATGGAAATGCCATCACCCTGATGGGCAGACACCAGCGCGGAGAGCTTCTCTCGCATCCAGGCTTCCGCAGCGAGATCGGGCAGGCGCACGTTAAACCGCAGCACCGCGAGGTCGGGAACGGTATTGAGCGGCCCGCCGCCGTCGATGCACGCAATGTTGACGGTCAGCTCATCGCGCTGGCCGTTGAGATCCGCCAAGGCTGCCGCGAGCCGCGCCGCCGTCGCCAGCGCGTTGCGGCCCATCGCAAACTCGCGGCCCGCATGGGCGGTACGGCCCCGGACGACGATATGATAATTCCCCGAACCCTTGCGGGCTGACACCAAAGTGCCGTCGCTCAACGCGGGTTCATAGGTCATGCCGACATGGCATTGCTTTCCGATGGCGGCCAGCACGGGCGCGGAGCCCAAAGACCCCGTCTCCTCGTCGGGGGAGAGGAGCAGCTGATAGCCCACATTGGCGGCAAGCGGGTGGCGTTCGAACGCTTCGAGCGCACCGAGCATGACGCTGATGCCGCCCTTCATATCGGCGATGCCGGGGCCGTTAAGCGCGCTATCGGGCCGCTGGCTGACATTCTGGAACGCGCTGTCGGCGGGAAACACGGTGTCATAGTGGCCGGTCAGCGCAACCTGCACCGGTGCATCGGGGCGCACCTGCACATGCAGGCATTGGCCCGCTGGAGATGTGATCGTTTCGCCACGCGCGTCTATGGTCGTGACGTCATCAAGGGGAAGGCTTTCGAGCTTTCCGCCCAAAGCCGCCAACGCCGGGCGCAACCGTTCCGCAACTGTGCGCAGCCCAGCCAGGTTGTTGCTGCCGCTGTTGATTTCCGACCAGGCGACGGCGCGCGCGATCAGGGATGGTCCCATCTCCTCTACCGCCTCAAGGACGACCCTGTCCTCGCGGGTGATGGTGAACCTGCCTTCGCCTTTCGCTTGCACGGTCACATGCGCTCTCCAGCACTGCCTGGGTTGCGGTTTCAACCCCTCGCTGCGCGCCTCGCCGATCTCTTCCGGCTCGTGCGGGCGTCGCACTGCTTTTCCTACTTATACATATGGGAACGCAGCGCTTTCAATCCAGAGGGGCATTCGCCTATGCGGATGGTGTCCGGTCAACGCGCGCAACCCTGCTCTGCTACAATTTTGCGAGTCAGTAAGATTGTCGATTTTTGATGGCTTTACAACGATTTAGAGCATGTCTGTCTTGGAAAGCGGGCGGCCTTCGGACCCGGTAGTGCCGGGCCTCTATGGAACGGTCAGCCGAACTGGCAAAACGGTCTGGTTCTTCCGCAGGTGGAAATCGCCAGCACCAACAGATCATCTGGAACAGGCTGGAGACATCCCGATTTTTTAGGGAAGGAACCGCGCATTATGAATGCTGACCCGATTGGGGTGCGGTGTGGTGTGGCCCCTCTCACTGCCTTGGCAAAGCCGCGTTACAGCTGCCAGTGCTCGCGGAGACGCCCACACATGACAATGTTGTCTGACCGCTCCCTTTAGGTGTTCAGAATAGAAAACCACTTGTCGGAGCCGTATGACTCAAAATGCTCTGTAATGTAGGCAATCTTCCCATCACTGTTAATATACCAGACCAATGCCGCCGGGAATCTGACCTCTGTGCCATCCGAAGCCGTGAAGGAATAGACGCACTGGAACACGACACCGCCAGGGAAGG
The DNA here is from genome assembly GCA_041396745.1 of Sphingobium sp. Classification (GTDB taxonomy): domain Bacteria; phylum Pseudomonadota; class Alphaproteobacteria; order Sphingomonadales; family Sphingomonadaceae; genus Sphingobium. The sequence goes on along the minus strand of JAWKXZ010000006.1, from coordinate 46,676 downwards.
GATAAAAGGTCACATCATCATGACGGACGTTGGGGTAAGCTCCCATCACCGCTTTCAAGCCCGCTTCGTGCTCGGCCCACGACACCTCTGGCTCCTGACCGGGGACCTTGTAGCTGCGCCAAACCCGGGCATTTTCAGCAGGCACCATCTTCGCCATTGCCGCGAGCCGGCCGTCGAGCCCGCCCTCGTGACCGCACTCATAGACATATTTATATGCCGCACCTACCGCTTCCATCTCTTCCAGGTGATGGCGCAGTTCATCGCCGGACATTGCGCGCCAATCTGGCGGTGTCCAAATGCTGCTGTCCGGTGATAGCTTGCGCCATTCGCTCATATTTCTTTCCTTTGGTGACTATGATGCAATCCGAAGGATCGGTGCGCATTTCCTCACGATCCTGCGGAGGAAGTACGCACCAACATTCGTCAGACCACTGCGCCCGCGCTGACGTGCAGCACTTGCGCCGTGATCTGCCGGCTTTCGGGAAGGCAGAGGAACGTGATCATATTGGCGACGTCCTCCGGTTCGGAAAGACGGCTCAGCAGGTTGGATGCCGGGCCATCTCCCTTGACCATCTCCTCGAGATCTTCGCGTCCGCGAGGTAGAGCGTTGAATGCTGTTGGTGTTGCCGTTGCTCCGGGCACAACGGTGTTCACGTTGATCCCGAACGGGCCCAGCTCGCCCGCCGCTGAACGGGTGAGTCCGAGGATTGCGGACTTTGAGCTGGCATAGGCGGGAGCTACCTTGAGGGCGCGGAAGGCGGAGCTGGAACTCACATTGATGATGCGACCTCCATCACCTTGTTCAATCATGGTTCTGGCGGCGTCTTGCATCAGCAGAAAGAACGACCGGACATTGACTGCGTAACACCGCTCCCATTCCTCAACGCCCAGTTCCAGCAAGCTGGTGCCGCTATAGATACCTGCACAGTTTACCAGGATATCCACGCGTCCCAGAGCCGAGACCGCGGTGTCGACGATCTTCGAGACCGCAGCAGCATCACCGAGATCAGCGCCGATGCTAACGGCCTGCGTGCCGTGTGCACGGACCAGTTCAGCGGTTTCTTCAGCCGATCTCTCCTGAACGTCGACTACCGCAACCGCGCACCCTTTGGATGCCAGATCGAGCGCGGTCGCGCGCCCGATTCCGGACGCGCCGCCAGTAACAATCGCCACCGCGTCGCGGAGGGGGCGTTTGTCAGTTCCTGCAGGTTCGTGCGGTTCCATAGGGTCTGACTCAGTTTTCCGTGTCGGAACCGGCGCCATACACGCGGAGCCCAGCGAGATCGTTGGCCTCTCTCCATTCGCGCCACAGGTTCAGGAACTTGATTGAACCACCGCCATAGCTGGTGTTCTGAAGATTGCGCCTGTTTGCGGCTCCTTCATTGTTGAGGAGACCGGGGGTGCACTCATTCAGGAATTCCAGATCATGAACGGCCAAATCGAGAATGGTTTGCACCCATTCGGCCTCTGCCTCTTGCGTCGCCTCCACGATCGTCGCGTTCCGTTCGCGCAGCGACCGGATGATGTAAGCGATATGCAGAGCCTGCTCATTCAGCATAAACGGTGCGTTGATTTGCAGCGCGGACTGGGTGCGGCTGACGATAAACAGGTTGGGAAACCCGTGCGTGTGCATGCCATGGAGTGTGCGCATTCCGTCAGCCCACGATGACGACAATGAACGGCCCTCTCGACCGATTATGTCGAACCCGGTGCGGGCCATGTAAGGCGTGTCATACTCCGACTCAAAACCCGAAGCCAGCACAAGGCAATCAAGCTCATACTTGTTGTCGCCTATGATCGCCGACTTGCCCTCGATCCGTTCGATGCCGCGGCCTTCGGTATTCACCAGCGTCACATTCGGCTGATTGAACGTCTGCAGATACTCGTCGTGGAACAGCGGCCTCTTGCAGAAGGTCCGGTAATAAGGTTTTAGCGCGGCGGCGGTGGCCGGATCCTCGACCAGTTCGTCTACGCGGCCCCGGATAAATTCCATATAAGCAAAGTCGGCCAGCTCGGCCTCGTAGGCAAGCTGCTTGGGATCGGACTCCTGCGCAGACCCGCTCTTTGGCAGAATCGCTGCGAGTTTGCTTGTGATGTCGGTCCAGCCGTCGTCAACCAGATCCTCCTCAGCCGTTCCCCCTGAGGTCAGCGTGTGGAAGTTGTCCAGCCGCTTCTTTTGCCAGCCCGGTTCGAGGCTTTCCACCCATGCGGTATCTGTGGGGCGATTGCCACGCAGACCAATCACCGAAGGCGTGCGCTGAAAGACATAAAGATGCTCGCATGCATTTGCGAGATATGGAATGCACTGGATGGCGGTCGCGCCCGTTCCGACCACGCCCACCCGTTTGTCGGCAAGCTTGGGCAGGCTCCAGTCTTCTGGCTCTCCGCCCGTATAGTCATAGTCCCACCGGCTGGCGTGGAAGGAATGGCCTTCGAAGGTTTCGATGCCCGGAATCGCCGGCAGCTTGGGCCGATGCAGATATCCGATGCTCATCACGACGTAAGTGGCACGGATCCGATCGCCTCGATTGGTGCTGACGATCCACTGACCGCCTTCCTCGTCCCATTCCATGCCGGTGACGCTCGTCTGGAGGCATGCGTCCCGGTAAAGGTCGAATTTGCGCGCCATCGCCTGAGCATGAGCGAAGATCTCGGATCTACGGGCGTACTTCTCTGTCGGCATAGTGCCGACCTCTTCCAGCATGGGCATATAAATATACGCCTCGATATCGCACCGTGCGCCTGGATACCGGTTCCAGTACCATGTGCCGCCTACATCTGCGGCGGCGTCGATGATGCGAATGCGTTCAACCCCGGCCTGCCGGAGTCGTGCGCCGGCGAGAAGACCTCCAAATCCGCCGCCTACAATAACGACATCGACGCTGTCGTGCAGTGGCTCACGTTCAAGACGCTCCACATCCGGATCCTCGGCATAGTGAGACAGATCTCCTGCCGGGGCACGATATTGGGCGTTGCCATCGGAACGGATGCGCTTGTCGCGTTCCTCACGGTATTTCGCCCGCAGTGCTTTCATATCGGATTCAAGCTGACTGCGATCCGTGGACTCTGGGGTTTTGGTCGACATTCTATTTCCTTTCCGGGAATCTTCACCCACATTGCAAACCCGTTCGGCCGGTGACTGAACCCCTTGCCCGACGGAATTTGCGGCAGGTCAAATGCTCGTGATCATCCGGTGCCTGTCAGCGATCGCGCGTCTGCCTACTGTGGACTCGGGAGCAAGCACGTCGAAGCCGTGCGGTGCTCCACGATGAAGGTGCATTTCTGTCGAGACGCCAGCTGCAGTCAGGCACCTGGCATACTCCAGAACCTCATCGCGGAAGATGTCGAGTTCGCCGATCTCCAGATAGGCGGGCGGCAATCCGTCGAGTGTCGTTGCTCGTGCGGGCGCGGCATAGGGCGAGACGTCCGGACCACCGGCCGCATCGCCAAGCAGTGCGCTCCACCCTGTGCTGTTGTCGTCATGGCTCCACAACGCAAGTTCAGCGATTTCCGGATCCGGTTCGACCGTGCGGTCGTCGAGCATCGGTTGGACAAGGATCTGTGCGGCCAAATCCAGGCAGCCCCGGTCGCGATTGAGCAATGCGAGCCCCGCGGCGATACCTGCACCTGCGCTATCTCCCATCACGGCGATGCGAGCAGGGTCGACGCCCAGTTCGGAAGCATGCGCTTTCAGCCATTCCAGTCCCGAAAATGCGTCCTCGATCGGTGTCGGATGCGGGTTTTCCGGTGCTAGCCGGTAGTCGACTGCGAGGAAGGGAACGCCGGTGTTTTCGACGTTGCGGGCAATCAAACGGTCGAACAGCTCAACGCTGCCCATGATCATGCCGCCGCCATGGGTGTAGAGCACGGCGGAGCCTGGGCGGTGCCCCGTTTTGGTGTACCAACGCAGCAATATTTCTGCACCGTCGTGTGTGGATGTATGGAAATCCTGTCGTTTAACATCGGGATATTCCGGCATGGCCTTGCCCATTTCCGCCAGAATCATCTCAAAGCCTGCACGCCGCGATTGCCAATCACCAACTGGAGGAGCTGCGTGAGCTTCATGGCCAGCCATTAACGATGCAGCCGCCGCTGCCACCTCGGGATCGAACGAAAGTGCCATCGATTATCCTCGTTAAGCGTCTTGGAATGACGCGGTTCCTTGTTTTGGTCGGGTCAGTCGACGGTCAGGTCGTGGCCGAACCAGGGGCGCACGGCCGTCCGTGATTCTACAAGCGTTTCATCAATCGGAGGAAGCTGGCCATCAGATGGCGGCGCAACCGGATTCCTGAGCCATTGCCATAGCAGCCGCATGTCGAGCGGATTGTTGGATGACGAACGTCCATGTTCGTTCTTCCAATAGTTATGGACTCGGGAATCGGAATAGACACGGCAGGATTCTGCTTTGTCGATCTCCTGATTGTAACGCCAGTATGCGTCCATCGTAGTATCGACGGTGCGCTTGTCCTGAGCGATCAGTCCGCCAATACAGTTGAGGGCAAAGCGCGTGACCATCTCCTCATTGTTGACCTGCTGCAGCCCGCATGTGGCGTTCGTGTTGGGGCCGTAGATCATGAACAGATTCGGGAAGCCGGGCAGCATGGTCCCGAGATAGGCCCTCGGCCCGTCGGTCGCCCAGAGATCTTGCATCTGTACGCCGTTCTTCCCCTTAACCTCCATCGGCCACAGGAAGTCGTTCGCCTTGTAACCCGTTGCAAAGACGATGATATCAAGATCAACGCTTGAGCCGTCTTCAAGTTGGATGCCGTCCGGAGTGATCCGGCTGATTCCGTCGGTGACAAGACTGCAGTTGTCCAGGAGCAGCGCGTCATAGATGCTGTACTCGCTGTCGACCAGAACGGGTCGCGCGCACATCGGAGGCATTGATGGGATCATTTTCTCCATCAGGTCAGGGCGGCTGCCGAGCTTGGATTGGATGAAAGCCATGCGCTGATCACGGATCTTCTTGTTGATCGGGCTGAGTGTATGCTCGTCCTGAAAATCCGGGTCCCGGCTGAGCGCTGCGATCATCTTGGTCGGATGATAGTTCCAGCTGATCATGAAACGGAGGAAATTTGTGTAATAAGGGAAATTGCGGTCCAGCCAGTTTACCTGCGGCGGGAAGGGCGACAGATATCCCGGAGTTTCGAAAACCCAGTTTGGATGCCGCTGAAATACGTAGGTGTGACCTGCCTCGCGCACCAGTTCCGGAACCATCTGGTAACCAGTGCATCCGGTGCCGATCACGCCGATACGCTTGCCTGTTATGTCGAGCCCGGCGGGCCACTGAGCGCTGTGAACCGCGAGCCCCGCGAAGTCACCCATGCCCGGTATATTCGGTATGCTGGGCCGGGCCAGGAAGCCGACCGCGCTGATTACGGCATTGGCCCGAACAACCTGAGTGCCCTCCGGTCCCTGAGCAGTGAGCTCCCACATCTTTTCATCGTCATCCCAGATGACGCTGGTTACCTCGGTATTGAACTTGATATCCTTGCGTACATCGAACTCATCGGCAACCCAGTTGAAGTATTTCTCGTTGTCCTCCTGAGGACAGAACAGATAGGGGTACTCATATTCGGCACCAAAAATATGCGTGTAGGTCCGGCTGGGAGAATCTATCCGTGCTCCCGGGTAACGGTTTTCAAACCATGTCCCGCCCACGCCGGCGTTCTTCTCGAGAATGGTGAACGGGATATTCGCATGCTTGAGTTGCACTGCCGCGCCCAATCCACCCATGCCGGCCCCTATTACGGCGACCAGGAAATCGGAATTAACGGCGGGAGGAGCCGCATCAGCGGGCCAGTCCAAGGCTCGCGCCCATGGGTCCAGGGCAAGCTCCTCCAGCCACAGATCCAGCTCGGCATCAGGGACGGATGTTCCGCAAACCAGTTCGAGACTTCGCTGCAACCGCCCCGACGGTCCGGAAGAAATATCGCCAGCCCCTTCATCGCGGTATTGCTTGAGGAAGTTTGCCGCCTTTTCGCGGATCATCTCGACATCGGCCGGATCTGTGATCATGGCGACCTCGACGAAGCTGGCGTCGACCATACCGGCCTTTACCTCGGGAAGACTTTCGTCCCCGGTGAGTTGATACAGTAATCCCCGAAGTACCATCGGATCGGCATATTGAACCGCATCCTCGATTACTTCATTGCTTGCTTGGAGCAGTTCCTCTCGCTTCATCACATCCTCAATCGCTTTTGATTATCGCCTCAGACGATTCGGACTCTGACAGTAACTATTCATATGATCAGTAGCAAGGTGGAATTCGCTCGAGCTGTGCCCGGGAAAGGAGATTTTTGGGCGAGTCCGACCCGCTTTGCGTTGATATCGATTTTGCCATGTGGAAAGGTTTGGGATGCAGCGGCAGGATTCAAAATGATCCAGCATGGCCAGTAATTGCACCAACTGCGAAAGCGGCCGACCGCGAATATTGAGGCGATTTTATAGCCTTGCGGCGGCCCGCTGGGCACAGGCCGCCGCATTTTTCATCACTGACAATTTTACAGCGTTGGTTTTAATAAGACAGTTTGCCCATCTCTACTGCTGTCAGAAAACCGCCTTCGACCGGAAGACGTGCCCCGGTGATATAACTAGCGGCGTCGCTCGCCAGAAATACGATCGGCCATGCCACCTCACGCGGCTGCGCCGGACGTCCCATCACGCTGGAGAGGCGGTCAAGCTGACCGGACTCCTGCATGGACCGGGCGAAAGGGCCGCCATCGCTGAGAAAGTTGCTGAGCATGGATGTGTCCGTCCGGCCCGGATACACCAGATTGACGCGAATGCCGCGGCTGGCGGCCGCCAGAGCGGTATCGAGAGACCAGACCACAAGCTGGAATTTTGAAAAGCCGTAGCCATCGCCTATCGTGTCTGCGTTCGCCTTGCAAAACTCGATCGCTTCGGGAACAGACAGGGTATTGAACTGCCGCATGGCCGAAAGGTCGGATGGAAGCGGGGGAAGACTGGTTACGACGGACACGACCGATCCACCCGACGGCATCGATTCCAGTACCTTTTCCGTTATTGCGCGAAGTCCCAGGAAATTCACCAGAAGCACCTGCACCGGCATACCTTCCCTCAGTAGGCCCTGCGCGTTGACTAGAACGTCGATCGGTTTCCCGATCGCCTCTACGGCAGCGATGCCGGCAGCCGGGTCACTAAGATCCACCGACTGGTAGGATGTCACGCTGACCGGCGGTTCCTTGAGGTCGAACACATGGACTTCCGCGCCGAGTTCAACGAGAATTTCAACGGCGCGCGCGCCTATTCCGGAGCCTCCGCCACCGCAAACTAGGACTCGCTTTCCTTCGAAAGATAGTTCCTTGGGTAGAGTTGTGGTCGTCATGTGATACTCCGCGCATTTCGGTTTACAATATGTGCAATGTCAGGCCGGCTGCCTGGCCGGGATGGAAGGGGGGGGCGGCCAGCGCAGCGCGCCAGCCGTCCCTTTCGTCTTTCAGATCAGAATTCGTACCGCGCCTCGACGCCCCATGTTCGCCCCTCGCTGATGGCCTTGATACCCCCGGAAGGGAACGGGATCTTGGCTGTTCCGCTGGTATTATGTGCCTCGTCCGTCAGATTGCGGCCAAACACCGTAACCGACATCGCCTTGTTCGGTAGAGTGAACGTCATGTTGGCGCGAAGATCATTAAACTCTGGAAAGAACACACTGTTGTCATCGAGCGCTGCAGATTTTGCACGATGTACAAAGAACAGCTGGCTTCTGAGCGAGGCCCCGGAGCTAAACTCATGATTGTAAATTCCCCCGACCGAAACGCTCCAGTCGGGCGCGCGTACCAGTTTAAGGTTGCGGTCCGTGGCGTTCACCACAGTGTCACCATTCAGATCGCCGGTAACCTTGGTGTAGTAGGCATCAAGATAGCCGACCCCCGCGATGAATTCGAGACCACGCGCGGGAGACATGGTGAGATCAAGCTCAATACCACGCATGCGGGCATCGGCCGAATTGTCGATAATCTGCGTCGCTACCGTTCCGACATAGAAACTGGTTGTACGTTGCAGGTTCTTGTAGTCATTGATGAATGCAGCGACATTGGCTCGTAGAGTGTTCCCCAGAAGATCCGCCTTCATCCCGACTTCGTAGGAGGTCATATTCTCCTGATCGAAAACGCCTGGATCGTTCGGACTGGTGATTCGCACGTTGAAGCCGCCACTGCGCGTGGATTTGCCGTACGACGCATAGAAAAGGACATCCGGGTTCAACTTATAGTTCAGGCCCAATTTCGGGCTCAGACTATCCCAGTCAAGCTTCTGGTCGACAATCGGGTTGACACTGAAGTCGCAAGGCTGCGTCACGTCAAGGCACTGGCCAGGTAATATTCGCACGACCTGTGCCGATTTTTCCTGATATGAATATCTGAGGCCAGCGATCGCGCTCAGCTTGTCAGTGAGCATGATATCAGCTTGCGCAAATACGCCGTAGCTATCATCTTTCTGCTTGCCGCCACCGCCGCTGTCACCGGCAATGAATGGTGCACGGGCTTCCCGGTAGATGAGTTCCTGATGCAGGTAATAGAGGCCGACGGTTACTTCAGCCGGGCCGAACGTTCCGGCATATCGTAATTCATTGCTGACCTGATATTGATCGGTCAGGGCCGCAAGGTGCGTGAGCGGCAATGTCGTGGCGTCGAGATCCGTATAGGCATGCTCCTCGAAGTCGCGATACCCGAATACGTTGGTCACGGATCCATCGCCCAGGCCCACATCGATCACCGTTTCGGACGTTGCCGAATACCAGCGTCGTTTGGTGAACCCCGGTTCGTCAAGGTTGATGACAAATGACCCCTCTGGCTCGTTAAAAGCCTGAATGATGCCGCCGTCGCCATCCACATGACCATATTCAAAAATCAGGGTTTGTGTGAGTGCGCCGGTACTCAGCTCGAAAGTTGGCCTTACCATATAGGTTTCGAGCTTGCCGAACGGCTTGTTGGTGAATTGATTGGTGAACCAGCCCTCGTCATTTCGATAATAGCCGGCGAGACGGGCATTAAGCAGGCCTGGAGCAATCGGAAGGTTGATCGCACCTTGTGCGGAATATTCCGGACCTGTCTCATATGAGGCCTGAACATATCCGCCGAGCTCTCCTGTCGGTCGGGCTGTTTCCACCAGCACTGCGCCGCCGGTGACGTTGCGACCGAACAGGGTTCCTTGCGGGCCGCGCAACATCTGGATGTTGCCCAGGTCAAAATTATCCGAAACCGCACCCGCGTTGACGCCCTGATATACGCCATCGATGAACAGGCCGACTGCCGGTTCCAGCGATGGGACAGAACTGCCCAGTCCTACGCCGCGAAACGAGAAATTCGCGTAGCCGCGGAAAGTGCTGTTGGTATCAAGCATCGCATTCGGTGCGATGGAATTCAGATCTTCAAGCGAGCGAACATTCAAGCTGCGAAGTTGTCCTTCGCCCAATGCTGTAATGGCGACGGGAACATCCTGAGCTTTCTCACCAGCCGATTTTTTTTGCGCCGTTACAACGATGTCGTTCAACAACGAGCCGCTGTCATTGCGACTATCCTGTGCAGCGGCTGCCGTGCCGGTCAAGCTGAGCATCGATGCGGTCAATAGCAGATAGTATGCCTTCATTATTCTCTCCCATTTTATGTTTACGCTTTTTTATTCACCGTCTTTGGTGAAGTCGGCTCGGCGGAATGCTGCGGCATCTCACTCTGACTTCTCGGCAGGTTAATACTGATCATATGCATAGTTACTGTCAAGGCAGAATCGCTCGTTGTGCGAATTCTCAATTATGGATCGTTGATGGCGATTCGGCTCGAGCTCCGCATTGGATCGAGGATCGGAAAGTTCAGTCTGGAAGCTGATTAAGCGGCACATTGCGACAATCGGCGACGGAATGAATTGACATATAATATATATGGCATATCCATATTATATGGACCCTCAACAAATTTCATCCGCCGGTCTTGACCGAGAGATAATTGAGCAGATGCGCGATCTTCATCTGAGAATGAATCGCTTGTTCAATGAGCGACTCCGACATGCCGGAGCCTCAATGGCGCAACTTAAAGTACTTGATCTGATCGAACGAGGAGAAGCGCTGCGGTCGACCGATATCGCCCAAGCTCTCGGCCAAGCGCCGCGAACGGTGACGGAGGCATTGGATGGGCTTGAGCGCGATGGCCTCATTGCGCGTATAGTCGATGAACAGGACCGCCGAGCGAAACGTATCAATTTGACGGAAGAGGGTCGGCGCGTGCTGCGTGACGCCGCTCCTTGTCGCGAAGCTTACATGATTCAGTTCCTCGAAGTGCTCTCGGGGGAAGAAAAGGCCATTTACCTGCGCATGTTGCACATGCTGAACGACCGCCTCGTCGAGATGGGCGCGTTGCCCGTGCTTAGCACTTGATCAACGGGACAAAAGCGAATGCTGGCGCGAAGAAGTCTCACTCTTGACGCGCAAGACAATCAGAGAGGATTTGAACTACGATGATGAACGACATCACTGCGGACACCGACCGGCACCCAACCAGTTTGGGTTTTGATCCCGATGCGCTCAGGGAAAAATATCGACATGAACGCGACAAACGGTTGCGAAGTGACGGAGAGAGCCAATATCTCGAAGTTGCTGGTCAGTACGCCCGGTACGTCGAGGAAGACCCTTTCGCGCCGGCCGATTTCCGCCGCCAGCCGTTGACGGTCCAAACCGAGGTGGCGGTGATCGGCGGAGGCTTCTCGGGCCTGCTGACCGCCGCGCGTCTGCGCGAGGCCGGCGTCAACGACATCCGCGTAATTGAAGCAGGTGCTGACTTCGGCGGTGCTTGGTACTGGAACCGATATCCGGGGGCTCAATGCGATATCGACAGCTATTGTTACCTGCCGCTGCTGGAAGAGCTCGGCTATATGCCGAGCGAAAAGTACACATATGCGCCTGAGATTTTCGAGCACTGCAGGAGGATTGGGCGTGCTTTTGATCTCTATGAGGCTGCTCTGTTTCAGACTCGTGTAAGGGAGATTCGGTGGTGCCCCGAGCTCAAGCTGTGGCGCGTGCATACGAACTGGAACGACGACATCAGGGCCCGGTTTATCGTAACGGCCACCGGGTCGACCAGTCGGCCGAAACTGCCCGGCATCCCAGGTATCGATACATTCAAGGGGCGCAGCTTCCATACTTGTCGGTGGGACTATGACTATACCGGGGGAAATAATCGGGGCGGGTTGACCAAGCTGGCCGACAAGCGGGTTGCGATCATCGGAACGGGGTCAACCTCCATTCAATGTGTCCCGTATCTGGCGGCTGACGCGAAGGAGCTCTATGTATTCCAACGAACGCCATGCTCGGTTGATGTGCGGGGCAACGCACCGACCGATCTCCAGTGGGCAGCCGAGCTGAAGCCGGGTTGGCAAGATGAGCGGCGGAACAACTTTGAAGACATCATTTCGGGGAAGCCATTTGAGGTGGATTTGGTCAATGATGGCTGGACCGATATCTATCGTAACCTGCAAACCATGGTCTCGTTTGGCGAAAAACAGGGTGGCGAGAGCTCAGATAGGCGCCAGTTAGCGGAAATCGCCGACTTTCAGAAAATGAACAAGATCCGCGATCGCGTGGACGAGATTGTCCGCGATCCCGCAACAGCTGAGGCTTTAAAGCCATGGTATCGGCAGCACTGCAAGCGGCCCGGATTCAATGACAATTATCTGGACGTGTTCAACCGGCCCAACGTGACCCTGGTTGACGTGAGCGACAGCCAAGGCGTGGAGGCGATCACTGAAGCAGGGCTGGTTGCCGGCGGAACGGAATACCCTGTCGATTGCATCATCTTTGCCACTGGGTTTGAGATCACGACCAGTGTCCGCCGGCGGGTCGATTACGATATCATCGGGGAAGGGGGCAAAAGCATTTTCGATCACTGGTCGAACGGGCTGAGAACTCTGCACGGCCATTCAAGCCGTGGATTTCCAAACTGGTTCACAATTGGCATCAGCCAGAACGGCGTCTCGGCGAACAACACTTTTGCCTTTGATATGCAGGCCCGTCACCTCGCCTATATCATCAGCCAGACGATCGAGCGGGGAGCGTCGACTGTCCAACCCTCGGAAGAAGCGGAGGCTGCCTGGGTCGCAGAGATTCGCAACAAGTCCGCTGTCAACCGGGAGTTCCTTGAAGCATGTACTCCCGGATTTCATAACAATGAAGGCAAATTCGGCGACACTTTGGGTGCGCATGCTCTGGAGGTGTATACCCCCGGCGCGGGCGCATTCAATGCGCTCCTCGTCGAATGGCGCGCGAACGGCCGTATGGAAGGACTGGAGTTCGGCTGATTTTTAGCGGCTATTCATCCTTGAAAGACGGCTTCCGCCTTTCAAGGAACGCTGCAATTGCCTCTTCGTGATCCTGGGTGTGATGAGCGATTGCCTGATAAGCTGCGGAGAGTTCGAGCAAGGGCCCGAGCTTCATGTCCTGGCCCTCCCGCAGCAGGCGTTTTGCTATACGGGTTGCGTGGCCGGGGTTTGCCGCGATCCTTCCCGCGATTTCCTGAGCGCGCGGCAAAACCTGGTCTGGCGCTACGACTTCGTTGACAAGGCCATATTCCAGCGCCTTGTTCGCATCGATGGTGTCTCCGGTAAGGGTCATCATACTTGCTCGGGACATGCCGATGATACGGGGCAGCAGCCATGCGCCGCCGTCTCCGGGGATCAGGCCGAGCTTTACGAAGCTTTCTGCGAAAATCGCGTTTTCTGAGGCAATTCGAATGTCGCACAGGCAGGCAAGGTCAAGTCCAGCGCCGATGGCTGGGCCATTCACTGCCGCCACGACGGGGATTTCGAGTTCGTACAGGGCCAAGGGGATTAGTTGGATGCCTTCGCGATACCCATTGCGAAGCTGGTAAGGCGATCCGTTGAACATCCCGATTTTGTCGCGCATATGCTTGACGTTTCCGCCCGCACAGAAGGATGTCCCTGCGCCGGTGAGGACGAGAGCTCGAATTGAGCGGTCCGCACTGACTTCACGGCAAAAGTCGGCTATTTCCCTGCAATAGGCTACGTCCGTTATGGCGTTGCGTTCATCGGGACGGTTCAATGTGGCTGTAACGACGGGACCCTCGCGCGTGATGACGAGAAATGGTTCCATATGCACGTAAACCTTTCAAATTCCGGCGGCGACATACCGCTTAAAGGCTTCCCAATATCGCGATAGCGGTTAAGGGTTCTAATATTAAAGCCGTAGAGATCGATAGTCAGGGTATATCATGGAACTGCGTTTACTCCATTATTTTGTCACGCTTTCGGAAACGCTGAATTTTCATCGTGCTGCCGAGCGACTGCATATTTCACAGCCGCCGCTAACAGTCGCAATCCGCAAGCTGGAGCAGGAGCTCGGGGTTTCGCTCTTTGATCGCAATCCGCGAGGAGTTACGTTGACTGCGGCGGGAGAGGCGGCGCTGGAGCCTGCGCGTGCTGCTCTGGCACAGGCCGAGCAGATACGGCACGCTGCAAGGCAAGGCATCTCGGGGGAATGCGGAAGGTTGGCGATCGGATTTGTAGGATCAGCAACATTCGAGCTTTTGCCGCGTCTTATCCAGTCTTTCCGAAAGAAATATCCCGAGGTCGAGCTGGTGTTGAATGAGGGCAACAGTCTAGAAATCCAGCAGGAAATAGAGGCTGGCTCGCTCGATCTTGGGCTGGTTCGTTTGCCAATAGAAAACAATCCTCGAATTACTACGCAAATAGCGGAACGAGACCACATGATCGTGGCGCTTCCGATGTCTCACCCTCTGGCAGGCAAGGCATGTCTCGATCTTACGGAGCTGATCGAGCAGCCGTTCGTGGTCTATAGTGAGATCAGCATACTGCGCACCACGACAGTTGCTGCATGTCAGGCCGCCGGTTTTGTAGCGCATATCGTTCAGGAAGCGACGCAAATACAAACAATTCTCAGCTTGGTGCAAAGCGGCATCGGGATCGCCCTGGTCCCGGCCAAGGCTGGACGGCTTGCGCCAGATCGCGTGGCGCTGGTCCCGCTCGCTCAATCCATCCCTATCGCACTGGGCATTGCTTATGCGAACGCCGGTAGTGCCCTTGTCCGCAATTTCCTCGAAGTTGCTTCCATCGATAGCTAAGCGATATCGGTCGGGCGTAATAAAATATTTGAAAGCCATCGTCGGACGGTCATTCTCTACCCTTCATTCTGGTACTCATTCGTCCTGGGTTGAGAGATTATCGTGTTAGAGAACGTTCACTTTGCGCGGAAATTCATAGAGACAGAGCCTCTTCGCGATGCCTTGGCGGAAGGGGCGGCGACTGGTCTGTTGTCGACGCGTCACGAGCTCTCCTCGGTTCACTCGGGGCAGGGCAAGCGAGCGCATGACTGACGTCACGATTCTTGCCATCAAGGGGGTCGGGCCGCAGATCGCATCAAGCGCTTTTGTTGCCCCCGGTTGCCGCATTCTTGGCGATGTCTCGCTCGGCGAGGATGCCAGCATCTGGTATAACAGCGTAATCCGCGGTGATATGAGCCGCATCCGGATAGGTGCGCGATCAACCGTGCAGGACTCGTGCATGATTCACTGTGACCGCGCCAAGGGGGATCTTCCCGACTATCCGACCCTTATCGGCGAGGACTGCATGATAGGGCATATGTCCCTTCTTCATGGCTGCACGCTGAACGATCGGGCAATTGCTGGGATGGGGACGATCATGTTTAACGGCGCGACCATCGAAAGCGATGGCATGCTCGCAGCAGGCGGGATGCTGACTTCGGGGAAAACAATCAAGACAGGCGAGTTATGGGCGGGACGTCCGGCCAAATATCTTCGCGACCTGACGACAAAGGAAGTCGCTGCGAATCGAGCTGCCGCTGCCTTTTACGTTGAAAATTGTCGCCGTCACCGTGCTGCACCGAACGCCAGCTGACCGCTGTCGCATTCCACAATATGCTATCGATCGATCAGGAGAGGTTTTATGATAATAATGATGGGATTTTATCACCGGAAGCCGGGGATGTCCTTTGAGGAGTTTCGCCGTTACTGGGGAGAGGTCTACGGGCCGCTTTACAACAAGTATCCGGATGTCAAACGCCATATCCGGCGTTACGTCCAGCATCCCTTGATCGACCCGGCGGGCATTCCGGGGCAATCCAAGCCATTTGACGGTATTGCGGAAGCCTGGTTCGAAAGTGCCGAAGATATTGGAAAAATGGTTGCTGAACCGGATTACAAGAGCTTCATCGGGCCGGTTCTGGCGGAGTTTGCCGATGTGGAAAGAGCCCATTTCACCGCATATGACGACCCTGTTTATATAATCGGGGAAGCTCCGGTCCCGGTTCGCTAATCATGACTCACGCCGCAGGGCTGCTATGGGCCGATATGGTGGCACCGGCTTTCCTCGCTCCGCTGCGCGCCTTTGTCGCCGAAGAGATCGACCCAATTGCGGTCGAAACGGATGAGAAAGACGTCTATCCCACGGCGGCTGTTCGCGCGCTCGCCGCAGCGGGCTACAGCACCATATTCATGCCATCCGATCGGGGCGGCGGCGGGCGGGACTTTCGCCATGCACTGGCGGTGTTCGAGGAGGTTTCCTACAGCAGCGCCGCCGTAGGGGTCTGCCTGATCACGCTATTGCAAGCGCAGATCATTCTCCATCTGTTCGGCAGCGATTCTCTGAAGGATCGTTACCTTCCTCGCTTTGCAGGGGGAATGATCTCATCCTATGCGCTTACGGAAGCCAATCATGGCAGTGATATCCGATCGCTGGACACCAAGGCGCATCGGGACGGCGATGAATGGGTGCTTGATGGTGAAAAATCCTTCATCACCTCGGGCTCTGCTGCTGAGTTTTTCGTGATCCTGGCAGAGACACCGATTGGTGTCAGCGCGTTTGCGGTGCCGGCAGGTTTGCGGGGCGTGTCGACCTACACGGGACAGAATTCTGCCACGTTCGGATTGCGCAACGGTCCGCATGTCAATCTCGTACTGAAAGACGTCCGTCTGCCGCTTGATCACCTTATCGGCGTGGAGAGCAAGGGGGTCCGACAGGCGGTGACGACCCTTGATTATTCACGGACGATGGCTGCGGGAATCTGCCTCGGCATTGCACGGGCCGCGTTCGATCATGCACTGGCGCACGCCCGGGGACGCCGGATTTTCGACAGCACGGTTTTCGAGAAGCAGGGAATACAGTGGTATTTCGCGGATATGGCCACACGTATCGATGCCGCGAGGCTGCTTACCTATAATGCCGCCGACATGCTGGATAGGGGTGGTGACATCGCCCGCTATTCAAGCGAGGCGAAACTGTTTGCCGCATCGCTGGCGACGGACGTGGCGAGCAAGTGCGTGCAGATCTGCGGCGCCTATGGCGTCATGGAGAACGCACCCTATGGGCGCTTCCTTCGCGACGCCAAGGCGTACGAGATCGCCGGCGGTTCGTCCGAAGTGCTGCGCAATACGATCGGTAAATCGATCGGGAACGGGTGACCGATGTTTGACCAGCTGCTAGCCTTGGCCCGAAGCACTCCGGACAGCCCGTTTATCTTCTATGACGATAAAAGCCATGATTTCGCGACCGTCGCCGCCATGGCTCAACGGGGCGCGACATGGCTGAGTCAACAAGGTATCGGCAAGGGCGATCACGTGATGATCGCGGTGTCCAATCGGCCGCTATTTCTTTATTATTGGTTCTCGACGCTCGCGCTGGGTGCCGTGGCGGTTCCCGTCAGTCATGATGCCTTTGGCGACGGACTGCGCTACATGGTCGACCAGAGCGATTGCCTGATAGTGCTGACGGAGGCGAGCGAACAAGAGCGCCTGGCACAAGTCGGCGGCCAGATCGGAGTCCCGGTTCGCGGTTTCCTCGATGAAGCGGCGTTCGAGGCTGCGGTCAAGGATCTCAGTCCGGCGCCCGTGGTGGCAGCGCAGGCCGAAACCGTGACAGCCATCCTGTACACATCGGGCACAACCGGGCTTCCCAAAGGCGTGGTCATCCCGCATGCATCCTATCGCGCGATAGGGGAGAAAATCGTGCAAGCGACCGGAATCACGGCGAGCGACCGGATCCTAACCTTCCTGCCCATGCACCACGCCAATCCGCAAATGTATTCGTTGATGTCGTGCCTCACGACGGGTTGCTCCATGGTGCTGGTCCCGCGATTTTCGGCCTCGCGCTTTCTCGACCAGGTGCGTCGCCATGGCGCGACCGGGTTCACCTATGTTGGAACGGTCCTCAATATATTGTCGAAACAAATCCAGACAGAGATCGATAGCAGTCTACGGTTTTGCATAGGCGGTGGCGCGCCGCGCGGGGTGTGGCAGGAACTGGCGTCCCGGCTGGGTATTACCGTGCATGAGCTTTACGGCATGACCGAAACTGGCGGCATGGCCACCATGAACACGCTTGAAAGGAGCCGCTTTGGATCAGTGGGTTGCAGGCGTGACGACTTCGACGTCGAAGTGATGGATGATCATGACACCGTGCTTCCTGTGGGCATGACAGGCGAAATCGTCGTGCGTCCCCGTAAGCCCCATGTGATGACTTCGGGATACTACAGGAAGGCTGAGGAAACATTGCAAGCCCTGAGTAATTTCTGGTTCCACACGGGCGATCTAGGGCGGTTCGACGAGGATGGCTTTCTTTATTTCGAGGGGCGGAAAAAGGAGCTCATCCGGCGAGCGGGGGAGATGATTTCGCCCGTAACCATCGAACTTTGCGCACTCAAGCATGCTGCTATCGCCGACTGCGCTGCGGTAGGCGTGCCGGACCCTGTGATGGAAGAGGAAATCAAGCTCGTCGTGGTGCAGCGCGAACCGGTGGACGTTCGCGATATAGCTGATTTCATTGCCGATGCGCTCCCTCGATACATGGTGCCGAGATATGTGGAATTTGTGAGCGAAATCCCGAAAACCCCCACGCACAAGGTTCAGCGGTTCAAGATGACAACAAACACCGCGTCTACTCATGATCTCAAAGCGAAGGGTTAGATAGGCGTTCGCCGCCCGCGAATGGTTGCGGCATGTTTTTCAACGATATTCAAATCATATCGATGCCGGCAAATAAAATATTTGCAAACTATGGCCGGAGTTTATTTTGACTCGCGATGAAATTTGTCGCCGGATTGGTGACAGGAGAACATGATGTTTGAAAACTTGAAACTGGCGGCTCTGCCGGAAGAAGACGAGGCGCTTCGTGCGCCCCTAAGAGCGCTGATCCAGCGCGCGACAGCAGATATGCCGATCGACCGCAGGTCCCGATCTTGGCAAGGTTTTGATGCTGAATTCAGCAGGTTGCTTGGTTCTGAAGGTTATCTTGGGCTTACGCTGCCGAAACGCTACGGTGGCGGCGGACGCAGTCCTCTGGCACGGTTCGTCGTGGTCGAGGAATTGCTGAGTGCCGGGGCTCCCGTTGCTGCGCACTGGATTGCGGAAAGGCAGAGCGCCCCGCTTATCCTCAATTTCGGTACGGAAGCGCAACGCGAAACCTATATCCCGCCGATATGTCGGGGCGAGGCATTCTGCTGCATCGGCATGAGCGAACCGGGTTCCGGTTCCGATCTCGCTAGTGTCCGTACACGCGCCGAACGGGTGGACAAGGGCTGGGTGGTAAACGGCCAGAAGATCTGGACGACCCATGCGATGCGCGGTCACTATATGATCGCGCTTGTGCGCACCTCCGGCACTTCAGAGGACAGGAACAAGGGCCTGTCTCAACTGATATTTGATATCCATACGCCGGGGATCACTGTTCGGCCGATCGTCGATCTGACGGGTGACGCCCATTTCGCGGAAGTCTTCCTCGACAATGTCGAGCTTCCGGCGGATGCCCTGATTGGCGAAGAAGGGAAGGGGTGGCAGCAGGTCACCGCCGAACTCGCGTTCGAGCGGAGCGGGCCGGAGAGGGTCTATTCCAGCGTCGTTCTGCTCGACGCCTGGATTCGCCATCTGCAGGCAGTCGGACGCAGCGACAGTGCGACGACCGCCCTGGTTGGCCGGCTGACCGCTCAAATCGCTGTACTCCGTTCTATTTCGCTCGCCTGTACTGCGCTCGTTGCGGCGGGCGAAAGCCCGGTCGTGGAAGCCGCGCTGATCAAGGATCTCGGTACCAGTTTCGAGCAGGAACTGCCGGTGGTGATCGGTGATGATCTTGCCGGGCATCCCGACGAGCCGGTCGATCCCGAGCTTTACCGTGCGCTGCTTTACACGACCTATATTGCCCCCAGTTTTTCGTTGCGAGGCGGAACGCGGGAAATTCTGCGTGGGATTATTGCTAGGGGGCTGGGGTTACGCTGATGGACTTCAATGAACTTCTTGATCCGTTCGAACGATTGCTTGAGGACGTCGCTGGTCCTGAGCGCATTCGCCAGATCGAATCCGATGCTGCGTTAGGGGAGCTATGGACTGCACTGGAAGAATCCGGGTTCCTCGACGCTCTCGTGCCAGAAGCGGCGGGCGGAGCAGGCCTGACGCTCGGCGACGTTTACCCGTTGTTTGTGGCACTTGGGCGTCATGCTGTGCCGGCTCCGGTGGCGGAAACGATGCTCGCCCGCCTTCTTCTCGCCAAAGAGGGGGTGGACTACCCAAGGGGCCCGATTGTGTTGGCAGTGGCACATGGCGATGCCACGCCTCCCGTCCCACATGGCCGGGTCGCCGAGCATGTCCTAGTCGAAGCGGGCGGCGAGTCTCTCGTGCTAGTTCCGACCGAAGCTCTCACCAGGATTGAAACTGGCGTTCATGGCTGTCTTTCGGGGAGTTTTTCATGGGAAGCGCCATTATCCGGTCTTTTATGCTCTGTGCCCGAACATGGATTGCGAACGCTCGCAGCGCTCGTTCGAACATGCCTGATCGCCGGGGCTGCGGGGCGCCTGCTCGATATGACCGTGGGCTATGCCAATGAACGCGTCCAGTTCGGCAGACGGATCGGACAGCAGCAGGCAGTGCAACAGCAGTTGGCTGTTATGGCGCAACAGGTCGTCGCTGCCCGTTTGGCCAGCGAAGCGGCATGTGTCGCGGGCTTGCCAGTTAACAGCCCGCTCATAGTGGCGACGTCAAAGCAGGTGTGCGGTACGGTCGCTGCAGAGGTGGCGAACATCGCGCATGCGGTGCATGGGGCGATCGGGATAAGCGAGGAATATGATCTTCAATTGTTCACCCGTCGGTTGCACGAATGGCGATTGGCTGACGGTTCGTCGAGCTGGTGGGCGCTTCGACTGGGCGAGGCGCGCCTGGCATCAAGCCAATCCAGTGTTGATTTTGTAAGAGCGGCTCTCGTCCCCGTTTGATCAAGCGCCGAACAGATTTTGATATGTAAAACATATCGACGTTTCGGATTTTGATATTGGATTCGTACCCTCTGGCAAATTATTTCGGCTCGTCAATTTTATGGTGCGCAAGCTGTCGTCTGAGCCGTCCATGGAGCTGGTGCTGGGTATCGCTGCGCAACCCATCATCGCAATAAGCTGAGAAAGGCTTGGGATTGGGACCGCTAGGTGGAATACGCGTTTTGGATTTTGGCCGTTACGTAGCCGGTCCATATTGTGCAGCATTGCTGGGTGATTTCGGTGCCGAAGTAATCCGCATCGAAAAAAAGGAGGGAAATGAGGATCGCTACGTCACTCCGGTAACAGCGGAGGGTGAAGGGTCGATATTCCTGCAAATGAACCGGAACAAGCAATCACTTGCGTTGAACCTTGCGTCAGACGAAGGGCGCGAGGTCGTGCGGGAGCTGATCAGGACGGCCGATGTCGTTGTTGCCAATATGTCGGCCAAGGCAGCCGCCCGGCTCGGGCTGGATTACGAGACGCTCAAGGAGCTGAAGCCGGATATCATAGTGGTCGGCATTTCGGCCTTCGGGTCGAAGGGCCCATGGGCGGACCGGCTGGGGTTCGATTCGATCGGACAAGTGATGTCGGGCGGTGTGTATCTGGCCGGTACCGAGGATCAGCCATATCGCAGCCCTACGCCATGGGTGGATTTCGGAACTGCTCTGCACGCGGCGTTCGGCGTCATGGTGGCGCTTTATGAGCGTCAGAAAACCGGTCTTGGGCAAGAGGTGTCCGCTTCGTTGTTGTCAACCGCCTTGACGTTTAACGGTCAGCCGCTTCTCGAGCAGGCCTTGAGTTCGCCGAACCGGCGTCCCCTGGGCAATCGTGCGTTCAATTCAGGGCCAACCGACCTTTTCCAAACAAAGGACGGCTGGATTGCGACCCATGTGGTAAGCGCGCCTCTCTTTGCCCGCTGGGCGCGGCTGATGGGAGAGGAGGATCGTTGGCTCGCCGATGAGCGGTTTAGCGACGACATCTCTCGCGGAGAGAATGGCGAGATACTCTCGGAACGGATGTCGCAGTGGTGCGCCGAGCGGACGCAGGCCGAAGCGCTTGATGCCCTGGCGGCGGCTAAAATTCCGGCCGGGCCGGTGCTATCGCCGCAGCAGGTGCTGGACCATCCGCAGGTCAAAGCCCTCGATTTGCTTCATCCAGTAACATATCCAGGTCTCGCAAGGCCTGCCGAACTCGCCGCAGCGCCTGCGTTGCTGAGCCGTACTCCCGCTAAGACGCATGCCCCGCCCACCCTCGGGGAACATACCCGCTCCATACTCGAAGGCCTAGGTTACGGCCCGAGCGCAATTTCTGAATTACAACAGCGCGGCGTGATCTGACAGCCGCACCGGAGAATCTCGCATGAGCCACCATCCCGTTATTGTCGACGCAATCCGCACCCCCACCGGACGGGGCAAGCCAGGTGGAGCGCTCTCCACGATCCATCCCGTCGATCTGTTGGCCGGTATTCTGGAAGCCTTGGTGTCACGGAACGGCATCGATCCCGGCCGTGTCGACGATGTGATCATCGGCTGCGTAACCCAGATCGGGGAGCAAACCTTTGCACCGCGCATGGCGGTTCTGGGGGCGGGCTTCCCGGAGCATGTTCCCGCGACTTCGATCGACCGAAAATGCGGTTCCAGCCAACAGGCGATCCACTTTGCCGCGCATGCGATTGCCGCTGGTGCCTGCGATATTGTTATCGCCGGAGGAGTTGAGTCCATGAGCCACGTCCCAATCGGGTCGAACAGATTGGGCAAGGACATCGCCGGCGAGAAAGTGCGGCAACGCTATGCTCCGGGCCTTGTATCCCAAGGGGTCGGAGCCGAGCTGATTGCCGCCCGGTGGGGCATTACGCGCGAGGAACTGGATGAATATTCCGCTATCTCTCATGCACGTGCGGCGGCCGCCACTACTTCGGGCGCTTTCGCTGAGGAAATCGTGGCCGTCGACACGGAAAACGGCGTTTTCAGGCACGATGAAACGGTCCGGGAATCGACCACGGCGGAGGGGCTCGCAGGTCTGAAGCCGGTATTCGTTGACCCTGCCATGGAAGAACGCTTCCCGGAAATTTCCTGGGGAGTAACTGCCGGAAACTCTTCGCAGCTCGCCGACGCGGCAGCAGCAGTGCTCATGATGAGCGAAGACATGGCGAAAAAGCTCAATCTGCGTCCACGGGCCCGCTTTGTCGCGTTCGACGTCATGGGCAATGACCCGCTCCTAATGCTTACCGCTCCGATCCCCGTAACACGCCGCGTGCTGGGGAAGGCCGGACTTTCGACTGCCGATATCAATCATTTTGAAGTGAACGAAGCCTTTGCCAGCGTACCGCTAGCGTGGATCAAGGATTTGCAAGTGGACCCGCAATTTGTGAATCCGCGCGGAGGCGCGATAGCTCTCGGTCACCCGCTGGGCGCATCAGGCGCGCGTCTGATGACGACCATGCTGCATGCCCTGGAGGCGAGCGGTGGGCGCTATGGCCTGCAGACGATGTGCGAAAATGGCGGTATGGCAAATGCGACGATTATCGAACGGCTATGACACCAGAGCGCGATGAGTTCTTACTCACGCGCTCGGGCATCAGGCTTGCCTTCAAATATCAGCCGGTCCACTTTTATCTCAAAGAGCTGACTTTCTGAGGCGGACCGGTCATGATCGCGCCTTAGTGGTTCATCATTGCTCTGGCCCCAATACTTGCAAGGCTATTTCCCGTGCAGAATGGGCGGCAGGAATGCCGCAATAGGCGGCGGCGTGATAAAGCACTTCGGCGAGTTCCGCCTTTGTCAGGCCATTGGTGATGGCGACCCGGAAATGGACGCGAAGTTCATCAAGAGCACGCGCCTGGATCAGAATGGCGATCGTCAATAAGCTTCGATCTCGCTTTGTGAGGCCCGGCCTCGCCCAAACACCTCCGAAAACGTTTTCGACGGCCATCGGTATAAGCTCTCCGGCGAAATCTCCCGACTTCTTGGTGAATTCATTTGTCACGTCGGGACCGAACATCTCGTTCATGACCTTCAGGCCTGCCTCTTTCTTTTTTTCGGTGCTGCCCATCTCACTCATCTCCTTTCATAACCGGAGCATTATTGCTCATATATGCTGTATTCATCATGGACTGTTGGGCCAATCCTCGCGCGGGCGACGGATAGCGGTCAACAGCATGCTGGCTCTCCCCTCGGCATTCGAAGGCAACCAGATTTACGATCCTTCGGTAGATTATTGTCACCATCGACGAGGCTCTTCAGACCACTTTCGAAAGGGGGGTTCCCAAGGCATTTCACTCATAATTTCGCCTTGATACTGATCATATGAATAGTTATTGTCAACGCTCGAATCACGACACAGTGCTTGCGAAATCGATCGGGACCGCGTCGCCAAAGCGCGCAGAAGTCCAAAGTCGGAGAGGAACTGAAATGGAAAATTTGAAATGCCCCTTCCACGGTGAGGATGCGGGCGATCAGCAGGCCTTAAGCTTGGACTCATTGATCACGCACCCCGACGACACCAGGGACATTGACGCGATGGAGGATCCCGTTCGGGAGATCGCCGCCAAGCTCCATGCCATGGGCCCGGTAGTCAAGGGGCGCGGCGTGGGAGATCCCCCCGGTTCGAAAATGCAGTTCGGCGATGTCATCCTGCCCAACATATTTATTGCTGCGCATATGATCGAGAAGGAATGCTATGCTGCGGTAAGCTGGGAGGCGGCGCTGAAGGTCTACGCCAAGTCGAAGATTTTCTCGTCAAAGGTCTACAGGCCAACCTTCGGCCATTGGGGGCCGATATTGACGACTATGGATCGTCCGGAACATCCGAAGTACCGGGCAGTTGTGCAACAGGGTTTTTCCCCGCAGGCCCTTGAAAAATACAAGAAAAAAGTCATCAGTCCCGTGCTTGAGCGTCGGTTCAAGGATCTCAAGCCTCTTGGCCGCGCGGACCTGATCCGCGATCTGACTGCTCATTACGCATATGATATCACCAGTACGATCACCGGCTTTCCCGTCGAGGATAAGTTGTACATCGCTTATCTATTCGAGCATGCGCATCAGGTGAACACCGATCCGGAGGGTGCGGCAAAGGCCAACGCCGAGATCAAAGCCTATGCACAGAAGAAGATCAACGAACGCCGGGTGGAGCCTCGCGACGACGTGATCACCATGATGATCAACAGCACGATCGACGGCAAGCCGCTTGATGATGAGCATCTCGTCGGTTTGACGACAAATTTGATGATTGCGGGCATCGACACAGTGTTCAAGCAGTCCAGCAGCATCATTTACCTTTTGCTGGCGCATCCCGACCAGTTCGATCTGCTCAAATCGGACCGCGCGCTGATACCGCAATTCGTCGAGGAGGCTATGCGCTTTCAGGGGCTGGGCAATGTTCAGGCGCGTCAGGCCACTGAGGATACGGAACTGCTCGGTGTTCACATTCCCAAGGATGCTGTGATTTTCACAATGCACGGCATCGCTCATCGCGATCCTTGCCGCTGGGCCGATCCGGACAAGTTCGACGTCCTTCGGGAGCAAAAGCAGCATATGCTATTTTCCAGCGGTGCTCATACATGCCTTGGCAAAGACGTAGCGCGTGCTGCGCTTGCCGGTCTTATTGAGCATCTGATTGATGACTTCCCGAACTTGAGGTTCGATCCGGATTATCCCCGCCCGCGCATAACGGGCTGGACGCTTCGTGCGCCACTGACCGTGCCGGTCATCTGGGATGCGTAAGGTGTGAAGAATTGGCAGTTTCCGGCGCTATGGAGTGTTCCTTTCATAAACGCCGGGACTGCTTGAATTTACCCGGCAGGATGCCTTGAATCGAGGATCCTGAGATATGGTCGGGTTTGGATTGCGAGGAGAGTTTTATGTCTAGCACGATGACGCTGGCCGACGATGATATCATCACATTCCAGAACAAGGACGTTGGCCGATCTGAATTTGTCAGGCGGGCAAAAGAAATGGTGCCGCACCTGCTCGATCAACAGGCTGAGGTCGAGAAGCGCACCTTTTATTCCGAAGAAACACACGCCATGTTCAGGGAGGCCGGCTTATACCGGATGCTCGTACCCGAGCAGTTCGGAGGCTATGGTCTGGATGCTGAGACCTTTTTCCGGGTCGCGGTGATCCTGGCCAGCGGATGCCCGTCGACCGCATGGCAATATTGCTTCGGACACTCTCACGCCGTTGCTGTAGGCGCGCTATTCGATCAGAAAGTGCAGGCGCAGATTTTCAGCGATCCGGATTTCATCGCCGCCGGCACCGTAAAGCCGCAGGGAACGGTGCAAAAGCAGGCGGACGGCAGCTGGGTCCTGAACGGAACCTTCAACTATTGTTCGGGAATTCCCTATTCGACTTATTTTATAAGTCATGCGTTTATTGTTGAACAGGACGGAACGCGCACAGGCATGGGCGCATTTGTTGCGCCGCGCTCGGCCTGGACGCGGCTTGATGACTGGGGTGTCAGCCTGGGTCTTAAGGGAAGCGGCTCTCACAGCATTGTTTTTGAGAATGCGGTTTTGCCTGCAGAGTTCGTTCTGCCGGGTGTGGATTTTGCAAATCACGATCCTCGTGAAGATAGCCCCTATCTCTTGCACCACGGCAGGCAGATGGCCTTTCTCTTCCTGGAGCCAGCGGCCATCATGCTGGGTGCGGCTAAAGGCGCGCTTGCCGAATACACGGAATTCCTCAAGACGAAGACGACTATGCGTCCCCCGGTTTTACCGAGAACCAAGGATGTCGATTATCGTCGGTATTTTGGCCAGGCTATGTCGCAAATCGCATTTGCCGAGGCAGCCTTGTTCGACAGCTGCCGTCAATGGACGGAGGCGGCCGAGGAGCAGCAAGCTGGTACGGCGGAATTCACTGTTGCGCAGGACATCTGTCTGCGCCTCATATGCCTGGAGGTCATGAACGCATGCTGGCGAGTCATGGAATCCATCCTGGTTCCTACGGTGGGCTCTTCAGCGCTCTTCGATGGCCAGCGGATGCAGCGGTTCTTCCGGGATATGGCCATGTGCCGCGGTCATGCTCTCCAAGCGTGGCTTGATCCGATGCGGCAAGAACTCGCGGACGAAGTGATCAAATCTTTTGAATGATGTCCGGGGCGGCGGAGAACAGCTCTGTCGGCCCGTTGAGAGAGGGCGGCACCGCCTTGCGACCCGGTTCGCGGAACGGTGCCCCCTTTGTGACCTGAATGAATTTTCGGGCTGTTGGTGCCTGATCCGCATCATAGGGATATAGAGCCACACATCGCGATAGCCAGCGGGTCATGCGTCGGCGCAAGCTGCGTTAGCGCCGGGCCACTGGTCAATGCCTCCACGTCGGCAGGGTATTCCGAACTTCTCAGCGGTTCAAGATGAGCGAAGCGACACCATCGCCTCTAGCCATCGACGAATACCAGGTGATTGATAAAATCTATTGCGCTTTCAATTTCCGCACGACTGAACGGGTTTCTATTTGCGAGATATTGATATTCTGCGGAAACAGAGAATGGAACGGCTGCCATTGCGATAATCGCGTATCGTAAACGAGCCGGATTTCCTTCGCGAACTTCGCCTTCTTCCTGGCCTTTTATTATCAATTCGCAAACTTTATCGAAGTCTTTTCTGGTGTAGTTCTCGCATGTCCAGGCCAGTCTTTCCGATGACTGATGGGCTTCCTGCGCCATTACCCGGTGGAGGGAGGGCAGCTTGGCAAACATGTTGACATATGCTTTGATAACGGCACGCAACTTTCCAGCGGCCGACGTTGCTCCGACATCTACCTCGTCGTGTAAGATTGCTGAGGCGGTGTTCAGAGAATGGACATATTCGACAACCTCTTTCCAGAGCTGATCCTTGGATTGAAAATGATACAAAAGCAGGGATTGCGAAACATGGGCATCCTCGGCGATCATTCGCGTTGAAGTGCCTTCAAAGCCATGTCGCGCGAAACCTTCCAATGCCGCCTCGAATATACGCGTCCTGACCTCAATTGGCCGCCGCCGCCGCTTCTTGGGGCGTGCTTCACCTGACTCCGCCGTGGGAGGTCTTTTTTTCGAAATGGTGGCCGGGGTCTTCTTCACGCTCCTGCCCGCTGTGCTTTTTGTAGTTTGCTTTTTAGGACTTGTATTCGACATCACTAGCTTTTCCATCCGAGTGTCCTTTTCGCGTACCATTTCACCAGGGGAGCGAAAGGCTGATCTTGTCTCTTACCCCCTACTTGAGGATCTGGTCCATAAAAAATTCCCGGCGTCAGCTCAGGATGGGGACTCATTCAAGCCATTCGATTACATCAGCAAAGAGTGCGACGGCGGATAGGAAGTTCTGTGCGAGACGATCGTAGCGTGTGGCAATACGTCGCCAATTTTTAAGTCGCCAGAATATGCCGTTGATAATCGTGCGGCTTTGCCCGGGACGCCTGCCTCTACCCCGGTTTGCCGGTTCAAGCGGCAGCAAGCTCTTCAAAACACGCCATTCCGCCTCAGTCAGATCGCCCCTGCTCAAGCTTGCCCGAGATACGGAAGGCTGTTTCAGATCATATAACATCGTCAAAACCTGACACCGGCAGGACACTGCAGATGGCCCTGTCGATCATTCTGCTCGAACCAAGATATGAAACTCTTGCCGTTATTGATGAGCATTTGTTTCTCGGGACTCGTTTGCTGATGTGGCATGCCGACCTGCCCGTCGGCCTGAGAAGGATCCATCGGCAAGCGCCATGCCGCTGAAATAGCCTACGGAGCACACACCGACGGCCGCCCGCCCCGCGGCGTACAATCCTTTGATCGGGAGTCCGCCTTCCCGCAAAACCTCGCCAGTTTCTTCGTTGACCCGGAGGCCGCCGAGCGACATGGCCATGGTAAAACCGAACCGGTTTTTGATGGACATGTTGACCGCGTAGAACGGGCCTCGCTCGATGGGCGTCACCTTGTCCGTGGCCTTGCCAAGGGGGTCGGAGCCGGTTGCGGCGTCGCTGTTATAGATGTTTATGGTTCGCGTCAGCGCCTGAGGCGGGATGCCGATTTTTTGTGCCAGCTTCTCGATCGATCGGGCCTTTTTTGTGCCACCGAACAGGAGGTTGAGCAGGTTCGGCAGATAAAAGTACATGAACGGGGTGATCCCGCCAGCATTCATCGCCTGCTTGAAGGCGAGCCAGTAGGATGCACTTTCAAGTATGAGCCACGCCTGACCATCTTGGCGGGCGGCGATCGCTCGCCCCAGTGATCCTGCATAGGCATCCTCGCCAATGAAGCGCTCGCCATTTGCGTCAACGATGACGCCTTTCAGCATAGCGTTGGGCGGCGAAATTGCGCGAGTTCCAAAAATGCTGTCCATGAAGCCAACTGTGCCACCGACCGATTGTCCAAGCTGGATGCCACTGCCATCGCAGCCCATGGATCCGAGACGCATGAGGTCGGGGTAATTTTTTGCAAATACGGGTCCGTAGCGTTCAAGCATTTCGAGATTGTAGACAAACCCGCCTGTGGCAATCACCACCCCACCGTCAGCCCGGATAAGCTTTCGGGTTCCGTGGAGCTCTTCAAGAGCCCGGCATTGCGGAATCAACTTTTCCGCGGGACCGCTGTTGAAGGCCTTCAGCGGGTTGACCTTCCGGTAAAGATTCTGGTGCTTCGCCCGGATATTGCCCGAGGTAGGGAGCGCACTGATTTCAATCCCGACAACGCGATCTTCATGATCGACAACCAGTCGCTTTGCCGGCGAATGGGCGATGACGCGGATTCCGGCTGCCTCGACTGCCTGCCTTAGTTTGCCGAAATAGTCTTTGCCCGTCCATCCGCTCCCGACATGCTGGTGGCCGCGGGGCGCCGGCTTGGCCACGGCAGCATATTTGGGAAGATTTTCATTGCCGGAGTAATAAAGGAAACGATCTTCGGGCGGGAAAGACGTTTTCTGGGTATAGGCCGCACCGCTATATTCGCCGCCATGCCGCTGGATCCACGCCAGATCCTTCGCGCTGCCCTCGCAGAATTTGCGGAGCGTCGCCGGAGAAACGGCGTCGCCGATCTCCAATGACAGATATTTGAACATTTCCTCAGCCGTGTCCTCGAAACCCGCCTCACGTTGAAACGGGGTTCCTCCGGCGTAGAACACGCCACCGCTGTAGGCGGTCGCACCGCCCCCCTCAAAGCGGTCAACTATGATGACGTTCGCTCCATCCTCATGGGCTTGCAGGGCTGCGATGGCGCCTGCTCCGCCGAAGCCGACAACAACGACGTCGGCACTGTCGTCCCAAGCGATTTCCTCGCCTTTCTTCAAACGAAGTGGCGGGTCTATGATGTTTGAAACCTGACTCTCCGGCGCCTGCGACTTCGTTTGAAAAGTCTTTTCCATTGCGGGTGCATCCTCTTTTTATCTGGGCCGATCGCGCTGACGCCTGACGATATCATACAGCAGTTCGCGAAACGATCAGACCATCCTGTTCGGATGAAAAGTTCATGTCAACAGTTTTGAAGAACGAGAATGCGCTGTGCTTAGGGGAAAAAATTGTGGCTTGAGGCTGAGCCATTTGGGAAACGCCCGAACGTATGGCAGTCCGGCGATGTTGGATATTGGTGTGGCGTAGGCTTTCGCTCCCAAGGGTTGCGCAACCCCAAGTACTTGCTGACCGGATTGCGCTCCGGATATCCGGATCAAAGAGTCTTGAACCTTCCTAGGGAATTTTGTAACTGTTCATACGATCAGATTTAGGTGATTTCTGAGACCGGGTAGAACCTTGGGCTCTCCCGGCTTTTGAACGACAAATTTAGGAGAGTTTGGCTCATGAGGCTTGTTCGTTTTACTGTGGGCGGTGACCCGTTGATTGGTCGCGTTATCGATGATCGAGTCGTCTCGCTATCGGCCCGTATCCCCAACATCCCTCTTGATATGGTGGATTTGATCACGAACTGGTCCGAATTTTCAAATGCGATAGATTCCGTTGGTAAGGATACGGACTACGCGCTGGCGGATGTGAAATTGCTGGCGCCCGTGGCGAGACCCGGCAAGATTTTTTGCATGGGCCTGAACTATGCCGATCACGTGCAAGAAGCCAATTTGCAGACACCTGAGCATCAGGTTTGGTTTTCGAAAGCGGTCACCACGGTCAATGGCCCTTTCGACCCCA
Organism: Sphingobium sp.; assembly: GCA_041396745.1. Taxonomy (GTDB): domain Bacteria; phylum Pseudomonadota; class Alphaproteobacteria; order Sphingomonadales; family Sphingomonadaceae; genus Sphingobium. Next base: position 16,286 of record JAWKXZ010000006.1, on the reverse strand, counting down.
TTGAGCGTCCTGTGGTATCAGACACCCTTGATTACGAGGCAGAGCTCGTTTTCGTCGTTGGCAAGCGTTGCAAACATGTTTCTGCCGAAGACGCCGCGAAAGTGATATTCGGCTATTGTATAGGCAACGATGTAAGCGTGCGAGCATGGCAACGTCTTACCCCTCAATGGATGATGGGGAAGACGTTCGATACCCACGCTCCTTTCGGCCCTTTCATCGTGACGTCGGACGAAATCGACCCCAAGAACCTCGGTATTCGTAGCTTGGTGAACGGTGAGACGCGCCAGGATTCCAACACCAAAAACCTGATCTTCGACTGTGCAGCGCAGGTCGCCTTTCTCAGCCAAGCAATGACTCTGGAACCTGGGGATATCGTCTTCACGGGCACACCGGGCGGGGTCGGCTCATTGATGAAGCCGCCACAGTTCCTTAAACCGGGCGACCGGGTTCGCGTAGAGATCGATGGCATCGGCTTTATCGAGAACGAGGTGGTAGACGAGCGCACCATCGAAGGTGATCTGTGATGGATACGCCAGTCCTTATTGCAGGTGGCGGCCCGGTGGGCATGACGCTGGCGCTGACCTTGGCTCAGCACGGCGTTCCCGCGATACTGGTTGAGCGCAATCCCACCACGACCCGTTCTCCGAAGATGGATATCACCAACGGAAGAAGCATGGAACTGTTCCGACGGCTGGGTATCGTGGAAAAGCTCCGGGCGGTCGGAGTTCCGCAGGACGAGCCGTTTGACGTCGTCTGGGCAACGCGCTTGACCGGGCACATACTCCACCGCTTCCATTATCCATCACCCAACACGAAGCGCGCCCAAATCCGGGATCTTAACGACGGGTCCCAGACGTTGGAACCGCCGATGCGCGTTTCTCAGATTGTGATTGAGCCCGTCCTCAAGGCAGCTATCGACGAAAACCCGCTGATCGATGTACGGTTCGGCTGGGCATTCGAGAAATTGGAGCAGGACTCCGAAGGGGTTATTGCAACAATTCAGAATTCCGAGACAGGGGCAAGGGAGCAAATCCGTTGCCTTTACCTGGCTGGTTGCGATGGCGGTGGCAGCCGCGTTCGTCGATCTCTGGGGATCGAGCTGGAAGGCCGGTTCGGCGTCACCAATGCCTATATGGTGCATTTCAAGTCCGTCGCCCACGATATCCTCTCCCGGTTTGGAACTACATTTCATTTTCAGACCGGCTTGGGGACAGTGATCGCGCAAAACGGGATAGATACCTGGACGCTGCAATCGCGCCTGCCTCCCGATACCGATCCGTCCACAATCGACCCTGCCGAATGGCTGCGCAAATGGGTAGGGCAGGATTTCGATTTTCAGATTCTGGTCGCCAACCCCTGGACGCCGCATCTCGTGATCGCGGACCGTTACATCGACGGAAGGGTCTTACTCGCAGGCGATTCAGTTCATCAGGTGATCCCGAGCGGCGGTTACGGAATGAACACGGGGATTGGTGATGCCGTCGATCTGGGATGGAAACTGGCAAGCGTTGTGAACGGGTGGGGCGGTCACGCTTTGCTGGAGAGTTATGAAAACGAGAGGCGTCAGATCGCAATTCAGAACCGCGCCGCCGCCAGTAGGCATTCCGAGGTACGTGCGGCCATCGGTCAGCTGATCGTCGAGGCGGAGCGAGAAGTGGATCTTGATCGCCCTGACGCTGCGGACAGGCGCAAGGAGCTTGGCGACAAAATTGCTGCGCTGGGCAATGCCGAAAACGAGTCCTGGGGAATAGAACATGGCTATCGCTATGAGGCGTCGCCGGTGATCTGGCCGGCGGAAGCCGGAGAAGTTGAGCCGCCGTTCGATCCGCTTGTCTGCACCCCTACCACTTGGCCGGGCGCGCGTCTTCCTTCGCTTTTTCTGAGCGACGGGCGGGCGCTTTACGATCTGCTGGGACTGGAATTCACGCTGCTTGTGATCGGGCAGCAGGATACGCGTGACTTTGAGCAAGCAGCGGAGACGCTGGGCGTGCCTCTTGATGTTGTGCAGCTGGAACCCGAGCCCAAGCTTGACCTTCTCGAACGCAGAATGCTTTTGATCCGTCCTGATCATCATGTTGCGTGGAGAGGCGAGAGCATTCCGTCTGACTGCACTGCCGTTCTTGCCCATGTTTGTGGTCGAAGCGCGAGTGATGTAACCACTTCAGGCGCTTCGATGCAGGAAAGCACGCCTGTCGTTGCGCAATAGAAATGCGAGTGTGTCCGGCATGTCGCCCTCGGAAAGGCTGAGGCATGCCGGCAACTCTCTGCTATGATCGCTCCGGCGTCGACTAAGCCAGTTTGGACCCTGCGATGCGCGTTATGCTGACCGGGACGTTCGACATTAGGGGTTGCCCCGAATATCGCTCATAAACGCGATCGTTCCACAGCAGCCGGTTGGTACATGCGCCGATTTCACGGACCTTGTCATCGAATTCCGGCGCATCGCCAAAGCATTGGGCCATCGAAACTGTGCCTGGCCGCAGTCCCTCGTCTGTCATCGCGATTGCGGGAATTGCCGAGCGAGACGAGCTGATCTCTACAAGGTCGCCGTCGACGATGCCGAGACTGGCCATGTCGGTCGGATGCATGAAGGCAGGGTTGCCGGGTTTGCCGCGATCGATTGCAGGGATCTGAAGCGAAGAGTTGAGTTGGTGCTGTCGCCTGCACATGAGCCTGAAAGGGTGGCCCTCGGCCAAACCGCCTGCGACATCAACGGCTTCGAAGGCTTCGGCGAGATCACGCATCATCAACGGGTTGCCGAGGTCGAATTTTTCGTTCCACCCTTCGTCTTTTGGCTGCACGATCACCGGAGCGTCGGGCGGAAAAAGTGACCCGGATGGGTGCCGTTTTACCTCTTCGAACGGAATGCGGGCGTGGGCAGCCATCATCGCAAGAATATCGTCGGTCGTCGGCATGTCGACCATGTCGATCCGTGGTGGTTCGCGCGTCGTCTTCGGTGGGGGTGAGGTGGTGTAATATCGCATCGGGTTCAGCCTCAGCTGAACTCCCATGCGCTGTGCCATCCGGTAATAGAGTTCCCATTCCTCGATGACTTCGGAGCCGGCCGGCGGCTCCACCACCGCCGGGGTATAATGGGCAAAGGGAGCGAGCGCCCCTGCATAAGAGTTGGCGTATCCGTCGGGCGGTTTGTCACCGCGCATGCCAGGCAACTCAAGCTGCATCTTCGGCGCAATGTTATAGTGTGAAAGTTTCGCGGTCGCGGACATCTGAATGTCCGTGGTAACCAGCAACTCCAGCGAGCCGAGCGCCTCCAGCATCTGCAGCTGGTCGGTCACCGCCGTGGCGGGATTTCCGCCCACCACGAACAATGCGCGGACCTGACCGTCGCCGGTGGTGAGTATCTCTTCCGCCATCGCTGAAACGGGGAGGCCGCCCAAGGTGTCCGTGAAGCCACGGAAGCGAAGCTTCGGCCCATAGCCGAAGACCTTGATCGGGCCATGTGCTTGCGCCTTGAAGCTGGGCACTGGCGCAAGTGTGCCGGGCGTAAGAACTTCCTCGCCGGCACGCAGATAATGTCCACAGATTGTGTCGAGCGCCAGCACCAGATACTCGAAAACCGTGCCCTGCGCGGTGCCCATGCTCGGCCCCGTTCCCGCAACCACATATCCCCGCTTTGCCTTCGCAAACATCCGCGCGATCTTCACGATGTCGTCGGCCGAAATATCCGCCCGCTTCGCGACCAGTTCCGGCGTGAACGGCTCGACCGCAGCCTTCAGATCATCCAGCCCTTGGACATTGTCGGCCACGAAGCTGTGGTCGTGAATACCCTCGTTCAGGATGACACGGATCAGACCGGCCATGATAGCGACATCGTGACCCGGCCGTGGCTGAACATGCATGGTGCAACGCCTGGCAGTTTCATGGGCGCGCGGATCAATCATGATCATCTTGGTGCCCTTGCGCATCTGGTCGCGTATGAACACCGTGGGCGAACCGCATGGGAGCCCCGTATAAGTCATCGAAGGGTTTATCCCGATCCAGAGGATGACTTCCGGGTTGTCGAACGATTGCGGGGGCGCCATCCAATAGCCATGCAGGCCATGGGCGATCTGCTTGCCGGGCTGGTCCAGAGTGTTGGCGCTCCATCCACGGCTCGCGCCAATCCCTTCGAGGAAAGAGTCCGAAAGCGGGATCAGCGGTACCGATTTGCTGCTCGCGGTACCAACATACATAGCGACTGACTCGGGCCCATGTCGGGCAATGATACTTTGCAGCTTTTCGACGATCTCATCGCTCGCATCGTCGACGCTTATTCTCTCTCTCGCGCCGTCTGGCATCCGCTTGGTGGAAAACAGCTCGCGCGTCGAGTTGTACATGATCTGCGGAAGGGCGCGGCCGCGGTGGCATGTGTATCCATGGTGCAACGGGCCTGCAGGATCGCCCGTTACTTTCTTGGCGCGGCCGTTTTCAATCTCGACCAGGATAGGACAGCCGTCGTTGCAAACGCGGCAAAAGGAATGTTTGATCTCATTGTCCTGCGGGCCGATCGTGCCCTCACTGTCTGCAATGGGCATAGACTGGATTACTCCCCTCCAGCAGCGATATCAGCGGCGGCGAATACTTTCGATCAGGCCTCCTTGGATTAAAGGGCCATATTGACGACCTGGACCTGGGTGAACTCCGCTAGGCCCTCATCGCCAAATTCGACACCGATTCCCGATTGCTTGGCGCCAGCGGCGGGAATGTTGGGCGCCACGTTCATATGCTGATTGATCCAGGCAGCGCCGCTTTCCATCCGTGTCGCGATTTCATAGGCGCGTTTTGTATCGGACGACCATACCGAACCGCCCAGTCCGAAGGGGGAGGCATTGGCTTTGGCAAGCGCGTCTTCGGGGTCATTGAACCTTATCACCGGCAGGATCGGGCTGAACTGTTCCTCGTCGACCAGAGCAGTGCCGTCGGCTATGTCGCGTACGATGGTGGGGTGCATGAAATAGCCGGGACGATCGGGTACTGTGCCGCCGCCAATAATCTTGCCGTGTTTGCGGCCCTCGTCCAGAAAGGCCAAAGCCCTATCATATTGCATCTTGTTCTGGAGCGGACCGAATTGCGTACCCTGTTCTAGCCCGTCGCCGACCACGGCCTCGTCAGCCAATTGTGCCAGCTCCGCGCACATCTCGTCGTAAATCGAGTCATGAACATATAGTCGTTTCAAGGCGATACAGGTTTGTCCACTGTTCTGGAAAGCCGCACTGAAAATCGCGGGTGCCACTTTTTTCGGCTCAACGTCGTCGAGCACAATTCCCGCGTCGTTGCCACCCAGTTCCAGCGTAAGGCGCTTCAGGGTGCCGGCAGCGCCAGCCATCACCTTGATGCCGGTTGCGGTAGATCCGGTGAACGAAATCTTCCGAACATCGGGATGGCGAGTGAGGGCGTCACCCAGGTCGTTAGCGTCGGTGATGACGTTGAGCACGCCTGCGGGCAGCACGTCACGGAGAATTTCTCCAAGACGCAATGTAGCAAGCGGGGTGGTCGGAGCTGGTTTCAGGACTATGGTATTCCCGGCCAACAGGGCAGGGGGTACTTTAAACGCCACGATAATCAGTGGATAATTCCACGGAATGATGGCACCAATCACACCCAGCGGCTTGCGGTGCAGCTCTATGCGGCGCACGTCGCTGTCTTCAATTAGTTTGGTAGGCAAGTCCAAGGTCGTGAAATAGCGGAAAAAGGCGGCCATGCCTCCGACATCTGCCATTGACGAGGCTAGCGGCTTTCCTTGCTCCAGGGTCTGCAGACGGGCCAATTCGGGAGCATGTTCTTCAATGGTGTCCGCAATTTTAAGCAGATAATCCTTGCGCTCGTCGATCGACAGGGCAGCCCAGGCCGGAAAGGCCGCCTTAGCCGCGGCAACGGCTTCGTTGAGCTGCGCTTCGTCGGCGCGCGGGCAGGAAGCGATGACTTCCTCGGTGGCGGGGTTGATCACGTCGATGGAGGACACGCCGTCAATCAGGCGGCCGTCGACCAGCATCTTATACTCTCTCATGCCCACTCTCCATCCTCAATTATATGCAGCAATTGTCAGAGCGACCGGTGATCGCGCCGTAACTAAACGCAAAAAAGTCGCACGGTCAGCTCAGCTCGTGAGCGGGCATTGCGACTGCCCGTTATCCATTATGCCACCGGAGCGGAGCCCTGCTTCATTAAATCCGCTTCATTTGCGCCTGCATGAAATTTCTCGGCCAGGACATCAGGATCAAATTCTATACCGATCGTATTCTTCGCGAAGGCATCCGATCCGAAAAATCCGCGGGGATCCACAGCGGCCGCATTGTCAACCTGAAGTTCCACCCGCACCCCGTCAGGGTCCTTGTAATACATCGAGGTTGTAGGCCCGTGGTTGATGCACCAATGAGGCAGAATGCCTGATGCCTTCAATCTTTCATATGTGTGAATAAGATCCCTGAAAGAGGAATAGGAATATGCTACGTGGTCTATTCCTGCCGCTTTCGGATTATAGCTCTCGATCGTCGGGTCCGATGCGATTGCGATCCGATGATGTTCATCGTCAAATGTTAGAAACATCACTCTTTCGTTTTCGAAAACGACTTCTGCCTGAAAAACAGTTTTGTACCATCTCACCGTTTCCGCGAAATGACGCGTTTTTATGACCATATGCGCCATCATTTTGGGCGATACGCGGTCGTCATGGTTTGACTTGGCGTCAACTGATTCATTAATAGCCATTTTCCACCTTACTTCTTGCATTCACTGCAAAACTGCCGAAGACCTCGCATATTGCGGACAGGCATCTTCGCGATGAGCAAACGTCGTTCTTAGTCAGGTTCGGCTGGGCTCGCCGAATCCTCTCACTGACAGAACATAGCAATACTGCGCAACTGATCAATAGATATCTGCGGAAGAATGTCCCTGCTTCGATTGCGCATACAGGCCGAGCAGGACCGGAGTTTGATAGCTATGCGCGCAGCTCTCGCCGGATTGTCGGACGTCCCGGCAATGAAGATCTTCCCTCACCCTCTGAAGGTAAGGCGCTTGGAAATCCGTCTGGATTTTCTGTCGAAGGACCAGATAACGAGTCAGTTGGAAACGGCAGTGATGCCGTTTCCGAGCGTTCCGACCTTGCATCAATATTTGTAGCGCAGTTCCAAGCCGTACATACGCGGGCGGCCCACGCTGCCCGAGTTGACGCCCAGTGACCCACCAAGCGGGAGTCCGCCGACATAATATTTCTTGTTGAATGCGTTGCGGACCCACGCACCGATGGCGAGCTGCGATCCGCCGATTTCGTTCCAATCCAACCGGAAGTTCGAAATGACGTACCCCGGCAGGCGGGTTTGAGGGGTGACGGAAACTGCCGTGTTGGAGAAATAGAAGCTGGTCTGACCATATATGTCACCACGCAGCTTCACTTCGCCCAGATCGCCTGACATTGGAACAGTAACGACCGCATATGCCGAGCCAGACCATTCGGGCGTATCCGCCACCGGGCCAAATCGCGTGCTAACACCATATGGGGCGGCAATATTCTTGGTATATTTCGCATTGGTATAGGCGCCTGCAATGCCGAGGCTGAGCCAATCGGAAGGCTGGATTCCAGCGTCGAGCTCCAGACCCTTGATACGCGCTTCAGGCACGTTCACGGTGACAGCTACCGCACCTGCTGCCGGGTTGATCGGGTTCGTGGGAAACAGCGCGCGCTGTACGTTTTTTACCTGCATGGTGTATCCCGATAGATACAGATGGGTGCGGGTCGCGCCAAGCCGGCCACTATATTTCAAACCGACTTCATAATCTCGCGCCACTTCGGCGTCGAATTTATCAGTGTTTGTGAGCGTTGCGCTCAGTGCCGGCGGTGCCCCGCCGTTGATGCCGCCGGCTCTCCAGCTCTCGCGGGTGATCGCGTAGAGAAGTAGATCATGCGTAGCCTGATATTCCAGCCCCAGATTCCAGCTCGCTCGGTCAAACTTAGCATCCGGCGTGGTTAGCGGAAAAAATACGCTGCCCGGTTGATGATCCAGGCTGATTTTTTCCCAGGCATAGCGAATGCCTGCGCTGAAGCTCAGGCCGTTCAGATTGACAAGGCGGCCAAGGTCGAAGGTGCCGTGTGTAAACACCGCTTCCGTCCGGTCCTTTGTTTTGAAATTTTCATACATGGAAGCCGACGGGATGATCGGGGCAAGATCAACAAATCCCACCGGATAGATCTCATGACGGTCGATCTGTTGATAATATGCGCCCAGAATATATTCCAGCCCACCATCGAGTAGATTGGCCTGAAGCTGAATCTCATTCGAAATTGACTTGTTGATGACCTCGTTTCCGAGGCTGCGCGGTTTGGAATTGAGAGGCTTATTGGTGTCGTAGTTAGAGATTATAAGATAGGGCGTGCCGGTCTGCTCAGTCGCATCAATTGCCTTGGAATAGGAATATCCGAACGTATTCTTCAGAGTTACTGTCTCGGAAAGCGCGGCAGTTGTATTGTTGACGATGGCCAAGTCCTTGCCTGTATGGAACGACGGAGCGCCCGAATTGACTTCCCAAAAGCCCAACTGGTTCTGCTGCCGGTCGAGAACACCCTGAATACCCGCCGGATCATATCCGGGATGCGCTGCCAGCACGGTCGCCCATGCACCGGGGAAACCAATATTGGCATCCAGTTGCGGCCCGAAAAGTAGATCGGCCGTGCAGTTGAGAACCGTGCCATCTGGTCCGGTGTCTCCGCAGCGATTGTAGCTGTAAACACGGGATCCGGCGTTGTTGCCGCCGGAATGTTCATACTGAACCATCGTGAGGTTCTCGATCCCGTCGCCCGGCTTCACTAGCAACGAGACGCGGACCGCCTGACGATCCACCTTGCCGAGTTCCCGGGTGTCGCTACCGCCATAAACCGGGCCGGTGTAGACATTGTGGATATAGCCATCGCGACGCGTGATCTTGAATGCGGCGCGCGCCAGCACTGTGTCTCCGATCAGGGGAACATTGGCCATCCCTTCGATGTCGATCGCATCGTAATTGCCATAGCCAAGTTTCACCATGCCCTCGACATGGTCGACCGGCTTTGCCGTGGTGGAAAGAACGGCACCGCCAGTCGTGTTGCGCCCAAACAAGGTCCCTTGCGGACCCTTCAGAACCTGTACTGACTGAAGATCGAAAAAGGATGCGACGCCACCGGTGACGAATGGCACTTCGTTCAGATAGGGCACAACGGCGGTCGACGATCCGGAAAAAGCATCGTAAGTCTGGCCGCGTATGGCATAGTTCAAGCTGTTGTTGGATTGTGTTTCCCGGACAGTAAGGCCGGGAACGGCTATCTGCAGGTCAGCCTGATCGCTGATTGATCGTTCGCGCAGTGCTTCACCGCCAAGAGCCGTGATCGTGGTCGGCACATTGGCGATATCTTCCGCGCGGCGCCGCGCTGTAACAACGATAGTATCGGCATCTTCAGCATTTGCAGCAGCGGCCTGGGAAGCGCCCCTATCCTGCGCCTGAGCGGGTACCGTCAGGCCAAATATGCTTACGCCACCCGCAAGAGCGCCTATCACTTCCTTCAACTTCATCGTGCATCTCCCCTTCGTGATTTCGGTTATGTTGATTTGACGGAGTTATTCTGAACGCTGTCCGCTCTATTATTGAGACAGGAAACTAGTTGTTCAGGGCACCTTGGGTGATCCAGAGCCTGATGGTTTCGCGGTCTGACGAACCTAGGCGAATGAAGGGATTGGTCGGAGGCGGCATGATCCACCCCTTGCCGCCAACCTTCGCATGTGTGCCATCAAGTTTCATCATGAGGTAGCTGGCTTCAGGCCTTTTCGCGATCACTCGGCTGAAGTCCGGGGCCCCGACCGCGGGTGCATCGACCAGCTGTTCGTAAGCCAGCGAAGGGCTGAGCACCAACTCGCCCATATGATCGGACTCATGGTGGCACATGGTGCATCGGGCCGAGAATATAGGCTGAACATCGCGCGCGAAACTCACGTCCCGCCTGCCGGTGTCTGCGTTTACCGCCGCCGCAAGTGCTGCGAATGCCCCAAAGGCTGCTCCGATAACGATCTTCATCATCTGTTCGCCGCCACATCGTTGGAAGCAACATTCTTGCCCGCGATCATGCCAAACGTCATGGCCAAGGCCAAAGTCGCGCCCCCCGCCCAGTAGCAATTATTGGCTGGACTCGCGATGCAGTTGCCGGCGCCATAAAGCCCAGGGATTGGCTGATCATCCCACCCCAATATACGGGCTGCGGTATCAATTTCGGGTCCGCCATTTGTGTCGAGCAGGCCTGGTGCAAGGATGATGCAGTAATAAGGCCCTGTATTTTGCAAGGGATAAAGCGCGGCATTCTTCTTCTCATTGCTCCATTTTCCGGTCGGAAGCGGCGACGAGTTGACAAACTGCTCGAGGTCGGTCTCCCCGCGGTGAAAATCCTCATCCTTTCCTGCGCGAGCGAATGCATTGAAGCGAGTGAAGGACTTTTTGAGGTTGGAGGTGAATTCGGGAGCCAGAGAAAGTCCGCTGACACCGGTTTTCAGAGTGTCGAGGCGCTTGCCGATATTGCCGGCCAGCTCTTCCAGCGTCTGCCCGGTTATGACATAATCGGCGCCATCGGGGGTCGGGGGTATGGGCATCGTTCCAGCCTGGATTTCCGCCGTTCTCTGATCGTAGATCATGAAATTCAGCAGATCGGGATATTCAGCGCGGTTGGGGTTCCAGCGATACTGGGCAAGAGAGCGCTCGTGATAGCTGCGATGCTCGTTGACGCAGCGTTCGCCATATTTGTTGACGAAGAACATGCTGTCGAACGGAACGAACCAGACGTCGGATGGCACGGCTGAATAAAGCATGCCTTCATCAAGCACCACCTGCCCGCGCCAGGCGCTCGACGTATTGCCAAGCTTGGCGCCGGCCTTCGTTGCAATCGAAATGAAGTCGCCGGTCGAGTCGGGCAGGGCGCAGGCTCCAAACACCGGCTTGCCATGAAATCTGTCGAGTAATTCGGGATTATGTGCGAAGCCTCCGCTCGCAAAAACCACACCTCGTCGCGCGGCGATTGTCATTGTCTTGTCGTCTGCCCCCGATGTCTTCAGCCCGACAACCCGACCGCTGTCGTCCTGGATCAGCTCTTTGGCCGCAGTTTTCATCCTGATATCGATTCCCGCGGAACGTACAGCGCGATGGAGCTGGGACATCATCTCATCTCCACCCGAAGATCCATCACTGCTGCTTGGAATAGCGCTTAACAGCCGCCCGTACGGGACCTTGTCCTCTGGCAGATGCGAATAATAATCAGGGAGAGGAGCGTATTCCCGACTTTTGAGAGCGCCGCTCCTATGCAGCTCATCCACCATCTGGCCGGATTTGTCGTAGAAGGTCTCAAAAAGGCGATAGCGCGCTTCGGGTGCGCCTAGCGTGCTGTCGACGGGATTGTAGCTGGCGGGATAGGCAACGCGAACCAGATATTTAAGAAAGTCCGGCTTTGGATCGGCTATGCCTTTTTCGCGCAACAGGAAGTGGTTTGGGATCCAATATCCTCCGCCGGATTTTGAGGAAGTTCCGCCATAATGGCTCGATTTTTCTATCAGGAGTACGCGCGCTCCGGCCTGTCGGGCAAACAGTGCTGCTACGCTGCCCGCCGCTCCGCTGCCCACGATCACCACATCGGTTTCGATATCGGGAGAGGCGACCGAGCCCTTATCGGCCTTTCTGCAACTTGCAGTGGTTACGCCGGCAATGGCAAGTCCGGCAGTGGCCAGCATCTTGCGGCGATCCATTTCGGATTTCTCATGCGATCTCAAAATACTCTCCTGATCATTGTCGCAGTAGATGAGGGATTTCACTAGGGTGGCATCGGATGCCGTCGACCCTTTTATTCGGGATGGCTGTCATCCGCACGCATGCCGATTTCGTTATCGTTGGCGGGCCTGAGGGTATGTTAGGGCCGGCAGCGATCCATCTCGTGCAGACTATTTTGCGCAGCCAGAAGGCTGTAGCCTATGGGAGGGTATCATCGCGTTCACGGCGCGCCGCCATAATTTTTCATGCATCCTTCTCCTTGGCCGCTGTGCATTTTTGTCGCTGAACAGCAATTATTGTTGTGGCAGCTCTCTCTCAGAGCGCTTTAGTCGTGTTTTAGCGACTCTAGGCTCTTGATCGAAAAGTTGCAGGGCTTTATTACTGTTCGCACGAACAGAAAAGTCAATCGATTTCTGAAAAGTTTAGATGAGCTGCAGGTAGATCGTTCCGCGCCCGCCATGCCGAGCTTTAGCGTTAGGTCACTCGGCGATCGTACGATTTTGAAAATCTGTTCCACGTGGCCGAGTTCTACTCCCTGTGGCGGGTGGGTTGATATACTCAGCCTGTGCGAAATCATGCACTGAGATCGAAGGCTGTTGACAACAACTGCTCAGGTGATCAATAAACTTGACCGCAGAGGATTGGGGCAGGTGTCTGCCCGAAAACGAGCGATAGTCCGGCAAGAAAAGATAAAGGGCCATGATCTCCAAGATTGTAGAAAGCGCATATGAGGCGGTGAAGGAAATCCCGAATGGGGCTTCCGTCATGATCAGCGGCTTCGGCGATGCGGGTGTTCCCAATGAATTGATCGATTCGCTCGTAGAAGGTGGTTCGGGCGACCTGACGGTGATTTGTAATAATGCTGGGGCGGGCGAGACGGGCATAGCCGCTCTTATGAAGGCCAACCGTGTCCGCAAGATAATCTGCTCTTTTCCGCGGCAGGCAACGTCCCATCATTTTGATTCCCGCTATCGCGCCGGCGAGGTTGAACTGGAGCTGGTGCCGCAAGGGAACCTGGCGGCGCGCATTCAGGCGGCCGGGGCGGGCTTTGGAGCGATCTATACTCCGGCGGGCTATGGAACCCTCCTTGCGGAAGGCAAGGAAACCCGGGAAATCGATGGCCGGAACTATGTTCTGGAATACCCGATCGAAGCCGACTTCGCGTTGATAAAAGCGCGTGTGGGGGATCGCTGGGGAAATCTGACCTATCGCAAGGCGGCGCGGAATTTCGGCCCGATCATGGCAATGGCCGCCAAGTGCACGATCGCCCAGGTGAGCGAGATCGCTCCCCTTGGTGCGATTGACCCCGAAACGATTGTCACGCCCGGCATCTTTGTTCAAAAACTGTTCGACTGTTCCGGGGCGTCTCAGGCAGAGCGGAGAGAAAACACATGCAGCGCCTGAGCCGTGAGGCAATCGCGGCACGTGTCGCAAAGGACATTCCGGAAGGGGTCTATGTGAACCTTGGTATCGGTTTACCGACCAAGGTCGCCGACTTTTTGCCGAACGACCGTGATATATTCCTTCATAGCGAAAACGGCATCCTGGGCATGGGGCCCGCGCCCGCCGAGGATGAGATCGACTGGGATCTGATCAATGCGGGCAAGCAACCCGTCACTCTGCTGGCAGGCGGATCATTTTTCCATCACGGTGAATCATTCTCGATGATCCGGGGCGGGCACATAGATATTTGCGTGCTTGGGGCTTTCCAGGTTTCGGTCAATGGCGATCTGGCCAACTGGCACACCGGGTCTGCCGACGCGATACCTGCTGTCGGAGGGGCGATGGATCTTGCGGTCGGCGCCAAGCGCGTGGTCGTGATGATGGAGCTTCAGACAAAGCGAGGCGAGAGCAAGCTTGTCGAGCGGTGCAGTTATCCGCTCACCGGCGTTGCCTGCGTATCGCGTGTCTACACGGATCTGGCGGTATTCGATGTCGGCCCGGCGGGCGCGTCGGTTGTCGAAATGGTCGATGGATTGAGCATGGCCGATTTGCAGGCCCTCACGCAACTCGAACTGAAACCGGCATAGGGGTGAGGGCCGCAGCCGACTGTTGGGCGGGCGTGACCTCCCTCGGACGCTGTCGGCCTCCTCAGCAATTAAAGGAAAACTCATGAGCCGGGCTCGTGTCGTTCCGCCTAGGCCTGTGCGGGCAGGGCGATCGGCGATCACGTGCCAGCCGCCGGGGGCGGATGGACGGACCGATTGCAGAATGCTCATGGCGAGGTGAGGGGCGGAAGTTCGTCCATATCCAGAGAAATTCAGAGAGCCTGAAAACAGGTCAAAACGATACTGAGGGAGAGCGAAAAATGAACAGAACGAGTTTTCTATTGGCAGCGACGATTCCGGCCATGGTCGGATCAAGCAATGCTTTTGCGCAATCGGGCACGTCGGCAGGCCCGGCTCCGCAAAATGCCGCGACGCAGACGCAAATCGAGGATATTGTCGTGACAGCCCAGCGCCGTAGCGAAAATCTTCAAAATGTGCCGATTTCAATCACCGCCGTTACCGCGGCGAAAATAAAGGATCTCGGCGTCCAGACCACCGCGGACGTTACGCTGATTTCGCCCGGGCTCCAGTTTCAGCAGGGTCTTGGACAGGCGTCCCCCTTTATACGCGGTATTGGCAGCCAGTCGCTCGGTGCAGGGTTTGAGTCGAGCGTCGCGACCTATATTGACGGGGTTTACATCGCGTCGGGCACCGGCTCGATAATGTCGCTCAACAACATTGAGCGCGTTGAAGTGCTGAAGGGCCCGCAGGGCACCCTGTTCGGTCGCAATACGACGGGCGGAATGATCAACGTGATCACGCGTGATCCCACATTCACGCCTACGCTGGAGGGTTCGGTCAGTTACGACCAGTATGATACGATTACGCCGTCCGCCTATGTCAGCCTGCCGGTTACGGATACGGTCGCCTTCGATGTCGCCGCGCGATACAGCTATCAGGGGCAGGGGTGGGGGACCAATCGCCCGACCGGTCGGGACGTTCAAAAGGTCAACCATGATTTCGCCGTTCGTTCCAAACTTCTGATTGAGCCGAGCGACGACACCAAGCTTATCCTCTCCGGCGATTACAGCAACGTTGATTCCAGCACATATGTCGTCCTTACGCCGGTGCCGGGTTCCGCGCTGATAAATGGCGAGCAGCTGACCGGGCGGCCCTGGGATAATAATTCGACGCTGTCCGATCCCAAACGGCACGTGAAAGCATGGGGCTTCGGCGCTGATTTCACATACGACTTTGATTTCGCGACGCTGCGATCGATAAGCTCGATTCGCAAGACGGATGGGTATCTCCTTGTCGATCCGACGGGCACCCAAACGCCCTTTTTCAACATCAGCTCCCGCCAGATCGAGAAGCAGGTTTCCCAAGAATTCCAGCTGCTTTCGCCCGGTGGCAGCAGGATCAAATGGATCGTCGGTCTCTATTATTTCCGCAACGACGCGAAGGCCGCGAACAACGACATCATTCTTTTCCCAGCGGCGACCGGCTTCCCTGGCCCAGTCACGCTCTCCAAATATGCGCGGCAGGTTGTGAGATCGATGGCTGCATTCGGTCAGGTCACGGTGCCGGTTACCGACCAGTTCAACTTGACCGGCGGCCTTCGCTACACGCGCGACAAATACCATGCTGAAAATGTCACCGGAAATATCCTTAGTTTTGCGCCGTCACCCCCACCAACTGTGTTTCCGGATCGTAGATTGAGCCAGTCCAAGCCGTCATGGCGGCTGGCGGCCGATTATCACGTTACGCCGGATGCGCTGCTTTATGCGACCTATAACCGGGGCTTCAGGAGCGGTGGCTTCAATATCCTTGAGGAGACGAGTGCTCCGCTCAGGCCGGAAATCGTCGATGCCTTTGAGGCGGGAACGAAAATCGATGCCTTGAATCGCGCGCTCAGGTTCAATGTCGCCGCCTACTATATCAAGGCAAAGGATCTACAACTCACCCGGCTGAATGGCGCGGGCGGGCAGGACACCGTCAATGCGGGGGAATCTGAAAGCTATGGTATCGAACTTGAGGCCGCTCTGATCCCGGTAACCGGTCTGACTTTGTCAGCGTCTGGCACCATCCTCCATTCCGAATATACCGTCTTCAAGGATGCGCCAATTACCACGCGGCTACCCGGCGGCGGCATTTCCCAAGTGTCCGGAGATGCGACCGGCAACGACACTCCTCGTCAGCCCAACAAGACGATCACTTTGTCGGCATCCTACGAAACTCCCTTTGCCAACGGGCAACTGAAACTGGCGGGAACATATTTCTGGAGTGCCAAATGGTATTCGGATCCAGACAATACGTTGTTCCAGCCTTCCTATAACCTGGTGTCAGGGCAGGTCAGCTGGACCGAGCCTTCGGGGCATGTGACGCTGAGGTTTTTTGGACGCAATCTCACCAACGCGAAGGTGGTTACGCAATTTGCGCGGCTTGCTCCTTTGGGCGATGTTCAGATGTTGTCGGAACCGCGCACCATCGGTGGAGCTATTGACTTCAAATTCTGAAACGCTGCGGCGC
>JAWKXZ010000005.1:5000-334528 GCA_041396745.1 Sphingobium sp. | reverse complement strand
TTTCTTGTCAGGGCGAAGGAAGCCCGAGCCGCCAAGGCCGCCTGATCGCAACCGCAATCTGACGCTCCCAAAGGGCCTCGCTGGCAATATCCAGCGGGGCCTTTTGCCGTGCTTGGGATTGGCCTCACTTCCGTTCGCTCCTTCGCCGCGAGGGCGCGGAGATCCTTCTGGAAGTGGCTGGAAAATCTCTTAAGAACAAACCGGCGAAATGACTGGTCACGCGGGGGAATATGGGAAAATGGAGGGCACACCGTACGCCGCCATGCGGCAGAAAGATATTGTTAAGCAATAGGTTACGCAAAGTTGTTCCTCTACAAAGAGGAGCAAGTCAATGCAAGCAAATGGCTATTTGCTACCAGCAATAGAAGCCCCGAATCATTCCTCGACCCGATCCGGTGATGGGCGTGGGAGTGGTGAAAAGGCAAAGACGTCCAACCGGGTACGGCTCAACGGCAATATCGCCCGCCGCAATCCGGGCAAGCGCATCCGGGAATATTGGGATATCGACCTGCCGGGCTTTGGCCTGCGGGTAAATCCCGGCGGCAGGCGGACATGGTTCGTGCTGTTTCGCCAGCGCGGTAAGCTGCGGCGGGTGTCGCTGGGAACCTCCCGCGACATCTCGCCTGCCACGGCTCGCCGCTTCGCGCGGGCAAAACTGGCCGAAGTGGCGCTGGATGGGCTGCCGACGCGCAAGAAGGCTCGCGCTGCGCAGAAGAGTGATGCACCCCTGCTTCGCGAATACGCCGAACGCTTCTGGGCTGACTATGCGCGGCACTGGAAACCATCGACCCGCAAGCGCAATGAAGCGGCGATCTTCAAGGAAATCCTTAGCGCGTTCGGGGACCGGCGGGTCGATGACCTGGCGAAGGGCGACATCCTATTCTGGCGCGACAGCTTCGTTGAGCGCCCCGGCGTGTTCAACCGCACCTTGCCGGTGTTCTCCGTGATGATGGGCTATGCCGAACGCCTCGGCTTGCGTCCACGTGGTTCCAATCCCTGCAAGGGCACGCCGCGTTACAAGCGTAAACCGATGGAACGGTTTCTATCACCGCACGAATATGCGCGGCTTGCCACGGCATTGCGGGATTATGAGGCCGAGCAGCCGCTCTATGTCGCGGCGATCCGCCTGCTGATCTTCACCGGCGCTCGTTGCGGCGAGATCGAGCAACTGCGCTGGGAATGGGTGCAGGAACCGCGCCTGATGCTGCCGGATAGCAAGACCGGCGCGAAGATCGTCTACCTCAACCAGCAGGCCATGGGTGTGATCGCGGGCCTAACAGACCGGCAGCCAGCCGGCTTGCTGTTTCCCTCGTTCCGCAATCCCGACAAGCCGATCACGCTCGGCATCCATTGGTCGAAAATCCGCAATCGCGCAGCCTTGCCGGATGTACGGCTTCACGACCTGCGCCACAGCTTCGCCTCGGTCGCGATCCGCGACAACATATCGCTGATGGTGATCGGCAAACTGCTGGGCCATGCGCTGGCCGAAACGACGACCAGATACGCGCATCTGTCCGACGAGATCGTCGCTGATGCGGCGGAGCGCGTATCCGGCTCCATCGCGCGCCTGATCGGAGTCGGGCAATGAATGCGCTGACCCTGCGGGGGATTGTCGCCGAGGAGCTTGGCAGCCTCAGGCTCCATGCCATTGGCAAATGCGGTGGTCTGGGCGAGCTGCGCAAGACCTGCTGGACGCGCGAACTGCCGGGATTCGGGACGCGGCATTATGCCAGCGGGCGCAAGGTCTACATCGTCCAGGCACGGATGGAAGGGCGCACCCGCACCGTGACGATCGGCAATGCTAAGGTGCTGAGCCGTGCGCAGGCGATGGATGTTGCGCGCCGCGTGCTACTGCGTGCCCAGACTGGCGACAATCCGGCGGAGGAGCGCAAGCGGCTGCGCAAGGTTCCATCCTACCTGGACTTCCTCAAGACCTACTGGGACCGTGTGTCGCCCAAATGGAAGCCGTCCACGCTCTACACGCATCGCTACTACAAGCGGAAATATCTTGACCGCGCGTTCGAAGGTCTGTTCCTCGACGAGATCGAGGAACGCCATGTGCAGGAATGGTTCAACCGGATCACCAACACCGGCGGCCCCGGCGCGGCCAACCGTTGCGGTGAAATCCTGCGCGCCATGTTCAACAAGGCGGAGGAATGGGGTGTCCGGCCCGAAGGCTCGAACCCCTGCCTCTACATTCGTAAGAACAAGGGTCGGAAGTGTGAGCGCTTCCTGTCCGATCAGGAGTTCAAGCGGATTGGAGAAGTGCTCGACCGGCACCGGAAGACTTACCCGCTGCATTGCGCGGCGATCAGCTTGCTGATCCTGACCGGCTGCCGCAAGTCGGAGATCACCTGCCTCAAATGGAGCGAGGTGCGGGGGAGGCGCTTGCTGCTGACCGACAGCAAGACCGGTCCGCGCACGGTCTGGCTCGCCGAGGCCGCCGCGACGACCCTGCACGCCCTGCCGCGCCGGGAGAAGCAGCGTTATGTGTTCTGGAACCCGGCGACCCAGCGCCCGATCACCGATATCGGCAATTTGTGGAGCAAGTTGCGCGACGAGGCGGGGCTGCCCGGCGTTCGCATCCACGATCTGCGGCACAGCTTTGCCAGCCATGCCGCCGCCCATTCTGAAACCCTGCCGATGATCGGTAAGTTGCTTGGCCATGCCGATGTTCGGACCACGACCCGCTACGCCCATCTTGACGATGGGCACGTGATCGAGGCAGCGCAGCGCGTCGGCGATCAGATCGAGCAAAACATGAGCGGCTCATATTCATTGAGCCGTAACACTAAGTATGATAGCGGACCGTTGCTGCATGACTGACAACCCGCGCATTCGCATCTACGCAAACCGCTGGTTCGCCAAGTTCGCGGCAAAGGAAAAAATCAGCGATGCCACGCTTGCTGATGCCGTGCATCGGGCCGAGACCGGCCTGATCGATGCTGACCTTGGCAGCGGCCTCATCAAGCAGCGCATCGCGCGCCAGGGCGGAGGGAAATCGGGCGGGTATCGCTCGATTCTGATCTTCCGCTCGGGCGAGCGGGCCATATTCGTGTTTGCCTTCGCCAAGAGCGACAAGGCAAACCTGAGTGCGGCGGAACTGAAGGTCTATCGCAAGGCTGCCAGCATCATGCTGGAGCTGGACGTAGACCAAATCGAAACGGAAGTTGAAGCAGGCCGATTGGTCGAGGTGAAAGACGATGAGCAAGGCTAAGGCAAAGACCTACAAGAGCGAGGCGATGGCCGCCGTCCACGAGATGATGGAGGGCCTTCACGACGCAGGCAGCATCGACAAGCGCACAATGCGCGAGTTCGATGAGGCGTGCCTTGCGCCTGCTCCAGTTTTGTCGCCAGACGAGATCAAGGCGATCCGTGAGGCTGAGCATGTCTCGCAGCCGGTCTTCGCGCGCTATCTCAACGTGTCGAAGAACCTTGTGTCGGACTGGGAACGTGGCGCGAAGAAGCCGGGAGGTCCGGCGTTGCGGCTGCTGTCGATCATTCAGCGCAACGGGCTGGATGCGGTAGCTTGAATGAGGGGGCTTCAAACTGTTCGGTTCCAAATTCTCCGAGAGCGATAGCTGCCATTCATCCTCTGCAGTCGCGGGGTATCAGTTGTCGGATACTTCCGGGCGCGATTGGAGGCGACCAATTCGTTCGGCCTTATCAACGAGCAATTCCAAGCCTTCGCCATAAGCAACCTGACTTCCAAATAGCGAAAAAACCCACCGCCCGTTGCCAGCGGAATCACGGTTTCCGGCAGGCTCTAGAACAACCAAATCATAGACGTGGCCAACGGGATGGCTGGCCGTCGCCCAATCGCACGATGTTTGGATGATTGGTCTTTCCTCTGACAGGCGAAAGTCGCTCAAAGGGGCGTAGATGACGAATTCCCGCGGTCGGTCATCGCCGATATATATCACGTCAGCACGGATTGTCTCTGCATGCCCTTTCTCTGCATCAAAAGCCTGTATGACAGTGCCGCGCATGACCACACCGTGCTGTGCGGTGCGCTGGATTGTTTCTTCAACTGGCGGCGCAACAATACTGCAGGCGAGCGCGGGGACAGGAGCAAGCACGAGCCTGCCCACCGCAAATGCAGAATACAGGAGAAAACCACGCAAACCGGTGATCATTTGTGCCACCTGCCGTTCCAGTTTCCTCCAGCTAGAAAATATCGGCCGTTCTCATTCTCTCCGAATTGTCCGACTAGATAATATTCGCCATCGAATTCCTGCGGCGTTTTTCCGGCGAACTCGTGTGTGCAGGATGTGACAAGCGCGAACACGGGAAACTGGATATCTTCTGCCCGGTCGTCGAGGCGGGCCAGCCCGATCAGCGAATGGAATGGACCCGGAGTTGCAAGTCCCTTCATAGCCTCAAAGTCCGGCCCCGTGTTGGTGAAATGGATACGAACGACCTGAAAATCGGACAGGCCTTCAGGGGCCGGTGCTTCGATGAACAGAAGTTGGTCTCCGCCGACGCGGCAGGCATGGGCCGGCGCAGCAGCGCACATTGCGAGCGCAACACAGGCCCCGGCTGTCACGGCTTGTATTCCTCTCAAGTAACATTCCTCTGATCGGAGGCATTAGCCCAGCCTGGATCAAGTGCCACCGTAACGGCTACACATGTCGATATTCTGAATTTACTCTTTCGGCACAATGTAGGAATTAACAGGGAAACAGGCAATTTTTTCCCGGACAGGCAGGCAGAGCTATGACAGGACGCCCGAACATCTCGCGACTACGCCAGAGTGTGCTGGTGGCTGCCTCTATCTCGCTGCTGACCGCACCGGCAACTGTCGCACAGACCGATACGGCTATGGAAGAGCGAGCCGACCTGGTGTGCCTCGCCATAGGACATCGCTGGAACGGCTCTGCTGCAGACCGTGCTCGGATCGATGCCGTGCCTGTCCCGCAATCGTTTCAGGGAATCTTCCATGCTGGGGGATGCGCCCGCTTTCAACTGTTGCTGGACAGCCTTGTCACCTGGCACATGCGATATGGCTCCGCTCGGTCGGCGCTTGCTGCGGGCCGCTTCTTCGAACAGGAAATGGGCGTGCGGGTGGCGCCCGGTTTCGAGCAGGATTTTGAACGCGCCTGGCAAGCAACCCTCATGAGGACGCAGTCGTTGCTGGAACGGGAGCGAGCGCGCAATCCGGGGCGGTCGGATGAGCGAATCCTGCGATCCCTCGAGCCGCAAATGATGGAAATCGCGCAGCGCAGCGGGCTTGCCGAATATCGCAATCGACTGGAAGGACTGCGCTTCGTCGCGGGAGAATATACCCGTGCAGCGGAATATTTCCTCGACCGCGATCTCCTGCAAGCAGCACGCCGCCTTCACGAACCGGAGTATCGATCGACTATTTTTCTTGATGAGCAGGCCGCCAAAGGGCCGGTTGAGCTTGTTCTGGCAGAACGGATTCGTCCGCAGTTCCGCACCGACCGGATGACCCCGCAATTGCGTGAACTGACATTGGCCGTAGTCGAAGCAGAAATTGCGCGCGACGTAGAGAGTATCGAGGCCGCCGACGCGATAACCCGCAGGCACTATCGCCCTGACGGGAAGTCTCTTCCGTACTCCGACCTGCTGACGTTCAGTCTGATGGCCTATGAGGAAGACGATGAGGCCTGCCGGGCCGACGAGCGCAATAGCCTTGCCGGATATAAGGATCGCTGTGAGGAAAACGGCTTCGAGGCGTATGCGCTCGGATTCTGGTATCAGCGCAGCCGGCTCGAATTGCTGGCGCGCGAGCTTGCGATCCCGCTCGAACCACTTGATCGTCCGTTTTCGCGCGACGGATCGGCGAGCCGGACAATCGACCTGTTTTTGCGCCGGGCCTGGCAGCAGGGGATGCGTTACGGTGAAGCGCCTGCACCTCCCGAAGCTGTCTGGCTTCTGGTGCGTTCGGGTGAGGCCACGGCGCACTTGGCAGTGACAAGTTGCGATCCACAATCGCAGGATTTTCGCAGGGCGCTCACCATGTCGCTCGATACGCTGTCACGCGCCTTGCAACTGGCCGACCCGGTCGAGCAGCCTTGGCTCTATCGCCCCATGGCGCAGGCCTATCAGCATACCTACGAACAATTCACCGCGTGTGGCGCGGACATACCCGAAGACCGATTTCGGCGAGCCTATGCAGTGTCGAAGGCATATCTGGATATCGCCCCTGCGTTGGACATCCCGGAGTGACCGTGCCGTAATCCGGAGCTAATGGCTTTCTGCCCATCAGGAGCCTTGCTGCGATCGTGGCGACCGCGATCTTTGGCAATCCGGTTCAGCCGCTTGCACTTGGCTCTTGTGAACCGAGCGCCTCGGTGTGGCTTGGTGGCCGCTTATAGGGGCTGGCTGCGTCGTGCTGACTGCCAACTTCTGGTACTGTCACAGCCTTTCTCTCGCTGGCAGCATCGCCCGAACAGCACTTTCTCATACAGGCCGCAGTAGACCAGCTGTCCGACTGGGCGAAGGTCATGCACGACAAGCGACTGCAATGGCAAGTTCGACCGCTTGTTCGGGCCGGGGCGCTGGCCATTTCCCGAACGCATCACTGGGCGTTTGTAGATGCTCGCCGAATGCCGACGGCGGCATGACCCGCGCACCATCGGGTCCCGACGATACGGCCGGTCAGATAAGCCGCGTCGGATGGCCATGCGCTACAAATGTGCGGTTCGAGGCAGGAAATGCTAGATCGAAAGGCTATCTCTCAAGCCCGATATGGGCTAGGAAATCCCCGTGAAACCAATGCCTTTGCCATCGAAAATCGGGCGGAGAAGTGGTCGATCGCAACGGTCCAAATGGGGAACAACTTCGCACACACCGTACCCGGAGATCCGGCGTTTGGGATGCGAGGATT
The DNA here is from genome assembly GCA_041396745.1 of Sphingobium sp. Classification (GTDB taxonomy): domain Bacteria; phylum Pseudomonadota; class Alphaproteobacteria; order Sphingomonadales; family Sphingomonadaceae; genus Sphingobium. The sequence continues at coordinate 327,675 of JAWKXZ010000005.1, read as the reverse complement.
TCTGCGGGTTTCGCAGCCATTTGACCATCTGTCGCCAAGTAGTGTCATCTGATGTCACTTCTCGATCCGCAACTCACATGCGAGTTGTTCGCCGCTAAGCTATTAATTTGAAATCTAAAAATAGCGTTTTCCTACAGGGTGGTCGCTGCCGTAGACTGATGTCAGTCCAGAGGGGTTATTGGGCCGAGGAGGGGCGGCCAAACGTCAGGTGAAGCCGTGCGGTTTGCCCTTCAATGCTATGTCGACGAAGACCTTCATGCCCTTGTTAAAGCCGCTGCTGATGCAGCCCATATGAGCGTCAGCCAGTGGCTGAAACTCATTGTCATCGAGGCGCTCGACGAACCCCAGGACGAGGCGTTCCGCGATCAGGTTCTGGCCGATCTGCTGTTCACCAAGATCGCCCTTGATGGCTGGCTTCGCACACATAAAGATAAGGAACTGCGGGACCGCGTGGTGGTCGCTTACCAACGACGCATTCGCGAATATCACGAACGCAAGGCAGCCACGCGTGCGGGGCGCTGAGCGATGCTTTCGGTTGCCAATGTGCGCTCGGCTGGCGGTGCGGCCAACTACTTCGCCAACGACAATTACTACAACAAGGCGGACGCTGATCGGTCCGGCATCTGGGTCGGCAAAGGTGCCGAGCGGCTGGGTCTTTCAGGCACGGTCTATGCCACAGCGTTTGAGGCAATCTTGCGCGGCGAACTGCCCACTGGCGAACGTATCGGCCACCAGGGTCAATACCACCGCGCCGGGACAGATCTGACCTTTTCGCTGCCCAAAAGCTGGTCGCTTCTGGCACTCGTCGGCAAGGATCAGCGGATCATTGACGCGTACCGTTCAGCGGTCGTCGAAACGCTCCAATGGGCGGAGAAAAATGCGGCCCAATATCGCACCAAGAAGGGTGGCAAAGAACGGCTGCATGCTAGCGACAACCTGACCGTCGCCGTGTTCCAGCACGACACCAACCGCAAACAGGAACCGAACCTGCACTTCCATGCCGTCGTCGCCAATATGACGCAGGACAAAGACGGCAAGTGGAGGGCACTGCGGAACGACAAGCTGTGGCAGCACAATACCTTGCTCAATGCCATGACAATGGCGCGATTCCGGATCGAGGTCGAGAAGCTTGGCTACCAGATCGGCGCATTCGGAAAGCACGGCAACTTCGAAGCCAAGGGTATAGACCGTGACGCGGTGATGGCCTTCTCGACCCGGCGTCAGGAGGTGCTCGAAGCCCGACGCGGCGGCGGGCTCGAGGCTGGTCTGGTGGCGACGCTGGCGACCCGGCAGGCCAAGCAAAGCGATGTGGATCGCGGTGCCTTGATGGCCCAATGGGAAGGACAGGCCTGGGACCAGAGGCTCGACCTTGAAGGCATGGTGCGCGACGCCAAGCTGCGTTCGCACGAGTTGACAGTAGCGGCAACGAAGCGGGCAAATGATCGCCCCACACTGCTCGAGCGAGGCAAGGCGATGATCGCCAGCGTCGCCGAGCGAATGGGCATCAAGGAGGGGGATCCGCTCATTCCCAAGCGGCTTCATTTGAAAGGCCGGGAAGAGATTGCGACGGCTCACGCGGTTGCATCGGCGGTGCGGCATTTGGCCGAACGAGAGGCGGCCTTTACGGCAACTGATCTTGCCAAGGCTGCGCTCGATTTCGGCCTGCCGACAACGATGAAGTCCGTCGAAAAGCGCATTGGGCAACTGGCCCAGCAGGGCGCGCTCTTGCGCGGGCGAGGCGCGCAGAAAGGGTGGCTGACGACATCCAATGCATTGACGCTGGAGACCCGCATGCTGGCTGAGATCGATAAAGGGAATGGCGCAGTTCGTCCGATCCTCGATGCCGAGACCGCCGGGCCATATCTGCAAGCGTCGGCGGCTATTAACTACGGCATGAAGCTAAACGCCGGTCAGGAAGAAGCAGGCCGGTTGATCCTGTCTTCGACCAATCGAGTGGTAGCCGTCCAGGGTGTCGCGGGGGCGGGTAAGTCGAGCATGTTGCGGCCCCTCAATCAGCTATTGGAAGAGCACGGCAAGAGGGTCATTGGCTTGGGTGTTCAGAACACGCTGGTGCGCATGCTGGAGAAAGAAACAGGCATTTCGTCGATGACCTTGCACCGCTTTCTCGGGCAGAATCGTAAGCTGCTGGATGGCTCGGCAGGCAAAGCGGAAATGGCAACCGCGCGCGAGGAATTTCGCGACACCGTCCTCGTTCTTGATGAAGCCTCAATGGTCTCTACCCGAGACCAGGACCGCCTGATCCGGCTTGCCAATCTGCTCAAGGTCGATCGCCTCGTGCTCATGGGCGACGAAAAGCAACTGGGAGCTGTCGAAGCGGGCAAGCCCTTTGCTCTGGCGCAGCGCGCAGGGACAGAAACGGCGCGCATGGACCACAATCTTCGTGCGCGCTCCGATACCTTGAAGAGGGCGCAGCAAGCGGCACAGTCAGGCAAGACCAGCGATGCCCTCGGTCATCTCAAGGATCACATTGTCGAGGTCCAGGAGAACAGCGCAATAGTTGCGGCGGAACGTTGGCTGTCCCTTCCGCCTGCCGAGCGCGAACGCACGTCGATCTTTGCGGCAGGTCGTCGTCTGCGCTCTGAGATCAACACCGCGGTTCAAACCGGGCTTGCCGCTAATGGCGAAATCGGACCAGCGAGCGCAAGGCTTGCGGTTCTGACCCGTGTGAATGCGACACGCGAGGAATTGCGCTACGCGCGCAATTACGCGCCGGGTATGGTGCTTGAAGTGGCAAGCCGCCAATCGCGCCATGGGCTCGGAAGCGGAAGCCATGAGGTCGCCGCTATCGATACCGAGAAGGGTGTTGTTACGCTTCGCGATGAGCGAGGGCATTTGCGCCCCCTCGTGCCAGCAAGGTTGTCGGCAAAGGGTAGCGACCAAGCATTGCAGCTGTTCGAGAAGAAGGATCTCGATCTCTATACCGGGGACGCCATCCGTTGGATGGCCAGCGACCACAAGCGCGGAATGATAAACGCCGACAGGGCAACAGTGACAGCGATCGATCAGGACGGGGTGACGGTCACGAGTTCCAGCGGCATGGAGCATAAGCTGAAGCCGAACGACCCGATGTTGAAGCGAGTCGACCTCGCCTACGCGCTCAACGCTCACATGGCGCAGGGCCTCACGGCAGATAAGGGCATCGCCGTGCTCGACAGCGGCGAGCGGCGACTGCTCTCGCAGCGCAATTTCCTCGTCACGATCACACGTCTGCGAGACGAGCTCACGCTGATTGTCGACAACCGGGACAAGGTCGGGCGAGGGATTGCAACGAATTTAGGCGAGAAGTCTTCGGCAGCCGAGACAACCGAACGGCTCGGGACTGCGGCAGCCAAGGGAGTCAGGGCGGGTCAAATCCAAGCGACCAATCATGATCGGCAGGCTGAACCCGAGAAAGCACCAGAGCTAGTCAAGGAGCGAGTCAAGCCGTTTGATATCGGCCTTTGATGGTTTGACTGAAACTGGGCCGGAAGCAGAATGGCGGCTCTAGAGCGGCCAAACCCAAAAAGCGGACTTAGGATGCGCCGACTTACACGCACACTGTTGGAAAAGTTCGTCAGTGCTCGCTATCGGGCTCTATGGCCACGACACCAACAGCAACAAACGCAACGAAGAAGGGGCACTGTCCCACCTGCGATGGCGAGCGCACCTGCGAAATCCACGGCTCGATCTACAAGCTTGGGACTGGGAGGACAAGCAATATGGCCATTCGGTCAACGGCGGTGTCGACCACTCTCTGCTCGAATGTCAAGGGTGCGAGACAGTCTTCTACGAAACTTCCAGCTGGAACAGCGAAGACATCGATCACTACTACGATACGTCCGGGCATGAGCAGTATGAGCATCCGAGGGAGATACAAACTTATCCGAAGCCAGAGGCCAAGACGAAGCCGGTGTGGTTCGACGCCATGCAGAAGGCTGACCCCCAGCTGCACAATATCCTGAGCCAGATGTACGTGGCGCATGACAACCAGGCGCACATCCTCACGGCGATCGGACTCAGAACTGCACTGGACCGTGCAACCGAAGTCCTCGGCATCGACCCGGCCAAGACATTTGATGAGAAACTGAACGAGCTGCGCGACGGAGGGTGGATCGGGCAAACTGAGCGGGACATCCTCGGCGTTGTTACGGATGCGGGCAATGCAGTTGCGCATCGCGGCTGGGAGCCCGACAGTCAGGAAGTTTCCGAACTGCTCTCATCACTAGAGGTGTTCCTCCATCGCGCTTTTATCGTCGGCCAGAAGGCATCAGGTATCAAGAGAAGCATTCCCGCAAAACCCAGGCGACTGCCCGCCGCTGGGAAGAAGAATACTTCCTGACCACAATTGGGGCCGGAAGCGGAAAGGCAGCTTTTATATCTTTGAGCGGATTAAGCGGACAGCGACTGCTGCTAGCGTCCGCGGTCGTGGTGTAATTTCCGGTGTAGGAACTGGTGCATTTTGGGGTGGGGCATGCCCCACCCCAAAATGCAGCGGCTCTGGTGGCCACCGGGCTCATTGTTATGGTGGAGTTGCGAGACTTCAACCCTGACGAAGGAGTACCCGATGACCGAGAACAGACTACTGATCGAAGAGCTATCTGCGAAGAGCGGCGACGCAGATTTTTTACGGCTGATCGCTGAAAACGTGCTGCAGCTGATCATGGAGGCCGACGTTGATGGCCTGATCGGCGCCGGGCGCCATGAACGCAGCGGCGAGCGCGCCACCTGGCGCAATGGCCATCGCGACCGGACGCTCGACACCAGGCTGGGAACGCTCAACCTCAAGATCCCCAAACTGCGGACTGGTTCCTACTTCCCCGGCTTCCTCGAGCCCCGGAAGATGGTCGAGAAGGCACTGGTCGCGGTCATTCAGGAGGCATGGATCGGCGGGGTCAGCACCCGGCGCGTGGACGAACTGGTCCAGGCGATGGGGATGACCGGCATCTCCAAGTCGTCGGTCAGCAAGCTGTGCAAGGATATCGATGAGCGCGTCCATGCCTTTCTGAAGCGCCCACTGACCGGGGAATGGCCCTATCTCTGGCTCGATGCCACCTACCTCAAGGTCAGGCAGGGCGGCCGGATCATCTCGGTGGCGGCCATAATAGCCATGGCCGTCAACACCGAAGGCCGCCGCGAAATCGTCGGCCTGCATATCGGTCCGAGCGAGGCCGAGGTCTTCTGGTCTGACTTCCTCAAGGACCTGCTGCGGCGCGGCCTGACCGGCGTGAAGCTGGTGATCTCCGATGCCCATGAGGGACTGAAGGCCGCGATCACCCGCGTGCTCGGCGCCACCTGGCAGCGCTGCCGCGTCCACTTCATGCGCAACGCGCTGGCTTATGTGCCCAAAGGCCAGCACACCATGGTGGCCGCCGCGATCCGGCAGGCCTTTATCCAACCTGATCAGGACGGCGCCATCCAGACCTGGCGCCATGTGGCCGATCAGCTACGCGCCCGCTGGCCCAAGCTGGGCGCCTGCATGGATGACGCCGAAACCGATGTGCTCGCCTACACCGGCTTCCCCACCCAGCACCGCGTGAAATTACACTCGACCAATCCGCTCGAGCGGCTGAACAAGGAGGTCAAGCGACGCGCCGATGTCGTCGGCATCTTCCCCAACGAGGACAGCATCATCCGCCTCGTCGGCGCCGTTCTGCTCGAGCAGAACGACGAGTGGCAGCTCCAACATCGCTACATGCAGATCGAGGGCATGGCCGAACTCAATCAAACCATGATCGAGGAGGAAATCCAGCCTTTGCACATCACAGCAAAGGCCGCCTGACGATGACCCGTGGCCAACGCCGAATTTACACCATCTTGACGGACACGACCGCGACTGCTGACCGAATCGCAAGCCGGTGCATTAGAGAATGGTCTGGAGAAACCCCTCTTGGAATAGACTTTTGCCGTCGTTAAAACGCACTTGCAGGACAGCCAACACGGAGCCGAGAGCCACAAAGTAAATCGGTTTACTATTTAGCGCGCCTTTCCTACCATCCAGTGATGGCGAGAGAAACCTTTACGATTGAGGGCGCAGGCGCAATTTCTCTTACAGCCGAGGCTGAGGGGGATGCCTACGCCATACCCGTCCTTCTTGCGCACGGCGGCGGGCAGACACGGCGCGCGTGGAGAAGGGGGGTCAGCGAGCTGGCTCAAGCCGGCTTTCGCGCAATCGCCTTCGACATGCGCGGTCACGGAGACAGCGATTGGTCGCCATGCGGAGCTTATGAAATGCGCGACTTCGCGGCGGATCTGGTCGCTGCAGCGTCGCGCCTGGACCAGAAGCCAGCGCTGGTCGGCGCTTCACTGGGCGGGCTCGCCGGACTGATTGCCGCAGGGGAGCTTGCTCCAGGTAGCTTTGCTTCACTCACATTGGTCGACATTGCCCCGCGCATGGAGCCTAGCGGTGTGATGCGCGTGGTTGGTTTCATGGAAGAGCATGTCGATAGCGGCTTCGCCTCACCAGAGGAGGCGGCCGACGTGATCGCTCGCTACATGCCGCATCGTCCCAGGCGGGGCGCGAGCGATGGTCTGAAAAACTATCTGAGGCAGAAGCCGGATGGGCGCTTCTATTGGCACTGGGACCCTGTGTTTATCCGTAATATAATGTCAGCCAGACAAGGCGACCCAGACAGCCAAGAACGTCAATCGGCAATGCTGAGCCAAGCTGCGGCGAATCTCACGCTTCCGCTTCACCTCATCCGAGGCGGCTCTAGCGATCTTGTTTCCGAAGAGGCCGTTTTGCATCTGCGACAACTCGTCCCCCATGCAGAATACACCGATATTGCCGATGCCACGCACATGGTCGTGGGCGATGCGAACGATGCCTTTTCCGCCGCTATCGTCGATTTCCTAGGGCGCCATCAGTCTCGCGATACGGCTCAGCCACAGGGGACGAGGGAGCTATGATCGATCGAGAGCGCTTGCAGGAAATGCTGCATATAGCGCCGTTTCACCGATGGCTTGGGCTGGAGATTGCAACATGCTCCGACCAGGGAATCGCGATCACCATGCCATGGCGCGAAGAGATCGTGTCGAACCCTATGATTGGGTCGGCGCATGGAGGGATCCTGGCTTCACTGGTCGACCTCACCGGGCTTTATACTCTGCTTGCGGCGGGCGTCGCGGCGAGAGCGACGGCCGATCTGCATGTCAATTACCACCGTTCTGCAACCTCAGGACCTCTCACTGCTCACGGACAGATCGTGAAGCTCGGGCGACAGATTTCGGTGGCGGAAACCCGGGTTCTCGAGCCCGACGGCAAGTTGGTCGCCAGCGGCAGGGGCGCCTACTTCTCGTCAACCGGATCAATTGATCAGCGCGGCGGGACTATTGATCTCGAACAGGCTCTTGCCACCCAAGGCCCAGCGACTTCTGCAGCGCAATCCACGCCAGCGTAAGGGCGCCTTTTGCCCGGACGAGGTCTGCTGAGGCCTGCTGCTGTTCTCGCAGGGCCCGGTTGAGGTCAGCCTTCGAGATCGCTCCTGCAGCAAAACGTTGGCGGTTCAGGTCCGCCGCGACGTCAGCCTGCTTCTTGATTTGCATACTGGCAGCGAGCGCAACACGCTGCTGGCCGAAGCGAGCCAAGGCACGTTCGGCGTCTTGCAGTGCCAGAAGCACCGTCTGCTGGTAATTGGCGACTGCTTCGTTGCGCGCCGCCCCGGTTTGGTCGATCGCAGCGTCTACCCTGCCGAAATCCAGAAAATTCCACTGGAGGCGCGGGATCGCGAGTGCGGAGAATTCGCCGACATCGACAACGTCGTCCAACGAGGATCCGCCGAGGCCCAGGATCCCTGTGAAGGACAATTTCGGGAACCGCGCCGCCTCGGCCACCCCGATCCGCGCCGTCGACGCGGCAAGAGACCGTTCGGCCGCCCTTATGTCAGGCCGACGCGCCACCAGGCTTGCCGGATCGCCAATCGCGACCTGCTCTGGCGGCATGGGAATGGAGCGCACAGTCGTGAGCGCTGCATCAGCTGATCCCGGCACCTGTCCGGTCAGTATAGCGAGCGCATCAGACAGGACTGCGATATCCGCTTCAGCTTCGGCAAGTTGTGACTTGAGCACCTCCAGTTCGGCATTCGCGGTGCCTACCGGGAAAAGCGGCAATGCACCGCGCTGATAGCGTTGGTATGTCAGCGCCAGGATCTCTTCCTGCAACGAAATCTGCGCCTCAAATTGCTCTGCGCGGAATTGGGCCTCCCGCAAATTGACGTAGGTGCTGGCCACTTGGGCAGTCAACTGGACCTTAGCGTCCTCTGCATTGGCCACCGTTGCAGCAGCTTGGGCATTGCTGGCCTCAATGCGCCTGCGCGAGCCACCGGCAAACTCCAGCTCCCAGTTGGCGTTAAGGCCCACATTGTAAAAGCTGAGCGAGTCATCGGTTTCTGCGTCGGAATTGGTTTGCTCTGACGGGGGGGGCGCCCCGCCTTGAAGGTCGAGACCAGGAAGCCGGCCCTGCACGGTGGTGGCCTGTGCCCCAAGCGATGGCATTCGACCCGCACGGTCTTGCCTGATGGATGCCCGTGCCTGAGCAATGCGCGCCTGCGCTGCGGCGAGCGAGGGATTGCCGGACAGCGCAGCCTCCACCAGCCGCGTCAACTCGGGATCGCCGAGCAGCAGCCACCATCGAGCGACAACCGGATCAGATGCGCTCACATCACTGCCAGCGCGCACAAAGCGAGTGCCCGTGTCTGCTGACATAACTTCCGGGGGGCCTGCATAATCGGGCCCTGCCGTGCATCCAGCTAGCAAGGCGATAGTGACAAGCGGAGGTAGCAAGTGGCGCATCGTGTAGGGCTCAGTGCATCGAAAGGGAGACATTTTTTGGAAGCGGCCTCAGGAAGAGGACCAGCGGAACCGTCGCGAGGGTCAGAATCCCCATAACCAGGAACACATCATTGTAGGTCATTATGAACGCCTCGCGTTGGAGGGTGCGGCTCAGGACGGCCATCGCCCCCTCCATGCCGCCGAAGTTTCGCGCCAGCCCTTCGAGATAGGCCTGTAGCGAAACGCTGTTCGCATTCAGGGTCTCTTCCATCCGCCGGCTATGATGCCAGATCCGCTGGTCCTGGAACGATGCCAGAGCCGAAAGAGCGAAAGAGCCACCGAGATTGCGGGCCGCGTTGAAAATGCCCGAGGCATCGCCCGCGTCTTCCTTGGCCACCGACGCAACCGTTGCCTGATTCAGGAACATCATCGCAAGTATCATTCCGGCCCCGCGGATAAGCTGACTTTCAGTGAAGACTGCGCCGCCGGATTCCGCGGTCAGACTCGTGCTGACAAAGCAGCTGATCGCCATCAGCAGCATTCCGGTGCCGACGGCAATGCGGATGTCCACCTTGCGGATCATCAGGGGCAGAACCGGCATCAGGAGAAAGGCCGGGACACCCATCCAGAAGATGACCAGTCCCGTCTGAAAAGCATTATAGTCAGAGATGATCGCGAGGAACTGGGGGATAACGTAGGTTGAACCATACATCACCATGCCCAGGGCGAGAGCCATGATCGCGACGCTGGCGAACTGTCGATTGAACAGGAGCTGCAACTTCAAGACCGGCTTGCGTGCTTTCACTTGTCCGTAAATCAAACAGGCAAAGCCGATAATGGTCACCACCGTTAGCCAGCGAATGAGTGAGGACTCGAACCATTCTTCACGGTGCCCTTCCTCGAGTACAACAGTCAGACCGCCCAGTCCGAGGATCAGCCCGAGAATGCCAGCCCAATCGGCGTCCGTGAGATATTCCCACTTGGGCTTCTCGTGAGGCAGCCCGATAAACAGCAGGAGCAGCAGGATTGCGCAGACTGGCACATTGACGAAAAAGGCATAGTGCCAGCTCAGGTTCTCGGTCAGCCAGCCGCCGATCAATGGCCCCATCACGGGGCCAAGAACCACAGTCATGCCGAACAGGGCCATTCCGATGGGCTGTTGGTGCGGCGGCAATCGTTTAGCCACAATAGTCATTGCGGTCGGAATGAGGACTCCGCCCATGAAGCCCTGGCCCGTTCGGCCGATGATCATGGTCGTAAGGTCGGTGGCTACACCGCATAGCACCGAAAATGCGGTGAACGCGCTGACAGCGATGATGAGGAGGGTTCGCAGACCGAACAGCCGTTCCAGCCAAGCGCTCAGCGGAATGACGACGATTTCAGCAACGAGAAATGACGTAGCAATCCAGGTGCCTTCGGCGCCTGTGGCACCGATCTCGCCCTGAATGACGGGGAGTGCGGAATTGACGATTGATATGTCCAGCGTCGCGAGCATGGCGCCGAGCGCGCCCGCGGCCACAGCGACCCAGGCAGTCACGTCTGCGTTCTTTCGGCTCCCGGCCGGCCCGATCGAAGTGTCCTGCGCTGCCAGTATCTCGGTCATTGAGTCCGACTCGAGATCTCTTCCAATTCGCCGGCAGCATTCCGGGTGTCGACCGTAGCCACTACCGACATGCCGGGAACGAGCAGACGCCGCACTTCAGGGGGAGCATCGATAGCGATGCGGACGGGTATCCGTTGAACGATCTTGGTAAAGTTGCCGGTGGCATTTTCGGGGGGGAGGATGGAAAATTCCGCGCCCGTTCCCGGCGATATGCTGACCACTCGTCCCGCGATCTCAAGGCCTGGCAGGGCGTCAACTTCGAGCCTGACGCTCTGGCCGGCCCGGATGAGGCCGACCTGCGTTTCTTTGAAGTTCGCGGTCACGTAGATCGCGCTCACCGGAACCACCGTCATCAAACGTTGACCCGGTTGCACGAACTGGCCCACCCTCACCGAGAGATCGCCGACGCGGCCGGCCTTGCTGGCGCGCAGCAAGGTCGATTCAACCGTAAGGTCGGCTGTTTCCAGCTGAGCGCGGGCAGCGTCCGCCTGCGCCTGGGTCTGGCTGATCTGCTCGAACAGGGTCCCCCGGCGAGCGGTCGCGGCAGCCACCGCCGCCTGCGCAGCGGCGAGTTCGGCCCGCGCCTGCCGCGCCTTGGCCTCATACTGGTCTAGCTTTTCCCGCGGTTCGGCTCCTGTCGCGGCAAGGGGCCGATATCGCGCCACCTGGTCGTTCGCGAGGTCCAGTGCTGCGCGCGCGGCGGCGAGTTGGGCCCGCGCCTGGCGAATGGCTGCATCCTGTTCGGCTACCTGAGAACGGATTGTGTCGGCACCGGCCAGGGTCGCAGCGATCTGCGCGCGCGCCTGTTGCGCTTGCGCCTGATAATCCCGCAAATCCAGTTGTACGAGGGCTCCGCCGCGAGCAACCTGCTCGTTCTCCCCCACGAAGACCTCTTCGACGTATCCCGCTACCTTGGAAGAGATAACGACGCTGTCGGCAGCGACATAGGCGTTATCGGTCGACTGCATGTACTGTCCGTAGGTTACGTGCCGGTAGTACCACCAGATCCCGCCAAGCAGCACGGCAAGACCAACGATGATTAGCACGATGCGCAAGCCACGCCGCGATTGCGGTTTCGTTGGGGTTGTGCCCTCCTGCTCCGGTTGGTTGGAGTTATCGGTCATCTGACTCTTTCGGCAGCCTCAGTAAAAGGTGAACGCGTCTCGCGCCCTATGAGCCGTGAGTCAAATAGTAAAGGCATTTAGCAGTTTGCATTTGGGCATCCGAGGCTATCCGACTACACAGCGCTATGGATGAAAAACCAGATACCATGTCACGGTCTCAGCGTCGGCAGAAGGTCATCACCGATAATGACCGCATTCTCTATCTTATGGACGAGATCAGTCGCGGCGCGCGCAGAGTGTACGATGCGAGGGTCGCCAGGATCGGTCTCAATCAGACACAGTGGAGGATCATCGGACAACTTCTTCGCGATCCTGCCCTTACGCAGGCTGAAATCGCCAAGAAACTGGAACTGGAATCGGCGACCATCGGCCAGGCGGTTGCAGGTCTTTGCGCACGCGGGCTGATGAAAAGGCTTCGAGCTGAGACGGATCGGCGAGCGTGGCAGCTCATCCTCACGGAGCAGCTTGACGATCTGCTGCCCGAACTGAGAGGCTCCGCGGATAGGCTTCATGATCTGCTTTGGCGCGACATTGCCGCCGACGAGAAGCGAACGCTGCAGCAGATTCTTGAAAGGGTATCGGAAAATCTGGACCAACACCGTGCCGAGGCTGAATAAAATCATGGCATCGCCCCCGGAAAAGCCTATCGGCAGCATCGCTCGCGCCGCGGAGATTGGCCGAATCCTAATGAGGCACGGAGCGAAGAATCTCGCCGGAGCCCTCGGGTTTATTCCCTCTTCGAACAATGTCATCGACCCTCGCGAATTTCGCCCGGCCGCAGTTGTCGCGTTCCTCCGTGACATCGGGCCAGTCGGCATAAAACTGGGGCAGCTCCTCGCCACCCGAAGCGATCTGTTCACCGAACACTGGATCACGGCATTCTCAACCCTGCACGATCAGGTGTCGCCAGTGCGCTTCGCAGATATCGAGCCCGTACTTGCTTCAAGCTGGGGTGAGGACTGGCGGAACGACTTTGCGCAGTTCGACGAAAAGCCTTTGGCCTCTGCCTCCATAGCGCAAACCTATTCCGCCAGACTGCGGGACGGAAGCGAGGTCATCGTGAAGGTTCGGCGGCCAGGCACTGCCGCTCGGATGGAGGCTGATGTGCGCCTCCTTATACGCCTTGCCGGGATCGTGGAAGCACGGTCGCCGGACATCGCGCGTTACCGGCCAGTCGAGTTTCTGCGGACCTTCGGCCGCAATCTTGCCTGGGAGATGGACCTCGCTGCGGAATCCCGAGCCTGCGAGCGGATCGGCGCATATCTCGATACCATCGGCGTCAGGTCCCCGGCCATCCATTGGGAACTGACCGGGCTGCGGGTGAACGTTCAGGAACGCCTGTACGGCAGGCCCGCGTCTTCGCTGGGCAGCCCATCGGGCGACCCGCGGGTGGCGGCTTTCGCTAAAAGCTATGCCAACGCTGTCCTGCGGATGATCATCCTGAAAGGCGAATTTCACGGCGACCCCCATCCCGGTAACGTCTTCATGATCGGCGAGCAGGATGTCGGCTTCATCGACTTTGGATCGGTCGGGACACTCACCAAGGCCAGGCGCGACGAGATCGTCCGCCTCGTCCTTGCGATCGCTGGTGAGGAAACCAGCGATGTCGCGAATGTCCTGCTCGCATGGGCGGGGGAGCCGAAGGTGGATCGCGATGCGCTCGCGGTGGATCTGGATCAGTTGATCGGAGAGTTCAGGGGGACCGTGCTATCTGGCATCGAGTTCTCGCAGATTTTTTCCCGCGCTTTCGACCTGTTGCGGGATTATCGACTGGTTCTGCCACCTGATCTGGCCATTCTTCTGCGTACCTTGTTGACTGCAGAGGGCTTCGTCCGATCGCTGGCACCGGACTACAACATCGCCGAAGAGACCCGGCCGATCATCACGGAGCTTCTCGCCGAGCGGTTCTCGCTCGGCAGCGCTCGGTCGGGTTTGAAGAGACTTCGCGGTCAGCTGCTGGGTTTGTCGGCGTCCTTGCCCGACATACTTGCCACTGCGAACTCGATCGCAAAGTCAGGATATGTGCCGGTTCAGCTCGATCCGCTCAGTATCGAGCAGCTCGCTGGACTTCGCAATGAGCGTCAGTCCTTGAAAGGCCCTCTAGCTGCCGCATTGATCATAGCTAGCGCGTTGCTTGTCGATCAATCCTGGCTTCTGGCTGGCGGCGCGCTTGTGATTGCTGGGGTGGTGCTCATCCGAAAGTCATAATGAAGGAGCAACTTAATTCGTGCACGGTCACGATACGGCAAAGCCGAACTTAACGAGGATTTCATGCGCCTCACTTCAGCGACCAAGACGCATCGCGAAGAAAATTTTTCGACCTATTGCGATTGAAGGCTTATTTTCCTCAATCAGACGAAACTTTGGAACGGCAGCTTTCAAGCGTGTCCTCGCCTGACTTTATGGCCGCTATTGGGGCGCAAAGCTGCCATCGGTATTCGCACCTTCAGCGAGCTACGAACTTAGCCCAGTCAGTCATCAGCGGTTTGCGTTTGTCGAGGTAGTCGGTGCGCCGATAGGCTGCTTCGACCTTGTTCGCGATCGTATGAGCCAACGCGGCTTCTGCCACCTCGCCCGGATAGCTCGTCTTTTCGGCTACCCAGTCCCGAAACGACGAGCGGAAGCCGTGAACAGTGTAATTGTCTCCCTTGTCGCGCAGGATCTTGAGCAGGGTCATATCTGACAATTGGCGACGCGGGTTCTGTCCTGGGAAGACAAGATCGCTGACGGGCGAACGGAACGCTTTTGCTCGCTTGAGAACATCCAACGCCGCTTCCGACAGCGGGACAACATGGGCAGTCCCTGCCTTCATACGTTCGGCCGGGATCGTCCAAAGCTTCTTCTTGACGTCTATCTCGCCCCAGCATGCGCCGCGAACTTCGCCGGAGCGAGACGCATTCAAGATCAGGAATTCCAATGCGAGACGGCCAACCGAGGAGCGCCCACGCAACCATGTCACGAATGCGGGGAGGTCGGCGTAGGGCATCGCCGCGAAATGGCCTTGCTTCTTTGGCTGGCGCGGAAGGCCACGAACAACAGATCGCATCGGGGCTTCAGTCTCACGAAAGCCCTTTGCGCAGGCCCAATCCAGCACCGATCCGATTCGTTGCCGTACCCGCCGCGCGGTTTCTGGCTTTGTCAGCCAGATCGGAGAAAGCGCATCGCGGATTGCAGGTCCCTCTATCTCCGAAACGAGTTTGTCGCCTAAAGTCGGAAAAGCGTAGGTTTCGAGCGTGTTGATCCACTGTGCTTGATGCTTTCCGTTCTTCCAGGCTGCCTTGTGCTCCTCATGGACAAGCTTGGCGGCATCGCGAAACGAAGGGATTACCAACGCTTCTTTTTCACGCTCTGCCAGAACGTCGATGCCCGCCTTCATTTCCTTGCGAAGCGCCCTCGCGGCCTCTCGAGCATCTCCAAGTGGCAAGTCAGCGAGGGTGCCCAAACCGATGTCTCGGCGCTTTCCATTGGCCTGAATCCGGACAATCCAACTGCCTTTGCCTTTTGCGGCAAGTTTGAGGATCAGACCTTCTCCGTCGGAATAGCGGCCTGGTTCAGTCAGGTTCTTGACCCCCATCGCCGTTAATTTTCCCATCGCTCGCTCCTTCCAGACCCACACTCAGACCCACACTCGACGTCGAATGCATAGGAACATATAGAGAACTATACGGACGACGAAAAGCGAAAAAACGCCGCATTTCTGCGGGTTTGAGGACTATAAGGGATTGTCTGGGAAAAGCGAGGTGGCGGAGACGGAGGGATTCGAACCCTCGGTACCGGATTTACCAGTACGACGGTTTAGCAAACCGTTGGTTTCAGCCACTCACCCACGTCTCCGCGCTGGCACACCGCGTGCAAATGCGGCTGGCTATCGAGCGACGGGCTATAGCGATGCCGCACGCCCTTGGCAACGCGCATATTTCAAGTCGTGGTGCGCGGCCTTGCTTGCCGGTAACTGCCCAATATCCGCACCCATTTCGTGTGGAAACGCAACTCGTCGAGCGCCCGGTCCACCGCGGGGTCACCCGGCATGCCTTCTATATCCGCATAAAATTCCGTCGCGGAAAAGCTCGCGCCGCGCTGATAGCTTTCCAGCTTGGTCATGTTGACGCCATTGGTCGCAAACCCGCCCATCGCTTTGTAAAGTGCCGCAGGGATATTCTTCACCTCAAACAGGAAGGTCGTCATGACCGGGCCATCGCCAGCCGGCACAGATGGCTTGCGCGCCAGCACGACAAACCGCGTCATATTGTCGTGACTGTCTTCGACATCACTGGCGACGATTGTGAGATCATAGAGGTCCGCCGCCAATGCCGGCGCCAGCGCACCCACGCCGGGCTCCGCCCGTTCCGCGACCAGCGCCGCCGCGCCGGCGGTATCGGCATAGACGATCGGCCGGATGCCATGGTCGCGCAGATATTTGCGACACTGTCCGAGCGCCTGAACATGGCTCAGCACCTGCGTCACCGGCGAATCGCCAACGGTCATCAGCTGATGGTGGATCGGCAGAAAATATTCATCGACGATCGAAAGGCCGGATTCAGGCAGCAGGAAATGCATGTCGGCCACGCGGCCATGCAGCGAGTTTTCGATGGGAATGATCGCCTGCTCCGCGCGACCATCTTTCACCGCATCGATCACATCCTCAAACGAAAAACAGGGCAGCGGCAGGCAGTCGGACCGGTAGCCCTGTGCTGCATTATGCGAATTTGCGCCGGGTGCGCCCTGAAAGGCCACGGCCAGCGCCGAATCGGCGCTGGCGGCCTCGTTCATCTGCGCGACGAGCCTCCGGGCGGGGGCGGGGTAGCTTTCCATCATCGAAATCCTGCAATCCCCGCGCGCTTAAGCATAGATGGCGTTTGGCGCAAGCTCCGCTTGCACAGGACGCCTTGCCCCTTTATGGGAACGCCCACAAAGGGGGCGCGCCGGGCCCGGCGTGTTTCTGCAATGCAGTTTGATTAAGGCCTGACGCTGCGGCGGGGCCGCAGGGTTCGAAAAGGATTGCGGGCGCATGGACGATCGTTTCAATACAATTGCGGGCTGGGCTTTGTTCGCCGGTATCATCGCACTGGGTGGCGGCATCGTGTCGAGCAAGCTGTTCCACAGCGAACGGCCCGAAGAGATGGGCTACGCGATTGAGGGCGTCGAAGCCGAAGGTGAAGGTGGCGCGAGCGGCCCGTCGCTCAATACGCTGCTCGCCAGCGCCGATGTCGCCAAGGGCGAGAAGGTTTTTGCCAAGTGCGCGGCCTGCCACACGGTCAACCAGGGCGGCGCGAACGGCATCGGTCCCAACCTGTATCACACAATGGGCGAGCCCGTTGGCGAGGGTAAGGGTGGCTTTGCATTCTCCGACGCGCTCAAGAGCGTTGGGGGCACCTGGACGTTCGAGGCGATGGACGTCTGGCTGAAGAGCCCGCGCAACTTCGCGCCCGGCACGAAGATGACCTTTGCGGGCCTCGGCAACCCCGAAGATCGCGCGAACTTCATTGCCTGGCTGAACATGCAGGGTTCGAACCTGCCGCTGCCCGCCGCAGATGCGCCTGAAGAGGATGCTGCGGCAAATGCAGCCGAGGCCGCACCGGCAAACGCAACCGAAGCGGCAGAATAAGCCATAAGCGAAGGCTTTCGCATCGAAACCCTGTCGGGCGACGCGCTCGCCGCCCGGCTGGACGAACTGGCGCAGCTTCGCATCGCGGTTTTTCGCGACTGGCCCTATCTCTATGACGGCGACACCGCCTATGAGCGGGGTTATCTGGAGGCCTATGCCGCGAGCGACGATGCGGTCGTCATCGGCGCAATCGACCAGAGTGGTCAGTTGATCGGCGCGGCGACCGCAGCCCCGATGGCGGATCATGCGCGCGAATTTGCCGAGCCGTTTCGTGCGCGCGGTCATGACCTTTCGGCGATCTATTATTTCGGAGAATCGGTGCTGCTGCCGCACTGGCGCGGACGCGGCATCGGCCATGCCTTTTTCGACGGACGCGAAGAAGCCGGGCGGACAAAGGGATTCGAAACGAGCTGCTTTTGCGCGGTCGTCAGGCCGAATGACCATCCGATGAAGCCCGCCGACTACCGCCCGCTCGACGCATTCTGGCGCAAGCGCGGCTATGCGCCCGTCGAAGGGCTGATTGCCGATTTCGAATGGAATGACCTCGCCGAGGGCACATCAGCGAGCCACCCCATGCAATTCTGGCTGAAAGGCCTCTGACGCCTGAGCGCGGTTTTACCAGGGACCGCGAATCGCCAGCGTCTTGCCGGGGTCGTAGATGTTGACGAACAGCGTCGATCCATCGGGCGAGAAACAGACGCCCGCCAGCTCAGTCTGTGCACGCAGGCGCGCCAGCGGATAGACAACGCCATCGGGCGTGACGCCGCGCAGATGATTGTCGACGATTGCGGTATATTGATCCTCGCACACGATCAGATGGCCGTTGGGCGCGACCGTCAGATTGTCGCCATAGTTGAATATGCTTTTGTCCTTCGATTCGAAGAAAAGCTGCAAACGCCCCGGACTGTCCTTCTCGCTCGTCTGGCCCTCCTGCGGTGACAGGCGATAGCGCATGATCTGGCCGAGCCCCGCGACGCCGCCGGATGTGCAGCAGAAATAGACTTCTCCAGCGCCAAACCAGATGCCCTCTCCACGCGCGAAAACCGCTGCGCCCGCCTTCGCGCCGCGCAGACGAAGATCGTCTTGCGGACTGTCGGTGTGATCGAGATCGATCCAGCGCGCATCCGCCCATTGCCCGGGTGCGAAGGACTGACCTGCCCTCTCGCTTTCTTCCCAGTTCCGTGTGTCGGTGATGCCATCGGGCAAACCCAACGCCTGCAAACGCCCGCCCTTGGCCAGCACGCCGCGCTCATTGGGTAGAAAGCGGTAGAACAGGCTCTCATCCTGATCCTCGGTCAGATAGACGATCCCCGTGGCCGGATCGACGGCCACCGCCTCATGCCGGAAGCGGCCCAAGCCAGTCAGCGGCACAGGATCGGCGAGCCCCTGCCCGTTTGCGGGCACCTCAAACACCCAGCCATGATCCTTGCCCACGCCATCCTGCCCGGCGCGGGTCACATCCTCTTCGCAACTCAGCCAGCTTCCCCATGGCGTAATTCCGCCCGCGCAATTGCGGATGGTCCCCGCGAGGCTGAGAAACTGTTTTTCGACCTTCAGGGTCTGCGCGTCCAGTATCAGCGTCGTCGTTCCGCCGGGAAGGGCCGCATCGCCCTTATGATCGAAAGCCGCGCCCTTGGTCAGCCCGCGCTTACCCGCCGGGCCATCCGACATATCGCCCACTTTCAGCTCATGATTGCGCACCAGCGCAATCCGCCGCTCATCCAGTCGGAAGCATCCCATCCCGTCGGCTGCATTGGGGACGACCAGCCCGTCGCTCATCGCGTCGCCATAGGAGGACAGGATTTGATAGGAAAAACCGGCGGGCAGATCGAGCAACCCGGCGGGATCGGGCTTCAGCAGATCATAGCCTGCGGCGAGCGATTCCTGGCTCGCGCCCGCTCCGGAACCGAGCTTACCGGTGCACGCCGCGAGGCCACCAAAAGCGATGCCGGTCAGACCCAGCGCAACTTGCCGTCGATTGAAATTCATGGACATAGGGCAGCGCCTAGCGAACTATCATGACGAAAATGCGAAACAATCAGGAGATGGCCCCTGAAAGGCCATCTTTTACATATGCTTTCTGAACCACGGCGTAACGCGGCGCAAAGCTTCCTCCACTTCCGGCGTCGAAACCGCGAAGCTGAACCGCATGAAACCCTTGCCGCCTTGCGGATCGAAATCGATGCCCGGCGCGGTGGCGACGCCGGTATCCTCCAGCAATTGCGCGCAAAACGCCATGCTGTCGTCTGTCATATGGCTGACATCGGCATAGATATAGAACGCCCCGTCTGGCGGCGCGATGCGGGCGAGGCCGAGCTTGGGCAGCGCATCGAGCAACAAGGCGCGGTTGCGGCGATATGTCTCGATATGCCGCTCCAGCTCGTCCGTGCAATCGAACGCGACAAGTCCCGCATGCTGAGCGAGCGAGGGCGGCGTCAGGAAGAGATTGCCCATCAGCGCGCGCGCCTGCCCTGCCAGCGATTGCGGCACGATCAGCCAGCCCAGCCGCCAGCCCGCCATGCTGTAATATTTCGAAAAGCTGTTGACGATGATGGCGTCGGGTTCGAACTCCAGCGCGCTGGGCAACGGCCCGACATAACTGAGGCCATGATAAATCTCATCGGAAATGATGCGAATGCCGCGATCCCGGCATAGCGAGGCTATTGCGCGCAATTCATCGGCAGAAATGATCGATCCGGTCGGGTTGGCGGGGCTGGACAGGATGACCCCGTCCGGTGCCGGGTCGATTGCGGCGAGCGCATCGGCGGTAAGCTGGAACCGGCTGTCCGGACCGCACTCGATTTCAACGGGCTCCATATGCATCCCGCGCGTGACATTGCGATAGGCGACATAGCCGGGACGGGCGAACGCGATGCGCGCGCCGGGCGCGAACAGGCTGGAAAGACCGAGAACGAGCGCGGGCGACGCGCCGCAGGTCAGGAAAATGCGCTCGGGTTCGACGGTGACGCCGTGGCGTTCGCGGTAATAGCGCGCGATCCGTTCCTTCAGCGCCTGATTTTCCCAATAACCCATCGGATCGCTGTCGAGAATCTCGTGCGCGCGCGCGATCGCTGCGGCGGGCGCGCCGGTCGAAGGCTGACCGAATTCCATATGGATGATCGAGCGGCCCTGCTGTTTGAGCTCATGGGCACGGCGGCTGATCGCGATGGCGTGAAAGGGGTCGATCCGGCTGCTCATTCCCCCCTGTACGGGCTGTTCCTGCGGGATGCCAGCCCCGCGAGAACCTAATGCTTTTTGGCTTTCACCAGGTCCAGGCAGCGCTGCACGACATTATCGGCATCGAACGGTTTGGTGATATAATCCGCAGCGCCGGTCAAAAGACCGTCGACGACATCGGCCGCACTGCGTTTCGCCGTCAGGAAGATCACCGGAATGCGCGATGTCGTCTCATCGCTGTGCATCATGCGCAGCAGGATCGAACCATCGAGATCGGGCATCATCCGGTCAAGCAGGACGAGCGAGAATTGCTCCTGTTCCAGCTTCGCCCACCCCTCATGGCAATCCCCGACGGCCACGACGTCGCACCCCGCGCTGCTCAGCTTATATTCCAGCAGATCGCGGACGGCGGGGTCGTCGTCAACAATCAGAATGCGCGTCCGGTAGGTTTTGAGAAGGTCCAGTCCTTTGGTCAGCAACGTCATCGGCTCGAACGGCTTGATCACATAGTCGGTCGCGCCGGTCACAAGCGCCTGCATGATGCTGGTCAGCGAATCGTCCGCCGACATCATGATTACGGGAACGTTGGATGTGATGGGTATGTCGCGAAGTTGCTGAAGCAGCTCCAGCCCCGATCGCTCACCGGGCATGCGTTCGTCCAGAAGGATCAGATGGGGCCGCAATTCGGCGGCCGCCGACAGACCGCTGCGCGCATCGGCGCGGATTTCAACATGCGCAACCTGATCGAACAGCGAGTGGACCAGATCGGTGATGCCCTCATCATCGTCGATGACGAGAAGGATGGGCTTTTCAAGGCCCATGGGTGTGGAGTGACTGGGATCGGCGACCGTTGTTGGCGGGCTTTCCGGCTCTGGCATCGGATCGCCTCCGGCATCGTGCGATCGAATGGCGCGTTCCATCACGCTGACAAGATATTTGGTCTTGCGGCTGATGTCCGCCGGCACGGCATCCTCGCCGCGCAATGCGCATTCCAGCGAATAGCCCGCCTCGCTGATTTCCGGAAAGCCGTAAATCTTTCCCGTGCCCGCCAGCTTGTGCGCGAACATGCGCAGCCCCTCCAGATCCTCCGGGTTGGTTTCGACACATTCGGGCGCAGCGGCCAGTCGCAATATGTCGGTGCGCTGGACAGCGAGACTTTGCAGATATTTGTCGCGGATGTTGTGCATGGGAACGGGCGTACCACTGGTCATTTCAATTTCCTTCATGCCGCTACACTGTGGAATTGCGACCATATGCCGGTCACCTGTTGCGGGAGCAGCGCCGGGTCGAACGGTTTGGGGATAACGCCATTGGCGTCGCGCGCATGATAGTCGGCGATCTCTTCGGGCTGCACCCTTGCCGACATGAACGCGATGGGCACGTCGTGCATCCGTACCTGCGCGCGCAGGCAGTTGAGTGTGCGCAACCCGTCCAGCTCCGGCATCATGACGTCGAGCAAAACGAAATCGGGCGCATTCCTGCCGAGATGCTCCAGCGCATCGCGCGCGCTGTTGAAGCTGCTGACCTCAAAGCCACCCACATGCTCCAGGCAGAGCTGGGCGACACGCAATATATCCGGGTCATCATCAATACAGGCAATATGCCGCAAGGTCGGGGCCATGGACGCTCCTTATGTTTCACCATCTTTCTGGAAGAATAGGAGGAAAAGGCGACCGTCCAAAACGACCTCGCGCCGCGCAGCCCCGCTTGTCGAAGGCCCGGCAAAGCACTGGCGAGACAAAGGTAAAAGCCGATTTCACCTCGCTTCCCGTCGGTTTGGAATTAACCACGACCACTCCGTCAGAACGGCGTGAAAATTTTTCCTATAATGTTTCTGGATGCATCCACGCGCGGCCTGAAAACGCCCTGGATCGAGTTTCTTGTCAGGAGCAATGATGGACGATCTGTCGTTTCCTCTTCCCGATAATCCGGCGTCGCCCGCCGGTTCAGATCAACAGGATAGCCCCGCCCAGGGCTGCACGTTTTTGCGAAGCGCGTTTGAGCGGGCGATATTCGACACCGTGCTGGACGGAATGATCGTTATCGACACCAGCGGTATCGTTCAGTGCATCAACCCGGCGGCAGTCCGCATATTCGGCTACGCGCCCGAAGAAGTGGTCGGCCAGAACATCCGCATCCTGATGCCCGAGCCCTACCACGGAGAACATGACGGCTATATCGCCAACTATGTCGCGACCGGCGAACGCAAGGTGATCGGCATTGGTCGGGAGGTGTCGGGCCGGCGCAAGGATGGAACCATTTTCCCGATGGACCTGGGCGTCACCGAGCTTCGGCTGGGCGATGTTGTTGCCTTTGCCGGAACCGTTCGCGACATTTCGGAGCGCAAGGCAGCAGAAGCGCGGGTGCAGCGCTATGTCGCCGACCTGCGAAAGAGCAATCAGGCGCTTGACGAATTTGCCTATATCGCATCGCATGACCTCAAGGAGCCATTGCGCGGCCTGAGCAACAATGCCAGTTTCCTGAAAGAAGATCTGGGAGAGGCGCTGAACGCTGACAGTACGCGTCGGCTCGACAGGATCATGTTTCTTGCCACACGCATGGAGCATCTGGTCAACGACCTCCTCTATTTTTCTCGCCTCGGCAGGCAGGAGCTGGCGATACAGCCGACCGACCTCAATACCGTCATCGCCGAAATCGACGACCTCATGGAATCGTTCCCGCATGAGGGGGAAATCCGGCTTTCCATTCTCGACCCCTTGCCCGTAGTGACATGCGATCGGCCCCGCATCACCGAAGTATTTCGCAATCTGATCGCAAATGCCGTCAAATATAACGACAAGCCGGAGAAGACGGTCGAGATCGGCTGCGACAAAAGCGGCGCCGTTCCTGTCTTCCATGTTCGCGACAACGGCATCGGCATCGACGCGCGGTTTCACGAAGACATTTTCCGGATCTTCAAGCGGCTGAATAGCGAGGACGACGCCCTGAAGGGAACAGGCGTCGGCCTCACCTTCGTACGCAAGATCATCGAACGTCATGGGGGCAGGATCTGGCTCCAGTCCACCCCCGGAAAAGGCACGACTTTTTTCTTCACTTTGCAGCCGGAGCAATAAATGACTGACTTGGCCCCCATATTATTGGTCGAGGACAATCCCGACGACTATGAGGCGACGCTGCGCTCGCTGCGCGAAAGCCATTTTGTGAACCCGGTACACTGGCAGCAAAATGGCGTGGACGCTCTCAATTTTCTTGCGGCTCAAAAGGATCGGGCCGACGACGCCTCCGATCTGCCAAGCCTTATTTTGCTGGACCTCAACATGCCCGGAATTGACGGCCGCGAGGTATTGGGAACAATCAAGGCCGATCCGCTTCTGCGCCGGATTCCGGTCGTTATCCTGACCACATCATCGGATGAACGCGACATCAAACATTGTTACGAAATGGGCGCCAGCACCTATATCCAGAAGCCCGTCAGCTTTTCCGGCCTGGCCGCCGCAATCCGTACCATGAAGGATTACTGGTTCGGCATCGCCCTGCTTCCAGGGAGGACGAACTGAATGGCCGCAGATGACTTGTCGGGCCCATATTCGGTTCTGATCGTCGACGACAATCCCGATGACCGCGAATTTTATCGACGGGCGCTCAAAAAGGTGCGCCGCGCCGAGTACAAAGTCTCGGAAGCCGTTGACGGCACCGATTGTCTCAAGACACTCAAGACCACCTATTGCGACTGCATATTGCTCGATTACTCGCTTCCCGGCATGAACGGTCTGGAAACGCTGCAGGCTATTCGCAAAAAGCGGCCGCACCTCGCCATCATCATGCTGACCGGACAGGGCGATGTGGATCTCGCGGTCGATGCGCTGAAAGCCGGGGCGAGCGATTATCTGACCAAAGCCCAGGACCTTGGCAGCCGGCTTCATCATGCCATTCAGCTCGCGGTCGAAAAGGCAGCCAACGCACGGCGCGGCGAGCAATCGCGCCGCTATCTGCGACAAATGCTCGATCATATTCCCGACCCCATTTTCATGAAGGACGAGGAGCATCGCTGGGTCGATGCCAATGAGGCGTTCTGGAGCTTGATGAAGGGCCGCCCACACCAGTTTATCGGCAAGACCGCGCACGATCTTTTCCCGCTCGAATCCGCCGATGCGCTGCGCGCTGCCGAACGCAGCCTGTTCGACACGGGCGACGTAGCCGTCCGCGAAGAATTATGCGTTGATCTGCTGGGCGAAGAACATGTGCTCATCACCAAGAAAGGGGTCTTTCGCGACCTGGACGACCGCAAGCTGCTCGTCGGCGTCATGCACGATATCACCACGATGAAGGCGCAGCAGCAAGCGCTGGCGCAAAGTGAACGAACCTTCCGCCAGGCGATCGAAAATGCCGTCAACGGCATGGCGCTGGTCTCGCCGGAAGGGCATTGGCTGAAGGTCAATCATGCGCTGTGTGAGCTGCTGGGCTATAGCGAGAAAGACCTGCTCGCCAACGATATCGCATCCGTCACCCACATCGACGATCGCGCGGAGGACGCGGAACAGCTGATCGGTATCTGGGCCGATGAGCAAGGCGTACGGCAATATGAAAAACGGTTTGTCCATCATGATGGACAGATCATCACTGTGCTGCAATCCGCCTCGGTCGTGCGTCACCGGGATGGACGGCCCCATTATCTGGTCATCCAGATGGCGGACCTGACCGAGGCCAGAAAGATGGACCGGATGAAGAGCGAGTTCATCTCCACCGTCAGCCATGAGCTGCGCACGCCGCTCACCTCGATCCGGGGCACCCTGGGGCTGGTGAATCAGCCTTTCGCCGGAACGCTAACCGAAGGCGGACGCGAGCTGGTGACGATCGCGGCAGACAATTGCGAGCGGCTGATCGCTCTGATCAACGACATATTGGATATCGACAAGATCGGCTCGGGCGAGATGCGATTGGACATGCGGGTGCACGACGTCGCATCGCTGGTCGAAAAGGCGATCCGCGCCAATGAAGGATATGCCGACAAATTCGGCGTTCGCATCGACCATGGACCGTTACCGAACAATTGCCGCGTCACCATCGATGAAAGCCGGTTCGTGCAGATCATGTCGAACCTGATGTCGAACGCCATCAAATTTTCAGGGGACAGCGATCACATTGATGTGCGGGTAAAGGAAACAGGCGTCGGAAAAGTCCGGATCAGCGTCATTGACCATGGCGCAGGCATCGCGCCGGAGTTTCAGGGTCGGATTTTTGGCCGGTTTGCGCAGGCTGATTCATCGGTGGCTCGCTCAAAAAACGGTACCGGCCTTGGCCTGCATATCAGCCGCCAGCTGGTTGAAGCGATGGACGGGGAGATCAGTTTCTACAGCGAACTGGGCGCGGGCACGACATTCTGGATCGAATTCGCGCCGCTTGCACCCTTGCTTGCGGCAAAAAATGTCGCGTAGCGGCGACGCTTCGGCTTTTCGCGCCGCATCTGCCAGGCGAAGAATAGCGCGATCAGCGACCAGCCCGCGCCTGCACCTTCGCCGGCTTGGCGAGAGGCGCGGCTGTATCCCGGCACATCCGGAATTTTGGTGAGCCCACAATGATGAGTCTTCATGTACATGCGCGGGCTTTGGCATCTTCAGGTTACAGAAAAATCGCAATCGGGTTGCAGAATGATGACAGGCGAGAGGCTATAGGTCCTGTTTGGCGACGGTGCCCCTCATTCGCCCGGCTCGAACCGAATAACTCGCTTTTCAGAGTCGGCCTGCGTCAACCGTACCTGCACATCTTCACCCGGCATCGCGCCTTGCGTGCGAAGGCGGGCCACCACCGGCAGGTCGCAGAGCTGGATGCGCGCGCCCCGATCATCGGCATCGGTCACGACCGCATCGAACACGCGCCCCTCTTGCCCCTGCAAGACGACAGCCTCGGCAAGGTCGATTACCGCCCGCTCTATCGAACCGCCGAGCCGGTCTGCTTGGGTCATCACATCGGGCAGACGCTCGAAAGCCTCTGACACTTCCTCCGGCACCGGCTTTCCGTTGGAAACCGCAAGCGCGGCGCGGATCACATAGCGGTCCGCCAGCCGCCGCAGCGGCGCGGTGGCGTGCGCATAAGTCGCACTGACCGCTGCGTGCCATGGCCGACTGCCTTCGCGGTAGGGTTGATAGGTCGCCCGTTCGCCCGCACGGCGGATCGCCAGCATCAACGCGGCATGTTTGGGCTGGTCGGGGTTCAGGCCGCGCTCGAAGTGGGTCAGCGTCATCTGGCCGGGCCAGTCGATGCCGAAGGCGCGCGCTGTTTGGCGCAAGCGTGCAATCGCTTGCTCTTCGGGTTCCGGCATGACGCGGAACAGGCCGGTTTGGTACGCCTGCAACGCATCGGCGACAGCCATGTTGGTGGCGAGCGATAGGGCCGCATTTTGATCCTCGGATCGAAGGCGCGGGCGAAACTGCAGGTGGAAGCGGCCATCGCCGTCACGCTCCACCTCTTGCTCAGGCGGGTCCACCCGCGCGGCACCGCGGTTTTCATCCGCCTCCGCAATACGCGCGGCCAGCTCTGCAAAACCATCTGGCAAATCGGTCTCGCGTACGGTTGCATAAGCCAGTTTTGCCCGGCTGCGGATAATCGCGCGTTCCACACCGTCCAGCCGCACCGCGCCATCAGGGCCAACGCGCACCGAGAAAATCACCGCCGGGCGCGGGCCTGTCGGGAGCAGACTAGCCGCGTTTTCGCTCAGAATCGCGGGATAAAGGCTGATTTTTCCATCGGGCAGATATTGGCTCGTCCCGCGCCGCCACGCCTCTGCGTCGACCGGGTCGCCATCGTCCACGAACCAGGCGACGTCGGCGATCGCATAGTGGAGCAGCAGGTCGCCGCCCGACCGCTCTATCGCGAACGCCTGATCCAGATCGGTCGAGGTAGCCGGGTCGAGCGTGACAAATGCCATGCCGCTGCGGTCGATATGATCTGTCGGCGTGCGCTGCGCCGCGGCCTGCGCAGCCGCCAGAACATCCGGGGGAAATTCGGTCGGCAGCTGAAATTGCTGGCGAATTTCGAACAACCCTTGCGCAAGGGCGTGCTGCGGATCGAAAATCGCCTTCATGATTGCGGTCTAGCCGATGACAAACCTGCATGGGAAGAGCGCAAAAGACATTTGAGCGTTGGTGACCCCTACGGGAATCGAACCCGTGTTTCAGCCGTGAGAGGGCCGCGTCCTGACCGCTAGACGAAGGGGCCATGGGATATCCCTTTTGCGGGCGCCCGTGGTGGCACAGGCCATTAGCGGCAGGCGCACCAATAATCAAGCAAACTGCGCAGCACCAAAACGGTGCGCCTCGCGCTTGACGCTGTTGACTGTCGCACCCTAGGCTGCCGCCATGACCTTCCGACCCATGATGATGGCCGCCGGACTGCTGGCCGCCGCGATACCCGGCGCGGTTCAGGCCGAAGGGCTACGCGAGGCCGTACGAGCGGACCTTCCCGCGTTGCTCTCGCTATATCGCGACCTGCATAGGCATCCTGAACTCAGCCATCAGGAGATCAGGACATCGGCCCTGCTTGCCGAGCGGATGCGCGCGCTTGGCTTCGCCGTTACCACCGGCGTGGGCGGGACCGGCGTCGTCGCGGTCATGAAGAACGGATCCGGCCCTGTGCTGATGATCCGCACCGATATGGACGGCCTGCCGGTCACAGAGGCGACTGGCGTGGCCTATGCCAGTGTCGAGAAAGGCGTTATGCATGCCTGCGGCCACGACATCCATATGTCGAGCTGGATCGGCACGGCGCAGCAGATGGCTGCGCGCAAGGCGGAATGGTCCGGCACATTGATGATGATCGCCCAGCCTGCCGAGGAGGTGGGCGGCGGGGCGAAAGCTATGCTGGACGATGGCCTGTTCACACGCTTTCCCAAACCCGATGCCGCCATCGCCCTGCACGATGCGGCTGACCTGCCCTCAGGGACCATCGGCTGGTCTCCCGGCTACACATTCGCCAATGTCGATTCCGTCGACATACTGGTGAAGGGTGTGGGCGGGCATGGCGCCTATCCGCACAACACAAAAGACCCGGTCGTCCTGGCCGCGCGTATCGTCGGTGCCTTGCAAACGATCGTTTCGCGCGAAATCGATCCTCAGGAGCCTGCCGTCGTCACGGTCGGCAAAATCAGCGGCGGCACCAAGCGCAACATCATTCCCGATGAAGTGAGGCTGGAACTGACGGTGCGCAGCTATTCCGACGCAGCACGGAAGAAATTGCTGGACGCCATCGCGCGGGTCGCGAAGGGCGAGGCGGTGTCGGCCGGCATGCCCGAGGGCAAAATGCCGGTCGTGACGACTGGCGAGACCTTTACCCCGGCGGCGCTCAATACCGAGCCGATGACCGGACGGATTGTCTCCGTGTTTCAGGAACGGTTTGGCGAGCGCGTCGTGCGCAAAACGCCAACGATGGGCGGCGAGGATTTCGGGCGATACCGCACCGGCGATGGTCAGGAGATACAAAGCCTGATTTTCTGGCTCGGTGCCGTGCCGCAGGACAAATGGGACGCCGCCAAGGGCGACACCAGCACGCTGCCATCCCTGCACAGTCCGTTCTGGGCACCAGCCCCCGAGTCGACGATCGCGACCGGGGTCGAGGCCATGACGTCAGCCGCACTCGAAATGTTGAAAAAACCATGATCCCGGCTCACCGATTAATTATTTAGTAGGCAGTACATATGCAGCATTTCGATTTCGCCACTCTGGGCTTGTTGCTGTTCATCGCCTCTTTGGTGGCGATGCTGACGCGGCGATGGGGGGTGCCCTATTCCGTGGGTCTGGTCGTGGCAGGCATCGCTCTGGCACTGTTGCCATTCGGTATCGAAATGCCGCTGACGCCCGAGCTGATTTTCGAGGTATTTCTGCCGCCCTTGGTGTTCGAAGCCGCAATTCAGATAAGCTGGAAGCCGTTCCGTCGTGAGATGCCGCTGCTGCTCGCGCTCGTGACGCTGGGCGTGGTGCTAGCCGCTGCCATCGTTGCGACCGGGATGCATTATCTTGTCGGCTGGAGCTGGCTGGGCGCAGCCTTTTTCGGGGTGCTGGTGGCGGCCACCGACCCGGTGTCAGTCATCGCCATGTTCAAGACGGTCAAGGTGCCGCACCGCCTGCACCTGCTCGTCGAATCGGAAAGCCTGCTGAATGACGGCGTGGCGGCGGTGGCCTTCGCGATATTGATGCTGGTGGCGGCGGGAACCGAGCCGACATTCACCATAGTCTCGACCAAGTTGCTGGTCACCGTTGCGGGCGGCATTGCGGCGGGCGCCGTGGTCGCAGTGCCGCTGATCCTGATCGCCGGACGCACGACCGACCGTCTGGTCGAAGTGACGCTGACGACATTGATCGCCTATGGAAGCTTCCTGCTGGCCGAGCATTTTCACTTGTCCGGCGTCCTCGCGACGCTGACGGCGGGGCTGATCGTCGGCAATTATGGCTTCATGGGCTCGATTTCGGACGAAGGGCACCCGGCGGTCGTCAACTTCTGGGAATATGCCGCGTTTCTCGTCAACAGCCTGATCTTCATCCTGATCGGCGGGCGCGAGGCGGAGCAAAGCTTCATGCCGGTGGTCGGGGCAGCGCTGGTGGCGACTTTGTTGTCGCTCGTGGGCAGGGCCGCCGCGATCTATCCGGTGGCCGCGATGTTTGCGCGCAGCAGGATCGCGATTCCGTGGAAGTACAAGCATGTGCTGGTATGGGGCGGCCTGAAGGGCGCGCTCGCGCTAGCGCTCGCGCTGGCCTTGCCCACCACGCTCGCCGAGCGCGAGGAGATCATCACCATCGCGTTCGCCGTCGTCGCCTTCTCGATATTCATCCAGGGCCTGACCATGCCCGCGCTGATGCGCAGACTGGGACTGATCGAGGAATAGGCCTACCCCCGCCGCGGGTAAGCCTCATCTGCCTCAGGCAGCGGCCTTGCGTCGCTCCGCCAGTTCATCGTTCAGCATTTCGGCCAGCAGGAACGCCAGCTCGATGCTTTGCGCCGCATTGAGGCGCGGGTCGCAATGGGTGTGATAGCGGTCCGCCAGCCCTTCGTCGGTGATTGCAATCGCACCGCCGGTGCATTCGGTCACATTCTGGCCCGTCATCTCGCAATGGATGCCGCCGCCAAACGTGCCTTCTGCCCGGTGCACCGCGAAAAAGCCGCGCACCTCGGCAAGAATGCGCTCGAACGGGCGCGTCTTGTAGCCATTGGCCGCCTTGACGACATTGCCATGCATCGGATCGCAAGACCACAGCACCGGATGCCCTTCCTTCTTCACCGCGCGCACCAGCTTGGGCAGGCCCGCCTCAATCTTGTCATGGCCATAGCGCGTGATCAGCGTGATGCGACCTTCGGCGCGATCAAGGTTCAGCGTGTCGAGCAGGCGGATGAGCGCATCGGGCTCCAGACTCGGCCCGCATTTCATGCCAATGGGGTTACCGATGCCGCGCAGATATTCAACATGCGCCGAACCTTCGAAACGCGTGCGGTCACCGATCCACAGGAAATGCGCCGATGTGTCGTACCACTGCCCCGTCAAAGAATCCTGCCGTGTCAGCGCCTGCTCATAGGGCAGCAACAGCGCCTCATGGCTGGTGTAGAAGCTCGTGCCGTTGAGTTGTGGCACCGACTCGGCGTCAATGCCGCACGCCCGCATAAAGTCGAGCGCTTCACCGATGCGGTCCGCCATCTCTGTGAATTTCTTCGCCCACGGGCTGCGGCCCATGAAATCGAGCGTCCAACGGTGCACCTGATGCAGATTGGCGTAGCCTCCCTGCGCAAAGGCGCGCAGCAGGTTCAGCGTTGCCGCCGCCTGGTTATAGGCTTGCACCATGCGCTGCGGATCGGGTTCGCGGCCATCCGCCGAAAAGGCGATATCGTTGATGATGTCGCCGCGATAGCTCGGCAGTTCCACGCCGTCGATGGTTTCGGTCGGCGCGGACCGCGGCTTGGCGAACTGGCCGGCCATGCGACCCAATTTCACCGTCGGCAGCTTGGACGCAAAGGTCAACACAACCGCCATCTGCAGCAGCACGCGGAAGGTATCGCGAATATTGTTCGGATGAAATTCGGCAAAGCTCTCGGCGCAATCACCGCCCTGCAACAGGAACGCCTCGCCCCGCTGCACGGAGGCGAGATCCTCCTTCAGCTCCCGCGCTTCGCCTGCGAATACGAGCGGCGGATAGCTGCCAAGCTGCTTCTCCGCAGCGGCAAGCGCCGCACCGTCGTTATAGTCGGGCATTTGCAGCCCTTCATGGCTCCGCCAGCTGTCCGGCGTCCAGTTTGCCACACCCACGTCTCTTACTCCAACTATATCGCGCCGAATTCCACCCAAGGATTCGGCCGCATGTCCCTATGGGGCTATGCCCCTCAAGTGGCAAGCCCTGCAAAATCGGGGTCGTATGATAGCCCTATGAACGTTGCGGGGAAAGCGGAGTCTTCCGATCAGTGTGATCGAGCCGTTGCGCAGCTAGTCCGATGCGGTTGAGATAGGCCGAGAGATCAAATTCCGGTCGCTGCGATGCGGCCGTAGATGCGGACACCATCTTGTCGACATCCGGCGCGCCCGGTTCATTTTCCATCCGCAGCGCATTCTCCGATGCGCTTGCCGGTCGTGCGCATCTTCATCCACATCGCCATGCCGGCGGCCGATGGGCCGCCCATGCCTGCGGCGTTCATTTCCATCTCCATCACATAGCTGGCGGGCGTATAGCTGCCGGTCATTGCGACATCCGCCGTGCCGCCATCACCGCTGGGGCAGGATACGGTGCCCTTGATGACACCACCTGTCATTTGAAATCCCTTGTAGGTGCACTGCTCATTTTTCTGGGAGGCGAGAAATTCTGCCTCCGGATTGGCTGCCTGTTCGGGCGTGATGCAGTTCTTCGTGCTCGTCTTGCGGCCTTTCATCATATCGAGCATGCCATTGGGCATGCCCGGCGGCGGATTGTCCATGCGCACATCGACCACTTCGGTCGTCGATTCCCATTCGCCGGGCTGAATCGATATCTTCTTCATTTCCGACGCGACCTCTTGCGCGGTCTGTTCTTCGCCGGACGCACCGCCGACAGCTTCCTCCTCGCCCTTGCCGCAGGCGCTCAAGGCCAGGAATCCGCCAGCCGCAGCCAGAATTGCGATTTTCCTCATGACAGAAACTCTCCCTGTTGGCGGCGCACAAGGATGCATTGCGCCTTTGATCGGGGTGCACCATATCAACAGGCGATGGCTATTCAAATCCGAACCACACTGGACGAGCCGGAAACCGGCCAGAGCTTCATCCCACACCGCCCCGTCCGACCCGAAAAGGCCGAGGGTGGCAAGGCGTTCAAACTTGTTTCCGAATACAGTCCCTCGGGCGACCAGCCGACCGCGATTGCGGAGCTGGTAGCGGCAGCCGAAGAGGGCGAGCGCGATCAGGTGCTGCTGGGCGTCACCGGCTCGGGCAAGACCTTTACGATGGCCAAGGTGATAGAGGCGGTGCAGCGCCCCGCCCTCGTACTCGCGCCCAACAAGATTCTCGCCGCGCAGCTATATGGCGAGTTCAAAAGCTTCTTTCCCGAAAATGCGGTCGAATATTTCGTCAGCTATTACGATTATTACCAACCCGAAGCCTATGTCCCGCGGTCTGACACCTATATCGAAAAGGAGTCGAGCGTGAACGAGGCGATCGACCGGATGCGCCACTCGGCCACACGCGCGCTGCTGGAACGCGACGATGTGCTGATCGTCGCATCGGTGTCCTGCATCTACGGCATCGGATCGGTCGAAACCTATTCGGCAATGACGTTCAGCCTGAAAAAGGGCGAGGTCGTCGATCAGCGCGAGGTGATCCGCAAGCTCGTGGCCCTGCAATATCGCCGCAACGACACCGCTTTTGCGCGCGGTTCCTTCCGCGTGCGCGGCGACAATCTGGAGATTTTCCCGTCGCACTATGAGGATAATGCCTGGCGCATCAGCTTCTTTGGCGACGAGATTGAGGATATCAGCGAGTTCGACCCGCTGACAGGCAAGACGTCCGCAAAGCTCGATTATGTGAAGGTCTTTCCGAATTCACACCACGTCACCCCTGGCCCCACGCTGAAACAGGCGATGGAGGCGATCCGTTTCGAGCTGAGCGAGCGGCTGAAGGAACTGGGAGAGCAGGGCAAGCTTTTGGAAGCGCAACGGCTGGAGCAGCGCACCAATTTCGACCTGGAGATGATCGCCGCGACCGGAAGCTGCGCGGGCATCGAAAATTACTCACGCTTCCTGACCGGTCGCCTGCCCGGCGAACCGCCGCCGACGCTGTTCGAATATCTCCCCGAAAACGCGCTGTTGTTTGTCGATGAAAGCCACCAGACCGTGCCGCAGATCGGCGCGATGGCGCGCGGCGACCACCGGCGCAAGGTGACGCTCGCCGAATATGGCTTTCGCCTGCCGAGCTGCATCGACAATCGCCCGCTGCGCTTCAACGAATGGGACGCGATGCGGCCCCAGACGGTCAGCGTATCGGCCACGCCGGGCGGATGGGAAATGGAGCAAACGGGCGGGGTCTTTACCGAACAGGTGATCCGCCCGACCGGCCTCATTGACCCGCCGGTTGAGATCAAGCCGGTCGAGGATCAGGTGCAGGACCTGATCAATGAGGCGAAGAAGACGGCGGAACGCGGATACCGCACGCTC
Source organism: Sphingobium sp. (assembly GCA_041396745.1). GTDB lineage: Bacteria > Pseudomonadota > Alphaproteobacteria > Sphingomonadales > Sphingomonadaceae > Sphingobium. The sequence goes on along the minus strand of JAWKXZ010000005.1, from coordinate 293,789 downwards.
GTCACCACGCTGACCAAGCGGATGGCCGAGGACCTGACCGAGTTCATGCATGAGGCGGGGATCAAGGTCCGTTACATGCACTCGGATGTGGAGACGCTGGAACGTATCGAGCTGATCCGCGATCTGAGGCTCGGGGTCTATGACGTTCTCGTCGGCATCAACCTGCTGCGCGAGGGGCTGGACATTCCCGAATGCGGGCTCGTCGCGATATTGGATGCGGACAAGGAGGGCTTTTTGCGCTCCGAAACCTCCCTCATTCAGACGATCGGCCGCGCCGCGCGCAATGTCGACGGGCGCGTGATCCTCTATGCCGACCGCGTGACCGGCAGCATGGAGCGCGCGTTGGGTGAAACCGATCGCCGGCGCGAAAAGCAGCTCGCCTACAACGCCGAACATGGCATCACCCCTGAAACCGTGCGCAAGCAGGTCGGCGACATCATCGCCCATGTGGCGTCGAAGGATCAGGTGACAGTAGATATCGGCCGCGAAGACGCGCCAAGCCACATGGTCGGCCACAACCTGCGTGCCTATATCGAGGAGCTGGAGGGCAAGATGCGCGCCGCCGCCGCCGATCTGGAGTTCGAGGAAGCCGCCCGCCTGCGCGACGAAATCAAGCAATTGGAAGCCGAAGAACTGGGCCTGCCGTCATCCGGCACCCAAATCACCACCCCCCGCGGCCGCGCCACAGAAGGCCGCCCCGGCACCCGCAAGATGCGCTACGGGAAGACGCAGAGGAAGGTGCGTTGAACCCTGCCAAACAAGACGTACCGAAATCAAACATGTTCGTTTTGGATGATTAATGCCGTTGTCGGGTGGGTTGGCAGCCGGTAGTCCGCGCTGCTCCAACGAATAGATATCAGTGATAAAAGCTCAATGAAAATTAGTAATTCCGCTGCTTTGATTATAGCATTGGCGCTAACAAGCGGTTGTGGAGGAGGCGGAGAAAGTTCCAGCGAAACGCCGCCCGTAACAATAAGTAATCCATCGAGCCCGATGCCAGCACCGGCTCCTGCGCCCTCACCCATCTATCAAAGCTTTGATACCATCGATGCTGATTGGTCTACTTCACGTGCATTTGCATGGACGGAGTTGGTGAGAAGATATGATAGTTCTGCGGAAATCCTGAGTCTCTCGTCAGGTTTGGAAACACACCATGGCATTATAGAGGCGGCGTTTTCTGGGCCGCCTTCTATTGCATCACATTTTTACGATTTCAGCCGAGCGAAATATTTCGATTTCACTGAAAATGAAATTTCATTTCGAGACGAAAATTCTTACCTTCTTGAAGTAAATCCCAACAGCCGGGATTATGGAAATATTGCATTTAGCAATCAATATAATAGCAATAAAAACCAACATTACATTTTCAAATTCATGATGAAAATAGTTTCTGACATTTCGTATATTAGTGAAACCTCTCCATTTAAAAAGACCAACATAAGATATTCATACTATGCTGGCTACCCAACCCAGAGATCTGATTTTCCTGCTGCAAACACCGGTTACCAAATAAGGCTTGAAACGGGCGTAGTGGACAATGATAAATCGCCGCCGTTCAGCGGCGTTGGCAATTTTTCACTGGATCCTGTTTCGAACTTGGTGGCAGGCAACATTACAATAAGTCAGATTGCTTGGACAAGCGGCACCGATCCGATATCTGTCACTTTGTCTTTGTCAGGCTCGCTCGACCAAGGCAGCTCGTTAATATCTGGCACAATCAAAAGTAATGACAACAGCTATTCTGGTGGGTTTGAGGGGCTTCTATATGGGCCAAGCGGACGAGAATTAGGGCTCTTCTTCTTCCTCAAGAAAGCAGATGATAGCATAATTTCCTCGGGCCTAATCAGCGGGGTTCAGCCTTCGTTTCTTATGAACGATTGAGAGTACAAACCCCAAAATCAGCATTCAAGGTTGCCGCGCCGTAAACTCTTCTCCTCCACTCCGGTTTAAACAGGGTCGGAGCATTTGGTGTTAATCTGAGGAGATTTCATGCGCGCGAATGCCACTGCCTTGTCCGGATTGCAGGCGAGTATGGCCCGGCTCAATGCGAGCGCGGTCAACATCGCCAACGCGCAGTCGCGCGGCGCGCTGACGTCGCAACAAACGCAAACACAGCCGACATCCGCCCCTTCGGCCAGTCCGCAAGCCTATAAGCCCGTCCGCGTAGAACAGTCGTCATTGCCGGATGGCGGCGTTTTCGTAGTGATCGGCCAGCGGTCGCCCGCCACCATACCCACCTATGAGCCCGCCTCCCCCTATGCCGACATGGCGGGCATGGTTGCGCGGCCCAATGTCGACCTGACCGATGAGCTGGTCGAGCAGATTTCAGCCAAGCTGTCCTATGGCGCGAACCTCTCCGTCATTCGCACCGTCAACCAGATGGAAAGCCGGATTTTCGAACGCTGGGCGTAGTTCCGCCGCCGGACATCCGCTGCCGTTCTTCCGAACATCGTCATCCGACCTCTTCCTGCCGCATGGCGCGCGCCGCCCCTTGAGCGACGGGCGGCGACCCGCCATAACCTGCCCATGCACATTGCCTCTCCGGTCCGTTTTGCCCTGGCTCTCAGCCTGTTCGCCACGATCTGCGGTTGCGTCAGCGCCTCGGCGCTACCGTCCACGCCAAAGCCTGCACCCACGCCAGCACCCGCCCGCGCAAAGCCACCCGCACCGCCGCCGCCAACGCCTCAGCCAGCGCCACCATCGGAAAACTGGGAAAACTGGCCTATCGCCGCAGGGGACTGGTCCTATCGCGCCCTGCCCGGCGGCAGCATTGCCAGTTTCGGCCAGCTCGGCGCGCAACCGCTGATTGCCTTCCGCTGCGATAAGGGCGCACGGCAGATATTGGTCGAACGCCTTACACCGCTGATGCAGGCGCAGATCACCGGACAAATGACGGTGCGTACCAGTTTCGGGGACAGTCAATGGCCGGCGCGGCCATCGATGGTGGTGGGCAGCGGCTCTGCCTATGCCGTCGCGACACGCACAGCGACCGACCCGGTGTTCGACCGGATCGCGTTCAGCAGGGGGCGGATCGCCATTGAAGCGCCGGGTGCATTCCCGCTCGCCGTGCCCAATTGGCCGGAGATCATCAGGGTGGTCGAGGATTGCCGGGGATAAAGGGGGGCGCCCGAAGCAGCGCGGACGCAATATTATGATTCCAAAAAAGAAAAATACAAGCCTTGTCAAACATCATTGTTTGACTCACATATATTGCGTGGCCGGCGTTTTCTAAGCTTCTGGTCAAACGAAAGCCCGGCGACATTTGGCTTTCAACAGCGCGAAAGGAGGTGATCCGATGTCTCATGGTTCAGCAAGAGGGTCGGACAAGTCCATTCGGGGAATGCGCAGCTAAGCGGCGACAAGCGCCGCACCGACTGGGTCACCGAAAAGCGCACTGACATGAACCGCCGATCGGTTTGCCCAATGCGAGCAAGCGCGAGTTCCATTTCCTGAAATTGGGTCAGCCTTCCGACCGCTGACCATGTCATGATGGGCCGTCAGGTGGTGCGTAACCGTCTGGCGGCCCCTCTCATTTTTAGCTTTACGGTCGGGCGAGTCAGCTCGGCTTCTTGCGACGCTCGGGCCCTTCATAATCGGCGTCCGAACCGGCGACCCGGCGATCATGACGGATCAGCACCTGCCCCAGCCAGCCGGTATGGACATTTTCCTCGTCCGCCACGGCCTGAAGCGAGCCAAGTTCCTCATAGCGACGCTTGAGGCGCGCCGCCTCCTCGCCGCTGATCGATCTGCCGATAGGTTTCCAGAAGCTCATTCCCGCACCCAAAAAGACCCCAACCCCTGTGAAATCTGCGCGAAGAGGGTTAACAAATGATAAATATTGATGGCGATAGAAGCGAAATTGTCGGCCCGGGGTTGCGCCCGGACCAAACCCGCCAGTAACAGCGCGATTCATGCCCTTTCGACCTTTTCTCCTAGCCTTTCTTTGCCTGCTCTATCTGACGTCGACCAGCGCCTTTGCACAAATGGCGAACAAGCCGACACCCGGCTTCGTGCGGGTTGAAATAATGACGTCATTGGGCCGCATCGTGATCGCCGCCGACGCGAAACATGCGCCGAAAACGACCGCAAATTTCCTGAAATATGTCGACGACGGGCGCTTCAACGGTACGACCTTCTATCGCGCGGCGCGGCGCAAGACCGCGCCAAAGCTCGGCTATGTGCAAGGTGGCATCCGCACCAACCTGCGCCGGGCACTGCCCCCCATTCCGCATGAGCCCACCAACGTCACGGGCATTCGTCATCTGGACGCCACGATTTCCATGGCGCGCAAGGATCGGCTCGGCTCGGCTGCGGGCAATTTCTTCCTGACTGTCGGCGCCACGCCCTATATGGACGCGCGCGGCGATTATGCGGGCTATGCCGCCTTCGGTCGCGTCGTCGCGGGCATGAATGTGGTCAAGCGGATGCTGGCATTGCCCACCAGTGGCGGGACCGGCCCGATGAAGGGGCAAATCATCGATAAGCCGATCACGATCATCCGCATGCGCCGGCTGGACGGCAAGCCGCACCCCAGCGGCTTTCCCAAAGCATGGCTGATCTGGGAAAAATAGCGCACCCACCGATCAGCATATCGTGACCGATTGCCATAGACACAGGCTCGGATTGCGTGGATCCTAGCCGCATGCTGCATGTCGCCCATCATCCCGACTATGTATCCCCCGCCGCGCCGGGCAGCCGTTTCACCTTCGACAAATATGGCATGGTGATGCTGGCTCTGCGGGATAGTGAAATCCCCTTCGCGCTCCACGAGCCGATACCGATCGACCGGAGCTGGGTCGAGGCGGTTCATGATCCCGATTATGTCGAGGAGGTCGCATCGCTGCGTGTTCCGGCCCACAAGGAACGACGCATCGGATTTCCGATCACCGAGCGCGTCATGCGGCGCTCCTTCCTTTCATCGGGAGGAACATGGCTGGCGGCGCGCCTCGCTTTGACCCACGGTTATGCCGCGAACAGCGCAGGCGGCAGCCACCACGCGCTGGCTGATACGGGCGCAGGCTATTGCGTTTTCAACGACCTCGCCATCGTCGCCAACCGCCTCACCGCCCAAGGGGTGGTCAGGCGCGTTCTGATTGTCGATCTGGATGTGCATCAGGGCGACGGCACCGCATCGCTGCTCGCAGGTCGCGAGGACGTCTTCACCTTTTCCATGCATGCCGAGCGCAACTTCCCGGCGCGCAAGGCACGCTCGTCGCACGACATCGCCCTGCCCGACGATGTCGATGATGACGGCTATATGGATGCGTTGATGGGGGCGTTGCCGGTCCTGTTGGACCGCTACGCCCCGGACATCATTCTGTATCAGGCGGGCGTTGACCCGCATGTTGACGACCGTTTGGGAAGGCTGGCGCTCAGCGACGCGGGGCTTGAAACGAGAGACCGCGCGGTGGTTCGCGAAGCACGGATGCGCGGCATACCGGTCGCGAGCACCTTGGGCGGCGGATATGGCGTTGACAAGGCCGCGATCGCCATGCGCCACATCGCCTCGATGCGCGCAATGCTGAAGAAAATCAGACGGTCCACAAGCTTCTGGCCACCACATAGACCGCACCGCGACCGGCGATCTGGCACCAGGTGCGAGCAAGACGAGTTTGCGGTGACAGACGTGCGATAAGATGATATTCTTTTCGCAGTTGCACAAATGTTCGACGTCTCGCTTCAATCGGGAGCTGCCAGACATGCCGACCGTCGCAATCATCAGTCAGAAAGGCGGGTCTGGAAAGACCACCCTCGCCCTTAATCTGGGCGCATCCGCCGCGCTTGACGGGATGCAGTCCTGCGTTATCGACACCGATCCGCAGGCAACCGCATCGGCGTGGGGCGACTGGCGCGGTGACAGGCTTCCGCAGGTCATCGATTGCCACCCGATCCGCTTGCCAAGCACGATTCGCAGGGCCACTGAGGGCGGAGTCGAGTTCGTGGTCATCGACACGCCGCCGCACACCGACACAGGTGCGCGCGAAGCAATCCACGTGGCCGATCTGGTGCTGATCCCGTCCCGAGCCCGCGCATTCGACCTGCATGCGCTGGAGGGCACGGCCAACCTGATCGCCTATGCCGGAAAGCCCGCCTATGTTGTGCTCAACGCGGTCCCAGCGCGCGCATCGCGCATCGTTGCGGAGGCAAACATGTTTGTCGAAAAGCTGGGGCTGAAGACCTGCCCGGTCACGCTGGGCGAACGCGCGACATTCCATCGCGCTTCGGCATCCGGCGCGGTGGCAACGGAAACGGAGCCCGACGGAAAGGCGTCAGGAGAGGCGAACGCTTTGTGGCGTTGGGTTCGCCAGCAGCTCAGCCTCTCTTAACTCGCCTCGGCCCTTCCGGTCGCATAAGCCTGTGTCCCCCGACGATATACCTGGTCATCCTCCAGCAAGACGGGAGGTGCGATCGCTTCGGCATCGGCCAGCTGCCGGTAAAGCGGCGCGAAATCGGTCTCAAGCGTCTGCTTTAGTAGATCTTCAAAACTGTCGATCACGAAATAGCTCTGCTGAAAATCATCGATGCGATAGTCGGTGCGCATCACCCGCATCAGGTCGAACCCGATATGATTGGGCGACGGATCGTCGAGCGAAAACACCGATTCCGACGCGGACGAAACGATGCCGGCGCCGTATATGCGTAAACCTTCGGCGCTGCGCACCAGGCCGAACTCGACCGTATACCAGTAGAGCCGCGCCAGATTGGTGAGTGCCCCCAGCCCGCCCGCCCGCTGACCGCCACGACCATAGGCCGCCATATAATCGGCGAATACCGGGTTCGCGAGCAACGGTACATGGCCGAACACGTCGTGGAAAATATCCGGTTCCTGCAGATAGTCGATCTGTTCCGGCGTACGGATGAAGCGGCCTGCGACGAAGCGGCGATTGGCGAGATGATCGAAGAACACATCGTCCGGCACCAGCCCCGGCACCGCGATGACCTGCCATCCCGTCGCCTTCATCAACCGATCGGACAGTTCCTCAAATCGGGGAATGCCGGGCTTGTCCATCCGCAAGATCGACAGTCCGTCGATAAACTCCGGCACGGCGCGTCCCGGCAGCAGTTTCGCCTGCCGGTCAAACAACCGGTCCCACATCGCATGATCGGCTGCGGTGTAGCTGTCCCAGCCCTGCGGGATCGTCCAGTCTGGCGCACATTCGGGGGGGAGCGGTGCGGAATCTGCCATGGGCCTATTTTAGCACGGGCTTAGCGCCGGGTCGATATTGCGTGCCTAGCCCGACGTTGGTGAGGCGGAAACATGCCTCAACAGGTGCGACGGGCATGTCCGGCAATCGCTCGCGCCGAAGCGCGCAACCGCATCCTCAAACGACCCGCTATCCAAAAGTTGCGCGATCAGCGCGCATTCCTGACCGCCTTCGAACGCCCACGCATCGATCTCCGCCCCGATATTGGTCAGCTGGTCTACATGCCAGTGCGGTTTCTTGTCGCGTCGGAAATGGTGGCGCAATCGCGCCCGGATGCCGCCCGGCCCATAGGCGCTGCCCGCATAGAGATAATCGCCGACCGAGAGCATATAGATATCGCTGCCCACCCTGATTGCGGCACCTTCACCAAGGCGGATGCGGAGCAGGTAGGCACCCTTTTCATCGGGTGCACAGGCTATGGTTTCAGGCGAGAAGGTTGGCCTGCCCCGGAAAATCTCCTCAATCGCATCGCACATTGCCCCGGCCACCGCGTCACGATCACGCGAACGATGCGGAGTGCGCCGACTCAGACCGGATTGCCTGCCTCATCCCGCAACACTTCGCGGCGGCCCACATGGTTGGGTGCGCCCACCAGCCCCTCATTTTCCATCCGCTCGATAAGTCGCGCGGCGGAGTTATATCCGATCCGCAGCTGCCGCTGAAGCCAGCTGGTCGATGCCTTCTGATTTTCGAACACGAGCTGGCAAGCCTTGCGATACAGCTTGGCATCCGGGCTGTCGTCGCCCAGATCCGCACCCTCCAGCGCGAAGCCGCCATCCTCGGGCTCTTCTGTAACGGCTGATATATAATCAGGCTTGCCCTGTGCGCGCCAATGGTCGGCGACCGCACGCACCTCGTCATCGCTGACAAACGGCCCGTGCACGCGCGTCAGCCCCTTGCCGCCCGCCATATAGAGCATGTCGCCCTTGCCGAGCAGTTGCTCCGCGCCCTGCTCCCCCAAAATGGTGCGGCTGTCGATCTTGCTCGTCACAAAGAAGCTGATCCGCGTCGGCAGGTTCGCCTTGATAACGCCGGTGATGACGTCGACCGACGGGCGCTGCGTCGCAAGGATCAGGTGAATGCCCGCAGCGCGCGCCTTTTGCGCAAGGCGCTGGATCAGGAACTCGACCTCTTTGCCCGCCGTCATCATCAGGTCGGCAAGCTCATCGACCACAACCACGATCTGCGGCAGTGGATGGAAATCGAGCTGTTCTTCCTCATAGATCGGTTGATGCGTCTCGGGATCATATCCGGTCTGCACCTTGCGCCCCAGCGGCTTGCCCTTGGCGGCGGCGGCGCGCACCTTCTCGTTGAAATTGGCGAGGTTCCTGACAGAGATCGACGCCATCATGCGATAGCGGTCTTCCATCTGCTCGACCGCCCATTTCAGCGCGCGGATCGCCTTTGCAGGTTCAGTCACCACCGGCGAGAGTAGATGCGGAATATCGTCATATGTCGACAGTTCGAGCATCTTGGGATCGATCATGATGAGCCGCAGCTCGTCCGGCGTCATCCGGTAGAGCAGCGACAGGATCATGCAGTTGAGGCCAACCGATTTACCCGATCCGGTCGTACCGGCGATCAACAGGTGCGGCATCGGCGCAAGATCGGCGATGATCGGCTCACCGCTGATATTCTTGCCGAGAATCAATGGCAGTTGCGCGCCTTGGTTCATGAACACTTCGCTGCTGATCAGCTCTCGCAGCACAACCGATTCCCGTTTCGCATTGGGCAGCTCGATACCCATCACCGTGCGGCCGGGAATCGTCGCGACGCGGGCGGACAATGCCGACATGTTGCGCGCGATATCGTCGGCAAGCTGGATGACGCGGCTCGCCTTGATCCCGGGCGCAGGCTCCAGCTCATACATGGTGACGACCGGGCCGGGGCGCACTTCGGTGATATTGCCCTTCACATGAAAATCATCGAGTACCGATTCGAGCAGCCGGGCATTGCGTTCCAGCCCCGCCTTATCGACCTTTACCGCGGCGCTGGGCGGCGCTTCGGTCAGCAATTCGGGAGAAGGCAACGTCGCCGCCGATGCGCCATGACCGAACAAATCCTCCTGCCGCGCGGCGGGTGAAGCGGCGCGGGTTGCGGGCGCAAGGCCGGGCGACTGGATGCGAATGGGCGGTTTCGGCTCATTCGAAACCTGCGGCCGCGGTGCGGATGGGCGCGGCTCTTCGGCGTCCGATTCCCCGGTTTGCGCGCGTTCCCATGTGGGTAGCGCCAGTTTCGGCAGCCGCAAATGGGCGAGCGTGAACAACGGCTTTTCCAGACGCCAGGATTTGATGCAAACAGCGATACCGCCGATGATTGCGAGCGCGATCAGCAGCCATTCGAGCGCGCCACGCCACCCTTCGGGCACGAGCGCCGTCAGATTCAGTATCTGGCGCGCAAACAACTGCGCCAGCATGCCCCCGCGCCCGGCGGGCAGGCCTACCGGTGTATCGGGGGCCAGCAGCTCAAACCCAGTGCCGATTGCCACGATGCCGCCCAGACACCAGCCGAGCTGGCCGGTCCAGCCTGACATGTTATCATCGATCCACAACCGCCGCGCAAATGTAAGCGTCAGCGGCAACAGCATCACCACGCCGAGACCCAACAACCACAGCAACACCCCGGCGACATGCGCACCGGGTAAGCCCATCACATTCTGAACCGGCCCGCCCGCCGCCGTGTTCATCGACGGGTCACTTTCATGATAGCCGAGTAGCGCAAGAGCTACGAACAGAACTGCCACGCTCAGCAGGATCGCTCCAGCAAGCTTTCCTGCGCGCGCCGCACTGCGCTTCAGCATCGCCTGCCAGTCGTTATTGCGCTTGGCCGGGGACCGGCTTGCCATAATCTATCCCGCTTTTTCCCGATTTGTTCCGTCCTGCGACAATGCCCCCGCGCAGGACTCCGCGTCAAGAGTCCTGCGGCATTTCAGGCCGTGTCCGCTTCGACACGAGAGGCAATTTCCGGCTTTTCACGCGCGGCGAGCAGGCAGGCGATCACGATCATCGCCACACCGCCCACAACCTGCACTGTCAGTTCTTCCTCGAATATCAGCCATCCGAGCAGCGCCGCCCAAACAAATGCGCTATATTCTATAGGGATCAGGCGGCTCGCCGGTGCCTGCGCATAGGCACGCGACAGCGCCATTTGCGAGACGACCGTGAGACCCGCCGCCAACGCGACCAGCGCCCAATCGACAGGAATATCACTGCGCAATAGCCATGGCGCCATGGGCAATAGAATCAGAAGCACTATGACGTTCTGGAAAAAGCTGATTTCTACCATGCCGGCGCGCTGCGCCTGCTGCCTTTGTATGATGAGGTTCAGCGCAAACAGCACGGCGGACACCAGAATCGCAAGCGCGCCCAGCAGAGCGGCCTGGTCATATTGACCGCGCAGTCGGGCCGACACGATCACCGCAACACCGCCCATGCCGAGCATGGCAGCGATGATGGACCCCCGGCCGACATGTTCATGCAGCAACACCGCCGACAGATAGAGCGCGATGATCGGTGCTATGAACGAAAGCGCGATGGCCTCCGCAATGGGCAATTGCGTCAGCGCCCAGAAAAACAATAGTCCCATCGGAACCAGCACTATCCCGCGCAGGATATGTAAACGCATGCATGCTTTTTCGGGCCATGGGGTACGCGTGATCAGCATCGCCGTACCGGTCAGGCTGCTCGCCACGATGCAGCGGCACAGCAGCGCCGTATAAGAGCCCACCGACAGCGCAATCAGCTTCATCGTCGCATCCATGGCCGAGAAAAATGCCACACCGACAGCACATAAGGCCGCCGCCTGCCAGGCGGCGGCTGATGACGGCGAATTCCCCGGTGACGTCATGATCTGGCCCGGTGCGCCAATATCCGTTCGATCAACAGGATATCATCGGGCTTGTCGGCATCGATGCAGGCCTCTGCCATCGGCATCGGGACGATCCGGGCATGGACGCCCAGCTTGTGGCCTGCGCGCATGATCGCCTGATGAATCGTCAGCATCCGCAGCACCGCGCCGAGCAACAATGCAGGGCCGAAAGCGGACAGGAGTTTCCACCCTTTCTTGCGGTCCTGCTCAATCTCCCGCCATTTTTCCAAAGCGATGCATGCGCGGTCGCTGCCCAGCCAGAACAGGTTCGCGCCCGACCAGGCGCCGCTGCGAAAGCGCAACCATGTGCGCCGCGACTCCGGGTAATCCCGCATCAGGACCTCGCGCTCGACCATGGCCGCTGCGATATCGGCGCCGTCGACATGTGTCAGGAAAGCATCAATCATCGCCGCATTGAGCAGCACATTGTCCGCCGTAGTGACGAGCAGCGGCAAGCCGGAACGGTGCGTATCGACCCAGTCGAGCAGAGACTGGCTAATCCCGCGGCCGCTTCGCGCAAAACCGATCTTTTCATGATCGTGCAGCCACAGGGTCGCCGGGTCGCTCGTCAGGACATCTGGCTGCTGCGCCATCAGCACGACTTTGCCGATGCGTGGGTGCATTACCAGAACGCGCGCTACATAATCGATCATCGGGGTGCCCGCGACCGGGACAAGCGCCTTTGTCGCCACCCCGGCAGCAGACGCCAGTGGATCAACCCCCGGCCTGCTGCCCGCCAGAACGAGCGCCGTTATCTGATTATCGCCTGCCATGCCCAAACCCCGGACTCCTTCTGCGGCGGGCATAGCGGGCAATGCCTCGGCGCGCACGGCACTTTTTCCGACCTCGCGCATTCTTTCCCGCATGAAGACCGCATGGCTGATCGCAAACAGCATGAGCAGCACGACCGACGAGGCCGTGATAGCAGACACAGCCCGGCAAATCGAAGCGGTTGGCACATCTCTCGTCCGGCAAGTGGATCTGTCGCAGGAAGATCTGCCGCACCACCCGGACAATGCGCCTGATGTCATCATCAGCCTGGGTGGTGACGGCACTGTCAACGCCGTGATCGAACAATATGGAACAGAGGACGGCCCGCTGTTGCTTGTTCTTCCCGGTGGCACAATGAATCTGCTCGCCCGCAAGCTTCATGGCGATGCTGCGATCGAAGAAGTCATCGAACGCGCATTTGCCGATGGACACGAAATCGAGCTGCCGTTGATCGAGGGCCCGGACATACGGTCCATGGTGGGCGTAATCGCAGGGCCGGCCGCGGCATGGGGCGATGTTCGCGAGGATTTGCGCCGAGGGGCGCTCAATGATCTCACCGACGATATCAAAACCGCGCTGTCAGCGACATTCAGCGATGGCGGCGTCCGTCTTCGAGGAAATGAACGCAACCATAGCGCGCTGTTCGTCGAGGCTGGGACCGATGGCCTTCTGGCGCACGATATCCAGACCGAGAGTCTGGCTGATCTCGCGCAACATGGATGGGCGTGGCTAAATCGGGATTTTCTGGGCGGGCCAACAGAAAAACTCGCAAAGGGCGATGAAATAGTCATTGAGAGCGACAGAGACAGGCTGACATTGCTGGTCGATGGAGAGCGGTGCGCAGCGCCCGCTCCACTGAAACTGTCATGGAAACCATGCCCGGCACGGCTTCTCGCGACATTGAACAGTTGAAAACCGGCCCCGCAACGACTAGGCGCACGCCATGACCGACGCAGACACGCCCGCAGCGCCTGAAAAGGCCCAAACACCGCCCGATCACCTCTCGACGAACCCGCGCAGCCCGCATTTCGATATGGAAGTGCTTCAGCGCGGCATCGGCATCAAGTTCAAGGACCGGGTGCGCACCGATGTCGAGGAATATTGCATTTCCGAAGGCTGGATCCGTGTGGCGGCGGGCAAAACGCGGGACAGGCATGGTCAGCCGCTGACCATCAAGCTCTCCGGTCCGGTCGAAGCCTGGTTCGAGGACCTGAAGCAGGACTGAGGCCTATTTCAGGGTCAGTGCGCGGCCATTCTCGATATGCAGCCGCGTCGCATCCGATATTCCGTCGAACAGCGAAGCTTCGGTCCCCGTCATCCAGACCTGACTACCGGTAGCCGCCAACCGCTCGAACAGCGCAAGCCTGCGCGCCGGGTCAATATGGGCGGCGACTTCATCGAGCAGCAACACCGGTGCTTTTCCGCGCGCTTGCCCGACGAGCGCGGCATGGGCCAGCAATATCGAAAGCAGCAACGCCTTTTGCTCTCCGGTCGAGCAGAGGGCAGCCGCCTGCCCCTTCGCGACATGGGTGACGAGCAGGTCGCAGCGATGCGGCCCCGACAAAGTACGTCCAGCGGCGGCATCCCGCCTGCGCGCCTCTTGCAACAAGTCGGCCAACGGCCGCTCAGCCTCTTCCCATAGGGACAGCTCCAGTGCCGGCCGGGCGAACGGCCCGTCGGGCGCCGTCGACAGTGCTTCGCCCAGTCGTTTGACAAGAGCGCACCGGGCGCCATGGACCGCCGCGCCATGTTCGGCCATCTGCGTCTCAAGCGCCGCCAGCCAATGCTCGTCCCAGACGCGCGATTTATCACCCAGCAACTTGTTGCGTGCCCGCATCGCCGCCTCATAGCGTGTAGCATGCCCACCGTGCGCGGGGTCTAGCGTCAGCGTCAGCCGATCGAGGAAACGCCGCCTGCCCCCCGCGCTTTCCATGAACAGCCGGTCCATAGCGGGCGTCAGCCAGACAATGGAAAGATGCTCTGCCAGAACGCTCGCCGCATGAGCCACCCCGCCGACCCGTACCTGCCGCCGGTCGGGCGCATCCGCCGTCGTGCCCGTGCCGATCGTAACCCCGTCAACCTGTGCCGCCACGCCAAAGCCGCTGCCACCCTGCTGCCGCACCATCTGCGACAGCGCCGCGCCGCGCAGCCCCCGTCCCGGCGCGAGCAACGAAACCGCCTCCAATATATTGGTCTTTCCTGCGCCATTATCGCCGGTCAACACGATAAAATCGTCGCGCGGCACGATCAGCGCATCCTCATAATTGCGAAAATCGCTGAGAGTCAGACGCGTGAGCATCGCCGTGCTTTTGTTACCAGCTGCCGAAACCCGGCGCATCGCCATTTGCGCCAGCGCGCCAGCGCCGCGGGCGTTTCCAGCCGATGGCGGGTCGCTTGCGAAAGCGCAGAGTCGGCCATCGCGCATCATCGGACAACGCAAAGTCGATGCGGTCGACAAGGCGCAAGCCTTGCGCGCGATAAGCGGCAATCACCGCATCGGCCTGTTCATCAAGCAACCCCGCGAGGATCAACGTGCCACCTTCCTCCAGCACCGCGCATAGCGACGGCGCCAGCTCAATCAGCGGCCCCGCCAGAATATTGGCAATCACCAAGTCATAGGGCGCCCGCGCCTGCAACCCCGCCTCGTCCACTCCCGCCGCGACATGCAGGGAAAGCGCGCCGATACCGCCACCCAACGCGACGTCGTTCAGCGCCGCGTTATCCGCCGTGACGTCCACCGCAGCCGGGTCGATGTCAGATGCCGTCGCATATGCACGCGGCCACAGATGCAATGCTCCAAAGGCAAGCAATCCGGTGCCGGTGCCAATATCGGCGATGTTGCCATAGCGCTCGCCCAACGTCCGGCAGCGATCGAGCATTGCAAGGCAGCCACCCGTCGTTTCATGCTGGCCAGTGCCGAATGCGCGACCCGCCGGTATCAACAAGGGGGTTTTGCCCGCGGGAACAGTCTCGTCTGCCTGATTGCGAATGTGAAACCGCCCCGCGATCACCGGGTCCATGCCCTCCTGACTCAGCGTCACCCAATCCTCGTCGGGCAGGCGCTCGATGCTCGGCGTATCGTCCACACTGCTGGGAATCATCGATTGCAGCAGGCTGATCGAAGATTTCTTGGGCTTCCCGTCAAAATAGGCATGCACCTGCCACCGGTCGGGATTATCCTCCTCAACCTCCTGCGTCATCAGCGCAGGCGGCGGATCTAGCAATGCGAGCATGCCCATATCCTCGACGAGCGCTTCGGCTTCTTCCCGTTTGCAAGGGAGCGTCACTTTCCAACTTTGGGCCATCGATACCGCATTCCATGACAACCCGGACCCGTCAAGCCGTAACCGGAAACGCGGACGCCACTGTGTTCCCAAGGCCTCAGCTTGACAGCGAATTGCTGCGATGCGGCGTGAAGCATGTGGACGCCGCGCGGTCGCTCTCCTATTATCGGTCGGCAACAGGGTCGGATGATTCCGCCAGTTGCCGATGGATCAACTGCGGGAACAGCTTAGTAGATGACGTCACCCCTGCCCTATCGTCCCTGTGTCGGGATGATGCTCGTCAATATGGAAGGCAAGGTCTTTGTCGGACAGCGCCTCGACAGCAAGGTCGAAGCCTGGCAGATGCCGCAGGGCGGTATTGATGATGGCGAGGATCCGCGTGATACCGCCCTTCGTGAGCTTGCCGAAGAAACCGGTATTTCCAGTGACTTGGTCAAGATCATCGCCCAGTGCAAGGATGAGCTCTATTATGATCTGCCTGACGATCTGGTCGGCAAGATCTGGGGCGGGAAATATCGCGGCCAGCGGCAGGTCTGGTTCCTGATGCGCTTTCTGGGAACCGACAAGGATGTGAACATCCAGACGAGCCATCAGGAGTTTCGCGACTGGCGCTGGGTGAAGCCGCGCGAGCTGCCCGAAATCATCGTACCCTTCAAGAAAAAGCTGTATCGCGATATATTGCAGGAATTCTCCGACCTTATCTGAGCGCGGGTGTAAAAACCCGCTTTGCCTGCCCTCCGCGCTCCACTAGGGAATGCTCCGATACCAATTCAAAGGAGCTAGCCATGGGCGCGATTGACGAACGACTGAACCAACTGGGTATCGAACTGCCCGTCGCGCCCGCGCCCGCTGCCAACTATGTGCCGACCGTCCGCACGGGCAATTTGGTCTTCATCGCGGGGCAGGTTTGCTTCGGACCCGATGGCAAACTGGCCGACCGCCACAAGGGCAAGCTGGGTGGCGAAGTGTCAGACGAAGTAGGCAAGGAAGCCGCGCGTATCTGCGCTATCAACGTCATCGCCCAATTGAAGGCCGCCGTCGGAGATCTCGACAAGGTTACGCGGTGCGTACGTCTGGGCGGCTTCATCAACACGCGCCCTGATTATGCGGCAATTCCCGCCATTATGAACGGCGCGTCTGACCTGATGGTCGAGATTTTCGGGGAAGCCGGGCGTCACGCGCGCTCAACGGTCGGCGTTGCGGAACTGCCGTTCGACTGCGCCGTCGAGGTCGAAGCGATTTTCGAGGTCCAATAGCACCGGATCTTGCGCGTCAGATCTGACCGGATCATGCTGTCGCTATGAGCAGCGACGAACCCAAATTGAAGATCAAACTGCAGATCTATCGCGGTGACGACATCGCGATGGGACCA
Organism: Sphingobium sp.; assembly: GCA_041396745.1. GTDB lineage: Bacteria > Pseudomonadota > Alphaproteobacteria > Sphingomonadales > Sphingomonadaceae > Sphingobium. The sequence continues at coordinate 277,290 of JAWKXZ010000005.1, read as the reverse complement.
GGCAAGGCTGCCCTCCTCGAATCAATCATGCGCGAGGGGTCGATTTCCGCAGCGGGTAGAGCGCTCGGCATGAGCTACCGCCGGTGCTGGATGCTGGTGGAGGTGATGAACCGCTGCTGGCGCGAACCGCTTGTAGAAACCAGTGCGGGGGGGCGCAGCGGTGGCGGCGCCAGCCTCACCAATATGGGCCGGCATGTACTTGCACTCTATCGCGGGCTTCAATCTGAACTCAACACAGCGAACAATCAGCCACAATGGCGCGCACTGCAACAGGAACTGCGCGCGGATTAATTGCCCGGCGCATGCAGCGGCGCGGCGGCCCCCGCTGGAATCTCCGACGCGTCCGTGCGCGCACTGATCACCTGCGCCGCGACAAGGTCCCCGACGACATTCAGCGTCGTCCGGCACATGTCGAGCAGTCGGTCGACGCCCAGCACAAGGCCGATGCCGGCCGGTGGTACCCCGATTGTACCGAGGATGAGCGCAATCACGGGCAGCGATCCGGCTGGAACGCCCGCCGTGCCAATGCCGCCCAATATGCAGATCAGCATTACCGTCAATTGCTGGCCCAGAGTCAGATCGACGCCGAAGAACTGCGCGAGAAACAGCACCGTGACGCCTTCGAACATCGCGGTGCCGTTCTGGTTGGCGGTCGCGCCGATGGTCAATACGAAGCGCGCAATCGGGCGCGGGAGCTTCAATTGCTCGTCGGCAACGCGCAACGAGGTCGGCAGCGTGGCGTTGGACGAAGCCGTGGCGAAGGCCATGACCGTCGCTTCCTGGGTTTCGCGGAAGAAGGCGATCGGGTTCTTGCGTGCCAAAAAGGCCAGCAAAGCCGGAAAAACGCCGAACATCTGAAGCGCGAGCGCCAGCAAAACCACGGCGACATAGGCCGAAAGCCGCACGATCAGATCCCACCCGAACAATGCCGCGAGATTGAACATGAAGCAGAAGATCGCGAGCGGCGCCATGCGAATAACGACCCCGATCAGCTTCATCGAGATTTCGAACACGCCCTCTATGCCGGATCGCAATGTCTGCGTCCGGCCCGGATCGGTAATCAGAAAGCCGATGCCGAACATCAGTGCGAAGAACATGACCGCCAATATGTCGTTCTGACTCATCGCCTGAATGAAATTGGACGGAACGATGTTGACGATCGCGTCGACGCCGGTTTGCGCCTCACCCGCCCGGTCGACGATCGCCTTGGCCCCGTCACCCGATGTTTCGAGCAACGAGCGCGCCGTCGCGGGGTCGACACCAGCACCCGGGCGCAACAGATTGACGGCAGCGATGCTGATCGCAACGGAAATTGAAGAGACAACGATTGTGTAGACCAAAGTCCGCACACCAACCGTTTTCAGCGCCTTGATCTCTCCCATCTCCGCAACGCCGACAATCAGCGCCGATACCAGAAGCGGGATGACCAGCATGAACAGGAGCCGCAGGAAAATCTGGCCGATGGGCCCGGTGACATTGTTCGTCACCACCTCTATCCAGGGCGCCCCCCCGGCCAGGCTATAGGCGGCCAGGCCGAGCACGAGTCCGGCCAAAAACCCCCCGAACATCCAATAGTGCAAACGACCTTCGCCGGATTTACCTGTTCCGCTGTCGGTCATGCTGTTTCCCTTGCACACACTATTCCACTGGGGTGAAATACCTGATCAAGCCGGCATCGGCCCACTGAACACGATCTCGGCGAGCGGCTTGCGATCGCTCTTTACCTCGCGCTCCTGCATCTGTTCAGGGAGCGCCGCCTTGTCGCCCTGATAGCCGATGGCGATCGCCGCCTCGACGCGAAAGCCTTCGGGCAAGTTGACGGCCTTTGCCGCCGCCTCAAAGTCCACGCCGGTCATGCCATGCGTGATCAGCTCCATATTGTGCGCCTGCAAGGCCAGCGCCATCCAGGCCGCACCCGCGTCAAAGCTATGGCTATGCGATGGTTTGCGTTCGCCATAGGCCTCCATAATCGTGTCGGACACAATATAGACAAGGGCCGAACTGTTTTTGGCCCATTCCTGATTGAACGGAATCAGCGCGGAAAGAAACGCATCCCAATGGACGTCATCTCGCTTGGCATAAACGAAACGCCAAGGCTGATAGTTGAAGCTTGACGGGGACCAGCGCGCCGCCTCGAACAAGGTCATCAGCGTGTCGTCCTCTATCGGGCGGGGATCAAACGCGCGGGGTGACCAGCGGTCGAGAAAGTGCGGTAAAATCGGATGGTCAGCGTGACGCGTAGTCATAATAATACCCTATATCAATTAGTTATAATATGTTGGAAGGACGTGCGAGATCAAATCGCCTCGCCGGAAAGGCGCTGGCACAGCATATCGAGCTGGTCGAGTGTCGAATAACGCAGCGACAATGTGCCACCGCCATTGTCACCATGATCGATCGATACCTTAACGCCGATGAGGTCGGCCAGATGCTGTTCGAGCGCAAGAATATCCGCGTTGGGCTCGGCGTGGGCACGCGGCGCTCTGCTGCGAGTGGTTGTTTCTTTGCCCTTTGATTGTTGGGCAAGCTTTTCGACCTGTCGAACGGACAGCCCCTTGTCGATCACCTTTCGGGCGATCTGCATCGCGTTGTCGACGCCGATCAGGGCGCGGGCATGCCCCATGCTGAGTTGGCCATGTCTGACTGTGTCGAGAACTGATCCGGGCAGGTCGAGCAAGCGCATCAGATTGGCGACATGGCTACGCGACTTGCCAACAAGGCGGCCGAGCGCATCCTGGCTATGCCCGAATTGCGCAATCAGTCGCGAATAGGCCTCGGCCTCTTCAACCGGATTGAGGTCTTGCCGCTGCACATTTTCGATCAGCGCAATTTCCATCGTTTCCGTGTCGCTCAGGTCGCGAACGATCGCGGGAATGCGATGAAGCTGTGCGCGCTGCGCGGCACGCCAGCGCCGCTCCCCGGCGACAAGCTGATAGCGCCCCTTGCCCTGCTCCCGCACGATGATCGGCTGGATGACGCCGCGCTGAGCAATACTGTCCGCCAACTCCTTCAGCGCATCTTCGTCAAAATGCCTACGCGGCTGGTCGGGATGCGGGGAAATAGCGGTTATATCAACATGTTGTATCGATTTTCCCGATGGCCGCTCCGCGCCGTCACGGTTCACCGGCTCTTCGGGCAGATTTTCGCCGAGCAATGCCGAAAGTCCGCGGCCCAAACCACGGGGACGCCCCTTGGCGGCCGCCGGGCGCGTCTCTTCTGCCATTGCCTCTGCCTCGTCCTTCGTGCTCATGCCGCCATCTCCGCTCTCGGCAACCGTCCAATCAGTTCCCGCGCCAGCCGAATATAGGCCTCCGATCCGGCGCAACGATGATCGTAGATCAGCGCCGGCAGACCGTGGCTGGGCGCTTCCGACAACCGCACATTGCGGGGGATAACCGTATCGAAAACGATCTTGCCCAGACAGGCGCGCACATCGTCGGCCACCTGGTCGGTCAGGCGATTGCGCCGATCGTACATGGTCAGCGCAACACCCATGATCGACAGGTCGGGGTTGAAACGCCCCCTGATCCGTTCGACCGTGGTCAGCAATTGCGACAACCCTTCCAGTGCAAAAAATTCGCATTGCAACGGCACGAGCAAGGACTGCGCTGCAACCATCGCGTTGATCGTCAGCAGACCCAGAGACGGCGGGCAATCTATCAGGCAGATGTCCCAGCGCTCCTGCATCGCATCGAATGCATGTTTGAGTCGGTGGGTCCGCTCGGAAACTTCGATCAGCTCGATCTCGGCTCCAGACAAGTCCTGCGTGGCAGGCACGACATCGAGCAGGGGAACGCGCGAATGACACACCGCATCTTCCAGGCTGACATCGCCCAGCAACAGATCGTAGCTGGAATATTCCCGTGCCGAACGACTGATACCAAGTCCCGTTGACGCATTGCCCTGAGGATCGAGATCGACGAGCAAGGTTCGCTGGCCCGTCGCGGCGAGCGCCGTCGCAAGGTTAATCGCCGTTGTAGTCTTACCTACGCCGCCTTTTTGATTGGCGATTGCGATGCGGATCATGCCTTGCCACCTTGCTGCTGCCTGCCTGTCGCCCGCGAACCTGCTTCAATATCAAAATCGCGCTATCGGGGGCGGTCACGCTCTGTTCGACCTGCACGTCACTGTGCCACAGCGTTTGCGCGATATCCAACTCATTCTTGTAGTTTTGACCCTTTGGCAGCAACCAAATTGTGGAAAAGTCGGCGAGATGCAGCGCGGATGGGATCAACCTCTCCATCGGAGCATAAGCGCGCGCGCTGATAACCGATGCACGCGTCGCTTGATCTATCCCGATCTCCGCCCGCTCCACCTTGCCGCCGATTACCGACGCATTGGTCAGACCGAGCCTCTCGATGACGTTCTCGAGAAATGCGACACGCAATTTGCGCATCTCGATCATCGCGACGTGATAGTCGGAAAGGATGGCGACAACGATCCCGGGCAGACCTGCCCCGGCGCCCAGATCCACCCATATCGCGCCATCCGTGGCAGGTGGCACCAATGGTAGAAGCTGCGCACTATCGACGATATGTCGGCCCCAGATATGATCCCGCGTCGATTCCGCAATCAGATTCTGGTTGCCCATTTCCTCGCGTAGGATCTCGACATAGGCTTCCAGGCGATGCCATGTTTCACGTGAAACATCGAAACGCTGTTGTATCCACCCGCGCGCCTCGTCTTCTGTCATGCTGCCCGCTTGCGGCGAAGATGGACCATGATCGCGGCCAATGCCGCGGGCGTTATGCCGCCGACACGCGATGCCGCCGCCAGCGTTTCTGGTTGCGCGGCACTCAACCGTTCGCGCATCTCGGACGAAAGCCCGCCAATATTATCGTAGTCGAAATGCGATGGGATGCGGATCGCCTCCTGCTTGCGCAACTCGGCAACCTCGGCCGCCTGTCGCTCAAGATAAGGTGCGTAACGCGCATCCTCCAATATCTCGTCGCGCAGCGCCGGCTCCGCACCAACCAGCGATGGCGTCAAGCCGGTGACGATATCGGCCAGCTCCGGGAAGCGCGCCCATTCATAAAGACTGCGTCGTGCGCCATCCTGCCGAACGCTTGCCCCCAACTTCGCAAGCTCCGCCGTCGAGAATGGCTGCTCCAGCTCTTCGAGGATATTCTCTCGTGCCGTCATACGGGCAGCAAACCAGTCCTGCCGCCGACTGCCGACCAGCCCATGCGCGTTCCCCTGCGCCGTCAGCCGCGTCGTAGCATTGTCGGCGCGCAGGCGCAGGCGATATTCGGCCCGTGCCGTCAACATACGGTAGGGCTCTGTGACGCCATGGAGAATGAGGTCGTCGATCATCACGCCAATATAGCTATCGGCGCGATCAAGGATCAGCGGTGCATCGCCCAGCGCATAGGCCGCGGCATTTGCCCCCGCGACCAAACCCTGTGCCGCCGCCTCCTCATAGCCGGTGGTGCCGTTGATCTGCCCCGCGCAGAATACGCCCGGGATGGCCGATAGACCAAGGCCCCGGGCCAACGCGCGGGGATCGATATAATCATATTCGACCGCATAGCCGGGCACCGGCATCTCAACCCGCTCGAGACCGCGCATCGAGCGAACCATTGCCAGCTGAATATCCATCGGCAACGACGTGCTGATGCCATTGGGATAGACAAGATGGGTGTCGAGCCCCTCAGGCTCCAGAAAAATCTGATGCCCGTCGCGATCGCCAAAGCGAAAGATCTTGTCCTCAATCGACGGACAATAACGCGGCCCCCTGCCCTCAATCGCACCGCTGAATAAAGGCGAGCGGTCCAGGCCTGAACGGATGATGTCGTGAGTCCGGGTGTTCGTGCGCGTGATGGCGCAAGAGAGCTGCGGGTTCAGACGGCGTGGCGTCAATGCACTCATTGTCCACCCGTCACGATCCGACGCCTGCGCCTCCAGCACCGCCCAGTCGATCGTCCGGCCATCCAGACGCGGCGGCGTACCAGTCTTCAGCCGTGCCAGCGGCAGGCCGAGATGCCGCAGCCGGTCACCTAATTTCGACGCCGCCCGTTCCTCAATCCGGCCGCCAATAAAGCGCTCTTCCCCACGGAAAAGTTTGCCCCCCAAAAACGTGCCGGTCGCCAGCACAATCGCTCTACCATGGATCGTGCTGCCGTCGGAAAAAGTTGCGCCAGACAACTTTCCACCTTCGAACCGCAAATCCGCAGCTTCTCCCGCTATGACGTCAAGACCATGTTGCGCGCCAATATGACGTTGAACGGATGCGCGAAACAGCGCGCGGTCGGCCTGAATACGGGGTCCCTGAACCGCCTTCCCCTTGCTGGAGTTCAGCATGCGGTGGTGAATGGCGGCATCGTCCGACGCCCGAGCGATGATGCCGTCGAGAGCATCGACCTCTCGGACCAGATGGCCCTTGCCCAAGCCGCCAATCGCTGGATTGCACGACATGGCGCCGATTGCATCGGGATCGAACGTCACCAGTGCCGTACGCGCGCCACGACGCGCGGCAGCGGCAGCAGCCTCGGTCCCGGCATGCCCGCCGCCGATCACGATGACATCATATTGATCGCTCATGCCTGCGCCATAATCCAACCGGGGCAGGCCGTCAAAGCGACATGTTTCACGTGAAACAACACGGCGCTATTTGCCGATGCAGAACCGCGAGAACAGGCTGTCGAGCATGTCTTCAATCCCGCTGCGTCCGATCAAGCGATCCATTGCTGAGCGGGCCAGACGCAAGTGCTCGGCCGCCACAAGAAGGTCGGCTTCTGCCGCGGCATCCTGCAAAGCCGCAACCATATCTGCCACAGCATCACGCTGACGCCGGTGCAGCGCATATTCGCTGTCGCCGGGGATCAGATCCGTCGCGCGCGCAATTAACATATCACGCAGCGCCCCCATATTCTCGCCGGTCAATGCCGACAGGGTGATATCAGCGGCCGCTGCCTCCACCCAGCCTGATCGATCCATTTGGGCGGAAACCCGAATGCCGTCGGCACGCGGACATTGCGCCGGATCGCCCAACCACAACAGAATATCACAAGCGTCGATCGCCGCCTGCGCGCGATTGATGCCGATGCGCTCGATAGCGTCTTCGGTCTCTCCGGCCAGTCCTGCCGTATCGGTCAGGACAAAGGCGATGTCGCCGATATTGACGGGAACCTCAATCCGGTCGCGTGTCGTCCCGGCGATATCCGAAACGATGGCGGCATCGCGCCCGACAAGCGCATTAAGCAATGTCGATTTGCCGGCATTGGGCGGTCCGGCAAGAACGACGCGAATTCCGTCCTGAAGACGCTCAGCGGACGACAGCGCGAGTTGCGCCGCCATCGCTTCCGCCAACCTCCGTATGTCCGTGCGCAGCGCGCGTTCGGCACCCTCCCCCGGCACATCATCCTCATCCGAGAAGTCGAGAAGAGATTCCATTCGCGCCGAGCATTCCAGCGAGGTCGCGCGCCAATCCGCAAGTCGGCGGGAGAAATGACCCTCCGCCATCATCATCGCCGATCGTCGCTGCGTCTCTGTTTCGGCGGTCAGCAAGTCGGCCAACCCCTCCGCTTCATTCAGGTCGATGCGCCCGTTCTCGAACGCTCGCCGGGTAAACTCGCCCGGCTGTGCCTCGCGCAGCCGCAAGTCGTGCCTCTCCCGCGCCTGCTCGGCAAGCGCGTCCAGTACGGCCCGCACCACCGCCTGCCCGCCATGGCAATGCCATTCGACCAGGTCTTCGCCCGTTACGCTGTTCGGACCAGGGAAGAGCAAGACCAGGCCGCGATCGAGCGCTTCGCCGGTAGCAGGATGTGTCAAAAGACGCAGATGCGCAGTCCGCGACGCAACAGACTCGGCGTCGCAACCGGTAAATAATCTATATATCTCAAAGGATTGTGATCCGCTTATACGGATGACGGCTATACCGGCGGGCGGTTTGCCGCTCGACAGCGCAAATATCGTGTCGGTCACGTCACGCCGCGTCAGCTCTTGTTATTGCTGCTTCCACCAGCACCGCTCAGGCCGATATCCATGAGCTGCTGGAAAAGCCGCATGCTCGCATCACCCATCGGTGCAAAGGCGCGGATCATCTTATCCATCTGTTCCAGACTGCCTGCGCCATCCATCGCGCTCATGACGGACTCGACATATTTCTCATGGATGGGCGAAAGATCGGGCAGGCCTAGAAAAGACCGCGCTTCTTCCGGAGTGCAATCAACATTGGCGGTAATTTTCATTGGCCTGTTCCTTCAACCTTGATCGCCATATTTCGCGCCTGCACAAATTGCGCCTTCTTCAGAACAAGGTCAAGACGCCCACCTGATGATCGACAAATCCCTCGTAAATCATCGATCCCGCGACATAGATGATCACCGCAAGTCCGACATAGGCGATCCAGCGATAGCGCTCGATATATTTGGCGATGAAATTGGCCGCGATTCCCATCAACGCGACTGACAAGATCAGGCCGATGATGAGGATTCCGGGATGTTCGCGCGCCGCACCCGCCACCGCCAACACATTGTCGAGGCTCATGGAGACATCGGCCACCGCGACCGCCCATGCCGCTGCCGCAAAGCTTCTGGCCGGACGAATGCCGGATATATCGTCGTCGCTTGGATCGTCTGGCGTATCCGCGCCACGCTTGGGGTGGAGTTCGCGCCACATGCTCCAGCTGACCCAGAGCAACAGCAGACCACCGGCCAAAATTAGCCCGACAATCTGCATCAGCTGCGTGACGACCAACGCGAACCCGATACGCAGGACCAAAGCGGCCATGATACCGATCAAGATGACCTTTTTGCGCTGCGCCTCCGGTAGACCTGCGGCCAGTGCGCCGACGACGATGGCATTGTCGCCTGCCAACAGGACATCGATCATCAACACCTGACCGAATGCGGCGAGCGCTGTCGGCGAACCGATATTGGAGAAGTCGGCGATGATATGGCCCCAGATGGTGGCCAGAGAAGAAGCGTCTGCGGAGACCGCAGCGGCGGAGGCAAAAATCAGATCAAGCATCGTTACTCAAAACATCCAGTGAGGCTACTGGTTCATGGAATCGAAGAAATCTTCGTTGGTCTTGGAGTTCTTCATCTTGTCGAGCAGGAACTCCATCGCGTCAACCGTGCCCATCTGCATCAGAATGCGACGCAGCACCCACATCTTGCTGAGCGTCGCCTTTTCGACCAGCAGCTCTTCCTTGCGTGTGCCGGATTTGCCGACGTCGAGCGCCGGGAAGATGCGCTTGTCGGCGACCTTGCGATCAAGCACGATTTCGCTGTTACCGGTGCCCTTGAACTCTTCGAAGATGACCTCGTCCATGCGGCTACCGGTGTCGATCAGCGCTGTTGCGATGATGGAAAGCGAACCGCCCTCCTCGATATTGCGCGCCGCACCGAAAAAGCGCTTGGGACGCTGCAGCGCATTGGCGTCGACACCACCGGTCAACACTTTGCCCGAGCTAGGAACAACTGTGTTGTAGGCGCGGCCCAGACGCGTGATCGAGTCGAGCAGGATCACAACATCTTTCTTGTGCTCAACCAGACGCTTGGCTTTTTCTATAACCATTTCAGCGACTTGTACGTGGCGCGCCGCCGGTTCATCGAATGTGGACGACACGACTTCGCCGTTCACAGAACGCTGCATGTCGGTCACTTCCTCGGGCCGTTCATCGATCAACAGCACGATGAGGAACACTTCGGGGTGATTGTCCGTGATCGCCTTGGCGATATTCTGCAACAACACCGTCTTACCGGTCCGCGGCGGTGCAACGATCAATGCGCGCTGGCCTTTGCCCTGCGGTGAGATGATGTCGATCACGCGAGCCGACCGATCCTTGACCGTCGGGTCGAGCGTATCGAGACGCAGTTTCTCCGTCGGATAAAGCGGCGTCAGATTGTCGAAATTAACGCGATGGCGCACCACATCGGGATCGTCGAAATTGACCTTCAACAGCTTCGTCAGCGCGAAATAGCGTTCACCATCCTTGGGCGCGCGGATTTCGCCTTCCACCGTATCACCGGTGCGCAGGCCGAATTTGCGAACTTGATTGGGCGACACATAAATGTCGTCGGGTCCGGCGAGAAAGTTTGCTTCGGGGGAGCGCAGGAACCCGAAACCGTCGGGCAGAACTTCGATCGTGCCGACACCCATGATCTGTTCGCCATTTTCGGCCTCGGCCTTCAGAATGGCGAACATAAGGTCCTGCTTGCGCAGGGTAGAGGCGCTCTCGACGCCCAGTTCTTCCGCCATGGTGACGAGGTCTGCGGGGGTGCGCTGTTTTAATTCTTTGAGATGCATCGGTTTTATGGTCCGAAAGGAATGTTGCTGGTGAAATTTGGAAATCGCCGATGTTTCGGCTGCGTTCGCAAGGAAAGAGAACGGGATGGAAACCGTTTCGCCTCCGGTAAAACCCTGCCGCCTGCAAGTCAAGCTATCTGCATTATACGAAAATATACGCCGAGGGCTGGCCCCGTGCCGCTAAAACGGCTTCACGACCGCCAAAATCACGATGAACGCGACCATGATGCCGGGCACCTCGTTGATCATCCGCAACTGACGATCGGTTAGCGGACGCTCGCCCTTGGCCAGCTTTTTCGAATAGCCGATCATCCAGCCATGATAGCCCGAAAGGATAAGCACCAGCGCCAGTTTCACATGAAACCAAGGCATTTCCCATGCGCGAATGTCGATCATCAGCATCAGGCCGAATATCCACACGATGATCAGAGAGGGGTTGAGGATGATCTTGCGCAGCTTGTTTTCGCGCTCGATCCATTTGCGGTCCTCGTCCGATCCGATCTCGCATTCCTGGTGATAAACGAAAAAGCGCGGCATCATGAACAGGCCCGCCATCAGGAAAATGACGAATATGATATGCGCCGCCTTCACCCAGAGATAGGCGATACCAAGGAAACTCACGCGCGAATGCCTCCTGCTCGTTTCAACATATGTGCCACATGATCGATGGGCGTGTCAGGTACAATTCCGTGCCCGAGGTTGAAAATATGCGGACGGTCGTGAAACGCATCCATGATGCGATCAATCGCCTCGTCCAGCGCCTCTCCACCTGCCACCAGCGCCAGCGGATCGAGATTGCCCTGTACCGGCAGCCCGACGGGAAGATGCGCATGCGCCCAATGCGGGTCGATGGTTTCATCCACACCCACGGCATCGACGCCGGTTTCTATCGCATAATCGACCAGTTTTGCGCCTGCGCCCTTGGGAAAGCCGATAATGGGTATCGTGGGGTGCAACGCGCGCAGTTTTTCCACAATCTTACAGTTGGGGGCAATCACCCAGCGTTCGAACTGCGCCGGCGACAGGCTGCCCGACCAGCTGTCGAACAATTGCACCGCGTCCACGCCCGCCTCGATCTGGCCTGAGAGATAGGGCACCGTTGCATCGACAATCGCATCGATGATCGCACCAAACCGCTCAGGGTCGCCATAGGCCATCCTGCGGGCCGATGCATGGTCCTTGCTGCCCTGACCTGCCACCATATAGGTCGCGATCGTCCAGGGGCTGCCTGAAAAGCCCAGAAAGGTCGTTTCGGGTGCCAGGCGAGCCTTCACCAGCCGCACAGTCTCATAGATGGCGTCATAGCGCGACCAATCCGGTTTCAGCGACGAAAGATCGGCATCCGCCAATGGCGGTGCAAGACGCGGCCCCTCGCCCACCTCGAACCACAATTTCTGACCCATCGCATAGGGGACGATCAATATGTCGGAAAATAGGATCGCCGCATTCAGGCCATCATCGCCGGTGCCGAAACGCTCCAAAGGCTGCAACGTGATATCTGCCGCTGCCTGGCTGTCATAGACCAGCTCCAGAAATCCGCCCTTGTCCGCCCGCAAGGCGCGATACTCGGGTAGGTATCGGCCTGCCTGGCGCATCATCCAGCGTGGAGTGACATCCGGCTGCCTACCTTTCAGCACCGCGAGCAGAGGTTTCGCATTCGTTTCGATAGGCGTTCCGATAGCCGTGTCGGCAAGCATGTCAGGCATGAGTCCAATATACCTATTTATATAGAATCTATTGTTGATGTTGATTGGTCGGTTGATCGCGGGGTTTATGCGTCATCCCCGATTTTGCCAACAGCAGCGTTAAGATTTTGGTAAGGATTTACGCTATCTTCCGTACTTTGTCCCCGCTATCCACCCGCTGTGGACAAAATTTCGAAAACTGGAAGACCTGTGGATAAGCGAGGGAATAGCGCGAAAAAATCAATGCGTGCCTTTTATCCACCCATCTGTCCCTTGATTTATCCACAGCTCCCCAACACAGTCATCCCATGACCCGGCTTCACCTACATTTGCTCTCGGATTCCACCGGGGAAACGCTGGAAAGCATCGCTAAGGCAGCAATTGGGCAGTTCGAGAATGTCGAGGCGATCCGGCATTTCTGGCCGATGGTCCGGTCGGAGGACCATCTTCAACGGATTTTGAAAGAGATCTCGGTCAATCCCGGTCTTGTGCTGTTCACGCTGGTCAACCCGGTCCTGCGCCGTACGCTGGAGCATCAATGCCGCGCGCTTGGCCTGCCCCATGTAGCCCCGCTCGATACGGCAACCGATGCGATGTCGAACATATTGGGTCAGGAAACGCGCAACCGGCCCGGCCGCAAGCATATATTGGACGAGGCCTATTTCGCACGGATCGAGGCGATTCAATATACCATCGCGCATGATGATGGCGTCAGCCCGGAAAACTGGGAAGAGGCGGACATCCTGTTGGTCGGCGTGTCGCGCACGTCGAAAACGCCGACCTCCATCTATCTTGCCAACCGCGGGTACAAGACGGCCAATATCCCGGTCGTGCCGGAATCGCCGCCGCCCGATATCCTGTATCGCGTTCAGCGTCCGTTGGTGGTCGGCCTCACCATCAATCCCGAGCGGCTGGTGCAGATCCGGCGCAACCGGTTGTTATCGCTTAATCAGTCGCCGGAGACCGCCTATGTCGATCTGGAGCGGATCCAGGCGGAAGTCGCATTTGCGCGACGGATGATTGCCGATCATGACTGGCCGTTTATCGATGTAACCCGACGGTCGATCGAGGAGGCCGCCGCTGCCATCATCACCCTGTTTAACGATCGCATCATGGGCAAGACAGGGTCTGAAACCCAATGACTCCACCCTCCCTGATATTGGCATCGCAAAGTAGCAGCCGCCGGGCGATGCTGGAGGCGGCCGGCGTGCCGTTCGAGGCGGTATCGCCCAATGTGGATGAGGATGCGTATAAGGAAGATCTTCGCGCGCAGGGCATGAATGCACGGTCGCTTGCCGATGCGCTTGCGGAAATCAAGGCGCGGCGCTTGTCGCTGCGCGCGCCCGGCACATTCATTCTGGGCTGCGACCAGACGCTAGAACTTGATGACGGGGCCATGCTCGACAAAGCCGTCGACCGGGACGACGCAGCCTCCATTTTGCGTCGCCTCTCAGGTTCAAGCCACAAGTTGCACAGCGCGGCTGTTATCTGCGAAAACGGGGCGGCGATCTGGCGGCAGATCGAAACCGCGCAATTGACGGTCCGTCCGCTCAGCGATGATTTCATCGCGTCCTATCTCGATGCGGAATGGGACCAGTGTCGCTGGTGTGTGGGTTGTTACCGGATTGAGGGGCCGGGCGCGCAGCTTTTTTCTGCGATCAAGGGCACGCAGTTCGCGATACAGGGCTTGCCGCTGCTCGCCTTGCTTGACTTTCTGCGCATTCGCGGCGTTTTGGCGCAATGAGTGACACAGCCCTCCCCTATGCCGAAGTGATCGGCGATCCGATCGCACACAGCAAATCCCCGCTGATTCACGGATTCTGGCTCGAAAAGCTGGAGATTGAGGCCGAATATCGCAAAACGCACGTCAAACATGACGAGCTTGCCGCCTATTTCCTCAAACGTCAGGCGGATAAAGACTGGCTGGGCTGCAACGTCACCATTCCGCACAAGATCGCCGTGATGGACTATGTGAGTGACCCGAGCCGCGTCGGCGCGCTGATCGGCGCGATGAACACAGTGGCCTGCGAAACGGGCGGACCACTGATCGGAACCAATACCGATGCGGGCGGCTTTCTTGCGCCTCTACGGACTCTCAAATGGAAGGGCGACAGTGCCGTGCTGATTGGCGCGGGCGGCGCCGCGCGCGCTGTGCTGTTCGCGCTGGGGCAAATCGGTGTGACGAAAATCACGATCATGGCGCGCGATAGTGCGAAGGCACAGGCCCTGCTCGATCTCGCCGGTATGAAAGGGGCGATCATCGGCATGGATGATCCGCTGCCGCCTGCCGATCTGGTCGTCAATTGCAGCCCGCTGGGCATGGCTGGTCAACCGCCTCTGAGTCTTGATCTGTCACCGCTACCTGATTGCGCGACGGTCTACGACATTGTTTATGTACCACTTGATACAGAATTATTGGTGAACGCCCGCGCGCGTGGATTGCGGACAATTGACGGGCTGGAAATGCTCATCGGCCAAGCCGCGCTCGCTTTCGAGATTTTCTTCGACGCAGAGGCGCCGCGCGACCATGATGCGGAATTGCGCGCCCTGCTGACGGCTGCCTGAGAAGGTGCTGATATGAGGGAGAGAGCCTGATGGCGCAGGTCTATGGTCTCACCGGTTCCATCGGCATGGGCAAATCTGCCGTCGCGACCATGATCAGGAAGCTGGGCGTCCCGGTGTTCGATGCCGATGCGGAGGTGCATAGGATGCAGGGGCCGGGTGGTGCGGCATTGCCCGCGATAGAGGCGCGCTTCCCGGGCACGACCGGGCCCCGCGGGCTCGACCGTGCCAAGCTGGCGTCAATTGTGCTGGCGCATCCGCAGGAACGCAAGGCGCTCGAAGCCATCATCCATCCAATGGTGCAGGCGGAGCGGCGCGCATTCCTGCGCCGCCATCGCTCGCGAAAGCTGGTAGTGCTAGATATCCCGCTGCTGTTTGAAACCCATGGCGAGCGTCGACTCGACGGCGTCATCGTCGTCACCGCCCCGGCCTGGAAGCAGCGCAAGCGAGTCCTCGCCCGACCCGGCATGAGCGAGGAAAAATTCCGCCGCATCCGTGCCTTGCAACTGCCCGACGCGCAAAAGCGTCTGCGCGCCGATCATGTCATCGACACGGGAACCACTTTTCATCGTACAAGAGCGCAGGTGCGGTCTTTACTGGCTTGCCTTCTCGGCAAAGCAGGCAGATAGTTGTCCCAAGAGAACGAGAGTCGATGCGCGAAATAATATTCGACACGGAAACAACCGGATTTGACCCGCTGACGGGTGATCGCCTCGTAGAAATCGGCTGCATTGAACTGATCAACAGGGTCCCAACCGGTGAGACGTTTCACCGCTATTATAATCCGCAGCGGATGATGCCCGCGGCGGCGCAGGCGGTGCATGGCCTGTCCGACACATTCCTTTCCGACAAACCGCTTTTCGCGAGCGGCGTCGATGAACTGCTGACGTTCCTCGGCGATTCCATGCTGGTTGCCCACAACGCACGGTTTGACTTCGGCTTTCTCAATCATGAGCTGACGCTGAGCGGACATGATGAAATTTCCTATGACCGGATGATCGATACGGTAGCGATGGCGCGCACTGCGCATCCGGGCGCAAAGCATTCGCTGGACGCGCTGTGCACCCGCTATGGCATAGACCGCAGCCATCGCATCAAACATGGCGCGTTGCTCGATGCAGAGCTGCTCGCCCAGGTTTATATCGAGCTGACCGGCGGCCGGCAGATCGGCTTGGGTCTGGAGCCCGACCAACAGGAGACCGATGTCGCGGCGTTTGATCAGGGGGCGTCACCCGATGTGCCGCACAGGCCGCGCCGTGCGCCCCGCGTATTTTCTCCAACGGACGAGGAGCTGGGGCGGCATCGCGCATTTGTTGCGACGCTGGCAGATCCGCTCTGGACGTCTGGAGAAGAAGAGACGGTCTAGGACCGGTATTCGGAATGGGCTTTCCGGCCCCTTCCGCAGTTTAGTGAAGGAGAACAACAGATGGATATTCGCGTTTCGGGTCATCAGGTCGACACTGGCGAGGCGCTTCAGGAACATGTTGCGTCGCGACTGGAATCCATCGTCGAAAAATATTTCTCCCGGGCGATATCGTCCCACGTCACCTTTCGAAAAGCGCCGCACGGGGCATTTCATTGTGACATTATATGCCATGTCATGTCCGGGCTCATCCTGAAGGGTGCAGGCGAAGCGCAGGACGCGCATCTGTGCTTCGATCAGGCGGCCGACAAGGTTGAAAAGCAATTGCGCCGCTACATGCGCAGGCTGAAGGATCGCCACGTGCAGACTGCAGCGGCGGAGGCCGCGCGCAATCCGGAGAACGGGTTGAACGGCGTCGATGCGCTCGACCATGCGGCCTACACCGTCTTTGCGTCCGCGCAGGAGGAAGAAGAGCCCGCCGATGCGCCCGTTATCATCGCGGAAACGCGGATAGACATTCCTGAAGCTTCGGTGTCGGACGCGGTGATGATGCTCGATTTGCGTAACACCAATGCCTTGTTGTTCGTCAATGCCGGAACGTCCTCCTACAATATGGTCTATCGCCGTCATGATGGATCGATCGGATGGGTTGAGCCGCGCTGATCCGCCCGACGGACAAACCGGTTTCCTCCCCGATGGCCGGTTGACGTCTTTTTAACAGCGCTCGCTTATATAAGGCTCTGGCCCGTGGTTGACGTCGCGGGCCAGTGCGCCTATGGCGCCGGGCTTTAGGTTTAATCGTGATGTTTGCGGAGAGGCTGTCTTACCGCGAATGTGGGACCACCACTGCGGGTGCAGAGCATTTTCATGACGGATTTTAGCGATCTTGTTGTTCCGGACACCGTTTCCGTTGCGGTCGCCGTTTCCAACAAAAAGCAACTGTTTCAGAGGCTCGCCGACATGGCGACGTCCGCCTATGGCGTTGATGCGCATGAAGTGGTCGATCGGCTGAATGAGCGCGAGCGGCTGGGATCGACCGGTTTCGGCAGCGGCATTGCCATTCCGCATGCAAAGCTTCCCGGCCTTGACCGCGTGCGCGGTCTGGTCGTTCGTCTCGACACGCCGATCGGCTTCGATGCGGTCGACGACAGCCCTGTCGATATTATCTTCTCCCTTCTTTCTCCGGTGGACAGTGGCGCGGAACATCTGAAAATGCTGGCGCGTGTATCGCGGTATCTGCGCAGCGGCCTCAACGCGGCGCGCATTCGCGGTGCGGGGTCGGATGAAGCTCTGCTGGCCCTACTGGTAGGGGATGAGGCGCGTGACGCCGCCTGAAGGCGCAGCAACTGCTTCTCCGGGTGGGGAGCAGGCGCATTTCCGCTCGCTTGAAACGCTCTATGCGTCGGCCCCGATCAACCGGATGTTCTCGTCGCGTCTGACGATAACCGGCGCAGGCCATTCGGTTATCGACTTTTCTGCGGATGAATCATCATATCACGCCGCCGGTGCGGTGCATGGCACCATCTATTTCAAAATGCTCGACGACGCCGCCTTTTACGCAGCCAACAGTCTGGTCAGCGACCGCTTCCTGCTGACGACGGCGTTCAACCTGCTGTTCACAAAACCATTGCGCGCGGGACCCGTACGCGCCGAAGGCAGGTGGGTGAGCGGCCGCCGCCGGGTCTATGTTGCCGAAGCCAGCCTGATCGACGCGAGCGGGGAGGAAATCGGACGCGGAACCGGCACATTCATGCGGTCCCAGCATGTTCTTTCAACGCTTCCCGGATACGCCGCTACACCCTGACCGGGGATGGGTGAAATATGACCGCACGATTGGGCAGCAAACTCCTGATTCAGGCGCTCATCCGCACGACGGAGGCCGAAGGCGGCTTCGCGACGGTGTTGCACAAAGGTGACAATATCGCCGGATCCATCATCATTCAGACCTTTGACCCAAATCGGGACATTTGCCTTTTTGAGCGGTATCCGGACTTCGCCAAAGGATATGCGCTCATGCCGATTGCTGCTGAATATTGTAGTGATTCGAACAGCTTGGCACAATATATTGAGCGTCGCATCAAATCCGATCCCGACCTGTGGGTGGTTGAGCTTGATGTCGCGAACGCGGAACAGCTGGCCGATTCTATCCTTACCGCCAATTGACTTTATTGCTTTCGTCCTCAATAGGGCCCCGCGACACAGCTCACGCGCAGGTTGCCGAGCGCCGTTCGATGGGGAGCGGAACGCGGTAAACACGCAGACGGGGGGCGGTGCGGCGCCACATAAGATAATGATATACGGCGCTCTGGACCGACCAACCGCATGTTTTTGAAATTGTATGACCGTTGGTTTGAAGGCTGCCTCGATGGCGGCACTTGGCACAATATGTTCCGCTGCTCTCATGATAAGCAGCGTCTCGATGGCGGATGAGACCATCCCCACGATTCCGGTCGGCGATTCGCCGGCCATTGCTCCTCAGTCGGAGGAGTCGCATGAAAATCAAGGCAGCAGCGCAGCTGACCCCAAGGTCGTTTTCGCGGCCTTGAAGGAAATCGTTCAGCCCCTGCCCGAAACGCCGTCAGAGCCCGAAGCTCCGGCAGATGTCTATACCTCGCTTGCCGCCATGGTCCGCGGCATCGACGTTCAGGCGCCGCTCGACAAGGAAGCGCATTGCCTCGCCACGGCGGTTTTCTATGAATCGCGCAGTGAAAGCCTCGAGGGTCAGCTCGCTGTCGCGCGCGTGATCATCAACCGCGCTGCATCGCCGCGCTTCGCCAACAGCCTGTGCAATGTCATCCGCCAGCGCGGCCAGTTCAGCTTCGTTCGGCGGGGCGTGATCCCTGCCCCCAAGACCAGCCGGCCTGCGTGGAAAACATCAATCGCGGTGGCGCGCATTGCGCTTGAAAATGCGTGGAAAAGCGAAGCGGAGGGAGCGCTGTATTTCCATGCGCGCTATGTCTCGCCGCGCTGGAAGCGCGCGCAGATCGCTTCGATCGATAATCACATCTTCTACCGCTGAGTTTTCCGGCAAAGACATGCGGGCGGGGCTTTGTAGGCTCTGCCCCTTTTTCTTTTCCAGACGGCCTGTGGATCAGGAGCTGTGGATCCGCCCCGTTAAAAAACCGGACCCTGAACCGGACCCTTCTTCTTCGCGCTGTCCGTCTTTGCCGAATCCAATATGTCCAGGATCGACTGGTTCCGCCCGTCGCGCTCGGCATATTCGCGCGCGGACATACCTGCCAGCGTATCGCTGATATCCGGGTTGGCGCCCTTGCTGACCAGTAACCGGATCAGCGGCATGTCGCGCATCTGAACCGCGCGGATGAGCGGCGTTTCACCGCTGGAATTGCGCTTGTCGACCTGCGCGCCCTTGTCGAGCAAGAGCTGCGCACCCTCGTAAAACCGCAACCGCGTCGCCAGCATCAACGGCGTGATACCCTCGCCATCGCTTGTATTCACATTGGCCCCGCGCGCGATCAGGAAATCCATCCATCCCATGTCCCGCCGTTCGACCACGATGTGCAGCGCTGTCTGGCCGGTGCTCCTGTCGCGCGTATTGACGATCGTCGACCCCGGTCTGCCGATGATCTCCATCACCTTGGTTCCGTCGCGGTCCCGTACGGCCTTCAGGAAATTATAGCTGTCGGAAAATTGCGCCTGGGCGAGGGACGGCGAGAGCAACAGCGCCGCGGCCAAAGCAGCCAGCATCGTGTGGAGCGCCGCCCTGTGGCCAGAAAAGATCGAAAGAAGTGTGTTCATGTCCCTACTGTGCCGCTTTTCGGATCATTGGAATTGCCATTGCTCGGTTAACATTGCAAGGGTGGCCAAATGATGAACGGAAAGCATGTTGTGCCGTTACTGGCGGCGTTGCTCGCGTTAAGCGGCTGTAGCAGCGGGCAGGAAGATGCCTCGGATCAGGGCCAGCCGACCAAGGCCGAGATCGATCTGACCGGCGCGCGCATCGGCGGACCTTTCACGCTGATCGATCAGGACGGAAAGCCGCGCAGTTGGGACGATTTCGCAGGAAAATATCGTATCGTCTATTTCGGCTATACCTATTGCCCGGATGTCTGCCCCGTCGATTTGCAGCGCATCGCACAAGGGTATAGCCTGTTCGAAAAGGAAGCGCCTGAACGCGCGGCGAAGGTGCAGCCGATCTTCATCAGCGTCGATCCGGAGCGCGATACGCCCGCTGTCATCAAGAATTACGTTTCCGCCTTTCACCCGAAACTGATCGGTCTTACCGGCACGCCGGATCAGATCGCGGCGGTCGCCAAGGCCTTTGCGGTCGTCTACAGCAAGGAAACGACCGAAGGCGCGAGCGAATATCTCGTCGGCCACACGCGTACCCCCTATCTGTTCGATCCGCAGGGCAAACCGCTCGCGATGCTGCCTGTAGACGATCCGGCGACCGACGAGCAGGAAGGGCTGCCCAAGGACATAGCAGCCGCGCTTGACCGGCTGGTGCAATAGCCATGACATTGCGCGCCCGCTTCTGGGAATTGCCGCTTGACCAGCTAAGCGGACCGGAGTGGGAGGCGCTGTGCGATGGGTGCGGGAAATGCTGCCTTCACAAGGCGGAGGATGCCGATACCGGCCGCATCTACTTCACCAATATCGGCTGCAAGCTGCTCGATCTCGATTGCGCGCGCTGCAAGGATTATGAAAACCGGCGCGATCATGTGCCCGATTGCGTCAAGCTGACGCCTGAGACGGTGGGCGATATCATATGGTTGCCGCAGACATGCGCCTATCGCTTGCGGCATGAGGGACAGCCGCTGCACTCTTGGCACTATCTGATCTGCGGCGATCGCGAGACGGTGCACTGGGAAGGCCAGTCCATTCGCGGCTGGACCGTGGAAGAAGTCGAAGGGCAGGATCTGGAGGATCATCTTGTCGAGCGCGAGATCTGAGCTGACCGCCGATCCGGTCGTTCTCGTTGCCGGCAAGACATTGCCGGTCGTTATCCGCCGCTACCCGAAAGCTAAGGGCTATCGGCTGCGCTATGACGCCACCCGCGGCGAGCTGCGGCTTTCCATGCCCGCACGCGGTAGCTCGAAACCGGCTCTGGCCTGGGTGCGCAGCCAGGAGCAATGGATTGCGCGGCAGGTTGCGGGCGCTCAGGACATGGTGAAGCTGATTCCCGGGGCCATGCTTCCGGTTGAGGGCATGGATCGTGAGATCCGCTGGGCGCGGGACCTTGCACGTTTGCCGGTTTTGTCAGGCGATGCCGTCATGCTCGGCGGGCCAGAGGAGTCCGTGGGTGCGCGTCTTGTGCGCTGGCTTCGGGCGCGGGCGCTGACCATATTGCAGGAAGAAACACTTGCCTGCGCCGGGCAGGCCGGTCTTGACGTCACATCGGTTGCCATCGGCGATCCGCGTGGGCGCTGGGGCAGCTGCTCCTCCTCGGGCGCGATCCGATATAGCTGGCGGCTGATCCTCGCCCCGCCCGATGTCCGGCGCTCAACCGTGGCGCATGAGGTCGCGCACCTGCTACACATGGATCACAGCCCCGCCTTTCATGCCGCGCATAGACGGTTGCTCGGCGCTGATCCCGACCCGGCGCGCGAATGGCTGCGCCGCAACGGTGCGGGGTTGCACCGCTTTACGGCCTGATCGGAGTCGGCGGAGGGACCGATTCGGTTCTGGGTGCGGGTCGCGATGGTGCCGGGTCCGGTTTGGCTGATCCCTGCCTAGCGTCGCTCGGGGCGGGTTCCCGGTTGCGACCCAGCACATCGTCGATCCATTGCTGGTCGATTTTCGGCGGCGGCGGGGCGTCCTCTATCGGATTGCCATAGGCGTCGAGATCCGGATAATCATCCTGCACCGCGCCGGGAATGGGGATGCCGTTCTCATCGACATATTGGAAATCGTCCGGGCCGCCGAAATAGGCCTCATTGTCGGGCTCAAGCTGCCATTCGGGCAGGGTGACTTCGGTATCGAATTTTTCGACCGGTCGCTTGGCGACAGCAACACGCATGAAATCGGCAAATGCGCGCGCGGGCGCACGGCCGCCCGACAAACCGCCGACCGGCTTGGCATTGTCATTGCCCATCCATACGCCCGTCGTGATTCCGCTGGAAAAGCCCAGGAACCAGCCATC
Source organism: Sphingobium sp. (assembly GCA_041396745.1). Lineage (GTDB taxonomy): Bacteria > Pseudomonadota > Alphaproteobacteria > Sphingomonadales > Sphingomonadaceae > Sphingobium. The sequence goes on along the minus strand of JAWKXZ010000005.1, from coordinate 255,326 downwards.
CTTGTTGGCGCTGGTGGTGCCTGTCTTGCCCGCCACCGGCCTGCCGATCTGCGCCGCCCGTCCGGTGCCGGTGTTGACCGCCGTCTGCAGCAGGTCGGTAATGCCCGCGGCCACCCATGGCGCGACCAGCACACGACTGGTGTCGTCCTTGTGCGTATAGAGCAGCCGTCCGTTGGCGGTCGTGACCTTGGTGATGCCATAGGGCGTAACGGCGACGCCCTTGCGCGCAACCGATGCGAAGGCGCGCGTCATATCGAGCAGGTGCACGTCGGAGGATCCCAGCACCATCGACGGTTGGGTATTGACGCGCGTGGTAATGCCGAAGCGATTGGCCATGTCGGCTATGGTGGTGAACCCGACATTCTGACCCAGCTTGGCGGCAACCGTGTTGATGGAATAGGCAAACGCCGTGCGGACATCGATTTCACCCGCATTTCGGCCATTGCTGTTGCGCGGGCTCCAGCCATCAATATCGACCGGCTCGTCGACGATGTGGGTGTCGGGCGTATAGCCCGCCTCCAGCGCGGCGAGATAGACGAACAGCTTGAACGCCGACCCCGGCTGCCGCACGGCGGTCGTCGCGCGATTATAGTTGGACGTCACATAGTCGAGGCCGCCGACCATCGCCCGCACCGCGCCATCCCGGTCCATCGCGACCATAGCGGCCTGCGTGTTTTTGGGCGCATTGGCGCGCAACGCGGCGGTCGCCGCCTTCTGCATGTTGAGGTCGATAGTGGTATAGACCTCCAGCGGCTCGCTCGGCTCATCGATATAAAGATCAAGCTGCGGTAGCGCCCAGTCGGTGAAATAGCGGACGCTGTTCTGCGGCGGTTCGGGCACCATCGCGACCTGATCGAGCTTCGCGCTCGTCCGTTCCTGATCGGAAATGACGCCATTGGACCGCATTACATCGAGCACGACCCCTGCCCGGCCCAGCGCGGCCTCCGCGTCTGCCGTCGGCGCATAGCTGGACGGGGCCTTTACAAGGCCAGCGACGATGGCGGCCTCGGGCAGGCTCATCTGCGTCGCCGGGTGGCCGAAAAAGCGGCGGCTCGCGGCATCGATGCCATAGGCGCCGCCGCCGAAATACACCTTGTTGAGGTACAGCTCCAAGATCTGGCGCTTGGAGAATTTGCGCTCCATCGCCAGCGCGAGGATCATCTCGCGCAGCTTGCGGCCCGCCGAATAGCTGTTGTTCAGGAAGATGTTGCGCGCCACCTGCTGCGTGATTGTCGATGCGCCCTGCATGCGGCGACCGGTCCCGCGAATCTCAAATGCATATACCGCCGCGCGCGCCATGCCGATGGGGTCAACGCCGGGGTGATAATAATAGCGTTTGTCTTCGACGGAGACCATCGCCGTCTTCATCACTTGCGGAATCTGGTCGAACGACAGCCAGCGCCCGAAACTGGGGCCCAGCGACACGATCACTGAACCATCGGCGGCATGGACGCGGATCATCTGCCCATTGGGCGAGGATTTCAGGCTTTCAAAGCTCGGCAGTGACTGCATCGCGACGAGCACCGCCGCCACCAGCGCGATCAATCCGCCAATACACAGGAAAAGCCCTGCCTTTATCGCCCGCCAGAGCCAGATTTTCGCCTTGGGCGCTATCGCCATATATGTTCAGTCCGCACCGTGATTTCGCATGGAATAGTCGCTCGCCCTTTTCGCCGCAAGCGAGAGCGACAAAGCCAGCCCACCATTGAACGCAAGCTTAACGGCTCGTCGTCAATATCGGGCATGTCACGGTTGATCAGCGCGGCTTGAAGTCCATCGACGCACTGTTGATGCAGTATCTCAGGCCGGTCGGTCCGGGGCCATCGGGGAAAACATGCCCCAGATGTCCGTCGCATCGGGAACAGCGAACCTCGACCCTGCGCATGCCGTGGCTCCGGTCTTCCAGATTGTCGATGGCGTCCTTGTCGACCGGCGCGGAAAAGGCGGGCCAGCCGCACCCGCTGTCGAATTTTTCACCGCTGTCGAACAATTCGGCCCCGCACCCCGCGCACAAATAGCTGCCATCGTCGAAGCTATGGTCATATTGGCCGGTAAAGGCGCGTTCCGTGCCCGCCTGACGCAGGATGTGATATTGCTCGTCGGTCAGCTTCTCACGCCACTCGGCATCGGTCAGTGTGATCTTGTCCATGGCAGGCAATATGGGCCTGCGCCCTCACCCTATCAAGCCGTGCCTGCGTTTCAATGCGGGAAGATGCAGCGCAAGTGTCCCCGCCCTTGCCACATAGCTGCCCAGCAAGGCGAGCCACACGCCATGATTGCCCAAGGGGCGCAACAGCCAATCAGCTGAGAGATATGCCATCAGAACGATCAGAGTGGCATTGCGCATCGCGCGCGTTTCGGTCGCACCAATGAAAATTCCGTCGAGCAGCCAGCTCGGGCCCCCAATGGCCGGAATCAATGCCGCATAGGGCAGCATGACCAGTGCGATGGCGCGGACGCTTTCATCGGTCGTCATGAAACGGATGAGCGACCCCCCGGCGGCAAAATATAGCGCGGTAAAACACAGGCCGGCGGCCATTGTGAATTCGGCAGTCAGCCTGACCGACCTGGCATAGGCATCGCGCGACCGTGCGCCTATGGCCGCGCCGACCCGCTCTTCCGCAGTAAATGCGAAGGCATCGAGCACGAAAGCGCTCAGCGTCACAAACTGCATCAGCACATGGTTGGCGGCCAGTTCATGCGTCCCCTGCCGCGCTCCGGCATGGGTGAACCATGTGAACAGGCTGAGCAGCGCCAATGTGCGGATCATGATGTCGGAATTGACGGCGAAAAGCCTGCGCATCGCTTCCGCATCGATCAGGCGCGTGCGCGCCTCTGCGACGATTTGGGCAAATGGTGAATCCATCACGCGAAAGGTGATGAACATCCCGACAATCAGCGTCAGCCATTCCGCGCTCGCCGTGCCGATGCCGACCCCAAGCGGCCCGAGATGGAAAACCGAGACCAGTATCAGGTCGAACAGGATATTCGCGCCGTTCATCACGATTTGCAGGGCCAAAGCTGCCTTGGTGCGGGCGGTGCCGAACAGCCAGCCATTGATGGCAAAGCAGGCAAGCGCGGCGGGCGCGCCTGCCATGCGGGCCACGGCGTAGGCGGCTGCTTCGCTGTTGGCGGAGGCGGGTGCTCCCATGATCTGAATGACGGGTTGAAGGAACAGCGGGTACAGGGCGAAAATCGCCGCACCGATCGAGATTCCGATCAACAGCCCGCGCAACAGCAACAGGCGAACCTCTGTCCCGTCGCCCGATCCCGATGCCTGCGCGGTCATGCCGGTCATCCCCATGCGGAGAAAACCGAACGCCCAGAAAATAAGCGTGACAACCGATGCGCCCAAGGCGACCCCGGCAAGCGCAGCGGCGTCGCCCGTGCGTCCGATCACTATTGTATCGACCAGCGCCACCGTGGGCACGAGCGCCTGCGCGATTATGATCGGCCATGCCTGATCAAAAATGGCGCGCCTGGTGAGGGGGGTAGTGCCGCTCACCGGCTGCGCGCTGCCTGCCGCGCGATGGTCAGCAGTTCCTGCCGCACCGCGACATCGCCGGGGCCGCGAGAATCGCGGGTTGCGCGTTCCGCCGACAGCAGCCGCTGCATCAGTCGCGCCACGGCGTCGACCTTCCAGTTCTTCACCTGCCGCAGGACGTGCGGCTTGTCTTTCCAGAATATCGCCCTGCCCGCGCTTTCCATCGCGCGGTCCATGCTGCCGCTTTTCTCGAACTCGGCCTGAATCTGCGCGATCAGCATCGCACGGTTGAGCAGCGGCCGCGTCACGCTGGCGAGTGCTGCTCCGCTTGCCGACAGCATCGCAATTTCGTGATGCAGCGCGTCGATGTCGCCGCCCAGCACCGCATTGACGAGCGGACCGACCTGATTTTCCACCGTTTCCGCCGACAAGGCGTCGAGTATTTCGGCGGTCGCTTCGGCCGGGCGGTCCGGCGCGGCGTCGAGATAGAGCGCGAGCTTCTCGATCTCACCGGCCATCAACGTGCGGTCATTGCCCGCAAGATCGGCCACCTTGCGCGAAAGGTCGGGCGACAGGCGCACCCCCATGTCGCGCGCGAGCGCCTGCGCGATCTGCGCCGCTTCGCGCTGGTCGGGCGCATAACTTGCAAAAGCGAGCGCCCGGGGGTGGTCCAGACACAGTTTGGCGAGCTTCGATGTATTTTTTATAGCGCCTGCTACAGCGACCACCGGGTTGCCTGCCTGCGCCGCTTCCAGCAACGCCTCCATCGCTGCGACGCTTTCTTCCCCGACCCCGCTCACCCGCACCCAGCGCTTGTCGCCGAACATGGAGATGGCGGCGGCTTCATCGGCCAGCCGCGCCGGGTCGCCGCGCAATGTCGGTCCGTCCAGGTCGATGCGCTCGGCCCCCTCGCCCATCGCCCGTTCGATCCTCTGCGCCAGCGCCATGCTGCCCGCCTCGTCCGGGCCGTAGAGCAAATAGAGGCGGATGTCGTCCGACGGCGCGTCGAGCGCGCGCTCCATCTGCTGGCGGTTGGCCTTCATGGCCGTTCGGGTTGCGCGGGCTCTGCCTCGGTCAGCTTTTGGGACATGCGCACGACAATCTGGTCCGCGATGATGTCCGCCAGCCGTTCGAGCGCCGTATCTTCCGCCGCTATCGTCGCATATTCGCTGCTCGCGACATCGATGCCCGCGTCAGACCCGGCCGTCGCATCCAGCACCACCGTGCCGGTCGCCCCATCGAACAATTGATAGCGCGCGCGCAGCGTACGTCGCTCGCGCGTCACCGCATCGTCGAGCCGCACGCCAAAGCCGGTGATCTGATCATCAAGCTCGACATGCAGTCGATAATGCGGCCCCTCCCCGCCCGACATCGCGGCCAGCCGGTCATTGAGCGCATTGCGCACCAACCACCCGGCCTTGCCTTCGATCGTATCGACTTCAATCGAGCCGATGGCGCGGGCCACGCTGCCTGTCGACCCGCCGCCATAGAGCGGCCGCAAGCCGCACCCGGACAGCAGCGCGATGGCGGAAAGCAGGGTCAGGCAGGCGGCGGCGCGTTTCATATCACCAGATTGACCAGACGATCGGGAACCACAATGATTTTCTTTGGCGTCGCGCCTTCGATGGTCCGCGCCACATTGGGCGCGGCCAGAGCCAGAGCCTCCAGCTCTTCCTTCGGCAGGCCCTTCGCCACCGTGATCGTGTCGCGCAACTTGCCCATCACCTGCACCGCAATCGTCACCTCATCCTCGACCAGCAGCGCCGGATCGACGTCTGGCCAGGCCACATCGGCGATCAGGCCCGCCTGACCCATATCTGCCCATGCTTCCTCGGCCAGATGCGGCACCATCGGCGCGACCAGCAACGCCAGCGTGCGGATCGCCTCGGTCCGGCTGGCGGACGGTTTCGCTTTCTCGATGGCGTTCGCCAGTTCGTAGATCTTCGCCACCGCCTTGTTGAAGGATAGTGCCTCGATATCCGAGGCGACGTCGTCGATGGTCTGATGCAGCTTGCGCATCAGCACCTTGTCCTCAGTGCCAGTATCCTCGCCGCTCTCATCAACCGCGCCGAACAGCCGCCACAGGCGATTGATGAAGCGCCAGCTGCCTTCGATGCCGCTCACTGTCCATGGCAGGTCGCGCTCGGGCGGACTGTCGGACAGCATGAACCAGCGCACAGCGTCCGCGCCATATTGGTCGATGATGTCATCGGGATCGACGACATTCTTTTTCGACTTCGACATTTTCTCGACGCGGCCGAGCGAGACCGGCTCGCCCGTTGCTGCGATCACATATCCCTCGCCCTGTTTTTCCACCTCTTCGGGTGAAAGCCAGCGGCCATCGCGCGCTCTATATGTTTCATGCGTGACCATGCCTTGGGTGAACAGGCCGGCAAACGGTTCCTTGACGTCGATCTTGCCGCAGTAATTCAGCGCGCGCGTCCAGAAACGCGCATAGAGCAGGTGCAGGATCGCATGTTCGATGCCGCCGATATACTGGCCGACCGGCATCCATTGTTCGGCGACCGCCTTGTCGAACGGCTTGTCGTCGGGTTGGCTGGCGAAGCGGATGAAATACCAGCTTGAATCGACAAATGTATCGAGCGTGTCGGTCTCGCGTCGCGCCGCCTTGCCGCATTTGGGGCAATCGACATGTTTCCATGTGGGGTGCCGTTCCAGCGGATTGCCGGGAATGTCGAAGCTGACATCCTCGGGCAGTACGACCGGAAGCTGGTCCTTGGGGACCGGCACCACGCCGCATGTCTCGCAATGGATGAACGGGATCGGCGTGCCCCAGTACCGCTGACGCGACACGCCCCAGTCGCGCAGGCGCCACACGGTGGTGCCCTGCCCCCAGCCCTCACCCTCGGCGCGCGCAATCACGGCGGCCTTGGCGGCCTCGACTTCCATGCCGTCGATGAAGTCTGAATTGATCAGCGTTCCCGGCCCGACATAGGCTTCATCGCCAATCGGCGCATCCTCGCCATCGGGCGACACGACGCGTGGCGTTGCCAGCATATATTTACGCGCAAAATCGAGATCGCGCTGGTCATGGGCGGGCACGGCCATCACGGCGCCGGTGCCATAGTCCATCAGCACGAAATTGGCGACGAACAGCGGCAGCTTCGCGCCTGTGAACGGGTGAATCACCGAGATGCCGGTGTCGTAACCCAGCTTTTCCTGCGTCTCCACCTCAGCGGCGGCAGTACCGGTCTTGCGGCATTCGTCGGCGAAAGTGGCCAGTTTCGTGTCGTTCTTTGCCAGTTCCAGCGCAATTGGATGGTCCGCCGCCATCGCCGCGAAGCTTGCGCCGAATATCGTGTCGGGCCGCGTGGAGAAGACCTCGATTGTTTCTGTACCAGCGACTACAGTATCGAGCTTGAAGCGAAATTGCAGGCCGACCGACTTGCCGATCCAGTTTTCCTGCATCAGCTTCACCTTGTCCGGCCACTGATCCAGCGTATCGAGCCCGCTCAGCAGGTCGTCGGCGAACTGGGTGATCTTCAAAAACCACTGACTGAGCTTGCGCTTTTCGACCGGGGCGCCCGAGCGCCAGCCCTTTCCGTCGATCACCTGCTCATTGGCGAGCACGGTCATGTCGACCGGGTCCCAGTTGACCGCGCTTTCCTTGCGGTAAACAAGGCCGGCTTCATAAAGATCGAGGAATAGCGCTTGTTCCTGACCGTAATAGTCAGGCTCGCAGGTCGCCAGTTCCCGACTCCAGTCGAGCGCGAAGCCCAATCGCTTCAACTGCGCCTTCATGTTGGCGATGTTGGATCGCGTCCAGTCGCCCGGATGCACCTTCTTTTCCATCGCCGCATTCTCGGCGGGCATGCCGAACGCGTCCCAGCCCATCGGGTGCAACACCTCATGGCCGGTCATCCGGCGGAAGCGCGCGAGGACGTCGCCCATCGTATAGTTGCGGACGTGGCCGATATGGATGCGGCCAGAGGGATAGGGAAACATCTCCAGCACATAGCTGCGCGGCTTCGCGCTGCTGTCATCGGCGCGGAAACTCTGCTTCTCGTCCCAAATGCGCTGCCATTTGGCGTCCGCTTCCAACGGGTTGAAGCGCCTTTGCATATCTATTGGCTCCTGGCGGGCCAAACCCTGACCCGTCGTCTGTCTGTCAAAACGGGCGGAGGATCAGCCCTCGTTGATCGCCATGCGGCGCAGCTCGCGGGCTTTGGTCAGGATGATCTCTTCCAGCTTCTGTACCGTCGCGGCCTTCACCGGGGCGTCGACCCACAGGCCGCCTTGCTGGACCTGTCGGCTGGCGGCGACGCGCAGTGCGTCGGCGCGCAGGTCCTGATCAAGGATCGACACGGTCAGTTTCATGCGCTCGCCCGCTGCATTGGGGTTGGCATACCAGTCGGTTACGATCACGCCGCCGTTGGAGTCGGTCTGAACCAGCGGCATGAACGACAGCGTGTCGAGCGTCGCGCGCCACAGATAGGCGTTGACGCCGATCGTCGTGATGCGCGAAGCCGCCAGATCGGCCTTGGGGCGTTCCTTGCCGCCGCACGCTGCGAGACCGGTCACTGCCGCAAGGGCAATAGCTGAGGCGAGAAGACGTGAGGGAAACCGCGAGATCATGGCGTACTTTCTTGTTTGGCGGGAAGGGGGTTGGCCAGTTCCCGGTCAAATTGCTGTGTTGCTTCTATAGCTTCACCGGACCAATCGGCAAGCCCGTGCGACTGCAGGCCCAAGATTTCGCTCTCCTGCACCGCCCTCATGCCCCCGGCCAACTGTGTGTTTTTTTGGCAACGGGTGCAAAAATATTAACGGGTCGGGTGGAGTTCCACCGATTCTTCCAATATGGTTTAATCCTGAAAGCCGCGAGAGTCGGATGAGAGAATGGCCAGGTTTAGGGAAAAAATTGGGGTAACGGTTTTGGGAGGCGCGCTTTTGGCCGCCGTAACCGTTCCTGCTGTCGGCGCAGCGGGTGACCTGCTGCGTTTTCGCAGCGACGTTCCCGTATCGCTGAATGATCTCGGCAGCATTTCTTCTTTTACACCGGCCATCCGCGACCCCCAGCTGTCGTCGACATATGCGAAGGCGGTTCTCAGCCGCAGCGGTCAGAGCTTCCGCTTCACGCCGACCAGCGGGTCGATGAGCGGACGCCGCTCGATTACGGTTCTGGTCCGGGCGGACAGCAATATGGCGCGGTCTGATGAACGGACGCCGCAGATGCTTGGCATTGCACCGCTGGCGTTCAATCTCGATGCGTCGCGCGGCTGGCGGAAATTCGCGCTGCCCGATACAGTGGGTCGCAAGCCGCTCGATCCGGTCGTGAGCGACCTGTCGGGCATCGGCAATTTCTCGCTTGAGCCGGGCAAGTCGCGGCTGAAGGCCAATGTTCAGCTGGACGCCCATCGCGATGTGGGCACCGCGCCGCAGACATTCGCAGGCGAGCGGAAGCTCAGCGTCGATGTGGGCAGCAGCTATTCGTTGACGCGCAACCTGAACGTGACTGCGGGTGTGCGCTATGCGGGTCCGGATAACCGGCTCGCTCCGATCACCGACAAGCAGCAGGATAATCAGGCGGTTTACGTCGGTACGATCTTTAAATTCTAAGCTGCGCTGGCTTCGGCCTCTGCGCGCCTTTCTCGCCTCAACGTAAAATACTGGCTCAGCTATGCGATGCCGTTAGTGCGTCTATCGCGGCCCAGCCATAGGCTCCATTGAAACGCAACCGGCGAAAACGCCCTATATTCATGCCACCCAGCGCTATTACCGGCATAGCGGCCAGACGCGCCAGAGTGGCGAACCGAACGGCGCCTAAAGCCGCCGCATCTTTATGAGACCGTGTGGGAAATGCCGGAGAGAGGAATATCAGGTCCGCACCGATCCGGTTCGCCCGATGTATCTCGCGCGCATTATGGGCTGACATCGTCAGAAGGCGCGACCGGGTGATGCGGCTGGGGCAGGGGTCTTTGCCTGATCGATGGATGCCGTCCGCTTCCCGCAGAAGCCGGGTGTCGCCCGGCCTCGCAACCACAAGAGTCAGTCCGCGTCGCAAGGCGATTTTCCTCACCGCGTCGAAGATCTTGCGCCGCTTGTCGCGCGTCGTCGCATAATGGCGAAAGATGATGCCGCTCCCGCGCGGTAGGCGCGCGACGGACGCCAGCAGCGTCTGGGTCGAGACCCGCTCATCAGTGAACAGCCACAGCCGGGGCAAGGGACGGCCATTTTGCGCGCGGCTGGATTTACGGTGGAAAGCGGCCATGTCCCCCTCTATATCCGCGCGATGATGAACACCAGCGCCGATCCGAATGCAGCAACCCGCCTCAATGACGTGAATGCCGCCATAGACAAAGCCGCCGGGCTGGCCGGGCGGCGCGCGGACTCGATTGCGCTTGTCGCGATATCGAAAACGCACGATGCCGACGCGATCCGGCCTTTGCTGGATGCGGGGCAGCGGCATTTTGGCGAAAACCGGGTGCAGGAGGCGCAGGCGAAATGGCCCGCGCTCAAAGCCGACACTCCCGATGTGGTGCTACACCTGGTGGGCCAGCTTCAAAGCAACAAGGCCGCCGATGCGGTCGCGCTGTTTGACGTCATTCATTCGGTTGACCGGCCTTCGCTGGTTGCGGCGCTCATCAAGGCGGCCAAGGAGCAGGGGCGGGAGCCGGTCTGCTTCATTCAGGTCAATATCGGCGATGAACCGCAAAAGGGTGGGTGCGCTATCGACGACTTGCCGGAGCTGGTCGCGCTGGTCCGCAAGGCGCCCGAACTCTCACTGGCCGGACTGATGTGCGTTCCGCCGGCCAATGTGGAGTCGGCGCCTTACTTTGCGCTGCTCGCCAAGCTTGCCCTAGAACATGATCTCACAGGACTGTCGATGGGCATGTCGGGCGACTTTGAAACGGCGGTCATGCTGGGTGCGACGCATGTGCGCGTTGGCACTGCGCTCTTCGGTGCGCGAGACTATAGCGCCTGATACAAAAAGGCCGCCCCGAAACCGGAGCGGCCCTTCAAAACACTGAAATCAATCAGAATTTACCGCGCAGCGTAATTCCATAGGTGCGCGGTTCGGCGAGGTAGGCCGAGAATAGCTGCGTCGCATTGGGGATTGCACCCGCCGCCACAGCCGCTGAAGATCCGCTACCTTGAAGCGGCGAATTGAACGCAACCTGTGTATATTTTTCATTAAAGATATTCTGGCCCCAGAACTCGACGGCCCAGCGTTCCTCCGGGCCGCGAATGCCGACGCGCGCGTTCCACACGCTATAGCCGTCCTGGTTCTTTTCGGGGAACAGGTCGGAGCCGGTGTTATAATCGCCGGTCATGCGTCCGTCGAAATAGAAGAGGGCGGAAAGGCCGCTCGAACCGATCTCCGGCGTCCAGGCGAAGCTCATCGTCGTGACGATTTCCGGTGCATTGCTGTTCGTATTGCCCGGCAGCAGGAACAGCGCCGGGTCGAGCGGCGTCTGCCCGTCATTGCTGCCGACAAGGCGTTTTTTGAACTTCGTCTCGGCATAGGTCAGGCCACCACTGACCCGCACATTACGGATCGGCGAGGCGGACAGCTCGATCTCGACGCCCTGGCTGACAAGGCCGGGTTCGACATCGCTCTTTGCGCAGGTGCCCCCGGCACCAAGGGCCGCGCCGCATCCGTTGATATTCTGGACGACGAAGCTGGTGCCGTTGAAGGTGTTGAGCTGGAAGTCCTCAAACTCCTGCCGGAAGGCGGCGATATTCGCGCTCCATTTACGCGTCGCATATTTCATACCGACTTCGAACGCGTTCACCTTTTCTGCCGCAAAGCGCAGCGTAGACGCATCGGCGTTGGTTCGCGGAGAGTAGTAGGGGAAGAGAGGACTGCTTGAGGGAACAAATCCCGTATTACCCAGTTCAAATCGATCCAGATTATAACCGCCCGCCTTGTAACCTCGTGAATAGCTACCGTACACTAGCAAGTCATCCGTCGGCTTGAAGGACAGTACAGCAGTGCCCGAAAACTCGCCATCGCTGATGCTATCATTCAGGTCCAGCGCGTTGAGGCTGGCGCTGCTGTTGCCGAGACAGGCGAGGGACAATATTCCGGCAACCGCACCAAATGCGGGATTTGCCGGCCCTGGCCCTGCAGCAATTATAGAAGCTAGCGTCGGGTTGGTTTGAAGGGCCGGACAATAGACGTTGTTGTTGTTGAGATTAGCGGAGAATTTCTTGCTCTCGTGCGTGTAGCGCAGGCCTGCGGTAAAATCGATTCTGTCGGTGACATGCCAGATATTGTGCGTAAACAGCGCCCAGTTCTCGCTCTTCTGGAAATAGCGGGAATCTACGTCGCCCGTGCCGCCCGGAATGTTCGCAAGTACCGTGAGAGCGGGTGCGAGTGGCTGTTGCGCGGCTGGCAAGCCTGCGATCAGCGCGCCTACGCCTGCCGATGAACCACAAAGGCTGTACGGGAAGCCCGTTGGAGGCAGTCCATTGGGCGGTGCGATCGGAAAGCTCGCCGTCAGGAGGCGACAAGTCGCGAAGCGGCCATAATCGGCGCCGAATACGATGTTGTCGCGCAGCGTCAGCTTCTCGTTCGCATAATATCCGCCGACCAGCCAGTCGAGCTTGTCCTCGAACGCCGCGCCTTGCAGACGGAGCTCCTGCGTAAAGGTCTTGAACTGGCGGAACGTGTTGGGGTCGCGATAGAGAATATCGGCGCGGCTATAGTCATAGTCGCCATAGTCCTTCGACTTGTAATCGCGATATGCCGTGATGCTGGTCAGCTTTGCGGCGCCGAAGTCATAATTGATTTCAGCCGAAACGCCCCAGTCATCCAGCTTGCTGCCATAGTCGCGGCCCGGCGTGATATAGGCCTCGCGCGCATAAGGCGTCGGTGTCGTGGGGACGGAACCCGGATACATGCCGTTCAATATCTGTGCAATGCGGTTGCCCGTGGGGCTGACCGCGAAATCACCGGGCATGCCGGGCGTCGGATCGTAGGTTTCCCGCGTCGAAATATAGGCCGCCGCGCAGCAGCTTTCGTCGCGGTTGGTGTAATCGGCGATCAGGCGGATCGACAGATCGTCATTGGGCTCGATCAATGCCTGCCCACGCAGGAAATAGCGGTCGCGATCATTGGCGTCGCCGATCTTCGCGCCAGTACCATCGACCAGCTTCATGAATCCGTCGCGTTGTGACCATACACCGTCGAGGCGCAGGGCGATCTGCTCGCTGACCGGGCCGGTGATGCTGGCGGCGGCGCGCCAATAATCGTAATTGCCGTAGGTCAGCTCACCTTTGGCACCGAATGTGAATTCCGGCCCCTTGCTGACAATGTTGATGAGGCCCGCGGACGCATTGCGTCCGAACAATGTGCCCTGCGGCCCGCGCAGCACCTCAATACGCTCTATTTCGCCAAGATCAGACAGGCCTGCGCCGGTGCGGGACCGATAGACGCCATCGATGAACACCGCGACGGAGCTTTCGAGGCCAGGATTGTCGCCGACGGTACCAACGCCACGGATCCGTGCAGCGCCATTGGCTTCACTGCCGGTCGAAGACACGAGCAGTGAAGGCGCGAGCTGATTCAACTGCCGAATATCGTTGGCGCCGCTGTTCTGCATGCTCGCCGCCGTGACCGCAGACACCGCGATCGGAACCTCGGAAAGCGGACTTGCGCGTCGGGTCGCCGTGACGATGATGACGCTTTGATCAAAATCTGTGTCGACAGCGGCATTTTGATCCGCCTCGACTGGAGTCTGATCCTGGGCGTAAGACGCCATGCTAAAGGCGAGAGCGGCAAACGTAGTGCCGCGTGCCAGCAAACGAAGGCTCTGGTCCATAGTGCACCCTTTCCAATGCATGACCGATTTTTACGGTCACGTCGTATAATTATTGAATTATTATCTGGTTAAAATCACCCTAATGCAAGGGAAACCGTGCGAAACTCCCGCATTTATGATCCTGAATGGATTGAAATTATCGTCCAACTTGGACTAACGCCGCATCTGTACTGATGGTTGCAACGCAGTCCTGATTATAGGAAAAAATCAGCCATTCCACGCATCGCATCTTTGGGAGAAGGCCGTTCGTGCAGGTCGCAGCGCTTTACCACTTCACAACGTTCAAAGAGCCTGAAAAAATTCGGGAAACGTTGCTGCCCTTATGCGAGGCGCTCGGGATAAAAGGCACGTTGCTGGTTGCAGGGGAGGGGATCAACGGAACGATCTCCGGTGAGGAGCACGCCGTTGCCGCACTTATTTCCCATGTACGGGGGTTGCCGGGATGCGCGGACGTTGACGTGAAATATTCGGAAGCGTCAGACCATCCCTTTGCGCGCATGAAAGTGAAGGTGAAGGACGAGATAGTCACTATGGGCGCTGGCGACCTCGACCCGGCGGTTAATGCGGGCGTCTATGTCGAACCGGAAGATTGGAACGCCCTTATTTCAGATCCCGACACGGTTCTGATCGATACCCGCAATGATTATGAAGTGGCGATCGGCAGCTTCAAAGGCGCAATTGATCCCGCACTGCGGAATTTCCGCGAATTTCCTGACTGGTTTCAAGTGCAAGGCGCGCAGTGGCGGGATGAAGGCCGGATGCCGACGAAGATCGCGATGTTCTGCACAGGTGGTATACGCTGTGAAAAATCGACAGCTTATGCGCGCAGCCTTGGCTTTGATCAGGTTTATCACCTGAAAGGCGGGATATTGAAATATCTCGAAAAAATACCGAAAAACAATAGCTTGTGGAACGGAAACTGCTTTGTTTTCGATGAGCGCGTGTCTGTGGGGCATGGTTTGGAACTGGGTAGCGACCAATTGTGCCGGGCCTGCGGCTGGCCTGTCTCTGAGGGGGAGCGCCATGATTGCGAGGCCGGGGTATAATGCTCGGTATCGCACTGACGAAAAAAAAAGCCGCCCCGGAGGGCGGCGGAAAGTTTTAGGAGAGGATGCCTGAAAGGCAGCTTCTTTTTGCTGCTGCAGCGAATTTTTTGCAAGTGCGAAAAGAAAATGGACAGTTGCAAAAAATGCAACCGTACTGCTTTTCCCAGTTTCCCCTAACGTTTGCTCGCATGTTAGCGACCGAGCCATATTGCGAAATTATTACTGTCGCTCTCTGGAAATATCCTAATGCCCGGCCTGCGGACCGCGCTTGATACCGGATTGCGCAAGCTGACCATCGATTTGCGCGACGAGTCTTTCAAGGCCCGTTTCGTCTTTCGCTTCTGCTCGTGCGACCAATACATCCTGTGTGTTTGACGCGCGCAGAAGCCACCAGCCATCATCGGTATTGACGCGCGCGCCGTCCGTATCGTTGACATTCGCGCCATCAGACTTCAGTCGGCCCAACACCTCATCAACGACTGCGAACTTGCGGCTCTCGTCTACCTGAAAGCGCATTTCGGGGGTGTTGACCATCTCAGGAATTTCGCTGCGCAATTGCGTGACGCTCTTGTCGAGCGCGGTTGCCGCGCGAATCAGGCGTACGGCACCATAAAGCGCGTCGTCATAGCCATAATATTCGTGCTTGAAGAAGATGTGGCCGCTCATTTCGCCAGCCAGCGGACTTCCTGTTTCCTTCATTTTGGACTTGATAAGGCTGTGGCCAGTTTTCCACATTAACGGCTTTCCGCCCAGCTCCGCCACGCGATCATACAGCGCCTGACTGGCTTTCACATCGGCGATAATCGTCGCGCCCGGCACGTCCCGCAACACCGCATCGGCGTATATTGCCAGCAGCTGATCGCCCCAGATCACGCGCCCCTCACCATCGATCGCGCCAATCCGGTCTCCGTCGCCATCGAAAGCGACTCCGAAATCGAGTTTCTTCTCCGCGACGAGGGTCTTCAGATCTGCAAGATTCTTCTCTTCGGTGGGATCGGGATGATGATTGGGAAAATTGCCATCTACATCGGTGAAGAGCGTGTAATGCTCACCCGGCAGGAGTTTGACGAGCTTTTCGACGACCGGTCCGGCGGCACCATTGCCCGCGTCCCAGCCGACCCGGTAGGCCGCGCCATCAAACCCTTCGAGCAGGCGGGCGACATATCGATCCATGATGTCGACTTCTTCGGATCCGGCCGAGCCGCTGTCCCAATCCCCTTCCGCCGCCATTTTGCCGAGCTTCTGGATGTCCGCCCCGTAAAATGGGCCATGCTGAAACACCATTTTGAAGCCATTGTAGTTGGCGGGGTTATGGCTGCCGGTTATCTGGATGCCGCCATCCACGCCCTGAACCGCCTCGGCATAATATAGCATCGGGGTTGGCCCCATGCCGACGCGCACGGCATAGATACCACTGTCGTTCAGGCCTTTGACGAGAGCGGCTTCCAATATTGGCGAGCTGACCCGTCCATCATAGCCGACGGCGACTTTGGATCCGCCCGCGCGCGCGACCAATGTGCCGAAGCTGCGGCCAATTGCATAGGCGTCGTCCTCGCCCAGTGTCTCGCCGATGATGCCGCGGATGTCATATTCACGAAGAGTGGTCGGGTGAAAATTATGAGTCATCGATATCCTGCCGAATTATTGAGAAGATGGGGGCGGCGGTGAGTCCGCTGCGCTCTCGTCCAACGTATGACGCAGCAATATGGCACGGGCCTGGTTAATTTTTTCAGCGAGCGCCTCTGTCCCGCCTGCGTCGGGGTGAATTTTGGCGATCAGCCGCCTGTGCGCCGCCTTGATTTGAGCGGCATCGGCATGCTCGTCAACGCCAAGAAGTGCGCGGGCCTCGCGGATGGCGGCGTCCTCGGCGAAAGGCGAGGGCGGTTGGCCCGTGGACTTTGCGGCACGTGGCTTCATATTTCTGCGCAGCGTGTAGAGCGCGGATATGAGGAGGGGTGCGCCACCGATGATGGGTCGGCCTCTGGCGGCCATGACTGCGCCGACGATGGCGAGGCCCAGCATCATGCCGTCCATCATGGTCATCCGTTTCAGCCGCCCGGTAACAGTTAGCCAGACGGCAAACAGCGCCAGCAGCAGCGCGAGAAAGCCCATATCCTAAGCCGCGCTCTGCTCGATTTCGTTCGGTTGCTCGTCGGTCATCGTCGGAAGCGCCAGGCCGGTGATCATCTCGCGCAGTTCCTGCCGCGCGGTCAGGTGGCTGAAACCCAGATCGCCCAATTGCCCCTTGTCGAGCAAGGTCAGGCCTGAGGGAAACAGCTCGCGATAGATCACGCGTTCGGACAGTCCCGGAATGACGCGAAAGCCGACGCGCTTCGACAGTTCGATCAACGCCTCGCCGACCCGGCGCATGTTGCGCGCCTCAAGATGTTGCAAGCGGTTGCGCAGCACGACCCAGTCAATCGTCACGCCGTCCGTCTTCGCGCGGCTCTTGCGTGCGTCGAAGATCAGCTCGGAATAAAAGCTGAGGCGCTTCACCTTGAAAGTCTCGGCATCAACCTGCCCGATGAGGTCAAAATCGACGAAACTGTCGTTCATCGGGGTGACAAGCGTGTTGGCGCGCGCCGCCATAAACTTGGCGAACGCATCGTCGCGCCCGGGCGTATCAACGATCAGGAAGTCTTTGCCCTCCGCCAATGACCGATAGACGCTCTCCAGGTCATCCTCGCGCGAACCGTCGAACACGCGGAACTCCGGTGTCGGCAGGTCGATCTGCCGACGCCGAGCGGTTTCGGTGCGATTTTCCAGATAGCGGGTGATCGTGCGCTGGCGCGGATCGAGGTCTAGCATCGCGACCTTGTGTCCCATCGCCGCGAGCGCTACGCCCGTGTGAACGGCGGTCGTCGACTTTCCGGTACCGCCTTTCTCATTGGCAAAAACGATTATGTGAGTGTGTCCACCGGCCATGGCGATACTGAAGCCCCTTCGAATTTATGATCAGCCCCGAAAGACGGTAAGCGCGCCCTTCGACGTGCTCGCACTTGCCTTAACGGAGGCTCCATCACCGTGCAAATAATCCGTGATCTTGTTTCGCTGCGCAAGGCCGTTGGCGTGCTTCGCGCGGGTGGGGGCCGTGTCGCGCTCGTGCCGACCATGGGCGCGTTGCATGAGGGGCACATGTCCTTGGTGCGGGCGGGGAAAGCGCGTGCCGATCATGTCATTGCGTCGATATTCGTCAACCCGACGCAGTTCGGACCGAACGAAGACCTTGACGCCTATCCGCGGCAGGAGGCGGCGGACGCGGCACTGTTGGAGGCAGAAGGCGTGGCGATATTATGGGCACCATCGGTCGGTCAGATGTATCCTGACGGATTTGCGACCAGCATTTCGGTGAGCGGTGTGAGCGCAGGGTTATGCGGCGCGGCCCGACCCGGACATTTCGACGGTGTGGCGACGGTCGTCTGCAAGCTTTTCAATCAGGTTGCGCCCGACTTCGCGTTGTTCGGTGAAAAGGACTATCAGCAACTGGCAGTGATCCGGCGCATGGCGCGCGATCTGGATATTGCAATCGAGGTCGTCGGTGTCCCAACGGCGCGCGCCGAAGACGGGCTCGCCCTGTCATCGCGCAATGCCTATCTCAACGCCGCAGAACGGGCACAGGCGGCCATGTTGCCTCGTGCCATGAGCGAAGGCGTGTCGGCGCTGGAGGCGGGAAGTGATCCCGATGCTGTCATCGCACATATATATAGCGCGCTGGAAAATGCCGGGTTCGGACCCGTAGATTATGTCGAATTATGCGATGCGGAGAGCCTCAAACCCGTCCGGGGCCTTGCGCGCCCTGCGCGCCTGCTTGTTGCAGCGCGTTTAGGCAAAACAAGATTGATTGATAATTATTCGGTAAGATCAATATCTTAGAATTTCTTCCCGCAAGCCTGTATTCAACCCATCGGGTCGTTAACCAAATCTTAGCCATGATTCGCAAATGTCCCCTTCGAACAAGTGAGGGGTTGATCGTGGCAAACAGCATAAAATCCGCACAGTTTCTGGTTGAAAGCAGGCTGGCCGATGCGGCCCGTGGCAATTCGCAGGCCTGTTATGATTTGGGTATCGCCTATAGTTGTGGAACAGGCGGCGTCGATATCGATCTGATCGAGGCGCATAAATGGTTCAACCTTGCGGCCCTTGGCGGCAGCGAGGAGGGGCAGGCGCTTCGTGCCGAGATAGCCGAAGAAATGACAGCCCGTGAAGTTGCCGAAGCGCAGCGTCAGGCGCGTGCATGGCTTGCCGCTACTGCGCACCGCAGCGCGGCCTGACCGCTCCTATTCTGCTTTTCTGAACGGTGTGCGCTCGCTGAGCCAGTTTCGGTCCGCGCCGACCGCGCGCCTTTCCTGATCCAGGAAGCGCTTCACCGCCGCCCGGAAATTCTGGTCCGGGATATAATGCGCCGACCATGTGGCGACAGGCTTATATCCCCGCGCCAGCTTGTGTCCGCCCTGAGCTCCTGCTTCTACGCGCTTTAGCCCATGAGCAATGGCGATATCGATCGCCTGATAATAGCACAGCTCGAAATGGAGGAAGGGTACGTCCTCCACGCATCCCCAATACCGTCCATATAATGTATCGCGGCCTATGAAATTAAGCGCGCCCGCGATCGGCGCTCCTTCGCGCAGCGCCAGGATCAGCACGATATGTTCGGCCAGCCGCGCGCCGATCAGGTCGAAAAAGGAGCGCGTCAGATAGGGCTGCCCCCATTTACGCGCGCCGGTATCCTGATAGAAATTCCAGAATGCGTCCCAATGTTCCGGCTTGATCGCGTCGCCGGTCAGGTGGACGATGTCGAGACCCTGCTGCGCCTTCTGCCGTTCCTTCCGCAGCGTTTTGCGTTTCGCGCTGGAAAGCGCGGCAAGAAAATCGTCGAAGCTGCGATATCCGTCATTTTCCCAATGGAACTGGCTGTCCTCGCGAATCAGCCAACCCGCGTCCTCGAACAAGCCGATCTGTTCGGGTGCAACGAAGGTCGCATGGGCGGAGCTCAGTTCATTCTGATCGACAATCTGCTGCGCGGCGCTGATCAGGGCGTTGGCCAGATGGGGAGCGATCTCAGCCGGAGCATCCTCGGCTGTCAACAGTCGTCGCCCCGGCACCGGTGAGAATGGTACGGCGATCTGCAGCTTTGGATAATAGTGCCCGCCTGCCCGATGCCATGCATCGGCCCAGCCATGATCGAATACATATTCTCCCTGACTGTGCCCCTTGAAATAGGCCGGTGCGCAGGCAAGCAGCCGATGATCGCCTGTTTCGACCAGAATCGGTGCCGATTGCCAGCCAGTGCCTTCGCCTACGCTGCCGGACTCCTCCAGCGCGGACAGGAAGGCGTGGCTGACAAAAGGATCGCCTGCTCCAGCGCAGTTATCCCAACATATGGCGTCGATCATTCCAACGCCCGATGTCATGCGCGCGGTCAGGGTTTCGAGAGGTTCCCTGTCAGCCATCGTTCGTTTCTGGCTCTCCCTCAAAGATCGCTGCATCCGCCCATCTGCGCACCTTTTGCCATTGCGCGTCGCTTTGAACGGTCCAGCTTAGCACGGGCATGCCCCGTGCGCGGGCGTTCGTAGCAAAGGGGCTGGGCAGATCGCGAATATCATAAGCCAGAAAGTCGGGTTGCGCGGCATAAAGTGCAAGATAGCGCTTCAATTCACCCCAAACCGTTTTTTGGTCTTCCTCGGTTATGACAAGCCCGCGCACCATGCTGGGCGCATTCCGGTTGAACCAGCGTGACACGCCAGGATGGAAGGACATGACGGCCACCGGCCCGGAATATTCTCTCAGGCAGCGGGCCACGGCGGCGCAGAGCGGAGCAGCCCGGGTCCCGTGATCGACCTTCAGTTCGATCAGCAGCGGGGTTCGGCCGTCTATTTCGCTGAGCAAGGTTGCAAGGCTCGGGATCGGCCCACCGCCGGCAAGGTCGATAGCCTTCAGCGCATCGTCCGGCCAGTCGGCGAACCGGCCCGTTTCGTTCGTCAGGCGATCCAGCTCTGCGTCATGAAAAACGAACACCGTTCCATCGGCGGACAGACGGACGTCGCACTCTATGCCGTATCCGGCGGCCAGTGCTGCGGTAAAGGCGGGCAGGCTGTTTTCGATGAGCCCTTGGCCGTGCAGGCCCCGATGAGCGTAGGACACAGAGGAGAGAAATGCGGTTCGGGGCGCAGGTGCCGGAGAAAACGAACCGCTCATTCGCTTGTCTCCACTAACGGGGCCGCCATTCCCTCGGTCAGAATCGAGCGAATCCAGGGTGCCGCGTCGCGCCATATGTCGATTCGCCGGTGCGCCATCGGCGCGGGCGCGATCCACGGCGACAATTCCCGCTCCCCGACCATATGCAATCGCCAGACAGTCGGAGCATGTCTGGCGACCGACGCATGATGCTGCGCCAGATCGTCGACGAACAGGACAGCGCCCGGTTGATATTCTTCAATCAGCCGGGCGACCGGTGCGCCTTTGCCGCCCTGATTCCAATGGACCGGGTAGGTCAGGCCGAGCTTGCGGAGCTGCTGAATACGGTTGTCATGATCCTCCTCACCGATATTGGTCAGCACCACGATGTCGGCCATATCTTCCAGGTCGCGCAGCGTCTCGAACGCGCCCTCTATTGGCGTTTGCCGGTGCATCTCTGTTGCGAAAAAGGCGCGCAACAGGTCCCACACCGCGCCCTGCTCCAATACAGTGCCACAGGCCTTTCGGCGCAACGCATTGACGAAACTGGCATTTTCGAAATCGAAATGGACGTCATGCACCTCGTCCAGCCATTGCCGGAATGGGACGACCATGTGCAGCAGCACCTCGTCGCAATCCGTGACAATCAGCGGGCGCTTCATGTCGTCAACATGCGGTCTATACCCGCAAGCGTCTCGGGGGAAATTCCCAGAGCGTCCGAACAGGCGAGCAGATCGGGCTCATGGGTCTTCAGAAAATCGATCGATGCGGAAAGCACGGCGGGGTCGTTCGCGCTGGCGCGCAACCTTTCCGCATCCAGTCCGGTCAGCGCCAGAAAGCGGTGCGCGCGCCGGTCGTCGGTCAGTATCCAGCCCAGAACCTGCAACGCAACAATATGCGCGTCGTCGCCATTGCCAATTCTGTCAGCTATGGGCATGGTCATCCTTCCGATCTTGATGGAAATGTCGGCTATCTTGTCCACTAATTCTGGGTGACTGGTGACAAAGCGCATATTGGTTGTCGAGGACAATGAGCTCAACCTCAAGCTTTTTTGTGACCTGTTAAAGGCGCATGGCTATGAGGCGCGCCCTGTTTCCGACGGGCGCGAGGTCGTGCGTGAGGCGCGCGCCTTTCAGCCCGACCTGTTCATCATGGATATCCATCTGCCGCATGTCAGTGGACTCGACCTTATCATTGCGCTGAAGGCGGATGTGGACTTCGCCCATGCGCCGATCATGGCGGTCACGGCCTATGCCGGTAAGGGTGATGAAGAACGGATCATGGCGGCCGGCGCGCAGGCCTATGTTTCCAAGCCGATATCCGTCATGAAGTTCGTCGATACCGTCAAAGGCCTGATCTGAAGGTCGCCGGCGGGAAGAAGGTTTTATGCAATAGAAAAAGCCCGGACAATCGCCGGGCTTTTCGAAAAATGACCGTGACTATGCACGGGGTCGAAAGCGATCTTACTTGATCTTCGCTTCCTTGAATTCGACATGCTTGCGCGCGACGGGATCATATTTGCGCATGACCATCTTTTCCGTCTGGTTACGCGGATTTTTCTTCGTCACATAGAAAAAGCCTGTGTCGGCGCTGCTCACAAGCCGGATTTTAACAGTGGCTGGCTTCGCCATGGCCCGTTCCTTTGAAAGTCCGTTGAATAAATAAGGCGGCGCTGCCGCCGCCCGGTTTCAGCGGGCGCTCATGGGGCAGAATCGGTGCGCTGTCAACATGGCAGTAGCCTGGTCGGGCCGTTTTCCCGAAAAATTGATGCAACCGGCCGCGATATTAATCTGACTTTACGGGCTGTTAACGAATTGCGAGCATCATCGTTAACCGGGGTAGGGAGGCATTGATATGCATCTGCAAGCGACGAGTCAGGTCCGGTCAGTTCTGAAAGAACGAATCGATGCGATAGCGGCTCAGCGAGGGACAATCACCCTGCCGCGCATTTGCGAACAAATCGACATGATCCGACATGATGCGCACGCGCATGGACTGGAGCCTGTTGCCCGGCTCGCCTCCATGTTGGAGACGACGCTTGCTCAACATGGTCTTGGGCCCGTGGTGCTCTCTTATCTCGATCTGATGCGCGACGCCTGCGAGTGCGAGGATTGCACACCCGACGCAAGCACTGCCTATCTGGCGGCCCTGTCCGTTCGCATGGGGCACTAAGCACCTCCAGCGCGCGACAGATACCCAAAACGAGCGCGCCCCTGTGACTTTCTGACAGTTCCGGCGCAAAGTTTCGGCCATGGATGCATTGCTGCTCTCGCTTTTCCTGTGCGCATGGACCGAAATTTTCGGCAAGCAGCCGCTGTTGTTCGGCGCGATTGAGGGCAGATTCGCGGGTGCCTGGCAGACAAGGTTAGGCCTTGTGGCGGCTATTGGCGCGAATGCAGCTATCGCGGCCTGGGTGGCCGGCCTCTTGGGTCCTGCGCTCACGCCGGAGGCGCGGCGGCTTCTTCTGGCGTTGGCGCTGCTTTTTGCAGCGGTGACCATGTGGTGGCGGTTGCGCAAACCGGATATTCTGGAGGGCTGGTCGCTCGGGCCCTTTGCCACAGTCTGCCTCGGTCTCTTCATTTTGGGCTTTGGAGAGAGCTGGACTTTCCTGATCATCGGCATAGCGGTTGCATTCGCCGACCCCTGGATGGCAGCGGTTGGCGGGGCGCTGGGCACCATGGCGGCCTGCGCCCTTGTGCCTGTGCTGCCGGAAACGTCCGTATCGCAGATACGAGGTCCCTTGTCGCGCCGGGTGACGGCTGCGCTCTATGGGGTGACGGCTTTTTCTATCGCAATGGCCTCATTGCGCCTTTTATGATCGAGCCAGTCGATCACTCAGACCGTAATTAATCACGGGCAGTCAAGGGCCGGCTATGCGATAAAAGCGTTGAACCGATGACACCAATCAGGAGGACTTAATGGCACCCAAGAAAGAAAAACCGACGCCGGAGAAGCTCAAGACGCCGACCGACATCAAAAGCAACGCCGCGATGACGGTTGCGGAGGCGTTGAATAAGGTCTTGGCCGATAGCTATGCGCTGTATTTGAAGACCAAGAATTTCCACTGGCATGTGTCCGGCCCGCATTTCCGCGATTATCATCTGTTGTTCGATGAGCAGGCGGCCGAAATTCTGGCGATGACCGACCTCATTGCCGAGCGGGTTCGCAAGACCGGCAATGTTACGTTGCGGTCGATCGGCGACATCTCCCGGCACCAGACGATCAAGGACAATGATGCAGAGTTTGTCAGCGCGAAGGACATGCTGAACGAACTGCGTGAGGACAATCTTGCGCTGGTGCAGTCGTTTCGCGCGGTAAAACAGGCGGCTGCGGACGCGGGCGACAATGGTACCGAAGGGGCCGTCGACGACTGGACCGATCAGGCCGAGCAGCGCGCCTGGTTCCTGTTCGAATCGAGCCGCGGCGCGTAAACAAGCGTCTCGACGCAAAAGGGGCCGGCATTCATCCGAATGCCAGCCCCTTTTTTCGAACTATCTGTTCAGTTCAGTTCCGCTCAATCCGCTTTCGATTGCAGATTGACGGCGGCATATTTGCCGCGACGGTCGACTTCAATGTCGAAATCGAGGCGGTCACCCTCATTCAGGTCGCTGAGGCCAGCGCGCTCAACCGCGCTGATATGCACAAATGCGTCAGGCTGGCCGTCATCGCGCTGAATGAAACCGAAGCCTTTCATCGCGTTGAAGAATTTCACCGTGCCGCTGGCATGTTCGCCGGTCAGCTGGCGCTGGGGTCCGCCTGCACCGCCCGGTCCACCCGGACCTGCCGGACGCGGAGCCCGCTCAGGGACCGGCATCGGTTCGCCGTCGATCTTCAGGTCGGTTGCAGAAATCTTGCCGCCACGATCCACAAGTGTGAATTCCAGAGGCTGTCCTTCAGCAAGGCCGGTAAGCCCAGCCTGCTCGACAGCACTGATGTGGACGAACACATCTTCCTCGCCATCATCACGAACGATGAAGCCGAAACCCTTCTGTCCGTTGAAGAATTTTACGACGCCCTTGCCTTCGCCGATGACCTGTGCGGGCATACCGCGGAAACCGCCGCCGCCACGGAATCCTCCGCCACCGCCGCCACGGTCACCGAAGCTGCCGCGATCGCCGAAGCCGCCGCCAAAACCTCCGCGGTCGCCAAATCCGCCACCGAAACGACCGCCTTCATCGCCCGGAAATCCGCCAAAATCGTCGCCGCCGATATTGTCCCGCTTGTCCCTGCCGCGTCCGCCGCGGCGACCTCTGTCAAAACTCATGCCCTGTTAATCACTTTCGCTTCGTCCTCATAAAGCCGGATGAACATGTCGGACGAAGAACATGCAGAATCCGCCCCAAAAGATAGGGTCAGAGAATCACTATAAACGAGTTTCCGCCCAAGAGCGACTATTTTATTGGTTCAGATTCTTAGGGGCAGATTGGCGTAATACTTTTGCCGGACAGAATTACGGACGGGTTTGCCCCGTGCCACGCACAATCCACTTATAGGTCGTCAGGCCCTCAAGCGCGACCGGGCCGCGGGCATGGAGGCGTCCGGTGGAAATGCCGATCTCTGCGCCCAGCCCGAACTCGCCGCCATCAGCGAACTGCGTTGACGCATTCCACATCACGATTGCACTGTCGACCGCCGCCAAAAAGCGTTCGGCGGCGGCGGAATCCTCCGCCACAATCGCGTCGGTATGGTGGCTCGAATGGGCCGCTATGTGGGCAAGCGCGTCGTCCATGTCGTCGACTTGCGCTGCGGTGACGATGGCATCGAGATACTCGGTGTCCCAGTCATCATCGCTGGCTGCGGTGACAGCCGGGGCTAGCCCCTGAACCGCGCTGTCGCCGCGCACCGCGCAGCCCGCGTCCAGCAATGCCTGAACAACGTTGCCCGTGGCCGCAAAACCCTTGTCGAACAATATTGTCTCGGTGGCGCCGCATATCCCCGTGCGCCGCATCTTCGCGTTTACGACCAGGTTGCGCGCCATCGCCGGATCGGCGGAAGCGTGCACATAGGTCGTGTTCATTCCGTCAAGATGCGCCAGCACGGGCACGCGGGCCTCCTCTTGCACCCTCGCGACCAGCGATTTGCCGCCGCGTGGTACGATCAGATCGATCAATCCGGCCGCGCGCAGCATGGCGCCGACCGCGGCGCGATCGGTCGTGGGTACAAGTTGAATGGTATCGCCGGGCAATCCGGCAGCGGCAATCCCTTCCGCTATGGCGGCATGAATGGCCCGGTTGCTTTCAATCGACTCGCTGCCGCCGCGCAATATCGCGGCGTTGCCCGCGCGCAGGCACAAGGCCGCTGCGTCTGCGGTGACATTGGGCCGGCTTTCATAGATAATGCCGATCACGCCTAGCGGCACCCGCACCCGCTGCAGGACAAGGCCGTTGGGTCTATGCGTTTCCTCGATCAACTGTCCCAGCGGACTGTCGAGATGGGCGACTTGCTCCACGCCCGATGCGGTCGCCTCAATCCGCGAGGGGTCGAGGCGCAACCGGTCGAGCATTGCGGGCGACAGGCCGTTCGCGGCGGCATTGTCCATGTCATGATCATTGGCGCGCCTTATCGCCGGGCTGTGATCGCGCAGCGCCTGCGCCGCCAGCTCAAGCGCCTTGGCCTTTTCACCGTCAGGGGTGGCCGCCAAAATGCTGCTGGCCGTCCGGGCGCGCGCCGCCATTGCGGCAATCAGCATTTCGGGGGTCTGGGTAAGATCGTTCATTGTCGTGCCGATTTGGTCATTTTCATATTCCTTGCGTCTAGCATGATGCGCGGCCCGCCGAAAGTGCGGCTGTGACGATGAATGTTCCGTTGAGTATTTGCGGTCGCAGAGATAAGGGGAGGGGCATGACAGTCTATTTTCATGAAGAAGATCTTCCTGCAGGCGTACTTGCCGAAGGGCCGGTCGCCATCGACACGGAAACGATGGGCCTGATCACGCCGCGTGACCGGCTATGCGTTGTTCAGATCAGCGATGGAAACGGCGATGAACATCTCGTCCGCTTCGCGCCGGGCAGTCGCTATGATGCGCCCAATCTCAAGGCGATCGTTGCTGATCCGGCCCGACTGAAGCTGTTCCACTTTGGCCGTTTCGATATCGCCGCGATCCAGCATTATCTGGGGGTACTGGCGGCGCCGGTTTATTGCACCAAGATCGCATCGCGCCTTGTCCGTACCTATACGGACCGGCACGGCCTGAAGGAGTTGGTCCGCGAGTTGCTGGGTCAGGAGATCAGCAAGCAGCAGCAAAGCTCCGACTGGGGCGCACCGGAATTGTCCGATGCGCAACGCGATTATGCGGCATCGGATGTGCGCTACCTGCATGCTCTGCGCGAGGAGCTGGACCGGCGGCTGGCGCGCGAGGGCCGAACGGAGCTGGCGCAGGCCTGTTTTGACTTTCTGCCCCACCGGGCGCGGCTCGATCTCGCCGGTTGGCCGGAGATCGACATCTTCTCGCATATGTGATCGTCGCTGTCGGAAGCCCCATGTCGCAACTGGCCGATACCCAACGAACGAAGAGGCAGCACTGGGCTTTGCCCGGTGGCGCGCACGACCGTCTGGTCGGACGTCTCAAAAATGGCTTGCCGGTCATCGTCGGCGTTCTGACGGCCATTCTCGCCTTGGCGCCGTTTGCGATGCAGGGTGAGGTCAGCTTCGTTCTCGACAAGAATGACGTTGATATCGCCAGCGAGCGCATGCGCGTGCGTGAGGCGCTTTACCGGGGCGAAGACAGCAAGGGGCGTCCCTTCTCGCTTCGCGCGGGTTCGGCGGTGCAAAAAACTTCGCGCGACCCGGTGGTTGAAATGCGGGACCTGTCGGCACGCTTGCTGATGACCGAGGGGCCCGCGGTTCTGACCGCGCGGCAGGGGCGCTATTTTCTGGAGAGCGAGCAGGTCAAGGTGGACGGCCCCGTGCAGTTCGATTCCGCGCAAGGATACCGGATGACGACGCGTGACGTGAACATCGATCTCAAGAATCGCAAGATGGGCAGCGACGGTGCGGTTGTCGGACGCATGCCGGTGGGCACGTTCAATGCCGATCATCTGCGTGCGGATCTCGACGCGCACACCGTCACCTTGCAGGGCAATGCCCGCTTGCGTATCGAACAAAATGCTCTCAAAGGGCGATAGTATGCGACGTTCTGTTTTTCTGGCTTCTGTTTTGATCACGCTCTGTACGGCGGGCGTGATTGTCCTTGGAGTCCATGGTGGCGAAGCCGATGCCCAATTGCTGCGCGGCCATGACAGCAATGCGCCGGTGGATTTCTCGGCGGATCGCATAGAGGTGCAGGACCGCGCCGATCGCGTTGTGGTGTCGGGCAATGTACAAGTGACGCAGGGCGCGCTGACGCTCAATTCGGCACGAATGACGGTGGCGTATCGCAACGCTGGAGGCATAGAGATCGACAGAATTGACGCTTCGGGCAATGTGCGCGTGACGCGCGGCAATGAACGGGCGCGCGGCAATGTGGCGATTTATGATCTGAACAGCCGCATCATCACGATGCTTGGCAATGTGGAATTGCAGCAGGGTGCGAACCGTCTGACCGGTGGTCGGCTGGTGATGGATCTGAGCAGCGGCCGGTCGACGGTCGATGGGCACAGCGCGGCGCGTGGGACGACCGGCGGCAATGGTGGCCGGGTAACCGGCACGTTCACTGTGCCGCAGCGGCAGCAATAACGCGAAATAGGCGCAACCTGTCGAATCGAAGGTGTTTTTCCGGTCAATGACGGCTTTGCCGTCTTGCATCGGACCGGTCGACATGCATAAACCTTGCCAGTTTTATGATGCGCCGCGAAATTTCACATTTCTTTAACCATATGCAGGCCAACAGGATGATCTTATGGACGATGTCGCAGTGATTGACCGGCCCAGCCAGCAGGACGAGGCAGAAGCAGCGGCGCTCGCCGAACGCGGCGGGCTGGAGGTCGTCTCGCTCGCCAAAAGCTATGACCGTCGGCCGGTATTGACCGACGTGTCGCTGACCGTTGCGAAGGGCGAAGTTGTTGGCCTGCTCGGCCCCAATGGCGCTGGCAAAACAACCTGCTTCTATTCGATCATGGGGCTGGTTCGACCGGACTCGGGTCGCATCGCGCTCGATGGTCACGACATCACCGGTCTGCCCATGTACCGGCGCGCCATTCTCGGCCTGGGATATCTGCCCCAGGAAACTTCGATCTTTCGCGGCATGACGGTCGAGCAGAATATTTCGGCTGTACTCGAGCTGGCCGAGCCGGACGCACAGGCGCGGACGAAGCGACTGGAGGAGTTGCTCGACGAATTTGGCCTTGCGCGCCTTCGGGATTCCTCCGCCATGGCCCTCTCGGGTGGCGAGCGCCGCCGCTGCGAAATTGCGCGTGCACTGGCCGCGAACCCGTCCATCATGCTGCTCGATGAACCCTTTGCCGGCATCGACCCGCTGTCGATCTCCGACATCCGTGATCTCGTCCGTCAGTTGCGGACGCGCGGCATCGGCGTTTTGATTACCGATCACAATGTTCGCGAGACGCTGGAGATCGTGGACCGCGCCTGCATCATATATGACGGCCAAGTGTTGTTTGCGGGTCAGCCAGCCGACCTGGTCGCCAATGCGGACGTTCGCCGCCTGTATCTTGGCGAGAGTTTCTCGCTGTGAGATGACGCGATAGTGGCCCTCGCTCCTCGCCTGGACCTGCGCCAAAGCCAGTCTCTGGTGATGACGCCACAGTTGCAGCAGGCGATCCGCTTGCTCGCGCTCTCCAATGTGGAGATCGAAGCCTATATTGCGGGCGAGCTGGAGCGTAATCCTTTGCTCGATGTTGCACGCGATGGCCCGGATGGTGATGCTGGCGACGCAGGAGGTGTGGGACCGGATGCGGCGGAACGTGCCGTGCCGGACGCAGAGGCGGCGAGCGATGCGATGATGCGCGACGATGCGACTGCGTCTGAAAATCTGCTCGATGTCGACATGGCCGCGACGCAAGGGTCTGGTGGCGACGAGGCACCCGCAGCGGCGGTCCGGGGCGAGGGGTTGAGCGGCGCCGGCGGTTTGTCCGATCTTGGTGCAGGCGGATCCGGCTTTGGTGAGGACGGCCCCGATTTCGACAGTTTTTCGGGCAACGAAACTGGCCTCTATGAGCATCTGATGGATCAGGCGCGGTTGTGCCTTTCCGATAAGGAACTGCTGATTGCCAGCCAGCTGATCGGCCAGATGGACGAGGCCGGCTATCTCGAAGTCGATCTGCCGCAACTCGCCTATGCATTGCAGCTCCCCCGCGTGGACGTTGAGGCCGTGCTGACCGTCATCCACACCTTCGATCCGGTCGGTGTGGGAGCGCGGTCTCTGTCCGAATGCCTTGCGCTTCAAGCAAGGGAGGCTGACCGCTACGACCCCGCCATGGCGACCTTGATTGCCAATTTAGATCTGCTGGCAAAGGGTGCACTGCCCCAGTTGAGGCGCATTTGCGGAGTCGATGAGGAAGACCTCACCGACATGATTCGAGAGTTGCGTGGCTATGATCCCAAGCCGGGGTTGCGCTTTGCCAACAACGACACGCAGGCCGTCGTCCCCGATATTTTTGTGACGCCGCAGGGCGAGGGCTGGGCGATCGAGGTCAATGGCGCGACATTGCCGCATGTCCTCATCAATCGCGTTTATTATGCGGAACTTTCCGGAGGGGTTCAGGATAAGGCATCGAAGGCATGGCTGTCGGATTGCCTCACCAACGCCAACTGGCTCATCAAGGCGCTGGATCAGCGACAGAAGACCATCATCAAGGTTGCTACCGAGATCGTGCGTCAGCAGGAGGATTTTTTCCGCAAAGGTGTGGCGCATTTGAAGCCGCTGACGCTTCGCGCCGTCGCCGAGGCGATAGGCATGCATGAATCGACCGTCAGCCGCGTCACCAGCAACAAATATCTCTCCTGCCCGCGCGGACTGTTTGAGCTGAAATATTTCTTCACCAGCGGCATCGCATCGGCTGATGGCGGAGAGGCGGTGTCGGCGCAGGCGGTGAAAAGCCGGATCAAGGCGTTGATAGAGGGAGAGGAACCGCGCAAGATACTGTCGGACGACACCCTCGTCGATATGCTGCGGGCGGAAGGATTCGACATTGCCCGGCGCACGGTAGCAAAATATCGGGAATCCATGGGCATCGGGTCATCGGTACAGCGGCGGCGGCAGAAAGCATTGGCCGGATAGACGTCGCCGCAGCTCTGCGCGAGGGCGCTTCACATTCCCGATCCATCACGCTTGCAAGCACGGGCATCACCGGCTAGACGCGCCCATTCCATGGCGATTGAAATATCGTCTGATTCACGTTCCGCGCCCCGCGCGAAGCGATCAGGCAATGCGGAGCGGTGGCCGAGTGGTCGAAGGCGCTCGCCTGGAAAGTGAGTATACGGCAAAACCGTATCGAGGGTTCGAATCCCTCCCGCTCCGCCAACTACCCATCTACCACCATCTACAGACAGCTACGAAACCCCTAGAAAACAAAGGGGTTAACGCAATCTTGCGTCTATCACTGACTCTTGACAGCTACCTACGCTACAAGCTTGGCGAAAAGCGTCGCGACGTTGGCCTTGGACCCTACAACGGCAAGATCGGGGCGACCGACGAAGAAGCCGCCGAACTGCCCGGCTTGTCGTTGGCCGAAGCCCAAGCCGAAGCCCGAAAGCTTCGTCGTATGGTTCGCGACGGCATAGACCCTATCGAACAACGTCGGCTGGACGCCCAACGCCAGCGCGTCGAACAGGTTCGCACGAAGACGTTCAAGGAATGCGCGATTGAGTTCCTGAAGTCGCAAGAAGGCGAATGGGAAAATTCCAACGCAAAGCACGTCAAGCAATGGTCTTGGAACTGTCAGGTAAACTTTTGCTGCTCGAGCGAATGCCCCGACGTCAAATTTCATCCGGCAGGAGCGGACGCGGCTTTCCATTTCTCCATGGCGGCGTTCCGGAGATAGCGCATGGTGTTTCTGGAAGTGAGATGGCGATCGATGTTGAAGGTGTTGTAGATAGCGCTGTGGGTAGAGATGAACTGCTGAGCTTGCCCCTGAGATTTGAACCTTTGCATTTTTCGTTCTCGTCTTCGGACGGGGAGGTGGCTGTTCTCGGCGCGATTATTTTCTCGCAATCGACCTGGTTCGTGCCGAGCCAGGCCGCCCAGTTCCTTCATTGCCGCCTTGTAGGATGCAAGGCCGTCTGTCACGAATTTGTCCGGAACAAAGCCCTGCCGCTTGAGCAGTTTTCTGAGGAGTTTTAACGCTGCGGCCGTGTTCCGTCGTTTCTGGACTATGGCGTCAAGTACGACACCTTCCTTATCCACGGCACGCCACATGTACATCCGCTTGCCATTAATCCTGACGACCATTTCGTCTAAATGCCACACCGTGTCGGGCCTTCCATGTAGACGTTTGAGGTTCCGGGCGATGGCCAGTCCAAACTTTCTGCTCCAGCATCGGACGGTTTCGTAGCTGACTTCGATTCCGCGTTCGGCGAGCAGATCTTCGACGTCGCGCAGGCTCAACGTGAAGCGAAAATAGAGCCAGACGGCATGCTGAATTACCTCCGGTGGGAACCGGTGGCGTTTGTAAGAAATGGCTTTCATCGGCCTGTTTCTAACCGCAGAGAACCTCCATGTGGAGACGGGTTCGCGTTAGACTGGCAGCAGCAACCTGACAATATTGTTTGAACATTCCATCGTGAACATGTTCCTGTTCCCGAGCGGTCTGATGATGGGCGGCAATTTCAGCATCGCCGATTATCTGATCTGGAATGAAATTCCGGTTGTGCTGGGCAATCTGGTCGGCGGCCTGACCTTCACCGGTCTGATGCTCTACACCACGCATTACCGCACTAATCCCAAGCGTGAGGTTGCTGGCGTTTCCAGCATCAAGCGCGCGGCATAAGCCGATGGCGGCGGAGGCGATCCTGGTGGCTCCCACGGATCGTCTCCCTGCGGGCGTGCCCGCTCCCATGCAGGAACGTCTCACCATCTCGCTCGGTCAATATTCGACCGCCGGGCGCAAGCGCGAGAATCAGGATTTTCACGGCGCGATCACGCCCGAAGGCGAACGGCTTGTCAGTAAGGGGGTCGCGATCGCCCTTGCTGACGGGATCAGCACCAGCGCGCTGGGCGCTACCGCCTCCGAAACGGCGGTAAAGTCTTTTCTCACCGATTATTATTGCACACCCGACAGCTGGACGGTGCAAAGTTCCGGCGACCGGGTCATCTCCGCGACCAACAGCTGGATGCATGCGCAAAATGCGCGCATCCGTCCGCGCGAAGAGGGCGAGGACCGGGAAGCGCAAGCGCTGATCTGCACCTTTTCCGCGCTGATACTGAAATCGCGGATGGCACACATATTTCATATTGGCGACGCGCAGATCGCGCGCATTTCGGGCGGCAGCCTTGAACCGTTGACACAGGCGCACCGCATTTCCGCGGGCGGCGGCCACAGCTATCTGGGCCGGGCGATGGGAGTGGGGCGCATGGTTGAAATCGACTATCGCGACATGCCTCTGCAACCCGGCGACATATTTCTGCTCACCACCGATGGCGTGCACGAAACGCTGGCCGCGGCAGAGATTGTTGCGTCCGTGCGAGAGGCTGACGACCTCAACCATGCAGCGCGCCTGGTTGCGGAGAAGGCGCTGGCGAAGGGCAGCGACGACAATCTGACCGTACAGATCGTTCGCGTGGAGACATTGCCGGCAGGCCAGATCGACGACTTGATCGGTCAGGACCTGCGCCTTGCCAATGCGCCCGACCTGAAGGCCGGCGACCATTTCGAGGGCTATGACATCATCCGGCAGATCCATAGCGGCAGCCGCAGCCACGTGTTTCTGGCGCAGAACCAGAAAGACGGCACGCGCGTTGCCATCAAACTGCCGTCGACCGAACATGCGCAAAATGACGCGGAACGTTCCGCTCTGATGCTGGAAGACTGGGTGATGCGCCGGGTGTCGCACCAGAACATATTGGCGGCCGTTCCGCAGCAGCAGGCGCGCCGATATCTCTATTCCGCGTCGGAGTATGTCGAGGGCCAGACGCTCGACCAATGGATGCACGATCATCCCGAACCGGATTTGCCGGTCGTGCGCGACATTGTGCGCCAGATCGCGAACGGGCTTCAGGCTCTGCACCGCAAGCAGATGATCCACCGCGACCTGCGCCCAAGGAACATCATCATTGATGCGAACGGCACGGTCAAAATCATCGATTTCGGGTCGGTGCAGGTCGCCGGAATCGACGAGATCGCACCGCGCGCGGAGGAGGACGCCGCCTATGCGGGCACAATGCAATATAGCGCAGCCGAACATTATCTGGGATATTCGGCCAGCACCCAAAGCGATATATTCTCGCTGGGCGTGATCGCCTATCAGATGGTGACGGGGGACCTGCCCTATGGCCCGCGCGTTTCCGCCGCCCGTACGCCGTCTGCACAACGCCGCCTGCGCTATGTACCGGCAAGCGAGCGCAACCCCGCCATACCGATATGGATGGATGCGGCGCTGGCGAAGGCGGTCGCGATCAATCCGGGCAAGCGCTACGCCGAGCTGAGCGAATTTCTCTATGACTTCACGCACCCCAACAGTGCGCTTGCAACGCCCGAGCCGCGCCCGCTGATCCAGCGCGGGTCCGTCCATTTCTGGCGCGCGCTGGCGCTGGTGCTTGCCGCTGCGCTTGCGCTCTCCATCCTGACCCGGCCCGATATCGGGCTTTCCCACCAGAGCAACCAAGAGGAGACGACACAATGATGACCAAGGCCGATGTCACCGCGATGATCCGCGCCAAGAAGCGGGAAAAGCAGATCAAATGGGCGGAGATTGCGGACGCGGCGGGTCTCAGCGAAGTGTTTGTCACCTCCGCTTGTCTGGGCATGAACAGCCTGTTGCCCGATGCTGCTGGCAAGGTCGTCGACTTTCTCGGGCTGCCCGCAGAGGCTGCGGTAGTCCTGACCGAGTTTCCGACCAAGAATTTTGAGCGCGTCGTGCCGACCGACCCCTGCATCTATCGCTGGTATGAAATCACCGGCGTGTTTGGCGAGGCGTTCAAGGAACTGGTGCAGGAAAAATGCGGCGACGGCATCATGAGCGCGATCGATTTCGACATGGCGATCGATCGCGTAGCGCATGAAAAGGGCGACCGGATCAAGGTGACGATGAGCGGCAAGTTCCTGCCGTACAAAAGCTGGTAGGATGAACGGGCGGCGCGCCTTTGCTGCAACGCAAAAAGGGCTTGCCGCCTGCCGCCTGACATGCGATGTTTCGACTCGATACGGAAATGCCGTCCAACGATGGGACCGGCGTTTCGGCAATAGCTTTCCATTGCGTGGCAACGACGCCGCCAGCCATGTTCCTTCCGGGAACGGCTTGGCGGCTTTTTTGCGTGCGCCTGTCGGGGCCGAAGAACGATGGTGAAAACGACATGTCCTTATTGCGGAGTGGGGTGCGGCATATCGGCCGTGGCCGGGCCCGGGCGCACGGTTGCGATCAAGGGCGATGCGGATCACCCCGCCAACGCCGGGCGGCTCTGTTCGAAGGGAACCCATCTGGGTGAGACGGTGGGGCTGGAGGGGCGGCTGCTGGAGCCCATGGTCGGCGGCATGCCCGCCAGCTGGGACGCGGCGCTCGACACCGTTGCACGGGGCTTTTCCGATGCCGTCGCGCAGCATGGACCGGACAGCGTTGCTTTCTACGTGTCCGGGCAGCTTCTGACCGAAGATTATTATGTCGCCAACAAGCTGATGAAGGGCTTCATCGGTTCGGCCAATATCGACACCAATTCGCGCCTCTGCATGGCGAGCGCCGTGGCCGCGCATACGCGCGCTTTCGGCGAAGATGTCGTGCCTTGCTCCTATGAGGATCTCGACGAGGCCGATCTCATCATCCTCGTCGGGTCCAACACCGCATGGTGCCACCCCGTGATCTGGCAACGGATAGAGGCGGCACGCAAACATCGCGGCACGTTGCTGGTCGTGGTCGATCCGCGCCGGACGGAAACGGCGGAACAGGCCGACCTGCATCTTCAGATCCGCCCCGATGGCGATGTCGCCTTGTTCACGGCGCTGCTCGCCACCATGCGCAATTGGGGCAAGCTCGATCAGGACTATCTCGACGCGCATGTCAGCGTGCCGGAAAATTTCTGGGACGAATTCTGCTGCTGCGACGTGACGGGCGACACGGGCCTCGACGCGGGCATATTGGCCGAATTTTTCGGTTTGTTCGCGGACTATCCGCGCACCGTGACGCTGTTCAGTCAGGGCGCGAACCAGTCCGTACAGGGCACCGACAAGGGCAATGCGATCATCAATGTGCATCTCGCAACGGGGCGCATCGGCAAACGCGGAGCCGGGCCGTTTTCCATCACTGGCCAGCCCAATGCGATGGGCGGGCGCGAGGTGGGCGGGCTCGCATCGATGCTGGCCGCGCATATGGGTTTCGCGCCGGACAATTGCGACCGGGCTCAGCGTTTCTGGAACAGCCCGACAATCGCGACCAAAGCGGGGCTGAAGGCAGTCGACATGTTTCGCGCGGTGCATGACGGGCGGATCAAGGCGCTGTGGGTGATCGGCACCAACCCCGCCGTATCGATGCCGGATGCCGGTTTCGTGCGAGAGGCGCTCGAACGCTGCCCGCTGGTTGTCGTGTCCGATGTGATCGCCGATACCGATACGATGCGCTATGCGCATGTCGCGCTGCCTGCGCTCGCATGGGGGGAAAAGGACGGCACCGTCACCAACAGCGAGCGGGTTATCAGCCGTCAGCGTCCCTTCTTCGACGCGCCGGGAATGGCGCGGGCCGACTGGGATGTCATCGCCGATGTTGGTCGTCGCATGGGCTTTGCCGACGCATTTGCGTTTCGCACCACGGCCTCTGTCTTTGCCGAATATGCCGCCCAGACGGCGTTCGAGAATGACGGTGCGCGCATGCTCGACCTGAGCGGCTGGATGCACCTGAGCGAGGGTCAATATGACGGTCTGAAACCGCGCCAATGGGGTGGGCCCGACCCGATGGCGCCGGGGCGCTATTCCACGCCGGACGGTCGCGCGCGGCTCGTGATGCCGCGCCTGCATCAAGAGGTGCGGGTGGCAGACGACTATCCGCTGCGCCTTAACACGGGCCGCTATCGCGACCAGTGGCATACGATGACGCGCACCGGGCTCAGCCCGCGCCTGTCGCAGCATCGTCGCGAACCGCTGGTGGAAATTCACCCCGCCGATGCGCGGGCGCGGGGCATCGTCGACGGGCGTTTCGCCCGCGTCCGCACGGCGCAAGGCGAAAGCCTCTATCGCGTGTGCGTCACCGATGCACAGCGGCGCGGCGACATTTTCGTGCCGATGCACTGGACCGATATGATGTCGAGCGGCGGACGCACTGGGCGCCTTCCCGACCAGTCCACCGATCCGGTGTCCGGTCAGCCGGGCTTCAAGGACAGCGCGGCGGAGATCGAGGCGTGGACGCCGGACTGGCGCGCCTTCCTCGTGCTGAGCGACCTGAGCTCCATGCCGGACGGCGTCCACTGGACGCGTTGCCGGCTGGCGGGCGGTTGGCTGGTCGAACTGGCGGGCGAAGGCATGATCGAGGTCGAGGCGCTGTTGCCTGCGGGCGACCGGATTGAAGCGTTCGATCAGGCGCGCGGCACCCGGCGGATAGCGGTGCGAGACAAGGACGGGCGTCTGGCAGCGGCCCTGTTCCTGACACGAAGCGGCACCCTGCCGCCGCGCGAGTGGATCGCCTCGCAACTGGGCGGCGTTTCCGACGATGGCCCCGCGGCGCTTCTTGCCGGGCGTCCGGCGGTGCCGGGTCCGGACAAGGGCGCGATCGTCTGCGCCTGCTTCGATGTCGGCATGCAGACGATCCTGTCGGCCATCGCGCAAAAGAATTTGATCAGCGTGGAGGCCGTCGGTTCGGCGCTCAACGCCGGCACGAATTGCGGCAGCTGCCGCCCCGCCATCGCGAAACTGATCGAGGAAGCGCGGCATCGCGTGAAGGAGGAAGCGGCATGATTGCTCCGGGTACCGTATGGCTTGTGGGGGCAGGGCCGGGCGACCCCGACCTGCTGACGCGCAAGGCAGAGCGCCTGCTCCATTCGGCGAGCGTCGTTTTCTATGATGCCCTTGTGGGGCCGGGCGTGCTCGACCTCGTGCCACCCCATGTGCGCCGCGTTCCAGTCGGCAAACGGTCGGGCCGCCATTCCAAGGCGCAGGAAAGCATCAACGACTTGCTGGTGGCTGCGGCGCATGCGGGGGAGCGTGTCGTTCGCCTGAAGGGGGGCGACCCGTCCATATTCGGCCGCTCGACCGAAGAAATGGCGGCACTGCGCGAACAGGGCATATCTGTTCAGGTCTGCCCCGGCATTACCGCTGCCTCCGCCGCTGCCGCGAGCGCAGGCATTTCCCTTACCCTGCGCGGATTGGCGCGCAAGCTGACGTTCGTCACCGCCCATGCCCGCGCGGGCGAGCCGCTCGATCTGGATTGGGACGCGCTCGCCGATCCCAAGGCGACGCTGGCCGTCTATATGGGCAAAGCCGCCGCGCGCGCCGTTTCGAATCACCTCATCCGCGCGGGGTTGCGCGGCGATACGCCGGTGATGGTTGCGGAAAATGTCAGCTTGCCAGAGGAGAGAGTGCTACACACGCGGCTCGACCTGCTGCCGATCGCCGCGCAGGCCATCGGCGACGGTCCCGCGCTTCTACTGATCGGGGAGGCGACGCGCCGCATGGTCGTGGAGGGGGCGAGCGCGACTGCCGAGCCTGTTGCCAAAGCAATCCCCTGATACCGGCACCGGTGTGGTGGGGAAAACGCTGTAGCTGGCCGGAGGGGCGCACCCATCGCCGTCCGTTGGGCTGCGCGCAACCGTTTGCCGCAAATTGGACGGGAAAATATTGCATTGAAAAATTGAGAACATAAAATGAACAAATGACCGCAATGCCCCTGATTCAAAAGCTCGAAATCCTGTCCGATGCCGCCAAATATGACGCGTCCTGCGCATCGTCGGGGACAGCCAAGCGGAACAGTCGCGGCGGAAAGGGGGTAGGGTCAACCGAAGGCATGGGGATATGCCATGCCTATACGCCCGATGGCCGCTGCATCTCCTTATTGAAGATCCTCCTGACCAATCACTGCATTTTCGATTGCCATTATTGTATCAATCGGAAGAGTTCGAACGTGCGCCGCGCGCATTTTTCCGTTCAGGAAGTCGTTGATCTCACGCTCCGCTTTTATAAGCGAAATTATATCGAGGGGCTCTTCCTTTCCTCCGGCATCATCCGCTCGTCCGATCATACGATGGAGCAGATGGTGGAGGTCGCGCGGTCGCTGCGCGAAGATCATGAGTTTCGCGGCTATATCCACCTCAAAACCATCCCGGAGGCCGATCCGGAACTGGTTGCGCAAGCGGGGCTCTGGGCTGATCGCCTGTCCATCAATGTGGAGTTGCCGACACCGGCGGGCCTGACCCGGCTGGCTCCCGACAAGGACAGAGGGAAAATCGAGGGGGCGATGGGTCATATCTCGTCCGAAATTACCGGTGCGCAGGATGCGCGCAAACGCTTCCGGCATGCACCGCGCTTTGCCCCCGCCGGCCAATCGACGCAGATGATCATCGGTGCCGACAACGCAAACGATGTCGACATTATCGGGCGCGCGAGCCAACTCTACACAGGCTATGGCCTGCGCCGCGTTTATTATTCCGCGTTCAGTCCCATTCCCGACGCCAGCGCCATACTGCCGCTAAAGCGCCCGCCGCTGGTACGGGAACATCGCCTGTACCAGTCCGATTGGCTGGTGCGCTTTTATGGCTTTGCGCCAAAGGAGGTGCAGCAGGCGGTAGACGGCGATGGCATGTTGCCGCTCGATATCGACCCGAAGCTTGCCTGGGCGCTCAAGTTTCGCGAGCGATTCCCGGTGGACGTCAATCGCGCACCGCGGGAGGCGTTGCTGCGTGTGCCGGGCCTGGGGACGAAGGCGGTCGCCGCGATCCTGACGTCACGGCGGCATCGATCCTTGCGGCTGGATGATGTCGCGCGCTTCACGGTTTCGATCGCGAAGCTGAGGCCATTCATCGTGACGGCGGATTGGAGGCCGACGCATCTGCTCGAACGTGTTGATCTGCTTGGCGGAATGCGCGCTGCGCCCAAACAGCTGGAACTGTTCGCGGCATGAGTCCCGCCACCGCTATCGGTTCTCCCTTGTCGCTGCCCATCGCTATCGATCTGGCGGCGCATGATGATTTCGAAGCTTGGCGCGACCATGCGCGCTCATTGCTGCGCGCCCGAATTCCACCCGGTCAGGTGATATGGAACGAGCCCGGCCAATATGGCGATCTGCTGGCATCCGCGAGCGGGGCAACTTTTTCGGAAAAACGGATCCACATCACGGTCAGTCGCGATTTCTTGGAGCTGGGGGAAAAGGTCATTTGCCACAATGATTCCGCGCGTTTCGCTTTGCTCTACCGGTTGCTCTGGCGTCATCAGCAGCATCCCCGCCTGTTGCAGGATGTGGCCGATGCCGATGTGCGGCGCGCGCAGGCGATGGCGAAGGAGGTGCGGCGGGATATCCACAAAATGCGCGCCTTTGTGCGCTTTCGTCTGGTGGAAGAAGGCAAGGGTGAGGAGCGCTATGTCGCTTGGTTTGAACCTGAACATCATATCATCCGGGCCAATGTGCGGTTCTTTGTTGATCGATTTGCGAATATGCGCTGGTCGATCCTGACGCCGGACCTGTCGATCCACTGGGACGGCGCGCTACTGTCGGAAACGGCCGGCGCGACCGCGCGCGACGCACCGCAGGGTGATCCGGTCGAGGATATGTGGACGCGATATTATGCCTCAATCTTCAACCCGGCCCGTGTGAAGGTCGGCGCGATGCTGAAGGAAATGCCGCGTCGCTATTGGAAAAATATGCCGGAAACGGCGATTGTCCCGTCTCTCATCGCGGGCGCCCGTGCGCGCGAAAGTGCGATGATAGCGGCAGGAGAAGATGTCTTCCCTACGCAGTTTCCAGAATCGCTTGGGAAAGTCGCCGAAGAAATAGCCGCGTGCCGCCGATGTTCGATAGGCTGCAAAGGCACCCGCGCGGTGTCTGGCGATGGCGCGCTGGATGGCGGCGTCATGGTGATCGGCGAGCAGCCCGGCGATGAGGAAGAGAAGGCGGGCAAGCCTTTCGTCGGTCCGGCGGGCCAACTGCTCAACCGGTATCTCGATGAAGCCGACATCGACCGGGGCACGCTCTATGTCACCAATGCCGTGAAGCATTTCAAATTTGAACCGCGCGGCCCACGGCGCATTCACCAGCGACCGACAGCGGGGGAAATCGACACATGCCGCTTCTGGCTCGATGCGGAGCGCTCGATCCTCAAGCCTCGGACTATAGTGGCTCTGGGTGCATCGGCAGCCCGCGCCGTGCTCGGCCGCACACCCAGCGTTCAGAACGAGCGCGGTCGACCTATCGCTCTGCCGGGCGGTACACAATTGTGGATCACGGTTCATCCCAGTTTCCTGCTGCGCGCCGCCGACACTATTCAAAAGCGGGAAAAGGAAAACTTCCTCGCCGACTGGGTGAAAATAAGAGAGGCGGCTTTTCCGCCTATGGTGTGAGGGGCGCAAGCCGGGATGGCGGGCCTGCCGAACGGCGACTCTTTCGATCAACGGCCGACCCTGTTCGACGGGCGTCGGCGGCACGCTTGGTCATTTCGGCAGAATTACGCTAAAAGTGGCTATGACAGTTGAACAGGACGACAGGCCGCACGCACTGCCTGTCCGGGTCGTATTATGGTCTATCGTCGGCTTTTGGGCCTTCTATTGCCTCGTCGTTACCGTCCGCGCGGCGGTCCTCGGGCTTGATGACCAGTGGGCGATGTTCGGCCCGCGTCTGGGCGTCGCGTGTGTCAGCGCCATCATCACCTATGGCTTCTATCTGGCGTTGCGCACCCAGCCGATCGGGTCGATCCGACGATCCATCATGTTGGTCGCGGTGCTCAGCATTCCGGCATCCTTCGCCTATTCGGCGATCAATCAATACGCTTTTCGAGAGTTCAATGACCGTATCGAGGCAAAGGAAAAGGCCAAGAAGATCGTCGTCGTCGACAGGTCTGAGCGTTCGGACGGATCGGTGCATATCGTCAAGCCGGGCGCGGAAATCCATATTGGCAAATCGGCGACCGATGATCCCGTGATTCCGGTGCCGCCAACGCCACCGGTCCCGCCCGTGCCTCCTGCGTCTCCCGCTCCCCCTTCGTCCGGGGTTTATGTACAGGTGGGCGATATGGGCGGCGACGAACAGGATGCAACGCCGTTTCAGAAAATCTCGGACCATGCGGTCAACAGCTACTTCTTCTTCGTAGCGTGGGCAGCCTTCTACCTCGCGCTGTGCTACGCCAATGAGACACGATATTTTGAGCGGAGAGCTGCGCGCCACAGCGCCGCGGCGCAGGCCGCCGAACTCAAGGCGTTGCGCTATCAGGTCAATCCGCATTTCCTGTTCAACACACTCAATTCCCTATCGTCGCTCATCATGACGGCAAAGCCTGCTGAGGCGGAACAGATGATCATCAACCTGTCCAATTTCTTCCGCACCAGCCTGTCGGCCCACCCGACGGAAGACGTGACGCTGGAGGAGGAAATTCACCTGCAACGCCTCTATCTCGAAATTGAACAGGTCCGTTTCCCCACGCGCCTCAAGACGGACATCGTTATCGCGGACGGATTGGGATCGGCTTGTGTTCCTGCGCTGATATTGCAGCCGCTTGTCGAAAACGCCGTCAAATATGGCGTTTCGCCCGCCAAGGATCCGGTAACGATCCGCATCTGCGCGCGGGAAGATTCCGGCGGCCTCATCCTGTCTGTTGAAAATGACGGGCGTCAGTTGGACAAGGAGCAGCCGGCAAACGGCATGGGCGTGGGGTTGCGAAACGTGCGCGATCGCCTTGCCGCGCGCTTCGGAACGGAGGCAGGCTGCCGCTGGGGGCCGCTACCACAGGGAGGGTTCGGCGTGACATTGACCATGCCGATCATCCGTGATGGCTGCTGACGCGCTGCGCACGTTGATCATCGATGATGAGCCGTTGGCAATAGAACGGCTACAGATCCTGTGCGGACAAATCCCGCAAATCAATCTGGTCGGCACAGCCAATGACGGCGATGCGGCGTTGCGGCTGTGCCAGGCGCTGACGCCGGACTTGCTGCTACTGGACATCGCCATGCCGGGCCTCGATGGTATTCAGGTCGCCCGCGCGCTGGAAACGTCGGAGAAAAGACCGGCTATCATCTTCTGCACCGCGTTTGACGATTTCGCGGTGGAGGCGTTCGACGTTGCCGCAATTGATTATCTGCTGAAACCGGTGGCGCTCGGCAAATTGCAGCGCGCCGTGGGGCGGGTGGCCGACCGGGGGACCTCGCCCGGGCGGTCATCTGATGCGGCTGAGCAGGCCGAGTGGATCGAGGAATTCTGGATACCGCATAAATCGGAAATGATCAGGATTGCGGCGACGGATGTCGACCGGATCGAGGCGGAGCGGGACTATATGCGGCTTCATGTCGGCAGCCGCAGCTATTTGCTGCACCAGACGATTTCAGAGCTTGAACGCAGGCTCAACCCTGCGCGCTTCATTCGCCTGCACCGATCGACGATCGTGCGGCAGGATTATATCGTCAAGCTGGCGCATGACGGGCTCGGCACGTGGAAGGCCTGCCTAAACGACGGTATCTCTACCCGTATCGGCCGCACCTATCTCGCCAAAGTAAAGGCGATGGCCGGTCGTTGATTCCCACGGCATGAGTACGGGCTCGTCACCATGAAAAATGCCCCCGGGGCAAGGGCACCCCGGGGGTTTTCACCTCACGACCTTGTGGAGATCATGATGTCGGGCGGTGAAAAGAGCAAGCAGGCGTCAGCGTGGCGGGGCCTTGATCCGTACGGAGTTGAATGCCTGTGCTTCTCCACTCCTCCGGGCCGCGATGGCGACCTGCACTTGTGTCTGAGCGCTCTCCAGAGCAGCAGCGCGGCATTGCCGGGCCTTGGCCTGCAGCGTGATATCGCGCGTGTCTTCGGAGCAGACTGCCCTCGCCGCACGCCGCACGCGGGCCTGCAGCCTGTCGACATCCTCCCTATGCAGCAGATTGAGGTCGTCATAGCGCACGTCCGCCGCGCGCGGGGCTTGATTGGGCTCTGCGGCTGAGGCGGGGCCAAAGAAAGCCGTTGCCAGCAGGCCGATTGTCAGGCCGCCGCATTTGAAGAGGGTCGAGTCGCGCATGGTGTAATCCTTCTCACTTCGTTTGTGGTCGGAAGGATCACTAACGCTACGGATTTCTCACCGCATGCACCGTTCGACAAGCGACTGATCTGTTTACACCGGCGCGCGAATGTTCAGACGAACCGCATATGGGTATCGACCAACGGGATGCCGCGGGCCGATGCAATGCGGATATTGGGGAACCTAGCGTGCACCGCCGACGGCGTGCACCGAATCAACGAAGCGGGAATGGTGCCCCTGGCCGGAATCGAACCAGCACTCCCGAAGGAACTCGATTTTGAGTCGAGCGCGTCTACCAATTTCACCACAGGGGCACGCGGATGCCCGCTATAGCGTCTCTTCGCCGGGACGCAACATGATTGGCGGAATTCAGCCGCAATGGATGTGGCCATTGACGGGACGAAAAGCTAAGGCGGGTCCATGAATGGACAGCTGGAAATCGTTGCGGTCGACATAGGCGGTACGAATGCGCGTTTCTGCCGCGCCCGGGTTGGCGGAGGAGAGCGCCCCGCCTTGGCCACGATCCGAAAATATAAGGTCGCCGATTATCCAAGCCTTGCCGATTGTTGGCGCCAGTTTCAGGCCGATGAGGGCAGCGCTTTGCCGGGCAAGGCGGCGATTGCGGTGGCCGCACCGACGAATCGACACCCGATCAAGCTGACCAACAGCCACTGGGTTATCGATCCCGATGCGTTGATGCAGGAACTGCACTTTGATCGCATAAAGCTGGTCAATGATTTTGAGGCGATCGCCCATGGCGTCACGGCGCTGCCGCCGGAAAATTTTGGCCATCTGTTCGGGCCGGAACGCGGCTTGCCACAAAATGGTACGATAACGGTATTGGGCCCCGGCACGGGGCTGGGCGTGTGCGTCATCGCGATGGTTGACGGCACTCCGCACATCTTTGCGACCGAGGGCGGCCATATCGATTTCGCGGCGTCGGACGCCGTTGAAGACGGGCTGTTGCAGGAATTGCGCAAGCGGTTCGACCATGTGTCGGT
Organism: Sphingobium sp.; assembly: GCA_041396745.1. Lineage (GTDB taxonomy): Bacteria > Pseudomonadota > Alphaproteobacteria > Sphingomonadales > Sphingomonadaceae > Sphingobium. The sequence continues at coordinate 210,606 of JAWKXZ010000005.1, read as the reverse complement.
GGAGCGTATCGTGTCCGGACCGGGCCTCAACCTGCTCTATCAGTCACTGGCGGCGCTTTCGGGGCAGGATATGCCATCGATCAGTGACGGCGATCTGTGGCAGGCCGCCTTGTCCGGCAATGATGGCTTGGCAGTCGACGCTCTGGAGCGTCTGTGCCTATGTTATGGTGCTGCGGCAGGCGATCTGGCGCTGGCTCAGGACGCGAAAGCAGTGGTTCTGGCCGGGTCTCTTACCCAGAGAATGCGGGAGACCGTCCTGTTCGATCAGTTTCACGCCCGCTTCGTCGCCAAGGGGCGTTATGTGGACTTCATGTCCGACTTGCCGGTATTTTTCGCCGACCACCCCGAATTCGGGCTCTATGGCGCTGCTGTCGCCGGAGCGGCGCTGGCATAGGATAACCCCGGCTCCCGCAGGAAGCCGGGGTAAAAATTCTGATCAGCAGCGACGCCCGTCATTCTTGTCGATGGCGTGACCGGCAATCGCGCCGATTGCCGCGCCCAGCACGGCGCCTGTGGTCTTGTCGCCGCGATGCGCCACCTCGTTGCCGAGCAGACCGCCTGCTATGGCGCCGACAATTGCGCCGCCGGTGCCGTTGTCTCTGCAGCGATAGCGGCTGTCCTTATATGTGTATCGCGAATTACGATAATAATCGCGGCTCCGATAATCGCGATTGCGGTAATAATGCCGGTCATATCCGCCCCGGTCATATCCGCGATAATAATCGCCCGGCCGGTAGTCGTGCCGATCGCGCGCCTCGGCAGGGGCGGCTGCCATCGCGCCGACCGATACCAGACCGAGGCTGAGCGCCGCGGCCACCTTTTTTCCGAATGTCATGGTCATTTTGACGCTCCTTTTCCGATTCGATGGACCCGTTATCGCCCTTGACCGTTGAGCGAATGCTGAATGTCATCGTCAGCGTCGGTTCAGGATGGAAGTACCGAAATCAGGTGAAATCCTCATATTCTTCGGCTACGGGCGCGGCATGCGCTATTTGATCTTGTTGGCATTGATCGCTGTTGGCCTGGTGGCTGTGGCTGATTCGATCGTGACCAAACCGGGACGCCCCGCGAGCGGCGCTTTCACGATGACCCTGCATCCGCTCGTGCTGGACAGTGCGGACCCTGCGCGCACGCAGGTTGGCGCGCTTCACTATCTGGGCGGTTGGGAGGTGAAGGGGCGACCCAAATTATTCGGGGGCTTGTCGTCCATGCTCATTCGGCCCGACGACAGGATTTGGGCGCTGAGCGATGGCGGCGTGATGTTTGAAATCCCGCTCAAGGCCGAAACCGGCTTCGGTTACGCAACGGCCCTGAAGACGGTGAAACCGCCGAAAAAATGGATGCCTACCCCGACCGACAGCGAATCGATGGTCGTGGACCCGCAATTCCAGCATCTTTGGGTCGGGTATGAACTTTTGCAGCGGATTTGCCGCTACTCGACCGGCCTTGAACAGGTGGGCACCTGCAAGGATTGGCCGGAATTGCAGAAATGGCCCGAAGCGGAGAGCCTCGAATCGATGACGAGGCTGCCTGACGGCCGGTTTCTGCTGATCAGTGAAGGCGCACACACCGGTGAGGGCGGGCGGGATGCGCTACTGTTTGAAGGCGACCCTGTTGCGCCCTCGACCGGCGATCCGGTTCACCTGACCTACATGCCGCCGACCGGCTATAATCCGACCGATTCCGTATGGATCGGCGACAACCAATTATTGGTCCTGAATCGCCGCGCAACGCTTTATGACGGCTTCACCGCGATTATAGATCTGGTCGATGTCAGCGCGTTGAAGGCTGGCGTGACCTTGCGTGGGCGGGAGATCGCGAGGCTCGCGCCGCCACTATTGTCCGATAATTTCGAAGGAATGGCGGTCGAACAGAAAGATGGGCAGCGGATATTGTGGGTCGTGTCGGACGACAACCACCTGTTTCTTCAGCGCACATTGCTGCTGAAATTCGCGCTGCCCCAGCATTTTTAAACCGACATTTTTTGCCGCCGCGGCAATCGACACGAAAAAAGCGGCCCGCTTGGGGCCGCTTCTTCAATAGCCGTCGATGCGATTCGGCGTCAGGCCGCTGCCGACTGCTTCTTGGAAATTTCACGCTTCAGACGGCGCGCCTTCAGCGACAGCTTGTCGTCAGAGGTCTTCAGCAGCCAGTTGTCGAGGCCGCCATTATGCTCAACCGAGCGCAGGCCCTGGGTCGAAACGCGCAGCTTCACGCTCTTTTCAAGCGTTTCCGACATCAGCGTCACGTTCTGCAGGTTAGGCAGGAACACCCGCTTGGTCTTGTTGTTCGCGTGGGATACATTGTGGCCCACTTGGCGGCTCTTGCCGGTCAGTTCGCAAATGCGCGACATAACATTCTATCCTGTTCATCGGTCCGGTTGCTGGACCGCCCTTTAGGGGACAATCTCTCGGAAAGCGGCGCGGATAGCTGGATCGGCCGGATTCGTCAAGTCGTGTGTCGCTTGCCAAGTGCAGGATCAAAAGGCAAGAGCCGGGAGTGATGACTTCCGCTTTTCCTCTGCCGCAGCCCATGGCGCGGGCGCTGGCTCTGGCGCGGTCTGCCGCGCAGGCCGATGAAGTGCCGATCGGGGCCGTCGTCGTACGCGATGGCGTCATCATCGGAGAGGGCGAAAACCGCAACCGGCGCGACAATGACCCGACAGCGCATGCCGAAATCGTGGCGATTCGCGCGGCGGCGAGCCATCTGGGCGATTTCCGGCTGACAGGGTGCGACCTCTATGTGACGCTGGAGCCTTGCGCCATGTGTGCCGGGGCGATCTCCCATGCGCGCATTGCGCGGCTTTATTATGGCGCGGACGATGAAAAGGGCGGTGGCGTGGTTCATGGCGCGCGTCTTTTCACGCAGTCCCAATGTCATCACCGGCCGGAGGTGTATGGCGGCATCGGTGAGCGGGATGCGGCGGGGTTGCTTACGGATTTTTTTGCGCAGCGCCGCTGAGATCGATTCGGTACAGGCGGAAGGGCAGGGCGAAACCGCTTTTCAGCGTCACGGGGTGCAGCCATTCTGGCACATCGCCGCGCTCGATACGGGCGTACGTCCCGTTCGGACTGCGCGCGCGGTAGACCGTTCCCTCGGGGAAATCCGGGCATAGCAGGAAATAAGTGACGTCATGACGCCGTGCCGAATCGAGGAACGTTGTGGCATCTCCGTCAAACGCATGGTGCAGGTCGAGGATTGCCGCGCCATTGCGATGATAAGGGCCGGCAATCGCGCTATGATGGGTGGTGGCTATAAGGCGGGGGCCCAGATCCACCAGCGTCATGATCGTCGCGGGCGGTATCTGGTCAAGCGCCTGCAGCGCGGGCAGCGACCGGCACCGCGCACTGGCGCGCTTTATCCGGTCAAGCCGGTCCTTGCGCGCCGTGGCGGCCGCATCGTTGGTCACGGCGGGCGGGGTCTTGATCATGCCGATGCGCTGCAATTGCGGATAAATCAGCTGCGCCTGAAAGACCGGCACGGCAATGGCCAGCGGGACGATAGCGCCTATGCGCGCAGCCCACCCTCCGGTAACGATAGCGCGGATGATTTCATATGCGGCCCACGCCACCGCTGGTATCGCCAGCAATTGCGCCGCCGGGCCGGACCGTATCTGCCACAGCATCAGCACCAGCGCGAATATCGTCATCAGCGCGACGGTTCCCCACGCCCAGAGCCGCTCCCGGTCGAACAACGCCGCAACGCACCCGATGATGGCCGCAATGACGCCAGCAATCGGCAAGGCGACCATCGGGATCGCCGCCGATAGCGACTGTACCGTGATCGGTTTGGCCTCGCGAATATGGGACAGCCACAGCCGGTCAAGCTCCGGATCGATCTGATAGACGCGCGTGAAGCATTGCGGCCAGTTGAAATAGGCGAACGCGCCCACCACCGCGCCCACCGCGATTCCCGCCGCGAGCCGCCGGACCCACCCGCGCAGCGGCAGGATCGTCAGCAGCAGCATGCCGCCTGATGCCATGCCGAGCGTCGCCACCCAGATTGGCGATATCGCGTCGCAGACCGGCGCGCGGTTGGCGGTGCTGGCGAAAATCGCGAATAGCAGCCCGGTGCCGCTGCCCAGCGCCAGCGCATAGGGGGCCATGCGCCGCGCCGCGCCTTCCTTGAATACCCAGCGGATGGCGATCAGCGCGCCTGCTCCCGCAAGGTACACCATCATTTCCATACCAATCGCTACAGAAAGTGCGCTGGCCGTCCCGGCAATCAGCCCGCCGCGCAGCCACTTGCGGTCCACGATACCCGCCAGCATCGTGACGGTTAGCGCGAGCTGCCAGCCATGATGGTCGATGCGCAGCGGCATATACATCGAAAGTCCCATGGGCGCGCCCAGTGGGGCCAGCGCCGCCACGATCCAGGCGAGGCTGAGCGGCTCGGAAAGCCTGCGGGCCAGAAAACCAAGGCTCAGCATCAACAACAACAGCGGCAACAGCGGCGCGACGGCGCAGGCCCAACGATCGGCCTCGCCCTGCTCCATGACCATGCGGAACAGCAGCATCAGCGCGGCAATCGGCAGGTCGACGATGCGCGACCAGTGGATGTTCGCGCCGCCGGGCGGATCGAGCCGGTATTGGCGCAGGTCGAACCAGCCTTGCCCCGCCAGCCAGTCGCGCACCTGCAGATAGCGCATATTGTCGTCGGTATCGCCCAGCGCGAACCAGTGAATAGTGTCGGATCGTATCTGAAGATAATAGGCTGCGATGCACAGCCAGAGGAGGAAGATGACCCACTTCCAGTAGAGATTGACCCCCCGAAGCAGTCGCGCGCCCCGGCCAGGTGGTCCGTTCCAGCTATTCTGGGCGCTTCCCCTCATGGGGTTCAGGGATTAGAGGCATCGCGGCAAAGCGCAATGGGATTGTGACGGTTCATGGCTATGGATGCCCTGTTGGGCTTATTGACGGAGGATCGTCGCCGGTTGCTGGCGCAACTCGCGCGCTACGCCATTGTCGGTTTCGGCGTGACGCTGGTTCAGGCCGCGATCTACTGGGTACTGGCTGCGTCAGGCAGCGTGCATAGCCAGATCGCCAATTTCGCGGGCTATATCGCCGCCGTCCTGCTCGGCTATATTTTTCACGGACGCTACACATTTGCCGATGCACGACGCGCCACCGGCGTTTCGGCGCATGCTGCGCGCGGGACGCGCTTTGTCATGGCCTCGCTCGCAAGTCTGGGCCTCAATGCGCTGTGGGTGTGGCTGTGCGTGTCCTGGCGGCACTGGCCGACATGGACGCCCATCCCGGCCATGCTGTTCGTAACGCCCGGGATCGTGTTCGTACTCAACAAGAAATGGGTTTTTCGCTGACCGCCGTCAGTGCACGAAGCGGGCGACGACATCCCGATAGGACCGGCTGACCTTCACCTGCGTGCCGGATTCCAGAATCAGGAAGCATTCGCCATTGGTATGCGGCTTCACCTGCCGCACCTGTGACAGATTGACGATGGTAGAGCGGTGGACGCGCTGGAAATTGCGCGGATCGAGACGTTTTTCCAGATCCTTCATCGTTTCCCGCAGGATCAGCGAATTGTCGGCGGTATAGATGCACATATAGTCGCCCGCCGCATCGATCCGCTCGATACTGTCGACATCCACACGGAAAATCTGCCCGCGATCCTTAATATTGATCAGCTTTTCATAGCGGCTGGACGCTGGCGCGCCGTCCTCGCCACCCGCGGCGAAGCTGGTCATCGCATCGGGCGCAACCTCCGCGAGTACGCCGCGCAGCCTCTCGGCCTCCTGCACCTGGCGCTTGTCGGCCAGCCGTTGACGCACCCTTTCGAGAGCGTCCGCGAGCCGCTGCTCCTCCACGGGTTTCATCAGATAATCGATGGCCTGCGCCTCGAACGCGCGGATCGCATGATCGGAATAGGCGGTTACGAACACAAACAGCGGCGGTTCAATATCCATCGTGCCGTGCACTACGGAAAAACCGTCGAAACCGGGCATTTGTATGTCGAGAAAGACAAGGTCGGGCTTGTGCGTCTTGATGGACCGGATCGCCTCGCGCCCATTCTGACAGGTATCGACGATCTCGACGTCCTCGTGCGCCTCCAACCGGAGCTTGAGCCCCTGGATGGCCAGGCTTTCATCATCAACGAGGATTGTCCGGATCGCCATTTTTATCTCTCTCTTTATTGCCTCACATACGGCAGCTCTATCGTTACAACAAAGCCGCCGCCGGGGGTAGAACGCGTGTCGAAGCGATGTCGTTCCCCGAACGCCTGGGACAAGCGGTCGCGTATGTTGACGAGCCCCACGCCCGTCGACATGTTTGGTCGGGCCGGGTCCTGATTCAATCCCGGCCCCGTGTCGGATACGATGATGCGCACATTTTCACCGGCAGGCTGCGCCGCGACGCTGATTTCGGCACCTTCCTCCTTGGGCGTTACCGCATATTTGATCGCGTTCTCGACCAGCGGTTGCAGCAAAAGCGATGGCAGGTGCGCGTCCTCGACCGCCGGATCGATATCGAATCTGGGCCGCAACCGGTCCTCGAACCGCATCTTCTCGATCTCCAGATAGAGTTTCAGCGTTTCGACCTCCTGATTGAGCGACACCATCGCCGTCGGCTCGTTGATCAGCGTGTAGCGGAGGAACGAGGAAAGGCGCGAAATCATCGCATTGGCGCGGTCGGTCTGCTTCAGCAGCACCAGCGTCGATATGCTGTTGAGCGTATTGAACAGGAAATGCGGGTTCAGCTGATACCGCAACATCGCCAGCTGCGCCGTCGATGCCTGACTTTCCAGATGCAGCAGCTGGTCGGCCTGCTCCTCGACCGTCAGATAGAAATTGATCGCGTAATAAAGCGCGGACCATGCGAACAACAGGGTCACCGTCAGATAATAGGCGCCCAGCAGCAGTTGCAGGCCCGCAATCCCGCCGCCCCGGTTCTGCGTCGTGAACACCCATGATTCGATGAATGCGCCGATCCCCGCCGCGAACAGCACCACCAAGATGGAAAGAGACCATGTGACGAATGGCGTTTGTTTCAGAAGTTTGCGGAAAATGACCGCCATAATCAGGGTGAGCGAATAGCCGGTGATGGTTGAGATCAGCACCGGGATCAGGAACGACACCGGCTGACCGTTCGCCAGACCCGAAATGCCGCGCAGAACGAACGCGCCGGCCCAGCCCGCCGACTGCAGGTTCCAGAAGGCGCGGTTCTTGTCCTGGAAAAACGGTTTGGCTTGGAGCGGGTTTACGGACATCTTGCGGTTCTAATATCGCCGAAAATCCAAAGTGCGAACCAGTTTCGTGACGATACTGTCAACTGCGGGCGATGGCGACACCGCCAGCCGCGAACAAAAAGGGACATATTCGAACGGAAATCCTTGGCGCGACTGATTTTTTTGTTGCGCCGCAGCGGCCTCAGGCCGCATCGTCTGCGCATATGCTACGCCAGTATGAACTTGTCGAACGTGTAAAAAGCTACGATCCCGATGCGGACGAGGCCATGATCAATCGCGCCTATGTGTTTTCGGTGCAAAAACATGGCAGTCAAAAGCGCGCGAGCGGCGACCCCTATTTCAGCCACCCGATCGAGGTCGCGGGGATCCTCACGGATTTCTACATGGACGACAAGACGATCGTCACGGCGCTGTTGCACGATACCATCGAAGATACGCTCGTTACCGAGAGCGAGATCGAGGAGCATTTCGGTGCCGACGTGGCACGGCTGGTCGACGGCGTCACCAAGCTGTCGAAAATCGAGGCGCAGTCCGAAAATGAACGCGCGGCGGAAAATCTGCGCAAATTCCTGCTCGCCATGTCGGACGACATCCGCGTGCTGCTGGTCAAGCTCGCCGACCGCCTGCACAATATGCGCACGCTGCATTTCATCCCCAGCGAGGAAAAGCGCCGCCGGATCGCGCGTGAGACGATGGATATCTATGCGCCGCTCGCCGAGCGCATCGGCATGTATGACATCATGCGCGAAATGCAGCTCTTGGCGTTCAAGGAGCTGGAACCCGACGCCTTCGACAGCATTTCGCGCAGGCTCGACCAATTGAAGGAAGGCGGCGGTGACAAGGTTGCCCGCATCGCGTCCGGCCTGCGTTTGCTGCTTGAAAGCGCGGGCATGAAAATCACGGTTTCGGGCCGGGAAAAGCATCCTTATTCGATCTGGCGCAAGATGCAGGAACGGCATATCAGCTTTGAACAGCTGACCGACGTGATGGCGTTTCGCATCATCACCGACAGCGCTGAGGATTGCTATCGCGCGCTCGGCATCATCCATGGCCGCTACAAGATGATTCCGGGCAAGTTCAAGGACTATATCTCGACGCCCAAGCGCAACGGCTATCGCTCGCTCCACACCACCGTCATTCACGGCGAAAATGCGCGGATCGAGATCCAGATACGCAGCGAGGAAATGCATCGTGCCGATGAATTCGGGCTCGCCGCGCACTGGGCCTATAAACAGGGCGGCGGCGGCCCGGACGGACAGGCGGGCTGGCTGCGCGACCTCATCGAGATTCTCGACCAGAGCCACGATGCCGAAGAGCTGCTCGAAAATACGCGCCTCGCCATGTATCAGGACCGGATTTTCGCGTTTACGCCCAAGGGAGAGCTGCATCAGTTGCCCAAGGGCGCGACTCCGGTCGATTTCGCCTATGCGATCCATACGGACCTCGGCGACCAGACCGTCGGCGCAAAGGTAAACGGCCGCGTCGTGCCGTTGCGCACCGTGCTGCAAAATGGCGACCAGGTCGAAATCCTGAAAAGCGAGGGGCAGGAACCGCAACCGGGATGGCTGACCTTCGCCATCACCGCGAAGGCGCGCGCGGCCATCCGCCGCTATATCCGGCACAAGCAGCGTGACGAGACGATAGCGCTGGGCGAAAATCTGTTCGAGGAGATTGTCGAGCGGCTACCCGTCGAAGTGGGCGACAAGGCGATCAAGGCGGCGCTCAAACGGTTGAAGATTGACGACAGGCCCGCGCTGATGATCGCAATCGCGACTCATCGCGTGACCGACGATGAGGTGCTGGAGGCGCTGATCCCCGGCTCAACCGGCGGCGAAGGTATGGATTCGCTCAACACGCGACAACATAACCCGGTGTCGATCCGGGGCCTGACCCCCGGCATCGCCTATCATCTGGGCGAATGCTGTCACCCGGTGCCGGGCGACAGGATTGTCGGCATCCGCAACACGGGTGAGCCTATCGAAGTGCATACGATTGACTGTCTGGCGCTGGAAAGCGGGCAGGATGCGGACTGGGTGGACCTCGCGTGGGACAGCCGCTCGAAAGGCGGAACCGCGCGGTTGCAGGTGATCGTCAAGAACCAGCCCGGTGCGCTCGCCGCCGTCACCAACATCTTTGGCGTCAACAAGGCGAACATCCTGAATCTGCAACTCGTGAACCGCGAAGGGCCGTTTCACACCGATATCATCGATCTGGAGGTCGCCGACGCACAGCACCTGATGCGGATCATCTCCGCGCTGCGCGCGCTCGATTGCGTCGCGCAGGCGGACAGGGTTTAGGCCCCTAGAGTGTGATGACAAAAAGTGGGAACCGGTTTTTGTCGAAAAATCCCACGAAAACAAAGAATCTATAGCGGGCTTTGATTCAATCAAAAGTCATCCCGCTCTAGGCCGCACCCGGCCCGGAACATAGGTTTCCCTGTCCCCTGCCGGGTGCGCTCGTTTCTATTTGCAGTGAACCTCGCCGCGGTCGATGGCGCGGCCAAGCAGAGCGCCGCCTGCGGCCCCCAGCACCGTTCCCGCGGTCTTGTCGCGCCCCCCGTCCAGCGACCGACCGAGCAGCGCGCCGACACCGGCGCCGATGATCAGGCCAGTGGTGCCGTCACTGCGCTTGCAGCGATATCTGCCGTCGTCACCCCGCCAGATCCGGTCGTCGCGGCGCATGACGCGCGGCCTATATTCGACCTCGCGCTCTTTTGCGCGACGGCCATGCGCGGGCGCCCAGGACGGCGGATCGGCAAATGCAGGCGCTGCTGGTGCCAGCAAACCAAGAGCGGCGACCCCGAAAACCAATTTCTTCATGAAAACCTCACCATATGATCCCAGCGGAACGCGCTACTCCAGTTGAATGAAGCTGGCCCTACCGGGAAAGGTAAACGGCGCGTCCAGTCTTAAAACGCATCCTTCGCGGCGCGCAGGCGCGCTAGGTCGTCTGCATCCTTGGCGCGCATGAACGGGTTGGTGGCGCGTTCCAGCTCGATGGTCGTCGGCACCGTCGCCTCACCGCGTTCGCGCATTGCCTTCACCTCGTCCATGCGCGTGATAAGGTCTGCATTGTCCGGATCCATTGCCAGCGCAAACGTGCCGTTGGACATCGTATATTCATGCGCAATAGGCGCGCGTTTCGCCATCCAGTTGTGCAAGGCGCTGCATATTCGCGAACATCTGTTCCGCCGTGCCTTCAAACAGGCGACCGCAGCCCATGGCGAATAATGTATCGCCCACGAAAATAACGCCCGCGCTGGGCAGATAATAGGCGATATGGCCCGCCGTATGCGCCGGCACGTCCCACACTTCCGCGCGCAAACCGCCAATCGTGGCGATATCGCCCTCTTTCACAGGCCGGTCGAGCGTGTCGATTTTCGCGGCTTCGGCGGCGGGGCCGGTCACGGTGCATCCCGTCGCGGCCTTTATCGCGGCATTCCCGCCAATATGGTCCGGGTGCCAGTGCGTGTTCCATATCTGCGTGATGGTCCAGCCTCGCTCGGCTGCCGCCGTCAGCACCGGTTCGGCGACCGCGGGATCGATGACAACCGTTTCGTCGCTCGCCGCATCATGCATCAACCACACATAATTATCGTTAAGCACCGGAACGCGGGCTATTTCGAGGGTCATCACCATTCTCCTGTGTTCGGCATCGATGCCCATGGTTCCTGCGGGTCCAAGTGCCCATCCTGCAGCAGTTCCACTGATATCCCGTCGGGGGACCGCACGAATGCCATATGCCCGTCACGCGGCGGGCGGTTTATCGCCACGCCCGCATCCATCAATCGCTGGCACGTTTCGTAGATATTTTCGACGCGGTAGGCGAGGTGGCCGAAATTGCGACCGCCGCCATAGGTTTCCGCCTCTCCCTCTTCGGGAGGCCAGTTATAGGTCAGCTCAACCTGCGCCTCCTCATCGCCGGGCGCGGCGAGGAAGATGAGCGTGAACCGGCCCTGCTGGCTGTCAAAGCGGCGCTGTTCCTCCAGCCCGATCAGGTTGAAAAAGCGGATCGTCGCGTCCGGGTCGCTGACGCGGATCATGGTATGCAGATATTTTGGCATGATGGTTCCTGTTTCGCGATCTGTGGTCACAGCTTGAGGAAAACGGTTTTCAGCTCCGTATAGGCCTCGACGCCTGCGCGGCCTTTTTCTCTGCCGATGCCCGACTGTTTATATCCGCCGAACGGCAGGTTGAGGTCGGTGCCGCCATGGCAATTGCCCCAGATCGTGCCTGCCTTGATCTTGCCGGCAAGCCTGTGCATCGCCGAAAGGTCTTTGGTCCAGATGCTCGCGCCCAGGCCATAGGCGGTGTCGTTGGCCGATTTTGCGACCTCGTCCAGATCGTCGAACCGTTGCGCGGTGACGACCGGGCCGAAAATCTCCTCGCGGACAACGCTCATCTCCGGCTTCACGTTCACCAGAACGGTCGGGTTTACATAATAGCCGCCTTCTGTCTGCGGTGCATCTCCGCCCAATGCTACCGTGGCGCCGTCGCGCTGGCCCGCAGCGATATAACCCATCACGCGGTCCATCTGTTCGCGCGACACCAGCGGTCCCATCTTCGCGCCCGGCTCCAGCGAGGGGCGCGGCACCCATTGCGTTGCGGAGGCTGCGATGCCTTCCAGCACCTTGTCGAATATGGACCGGTGCGCATAGAGGCGCGACCCCGCTATGCATACCTGCCCCGAATTGAAGAATATTGCGCGCGATGCACCCGTTGCGGCGGTTTCAACGTCCATGTCCGGCATGACGATCACCGGCGATTTGCCGCCCAGCTCCAGCGTGACCCGCTTCATGCTGTCGGTGGCGACCTTGTTGATGGCCTTGCCCACCTCGGTCGACCCGGTGAAGCCGACCTTGTCCACATCGGGATGGCTTGTCAGGCGCGCGCCCGCCGTTTCGCCGAGCCCGGTGATGATGTTGACCGTACCTGCCGGAAAGCCCGCCTCCGCGATCAGATCGGCCAGCCGCAAGGCTGTCAGCGACGTCTGTTCAGCGGGCTTCAGCACCACGGTGCATCCCGCCGCCAGCGCGGCGGCCAGTTTCTGCGTCGCCATCAGCAGCGGGAAGTTCCACGGCACGATCAGCGCGGCGACTCCCACCGGTTCCCTGCGCACATAGGCGTGAACCGATCCGCGCGGCGCCGATGCGGGTTCAATCGTCTCACCGCCCAGCTTCGTCGCCCATCCTGCGGTATAGCGCAGCGTGGCGATGGAGCCGGGTATGTCCGCCATCGCCGCGATATCGCGCGGTTTGCCATTGTCGATGGCCTCCAGCTCGGCAAATTCGTCGGCATGCGCCTCAATCAGGTCCGCCAGGCGATGAATGATCCGTTCGCGCCGCATCGGCGGCATGTCGGGCCAACGCCCGTCATCGAAAGCGATCCGCGCTGCCGCGACCGCCCGGTCGACTTCGCTATCGGTGGCATCGGCAAGGTGCGACACGATGCGACCTGTCGACGGGTCTTCGACCGGGATCGTCCCGCCCGATGCCTTTACCCATTCATTGCCGATGAACAGGGCAGGTTCGCGCGCCAGCGCGTTTTTCGCTGCGGATGAATAATCCTGCTGAGTGAATGTCGCTGTCGGCGTGTCCATGTCCATCCCCTGAGTTGCTCAGGGGATGAATTTAGGAAGTGTTGCGCCGCTATTAAAGCGCTGAACCGCGTGAAAGCGATCAGCGGCCCTGATTGCGCCAGCGGGTGATGGTGCGGTTCAGGATCGCCTCTTCGTCGCCCGCTTCCTGCCAAAGCTCGGAGAAGCTCGGGTCGCTGGACGCCGGACGACGTCTTTCTTCGAGCGTATCGAGCGCGACGCGGATCGGGATGGCGACACCTTCGCCGCAGATGATGCATTCACGGTTGCGCAGCGCCGGGATGGAATCGAGGAAACCGCGCGCGCCTTCGGGCATCGCCGCCTTCACGAATTGCTGGTCGCGGTCGTTGTTGAGACGCATCGAGATGATCGTGCCGCACTGCGACAGCACGCCTTCGGCCAGATCCGACGGACGCTGCGTAATCAGGCCCAGCGACACGCCATATTTACGGCCTTCCTTGGCGATCCGCTCCAGAATCTTGCGGACGGACTGGCCTGCGCCTGCCGTGCTGTTCGGGATATAGCGGTGTGCCTCTTCGCATACGAGCAAGATCGGGCGCTGCGGTTCGGTGCGCGCCCAGATCGCATAGTCGAAGACAAGGCGCGACAGCACGGACACCACGACCGACGTGATTTCGGACGGCATCGCGGACGTATCGATGATGGAGATCGGCTTGCCGGCCGACGGCAGCCGGAAAATTTTGGCCAGAAAATCCTGCATCGTGTCGGCCACCAGCATGCCCGAAAACATGAAGCTGTATCGCGGGTCAGCCTTGATCTCGTCGATCCGCGCCTTCAGCCGCATATAGGGCAGCGAGTTTGTGCCCTTGTCGAGCTTGCCCATCTCATTGGACAGGATCGTCGTCAGATCCGACAGCAGATAGGGGATCGGCGAATCGACGGTCAGGCGCGCCATGCCCTCCGCCATGCGGTTCTTGGCACGCGCGGCCAGCAGGCATTTGGCGAGGATGTCGGCATCCTGCGAAAATTCCGCGCCCTCGGTCTTGATGAAAACCTCGCAATGCTCCTCGAAGTTCATCAGCCAATAGGGCAGCGCCAGATTGTTGACGTCATAGATCGCGCCATTTTCGGCGAACGCCGCCGAATATTCGCCGTGTGGGTCGATCATCACGATATGACCCTTGGGCGACAGGTCGCAAATGCGGTGCAGGATCAGCGCCGCCGATGTCGATTTACCGGTACCGGTCGATCCCAGCAGCGCGAAATGCTTGCCCAGCATCGAATCGACATACAGCGCCGCGCGCGTGTCGCTGGTCGGGTACACGGTGCCGATCTGCACATGCGCGCGCTCGGTCGCGGCATAGATCTGGTCCATATCCTGGCTCGATACGGGGAAAATCTGCACGCCGGGCGTCGGATAGCGGGTGACGCCGCGCCGGAAGTTGGTGATGATGCCGTTCGCCTCGGAGCCTTCGCCCAGAAAATCGACCTCGGCAATGACGCGGGTGGCGTCGCGCCGGTCGAGCGACATCGTGCGAATGCTGGCGATGATCCACATCGTGCCCAGCTGCATTTTGATCTGGCTGCCGACCTGCCCCGTCATCGCGACGCACGGGTCGGGATGCTGGCTCAGCGTGTCGATGCTTTTGAGATCAATGAGGATTTGCGAGCCGCTGCCCGAAATCTGCAGGACAACGCCGACGGCGTCGAGGCGTTCTGGCGGCGGAGCGACCCTGACATCCGCCGGGATGTCCGCCTGCTTCGCTGCGGAGAACGAAAAATTTCCCGCCATGTCATTCATGGATGTGCCTCAAATTCTGCCCATTGGCCCAGCTTCGACCGCAGATTTTTACGGCAGCAAGGTAAAGAAGAGTTTTAGACAACAGAAAATATTTGCGGGGCCGGGTTGATTGGGGGGTGGTAGGCTAGGTGGGCTAACCTGCGTTGTTGTCTTGCCAAAACATCATCGCGAGTGTGTTTCGCATTGGGTAAGTCTCGAATGCCATTCCAGCCCAGTGATTTCGCCGATGCCTTCCGCTACCCATGCCACTATTGCCTGATGCGCTAGGCTAGTGGCCTCTTTTGAAATCTTCTTGCGTCCCTTGATTTTCTTAGAATTGATAAGTTTATGCAGTTCTCCCGGTCCCGGACGCGCTGCGTGGATCAGGGCAGTTTCCGCTTCCTCAATGAGATGCGGGTTTGCAGCGGGAGTACGATAGAAAAAGATCGAATCGCTCAGGCTCATGCGGCGACCTTTCAGGTGATTTTTTGTGTATTTATCGACAACATGCCCTTTATGTAAGGTCGCAATAAGCAACCTGATACTTTGCTCCGCTTCTTGTTCGCTGATGTTGAGCAGTTCCGGGCGTAAGCTGGAATACTCCTTTGCCAGATGATCCCACATCCGCTTTTTAAGCGTGTGCGCGCCTCGACTGACAATGCCTATATATTTTATTCGGCATAATCCTTCGGGATTGGCCAACCTGACAAAACAATATATTCCCTTGGCGTCTAGGTCGTGGTTCAGAATGCTGGCTGTCACGGCGTGATAAATGCTTTTTCGGCATTCTCTTGCATCATTCTTCGAAACTGCAATTTTCCATTCTTCAAAGAACGGGGCAGCTTTCTCCTGTAGGCTTTTTAGATCGATTACAGGCATACGAATGCACCCTCGCGGCCTAAATCCGCCTGCCGATCCATCCCGCGGCCAGCCCCATGACAACGGCGATCAACGTTGCGGCCAGGCCGTATGGCAGCGCCCAATTCTCCGCCGCATTGGCGATGAACCGCTCGAACCCGGATTTGCGCACCTGAATGTCGCGGATGGCGGCGGCGACCACGCGGCCGTCCTGAATCAGGAAGGTCTCGGCGGTATAGTCGCCGACGATCGCGCGCGATGACAGCGGCAGGCGCGCCCGGTACAGCACCGAATCCGTGATTTCCACCGTTCCGGGTCGCTGAATGAACAGCCCCTCGCGCTTTTGCAGGTCGACCAGCCCCGCCTCGAACCGCGCGATTTCGGAGGCATCGACAAAATCGGTGGGCGACAGCTGGATATTGTCGATGCTCAGCTCATAAATCGCCGAGGTCCGCTCGTCCGTGATCTCCTTGATCGGGCGCGAACTGGCGATGGCGTAGAAGCTTGGGGCCGATTGGAACTGCATGCTGTCGGCATTGACCCAGATGCCCGCGATCTTCTGTTTCTCGCGGATCTTGATCTTGCGCTCGGGCCCTTTCAGCACGACGACGATGTCGGCGGGGTCCTTGGGCGACCGCCCGCCGGGATAGACGATCGCGCCGAACAGCAGCAGCTCTGCGCCCTTGAAGCTGTATTCGATGTCGACCTGACGTTGCGAAACGTCGGGCACGAGCTGCGGCGACGCCGCTCCCATGGAAAACAGCGCCATCGCCGGCAACAGCATCAGGGCGAGCGCGCGGGGCATCAGTTCACTTCCAGCGAGTAGATTTCATCGGGCTGCCACCCGAGGCCCAGCGCCATGCGGATCGCCACGACCAGCACGATGAAGGCCAGCACGATGCGCAGATATTCGGGCTGCATCTTGCGCGAGATGCGCGTACCCAGTTGCGCGCCGGTAACGCTGCCGATCAGCAGCAGGATCGCCAGCACCATGTCGACCGCCTTGGTCGTGACGCTGTGCACCAGCGTCGTCGCCATCGTCACGAACAATATCTGGAACAGCGACGTGCCGACCACGACCTGCGTCTGCATGCCGAGCAGATACAGCATCGCGGGAACCAGAATGAAGCCGCCGCCCACGCCCAGCAACATCGTCAATATGCCGGTCGCCATGCCGAGCAGCAACGGCGCGAGCGGGGAAATATAGAGGCCCGACTTGTAGAAACGCCATCGCATCGGCAGCGCGGCGACCAGCGGGTGGTGACGGCGCTTTCGCGCTGCGGGCGCTGCGCCGGTCTTCATCCTGACCAGCGTTTGCACCGATTCCCACGCCATCAGGCCGCCGATCCCGCCCAGCATCAGCACATATAATATGCCGATCACGGTATCGATCTGGCCGACCGCCTGCAGCAGGCTGAACAGCCCGGCCCCGATGACCGCGCCGACAATGCCGCCGGCCACCATCACCGCGCCCATGCGGAGATCGACGGTATTGCGCGCCAGATGGCTGATCACGCCCGAAACGCTCGCGCCCGTTACCTGCGATGCCGCGGAAGCCGCGGCGACGGTGGGGGGGATGCCATAGAAAATCAGCAATGGCGTGGTCAAAAACCCCCCGCCCACGCCGAACATGCCCGAAAGAAGCCCGACCAGACCGCCCAAGCCGACGATGACCAGTATGTTGACCGGCAGGTTAGCGATGGGCAGATAAAGATCCATGCCCTAGACACTTAGCGGAAATCCTATCGAACGAAACCCGTTTTACCGGGAAACGCGCAGGTTCACGGACGCCTACTCGCGTCGGGGCCGAGCGGCCAAATTGCAGAGGGAAGTCACCAGCAGCTATCTGCAATTTTCGTTCGAGGAGCGGGCGTTCCGTACACGACAACAAACGAGCCGTTTCTTCAGTTATGCTTGCGCGTGACAGCAAGTGCATCATCAATCCGCCACTCCCCATCTATTCTTTGCATGCGGGCGACGTGATAAGCGTTGCGGCTCCAATATCTCACCGTAAATTTACAGGTAATGGTCGGCACATCTCCAGGAAGTTCGTCGCCACAGATCACGTCCTTAATGCGTTTGATCCGCTCGGTGTGTACGAAGATCAACTGGCCGGGATGATCCCTTTGCTCTTGATCTGATATGGCATAGACCGCATCACCATCTCGACTTCTAACTGCTGCTAATATCTCAGCATCCGTCGGACATAACTGCGCCGATACACAGCGGGTGACACTCGCCAGCACGAATAACGGCAGCATTTTCGTTCTCCATCAGGGTAGAAATATCTACCATGATGAGGGCAGCTTTACACAACAACTGAACCGAAACGGACCGACTTTTTACGACAACGTTGCGGACATCGAATTTGTGAGAGTGATGGAGGTCCAGATGGAAATCGAAAATAATGACCCGATGAAGATAGCGTACAGCATCAAAAAGGCCTGCGAGGCTACGAACCTTGGGCGAACGACATTGTGTAATCACATGGCGGCTGGACGCCTTAAGACAATTGGAGTGGGTGGGAGGACGTTAATTCCCGCAAAAAATCTCCACTCATTTTTGTATGGCAGCCCATAACAGCCGTTGACCGATAGACCCTGATCGTGGCAAGGGCGCTCTTTCTGAGCGGGTATAGCATAGTGGTAATGCTCTAGCCTTCCAAGCTAGCTAGGCGGGTTCGATTCCCGCTACCCGCTCCAAGGCCTTAAAATAAGCCTTTTATGCCGACTGCTCCCCACAACATTCCTGCCTTCCAGCCCCGCGAATTGGCTCTTCGGAACCGGACCTCGCTTAGGCAGCAATTTATCCACGCGACCTAGAAATCGGTCGCCAGGGTGACGGCCAATCCGGAATCCGGTTTGGATCGGCCCGCGACGCGATGACGCCATTCGATGATCAGGCGCGGGTGCAGGCCGCCGATGGGCAGGCGCGTTTCGATGGCCGGGCCGATGTCGAGGCGGGACAGGCCCGGCTGCGCGCCGCCTGAAACGCTGAATCCCGCTTTCGTGCGGCCGTTTCGGTCGAGTATCGCCGCGATCGACAGGCGTCCATCGACGAACAGATCGCGCCGGGACAAACCGACCATGCCTGCCTGCCAATATCCGTCGGCGACGAGGAAATCGGTGACATTCGTCGAATTCAGGCCGCCCGCCGCGATCAGCGCAAATGCGTTGCGCGCGTCATCGGAAAGCGCGATTCTCCGCTCCACCCCGATGCTGAGCGGCATTCGGCCCGAGATCGGCGTTGCCGCCACGCCCACCGCCGCTTCCGGCATAGTCGGCTGGTATAGCGCGCTCGACAACCGCGCATAGGCGGAGATCGGGACGGACTGTTTCACAGCGCCCAATGCGCGATTGATGCGGATGCCCGCCCGCGCGCCGCCAAGCTGTCCTGCGCTGCCCAGCGCAGATCGTGCGACTTTTTGACGCCAGAACAGCCATGCAGACCCAGACCAGCGCCGCTGCGCGCTGTCTGTTGCAGGGGCAGGGCGCGTTACCGGAACCGGGGGAAGGGCGGATCGCCGCCCGGCCTGCGCCAGCTCCACGGGCGGTGCCTCCGCCACCATCGACGAGGACGCATATCGGCTGCGTTCCGCCAACAGCGGCAGCGCGCCTTGTCCGGTGTCGACAGGCGCGGCGCGAACAATGGGGATATTGCGCAGCCGCTCTGCCGGCTCGACCGGTTTTGCGCGCGCGATCTGCCCATAATAGCGCGCCTCTTTGCGCATGGCCGCCCTGATTTGCGCCGCTGCTGGTTCCGGTGGAGCCGGAATTGCAATCAGGTCCGCGCCCGGACCATCTGCGCGGGCCTCATAAAAACGCAAGGGGGAGGAATAGGACGGCACCGCCGTCGCAATCCGCACACCCGCCCAGAGCATCAGCACCATCGCGATAAAGCGCAATGGCTGCCCTCGCCTCGCGGACGGGAGGGCGTCAGGCGGCGCGGCGGACACGCGTTTCCTCCAGCCCCGGGAAGCGGTGCTCTGTCTTGTCCCAGACAACCGCAGCGCCCCGCAGCTGCTTGAGATAGATGCCCACCGCGCGCTTGGCGGCGATCATCATTATGACATTGCAGATGAGGACGCGCGGGATAGCGCGCAATCCCTGTCGCCAGCCATAGGCGCGCGCCGACCAGTAAAAGCGGAAGGCAAGCCGCCAGATCATCAGGAACGCGGTGCCCATCAGCGCGGTCTCGATCAGTTCGGAATGACGCGGTGCGGTGGCCAGCCCGAACATATTCAACACCAGCGCGACGCCATAGCCGCAGGTCGCGAGATAAGCTGCGAACAGCACCAGCGCCGCCACCGCCGTGCGCCGGTCATGCAATCGCATCCATCGCTCGCGCAGGGATCCGCGCCAGCCGAGCCTGTCCCATCCGGCCAGCGAAATGCCGACCAGCCAGCGCGCCTTCTGCCGGATCGCATCGTTCATCGTTTCGGGGAAATGCTCCTGCGTGCAGATCAGGTCGCCGTGCGCGTCGCGCATGGTGACGAACGCTGTCTTTCCACGCCGCTCGGCGATGCGCAGGCCGATCTCATAATCCTCGGTCAGTGAATCCGCATCGAACGGCATGCCGCCGCGCTCTTCGGCAATCGCGCCGATGATTTCCCGCCTGAAGCAGCAGCCTACGCCTGCCGACGGAACAGCCGCGCCGACCGCCTCTCGCAGCACCAGATGCTTCCCATGGGCCTCGGCAAACTCGTCCGCATAATGGCCGGCGATCCATTTTGACCGTTCAGAAAGCAGCGGCAGCACCGGAAGCTGCACCATATCGAAGCGGTCGATCATCCGGTCGAACAGGCGGATTTCGTCCGCATGCACGACATCTTCGGCATCATGCAGCACGATGCCCTTGAACGGCTTGCCCCGAAACGTCTCCTCGCGCAGCATCGCGCGCCAGATATGGTTGAGGCAATCGGCCTTCGTTGTGCCGCCATCATGCGGCAGAATCACCGGGCGAATGCGCGCGTCGGTCTCGGCCACGTCCGCGACGGCTCTTATGGTGTCCGGGTCATTGGGGTAAATGCCGGTGAATATGCAAAAAGACGCGTTCGACCATCGGTCCAGCGACGTGCGCAGCATTGCGCCGATGACATCGGCCTCGCGCCATGCAGGAACCAGTATGGCAAAAGTTCCTGGGTCGGCGGATGCTGGCAGGGTCGCCCCCGTCATCCGGTCGAATCGTGAATAGATGAAAATCTCACGATGAAGTTTGCGGACCAGAAAAACTACGTCCATGACGAAATCGTCGATGCCGCCCAATAGCAAGCCGACCAAAGCAAAGAGCAAAAGCTCATGCTGTATTTGTGTAAATACAGCAGACAATATCTGTGCGATTTCCAAGCACACCCCCTGCATGGAATCTTTTGGAGCCACAATTTTTCGAATCGTTGTCGATGGGGATACTGGCTGGCGAAAAACGCTCCAACAGCGTTTACGTTCATGTTGGACGATTTGACCTGACGCTGTTCACACGGTACCGCACTGCACAAGACTTGCCGTAAAACCAAAGGGACGCGCCTTGATCAACAAGCTGGTTCAACCTTCCGCATTGCGCTCGTTTCTGGTTGGTGAGGCTGCCGGCGGCATCCTGCTGATCGTGGCGGCGACTTGCGCGATGATCATGGCCAATTCAAGCTATGAAAGCGCCGAACTTTATCATCATCTCGTGCATGCGGTGGTCGGACCCGAATTGACGCCCAAGCTGGGGCCGACGACCGTTCATGTGCTGATCAACGACGGCCTGATGGCGCTGTTTTTCCTGCTCGTCGGGCTGGAAATCAAACGCGAATTCATCGACGGGCGTCTTTCGACATGGAGCAGGCGTTCCCTGCCGGTCGCCGCTGCCGTGGCGGGCATGGCCGTACCAGCCATCATATATCTTGTTATCGCGGGCGGAACGCCGGGTCTCGCCAATGGCTGGGCCATCCCGGCCGCCACCGACATCGCCTTTGCGCTGGGTGTGCTGGCTCTGCTGGGCAGCCGCGCCCCAACCTCGCTCAAACTGCTGCTGACCACCATCGCCATCGTCGATGATATCGGCGCGGTCGCGATCATCGCCTTTTTCTACACCAGCGGGCTGAATATGGCTGCTTTGGGCGCTGCTGCGGTCATTCTGGCGGGCATGTACCTGCTCAATCGCACCGGTGTGAAGACGCTGCCGGTGTATCTCATCCTTTTCGCGGCGCTCTGGTACGCGGTGCTGCTGTCGGGCGTGCATGCGACGATTGCGGGCGTACTGGCGGCGATGACGATTCCTATCCGAAAGAGCCCGGGCGAGCCGGATTCGACCGATAGTCCGCTGCACCGGCTGGAAAATGGCCTCCATCCATGGAGCGCCTATGCGATCGTGCCGCTCTTTGGGTTCGCTAACGCAGGCGTCGAACTGGGCGGTCTGGGTATGGATGCCATCCTTTCACCGTTGCCTCTGGGTGTGGCCGGGGGTCTGTTTCTGGGCAAGCAGGCTGGCATTTTCGCGAGCATCTGGCTGTGCGTGCGCGCCGGATGGGCAACGATGCCGCGCGGTACCACCTGGATGCAGGTCTATGGCCTGTCATTGCTGTGCGGCATCGGTTTCACGATGAGCCTGTTCATCGGCGCGCTGGCCTTTCCCGGCAACGCACTGCTGATCGAGGAAGCGAAGATCGGTATCTTGCTGGGATCGCTGTTTTCGGCGGTAGTCGGCTATCTCGTCCTGCGCCTCGCGCCGTTGCACAAACATCATGCGCAGATCGAGGCGGAGCAGGAGGCCGAGATCGATCATGAGGGCTTTGTCGAAAGCTGAGTTTGCCGATCGCCGTGCCTGTCACGGGTGACGGGGATCAGAAAGTATAGGCGATGCCCAAACCGCCGAGCCATTGGTCGCGGCGGCCCGCATCCTTGACGATGGGCGAATCCGCATAACGGCCGAGCAGACGGCCATAGCCTGCCCCGGCGAACACCGCCCAGCCCTTGCGCAGATCGCCCGACAGCGACTGCGCGGCCAACACGCCTGCGTTGAACTTGGCAAAGCCCGCCTTGCCCGCGCCCGCATAGGCGTTAAGCCCGCTCGCACTGCTGCCCGTGGGGGTTATGTTGAAATAATATCCGCCAAAGCGCTTGCCGACATAATCGGCCGATAGCGAGAAGCCGACCAGCGTTTTCTCCGACAGCGGCATCACATATTCGACCGCGGGCGTGATGACGTAGCTTTTGTGCGCGCCGCCGATATCGGCCACATAGGCCGCACGGAAGGACAGATTGTCATAGTCGCTGGTCAGGACGCCGGTTTTGGCGATACCGGCCCAGCCACCGACTTCCCACGCGGTGTCGAGCTTGCCCAGCGCCTTGACGCGGCTGTCCTTGATCCCGCCGGTCCGGTCGAAACGCGCGCTGACGACGGGTCCTAACCCGATATCCAGACCATCACTGTCGCCATTGCGGATCAGGTCTACGTGCAGATTGGTGCCGCGCGCAAAAAACGGAAATCCCGCCACCTTGCCGCGTACGAACACGCCGGGCGTGACTTTGTAATCGTCCGAACCATTATAGCTGGGCAATACGGCCCCGCCGACGCCAACGGTAATTTCGCTCTGGTCGGCCTGCGCAAAGGCGGGCGCGCATATGGCGGCGAAGACGGCCGCGCTGCCAGCCATAATTCTCGATAGTGCGCGTATTTGTGCCATATATTCCCCTGTTCCAGGGATATAATGCCCGATTGGGCCACCGGGTTCCCGTCTCTAGCCTACAGGAAGTAGCGCAGCTGCACAATTTGCTTCACGGGCTGGTCCGAAACACCGAACTGCACCTTGTCGAATGGCGGCGGCCCCATGAACAATTTGGGATTGCGGGAAAAGCCGACCCCTTCCTTCGGAATGCCCAGCATCGTGTCGATCCGGGCATTGCCATTCTCGTCATGCAGCACCAGCAGCGCATAGTTGCCCGCCTCCAGACCCTCGAATCGAAATGGTGCGTCGGAACTGGCGCTGATGCTGCCCCTGCGGGCGGCGGGGTCCTTTTCGCATTTGGGGAAATAATGCGGGTCGCGCGTCAGGCACAGGCGCAACATTCCGCGCGTGGAGCGCAACCCCTCGACCGTGACATCGACTTCACCCGTTGACGCGGACGGCGGCTGGGTGTGGGGCGGATTCACGGTCGCGACCGAACCCGCCGAGGCCAAGATCAGTGCCGCAAACCCTGTCCCAGAACCGAAAATAGAGGCCATAATTACCCTTATATGCCTGATGATGCTTCTGGTGATGGGTTGCCGTTATCAGCCAACGGCCCGCCGGTCCATGCACAAGCGCACGCGGAAACATCTCCCACCCCATATGATTGCCGATGCCCATCACGGTCATGATGGCCAGAACCGCGCCCAGCGCCGCGACATGGATCGGGATGACGAAAACCAGCGCCGGGATGACGACCGCGCCGGTTATCGCCTCCCATGGGTGGAAGCTCATCGCCGCCCATGCGGTGGGCGGGCGGCTGTCATGATGCACGGCATGGGCGATCTTGAACCACCATGGGCGGTGCATCAGCCGATGCGTCCAATAAAACCATGTGTCATGCGCCGCCAGATACAACAGGACCGACAGCGGCACATACCAGAGCGGCCGGGCATCGATATCGGTATAAATCCGCGTCCAGCCATGCTGTTGCCACCCCCATGCGACGATCCCCGCGGGGACGCCGTAGATCGCGGCGGATGCGAGGCTCCAGCCGATCTCGCGCGACATCTGCCGCTCCAGCCCCGCATAGAGCCGGGGGTGACGCCAACGCGTCAACAATGCGAAGCCGCCGCTGGTAATCAGATAGCGCACCGCCACGATCAGGCTCATCGCGATCGCTGAAAACGCGATGGCCGCGCCCGCTGAGCCTATTTGTCCGACCATCGCTCGACCGTCACATGGACGACCCGTGGCATCGCATGCAGCGCATCCCGGATGGTCTTGACGTCACCCCCGTCGGCGATGCTGACAATCGCGGCGTGCGCGTGCGGGCCGACGCGCTAGACATGCAGGTCCGCAACGGTCGCGCCGGTGCCCTCGGCGGTCTGCTTGATCCGGGCGGCCAGCGCAGGCTCCGCCGTATCGACAAGAATCGCGGCGGTGTCCTTCATCAGGCTCCAGGACCAGCGCGCGATGATGATCGCGCCAACGACGCCGATCACCGGGTCGAGCCAAACCCAGCCCAAATACCGCCCGGCCAGCAGGGCGAGGATTGCGGCCACTGACGTCAATGCGTCCGCCAGAACGTGGAGGTAGGCGGCGCGCAGATTATTGTCGGAATGGGCGTGGCCGTGATCACCGTGGCTATGGCCATGCCCGTGCCCATGATCATGCCCATGTCCATGAGCATGCCCGTGGCCCTCTTCCATCAGCATCCACGCGCTGATCAGGTTCACCGCCAGCCCGATTACGGCCACCAGAGTGGCGTCGCCGAAATCCACCATATGCGGGTCCCACAGCCGCTGCGCCGATTCCGCCGCGATGCCCAGCGACGCAATGCCCAGCATGATGGCCGAGGCAAACCCCGCCAGATCGCCGAACTTGCCTGTCCCGAATGTGTAGCGCGCATTTGTCGCGTGGCGGCGGGCATAGGCGTAGGCGACGGCGGCGATGGCGAGCGCGCCGGCATGCGTCGCCATATGGAATCCGTCGGCCAGCAGCGCCATCGACCCGGTCATCCATCCCGCGACGATTTCCACGACCATGGTCAGCGCCGTCAGCGCGATTACCCAGTGGGTACGCCGCGCGTTGCGATCATGCGTATCGGGCAGATACACATGGTCGAAATAATGGCTGTGCTCGTGAACCTCGTCGGACATTGCGGCTATCTACCCGCCTCCATGGCCCAGCGTCAACGCGCGGGCTATCGCTGTGCCCACGCCATGTCTAAGGGTGGGGCGTGAGCGGATATTCCTCCTCTTTTCCCGCGACCTGCGATCTGGCCATTGCCGGGGCGGGGCTGGCGGGCGGGCTCATCGCGCTGGCGCTGGCCGAAGCTCGCCCCGATGTGCGCGTGCTGCTGGTTGACGCGGCGGATCATGCGGGTGGCAACCATGTCTGGAGCTTTTTCGACAGCGATGTGAACGATGCCGCGCGTGCATTGCTGGCACCGATGGTCGCGCACCGGTGGGAAGGCGGGCATGACGTGCATTTTCCCGGATATGACCGGCATCTTGCCAGCCCTTATAATAGCATGACGTCAACCCTGTTGGACGCGCATCTGCGGGGCCGGCTGGGCGATGGGTTGCTGTTGGATCGCAGGATTGCCGATGTCCTGCCCGACGCCATCCTGTTGGATGACGGTACGCGCATCGCGGCGAAAGGCGTTATCGACGCCCGCGGTCTTTCGCATAAAGATTTGTATAAAGCCGGCATCGCATGCGGCTGGCAGAAATTCGTCGGACAGACACTCCGGCTCGCTTCGCCCCATGGCCTCACAAACCCTGTAATCATGGATGCGACCGTCGATCAGGCGGACGGCTATCGCTTCGTCTATCTGCTGCCAGTCGGGGATCGGCAAATATTCGTCGAGGATACCTATTACACCGACGGGCCGGAGCTTGATCATGACGTCATTCGCGCCCGCATCGCCGCTTATGCGACGGACCGTGGCTGGACTGTCGAAGCGGTCGAGCATGAGGAATGCGGTGTTCTCCCGGTCGTCAAGGGCGGAGGCTTTGAGAGCCTCTGGCCGGTCGAAGACCCCGTCGCGTGGGCCGGGACGCGGGCGGGGCTTTTCCACCACACGACGAGCTATTCGGTGCCGATGGCGGCAGAGTTCGCGCTGAACCTCGCCCGCAGCGACCGGCTGGAAGGGAGCGCTCTGGCCGAGGACACCCGGCGCTGGGCCAGTGCCCATTGGCGCGCCTGCGGCTATTATCGCCTGCTCGATACCATGTTGTTCGACGCCGCGCCGCCTGCCGAGCGCTATCGCATCTTCGAACGCTTCTACCGCCTGCCCGAACCGCTCATCGCGCGTTTCTATGCCGGCCGGTCGAGCGCCGCCGACAAAATCCGCATCTTGTGCGGGCGGCCCCCAGTGCGCATAAGGGCGGCCATGCAGGCATTGATGAAACGAAAGCGCGCATGACCGGGACGGGGGAACGGGGTGCGGCGGGCAAACGGGCGATCGTCATCGGCGCGGGCTTCGGTGGGCTGGCGCTGGCCATTCGCCTGCAATCGGCGGGCGTCGCGACGACCCTGATCGAGGGGCGCGACAAGCCGGGCGGGCGCGCCTATTATTGGCAGCGCGACGGCTTTACCTTCGATGCAGGACCCACCGTCATCACCGATCCGAACTGCCTGTCCGAACTCTGGCGGTTGAGCGGGCACGACATGGCGGACGATGTCACGCTGGAACCTGTATCGCCTTTCTACCGGCTCAACTGGCCCGACGGCACCAACTTCGATTACTCCAATGACGAAGCCGCGCTGCGGCAGGAAATCGCGAAGCTTAACCCCGACGACATCGCCGGATATGCCCGGTTTCAGGAGTATAGCGCCGGGGTCTATCGCGAGGGCTATGAAAAGCTCGGCCATGTCGCCTTTCTCGACTTCATGTCGATGGTGAAGGCCGCACCCGCGCTGGCGCAATATCAGGCGTGGCGTTCGGTCTATTCGATGGTGTCGAGTTTCGTGAAGGACGAAAAGCTCCGGCAGGCGCTGTCGTTCCACACGCTTCTCGTCGGCGGGAATCCGATGACGACCAGCGCCATCTATGCGCTGATTCACAAGCTGGAAAAGGACGGCGGCGTCTGGTTCGCGCGCGGCGGCACCAACCGGCTGGTCGCGGCGCTGGTCACGCAGTTCGAACGGATCGGCGGCACGATCCGGCTCGGCGATCCTGTGGAGCGGATCGAAATGGTAGGCGACCGGGCGAGCGGCGTCGTGACGCGCGATGGCTGGCGCGGCGAGGCCGATGTCGTTGCGACCAATGCGGACCTGATGCACAGTTATCGCGACCTGCTCGGCCAGCATCCAAGAGGTCGACGCCACGGCGACAAGCTGGTTCAGAAACGCTGGTCGCCCAGCCTGTTCGTCGTCCATTTTGGTATTCGCGGCACCTGGCCGGGTATTCCGCATCACATGATCCTGTTCGGCCCACGCTATAAGGGCCTGCTCACCGACATTTACGATCATGGCGTGCTGAGCGCTGATTTCTCGCTCTACCTCCATCACCCAACCGTCACCGATCCGTCGATGGCGCCGGAGGGGTGCTCTACCTTCTATGCGCTCGCGCCCGTGCCGCATATGGGCAAGCTGCCGATCGACTGGGATCAGATGGGGCCGGTCTATGCCGACCGCATCCTCGATGAGGTTGAACGCCGCCTGATCCCCGATATCCGCCAGCGCATCGTCACCCGCTTCCACTATGCACCGCCCGATTTCGCGCAGGATCTCAACGCGCATATGGGCAGCGCGTTCAGCCTTGAGCCGCTGCTGACGCAAAGCGCGTGGTTGCGCGCGCATAATCGCGATGATGTCATATCCAACCTGTATCTGGTGGGCGCGGGCACTCATCCGGGTGCTGGTATTCCGGGTGTCGTTGGCAGCGCGAAGGCGACCGCGCACCTGATGCTGGAGGATCTTGCGTGAGGAAAATAAACCGTCTCGCCGTCTATTGCGGATCCTCTACGGGCAGCGATCAGATGTTCATGGATTGCGCGCGCGATGTCGGGGCGGAACTGGCGCGCTGGGGCATCACGATCATCTATGGCGGCGGCCGGGTCGGCATGATGGGGGCGCTGGCCGACGCGGCGCTGGAGCAGGGCGGCGAGGTGATCGGCGTCATACCCGAGGCACTGGTCGGGGCTGAGCTGGCGCATCGCGGCCTGACCGATCTCCATGTCGTGCCGGACATGCACAGCCGCAAGGCGCTGTTCACCAGCCTTGCCGACGGCTTTCTGACATTGCCCGGCGGCGTGGGCACGATGGATGAGCTGTGGGAGGCGGTGAGCTGGGCCCAGCTTGGCTATCATGACAAGCCGGTCGGGCTGTTGAATGCTGGCGGCTTTTACGATCAGCTTGTCGGCTTCCATGGCCATATGGTGCGGTCGGGTTTCATTCGACAGGCCCATGCCAACATCCTCATCGCGCGCAATATCCTCGCTTTGCTGATCGAGGCGATGGAGCATTACCCCACGCATGAGCCGTTGATTGGCGCAGGCGCGCGGCGGGCCTGATGAACCGCGACGCGCTTGTCGCCCATGCGCGCGATAGCATTGCGCGCGGCAGTAAGAGCTTCGCCGTGGCGTCTCAATTATTCGGCCGTAAAACGCGGGAAAGGGCATGGCTGCTCTATGCCTGGTGCCGGGCGTGCGACGATATCGCGGACGGGCAGGAGCATGGCGGCGCGCTCGCACCCGTGACGGACCCGGAGCGGCTGCTGGCCGACATGCGCGCGAAAACGCAGATCGCGTTAACAGGCGAAGAGACCGGAGATCCGGCC
Organism: Sphingobium sp.; assembly: GCA_041396745.1. GTDB lineage: Bacteria > Pseudomonadota > Alphaproteobacteria > Sphingomonadales > Sphingomonadaceae > Sphingobium. The sequence goes on along the minus strand of JAWKXZ010000005.1, from coordinate 181,770 downwards.
TTCGATGGCCTCGGCGTGGTCGCGGCTGAAACGGGCCTGCCGCATCGCTTCGCCTATGATTTGCTCGACGGGTTTGCGCTCGATGCCGATGGCTGGCGCCCCTGCACGACCGAAGATCTCATGCGATATTGCTATCATGTCGCGGGGGCGGTCGGGTGCATGATGGCCGTGGTGATGGGCGTCGCTCCCGATGACGATCCTGTGCTTGACCGTGCCTGCGACCTCGGTCTCGCTTTCCAGCTCGCCAATATCGCGCGCGACGTCCGCGAGGATGCCGAAGCGGGGCGTTGCTACATTCCTGCCGACTGGCTGGCCGAAGAAAGGGTGAGCGCTGAAACGATGTTGCTGCCCGAAAACCGGGCCAAACTGGCGGCTATCGGGTCCGGGCTCGCCGACCTCGCGCATCGCTATGAGGACAGCGCCCGACACGGCACGCCTGCCCTGTCTTTCCGCAGCGCCTGGGCGGTACTCGCGGCGGCAGGCATTTACGGCGACATCGCACGCGAGGTGAAACGGCGCGGAGAGGCGGCGTGGGATGCCCGTGTAATCACGTCAAAGATGGCGAAGCTCGGCTGGGTTGCGCGTGCGGCGATGCAATCGGCGAACCGGTCATCGCGTTGGCCCGCAGATGAACCGCGCGATCCCAATTTGTGGCGGCGGCCTTCCGCTTGAAACAGCCGGGCCGCTTTTATGCGGAAGGCATGGTTCCCGGACGCAGATAGGGAAGCAGGTGTGCGACATAATCGGCCTTGCCAAGGTCAACACCTTCGCCGCGCAGGATGGCATAGGCGATCATCACATGGAAATAAAACTGGGGCACGGCCCAGTCTCGGGCATATTGCTCTGCGGTAAAATCGAAAATCATTCCCATCGGCAGCGCATGCGCGATCGGTCTTTGTATGTCGTCATCGAACCCAGCGGTCGCAAGCGATTGCACCAAGGCAATGGTGTCGTCGATCCTTGCCTTCGCATCCGCCATATTTCCGGGGCGTTCGTTCGCATTCCGTCCTTCGTTCAATAGAATGTCTATCGAAGGGGGAAAATCTTCGCCCCGAAGCCGATACATACCCTCTTGCGCCTGCGCGCATGCAAACCTGACCTGCGTCGATAAGGGAAACATGTCGGGTGTCAGGCGCGCTGCGAGCAAACTTTCCGCCCGGTCTCCCGGCATTTGCGCTTCAGCTTTATTCAACCAGCTCTGAAGTGAGCCCAGTATCTGGACATAGGTTGGAGCAAGAAGGTTGGATAGAGCCACAATTGTCTCCCTAGACATCGCCCGTTTGCAGCATCTACCCCCGCAATGTCCCGCCCAGCTTTTCCGCCGCCTTCACGACTGCCGCGCTGATGGCGAAGAGTTCGTCTTCGGTGTAGCTCTTGTCGCCCGGTTGCAACGTGACCTCAACCGCGAGCGATTTGGTGCCCGGCTCCACGCCCGCGCCTGTGAACACATCGAACAGGCGGGCGTCGACGATATTCTTCTTGTCCGCGCCCTTGACCGTGCGCACCAGAGAGTCCGCTTCCAGATCTTCGGGCACGATGAATGCGAAGTCGCGCGTAACCGCCTGCAATGCGGGCGGCGCATAGGGCGCGCGCATGAAGCCGGTCTTTCGCTTGGCTGGGATCGCATTGAGAAACAATTGCGCTGCGACGACCGTGCCCGACAAATCGAACGCCTTCACAAGCGACGGATGCAGCACGCCATATTCGGCCAGGATATTCTTCGGCCCCAGACGCAGCGTGCCCGATTGTCCGGGGTGATAGGCATCGCCAGCCTCTCCCATCATCTGCAGGTTCGCAACTGGCGCGCCTGCCGCCTCCAGCAGGGCGAGGGCCTCCGCTTTAGCATCGAATGCGTCGAACGGCGCGGCTTTGCCATCGGCCCAGCTGCGCGGAGCCTTGTCGCCCGCCATCAGCAGGCCGAGTGTCAGCCTCTCATCGCTGCTGCCATCGGTCGCACGGAAATAGCGGCGGCCAATTTCGAAAAGGCGTACCAACGACGCGCCGCGGTCCATATTGCGCTGGGCGGCGGAAAGCAGGCCGGGCAACAGGGAGGGACGCATCACTTTCATCTCTTCCGAGATCGGATTGGCCAGGGTCCAGTCCCCACCGCCTACGCTCGCCGCTTCCTTCTCGGAAATGAAGGACCAGTTGATCGCTTCATTGAGGCCGCGGGCGGCCGCAGCCCGGCGTGCGCGCCGCTCGATCTTCTGTTCCGGAGTTGCGGTCGGCTGTGCCACGCCCGGCGCACGAGGCAGCGGGGTTGAGGGCACATGGTCGAGGCCGTGGATACGCACGACCTCTTCGACGATGTCGGCGGGGCCATCGATATCGCGGCGCCAGCTCGGGATTGCGACCGTCCAGTCATCACCGACCTCGAAGCCCAACCGTTCCAATATCGTCCGCTGCTCAGCGGCATCCACATCGACGCCTGCGAGCGACAATGTCAGGGTCGGATCATAGGACAAGTTGCGCGGCGCAACTCCCGGATCGCCAGCGCGCGTAACTTCGCTGGCCGTGCCGCCGCAATGTTCGGTCACGAGCCAGGTCGCAATCGCCAGCCCTTCATCGAGAAAGGCCGGATCGACGCCGCGTTCGAACCGCTGACGCGCGTCCGATGTCAGGCCGAGCTTTTGTCCGGTACGCGCGATATGCTCCGGCGTGAAATAGGCGCATTCGATGATGACGTCGGTCGTCGCGTCACTGACGCCCGAATCCTCGCCGCCCATGATGCCGCCGATGTCGTGCACATGCGCGTCATCCGCAATCACGGTCATTGTCTCGTCGAGCGTATAGGTCTTGCCGTTCAGTGCCAGCACCTCTTCGCCCACTTTCGCCTTGCGCGCGACCAGTCCGCCCGACAGCTTTGCCTTGTCATAGACATGGAGCGGACGGCCAAGGTCGATCATCACGAAATTGGTGATGTCGACGAGGCAGGAGATCGGCTTCTGGCCGATTGCCTTGAGTTTTTGCGCCATCCATGCAGGCGCGACTGAATTTGTAACACCTGATACAGATTGCGCGAAAAAGGCGGGGCAGCCCCCTGTATCGTCCGTCCGGACATCGGGGCCGCGGCCCTGCGTCGCGACCGCCTGACCTGTCATGCGATAGACCTGCGCAAGCGGATTGAGCGTTCCCAGACCCTTGGCAGCCAGATCTCGCGCGACCCCGCGCACGCCCATGCAATCTTGGCGGTTAGGCGTGATCGAGATGTCGATAACCGGATCGTCGAGCCCGGCATAATCAGCGAAAGACGTCCCGACAGGCGCATCTTCGGGCAACTCGATGATGCCGTCATGATCTTCGCCCAGTTCCAGTTCGCGGACCGAGCACATCATGCCGTTCGATTCGACGCCGCGGATCGCCGCCTTTTTCAGGACCATGCCGTTCGCCGGCACGACCGCGCCTTCCACGCCGAACACGCCGACCAGACCCGCGCGCGCATTGGGCGCGCCGCACACGACCTGCAATGGATTGCCGTCACCGGGATCGACCGTCAGCACCTGCAGCTTGTCGGCCTGCGGATGCTTGTCGGCGGTCAGAACCTTCGCGACCTTGAATCCGGCCATTTTCTCGGCGGGATTTTCGACGCCCTCGACCTCAAGGCCGATATCGTTGAGCGCCACAAGGATGGTTTCCAGGCTCGCATCGGTATCCAGATGCTCTTTCAGCCAGCTCAATGTGAACTTCATGCGCCTACTCCCCCGCTCAGAGTGGGTACATCCAGCGCGCTGAACCCATAATGCCGTAACCAGCGCAGGTCGCCGTCGAAGAAGGCGCGCAAGTCGTTCATGCCATATTTGAGCATCGCAAGGCGATCGACGCCGGTGCCAAAGGCGAAACCTTGCCATTCATCGGGGTTGAGACCGCAATTTTCGATGACGCGCCGGTGGACCATCCCGCTGCCCAGCACTTCCATCCAGCCGCCATCGGGCGCATCTCCGCTGCCGCCGATCACGCGCTGACCCTTTTCGATGGTATAGCCGACATCGATCTCTACCGAAGGCTCTGTGAACGGGAAATAGCTGGGGCGCAGGCGCAGGACGATGTCGTCCCGTTCGAAAAACGCCTTGAGGAAGGTTTCGAGCGTCCACTTGAGATGGCCAAGGTGGATGCCCTTGTCGATCACCAACCCCTCAATCTGGTGGAACATCGGCGTATGCGTTGCGTCGCTGTCACTGCGATAGACCCGGCCCGGCGCGATGATGCGGATGGGCGGCTCCTGTGACGTCATGGTCCGGATCTGGACCGGCGACGTATGGGTGCGCAACAACATGTCGCAGCCTTCGGCATCCTTGTCGGGGAAATAGAAGGTGTCGTGCATCGCGCGCGCAGGGTGGGTTTCGGGGATATTGAGCGCGGTAAAGTTGCGCCAGTCGTCCTCGATCTCCGGCCCGGTTGCCACGGCGAAACCCATGTCGGCGAAGATTTCCGCCAATTCGTCCATGACTTGTGAGACGGGATGGACGCTGCCCTGCGGAACGATGTCGACCGGCAGGGTCATGTCGAGCTTCTCGCTGGCGAGCTTCTCATCGAGCGCGGCCTGTTCCAGCGCGGCCTTGCGGTCGGCAATCGCGGCTGTCACGCTTTCGCGCAAATCATGGATCACCGGGCCCTGGCTCTGCCGTTCCTCTGGCGTCATGCCGCCCAGCGTCTTGAGCAGCGCGGTAACCGCACCCTGCTTGCCAAGCGCGCCGACACGCAATTCCTCGACCTGAGCCAAGCTATCGGCGCGTCCAATGTCGGCCAGCAGGCCCGCTTTCAATGCTACAATATCCGTCATATTCTTCCCAAAGCCTGTTCAAGGCAAAAGCTGAAAGGCCCTTAGCTGGTGAAGCCTCACAAGGAAAGGTTCAAGCGCGCGCGCCCAGCAGTGCGCCGCCAAAGCCGATGAAGATCGTCCCGGTTATGCGGTTGAACGCACGTTGCCGCGCTGCCGGCGCCAGCCATGATTTGATGGCACGACCGCCCAGCGCATAGGCGCAATACCAGCTGCTTTCGATGACCACGAACGTCGCGAGCAATATCGCCAATTGTGGACCAAGGGGGCGTGTCATATCGAGAAATTGCGGAAACAGCGCGGCGGCGAAAATGATAAGCTTGGGATTGGACAGCCCCGTCAGCAAGCCTGTACCGTAAAGCGAACGGGCCGAAAGTCGGGGTAGGGCGATAGCTGCCTCTTCCGGATGTGCGGGGGTGGCGCGCCAGCTTTTGATGCCAAGCCACAACAGATAGGCGACCCCGGCATAGCGAATGGCATCGAACAGGTGCGGAGAGCTTTTCAACACGGCACCCACGCCCATGACTGACGCGATCAGGCAGATGAATACCGCCGACATCAGCCCAGCCATCGAAATGAATGCGCGGCGCGGGCCATGGTGGATGCTTTGCACCATGACGTGCAGCATATTGGGTCCCGGAGTGCCCGAGATTATGAAAACGACCGTTACAAAAAGCCACCAACTGCCGAGCGACATGATCGAAACACTTTCATCACAAGAAAAAGGGCGCTGAAGTTTCCTTCAACGCCCTTCCCAATCTCTATAATCGCGGATCAGGCCGGAAGAGCGCTCTTGGCCTGTGCGACGATGCCCTTGAATGCTTCGCCTTCATGCATCGCGATGTCGGCCAGAACCTTGCGGTCCAGGTCGATTCCGGCGAGTTTCAGGCCGTGCATGAACTGACCATAGGTCAGGCCTTCCATGCGGACGGCGGCGTTGATGCGCTGGATCCACAGGGCGCGGAAGCTCCGCTTCTTTACCTTGCGGTCGCGATAGGCGTACTGGCCGGCTTTTTCGACGGCCTGACGGGCGATACGGATCGTGTTTTTGCGACGGCCATAATAGCCCTTCGCCTGTTCCAGAATCCGATTATGCTTTGCGCGGGTGGTTGTACCCCGTTTTACGCGTGCCATGTCTTCCTACTCCTTCTTACTTCAGGCCGTAGGGCGCCCAGAGGCGGACGTGTGCGACGTCTGCATCGGACAGCACTTCAGTGCCGCGGTTCTGGCGGATATATTTCGCATTGTGGCTCATGAGGCGGTGGCGCTTGCCGGCCACACCATGCTTCACTTTGCCCGAAGCGGTGAATTTGAAGCGTTTCTTCACACCGCTCTTCGTCTTGAGCTTGGGCATTTTCGTCTCCTTTATTCAAGGCCTTCGTTTGCACGTCGGCCTTTGACGGTTGCGAACGAACAAGGCAGCCCTATCGGCCCGTCCATTCCATCAGAATCGCCCGGCAGGCCGGACGAAGGCGCGCCTATAGGAGGGAAGGGTATAGAAAGCAAGGAGAAAGCGGCGCTTGTCACGGCTGGGTGCGGGGGGATAGGGCGGCCTGATCGCGAAGCGGAGCGTTTGCATGCCCAAGCCCATCCTCACCTTGACGCTAAACCCCGCCATCGACGGGGCGAGCGAGGCCGACACAGTCCGCCATACCCACAAGATACGTACCAGCAATGAGCGCTATGATCCCGGCGGCGGCGGTATCAATGTTGCGCGCGTGCTGCATCGCCTCGGCAATGCGGTGCGCGCTTGCTATCTGTCGGGTGGGGTGACCGGCGCGTTGCTAGACAATTTGATGGAGAGGGAAGGCATCGACCGCCTGCCCATTCCCATCGCCGATGTGACGCGGATCAGCCACGCGGTGTATGAACGCAGCTCCGGCAAGGAATATCGCTTCGTGCCCGAAGGGCCGCATGTCGAGGAGGCCGAATGGCATGGCGTGATCGATGCGATGGCCGCTGCCGATTGCGAAATATTGATCGCCAGCGGGTCGCTACCGCCTGGAATTCCTGATGATTTTTATAAACGACTGCTTGACGTCACCCGGGGGAAGGGCGTGCGCATGATCCTTGATAGTTCCGGCGTCGCGTTGACGCACGCGGTCGAGGCGGGCGGTTTGTGGATGATCAAACCGAGCCTTGGCGAGTTCGAGGCTCTTGTGGGACATGATTGTCCCGACGCCGATACGGTGGGAGAGGCTGCGCGTTGCCTCGCCGAGCGAGGAGCGGCGGAGCTGATAGTGGTCACAATGGGGCACAAGGGAGCGGTATTCGCCGATCGCAACGGTCATGAACATCGCGTCCCGCCCGATGTGCCGGTGAAAAGTGCAACCGGCGCGGGCGACAGCTTCGTTGCGGGCATGACGCATACGCTGGCGGCGGGGTGGGAGCCCCGGCGCGCCTTTCTCTATGGGATGGCGGCGGGAACGGCGGCGGTTCTCACACCCGGTACGGATCTGTGCATGCCCGAGGATGTGGAGCGGTTGTTTCGGTTCATGGAAGCGGGCTGACCCGGAGATGGGCTAGAGTGCGGTGACAAAAAGTCAGAACCGGTTATTTTGTCGAAAAATCACACGAAAACAAAGAATCTAGAGCGGGCTTTGATTCAATCAAAAGCCATCCCGCTTTAGTGCCCCTCATGCCCCGCGTTGAGGATATCGAGCACATCATCGAGCCGCGCCGGGTCGCCCAGCGCGATCACGCGCCCATCGCTGGTGTCAGTCAATGGCTCGCCCGACCAGTCGCACATATGGCCGCCTGCTCCTTCGACAACCGGGACCAGTGCGGCGATATCGTGGAGTTTCAGCCCCGCTTCGACAACGAGATCGACATGGCCTGAGGCCACCAGCGCATAATTATAGCAGTCGCCGCCCCATATCGTATCGCGACAATCGCGCGCGAGCAGCGAGAAATGCTTGCCGGTGCAGCCGGGGAAGAGCTGTGGCGCTGTGCTTGCAAGAATGGCGTCGGAGAGCTGCCGGCAGCGCCGGGTTTTTGCGGGCTTGCCATTATAGGTTGTGCCTTGGCCAGTCGCGCCTGCCCAGCGCTCCTGCGCGATAGGCTGATCGATGACGCCGAGCACCGGCCAACCGCCTTGTGTCAGTGCGATCAGCGAGCCAAAGATCGGTCTCCCGGCAATAAAGCTGCGCGTACCGTCGATCGGGTCGAGTATCCAGACGCGTTCCGCGCCCTCGCGCACCGCACCATATTCCTCGCCGATGATCCCGTCATCGGGCCGTTCCTTTTCCAGAATTGCCCGGATCGCGGCTTCTGCGGCCTTGTCTGCCTCAGTGACGGGCGATTCGTCGGCCTTGAATTCCATATTGTAGTGCGCGCGAAAAAAAGGCCGGATGGCGTTGCCTGCGGCATCGGCAAGGGCGTGGGCAAGGGCGAGATCGTCGATCAGGGTCATGCGTCTCTCTTGGGCGAGCCTTCCCTGCCGCGCAAGTGCTTGCCGCGCTAAATTAGGGGCGTCAGCGGCCGTTATAATCGTCAAGGAGACTGGACATGGCTATTTTGGCCTGGATCATCTGCATCGCAACTTTTCTGGGCGGCTTTGTCGCGCAGCAGGATTTTGCGCGTCCGTTTGACGAAATCCTGTCGACCGGCCTGTTCACGGCGAGCTTTCTTGCTTGTCCAGCGCTCTGGAAGATGCCTCCGCTATGCGACATGCTCGACGGTCGTCAGCGCGCGATGGGATGTGTTGCGCTGCTGTTGGCTGTGCCTCTGGTGCTGATCCCGGTCGGCTGAACCGGTAACATCATAAAATTTTCTATAAAGTTAGTCGAACAACGAGCTCACAGAGCTTTCATCGGAAATGCGTTTGATCGCCTCGCCAAGCAGCGGCGCTATCGGCAGCTGGCGAATTTTCTTGGCGTTCGTCACCAGATCATTGCCCAGGATGGAATCGGTGATCACCAGTTCGTGCAGTTGCGACGCGTCGACGCGGGCGACTGCACCGCCGGACAGCACGCCGTGCGTGACATAGGCGATAACGCCCTCAGCGCCGGCTTCCTTCAGCGCGGCTGCTGCGTTGCACAGCGTTCCCGCCGAATCGACGATGTCGTCGATCAGGATGCAGAAACGCCCGGAAACGTCACCGATGATGTTCATGACCTCGGATTCGCCCGCGCGTTCGCGTCTTTTGTCGACGATGGCCAGCGGAGCATTGTCGAGCCGCTTTGCGAGTGCGCGTGCGCGTACCACGCCGCCGACGTCGGGCGATACGACCATCATGTTCTTGTCGCCGAACCGCGCCTGAATGTCTGCGGACATCACCGGTGCGGCAAACAGGTTGTCGGTCGGAATGTCGAAAAAGCCCTGAATCTGGCCCGCATGCAGGTCCACCGACAGTACACGGTCGGCACCTGCGACCGTCATGAGATTGGCAACCAGCTTGGCCGAGATCGGTGTACGTGGACCGGGTTTTCTGTCCTGCCGTGCATAACCGAAATAGGGAATGACCGCCGTGATCCGCCGCGCTGACGCGCGCCGAAGCGCATCGATGCAGATCAGCAGCTCCATCAGATTGTCATTTGTGGGATAGCTGGTCGACTGAATCAGGAACACGTCCTCGCCGCGCACATTTTCATGTACCTCGACGAACACCTCTTCGTCGGCAAAGCGGCGAACGCTGGCGTCGGTCAGCGGCATTTCCAGATAATCGGCAATTGCCCGTGCAAGCGGCAGGTTGCTGTTGCCGGTCATCAATTTCATGGAAATTGCCTCTTTTCATTACGCTGATGTGACGTCCGATATCGCGACCCTTTAACGGCCATGGCGCACAATGCAACGCGGTTTGTGGCGCTTCTTGAGCGAATTGCCGACAGACGACGCTTTTGCGGTGGATAAAAATATTCTACCAGCCTCGCGATGACGCAGAATCTGACGATAGCCTTGGCGCAGACGACCCAGTCGGTGGGCGACCTTTCCGGCAATGCCGACCGGATGCTGGAATGGCGGGAGCGTGCGCGCAAAGCGGACCTTCTGGTATTTCCGGAATTGCAGCTGATCGGCTACCCGCCCGAAGATCTGGTGCTGAAGCCCGCTCTGGTGGAGCGCGCTGGCGATGAGCTGCTGCGGCTCGCAGAGGCGACAAAGGATGGCGGTCCGGCCATGCTGGTTGGTACCGTCATCGCCAATCAAGGGGTCTTGTTCAACTGCATCGTGTTGCTCGACGGCGGAGAGGTGAAGGCCGTGCGGCAGAAGCGTGAGCTGCCCAATTATGGCACGTTCGATGAAAAGCGTCTGTTCGCGCCGGGTCCATTGCCGGATCCGATCGAGTTTCGTGGCGTCAAGCTGGGTGTGCCGATCTGTGAGGATGTCTGGTATCCATTCGTATGCGCGCATCTGAAGGCGCGGGGCGCGGAAATCCTGATCACGCCCAATGGCAGCCCCTATGAAATCGACAAGGACGAACATCGCATTTCGCATGTCTGCACGGTGCGGGTCCAGGAGACGGGGCTGCCGATCGCCTATCTCAATCGCGTGGGCGGGCAAGATGAGCTGGCGTTCGACGGCGCGTCCTTCGTGATGAATGGTGACGGCACGCTGGTGCACCAGATGACCGACTGGCGCGAGGAATTGCGCATCACACATTGGGCGCGCGAAGAGGGTAGCTGGATCTGTGCGCCGGGCGAAATTCTGCCGCAAACACCCTATCCCGAGGATGTGTACAGCGCGATGGTCGTGAGTCTGCGCGACTATGTCGACCGCAATCGCTTTCCCGGCGTGGTCCTCGGCCTATCGGGCGGCATCGATAGCGCGCTGTCAGCCGCCGTCGCCGTCGATGCACTGGGCGCAGACCGGGTATGGTGCGTGATGATGCCATCACGCTTCACCAGCCAGGATAGTCTGGACGATGCCGCGGGATGTGCGGACATGCTTGGCGTGCGGCTCGATACGATCCCGATTGAACCGGCAGTCGGAGCGTTTGATGCCATGCTGGCGGATGTGTTTGCCGAGCGTGGGCGCGACATCACGGAAGAGAATATCCAGTCGCGCATTCGCGGCGTCACGTTGATGGCTCTCTCCAACAAGTTTGGCCATATGCTGCTGACCACCGGCAACAAGAGCGAGATGTCGGTGGGGTACGCCACCATCTATGGCGATATGGCGGGCGGCTATTCGGTGCTGAAGGACGCCTACAAGACAACGGTTTTCGACCTTTCGCGCTGGCGCAATGGCGCTGCCCCGGCCATCGGTCTGGGGCCGGAAGGGCCTGTCATGCCGGAGCGTGTCATCACCAAACCGCCGTCTGCCGAACTGCGCGAAGACCAGAAGGATGAGGACAGCCTGCCGCCCTATGAGGTGCTCGATCCGATCCTCCACGGGCTCGTCGAAAACGAGCTTTCGGTTGAGCAACTTGTCGCGCGCGGGTTCGATCATGAGACGGTCGCACGCATTGAGCGGCTATTATATATCGCAGAGTATAAAAGGCGGCAGGCTCCCCCCGGCGTCAAGCTGGGCAGCCGCAATTTCGGCCGCGACCGCCGCTATCCCATCACCAACGCATTCCGGACATCATGACTGTCATCACTCGCTTCGCTCCGTCGCCGACCGGCCAGCTCCATGTCGGCAATCTGCGCACTGCTATTCATAACTGGATGTGGGCGCGGCGGCATGGTGGGCAGTTCCTGCTGCGCCTCGACGATACCGACCGGGAACGTTCGCGGGAGGAATATGCCGACGGGATTCGCGCGGATCTCGCCTGGCTTGGTATGGAGCCCGATGGCGAAGTGCGGCAGTCCGAACGGTTCGATATCTATGAGGCGCGGTTTGCTGAGTTGCGAACGGCGGGCCGCGTTTACCCCTGCTATGAAACGCCGCAGGAGCTTGATCTGCGGCGCAAGGTTTTGCTCGGGCGCGGTTTGCCACCGGTCTATGATCGTGCAGCCTTGTCCCTTACCGTTGATGAGATTGCGGCTTTTGAGGCGGAGGGGCGTCGCCCGCACTGGCGCTTCAAGCTGGATCATGATGCGCCGATCGCGTGGAACGACTTGATCCGGGGCGATCAGGCTTTTGATGCCAAATTGCTGTCCGACCCGGTCATTCGGCGGGAAGACGGAAGCTGGCTCTATATGCTACCTTCTGTAATAGACGATATCGAAATGGGCGTGACGCTCGTTCTGCGGGGCGAAGACCATGTGTCCAACACAGCGGCGCAAATCCAGATGTTTACAGCGCTCAATGCTGCGCCGCCCTCCTTTGCGCATGAGGCATTGCTTGTGGGCAATGAGGGAAAGCTGTCAAAGCGGTTGGGATCGCTCGGCATAGCGTCGTTTCGCGAGGCCGGGATCGAACCGATTGCGCTGATTGCATTGCTGGCGCGAATCGGCACGAGCGATCCTGTCGTTCCTGTGACCGAAGCGGACGATCTGATCGAGCAGTTTGATTTTGCGCGTTTCGGTCGTGCGCCTGCGCGCTTCGACGAACAGGAGCTGGCGCTGCTCAACCAGAAAATTGTGCATCAGCTTGATTATGAGACCGTGAAGGATCGGCTGCCAAGCGGCATGGGTGAAGAAGCATGGCTCGCGCTTCGGCCCAATATCGAAACTGTATCGGGCATTATATTATGGTGGCCGATTGTGACCGGGCCCATCGAAGCTGTCGCGAATCAGTCGGAAGACATTGATTTTATTGAAGAAGCGGCGAAGGTTTTGGCCGATCTGCCATTCGACGGCGATGTCTGGCAAAGCTTGACCAGCGCGCTCAAGGCGCAGACGGGGCGGAAGGGGAAGGGCCTGTTCCTGCCGCTACGCCGTGCGCTGACCGGGCGTGATCATGGGCCGGATATGGCAGCGCTGCTGCCTCTCATCGGCAGGGAAGAAGCGCTCAACCGCTTGCGCGGGTAAGGGGCTGCAAAATCGTTCATATCGGCTCATCGCATTTTATCTGGCCGATCTTATTGTAATGATATATCATCCTCTAAACTTCCTATGAGGAAGGTCTTTAGGAGGAGGATAGTCAATGCAAGCCATTCTCGAAAACCCTGAACATGGGCGCGGCGGATATACCAATGCGCGCAAATCGCCCTATGCCTTGGCAGCGACGGTTGCTGTTCACGCGATCGTCATCGGCGCAATCCTGTTGATGCCGGGCCAGAAATATATCCTCAAACCTGAATTTATATTTCCTACCAAGAACATCCCCGAGGCTGAACTTCCGCCACCACCGGAACCTGAAATAACGCAACCCGAGGTCCAACCGTCGGCACCTGACCGTATCGTCGAAACGGCAACCTTCCCTGATACGCCGGTCATCAAGCTGGCCGAAATACCCGTCGATATTATTCCCTATAACCCTCCCAAGCCAATCGATCCGCTGCCTGCTCCCGTGATCGTTCAGGCTCGTCCTGATCCGCGATATATGGATGATTTTCAGCCGGATTATCCTGCTGCGATGCTTCGGCAGGATGTGGAGGGCTATGCGAAAGTCCGTGTCCAAATCTCTGCGCGGGGGCGCGTGGACTCGGTTGAGTTGGTCGATGCGACGGACACTGCTTTCTGGGAAGCAACGCGCAGGCAAGCGTTGAAATATTGGCGGTTCAAACCCGCGATGCGTGATGGTGTGGCGGTGCCCAGTGCGCAGGTGATGACCGTGCGCTTCCGGCTCGATAGTTTTCATTGAGTTGTAGCGGTGAGGGGCTCATCGGGCTCCTTACCGCATCAAACCGCCGATCAGGTTGCGCACGAAGCGACCGGCGATCGACCCACCCAATTGCGTCGCGATCGTCCCGGCTGCTGCTGTCGCAGCGTTGCGTGCCGGGTTGGATCGCGACGTCTTGCCCGAGATTTTGGCCGCGATGATCGTGGCGGCGGAACTGGCGACCGCCCCGGCCGCCGCCTTGCCTGCCTTTTCCCACAGCGATGTGGTCTTGCGGGGGCGCTTGCCGACCTCTTCCTTGCCCTTTTCCGCTACCTCTTCTGCAGTCTCAGCAGCATCTGCAGCCTTGGCCAGCAACACCTCCTCGGCGCTTTCACGGTCCACTGCTTCATCATATTTGCCGTCAACCGGAGAGATGGAACGGATGATTGCGCGTTCCTTCTTGTCGACTGGGCCCAGGCGCGACCGGGGTGGCGCGATCAGCGTGCGCTGAACAACGGTGGGCGCACCGTCTTCGTCCAGCAGCGAGACCAACGCCTCGCCTACCTTGAGTTCGGTGATAGCCGTTTCGACGTCCAGGTCCGGATTGATCCGGAAGGTTTCCGCCGCCGCCTTCACCGCTTTCTGGTCGCGTGGGGTGAACGCACGCAGGGCATGCTGCACCCGGTTGCCGAGCTGCCCCGCCACTTCTTCCGGAATATCAACCGGATTCTGCGTGACAAAATAGACGCCGACGCCCTTGGACCGTATGAGCCGCACCACCTGCTCGATCTTTTCGACGAGGGCTTTGGGTGCGTCGTCGAACAAAAGATGCGCTTCGTCGAAGAAGAAGACCAACTTGGGTTTGTCGGGATCGCCGACTTCCGGAAGAGTTTCGAACAGTTCGGACAGCAGCCATAGTAGGAAGGTCGAATAGAGCTTCGGGCTTTGCATCAGCTTGTCGGCGGCAAGGACGTTGATATAGCCGCGCCCTTTTTCGTCCACGCGCAGAAAATCATCGATTTCGAGTGCAGGTTCGCCAAAAAACGCATCGCCGCCCTGACTGTCGAGCGTCAACAGCTGGCGCTGGATCGCGCCGACGCTGGCCTTGGTCACATTGCCGTATCTGGCCGACAGCGTATCGGCATTTTCCGCGCAGTAGGCGAGCATCGATTGCAGATCGCCGAGATCAAGCAGGAGCAGCCCTTCCTCATCGGCGAAACGGAAGGCGATGTTGAGGACGCCCTCCTGCGTATCATTGAGATCCATCAAGCGGGATAGCAACAGCGGCCCCATCTCTGAGATGGTTGTGCGGATCGGGTGGCCCTGCTCACCATACAGATCCCAGAAAATGGCGGGATTGTCGGCATAGACATAAGGGTCGAGCCCGATGTCCTTCGCGCGCCCCTCCAGCTTGTCGGCATGCTTGAAGTTCGGCGAACCGGCCATGGATATGCCGGACAAATCACCCTTAACGTCTGCTACAAAAACGGGGACGCCCTCTCGCGAGAAATTCTCCGCAAGCCCTTGCAATGTGACGGTCTTGCCCGTGCCCGTCGCACCGGCGATCAAGCCGTGGCGGTTCGCACGACGCAGATTGAGTGTTTGCGGCTCACCGCCGACACCCGCCGTCCCAAGAAAAATGCCGTCCGCCATCTTTGATACTCCCCGCTACCATCAAACGAGGAATAACCGCCTCCGGTCCTTGTGAAAAGGCCGGAGGCATTCAGGATGAGACTAACTAACGCGTCATTCGCTGTGTAAACGGATCGCGATAAAGGTGGCCGGCTGTCCGCGGCGCAGAACTTGCAGCAGTACGGCGCCGCGCCCGGACTTCTGCACGCCGCCGATTGCTGCGCTTAGCTCCGCCTCGGTCGTCGTCGGCTTGTTGTCCGCAGACAGAATGACATCGCCCCGCCGCAAGCCTTTGGCGGCAGCGTCGCTTGACGGGTCGACCGCCGAAACGACCACACCACGCGTGTCGGTGGGAATACCCAGCTGCCGGATGATGTTGCCGTTGAGTGGCAGGACCGCCATGCCGAGAGCCTGCTGGGCAGCCTGCGCGCTGTCATTATCGTCCGGCTGCGAGAAATCCTCCTCCGGATCCTGACCGAATTGGTTGAGTTGATCTTCCGGAGGGCGCTCGCCGATGGTGACGTTGACGGTCTGCCGCTTTCCGTTGCGGATCAAGACAACCGGCACTTTCGAACCAATCGGCTGATTGGCGACGATGAAGGAGAGCGTTTCGTCCGGTGTGACCTCGCGGCCCGCGACGCTGACGATGACGTCGCCCGCTTTGATGCCGCCTTTGTCCGCGCCCTTGCCGGGCTCAACTCCCTGCACGAACTCGCCGCGATTTTTGGCGAGACCGAGAGAATCGGCCATGTCTTCGCCAAGCTGGCTGATCTGCACGCCGATATAGCCGCGCGTTACGCGATCGCCCTTCCGCAGAGTTTCGATGATCGGAGTCGCTTGTTCTGACGGGATGGCGAAACCAATACCGACATTGCCGCCCGACGGGGACAGGATCTGGCTATTGATGCCGATCACATTGCCATTCATGTCGAACATCGGGCCACCAGAATTGCCCTGGTTGATCGATGCGTCGGTCTGAATGAAGCGGTCATAGGCACCGCCGGTAGACCGATGGACAGCGGAGATGATGCCCGCGGTCACCGTGCCGGACAGCGCATAAGGATTGCCGATGGCCACCACCCAGTCGCCGACGCGGGCCTTCGTGCTGTCGCCGAATTTTACGAACGGGAACGGCTTTTTGCCCGTGATCTTCAGGACTGCCAGGTCAGAGGCTGCATCGCGCCCCACCAGCTTGGCTTCATATTCCTCACGATTGGTGAGTGTCACGGTAATGCTGTCGACCGATGCGCCGCGCGCGCCCGGTGAAACCACATGATTGTTGGTGACGACGTAGCCGTCTGCCGAAATGATGAAGCCCGACCCGAGCGATTGCGCTTGGCGGGTTTGTGGCTGTGCGCCGCCAAACAGTTGACCGAACGGCGTTCCAGCGAGCGGATTCTGAACCTGTACCCGCTGCCGGGTAGAGATATTGACGACGGCCGGTTGCAGCTTTTCGACCATGTCGGCGAGGCTGGCGGGCGCTCCATGGGGCGCTGCGGCGACCATTCCTTCGTTCTGCGCGACCTGCGCGCCGAGCGGCTGATGGGACGTGATCGCAATGGCCGTGCCGCCAAGCAGCAGAGCTGCGGTAATACCGTAAGCGTAACGCACTGGTTATATTCCTCTCTTGTCCGAACTGACCGGTGAGTCTCCCGGTAAAATCGTCGGTTTCGATGCCAATTTGCGCCTTAACGCAGATTGAATGATCACGGTTTCCGCAGTTTATCTTCCGCGGAATTCCCGCAGAAAATCATTGTCAGGCGACAATATGATGCTGGTCTCTCCGTTCGCCTTTGGGTCGAACGTGCGGCGATAGGCCTGCATCGCGCGATAGAAATCGTAAAACCCTGCGTCCTTGCCAAAGCTTTCTGCATAGATTTTGGCCGCCGTGGCATCCGCTTCGGCGCGAATGATTTGCGCCTGCTTCTCGCCTTGCGCCCGGATCGTCAGCGCTTCCTGCTGCCGCGCCGTGCGCATGCGCTGGAAGGCGCTCTGAAGAGGCGTGCCGTCGGGCAGGTCGGCGCGCTTGATCCGAACATCGATGACTTCTGCGCCATATTGCCGCGCAACCCGGTCAAGCCCGGCTTCGATATTGTTCATCACCTGCCCGCGCTCCGGGCTGAGCAGCGCGGCGAAGGTCCGCTTGCCGAGCTCGTTACGCAGCGCCGAACCAAGAATTGGGCGCAGGGCGTCTTCCACGCGCTCCTCGGTTCCGGCGGAGATGTACATGCGCAGCGGGTTGACGATGCGATAGCGGGCGAAGGCGTCGACCTGCAACCGCAACTGATCGGTCGAAAGAACCTGTTGCCGCTCCATTTCAACAGACTGGATGCGCTTGTCGATCCACACGACCTGGTCGGCGAACGGCAGGCGCGCCTTTATCCCGGCGCCGGTTTTGCCGAAGCTCTCATTGGCCTTGTAGGGGTTGTAGATTGCCACCGGCTCGCCGAACCGCACAACGACGGCCTGCCGGGTCTCGGGTACAATCGAAAAAGTACTGCCAAGCAGGATGATGAGCGCCAGTACGATCAGCGCGAGCGTAACGGGATTGCGAAAAGCTGCAGGCATTACTGACCTCCCTGACCGGAAGCGGCATTGTCCTGGGCCGCTTGTGCCCTGCGCTTGACTTCGGACAGCGGCAGATAGGGCGTCACATTGCCGGTTTCGACAACCGTCTTGTCGGTTTCGGCCAGAATTGCCTCCATCGTTTCATAATACATGCGCCGACGGGTAACATCGGGCGCCAGGCGATATTGCTCATAGACCTTGTCGAACGCCGCAGACTCTGCTTCCGAGCGCGCGCTGAGCTGTTGTGCATAGGCGCGCGCCTCATTCAGATAGGTCTGCGCGGCCTGCTGGGCAGCCGACACTTCCTTGAACGCATCGTTGACGGCGGCAGGCGGGTCCGCTTGCTTGATTGCAACGCCCTGCACCCGGACGCCCGCGCGATATCCGTTGAGGATATCCTGCATGCGCTGTTCGACCTGTTGTTCGATTGCGGTGCGGCCCGCGCCGAGTGCGTCGGTCAGCGAAACCGTTGCAACGACCGAACGCATCGCGGATTCCGCTACCTCCCGAATGGTGGAATCGGGGTCTGCAATCTGAAACTTGTAGAGTTCTGCATCGCGGATATTCCAGCGCACCGAATAAGCGAGGTCGATGATGTTCTGATCTCCGGTCAGCACCAGATTTTCGGAATCGCCTGCTACCGATCCGATGTCGATCGTGCGGATTTCCTCGACGTCTACCGTCTCCACCGTTTCGAGCGGTGAAGGCAGGGTCAGGCCGATACCCGGCGACAGGGTGCGGCTATATTTGCCGAAAAGCAGAACAACGCCGCGCTCCTGTGGGCCGATCCGGTGAAAGCTGGTGAGTGCGATCCACAGAATGACGATGATGGCGAGTGCGATCGGCCAGAGCGAACGCGCTTCGGCGCCGCCCGGGAAGCCACCGCGTGGTCCACCACCTCCGCCGCCGCCAAAGCCCTTTCGGCTGCGTTGCATCAAATCGTCGATTAATGAGGAGCGTCTGCCGGAGCCCTCGCTGCCTTCTCGCCGCCCGCCGCCTGAAGGCTGCGTCCACGGGTTGCGGGGGCCCTCGCTCGCGCCATCGGAGGCCTCTCCATCCCCGGTGCCGTCGCTATCTCCCGGCTTGCCGCCCCATGGTCCTTGCGCCATTGCCAGGACGGGTCGCTTGAGGAATGATGCAAACCGGCGGCTCAATGCGTATCTTTTCTCTCTCATGGTTCCTTCTATAGGTAGCCGTTGCTGGGAAAAACAGTGTCTTTGCACCCATAATCGCCTATGGGGCCGCAAATGGACGATATTAATGCTCTTTCCGCGCGCCTCTCTGCGCTCTCCTCGGGGCGTGTGAGCGCTCCTCGCCTCAAGGACGGCACACTGACACTGGTGCTCGACGTGGGCGGCCTTGGCGATGGCGCGCGCAAGGGCCTGATCGAACAATTGACCGCAGAGGCGGCAAACTTTCCCGGCGTGTCGGGCGTTCGCATTGCGGAAACGGCCGAAAAGCAGTCAGTCGCGATCATCGCCGTTGCGTCCGGCAAGGGCGGTGTCGGCAAATCGACAGTTGCAGCCAATTTGGCGGTCGCCCTCGCGCGTCAGGGGGTCAAAACGGGCCTTGTCGATGCAGACATATATGGTCCGTCGCAGCCGCGCCTCCTGGCGAGCGAGGGGCAGCGCCCCGAGGCCGAGGACAAACAGTTGATTCCGGTGCGTGGTGCCGGGGGTATACCGATGCTGTCGATGGGGCACCTCGTTGAGCCGGGGAAAGCGATCGCATGGCGCGGGCCGATGGCGGGCGGCGCGCTGGGGCAGCTGGTGGATGCGAAATGGGGCGACGTGCAGGTCTTGGTCGTCGATATGCCGCCCGGGACAGGCGATATTCAGCTGTCGATGATTCAGAAGCACAAACCGGCGGGCGTCGTTGTCGTCTCCACACCGCAGGATCTCGCGTTGATCGACGCCACGCGCGCGGTCAACCTGTTCGAGCAGGCAGACGTACCGATGATTGGCCTTGTCGAGAATATGGCGGGCTATGTTTGCCCGCATTGCGGCGAGGTTTCCGATCCGTTCGGGGTGGGTGGCGCGGAGGCGGCTGCGGGTGCGATGAACATGCCCTTCCTCGGACGCATTCCGTTGTCGATTGCGGTGCGCCGCGCGTCTGACGCCGGGCAGCCCCCTGCGCTTGGCGAAGAGGCGGAAGCTGAACCATTCCTCGCGCTGGCAGCTCGGGTGAAAGACTGGCTGAGTTCGAAGGGATTGTAAGCGGCTCCCGCTGTCCCATTTTCAAGCTTTTGGGAGAACATCATGCCACTGACTGCGGACGAGGATATCGCCAGGCTGTTGAACGACGTTCGCACGATCGCGCTCGTTGGCGCATCAAACAAGGCAGACAGGCCGAGCAACCGGGTGATGGCCAAGCTGATCGCCCATGGCTATTGCGTCATCCCCGTCAACCCGGGGCTTGTGGGACAGTCCATTCATGACCAGCCGGTCGTGACGTCGCTGTCCGAGATCGAAGAGCCCATCGATATGGTCGACATCTTTCGTGCCAGCGATGTCGCAGGCGAAGTTGTTGATGAAGCTATCGAGGCCGGGGCGAAGTCGGTCTGGATGCAGCTGGGCGTTATCGACCAGGAGGCTGCGGCGCGCGCCGAGGCTGCCGGGCTGGACGTCGTGATGAACCATTGTCCGGCAATCGAGATACCGCGTTTGGGTCTTGCGCCCATCGGCTGATTCGACAAACCAATATTCCGGCTTTGCCTTTCGCTGCGCGCCCACTATCACACGAGCATCTATGCGGCGATCATCCGATATTAGTGAGAGGAGCGGTCCGGCGCTGAGTCGGCGCGCATTGCTTATCGGCGGTGGCGCGGCTGCTGGGCTGTTGATCGGATGGGGGGTATGGCCGCGCAGCTACGAGCCCAATCTGGCTGTTGCCTCCAATGAGACGCTGATCAACGCATTCCTGAAGATCGACACGGCGGGCCAGATTATCGTTGTCGTGCCGCAACTCGAAATGGGGCAGGGCGTGTCGACGCTGCTTCCGCAAATATTGGCGGATGAGCTAGGCGCGGACTGGCGTACGATTGCGGTACAAGGCGCGCCCATCAGTCCACTCTATGCGAACCGGTTGCTGGCTGGTCAGTTCCTCTCGGGTGACTGGTCGGAAATGACAGGCGGCGCTGGCAATTGGGCGATGCGCGAATACGCTACCCGGTCCGCCATGATGCTCACGGGCGGCGCAACCTCCGTCCGGCAATTTGCCGAAGATTACAGGCAGGCGGGTGCTGCCGCTCGGGTGCTGTTATGCAAGGCGGCGGCCGCGCGCTGGGATATCGGCTGGGAAAGTTGTGACATCGTTGACGGCGTTGTTACCGATGGGCGGCGGACGCTGCGGATCGGCGAACTCGCACCTGAAGCGATCTCCTTCGCGTTGCCCGATTTCGTGCCCGAGAAGCTGAACCGAGATGGTCGGTTGCTCGGTCAGGACCTGCCGCGCCTCGACCTGCCCTCGAAAATTGACGGTTCCCACAATTACTCGGCTGATATCCGGTTGCCGGATATGGTCTATGCCTCGGTCAGGCAGGGCCCGGTGGGCGCCGTTCGTTTGAAGTCGGTGAAAGAAGCGCAGGTCAGCAAGGTCACGGGTTTCATACGCATGGTCAAGGAGCCCGGCTGGGTCGCAGTCGCCGCGACAAACTGGTGGGCGGCGAACAAGGCGCTTGATGCGCTTGATCCGGTGTTTGAGGTCGATGGGGCGCTGCTTGACAGCGCGGCCATTGAGACTGCCCTCGACGCCGCGTTTGAGAGCGGCAATGGCCGTCGGTTTTACAAGCAGGGTGATCTGGCAGCCAGTTTTGCCGGGGCGCATGTGGTGCGCGCGCAATATGATGTAACCCCCGCGCTACATCTCGCGATTGAGCCCCCTTGCGCGACGGCGCGTGTCGCCGATGGGCGTGCCGAAATCTGGGTCGCCAGCCAGGCACCGGCCTTTTGCCGCAAGGCGGTGGCGGACGCGCTCGGTTTTGGTGTGGATAATGTGATACTCTACCCGTTGGCGGCTGGCGGCTCGTTCGGGCGGCGGTTTGAAATCGAGCCAGCGGTCCAGGCCGCGATAGTGTCGCGCGAGCTCAAACGGCCGGTACAGCTGCTTTGGTCACGGCTTGAGGATGTGGTCACCGATAGGCCGCGCCCGCCGGCGCGCGCACGCATGGTGGCCAAACTGGTGGCGGGAGGGCGGATTGAGGCGCTCTCGGCAAAAATAGCCGCACCTTCTGCGAACCGGGAGCTTTGGAGCCGCATCGCAGACGGTGTGCCCCCGTTGCAGGCGGCGCGCAAACATGGGGATCGTGCGGACCGCAGCGCGGTTTCGGGGCTGCCATCGCCTTATTCAATCCCGCATTTCGCGGTCGATCATTACCCAGCCGACATCGGTCTACCGGTCGGGCGCTGGCGCGGCAATGCGGACAGCTACACCTGCTTCTTTACAGAAAACTTTATGGATGAACTGGCGCAGCAGGCGGGGGTGGAGCCGATGTCGTTTCGGATCCAACACCTGTCCGGTCAGCCGCGCCTAGCCCATTGCCTGACGACCGTAGCAGCCATGGGCGGGTGGCAGGGCGGCGCAACAGGCAGCGGGCAAGGGTTGGCCATTCATGCGATGGATGATGGTTTCATTGCGCTGCTGATTGAAGCGGAACTGGGTAATCGGGGCGTCCGCGCCAAGACGATTACCGCCGTCGCCGACGTCGGCACGCAGCCAAATCCAGACATAGCGCGGCAGCAGATCGAGGGCGGTATCATGTTCGGTCTGTCCGCCGCGATCGGCGCGATGGCGGAATATGCGGGTGGGCTGCCCACGCGCGCCATCATGGGACGGATGGGGTTGCCCCGGCTGGCCGACATTGGAGACGTGACGATAGAATTGGTGGAAAGCGAAGCGGAGCCCGCGGGTGTCGGTCAGATTGGCGTGCCTGCCGTCGCGCCGGCGTTGGCCGGTGCGCTGTTCACGTTGACGGGGCGCCGCTATCGCAATCTTCCTTTGATCGCATCGGCATGATAGGCACGTGGGCAGTATGAGAGATGCAATTCCGGCACGCCCCGCAGATCACCCCGTCATTGCACAGCCCAAACTGGGCGTTCTGATCGTCAATCTCGGCACGCCGGACGCGCCAGACCCCGCTGCAGTAAAGCGCTATCTGCGCGAGTTCCTGTCCGACCCGCGGGTGGTTGAAATACCCCAACTGGTCTGGCAGCCGATCCTGCGCGGTATCATCCTTAACACGCGGCCCAAAAAATCCGCTCACGCTTATAGCCAGATTTGGACCCCGGACGGGTCGCCGCTGGCGGTGCATACGCGCGCAACCGCGCAAGCGCTGGCTGGGCGATTCGATGGCGAAAATGTGCTGGTCGACTGGGCGATGCGCTACGGCAATCCGTCCATCGCTTCCAAGGTTGCCGCGATGAAGAAGGCAGGATGTGAGCGGATTCTCTTCGCGCCGCTGTACCCCCAATATAGCGGCGCGACGACCGGAAGCGCCAACGATGCCCTGTTCGCGGCGCTTGGGCAAATGCGCTGGCAACCGTCCATCCGGACGCTGCCGCCCTATTACGACGATCCCGATTATATCGCGATGCTTGCGGACAGTGCGCGGCAGGCTTTCGCGACAATGGAGCGCCAGCCCGAGGCCCTGCTGCTGAGCTTTCACGGCATGCCGGAACGGACGTTGCATCTGGGCGATCCCTATCATTGCCACTGCGTCAAGACGGCCAGGTTGTTGCGCGAATCACTCGCGGCGGATTTTGCCGGATCGGTCGAAATAAGTTTCCAGTCGCGCTTTGGCAGGGCGCAATGGTTGCAACCTTCCACCGAAGATAAGCTTGAAGAATTGCTGCATCGCAACATAAAAAATATTGCTGTTATGACACCTGGATTTTCGGCTGACTGTTTGGAAACATTAGAAGAAATAGCAATGCGTGGTCGCGAACAGTTTCTAGATGGAGGCGGCGCAGCGTTTTTTTATATTGCATGTGCGAACAGTGATGATAGTGCCACAAATCTGTATGAAAAACTGATAAGAATAGAACTCGCAGGCTGGATCTAACCCGCAACTGAAACCAAAAAGAAGGCAAAGGACCAGAAGAATGAGCAGAGTAGCGATCGTAACGGGCGGAACGCGCGGTATAGGAGAGGCGATCAGCATCGCACTAAAGGAAATGGGGATGACCGTTGCCGCGAATTACGCGGGCAATGATGAAAAGGCGAAGGCATTTTCCGACCGGACTGGCATTGCCGCCTATAAATGGGACGTCGGCGAACATCAGGCTTGCCTCGATGGCTGTGCGCAGGTCGCTGCCGATCTCGGGCCGATCGATGTTGTCGTGAACAACGCGGGTATCACCCGGGACGGCGTGCTGGCCAAAATGAGTTTCGACGACTGGAACGATGTGATGCGCATCAATCTGGGCGGCTGTTTCAACATGGCCAAGGCTACGTTCGGCAGCATGCGGGAACGCGGCTGGGGCCGGTTCGTCAACATCGGTTCCGTCAATGGCCAGGCTGGCCAATATGGTCAGGTGAACTATGCCGCAGCGAAATCCGGCATTCACGGTTTCACCAAGGCGTTGGCTCAGGAAGGTGCGCGATACGGCATCACCGTGAACGCGATAGCGCCGGGCTATATCGACACTGACATGGTTGCGGCGGTGCCCGCGCCGGTTCTTGAAAAGATCGTCGCAAAGGTTCCTGTTGGTCGTTTGGGCCATGCCGAGGAGATCGCGCGCGGCGTCGCTTTTCTATGCAGCGAGGATGCGGGCTTCGTCACCGGTTCGACCATGTCGATCAATGGCGGCCAGCACATGTATTGACGTCGATCGGGCGGATATTGGAGCGGGCTGTGGACGCTGAAAAGCATGAGCACCCTTCGGCCGCTCCATTTTCCGGCCCGGTCAAACACAGCATCACCATAGAGGGGCATCAAACCTCGATCAGCCTGGAACCTGTGTTCTGGGCTGCTTTGCGTCGTGCGGCGGAGGAAGAGGGGGTGGCTCTCAATGCACTCGTTGCGCGCATTGACGCGCTGCGTATCACCAATCGTACGGGGGTGGAGCACGCCTCGACGTCGCCTGCCAATCTGGCAAGCGCGCTGCGTACCTGGCTATGGAATCGATATTGCAAATAATTTGCAACAATAATTGACTCTGAGAATTATTATCAATAACAGGCCCCTGTCTCAATCAGGGGAATAATGTTTCATGTCTCGCATCCGCAGCCATCAGCAGGCTTCTTTCCGCACCATTACCGCACAAACCCTTTCCGCTGGTTCCGGAACGGGGGCCATGTTTGCCGCTCTGGCCGCGACCGCCATGCCGTTTGCGGCGCATGCGGCGTCTGAAATGGCACCGGACGGTTCCGAACAGATCGTCGTTGAGGGTCTGCGCTTCCCCAATTCGAACCCCAATGCCGACCCGGGCGCGCCCTATCGCGTCGTGCAGTCTGCGGACGGGAAATTCACCGAGCCGCTGCGCGATACGCCTAAAACGGTCACGGCTATCCCGAAGGAGGTGATCGAAGACATTGGCGCGACCAGCTTTCGCGAAGTCGTGCGTTCAACGCCCGGCGTGACGCTGGGCACGGGTGAGGGCGGCAATGCTTTCGGTGATCGCATCTTCATCCGCGGGTTTGACGCGCGCAACGACGTTTACATCGATGGTCTGCGCGACCCCGGCGTTACCAGTCGCGAGATATTCGCGGTCGAGCAGATTGAAGTGATCAAGGGGCCATCAAGCAGCTTCGGTGGCCGTGGCACAACCGGCGGCCTGGTCAGCCTGCAAAGCAAGCGCCCGCAGATCGGTAATGAT
The DNA here is from genome assembly GCA_041396745.1 of Sphingobium sp. Taxonomy (GTDB): domain Bacteria; phylum Pseudomonadota; class Alphaproteobacteria; order Sphingomonadales; family Sphingomonadaceae; genus Sphingobium. The sequence continues at coordinate 156,393 of JAWKXZ010000005.1, read as the reverse complement.
TTTGTTGTGGTAGACGGTGGCGTCGGCACCGACGATTATGTGCGCGTCACCGCCGATGCCAATTATGCGCTGAGCGATAGTTTCGCCATCCGCATCAACGGCCTGTATCATGATGCCGACACGCCGGGCCGTGACTATGTCGGCTCCGAACGCTGGGGCGTCGCAGCGGCGGCGCTGTGGAAGCCGACTGATACGCTGACCATCATGGCCGATTACTACGGTGCCCGGCTGGACGGCATGTCCGATTATGGCCATCCGTTCGATTCTACGACGCAGCGTCCCTACAAGGTGAACGCTGACAATTTCTACGGCGCGGTCGGGCGCGATTTCATCGACAATGGTTCGGATATCGGCACGATTACGGTGAAGTTCGAGCCGAACGACCAGATCGCGCTGCGTTCGACCGTTCGCTATGGCGAAACCTGGAACCATTATGTGGTCAGCGTGCCCCGGTCACCGCGGGCCGTGGCGCAACCCACAGCGCCGGCGGGTGGGGCTTCGCAGGCAGAGCTTGATGCGTATCAGTCCGCGCTTAGCCAGTATAACGCCGAAATAGCCGCCGGCTTTGTCGATGGGCAACTGGTAGTCGATACCGGCGCGCCGCAACGTCATGGCGACAACTCGACCTTCGCAATGCTGACCGATGCCACCGTGCGTTTCGATACGGGCAGCATCAGCCATACGCTGGTCGGTGGTGTCGAGATGTCGCGAGAGAAGATCGTCAACAAGCGCTATACCTTCCCCGATTTCATTGAGGACACCAGCGGCAATCCGCAGGCGACGCCGAATATTCTTCCGCTCGACCTCTTCGACCCCAACCCGGTTCTGGGTTATAAGCTCCCTGCCATTCTCGACCCGAATGCCGTGCCGACGGTTGTGAAAGTCGAAACCATGTCGGCCTATCTGATCGACACGGTGAAATTCTCGCCGCAGTGGCAGGCAACGTTCGGCTTCCGCTATGACATGTTCGATATCGAGGCTAGCGGAGAAAGTCGTCGGGATGGCCCCTACGCCCGCAACCAGTCGGTCGACTTCGTCAACGGTCAGGCAAGCCTGCTGTACAAGCCGGTTGAGGCTGCGAGCATCTACGCCTCGTTCAGCACATCTTCCAACCCGTCCGGAGAGCAGCTCGACAGCACCAGCGCTGCATATGGTGGTTTTGGCGGTGGTACGGAAACACTCAAGCCCGAACGCAACAAGGCCTATGAACTGGGCGCGAAATATGAGGTCAACCCGCACCTCCTTTTGAGTGCCGCAATCTTTCAGATCGACAAGAGCAACGCGCGTGAATCGGACCCGATCACGGGCGGTTATCGCCTCGTTGGAAAGCTGCGTGCGCGCGGTGCTGAGGTTGGCGTCAGCGGCAATCTGACGTCGCGCTGGGCGATGTTCGGCGGCTTCACCTATCTCGATGCGAAGGTGGCGGAGACGCAGGATCCCAATGTGCAGGAAGGTTCGCGCTTCCCGAACGTGCCGGAATATAATTTCTCGCTGCTGTCCACCTATCAGCTCACCGACTGGCTGATGATCGGCGGGCAGGCCTATTATCAGAGCAAGCTTTATGGTGGCACCTATGATGCGGGCACCGCGTCCGTGCCGGGATATTGGCGCTTTGATGCGGTCAGCCGTGTGCGCGTCGCGAAGAATATTGAGGCGCGCCTCAATGTCCTGAACCTCACCGACAAGCGCTATTATGACGCGATTTACCGGTCATCGGCTCCCTTCTCCTATGTCGCGCCGGGGCGCTCGGCGACACTGACCGTCAGCGTCGGTTTCTGACGGTCTCGACAGGCTGCGGGATCGCCAAAGGCAGCGTGGACAACCACCCTCGGGTGGTGGGTGCCGGTTCCTGACCCGAAGGCCGGCATATCGCCACGCTGCTCCGACCCGTCCGTTGCTTCTCTCTCAGCGCCCACTGGAGTGGAGTTGACGGGCGGGTCGGTTTATGAGCGAGCGGTTGATATAGAAAACTGGATATTGGGCTATGCTGACTACAATCCCCGACCTGCTGAGCCGCGAACGGGCACTGGGCCTTAGGGCCAAGATTTTGACGGAAGATTGGGTGGACGGCAACGCGACCAGCGGTCCGGGCTCCGCGCTCAAGAAATTCAACCGCCAACTGCCTGAGGACAGCGAGGCGGCTCAGGCAGCGCAGGCCGTGGTCGCTCAGGCGCTCGGTACGAATGCGCTTTTCCTGTCGGCCGCGCTGCCCCACACCATCTTTCCGCCGCTGTTCAATCGCTATGGCGATGGCGAGACATTTGGTACGCATGTGGACAATGCGGTGCGCGTTCACGGCCCCAGCGGTACGCGCATCCGCACCGACCTTTCCGCGACGATTTTTCTGACTGATCCAGAGGATTATGACGGGGGTGAGCTGGAGATCGAAGGGCCGTTCGGCGCGCTGTCGTACAAGCTGCCCGCCGGGCATATGGTGCTCTATCCCAGCTCCAGTCTGCATCGGGTGACCCCGGTAACGCGGGGGGAGCGCATCAGCTGTTTTTTCTGGATGCAGTCGCTCGTCGCCAGCGCGGAAGACCGTTCCATGCTGTTCGAGCTGGATCAGTCCATTCAGGCGCTGACCGTCGAACGGGGCAGTACGGACGCCGAGGTCCTGCGCCTGACCAACGTTTATCATAATCTGATGCGGCGCTGGGCGGGCTGTTGATCTGTCAAGGGTTCGGCGAGGGCTGAACTTGCCGAAATCGGTGCGGGCGGTTTTTTAGCAAGGCTGCTCAGGCGTCGACATAGGACTGTGTTTTGTTTGGTCGCCTCAGGCGGCTTCTCACCATGTTTTTCGCCCGGCTGGAGCGCAGATAATCGCGCATGCCGGGCGTGGGCAGGCGCGCTGCGACAACGCCAAGCAGCCCGATCAGCACCAGCATCACTGTGTTCGTCGCTTCGAACGATGCGAATGAAATAACATAGAGTAGCAAATAGAAGGGCGCTGATTGAAGGGAAGTTCTCGGCCCGTCTCCAGCAAAGAATGCGAATCCGATGGTCCGGAATGCGGCGAATGCGAGATAGCCCAGTGCAATGAAAATTCCGACCAGCCCACCCTCGACGGGAACCCGGTGTATTTCTCCATGAACCCCCATGGCGAGATCTGTCCCTGCTCCAAACCTGTGTCGCGACCAATCCTGATAGCCTGTCGCGCCCATGCCGAAGATGGGGTTTTCCGAAAAAAGCCGGTTGGCGTTTTCGTTGACGAATGACCTGATGACATCGCTTTGCTGGCCGATGTTGCTGACTGTGAAGAAATATCTCGATGGAAGCTCGTCATGCTTGGCAAATGTCGCGTCCATTTTCTTGTCGATAAACCCGCCATCAATTCCGGTCACGTAGATGGCGCAGGCTATGGCTGCCAGTGAAGCCGCGGCGATGATTTTCTTGCGCAGGGTCAGGGTAGAAACGGCGGCGATGACAACAAAGAGAAGGAGCGCCTTTCTTTCCCCACTGGCGCCTATCAACAGGAAAAGAACCAGCATCATCGCGATGAACGGGACATTTTTTCTCTCGAAATAATCTTTCAGGGAGAAAAGGATGAATGCCAGAAGGGAGTATACGAATTTCGTGTCGTAAAGGTCTTTCCATATCAGATATCGCCCATTCGATAGGTGATAAAAGATGGAAATGGCGAATATCGCGACCGAAACTGTTCCGATAACCAGCAGCAATCTTGTCACGGCCTGCGGGGCCATTCGAAAGCTGTACAGGAATATGCCGATCAGCCCGGACGCAATTATGACGAACTGAATGGTTCTTTTCACCCCCTCGCTGTTTGAGACCATGAACGACGTCACGGTGCTGTCTGCGATATACAATATGGTCAGTATGAGGGTGGCGTTGACCAGGTAGATATTCTCTCTGAATAATATCAATCCCAAAGAGAAGATCAGGAAAGTCGCCACGCCGAGCGAAAAGAGCTTGAAGCAGACGGAGATCAGAAAAACGGCTAGCGCGCCGACGAACAGAATTTCATACAGGCCGTTTTCGGAGGGGCGTCCGCCGCGACGGAAGAGATTCATCCAAGTGATCTGCCGGCGCGGCCGATCGCTGGTCCGTCCTAAAGTCATCTGCGCCTCCGCAATGCGAACCAGTGGATGTGACATGGTCCGGCAATTCGGGTGAAACTAAGCATAAACTGGGCAAGCGCCAATCAATCAAGATCCAATACGGAACTTGGCGGCCCCGGGGTCCTCGCTTTCATCGTCGGGCCAGAGAGGCAATATCCCGGGCGAATGCAGCGTAGCGCTGTTCGACGTTCGAAGCGGAAAAAAAATGCTGGATTGTCGCTAGGCTCGCCTGTCGCATAGTGGCCAGATGCGAAGGGTTGTCCATCAACGCGACAATGGCGTCAGCGATTTCGGTCGGATCTCCGCGGTCGAGAAAGCGCATCTTCGCCGGTATGCCGTAATCCTTCAACCCTCCGACCCGCGTTGCTACGACCGCCATGCCCTCACTCATTGCTTCAAGAGCCGCAATACACAGCCCCTCATGCTCGCTGGTAACCAGAAAAATATCGGCAGGCGCCTTCATCCAACGGGCGTTGAAGCCGGGGAACAGGACCCTGTCATTCAGGCCATGGTGCGACGCGAGTTGCTTACACCGATCAAGAAGGGGGCCTTCTCCATAGAGATGAAGCTGCACCGCGCGATCCTGTTCCCTGAGGATCCGGACCGCTTCGATCATCGCCGCCTGATTTTTTACCGAGGTAAAACGGGCAGCGCTCACGATGGTGAACGGGCGAGCCTCGTCTCGCGTGGGCGGCGTGCGAATGGCAGCGCCTTCAAAGGAGGTGAGCGGCAAGGCGATCATGCGCTCAGGCTGCCGGGCATAAAGGCGCGAGCCCACTGCCTGCGCGGTGGCTTCGCAATCTGCAAGCAACCAGTCGACCCGCCGCGATGTCCAGCGGAACAAGCTTTCATAGATGCGCTTTGCAAGATGCGTGTTGTGCTCGAACGACGCGATGGTCAGCCGCGGGCAGAACAAGGTGGCGATCCGTCCGGCTATGTTCGCCTGCGGCAACGACAGGATGACCAGGTCCGGTTTCATCCTCACCATCGCCCACCAGAAGCCCGGTATCGCGAGTATCCACTGCCAGATGGACATGGATTTGCTGGAGAACAAATGCGCGACCGTCGCGCCGTGAGATCTCAATTCTTCAACATAGCCCTGTTCGTCGGCAATGATCGACAGCAGCCGGACATCACATCCCGCGAACGCTCCATGTTGGAGCAGGTGAAGAACGCCTTTTTCCGCGCCGCCCCGTTTGAATCCGTTGATAAGATACAGCACGCGCGGCCTGCGCTGGCCCATGCCCGGTTTATCTCTCATCGGCACCGCCTAACGCTTCGGCACGAGATTTCAGCGCGGTTTTCAGCAGCAAGTCGGCGAGCGTGCCGGGCAGGCGCGGCAACAGCCAGCCGAGCCAGTTTTTAGTGGAGAGCGGCTGGAGCCGACAGGCCAGCGACGATAGCGCACGGGCTTGCGCCCTGTCGTTCAGCAGGAAACGCTGATTGCCGAGCTTGCGTGCGCGCTCCGCCAATCTGCGCGGGACATGGGGGAGCAAGGCAGGATTGTCGGCTGCCGCCTTGAACGCGACGAATGCGTGCCAGGCCATCAGGTCTTTCCGCCCGCCGGTGATGCTGGAGGAACGGTTCCGTTTCAAAACCAACGGAGTTGGCACACATTGAAAGCGCGTTGTTCGCGCCAGCCGGAGGTAGAATTCGGTTTCTTCGAAACAGAGAATAGCAGGGTCCATTCCATCGTGATCGAGATAAATATCCCTTTTCATCAACACTGTGGATGGCATGATGGGCGGATCATTGAGGAAATAGGCAAGCGCAAGGTTGCTCTGAGCAGAGAGGTCCGCGATGGGTGCCTGCAGAGGGTGTTGGTGCTTTCCATCGGCGAAGGTCGAAAAGCCGGTATAGACCAGCCCCGCCGTTCCCCCCGCATCCAACAGATCCAGCTGCGCCTCCAGCTTCTGTGGCTGCCACATGTCATCGCCGTCCAGAAACGCAATCAGCGGCAGTTGCGTCGAGCGTACGCCCAGATTTCTTTGTGCAGCCTGCCGCGCGCCGCCGGAGCCATATAGCACGCGAATGCGCGGATCCCATGTTGCGATGTCGCGCAATACAGCAAGGGTGGGCTCGTCCGACCCGTCATCGGCTATAATGATCTCGCCCACAAGCTCGGCGCGCGTCTGGTCGAGGACGCTGCGCACCGCCGCGCCGATATAGGCTCCCTCATTGTAGCAGGTGATGATTACCGCAACCAGAGCGTCCAAAATTGCCCCCTTGAATGCCGATCCATTGTCGCTGCCAATGTCTATTTTTCCACTTGCCCTGATTTTGGGGAGTTCGCCTCCTTCCAGACACGGACATAATCAATGTCCATGATCTGCGGCATAGTCCATTTTTTCACCGAGGGATGGTTGTTCACCTGCAGCGTGAGGAGAAAATAGAAGGGCGTACTGAAATACTTCGGACCGGCGGCGATGCGGGCAACCTCCTGGCCATCGAAATATACCGTTAGTGCGGGTTTCCCATTCAGTTCGGCTTTTCCGCGCAGATCGATCCCATAGATGTGCCAGTCAAAATCGGCGATTTCATCCATCCCGGTATAGTCGCTGGAATGCGTTCGCCCTGCCTTGTTGCGGGTCTGGTGATGGATCGCATGATGATGCCCGCGCGCATCGCCTATGCCGTAATATTCAATGCCATCGACTTCCAGATGTCCGCGTTGTTTCGGATCGTCCGGCGAGAGAAGCCAGAACGCGCCCCAACTGCCATAGGCCTTTGGGAAGCGGATGCGCGCTTCCCAGTAACAGCCGGTACAGACGAAGCCTTGCTTGCCGGGAATGATTTTCTTGCCTTGGTAGGCTTGCAGGGCGCTCGTCGATTGCACGTTGCCGCTGTGATATCCCGCACTGTCCTGATAGGCGCGAAGCGACAACAGGCCATCGCGGAAGAGATAAGCATAGCCGCCTGCCTGGTCGAAGGAACCAAGACCGACATCGGCATGCTGTTTCGCCCAGAGAACCGGACCTTTCAGGGAAAGCTCCCGGTCAAACTCCTCCCGGTAGATGAGCGTGGCTCCGGTCAGGTCGAGAGGCTTACCACGCAGGGTCTCGTCCCACCCATTTTCCGCCTGCGCGGGGCAGGCTGCCAGCAATGGCATCAGAAGCAGCGCATGATGCGAAACATGGTTTTTAGCACTCATCTCTCACCTCTCATCACGCCTGCCGCTGTGTCATCCAAATTTCTTGCTTATGCCCATCAGGTGCCGCGTTCGCTCGGCTATCGCGTCAATTCCAATATGCGCCTCCGCAAATGTTCGTGCGTTTCTCGACATTTGGCGCCGCTCGTCATCCGTGAGAGCCAAGGCCCGGTTCATGGCAGCAGAAAAGGCCATCGCCGAGCATTCGTGTACAATCAGCCCATTTTCACCATCGGTGACGACTTCTTCCACTCCGCTGGCGGCATAGACGACCGGGATCACGCCTGCAGACATAGCCTCAAGCAGCGCATTGGACTGCCCCTCTCGCCGGGACGCCGAAACGAAGAAATCGGCGGCCGACAGCTCAGGATAAACATCGTCCAGAAAGCCGGTGAAGCGCACGGTTTCTTGCGCCTGCCCGTCCGGCTCGATGGCTTCGAGCCGCTGCTTTTCCGGGCCATCGCCGATCAGCGCCAGCTTGAGCAAAGCACCGCCTTTTGCGGCCGTCATCGCTGCATGATAGAGCACATCCACATTCTTGTCTGGCAGCATTCGCGCCATATAAATGAAGCGAGAGCCTGTCCGGCGACGTTCTGCCGCGGCATGAAATTCGGCGGACGGCAGCTCTACGCCATTGGGAAATTCGGCGATGCGTGCATCCTCAACCCCTAACGACCGCAGCTCTGCCGCGATCGGGACGCTGTTCGCAACGAACATGGCGACGCGACGGCGCAGCAAGCTTGCCACCCAGCGTCCGTAGAAGAATTTCTTGCGGCGTAATGCGTCGAATTCTGACGCTTCGCCCCCGCCGCCCAATTTGACAAAGAGGGAGGAACCCAGACGCATTGCGGTCAGCACAGCGGCCAGAGTGTGCAGGCGCGCATGGAACACATAGACGGGAACGCCGCGCCAGTGCGTGCTCCTGAACGCTCGTGGCATCCAGAGACTCCATGCCAGGAAGGAGAGGATGTTGCGCCCGCCCAGATTGGGGTAGGCGCGCACTCTCTTGCGCAGGATGCGCCCGAAACCGGTGGCTTCAGCGAGCGGCGCGTCAGCAGAAACAGTCGGCGCGACCAGCGTGACATCGACGCCTTGACGCCCCAACGCCTGCGCCAAAATTGTCGCCTGACGTTCGGCCCCGCCATAGCTGTCTGGAAAATACGCGGCGGTGACGAGGATGACACGTGGGCTCCGGGAAACTCTGCTCGCCATACGAATTCGGCCTATTCTATGCCCCTGATCGCACGGTATTTTGGTGGATTGATCACTCTCGACAACCATTTTTCGGCAATCATCCCCCTCAATAGGGAAATTTTGGAAGGCCTCTTGCCAGGCGGTCGGGCCGGGTAGCCCAGTTCCACGAGCAAGCCCCGCGCATAATGTTCGAATTTTGCAACGTCGCGGTCGTGAAGCTGAGTTTGCCATTTGTTCGCGTTGGACGGGTTCGGTAATTTGCCGACATTCTTGTGCTGTCCTACTCGCATGGACTGGGGAAGGAAGCTTGCGTCCAAGTTCAGTTCTTCAACGCCGCTGATCCGATGGTCGATGCCGAGGAAGGCGAACAAATTGTTGATCGTATCGACAGGTTTGGCGACCAGGGTCTCATATTTCACCATGGTAACGTCCTCTGGATGCATGACTTGCGTGGCTAGGCCGATAGCGACGTCTTCCATCCATTGTTTTGCTGCGGCAGCCGGAGTATTGGCCCCCCACTCAAGAGGCATGACCGAATTGGCAACCGCCCTGCCGTCCCTGACCAGATGAATGAACTTCGCCTCCGGGAAAATCGATTTCAGGCGGCCGTAGCTCCGAATATTCGCTGGAGTATGGTCTATCCAGTAAGAGGGCATGGTCCCATGAAACTTCGTCAACAGGAGCTGGTAGAACTCCCTCTCGGACGGACACTCGATATTTTCAATGCCAGCAATATTCCAATGTTTGAATTTATGGTCATTCGCTATCGCGTTTTTGAACTGGTTTTCATCTTCGAAGTTTGCCCATCGCACTGTGTCTTTAAATGGAGACTCATCTGTCACGCACGCTCCGGGAATGCATTGCAGCAGCGTCCCCAGCAATGTTGTGCCGCTTCTTGGGCTGCCGCCTACGAAAATCGCATTCATCGCCATGCTTTTACGCTCCTCAGCGACCCCAAACCCGCTACTGAACGCCGCTTTGCCCGAAGTTGCGACGTCCGAACCATACTGCGATATTCAATAAGAAGCATATTTGTTGCCAGCCATTTTCGAGAGACGACATTCAAGATACTTTAGAAACGAAAATTGCAGACTATGCGAAGCCGAAATGCCTTGCTGCGGCGCATCGTCATTACTATTGATTTCTTCATAGTCTGATACAGCTGACAGGCGGCCAGAAAATATCTCCAAGGTTTGGCGCTTGAAACAAGATTTTCTGGTCATCGGGGAACTAGTGTCGAACTCGCCTTCAGCTAAATCAATATCTACTCGCTCCATTATGGGCGTATTCTGGGTCACTTCCGGGGGGATCGCCTCTATTTTTGTAAGGGTGGGCGTGGTCGCTGCCCTTGCACGCTTGCTGGACCCGTCGAGCTTTGGCGTTATCAGCGCCATATTGGTCTTCATCGCTCTGGTCGATGTGTTCGGTCAGATCGGCTTCGCGCCTGCGCTCATCCAGAAAAGCGAGTTGACGCCGCAGGATGTTTCAACCGCTCTGAGCCTGAGCTTGCTGATGGGCGTTGCAATGGCCGGCGCGATTTTCCTGTCCGCGCCGCTGATCGCCGCCCTGTTCAATTTGCCCGCTTTGACGGACCCTCTCAAGCTGGTGTCGCTGTGTTTCCCGCTACGCGCGGCTGGCATTATATCGAATGCGCTTATTCGCCGAAGCATGAAATTTCGGGCCTTGGCGGGCATCGATCTGGGCAGTTATATTCTGGGATATGCGTGTGTTGCCGTTGCGCTCGCGGCGGCGGGCATGGGCTATTGGGCGCTGGTGTGGGGCCAGATCGCCCAGATCGCCCTGTGCAATCTGGGTTATATCATTGCCAGTCCGCACGCATCCCGCCTCTCAATCGATCCGCATTCTGCAAAGGCTTTGCTGAGTTTCGGCGGCGGTTTGACCATGGCCCGCATCGGCAATTATGTCGGTATGAATGTTGATTATCTGGTTGTGGGTCGCTGGCTGGGCGCCGCCGACCTAGGATATTATTCCCGCGCCTTTTTCCTGATGAATCAGCCGACCAAGCTGATCGGATCGATCAGCGATCAGGTGCTGTTCCCCGTTTTCTCCGCTCTGAAGCACGAACCGGGTCGCGTTGTTAACGGCTACTACACCTGCATAACGGTCGTGTTTCTATTAACGGCGCTCGCCTCGGGGCAGCTTTTCATATTGGCGCCCGATCTCGTACTGCTGCTGCTCGGCGCGAAGTGGATGGCGGTGGTCGCGCCTTTCCAGTTTTTTTGCATCTCAATGCCTTTCCGGATCGCATGGAAGACCTCTTCGGCGATGATGGTTGCGCAGGGAGCCGTGATGCGCCAGTCGCTGTGGCAATGGAGCTATGCGGTGTTGATATTCGTCGGGGCATATATTGGGCAAGCTTGGGGGATAACCGGCGTGGCCGCGGCGGTAAGCCTGGCAATGATCGTCAACTATGTCGTCGGCATTGCTGTGATCGCCACGCTGTATCCGGTCACCTTGTCGAGGGAGCTTGCGATCATTTTGAAATGCGCACTGATTGCCGTCACCGGCGGGGGTGCAACCAGCCTGCTATTCTATTTTGTACCGCTCGAAGGCATTGGTGCAGCTGGGCGCTTGAGCATATCGGCGGCCATCGCCGGCGCTCAATTTCTTCTGGTTGCAGCCTTTCTCGAACGGATATTCCCGAACGAAGGCGCATGGTTGAAAGCCCGTATCATTCAGCTTGTTCGCCGACGCGGCATGGGAGTGGCGTCAGAGGAATGACATATTTCGCCGCATCAGACGTGGGATGCGAACTTTGATGCGGGCGTGCACCCGGCGCGGCAGGTTGCAGGATTGGACACGGCAGAGCACGACGCCATAAGCCTCGCCGCCCCACCTGAGTAAAATGATAGTCGGCCTGGTCAGTCACGGGCGGGTAGACTGATGCCCGACAGACGGGACGCTGACTGTTGTACGCAGGGGTTGCCGGGGAGGAATATCATGGACATCGCCGACCTCGCTTCACGGCAGGCCATCGAAAATGTGCTGGCCCGCCACAGCCGGGGCGTTGACCGGGCGGATGAGGCGCTGCTCTCGGGTGCCTATCATTCCGATGCAACGGTGGATTACGGCTTCTTTCAAGGCCCCGCCTCGGAGCTGGCGGCAATGCTGGCGTCGGCGCAGCGCAATGCTCTGCCCACCCTGCATCGCACATCCAATATGTGGATCCGGGCCGAAGGAAAACAGGCCGTTTCCGAGTCCTATGTGATCGCGTATGTGGAAGAACCGGCGCTGCAACGGCTGGTTTTGGGGCGTTATCTTGATCGTCATGCGTGTCGGGACGGTCAATGGGCGCTGACCCACCGTACCTATGTGATGGATGCCAATGTAAACCGCGCCAATAGTTGCGCGCGACCAAATCCGTCAGATGATCCGGCGGCTTATGCGTCGCAAGGAGGAAAGGGAGCGTCCGATCCGGGCAACGCCCTTCTCGTGCACCACATGCTTTCATCGGCACCCGCCAGACCCAGCAAAGGAACTGTTTCCATGTCCCAGGATATTGTCGATGCCGTCTTGTCTCGCGCCGCTATAGCAGATCTTGTCTGCGCCTATGCCCGCGGCGTCGACCGGGGCGATGTCGAGCTGCTCAAGTCGGTTTTTCATGATGACGCGACGGTAATGTGCGGCATTGCCAATGGGCGCGGTACGGAATTCGCCCAAGCCATCATCGCATTTGTGACGGACAATCTGGATCGTTGCTTTCATTCGACCAGCAACAGCTGGATTGAGGTGGACGGCGATAGCGGCGCGGGTGAGCATTATGTGATCGCGCACATGACCGCGGGCGGGCAGGATATCATGACCGGCGGACGCTATATCGACCGGTATGAGCGGCGCGATGGCACATGGAAGATCGCCAGCCGCAGTTTCGTTATGGACTGGAACAGCACACAGCCGACAAGCCATGAGACAGACGGTTTTTACGGTGCGCTGACGACTCGCGGATCGTTCGGCAGGAGCGATCCGGTCTACGCGGTCTGGTGAGGCCCGCGATCATGGTGTCCACAGCTACCCCGTCGCACGTCGACCTCGCCCGCGTGGTGGATGTCAACATTTACGGGCTTCCGGGGCAGGAGGATGATTTTCACGCGGCATGGAAGGCGTTGCAGGACAGCGCGAAGGACATGGTTTGGACGCCGCAGAATGAAGGTCACTGGATTGCCTTGCGCGGTGCGGCTCTCGCCGAGGTGCAATCGGACCATGAGCGATTTTCCAGCCGGATCATCATCATTCCGAAGTCGGTGGGCGAGAATCACGGATTGATCCCAACCACGATGGATCCGCCCGAACATCGCCCCTACCGAAAGCTGTTGAACGACGGCATGACTCTGGGCCGGGTGCGTGAATTGCATGCGTCGATCCGCGCAATGGCAGCTGAGCTGATCGAAGGATTTCATCGCAAGGGGCGATGCGACTTCACCAGTGAATATGCGCGGATTTTCCCGATACGCATCTTCATGGCGCTGGTCGGTATACCGATGCGCGACGCCGAGCAGATCCGTCTCTGGGCCGAATGCATGACCCGGCCCAATCCGCCGCTTTCATTTGAGGAAGCCAAGCAGGCCTTCTACCGCTATCTGGAGCCGTTGATCGCCGAACGCCGGGCAGCACCGGGCGGGGATTTGATCAGCCACCTTGTTGCCTCAAAGATGAGCGATGGGCGCACGGTCGGTCATGACGAGGCGTTGGCGCTTTGTACGCAGGTGCTGATTGCAGGCGTGGACACAGTCGTAAACTTCCTTGGTTTCGTCATGCATTATCTGGCGCGTCATCCCGAGGCATGCGAGGGGCTGGCAGGGCAACCTAGCAATCAGATAATGGCTGCGACGCATGAATTATTCCGACGCTTTGGCCTTGTCATCATCGCCCGGACCGTCCGCAATGACATGGACTATCACGGCGTCTTCCTGAAGGCCGGCGAACTTGTCTGTATTCCGACACAGGTTCACGGACTGGACGAGCGGATCAATGCCGATCCGATGCGTGTGAATTTTGCGCGCACAGGCGGCCGCCATTCCGCGTTCGGCAGTGGCCCGCATATGTGTCCGGGACAGGAACTGGCACGTGCAGAAGTCGCGATCACAATTGAAGAATGGTTGCGGCGCATCCCGCGTTTCCGGGTTGCGGCCGATGCCGATACCCGATGTTCGGGCGGTATCGTTGCACAAGTCAACCGACTGGTGCTGGAATGGGATGTGTAGGAGATATGCGGAGATAGCGTCCCGACCCTAGGCGCCATCCTTCCCTAACCTGCGAATGCGGCTGACCGTTTCCGCGATCAGGTCATAGACTTGTTGTACCCGACTGCCGTCGCCAAAAGAGCGCTGATTGAGCAGCAGGCCCATATGAGCGGCAGTGACGAAGTCGCTGACCAGTTGCAATGCGTTGACACGGCCCTCCCATTGCGGAAAGTCGCGGACCATCTCATCATGCCACACGCGGTCGAACTTTTCTGACAGCGGAATGAAAATGTCGGCAAGCTGCTGATCGGTGCGCGCGGCGATCATGATCTCCAGATAGGCCGCATATTCCGGGGTTTGTACGCTGCGCCAATGCAGTTCCGTGGCGTGTATTTCAAAATCCTTGTCGTCCTCTCCCAGAACCTCGAAATAGTCGGTGATGAACCTGTCCATCCGTTTGTAGAACAGATAGTCGGTGAGGCCGGCAACAAGCTGCATCTTGCCGGAGAAATGGTGGTGCATCGCACCGCGCGAAACGCCCGACCGTGCACTGATTTCGGCGATCGAAAGTCGCGAATAGCCATGCTCCACTATGCAATCGATGGCGGCTTCGAAAATCTTGATACGGGTTTGCCCGCTCTTTTGCTGCTGCCACTTGGCTCCCTCTGCCGCAAAGCTGTCCGGCCGCATCTTCCTGAGCAGTTTCTGCCTGATGTCGTGCATTGGTCTATAAATCTCTCAAATCCGGAAAGCTCTGGGAGACTGCATCCGAACCTCGTTCGAAATCCACCCTATCCAAAGTCTCAGTTTTCTCATCATAGCTGATTTTGCATAAAACCGGCAACACGTCCTGTTATGTGACCGTCGCTCTTGTCGCACGGTCTGCAGGCAGGCGGTTGTTGTGGAGAGCGCTATGGTCGATGCAGTCAACCCGCACGGACTCCCCGTCGATGACGGGCGAGATTTCGGCGAGGCGCGTTGCCCGGCTCCCTCCGTTCAGGAGATTATTCAGGGCGACGCTGTCCCCGCGCCCCCGGTTCTGGCCCATGAGAGCTATGAATATATGGGCAGCGAGGATATCGGTTTTGGCCGCTATTATGAGCAGGCATTTTTCGACCGGGAGATCGCAACAATCTGGTCGAAGTGCTGGCAATGGGTGTGCCGGGAAGACCATATTCCCGAACCCGGCGACTATTATGTCTATGAGGTCGCCGACTTCAGCTATCTGGTCGTTCGACAAAATGACGGCAGCGTAAAGGGTTTCGTCAACAGCTGCCTCCATCGCGGCACCAAGCTGAAGAGGGCAGAGGGGTTCGGGGCAGGCAATGACCTGCGCTGCCCCTATCATGGCTGGGCCTGGGAAAATGATGGCCGGTTGAAAGCGGTGCCATGCGCCTGGGATTTCCCGCATGTCGATTCCGCAGAATATGGGTTGCCTCAGGTCCGTGTCGGCCATTGGGGCGGTTTCATCTTCATCAATCCCTCCGACGACGGGCCAGAGTTGCTCGATTATCTCGCCCCCCTGCCGGAGCATTTTGCCAGCTGGGACATGGATAACAGATTTGTCGAGCTGCACATGTGCAAGGAATTGCCGTGCAACTGGAAGATGGCGCAGGAGGCTTTTCTCGAATCCTATCATGTGCTGGAAACCCATCCGCAGCTGATGACAGGTGTAGGCGACGCCAACGTCCAATATGACGTCTATGGCGACCACATATCGCGCTTTTACGCCGCGCTGGGGGTCAACAGTCCGCATCTGGCCCATCCTTTAAGCGAGCAGGAGCTGGTCAATCAGATGCTCGTTGGCGACCGCTCCTTGCTGGACGACGATGCCCTGAAGGTCGGTGAGGGCGAAAATGCGCGGATCGTCATGGCGCGGTTCCTGCGGCAGGTGATGGGCGAGAAGTACAAGACGGACCTGTCACGCTTTTCCGACAGCGAAGTGATCGACACGATCGAATATCATGTCTTTCCGAACATGGTGCTGTTCCCGGGCATCTCACTGCCGATGGTCTATCGCTTTCGCCCGATCGGCAGCGATCCCGACCGCACACTATTCGAAATCCTGTTCCTGCGACCCAAGCCTGACAGCGGGCACGCGCCCGAGCCTGCCGAGCCGCATTATGTGAGTGAGCATGAAAGCTACTCCTCGGTTCCCGGCATGGATGCCGCATTCGGCTCCGTTTACGACCAGGACACCGACAACCTGCGCGCGCAGCAGCAAGGGGTGAAGACAAGCCGCAAGGGCGGTGAAACGCTCGCCAATTATCAGGAAGTGCGCATCCGCCACTTCAACCGGACCATCGACATATATCTGGGACAATAGAGAGGGGATTGATCATGCTGAAACTGAGAAGGGATTTGCTGCAAGGCGCGGCCCTTGCAATCGTTGCGACATCGGCTCCGGCCATGGCGCAAGAGGCGCAACCGGAAGAGAATGTGGGCATTGTCGACATCGTCGTCACTGCGCAAAAGCGGGAGGAGAATCTGCAGGATGTTCCTATCGCCGTTTCGGCGGTGGGTGCGGAAACCCTGGGCGCGATGCAGGTGACGACATTGCAGGCATTGCAAGGATCGGTGCCCAACACGCAAATCGAGAATTTTTCCAACACGCCCAACACAGCGGTGTTTTCGATCCGCGGTATCGGCGTGATCGAACCTGACCCGTACGCGGGCAATACGGTGTCCATCGTGGTCGATGGCGTCCCGCAATTTTTCAGCATGGGCGCGCTGCTGGACATGTACGATGTGGAGCGCGTCGAGGTGCTGCGCGGTCCGCAGGGCACGCTGTTTGGGGCGAACACGACGGGCGGCGTGGTCAATGTTACCACGGCGCGACCCAAGGGGCAGTTCGGCGGCTATATCAAGGGGAATGTCGGCAACTGGGATCGTTGGGATATCACCGGATCCATCGAGGCACCGATCGTCGTCGACACGCTGTCCATCAAGCTGGCGGGCATCCATACGCAACGCAGCGGCTGGACCACCAATGTCTGGAACGGCAAGTCGATGGGCGACAAGAATATCGACGCGGTCCGCGGCATGCTTTATTTTACGCCGTCTCCCGATATCGATATCACGCTGCAGGGCGAATATGTGGCCGCCCGCAACGGTGCGCCGATCGTCATCAATGGCGGCTTGCCGGGCGAGGGCAACTATGTTCCCGCAGGCACCTTCTGGAACGGCGCGGTGCTACCGCAATATGTGTCACCATGCGCAGTGGCGGGGCAGCGCTGCAAGGCGCCGGACAAATATTTCTCCGGCAACAATGAAGTGCCCGACCAGTCCGACATGGATACCTATTTCACGGTCCTGACGATGAACTTCAACAATACCGCGGTGGGCGATGTCACGACGATCAGTGGATACAAGAAGTTCACGCTGTTCGAATATACTGATCAGGACGGCAGCGCGAAAACCAACAATGCGACCCGTCGCCGTACCGAAGGTTGGCAGTTCAGCCAGGAGGTGCGCACCGCAGTCGACGTGAGTGAGAATATAAGTGCCATTTTGGGCGCCTTTTATATGAAGACCCATTTCGACCATTATCAGATGTATCATCTTGATTTTGCATCACCGGGCCTCGTCCAGTTCAACACGCAGGACCAGGATACGGAATCACTGTCCGCATTTCTGCAAACCTACACCCAGCTTACCGACCGGCTGACGCTTCAGGCTGGAATTCGGTTCACGCATGACAAGGTGGATGCGCGGTCAACGCTCGATTATGGCGTGGGCGCTCCGGCACTGACGTCGCCGGATTTCGCGATCATCCCTGACATCGTCATTCCCGGCGTTTTCACGCAGGTCGGCCGTGACCTGCGCAACACACCCCATGATATCGATACGGGCGGGAAGGAAAGCTGGGACAATGTCGGCTGGAAGATCGGGCTGGATTATGAACTCGGTCAAAACCAGTTGATCTATGCAAGTTGGGCTCGCGGTTTCAAGTCCGGGGGGTTCACAGGGCGCATCGGCGTACTGGAAGACGGCAACGCGCCCTATGGTCCCGAAAAGGTCGATACATTCGAATTGGGGCTCAAGGCCGACCTTCTCGACCGGCACCTGCGCGCCAACTTCGCGATGTTCTACACCAACTATCGCGATATGCAGGTTGCGCAGATCTATTTCGACTCCGCGACCAACGTACAGGGCAACCGTATCCTCAATGCCGCGAAGTCCGAGATCAAGGGCTTCGAGTTAGAACTCACCGCTGTTCCCGTAGATCGTCTAACGCTGAAAGGGTCGGTCGGTTATCTTGACACCAAGTACAAGAATTTCCTCTATTTCGACCCTGTGTCGCTCACCATTTTCGATCTGAAAGGTGAGGATCTGCAGAATGCGCCGAAATGGTCGACCAACCTTGGCGTGAATTATGTGTTCGAACTGTCCGGTGGGTCGGAAATCATATTCGACGCGGAATGGAAATATCAGGCCAAGAAATATTATACCGCAATCCTCAACACTCCGCGGTCTACCGTGCAGCCGACCCATCTTGTCGACGGATCCATCGCGTTCCGCCCGGCAGGCGACAGGTTCGAATTCGTCCTCTGGGGCAAGAACCTGTTCGACAAGCGCTATATTGCCTCGGTCTATGACTCACCGGGCTATATGGGCCTGACGGCCTACGCTCCGCCGCGCGAATACGGCATTTCGGCCAAAATGAAATTCTGATTTCCCTGACTGCCCCGTGGCCTTTGTCACGGGGCAAATTTTGGATTGTGGGTGTTTGAAGGGAAGAATATGGGACGGCTGGACGGCAGGATTGCACTGATTACGGGTGGAGCGTCCGGCTTGGGTGCCGAGGATGCCCGCACGCTGGCGCGCGAAGGCGCAAAGGTCGTGATCACCGACGTGCAGGAAGAGCTTGGAAGAAAAACGGCATCTGAGATACCCGGCGCCATCTTCATCAAACATAATGTTGCGAGCGAAGACGAATGGCGTGCGGTGGTGGGCGAGGTTGTGAACACCCACGGCCATATCGACATCCTCGTCAACAATGCCGGCCTGGTGCGCTTCGCCACTGTCGAGGATATGAGCTACGCCGAATACAAGCTGCAAGTCGACATCATGCTCGACGGCACATTTCTCGGTTGCAAATATGCGATCCCGCACATGTCGAGGGATGGCAACGGATCGATCATCAACATGGCGTCGATCGGAGGGATGAAAGGGATCAGCGTGATACCGGCCTATGCTGCGGCGAAAGGCGGCATCATCGCGATGACGCGTTCCATCGCCATTCACTGCCGCGAGCAGGGCTATCGCATCCGGGTCAACTCGATCGCACCGGGCGGCATCGTCACACCGATGACTGCGCAGGCCGTGGCAGAACTGGACGCCGACGACCCCGGCCTCAAGCAAAATGCCAGTCATGGCATGGGCCAACCGAGCGATGTCGCGAATATGGTGCTGTATCTCGCCAGTGATGAGGGGCGACATATAACGGGCACCAACATTGTCATCGACAATGGCGAAACGATCGCATGAACAGGATTCCATCCGAACAGAGCCGGGTGATGCAAATATGCTGGGTGGTCGACGATATCGATGCCGCCATGGCCAGTTGGACCAAGGTGATGGGCATCGGCCCGTTCTATATTTTCCGCGACCTCCAGATCGATACGGTGCGATATCGCGGGATGCCGACCTCGACTCATTTCTCCATCGCGATGGCGCAGGCGGGGGGCGTGCAGATCGAACTTGCCCAGCAGCATTGCAACAATCCGTCCGCCTATCGCGATCTGGTGGAGAGCGGCGAGAACGGCCTTCACCACATCGCCATCTATGTCGCCGATTATGATGCGGCCTTGGCCCATTTCACGGATCAGGGGCTGGTGGCGGCGATTGAAGGGACGTTCGGCGAAATGCGTTTCGCCTATGTCGACACCAGCGAGCCGCTGGGCTGCATGGTCGAGATCATTGAGCATGACCCGCTGGAGGACCGGATTTTCGCGCGCGTCGCTGAGGGGGCGGAGAACTGGGATGGCGTGACCGAACCTGTCCGACCGGGCTTTCCCAAGGAATGAATGAGGAGGAAAAGATAATGGCACAGCCATCGCTCGAAGAACGTATCGCGCTTCAGGACCTGATGACCGATTATTGCTATGCGGTCGATAAGCTGAAGGATGTCGACGCGTTGCTCGATCTCTTTACCGACGACGCCGTGCTCGATTTTTCCGACATCGGCCTGCCCGCCATGCCGGGCAAGGAGACGTTCAAGAAATTCTATGACGCCGTGTTCGCCGACATGAGTCACCACACCCACTATATCAGCAATTTTCGGGTCGAATCCTACGACGGCGATAAAGCGGTAATGCGTGCCTATGTGCAGGGGTTGGGCCGCGCCAAGGACGGCAACGAGGTCCATGTCCATGTGCGCTACCGTATGGAATGCGTGAAGCGGGGCGGTGGCTGGCTATGCAGCCGATATGAAATACTCACAGGAATGCCGCTGCCTGGATCGTTAAACGAAATTCACGGCGACCGCTGACCGCCCCCTTCATTTGTGACACCGCCCACAGGAGCGCAACATGGCCACCACAGCCCAAGAGCAACCGAAAGCCACCTATCCCACGCACCCGGATGCGCAACCGCCAGCGGCGCGCGGCGATCCGATTACCGGCGACCGCTATTGGTCGAAGGACTTCGCCGAACGCGAATGGGAGCATATGTGGAAGCGCGTCTGGCATGTGGGCGGACGCACGGCGCAGCTTGAGGACCCGGGCGATTTCATCGTCCACAATTTCAAGCATGAATCCGTGATGATCGTGAAGCAGGAGGACGACTCGATCAAGGCGTTCTTCAACGTCTGCATGCATCGCGGCAATCGTCTTGTCTCGGTGGAAGAGGGGGGCGTCGCCGACAGTTTTTCCTGTCCCTATCATGGCTGGAAATGGGGTCTCGATGGCTCGCTCAAATGGGTGCAGGACCCGGAGGATTTTCCGCAAGGCAACCCATGCGGGAAGCTGCATCTGAAGGAATTGTCGTGCGAGACGTGGGGCGGATTTATCTTCTGGAGCTTTGATGCCAATGCCAAGCCGCTGCTTGAGTATCTCGACCCCATCCCGACGCTGTTTGCCAACCGGGATCTTGAGAATTATGTCCGTGTCGTGTGGCGCACATTGCGTGTGAACACGAACTGGAAGTTCGCGTCCGATAATTTCAATGAGGCCTATCACATCCCTGCGGTCCACCCGCAGTTCATGCCGATGATCGACGATCATTACTCGACGACGATCTTCGAAATGTACCCAACCGGGCATAACCGGATGATCGAGAAGCTGCAGCCTTCCAGCCGGTCGCAGGTGAAGGACGAGGTGCAGCCTTTGTGGGCCGAAGTGCTGAAGGCGTGGGATCTGAACCCGGACGACTTTCAGGGACGTGCACAGGAAGGTCGCAAGGCGCTGCAAGAGGCGCGGCGACGTCTGGGGCCTGAGCGCGGCTTTGAGTATTTCGCAAAGTTGACGGACGATGAGCTGACCGACCAGATGCACCATACATGCTTTCCGAACCTCACCTTGACGCTGACGCCAGAGGGGCTGCACATGTTTCGCACCGAACCCGATGCGGATGACCCCAACTGGTCGACATTCGACTATTGGTACATGGTGCCCAAGGTCAACGGGGCGACCGAGGTGGCCACTCTCTATGGCATGCGGCCCTATAAGGAGGTGCAGCACGAGGCGGGGAGCTTCGCCGAATATGACGCGGCCATCGACCAGGGCGACTTCCTGACGCAAGACCTGTCGCTCGCCGAGACGCAGCAGCGCGGGTTGCGCTCAATGGCATTTGGCGACTGTTATCTCGCCGGGCAGGAGACACGCGTCCGGCGTTTCCACGAGGTTCTGAACGACTATCTAGAAGGCAGGCGCTGACACGCTCGGCCGGATATACTGGGCAAAATGACAGTCGGTTTGGTGCGGCAATCGGGCTACTCTTGATCAAAGAGTCATACTGCCAGAGAGGATCGCCATGCTGAACCGTCAAATCCTGCTTGCCTCGCGCCCGAGCGGCGTGCCCGTGCCGGATAATTTCCGGCTGGCCGAGAGCGAAGTGCGGGAGCTGGAGGAGGGGGAGATCCTGATCGAGAATCAGGTGTTCGCGATCGATCCGGCAATTCGTGGCATGCTCGATGACAAGGATGACAGCTATCTGCCGGCGGTCCCGTTGGGCGGCCTGATCCCGACTATGGTGCTCGGCCGTGTCATCAAATCACGCAATCCGGCCTTCAAGGAGGGGGATTATGGTCGCGGTTTCGTGGGCTGGGAGGAATATTCGATCCTCAACCCTGCGAACTTTGCGATTGAGAATGTCCATGTCGATCCGTCTGTTCCGCTGACCGCTTACATGGGCGCGCTCGGCTGGTCGGGGATCACCGCCTATATCGGTCTCAAGACAATCGGAGAGATGAAGGCCGGCGATACGGTGGTAATGAGTGCGGCAGCAGGCGCGGTCGGCAGTGTTGGCGGACAGATCGCGAAGCTTTCCGGCTGTCGGTCCGTCGGCATTGTCGGCTCCAAGTCGAAGGCCGATCTTGTGATGGATGTGTTCGGGCTGGATGCGGCCGTCAATTATCGGGAAGAGCCGGACCTTGCCGCCGCGATCAAGCATGCCTGCCCGGATGGCACAGACCTCTATTTCGACAATGTGGGCGGTACTATTCTCGACACAATGCTGCCGCTGATGAGCGATTTCGGCCGGGTTGTCGTGTGCGGGATGATCGCCAATTATAATGATCAGGACAATCCTGTCCCGATCCTGAATCTATGGCAGGTTTTGGTGCACCGGATCACGATGCGCGGTTTTCTGGCCTATGAGCACCTCGATATGCTGGAGGAAGCCGAGGCGCAACTCGGCTCCTGGATCAAGTCAGGCAAGCTCGTGGCGCTTGAGAATGTGACGACTGGCATTGAGAATACGCCCTCTGCCTTCATCAATCTGATGTCGGGCGTGACTACCGGCAAGACGGTGGTTCGCCTGAATGACAGCATATCGACCTTGTAAAAGAAAGGGGCTGAGAAGCCCCTTTCAGTGCCTGCGCTCAAAGGGGGCACGCAGGGAATATCAAAGCTCGGGCGGCTCGGCTTTCGGATCGCCGCTCAGCAAATAATCGACATATTTGTGGAAATACTGGTTGCCGCGTTCGTTGCGGCCGAAGATGACGGATTTGATCGCGCCGGACGCCAGGCCCTTCTGAACTTGAAGGCCAACACCATAGTCTTCATCATTTACGACATCGCGTAGCCAGTTCATCATTCCTTCTAGACCTGCCGCATCGGCATCGTCTCTGGGTGGATCACGGCGCAGAAACATCAGGTTCGTGACATTGTTGTCCGGCGTGTCACCAGGAATGAGCTGCGCCACCTGCGTGATTTCCGGCGCAAAGAAAATGCTCACATTGGGGAAGATGGTGCGGACGAAGTCATAGCCTTCATTTTCATGCTCACCCCATGTTTCGCGCGGCAGAGCGCCGAGCGCTTCCTTGATGCGGTTTTGCGGATAGCCCACGCGCATATGCGGTCCAAACGCGGTAAAGTGCATGATGTTGCTGAAGCTGCGCGGGTGGATGGTGTCGGGGTGCGCCGCGGCGAAATGATAGCCCTCCAGATAGCCGTCATAAGCGATTTTCCAGTTGGGCCCGTAGATACGCCGCTGGCCACAGAAATGCCACTGATCGAGGCCGTAATATTCCAAATCGTCCAGCATTCCGCCCAGATGCGCGCGGATATCGAAATCGGCGCCGGGCGTCAGGGAAACCCAGATGACGCCACCGGCTTCCGCGACGGGCAGCGGCGTCAAATTGCGCTCTTCCTTGCAGACGGGGCCGAATTTCTGCGGCTCGGCAACGCCGATCAGCTTGCCGTCATTGCCATAGGTCCACGCATGATAGGGGCAGGAAAAGCGCTTCTTGTTGCCAGTCCCTTCGGGCGCGAGCAGCATGCCGCGATGGGTGCAGACGTTAAGCATCGCGGCAACGGTGCCATCTGATTTGCGCGTGATGAGAACGGGTTTGCCGACAAGCTCCATCGCCTTGTAATCGCCGGGGTTGGGCATTTCCGCCGATAATGCCGCGAGCAGCGGCATCTTCAGGAAAATCTCGGCCTTTTCCCGCTCAAAATAGTGAGGGTCGGTATAGGCGGTCGCGGGGACTTCAAAGCTGGATTGCGCGGAATCGGTTGTGCCGGTTTCCACATACTCCAGCATTTTCGCCGCTTCTCGTCCTATAACATCCTGATAACCCATCACTCTCTCTCCCAAGTCGGAGCTCGCGGCCAGCCGATCCAGAAAATATACTAGATCGTGTGCAAAGGCGAAAAAACTCCCGATGGTCATAGGTTGGGTCAACCATCGCCGCTGGCACTCTGATTAGCGCTAGTTGTGCCTCTGACGAGTTTCTTCACTGTGCTTCCTTGTAATGGAGAGGGTATGGCAATGATGATCGATCTTGATGGCAAGGTGGCGCTCGTCACCGGGGCTGCATCCGCAGGTGGTCTTGGCTTTGCGACGGCTCGTATCATGGCGCGGCAGGGTGCGAGCGTCTTTCTGACCGACCTTGATGGCGATGCTGCAACAGCGCGCGCGGCTGAGCTGAGAGATGAGGGGTATGTCGCTCAGGCCGCCCAGCATGACGTCACCGATGAAGAGGCGTGGAACCAGATAGTGACCGAACTCATCGCGACGTTCGGTAAACTCGATATCGTGGTCAACAATACAGGCATCGCTGTCTTGCGCGCTATGAGCGACATGACGAAGGCCGATTGGGACAAGCAGATCGCGGTCAATCTCGATAGTGTCTATCTTGGCACCCAGGCGGCGGTCGATCAGATGCGCAGGCAGGGCACCGGTGGATCGATCATTAACATGTCGTCGGTTGCCGGGCTGGTTGGCGTTCCGGGTACCGCTGCCTATGCGGCCAGCAAAGGGGGCGTACGGCTTTTCTCGAAAACCGTCGCTCTGGAAACCGCGCGAGAGAATATCCGCGTCAACACCATTCACCCCGGCATGATCTGGACGGACATGCAAAAGGTCGCAATCGCCGACAACAAGGAGGTGTTCGACCAGATCGTCACCGCCATCCCGATGGGCAAAATGGGAGACCCTGACGATATTGGGGCGATGGCTGCGTTCCTTGCCTCGGACGATGCGAAATATGTCACCGGCGCGGAGCTGGTGGTCGATGGCGGCATGGTCGCACAATGACGAAAGTATTTGAACGATTGTTCAAATTTTTCTCGCCCCATGTTATGAATAGCTGCGAGAGAATCGGCGCAACGCCAAATTGCACCGATATTTGGAGGATGACCCATGGCTGAGAGCGATCCCAAGGTTGCAGGCGAGGCGAAGATCAAGGGGACGCCGCTACCGCGCTGTCCCGGTGAATCTGTGCGCGATCTCGCGCTGGCCGATACGAACCCGGTCCCTGAATTCCTGTATGCCGACGAATATGAGAATTTGGGGTCCGCCCCGATTCCAGTGGATCATTATGTCAGCCCTGAATTTTTCGAGCTGGAAAAGCAGAAGATGTGGCCGCGCGTATGGCAGTTTGCTGCGCGTGAGGAGGAACTGCCCGAACCCGGCGACTATATCGTCTACGAAAATGTCGGCAGGTCATTCGTCCTGATGCGTCAGGAGGATGGATCGGTTCGCGCCTTCGCCAATGTCTGTCTGCATCGTGGCCGCAAGCTGAAAACGGAGGATGGTTGGACTGCGGAACTCCAATGCCCGTTCCATGGCTTTACCTGGAACAATGACGGCAGCCTGAAGCAGATACCGTGCAAATGGGACTTCCCCCATCTCGATGCAGACAAGATGAAACTGCCCGAAATCAGTGTCGGGCGCTGGGGTGGCTATATCTTCATTCGCGAGAGCGCGGACGGGCCCAGCCTGGAAGAGTATCTCGCGCCGATGCCGGAGCATTTCAAACGATGGCGTCATGAGGAATGCGCGACCGCCTTGTGGGTAGGGAAGGTCGTTCCCGCCAACTGGAAAGTGGTGCTGGAGGCTTTCATGGAAAGCTGGCACACGGTGGTGACCCATCCGCAACTGCTACCCTTCACCGGCGATGCCAATTCGCTTTACAATATTTATGGCGACTGGGTGAACCTTACCGTTACGCCCTTTGGCACCATGTCACCGCACCTTGACCGGGAGGGGCGGGAGCAACAATGGATTGTTGACGAGTTCGTCAAATATAACGGTCGGTCTTCAGATAATTATGACGATGAGAGCGCGGGTGGCGGATATAATGTGAAGGTGCCTGAAGGTGTGTCTGCACGAGCGGCTTTGGGTGCGTCGCTGCGCACAACGACCACCGAATGTTTGGTCACGATGTCAGCTTCGCGTCGGACGCCGAGATGATGGATGCCATTCTCTACAATGTGTTCCCGAACTTCAGCCCGTGGGCCGGGTTCCAACCCAATATCGTCTATCGCTGGCGTCCGTGGCATGATGTTGACCATTGCCTGATGGAGGTGCGCATCCTGACACGCGTGCCCCCGGGGCAAGAGGCGCCCAAATGCCCACCGATGAAATTTCTGGGCCTTGATCAGAAGTGGACGGAAGCGCCTGAGCTTGGCATCCTGGGTGACGTGTTCGAGCAGGACATGGACAATCTGCCCTATGTTCAGACCGGTCTGAAGGCGTCGATGAACGGCGAGGTTCAGCTCGCCAATTATCAGGAAATCCAGATACGCCAGTTTGAGAATACATTGGTCAAATATGTGAACGGGAAGCTGTGAAGACGGCTGGTCTTTGAAACAAGGAGAGAAGGCGGCTGGAGCCGCCTTCTTTTTGCGTGCCGTTTCTGCGGACCGAGAAAAAGGCCGGGGTGACGTACCCCGGCCTCCCGTCGTTGCGCCCTCAGGGAGCTAGAATTTCACGCCGATCGTACCGCCATAGGTACGCGGTTCGAGCGCCATGCCGAATGACCACAGGCCGGCAACGGTAAAGGCATGTGTTGTTGTGCGCTCATCGGTCAGATTGCGGCCGAACACGCGGACATAGGCGTCGGTGTCGCCAAGTGTGAAGTCCACGGTCAGGCTGGCGTCCACCAGATCCTGCGTGGTTGTGCGCACCCGGGGATCATTGCCGTTGACGGTGATTGATGTGGCATTGCCCATACCGTCTGTTGCCGGTGTTAACGATGCTGCGGACAGTTGCTCGTCATATGGGCTGATATGCCGCCAGCCGACATTGGCGGTGACCTTGCCGAAGCTTGTCGGGATCGAGTAATTGCCGCTGATCGAGCCGGTAAACCTCGGAGCGTAGATCAGGTTGTTGCCAGAATAATCGAACGGCACAAGGCCAGCGCCGCAGCTGTTCGTTGCGACCGGACCGGCGGCATAGGCGCCGCAGGTCACGAAATTCCGGAAATGCGATTTCATATAGGCCGCGGACGCGGTGATCGTGAATTCGGGCGTCACGCGCAGCGTTCCGTCCATTTCGATCCCCTTGATGATCGCGCCGCCGGATACGTTCCCGGTGATCGTCTGGTTGCCTGTCGGGCCCCCGGGCACGGTCAGGTTCTGCTGCATGTCCTTGTAGTCGGACACATAGCCGGCAAGGTTGATGTCGAGCTTGCGGTCAAGCAGAGCCACCTTCAGGCCGACTTCGTAGGAATCGACCGTTTCGGGCTGGAACGGCGTACTGGCTGTGGCCGCAGTCGCCGCGCGAGGGCTGAACCCGCCTGAGCGATAGCCGCGCGACCAGCTCGCGTAGACCATCGTGTCGCTGTTGGGGCGGTAGTCCAACCCGACCTTTGGCGTGAACTTGCTAAAGCTTGCGTCGCCCGATCCAACAGCTGCAAACTGGCTGCGCGATACGTCGGCAGGATCGACCAGCACATTCGGTGCGAAACCGTTCCACAGCTTTTTGTTATCGTGACTCCACCGACCGCCGAAGGACAAGCGAAACCTGTCGGCGAAAGCCCAGTTGAAGTCGCCGAAGAGCGCATAGCTCTCGGTCTTGCCCTCGACATGCTGC
Organism: Sphingobium sp.; assembly: GCA_041396745.1. Lineage (GTDB taxonomy): Bacteria > Pseudomonadota > Alphaproteobacteria > Sphingomonadales > Sphingomonadaceae > Sphingobium. Next base: position 128,791 of record JAWKXZ010000005.1, on the reverse strand, counting down.
GCATTGGCGTCGAACAGCGTGGGCGGGACGGCGGGGCTGAATCCGAACACGCGCGACCATTGCGTCAGATCATATTTAGAATTGAAATAATATCCGCCGACGACATAGTCGAAACCGTCGAACATATTGCCCGAGGCGCGTAGCTCCTGGCTCCATTGCGTGTAGTGTTGGCGGCGGTCGACATAGTAGAGGTCGACCGACGATCCGTCGAAGTCCTGCGTTTGCTCCTCGCGGCTGTGCCTCCAGCCGGTGATCGAGGTGAGCTTCACCGCGCCCGCATCAAAATTCATCTGCAGTGTTGCGTCTGGCGCATGATACTTGCTTTTGGCCGCATCGCCGAAGGTCGTGTAGAGGTCCTTGCGGGTGTTACGGTTGCATTCATTGGCCGGTTCGAACGCGCAGAACAATTCGGTGCTGTTGGCGATGTTGCTGACGACAGGATCGAAGGTCTGAACCACATTTTCGACAGTCAAAAGTGCATCGAAACCGCTGCCGGCCGGTTTGAACAGCAGGCTGCCGCCATAGGTGTCACCCTTGCTCCAGCCTGCGCTCGTGTTGCGGATTACATTGTTGTAAAAGCCATCAGTTTCGTTGTGAAAGTAGAACAGTTTCACGCCCCAAGTGTCACCATCACCATAGTTGACAATGGCCTTGCCTGCCCAGGTGTTCCAGCGTCCATAGGTGAACTCGGCCTTACCACCGGGTTCCATAGTCGGCTTGGTGCGGGTGATGCTGATGACGCCGCCGATCGTGTTCGCGCCGAACAATGTGCCTTGGGGACCGCGCAACACCTCGATCTGCGCGATATCGAATGCGTCCTGTAGCTGACCGGTGTTGGTGCCGATGGTGATGCCGTCGACAACCACGCCCACAGTCGGGGTCTGCGACTTTTCGATGTCGGCATAGGTCAGACCACGGATCGAGATATTGGCAGCCTGCGCGCCGGAATTCTGTTGGGTGATGAGCAGTCCTGGAGCCGCTCCCTGAAGGTCGCCGATATTCACGGAAGCCTTATTTTCCAGCATGGCAGCGCTCACTGCTGTAATCGCGACAGGAGTGCTCTGCAGCGTTTCATCGCGTCGGCGCGCGGTGACTATAATTTCTCCAGCATCGGCGTTTGCGGCTTCGGGTGTGGCATCGTCTTGCGCCTGAACCGGCATGGTCCAGACCAAAGCGCTGCCGAGCGCGAGCATGACAGGTCGGGCCATCAGATTATTTGGCATTATATATCCCCTCCAGGATACCGCATGATGGCGGCACATCAGATCGCGATTTCTTTTCGCCTGCGATCATCGTGAAAAAATGAGGGGGCATAGCCAGTTTGCGAACTGCGACTTGTATCAGGTCCTGTTGTTCGTGATCGACACTGTGATTGGAAAGCCACAGTGATCCGACCGCGACACCTGAAACATTAAACAGGGGACAAAATACGACGCAGCATGCATTGAAATAGAGCGATATGTCAGGAGGCGCTGAAAATATGGATAGTGACCGGCAGCAGAAATTCGCGGGTACGGGGGAGGTGCGGGCTGGACACGCCTTTGCCACCGAAGCGCTCGCGGATTGGATGGCTGCCCATATTCCGGGATTTTCCGGCCCACTTGCTGTCGAGCAGTTCAAGGGTGGGCAATCCAACCCCACCTATAAGCTCGTCACCCCCGCCAAAAGCTATGTGCTCCGGCGCAAGCCTCCTGGGAAATTGCTGCCCGGCGCGCATGCTGTAGAGCGGGAATATCGTGTGCTCAGAGCGCTGGGAGGCGCGGGTTTTCCCGTGGCTCAGGTGCATGCCCTGTGTGAGGATGAAGCCGTTATCGGTACGCCCTTCTATGTCATGGACATGGTCGAGGGACGCATATTCTGGGACTCCACGCTGCCGCAGCTCACTCGCGAAGAGCGCCCTGCCTATTTCGACGCGATGAATGCGGCAATCGCACAGCTCCACGGTGTGGACTATGGGGCGATCGGTCTGAGCGACTATGGCAAGCCCGGCAATTATTTCGCAAGGCAGATCGGCCGCTGGTCACGTCAGTACAAGGAAGATGTCGAGGCCGGGCATCTGGATGACATGGACAGCCTGAGCGCATGGCTGCCCGACAATATTCCGGCTGGTGACGAAACATCGATCGTTCACGGCGATTTTCGCGCCGACAATATGATATGGCACCCGACCGAACCCAAAATACTGGCGGTGCTGGATTGGGAACTTTCAACGCTGGGCCACCCGCTGGCAGACTTCACCTATCATCTGATGATGTATCATCTGCCGCCGCACATCATTGGTGGTTTCAATGGCGCCGATCTGGTTTCCCTCGGTATCCCGTCACAGGAAGATTATGTCGCCGCCTATTGCCAGCGCACCGGGCGTTCGGGGGTAGACAATCTCTCCTTTTACCTGGCGTTCAACATGTTCCGCTTCGCCGCGATCATCCACGGCATAAAGGGGCGTTTGGTTCGCGGCACGGCCGCTTCGCCCGAGGCCGCCAATCTCGTCAACACTCTGCCGGAACTGGCCGCCATTGCGCGCCGGACAGCCAGCATCTGATACGGACAAGGATATCCATATGCCCACCCCCCGCGCGCTAGATATTGCCGCCAAGGTCGAAGCTTTCGTTCGGTCAACGATCATTCCCTACGAGCGTGATCCGCGCTTTGAGGTGCATGGTCATGGCCCGACCGAAGAGATGGTGATGGAGATGCGCGAGAAGGCGCGCGCCGCAGGCGTGCTGACGCCGCACATATTGCCTGACGGCACGCATCTGACGCAGCGCGAGACGGCGACTGTGCTGATCAAGTCGGGCCTTTCGCCCCTCGGACCCATCGCCTGCAACACAATGGCGCCCGATGAGGGGAATATGTACCTGATCGGTCATGTGGCGCGTGAGGAGCAGAAGGACCGGTTCCTGAAGCCATTGGTGGCGGGAGAGGCTCGATCGGCCTTCTTCATGACGGAGCCAGCTGCCGATGGTGGTGCGGGGTCCGATCCATCGATGATGCGCACGATCTGCAAACAGGATGGCAATCACTGGGTGATCAACGGACGCAAGGCCTTCATTACGGGGGCTGAGGGCGCGAAGGTCGGGATCGTGATGGCGAAAAGCGACGACGGCGCCTGCATGTTCCTGGTCGATTTGCCCAATCCTGCGATCCGCATCGAACGGCTGCTCGACACCATCGACAGTTCGATGCCCGGCGGCCATGCGGTTGTCGCCATCGACAATTTACGCGTTCCAGCCGACCAGATGTTGGGAGCCTCCGGAGAGGGCTTCAAATATGCGCAGGTGCGTCTTTCGCCCGCGCGTCTTTCACACTGTATGCGCTGGCTGGGATGCTGCATCCGCGCGCAGGAGATCGCGTGCGAATATGCGTGCAGGCGGCAGGCGTTCGGCAAGCCATTGGTCGATCATGAAGGCGTGGGCTTCATGCTGGCGGAGAATATGATCGACCTCAAACAATGCGAGCTGATGATCGACTGGTGCGCCTCAGTGCTCGATGGCGGCAGCCTTGGGACTGTCGAAAGTTCGATGGCCAAGGTTGCGGTCAGCGAAGCTCTGATGCGCGTCGCTGATAAGTGCGTGCAAGTGATGGGAGGCACCGGTGTGTCCGGCGATACCGTCGTTGAGCAGATATTTCGCGAAGTTCGCGCATTCCGCATCTATGACGGGCCGACCGAAGTTCACAAATGGTCTCTGGCCAAGAAAATCAAACGCGCCCACAAAGTGACTTGACCCCCTATCGGTTGAGCTAGTCGAGGAAGAGAAGTTCATTCGTTAACCTGTCTGCGATTTGCGGAGAGGGTGGATGACCAGAGAACATACCGAGGGAATGAATCGCCGCGACTTGCTGGCGAGCGCCGGGCTGGCGACCGCTGCCTCTGTATTGCCTGGAACCGCAGCTGCTGCAGCTCAGAGCTCAGTACCGCGTTGGGATCATGAAACCGAAATTCTCTGCGTCGGCAGTGGCGCTGCGGCGGGCACCGCGGCAGTGACCGCAGCGAGCATGGGTGCCAGGGTGATGGTGTTGGAGAAAATGCCGCTCACCGGAGGCACCACGGGCAAATCGGGTGGCGTCGCGTGGATTTGCAATCACTCTGTTTTCCGCGAGCAGGGTATCGACGACAAGAAGGCGGATGCGATGGCCTATATGTGCCGTTATTCCTATCCGCAGCGGTTCGATCCGGGCAGCCCTACGCTGGGTCTGGATGAAGCGGATTATAAGCTGATCGAGTCGTTTTACGACAATGGATCCAAGGCGATCGACCATCTCCAGGCGGTCGATGCGGTCCGGTGGAAACAGTTCCGGCTGTTCTTCGTCGATGAGCCCGCGCCAGACTATGCCGACCACCTACCGGAGAACACAACGCCGGCAGGACGCGCTCTGGAACCGGCGGTGGGTTCCGGGTCGGCGGAAGGTGGAAACAGTCTGGCTGCACAGCTTGCGGAATGGCTGGAGAAGAAAGGTGTCCCGATCCTGACCGACACCCGGGTCAGGGGCCTTGTCATGGAAAATGGCCGGGTTGTCGGTGTCGAGGCGGAGAGCGAAGGTAAGCCTATCCGCGTCAAGGCGAGCAAGGCCGTCATTTTCGGCACTGGCGGCTATGCGCACAATACGGAGCTGATCGGCCTGCATCAGACGGCGCTATACGGTGCCTGCGCGATGCCGGGTTCGACGGGCGATTTCATCTCAATCGCAGGAGCCGTCGGCGCGCAGATGGGCGCACTCGATACCGCATGGCGCACGCAGGTCGTTCTGGAAGAGGCCTTGCAGAACCGCGCGATCGGTCTTGGTGCGTTCGTTCTCCCCGGAGATTCGATGATCCTCGTCAATAAATATGGCCAGCGCGTCGTGAACGAAAAGCGCTGTTATAACGACCGGACGCGGGTTCACTTCGTCTATGATCCGAGCAAGGATGAATATCCCAATCAGTTGATGTTCATGTTGTTCGACGAGCGTTCGCTGGACCGGTTCGGCGGGGCATTTCCGTTCCCGGCCGACAAGGCGGAAAGCCCGTGGCTGGTCAGTGGCGACACATGGGACGCGCTGTTCACCAATATCGACGAGCGCCTGGCGGGGATTGCGGACAGGACTGGCGGTGTGCGGCTCGACCAGAGTTTCGGGGATACCACCAAGGCGACTGTCGCCACCTTTAATAGCTATGCGAAAGCAGGGAACGACCCGCGTTTCGAACGCGGGCAGCGGCTGTATGACGTGCAGTGGCACAAGCTGTTTTCCGCCGCGCGGCCGGACAGCAGATTTGGCGAGAACAGCCATCCCAACCTCACCATGCATCCCCTTGCCGACCAGGGCCCCTATTATGCGTTCATTCTTGCAGCAGGTGCGCTCGACACCAATGGCGGTCCGCGCATCAATCATCATGCGCAGGTCCTGTCCTCAAGCGGAGAGCCGATTCCGGGCCTATATGGCGCAGGCAATTGCATCGCCAGCCCGTCACGTTCGGCCTATTATGGTGCTGGCGGTACGATCGGCTTGGCGCTGACCTATGGCTATATTGCGGGCAAGCATGCGGCAGAGGGCAAGGTATGAGATCGATCATTTCCGCTGTTGCGGCATTGGCGCTCGCTGTCGCCGGTTCTGCGGCCGCCAAGGATGTCAGTTTTGCGACCGATATCGTGCCCATTCTCAAGAAACGCTGCGCCATATGCCATCTTACGGGACAGGAGGCGGGGCATCTGGCGCTGCATCCCAAGGCAGCGCATGGCAGTCTGTTCAAGAAAAAGTCCGAAGAGAGCAAGTGGCTTCTGGTCGACCCTGGTCAGCCTGCAAAAAGCTATCTGCTCATGAAACTGGACGGCACGCATCTGAAAAATGGCGGAAAGGGCGCGCGTATGCCTTTCGCCCAGACCCCGTTGGCATCTCAGGACATTGATTTGTTCAAGGCGTGGATAGCGGCGGGCGCGCCGAAAAACTGACGTGCTGAGGGGTCAGGCGAGTTTCAATATCATCTTGCCGTCGTTGCTCCCTTCGAACAGACGCATGAATGCGCTGTAGGTATTGTCGATCCCTTCTTCGATATGTTCGTCGAACACGAGCTTGCCCTCGCCGATCAGTTGCGCGATGGCAGCGCTTCCTTCCGGGAAGCGATCGACAAACTCACTGACCAGATATCCCCGGATCGTCGCGGTGTTGACCAGTACGCGCCACAGGTTGCGTGTGCCATAGGGTTCAGAATTATACTCCGAAATCAGGCCGCACAGGATGATTCGCGCGTGAGGATTGATGTGCATCAGCGTGGCGTCGAGGCCGATGCCGCCGACATTTTCGTAAACTATGTCTATCCCGTCGGGACACGCCGCGCCAATGTCCGCTGAGAGAGCGGCAACATCCTTGCCGCGATAATCTATCGCCGCGTCGAAGCCATATCGCTCAGTCAGCTTCGCGCATTTGGCAGGACTGCCGGCGATGCCGACTGTGCGGGCACCGCCGAGTTTGGCGAGCTGCCCAACCATCGATCCCACCGCGCCTGCCGCACCGCTTACCAGCAATGTCTCACCCGGCTTCGGTTTCATGATGTCATTGATCCCGAACCAGGCGGTCAGGCCGACGGCACCCATTGCGGACAGGTAGCTGGTCGGTGACGGAGCGACTGAAATGTCGATGGGGTGCATGAAATCGTCGGGCGTCACTATGCTGTAATTTTCGATACGGTTGAGGCCCATGACCCAGTCGCCCCGCTTGAACCGATCGACATTGCTCGCTTCGACTGTGCCGATGGTCGAGGCCCGCACCGCGTCGCCAAGCGCGACGGGCGGCAGGTAGCTGGGCGCATCGTCCAGCCAGCCGCGAATTGCAGGGTCCAGCGACGCAAAATGGTTGCGGATGACGATCTGGCCGGGGTCGGGGTCTGGGATCGGCGCGTCTTCCAGCCGGAAGTCGCTTTCCTTCGGCAGGCCTTCGGGTCGCGAAACCAGCACAAATCGACGGTTCACAGGGGCGATTGCCATGCTATCGGCCCGACGTGCCGGAGGCCCAGTCGCGCGTCTGGCTGAAATCAGCGCCTTTGCGACCGGACAGGTGGATCAGCGTCATTTCGCCCAATATTGCATCGGTAGCTGGGTCCTTGCGCGCCCAGTCGATCAGCTCCCGGCGGCGCTGGATGGCCCATTTGCCGTTCTTGCAGCTATACTCGTCGATATAGCGACCTGCCATCAGCAGGTCCTTGGCTTCGCCGCCCTCGACAATTCGATGCCAAGCGAAAAAATACACCTCGCCCGTGGCTGTGCCGGCATCAATATCCACCTTCAGGTCGACCTGGCCGATGATATGCTGGCTGGCCTCAAGATTGGCAAGAAAACCCTGCGCAAAATCGGTGTACGCCTGAGGTCCGCCGCGCAGCAGGCCGCAATCGACGTCGGCGTCCTCATGAAAGGCGCGCAGTTGCAGGTCGTAGTCGAGCCGGTCCTGCCCGCGCATATAATCCTGTATCGCCCGACTAATGTCGCGCCGGGCGATCAGATCTCGCAGCTCTCGCTCGATATCCATGAAAAGCCTCTCCGTTATTGCCAAATCTGGAAAATATGGTCGTTCTGATCCTGCGCGTATGCGCACGGGCGATTGGGCGACTTGGGAATGTCAAAACCCGGATCATCGTCAACATTGCTCTCATGCTCGACCCGCTCGCTCAGAAATATCCGTTCGGAAAACTTCCAGACACCCTCACGCCGTTGAAACCTGTCGCGAAAAACGCCCGTGGCCAATATTTCGATTGGAGCGCCGCCCTCGGTTTGCATGGTTGCGATCATCGCGACATGTGTTTCGCCCAGCGCGTCGTCTTCATCGACATACAGATCTTGGGCGGTGATTGCATGATAGGTCCGGTTGAAGACCGCTTTCATCGTACGACAGATGGTTGCGGCAAATGCATATCCATCCTGATTGAAAGGACCGCTCATGACCATGCTATCGACATGGAACAGGGATCGGAGAGAGGTCTCGTCGGCACGATCGATGTCGCGACAATAGGCCTCCGTCAGTTGGGCAATTTGTTGCCTGGAAATCAGATCGTCCACCTTCGATCCTCCGCTCTATCCTCTCATCAGGATGCTAGCGGATCGGCGGAATTCGGCACCTTGCGTTTCCGATAGGTTGGAACCGTGCGTTCAGTCGTGGATGCCGCAAATATCGTTCAGCTGTTCGTGAAATGCCTGAACGCGCTTTTCCTGATTGGGCAAGGTACCGCCGGTGAAGCCGCGGGAATGCAGCCCCTGTTGTTGCCCGATAGCGACGCCCAGATCCTGATCAGCGACATCACCCAATGTTTTTTCACCGAAAATCACTGTCTCGCGGTCGACATGTTCGAATGGCGTCGGCCCCATCGGACCCATTACCACATCGCTGCCATCAATCGGGTGCGCGAGAAACCAGTGATCGAAGATGCAGCGTTCTGGGTCGGTTGGATGCGGCTCTGACCGGAGCAGCTGAAACCCGTCCGGCCACATCGTGAAGGTTATGTTGGGGAAGAGTGTGCAATGGTGATAATCGACCAGCGCTTGCTCGTCCATTCCCTCATAATGAGGATGGCCTTTCTCCCGGTACAGCTTCTTTTTTTGCGCTGTGATGGCGTCACGGGCTTTGCTGGCCTTGCCTTCGAACTCCTTGGGGTCGAGGTCCCAGAATTCCAGCGCCTGCGCCAGCGGCATTTCCAATATGTCGGCGGTTGAATAGCGACCGGACGGCTTCAGGCCCTTCATGATCATGCGGTTATGACCTTCGGGGTACATTTCGAACGTGGTGCTTTCCAGCGCATCGTCGATCACATTGGCGATTTGCGGATGCAACGTCGGCAAGTGATATGATTCGTTGAAATTGTCGCGGATGATCTTCCAGTTGCAGGGCACATCAGACGTCAGCGCGAGGACTCGCGTCATCCGGTCCATCTTCCACTGTTCCAGCACCTTGCCGAGTGGCCCCAGCCAATCGGCCAGCGATGCCGCCTCGCGGTCCATCGTGTACCAGACGAACCCGCCCCAGACCGCGCACGGGATCTCTTCGAGTTTCGTTTTGCCGCACGGCGAACCGCCGGGAAAATCGTCCGGGTCCTGCACATGGGCCAGCGTTCCATCGGGCGCATATTTCCAGCCATGATAGCCGCAGACGAGGAAGGGCGCGCCGCCGACTTCTGTCCAGGCGAGGCGGTATCCGCGGTGTTTGCAGGCATTGTAAAAGGCACGAACCGAGCCGTCCTCTTGCTTCAGCATCACCACCGATTCACGGCCAAGATTATGTGTCAGAAAGTCGCCGGCCTCGTGGAGGTCGGCGGCCATGCCGCCAATATGCCAGACCTTTGTCCACACATGCTCCCATTCAGCATCTGCCCAGCGTTTGCTGAAATAGCGTTCACCGGTGATCGGGTCTCCGCGAACTGGACGGTCCAGCTCTTCGATCTGACGTCCCATCAATGTCTCGACGGTCATGGCAGCCTCTCTGAAAATTTATTTGAACGATCGACTAAATATATTATGTTCGCTTGCAGCTTGTCAATTGCTTTGGCAGGGGAGGGTGCAGGTTGGGAACTGTCACAAATCTGAGGGAAATCGTGCCGGAGGCATTGAAAAAGCAGGATCGGCGACGGGCACCCGAAACCGCCGCACGCATTCTGGATGCCGCCGAGTCGCTTTTTTCAGTTCGCGGCTATCACGGCGTATCCTTGCGGGACATCGCCGCTGAGGCCGGGGTTCAGGTGGCGCTGACCCACTATCATTTCGGTTCTAAGGAAGACCTGTTCCGTTCCGTTATAGAGCGCCGCGCCGACGAGCATGCACTAGGCATCTCCACCGCCTTGGAACAAGCCAAGACGGTCACCGGCACGCGCGAGACAAGGCGTCAGGCCGTTATTCGCTCCTTTTTCGCGCCTATCGTCGAGAAATCCATGCGCGGCGGACAGGGCTGGAAAAATTATGTGCGGCTGCTGGCACTGGTCGCCAACATGCCACAGGAAGACGAGTCCGTCTCCGCTTTTCGGCAGAGCTACGATGCCCTGATCGCGTCTTACATCGAGGTGTTGCGAACGATTGATCCCGAAATGGATGAGCAGGACGTCCACTGGTGCTTCTTTTTTCTGCAGGCGGCCATCACCCACATTCTGGTCGAAAGCAAAATGCTTGACCGGCAGTCGGGAGGGAGCCTGCAATCGAGCGACCTCGACGCAATGATCGAAAAGCTGGTTGCTTTTTTCGGAGCCGGATTTCGCGGGCTTGGCGCTCGGGAAGACTGAGCCAGCTACCTCTCACAAACCCGAGTTTGGGTTGAGATCTTGATGCCCTATTGTGGGTTTCATGACCGATGAGATGGCTCTGACAGGCATCAACCGCGCCCTTGCCCGCTATGTCGATGGTGTGAACCAGCGCGATCCCGAGCTATGGTCTGCATCATGGGATGAAGACGCGCAGTGGTTGCTGTTCGATCCTGAACCAATCATTGGGCGCGACGCGATCGTCGCCTCATGGATCGAAACGATGAAGGATTTTCCCTTTGTCGTGATGCACACAACGCAAGGCGATGTGAGGGTTGAGGGTGATACTGCCGAGGGGAGGTCCTATACCTTTGAGGTCGTCGAAACAGCGGATGGACGCTCGATGCGTGTCTGGGGACGCTATGAAGACAGCTATCGATGCCGGGAAGGCGTGTGGCGCTTTTCACGCCGGGCCTTCTCAATACTGAAAGCGGAAGAATATCAATAGAAGAGAGGATCACATCATGGGACGCCTGTCCGGAAAAGTCGCTGTCATATTGGGCGCATCGGATGACCGTAGCATGGGCTATGCTACTGCCCGCTGCTTCATAGGCGAGGGCGCCAAGGTCGTAATCGCAGCGCGGCGCGAGGGTGCGGTTAAGGCGCTGGCGCAGAAGCTGGGCGCTGAAGGCATCGCCTGCGATATTACACAGGAATCCGACCTGGAGTCCCTGGCGGCGCATGCGGTCAAGACGTTCGGGAAGCTCGATATCGCTGTTAATTATGCTGGCATCGAAACCGGATCGTCCATCCTTGACGTGACGGCCGAGGAGCTGCGCAAATCATCCGATGTGCATTTCGTTGGTACAACGCTGTTCATAAAGCAGATGGCGCGGGCAATGACCGGAGGCGGGTCGATTATAACCACCTCATCGCTCACCGTGCTTGTCCAGGCACCCGGCTTTGCCAGCTATGCCGGCGCCAAAGGTGGTGCGGATGTGGTCGCGCGGATCGCCGCCAACGAACTTGGTGAGAAGGGCATTCGCGTCAACAGCATCGCTCCGGGCTTTACGAAGAGCGCGATGACGGAGGCCTATTTCGCGTCCGACGTGGTACGAAACGCATTCCTCAAGGAAATGCCGCTGGGGCGCTTTTCCACGGTGGAGGATGTTGCTGAAACCGCCTTGTGGCTTGCCAGCGATGAGGCGTTTGTCACCGGTCAACGAATCGATGTGACGGCTGGACAGGCGCTGCGCCGCGTGCCGCTCGCCAGCGAATATGTCTGACAGGAGCGGAGTAAATGGGACGGCTTGAAGGCAAATGCGCGCTAGTCGTTGGAGCAGCGGGAAAAGGCAATATGGGGCAGGTCATTGCGCGCCGTTTCGCTGCGGAAGGCGCGAAAGTCGCTGTCGCTGGCCGTAAAATGGACCCGTTGAACGAGCTGGCAAGTGATATCGGCGGCGTGGCGATAGAATGCGAGTTCACCGATCGGGAGAGCATTTTTGCGATGGTCGATCAGGCGACCGACGCAATGGGGCGCCTGGACATTGCCGTCAACGCAACGGGATGGGGCTTACTCAAACCGTTCCTCGAAACGACAGATGAGGACTTCGACCGCATGGTGGCATTGCAGCTGCGCGGGCCGTTCCAGTTCCTGCAGGCGCTCATTCCGGTTATGGAGCGGAACCGCGGCGGCTCGATTATCCAGATCAGTTCGGCAACTGCGACAATCATGTTCCATGATCACAGCGCCTATATGGCGACAAAGGCGGGTACCGATCATATGATCCGCACGATTGCCAATGAGTTCGGCGCGGCGGGTATCCGGGCCAACAGCGTGTCTCCTGGCGTTACCGAAACACCGATGACGGCAGACGCATCCGCCGTGCCCGGTCTAATGGATGCATTCAAAAAAGGCTACCCGCTTGGGCGGTACGGCACCTCGGAGGATATTGCCGCGGCGTGCGTTTTCCTCGCCAGCGATGAGTGCTTCATGACGGGTGAGAATCTCCAAGTAAATGGTGGCCTGACGTTGCGCGGGAACCCGAGCAAAGCCGATATTGAAGCGTCTGTCGCAGCGGCCATGGCCGGCGCATCGTGACATGACGCGGAGTCATCCGCTCTGCATGGCCTCGGGCATCATGCCTGAGGCGACGCCGGTTCAGCTGGTGGAGGCAGCGGCAGGCGCGGGTTTCGATTTTGGCGGTATGTGGGTGGAGGCAACCGACTGGACCGACCAGACGACGCGTGAGGTAAAGGCGGCATTGGGTGCCACGGGACTACCTCTGATCGATGTGGAAGTCGTCTGGCTGAAGCCAGGCCGGCCTGACGCAGATCATGTGCGGATCATCGACATCGGCAAGGAACTGGGCGCGCGCAATGTGTTGTGCGTCAGCAGCGACCTCGATGCGTCTGCGACGCGAGACAAGCTGGCGCTTCTGGCCGAGCATGCAGGAAGCGACATCCGCATCAATCTGGAATTCGGATTGTTTACAGAGGTGAAGACGATCGGGCAGGCCAGCGCGATCCTGCGCGAGATCGACCATCCGGCGATGGGGCTTTTGATCGATGCTTTGCACTGGCGGCGTTCGGGTGGGACATTGGAAGAGGTCGCGGCGGTTCCGTGCGAATGGCTGAGCTATGCGCAACTGTGCGACGCGCCTGATCCGGGTGCACATTCGGCCGATCCCGATGCCATATTGACCGAGGCGATCGATGGACGTGTTGCTATGGGCGCGGGCGGGCTTCCGTTGACAAACCTGCTCAGCCATATGCCGAGCGGATTGCCGATCTCGGTCGAGGAGCGGTCAAAGGCGCTGCGCGATGATTTTCCGGATCTCAAGGCGCGGGCGGTAGAGCTGATGCGCACCAGTAAACGTTGGTTGGACAGCCATTTGACTGCCCACACCGAGCCTCTTTAACCTTAGCCCGTCAGTTGCGAGGGCTCTTCAATCAAGCCCTTGAGCGTCCGCATGAATTCCGCACCGACGGCGCCGTCAATTGCGCGATGATCGCAGGACAACGACATTTCGGCGACCGTTGCAAAGGCGAGCGCATGCCCTATCTCGACCGGCTGCCGTATGCCGGCACCTACCGCGAGGATGGCACCTTGGGGAGGATTGATGATCGCATCGAACTGATCGATGCCGTACATGCCGAGATTGCTGATCGAAAAGCTGCCGCCCTGGAATTCCTCTGCCGCCAGCTTGCCTGAACGCGCCTTTGCCGCCAGCGCCTTGACCTCTTGTGATATGGCCGCGACCGATTTCGCGTCGGCACCCCGCACGATGGGCGTGATAAGCCCCTTGTCGGTTGCGACCGCGACGGAAATATCGGCGCTGCCGAACCGGTGGATCTCATCGCCGTGGACCTGAATATTGACGTCGGGATGCTTCATCAATGCGAGCGCGCAGGCGCGCACGATATAGTCGTTGATGCTGGGCGCTTCGCCGGTCGCTGACTTTGCCTGCGCCCGCATCGCCATGACCGCGTCCATCCGGATTTTCGACCGCAGGTAGAAATGCGGGATGGTTGATTTGCTGTGGGACAGCGCCTTGGCGATGGCTTTGCGCATCGGCGACATGGCAATCACTTCGGTTGTTCCCGCTGGCGGTTTGTTGGCGACCGGCGCTGTTTCCGCCGACTGGGGCACCAGGGCAAGAACATCGGCCTTGCAGATCCTGCCGCGTGGGCCGGTGCCCGACAGGCTCGTGATGTCGACACCATGCTGAACGGCGAGACGCTTGGCGAGCGGACTGGCGTAGACATTATCGAGGCTGTTGCCGACCGGGCTGATATCCACTGGCGAGCCCGATGGCGGCGTCACGGGTGGCAGGCTGGCCTGAAGGATATCCTGAAATGTAATGCGTCCTTTGGCCCCGGAACCGGCGACGCTCGAAATATCCACGCCCTTTTCCTCCGCCAGCGCGCGCGCAGCCGGCGAGAGATTGGCGTCAGCGGGAATTTCGATCTTTTTCGCCGAAGGGGCCGGGGTCGGTTCCGGGTCAGATGCTTGGACCTTGGGAGCGTCGTCTTTCGCTGCCTTCGCGCCCGCCTTTGATGCGACCTTGGTGTCGGCAGGTTTGAATCCGGCGACGAAAGCATCCACCTCGTCAGCCGATGGCGTGTCTCCCACCCCTGCAAGTACGGCGATCAATTCGCCGACTTGGTAGGTTTCTCCCGATGTTCCAACCAGCCGCGCAAATTGTCCGTCGGCTTCGGCCTCCACTTCATTGGTTATCTTGTCAGTTTCAATGAGTGCCAGCAGCTCGCCTTTCTTGAATGACTGGCCTTCCTTGACCAGCCATTCGGCGACAACGCCTTCGGTCATCTCTATGCCCCATTTGGGCATGGCAAATGCGCGCAGGTTCGCCATCGTCACCCCCTCCTGTACGACATGAGTTTTGAGGCCGCCGCAACGATGCGGTCGGGTGAGGGGAGGTAAGCCGATTCCAGTTCGCGCGCGAAGGGCACGGGACTATGCGCACCGGTGACCATCTCAATCGGCGCCTTCAGCGATGCGAATGCCTTGTTGGCCACCAGCGCGGCAAGGTCGGTGGCAAAGGAGCAGCGCGGCGGCGCTTCGTCGACGATCAGCAGCCTTCCGGTCCGCTCAACACTGTCGAGGATAGCCTCTTCGTCCAAGGGGCTTGTGGTCCGCAGGTCGAGGACGTCGCAGCCGATCCCGTCTTCCGCCAACTGAGCAGCGGCGGCCTGCGCGAAACCGACCATCATGCCGGTCGCCAGCAGGGTGATATCGTCCCCTTGGGTGACGTGTCGCGCGTGGCCGAAGGGGATCAGATATTCGCCATCCGGCACCTCGCCCTTGGCGGCATAAAGCGCTTTATGCTCAAGGAAAATCACCGGGTCGTCATCGCGGATCGCCTGGGTCAAAAGCCCTTTGGTGTCTGCCGGTGTTGAGGGCATGACGACTTTTAGTCCCGGCATGGCGGTCACAAAGCTGTGGATCGACTGGCTATGTTGCGGCGCTGCGTTGAACCCGCCGCCCCATGCCAGTCGAATGACGACCGGACAGCGTGATTTGCCGCCGAACATATAGCGGAATTTGGCAATCTGGTTCCAGATCTGGTCCATGCAGACGCCGATAAAGTCCGCGAACATGATTTCCGCGATGGCTCGCTTGCCCGTAAGCGCGGCACCCGCCGCAGCACCGATAATCGCGGCTTCCGATATTGGCGTATCGATAACGCGGTCGGAACCATATTTCGCCCACAGTCCGGTCGATGTGCTCCAGATGCCGCCGATGGCTTCCGGACCTCCAGGAGATCCCATGCCGCCGACGATATCTTCGCCGAGCATGATGATGCTGTCGTCGCGCGCCATCTCTTCATCGATAGTGTCGCGGATGACGTCGCGGATCATTTTTTGTGCCATTATCCTGATCCTCTCGCGTCAGTAGCTGATGTAGACGTCTTCAAGGACGTCTGCGGCTGTGGGGCGCGGCGCGGTTCTGGCTTCGGACACCGCACGATCGATGAGGTCGGCGACCTCCTTGTCCACGGCGTCGAGATCCTTGCCGTCGAGAAGCTTGGCTTCGGTCACTTTGGTTCGGAACGTCTTGAGGCAGTCCCGTTCCTCGCGCAGACGATCAAGTTCCCCCTTGCCGCGATAGCGCTGCGGATCGCCCTCGAAATGACCGTAGAAACGCTCACAATCGAGTTCGATCGAAGCTGGGCCGTTGCCTGCCTTGCAATATTCGATGAGCTCGCGCATCGCGTCATAGACCGAGAAGAAGTCGATGCCGTTGGCCTTGATCGCTTTCATTCCGAACCCCGCTGCGCGCACTGTCATGCTGTCCGCGCCGACCGCGTAGGATTCGCCGGTATGCTCCGAATAATGATTGTTCTCGAACACAAAAATAACGGGCAGTTTCAACACGATGGCCATGTTCATCGCTTCGAAGGTCGTACCCTGGTTGCAGGCACCGTCGCCCGAAAAGGCGATTGATACGGTGCCGTTGCTTTTCGCCGTAATGCCCGCGCCCACTGCAATGGGAGCCCCAGCCCCGACGATGCCATTGGCGCCGAGCATGCCGACATTGACATCCGCGATATGCATGGAGCCGCCCTTGCCCTTGCACAGGCCTTCGCTGGAACCGTAAATTTCCTTCATCATGTCGATGACGTCGCAACCCTTGGCGATGCAGTGCCCGTGGCCGCGGTGGGTCGAGATGATATAATCTTTTGGTCCCAGATGCTCGCACACACCCACCGCGCAGGCCTCCTGCCCGGCGTAGAGATGCGTGAAGCCCGCTATCTCCCCCAAGGCGATCTCGTCATGCAGACGCTCTTCGAACATGCGGATCGTTTTCATCTGACGATAGGCCTGGAGCAACGCTTCGCGGCTCAACTGCATATTTTCTCTCCCTTGGCCCTCATGCGATCAGAGTCCCAAAACTGTTTTTGCGATGATCGTCTTTTGAATCTCGTTTGTCCCGCCGAAAATGGTCCACGCTCTGCTGTTGAGATAACGCGGGGCCGCCAGCTGAGCGTCCTTGCTGCGCAGCGGCTCGGGCGCGGAATTCCCGTAGAGCGGCCTTTGGGTCTCAAGGCCGAGGCCTGCATGACCATAAAGCTGAACTGCCAGAGCATCGACCTGCTGCCGCAGGGTTGATGCCACCATTTTCGAAAGCGAGGTCTGCGGCCCCGGTGGAAGGCCCTTTGCCATTTCAGCGAGTACGCGCAGCTCCGTCATCTCAAGCGCTTGCGCTTCCAGTTCGATCTGCGCGAGGCGAGTCATGAACAGCATGTCTTCAGCCATTGCGCCGCCATATCCGTCCGGTTCGGCGAGCGCGGCCTTGCGCAATTTTGTGAGATCGGAAAGCAGCTTGGGCGCATGGCAAGCGCCGCCCCGCTCATTTTCAAGCAGGAATTTGGCGATGGTCCAGCCTTGTCCCTCTTCGCCAACCAGATGATCGAGCGGCGCCTTTACATCGTCGAGGAAGACCTCGTTGACCTCATGGTCTCCCGCCAGCCCGACTATCGGGCGAACCTCGACGCCGGGCTGGTCCATATCGATCAGCAGAAAACTGATCGCCCGCTGTGGCTTGTCGGTCTGGCTGGTCTTGGCGAGGCAGAATATATGCGTCGCGTGATGGGCGTGGGTTGTCCACAACTTGCGCCCGTTGATCAGATAATGATCTGCCTTGCGGTCGGCGCGTGTCTTCAGGCTGGCAAGGTCTGAGCCTGAACCGGGCTCCGAAAAGCCCTGACACCAATAGTCTGTCCCATCAAGAATGCGCGGCAGATAATGAGCCTTTTGTTCCGCCGTGCCGAATTTGCAGATCACAGGTCCCAGCAGTTTCAGGCTGAGCACGGGCAGACTCGGCGCGTCGGCAAGCGCGCATTCTTTTTCGAAGATGTAGCGCTGGATAGGAGTCCAGCCAGGCCCACCGCAATCCTGTGGCCAGTTGTAGGCGAGCCAGCCCTTGCGATGGAGAATGGCCTGCCATTCCCGTCCGATGTCCGGTTCAACGAACACGCCCGGGGTCGCGCGCATGCCCTCGCGCAGATGGTCTGGCAGGTTGATATCGAGAAAAGCGCGAACTTCCTGACGAAATGCCTGATCTTCTGAGGAGAATTCAAGATCCATCGCTTATCGCTCCAATATCGTCACGCCGGATATGCCGGGAGCGCCATAGACATGGGAATAGGCCGTGCGCGGGTTCCCCGGCACCTGACGGCCGCTTCCCAGTCCGCGCAGCTGCACCGCATTTTCATATATTTGTCGCAGACCGGAAGCACCGATGGGCTCTCCGCAAGCGATGCAGCCACCGTCGGTGTTGACTGGCAGTTTCCCATCGATGTGCGTCCAGCCATTGGCCAGCCACTCCTCTTGCGCGCCGTCGGCGCAGAAGCCATTTTCGGCCATGTGCATGATCTCAGCGCCGGATTCGGTATCCTGCAACTGCGCGACGTCGATATCTTCCGGGCCAATGCCGGCCATGTCGAATGCGGCTTTGCTGGCAAGCAAAGTAGGCGCGCCGCCGCGCTCGACGTCTATAGAAGGGGCGAACACCTCGAACGAACCGGGCGGGCGCGTTCTGACGACCGCTGCCTTGATCCGCACCTGATCGCGCCCGAGCTCACGTGCCTTTTTCTCGCTGGCAAGGATCAGGGAAACGCCGCCCTCAGCAGGGGAGCAGAACATATATTTGGTGAGCGGGTCGCTGACCATCTGGCTTTGCATGATCGTTTCGAGATCGACCGGAGAACGCCGCCAGGCATGATCGGCGTGGGCGCCATTTATGAACGCTTTTTCCGATACCCGGCCCAGCGAGGTGGGGCTGATCCCGTGGAGCGCCATGTAGCGTTGAAACTTCATCGCGAAAAATTGCGTGGTGACCATGAACCCGGCTTCACCATACCAGTCCGGCAGGCCATATTCGACCGGCAGGGCGTTGAATGCGCCGCGCGGATGTTTGTCGAAACCCAGCGCCATGCCCACGTCATATTGTCCCGATGCGATCGCCTGCCATGCGCCGATCAACGCCGATCCGCCGGTTGCGCAGCCGTTTTTCACATTGATGAAGGGCAGTCCTGTCAGGCCCAGTTCGTTGACGATAGCGTCGGCCGCTCCGGCGGCGTCCGATCCGCCATAGCCGAACTGCATGTCCTGCCATTCCAACCCGGCATCGCTCAATGCCTGGCGGGCCGCATACGCTCCCTGTTGCAGCCCGGTGAGCCCTTCTGTGCGCCCGAAGGGGTGAATACCGATCCCGATGATGAAGACATCTTTCACGGGTTTATGCCTCTTCGTCCGGAGCGAAGGCGAACGTCATGACTTGCCGTCCGTCGCTGTCGACCGTGAATGGCACTATCGTCAGTTTCAACGGCATGCCGATCCGCAATGCATCGAAGGCTACGCCCTCTAACCGGCTTTCGACAATAGTCGCAGAAGGCAGCTCTACATAGCCGATGGCAAAGGGGTCGAATTGTTCTGGTCCCGTATAGGGCGGTGTTTTTGGCCGGAAGCGCTGTATTGTCCAGGACCACAAGGTGCCGCGGCTTGGCAGGTCGACCTCTTCCCAATGATCAGGGTCGGCGGGGCAGGGGAAAACGATGCGACCGGTGGCACGGTGTCGTCCGCCTATCAGCCGCGGTTCCAACCCGTCCCTGAAAATGCCTTCCGCTAGTGCGACGCCAGTCACGAGCTACCCTCATTTCTTACCTTGGTGCGATCACTATGGTTTAGGGATCGCGCAAATTCTTCTGTAAGAAAGTATAGGTTGTCGGCGCCGAGCAGCGGAAGAGGTGGGTCGGAAATCGCAAACGCCCGCAACACGCGTCCCAAGCGTCGATCTTCGAAGTATATGATCACCGCCCCTCACGACGCGCCGACCCAGCTTTACGAGGAACGGGCAGGTGGCCCGATATTTAGTGGCTTACATGCAGGTCAGGATTGGTGACTGCCGCCACATTCCCGAGATAGCCGAGTTGTGTTGCCTTGAACACGGTCTGGCTGCGGTTGACCGCCTCCAGCTTTATCGCGGCATTGTGAATATGGAAGCGAACCGTCGCGCAGCTGCGTTCGAGGATGAGTGAGATTTCAACATCGGTCTTGCCGACGGCTGCCCATCGCAGGCATTCCACTTCGCGTTTCGAAAGGCGGCAGTTTTTCGGAATCCAGGGGCGTTGGCTGGTCACGCGGGTATAGCTGTTGACGAAGCGTCGCGCGTGATATTCCAGCTCATCGGCGTGACGTTCAAATTCGCTCGTCAGGTCTTCCCGGTCATTCTGCTTCGGAGAAAAACTCACCGCGCCTATCTGGCCAAACGCCATGTGGATGGGCACGCAAATGACTGAGCTTGCGTTCACCTCGTCACGGAAATGAGACAGGTCCGCCTGATCAAGCAATGGATTGGGCGCGCGCGTATGGATCCCGTCCGCATTCGCCCAGAAGGGTTCGTTTTCATAGCGACACGCAAAGGTGAGCGGAGAACTCAGCGCGAGAAGAGGCTTTTTCCACCATTGTTCTTTGGAGGCCGGCCAGCCGAAGACGGACGAAGCCAAGACCTCTCCGTCTCCATCACACATTGGCATTTTGGACGCGATATTGGCGCAGGCCGCGACTCGAAAATCGCCGAGCCGTTCGGCGATGTCCCGAAGCGCTTCAGCAGCCGCCTTGATGTCGGCAACCGAGTCGATTGCTGTCGAACCATGCCCACCAGAACTGTTTTCAGCCATGCGCTGTTCTGTTTTCTGGCTGTCGTTCTCGCAGACAACGATGCTGTTGTCTGATCTCTCCATAGCTGTCTTTTACACGCTATTCAGATTTATAACAAGAAACTAGCTCCGAACCGGATCCATAACCTATCGCTACTTATAGGTGCGCTTCGTTTGCTGTCTGTTCGCAGACAGGACCTATTGGAAACCGCAGGCACCAATTTCGCGCAGGCGGTGCATATAATTTCCCCAAGAAAAGCGAATGCGACGCAGCTTTGGGCTGCGGGTATTAATAGGGGAAGGTAGCTTGAATTTCGACCTGACCGAGGAACAGGGCCTGTTGCGGGATTTGATCCTCCGTTTCGGAGCGGATCGATATGATTCTGTGCAGCGGCTGGCCTATCTGCGCGAACCGCACGGGTTTTCCCGAACCAATTGGGAGCTGCTGGCGGACACTGGCTTACTGGCATTTGCCCTGCCTGAGGTAGCGGGCGGCTTTGGCGGCTCAGACGCCGATATTATCACTGTAGCCGAAGCGCTCGGTACTTTCGTTGCGGTCGAACCCGTTCTTGCCTCCGTCATCATGGGAACCGGAATTGTGTACGGAGCTGCATCCGAAGATCAGAGGGCTGCGCTCATCCCCGATATGGTGGCCGGCAAATGTACGGCGGCGCTCGCCGTGTTTGAACCGCATGCCCGATTTGAGACGGGTGCCTTGCAGGCGAGAGCGACGGAAACGGAGGGCGGCGGTTACGCATTGTCCGGCTCGAAGCAAATGGTGCTTGGCGGCCCCTTTGCCGACAATATCGTTGTTGCTGCACGCGCTGCCGAACAGGAACAGGCCAGCCTGTTTTTGGTTGAAGCCAAGGCACCCGGACTCGCCTTTCGCAACTATCGGCTGGCCGATGGTTCCATGGCGAGCGATATCGATCTGAACAATGTGGCTGCGGAAATCATGCCAGGCGGTCTCGACGCCCTTCATGCTGTAGTGGTGCAAGCACGTCTCGCCATCTGCGCGGAACTGGTGGGGCTGATGGAGATGATGTTCCGCGAGACGCTGGAATATCTGAAGACGCGCCAGCAGTTCGGTCAGCCTCTCGGTTCTTTCCAGGCGATCCAGCATCGAATGGCGGACTGCTATGCCAAGGTCGAACTCAGCCGGTCGCAGCTGTATCGAGCGGCCGGGCAGGGCAGTGATCCGGTGGCGCGAGATATCGCGATCCGAGGGGCAAAGGCCTATATTGCGCAGAGCGCCATGCATGTGGGTGAGGAAGCGATCCAGCTTCATGGCGGCATCGGCACGACCGAAGAACTGCTTGTGGGACAGGCGTTCAAGCGTGTGTTCACCCTCGCGGCGCTGCTGGGCGATGCGGACGCGGATCTTCGAAACTATGTGGCGCAGACCCGCGCGGCGTAGGGCCACAGCGTTGTTCAAACTCGTCACCTTGCTCAAGCGTCGACCCGGCATGACGGTTAAGGCGTTCCGGGAATATTATGAAAGCCATCATCGCAGGATCGGGGAAAAATATCTGTCGGGGTATGCGGAGCGCTATGTCCGGCGATATGTCCAGCCTGTCGCGGGCATGGCGCCGCCAGACCATGATGTAGTGATGGAAATATGGTTTCGCGATGAGGCAGCTTTCCACAAGACCATGCAGCGGCTTGCCGAGCCCGCGATTGCCGAGGAAATAGTGCTGGATGAGGAAAAGCTGTTCGACCGTTCGGCGATGGTTTCCTTTTCGGTGCTTGAAGTTGAGTCGGAGTTGGGCTGAGATAACGGGCGCAATCCGGCCGATCCGAGGCCGGAGCAGCTAGGGATGAGCGATGTCTGAAACATTTCATAGAGTGGTGAAGGCCGAAGAGGTCGAGGACAAAGCGATGCTGCCCTTCGTCGTCAATGGATGGCCCGTTCTGGTATGTCGCGACGAAGGCTCTGTACACGCGGTCATCAACCGTTGCAGCCATGCGGCATCACAGCTTGCGCCTGATGGCCGCGTGCGGCGCGGCTCAGTGATGTGTCCGCTTCATGGGGCGCGGTTCAAACTGGATAACGGGGAATGTCTTGGCGGTGCCGGTTACAAGCCGCTCAAACTGTTCCCCTGGCGGCAAAGCGACGACGGCTGGATCGAGGTTGCGGTGCCGGATGAAGCTCCTGGCGCCGAGCATTTGCCGGTGAAGCCGCTCAGCTGATTTCAGTTTTTGGGCTCCTTGCACCAGGTAATGCCACGCCTCAGCAGGTCATAGAAAACAGGCAGATCCCACGCGCAGCGATCGACGGTAGGCCACCAGTCGAGGAACGGCTGCATGTCGTAATGACTGCGGCAATGACCCAATGTGTTGTATAATACAGCGCCTTTTTCCTGAGCCTTTATATAGACGACCGGGTGCCTTGCTCTATCCCAGTCATGCTCGTCGAAGCCGGTTGCATCTCCTCCAAATTCCGTATCGAGCAGCACATGCAAGTCGCCATGCTGTTCCAGAAGGTACAGTTCATCAGTTGTCTCAAAGGGCTCAATACCCTGCGTCAGGGGATGGTTCTTGTCGGCCACCTCAACACGATACGGCGCAATCGGCGGATGGGCGATAAATTGTGATCCAAGCGTCTCCATCATCAGGGGTGCCCAGCGCGGGCTGCCGTACAGGCCATTGTCGAAGAGGCGCAGTACTGAATTGGTGCCATGCAGTGCATACCATCGGCCGCCATCGCGCACCCATTGACGCAGCGTTTCCTGCGTCTTCAGTTCCGGCACGACATCGCAGGTGTAGGTGATGAGGAAATCGGCCGCCATGATGGCATCGATATTGGAATAATCCTCAAACACCCGCGTGCGCACGCGCTGATCTTCGGCCAGCAGCTTCAGTAACTCCAGCCGTGCGAAATCCATGTCATGATAAAGTCCTCCAACGATGAGGACGCAATCGATTCGGCCGGGATGCTCTTCCGCCATTCAGTCCCTCCACTTGTTCAATACTGGACGCCCTTTGTGAAGCCGCCGTCGATCAAAATATTCGCCCCCGTCATGAACGGGCAGGCGGGCGAGGCGATGAAGGCTATTGCCTTTGCCAACTCCTCGCCCGTTCCCATGCGACCCATGGGGATTTGTTGCACGATACCGTCATGGAATTCGCGCATATTTTCCTTGATATAGGCCCATGGGCCGTCTTCGGTGAAGATCGGGCCGGGCGACACGCAATTCACGCGCAGGCCTTGTGACGCATATTTCTGTGCCAGTGCGGCGCTGTAATTGATAATCGCCGCTTTGATCGCGTTATAGGGCTGTGGTCCCATGAATTCTTCCCGCGCGCCGGTTGACGAAATCGTGACAATGGATCCCGCATCCGACTTTTCCAGCGCAGGCATTGCCGCCTGTACGCCGCGCACCAATGGCAAGAGATCGCCATTGATCACCGTTTGCCATGCGTCCGGCGAATCGTTGCCGGGGTTGCACGATACAAACGAAATGAAGATGTCGCATCCGCCCAACTGACCGGCAGCTTTTTCGACCCAGGCGGGAAATGCGTCAGCATCCGTGACGTCTATCGACGCCCCAAACGCCTTCACGCCTAAAGCTTCGATTTCCTGGACGACGTTATTGACCTTGTCCTGAGTGCGTCCGCACAGGGCGATATCGCATCCTTCGGTGGCCAACGTCTTGGCTACAACGCGTCCGATGCTGGCGTTCGCGCCGGCCAATATGGCTTTGCGTCCCTTAAGGCCGATATCCATCCTCTATCCCTCTCGCTCGATCTGTGTTCACGATTAGATTGTAGCTATAATAGCAGAAGTCTGCACTGGCGTTTCCGTCAGTGTTGCCGGGTGGCTTCTAGAAGAAAAGACAGTCCCGAAGCGCGGCTCCCTGTTGTAGAAAAGTGGGATGGAGAAGATGGGATGAGCGCACACCGACTGATTCTGGGCGATATCGTTCGTGGCCGGGCGATTGAATGCCCTGGTTCGACGGCTTTTATTTTCGAGGGCGTCGAAACCGACTTTGCAACATTTGACCGTCATACAAATCGTGTCGCAAACGGCCTGCTTTCAGCGGGATGCGAGCCGGGGGATCGGGTCGCCTATCTTGGCAAAAATCGCGACAGTTATTTTGAAATGTGGATGGGTGCCGCCAAAGCGGGTCTGGTGATGGTGCCGGTCAACTGGCGCCTGGCGGAGCCGGAAGTCGCCTATATTTTGCGAGACTCAGGCCCTAGGCTTATTTTGGCAGATCCCGAGTTTCTGAACCGGATCAATGACACGTCTGCAAAGATACTGGTCACCGAAGCTGCTGACGGCTTTCCCCTTTTTTCGGAATGGCGCGACAGCCAGAACGACCGGGACCCCCATCGCGATGCGGGTTTTGATGACACCGTGTTGCAGCTTTACACTTCCGGAACCACGGGGAACCCAAAGGGTGCGCAACTTTCCAACCGCAGCCTGCTGGGGCTGAGAGCATCCATTCATTCGGACCAGATGCCAGAATGGTATCGTTGGACGGCGGAGGATGTCGCGTTGGTCGCCATGCCGGTGTTTCATATAAGCGGGTCGGGCTGGGGGCTCTGGTCATTGCAGCATGGCGCCAAGGGCATCATCGTCCGCGAGTTCGATCCGTCCAAAGTGCTCGACCTGCTCGTCAAATATCGCATCACGAAAATCATGATGGTGCCGACGGCGCTGCAGATCGTATGTGATCACCCCGGTGCCGAACAGACCGATTTCAGTTTCCTGAAAACGATCTGTTACGGCGGGTCTGCCATCCCGCTGGACCTGTTGAAGCGCGCCATCGACGTCTTCGGCTGTGGCTTTGCGCAGATGTATGGCATGACCGAAACCGCAGGAACGGTCATCGGCCTGCCGCCGGAGGACCATGAAATCGCTGGCAACCGGCGGATGCGGGGCGTTGGCATCCCCCTTCCCGGTGTTGAAGTGCGTGTCGTTGACGAAGCTGGAGTGGAGTTGCCGCGCGGAGAAATTGGCGAGATCGTGACGAGATCTCAAGCGAACATGATTGGCTATTTTAACAGGCCCGAAGCGACTGCGGAAACGGTTGACGCCGAAGGCTGGCTGCGCACAGGCGACGCGGGTTCGATGGATGAGGATGGCTATCTCTACTTGGCCGATCGGATCAAGGACATGATCATTACCGGTGGTGAAAATGTGTATCCCGCCGAGGTGGAAAACGCCCTCTACAGCCATCCCGACGTGAAAGATGTCGCCGTCATAGGAGTTCCCGACCCCAAATGGGGAGAGGCGGTCAAGGCGATCGTAGTGCCGCAATCCAATGCTCTGCCAGACCCTGCGGCGCTGATCGCTTGGGCGCGCGAACGCATCGCCGCGTATAAGGCCCCAAAATCGGTCGATTTTCGCAGCGATCTGCCGCGCAATCCTTCGGGCAAGGTACTGCGCCGACTATTGCGCGACGAATATAGCTAAAAGGGCGAACCTCCGATTTTCGGCAGGTTCCCCCGAGGACGCGAAAGCATAAGATTCCTGAAAATATCAGGAGAGAGGCATTGAGCAGGAATTATTCCGGCCCGCTGGAAGACCGGATCGCTATCCGCGAATTGTTGGAAAGCTATGCTGATGCGGTGAACCGGGTGGATCAGGAGACCTGGGCCTCGCTTTGGGTCGAGGATTGTCACTGGGACCTCTCTCACTACCCCGAACTGGGCGTGGTATCCGGCAAGGACAAAGTCGTCGAGCTGTGGGCAGGCGCCATGCCGCATTATCCCAAGCTCAGTTTTGTGGCGATGCCCGGGATGATCAAAGTCGATGGCGACACTGCCGAGGCGCGGACCTATTTTTCCGAAGTGTATGAGGAGCCGGGAACCGGCAAGGATAAGCGCGCCCGTGCGTGTTACAATGACAAGCTGGTCAAGCGTGGCGGCGAATGGTTCTTTCAGAGCCGTTCATTCACCATCCTGCACCAGACTTAGGACAACGGTTCCCCCCACAAGAAATACCGAGCCCTGCTTGAAGGACGCTTTTGATGATTGTGATCACCGGACAGATTTTTACCGACCAGGAAACCCTGCCGCATCTATATGCGCGCCTGAAGGAGATGTGTGAGCCGTCTCGCGCAGAAGACGGTTGCGTCTTTTATCATATGGGCATGGAAGACGAGGAAAAAGGCATCATCCTGGCCATGGAGGGCTGGCGGGATATGGATGCGTTTCACGCGCACTACGGAACACCCCAGATCGCCAAGCTGCTTGCCGATTTTGAAGGGAGATTCTCGAACAATGTCAGCATTCATGAAGTGAGTTCATCGCAGAAATTGTGAGTGTCATCATGGAGTTCCGCCTCCTCGATCTCTCCATCGGGGGCGGACGGGAGGCTCGGCCCAGAAGTGGGGTGGCCGGGCCTCCCTTGTTTTTTGCTCTTTGTTGATTTGCCCGATCAGCGCGCCGTCATGCCGCCATCGATGACCAGTTCAGATCCTGTGACGAAGCTGGCGGCTGGGGAGCATAGATAAATGATGCCACCCGCAATCTCACTTGCTGTTCCCATCCGACCTACTGCGTGCCCTGCGGAAACGGTCGCCCTGGCGGTTTCCTCGTCCGGAAACAGTCCAGCCTCGACATAGCGGGCGTAGATGGTGTCCATCATATTGGTGTCGATGCCGCCGGGATGGACGCTATTGACGCGAATGGGCAGGCCAAGGAGTGCATATTCCATCGCCGCACTCTTGGTGAAGAGCTTCACCGCGCCTTTGCTGGCGCAATAGGTTGACATATAGGCAGCGCCTCTCAGGCCGCCGACCGAGGAAAGGTTGACGATCGACGAGCCGCCCTGACGGTCTTTGCCGCTGCGACTGAGCAGCCCCTGCATCGCTTTGGAGCCGAGAAAGATACTCTCGACATTGATACTCATACATTTGCGGAATTCGGAAAGCGTGGTTTCTGCGATGCTGTTGGTCACCGAAATTCCGGCATTGTTCACCAATATGTCCAACCGGCCATAATCATTGGCGATCTCGGCTGCGAGCGTTTCCCAAGCCTTTTCGTCCGCGACGTTGAGCGGAAAATAGGCATCGGCCCCAACAATGGCGGCGGTGGTTGCAAGGTCCGTCGCGATAACCTGTGCGCCTGCATCAGAGAGCGCTTTGACAGTCGCCCCGCCGATGCCACCAGCAGCGCCCGTGACCAGTGCGATCGTGCCTTTCAGATCGAATATGCTCATCGTGCCGTCCATCCTCCGTCGACAACCACCTCGCTGCCGGTCATGTAGCTGGCATCATCGCTGGCGAGGAACGCCACGACCTTGCCGATCTCGACCGGTTGAGCCAGTCGCTTCACTGGTGTCGTCTCCGCCATCGCGTCGATCAGATCTTCGGCGGTCATCGTGCCGTCTCGCTCCGCCCAACGCTCCATTCCCTTGCGGAGCAGCGGCGTGTCGACGAAGCCTGGATGGACACTGTTGACGCGGATGGGCACACCAGCATCGGCGAACTCCAGCGCGTTCGATTTCGTAAACAGGCGTACGGCGCCTTTGGATGCATTGTAGGCCGATACCTCGCCCATGCCGACAATGCCCATGATCGAGCTGATGTTGACGATGCTCGATCCATAGGGCGTTGAAGCGCCCGTATGCGCAAGCAGGGGCTGGAACGTCTTGGTGCCTAGAAATACGCTGTCGAGGTTGAGCGCCATCAGTCTATGCCAAGCCGACAGCTCCAGATCTTGCACTTTGCCGGTGAGGTCAGCACCGACATTATTGACCAATATGTCGAGCCTGCCGAAGTCCTGCTCCACAGTGTCGTGGGCGGCGCGCCATGCATCCTCCTGCGTGGCGTCGAGCCGGATATAGGCTGAGCCGGACATGCGCGCGAGAATATCTGTCACGATGTCGCTGTCCGATGCATCGAGATCGGTCAAAACTACCGAGGCGCCATCGGTTGCAAGACATTCGGCAATGGCGCGACCGATACCTCTAAGCGATCCCGATACCAGCGCGACGCGCCCTGAAAGTCGGCCCATCAAACCCCTCCTGCATTCCATCTGAAACTAATGAACCGGATAAAGTGCATATATAACAACGTTTTATAATTTTATCTGACCATCCGGTTCTGCCTTTTTCACCTCAGGCACCCATGATTGCACCTACTACTTTTCGCAGCGTGACGATCGCTCCGGATCGGACCATCTATAATGAGACTGGAAAGTATGGCCGCTACTACACTCGGCCGAAAACAATATTTTCACATGGAGGGGATGATGAGGAATTTGTATAACAACAAAACTATTCTCATGCTTGCAGGCAGTATGGGCGCGATGACGCTCGCTGTGGTGCAACCTGCATTCGCCCAGGAGAACGGGCCACGGGTTGCCGACGCTGGCGGTCTGGAAACCATTGTCGTTACGGCTCGCAAACGTTCGGAAAGCGTTCAGGATGTACCGGTTGCCGTCACGGCGATCTCGGGCGAGTTGGTGCAAAAGCAGGATCTGACGTCCATTGAGAAAATCGCCGCGCGTACGCCCAACCTCAATGTGGGTCGCGCCTCCAATGGGTCGGGTGCACAGCTGACATTGCGCGGTATTGGTTCATCTTCGACGTCGATCGGTATCGAGCAATCGGTAGCTGTGGTGGTTGACGGCGTCTATTATGGACAGGGCCGCATTATCAACGAAGGCTTTTTCGACCTCGCGCGGGTCGAAATTCTGAAAGGCCCGCAAGCGCTGTTCTTCGGCAAGAATGCGACAGCAGGGGTGATTTCTCTGACGTCGGCCGACCCGACATCTTCACCGGAGTTCAAGGCGCGCGCTGGCTACGAATTCAAGTCGCAACAGGCTCAGGTTGAGCTGGTGGGCTCGGGGCCGCTCTCCGACACTCTGGGCATTCGCCTTGCGGTGCGCGGATCGAAGATGTGGGGTGGCTATTACAAGAACGTCGCCGACCCCGTAACCTACACGACTTTCGACATCGTCGATAACTCGCTTGAGCCGCATGTTGCGGCGCCCGCAGCCAAGGATGCGCCGGGTGAAAAGGAACTGCTCGGTCGCCTTACCCTGAAATGGGAGCCGACCGATCGCTTGACAGCTACCTTCAAGGCATCGGGCGACTATAATGAGGTCAACAACAGCAGTTGGAACTATGTCGCGTATAATTGCCCGAGCGGTTCCAGCCAGTTGAACGGCTACGCCTGCCAAAAAGATTTCATCACGCATCAGAACAATATTCCAACCGATATCGCACCGGACTTCCCCTATTCGAAGTCGGACGGTCAGCTGTACAACCGGTACAAATCCTACGCGCTGACTGCGAACCTGGTTTATGATCTCGATGATGTGACGATCACATAGGTCACAAACTATAACTGGAACAACAACCGCTGGGCCTGCGCCTGCGATTTCCAGTCCAGCGCAGCGGGCACGTGGGCGACCGAAAATTCGACATGGCACGCCTTTTCGTCGGAACTGCGTGCTCTGACCACCTATGATGGCCCGGTCAATGTGATGGTGGGTGGCCTCTATCAGAAGACGAAACGCACCTTCGACCAGTTCATCATGTTCGCCAATATCGAGGACAGCAGCCAATCGGCCGCCAATCGGTTCCTCGCGACCACGAAGACCAGCTTCACCGATGGTGAAACCATCGCGCTGTTCGGACAGGCGACATGGAAAATCGTGCCGACGCTCGAACTGGCGGGCGGTGTTCGCTACACGCATGAAACGAAGGACAGCTATTTTACGCAGCCCTATAACAATGCGGCGGTGACAGCGATTTTCAGGCCGATGAATGATCCGGATGGCCTGGGCGAGGTGGTCGCGGGCCAGACGTTCACAAACTGGTCTCCTGAAGCGACGCTGACCTGGAAACCGACCGCCGGTTTGCTGGTCTATGGCGCATACAAGACCGCCTACAAGTCTGGCGGCTTCTCAAACGGTGGCATCAACTCGAAATTTTCGGCTGATCCGTTTGGGGACCTGACCTTTGATCCCGAACGCGCACAGGGTTTCGAAGCTGGCGTCAAATCGACGGTTATGGACAATCAATTGCGTCTGAATCTGGGCCTCTACAGCTATAAGTACAAGGACCTGCAGGTCGATTTCTTCAACTCACCCATCTTCGCGTTTCAAACGCTCACAGCGGACGCCAGAACCAAGGGTGTTGAGTTCGAATTCGAATATGCGCCGCGTTCAATGGACGGGCTGAATGTCCACGGCTCGATCAACTATAATAAGGCCCGCTACACCAGCTTCCCGCAGGCGCCCTGCTATGCAGGTCAGAGCGTGGCCGAAGGTTGCGATATTGTGCTGGCAGGCGGCGGTGTGCGCCAGAACCTGAATGGAAAACCGCTCTCGGTCGCGCCCAAATGGACCGGGACAATCGGGGCTTCCTATGATGCGCCCATGGGCAATGGCCTGATGGTCGGCGTGAATGCCGATCTGCGCTACAGCTCCTCCTACCTGGCGTCGGGCTTCGGCAACCCGGACTCGCGCCAGTCCAGCTATGCAACGATCGATGCGGGCATCCGCGTTGGGTCTGAGGATGAACGCTGGCAGGTCGCGCTGATTGGCAAGAACCTCACCAACCGCTTCTACGTGACCGGCGTTGTCGATGGACCGTCGACCGGTGGTGCGTCGGGCGGCGCAACGCCGGCTCATGCCGACCAGCTCGGGTTCGGCACGCTGCCGCGCACGGTCATGGTGCAGGTCACCACACGATTCTGAAACTGACGGCCGCTCTTTTGCTCCCCCTTCAAGGAGCGGCCGATTTTTCTAGGAGGCACAGATGGACGCGGCACGCTATGCGGCGATCAAGGCAAAGGTTGAAAATCTATACGCATTGACGGCGCAAGGCCGGTGGGACGAGGTCGAGGCTCAGATGACCGATGACTTCATCATCAGGGAGGCTGAAAGCCTGCCCTTCGGTGGCGAATATAAGGGCAAGAAGGCGCTGCAGAATTTGTACACCAAAGTCTTTGGCTTCTGGGATGATCCGTCGCTCGAAACCGGGGATATCGTGGTGTCCGAAAATACCGTCATCGTCATGGTGACGGTTCATGCGACCTCGCGTCACAATGGCCAAAGGCTCGCAATGCCGCTTTGCGAGGTCTTTCATTTGCGTGATGGAAAATTCTGCGGGATCACGCCCTATTATTTCGATACTGTCGCGATAGCGCGTGCCACGGGGACATTGGTCGCGGCTTGAGGGCCAAGGGGAGACGGGAATTATGGCTGACCTTTCCGGAAAGGTTGCGCTGGTTACAGGGGGCACATCGGGCATCGGGCGGGGGGCGGTACGGCGGCTGTCGAGCGATGGTGCAAAGGTCGTCTTCACCGGTTCGAAAGAGGAAGCTGCGCGATCGTTGTGCGATGAGACAGGCGCGGTTTTCGTCAAGGCTCGTGTTCAAAGCGAAGAAGATTGGGATCGGGTCTCAGCGCTAATCCGCAACGATTTCGGGCGACTCGACATCGCCTTTGCCAATGCCGGTACCGAGCAGGGCGACGGCAGCATTGAATCGATCACGCTGGACAATTGGAACGCGATTCTGGGCGTCAACCAGACCGGCGTGATGCTGACGGCAAAGACGGCGGTTGGCCTGATGCGTGCCAATCCCGAAGGAGCTTCGGGTTCGATCATCCTCAACGCATCGATGTCGGCGCACAAGGTGATGGGCAATTACATGGCCTATTCCGTAACCAAGGCCGCTGTCTTGGCGTTGGCCAAATCGATTGCAATTCATTGCGCAACCGAGGGAACGTTGATCCGCTGCAACACCATCTCGCCCGGCGTCGTGGAAACAGAGATGATCACCGCGATCATTGAGAAGTCCGGCGCGCCCGAGGCTGCGCGCGGCGCGTATAGTTCCATGTCTCCAATGAAGCGCATGGGGAAAGTGGAGGAAGTTGCCGCTCTGGTATCCTTCCTGGCGTCCGATGAGGCGGGTTTCATCAACGGCGCGGAATATGCAATCGATGGCGCGTCGACGTCTGGCATGACGGGCGTCTGACGGGCGCGGCGACCATGTCGGACAAGCTCGGCCCACTCGATATACCAGCGCCCGTTTCTTTAGCGGATGTCGATCATTGGCATCGCGAGGTCGATGTCGCAATCATCGGTCAGGGCATCGCCGGAACCTGCGCCGCGCTCGAAGCGCATCGCGCAGGGAGCGAGGTGCTCGTCATAGAGCGCGCCTCCGGTGGGGGCGGTGCCAGCGCCATGTCGTCGGGCATTTTCTATCTGGGCGGTGGCACCGAGGTGCAGAATGCGTGCGGCTATGCCGACAGCCCGGATGAGCTGGCCAAATTCCTGACCGCTAGCTGCGACCCGATCGACCCTTCGGCGGTGCGATCATTTGCGGACGACTGCCCGGACCATTTCCGCTGGCTGGAGGCGCAGGGCGTCCCATTCGAACGCAGCAGCTTCAAGGGCAAGGCGGTCTATCTGCTGACGACAGAATGCCTGATGTACACCGGCAATGAGAAGCTGTGGCCCTATAGCGAGATCGCCCAGCCTGCGCCGCGCGGTCACAAATGCGCGGGCGCGGGAGAGAATGCGGGAATAGCCGCAATGACGCCGCTCCTCCAGCGGTGTGAGGATGAGGGCGTGCCGGTCATATACGATTCCGCTGCGGTCGCCCTGGTGCTGGACGATGCCGGACGGGTGGTGGGCGTCAAAGTGCGGCAGGTGGGGGATAGCTTGTTCGTGAAAGCGCGGCGCGGCGTCATCATCGCTGCGGGCAGCCACAACCTCAACGCTGAGCTGATTGCACGCGACATCCCCGAAATGCCGGATTCCGCAGTTGGTCTTGGTATCCCGAGCAATGACGGGATGGGCGTGCGTCTGGGGGTGTCGGCAGGCGCGATGACGAGCGCTATGGACGGGCTTATTCCGACTGGTTCCATCTATCCGCCTGCGCAGCTTATCAAAGGCATTATCGTCAACAAGCTGGGGCGGCGTTTTGTCGCGGAAGACAGCTATCATGGCCGGACAGCCAATTTCATTAAGGAGCAGCCCGATCAAAAGGCCTATCTGATCGTCGACAGCGACATATTCGCCTACCCCGAAATGACCGCGCACCAGCATCGGTTGATCGATGGCTATGAAACGATCGAGGAAATGGAAGGGGGACTGAACTTGCCGCCGGGTTCGCTCGTGAAAACGCTGGCCCAATATAACCGGGATGCAGCGTCAGGCGCGGACCGCTTCCTTCACAAGGCGTCGGAATGGCTGAAACCGTTGGATCAGGGGCCTTATGCGGCATTCGACATCAGCTTCGATAGTTCGGTCTATTTCTTTATTACATTGGGAGGCGTCCGCACTGGGCTGAATGGCGAGGCGCTCGATATCCGTGGTGAGGCTATTCCCGGACTATATGTCGTGGGCGCCAGCGCGGCGCATATCCCGCGTACGGGCAAGGCCTACGCCAGCGGCCTCAGCCTGGGCCCCGGATCCTATTTTGGACGTCGCGCCGGGCGGCATGCGGCAGGTGTAAATTTCCCTTGAGAAAATTGCCCGGATTTACGGGAATATATTGGATCAGGCTGCAGTGTGCGGGTGCTGGCGAATTCCGCCTGGTTATGGATTTGATGCTGCCGATGCATCCCAGTCGCCAGCGAGCATCCGAGACGCTTTGAACAGCAGTAGTGCGGCGATCACGTAGAAACCGGTTCCCGCCAGGATGGAGTAACGCAGAGCGTCATTGCCATAATGCTGCGTCAACAGGTCGGAGAGCGCTCCGATGGCTGGCGTGCCGAGGCCAATGCCAATCAAATTATTGATGAAGAGGAATATGGCAGAAGCGGTTGCGCGCATGTTCGGCGGCACCAGATGCTGGATCGTTGAGAGAATTGGCCCCAGCCAAACCAGCCCCAGCGCTGTAGGAATAAGCAGCAGCGCCAACGCGGGCAGCAGGTCGTTGGCCAGCAGGCCGAACATATAGAAGGGGATGGTGATGACGAAGGCGGTTGCTGGCACAAGAGCATAGGCCGATTTTTTCGCGGCGCCAAGACGGTCGCCCAGCACCCCGCCCAGCCAGATTCCGGCAATGCCGCCGAACAGCAATATCGCGCCATAGTGCAGTGATGCGTCCAGTAGTGTCAGGTTGAAGCTGCGGACCAGATAGGAGGGCAACCAGAAGAACAGGCCATAGCCCATCATAGACGAACAGGCAGCCGCGATGCAGATCAGCCAAAAGGACGGCTTGGCGGTCAGATGGCGGAGGACCTCTCGGAGATTGGGCGCCGCCGATGCCTGAGCGTCGCTATCATGGGCGCCGCGCCCCGGGTCCTTGACCGTCAGCTTGAAGAGTGGTGCGATGGCAATACCTGCCAGTCCGACGATGAAGAATGCATAGCGCCAGTCGATCCATGTCGCGATGATGCCGCCGAAAATTATTCCTGCCGCGCTGCCGATGGGTATGCCGAAGGAATAGGCGCCAAGTGCTCGCGCTCGTGATTGAGGAGGATACATGTCGCTGATCAGCGAATAGGCGGGCGCGACCCCACCTGCTTCGCCAATGCCGACACCGAGACGGGCGAGAAACAGCTGGGTGAAATTCTGTACGGTTCCGCAGACCGCAGTCATCCCACTCCAGATCACCAGCGAAATAGCCATGATCCAGCTCCGGTCGCGCCGGTCCGCGAGCATCGCGATAGGGATACCGAGCCCGGTATAGAATAGCGCGAAGGCAAGGCCCCCCATCAAGCCGAGCTGAGCGTCGCTGAGATCGAGATCGGCCTTTATGGGTACCGCTAAAATTCCGATGATCTGTCGGTCGATGAAGTTGAACGTATAGACCAGGATCAACATGAACAGCGCGAGCGCCCGGCGGGTCGCATGGCCAGGCACTCGCGCTTCTGTGCCCATCGGGCTCAGAACCGAACCTCGGCGGAGACCGCGATGGTGCGCGGCGGGCCATAATAGCCGATGATAGAATCCCCGAATAATGCGCCTGGGAAATTGTATCCGCCCACGCGGTAACGTTCATTCGTCAGGTTGCGGCCATGGACACCCAGCTTGTACCGGTCATCCTCAGAGGTCCATGTGACAGAGGCATCAAGCAGCGCGTAACCGTCCTGATCAAGAAGCGGTGTCGGTATCTCGAACAGGTGATAGTCGCTGCGGAATGAGACGGCAGGGGTCAGCGCCAGGCTGCCTCCGGCGACGTCGACCGACCAAGTCGCGCTGACATTGCCGTTCCAGCTTGGCGTATTCTGCATCTTGCGTTGATCGGCGACATCGACGCGCGTGCCCGTCGCTAGGTCATAGGCCAGATATTCCTTGAATTTGGCGTTCGTGTAACCGATCGCTGCAGTTACCGAGAAATGCCGGGATGGGACCATCCGAGTTTCCAGCTCGAAACCGTAGATGCGTGACTTGCCGGCATTGTCGACGAAACTGGCGATGCTCGCACCGATGGGGATCTGCAGTGTGACCTGCTGGTCCTTATAGTCTGAATAATATCCGGCGAGGTTCACGAAAAGCGAGCGGTCAAGGAATGCGCCCTTCAGGCCCACTTCATAGGCATCGACAGTTTCGGGTTTGTACCCGTTGACCGTGTCGGGTGTCAGTACGACGTCGCCGCGCATGTCAAAACCGCCGGATTTGAAACCTTTGCTGTAGGACGCATAAAGCGTGAGATCGCGATCCGGCTTGTAGGTCAGACTGACACGCGGCGTGAATTCGTCGAACGTCTTCGAATTCGTATAATCCGTCCGCAGCAGACCGGGTATCGCGGTGCCATTGCCGAACGCTGGACTGCGAATACCGGTGAAGTTCTGACGATATACGCTGCCTTTTTTCTTGTCGCTGGTATAGCGTCCGCCCACCGAAATGGCGAACTGGTCGGTAAGGTCATAGCTGAAATCGCCGAACGCGGCGTAGCTCCTCGTCTTCACCGTACCGGACGTAAGGATGGTCAGATTGGCAAGCCCCAACACCGTATCGAAGGCGCCGCTCGCACGACCATCGAGATAATAGAGGCCGAACACGCCCTGCAGGCGATCGCCCTGATAGAGCAGCTGGAGTTCCTGGGTATATTGCCGGTCATCGTAGAAGGCGGGAATGTCCAGTATCGGCTGCGGTGTATTGTCGAAATCGATCAGCGTCGTGGTATGGCCGTCACGATACGCGCTGATCGTCTTGAGCGTCATCGTGTCGTTGAGTTCAATTTCTCCGGTCAGGGAGATGCCCTGTGTTTTGACCTTATTGTCATCGCCAATACCTGCGCGGGTATCGTATACGCTGGCAGTCGGCTCGAAATCCGGAAGGCCGGCCAGGCCAATAAGGCGTGTGCCATGGCGCGCATTGCTGTTGTCTACCGTCTTGTCGGCGGCAATTCGAAAGAATACGCCATCGGAAGGCTCGAACTCGATCGAGACGCGGCCGGCAATCACGTCTTTGTCATACTGGTCATTACCGGTGTTCAGATTCTCGCCATATCCGTCGCGGTTGTAATAGGCGACCGCGCCACCGATCGAGATCTTGTCGCCCACAGGGATCGTGACCTGTCCTACCAGATCAATCTGGTTGTAGGAGCCGTAAACGGCGCGCGCCTTACCGCTGAAATCATGGCCCAGCCGCTTGGTGACATATTTGATCGCGCCACCGATCGTGTTTCGACCATAGAGCGTGCCTTGTGGACCGCGCAGCACCTCAATCCGATCCACATCGAAAATGTCGAGGACAGCGCCTTGCGGGCGAGCGACATAGACATCGTCGACATAGAGGCCGACGCCAGGTTCAAATCCCCACAGCGGATCCTGTTGGCCGACGCCGCGAAGGAAAGCGATGAGGGTCGAGTTGGACCCGCGCGCGATCTGCAACGTCAGGTTCGGCGTTTGCTGTTGAAGCGCAGTGATATCCACTGCGCCTTGTTGCGCCAACGTTTCGCCGGAAAAGGCGGATACGGCTATCGGCACGTCCTGCAATGTTTCCTCGCGGCGGCGGGCCGTGACGACGATAACGCCGGTATCCTGATCATAATCGGCGGCTTCCGGGACAGTTGTCCCCGCTTCCTGTGCCAGTGCGGCAGGCGCCAGCGCTATCGGCGCACTGGTCAGCAAAAGAGCGGAAAATGTTGCTTGTCCAAATTGGTGCATCGTCATGACGTCCTCCCTCCATTGTTCGTGTCATCAGGTTGTTTTTGTTAATCGGTCAGGAATTTTCTCACGTCCTTGAGTGAGCGGTCTGCGGCCTCTTCCTGAGGCGCGTGGCCCACGTTGTCGTAGATGATTAGCTGCGAGCCCCGGATCGCATCGTGCAGGCGGCTCGCCTGTTCCACCGGGATAACGCGGTCTGCACGGCCCCACACGATGAGCGTGGGCGCGGAAATACTGGCAAGGCCATGTTCCGGTGCGGGCAGGGTGAACTGTTCGAGATGCGC
The DNA here is from genome assembly GCA_041396745.1 of Sphingobium sp. Classification (GTDB taxonomy): domain Bacteria; phylum Pseudomonadota; class Alphaproteobacteria; order Sphingomonadales; family Sphingomonadaceae; genus Sphingobium. Next base: position 91,100 of record JAWKXZ010000005.1, on the reverse strand, counting down.
AATCAGAGCGCGGCCATTGCCGGGCCGGGCGATCATATCGCGCATAACTTCCAGCCGCTTGGGGGGCACGGTGGCGAGGTCCGCAAAGATCAGCCCCGCCGAGCCTTTGACCTGATCGGGCTTGGGATCGAGCAGGTAGGCGCGCATGATCTGTGGCACGGGCGCAGGCTTTTCCGTCACGGCGTTGATGGAAAAGGCGGCACTGTCTACCAATATGAGGTGATCGACCCGTTGCGGATGAGCGGCGGCGATATTCCAGGCAAGTAGGCCGCCATAACTGTTCCCGGCAAATGTCGCGTGCGCGATGCCGAGAGCGTCCATCAGCTTCAGGATGTGGCCGATTCGTGTCTTCGCATCGTAACGGTTATCGGGGGCGGGTCCGCTCAGCCCGTGACCGGCCAGGTCGAAACGAATGACGCGATGGTCTTGCGCAAGATCCGCTGCCCATTTGTCCCAGCTTTCAAGGCTGAAGCTGAAACCATGGAGCAGAACGATTGGTGCTCCGTCGGCGGGGCCTTCTTCCCGCACACGATAGGATATGCCGTCAACGACAATATGGCGATCGGCTGACGTCAAATAACGCTGGTCGATCAGCGATGCATTGGCGGTCGTAGCGAGGCGGTCTGCCGCGGGTGCACAGGCAGCCAATGCCAGCGCCGCACCCACGGTCAATAACCGCCCGACAGCATGAGGAACCCTCACCACATCTTCTCCCTTGCATCGGCCTTTAGAGGCCGACCTTGCCAGAAAGAATAGAATATGGATCCCGGATGTCGACGACGATCCCGATCAAAATGGATGGGACAATTTCGCTCAATGTCCCATCAATCGATTTGGCTGCTGACACGATATTCGGCAGGAGACAGTCCGTTCCATTGACGAAAAGCGCGAGCGAAACTGCGCCCGTCGGAAAAGCCCAGCTGCTCCGCCACATCGGCGACCGAACGCCCTTGCGCGATACGGTCCCGCGCCAGACGGTTCAGCACGTCCGAGCGCAGGTCACGAAACTGGATGCCATCCTCAACCAGATGGCGTCGCAGCGACGCGACGCTCATTCCCATGGCTGCCGCGACCTTTGCCTGATCGGAAAACCCGGAGGCGATGTGTTGCGCAACCCGCTCCGACAACGAACGGGCGGGCATGGCCGCGGGGTCGATACGATCGAGCGCAGCGGCAACAACGCCGTAAATTGTCCGCGAGGCGAGCATTCTGCTGCGTTCCGGGTCAACGGCGATGTCCTCAATGGATGCGTCATATTGCAGGGCGAACACCGGCGCATGATAGCGCACGGGCACGCCCCAAAATGAAAGATGCGTACATCCAGATGGCTTGCTGGCGCTGCGGGTGCGGATGACACGCAGGGGAATTTGCTGCTCGATGCTTGGCAGTGACAGCATGAGGGCATGCACGTAAATAAGCAGGCATTCCGTCGAGAGGATGATAAAGGCATCGTGATGGTCGAGCGTGTAAGGAAAATCACGGTCGTCGATCACGAACGAAACGACGCCGCTTTTCTTGCGCACCTGATTATATCGGTGGCCATGGATGACGTTGTAGGACTTTGCGATGACCTCCATCACTTCAGCCAGTGTCCCGCAGGCACGAAGCTGCGACTGCACGAATTCCGACGTGCCGAGCATCAATGGTCGCATGGAAACATGCATTGTCTCGTCGCCGGTCTGCATCGCCATCTGCTCGCAAATCCGGAAATAATCCGACAGCGCCAACGATGCGTTCGAAGCCGGATCGAGGGCATCGGGCGCCAGACCGGTTGAGCGCAAGACATTGTCTGGGGACAGCGAAGAAGCGCGCATGAATTCCAGAAGGGGGCGTATCGACACGCAATCGAGCATCGGACGATTCAAAGGCACACCTTGTCTATTGATGCCAACGGCGTTCAGTATCGGGGTGGACCGATACATATCACAAGAAAGGCGTTGAGGTAATTTCCATCGAAGCAAGTGAACTCTGCTTTCGTGGCCACTTTTTGGGGAGGAGAGACCGAGGCCGAATTTGGCGGTCAAATTAGGACTCGCGGACGGGTCTCTGACCACAAGTTAAAATAGTGTCGTAAAAGTGGCGCGGAAGTGCGCGGGTTTCCGAAGGACACTATAAAATATTCTTAAATATCAATAACTTGAGACTGGGTGGTGCGCGACCCAGTCTGGAGCGAACAGGTCTTTGTGTGGTTTCTCCCTGTTTAACAGGGAGTTTACAGGGAGTGAGGCGTTTTTCGATGCGATTTGGTTGAGCTGGACCAGTGCAAGCCCGCGGAACTGGTTGGATTTTTGTGCGCACTCCCTAAAATCGGAACAGCGAGTTTTTTCCGGCGTAACAGGGAGCGGCGATGACGGAACAGCGAGATGAAAGGTGCCCGACTGCGCTTTGGGGCAGGCGTCTCAAGCATCAGTATGTGGAGATTGACGAACTCCCCCGAGAGCTGCTTGCTGCACTGGAAGAGCCGCTGGGCGTGGCGATTCCCCCGGGCTCGGATCTGGACTGGGAACTGCGATTTGTCGGCTGGTGCTACAAGGACCAGAGTCGCGGCGAGACCGGTACGGTTCGGTCTGCTCGCCGCAGACGGATGCTGGCGCTGGCGAAGGGGTTGCGCGCTACATTTGACGCGCATGACGTGATCGAACTGGGTGATCTGCCCGACATCGTGCAGATGTTGGCAACAGCGACCTGGCATGATTTCATGATCCTTGCGGATCAGCTTGAACAATGGACGCCGCTGATCGAGGAACTGGCGCAGCGGCGCCTGACGAGAGGCCGGGAAGACAATGACCGGCTGCGCTTGTGCTGTGAAGCGCTTCGCCTGCTTTATGAAGGGGCGACCGGGCATCGCGCCAGTCATACGAGCCTTGACCATGTGGGCGTGGAAACCGCTAAACCCCAGTCACCTTTTGGCCGGTTCGTTTTGATCTTCTTTCAGCATGTTGATCCTGATAGCGTGGAGAAGCTCAACGAGGTGCTGCGCAAGCTCAGCTGGCCGTCACGCAAGGTTAGACCTGCGCGCGCCAAAACCCTTCCGAAAAACACGATTAGGCGCGCGTGATCCGATCAACATTGTGATTATCATGGGGTGCTCCAATGTGAGGAGCATGTCATGGCGCAACTCGTAAATCACCCGCAGGTTGAGATGGTCGGCATCGACGCATTGAAGCCCGATCCCAAAAATCCCCGTACGCATAGCAAGAAGCAGATCGAGCAGATGGTCTCGAGCATCCGGCAGCTGGGCTTTCGCGGCGCACTGCTGGTCGATGAGCAGAACCGCATCGTGGCCGGGCTGGCGCGCTGGCTTGCGGCAAAGCAGCTGGGCATGGATGTCGTGCCGGTCATCCGTGAGCATTTTGTGTCAGAAGAGCAGCGGCTCGCCTTCATCATCGCCGACAATCGCTTTGCCGAACTCTCCGAATGGGATGATGCGCTGCTCAAGGATAATCTTGGCGCGCTGTTCGAGGCCGGTGTCGATATCGAGGTCACCGGCTTTTCGACCGCCGATCTCGATTTCAGCATGGATACCGGGACGCCCGATGAAGGGCTCGTCGAACTGCCCGCACCCAATGCGGTTGCGGTGAGCAGGCCGGGTGATCTCTGGCTCATTGGTCCGCACCGGCTGTACTGCGGCGATGCGCGCGATGCGGTGAGCTATGAAGCGCTGATGGCGGGTGAGCTGGCCGCGATGATATTTGCGGACGGTCCATACAATCTCCAAATAGCTGGTTTCGTATCGGGCCTGGGAAAGAAAACGCACCGGGAGTTCGTTTCCGGATCAGGCGAACTTTCCAAATCCGAATTCCTCGCCTTTCTGCGCGCGGTGTTTCGTAACTGCGTGCGCTTCTCGATCGATGGATCAATACACTATCAATGCATGGACTGGCGGCACATGCGCGAAATGCTCGATGCCAGTGAGGGGGTTTATACCGAGCTCAAGCAGCTGCTGGTCTGGAACAAGCAGGTGGGCGGCATGGGCAGCTTTTACCGGTCGCAGCACGAGCTGATCTTCACCTTCAAGTCAGGCAGGGGCCGCCACATCAATAATTTCGGGTTGGGCGAGAAGGGTCGGTATCGCACCAATGTTCTCGACTATCCGGGCGCCAACACCTTCCGCAAGGGCCGGCAAGCAGATCTCGAAGCCCACCCGACCGTGAAGCCGGTTGCCCTGGTCGCGGACCTGATGCGCGATTGCTCGCACCGGGGCGATCTCATCCTCGACCCCTTCTCGGGCTCGGGCACGACCTTGATCGCCGCGCACAAGACCGGGCGCCGTGGCGCTGCGATCGAGATTGATCCACTCTATTGCGACACCAGCCTGCGCCGCCTTGCCCAAGCCAGTGGCCTTGCCATCCTCCACGCCGATGGCCGCAGCTTCGAGGAGGTCGCCGCCGATCGGCGCCGCGCAGACGAACAGGGCTCGGGGATCCCGGACACGCCGAGCGGGAAGGACCGGTCATGAGCAGCTCTTCGCGCAAGCCCCGTCGCCCCTATAAGGAAGGCAATGTCGATGAAAATGGCGATTATATTGTTGGCGATCGCAGGACACCCAAATTGACCCGTTTTGTTCCTGGCCAGTCCGGTAATCCTGTAGGGCGCCCCAAAGGCGCACGCGGCATGAAAACCATCCTGCGCGAAAACCTCGACAAGAAGCAGACGATCAAGGTCAATGGCAAGGAACGAACGAAATCGCGTCTGGACAATATGTTCGAGACGCTGACCTTGCGCGCGGGCGCCGGCGATCTCAAGGCACAGGCCAAGATCATCGAACTATATCTGATGCTGTTCGGTCCTGATGAAGAGGATGCGAAGCGCAACACCCTCTCGGCCAATGATCAGCGGCTGCTCGAGGACTGGCTGGCGGACATGGGCGCTGTCGGGCCCCAACCGGAAGATACCGACGCGACTGCGACCGATTCGCCTGATGGCGGCGGCGATGAACGCAGTGGAAATGAAGACGACCTGTCCGACGGCGATGAGGAGGGCGATGATGGCGCTGCGGATTGATGACCCCCGCGCGCTGTACCTGGCAGCGATGCGGGAGGATTTTGGATTATTTCTGCGTAAGGCATATTCCTATATCCATGGCGGGGACGACCTCCAGTGGAGCTGGCATCTCGATGCCATTGCCCATCAGCTCTCTCGCGTTGGCGCAGGCGATGTGCAGCGGATGCTCTTCATGCTGCCGCCACGACACCTTAAATCCTTCGCCATCAATGTGGCCTGGGTCGCCTGGAGGCTGGGACGTGATCCGACATTGAACTTCGTCTGCGTATCCTATTCCGACGACCTCGCGCTCAAGCCTGCGCGTGATTGCCGCAAGATCATGCAGAGCGGCTGGTACAAGGAGCTCTTTCCCGGAACGGTGATTGCGCGCTCGCGCAGTGCCGTCCATGATTTTGAAACGACGCGCGGTGGTGGCCGGTTCTCGACCTCGATCAAGGGCACAATTACCGGACGTGGCGGTGATGTCATCATCATCGATGATCCAATCAAGCCCGATGAGGCCATGTCGGAAACGACGCGCAACAATGTGAACGAGTCTTTTCCCCGAACGGTGATCACCCGCCTCGACGACAAGGAGAAGGGCGCCATCCTCTGCGTGATGCAGCGCCTCCATGAAGAAGATCTGGTGGGCGTATTGCTCGCCAGGGGCGGGTGGGAGCAATTGTGCCTTCCGGCGATCGCGACCGAGGATGCGATGATACCTCTGACCCGTGGACGTGTGCATATGCGGCGCGAGGGCGATATACTGCACCCCGCGCGCGAATCCCTTGAAACATTAATGCAGCTCAAGGCCATTCTCGGCTCATCGGTATTCTCCGCTCAATATCAGCAGCAGCCGGTACCGGCTGCCGGCAATATGGCGAAGGCGCAATGGATCTTGCAGTATACGACGTCACCGCGTGGCGCTTCAGGCCTGATCGTGCAGAGCTGGGATACCGCGTCCAAGGATGGCATTCACAATGACTGGTCGGTGTGCGTCACCGCCCATGTCCATCGCGGGGAAATCCGGATCCTTCACGTCTTTCGCGAACGGCTCGATTTTGTCAGGCTCAAGAGCGCGGTCATTCGTCTCGCGCGCGAATGGAACCCGGACGTTCTGCTGGTTGAGGATGCGGCCAGCGGCACCCAGCTCATCAACACCCTGCGCAACGAGTGCCCCGAGGGCGTTCCCCGACCGATCGGCCGTAAGCCTGAAGGCGACAAGGTGACGCGCTTTGCCTCGATTTGCGCGCAGATCGAGGCAGGGCAATTGCTGGTACCCGAAGAGGCACGCTGGCTCGCCGACTTCAAGGCCGAAATCCTTGGCTTTCCCAACGCGCGTTATGATGATCAGGCCGCCGCGCTCGCCCAGCTCATGATCTGGGCCGCCAGGCAGCAGCGCGTCGATGAACCGGGGATGCCACCCGAAGTCTATGGCCCCGGCGATGACATCAATGAAGGCTCTAACGGGCAATATGACGAGAATGATCCCCAATGGCGTATCATCGACGACGACGATTATGCGTGGGACGAGGATATGCTGTAGGGTGGGGCAAAGGTCTACAGCCCCCGTGCCTCCCGCCAATTATTGAGCGCGACGAGCATGGCCTGCGCTTCGATGGCGGGGATATCGTCGGTCCAGTCAAAGCTGGTGGGAGACTTGAAGCGAAAGCGCAATATGGCAGGATCGCCATCGGGTCCGGGCTTGATCGCCGCGATCGCTTCCATGTCCGCTTCACTCAGGTCAAAACCGACAGTTTCTTCGCGGCCATAGAAATTGACGGCGTAGCAATCACGCAGTTCATCATCGATGCGGGTCAATGGCATGGTGCGCAGACCATCGGGCATCATGATGTTGACCTGGTCGAACCGGCGCCAGTCTTCCACATAGCTGATGGTCTGATACAGCTGGAAGCGTGCCTTGCCGGTCTCGCGGTCGACAAAGGCGCGGAAACAGCTCTCGCCCAGGACATTCTCGCTCAACGAGCGTGGACTGGCAAATACCTCTTCGCTCGAGAAGGTAATGGCAGGTTCGAAGGGATCATCCGATATGATGATTGCCTTGACCGCATCCTCCAATGTCAGAGCCGCCGTCTTCTTCATTCTCTTGTCCTGCGACTTGCCGATCCGCATCTCATATTTGTTGCCCTCGGCCGCCCGCGCATCACACGTCGGCACAACCAGTGCGACCATCATCATCGCTCCCCACAGCGGCCAACCTCTCATCTCTTCCTCCTGCATGCGATAAGTGACATCGCACACAGGCTCGAACCACCCCGACGAGTCAAGTCTTTTGTCACTGATCGTCTGTAGATCGATCGTCGACGCGGGTGTTCATGATGCATATGGACATTCGCCAGCGCCTCTCCGCCAATCTGCGTCGCCTGCGCCAAGAGAAGGGCTGGAGCCAGGAAGACTATGCCGACCGGGCCGGTATCCATCGCACATATGTAAGCGACATCGAGCGCGGCGCCCGCAATCCCACTATCACCGTCGTCGAAAAGCTCGCAAAGCCCTTTGGGGTGAAGGCTGGGGAACTGCTGGACTGAGGTTGGTCAGGCGGTTGCACCGATGGCTGTAGTCTTGCGCCGGCGCAGTGCAGCACCCGTTGTGCCGATGCCGATGATCATCAGCATCCAGGTTGCTGGTTCGGGCACAGCGCCTGCCTTCAATGACGTAATGGTGAAATCGACAGGCCGCTCCAGACCATGCATGGTGAACTCATAGAAGAAGGGATATGCGCCGCCCTCAGCCCAGCCTCCGGCCACGGGATCCTGAAACTCGCCCTTGGACGTGATCGTGAAGACCTTCACCTTCTGGTGATTGAAAGGGCCACCAGCAGCCACATCCCCATTATCCTGATTATAGAGAACGCCGTTCTCGTCATAATAATCCAGGTAAACCTGACCGATGCCGAGAAAGTCCGCCGTGACCGGACGGCTGAAGGCGACACGGAAGCGACCCAATAGCGGATGTATGTCATTGATATAGGGTGCAGGTCCCTCGATCCAGCGATAAGGCTCCTGCGGTTTAATCGAGCCCGACAACAATATTGTCCCCGCCATTGCATTGCCCGACCAGGCCAGTGCCAGCCCCGCCATCATCGTCTTCATCATCCGCACAACACACCTCCGCATCTGTCGTCTATCAGTGACACATCCAATGTTCGGTCACGCGCCCAAGTTAACACAAAATGTCACCTATAGCATGCAGACTGGTCCAATATGGGAAAGGGTGGGGCGGCAGTCGCTGTGGCAGGTTAGCGGCACCGCAGCATCGGTACGAGAAGCTGAGACATATCGGCCGGTGGTCCGTAAGCGCGACGCCCTTAGCACAAATGATAACTTGAAATTTGCCGCGAAAGAGAAGCTGGTTATGGACTTCTGGTGCAACATGCGCCTGTGTGTCGGCATGGATCATCACACAGAACTTGCGCTTACGCTGCTCTCGATAGCTGGCGGCATGCTGGAGGATACTGCAGCGCTAGCCCCCGTGTCGGACGAGATTAATTTGGCTCAGCGGATGGTTGCAATCAATAGTAGCATTGGGAAAGCTCAGCAGTTAGTTGTTGCTGCACAAGTGGTGTTTGAACAAAAAGACGTATTCGGAAGCAGCGGTTAGTTAAAGAATTGCACCGATGTCTCGATATCAGTCGCTTGGCCATATGTGGTACTCGTAGGTACTCCGGTCGGCTTGCCGCACGCCCGATTTGCTGCAATTCACTTCTGACATCTAAGTTTTGGGAAGGTTCCGACGCCAGCGCCAGATGAGCGCTGGCATCAGTAGCAGCGTGAGAGCTAGCGAACTGACCAAGCCTCCGAGGATCACCGTCGCCATGGGGCCCTGCACCTCCCGACCCGCTTGGCCGGATTCCAGCGCGAGCGGTGCCAGGCCGAAGGCAGTGACGAGCGCGGTCATCAGGATGGGCGTGACCCGCTCCCTTGTCGCACGCAGCACCGTGGCGACCGACCATGGCGCACCTTCTTCATCTACCAGATGATCGACATGGGCGACGAGCAGAATCGCGTTGCGCGCCGAAATTCCGAACAATGTGACAAAGCCGACCAGTGCGCCCAGCGACATCACGCCTCCGGTCAGCGCCACCGCGACGACGCCTCCCGCCATCGCCAAAGGCATGCCTGCGAGGATCAGCAATGCCGGGCGCATGCCACCGAATGCCAGCACCAGCAGCACGCCAATGGCAATCCCCGCAATGGCGACATGTGCGGCGAGCTGGCGGCTGGCCGCCGCCTGTCCCTCGGCGGTTCCACTCCATGACAGCCAAACGCCCTTGGGCATCTTGACCGATTTCGCGATCCGCGCCTTGGCGTCAGCTACAAAGCCCGCAATATCGGCCCGGGTGGGGTTAGCGGTCACGACCTGCCTGCGCTGTCCGCCCTCATGCACGATCATGGCCCGCCCTTGTTCGAGACTGATGTCCGCAATGTCGGAAAGCCGCGCCGCGCGGCCCTGCGCATTTTTGATCAGAATATTGCCGATTGCCTCGGGATCGCGCTTCTGTTCTGGCGGCACGGTGATGGCTACCTCAACAGTACGATCCGCTTCATTGATCTGACCCGCAACTCTCCCCTGAAACACCGCCTGGATCGCATCCTCCGCGTCGGCGGCGGCAATGCCATGGACCGCCATCCTGCGTGGATCGAGGCCGATCCTCAACATCGGCGTGCCGGGTTCGGCATGAACGATCACATCGGCAGCATCGGGAACCTGCTTCAGTTGTGCCGCCACTTGCGCCGCGACCCGGTCCAGCACTGCCAGATCGTTGCCATTCACATTGATCGTAACTGCAGAGGTTTCTCCCGACAGCGATTCCCCGATGCGGTCACCGAGAAACGTCGTGATCTCCGTCTGGATTGCGGGATAGCTGTCCAGAACTCTGCGAATGCTGTCTTGCGCCTCATCTTCGCCGGAAGCACCGACATCGGGTTTCAGGCGCACGTGAAATTCGCTGACATTGGGGTCCCAAGTGTCTTCACCGGCTTCTGCCCGGCCCATCTGTTGCTCCACGCTCAATATCTGCGGGATGGCGAGCAGGTCTTTGGAGATATGCGCTCCGGTCTTGCGCATCCAGTCGAACGAAGCGCCAACAGGGCCGGTGACGCCAAGCACATAATGCCGCTCACGAAATGCGGGCAGCAGTTCATTACCGAAACTGACGAACAATAGCAGCGCGGCGGCACCAACGCCCGCCAGCGCATAGGCGGCTCCGCGCGAACGGGTACTGAAGCGCTCGGCCCATCCCGCATGCCAGTCCTTGAAGCGCGCAAGGAAGCCGGGTTCCTCGTGTGGCTGAACACGGCCCAGAAACAGGCAGGCCAAGGCAGGCGTCACCGTCATCGCCACCAGCAGCGATGCGAAGGTCGCAAGGAGGAACGCCAGCGCCAACGGACTGAAAAACGCGCCCTGAAGCCCCGTCAGCAGCAGGATGGGCGCGATGGTGAGGCCCAGTACAAAGGTTGCATAAACCACAGGCCCGCGCACCTCTACCGAGGCGCGCTCAATAACGGTGCGACGGTCGGCTTCGGATACAGCCTCTCGCAGACGCCGGACGATATTCTCTATGTCGACGATAGCGTCGTCGATTACGACGCCCAGTGCAACGGCAAGCCCTCCGAGCGTCATCGTATTGATCGTCTGACCGAATGCATCGAGCACGATCAATGCCGCCAGTAAGGAGAGCGGGATCGACAGGAAGGTTATCGCCGCAACCCGGATGTCGCGCATGAAGAGCAGCAGGATCACGCCGATCAGCACCGCGCCGATGATAAGATCGCGCTCTATGCCGCCCAAGGCCGTTTCGATGAAATTGGCGGGGCGATGCAGGGCCGGGTACAATGTCACGCCCTGCGCGGCGAGTGCGGGCTTCAACTCGTCGAGCGCCGCCTCGACAGCGAGAGTCGTATCGAGTGTATTCGCACCATATTGGCTCGAAAGGGTAAGAAGGACGCCCGGTTTTCCCATCACAAGCGCATCGCCGAAGCGGGGCGCAGCCCCCTCCACCACTGTGCCGACATCGCCGACCCGAAGAGCGCCTGCCCCACTGGAAGAAGAAATGATCGCATCGGAAATCGCCTGAGCGTTTATCTTCCCGCTATCGGGCACGATCAGGATACGCTGTTCAGGTGTGTCAGCAAAACCGCCGCCGCGAGGCGTAACGACGCCGTTCACGGCGGAGGCGAGATCGTCAAGCGAGACGCCGTGGGCCGCCAGCGCATCAGGGCGCACCTGTACTTCGACGCGCCGTTGCTCGCCGCCATAAATATTGGCGCGCGCCACACCCTGCGCAGCCAGCAGACGGGGACGGACCTGCCATTCGACCAGATCGCGCAATGCCATCGGGCTCATTCTGTCGCTGGTGAACCCGATTTTGAGCAGGTCCATCGTCGACGATACAAGAGGCGTCAGGATAGGGGTGTTGACGCCGGCAGGCAGTTGAGATTTCGCATCGCCTAGCGCTTCGGCCACCACCTGCCGGGCGCGATACGGGTCGCTGCCCTCCTTGAAGGTGATGCTGATGACGGAAAGTCCTTGGATCGATTCCGACCGTACAGTTTCAACGCCATTGGCGCCATTGATGACCGCTTCCAAAGGCCGCGTGACCATCGATTCGACCTGTGCAGGCGTGAAGCCGGGCGCTTCCGTTTGCACATTGGCCTGCGCCGGAACGAAATCGGGAAACACGTCATAGGCGGCGGTTCGCACCGTGATGATGCCGTAGATCAACAGCAGTATTGCGCCGAGCAACACAATCCATGGATGTCGGACCGACTGGCGAACGATGACGGTCAGCACGGTTTATTCCTCGCCTTCGGGTGCGGATTGTTCCAGACCGAAGAGCGTGCCCGCACCGGAAACTACGACCTGTTCGCCCGGCGTCAAACCCGAGGGTACGAACCAGCCATTCGGCACAGCATGTGCGTTCTTCAGTTCCACACGCTCGAACTTTCCGCTGCCGGTTGCGCGATAAACCCATAAGCCGCCATCCGTGCGCAGGATTGCAGATCGCGGAATGATGACGCCGCTTGGACCGGCATTGCCGGCCGACATGCTTGCATCGAATATCTGACCGACGCCGAACCGCGTGGCAGCCGGACCGCGAACGATAGCAAGCGCGCCGCTGGTCTGAAGTTGTGGATCGGCGGCGGTCGCCGGTCCCAGAACCCGCACGCCGGTGCTGACACCAGACACGCTCACATGCGACCCGGCAGAGGGCGGGCCATCGGCGAAATCGAGGCGCAGCAATGCTGCTTGGCCCCTGGAGGCATCGCGCAGGAAGCCGTCGAGCGCAGGACACCCCAGCCTTTCCAGACCCGCTCCATAATCCAGTGCAACACGGCGACACGCCAGTTTCACTTTTTCCGCGTCGGCGGCTTCCTGTGCCCTCGCCTGCTCGACGTTTCTCGCAGACGTGCTGGTATCGGCAGCGAACAATGCTTTCTGTCGAGCGAGTTCTTTCGCCGACGCTGTCTGGGCCGCCGCCGCCGCCCGGTAATCCGCATTGATCGCTGCGAGACCCGAAAGATCGAGTGCGCGCGCATAGCCGGTGCGGACATTTCCAACGGCTCCGGCCTCAAGCGGTGCGACGCGAATGTCGGCGCGTTTTACGACTTCCTTGTCCGCTTCAACCACCCCGAAAGGCTGCTCTTCGCTCGCTGCGGCCTCATCGGGCGCACCCGCACTACCGCCCGGTGCGAGCCCCGGCACGGTGTATATCACTGCACCGGCCAGCGCCGCTCCACCCAGTACGCATGCTGCCCCTTGCCACAATTTCATCGCACGACCTCCAATGCCGAGACCGTCATCAGCGTCTCGGGCCCTTCCAAAGGTTTCCGCATCGCATCTTCAAGTGCGGCTTGCGCTGCCTGTGTGCGCGCCAAAGCGTCAATCTCCCTTCTTCGCGCCTCAAGCAGCGCGGTCTGTTCGCTGGCCCATTCCGCGCGGTCAATGTCGCCTGATTGAAGACGATAATCCGCACGTTTCGCTGCGGCAGTGGCTGCGGGGAGATCATGCTTCTCAATTTCGCGCAATAGGCTCATCGCCTGCCCCTGTTCGACCAGCGCCGCATCGATGGAATTGCTGGCCGCAGCAACCACTTCCTCAAGACGCTTGCCCGCTTCGTCCCGCGCTTTTGATGCCGAAGCAATGGCGTGGCGATTGAGATCGAGCGGCGGCAACGCCATGCCAACCGACAGCGGCAACTTCACCAACCCCCGCTCCCATGTATAGCCGGGCGATATGGTCAGCGCCGGAAACTGCTTGGCGATTTCACCACGATAGGCGGCATCGGCGCGATCATAATCAGCCAGCGCTTTGAGCACATCCGCACGCGCGGTTATCGCGCCTGTCCGCGCATCTGCATTTGTTGCTCCCGTGGGCGGCGCCACCGGCGTGTCGAAATCCGCCCATGTCCATCCTTTGTCGGCCAGCGCAGTGGCAGGCACACCCAGAATAGCCGCCAGCGCTTCACCCGATTGCGCAAGCTGGCTTTGCGCTAGCGCGAGATCGCGCGCCGCTGCATCCCGCGTCAGCCGAACAACCTCGGTATCGACATTGGACGCGGCACCCGCTTTCACCCGTCGTTCCGCCACTGCAAGCTGCCGGTCGCGCAACTCGAGCAATTCTTGGTCGACCGTAATGCGCTGCTTGGCGATGAATTGATCTATAAGCGCCCGGCGCGCGACCATCCGCTCCGACCAAATGGTCTCGGCGAAATCATAGCGCGCAATGGCGACATCCAGATCTGCGGCACGCAGCCGCGCTCCGCGCCGTCCCCCCATATCTAGCGGGAGGTCCACAGCGCCCCCGATCAGCCAGGGCGAGGATGTGGACGGATCATTGGCATATTCGCCGGTCAGCGTGAGTGTGGGCGCAACGATATGACGTTCCGCTTTCGCCCGCGCCTCTGCCGTAACAACGGCGGCTTGCGCGGTCGCCACCTTGGGATCATTGGCGAGTATCGCTGCAAGCAGCCAGAGCCTGTCGGGGCTCTGCTCATCGATACCGGAGACTTTTGGCGCGATCTTTTCCCTTATCGCTGCGATTTTTGACATGTCCAAGGTACGCGAAAACTGGGATTGCGCCGTAGCGGATAGGTCGATCGGCCGTGGCTCATAATGCGCACATGCTGAAACCAAAGAAAGGGATGAGGCTATGGCCATCAATTGTCGCATGGACCGATTCATTCTGCCAGTGTCTGACATGATCTCAGATTTTCAGTTCGACGCTCAGCATGATCGCCTGCGTCTCATAATAATTCTCGTACAGCGCATCGAAGCCGACGCCGTTCACGCGCGTTTTCGTACCGAACGTGTTGAAGATATCGGTCGCTGACAGGCTCGCCTTGATCCGGTCCTTGTCGAACGTCCGGCTGAGCGAGAAATCGACCGATCCGCGCGCGGCCTGCCTGCCCTGCGCGATATCGCGCGCGGCATAATAGATGCCGTTCACCTGCATCTTGGTCGATTTGCCGAGCGGCGCTTCCACGCCCAGCTTGCCGTCCCAGGTGAAGTCGCTCGTTTTCGGCAGCGTCAGGCTGCGCACATAGGGAAACAGCAGGGTGATCCGCGCGGCATCGCGGTGCACGCGGAACGCATTCAGGCTGGCGTTGACCTTCACGTCTTTCGCGACCTTCCAATGCGCGATCAGCTCGCCGCCCGTGTTGCTGGCCTTGCCCGTGTTTGCGTAAATCTTGTTGATGATATTGTAGGTCGTGTTGGTCTGGTCGATCGCATAGATGCGCTGGAAGGCGTCCTCGATCCTGCGATGATAAAGCGCCAGCGAGGCGTTGAGGGTGCCCCAATCCTGTTGCAGCGAGAGTTCATAGGCCGTCGTGAATTGTGGGCGGAGATAGGGGTTGCCGACCTTCAGCAATTCCGGGTCGTCATATTTCGGGAAGACGCGCAGTTCCGGTTCGCCCGGCCGGTCCACCCGGCGGTTGTAGAACAGCGAAATGTCCGTCCTGCCACCCAGCGTCTTCGTCAGGCGGACATTGGGAAACAGCCGGAAATAACTATAGCTGTCATTGCGTGGATAATAGATGTTCGCCGGGTCCAGCGTGTAGCTCACCTTCGTCTCTTCGGCGCGCAGCCCTGCCTCGATCGTCAGCGCGCGGGTTTCGCGCACCAGATTGACGTAGCCTGCGAAGATCTTTTCCTTCCAGTTGCTGTGATCGCCCAGCCCCGGATAGATGATCGACTTGAAGCCGGGCTCGGTCAGATAGGTCACCGGGATCCAGCGATACTGTACCTTCGCGCCGACCTCGATGCGCCCATTCTTCATCGGACGCACATAGTCCACAGAGACCGGCAGCGTGTTCTCATGCGCGATGATATGGGTCAGGTCATCGCCGGTGCGGATCGGCGACACCTCGTTCAGCGCATAGGTCTCATCCTCCCACCCGCGAATATATTCGACGCGTGCCGATATTGTATGGCCCGCTTCGGGGAAGTCATGGCGATAATTGATGGTGGCGGACGCATAGCCGGTCTGCTCTTTCTCGCGCCAGAACCAGTAGCGGGTGAGGGTGTTCGTCGTTGTTTCGATGAACGGCACCTGCGCGCGGTCGATATGATTTTCCAGATCGAACACGCCGTTGATCGACAGCGTGTCGCTGTCCGACAGCCGCTGATCGGTGCCGCCCTTCAGGATATAATGCTGCTGCCTGCGGTTTTCCGGCACCTGGCTGACGATCACCCGGCCATCATCGTAAAAGCGCGTCGTAAACTCATTGTTCGGCAGCTTGCGCTGGATCAGCACCTCGCCCTGCAGATGATAGTCCGCCCCGTCGCCATTGCGGGTCAGGCTGAAATAGGGTGCGATCTTCGGCGTCCAGTCAAAGCTGCCGAGCTGCGTGGGGAGATCGGTCTTGCGCCGCCCCAGCGCCCCGAATCCGCCCTTCACGCCGACATGGCCGGACCAACCGTATGTGCGTTCGGACCGCATCACGATGTTGATGATGCCCGCGCTGCCTCGCGACCCATATTTCGCCGACGGATTGTTGATGATGTCGATGCGTTCGATATTGGCCGACGGAATGCTGTCTAGGCTTGTCTGGTTGCCGATGCCGGTCAGCGCGGAGGGCTTTCCGTCGATCAGGATCGCCACCTTGTCGCTGCCGCGCAACAGCACCTGACCCTCGCGTTCGACCGTAATCCCCGGCAGGTTCTTCATCGCTGACAGCACCGACCCGCTCTGCGCCAGCGCATTATTGGCGATCACGAAACTGTTCGCGCCCGGAGCCAGAGCGACATCATCGCTGCGCTCGCCGGTCACGACGATCTGCTCTCCGGTCGGCGCCAACGCGATGCGGCCGATATCCAGCGCTGTCGCAGTCTCACCCACAAATATCTCACGAACTGCTCGTTCATAGCCCGTCGTGGTAACGGCGAGAATATAAGAGCCGGGCGCAACGCCACCGATTGTGGCATGACCATCAGCATTTGCGGTCGCGACCGCCACCGGCTCTTCGCTTCCCTCTCTTTCGAGTATGATTGCCGCCGTCGCGATTGGTGCACCAGTCGCAGCATCAATAGCTTGTGCCGAGAGGATCGCCCCTTCACGAGCAATCGCGCGTGCAGTGCCAATCGTCGATGCGGTAAAAGCAAAGGCAACAATAGAGGCGGGATGCATGAACCTATATCTCCTATGCGGCTAACACAGGGGACCAATGCGGATCATTGCGATGCAAACTTGTCGCCGAGACAGGAACCCCCGTTTACTCCATCGTCGATGAGTGCACTCGTCCTGCCCCCGGATCAACGGCAATACGTGAAGGGCGCTCGAAGGTTACAGTTTTTCAACCTTGGCCCGGAAAAACTACTCTAACGAGGAGACCTGGCCGAGCATCGTCAAGAAAGACGTCCGCTCCATGCGCTGTGGCTATTGACTGCACCATTGCCAGACCTAATCCATGGCCGGGGCGTGAACGGCTTGCTTCGCCACGCCCGAACCGTTGTAGCACTTTGGCATGCTGGGATTTCTCAATTCCAGGGCCGTTGTCCTTTACAGAAAGTTCGATGGCACCATCCAGTGTTCGCACCAAACTTACAAGGATTCGAGATCCTTGGGGCGTATGGCTCAGGCAGTTTTCAATGAGATTGGCGATCAGTTGACCGATCAGGTCTTCACTGCCGATGACAATAACGTCTTCGAGCAGCCCCGTCTCCAGCCGATATCCTCCATCCTGTGCCGCAGGCAGATAATTGTCGAGAATCTCCTCGACTAGCGGAGCCAAGGCGATGGGCTTGAACCATTGCTTTACGCCGCCTGCCTCCACTTCCGCAATTCTTAGCATCGTAGCGAACAGGCCAAGCATCTCGTCCATTCGGTCAAGCGCATCTGCGATGGCTTCGGACTGTGTTTCGGGTTCTTGTGAATGCAGTGCACTTTCGAGTTTCGCGCGCAACCGCGTCAGGGGACTGCGTAGATCATGGGCGATGTCGGCGGAGACATGGCGTAGGCTATTCATCAGTCGGCCGATATGATCGAGCATTTGGTTGAGAGTCGTTGACAGTTGGTCAAACTCATCGTTTGCATTGCTGATCGGCATTCTACGCGTAAAGTCACCCTTTATGATCGCTTGGGCGGTTCCATCCACCAGGCTCAGGCGGCGATGCAGGGAGCGCCCCGACAAAACCCCTCCAACAACGCCAATTACGATCACCGATCCGAAACCGACTGCTGCTATCAGCAGCAGTGTTCTTTCAGTCCGGTCCATCGCCGCTGTCTCGCCGACAACCGCAAGCGTCGAACCATCTTGTAAAGTCATGCGCACGACGCGCGCAGGTTCCATATGTCCGTCAACGGCACGCAACATGGTGTCCCCAATTTCCTCGGGTAGTCGAGTCACCGAGACGCGTCCTGCAAGGCGGCTACCCTGACTGTCATTCAGCAGGTAACGGCCGTTGCCGGGTATCGCATCGAAGGCGACGATGTCGGCAATCAGCGCATCTCGGCCCTCAATATCATCGGCGTGTTTAAGTGCGACCAGTTCGTCGCGCAGTCGCTCATCAAGTGTGTGGCGAAACGCATTTCCCGTCAGTTGCCAGGTCGCCATCCCAACAAGCAATGAAACCACCGCAAAGCTGGCCACGTAAAAACCCGCAATTCGCAGGGCGGTTCTGGTTCGCCTCTCAGGCATCGCCGCGTATCCGATATCCCTCACCGCGCACTGTTTCTATGGCGTTGACAGAAAATCCTGCATCGAGTTTTGCTCGCAGACGGCTCAGGTGGCTCTCGACGACTTTCGTTCCCGGATCAAAATCGAACCGCCAGATGGTTTTCAGGAGCATCGCTCGTGGAACTGGACGGCCGACGTGACTCATCAATAGATCGAGTATCTGAAATTCGCGGGGATGGAGAAGAATATCTCGTCCACCACGCGTCACGATTCTCGTCATGCGGTCAAGACGAATACTTCCTGCAACGCAAATCCTGCTTTGTTCTGGCTGGCGCGGACGGCGCCCTAGCGCTTCGACACGAGCAATCAACTCCATCATCGCAAAAGGTTTAAGCAGATAATCATCCGCTCCGGCGTGCAAGCCGCTCACTCTGTCCTCAATCGTTCCCCGCGCGGTCAGCATCAGGACGGGCACATCGGCACCGGATCGGCGCAGTGAGGCGAGAATGTCAATACCGTCCAGCGACGGTAGCATCCGGTCCAGTATGATAAGATCGAAGTTACCGGTTTTTGCGGTCTTTAGACCTTCGCACCCATCGGCCACAATCACAATATCATGGCCCTCGTTCTTCAGACCGGCGCGAATATGCGCCGCAATCTCTGCATCATCTTCGACCACCAAAACATACATTGAACCATAGTCGCTCGTTCAGAGAAATCATGCAAGCGAAGCAAAGCTGCAACGGACTTCGAATATCATTTTGGCGATGGTGCGGGTCAGACAAAGCCTGCATTCGCGTGTCAGCTGCGAAAATTTCTCTCGCTGACTGCGGAAGTGTCATTGTGGCGGTGTCATTGCTACATGCGCGTCGCATTTCTTTTCAACCACGACCAGATTCATCAGGTCGCCCACAGCCTGCCGATCGCGATGGCATTGGCCAATGGCGGCTTTGCAGGTGAGATAATCGTAGCGACGACCAATGAGCGGATGGCGACGGAAGTGAGGCGCGTCGCAGGAGGTTTGCTGGACACGCACATCCGCCATGTTGAATTATCGTTATCTTCAAGATCGAAGCGTTTGGCGCGATTTCTGGGGGGCATTCTCCCAGCGGCGAAATTGCTTGTCTATCGCGACAATCTTGATTTCTTCCGCAGTCTCGACCTACTTGTCGTTGCGGAAAAGACCTCGCTGTTGCTGAAATCGCACTATGGCCTTCACGATCTCAAGATAGTCCATACACGCCATGGAGCTGGAGATAGGGCTATCGGGTTCGATAAGGCCAGCGCCGGTTTCGACCATGTCCTATGCTCCGGCCCGAAGATCAAGGACCGGCTGATTACAGAAGCGCGTGTGGATCCGGCCCGCATCAGTATCGTCGGCTATCCCAAATTCGATCTCATCGAAAGGCCTGTTCCGGTACATCGTCTTCACCAAAGCCGACCCACGGTGCTCTATAATCCCCATGTTTCGCCTCATCTTTCATCCTGGTACCGGCATGGCTGGGAGGTCATTGACGTCTTTCGCGACAATGATGAGTATGAGCTGGTCTTTGCGCCGCATGTGATGCTGTTTGAGCGCCGATTTGTCGTGACCATCGATAAGCTGACTATAGATCGCGCAGGCACGATTCCTCATGACTTCCTGCGTGGCGATAATATCCATATCGATCTTGGCAGCCGCTTTTCAACCAATATGCGCTACACTCTTGCCTCAGATATTTATCTGGGGGATGCCAGCAGCCAGATTTATGAATTCCTCATCCAGCCGCGTCCTTGTATTTTCATAAACAGCCACGGCCATGACTGGCGCGGAAACCCGAATTTTCGCCATTGGGATGCTGGCGAAGTCATTTCCAATCCTGACGAATTGCCCGGTGCGCTTGGGCGCGCAGCGGAATTGCATGAAACGCAGTTTCGGGCGATACAGGAACAGATGTTTGCAGAAAGCTTCGACCTTCAGGATACACCGTCATCGACACGCGCGGCCGAAGTGATTGCGTCTCTGGCGGAGGGGCAATCCAACACCACGAGCGGGACCCTGCGCGCTGCATGACTGTAGCGGGTGGCGCCACGCGTCGGATCTTTGGCGGCGTGGGACTGGTTGTTGGAGGCAAGGCAGGCGCGGGCATCATCAGCCTTGTGACGCTTGCCGTCGCTGCTCGGGTGCTTGGGCCACGCGACTTCGGCGTTTTGACGCTGATGCATGGCTATGTCACCGTCGTCGCCGGTATCGTCTCCTTTCCTGCATGGCAGGCGATCGTTCGGTACGGGGCAGAGGCTGAGCAGGACAAGGCGCCGCACAGGCTCGCAAGACTATTGCGATTTGGCAGCAAGCTGGAACTTTCGGGTGGTGTGGCGGCGTTCATCGCGGCCATCGCCTGTGCGCCTTATGTTGGCCCGCATCTGGGGTGGCCGCCCGAGGCGCTAGCGTTTGCAGCACCATATAGCCTGGCCGTCCTAGGTGCTGTGCGCTCGACGCCTGCCGGCTATTTGCAGCTGATTGGCCGCTTCGATCTCATCGGACTGCACAATATGGTTCAGCCGGCCGTGCGCCTGCTCGGCGCTACGGTTGCGTTTCTGGCTGGCTGGGGTCTGAAGGGATTTCTCGTCGCTTGGTTGCTCGCTGCGGTCGCGGAATTCTCGGTGCTCTGGGTATTGGGTTGGTGGTTCGCGCGTCAGCGCCTCGGCACTGTATTGCTTCGGCCGGAGCCGGGCCGTGCAAAATCGGACAACCCAGGCATCTGGCGCTTCCTTTTTGCCAGCAACGCCGATGTGACATTGAGCGAGTTCGGCGGACGCGTCGCACCCCTGATAGTGGGCTGGGTACTGGGTCCCGCGATGGCTGGCCTGTTCGCTGTGGCGCAACGCGTAACGGTTGTCATCGCACAACCTGCACAGATACTGGGCAACACTTCTTATGCTGAGCTGGCTCGGCTTGTCGCGTCCGGACATGGCGGTGCCGAACTGCGCACAACCTTGGCGCGGATAACAGGCATTGCCATTCTTGCGGTCTTGCCGGTGGTTCTGATTGTAAGATTTTTTCCCACGCCAATCGTGAAACTCGTCGCCGGACCGGCCTTTGCCGCCGCCGGTTCGTTGATGGTCGCCCTGGTGGTTGCACGCGCGATCGCGCTGATTGGTCCGCCTTGCAGCTCGGCACTCTCCGCGATGGGGCGCCCCGGCCTTTCCATGAGCGCAAACCTTTTCGCCAGTCTGGTTTTCCTGCCTGCCTTGCCATTGTTGCTTCAGGCATTCGGGCTGATGGGCGCGGGAGTTCAGGCAATCGGACAAGCGATTATGGCCAGTGCATTACTGTCGGGCCTCGTGTGGCAGCGGAGCCTACGCCATTGAAAAGTATGCGTATCGCCTACGTCATCAATTCGGTTGAAGGCGGGGGAGCCGCATTGCCCGTGCCAGCTATCGCGCAGGTATTGCGCGATCAGGGCGCCGAAGTGCGCGTATTCGCACTGACGGGCCGCGACAGGCGAGCGCTTCCGCCCATGCAGGCGGCGGATCTTGATCCGCTGATACGGGATGGAGGCGAGAAGGATCATATTGCCGCCGCGAGATGGTTTTCGCGTGAAGTGCGAAAATGGCAGGCAACCCATATCTGGACGTCGCTAAGCCGGGCAACCATCCTCGGGCTTCTGATCGGCCCCGCATTGGGCCTGCCTGTGATTAGCTGGCAGCATAACGAATTTTTGAAACCGTGGAACGAGAGACTTTTGCGGTTGCTTCAATCGCGCGCGGCGCTTTGGGTGTGCGATTCCCGGTCGGTCGCCGATCTGACGGTAGACCGCCTTCGCGTCGACCCTGAGCGGGTCGCGACCTGGCCAATCTATTTTGCGGACCGTTCCATGCCGGAGGCACGATCATGGCAGGCAGGTGAAACCATCTGCATCGGCAGCCTTGGCCGACTTCACCCCGCCAAGGGATATGACATATTGATTGCCGCACTCGCACGGATGAGGGCGGACGGATTTACGCCACCGGTGCCGATCGAGATTGTCATCGCCGGAGAAGGAGAGGAGCGCCTTCGTCTCGAAGCGCTGGCACGTGAAGCTGCAATCGATAACCTGTCCTTTGTCGGATATACCGAAAACACCCGCGATTTTCTCTCGGGCCTGCATCTTTATGTCCAGCCTTCACGGCGGGAGGGGTTCTGCATTGCCGCGCATGAAGCGATGACTGCCGGGTTGCCGGTCATTGCCTCGGACGTCGGCGAACTGCATTTCTCAATCCAGGAGGGAAAGACAGGATGGGTGGTACCCGCTGCTTCTCCACCGCACCTCGCCGATTGTCTGGCGGCGGCGATAGGCGAGCCGGGCAGGCTTCATATGATGGGGACTGCTGCGCGTGCGGACATGCTGGAACGCTATTCGCAGGCGCGTTTTGAACAGGCTGGAGCGGAGATTGTGGCGCTACTTCGCTAAGAATGGATTCATGCCGCTTGTGCGCCCGATAGCAAGGTCGCATAGCAGCCGAACAGTGCTTCGAAATGATCCTGATGAGAAGAAATGGCCAAGCCTGGCGATCTCGCAATTGGTAAGGCGCAGAAGCGCCTCACGGCGGACGCTACCGCCAGGGTGTCGCCTGCTCGATAGAGCAGATCTGAACCTGCATCTGCATGATCTGCCGCACCGCCCGCGTCCGGAACGATTACAGGTGTCCCGCTGGCCCGCGCTTCGGCCGTTACCATGCCGAATGTTTCCGCTTCGCAACCATGGATTACCCCATCGGCACTTGCTAGAATGGCGGCGAAGGTTCGGCGGTCGCGTACCGCCTCGAACAGGCGCACATGAGGATTGCCTGCAATAGCGCGCAGGATTGAGCGGCGCTCGCGTCCGTCGCCAAACAGGACAAGGCCCACTGGCATATGCCGGCTCACAGCGGTTACGGCCTCGACAACCATCGGCCAACGCTTTTCGGGCGCCAGACGCCCGGCACCGACAAGCAATCTTCCTTTTGTATCAAGTCCGCAATGCGCGAGCAGGCTTTTTCGCAGGCCCGGATCGCGATGTTGTGGCGAAAACAACGCGGTCTCGACACCGAAGGGCACGACCCTGACACCTTGCATTCCCCCGTTTTGTAGCCTTCGCGCCAGGTCATGATTGGCGCATATGGTGAGGTCAAAACTTCGCCCGAGCAGCCGCAAGTGATTCCAGTAAGGTTCAAATCGCCGGTCGATCGTGTTTCGTTCGAGAAAGGGGTCAAACCACCGGTAAGCATAAGCCGATAGCGGGTCAGCGTGCATCACGAGGGAGCGGAGAGCGCTTCCTCGCCATCGCGCCACCGTCATAGGGCTGCGCCAAGGGGAGGACACTTCGACAACATCGGGGCATTCATGGTCCAGCACCGCGTACAGTGCGGACTCGTCGTCGAAATACCAATATTTGCGGTCAAGCGGAAAACGGGGCGAAGCGATGGTAATTAACCGTGCCTTTTCCCCCAGCCGTTCCGAACGGTTCTTGTCACCAGGCGCGATGATGACGATCTCATGACCGAGCCTTGGGCCAATTTTCAGCTTTTGATGTATGTAGGTTCGTACGCCGCCGCCCGATGGCGAGTAGAATGGGCATACGTCGATGATCTTCATATTTCTCGTCATTTCTAGTTTTTAAGCGGCGCGACACCCAAGCCGTGGCGATAATTCAAGACGATAGAAATTGGCGTGATGCCGTCTCCTGCCAAGGCTGAGGCTCGACTGGCCTTGGGTTTGCTCCAGCCAAGCCTGGGATTATTCGCAAATCCGATTCCGTCCACGGTCCACTTGAACTTGTGGTCGCCATTGCGATCATGAAGCAGACTGACAGCATAGCGACCGGCTTCCGGCACCCGAACACAAAGGCGAATTGGTCCACTGACTGGCACAGGCTCTTCTACTCTGCGGAAAGTTTTACCCGCCATCAGGAGGAGGTTGTCGTCATTCAGGAAATCATCGTCGTTGGCAGGATAGACTTCTAGCTTGAGCGTGCCTCGACGGTCTTTAATGCCAACAGGTGTTACGAGGAAGGCGGGCCCGCGCTCGTCGGGCCGGCACTGACCTTCGCGCTTGCCAAGGTCGGGTGTCGAAGGCATTGCAAACGCGCCACCGGATATTCCCGCGATCAGCCCTGCGAGTATGAAAGCACGCTGCATCATGCGCGCGCTTCCGGTCGCAGCAGGTCTTTGATGACCAGGCCGGCACCTACCGCCAGGTGAACGAGAAGAATTGCCGACGCCATAATCGTCATCAACGTAGCGATTTCGGTTTCCTGACCTAACGCGAAGACAGTGAGACCGGCGAAAACTACGTCTTTGTTGGGCAACAAGGGCAGGCGGGAAATGAGCAAGCGAAGCGTGGCCAGAAATAGCCACCACGACAATGGCACGGCAGGGAGGACCATGTGCCAGAGCAAGGCCGAGAGCGCGGTAGACAAGATGATGCGCAGCAGATGCATCTTCAGGACGAAACTCAGTTCTTGACGGTCAAGTGAGAATATTCTGCGACGATATAGCATGGCGGCAATCGAGGTTGCCAGTACGAGCGAGAGTGACAGGATGACCGCTCGATTCTCGAGCCCCAGCGATGTTGAGCGAACCACTGGCCAGACCGCAGCTAGCAGTGCCAGTGTGACAGCGTTTCCTGCCATCGCAGACAGGATCGACACGTCCTTGATCGCGGCAAATGGTGCGGCGGTCATCGATGTCTTGCGTCGCGCCCAGCTGTAGAAGCAGGCTTCTCCAAGATAGCCGAGCAGCAGTTCGTTGCAGACTAGCTTCTTCAGCAAGGCAACGAAACCGTTCACAGGTATGTGCCAAACGCGGCGATAGATGATCCACTCTGAAATCGGACCAGCGAGATAGTAGAGCGCAAATACTCCCCAGAATGCGAGCGAATGTGGGATCATTGCAAGGACGAACCAGATGTTCATGCCTCTCAGCTCGAGCACCACACCGAGTGCAATCAGCGCGGAAAAAAGCAGCGGTACGATCGCTGCACCGCGCAAATGCGAAGCGTTGTCCTGAGGTTTCAATGGAATTGAAGTGACCGTTGCCGGGTCGAGCGCAAGCGTTTGATTCAATGGATACGCCTCAAGTTTGATTGTCGTGACTGAGACTCCGTCGCGGCTGCCATTCCGCATCTCGCTGTGTGTGACACACTGGGTGACAGGCACTCCGGTTGATTGCCGCGTGCATGACCGCCAGGTAACTGTTGCATGCTTCCTCAACGACAAAAGCAGCAGCATATTGGCGTTCGGAATCATCCGGGCGTGGCAGGGCTCGCGCGCGCGATATCCAATGCACAAGCCCCTCAATGTCGCCGACCGGAACCAGCACTCCGCGCGAACCATGACCCGTCAGTTCAGCCATGCTTTGGGAACAATCGGTAGCAATGATTGCAAGGCCAGCCGCGATGGCCTCGACAATTACGGCTGGAACGCCCTCATAATGGGACGTTAATAGCAAACAGTCAGTCTGTTCGAGCACCTGATCGGGCGATTGTAGATGACCCTTGAATGTGACCTTTCCCTTCAGGTGGAGGCTGCACGCAAGTGCTTCGAGTGCTGGCCGTTCAGCTCCATCGCCCACAATCGTCAGCCGATCGTCCGGAAAGGAGCCTGCTGCGAACGCCTGAAGCAGAAGCGAAAAGTTCTTTTGCGGTGCTAACCGTCCGATGGCCACGAATCTTAGTCCGCGTTCACTTGGTCTTGGCGTGATCGTCAGCAGACGTTCAAGGCGTTCGCGCCGTAGTGCTGGGTCGGGAATGATGACAATGCGGTCATCTTCTACTCGCATGAGGCGAGTGATTTCCCCACGCATGGGTTTGGCCATGCCGACGATACGGTCGAACAGTCGTCCTTGAATACGCAGCCACAGTCCATAGGCCGCTCGCCAGAGGTACGGCATGTCTCGGCGGATGAGATCATTGCTTATCTTTGTGACGATCGGGGGACAGCTCCTTCCGCGAAGCAGCCTCATCGCCACGCAGACGACGGCATAGCTGTTCCCCGCGCAGAAGATCACATCGGGCCGGTGGCGACGAAGGTAAAGCAACATGCACCAGATCATCCACAGCGTTTCGAAGCGCGCGGTCGAAAAGATTGTTGGATGGCGGCGATAGTTGAGTTGGGGAGCCTGAGCGCGGTCCGGACCCTCGTCTCGACCGAGCAGGATCGTAACATCATGGCCGGCTCTGCGCCAGCTGTCGGCAAGATTTAGTCCTACGCGCTCCACGCCACCGGGTTCGAAGCTGTGGATGGGAATGAGGATCGAGAGTGCGGCTGTCATGCTTCAAAGAATCCGCGGATCGGAGAAAACCGCAGTACCCGTCGGTCAGCATTGGAATATTTCAGCCTGAAATCTTCGGCAGCCGGAGATCGCCATATCTGCCTGCCTGTCTGTGAGATAGAACGGTCGCCAATGTGGTGTCGATGCTCGAGAGAATGGACCGCTTGGTCACATCCCCTGGATGAACAGCTATCCTTATTGTATCGAGACCCAGCAATGCCCGTTGCGCGATAGCGGCAAAGGCAAGCGACGAAAGAGTTCTGGCGCTGCTTCTGCTCGCCCAGGTGATAACCGGCCCGCGCGCGAGGGGCCTCTCATCTTCTCCCGGTTTCCAGACGCGGAAATGATCCTCGGCCAAGTCAAATGCGCATGTCCGCAATGCTTCGCGCGCGCCTTCTCCGTAAAGCCAGGCGGGTGCGATGAAGCCAGCGACCCTGCGGCCTATTATGCCCTCGATCAGATCGCGCCCCTCGCGCATGCGCTGCACCGAGTCCTCCTTGGAGAGGCCAAGAAATTCTCCCTCGCCTGCCGTCATGTAACGGGCCTTAAAGTGTGCCGTGCCATCATGATTGCCGGTGTCGAGATGCGTCCATCCGTGCACGAACATCTCGACGCCAGCGTCGGCCCAGTGACGCAGCCGGGTCTGGAAAGAGGGGGCACGATCTAATGGTGACCTGCTCCAATAGTCAGGCACTATCAGCATGGCGAACCGGTGACTTCCGATACGGGAAACCAGCAAGTCGGCCAGCTGATCTATCTGGCTTTCGAAGCAGGGCGCGACATCATGTATTGAAATGAGGGCCCGCTTCACGATCAGAAGCTCGCGTCCAGCCCGATCCTAACAGAGCGGGGTCTGAGAGGTGTTACCTGCATACCGCGATCGACAGTAAACGGATTGCCGAAGGAAAAACTGTTCGCTTCCGCGTTCAACAAATTTTCGAAGTCGAGGGAGATAGCAATCGCTCCGAAGGCAATCCGGGCGCCAGCGGTCAGTTCATAGTAGCGGCCCTGTGGGAGGTCATATGGTGGGCGGATTGCGAGCTTCGAACTTCCGACATAGTGTAGCGCCATATCCAGCGTCATGGCGGCCCGATTGAGGTCAGAGGTATAGCGGACTGCCGTGCGCCAACCCTCATCAGCGATATTGGGCAGATCCCGGTCGCGCACCGCATCAAAACCTGGTGCCGGATCGGTCAGTGCGCTTGATGCAAGATAGCCGGATGCTTCGAACCTGAGACGATTGGCGGGGCTCCAAGTCAGGTTGGCGCTGACATTGCGGACCCGCCCAGATCCAATGTTTGCGATATACGGCAAGCCGTCGATGTCGACGAGATCAGCCTGGATATCCGACCATTGCGCGAAGGAAGCAACGACACCTCCTGAGAACGGCGCTCCTGGACCCGTGCCAAAGCGCCAGCCAAGTTCGACAGTGCGAATATGATCGCGCTCGAAACGCTGAGCAACGGGTTGGTCGATAGGCCCGGCCACTTCGAGTGCGCCCGGCCGATAGCCTTCTTGGTAACGGCCATAAAACAACATAGTGCTGACAGGTCGCCACGACAGCGCGAGTGTCGGAAGGGCACGAAACTGCGCTCGTTTTGGTTCGAATGCAGCTTCGCTAGACCCGCTAACGATTTCGCTCGTCTGACGCACATAGCTCAGGCGACCGCCTGCCGTGATCTCAAGGCTCGACAAGGCGGTTGCCGTGGCCTCCGCGAATAGCGCAGTGTCCAACGTGGTGTTGGCGACGCCAGCCAAAGCGAGAGGATTGCCGGGTGGGCCAAGGCGGCGTTTGGATTTGCTGATATTGTTGACAATGGTGATGCCGGCAAGCCAGCGTCCGCGCGCGCCCAATTCCCCGTTTAGTCGCGTCTCATGGGTTAGCAGATTGATCCGTACGTCTTCCTCATATTGCAAAGGTGCCGTTACGCCGGGTTCTTCCGTAGCATCGAAGGTGGAATCGACAGAATGCAGCGCATATCCTGTCGCTGAGACAAGTTCCGTCCCACCCTTCCTTCTGGTGAGGGTCAACGACAGAAGCTTGTAATCATTATCAAAGGGTTGGGCTATCGCTGACCTGCGAGCCAGTTCGCCAACGTCCTTTTCACTATATTGGCCGTCGCGGGATGCGAGATTTTGAATCGCCAGCCCCCCGTCAATGGTCCAGTTGGGGTCCGGCGACCAACGAACCGCCGCACGAACACCTGATATCAGGTTGCGATTGATGTCGCGCGCGCCGCGCAGGCGGTCGTCGATATAGCCGCCTTCCTGCGCTCGATACACTACGAAGCGCGATGCCAGCTTATTCTGGTCGATAGGCAAATTTATCACGGCAGCAGAGTCAAATCCGGGCTTCCCGGACTGGGTCAGCTGTGTTCCTCCGGAGATGGCGAGGCTGGTTGCCCTTGCGTCAGGCGGTCGGGGGGTTAGTCGAATAATGCCCCCCAGCGTTCCTGCACCATAGAGTGTTCCTTGTGGGCCCTCCAGAACCTCAACGCGTTCCATGTCGTAGAGCAGCAGATAAGGGTCCGGCGCACTATAGATCAGGCGCGTGTCGCCCAGATATTGGCTAATCGTTGCCTGATTGGCACCGTTGAAGCTCGAATCGGCAATGCCGCGTATAAAGATCTTGTTGCGGCCGGGCCCGAGATTGGTCGACGCTAAGCTGGGCAGGCGTTTGAGTATATAGCTGGTACCGCTACGGCCACCGCGTGCCGTGTCGCCACGGTCGAGATCAATCACGGCCATGCTGGCGGGATAATTGGCGATGCCTGCGCGTTGCTTCGTGGCAGAAACGATAATATCGGGCGGCGACGAACTCGATGGAGGAGGTTGTAGTTTTGCTTGTGCGGCTTGGTGGCGGGCTGGTTTCGACGGGGCCGGGCGTCTAATCAACTGGACGGTCGAAACGTCCGTGAAGGTGAACTCGAATCCGCTGCCTTTTAGCAGGCGACGCAGTGCGGAGGCAGTATCATATCGCCCACGAATTCCCTTCGTAAGCAACTGGTCGAGTCGCGGGTCGTTGATCGATATGGAAATTTCCGCCTGCTCGGCATAAATGAGAAGCGCGTCGGAAAGGCGTCCCGCTGGCACCGAAAAATCATGGACCGCGCGGACCTGTGCGTTAGCTGGGCATGTCAGGACGAGAGCGCCGACATAGCAGAAGGCCCAATGCCGCTCATTGTGAAATCGACCAGCCATCAGACGTGCCTGTTACTCTCAGCCCAAGCAATTGCTCAAAGCGGCGGCGCACAGTTTCGTCATCGCCCGTGAGCTGAATCACCCCCGTAAACTTGTGCAGGGATAGGTCAGGGCCCAGTTCGATTGCAACACCCTTTGCACGCGAGATATCGCCTACAACCTCGATCAACGGACGGTCGCGATAAACCAGCTTGCCTTCAGCCCAGCTGCCGATAGCCGTATCGGGTAGATGCCCTTCGATTACCTCATTTCCATAGATTGACAATGTATCGCCTGCGTTCAGGCGATGGCTGACAGGGCCGTCCACATATCTCACGGCGCCTTCCGCGACTTCGACCCGAAGGGCGCGGTTGTTCTTGAGGACATTGAAGACGGTCCCGACGTCGACAATCTGATTTTCGCCGACGGTCAAGGTGAAAGGACGTGCCTTATCATGACGAACGGTGAACAGTGCCTCGCCTGACTTGAGTTCTACCTGACGTGGATCATCTCTATCCAAAACCAGCTCGGTCGAGCCGTTGAGAGCAATGCGCGTTCCGTCTGTCAAAGCCAGCTTGCGCATTTCACCCGGTCGCGTCGTGACAGAATATCTGCCGTCGACATGATTATATGAAATCCATGCGCCGCCGACAGCCAGAACGACCGATGCTGCAATCGCCCGGGCCCGCCATTTTCCAATTCGGGACCGTTGATGCCCGTACTCCATTGCGCCATGATCGGTATTTTCAAGAACGGGCAACGCTGATGTTGGAAGCAGGTCCGCCAAGCCGTCGAGATCCGCGTCGGCCTCCGCCACCGCTTGATATATGTCATTGTGGCGCGGATCAATTTCCAGCCAATCTACAAATCGTTCCCAATCGTCTCCTGATCCTTGGACAAGTCGAAGATGCCATGCGATCGCTTCCTCCTTCATGCGATCTTCTCGCGGGTCAGCCATTCCAGCCTCCATCGCGATGGGAGGCAGACATCCCCTCCGCGTCCAGATGCCGCCTGATATCGAGTACCGCCTTATATGCACGTTGAAGATGCTTTTCCACGGCGCTGAGGCTGACGCCCAACAGCTGCGCGATGTCCTTCTGCGATGAACCTTCGATCCGATACTGGCGGAATATAAACGAGGTGCGTTCTGGCAGATCATGCAGACACTGTTCAACGCGCATCAGCTCGTCCCGGGCGGAGAGCACATTCTCCGGATGATTGCGTTCTTCTATTTCCGAATCCTCATGTCGCGCTTTAATCCAGTCTGCGTCGCGGCGTTGCCTTCGTGTCTCGGTACGGTAACGAGTATGCATCATATTGTTAAGCATCTGATAGAGATAGGCTTTGGGCGCCTTTATGGGCCCGGTCACGGTCGTGTCGATTCGAATATACAGGTCTTGTAAAAGATCCTCGGCGTCGGCCGCGCTGGCGCCGCGCGCTAGCAGGAACCGTTTCAGATCGTCCTGCTTTGCAAGGCAAAGCTGTTTCAGGCCCGCATCGGGGGGCGAGGTATCCTCGTCTATAGGCATCCCGTTCAATACATGACGCGTGGATGCGTCCCCGACAAGCCTCAAAGGGGTTTTGATCATAGAGACCGAAGTTTCCGCCATCGTCAAAAAGGGGCGCTGATGCGCAGTGTTGCAACGGTATCGTGCTTGGCTGGCTGATTCAGTCCGACAATACGCATCCGGTCTGCTGCGCTCAGGTCCCAGCTCGCGCGTCCATTTGGTGCGAGGCCGTTTATCCAAGGCATGCGAAGCGACACTCTCATGCCATTTTCTGATGCCGGATCGCCATTCGCGATGCGGATGGCGTCATCATTTGCGGCACGGCCACCCCAACCGCGATTGTTGTACCATCCACCTTGCAGCACAGAGTCTCTAGTGAATCGCAAATTCGCCTCAAGGGCAAGAGATGTGGCATGCGACTTGCGGGAGAAAATCGGACTTTGAACATCGCGCCGGCTTGTACGCTGCGCCGATGCAGCGAAACCGAAGGCGACAGTTGGTATGAAATCGTGCCAAACATCCAGCGATACCCAGCGCGCGTGCAACCGCCGGTTATCGGCGAAAGGGTCGTTCCCCTTCTGGTTTGAAGAAACCGACATGAAAGTGACGTCCAGCCCGGCTGATCCTTCGTCTGTGCCAAAATGCGTGTGTTTGGCTCTCCGCAATGTCATCCGGTCCTCGAACGACAAGGGGATGGTATGGGGCGTGATCCGCAGTATTTGCGCACCCGTTGCCTTGATCTCGTCGGCGCCGGCAATGCCCGGCAAAACCACCTGTACAGCAACGCTGGCGATGAGAGCTTGTCTTATCATCCCGTGATCCTTTCGCACGACGATCATGTCGTGCCTGACCAACAGACTCCGGGAAAGCAGACAATCCACACTTGGCGCGCGAGATGCGGTTCGACCTCGGGCGTGGAGTCCTTCTCATGAGCACTTGGAGAAATATGTGCAGACTGTTCGACAAATTAGTGTTGGGTTATTTGCAGCGGTTGTGACGGCCTGTCTTGCGGCCGCATCTCCAGCCATCATCGCGCAACGAGCGATCGACATACCGCCTGCTCATCCACAGTCGGATACTGACAGCATTCTGTCGGTAATGACATACAACATTAATGGCATGCCTTTTCCAGCATCATATGATCGCGCACCTTCGCTCCGGGAGATCGGACTGAGACTGGCGCAGTTGCGAATTCAAGGGCGACAGCCCCACATCGTATTGCTGCAAGAGGCCTTCACACCGGATGCGAAAGCCATAGGCAGCATTGCGGGTTATCGCTACGTGACAGTCGGGGCGTCCCCGAGCCGGCAAGGGAAAGTGTCGAGCCAATCGCCAGGGGAACGATTCCTCGCCGCACCGGACTGGTTGAGGATAGTCCGGGACGGGAAACTGCTCGATGGCGGACTGATGATTTTGTCGGATTATCCCATCGTTCGACAGGCCGGTATGACCTTCACGGACGATGCATGCGCGGGATATGATTGTTTGGCGGCCAAAGGTGTGTTGATCGCCTGGATCAGTATCCCAGGCCGATCTGAGCCAATTGCGGTCGCGAATACACATCTGAATTCCAGAAGAGCGTCCGGCGTGCCTATACCGCGTGCTAATGCGGCATTCGCTCGCCAAGTCGTTGAGGCGCAGCAGTTCGTCGACAGGCAAGTGTCGGATGCCACTGGTGTCATATTCGGTGGCGACTTCAATATCGGCCATGATCGAAGCCGTATCGCGGCCATGATTTCCGCCAAGGGCATATTTGCCGAAGCGCAAGAAGCGACATTAGCCGCCGCTCTACAGAGTGAGGTCTTGCGAAGAAACAGCGATTTTCAGGCCATTTGGAAACGTGCGAAGGACAAGCAATATTTCCGGCCCGGGAAGAGTGATCGGCTCCAATTCGAAGCGCTTCGCGTGCCGTTTGGGATCACGCAGGGCGGTTTTAGGCTGTCGGATCACCTCGGCTATGTTGCAGATTACTCAATCGGGTAAGGGCAAGGCCGTCAAAACGCATGCTTCAGCCAGAAATCCGCGGCGCGCGACTCATCGATCAATTTTGACTTTGTTGGACAGATATATTCTGCGCCAACTGGCAAGCCGCTTCGCGACGATTTGTGCCGTGATCATTGTGATCATGCTGATTGAGCATATCCACCGTTTGTTGAACATCGTGCACTATGCTGGCCGAAAGTTGCCTATCGTTGTTCAGAGCATCACTGCGCTGCTTCCAGAATATCTTGCCATTGCCATGTTTGTCGGTTTGTATCTTGCAGTGGCGGTGACGGTGCGGCGGCTCACACTTCGGGGCGAACTTGATGTCATCGAGGCGACAGGCAGATCCGGACCCCGTATGCTTTCTATTGTGATGATGTTCGCAGCCATAGTCGGACTGTGCTCGGCTCTGAACGAGGGCTGGGGGCGACCATGGGGTGAGCGCTATCTGCAGCAAATAGGTCATGCGATGGATGCTGGCACCTATGGCCTTTCTCTTGCCGCAAGGGAACCTCAAAACATAGCCCCGGGCGTATTCCTTTATATCGAGACGGTGGACCCCGCTTCGGGGATGGCCCGCCAAATTGTCTTACGAGCACCTGGCCAGCGAATATTCGCCGATCAGGCACGGATCTTTCGTAGTCGCTCCGGGCAAGTGGTGCTTTCCATGCGACAGGGGCTGAATCTTACCTATCAGGCTGATGGATCGGTAAAGAGCATCAAGTTCGACAAATTGGACCTGACATTAGAGGGGGGCTTAGCGCATTCACTCAAATCGGATGCTTCGATTGAGCAGCGAGAAATTCTTAAAGCGCAAACTGCCAGCCAGCTGATTTCTGCGGGCGATGGTCAATCTTTGGCAGTTTTGGGCAAGAGGTTCTTATGGTCAGCGTTTACCGTCCTTGGTGCGCCGCTGGGACTCCTGCTCGGCAGGCCGGCACGACGATCCGCTGCGTCATTCGGGCTAATCTTGGGGATTATCATACTGACATTGGAGCTAAAATTAGCCGATTTGGTCGAATCGAGCGGAACCGACCACCCGATCATGACGGCTCTTTTCTTACTTTCCGGCATAACGGCGATGACATTTATGGTCGCGACCTGTGATCGGCGGCTCGGACATGGTTTCATCGACAGCATATTGAAAAATTGGGTATCCCGCATGTCATATCATCGAAAATCCTAGCTCGACCGCGGGCTATCCAAATTATTCAATAGCTCTTCGCGCGCGCAAGCGCTTTGCGAGTAGTGAACAAGAAGCAGCCCATATCGCACCGACAGCCCAGCCGGCCAAGACGTCGCTTGGCCAGTGAACCCCCAGAAAAACGCGAGTTGAACCAACAAGCAGTGTCACCGCTACCGCTGACCCCACAAGATACACCTGCACGCTGCGATTGCGTTCGCTTCGTGCAAGAAGCACGGTGAGCGTTAGATAGACGATCGCCGAGTTCATAGCATGGCCGCTCGGAAAGCTTGGCGTCGAAACGGATACCAAATGGGGTACTATCTCGGGTCGTGGACGCAGAAAAAAACTTTTGATTGCTACGCTTAGCGCAGCGCCCCCGGCGACGGCCAGAGCGACGAAACAGGCCGTCGAAACTCTCCTGACAGCCAGCAAATATCCCAACGCCAACAGGGTAATCAGCGTCAGTACCGCACGGCTTCCCAACGCCGTACAATCTATCGCAGTTGACGTTACCCAATAGGGAGTAATTGGCAATCCGGGATTGTTCGCAGTGCGCAATGACGTGATGATCATCTTATCAAGCGCGAAGGTGTCACCTTCGGCGACTTCCGATCCAAGCAATATCAATCCGAACGCGACAACAGCAAAGAGCAGAAAAGAGATAAGGATTTTACTGTCTTGCCGGTGGGGTTTGATGAATTGTCTCGCCAGGCTGCCTATCATCATCAAGCCCCTTTCCCGTGTCCGCCCGGATGGCGTCCCGCTCGCTGGGGAATAACTACAATGAGTACAATAATCGCTGCGGCCAGCACGAGGCTGGCCAACGGACGGCTGAGTGCTAGACCACCATGGTCAACTGGTTTGTCGAGAAAATCACCCACGGCGGCACCTAGCGGACGCGTGAGGATGAAGGCTGCCCAAAATAGCCCTACGCGGCTTGTCGCCGTTCCAAAATAGAGGATCGCGCAAACTAAAAGCGCAACGAGGAACACTCCGGCGGCACCAATATATCCCAAGCCTCCGGAATCTGCGAACCAATCCCCCAGCGCTGTTCCCAGCGTCTGCGAGAAGGTAATGGTGATCCAGTAGAACGCTTCGGCCTTCGGCGTGACGATTCGATTCACGTCGACACTCCCAAGGCTGCGATGCCAAATGAAGAGCGACGCGAAGACTAAGCTCAACAGCAATAATGAACCTCCCGCATAGCCAATTCCCATTGAACGAGTGCTGAAATCCGCAAGGGTGGTCCCTGCAGTTGTGGAAGCGACGATGGTGCTCCAATAAAGAAAAGGACGAAATCGCATGGATGCGATTTGGGCCCAGACCAGTGCTATAAGGATGGCGACAAACAGCCCTGTAGCAGCCAGATAACCCCAGTTAAGGGTCATGCTAACGGTGTCGCCGCCGGTTTCACCCAATGTGGTGGCGAGAATCTTTATTATCCAAAAACCAAGAGTGACAGCGGGAACCTTGGAATCTGCCAACTGCTTTGGCGAGGATACGATAAAATCCGGCATTCCTGGTTTCCTTGACGATTAGGTGAGAGTGTTCCTGAACGCCCGAATTAACCAGCGGGTCCAGCATCGAAGTATACAAAGCTGCAACCTTTAGACGTTGCCGGAACAGCTAACCCTCATCCCGAATTACATAAATTACATAAATGTCTTTCAAGCGAACGGTCACATCATGAACAAGAAAACTATCGTCAGCATTTCGACAGCTCTCGTTATAGCAGCCCTGGCATCCTGTAATTCGCAGGATCAAGAAAAGGCCGCCCCATCTGAGAGCAACGTGAGCAATTTTGCTGAATCGGTTACTGCTCCGGATACCGATGTGCGCCGTTCAAATATTTTGGCTGCGGCCGAGTCTTTCGAGGCACTGACCGAACAAGCCCAGAGCGCAGATACCTCCAAACTCCGTGATCTGGTTAGCAAAGTCCAGAATTCCTCCCGATCCGTGTCGGACTCGCTTGAAAACGTCGCTCGAACTGCTCTGAGTGAGCAAGTTGGGCGCATAGTTGCGGCTGCGCGCAAAAATGATCGAACAGAAGTCGCATTGTCTGCAGTCGAGGGATATCGGATGCTCGTAGAAGCCGTGCCGAACACGGACGTAATTCCGCGCGCAGTTAACCTACTAGATTATGCTGGATTCCGTTATCAGGCCGATCTCGCTGCATCCCCTATACGTTGGAACGATAGCCAGGTGGCATGGGACTTTGCCCTGAGAACGGCGGTGCAAAATTAGGCCACGGAAGCGGCGGGATAGTTCTGCTGCGGGCGGCGTAAAAGTCGTCCACTTTTTCCCTTTTCGCAGATTGGGCGAGGAGGGATGAGGGATTTACACCGTGGAACTTTATCTGAGGGTTCGCCTGGCTTGCGCTGAAGGGATGAGCCAGCGCGAGGCGGCGAAGCGTTTCAACCTATCGCGCGACACGGTCCGCAAGATGCTGTCGTATTCCGAGCCACCCGGCTACCGTCGCACGGCGGCGGTTCGGCGGCCCAAGCTAGGACCGTTCATTCCGGTCATCGATGCGTGGCTGGATGGGGACCGTCAGGTTCCGCGCAAGCAGCGCCATACGGCGAAGCGTGTGTTCGACCGCCTTCGCGAAGAGCATGGCTTCACCGGAGGCTACACGATCATCAAGGATTACATCCGGGAGCGGGATCAGCGCAGCCGGGAGATGTTCGTGCCGCTGGCACACGCACCCGGCCATGGGCAGGCAGATTTTGGAGAGGCACTGGTCGAGATCGGCGGGGTGGAGCAGAAGGCGCACTTCTTCGTGCTCGATCTGCCGCACAGCGACGCCTGCTACGTACGCGCCTATCCGGCTGCCGTAGCCGAGGCATGGATGGACGGCCATGTTCACGCCTTTGCGTTCTTCGGCGCGGTGCCGCTGTCGATCGTCTACGACAATGACCGCTGCCTGGTCTCGAAGATCCTGCCTGACGGGACGCGGCTGCGCGCGAGGCTGTTCAGCGCCTTCCTGTCGCACTACCTGATCCGGGACCGGTATGGCCGCCCCGGCAAGGGTAACGACAAGGGCGGCGTTGAAGGCCTTGTCGGCTATGCCCGCCGTAACTTCATGGTTCCGATCCCCCGGTTCGCGACATGGGAGGCGTTCAACCTGTGGCTCGAGGAGCAATGCCGCAAGCGCCGGAACGACCGGCTGCGGGGCGAGAGCGAGACGATTGGCGAGAGGCTGCAACGCGATCTGGCGGCGATGCAGAACCTGCCGGGTTCCCCATTCGAGGCCTGTGACCAGACCAGCGGCCAGGTCTCGTCGCAGGCGCTGGTGCGCTACCGGACCAATGATTACTCGGTGCCGGTCCGCTTCGGTCACCAGGAGGTGTGGATCA
The DNA here is from genome assembly GCA_041396745.1 of Sphingobium sp. GTDB lineage: Bacteria > Pseudomonadota > Alphaproteobacteria > Sphingomonadales > Sphingomonadaceae > Sphingobium. The sequence continues at coordinate 53,495 of JAWKXZ010000005.1, read as the reverse complement.
GGGGCTATGTCGGCGAGGTAGTGATCGGCTGCCGGGGTGAGATCATTGCCCGCCATGTGCGCAGCTACGAGCGCGAGGACGTGATCTTCGATCCGATCCATTACCTTCCTCTGATCGAACAGAAGATCAATGCCCTCGATCAGGCCGCGCCCTTGCAGGGCTGGGAACTGCCCGAGACGTTTGCGTCGCTGCGCCGCCTCATGGAAGCGCGCATGGGCAAGCATGGCCGGCGCGAGTATGTGCAGGTACTGCGCCTGCTGGAGAGCTTTGCTCTGGCCGATCTGCATGGCGCGGTGAAGCAGGCCCTCGATATGGGCGCGATCGGCTTTGATGCGGTGAAGCATCTCCTGTTATGCCGGGTGGAGCGCCGCCCGCCCAGACTGGACATGGCGATCTATCCCTACCTGCCCAGGGCCAGAGTGGAGACAACATCGGCGCGCTCGTACATGCGGCTGCTGACCGGCGGAGCAGCGGCATGAGCAGCCAGGCTCCCGAACTGCTGCCCGAGCTGTTACTGGCCAGCCACCTCAAGACGCTCAAGCTGCCGACGTTCCTGCGCGAGCATGACAAGCTGGCCCGGCAATGCGCGGCAGAAGGCGTGGATCATGTCCGCTACCTTGCCCGGCTTGTTGAACTGGAGCTGATCGACCGGGAACGCCGGATGGTCGAGCGCCGGATCAAAGCCGCACGGTTCCCGGCGGCCAAGAGCCTCGACAGCTTCGATTTTACCGCCATCCCAAAGCTCAACAAGATGCAGGTGTTGGAACTGGCGCGCTGTGACTGGATTACCCGTCGCGAGAACGTCATCGCCCTTGGCCCGTCGGGAACCGGCAAGACCCATGTCGCAATCGGCCTGGGCCTCGCGGCCTGCCAGAAGGGCCTGACAGTCGGGTTCGTCACCGCATCCGCGCTGGTCAGCCAGATGATGGAAGCACGCGACGAACGCCGCCTGCTGCGGCTTCACAAGCAGATGGCCGGATACAAGCTCCTCATCATCGACGAACTGGGGTTCGTGCCCCTGTCAAAGACCGGCGCGGAACTGCTGTTCGAGCTGATCTCGCAGCGCTACGAACGCGGCTCGACGCTGATCACCAGCAACCTGCCGTTCGACGAATGGACCGAGACGTTCGGTTCCGAGCGCCTGACAGGCGCGCTCCTCGACCGGCTCACCCACCACGTCAGCATCCTCGAGATGAACGGCGAGAGCTACCGTCTGGCCCAGAGCCAGGCACGCAAGGCACGCCCTAATCCCTGACAGAAACGGCAATCCGTGTGTTGGCGACCCCGCTCGGGCTACGCCCTCCCGGCGCTCGCCAACACACGGCTCAAGTGGCCTGATTTTGCTCCGCCCAATGGCCGACTTTTACTCCGCCGTTGACACGAGCGCACGTGCCGTGTCCGCCTTTGCTGACGGGTCCGGTCGTGTATCGATGATCGCCGCTATCTGCGCACCAGCATCCTGGAGAGCGAAGGCAGCCAGATAGGCGCTGTCATTGTTTGCACATACGGCGATAGTATTGCCGGGCAATGCTGCATATCTCACAGCATATGTCTGTGCGGCTGACGCCAGCATTACGCCGGGCAAGTCGTTGTTGGCGAAGGGCATCGGGCGTTCGAACGCGCCCGTTGCAAGTATGACCCGGCCGCAGCGCACTTTCCAGATACGCTGCCGCGCCCCGCTGCGATCATTGCAAGCTACATGATCGTTCAAGCGTTCATGAAGCGCCACAAGGCCGTGGTCATAGAAGCCAAACGCCATTGTGCGGTTCAAGAGCTGTATGTTGGGTGCAGAATGCAGACGCTCGAGCATCGCATTGCGCCAAGCCATGGGTTCAACACCATCAATTTTCGTACCTAAAGACAGCAATCCGCCTCCAAATTCAGCATCGGCCTCCACCAGCATAATGCGTTCTGCACCAGGAAGGTGCGACGCTGCTTCAGCGGCAGCCAACCCGGCAGCGCCGGAGCCAATGATCAACACATCGACATGGGCGAAGCGTTGCTCATACCGGTCCGGATCACGCATCTCAGGCGCCGTGCCAAGCCCCGCCGCCTTCCGGATCGACGGTTCGAACAGCCGCCAATGCGGCCACATGAAGGTCTTGTAATAGAAAGCAGCGGGTATAAAGCGCTTGAAGGCGGAATTTATCGCCAACAGGTCGAAATCAACGCTTGGCTTTGCATTGACGGGCCCTGCGATCAGACCTTCATACAGCTCAACCTGTGTTGCCTTCACGTTCGGCACAGTATGCGCACCCCGCTCCAGCTGCACGATCCCATTCGGCTCCTCAAGGCCGGCCGCAATCAATCCGCGAGGGCGATGATATTTGAAACTGCGGCCGATGGTCGAAATGCCGTTGGCGATAAGTGCCGAAGCAAGCGTGTCGCCTTCGTAGCCCGACAGAGTTTTGCCGGCCCAATTGAAAGTTACCGTTTTGCTGCGATTGATCGTTGTCCCCCCTGGGGCGCGTTTACCGCCCATCATGAAACCTCCGGCGCACTCGCGCCCATCGGATAGACAGCGAGGATTTCATGAGAGACTGTGTCGCGCGCCACATTGAACCACCGCTGGCACCCCGCTGTGTGGCACCAGCGTTCGAAATGAACACCCTTCGGATTTTCGCGCGTAAATAGATAATCGGTCCATTCCGCATCGCTGACGGAATCATGAGGGCCGGGACGCGCGATGTGCGCTTCCCCGCCGCAACGAAATTCGACCTCGGCCCGTGGCCCGCAATGAGGACAATCGATCAACAGCACTTGCAGCTCCTAATGTGCAATTCCGGACGCTGACGCCTCATCAATGAGAGCTCCGGTGCGGAAACGGTCGAGAGTGAAGGAGGACGCCAGAGGATGTGCTTTACCTGTGGCCATCAGATGGGCGAGACACCACCCGCCGGCCGGGATCGCCTTGAATCCGCCGGTTCCCCAACCACAGTTGATGTAGAAGCCGCCTAACGATGTTTCGTCGATGATCGGAGTAGAATCATGGACAACATCAACAATTCCCGCCCACTGTCGCAGAAATCGCATTCGGGAGAATGCGGGGAACAGTTCGACAACGCCTGCAGCAGCGCGCTCCATCCAAGGCAGATTGCCGCGCTGCGCATAGGACGGGTAAAGGTCGAGACCGGCACCGATGACAAGTTCTCCCTTATCGGACTGGCTCAAATATGTCCCGGTGGCCGGGGAAAGCAGCACAGTATCCAGGCAAGGCTTTACCGGTTCCGACACAAAGGCCTGCAATGCATAGGATGTCACGGGCAGCGCTACGCCCGCCTTTGCGGCCAGGACACTGGAGTGACCGGCAACTGCCATTCCTACCGTGTCGGAGCGAATAGTTCCCAAATTGGTCTCTACCCCACGCACGCGGCCGCGCTCGATCAGAAATCCGGAAACCTGACAGTTCTGGATGATATCGACCCCCATGGCGGATGCAGCGCGCGCATAACCCCAGGCAACAGCGTCATGGCGCGCCGACCCGCCGCGTGGCTGATTGAGCCCGCCAAGGATCGGGAAGCGAGGGCTATCGTTCAGACCCGGGATTTGCCTGCGAACGGAATCGCCGTCATGAAGTTCGGCATCAATCCCGTTGAGCCGCATCGCGTTCGCGGATCGGCGCAACATTTCCATGCCATGACGATCATGACCCAACATCCACATGCCTCGTTGGGAAAACATGATATTGTAATTCAGTTCATGCGAGAGGCCTTCGTACAGCTTCAGCGCAAACTCGAAGAACTGGGCCGTTTCAGGAAAGAAGTAGTTCGACCGGATAATTGTCGTATTCCGGCCGGTGTTTCCACCGCCGATCCACCCCCGCTCCAGCAGGGCAACTTTCTTCAAGCCATGGTTTTTGACAAGATAATATGCCGTTGCCAATCCATGCCCACCGCCACCGATAACGATCGCTTCATAGGCCCCGTCTGGGATAGAATCGCGCCACGCCGACACCCAGCCGCGCTGACCGCGCAAGCCTTCTTGCAGCAAGGAAAATGCAGAATAGCGTCTGGTCACCCACGGCCTCCCGTTATGCGCATTCCATACAGTACTGTACTGTTGTTCGCAAGCCTATTGTTACGTTAAATTGCCGTCGGAGCGGGCAAGCCGGCGCGTGCGTGAGCGGCAATCAAGGTATTGCGGAGCAGGCAGGCTATCGTCATCGGACCAACACCGCCGGGAACCGGGGTTATGTGCGCTGCAACGGCGCGCACTTCCTCGAAAGCGACATCGCCGGTGAGGCGCGGCTTACCGGCGTTGACCACACGGTTTATTCCGACGTCAATGACGGTAGCGCCTGGTTTGATCCAGTCGCCACGGATCATCTCCGGTCGACCAACCGCCGCCACTACGATATCGGCCTGACGCGTTACGGATGCAAGATCTCTGGTATGCGAATGCGCGAGGGTAACTGTACAGTTTTCCTGCACCAGCAATTGCGCCATGGGTTTGCCAACGATGTTGGATCGTCCCACAACCACCGCGTTCAGACCGGAAAGATCGCCAATCGTGTTCTTGAGCAGCGTGATGCAGCCATACGGAGTACAGGGAACGAAACCCTCAAGACCAATGGCAAGCCGCCCGGCATTCGTCACATGAAAACCATCGACATCTTTGTCCGGATCGATCGCCGCGATAACCTTTGCTTCATCGATCCCGGCCGGCAGTGGCAACTGCACAAGAATGGCATCGACAGCCGCATCAGCATTGAGTGTTCGCACCGTTTCCAGCAGCTCAGCCTCTGACGATTGCGCGGACATTCTGCGTTCGACAGACGTCATTCCGGCGGCCATTGTTGCCTTGCCTTTGCTGCGAACATAGACGGCACTTGCAGGGTCGTCGCCCACAAGGATAACCGCGAGGCAGGGCGCCCGCCCGGCTTTTGCAACAAAATCTGGAACAGCGTCGGCGATGCGCTTTTGCAAAGCAGCGGCAAAGTGCTTTCCATCGATCAACCCTGCTTCGATCGCATGACGATCGCGGCTTTCCAAATTAACGGTCACGATAATTTCCTTCATGCCTTACGAAGCGACCCGCCGTCCGGAAACGACAGGTCGCGACGCAGTTGCGGCGCAATACAGCAACCGCAAATCAGATAGGCGTCAAATCAGAAAGTGATGCGCGCGCTCACACCCATGGTGCGTGGTGCCTGCTCAAGATTTTCCGCAAACACACCGAAGGGGCCAATAATATTCGGCTTGTCTTCGTCGAACAGGTTATTGACGAACAGAGCCACTTGAAAATTCTCTATGTCCGCCCCGATACGGAAGTTGACGAGGTCGCGCGAGGGCCGGTCAACAATCTGCCCGAAATTGCGGAACGTGATCTGGGCAGGCCCCGCGTGTTGAAAGTCGCCACGGATAAAGCCATAGGCAGCGCCACCCACAGGCGCCCGATATTCAGCTGAAGCGGAGTAGGATTCGCGGACCGCGCCGTCGACCGGGTCACCGACGGCCTTGTCACCTGTTGCCTCGTCAAATTCCAGGTTGTTCCAGCCATATGTGCCGGTCAAGGTCAGCCCGCGCACCGGCCGTGCCGTTGCGGATACGTCCACACCCCAGCCGCTTACCCTGCCGCTGTTGGTAATGATCACGATGGGGCTACCGGGGGCGAAGCCATAGGATTGCACGTCCGACCATTTGGAGTGATATACATCGAGCTCCAGCGCGAGCTTCCTGTCGAACAACTGCTGCTTCGTGCCGATTTCATATGTCCAGATCTTGTCTGGTTGATAAGACGCCGGCACTGCGAAGACGCCACCACCACTCGATTGAAGGTTGAAACCGCCACCGCGAAAACCCTTCGCGACATTGGCGAAAATCATCGAGTTGGGAGATATCGTATAGCTGACATTGAAGCGCGGGTTCAGCGAGTCGAAGCTGCCCTTGTTGCGGTCGACAGAAGGCGCGCCGAGACTAATCGAATCGGTGGCGCGCGTCAGCTTCTGTTCGTAATAACGCAGGCCGGCGGTCAACTTCAGCTTTTCAGCGAAACTGTATGAAAGCTCACCATAAGCCGCATATGTTTTAGCATTTGACCGCTCGTCGACGCGCAATAATGTAAACGGAACATTCAAAGGCGCAGTATAGGAGTCGCTGAGCAGATCGAGGTTTACTTCCCTGTAAGTCGCGCCCGCCATCCATCGAAACGCACCGGAAGACTGCGATGTCAGCCGCAATTCGCCACTATAGACATCATAGTTGTAGTCATTGGTGTTGGCGACCTGGTCAACCGCGCCAGCAGGAACGCCGAAGAGACCCAGAAATGGGAGATAGAAGGGCGTCAAATCCGCCACGACAAGGTTGTCACGACGAATATAGCTTCCGATAGCGGTCAGCTCTGCGAATTCCAGATCGACGCCCGCCTTACCCTGCACCAAAGCATATTTGTCAGATATTTCGGTCGGAAGCGCGGCATATGTGATGCGTCCAAAACCGAAATCCTGGTAATTTTGGTCGGTTTCCTGATATTGCGCCAGAAACGAGACAGTTACCCGGTCTGACAACTCCGAAACGACTGTGCCACGCAGGCTGAGAAGGTCTGCGCCGTTGACATCGCTTTTGCCCGTCGCTGCGCTGTTGATCCAGCCGCCGACATGTTCATAACCCGCGACCAGGCGAATGCCAGTTTTGTCGAGCGCCAGCGGCAGGTTTAGCACACCCTCCGCGCGATAGCCGGCTTCACCATTTTCGGTGGCGCTGATTTGGCCCGCAACAGAACCGCTGAAACCGCCAAGGTCCGGTTCAATGGGGATGTAGCGAATCGTGCCGCCCATCGACCCTTCACCGTACAGCGTCGCCTGCGGCCCGCGCAAAACTTCTACACGCTGCATATCAATAAGCTGCACACCCAACCCGTTACCCTGCCGATCAAGCGCTAGCGGCGTTTCATCGAGATAGAGCCCAACAGTGGAAGAGCCGAGCGTGTTGGACACACCCTGAAGCTGGTAGAATTCCTGTCCGGCGCCATATTTATATGTTGAAAAGCCAGGAACAGAATACTGCAACTCACCGATAGAGCTGACATTGCGCGCCTGCAGCTCCTTGGCCGTGATCGCAGTGATGGATATCGGCACGTCCTGCAGGCGTTGTTCATAACGCTGCGCAGTGACGATGATGTCGCCTCCCTCGGCAAACTCGTCCTGACCTGTCGCCATTTGCGCCATGGCGAAGCCCGGCATCATCGCGACGCTTGTAAGCAAAACTTTCGTACGCTTCAGCATAATTACCCCCTTTAAAGCTAAACGGCGTAGTATATCCATACAGTTGTGTCCTGTATGTCTTGGCATGTCAATAGCAATCTCTCGGTCCACCAGTACCAGTGCGCCAAACCGGAGGTTGTCGGATTTGCAAACGCCGGTCAGAGAATGCCCATCGGACTTGCCATATGTTGGCTATTTCCAGACTGTGCGCGCAATCCGCATCAGATTTCCACCGAGCACTGCGCACAGATCTGCGTCGGCATACCCCATGCGACAGAGCGCTTCGATGATGCGAACCAGACTCCCCGGTTCGATCATCTGCATATCCTTCCCATATCCGAGCTCTGGGGGGAATATTGCGGGGTTGGCGCTTGTCAGTTCGTCTAGTTCAGAGTGATCAACGACATAATCGAGACCTAATGCAACATGCTCAATTCCAGCCAGAGACACTATGTGATCAATGTGACGCGCCAGACCTTCCGCCGCATCCCCTTGAGATGAAACAAAAATTCCAATTCCATTTACACCGATCAACCCACCGTTCCGGGCGCAAGCCCTGATGAGATCGTCCCCGATATTGCGCGGATGCGGGTGCACCGCGAAAGCGTTTGAATGGGAAAAAATGACCGGACGGTCGGAATACTCCAAAACGTCCATCGCGGTACGATATCCGGTATGCGAGCAGCAAGCGACCATGCCCACGCGCCCCATTTCGTCCAGCACCAACCGCCCGAATTCCGTCAGCCCCGGGTCCCCTTCCTGCTGACACCCACCGCCGACGCGATTGTGCAGATTATAGGCCATCGACATCCAACGGACACCCAGTTCATAATAAAGCTGGATCATGCTGATTTGATCGGCAATCGCATTCGCGCCTTCGATATCGAAAACGATTGCGAGCTTTCCTTCGGCATGCGCGCGATCGATGTCAGCGACGGCGCGAACCAGAATATAGTCGTTACCGTGCATCGACAGCCAACGGCGAAACTGTGCGAGCATACGGACATGCTCTTCGATACCTTGCTCGCCGAATCCAACATTCAGACTGACAACATTTACTCCGGCATCACGATACATCTGAAGCCGCGGCAGGAATGATTCATCATGAGGCCGCAAGGGCATGCACGCGTGATTGTCCCATACCAGACAGGCACCTATCAGGGATTTTGGCGCAAAATTCATTATGTCGACGTTTTCAATTTTTGACTCATTTCGTCATTAGACCTTGACCTTACCATGCAGTAGTGTTTGGATGCCACCTCTAATTTTCCAGTCGGCGAACGGTATCAGATCGACCGGTGCCGATAGGCCGCGCAACCAGTTGTCGAACCGCGCTGAAACACAGGTGATGGATGCAAGATAACCAGATTCAACAATTGCTCGATGAGGCCGCCGCATCACTCGGCATAGTGGGCGCGCAGTGCGCTATCGCAGACGGTAGCGGTGTGCGCGAGTTTGCCACCGGCATGCGCAATAGCGAACTCAGGCTTCCCGTCACACCGCAGACCGTTTTCCAGATCGGCTCTACCACAAAAGTCTTCAATGCCGCGCTGGTCATGGCCATGGTTGACGAGCGTTTGCTTGATCTCGATACGCCAGTCATAAACTATATTCCGTCTTTCCGGCTGGCCAGCCTTGAAGCGCAGCAAACAATCACACTGCGCCATCTCCTTTCGATGACAGCAGGCATCGATAACGGTACATATCATGATTATGGTCGTGGCGACGACGCGCTGGGCCGCTATGTCGAGGCCCTTGCCGGTGTGACCCACCTGTTTGGAGCGGGATCAGCATATGGCTACAGCAACGCAAGCACGAATGTTGCAGGTCACGCCGCAAGTCTCATCGGTAAGGACGCATGGGAAAAACTGCTCGCCAAATATGTCCTGCAGCCACTGGGCTTGCAAAACTCCGCTCTTTTTGCCGAGGACCTGCTCCATCATCCCGTGGCCATGGGCTATCAACGCGAGGACAAGACTGCCCCGGCAGAGCGCGTGCCTGGCTGGGCGCTGCCGCGCTCCATGGGGCCAGCAGGCGGCAGCCTTTGCCTCAGCGCGGGCGACTTGGCCCGTTTCGGAAAGATGTTCGTGGACGGCGGGCGATCGCGAAGCACCGGTACACAGGTGTTGTCGGGCGCATCGGTGATGGCGATGCAAACCCCGGAGGTCGTTTTGCGCAGCCGCCTCATGGCCGACGAATGGTGCGTCGGCCCCTATCGCAAGGAATGGGACGGCGTGAAGCTGTTTGGCCATAGCGGCACTAATGTCGGCGGTTCGTCGACGCTACTATGGTGCCCGGAACGCGACTTTGCGATTGCTACGGTCGTCAATGTCGCCAATCAGGGCTATCCGCTGGCGCAGGCAATGTTTGCGGCGGTACTGCCGGCACTATTCGGCATCACGCCGCCCGCTCTTCCCGACCTGAAGACCCAGGCTACTGCGGTCGCCGACCCCATGCGTTATGTGGGCCGCTACGAAGCGTTGGGCATAACCCTCCGTGTTGAAGATCGGGATGGGGTTCTGGTGATTGTCGAAGACAATGATGTGGCGAGAATTTACGACATGGCTCCGGTTATCGAAAGCGAGCTAGTACCATTGGGCGAAGATCGCTTCCTGCCCAAAAACCCTATTTTTTCGGGCAATCGGATCTGGGACATCGCATTCTGGGATGCAGATAAAACCGGTCGCCCCACCCACTGCCTCAACGGCCTGTTCGCGTATCGCCGTACGTAGCAACCCCGGCAAAATGCCGTCCTCCACCATCTACCCAAGCAGAAACCGGGAAACCTCCATGAATATCTTTGTTGCAGGGCTGATGATGGAGACCAGTTCATTTTCCGCCGTACCGACAACCGGCGCGGCCTTTCATAATGCGCTCTATTACAAGCCCGATCACCTTTCCCCCGATCCTGAACCTGAAGCCTATAGCCTGCTCGGCTATGGCACATTTCTGCGAAAGGCCAAGGAGAAGGGGTACGGTGCCTATACGTCACTTCACGCCTATGCGGAGCCCGCCGCTCCGTGCAGGCAGGCCGACTATGAAAAGCTGCGCGACGAAGTTTTGACAGACCTTGAACGAGCATGCCCCGTCGGAATGGTCCTGCTTTTTTTGCATGGCGCACAAATGGCGCAAGGATATGACGATTGCGAAGGCGATATCATCTCGCGAGCGCGAGACATTGTCGGCCCGGATACGTTTATTGGTGTCGAACTCGATTTGCATGCAAATGTGTCGCAGTTGATGATGGACAAGGCCGACGCCCTCGTCGCCTGCCGTCTTTATCCGCACACAGACTTTGACAACCGGGCCGAACATTTATTCGATATTGGCGATCGCTACATGCGGGGAGCCATAAGCACCCGGCATCATTTCTGCAGGGTACCCATGCTTGGCACCTTTTACACGACGCTTCCGCAGATGCAGGCCGTCAACACTCTGGCCGATGAGCTTGAGCAACGGCCAGAAATCCATTCCGTATCGATCGTGCATGGCTTTCCTTGGGCGGACCAGCCTGACACGGGCGCAGGCATCGTGGTTGTCAGCGAGGCTGATTGCCACACAGTGGGCGAACCCATGACAGCGTTGGCACAAGCATTTTTCGATGCGCGCGAGGAGACCCGTGCCTTGCGTCAACCGATCGACGATATACTCGATGCGATTGACGTGCACCCTTCCGAGAAACCATTTGTTATTGCAGATGCCGCCGACAATGCAGGTGGCGGGGCAGGATCGGACTCGACATTCATTCTACGCCGTCTGATTGAACGGGACGTTGGGAACGTCGCGCTGGGAATGATATGGGACCCCGTCGCCGTCAATTTTGCGCATGATGCGGGAGTTGGCAATACGCTCCGCATGCGGCTGGGCGGCAAGACAGGCCCTGCAGCCGGCGATCCTTTGGACATCGAAGGGACCGTTCTCGCCCTGTCTGACGGGTTTAAACAGGAAGATCCGGAACCAGGAACCTTCTTCGATGTTGGCCGAGCCGCCTTGATCGAGACCAAAGGGGTCAAGATCGTCGTCAACTCGATCCGTCAACAGGTGTTCGACCCGGCGTGTTTCACGTCGCTCGGGATAGATCTCGCATCGATGGACATCATTGTCGTTAAATCCACCCAGCATTTTTACGAGCGTTTCGCCCGTATCGCGGCGAAGGTATATTATTGCGAAACGCCGGGGCTACTCTCGCTCGACTTTCAGGCGGAGAATTACGCCCGTTTACAAAGACCGATATGGCCGATCGACGCCGAAATGAAATTTGTAGCCGGCAACTGAACTGGTAAAATCGAAAGAAGGCCTCAATGTCATTCGAAGCTGTACAGGCATGGCTGAACGAACATGCGCCGGACATCCCGATTATACGTTATGATCAAGAGACCGCTACGGTAGCCGATGCCGCCGCCGTGTTGCGTGTCGAACCGGCTCGCATCGCCAAGACGCTGGCCTTGCGCGTCGGAGACCGCAATGTGGTTCTTGTGACCAGCGGCGAGGCCCGACTGGACAATGCGAAGTGCAAGGCAGCTCTGGGCAACAGACCCCGCATGCTCGACGCACAACAGACGCTGGACATAACCGGTCACCCGGTTGGGGGCGTTTGCCCGTTTGCGCTGGCAAGTGACGCGCCGGTCTATTGCGATGTATCGCTACAATCGTTCGCCACGGTATTTCCTGCGGCGGGTTCGAGGACGTCATCCGTCGAAGTAGAGCCGCAACGGCTTATGACACTTGTGGGCGGCACTTGGGTCAATGTCTGCAAGGTGCCCAGCGAAACCTAGCGGTCTATGCGATATGGATTGGCATCGATTTCGGTCCGCCGCCCTTCGATTAAGTCGACCAGCAGGCGGGCCGAGCCTGCCGCCATCGTCCATCCAAGATGACCATGACCCGAATTTATCCAAAGATTGGACTGCGGCCCAGGGCCTATATAGGGGCGTCCATCCGCGGATACTGGACGCAATCCGGCCCATGGCGTTCCCGCGGCCAGTGTCTCCTTATCCATCATCTCTGGAAATATCTCTTGCATCATGTTGGCGAGGCCCACCACCCTCCGCTTGTCCATCTGCACGTCATGGCCAGCAAATTCCGCCGTTCCCGCGGCTCTCAGCCTGTCGCCGATAGGGGTGACGGCTGTGTGATAGGCGTCATCAATCACTGGCATTTTTGGTAGACGATTGGATTTACCCGGCCGGTAGGTAACCGAATACCCCTTAACTGGCTTGATCCGTAACCGCACCCCCAACGCGGCTGCCAACGCAGGACTGGCAACACCCGTCGCAACGATCACGCGATTGACGAGAACCTTGTTCCCATCGACGGTTGCCGAAGTGATACGATTTCCGGATGTGTGCAGCGCCTCGACCATATGGCCAAATTGCATCACCCCGCCCATTGCGCGCACAGCCTTACCTGCCGCCTGGCAGAACAGGTGGGCATCGCCCACACCATCATGTGGATAGAATATCGCCCCCCGAACTTCATCGCGTATGGGGTAAAGACTGGGTTCCAGTTCAATGGCGCGCGCCGCATCCGCAACTTCTGAACAGAGACCAAAAGCGCCCAGCATATCCGTCAGCCGGGCCGCATGATCTAGGCTTTCCTGCGAACGGAATATCTTCATCGATCCCGCTTGCACCGCTTCGTAATCCAGCGAGTATGTTTGCCGCATATCGTCGAGCGTTTTCAGGGAGTAAATTGATAAAGCCAAATTCGCCAAGGTCGCCGCTTCGTGTCGACGTGGCGTCGAATTCAACAGGAACCGTGGCCCCCACGTCATCAAAGACGGGATTGCGCCGAGACGGATCTTCAACGCTGATTTTGAGCTGAGGATGAATTCCAAAATATGCTTGTGGACGCCAGGCGTATTCCACGGATCCGACATGGACGGAGTTAACAAGCCCCCATTGGCGTAGCTGGTTCCAAGCCCCTCATGTTCTCGCGAATCAATCACGTGCACCGACTGCCCACGGCCCAGTATTTCCAGGGCAGTTGCCATGCCGACGACACCGGCCCCAATGATCAGATTTTCCACCAATGCCTGTAGCTCCGGTTCGCGTTCTTGTGTTGACGACGAAATGTGCCCCGCTCGTACCTCGTCAAGCTAATCCATATCAGCCATCCATACAATACAGAACTGCACTGTATTTTTCAGATGCGTGCCGATGCGATTGACGTTACAGTGCAGTTGTGTATGGTTGCAGTAGGTGTCCAGGTCGGGAAAGCTCCGAATGCAGAGCGATATTCGCAACACTGAAATGTTCAGGAAGGTTGAGTCCTTCTTCGCAAGTGCCTGCTCGATCGGATCGGACAAGCCCTTTGATTTGCTGGACCTGTCACTCTCTCCCGACGGAAAAACGATTGTCGCATCAGGCCTATTCATGGATCGCCTGGAACACATCCCCTATCAGCATCTCGTCATGATAGACACCCACACAGGAGAATGGAAAAGGATCACGGAAGGCCTGCATCGCGACAGGTTGCCCAAATGGGATCCATCGGGGCGGTATATCGCTTTTTTGTCCGACCGGACATCACCACATATCTATGAATTGGCGATCATGGAAATTGCCAGCGGCAGTCTGCGCACTTACGATATGCCTGGGCATTGGGTCGAAAATTTCCACTGGTCTGCCGACGGCGGTCGGATCCTCGTGCTCGCGGCAGGTCGAGGCGCAGAACTCGCCGGAGCACAGGGGGCAGTTTCCAGCCCGCGCGAAGCAGCGGAAGCTCCTTCCTGGTGCCCGATCTGCGACGATGGGAAGTCTGCATCGCATTGGCGAACTGCATGGATTCTCGACCTTATCTCGGACACCTGCGAGCGTGTATCACCCGACAAAGTTAATATCTGGGAGGCCTGCTGGTGCGGGGACGACCGGATCGCTGCCATCGCCAGCGACGATCCGAGCGAAGAAGCCTGGTATTCAGCGAATATTCGCCTGATTGATCTTGAACACAATCATGCGACGACATTGTATCAACCTCAGGATCAGGCGGGATGGATTTCGGCACCGCCATCGGGAGACCGCATCGCATTCGTAGAAGCAGCCTGCAGTGATCGCCTGCTGGTCGCCGGTACGGTGATGGTTGGCGACAGCGACGGCTTCGGTCCCATCGATACCAAAGCTGCGGACACTACCTTTACGGCATGGCAGGGCGAGGAAACCTTGATCTGTGCAGGGGTTCGCGGATTTGAGACGGTCCTTGCGTCATATGATGTAGTCACCGCAAATTGCCATGAGCTATGGTGTTCCGACACCCTGACCTTCGGCGGACCGCTCTATCCCGATGCGGCAGTCGGACGCGTCACCAGCACCGTAGCGGTCATGGCAGAAAGCCATCTTTCACGGCCCACACTGACGTTGATATCCGGCAACGGCTCAACCACAACCATTGACATTGTGGCAACCGCCACCACTACTGAGGCCCACTCCGGTGCGAAGCTGGAGCATCTGGAATGGAAATCGTCCGATGGCACAGTCATTCAGGGCTGGCTGCTGCTCCCTCCCGGAGAAGGGCCGTTCCCGCTCATAATGGATCTCCACGGAGGACCGGTCTGGCGATCACGCCCACGTTTTTCCGGGCGTGGCGGCTATGCTGGAACCTTGCTGCGAGAAGGATACGCCGTCCTGCAACCCAACCCGCGCGGATCGAGCGGCCACGGACAGGATTTTGCAAAACAGGTACTGGGCGATGCCGGTGGCATTGACGCTCGGGATCTTATCGCCGCTCTTGATCATCTCATCGATGCCGGCATTGCCCAACCCGAAAAAATTGGGGTGATAGGCGGCAGTTACGGCGGGTTTATGGCCGCATGGTTACCAACCCTGGACAGGCGTTTCGCCGCAGCCGTAGCGATCGCCCCCGTCGCAGACTGGACCAGCCTGCGTTTGACAAGTCATGTCCCCTCATCGATCACCGCGATGCTTGGCGAAAAAGATTATCTTGCACGCAGCCCCATTTCGGGCACGCGAAACGTGACAACACCTATGCTGATCATATGCGGTGAACTCGACCGAAGCACCCCGCCAGGCCAAGGGGTGGAACTACATAATGCGTTGCAGGCGGCAGGCGTGCAAAGCATGCTTCTGACCTACCCCGGCGAGGGCCACGGCGTTAGGCAATTCCCCGCTGTAATCGATTTTATCGCCCGTATCGCTGGGTGGTTCCAGCAACAAATGCCGGCTGAGCGATGAACGTCCCTACAGCGCCATGGCACGAAAAATATGGAGACCGAATTGACTGAATCCGGCCAGAAGATCGCAAGAGACAAGGCAGCATTTGATGCCTTTCTGAATATTGGCTCGCTTGTCAGCGGAGGCCGTGTCGCGGCCAACTGGATGCCAGACGGGCGGTTTTGGTTCGCAGAAGGTGCTCCTGAAAATACCGAGATCAAAGTGCTGGATCCGGCTTCGGGCAGGGTCGAGACCATGTTCGACGTCGCCAAGGTGCGTGAGGGCGTTGCCAACCTGATCGGCCGACCAATACCCTATGCCGGTTTGCCATTTGAAACCTTTCAGCACATCGGGAACAGCATCGCTTTCGCTTTCGAGGGCAAGAACCTGCTGCTGGATCTGGCGACCCACACGGTGGTCGAACAACCCGGCCCCAACCAAATGGAGCAGATTTTTGAACGCAGCCCCGCCGCTATGGCGGCCCCGCGCATGTTCAAGCGCCCCGGCTATCATTTCGAGTATTTCTCGGTGCCGGAAATGCCGTCCCCCGATGGCAAGCGCCTGGTTGGCCTGACCGGTTGCAACATATCTTTGCATTATGTTGAAGACGGGCGTGTCGAAATGCTGACCGACGACGGAGACGAATTGTATAGCTGGGACGTCGAATCCGTCCGCATGGGCATGAGCGCGGGCGGCTCTTTCGTTCAGCGCACAACAAATCCGTGGTCACCCGACGGCTATGCCATTTTCGCTACGAAGTTTGACGAAAGAAAGGTCCCGGCACGGACGCGAACGCATCTTCTGAAGCGATATGACGATGTCGAAGAAGTCCGGGTCGCGCGCACGGGCGATCCACTACAGGTCGTCGAGCCCTATATAATTGATGTTTTGCGCCGGACATCGACGCCGATAAACGTCGACACGACAGATCATTTCCTATTGTTTCTGGGGTGGCGCGCAGACGGCAAGGCGCTGTTCTTCACGCTCTATTCGCGCGACATGACAGAAGCCGCGCTCTACATGGCTGATCCCAAGACCGGCGAAGCGACCCTGATTCACCGTGAAAAGGGCGATACCTATATCCGGATCCAGCATCAGGTGGTTTGGGGCCGTGCCGGTTGCTGGCTTATTAACGATGGCTCCCGCTTCCTTTGGGAATCGGAAAAGGATGGTTGGAACCATCTCTATCTCTATGATCTGCACGGCAATGAGACACAGCTGACGTCCGGCAACTGGCCGGTATTGGACGTTCTGGCCACAGACATGACCGGGGGCTATGTCTATTTTGTCGCTCATCATGATTCCGACCGCCCCTATGATGTGCATTTTTGCCGCGTTCCGCTTGCAGGAGGTTCGGTTGAGCGATTGACCCGCGACGAAGGGGTGCACGAAATTCAGCTCGCACCGGATTTTTCGAGCTTCATCTCCACCCGCTCACTACCGCACCTGTCCCCTCGCAGCGAGGTTCGGCGCATGGATGGCGAACTCGTTCACGCATTCCCACCGGCCGATACATCGCGCATAGAAGCGATGGGATGGACGCCACCCGAACAGTTTTGCGTAAAGGCAGCCGACGGCGAAACGGATATGTGGGGCCTTCTGTTCAAGCCCCGTGATTTCGATCCTGCAAAGCGCTATCCCGTAATCGAATATATCTACGGCGGCCCGCAAATCGTGAACACGCCGCACAACTTCCACGCACCGCAGAACTCACCTTTTTCCGCTCTGCACTGTGCGCTTCCGCAGCTGGGCTACGTCGTCGCGGTCATGGATGGGCGCGGGACACCGGAGCGATCGAAAGCGTTTCAGGATACATCTTTCAAGGAATGGCGTCGTCATGTCGGCAATGATCATGCTGGCGCCATCCAACAGCTTGTCGAAAAACTGCCGTGGATTGATGGCGACAGGGTTGGCATCTGGGGCCATTCATGGGGTGGGTATCACACGCTTGCCTGTCTGATCGATCATCCCGAAGTGTATCGCAGCGGCGTTTCGTCCGCTCCCGGCTTTGATGCGCTCGACTATTTCATTCATGAACCCTATTTCGGCGGCACGCCGAGCCCAGACAATGCCGATGCCTATGCCGACGCGTCACTATATGCCGATGCAGGCCGGCTCAGCACGCCATTTATGCTGGTGGCCGGAACCAGTGACGTTGCGCCTTGGCAGAACGCGATCAAGATGACGGATACGCTTTTGAAGGCAGGCATCGATCACGAATTCGTCGTACTTCCCGATGAAACGCATGGTTTCTGCGCGCGACAGGAAGCCTATTTCATTGCCAAACTTGTAACCTTCTTCGACCGAACCTTGGGCGTCAGCGACACGAAGCCAGCATGACAAGCGAGACCACTATCGAAAATGATGCGTCGCGCATATTGAGCGCTTGCGCGGAACAGATGTGGGAAAGGCTTCAAGCGAAGGAGCCATATTATCGCTGCCGGGCGGGCAGGAACGTAGAAACATTGCCGACAGGATCGCTGGAAGAGGCGGAAATCGACGCAAGCGAAGGCATGCGCATCGCCGCAACTATCTCTACCCTTGACCGTGTCCGTCTTTCACAGACCGATCAAATCACTGCCGACGTCCTTGCGCATATGGCGGAGGATATCACGCGACAGCCCGAGGAATGGTGGGATAGTTTCCCCGTCACCCCCTATGTTTCTATAATCGGAATCTCCTCGCATCTTCGCCAGGTATTCGCTCCGTTCATTTTCACCGACAAAAGCGATTCAGATCGTTACCTCTCCCTCCTGACTGACTATCGTAACCTGTTGCGAAATTCTGCTGAGAAGATGCTCAGTCTCGCCGAGCGCGATTGGCGCATTGCGCAGCCTGCAATCGCCGGGGCGCAGAGCGTCCTGGTCGGGTTGCGCGCCGCTGTTCTGCAAACGCTGATTCCGAAAGCCGAAACGCTATCGCCCTTGGGAGGAGCCGCTTCATCGATCGGCGAAACTATCGCGCGGCGCGTCAATGATGAAATCCTGCCCGCAGTTGATATGCTGATCGCCATTCTGAACGACGATTATGCCCGGCTCGCCCCTTCGTCAGTGGGGCTTGTCCACATGCGGGGCGGAGACGAGGCCTATGCTCGTGCCATCCGTCGCCATCTGACAGAACCCGTGGCTTTTGAAACCTTGCACGCAATCGGCCTTGAAGACGTTGCACGGATTACCGATGCTATGGCGCGCCTGCGTGCCGAAAATGGCTGGGCTGCACGCGAAGACGTCTTTCATGCGGAACTGCGCCAATCCCCGGCAAGCTATGCGGCTTCGCCCGAAGCGGTCGAGGTGGCTTATCATCGCTATCTCGACAAGATGAACGCGGCTCTTCCTACGCTTTTCCGTAAAGTTCCCGATGCTCCGTTGCGAATCGTCCGGCTGCCGCAAGATGCAGAAGCAGGGATGGCCTATGGCTATTACGAGGGGCCATCCCGCGCGGGCGATGCGGGCACCTATTATTTCAACGGTTCCAGCCTCAGCGACAGGCTTCAGATCAGGGCCGCAGCCTTGATTCTGCACGAAGGTATTCCCGGCCATCATTTCCATCTGGCCCGTCAGGTAGAAAATATCGGATTGCCAGCAATCCGCCGGGAAAATGGCGAGATCAGTGTCTTCAACGAAGGTTGGGCGGAATATGCCTCCGGCCTTGGCGTGGAGGCGGGTGTCTATGACGACCCGATCGATCTATATGGGCGATATCTGCACGAACGCTTTATCGCCCAACGGCTGGTGGTCGATACCGGTCTCAACGCCCTTGGTTGGACACTCGACGAAGCGCGAGCGTTCATGCGCAATAACACGCTGGAGAGTGAGGACCAGATCACGGCGGAGTTGCTGCGGTATTCGACCGATTGGCATGGCCAGTCGCTATCCTACCATTATGGCTTACGACAGTTTCGCGACCTGCGGAAACATGCGGCGACCGCACCCGGTTTTGACGTTCGCGATTTTCACGAAACCATCCTCAGCGAAGGAGCATTGCCAATGCGAGTTCTGAACGAAAATATCATGCGCCGGTTTCCGGTTAGCGGCACTGGAGTGTCTCCGTGACGCTTTGGCTAAAACCAATCATTGACAGCACCCTGGACGGGCTGACTAAGGGGATTCCTGCGCAAGCTGACCTGGCATTAGGCGAAGTGGGAGAACAGGGCTGGAGGCTATTGCAGGGCGATATCCCTCTGCCCGCCGCTGTCCTTCTACGGTCTGCAATTGATCACAATATCGCATGGATGCGCGCCTTTACAGAGATGACCGGCATCCGGTTGTGTCCTCATGGCAAGACGAGCATGAGCCCCCAGCTGTTCGATCTGCAACTACGCGCCGGGGCATGGGGCATAACGGCGGCGACCGTTTCTCATCTCCATGTTTATCGTCGGTTCGGTGTCCAGCGCATTCTTTTGGCAAACCAGCTTATCGATCCCGGTGGAATCCGGTTTGTGCTTTCGGAACTTGATCGTGATCCATCGTTCGATTTTTACTGTCTCGTCGATTCAATCGAGAGTGTGAGGATTCTCGAAAACAGCATCGCTGAGCATGGGTGCAGTCGGCCATTGCAGGTGTTATTGGAAGTAGGCCAGCAAGCTGGCAGAACCGGGGCACGCAGCGTGGATGACGCGATAGCCGTCGCCCAGGCCGTCAACGCAGCCTCTCCAGCACTGGCCCTTCGAGGGATCGAGGGGTTCGAAGGTGTTCTGGAAGGAGCAAGCGCCGAAACCACCTTGGCACGCATCGACCGCCTGTTTGCCGACATGCT
The DNA here is from genome assembly GCA_041396745.1 of Sphingobium sp. Lineage (GTDB taxonomy): Bacteria > Pseudomonadota > Alphaproteobacteria > Sphingomonadales > Sphingomonadaceae > Sphingobium. Next base: position 33,371 of record JAWKXZ010000005.1, on the reverse strand, counting down.
CGCCGTAGCGCAGATTTGCGATCGCAAAGGCCTGTTTGCCGAAATGGACGACGGCATCATCCTGTCGGCAGGCGGATCGCAATATTTCGACTTGCCTCTAAAGCTCAGATCGTTCGAGAGCCTGTCGCAAAGATCGAGCTTCGTGTTGCGCAGCGGATGCTATGTTACCCATGATTCCAGCTGGTTTCGCGATTATGCCGAAGCGATTGCCATACGGATGCCTGAAATCAATCAACTTGGCCCCGGCTTGCGCCCTGCGATCGAGGTTTGGGCTCATGTGCAATCCTTGCCAGAGCCCGGGCTGGCCATTGTTGCAATGGGTAAGCGAGATTGCTCGTTTGACGTCCACATGCCGACACCGATCAAATGGTGCAAAGCCAGCTCGGATGTTCCCCAAACCCTCTCGGGTCATCATGTTGCGAAACTGAATGATCACCATTGCTATCTCGACCTGCCAGAAAACTCACCGCTGAGCGTGGGCGACAAGGTTGGCTTCGGCATTGCTCACCCATGTACTACGTTCGATCGCTGGGAGGTTATGCTGACCGTCGACGATACATACGCGATCAATGGGGCGGTCAAAACATTCTTCTGATGGGTGGCTAGGCACTGTTTCGCTCGGACAGTATATCTTAACCGAGCTTGGAAAACGTCTTCAAATCATGATGATTAGGGTCGACCGGCCGCATAACTGAGCTATAGCGCAATATCGCGACACACTGATGCATTTATGATGAAGAGAGTTTTGTAATGGCGGCAAAAGGCAGGCTCACTCGGGAAGACTGGATCGCATACGCCCGCAAGGCACTCGTCGCGTCTGGTATAGATGACGTCAAGGTGGATGTGCTGGCCAAGCGGATGCGGGTGACGCGAGGAAGTTTCTATTGGCATTTCAAGCACCGGCAGGAATTGCTCGACGCACTGTTGGAGGACTGGAAAAACAACAACGATCGCGAAATCGACACAATCAAGGCCCGCGCGAGTGAAGAAGGCGGCGATCTGATTGAACTGTTCCGCATCTGGCTGGGTGAAGACCCGTCCTATCCCTCGTTTGATTTTGCCATCCGCAGCTGGGCACGCAAGTCAAAGAAAGTGGCGTCGGCCATCAGAGAAACTGACGACGCATGGATTGCCTTGTTCCAGGATTATTTTGAACGCAACGGGATGAAAGATCCGGAAAGCCTGGTCAGGGCACGGATAATGTATTTTCATCAGGTTGGCTATTTCGCGCTATCGATCGAGGAAAGTCTCTCCGAACGCGCTCGGCTCGCCCCTCACTATTATACAGCGCTAACCGGCGCAAAGGCGCCCGAGGGCATGGTCGATACGATGCTGGCGCTGGAACAGAAAAAACCGAAATCCAAGAAAGCTCCCCAATGGAAGACGCCTGAAAAGGCCACGACCAAAGCCTGACCGATCCTTTCCGAAAAGCAGTGAAGACGAGAAGATGATTGTCTAAAGAAGCCGCCAATCTCGTCGAAGTTACGATCGTCAATCACGTCTCCGCTGAAATAGACTGCGTTGCGGAAACTGTTTGGTCCTTCGTTCAAGAGCAATATGGCAAAGGCCATAAATTTAGGTCACTCGGCTATTCGATATCGGCGCTCTCTGCACACCCATCCGCTTATCTGGGCGGTTATGAAATGATTTCCAACCCGCCCGGGGAGGATAACCGGATTTGCCGTATCACAGAGTTTGATCCCGAAAACATGACCATGAGCATACGGGCCGATTATCTGTCCCCGGCGGCGAATGGCATGATAGTCTATGCTACATATCGCGTACGCAAGGTCGGTACACAGGTTCGATTGGATATCGATAGCCACACGGCCGCAAATATAGCATCTGTTGAGAACGGCGATGGCGAGGCCGTGTTCGCAGATACAATGAAAACAATCACCGAGCAGTTTTATAAGGCAATGCGGACCTACCTCGATGAAGCTAAACGCCAGCTAAAATCTTCATAAACTTCAAAGTGCGCATACGCTCTCTAGGATTGGTACTAGCTATATTGGAGGTGCCTGAGCGCCTGGTTTTTTGCTTCGATCCCCGCTGCGGTACGCGAATCCACGTTGCGCGGACCTGCAAAACTCTCAGCCATGAAGCTTAGCGCTACGCCCGTGTTTATCAGGTTCACGAAATTGCACTTTATTTATCGCCGACGGCTCTGTCATTGAGCAGACCATGCGCTTGGCCTAATACTCTAAAAACAGTCTTCCCATTACACTAAAACATGAAGCGATGTCTTCTAGACAGCGCCGCGCTGCAACAAGCCAAGTCAATTACGTCATTTGGGGAAGGTTACCTGTACCGCAAATCCAACCCAATTCCTATTTATGCCAGTCGCCCGAATTCCATTAGATGCACATGAACGTAAGGCGGTTTTCGACCAGTCGATTGGAATCAACGAACGACCGCAATGTCGGCGGAATTTGACGCAGCACTTGTCTGACGTGCTTAGCCACACCCAGTTTGATCAAAACCATAGAATTTCCGCTTTGTGGCCACTTTTTGGGCGGCAGAGACTGGGCCAGAGATTCGGCAGAAAATCCGGTAGGTGAGTTTGGTCTCTGGCCACAAAGTGAATTGGCATCAGTCGGAATCCCGCAGAACTGCGCCGTTTCTGGCTGTGCCCTTGAAGAAATCGGGAAAACCCCGGTGTCGCGAGACTGGGTGGTGCTGCTGGAGAGGATTGAACTCTCGGCCTCACCCTTACCAAGGGTGTGCTCTACCACTGAGCTACAGCAGCATCCGTCCCAAAGGGGGCGAGTCCTTCGACCCATGCCCACAGGAGCCGGGCCTATGGCCCTCAAGCCCACGCATTGTCAAGCCGGGCTTGAGCCTTGCGCGCACTTTCGGCTAACGCCCGTATATGGCGGAAACGGAAACAGATCGTAAAAAGCGGCTTGCCGAGGCGCTGCGCACCAATTTGCGGCGCCGCAAAACGCAGGCGCGCGACATTGACGCATCGGCAAAAGCTGCGCCTCCCGATGGCGAAAAGGCCAAACCCTGACAGTCATCGGGGCCGGTGCTCGGTCCCTGCGCCGGGCGTGATGAATAACGCGGTCGCGCCGTCTTCGACATCGGCGGTATGCCAGACGCCCGGCGGATTGATGGTATAGTCGCCTGCGCGCAATGTGATGTTGGATAGAGAGCCGTCGGCGGCCTCTTGATACAGCGTCATCGTGCCTTCAATGCATGTCACCACTTCATGCCCGGCCGGGTGCATTTCCCACATGGCCAGTTTTCCGTGAATCGGTACAGGCTGACCAGTCTGCCTTCCGCGCCGTCGGCCCGCGTGCGCTGCTCATAATCCTCATACCAGTTCATGCCGGTAAATTCGGGTTGGACGGAGGCGGTCGCGCCAAGGCCCAGATGAACGGGATGCGTGAAAAGGCTGTTGGGCATCATTGTCCTTGCTTCAGATGGGAGCGCAGGCCTGTTTGAGCCAATCGCGGGTTTCGCCTTCCACCAGCGGGCCGACCAGGCGCAGCGTGTCCGCATGATAGGCGTTGAGCCAGTCGCGCTCTTCGCGGGTCAGAATGTCCGATACCACGAGCGCACGGTCGATCGGCACATGGGACAAGGTGCGAAAACCGAGCATGTCCTTCTCCGCGCCCGGAATGTCGCGCGTCTCCGTCAGCACGAGATTTTCGATGCGGATGCCATATTCGCCTGTCTTGTAATAGCCCGGTTCGTTGGAGACGATCATGCCGGGGCGCAGCGGTTCGTCGCCGCCACCGAATGTCGCAATGCGCTGCGGCCCCTCATGCACCGACAGGAAGCTGCCGACGCCGTGGCCCGTGCCATGCGCATAATCGAGGCCACGTTCCCACAGGGCGCGCCGTGCCAGCGCGTCCAGCTGTCCGCCTCTCGTCCCCGTGGGAAACAGCGCGCGGGCGACAGCGATATGGCCCTTCAGCACCAGGGTGAACCGCTCACGCATCTCCTCGCTTGGCGTGCCGATGGCGATAGTGCGGGTGATGTCGGTCGTGCCGTCTCGATATTGTCCGCCCGAGTCGACCAGATAGAGCATGTCGGGTGCGATTGGGCGGTTGGTCTTTTCCTCGACGCGATAATGGACGACTGCGCCGTTCGGGCCCGCGCCGCTGATCGTGTCGAAGCTGAGATCGACCAGCTTGCCTGTTTCCCGACGGAAAGCATGCAGCCGTTCCGCTGCGCTCAGTTCGGTTTGGCTGGCCGCCGGCCCCTCAATGCTGATCCAGTGCAGGAAACGAACGAGCGCCGCATTATCGCGCAGCTGCGCCGCGTCTTGCCCGGCAATCTCCACCGGGTTCTTGATTGCTTTGGCCAGCACCACCGGATCGCGCGTCGCCTCGATCGTTGCGCCTCCGGCTTCGAGCGCCTCGAAAATCGCCGCGACAGCGCGTTCGGGATCGGCGGCAACCGTCTTGCCCGACCATTCGCCGGCCAGTGTAGTGGCAAATTCGTCCCGGTCCCGCAGGGCGACCCGGTTGCCCAGATGCTCGCGCAGGTCGTCCGTCACCTTGTCGGGTGCAATGAACAGGTCGACCGTGCCGTCCGCCTTCGCGATTGCATAGGATAGCGCAACCGGGGTTCGCGCAACGTCACTGCCGCGAATATTGAGCGCCCAGGCGATGGAATCGAGCGCAGAGAACACTGCGGCATCAGCCTTGCGCTGCTTCAGCCATGTCGCGATATTGTCAAGCTTGTCGCGATGGTCCTTGCCTGCATATTCAACGCTATGTGGCTGGGCTGGGGCGGGGCTGGGCGCAGGCCTTTGGGTCCACACGGCATCGACCGGGTTGTCGGCGACCGCTACCAGCTCCGCGCCTTGCGCCTTGAGCTTCGCGCGTGCCTGCTGCACCCATCCGCGCGTGTGCAGCCATGGGTCATAGCCGATCCGCTGTCCTGCGCTCACATGCTCGGCCAGCCAATCGGCGGGCGGTGTCGCTGGAACCGAACAATATTCGTAGAGATCGCCGTCGACCTGATCTCGGACCTGCAATGTATAGCGGCCATCGACGAAAATCGCAGCGCGTTCCTGTATCACGACCGCTGATCCAGCTGACCCGCCGAAGCCCGTTAGCCATGCAAGGCGCTGGGCATAGTCGCCCACATATTCGCTCATATGCTCATCGGTTAGCGGGATGACGAACCCGTCGAGATCGCGACGGGACAGCTCCGCCCGCAACGCGTGGAGCCGCTCGGCGGATAACGTCACTTTTTCACCTGCGATCACCGTGGACATTTTTTCTCCTTGCACCCGAAGGCCATGCTTACAACATAGGCGCGTTCAGGCGTTCCCGCCACTTTATACGGATATTTGATGACCCAAACCGCTTCGCTCGCCTCCGTTCCTGTCGCCGAACGCCGCGTTCATACGATCAGCCATCATGGCCGGACCATCGATGATCCCTATGCGTGGTTGCGCGATCCGGGCTACCCGGATGTGAAGGACAAGGATGTGCTCGCCTATCTAGAGGCGGAAAATCGCTGCTTCGAACAGGCGATGGAGCCGCACCAAGAAACGATCGACGGCCTGTTCGCCGAGATGAAGGGGCGCATCAAGGAAGATGACAGCTCGGTGCCGCAAAAGGACGGGGACTGGATTTACTGGCGCGCGTTCGAGGCCGGTGCGCAATATCGCAAATGGTATCGGAAACCCGTTTCCGGCGGCGAGGAGCAACTGATCATCGATGAGCCTGCGCTGGCCGACGGGCATGATTATTTTCGGCTGGGCGCAGTCTCTGTCTCGCCTTGCGGACGCTATCTCGCCTTTGCCATCGACACCGACGGCAGCGAACGGTTCGAGGCGCGCGTCCGCGATTTGCAAACCGGGGAGATGCTGCCCGATATCATACCCGGCACATTGTCGGCATTGGTCTGGACGAGCGATAGTGAGGCGCTGCTTTACAGCCTCGCCAACGAAAACTGGCGTACCGACAATGCGCGCGTCCATGTTCTCGGCACGTCGGTCGAGGAGGATCGCGAGATTTTCCACGAGGATGATGAGGGCTTTCGCGTATCGATTGGGCTGAGTTCTTCGGAAAAATGGATCGTCATCGGTACGGGCGATCATGTGACGAGCGAGGCATGGTTGGTGCCCGCGGATGACCCGCTCGTCCCGCCGCGCCTTGTATCTGCGCGCAAAGCGGGCCGCGAATATGACGTCGATGAGCATGGCGGCACTTTGTATATCCGCACCAACGATACCCACCCGAATTTCCGGCTGGTTCGGGCAACGCTCGATGCCCCGGATGCATGGGAAGAAGTGATCGGCGCGGACGACCATTTCTATCTGACCGACGTGAGCCTGTTCAAAGGGTTCTATGTCACGGAAGGGCGGCTTGACGGGCTCGATCAGATCGAGATCCGCGATTATGCAACGCACACGCCCAAGCGGCTGGAATTTCCCGAGGCGAGCTATTCCGCCTCGCTCGACGACAATCCCGAATATGATGTGACGAAGATCCGTATCGGCTATGAATCGATGGTCACGCCCGACCGCATCTACGACGTTCATCTCGATGATGGCCGATGGGAGCTGCTGCAAGAACAGGAAATCCCGTCAGGCTATGACGCATCGAAATATGCGACGCAGCGGCTGATGATAGAGGTGCGCGACGGCACTTTGGTTCCGGTCTCTATCGTCTATCCTGTCGATTTTCCGATGGACGGTACGGGCAAGCTGCACCTTTACGGTTATGGCGCGTACGGCCTGTCGATTGAGCCGGGCTTTTCCACATCGCGATTGTCATTGCTCGACCGGGGCTTCGCCTATGCCATCGCGCACATCCGCGGCGGCGACGATCTGGGCCAGCAATGGTATCTCGACGGCAAGCTGGAAAAGCGGACCAACACGTTCAACGATTTTGTCGACGTGGCAAAGGGCCTGATCGAGCGCGGGTTCACAGCCACGGGCCAGATAAGCATTTCAGGCGGATCGGCGGGCGGCGAGTTGATGGGGGCCGTCTGCAATTCAGACCCGGATCTGTGGGGCGCGGTCGTCGCGCATGTCCCGTTCGTCGACGTGCTCAACACGATGCTGGATGCCTCGCTGCCGCTGACGCCGGGCGAATGGCCCGAATGGGGCAACCCCATCGAGGCAGCGGACGCGTTCGATCTGATCGCGTCCTATTGCCCCTATCAGAATGTGAAGGCGCAGGCGTACCCGCCCTTGCTGGTGACGGCAGGCCTCAACGATCCGCGCGTCACCTATTGGGAGCCAGCGAAATGGGTTGCGAAGCTGCGCGCGGCGAAGACGGATAGTAATATCCTCTTGCTCAAGACCAATATGGGTGCGGGCCATGGCGGCAAGTCAGGCCGCTGGGAATCGTTGAAGGAAACCGCCGAAGAGTTCGCATTCATCCTCTGGCAGATGGAACGCTGAGCGCGGGACGCTGATCGCTGCGTTATTCGGCGGGCTTCTGTTCGGTCGTTTCCGGCGGCGGCGGGGCCACCTGCATGTTGGTTGGTCCGCCGGCACGCGGCGTGATCGGAATGCTGCGCGGCTCCAGAATGGCGGCGGCCTCAATCACATCGAGGGCGCGACGCGCTTCATTATATTTCCGGGCCATCTGTATCCACGTATCGGCAGCCTCATGGTCGGGCATGCGCTCGATTTCCTCAAGCGCCGCGTCAACCCGGCTGGCCGACAGAAGCAGCTTCGCGCGCTCGACCATACGCTGCGGCGCACGGGTCGGCGCATCGGCCTTTCGTACTATGATCAGGCTGGCGATTTCCCGCTTCGTTGATGTCCACCAGTCGGTCTTACCCTCCGTGCCCAAAAGATCGGGTGTCACAGTATCGAGACCAGCTTGCAGGTCGGCGAGCGTGATCGGGTTGTTCGCCGCGTTGATGATGGTGGCGACCGCGCGCGGCTGTGCGCCGCCGAAACGGAGCCTGAGTTCGCCTTCCAGGTAGCTAAGCGGCGTGCCGCGATCGAGCGCGCGACGCGTGGCGAACGCAATCAACAGGCCTTCCGCGCGTGCTGCATTCCCACCGGCACCGGCGGCCTGTTCGGAAATCGAATCCAACTTTGCCGATACACTGGCGAGCCGGGCCTCCAGCGTGGCAACGCTCTGGGCGGTCTCCGTTGCGCGGGCTGAAGGCTTGTCCATGCCCTCTTCGCTCTGGTTTGTCAGGGCCATCGCCGCCGCGTTGTCGGCCTCTGCCTGCCCGGTTCCCTCGTCCCATAATTTCTGGAGGGCGGGTGTCGCCCAGAGCGTCGCGGCAATACCGCCGGCGAAAGCTAGCAAGACGAGAATAAGGATTACCGGCCCCTTGGTGCCGGGCGTTGTTCTCTGCGGTGGGGTGGTGGAGGGCGATGCCTCGACCGCAGAATATTGGTTATTCATATTATGCCCCTGGACGATGCGACCCCGCCTTCTTGACATATTTGATGCGCCAAGGCCAGCATGGCTGAATCGGTTGGCTCATCAGTGGCTTGAGCGTCTCTCCACCCGGTCCCCGCTGCCGCCAGCGCTGCCTGTGAAATCGCGATGAGCGAGAGATCGTGGCGGGCGCTCGCTGGAACCAATGCTTCCAACCGTGCGGCTGCCTTGGGGGAATGGGTGAGGATTATCGAGCCGGATTCGAGTGTCGCGGCAAGGCCAGTCGCATCGCCCGCCTCTACCGTCCGATAGACCGGCATGCGTGTGATGTTGAGCGCGCCGGGGTCGAACGGTCGAACCTCTGCGCCGCACAGGTGAAGGATGTTCCTGTAGCCCGCGCGCTCAATATCCTGCGCGAGCGCCCCCGCATTTGGTCCTGCGATCTGCACATCGGAAAGACCCGCATTGTTGGCGGCTTTGGCCGTTGCGTCTCCGACAGCGAAAATCGGACGTTCGCGATAGAGCATGAGATTGGCCCCCGCATGACGCGTGGCGTTGGCGCTGGTGAGCATCACGGCATCGAACGCGCGCGGATCAGGCGGCGCCCATTCTATGGCTTCTATCGAAAATAGCGGGTAGATCACGGGAATGAGGCCGTGTGTTCGGGCGCGCGCGGCGCTCGCGTCGGCACCCGGCTGTGGGCGGCAGATGACGACGCGGCAATTCATCCGGCGAAAAGCGCCCGCAGTGCCGGGCTTGCGCGAGACAGCAAGGCTCGCCCCAGATTTTGCGCGCCCGCGATATCGCCGCGTGCGAGCCGCTCTTCCTCAACCACATGCTCGTTGCCGTCGGGCGATAATATCTCCGCGCGCAGCACGATCTCGTTACCCTGTGGCACCGCCAGCGCGGCAATCGGTGAATGACATGTGCCGCCCAGCGCCAGCAGGACGGCGCGCTCCGCCAACACGCAGGTGCTGGTTGGCGTGTCGTCGATAGCCGCGATCAGAGCGTGCACCGGATCATTGTCGCGCATGACCTCGATACCGACGGCCCCCTGCGCCGGGGCGGGCAGCATCTGATCGATGGGAACAGGCGTTCCGATATCGTCATAGCCCAGCCGGGCCAGTCCGGCGGTTGCCAGCAGCGTCGCATCGGCCTCGCCAGCGTCCAGCTTCGACAGGCGGGTCGCGACGTTGCCGCGAAAAAGGACGATCTCTACGTCAGGGCGCAGCCGTCTAATTTGCGCGGAGCGTCGCGGGGAACTCGTGCCCAGCCGGCCGTTGCGCGGTATTGCATCGATTGTTGCCGCACCGACCAATGTATCGCGAACATCGGCGCGGGGCAGCATTGCGGCGATGGCGAACGCCTCGGGCCGTATCGTTTCGACATCCTTCATCGAATGGACGGCGGCGTCGATAGAGCCTTCGTGCAGCCACTGGTCCAGCTCCTTGGTCCACAATGCCTTGCCGCCAATGTCCGCCAAGGGCCGGTCCAGAACCTTGTCACCGCTGGCGGTCACCGGCACGATCTCAATACGGTCCTCGCTCCATCCATGAGCCTCGCACAGCGCCTTCGCCACGAGATTGACCTGCGCGATGGCGAGGGGAGAGGCGCGGGTGCCAAGGCGCAACGGGCGGTCGGTTGGAGATAAGGTGTTCATATGGTCCTTGCTCTAATCGCCTTGATGGCTAGAGAAAAGGCGCAATGGCAATCATATTGGGTCTGGAATCGAGCTGCGATGAAACCGCAGCCGCGCTGGTGGCGGATGACGGCACCGTGCTCGCGCACAAGTTGGCGACGCAGGAGGCGCAGCACAGGCCCTATGGCGGTGTGGTGCCGGAAATCGCAGCGCGTGCGCATGTCGAGGCGTTGACGCCTCTGATCGATGCGGCCTTCGAAGAAGCTGGGATGACGCTTGCCGATGTGGATGCGGTCGCGGCAACTGCCGGGCCGGGCCTGATCGGTGGCGTGATGGTGGGGCTGGTCACCGGGAAGGCGCTTGCCCATGCCGCGCAAAAGCCGCTGATTGCCATCAACCATCTGGAGGGCCACGCGCTCTCGCCGCGCCTCGCCGACCCGACACTCGCTTTTCCCTATATGCTTTTGCTGGTCTCGGGCGGGCACTGCCAGCTTTTGCAGGTGGAGGGCGTGGACCAATATCGGCGGCTGGCGACAACCATCGATGACGCGGCAGGTGAAGCGTTCGACAAGACGGCAAAGCTGCTCGGGCTGGGCTATCCCGGCGGACCGGAGGTCGAGAAGGCGGCCTTGCGAGGCGATGCGTCCGCCGTGCCGCTGCCGCGCCCGCTGGTTGGCAGCGATGACCCCAATTTCTCGTTTGCGGGCCTGAAAAGCGCGGTGCTTCGTGCGCAACAATCCGGCAAATACCGTGCAGACGACATTGCCGCGAGCTTCAGTCAGGCCGTCATCGATTGTCTGATCGACCGGACCCGACGCGCGCTTGATGCCAGCAACACGGTGTCCGCGCTGGTTGTCGCGGGCGGTGTCGCGGCGAATACAGGCATACGCGATGCGCTGTCCGGTCTGGCCGCACAGCAAGGCCTGCCGTTCGTCGCGCCCCCGCAATGGCTGTGTACGGACAATGCGGCAATGATTGCCTGGGCAGGGGTTGAACGTTTCCGTCTGGGCCTTATCAATGACATGGAAGTGCCCGCGCGTCCGCGCTGGCCGCTCGACCCGAGTGCGGAAAAGGTGCGCGGCGCGGGCGTGAAAGCGTAACAGGTTCAAGGGAGATCCCTCAGATGAAGATAGGCGTGGTCGGCGCGGGAGCATGGGGCACGGCCCTGGCTCAGGTCATGGCCGAGGGCGGCGATGTGCTGCTTTGGGCACTGGAGCAAGAGGTCACCGACGCGGTCAATGGCGCGCATGAAAATGCCATCTATCTGCCCGGCCTCGCGCTCAACCCGGACATTAAAGCGACATCCGACCTTGCCGACATGACGGCGTGCGATGCGCTGCTGATCGTCACCCCGGCGCAGCATGTGCGGCGGGTGGTCAGTCAGCTTCCGGTCGGAGATCAGCCGGTAATCCTGTGCGCAAAGGGCATTGAGGCGGGCACCGGCAAGCTGATGTCGCAGGTCGTTGAGGATGTCGTGCCCGGCGCAACCATCGGTGTGCTGTCCGGCCCCACATTCGCGCATGAGGTGGCCGCGGGTTTGCCGACGGCGATCACGCTTGCCTGCAACAATGACGCCATGGCCGAACAGCTTCTGGAGCGGGTCGCTCGACCGACCTTCCGGCCTTACCTGTCCGACGATGTGATCGGCGCGGAAGTGGGCGGGGCGGTCAAGAATGTGCTGGCCATTGCCTGCGGCGTTGCCGATGGCGCGGAGCTGGGGCTTAACGCACGCGCATCGCTCATAGCGCGGGGCTTCGCAGAAATGTCGCGTTTCGGCGTCGCCTTGGGCGCACGGGCGGATACGCTGGGGGGGCTTTCCGGGCTGGGTGACCTTGTGCTCACCTGCTCGTCGACCAATTCCCGCAATTTTTCACTGGGCAAGGGGCTGGGTGAGGGCAAAAGCGCGCAAGAGCTTCTCTCCAACCGGCGCACCGTTGCCGAGGGCGCATCGACAGCGCCGGTTCTACGCGATGCCGCCCGCGGCGCGGGTGTGGAAATGCCGATCGTCGAGGCGGTGTGCGCCTTGCTTGATGGCACGGTTGGCGTTGGCGATATGATCGATGCGCTGCTGTCGAGGCCCCTGCGGAGCGAATGACGATATACTTGACGGTTCGCTTCGCTTATTGTCCCTAAAATTTTGGGAAGGATCAGCGGTTTGGTAACGTCCCAGCCGTCGGGTGACAGCAGCCAGGAACAAAATGATCTAGCCGCTCTTGCCAAGGGCGGGCGCACCAACGTGTTCGGCTTTTTGCTGCGTTTGGCGGCGCGTATCCCGTTCCTGTTCATCGCTGGACGCGTGTACGGGCCGGATGTACTCGGGCGGTTCGCCTATGCGATACTGGTCGTCGAATTCGCGGCGCAGCTGGCGACGCTCGGGCTGAAACGGGGGCTTGCCGCTGCGCTTGCACAGACCAAGCGCGAGGAGAGTCATGTCCTTGCCGACGCGATGATATTGACGCTGGCGGCATCCCTGCTAGCGGCCGGTCTGCTGATACTGTTTCCGCAGGCGATGTTCCCCAATAGCAGCCTCAACGGTCTCGACCGGCTGTTGCCGCTCATCATTTTGGCGGTTGCAGGTACGGAGGTTGCGCTGGCTGCTTGCGCGTGGCGATATGATATTGCCGCCACCGTGCGGGCGCGCGCGATTATCGAGCCATGGACGATCAGCATAGCGGCTTGGCTGCTTTCCTATTATTCGCTGCGAGACGGACTGATCCTGTCTTATGTCTTGTCGATGATTGCTGCGCTGGTCGCGGCGCTATGGTCGATGAACCGGCATTTCAGTTGGTCGGGGGGATGGAGCCCTAGTCCGCGCCGCCTGTGGCGCATGGCGCGCATCAACATGCCGTTGGCTGCGGCCGATGCTGTGGAATGGGGCTCGCGCCGCCTCGATCTGGCGCTGCTTGGCCTGTTCGTCAGCCCGGCCGTGGTGGGCATCTATTATGTGGCGCAGCAGGTCGCCTCCTTGCCGCAAAAGCTGAAAACCAGTTTTGAGCCGATATTGGGGCCGGTCATCACGCGCAATCTGGCGGAAAAGAATCATGCCGCGATTGCCCGCCAGGTCAGTCAGGTCGGCTTCTGGATCGTCGCCGCGCAAGCGGGCGTCGCTCTGGCGCTGGGTATCCCGGGAGAAGCGGTGATGGGCCTGGTCGGTCCGGAATTCGTTGCCGGGGCGCTGGCGTTGGGGTGCCTGCTGTTCGCCGAGGTGGTGGCGGCTACGGCGGTCGTCAGCGAAAGCGCGCTCGTTTACCTTGCACGCCACCGCAATCTGATGATTTCGCTTGCGATGATCGCGTTACAAGCCGCCCTGAGCTTTATACTAATCTTAATGGTCCGGAATGCTGAGCTAGGCATGACCGTATTGGCCGCAGCACCTGCCCTCGCGCTGGCGCTGGCGCTGGCGTTGAGTTCGTTCGTCAAATCCCGTCTGTTGCAACGCCTGTTGCATCATCGCGTTACGATCTGGCGCCCAGCCTTGTTCATCGCCGTCAGTGTGGCGGTGATTGTCGGAAGCCTGTTTATATCCCTGTCGCCGCGCTTTGAATGGGTGGAGTTGGTGATCGGCATTCCGGCCATTCTGGCCGCCTATAGCGCCGTCATCTGGCGGTTCGGTTTCGGGCCCGACGACCGGGCGCTTTTCAGGAAATCAGTCGCGGCGCCCGCCGCGAAGTGAGGGCAAAAGAAAAGGGCCGCAACCGGATGGTTGCGACCCCTTCTCAATCGATTTCCGATCGGATCAGAAGCTGACCGACAGAGTTCCGAAAACCGAGTCGTCGGAGAAATCGTCAACCGATGCGGCGTTCACGCCGGTGTAGGTGACGCCCAGCGACAGGTTGTCGGTGAGGGCCCAGCTGGCACCCAGCGACCAGTCGAAACCGTCGTTTTCGGTCGAACCGGTCAGAGCCTTCGGCGAGAGAACGCCGTCGGTGTAACCGAGGTGAGCCGACAGCGAGATCGGCGTGTTGGGGATGCCCATGCCGAAATCGGTGTAGAGGTACAGGTTGTCTTCGCTGCCCAGCGAATCCTGATCAGGTGCGTAGGCAACACCGAAGGTTGCGTCGACCGGGCCAAGCGTGGTGGCGATGGAAGCATAGGGCTCCCAGTAATCGAGATCCGCACCCTTCGTACCATTGGGGTACATGTAGTACAGAACGCCGACGTCGAACGTCACACCGGGGGTGACTTCACCCGACCAGCCGCCGTAGATGTCGATTTCAGCTGCGCCGTAAGTGGTGCCGCCGCCAGCGTCAGCAAGCGAAGAACCCCAGGTGCCGATGTAGAAGCCGCTCTCATGGCCGAGATCGATGCCGCCCTGAATGGCAACGTCGCCGGTCGACAGGCTGATGCCGCGGAAACGATAGTCGGTTACGATGGCGGCGTTGCCGCTGACGGTGAAACCTTCGAGTTCCTGAGCCATGACAGGCGTGGCAACTGCTGCCAGCGCGAGCGCCGACACACCAAGAATGATATTACGCATAGATATTTTCCCTTCGTAGAGTCGATCAATTGATCGTCCCACCTGCGCTCGGGCCGGTACCTCGTTGGACGCTCCGATCAAGAGCCGGGCCAGTCACCGCGAACCGCCTCTAAATGGCGGCGGATTTTGCGCCGCACAAGCCAAAATCAGCCGCTTGGATGAAAATGAGCACACAAGTGTTGCGTCAATGCAACGCTTGATGGCGGGTGGCCATAAAACGGCCCAAATGGTTAATTTTGTGTTGTTTGTGCCATCCTAGGACGGAATCGCAGAATTTATCCGCGATTTGCGCAATTTTGGAACGCGCGATCGAGGTCGGCCATCAGATCGTTGGGATGCTCAAGGCCAATATGTAGTCGGATCACAGGATCCTGCTCCGTCCATTCTTTCGCGGTGCGGCATCGCTGCGGATCGACCGGAATCGCCAAACTTTCATAGCCACCCCAGCTATATCCGATGCCGAAATGCGTCAGGCTGTCTATAAACTGCGCGCGGGTGGCGGTGTCGGCGCCGCGCAGCGTGAAGCTGAACAGTCCGGATGAGCCGGAAAAATCCCGCTTCCAATATTGATGCCCCGGACTTTCTGGCAGGGCGGGGTGAAACACCCGCCCAACCTCTGGCCTTTCGTCGAGCCACTGCGCTATTTCGAGCGCGGAACGCTGATGCTGGGCGAGGCGCACGGCGAGCGTTCTTAGGCCGCGCATTGCGAGCCAGGCATCGTCCGGTCCGCAAATCTGCCCGAACATGCGCGCGGTTTGTTGCAGGCGCGGCCAGTGCTCCGTGTTCGCCGTTACCGAACCAAGCATGACGTCGCTATGCCCGACGATATATTTTGTGCAGGCGAGGATCGAGATATCGACGCCATGCGACAAAGCCTGAAAAAAGAGTGGCGTTGCCCATGTGTTGTCAAGGATCGTGACGACGCCGCGCGATCGCGCAATTTCGACAATTGCGGGAATATCCTGGACTTCCATCGTCAGGCTGCCCGGACTTTCGAGAAATATGGCGCGGGTGTTCGGGCTGATCAGAGCCTCGATACCAGCGCCGGTCATCGGGTCATAATATAGCGTGTCGATGCCCAATGGTCGCAGCATCTGTTCGCAGAAAGTCCGCGTGGGTTCATAGACGCTGTCCACCATCAGCAACTGGTCGCCGGGCTGGAGTACCGCCATCAGCGTCGTGGAAATCGCGGCGACGCCCGAAGGAAACAGCGCCGTTCCCGCCGCGCCGGGCTCCATTTCCGTCAACGCATCGGCCAGCGCCCACTGGGTCGGCGTGCCTCTGCGGCCGTAATACCAGTGATTGTCCTTGCCCGCCGCTCCGGATTTCAGGTGAGCGGTGTCTTCATAGAGGATCGTCGATGCGCGCCAGACAGGCGGATTGACGATACCGCCCGGTTGACCGGGAATGCCCGTCCATTCCGAACGCCGCCCCGCTTCGGTCAGCCGGGTTTCCGGGTTGCGCGCGTCCGGCTCATCGCTCATACCGGGCCAAGGGCCTTGGGCATGCTGGCGTCCGCGCCCCATTCGCTCCAGCTTCCGTCGTAGAGTGTCACGTCATCCTTGCCGAGCAGGCGCGCGCCAAACAATATGCACGCAGCCGTCACGCCGCTGCCGCACGATGTGATCAGTGGGGTGTCGAGGTTCACGCCCGCCTCAATGAAAAGGCCGCGTAGCTCATGGCCGCGCTTCCACGTCCCGTCGGTATGGAACAGTTTGGAATAGGGCAGGCACACCGAGCCGGGGATATGGCCGGACGCCATGCCGGGGCGGACCTCCGGTTCCTCGCCGGTGAACCGGCTCATGGTGCGCGCATCCACCACCTGTGCTGCCTTGCTGTCGATATTCGCGCGGATCTGATCTTTTGTGACGATTGCTTTCTCGTCCTTCCACACGGTGAAATGGCGATGGCGGAGCTGCGTCTTGCCGCTTTCTGTCGGCCGCTTTTCGGCGAGCCATTTGCCCAGGCCGCCATCGAGAATTGCGATATTGGGCGCGCCGAAAATCTCGAACAGCCACCACGCCCGGGCCGCCGTGCGCAGCGGGCTGTTGTCATAGAGGACGATGCGGCTGCCATCGCCGAGGCCCAGCGCCTGCATCCGGCTGGCGAATTTCTCCGCCGGAGGAACGCTGTTGGGGCGGGGATCATTGCTGTCGACCAACTCCGCGAGGTTCAGGAATACTGCGCCGGGAATGTGCTCGCCGTCATATTCTGCGGCGGCATCCCGCCCCATTTCCGGCAGGAAGTAGCTGGCGTCCACAATTCTCAGGTCGCTCGCGCCCATATTCTCCGCCAGCCAGTCCGTGCTTACCAATATGTCCATGATTGCGCCGTTGCCCCTCAAGCCGTTGATAGCTGTTCGATAAGGGAAGGCGTCCGCGGTTTCCAGCCCCTTTGCGCAGGCCGTGTTCCTGTTCTATAGGCTTCGCGCATGAACCCGACCCATCTCGGCAAAACCAGCGCGCTCCCTGCCTCTCCGCAAGAGGCTGTGCTCGATTATGTCCCCAATCCGCGCGCGGGCAGCCGCTATATGGTGCGTTTTGCCGCGCCTGAGTTCACATCGCTGTGCCCGGTGACGGGGCAGCCGGATTTCGCGCATCTGGTGATCGATTATGTTCCGGGCGAAACGATCGTCGAATCAAAAGCGCTCAAGCTGTTTCTCGGGTCGTTCCGCAATCATGCCGCGTTTCATGAGGATTGCACGGTCGGCATTGGCCAGCGCTTGTTTGGCGAGATGCGCCCTGAATGGCTGCGCATCGGAGGATATTGGTATCCACGTGGAGGCATTCCGATCGACGTGTTCTGGCAATCAGGCCCACCGCCCGCCAATGTCTGGATACCGGCGCAGGACGTGCCGGGCTATCGTGGCCGGGGATAGAATGACGGGCATGGAAAAAGGGCGCCGGATGTCCGACGCCCCGATCCCCTTTTATCGATAGTTTCGCTCAGGCCGCTTTCTTGTCTTCCTGATAGCGCTCAATCGCTTCTTCCGTGATGCGACGCGCTTCGGCGGCGTCGCCCCAAGTGCCGACGCGCACCCATTTTTCGGCTTCCAGATCCTTGTAGTGGGTGAAGAAATGTTCGATCTGCGCGAACACGATGTCGGGCAAATCGCCCTTTTCCTTCACATTGGAATAATAGGGGAAGGTCGCATCGTCGGGCACGCACACCAGCTTTTCGTCGCCGCCATGCTCATCCTCAAGGTTCAGCACGGCAATCGGGCGTGCACGCACGACACAGCCGGGGATGAACGGGGAGCGGGCCACGACCAGCGCATCGAGCGGGTCGCCGTCGGGCGACAATGTGTGCGGAACGAAGCCATAGTTCGCGGGATAGCGCATCGGCGTATGCAGAATGCGATCCACGAACAGCGCGCCGCTGCCCTTGTCAAATTCATATTTCACGGGCTCACCACCCGTCGGAACTTCAATGATGACATTGAGACTATGCGGCGGATTTTCACCCACCGGGATCAAGTCGATTCTCATGTAGGGCCTGACTTCAATTACGTTATTATAAAGGGCGTTTATGTTTTCGGTTGAAGCAGCCTGTCGAGGCTGCCCTCACCCTCTCCTATTTTTTCAAGGCGCGGATAGCGCAAACCGAGTGAATAATCGAGTCTTACCACTCTAATACTTTTGTCTTGCTTAATGATCAGCTGAATCGGTTGTTTTGCGGTCTTCGCACTTCGCAGCGCGTCCTTCAGTAGATCGCCGGAAAACTCAATGCCGTTTACCGCGATTATCTTCATGCCTACCGCAAGATCGGCCTTGAAGGCGGGGCTGTCCCAGATCACCGAGACGATATCGCCGTCATTCTTGACGGCGAGGCCGATGCCGTAGGTCTGATCGACTCCCTTGATGGCCTTTTCGATTTCCCTGGTCATCGAATTGGGCGTGTCGCCATAGGTCAGGCGATAGCCGCCCAGCGCGAATCCGGCCTTGGGAGCCTCGATGGTCGTCTTGTCGACATGGGATTGCAGGAAGGTCGCCCAGTCATAGGGCTGCACCGCGTTCAGCGTGTCGATCACGTCCTGCCGCGTATAGGTAAGCTGACCCCAGTCGCCGTCGTTGACGCCGAAGAAGGCGCGCGCGAAATCATCAAGGCCCTTCATCCCGCCGCTTTCCCGGCGGATGATGCCATCGGCCTCCAGCCACATGAGCAGCCCTTCATTATAATAGTCTTCGGCCCGTTGCCAGCTGGTCCAGCCCTTGGGGCGGCGTGCGGCGATAATCGGATCATGTGTGGTGTCTTCCAGCGGCCGCCATTGCCGCCCCACGGCGGTGTCGAGCCGTGCGGCGATGGAGGCGAGTGCGTCCAGCGTTTGCTCTTTGGTAAAGAGGCCTGACCGCGCGCCCAATATATAGCCCCAGAATTGCGTTTGCCCCTCATAGACCCAGAGCAGATTGTCCTGCATCGGTGTGCGATAGTCGGGCGTCCACAGCAGTTCGGGGCGACGGAACTTTCCGTCCCAGCTGTGGGTGAACTCGTGCGGCAACAGGTTGCGGTCGCCCGGTCCGTCGTTCCATTTGGTGAAATAGCCGGGGTCGACCGCATTCTCGCTGCTGCGATGATGCTCCAGCCCGATGCCACCCATCTCGCCGGTGATGGCGAACAGAAAATCATAATGGTCGAAATGTTTCGCGCCGAACAGCGCGAGCGCTTCGCTGACCAGTTTCTTGTGCATGGCAATTTGTTCGGTGCTGGCGGTCAGCTCGGATGGCGCATCGGCGACCATGTTGAGCATCACATTCTCGCCCAGGTCGATGGCTTTCGCATATTTGCCCGCGAATACCGGCGAATCGACCAGCGTTTCATAATCCGTTTCGTTGTAACGGACGGTCGCGCCGCTCTTCTCCCCACGCAGCGCGGTATAGGCGGTCCATCCGGTGGGATAGGTGACACTCGCCTGCACCGGGATTTGCCGCACATAATATCCGGCAGGATAGAAGGAGACCGTTTCGAACTGCAGGTTCATCATCTTGTCGGTGACGGCGACGCGGCCCTGATTGGATGCGGTGGCGTTCAGAAACTGAAATTCCATCACGATTTCGCGTGCGCCCTCGGGCACATTTATGTGCAGGGCGTAGACATCGAGTGGACTGCGGGTCCAGCCGATATCCTCACCATTCGCGGTGATTTTGATGCCCGCGACCTTCTCGATCTGCCCGCGCGGGGCGTGCTTGCCCGGCAGCCATTCGGGATAGAGCAGTGTGAGCGGACCGGAGGAGGAGACAGGAATAGTCTGCTTGACGCGCCAGATGCGCTGTGTCGTGTCGGTGGCATCGACGTCCAGCCGCATCGTGCCGGGGTAGGGCATGTCGCGCGGGGTCTGTACCGTATCGATGACCGGTTGGGCGACGGGTGCGGAACGGGTGGTGGTCGTCGTATCCTGCGCGATCGCGGATGTAACCAGTGCACTGGAAAGAAGGAGGGTGAAGGAAATTGCGCGACGCATGAATGGTCCTTTTGACAATATGGATTGTGCCCGACAGAGCTTTGCCGGGCACAATGACGTGCGGTCGCGCGTCCGTCCACCCCCGCCGGGCCACATTTCATCGCGTACGGTCGCGTGTCGCAGCTATGGTGGGGGTGCGTATATCGATGATATTTACCGTTGCGTCAGCCGACGGGCGGAAAACGCTCAAAGGTCGGCAGGCCGTGTGCCTCTTTCATCCATTCAAGCCGTTCGGCCACCTGAATATGTGCCTGAGGCGGGAATGCTTCCGGGTCGTCCAGCGTTGTCACCTGAATGTCGACGATGCCCGGCAGGTGATCACCATTGCGGAAGGAGATGCCCGTTCCGCATTCCGGGCAAAAGCTGCGATGGCTCGCCCCTGATGAATTGATGGTCTTCGTGGAGCCCTGCGTGATCTTGTAGCTGTCTTCCTTGAACGCTGCCCACGCCACCATCGGGGCGCCCGCGCTCTTGCGACAGTCACTGCAATGGCACAGCGCCTGATAAAGCGGCTCGCCGTCCACCTCATAACGCACGGCCCCGCAATGGCATCCACCGGAATAAGGCATGATTCGTCTCCTTTGGATTGGAACGTAAAGCGAACATATGCGCCGGGCAAGACTGCGTTTCGGCCTGTTCCCATTCGTCTCATTTCCCGCTAGAGCGCGCGCATGGCAAAGATAGAGACACCCAAGCCCATTCGCGGCACGCAGGATATGCTCGGCGGCACGCCCGACAGTCTGGCGGATCGCTTCGCCCATGTGGTTGAGACCTTTGAGCGGGTGCGCAAGCTATACGGCTTCCGGCGGATCGAGGTTCCGGTGTTTGAGGCAACGGCGGTGTTCGCGCGCAGCCTTGGCGAAACGACCGATGTCGTGTCGAAGGAGATGTACACGTTCGAGGATCGCGGCGGCGACAGCGTCACCCTGCGCCCCGAATTTACCGCCGGGATCGCGCGCGCGTACATCACCGAGGGATGGCAGCAGCATGCGCCGTTGAAGGTTGCGACGCACGGACCGCTGTTTCGCTATGAACGCCCGCAAAAGGGACGCTACCGCCAGTTTCATCAGCTTGATGCCGAAATTATCGGCGCGGCGGAACCGCTGGTGGATGTGGAATTGCTGTGCTTTGCCGATCAGCTCTTGAAGGAGCTGGGAGTGGACGAGGGCGTTACTCTGACGCTCAACACGCTGGGCGATGCGCAAAGCCGCGATGCGTGGCGCGATGCGCTGGTCCAACATTTTGACGCGCACAAGGACGCGCTGAGCGAGGACAGCAAGGACCGGCTGCACCGCAACCCGCTGCGCATTCTCGACAGCAAGGATCCGCGCGATCAGGCCATTGTGGCGGACGCGCCGGATATCGATGCGTTCCTGACGGACGAGGCGCGCATCTTCTTTGACAAGGTCACGGACGGGCTGAAGGCGGCAGGCGTGGCGTGGGAACGCAATGCACGGCTGGTGCGGGGCCTCGATTATTATCGCCACACCGCGTTTGAATTTGTGACGGACCGATTGGGTGCGCAGGGGACCGTGCTGGGCGGCGGGCGTTATGATGGTTTGATCGAGACGCTCGGCGGGCCGGTGACGCCTGCGGTCGGCTGGGCGGCAGGCATCGAGCGGTTGGCGATGTTGCTGGATGAGCCGGGGTCGGCAAAGATTGACGCTATTATTGCGCTGGAAGACGATGCGTTGTTGCCGCTGGCGCTGCAATGCCTGCAAAAGCTGCGCGCAAATGGCTGCTCCGCCGACATCATCGCATCCGGCTCGCCCAGAAAACGTTTCGACAAGGCCGCGCGCGTTGCGGCGCATGCGCTCGTTTCCATCGGCCAGCGCGACGACGTCCCTTATATAAATGTACGTGGTGACAGCGACGAAGCGGCACAGGTCGAGACATTGGTGCGGTCCGTTCACGAATGAAAATCTCTCCCGCCCGCATTTCCCAGATCGAGCGGCGCTTTGAAGAGGCGCAGGCGGCGATGGCGCGGCCGGACCTCGACCCTGCCGATTTCGTGAAGCTGTCGAAAGAATATGCCGAGCTGGAACCGGTGGTGAAGGCTGCGCGGGCGGTCACATCGCTCGCCCGCGAAATTGCCGACCTGGAGGGGATGCTCTCAGGCGGGGAGGCGGACGCCGAGATGCGCGCGCTGGCGCAGGAGGAATTGCAGGATCTGCGCGGTCAGCTTCCCGACGCAGAACATACGCTCGCGTTGCAGCTCATTCCCAAGGACGCCGCCGACGAACGTCCGGCCATGCTGGAAATTCGTGCGGGAACGGGCGGCGATGAGGCCGCGCTGTTCGCGGGCGACCTGCTGCGCATGTATCAACGCTATGCTGATGAGCAGGGCTGGCGGATCGAGATCATCTCAGCGAGCCCATCCGAACAGGGCGGATATAAAGAAGTCATCGCCGGCGTGAACGGGGTCGGCGTGTTCGCCAAGCTGAAGTTCGAAAGCGGCGTGCACCGCGTGCAGCGCGTGCCCGTGACCGAAAGCGGCGGGCGTATCCATACTTCGGCGGCGACTGTCGCGGTGCTGCCGGAAGCCGAAGATGTCGATGTCGACATCAATGACGGCGACCTCAAGATCGATATCTATCGCGCGTCCGGCGCGGGCGGGCAGCATGTGAACACGACCGACAGCGCGGTGCGCATCACCCACTTGCCCAGCGGCATTGTCGTGACGCAACAGGATGAGCGCAGCCAGCACAAGAATAAAGCGAAGGCCATGAAGGTGCTGCGCACGCGGCTTTATGAAATGGAGCGGGAGCGGACGCAGAGCGAGCAAGCGGGCGCGCGCAAGGCGATGGTCGGTTCGGGCGACCGTTCGGAACGCATCCGCACCTATAATTTCCCGCAAGGCCGTGTGACAGACCACCGCATCAACCTGACGCTGCATCGCCTGCCGGAAATATTGGAAGGCCCCGGCCTGGAAGAGGTCGTCTCTGCTTTGATCGCCGAGGACCAGGCGGCGCGCCTTGCCCAACTGGATCAGCTATGAGCCCATCCGTTCGGTCCGGGCGCAGGTGGGATATGAGACAGGCGGTTCTCGACCGCGCTCAAGCCGAACGGGTTTGAGGTACAATGAAAGCCGCAGATGCTATCCGCGATGCTGCCGCCCGGCTTGCCGATGTCAGCGATACGCCGCGGCTCGATGCTGAGTTGCTGATGGCGCATGCCGCTGGCATCAGCCGTGAGGACCTGATCCTGCGGTTGCGCGATATCGATATGGCGGAGGGATTTGCGGCGTTGCTCGACCGTCGCCTGTCGCATGAGCCTGTCGCGCAGATCATAGGCACGCGCGATTTTTGGACACTCACTCTGCGAGTCACGCCTGATGTGCTGACACCGCGCCCCGATACGGAAACGCTGATCGAGGCGGCGGTCGATCATTGGCAGGGCAGGGCGGGGCCGCGCCGCATTCTCGATCTTGGCACTGGCTCGGGCGCGTTGCTGCTGGCGGCGCTGGATATATGGCCCGAGGCGACGGGGCTGGGCGTGGACATCAGCGAACCCGCGCTCGCCGTCGCACGCGACAATGCGCAGCGGTGCGGCATGGTTGACCGTGCGTCGTTCCAGTGCGGCAGTTGGCTGGGTGGCGTGAATGAGGCGTTCGACCTGATCCTCGCAAACCCACCTTATATATGTACAGGCATAGCGTTGCCGAAGGACGTGGCGGATTTCGAGCCCGCTGGCGCGTTGTTCGCCGGGCCGGATGGGCTGGACGCCTATCGCTTGATCGCCCCGCATTTGGCGGACCATCTGGGTGCAAACGGGGTGGCTCTTTTTGAAATAGGCTATGATCAGGGTGAGAGCGCCCGTGCCCTGTTTGAAAGAGAGGGATTCGCCGTATCCGTTCTGCCCGATCTGGGAGGCAGGGCCCGTTGTCTCAAAATTGTGCATTTGCGATAAAAATCGCCATAGGGCTTGCCGCAGCCCGATTTTTCTTGGTTTCTTTACCTGAACTGTCTAGGAGTGTCCCTAGCAGTGCCCAATGATCAAATTGATCCGGGCTAAGCTGGCTCCCATATCGTCGGACGTTGCAAGCAGGCGTCTGGTGCAAGAATGGAGGTCCGGGCAACGGAAGCCCGAACCCTAGCGGCGCTGAATGCGTCCCGGGGCAGTGCATTTAAGGATGGCATTGAAAGCAAGGATCAAACATTGATCAATAATCGTCAGGCCGGCCGCCGCAATCGCGGTCGGAATAATGGACGCCAGAACGGGGGCAACCGGGGTGGCGACAACGGCAATCGGATCGACAATCGCTCTCGGGGCAATGCGCCGCAGTTGCTGGAAAAATACCGCAACATGGCGCGGGATGCGCAGCTTGCAGGTGACCGGGTAAACACAGAATATTATCTGCAGTTCGCCGACCATTATTTTCGCGTCGTGGCCGACAATCGCGCGCGCCAGGAAGAGCGGCAGGGCGAGCAGCAGGCGCGCTTCCGTCGCAACGACGACAATTTCGATGACGATTCCGATCAAGCCGAATCGCAGCAGGATGAGCGGCGCAGCGCGTCCTACGGCGACGATGACAGATCATCTGAACGGCGGAACTCCGGCCGCAGGTCTCGCGAAGCTGAAGAAAGCCGGGACGAACAGGCGGACACGGAATCGGCTGCCGCAGGTGATGAGCCCGAGGAGCAGCCGGCACCCAAGCGCGTCACTCGCGCGCGCAAGCCGCGCAAGCCGCGGGTCGAGGAGAGCGCCTCTGACGAGAATGAGAGCGGTGGACTGGATCTCGCGGCTCTTCCGCCCGCCTTGTCCAAGGCGGACAATGACAGTGGCGAAGAAGCGCCTGCACCCAAGCGGCGCGGACGCCCTCGCCGGGCGGCGGCAGAGGCGGCGGAGTAATCCGTTCATCCCCCGATAATCTCCATTCGACGATGAAAGAGGCGACGCAGCAATGTGCCGCCTTTTTTGTTGTGGGAAACGACATGGGGCGAGTGGGATTAGGAGAGAGCATATGGCGGTGAAGCGGTTGAGATCGAAAGCGTCTGTATTCGCCTTCGCCCTGTTGGCGACGCCTTTGATGGCGCAATCGGCTGCCGACCCGGCGGGCGCAAGCGCGCAGGGCGATGTTTCGGTCACCATCTACAACAATAATCTGGCGCTGGTGCAGGATGTGCGACAGCTCAACATCGCGCGCGGCACCAGCCGAATCGAGTTTCCGGATGTGTCCGCGCAGATCAGGCCCGAGACGCTCTCCTTTTCCGCACCCGGCAGCGCGATCATCGAACAGAATTTCGATTATGACCTGCTCTCTCCCGACAAGCTGATGGAAAAGGCAGTGGGGCAGGTGGTGACCATCGTGCGCACCAACCCCGCGAGCGGCGCGGAGACGCGCGAGCAGGCAAAGGTGCTGGCGGTCAATGGCGGCGTCGTATTGCAGATCGGCAACCGCATAGAGGTATTGCGGGACGATGGCCTGCCGGTGCGGGTAATTTTCGACAAGGTGCCGCCCAATTTGCGCGCGCGGCCCACTTTGTCGGTGCGCGTGGGCAGCGACTATGCCGGGGTGCGCCCCGCCTCGATTCGCTATCTGACGCCGGGGCTGGGGTGGAGCGCGGACTATGTCGCTCTGTTCGACGCGAGCGCGGGAAAGATCGACGTGCAGGGGTGGGTGACGCTGACCAACAATAGCGGCACGACATATACCAATGCGAACACGCTGCTGGTCGCGGGGAGCGTGAATCAGGTTTCGGGCAATGGTCGTTCCTATTACAGGCCGCCTCCGCCGCCGCCCGGCATGATGAAGGCGGGGACCGAGACGGCGGACCGCGAGCGCTTGGGCGACTTCTACCTCTATCCGATCTCCGGGCGGACGACGATCGCCAGCAACCAGACGAAGCAGGTCAGCTTTCTCGACGTGCAGAATGTGCCTGCGAAAGCGACCTGGGAATATGTGAATGGATGGCTTTCGGGCAGCAATGAACCGCAGAGCGCGAGCAGTGTCGTCAAATTTTCGACTTCCAAATCGGGCGGGTTGGGCGACGCGCTACCCGCGGGCACCGTGCGCTTCTATATGAAGGACGGTTCGGGCGCGCCGCAGTTCATCGGTGAAAACGCGATTGGCCACACGCCAATGGGCAGCAGCATGGCGATCAAGACCGGCGATGCATTTGACGTGAAGGTGAAAAGCGTGGTCGAGACGCGGCAGAAACTCTCTGACCGCAAATGGCGCACGACGATGCGTTACGAAGTCACCAATGCGAAACCGGAGGCGATCACCGTCGATCTCGTCCAACGTGGCCTCGATTGGATGTGGGACGAAACCCGAATCATTTCCGAATCGATGAAGAGCGAACGCCGCAGTGCCGATTCGGTTGCCTGGGCTGTACCGGTGCCCGCCAATGGCAGCACGACCGTTACCGCCACCTTCGAAACGCGGTATTGAGAGGGCGCGATCGAATGCGCCTACTTAGCGCTTTTTTGTTAGGTCTGTTGCCGATTCCTGCATGGGCGCAGAGCATCGTCGTTTCCGACGCGCCGGTGTCGACCTCCGTCACCGTCTATCGCGATACGAATCGCAATGAAGGCGCGTTCAACCTGCGCTGGCTTCAGGGCTATGCGCTGATTTCCGAAAAGCGCCGTGTACGACTTCCCGCTGGCGAATCGGTTGTGCGATTCGAAGGCGTGGCCGACGGGATGATCGCGGTCAGCGCGGTCGTGTCCGGCCTGCCGGGCGGCGTGGATGAAAAGAATCGCGATGCGCGGCTGTTGTCGCCCGCCTCTCTGCTGGACGGTTCGCTGGGCAACCGCGTGCATATCCGCCGTACGAATCCGGCCACCGGCAAGGTCACGGAGAGCGATGCGATCATACGCTCCGGCCCGGACAATGCCGTGGTGCTGGAAACGCAAGCGGGGGTGGAGGCGCTGCGCTGCTCGGGTTTGCCGGAAACATTGATTTACGACGCGGTGCCGGAAGGACTTTCCGCGCGCCCGACATTCTCGGTGCAAACACGCTCTCCGGTCGCGACCGAGGCGGAGGTCACGCTGACCTATCTCGCCACCGGATTCGATTGGGGGGCGAGCTATGTCGCGACCGTCGCTGAGGATGGCGAAACGCTCGACCTGTTCGCTTGGCTTACCGTCGCGAACGGCAATGGCGCGACCTATCAGGATACGCAGCTGCTGACCGTTGCGGGCAGGCCGAATCGGACCAGTGATTTCCGCGCTCTCGCCGGCGGCTACGAATCGCTGCGACTCAACCTGCAATGCTGGCCGATGGACAGCACAAGCACCCATCCGGGGTTGAGTGTCCCGCCGCCAGCGCCTCCGCCTCCACCAATTATGATGGCAGATGGCGAGGAGATCATCGTCACGTCGCAGAAACGCATGGCCTCGTTGATGGCCGCGCCGATTGCTGTGACGGCGCAGCAAGAGGAACTGGGCGACCTGAAGCTGTATCGCGTTCCCGTTCCCGTAAGCGTCGTGCCCAATGGGCAAAAGCAGGTGGCGCTGCTCCAGAAGAAATCGGTCCCGTTTAAACGGGTTTATGCGGCGCAGGTTTCGCCTTGGAATGACGAGTCGGACAGCGCGACCGACATCATATTGCGCGTGCAAAACAAGAAGGGGGAGGGGCTCGGCGTCCCGCTACCCGCGGGCGGGATCATGGTGACGCAGCGCCAATATGGCGAGGATATGCTGCTGGCCGATGCGGATATGGCCGACAAGGCGGTCGGCGAGGAAGTGGAAATCGGAGCGGGATCGAGCGATCAGGTTCGGGTGCGGCAGGCCGTCCTTTCCAGCGACAGAAAGCGGCGCACGGTGCGATTCACGCTGACAAACGCGTTGGACAGAATGGCGCCCGTTGAAGTCACCCTTCCGCGACTCGATGGGATCACTATGAAATCGAGCACACGGCTAGCGAAGAAAAACGGGCATTGGTTGTGGGATACCCGCGTCCCCGCCAACGGCGAACGGACGATCGAGATCACTTATTCCCGCCGGTGATGTTATTTCTCGGGCAGCGGGCGCGGCTTGTGATTCTCGTCCAGCGCAACGAAGGTGAACAAACCGCTCGTTACCGGTACCGATTTCTGCTCGGTCTGACCAAATCGACGCTGGGCAACGACCTCCAACCGGATAGCGATAGATGTGCGCCCGCGCCGCTCCACCTCGCCATAAACGGAGATGACGTCGTGCAGCAGAATCGGCTCGATGAACTCCATCGCATCGATGGCGACCGTCGCGACGGGGCCCTGCGCCTCCCTCCAGGCGACTATGCCCCCGGCAATGTCCATCTGGCTCAGCACCCATCCGCCGAAAATATGGCCGTTGGCGTTGATGTCTCCCGCGCGCGGCATGGTTCGCAAGACCGGTTCACCCTTCATCATCATAGCCTGCTTCTTTCTTCAGAAAATCTTCGATCTGTTCGTCATGCCCGGTGCCGCTTGACAGGAAAACGAGCGACATCAGCCCGGTGCCGAGCATGAAGGTACACCACACGCCCGCGCTGGTCGCGATCACCATGTGCAGG
>JAWKXZ010000004.1:0-549471 GCA_041396745.1 Sphingobium sp. | reverse complement strand
TACGCCGCCCGCAGCAGCACTTCGCCGCCGCCACCGTGGTCTAATTTTGCACCGCCGTTCTCACTGGGAAGCGCAGAACGCGGCCATAGAGGAACGCCGAAGCGCTTATCTTGAGGCGGGCTGGAGCGACGTGGTGGTCGTGCCGCCATCGGACCATTTCCATGTCTGGGAATATGAAAAGGCGGGCAAGCGCAAGGGCGGGCGTATCTATCTCGATGTGCGGGGCACCGGCGAAGTCACCTTCCATGAAGGCTATGTGACGCGCAAGGAGGCGCGGCGTATCGAGAGTGGGGAGCCGGTTGGAGTTCATCAGAAGGCCGTTCGGCCCGAGATCACCAGCACGATGCAAACCTATATCGATTTGCACCGCCATGCCGCCGTGCGGGCAAGGCTGACCGCGCATCCAGCTATCGCGTTGCGCCTGATGGTCGCCCATGCGATCACCGGATCGCATCTCTGGACCGTAAAGCCCGAGCCGCAGAGTAGCCGCAATGACGAGGTGCGCGAGTCGGTGGAAACTTGCGTTTCCGAGGCGGAATTCGACGAGAAGCGCCGCGCGGTGCTCGCTGTTTTGGGCTTCTCGGCAGAGGAACCCACGGTAACCGGCGGCAATGGCGACGACTATGGCCTTGTGGGTGTGTTCCTGCGCTTGCTCGACCTTCCCGATCCCGTGGTGATGGATGTCATCGCCATTGTCATGGGTGAAAGTCTGGCGAGCGGCAGCGCCGTGATTGAGGCGGTGGGCAATGAAATCGGCATCGATATGGCGCGCACTTGGCAGGCGGACGATGCGTTTTTCAGCCTGCTACGCGACAAGGAAGTGCTGGGCGTACTCGTTGCCGAGGTTGCGGGACACACCGTCGCCAGCGCCAATGTTGGCGAGAAAGCCAAGGTCTTGAAGAAGATCGTCCGCGACCATCTGGACGGCACGGACGGGCGCGAAAAGCATGAGAACTGGGTGCCGCGCTGGATGCGTTTCCCGCCGTCAAGCTATACCGCGCGCGGCGGCGTCGGCACGGTGGCGGCGCAGCAAAGGCTCGACGCCGCACGGCAATTATCGGAGCAGAGCGATGCCGATACGGGCGAGGACCAGCGTCCCGTCGAGCCGGAGCGGATCGCCGCCTGACACTTGTCTGGGAGGCGGGAAACCGCCTCCCGGCTCCCTGACATTGCCCTGCTATCCGCTCAGCGTCACTTGGCGCGGATCACCAGCTTCTCCGCGCCGCAAAGCACGCAGCGCGCTTTGCGGCGCTCGAAACCATGGGTTCCGGCCAACTCCCTCGTCTTGTGATTGGCATGTTGGCGCACCGTCAGGTCCAGCTTCTCGGTGATGCAATCGTCGCATACCGGCTCAGGCGCCAGCCGCTCGATCAATGCCCTGACCCTGTCCAAAACGGTCGTCATAAATGCCCCTTTCTCCACCGCTATAGGCCGAATTGTCCCCACGTGACAGCCGACACTTGCCGCTAATTGCTCCCCCCTTTGGATGATCAGCCACCCGCACGGCCTCTCGCATGGCAGGTCTGGCGGCGGTCCTGCCGGGCCTGCAACGGCTGCGCCGGACTTTCTTCCCTGGCGTGTACCACGCCTCCTCGCGGACCAAGAAAGACCGGCTTCGCCATCCTCCGCTCACGCTTCGGCCCCACCCATCGCGCGAGCGCGATGGGACCCCGAGCAGGGTGCAGCCCGGCCATCCCGCCGCCCCATCGACCGCCATCGAGGCCGCAATCGGGCGGCACTCGACATCGAAAAGGAGTATGTATGATGGCACAGATCGGCACATTCACGCGCGGCGAGAACGGCGTCTACACCGGCGAAATCCGCACCCTGACACTGCGCGTCAAGGCCACCATCCGGCCCGTTGAGCGCGACAATGACAAGGCACCCGACCACCGGGTGAGCACGAGCGGCGTCGAGTTCGGCGCATGCTGGACCAAGGCGGCGCGCGACACCGGCGCCGAATATCTCTCGGTCAAGCTCGACGATCCGTCCTTCCCGGCGCCGATCTACGCGACGCTAAGCCAAGGCGACGACGGCGAAATGAAGCTTATCTGGTCGCGCTGACCGGTCCGGCCCTGCGCCACGGCGCGGGGCCTTTAACATTGGCTGACGCATCGTTTTTGGCGCAAAGCCGGTTCCCACTTTTGCGCACGATGCTTGTGGGGTGTCGATTTTGGGGTCCGCGTTTTCGACACTCCCCGTCCGGTGTCCCGCCCGGCAAGACCGGTGCAACGGGCGGCAATAGGGCTGCCAGCAGCAAACCGGTGACCCGATGGATAGCGACGACGATATCACCCGCGCGAACCGCGCCAAGCGCGGTTCGCCCTTTCTCAACACCGAGCAGGCGGCGGCCTATTTGAAGATCTCCGCGCGGCTCTTGAAGCAGCTGCGGGTCAAGGGCGAAGGGCCTGTCTTCCGCCGCCACTGCCGCTTCGTTCAATATCATATCGACGATCTCAACGCATGGAGCCATGAGCAGAGCACCAAGGGAATCCGGCCATGACCCGGCGGCATAGCTCGACCGCTGACGCGCCGCTATTTGCCTGGGGCGAGGCCTTGCGCGCCCGCGCCAAGCGTCGCAGAAAGGTTTGCCATGTTGCGTTCGGTGTCACCGCCGGAGCGCTCGCTCTCGGCCTTACCATCGCCTTTCCACCCGCGCCGCGCCTTGTCTGGAATGCGAGCGCCAGCGCGCCCATCGAGCTTTATTGGGTGTCGCCCGGTGGAGCGATAGTAACCGGAGATATGGTGATAGCACGGGTGCCCGAGCGTTATCGGCATATGGCCGCCGCGCGCCGCTATCTTCCCATGAATGTGCCGCTGGTAAAGCGTGTTGCCGCAGGACCGGGCGACGAAATCTGCGCGCTGGGCGCGACAATTTTCCTCGATGGAAGGCCCATCGTCCAGCGACACGACAAGGATGGAAAAGGCCGTCCAATGCCGCGCTGGCAAGGCTGCATACGGCTGCGCTCCGGGCAGTATTTCTTGCTGATGGCCGACAGTCCGGCCTCATTCGACGGGCGTTATTTTGGGATTAGTAATGCACCCGACATCATCGGTCCGGCATGGCTCATATGGCAGCGATAAGGGGCATGATCGCTGCCGTCGCGCTGCTTGGTGCGACGCCTGTCCGTGCCGATGAAGTATCCCGCTGGCGGCCCTTTGTCGAGGAAGCATCGGCTAGCGTCCGCGGTCGTGGTGTAATTTCCGGTGTAGGAACTGGTGCATTTTGGGGTGGGCATGCCCCACCCCAAATGCAGCGGCTCTGGTGGCCACCGGGCTCATTGTTATGGTGGAGTTGCGAGACTTCAACCCTGACGAAGGAGTACCCGATGACCGAGAACAGACTACTGATCGAAGAGCTATCTGCGAAGAGCGGCGACGCAGATTTTTACGGCTGATCGCTGAAAACGTGCTGCAGCTGATCATGGAGGCCGACGTTGATGGCCTGATCGGCGCCGGGCGCCATGAACGCAGCGGCGAGCGCGCCACCTGGCGCAATGGCCATCGCGACCGGACGCTCGACACCAGGCTGGGAACGCTCAACCTCAAGATCCCCAAACTGCGGACTGGTTCCTACTTCCCCGGCTTCCTCGAGCCCCGGAAGATGGTCGAGAAGGCACTGGTCGCGGTCATTCAGGAGGCATGGATCGGCGGGGTCAGCACCCGGCGCGTGGACGAACTGGTCCAGGCGATGGGGATGACCGGCATCTCCAAGTCGTCGGTCAGCAAGCTGTGCAAGGATATCGATGAGCGCGTCCATGCCTTTCTGAAGCGCCCACTGACCGGGGAATGGCCCTATCTCTGGCTCGATGCCACCTACCTCAAGGTCAGGCAGGGCGGCCGGATCATCTCGGTGGCGGCCATAATAGCCATGGCCGTCAACACCGAAGGCCGCCGCGAAATCGTCGGCCTGCATATCGGTCCGAGCGAGGCCGAGGTCTTCTGGTCTGACTTCCTCAAGGACCTGCTGCGGCGCGGCCTGACCGGCGTGAAGCTGGTGATCTCCGATGCCCATGAGGGACTGAAGGCCGCGATCACCCGCGTGCTCGGCGCCACCTGGCAGCGCTGCCGCGTCCACTTCATGCGCAACGCGCTGGCTTATGTGCCCAAAGGCCAGCACACCATGGTGGCCGCCGCGATCCGGCAGGCCTTTATCCAACCTGATCAGGACGGCGCCATCCAGACCTGGCGCCATGTGGCCGATCAGCTACGCGCCCGCTGGCCCAAGCTGGGCGCCTGCATGGATGACGCCGAAACCGATGTGCTCGCCTACACCGGCTTCCCCACCCAGCACCGCGTGAAATTACACTCGACCAATCCGCTCGAGCGGCTGAACAAGGAGGTCAAGCGACGCGCCGATGTCGTCGGCATCTTCCCCAACGAGGACAGCATCATCCGCCTCGTCGGCGCCGTTCTGCTCGAGCAGAACGACGAGTGGCAGCTCCAACATCGCTACATGCAGATCGAGGGCATGGCCGAACTCAATCAAACCATGATCGAGGAGGAAATCCAGCCTTTGCACATCACAGCAAAGGCCGCCTGACGATGACCCGTGGCCAACGCCGAATTTACACCATCTTGACGGACACGACCAAGCATCGACCCGTTTTGGTGTCCCCACACACTGGATCGAGCAGGTGATGCGCGCCGAAAGCGGTGGGCACATGCGGCTCAATGGTCGTCCGATTCGCAGCTCCAAAGGCGCGATCGGTCTGATGCAAGTGATGCCGAAAACTTGGAGTGAGATGCGCGACCGGCTGGGTCTGGGAAACGATCCCGACGACCCGCGCGACAATATAATGGCGGGCACATTCTATCTGCGTTTGATGTATGATCGCTTCGGTTATCCGGGCCTGTTTGCTGCTTACAATGCCGGTCCCGGGCGCTATGCCGAGCATCTGCGCGGGCGTGCCTTGCCCGCTGAAACCACAGCCTATCTTGCCGGTATGGGTGGCAAAGCAGCTTCCTCAACGCCCCCGAAACCGCCTGCGCTATTCGTTGCACAGCGCGTTTCCGGTGAGGCTAGGGACGCGGAGTCGAAACCCGATCCTGTCGATCCACTCTTTGCGATCCGGTCCGGTGATCGTTGAACGCGGTTCCTCGGTGGCGTCGGTCCAGCAGGGCGTCATTTTCGCATCTTTGGGATTTGGGAGCGGAAAAGGGGCAGGAAGGGAGGGACAACAAGATAAAGGCAATGTCTCGCAGACATCGCGGAAGCCAGGTCTGCACGTCGTTTTTTTGCGAGACATACGTTCCTGCAAAGAGACAGATGCGAGACTCTGCGATTTCGGGGTGGCGTCATGAGCGATGACGAGGAGTTCCAACCGCGTCTCGGCCGTCAGCGGGCAAAGGGCAGCGGTAAGCGGGGCGCCAAATATGCAAGCCGGGTGATCATTGCTGCTGGAGTCAATGCCGCGAAATCAAAGACCCGTGCGCGGCGTTTCGACGGCAGCCGCATCGGGCGCGGCGCAAGCATCGGCCGACTGCTCTCGAGCCGTGATCGCCTTGCCGGCTATCGTGCCCGCCGCGCGGTGGTGAAGACGAGGCTGGTGCGGTTGGGAGCCAAGAGTCTTGGGGCGGCCCGCGCCCATCTCCATTATATCCAGCGCGACGGGGTAACGCGCGAAGGAACCGCCGGCGAACTCTACGGTGCCGAAACCGATCGTGCCGACGGCAAGGCATTTCTCGAACGGTGCGGCGCGGACCGGCACCAGTTCCGCTTCATCGTCTCTGCCGAGGATGCCGATCAATATCGGGACTTGAAGCCGTTCGTCCGGCGGTTGATGCATCAGGTCGAGCAGGATTTGGGAACCAGGCTCGACTGGGTCGCGGTCGACCATTTCAACACGGGGCACCCGCACAGCCATATCGTTCTACGCGGTATAGACGATAAAGGCGCCAATCTTGTGATCGCGCGGGAATATATCGCCCATGGCCTGCGCGAACGGGCGAGTGAACTGGTGACGCTCGATCTGGGACCGCGCACGACGCGCGAGATCGAGGCGCGGCTGCGCCATGACGTTACCCAGGAACGGCTGACCGCGCTCGACCGGCGATTGCTCACTCGGATGGACGAGGAGCGCATCGTCGCCCCGCGCTCCAACGACCCGTTCTTCCGCGCGCTCGAAGCAGGGCGGTTGCAACAACTGAAGCGCATGGAACTCGCCGAGGATGTCGGCAACGGAAGATGGCGGCTGGCGCAAGGACTCGACGATACGCTGCGCCACTTGGGCGAGCGCGGCGATATCATCCGGCTGATGCAGCGGGAGATGACGCGGGCGAAGCTCGCGCGGCCTGAGCATCGTATCCATATGCCGGAAGACGGTCCGCTGGTCGGCAGGCTGATCGCCCGTGGGCTCGCCGATGAGCATCGCGACCGGCACCATCTGCTGGTCGATGGCATCGATGGGCAGGCCCATTATGTCGATATCGGCGCGGGGGCGTCGACCGAGACATTGCCCGATGGCGCGACGATCCGTATTATGCCGATCGCGGCCCATGTGCGCGATATCGACCGGACGGTGGCGGAGGTCGCCGCTGCCCATGACGGGCGCTATTCCGTCGATCTGCATCTGCGCCATGATCCTTCGGCGACGCAGAGCTTTGCCGAGACCCATGTCCGGCGCCTGGAGGCGATGCGGCGCGCCCGCATGGATGTGGCGCGCGATCCCGATGGCACTTGGCGCATTTCCGCCGATCATCTCGCAGAGGCCGAACGATTCGAGCAGCGGCAGCTTCGTGACAAGCCGGTCGAGGTCGAAATCCTGTCATCCGAACCGGTCGAGCGTCTAGCTGCCGTGGAGGGCGCAACCTGGCTTGACCGTGAGCTCGCAGCGCCATCCGATATTCATGCGCGCGACGCGGGGTTCGGACGCGAGGTGCGTGCCGCGCTTGATGCGCGGCGGCAATGGCTGGTCGAACAGGATCTGGCGGAAGGCATGGGGCAAGAATTTCGGTTGCGGCAAAATGCGCTTGCCGTGCTGCAACGGCGCGAACTGCTTCGGGTTGCGGCGGGGCTGTCGGAGGAACTGGGCAAGGACTTCGTCGAGGCTAAATCGGGCGAACGGATCGAGGGGAGGGTGGCCCGTCGGATCGACATGGCCTCCGGCCGGTTCGCTCTCATTGAAAAATCGCGCGAGTTCACGCTGGTGCCCTGGCGGCAGGTGCTGGAAAAGCAGATCGGAAAACAAGCGAGCGGGATCATGCGCGAAAGCGGTATCAGCTGGACCTTCGGAAGGGGACGGTCGGGGCCGGAGATTTCGTGAGGTCGCTTGTTGGTGGAACGCTCAAAAGGCGACGTTTTCACCCCAAATGCAAGCTCCTAAGAGCCGTCATTCGTTTATCCGGCCTTCCAAGTCGATTGTCCGCCTGATAAGCGCACGGGTGGCATTTTTTCGTCAATGAGTGCTCCGCCTCCGGCATGCAAGATCAGCTGTCTCCGGGTTACCAGATATTGGATTGAGCAGGTGGGCAAAATCTCCGCGTCGTGCCAGCACATCGGCGAGGGAATAGCCGTCGAGTATCTTAAGGAAAGCCTGGAGTGCCTCGTCCAACATGCTGGTCAGGCCGCACGCCGATGCGATCAGGCATGATCCACATTCGACGAGATCGAAATCTTCCTCAGTGTGACAGATCAGTGCGCCGACGTTGATCTCTTCTGCAGGGCGGGCAAGGTGGATGCCCCCATTGCGTCCGCGTACGCTTTCCAGATAGCCGGCGTTCACCAGGTCGTTGACGATCTTCATCAGGTGATTTTGCGAAATACCATAAGCCTGAGCGATCTCAGCGATCGAGCACAGCCGGTCAGGCTGCCGCCCCAGATAGAGCAGTACACGCATCGCATAGTCGGTGTAGCGCGTGAGACGCATCGCCTAATCTCCAAAAGATGTATTATTATTGCATGTTTTGTTTGATCAGTATAGATGCATTCATGATACATGATTTGGAGTCGAGGCAATGGCCGGATTGAAGCTGGACGATGCGGGATTGGAAGCGCTGGTAGAAGCGTTCTACGCCCGGGTGCAGGCGGACGCCGAACTCGGTCCGATCTTCAATGACGCCATTGATGACTGGCCCCACCATCTCGAAAAGCTGACCGCCTTCTGGTCATCGGTGATGCTCACCAGCGGGCGCTACAAGGGGCAGCCCGTTCCCGCGCATATGAAGCACAAGGACAGGATCACACCCGAACTGTTCGACCGCTGGCTCGGCCTGTGGAAGCAGACCACTGATGAGCTGATGGAGCGGGATGCCGCTCTCGCCCTCCAGGAGAAGGCTGCGCGCATCGCCGAGAGCCTGAAACTGGCCATGTTTTTTCGCTTGGACCGTCGGCCCGACGCGGGCGACAGCCGCAAG
The DNA here is from genome assembly GCA_041396745.1 of Sphingobium sp. Taxonomy (GTDB): domain Bacteria; phylum Pseudomonadota; class Alphaproteobacteria; order Sphingomonadales; family Sphingomonadaceae; genus Sphingobium. The sequence continues at coordinate 541,116 of JAWKXZ010000004.1, read as the reverse complement.
GTCGCATGACGATGGCCGACATCCGCCCATATCGGTCCACGCCGGTGTTCGACCAGGACACGCTTCCGGCTGCCTTGCGCGCACGCCACGATACCAAAGCTGGCGTCTGGGGCCTGATCCGCGTCATCGAAGGCGAGTTGCAACTGACCTATCTTGATCCGCCTTCGGAAGTCGTGCTGACACCCGACAAACCGGGCCTCATCCTTCCGCAACAGCCGCATTTCGTGACGCCGCTCGGGGCCATGAAGATGCAGGTCGATTTCTACGATCAGCCGCCGCCCGGCGGCTGACACCCGGTTTTTACTCGTTCCCTATTCCATCACAGGAGATTTCGATGTCGCAGCCTCTCAGCGATCAGACCATTGCGCTCGTCAAGGCGACCGTTCCCGCGCTAGAAGCCCATGGTCTGGACATCGTGCACGAGATGTATTCGCGGATGTTCCAGAACCCGGAAATCCGCGACCTGTTCAACCAGTCGCATCACGGCGATGCCGGTTCGCAGCCCCGCGCGCTGACCAGCGCCATTCTGGCCTATGCCAGCAATATCGACAATCTCGGCGCGCTCGCGCCCGCCGTGGAACGGATTGCGCAGAAGCATGTCGGCCTGCAGATCCTGCCCGAACACTATCCTCATGTCGGCGAAGCCCTGCTGGGCGCGATCAAGGCGGTGCTCGGCCATGACGCGACGGAAGAAATTCTGGAAGCCTGGGGCGAAGCCTACTGGTTCCTCGCCAACATCCTGATCGCACGCGAAGACCGCATCTATACCGAGCAGAAGGAAACGACGGGTGGCTGGAACGGTTGGCGCGACTTCCGTGTGGACGACGTCATCCGGGAAAGCAGTGTCATCAATTCCTTCATCCTGCGCCCCGCCGATGACGGGCCGGTGATGAACCACAAGCCAGGCCAGTATCTCACCTTCTGGTTCGAGATTCCCGGCCATCCGCCGGTCAAGCGCAACTACTCGATCTCCTCCGCGCCGAATGGCGAAACCTACCGCATTTCGGTCAAGCGCGAACCGCACGGGCTGGCGTCCGGATGGCTACATGACGAGGCGAAGCCCGGAACCATCCTGAAAGTCGCGGCGCCGGCTGGCGAATTCTTCCTGGGCGAACAGAGCGAACGGCCAGTGGTGCTATTGTCCGGCGGGGTCGGCCTGACGCCGATGGTGGCGATGCTCGAAGCTCTTGTGGAGAGCGGCGCTGAAGTCCCTGTGCAGTACATTCACGGGACGCACGACAGGGAAACGCATGCGATGCGTGGCCACATTCGCGTACTAACGGAGAACAGCAAGGCGGTGCAGATCGTCGACTTCCACCAGACGCCGCTGGCCGACGAGGTGAAGGGCCTGGATTACGATGAAGCCGGCATCATCACCGATGAATGGCTTGTCGCCAATACGCCTGTTGCCGAGGCCGATTATTATATCTGCGGACCGCAGCCGTTCCTGCGCTATGCGGTTTCCACCTTGTCGCTCGCGGGCGTCCCGTCCGATCGCATCCACTATGAGTTCTTCGGACCTGCTGACGAATTGCTCGCCGCCTGACGGAGTGACAAATGGACGACATCACCATAGCGCGCGCCATACACATCCTTTCGGTCCTTTTCTGGATCGGAGGAGTGGCTTTCGTGACGCTCGTGGTGATGCCGTCCATTCGCGGCTCGACCGCACCGGATGAGAGGCTGGCCGTTTTCCACCGGATCGAGGGGCGCTTTGCGCCGCAGGCCCGGGTCTGGGTTGTGCTCGCCGGCGCCAGCGGCTTCTGGATGATCCATCGCGCGCAGATGTGGGGTCGGTTCACCGACCCGCAATTCTGGTGGATGCACGCGATGGTCGGGTTGTGGGCGATCTTTTTCGCGATGCTGTTTCTGGCCGAGCCGCTGTTTCTCCACTGGCGCATGCGGAATTCGCCTGACCCGGGAAGGGATTTCAGGCGCATGGAGCGACTGCATCGTATTCTGCTGCTGCTGGCGGTAGTGACGGTACTGGGCGCCGCTGCGGGAAGCCACGGCCTGTTCTGACCAGCATCGGGGCCGCGGCTTTGATCCCCCAGCAAGCTCTTCAATTCGCGACCTCGTCCTCGCAAGCATCCTGGCGCACATTGACGATCGTGAGCCTGCGCTCCTTGCCCTCGCGGTCAGGCCAGACAATCGACTGGCCCTCCCGCAACCCGATGAGCCCGGCGCCGACCGGGGTCAGAATAGATATCCGGTTCGCCGTGATATCGGCGTGTCTGGGATAGACCAGTCGCACGACCCGCGTTGCGCCGCTGGCTTCGTCGACGAATTCAACCTGGGCATTCATTGTGACCACGTTCTTGGGTATCCGCTCGGCGCTGTGAACTTTCGCGCGCGCGATTTCCTCAAGGAGCAGTTCGCTGACCTGAGGCAGGCGACTCTGCGCGCCAATGGCCAAGTCGGCAAGGGTATCGGCTTGTGTGTCGATCATATTGATAGGCGGCCGTTTCGGCGCCGTTCTGCGTGTCATGATAATGGCTTTCCCGGATGTCAGACATCGGAGCGCGTGTCCGATGCAAAGTCTGGCGAGTCGTGCCCCGGGTCCAGGGCGTACTGCGCCGGAACCCGGGGCAATATGCCCGCGAGCAGTCGTCCGCTCAGAAAGCAGAAACGCGAGGAGATGATCCGAGCCGTCATGCTCGAGAAGATGCCCTGCACCGATGGGCAAGTCAATCCGAGCGAACAGGACTGATTCTGGGGCAGCCTATCGTTCCAAGCGTTCTGAACGGTCAGCGCCCTTTGCGGGAACGGTTGCAAGTGATTCCTGGCCGCGACCGGCCCACAGGATTCCTCCTGCAATCAGCGCCATGCCCGCTACGTGGAACACGAAAAGCTCTTCGCCAAGGAACAGGATAGCCAAGCCGGCACCGAGCAGCGGCAAGACGTTCATATAAATACCGGTTGCCGCGGAACCGATCAACTCGATACCGCGATTGAAGAAGAGATATGCGATCAGCGAGGGAAAAATGCTCACATAGCCAATCGCGAGCCAGCTATCGAATTCAGCGATAATCCGCCTACCGGAAAGAACTTCCCATGCATAGAACGGGGCTATGACGAGAATCCCGATCAGGAGCGTAACAGCGAACAGACTCAGCGGATGGAGAGCGGGCCGACGCCGCAGCATCACCGAATAGAGCGACCAGAATATCACCGCGACACCGATGATCAAATCGCCTGCATTGAGGCGCAACCGCCACAGAAGCGAAGGATCACCGCGTCCGATGATCGTAACCACGCCCGCCAGCGCCACACTGGCTCCGCAAAATTGCCGTACGCCCGGCCGATCACCCATGATTGCCGCGCCGATGAGCAGGATGAGCGCGGGCTGGGCCGATTGGACGAGCATCGCGTTCAATGCGGTCGTATCCTGCAACCCGGTATAGAGGAGCGTGTTGAACGTGCCGATGCCCAATATGCCGAGCAATATCAGAATGCGTGGGTTTGCAAGGATGACACTCTTGTCGCGGCGAAGATGGGGCCAGGCAAATGGGAGAATCAGGACAAGGGCAAAGCTCCAGCGCCAGAATGCAAGCGCGACAGGCGGCACCAGCTCACGAGCGCCGCGCGCGACGATCGCATTACCTGCCCAGGACAATGCAGTGAAGGTCAAAAGGATATAGGCTTTCGACCAGAGGCCTTTCAGCATTGTTGGAGATCGGTCGATCGTGACGGTCATTGCGGATTTCTGAAGTATAGATTGATAACGAAGTTCGGCTACCAGCAGGAAGTCTTTGGCAATACATCTTTTTCTGATGGGTGCCGGAGGTTCTGAGTTTCAGGCTCAGAATCAAGCCATCTCGATCCTCGCCTTCAAGGCGGCAATGCAGATCGCTATTTCCCCGAGCGAATGAATGCCTTCCCACTCGCCTTCAGGACCGCATACCCTTGCGATACCCTTACCCCCGTCTTCCAGCCAGCAGCCTGCTGGCACAAGCGTCGTTGCAGCGGAGCGCGAGCCCGAATAGCGCAGCGCCCGGACACGTGTGCCGTCGTTATGACGCCAGACTGCTGTATCCAACGCCGGCAGACTGGTGAGAGCTGGAAAGACGGCGCTTGCGATGATGGCGTCAAGCTGGCGATCGGCGGCGCTGGCGCCAGCGCACGCTCTAACGGCCGCATTCAAGGCGGACCGGTTGGGATTAATCGCGTCGATTGCCACAGGTCCTTCTATCTCATCTAAGGTTAGACATCCGGAGAGGCGCCTAGCGCTCTTTGAACCGGGGCGCAGACCTCGCGCAGCAGGCCATCGCCTATGGCATAGACCCAACCGTGAAGCGTGATATCGTGACCACCTGTCCACGCCTTCCGGATAATCGGATTGACGGCGAGGGTCGCAACCTGCGCAGCGACATTGGCTTCGCAAAGCGCTTCCGCGTCGCCGCGATCACCGGTCGGGCCGTGCACGTGGTCCCGGTACAGCCCGCGGATCGGTGAGAGCCAGCGCCCGATGTGATCGTCGGTCTCGCCATCCATCGCCGCCTGTATGCCGCCACACCCGTAATGACCGACAATCATTATGTGGCTGACCTCAAGAACCTCCACGGCAAATTGTAGCGCAGCCGCAAAACTGGGGTCGTCCGCGACCGCCAGATTGGCGACGTTTCGATGAACGAACATCTCTCCGGGATCCAGATCGACAATCTCGGTCGCAGGCACCCGGCTATCGGAGCAGCCTATCCAGAAATATCGCGGCCGTTGCTGACCAACCAGCCGGCTGAAGAACGTTGGGTCGACGCGGACTTTGGACTCCGCCCAAGCGCGATTGCGAGCAAACAGTTCGCCAGAGCTGCTGTCCGTCTGTGTGATAACCGTACCCGGTGAGCCTTCGTCCAACGCAGCTAATTCCCGGATGCTTGCAGGTCGACCATCCGCAAATATGGCTTCAATGTCCTGAATCCTTGCGGAAACTGGCGCTGAGCCTCCTCATCCGAAAGCTTGGGCGAAATCACCACCTCTTCGCCCGGCGACCAGTTGACAGGCGTTGCGACACTGCGCGCGTCGGTCAGTTGCAGGCTGTCGATAGCACGCAGGATCTCGGCGAAATTGCGTCCCGTGCTGGGCGGATAGGTCAAGATGAGCCGGACCTTCTTCGACGGATCGATCACGAATACCGACCGCACAGTGACGGTCGGATCGCTTTCGGGATGGATCATGTCATAAAGGGATGAAACCCGGGCGTCGGGGTCCGCAATCATCGGAAAATCTAGCGCCGCGCTCTGGGTTTCCTCGATGTCGAGTTCCCACTTGTGATGCGCCTCGACCGGATCGACCGAGAGGCCGATGGGCTTGACGTTGCGCTTGTCCCATTCGGGACGCAGCTTCGCCACCTCGCCAAGCTCGGTGGTACAGACCGGCGTGAAATTCTTGGGATGACTGAACAGTACCCCCCAGCTCGAGCCGAGCCAGTCATGAAAGCGGATACGGCCCTGGGTGCTGTCCTGTTCGAAATCAGGGGCGATCTGCCCGAGCTGGATGACCATCTGGAAGACTCCTTCGTAAGCTTGGCACGCAATGTGAATTGGTCAGGTCCATCAAACAAGCGAATGTTATCTATAGTTGAGCGCAAAGATATTGCTTTATTTGCTCGCGCATTTGTGGTTAGCGAAGCCCCATTGAAGCGCGTCACATCCGTTGCTATCTGCCCGGCGCGGCGACCACGTTCCCGCCTTCTGTCGAAGTGATCAAGTCCGGGACGGCCCGGCGGCACTAAGGGAAGCTGCCGTGGCGTGGTTCGTTCTTGTACTTGCGGGTCTATGCGAAATCGTCTGGGCCTATGCGATGAAGCAGTCAGCCGGGTTCACGCGCCCGTTGCCGACAGCGATCATGCTCGTCGCGATGCTCTTCGGCTTCGGCCTGCTCGCCTGGTCGATGCGGACCCTGCCGCTTGGCACGGCCTATACGATCTGGACGGGCATCGGTGCTGTCGGAGCGTTCATCGTCGGAGCAGTGGTGCTCGGCGAGCCGCTGGGATTGATGCGGATCGTTGCCGCTGTGCTGATCGTGAGTGGGCTCATCCTGATGAAGCTCGCCACTCCCGCTTAGATGCAGGCATTATGTCCGCCTTCTGAGGCGTTGGGCAGGCTTCCGGGATACCCGTTTGGCGTCCTTTCCGAGACGCGGGTCATCAGGCCATTCCTTATAGACACGATATATGTAAGCCCTCTGACCAATGCTCTTGTGCACCTGAATATAGGTCCGGCGTTCCTGCACAACGGCAACGATTGCTCCAAGCGGCACGGCAATCACGAAAATCAGCGCAGCCAAATGGAGCTCATCGCCTATCGCTCCCCTCTCGTGAAAGACATTGAGCCCGAGCGCACAGCCGATTGCAACCATCGCCAGCGATATGGCGAGGGACCAGGATGCCCGCGCCGATGGGCCCGGCTCCGGGCGCAATGGGCCTAGGGGCTTCATGAATAGATCCGTGTCATGACGAGCTTATCAGTATGATCGCTGCCTCCTTGTCTGCGCATCTTCGTCCGGCTACTATCCATTCGGCAAACGAATATTATTGAACGTTGATATGAAGGATTATGTTGCGTGGATATCGCGATTGCCCGCACATTCCTGGAGGTAGTGAAGACCGGCAGCTTTGTCGGGGCAGCCACCAATCTCAATCTCACCCAAACGGCCATCAGCGCGCGTATCCGTGTTCTCGAAGAGCAACTCGATGGGCCTGTTTTCATTCGCAACAAGGCAGGCGCCAAGCTGACCCCAGCCGGTGAGCAGTTCCAGCGCTTCGCCACCACGCTGGTTCAGGTCTGGGCGCGGGCGCAGCGCGCTGTTGCCTTGCCGCCCGGCCGCGAGACCGTGGTATCGGTGGGCGCCGAGCTCAGCTTGTGGAACCCCCTTTTGCGGCACTGGCTCTTGTGGATGCGACGCGAATGCCCCGAGATCGCGATTCGCACGCAGATCGACTCATCAGAGCGTCTGATGGGCCAAGTGCAGGATGGCTCGCTCGATCTTGCGATCATCTATGCGGCTCCGAGCCGGCCCGGCGTCATCGCCGAACTCTTGTTCGAAGAAAAGCTGGTGTTAGCCAGGACAACGCCGACGACAACCGACCTGAAGCCGCAAGATCATGTCGAGATCGATTGGGGAGACGAGTTCGCCGCCAACTATCACGCGGCCTTTCCTGATCAGCCAAATTCCGTGCTTTCGATCAGCTATGGCCCGTTGGCTCTGGAATACATCCTGGCGACCGGTGGCAGCGGCTATTTCCGCAAAGGTTTCATTCGCAGCTATCTTGAAGAAGGACGGCTGACTCTGGTTTCCGGAAGCCCCGAATTCTCCTACTCTGCCTATGTCGTGCATTCCACGAAAGCGGATCCGGGCGTCATGGACCGCGTTCGGGCTGGCCTTCATGACGCAGCGAAAATTGCGGTATGACGAACAAGACCTCTTCTCCGGTCTGCTACGCCTCGGAAGCCTCCGATGCCTATATGGGTTATGCCGACCGCGACGAGATCCTGACTGCACTCAACGAACTGCTCGAAGCCGAGCGCGCCGGCGCACGGGTCGCGATCGACAGCAGCAAAGCGGAGAATCCGGCAGGTTACACAGGATTGATGCGACACGTGCGCAAGGACGAGGCGCATTGGTGCGCCATGCTCACGCGGCAGATCAGGCGTCTTGGTGGCGCACCTTCACGCAAGACCGGCGCCTTCCGCAGTAAAGCCATGGCCATTGTCGAACCGCTCGAGCGACTTGCATTTCTTAATCGCGGTCAGCTCTGGGTGGTTCGCAAGCTTGAAAAGCTCATGCCGCGTATTCGCGACGATGCTCTTCACGCAGAGCTCAAGGAGATGTCGGACAGGCACCGGGAGAATATCATCAAGGCGGAAACATTTCTGGAACGCCGCAAGATGGAGCAATAATGACCCGCTAGGCGCAGGTTCGGTTCCAAATCGAGCACATATCATGAATTTGCCGATCGAAAGTCTGTTTGTGTGGCTGAACCTGGCCGGCATTTCCGTTTTTGCCGCTTCGGGAGCGCTCGCGGCCGCGCGCCAGCGTCTGGATTTTATTGGTGCCTGCTTTTTTGCCCTCATCACGGCTGCTGGCGGCGGGACATTGCGGGACCTGCTGATCGATGCACCCGTTTTCTGGATGGTGGACCCGAGACCCGTCGTCCTGTGCTGTATCGTCGCGGTCGTCGTGTGGGCCATCCCGTTGCGATGGTGGCCGGAGCGGGCACTTGAATGGCTCGACGCGGCGGGGTTGGCTGCATTCTCTGTCTATGGGGCCGGAAAGACGCTTGAGGCGGGTTTTTCGCCGGTTCCAGCAATCGCCGCCGGGGTCACTACCGCGTGTCTAGGCGGCATCATCCGTGATATAACAGCAGGCGTTCCTTCGGTATTGATGCGCAGGGAGATATACGTAACCGCGGCGCTTATCGCAGCATTCCTGTTCGTCCTTCTGACAACGATGAACATGCCCGCACCGTGGCCATCGGCTGCCGGGTTCCTCGCAGGCTTTGTATTGCGGGGGGCGGCGATCCGCTGGCAACTGACATTGCCTTCACACCGGGGGCACTGAGATTTTTCTATCGCAGTCGCTTGTGATTGATCTTGTCCGAAGGACGGCGAAAACGTCAGACAAGGGGCAGGCAGTCACCAGTCACCCCGGCCCTGCCGATGTTCCTGCTTCGTTGCGGTCACCGATCCTGACGACGCGACGTCCGACATGACGGCTCCGCCCCGTTTCCGCGATGCGGTTCGCGCTTCGGGCTTTGAGCAGATCCTGGCGCGAGAGAATGCCGATCACCTTGTGGTTTTCCCGCTCAATGATCGGAATACGCCCGATACCTGTTTCGATAATCAGATCGGCAACAACGCCGCTCGGCGTGTCGGGATAGGCAACAGGTTGCTCCACGTCCGAGATGGCTTCGCCAAGTGTGAGTCGACTTGGACTGTGATCCGCTTGCCAACGAAGGGCATCCGCACGCGACACGAGACCAACCAGCCGACCTTCATGATCGACGACGGGATAGCTGCGATGACGGGCGTCCGCGGTGTAAAAATCGAGCGCATCCGAGACCGTCATAGTGGAAGGAAGGGTCTGTGGGGCTGGTGTCATCAGCTGTCCCGCCTGCAACAAATCGAGAGGATCGACGGTATATTCCTGCAAGATGTGCCGGCCACGACGGGCGATCTTCTCGGTGAGGAGCGAGCGCCGCATCAAAAGCACGCTCACTGCATAGGCTACTCCAGCGGCCACAATGGTGCTGGGCAGCGCATCGAATTGACCGGTCAGCTCTGCGGCGAAGACCGCGCCCGTCATCGGCGCACGCATCGCGCCGCTCATGATGCCGGCCATTCCGATCATCGCCCAGAACCCCGCATCTCCGGGCAGGAACTGCCCGACCAGGAACCCGACGGCGCCACCAAGAATGAGGAGCGGCGCCAATACGCCGCCCGATGTTCCCGACCCGAGTGCAACCAACCATACGACCGCTTTCACAAGCAACAGCGCGCCGACGACCCTGAGCGTCAGCGAACCGCCCAGCAACGCATCGATGCTGGCATAACCGGCACCGAGCACATGAGCGTCGATCAGTCCGCCAAGGCCTACGACGACCGCGCCGATCGCCGGCCACCACATCCAGTGAACCGGCAGTTTATGGAAGAGATCCTCGATCCGGTAGAGCGAAGTGGACAGGAGGAGCGCCTCCAGACCCGTCAGAAGCCCGATTCCCGCTGACGCGAGCAAGGGCCAGCCCATGCCGGGCAGGGCGGCGGTCATGGGAAACATCGGTCCCGCCCCGATGAGATACGGCCGCCAGGCGAAGGACACTATTGTCGCGACGACAACCGGCACAAAGCTGCGCGGCTTCCATTCGAACAGCAGTACCTCGACCGCAAGCAGAATGGCCGCGAGCGGTGTCCCGAAGATGGCCGTCATGCCGGCGCCTGCGCCGGCGACCAGCAGCGTCTTGCGCTCCGCGGCACTGAGATGGAAGCATTGCGCGAACAGCGATCCCAGGGCGCCGCCGGTCATGATGATCGGCCCCTCCGCGCCGAAGGGGCCGCCGCTGCCGATCGAGATCGCGGACGATAGCGGCTTCAAGAGGGCGACCTTCAGCGACAGCCGGCTTTCGCCGAACAGGATGGTCTCGATCGCCTCTGGAATCCCATGTCCGCGGATCTTGTCCGACCCGAACCGGGCCATCAGGCCGACTATAAGACTGCCGATCACGGGTATGGCGATGACCATCAATCCAACCGAGGCATCGGTGATGACGGCATGATCGGCGGACAGCCGGCCGAACCAGAAGAGGTTCGTCGCAACCGCGATCAGCTTGATCAGTACCCAGGCGCCCAGCGCGCCGCCCGTGCCGACGACAAGCGCCATGAGTGCCAGGAGTGGCATGCGAAGATCGACGCTATGATCTCCCAGCTGGTGCGTTTCGACAGCGCGGGGTGGCGTAAGCGACATTAAAAATTCTTGCCTTTCGAAGTTCGAAGGAGGCAGTTATATCGCATTGCGATATTTTTCAATCGGGACGATGCATTGACCGTGAAGGGCGCGCCGCTCACTGATGCCGACTATGCTGCACTGGCCTCGTTTCGGCATGCGATTCGGGAATTTCTCGGCTTCAGCGAGGCGCGCGCGGCCGATGTCGGGCTGACGCCGCAGCAGCATCAGGCCTTGCTGGCAATCCGGGGAAGCGAGGTGGATCAGCCGACGATCGGCTATGTGGCCGAGCGGCTGGTGCTCAAGCCGCATAGTGTTACCGGGTTGATCGACCGTCTGGAGTCAATGGAGCTGGTAACGCGTCACATAGCCGAGGACGATCGGCGGCGCGCCTTGCTGCAGCTTACACCAAGGGCCCATGATCTGCTGGCGGCGCTTTCGATGGTGCATCGCGAGGAAATCCGGCGAATACGCCCTCTGCTCAGCGATATACTTCATCATCTCGACGAATGAATGCCGATAGACGAATAACAGCAATTATATTGCATTAAATGTCCAATAACATTCGTTTGTCTTATGGAATGCGTTGGAGGACAATTGCGCCATTGAAATGAATCGCCTCTGACTGCGCCCTTCGAGCATATATTTATCGCTCGAGCCGCCGCGTTGTGACGAGTGCGCAATCGTCGAGGACAGACAGGAATGACGGCGAGAGACGTGTTGGGGGCCGCCCTGACCCCTGAACAATGGCGATTGGTCGAAGCGCTTGTCCAATCGCTCAGCCCGGCGCAAGCGCGCTGGCTCGGTGGCTATTTCACCGGGCTGGAGGCCGGCCTGCGATCACCCCCTTCGCAGGCCGTGTCCCCCATCGAGAGCGCGGGTCGCAAGCTCACGATCCTTTATGGCACCGAAACCGGCAATGCGGCCGAGCTGGCGCGTGCTCTGGAAACGGCGGCGAAGGGGAAGGGGCTCTCCTGCAGCCTCTCGGATATGGCCGATTACAAGGTGCGGCAACTTGGGCAGGAAGAGGACGTGCTGATTATCGTCAGCACCTATGGCGAGGGTGATCCTCCGCAGCCGGCGACGGGCTTCTTCGAGTTCATCGAAGGGCGCAAGGTGCCGAAGCTTGAGGGCAAGCGCTTCGCTGTCCTCGCGCTGGGCGATTCCACCTACGAGTTCTATTGCGAGGCCGGCAAGCGGCTAGACCGCAAGTTCGAGGAACTCGGCGCCGAAAGGCTCGCGCCCCGCGTCGATTGCGACATCGATTATGAGGAAGCGGCCGAAGCCTGGACCCGGGCGATCATCGAACAGATTGGCGCGGAAGCGAAACCGGCAACGGTTCCCGCTGTTGCGGTGTCTTCGCCCGCTGCATCCATGGTAGTCCATGACAAGCGCAACCCGTTTTTCGCATCTGTCATCGACAATATCGCCATCGTCGGGCGCGGATCGACCAAGGAGACCCGCCATATCGAGTTCTCGCTCGAAGGCTCGGGGCTGGCCTATGAGCCAGGAGATGCGCTTGGCATTGCCGCCAGCAATGATCCGGCGGTCGTCGCGGCTCTGATCGACACGCTGTCGCTGCAACCCGATGTCGAGCTCGAGCACAAGGGCAAGACGCTTCGGCTGGACGACGCCCTGACGCACCGTTTCGAGATCACCACTGCCACCCCGCGCTTTCTCGATTACTGGGCACTGCTGAGCGGGGCCGACGCGCTGAAGCAGCTGCTGCAGGACGATCGTGCCGGCGATCGCTCGGTTTTCCTGCATACGCATCATATCGTCGACATCATCCGCCGCTTCCCGGTGACGGACGTGATGCCGCAGGGCTTCATCTCCGCGCTTCGCCCCTTGCAGCCGCGCCTCTATTCGCTGGCGTCGAGTTTCGCCGCCGCCCCGGATGAGGCACATCTGACCGTGGCGCCGGTGCGCTATGATCTGCATGGCGAGCCGCGTTGCGGTGTGGCATCGGGCCTGCTGGCCGATCATGCCGAACCCGACACAGTGCTGCCGGTCTATATCCAGAGCAATCCGCATTTCCGCCTGCCGGGCGACGATGCGCCGATCATCATGATCGGTGCGGGCACCGGCGTCGCGCCTTACCGTGCTTTCCTGCAGGAACGCGAAGTGCGCGGGGCAGGAGATAGGAGCTGGCTGTTCTTCGGCGAGCGCAATTTCCGCACCGATTTCCTCTACCAGACCGAATGGCAGGACTGGTTGAAAGAGGGAACGCTCGGACGGATGGATGTCGCCTTCTCGCGCGACGGCAATGACAAGGTCTACGTCCAGCATCGCATGAAGGAACAAAGCCGCGACATCTTCGCCTGGCTGGAGGAAGGCGCCCACGTCTATGTCTGCGGCGATGCGACCAATCTGGCACCCGATGTCCACGAAGCTCTGATCGACATTGTCGCAACTGAAGCCCGCACCGGACGCGAGCCAGCGGAGGATTATGTCCGCTCGCTGCAGTCCGACCACCGTTATCAGCGCGACGTATACTGAAAGCCCGCCCCATGACGACCGATACCATCGACCGCAGCCGCGACCTCTCCCAACCTCTCGACCGGCTCGGGCCGGACGAAAGCATGAAAGACCGGAGCGATTATCTGCGCGGAAGCATCGCTGATGGCCTGCTCGACCGGATAACCGGCGCCGTGCCCTCCGCCGACGATGTCAAGCTGATGAAGTTTCACGGTATCTATCAGCAGGACGACCGTGACCTGCGCGATGAGCGCCGCCGTCAGAAGCTGGAGCCCGCCTATCAGTTCATGATCCGGGTACGTCTGCCGGGCGGCGTCTGCAGCCCGGCCCAATGGCTGAAGCTCGACGAACTTGCCCGGGCGCATGGCGGCGAGACCCTGCGCGTGACGACACGTCAGACCTTCCAGTTTCACTGGGTGCTGAAAGATAGTCTGCGGCCGATCATCCAGGGATTGCATGGCACGCTGCTCGACACCGTCGCCGCCTGCGGCGACGACAGCCGCGGCGTCATGTGCACCGTCGATCCGCAAAGCTCGCAGTTTCATGCCGAGGTGGCGGCAATGGCCAAGCAGGTCAGCGACCATGTGATCCCCAAGACGCGCGCCTATCACGAGATCTGGTATGGTGACGAGCGTGTGGCCTCGTCCGAGCCGGAGGAACCTTTCTATGGCCGGACCTATATGCCGCGCAAATTCAAGATCGGCTTCGCGCTGCCGCCGTCCAACGATATTGACGTCTATGCACAAGATCTGGGCTTCATCGCCATTGGCGGTTCAGATGGGCTGGAAGGGTTCGATGTCGTCATCGGCGGGGGGATGGGCCGCACCGATCAGGCGCCCGAGACCTATCCGCGCCTCGCCAGTCTCATCGGCTTCGTTCCGGCTGATCAGGTCATCGCCTGCGCCGATGCGGTGATGGCCGTCCAGCGCGACTATGGCGACCGCAAGGATCGTCAGAGGGCGCGCTTCAAATATACGATCGACGACAAGGGGCTCGACTGGATCAAGGCCGAGATCGAGCAGCGGATGGGCGCACCCTTCGAAGCCGCGCGGCCTTATACCTTCACTTCGAACGGCGACAGCTATGGTTGGAATTCGACACCCGACGGGCGCCATCACCGCACGGTCTTCATCCGCAGCGGTCGGCTCGATCTCAAGCTTCTCGATGTCTTCCGCGACATCGCGCGCATTCATCGCGGAACATTCCGGCTAACGCCCAACCAAAATCTCATCGTCGCCGGCGTCCGAACGGATGATCGGGCGGCCATCGACGCGTTGCTCGCCGAACACGGGCTCGAGGCGGACAATGTCCCGCCCTTCCGCCGCAATGCGATAGCCTGCGTCGCCTTGCCGACCTGCGAGCTCGCCATGGCCGAGAGCGAGCGCTATCTTCCGACGCTGCTCGAGAAAATCGAGAAAATCCTCGACCGCCATGGCCTTGCCGACGAACCGATCACGCTTCGGATGAGCGGCTGCCCCAATGGCTGCTCGCGCCCCTATATCGCTGAAATCGGGCTGACGGGCCGCGCGCCGGGCAAATATAATCTCTATCTCGGCGGCGGCTTCCATGGCGAGCGTCTCAACCGCATGGTGCGGGAAAATGTCGGCGAGGCAGCGATCCTGGAGGTGCTGGATGAGACTCTCGGCCGTTATGCCTTAGAGCGCGAGGCAGGCGAGCATTTCGGTGATTTCACCATCCGCGCCGGGATCGTACGCGAGGTGACGGAAGGGCGCCTCTTCAATGAGTGATGCTGGCACACCGTCGCCCGATCCGGCGACCCTCGCGGCAGCCTTCGGCGTCGCGGAAGACATGGCCTATGGAGCTGTCGCTCCACCACTCTATATGTCGAGCACATACGAGTTTGCCGGCTACAATCAGCCACGGCTCTACGATTACGGCCGCGGCGGCAATCCGACGCGCGATCTTCTGGCAGAAGCGCTCGCAAAACTGGAAGGCGGCGCCGGTGCCGTCATCACGTCGAGCGGAATGGCCGCGCTCGATCTGCTGGTCAGCCGGCTGCGGCCGGACGATCTCATCCTTGCCCCGCACGATTGTTATGGCGGCACGATGCGCCTGCTCAAGGCGCGCAGCGACCGTGGTCATTGTTCGGTCCGCTTCGTTGATCAGTCGGATGATGCTGCCTTCGCCGCCGCTCTGGAAGAAGAACCCGCGCTGGTCATCATCGAGACACCCAGCAATCCGCTGATGCGCGTCGTCGATATCGCCGCTCTCTCTGCGCGGGCAAAGGAGGCAGGGGCGGCGGTGGCCGTCGACAATACCTTCCTGTCGCCGGCGATCCAGCGTCCGATTGCACTTGGCGCCGAATATGCCGTACATTCAACCACCAAATATCTGAACGGCCATTCCGATGTGATCGGCGGTGCGGTGATCGCCGCCGATCCGGCGGAAGTGCAGGAGCTGCGGCATTGGGCCAACGTCGTCGGCAGTGCCGGCGCACCGTTTGATTCCTGGCTGACCTTGCGCGGTCTGCGCACATTGTTCGCGCGCATGCAGGTCCAGCAGAGCAACGCCATGGCTGTTGCGACATGGCTCGAACAGCACCCGGCCGTCAGCAAGGTTCATTATCCGGGGCTGCTCACGCATCCGGGGCATGCAATCGCATCGCGCCAGCAGGACGGGTTCGGCGCCATGTTGAGTTTCGAACTGGCAGGCGGCATCGATGCGGTTCGCTGTTTCATCGACCATGTGAAATTCTTCACGCTCGCGGAATCGCTCGGCGGTGTCGAAAGTCTCGTGGCGCACCCAGCGACGATGACCCATGCCGACATGGGAGACGAGGCGCGGGCGGTCGCCGGTATCAATGACAGTCTGCTGCGCCTGTCGATCGGCCTCGAAGCCGAACAGGATCTGATCGCCGGGCTCGAATGCGGACTGGCCGTGTGTGACCTGGACGTGATGCAAGGAGGATGACGTGCCCGCCTATGTCCTGATCGTCGATGTCTTCGGTTTGATCCTGGCCGTGATCGGCCTCTCCATGGCTTTTCGGCAGGACTTTGTCAGGCGCCTCGTCGGACGGCCGTCGCGCCCGGCCTCATCGGTGAACGAAAATAGCGATCCGTTGACCTATATCCTGCGCATCGCCGGTATCATGATAATGGCATTCGGCATTGCCATCGGCGGCATGGTCACGATGTTTGCCCTCGCCTAGAGTGACATGTCCGTTCCCGGCGCTGCCTCGACTTCATCTTGCCCTACCAGAGCAGGAGCAATGGCATGACGCATGAATATGATGATCCGATCAACCCTGAACAGCTCACCCAGGCAGTTCGCTACATCGCCGAGCGTTATCGGGCCGAAGACTGCGAATTGAACGACCTGATCGAAGAGGTGGTCGATGAGCGGTTCTGTGGCTGCGTGGTGTCCCGGCAGGATTCTACCGACAGACCGTTACGCGACGGACTGATCTCCGAAATCAAAAGGCAAGTCCGACGATTGCTCGACGATGGACTGTTCGACGAGGTCGACGAAGCCTCGATCGAGTCTTTTCCGGCAAGCGATCCCCCTGCGTGGATCAATCGGGGAGACAAGGACAGGCGATAATGGGCTTCATACGCATCAAGCGGATCTATGATGCTCCCTCAAGCACTGATGGGAAGCGGGTTCTGGTCGATCGCATCTGGCCGCGAGGTGTGTCGAAGGAATCCGCCAATCTCGATCTCTGGCTCAAGGACATTGCTCCAAGCACGGGGCTGCGCAAATGGTTCGGTCACGACCCGGCTCGCTTCGACGAATTTCGTGACCGCTACCGCAACGAGCTCGAACGAAATCCTGACGCAGTGGACGAACTGCGTCATCTTGCTGGCAAGGATGATGTGACATTGCTGTACGCCGCACGCGACAAGGAGATGAATCATGCGATCGTGCTGGGCGAGTTATTGGAACAGAAGGGTATTCGATTTGAACGCGGCAAGGTTAGCAAGGCGCAATAGAGATTTTGTCGCAGGTCTTCTCCAGTCCTTTCGTCAGCGCCCAAGGTAATTGCAATTCCGAAAAATTAGGGTCAGGATCTGTAATTGCAGGGCTAGGCGGTGTTGACCCTTGAGGGTTTCATGGATCTGTCCGCACTGGCCGAGCCGGAGCTGGGTCGTGCTGTATCGGGTCTCACAGAGGCGAACGTTGCATTGACTCGAAGCGGGCTTTTCGGCCCATCTGACCACCTTCGCAGATCGTTCGTCCCTGCGTTCCTTCTCGGGACACCGCCCTCGGATCAGCTTTGACGCTTCACCGCTGGCAAACTGGTTTTACCCTATCTCACGCTTGGAACAAAGTGCCATCACGCAGCATGGCATGCATGATAACCGCGAGGCGGCGGGCAAGGGCGACGCGGGCATTCTTCAGGCCTCGGCGCTTGACGATCTTCATGGCCCATGTCTTCAGGGCGAAGGTTTCCCGGCTCCGGGTGAGGATCGAGTTGGCCGCTTCGTAGAGCAGCTTGCGCACGGTCCCGTCGCCCTGCTTGGTGATCCGGCCTGTCCAGTCGAGCTCGCCCGACTGATGGCGCCGGGGCACGAGGCCGAAGTAGGCCCCGGCATTGCGTGATTGTCGGAAGCGTCCGGCTTCATCCACTGCAGCGGCGAAGGCAGCAGATGTTTGCACGCCGACGCCCGGTATGGTCATCAGGATTTCGCAGGCCTGTGACTGGCTGGCAATGATGCGCAGACGGCGGTCCATCTGCTTGATTTGCTCGACCAGCTCGGCACGCACAGACAGCAAGGACGCAATCGCATCGCCAAGGCCCGGGATGTGCGCGGCCTGCATGATCCGCTCGAGGAATGCCTTTCCTTGGCCCGCACCTGGGCGATAGCCAAACGTGGCGCAGAGACCGCGGATCATGTTGTCGAGCCGGACACGCGCTTCCACCAGATGGCCGCGTGCGGTGATCACGCTGCGCACACCATGCGCCACCGGAGATTTGACGTGTACCTCTTTGTAAAATCCGGTGCGCGCCAACTGCGCGAGCCCGGCGGCATCGTGCGGGTCGGTCTTGTTCGCCTTCATTGCCTTCAGGCTCTGGTGCGCCTCCCGGGCATCAATGCACACCACCGGAACGCCCAGTTCACGCAGGCCAAGTCAGATCGCCGCGACATGCGGCCAGTTTCGATCACCGCGCGTTCGATCGGGCCATAGCGCTCCAGCATCCTGGCGATCGCTTCCGGAGAACTCTCCTCCTTCCCCGACACCAGCTTGCGACCATTTTCGTCAACAATGCAGATCTGCGTGCTTTCCATCGACAGGTCCAATCCGGCATAATGTTTCATGGCTGCTTCCTTCCTTCAGGATTCGACAACCAGAAGTGTGCGCCTCTACCGAAGTCCGAGGGAAGCAGCCGCAATTACACGATGACTTCTGTGGTTGCCGCCCGGGATGCAAGAAGTTTCTGAACCTGTGGGTTGGTGATCGAATGCGGTCCTCCGTAAGGCCTTTGATTGCGGCATATTCAGAAACCGCTGGTCGGTATGGTGATCCGCGGATCAGATCCAAATCTTATTGGCGAGCTATACCGCTCAGAGTCCTGAACTGGTTTTTCTGATCTAGATCTGTTCGATCATTTTGCCCATTCGGGTCGTCGCCTTCTCACACTTCCCTTAGAGCATCGACGCAGGGATAGGCAATTCGTCTCAAGCCGATATTGAAGTTATAAGATCGCTCATGTCTCTCTTAACGAAATCGCGGCCTGATAATTGCCATTCCGGATCGTCGAACGTAGCCGTCGTAATCAGCCGGTCAGAAATCAATGCATCCAGGCACCTGTCGCCCCAGATTCCCCCGATCGGCATCTTCGGGCACCGGACAGGCTCTGCCATCGGCCCCTCGATTCCGCGAGTCTGACCACCGGCCCGCAGACCTGATTCTTTGCATGCGGGCGGGAGACCCGCATGACCCCGACCAAGCTCCTTATCGGCCAGATGCTGGTGGTGTTCGCCATCATCATGGCGGGCTTGTGGTTCGCGACTCAATGGGCGGCGGAGGCGCTGGCATACCAGCCCGAGCTCGGGTTGCCCTGGTTCCGGCTGGGTAGTCTTCCCGTTTACAAGCCATGGGCGCTGTTTGCCTGGTGGTTCCACTTCGACGCTTATGCGCCAAAGATATTCGACCGCGCGGGCATGATTGCGGGCGCGAGCGGCTTTCTGGGCTGCGGCGCTGCCGTCTTTGGGTCGCTATGGCGTGCACGGCAGCGACGACATGTCACCACCTATGGATCGGCGCGCTGGGCAAGCCCAGGCGATATACGCAAAGCCGGCCTCCTCGTCGACAAGGGCGTGTTTCTGGGTCGACTGAACGCATCTTATCTGCGCCACGATGGCCCCGAACATGTGATGGCATTCGCCCCAACCCGCTCGGGCAAGGGCGTTGGCCTTGTCGTTCCGACTCTCTTGGGTTGGACCGGTTCCGTTGTCGTTCACGATATCAAGGGCGAGAACTGGCAACTGACCGCCGGATGGCGCGCGCGCTTCTCGCACTGCCTGCTCTTCAATCCGACCGATGCACGCTCGGCGCGTTACAATCCGCTGTTCGAGGTTCGGCGCGGGGCACAGGAAGTCCGCGACGTTCAGAACATCGCCGATATCCTGGTCGATCCCGAAGGCGCATTGGAGCGCCGCAATCATTGGGAAAAGACGTCGCATTCGCTACTCGTCGGCGCGATCCTTCATGTGCTTTACGCCGAGCACGACAAGACACTCGCCCGCGTCGCAACCTTTCTGTCCGATCCGCAGCGCTCGTTCGTCGCGACCCTCTATGTGATGATGACCACCAATCATCTCGGCACAGCCGAGCACCCTCAGGTCCATCCGGTCGTCGCCTCCGCCGCGCGTGAGTTGCTGAACAAGAGTGAGAATGAGCGCTCGGGCGTGCTCTCGACCGCGATGTCGTTCCTTGGGCTTTATCGCGATCCGACGGTCGCGGCGGTCACCTCGACCTCCGACTGGCGTATCGCCGATCTGGTGGAGGCGGAGTATCCTGTTTCGCTTTATCTGGTCGTGCCGCCCTCGGACATCAGCCGCACCAAACCGCTGGTGCGCCTGATCCTCAACCAGATCGGCCGGCGCCTGACCGAGGAACTGCATGCCGAGCATGACTCAGGCATTGTCTCAGTATCCCGCCACAAGCTGCTGCTAATGTTGGACGAGTTTCCGGCATTGGGACGCCTCGACTTTTTCGAGACCAGCCTCGCCTTTCTCGCCGGTTATGGCGTGCGCGCCTTCCTGATCGCGCAGAGCTTGAACCAGATCGAGAAGGCTTATGGCGAGCACAATGCCATCCTCGATAATTGCCACGTGCGGGTCGCGTTTGCGACCAATGACGAACGGACAGCAAAGCGCATATCGGATGCTTTGGGCACTGCGACCGAACAGCGGGCGATGCGCAACTATGCCGGGCACCGGCTTGCGCCTTGGCTCGCCCATGTGATGGTGAGCCGCCAGGAGACCGCGCGCGCATTGCTGACGCCGGGCGAGGTCATGCAATTGCCGCCCAGTGATGAGCTGGTGCTGGTCTCGGGTGCGCCGCCGATCCGCGCGCAAAAGCTGCGCTATTATGAAGACCGTGCCTTTGCCGAGCGGGTATTGCCGCCGCCTGCGCTCGTGGACGGTGATTACGTCGATGCGCCGCCTGCCAACAAACATGACTGGGCCGACCAGGTCCGCAGTGTCGATACGCGGCTGGGCGTGGTGGAAGAGGATGCCGAACCTACCAATACCGGAGCGCTCGAACAGGCGCGGCATCCCGGTCATGAGGTGGAAGCGCCGAGCATTCAAGAAACGCTCTCGCCTGATCCGCTGGGCCTGGCAGAAGAGGATGGCGATGCCGCCGCCGACCAGCGCGCGATGGAGCGGGTCCGTCAGGTCGGCATTGCGCGCACTGCCTATGGCCTCGAGAATGCCAGTAACCAGCATGAGCTGGAATTGGGGTTCTGATGGCCGAGCGTGTTCGCCATCAGCTGTTCCTGCCAAAGGCGACGAGCGAGCGGCTGGAAGCTTTGGCCCGCAACCCCGGCGCGTCCAAATCCGCGATCCTTGCCGATGCGGTGACCGCCTGGCTCGACCGCCGTGGGAAATCAGAATTGGACGATCGCTTTGGCCTTCGGCTCGACCGCATAGCCGATCTGCTCGACCGCCTCGCGCGCGACAGTCATATTGGCCTTGAGACGCTGGCACTCTTCATCCGCTACGAGCTCGCGATTAATCCTCCGCTCTCCGAGAACGACCATGCGGGCCGGGCGGCGGGCGCCAAGAGGTTCGAGGCATTCCTCGCACAGGTCGCCCGGCAGGTGGGCTTCGGCCGCCGCACATTCGAACCCGGAGACGAAGCATGAGCGGCGCCGATTATGTCGCCGAACTTGCTGCGGTCTCATCGGAACGTCGCAGGGCCATGCTGCGCACCGCCATGGGCCCGGCGATCGAGGCGGCGCTGGCCGATCCTCTGACCCAGGAGATCATGGTCAATCCCGATGGGGCGCTCCGGCTCGATCGGCTTGGTGAAGGGCGAAGCGATACCGGCATTCGGTTGGCGCCGCCCCAGGTCGAGCGGATCATCCGGCTGGTCGCCGCGCAGGCGCGGAGCGAAGTCCATGCCGACAAGCCGATCGTATCGGCCGAACTGCCGCCGCATGGTACAGGCGCGGGCGAACGGTTCGAGGGCGTGCTGCCGCCGGTTTCGACAGCGCCCTGTTTTTCGATCAGGAAACCCGCGTCACGGATCTACACGCTTGATGATTATGCGAGCGACAAGATCATGACGCCGCAAGCTGCGGAGCTGCTGCGCGGCGCGGTTTCGGATCGCCGCAACATAGTGATCGCTGGAGGCACCAGCTCGGGCAAGACCACGCTCGCCAATGCGCTGCTCGTGGAATTAGCCACGTGCGACGAGCGCGTAATCCTGATCGAGGACACGCGCGAGCTGCAATGCGCCGCGTCCGATTGCGTCGCGCTGCGCACACGCGCCAGTTCGGTAACGATGGCCGATCTGGTGCGCTCGACGCTCAGATTACGGCCCGACCGTATCATTGTTGGTGAGGTGCGCGGCGCCGAAGCATTGGATATGCTCAAAGCCTGGAACACCGGCCATCCGGGCGGCATCGCCACGGTGCATGCCAATAGCGCTGCCTCTGCGCTCTCGCGCCTTGAACAGCTAATCCAGGAAGCGGTCGCGGTCGTGCCGCGCCGTCTGATTGCCGAGGCGATCGACATGATCGTCTTCGTCTCGGGGCGCGGCATTGGACGCCGCGTCGAGACCATCGCCCGCGTTGCCGGGATCGACCCCGACAGCGGAGGCTATCGCCTTATTCCCTCACTTTCTTCCCCCGACTCCCAAGGAGACTGACCCATGAGACCTGCCCAAATCCCTGCCATCCGCCGTCAGAGCCTTATCGGCATGGCCGTTTCCACAATGGCGCTTTTGCTCACCGCACCTGCCTATGCCGCAGGCTCGGGCATGCCCTGGGAGCAGCCTTTGCAACAGGTGCTGCTCTCGGTCGAGGGACCGGTCGCCAAGATCGTCGCGGTGATCATCATCATATTGACCGGGCTGACGCTGGCTTTTGGCGAGACGGCAGGCGGGTTCCGGCGTCTCATCCAGATCATCTTTGGCCTCTCGATCGCCTTTGCCGCATCCTCCTTCTTCCTCAGCTTCTTCAGCTTCGGCGGTGGAGCGCTGATCGCATGACGGGCACCGAACATATTGAGGGCTTTGAAGTGCCGATCCATGGCAGTCTGGGTGCGCCGATACTGTTGGGCGGCGCACCGCGCGGGATCGCGATCCTGAACGGCACGCTCGCCGCCGCCGTCGGTCTCGGGCTCCAGCTATGGCTCGCCGGGCTCCTCATCTGGGCGGCGGGGCATAGCCTCGCCGTGCTCGCAGCCCGTCGCGATCCGCAGTTCGCGCCGGTGCTGGTCCGGCATTTGCGGCAGCGGGGATTTCTCGCATGTTGAACCTGCGCGAATACAGGCACCGCGTCGACCGGCTGGCCGATCATCTGCCCTGGGCGGCTTTGGTCGCGGACGGCGTCATCCTCAACAAGGATGGCAGCTTTCAGAGGAGCGTCGCCTTTCGCGGGCCGGACCTGGAAAGCGCGACGGAGGCCGAGCTGGTCTCGATCTCGGCGAGGGCCAACAATGTGCTCAGGCGTCTTGGCTCGGGCTGGGCGCTGTTCTTCGAGGCCGAGCGTCGTGAGGCGGCGAGCTACCCCGACAGCCATTTCCCCGATGCGGCAAGCTGGCTCGTGGACCGGGAGCGCCGCGCGGCGTTCATGGCCGAAGGCGCGAATTTTGAGAGCTTCACCACTCTGACGCTCGTCTGGTTGCCGCCCGCCGACAATGAGGATGCTGCCGGACGCGCGCTCGTCGAGCGGGCCGATGAGGACCATGGCCGCGACTGGCGCGGAGCGCTCGAGCATTTCATTGCCGAGACCAACCGGGTGCTCGACCTGTTCCAGGGTTTTTTGAGCTTCGCCCGCGCGCTCTCGAGCGAGGAGATGCTGACCTATCTCCATGGCACCATCTCGGGGCGGCGGCATGCCATCGCAGTTCCCGAAACGCCGATGTACCTCGATGGCGTGCTCGCCGACACTCCGCTTGTCGGCGGGCTCGAGCCGAAGCTGGGCGATATGCATGTTCGCACGGTGACGGTGATGGGATTTCCCAATGCAAGCCGACCCGCCCTGCTTGATGGGCTCAACACATTGGATTTCGGCTATCGCTGGGTCACCCGCTTCGTCGCGCTCGACAAGGGGCAAGCGACGAAGACGCTCACCAGCCTGCGCCGTCAATGGTTCAACAAGCGAAAGTCGGTAACGACGATCCTGCGCGAGGTGCTCTACAACAGCCAGGCGCAGCTTCTCGATAGCGATGCCGACAACAAGGTCGTCGATGCCGATCTCGCGCTCCAGGCACTGGGCGGCGATCATGTCTCCTTCGGCTATTTGACCATCACGATCACCGTGATGGACCGCGATCGCGCAGCTGTCGAAGAGAAATTGCGCGGGGTCGAGCGGGTGTTGGGCGGACTTGGCTTCGCCACTATTCGCGAACGGGTGAATGCGGTCGAGGCCTGGCTCTCGAGTCTGCCAGGCCATGTCTATGCCAATGTCCGGCAACCGCTCGTTCATAGCCTCAATCTCGCGCATATGATGCCATTGTCCTGCGTCTGGGCAGGCTCGGCAAAGAACGCGCACTTCGACGGCCCGCCGCTACTCCATGCGCGCACCGCAGGCTCGACCCCGTTCCGCCTCTCCACCCATGTCGGCGATGTCGGTCATATGATGGTGGTGGGACCGACTGGCGCGGGCAAGTCCGTATTGCTGTCACTCATCGCTCTGCAGTTCCGCCGCTATGCCGGTTCCCAGGTCATTTTCTTCGACAAGGGCCTGTCGGCCCGCGCGGCGGTATTGAGCATGGGCGGCGCGCATCATCGTCTCGGTATCGGCGCGCGAGAGGGCGAGGAGCTGGCCTTTCAGCCGCTCGCCCGGATCGATGACCCCGCAGAGCGGGCCTGGGCGGCGGAATGGCTCAGCGCATTGCTCGTTGGTGAAAATGTCGCCGTGACGCCGGAGGTCCGCGATCAGCTCTGGTCGGCGCTGGGGAGCCTCGCATCGGCACCGCCCGAAGAGCGCACGATCACTGGGCTGACGCTCCTCTTACAGTCGAACGCGCTGCGGCTCGCACTTGCGCCTTACACGCTTGACGGACCCTATGGGCGGCTACTGGATGCGGACCGGGAAAGTCTGCGTTTCACCGATATCCTCTGTTTCGAGACCGAAGCACTGATGGAGCAAAAACCTGCGGTCGCGCCGGTGCTCTCCTATCTCTTTCATCGCCTCGAAGAGCGGTTCGACGGGCGGCCGACGCTGCTGATCCTCGACGAAGCCTGGATCTATCTCGATCATCCGCTGTTCGCCGCGCGTATCCGCGAATGGCTAAAGGTACTGCGCAAGAAGAATGTCGCGGTGGTGTTCGCAACGCAGAGCCTTGCCGATATCGACGGGTCATCGATTGCTCCGGCCATCATCGAAAGCTGCCCGCAGCGGATATTGCTGCCCAATGCGTCCGCGATCGAGCCACAATCCCACGCTGCCTATCAGCGCTTCGGACTGAATAGTCGCCAGATCGAGATGATCGCATCCGCCACGCCCAAACGGCACTATTATCTCCAATCATCACGCGGCAACCGGCTGTTCGAGCTGGGCCTTGGACCCATTGCTCTCGCTCTCTGCGGCAGTTCTGATCCCGCAAGCCAGAAGCGGATAGACGCCATAGTCGCTGAACATGGCGCGCGGAACTTCGCCGCACATTTTCTGGATGACGCCGGCCTCGATTGGGCCGCCGCGCTCGCCCGCCAATTTTCCAGTCCCCAAGCCCCCAATGAGGAGTGATCCCATGAAGACCAAGTTCTTGTCCGCCGTCCTGTCGGTCGCCGCAACCGGCGTGATGGTCGCCGCCATCGCAGTGCCGGTGACCCCGGCGCAAGCAATCCCTGTGTTCGATGCGAGCAATTATACGCAGAACCTGCTGACCGCCGCGCGTACGCTCGCCCAGATAAACAACCAGATCCGCATGCTGCAGAATCAGGCGCAGAGCCTGATCAATCAGGCCAAGAATCTCGCTACCATTGGCTTTCCCGAGCTGCAGGCGCTCAACCAGACCATCCAGCAGATTGATGCGCTGATGGCGCAGGCGAAGGGTATACAGTTCCAGGTCGCAAACCTCAACCAGCAGTTCCGCGCGCAATTCCCGGCGATCTTCAACCAGGCTTTGACCAGCAATCAACAGGTGATTGCGGCGAAGGGCAGGTTCACGCTTGCGATGGATGCGTACGAGCAGACCATGACCGTACAGGCGCAGGTCGTCGAGAATATCACCGCCGACGCCGCCAATCTGAACGGCATCGTCGCGCGCAGCCAGAATGCGCAAGGGGCGTTGCAGGCATCTCAGGCGACCAACCAGCTGCTTGCGCTGGTCGCCAAGCAGCAGTTCCAGATCCAGCAGTTGATGGCGGCGCAATATCGTGCTGACGCCATCGATCGCGCGGCGAAGGCGCAAAGCCAATTGAATGCGCAAGGCGCGACCGCCAAATTTCTCGGCTCGGGAAGCGCTTACACCACACCCTGAAAAGCATGAGATGACGGCGGCGGCCCCGTGCCCCTCTCGCTGCCGCCGTCGCCGCGGGGTTCGGGACTTCGCTCCCCCACCCGGACCCCGCGGCATCCCATTGACTGGACACAAAGCGACACGCGCCAATGAACAACTTGAATATCATCGATCAGTTTTTGGCGACGTTTGTCGCCTATATCAACAGCGGCTTCGGCCTCTTGGGCGGCGACGTTCGCTTCCTTGTCGCGACGCTGATCGGCATCGATATTACCTTGGCAGGGTTGTTCTGGGCACTGGGCGGCGAGGACAATGTGTTGGGTCGCCTCATCCGCAAGATCCTCTATGTCGGCGCCTTCGCCTTCATCATCAACAATTTCTCGCTTCTCGCTGACATCATCTTCCGGTCCTTCGCGCAGGCCGGGATCGTCGCTGGCGGTGGCACCATCACGCCCACCACTCTGCTGCAGCCCGGACAGCTCGCCGGCACCGGCTTTTCCGCCGCCTGGCCACTCTTGAATCAGGCGAGCCAATTGATGGGCTTCACCAGCTTCTTCGACAATTTCCTGACCATTGCCATCCTGCTCTTCGCCTGGGCGCTCGTCATCCTCGCCTTCTTCATCTTGGCCGTGCAGATGTTCGTCACTATCGTCGAGTTCAAGCTGGTGAGCCTGGCAGGCTTCATCCTGGTGCCGTTCGCGCTGTGGAACCGCACCAGCTTCCTGGCCGAGCGGGTCTTGGGCCATGTCGTCTCTTCCGGCATCAAAGTGATGGTGCTCGGCGTCATCGCCGGCATCGGCTCCGGGTATTTCGCGCAATTTACGGCAGCCTTGCAAGGACAACAGCCCGATATCGCCCAGGCGATGAGCCTTGTGCTCGCCGCATTGGCGCTCTTTGGTCTCGGCATCTTCGCACCCTCTGTAGCAAGCGGCCTGGCATCTGGCGCGCCGCAATTGGGCGCAGGTGCTGCGCTCGGGACGACGCTCGGTGCAGCCGGCGTCACCATGCTGGCGGGAGGTGCCGCGATCAGCGGTGCGCGGGCACTGGCCGGTGGAACCCTTGGCGCGATCCGAGCTGGAACGGCAATGGGCAGTGCCGCCTCGACCGCCTATGCCTTGGGCCGCGAAACCGCCGAAGCACCGACTGTGGCTGCTGGCCTTGGCGGCGTTGCACGCGCTGCCGGAAATGCCGCGCGAGCGCGTGCCTCGTCTGCGCTGGGCCTGAGTGAAGCTGCCGCTGGCGGTCGTCAGGCCGCATGGAGCGCGCTCAATGACACTGGCTCGGTATCTTCGGCAGCGGCTTCCGGTGCCGCTCCGGCCTGGGCGCAGGCGCTCAGGGCCGAACAAAATGCCCGCCATCGCCGCCAGCTTGCCGTCCATGCGCTCGGGCAAGGGACAAGTGGCGGTGGCGGTATCGCCCCCGATATCAAGGAAAGGGACTGATCCATGATCTTCAAGCGTGCCGTGCAGCGCTACGGCGAGACCCCCGAACCCGAAACGCCGTTCCAGCGCGCGGGCCAGCTCTGGGACGAGCGCATCGGTTCGGCCCGTGTGCAGGCGCACAACTGGCGGTTGATGGCCTTTTCGTGCCTGGGGCTTTCAACTGCGATGGCGGGCGGGCTGCTCTGGCAGTCGCTGCAGAGCCGGGTCGTGCCCTATGTTGTTGCGGTCGATCGCCTCGGCGAGCCACGCGCGGTCACAGAGGCGGAAGCCGCATATAGACCGACCGATCCCCAGATCGCCTGGGCATTGTCGCGCTTCATCGAGAATGTGCGCGGGCAGTCGCTCGATCCGGTGCTGATGCGCAAGGCCTGGCTCCAGGCCTATGATTTCGCGACCCGGCGCAGCGCCGTTTTCCTAAGCGATTATGCGCGGAGTTCCGGCGCGCTTTCCCAGGTTGGCGAGCGCACCGTCTCGGTGCAGGTGACGAGCGTGGTTCGGGCGTCCGAGACCAGCTTCCAGGTCAAATGGATCGAGAGCCAATATGAGCGCGGCAATCCCTCAGGCGCCAGCCACTGGACCGCGATCCTCACGCTCGTCGAAAAGCCGCCGCGCGACGCCGAGACGCTCAGGAAAAATCCGCTCGGCCTCTATGTCGATGCGATCGACTGGAGCCAGGAGCTCGAACCGGCAGCGCCTGGCAAGCCGGTTCAGCCAGCGGTCAGTGATACGCCGCCTGTCGCGCAAATCCCATCCAACGCCGTCCTTCCAACAGAGGAGCCATCTCTATGAAAACCTCAATTCCGATACTGGCAGTGCTCGCCTGTGCTGCGCCAGCAATGGCCGCGACACCGCAGAAATCGCCGCCGGTTCGCGCTGTGGCTACCGCCAATCGCCTCGCGAGCGTCGAGCCGACGCCGGGCATGTTCTTGAATGCCCGTCAGCTTTATGTCTGGTCGGAAGGCTCTGTCTATCATGTCTATACCGCGCCCGGCATGGTCACCGACATCGCGCTGCAGCCGGGCGAGGCGCTGATCGCGGTCGCGGCAGGCGATACCGCGCGCTGGGTGATCGGCGATACCACCAGTGGCAGCGGAGACGCCAAACAAACGCATATCCTGGTGAAGCCCTTTGCCGCAGGGCTCTCCACCAATCTCGTCATCACCACCGACCGGCGTATCTATCATCTGCGGCTTTCGAGCAGTGCGGGGCCAGCAATGGCGGCGCTCTCCTGGACCTATCCGCAGGACACGTTGCTGGCGCTGAAGCGTCAGTCTGAGGCCGCGGAAGCCACCAAGCCCGTCGCTTCGGGTCTCGCTGTCGACCAACTGCATTTTAATTATGGAATATCGGGCGACAAGCCGTATTGGCGCCCGATACGTGCGTTCGACGACGGGCGACAGACCTTCATCGAATTTCCGCCGAGCATCGCCAACGGCGAGGCGCCGCCTCTCTTCCTGATCGGCGCCGAGGGCAAGGCCGAGCTCGTCAATTATCGCATGCAAGGACGCTATTATGTCGTCGATCGTATCTTCGATGTGGCCGAATTGCGCCTCGGCACGAAAAAGCAGCAGGTCGTGCGGATCACGCGCGGGGCCGGAAAAAGGGGCCGGTCATGAGCGGCGTGGAAGCACCAGCACCGCAGCCAATGTCCAAGGCCGATCCCGAGACATTGGCAATCCGGGCACGCACCCCGCGGGTGATCCGCTTCCGGCGCGGTGTGATCATCGGCGCGTTGGCGCTCGGGTCCACTACGCTTATCGCCATCGCCTGGATTGCGTTGCAGCCCCGCATATTCAGGCAGGTGGCTCAGCAGAGCGAGCTGTCGCAGCCCAGCGTCCAGCCCGGCAATGAAGCGCTGCAGGGCTTGCCGTCAAATTATGGCGATGTCCCGAAGCTCGGGTCGCCGCTCCCCGGCGATCTCGGACCGCCGATGCTGCGCGCGCAGCAGGGGGCGATGGCGACGGAAGCACCGGGCGGTCCAAATGCGGCCGATGTCGAAAAGGCGGAACGCGAACGACGTTTGGCAGAACTCAAGGCGGCAAGGGAATCGGGGCTGCTAGTGCAGACAGTCAGCGCGACGGCTCCTGCTAGCAGTCCATCTGCTGCGCCGTCGAATCCGACCGAGGCGACTGCATCGATATCGCTGCCCAACGCCACCGCCGACCCAGATGGGCGGACGCGCAAGGAGCGTTTTGCCGATGCGATCGATACGCGCGGCGAACTCAATCCTCATCTCCTCCAGTCTCCTGCATCTCCCAACATGCTGATGGCGGGGAGCGTGATTGCGGCGAGCCTGGTGACCGGGCTCAACTCCGATCTGCCCGGACTGGTGATCGCGCAGGTGACGCAGAATATCTATGATAGTGCGACCGGGCGCATATTGCTGGTGCCGCAGGGTGCGCGGCTCATAGGCAATTACGACAGCGTGGTCGCCTTCGGTCAGCGCCGGGCCTTGGTCGTCTGGCAGCGACTGATCCTGCCCGACGGCAGCTCGATCCGGCTCGATGCTATGCCTGCGAGCGACACATCGGGCTATGCAGGTCTCGCCGACAAGGTCGACTTCCACACTTGGGCGTTGCTCAAAGGCGTGGCTATCGCGACATTGCTCGGGGTCGGTACGGAACTGACGGTGACGGGCGAGAGTGATCTCGTCCAGGCGATCCGTGAATCCGCCCAGACCAATACAGCGAGAGCAGGGGACCAGATCACGAGAGCCAACCTAGATATTCAGCCGACTATCAGGATTCGTCCTGGTGCCCCAGTGCGGCTGATCGTCAATCGAGATTTGATCTTGCGACCCTGGAATGTGGGAGGGGTGCGATGAACGCTCTCAGATTGCACAAGCTACCTGATCGCACACCGGTGAAGCTCTCGATCAGCATCTTGCCTGAACTGCACCAACGGCTCCAGGATTATGCGGCTGCCTATGACGAACATTATGGCAGTGAGGAGCCGGTCGTCGAACTGATCCCGGCCATGCTGACGGCATTTCTGGATAGCGATCGGGAGTTTGCGAGGTGGCGGGGCAGCCGCCAGGACAGCTGAGCCGTTTTATGGAGATGCTCTCGCTCAAGGAGGCTGCCGCCTTGCTGCGAGTGCATCCCAATACGCTTCGCCAATGGGCCAAGACCGGGCGCGTGCCTGCTGCACAGATTGGCCGGCATTGGCGGTTCATCGAAGCCGACCTTGTGGCGGCGGCACGGGAGAGCTATCCTGATCGCGCACGGATGCAACTGAGTGCCGACATTAAGGAGGCATTATGGCACTCTGGAAACGTGCAGGAATATACTACGTCAAGATCACAGCGCCTGACGGAACGCTCATTAGACACTCTTCTGGAACGTCCGACAGGAAAAAGGCCGAGGAATATCACGACAAGCTGAAGGCCCAGCTGTGGGATCTTGCCAAGCTTAAACAAAAGCCGAAACGGACATGGGACGAGGCGGCTTTACGGTGGCTGAAAGAGAAGAAGCACAAGAAATCCTATTCGGATGATGTGTTTCGCATTCGCTTCTTCACCCGGTTTTTGCGTGGCAAGACATTGGACCAGGTGAGCCGGGATATGATCGACGGGATCATTTCGCGCCATCTCTCCGGGACCGCGACGACGACGAAGGATCTCTATGTGGCGCTCATTCGCGCCGTTTTCCGGATCGCGATGCGGGAATGGGAATGGATTGAGACGATGCCGGCGTTCAAGACCTATACAAGAAGCGCAAAGCCGCGCGTGCGATGGCTAACCCATGCACAGGCGGAACGGCTTTTGAAGGAGCTTCCGGAACACCAGCAGGATCTGATGCTGTTTGCGCTCGCCACTGGCCTGCGTCAGGGCAATATCAAGAGGCTGACCTGGGATCAGGTCGATCTTGCCCGTCGCATCGTCACGATCGAGCACGGAGATACCAAGAATGAAGAGGCGCTTGGCGTTCCGCTCAACGATCTCGCCATCTCGGTTCTCCAGCGGCGTCAAGGCCATCACAAGAGCCATGTGTTTACCTATGCCGGACGTCCAATCGGCCAGGTGAATACCAAGGCCTGGAAGAACGCATTGAAGCGGGCGGGGATTGCCAATTTCCGCTGGCACGATTTGCGCCACACCTGGGCAAGCTGGCTCCGGCAGAATGACGTACCCACCTGGGTACTTCAGGAGCTGGGGGGCTGGAAATCGGAAGTGATGGTGCGCCGTTACGCGCACATGTCAGTGAAGCATTTGCAGCCTTTTGCCGACCAGCTGAATTTTGAGGTCACAAACGCCCAGGGCCAAGTGACTGAAAATTTTGGAGGGCAAGGTCACAAAAATGGTCACAGTCAGGGCCGTCCGCGGCTCTATCTTGTGAAGTAAGGCGGGTAAGTCATTGAAAACTATGGTGAGCCCTGCTGGGTTCGAACCAGCGACCTACTGATTAAAAGTCAGTTGCTCTACCGACTGAGCTAAGGGCCCACGAGGCGGAGCGGTTTCCGCTTGTGACTGGGAGCCACCTAGTAAGCGAGACGCGCGGGGTCAACCTGCTTTCCGCTTTCCGCGTGGCTTTTTCCAGCGGGCGGCGAGATGGCGCATGCTGAGCCCCGAAACCGGGTCGCGCCAGTGCGGCGCGATTTGCGCCAAGGGTTCGAGCACGAAGCTGCGGGAGCGGAAGGAGGGGTGGGGGATTACGAGGTCGCCATCGGCCCACATGCCTCCGCTCCACAAGATGATGTCGAGGTCGAGCGTGCGTGCGGCCCATGCGCGATGCCGCTTGCGCCCGGCCTTGTCCTCCATCTTCTGCAGCTTGGCGAGCAGTGCGTCCGGCTGCAGTTCCGTGTTCACAAGCGCCACCGCGTTCGCATAGCGCCGCCGGGATGGGCCGAGCGGTGCGGTTGCACTGATCGCGGATGCAGCAATCATTTTGAAGGATTTGCGCGAGAGGCGCGCGACCGCTTTTTCGACCAGCCGGTGCGGCGTCAGTTTGCGCGAGCGCGATTGATTGGAGCCGATGGCAATCGCATAGCTGTGAAGCCTCTTTGCCAATCAGATATCCTGCACCAGCCGCTGATAGAGATCGGGGCGGCGGTCCCTGAAAAAGCCCATGCCCGCACGATGCTTGCGCGCGCGGGCGAGATCCAGCGTGGTGACGATGGCGCCGGTCTGCCAATCCTCGACCTCGGCGGCGAAATCGCCCCATTCGTCTGTGATGAAGCTATGGCCGTAAAAGCTCTGGGCGGCGTCGCCTTCGCCTTCCTTGCCGATGCGGTTCGCGGCGATCACCGGCATGCAGTTGGAAACCGCGTGGCCGACCATCGCGCGCCGCCACATGCGGCTGGTGTCGAGATCATCGTCATAGGGTTCCGAGCCGATAGCGGTCGGGAAGAACAGCATTTCCGCGCCCATCAGCGCCATGACGCGCGCTGTTTCCGGATACCACTGATCCCAGCAGATACCGACGCCGATTGTACCGTATTTTGTGCGCCAGACCTTGAAACCAGAATTGCCCGGCCGGAAATAATATTTTTCCTCATAGCCGGGGCCGTCAGGAATATGGGATTTGCGATAGAGGCCCATGATCTCACCCGCATCGTCGATCATCGCCAGGCTATTATAATGATGCTGCCCGTCGCGTTCAAAAAAGCTGGTCGGGATATAGACCTGAAGCTCCTTGGCGAGCTTTTGCATTTCGGTAACCGCCGGGTGCTCACCGACAGGAAGCGCGCGTTCGAACAGCGCCTCATCCTCGACCGTGCAGAAATAGGGTCCTTCGAACAGCTCGGGCGGCAGGATGATCCGTGCGCCACGCGCAGCGGCCTTGCGCACATGCTCGGCCACGAGCGCGATGTTCTCGGCGCGATCATTGGAAAAGGCGAGCTGTAAGGCGGCGACAGTGGCTTTGGACATGCGCCGCCCTATGCCATGGTCAGCCGTTCGGCTCCAGCGCGAAATCGACGCGGACGAAGGCGTAGGATTGGTTCATACCGGGCATGAACGGTGGCGCGGCTGCCTGCTCGGCCATGACGGGGGCGGGTGCAACGCTCGCCATGCGCGCCGCGTCATAGGGGCGGGGAACGCCGCCACCACCCGCGCCATCTTGTATCGTCAGAACGCGCGAGATGTGCATGTTGGCGGCTTTTGCATAGGCTTCAGCCTTGGCATAGGCGGCCTTGTATGCTGCGCCATAAGACGACAGCGCGACCTTTTCGGGGTCGGCATTGGACAGGTTGGGACCGGAAACGATATTCGCGCCCGCGTCGGTTGCTGCGGCGATGGCCGCGCTCACCTTGGCGACATCGCGCACGCGCACCTCGACCATATTGCTGGCCTGATATTTGCCTTTGTTCGGACCATAGTCGAGGCGAGAGACGTTCACGCTCTGGGTCTTGAGATCCTTGTCGCCGACCGAGAGCCCCTTCAGGGCATCGACGACCTTCGTCATCTTCTCATTGTTCTTTTCAGTCGCGCTGCGCGATGTCGCTTCGATGGTTGAGAGCCCGACGGTAAAAAGCGCCTGATCGGGCCGGGTCTCGCTCCGGCCCGTGGCGGTGACCGTCAACAGCACCTCATCGCGATCAATGCCGCGGGGGTCGGGCGCCTGTTTCGAACAGGCCGCCAGGGGGAGCGCCAATGCCGACGCCAACAAAAGCCGATTGTGCATATCTTTCTCCTTTTGGACAAGAAATGCGCAAGTGACGCTTTAGCTCCGCTGAACGGGCATCTGCTGGCTGGTGCAATGGAAACTGCCGCCGCCCGCCAATATGCCATCGGAGGGCAGGGGGACAATATCGCGGTCCGGGAAAAAGGGCTTGAGCGCGTCGACGGCCGCATGATCGTTGGGCGCGCCATAGATGGGCACGATGACTGCAGCGTTGCCGATCGTGAAGTTCATATAGCTTGCCGGAATCACCGCTCCGTCAACCCCGACCAGACCGGGGGAAGGCATGGGCGCAACGGTGAGGCCGTGGGCCTTGGCGCGCGCGCTTGCGTCGGCATAGATGGTGGCATTCGGATCATTGTCGGTCGTTGCCTGAGGAATGGCGATCACGCCGGGGGCAACGAAGCGCGCGAGATTGTCGACATGGCCATCGGTATGATCGTTGACGAGGCCATCGCCCAGCCACAGCATGTCGGTGAGGCCCAATGTGCCGGTGAGCAGCGTTTCGATCTGCCGGCGGTCGAGATCCGGGTTGCGGTTGGGGTTGAGCAGGCATTGCTCGGTTGTGACGAAAAGCCCGGTGCCGTCCGTATCGACCGCGCCGCCCTCAAATATGAAAGGCGCTGCATGGCAGGGCAGCGATGTCGTGGCGGCAAGGCGCGCGCCGATATCCTCGTCGCCGGGCATCTGATATTTGGCGCCCCAACCATTGAAACGAAAGTCTGCCAGCGAGCGCTCGCCCGCTACGTTCACGACGCAAATCGGTCCGGTGTCGCGCAGCCAGACATCGCCCAACCGCTCAACCACAATTTGTGTGTCGCTGGTCAGAAGAGCGCGCGCGACATCGGCGCTCGCCTCATCATTGCAGACGAGGCGAACCTGCTCGCCTTGGCCGTTTGCGCGCACCGCATCGGCGAAGGCTGCGATCTGTGCTTGCGCGCGCGACAAGGTATCGGCGTCGCCCCATTCGTCAGCATTCCACGGAAAGCCAATCCACAGCCACTCATGCGGCTCCCATTCGGCGGGCATGCGGCTGGTCATCAGATACTCCGGGTGGATTGGTGGCGGGAGGCGCGCTTATAGCTGATCCCGCCTGTCATGCCAGCCCGCTTGCTTCATTCCCGCGCCGCCGCGCTCTCGTCGCGAATGGCGCGGAATTCGTCGCCTTCGACCCAGTTCGGCCAGTCTTGAGACGTGGCGATGGCGCGGCCCACCGCATAATAGGCCTGCACGTCGGCGACCACGCCGTCCCAGTTCCAATTGGGGTCATATTCGTCGCTGGGCGCGTGATAATGATTGTCGGTGTATTCGTTGAGGTTGGCGAGGCCCGCCTCCTTGCCGCCGACGACCAGATCATCGCCATTTTCGGTGTAGAGCATCGGCACGCCATGCTTGGCCAATGTGAAATGGTCAGAGCGATAGTAGAAGCCCTTTTCCGGAGTGGGCTCGTTGGACGCTACCCGGTTCTGCGCCGCCAGCGCGGTATTGAGATAGTCGTCCAGCGTCGACTTGCCCTTGCCGACGACCACCATGTTATGCGCCAGTCCGGTCATGCGGATCGCGTCCATGTTGATGCCGCCCGCTGTCTTTTCCAGCGGATAGATCGGGTGGTCGCCATAATAGGCCGCACCGAGCAGCCCGGATTCCTCGGCGGTTACGGCCAGAAAGACGATCGAGCGGTCGGTTGGGCCTGCCTGCGCGTGCGCCTTGGCGAGCGCCACCAGCGCAGCAACGCCGGTCGCATTGTCAATGGCGCCGTTGCAGATGTCATCGCCAGTCGCATCCGGCTTGCAATGGCCCAGATGATCCCAATGCGCGGTGTACAGCAGTGTTTCATCTGCATGCGTGGTGCCTGGCAATAGAGCGACGACGTTCTTGGACATCTGTTTTTCGATATCGTTGTCGAGCGACAGCGAGGCGGTCATCCCGAGATCGACAGCCTTGAAACCGGGCTTCTTGGCCGCGGCCATCAGCGCATCGAGATCCTGTCCCGCGTTTTTCATCAGCGTGCGCGCCTTGTCGAGCTGTATCCAGCCATTGACCTTGGTCTGATCCATATGACCGTTTTCCGCATCGGCGACATGCTGAGGGCCGGTCCAGCTCGATTCAACGACATTCCACCCATAGGCGGCGGGAACGGTATCGTGAACAATGATCGCCGCCGCTGCGCCCTGCCGCGCGGCTTCCTCATATTTGTAGGTCCAGCGGCCATAATAGGTCATGGCCCGGCCATTGAACGGTCCGTCGAGCCCGGTCATTTCATAGTCCGGATCGTTGACAAGGATGATGACGGTCTTCCCCTTCACATCCACGCCCGCATAATCGTTCCAGTTTTTTTCCGGCGCGTTGATGCCATAGCCGACAAAGACGACCGGGCTGTCCTTCACCTCGATATGCGGTGTCAGGCGATAGCTGAACGCCATCATTTCCGGGCCGTACTTCAGGGACATGGCCGTATTCTTGCCCTTGAAAGTCAGCGGAGAGATGTTCTTTGCGGTGATCTCTGCCAGCGGCACGTCCTGAAACCAGCTGCCATTATTGCCGGGCTTTGCGCCTGCATTGGTGAACGCATCCTGTAGATAGGCGAGCGTCTTTTCCTCGCCGATGGAACCTGGCGCGCGGCCTTCAAATTCATCGGAGGCCAGCGTCTTTACTACTTCCTTCATCGTGTCGACGGAAATGGCGGGAGCAGGGGGCGCGACATTTTCGACCGGTGGGCTTGCCGTGCAGGCCGCGAGCGCGGTCGTCAAAAATGCCATGGCGGTCGTCGTGATGCGCATCTGAACTCTCCGGGGATTGTTGTCGCAGGCGCGCGAGTGTCGCATTGCTGCCCCTTCAACACAACCGTGAGGCCCGGATTTCTGTTCCGCCCAATGAAAAAGGGCGACCCGCAGGCCGCCCCTTCGAAATTCTTGCGTGAAAAACGGTGATCAGCGCGAATAGAATTCGACGACCAGATTGGGTTCCATCTTCACGGGGTAGGGTACCTCGTCCAGCGTGGGAACGCGGGTGTAGGTGACCTTTGCTGCGCCGTCCGGCGAGACATAATCGGGAATGTCGCGCTCAGGCAGGCTTTGTGCTTCCATAACCAGCGCCATTTCCTGCGCCTTCTTGCCCAGCGTGATTTCGTCGCCGATCTTTACCTGACGGCTCGCAATGTTGCACTTCACGCCGTTCACATAGACGTGGCCGTGCGACACGAGCTGACGCGCGGAGAAAATCGTCGGTGCGAACTTGGCGCGATAGACAACGGCGTCGAGGCGGCGTTCCAGCAGACCGATCAGGTTCTGGCTGGTGTCGCCTTTCATGCGAGAGGCTTCGACATAGTTCCGCTTGAACTGCTTTTCGGTGATGTCGCCATAATAGCCCTTCAGCTTCTGCTTGGCGCGCAGCTGAATGCCATAGTCGGACATCTTGCCCTTGCGGCGCTGTCCGTGCTGGCCGGGGCCATATTCGCGGCGGTTTACCGGAGATTTCGGACGACCCCAGATGTTTTCGCCCATCCGGCGGTCGAGTTTATACTTGGCGCTGGTGCGCTTCGTCATGGTATATCCTTTTCAATCGCTACAACATCATGTTCACCCCTCTTTTCGGGAAGGGTGAATGTTCGTCCCGGTATCGCCTGATTTCCGTATTTCAGGAGCAGGGCCGCCGCTTCACCGGGGTGCGAGGCCAATTGCGAAGGCGCGCCTATGACGCCTCAGCGGCGCAAAGTCAAGGCAATCCGTTTATTTTGGGCGGGGATTGCCGAGCGCGGACAGAACGCCGCGCAGGGTGCGGACCTCCAAATGGTTCCAGCCGGGCTTGGTCAGCAGGTTGCGCAACGTTCGCTTGGTCGCCGGCGCGCGGTCCGGCGGGAAGAAATAGCCGGCCTTCTCCAGTAGCGCTTCGAATTGCCCGATCATGCCGTCCAGCTCCTCCTGCGGCGCGGGCGGCAGCAGGTCCTCCTCGGTCGGCGAGGTGAGTGCTGCGCCCTTTGACCATTCATAGGCGCACAGGATGACGGCCTGGGCGAGGTTGAGCGACCCGAACTCCGGGTTGATCGGCACGGTCAGAATCTTGCGGCACAGCGCAACGTCATCGGTTTCCAGCCCCGAGCGTTCCGGCCCGAACACAAATGCGCTGCGCCCGATTGCGCCGTGAATTTCGCTTGCTGCCTCTTCGGGGGTGACGACGGGTTTCGTCACGCCGCGTTTGCGCACGGTCGTGGCATAGACATGCGCGCAGTCCGCCACCGCATCACCGAGCGTGGGATATACCTGCGCCTGTTCCAGCACGATGTCTGCGCCGGCAGCCGCCGGTCCGGCATCGGGGTTGGGCCATCCGTCGCGTGGTGAAACGAGGCGCATTTCGGTCAGCCCGAAATTGAGCATGGCGCGCGCAGCCTTGCCGATATTCTCGCCCAGCTGCGGCCTGACAAGAACGATGATGGGCTTGGAAACCGTGTCGGGGTTATTCACCCCCGACCTCCTTCACTGTGCTGGCAAAATCCTCAAAATCGCGGGCCTCGCCGAAATCCTTATAAACGCTGGCGAAACGGATATAGGCGACGCTGTCGAGCGCTTTCAGCGCCCCCATCACGAGTTCACCAATGGCTTGCGCTGAAATTTCGGTTTCGCCGCTGGTTTCCACCTGCCGTTGAATGCCGGAAACGAGCTTTTCGATCCGGCCCGGATCAATTGGGCGCTTGCGGCAGGCAATGTCGACGGACCGGGCAAGCTTGTCGCGGTCAAACGGCTGACGTTCGCCATCGCTTTTCATTACCCAGACATCGCGCAACTGAATGCGTTCGAATGTCGTGAAACGGGCGGCGCACGCCTCGCACTGGCGGCGGCGGCGGATCGCGGCGCCATCTTCGGTGGGCCGCGAATCCTTTACCTGGCTGTCTTCATGTCCGCAAAAAGGGCAGCGCAATCGCGTTATCCTTCATAGATCGGGAAGCGGCCGCACAAGGATGCGACCCGTTCGCGAACATTCGCCTCAACCGCAGGATCGCCTGCTTCGCCTTTGTCGCGGAGCGCTTCGAGCACGTCGGCGATCATGTCACCAATCGCTTCGAATTCCGCCACGCCAAAGCCGCGCGTGGTGCCCGCCGGAGAACCGACGCGGATACCGCTGGTCTTGGTCGGCGGCAGGGGATCGCCCGGCACGCCATTCTTGTTGCAGGTGATGAAGCTGCGTTCCAGCGCCTCGTCGGCGTCCTTGCCGCTGATGCCGAAGGGACGCAGATCAATGAGCGAGAGATGTGTGTCGGTGCCGCTCGAAATGACGGCAAGACCGCGCGATTCCAGCTTGGCGGCCAGCGCCTTGCTGTTGACCACAACCGCCTTGGCATAGGCCTTGAATTCCGGCGTCAGGGCTTCACCGAAGGCAACCGCCTTGGCCGCGATGACATGCATCAGCGGTCCGCCCTGAAGGCCGGGGAACACGGCAGAGTTGATTTTCTTGGCGATGGCTTCGTCGTCGGTCATGATCATGCCGCCGCGCGGGCCGCGCAGCGTCTTGTGGGTCGTCGTGGTGACGACATGGGCATGGCCGAACGGCGTGGGATGTACGCCGCCTGCGACGAGGCCCGCAAAGTGCGCCATGTCCACCATGAACAGCGCGCCTACCTTGTCGGCGATCGCACGGAAACGCGCAAAGTCGATGATGCGGGGATAGGCGCTGCCGCCTGCGATGATCAGCGTGGGCTTGCACTCCAGCGCCTGCTTCTCGACCGCATCATAGTCGATGACATGCGTGTCTTCGCGAACGCCATATTGGACCGCATTGAACCATTTGCCGGACATAGCCGGACGCGCACCGTGGGTGAGGTGGCCGCCGGCATCAAGGCTCAGGCCCATGATCGTATCGCCCGGCTTCGTCAGTGCGAGCATCACGCCGCCATTGGCTTGCGCGCCCGAGTGCGGCTGCACATTGGCGAAACCGCAGCCGAACAATTCCTTCGCGCGATCAATAGCAAGCTGCTCGACATCATCGGACGGGGCGCAACCCTGATAATAGCGCTTGCCGGGATAGCCTTCGGCATATTTGTTGGTGAAGACGCTGCCCTGCGCTTCAAGCACTGCCTTGCTGACGATGTTTTCGCTCGCGATCAGCTCGATCTGGTTCTGCTCGCGCTTCAGCTCCTTGCCGATGGCGGCTGCGACTGCCGGGTCGCGGCCTGCGACACCTGCGGTGAAGAAATCCGCTGCGCGGATATCATTGGCGGCTTCGAGTGTGGCGGCGTTGCTCATGGGCGATCCTTTCTGGCTCAGAGCGCTGGATTGGAGAGTTTGTCGACGCGGCGTTGATGGCGGTCTCCGCCAAAGCCGGTGCTGATGAAGGCGGATATGCAAGCCTTCGCCATTTCTATTCCGACGAGGCGCGCGCCCATCGCGATGACGTTGGCGTCGTTGTGTTCGCGCGCGAGCGTGGCCGACAGCGGCTCGGACACGAGTGCGCAGCGGCAGGCGGGGTTGCGGTTGACCGACATGGAAATGCCGATGCCCGAGCCGCACAGCGCGATGCCGAAATCAGCCTCGTTCGACGCGATTGCCCGTGCGAGTTTATATCCATAATCGGGATAGTCGACGCTGTCAGTGCCTTCGGGGCCGAGGTCGGCCACCTCATGCTCCTGATCGCGCAGCCACTGGGCGATATCGCGCTTCAGATCTACGGCGGCATGGTCAGAGGCAATGGCAATACGCATAAGCGGGCGTCCCGGACGATTCGATGTGCCGCCTATCTAGGCGCGCCGTCATGGAATTGCCACCTTCGCGTGGGCGCTTTATGCGACCGGTCGGAAAAGGAGAATGCCCATGCCCGAAACAGGGATGTCGGGAATGATATTGTCGCTGCTGATGTTGGCTGGAATAGCGCTGGGCGCGGGCGGGGTGTATTTGATTGCGAAGCGCCCGGACAGCCGCAAGCAGGGCTGGCTGATGATCGTCGCGGGGATGGTGATGTTCGCCAATGTGGCGATCTGGACAGTACCCGTCTGACACGGAGAAGCCGTGATGTCTTTTGGTCTTGCACTCGCCATCGATTGCGGATTGGCATTCATTGCCGACACGCGCACAAGCGCCAGCATTGATGAAATTAGTGTCCGCCGCAAAATGTTCACCTGGCATCGGGAGGGCGAATGGTGCGTAACGCTCATTATCGTCGGCGACCCTGTCGTGGCCGAACAGACAAAGAAAGCTGCCGACAAAATTCTCCGCCGATCCAGCGGCAGAGGGCGCTTTTCATCGCTGTTCGAGATTACTGAGTTGATCGGGAAAAGCGCTGCTGCCGCAATGGAAATTGAAAATACCGCGGGATGCACCATGATTTTGGGTGGTCAGGTGAACGGCGAGAAGCCAAGACTGTTTCAAATTTATCCACAAGGCAATTTCATCGAAGCTACGCCCGAGGTTGAGTCGTTTGCAGTCGGGGAAACCAAATACAGCCGAGCGCTGATTCTCACGCGTTATGAACCGAATTTGAACAAGAAAGAGGCAGTCGATCTGATCGTGGGAGCCATGGAAATGACGCTCCGCTGCAATTTATCCGTTGGCTTGCCTGCGGATATTCATTTTTATGAAACGGACAGTTTAACAATTGGCGACGAGCGACGGCTGGAGGATTTGGATGGTTTTCCTTCCGTTTTGCATGCTCTCAGACCGTACCGAAGCTCTCTGCCCAACCCTGTTCTGGCGGATCGGGGGCAAGATTTTTTTGATCTGCTGAGAGAGCTGCGATCGGTTACGAAAAAGTTGTCCTCCTATATACGGACGATCAATGATCGCGATGTTGCTACCGCCGATATCCGTGCTGCGCGGGCTTATGTAGACGCATTTCAGGAATTTTTGGACATCGACGGAAGTAATCCGCCTGAGACGATTCCAGTCGAAATCAAAAATGGCGTGATCGAGAGCTTGAAACGCATCGACTGGGCCAAATTTTCATCGGAGGCGCGACAATGGGCGGAATGGATAATG
Source organism: Sphingobium sp. (assembly GCA_041396745.1). Classification (GTDB taxonomy): domain Bacteria; phylum Pseudomonadota; class Alphaproteobacteria; order Sphingomonadales; family Sphingomonadaceae; genus Sphingobium. The sequence continues at coordinate 499,075 of JAWKXZ010000004.1, read as the reverse complement.
AATATCATTCCGCGCCTATTCTGAGAGCGCCATTGGCCGGAGGGCCCAAGGTGCAAATTGTAGCCTTCGTCTATTTGATCGGTGAATCCGGCGCGAGGCGCATGTCGAGATAATTGTCGACCGACATCATCACCTGATCGAGCTCATTCTCGAAGAAGTGATTGGCGTTCCTGATCTCGTCATGGTGGATCGTGATGCCCTTTTGCGTGCGCAGCTTGTCGACCAGCTTTTGCACGGCAGGGGCGGTGACGACCTCGTCATGCGTACCTTGCACAATGATGCCCGAGGAGGGGCAAGGCGCGAGGAACGAGAAATCATACATGTTGGCGGGCGGCGCGACCGAAATGAAGCCGCGGATTTCGGGGCGACGCATCAACAGCTGCATGCCGATCCACGCGCCGAACGAGAAGCCTGCGATCCATGTTGTCTGCGCTTCGGGGTGGAAGCTTTGCACCCAGTCGAGCGCGGACGCCGCATCGGACAGCTCTCCGATGCCATTGTCAAACGTGCCCTGGCTGCGGCCCACGCCGCGAAAGTTGAAGCGCAAGGTTGCGAAGCCGCGCTGCACGAACGTCTTGTAGAGCGCCTGCGTGATGCGATCGTTCATCGTGCCGCCGCCCTGCGGGTGCGGGTGAAGGATCATCGCAACGGGAGCGCGGGGACGGGGGGGAGGGCTGAAGCGCCCCTCTAGACGACCCTCTGGGCCGGGGAAAATGACGTCGGGCATGGCACCTGGCTGATAGCAAAAGACCGAGAAATCCATCTCCGGCACAGGATGCTGGCGATGGTCGAATGAGCGCCTATATAGGACCGCGCCCAAGTTTCGCAATAAAATGAGTCTTTCCTTGCCGCATTCGCCCTCACCCGCCGGAAAAAAGCGCATCTATCTCGACCATGCCGCGACCAGCCCGCTGCGGCCTGAAGCGCGTGCGGCGATGGAGGAAGGCTGGCGCATCTGGGCCAACCCGTCCTCTCCGCACAGCGAAGGAAGGGCTGCGCGCGCGGCGCTGGAGGATGCGCGGGCGCGGATCAAGGCGGCGCTGAAATGGGATGGGGAGTTGATTTTTACGTCGGGCGCGAGCGAGGCGATTTCCCTCGCGATGAGCCGGGCAAAGGTCGACCGGAAGCTGATCTCTGCGGTGGAGCATGAGGCCGTGTTTCGCGCTGCGCCTGATGCGGAGGTTCTGCCGGTCGCCGGGTGTGACAGCGCTTTCCAGGGAGAGGTCACGGAAGAAATTTTGGCGGAAGCCCTGAAACGTCCGGGCAGGGCTTTAGTCGCCATTCAAACCATTAACTCGGAAACAGGTTCGCATCAGCTCGGCAATGCGCGCAATCCGCTGGCCGAGATGGTGAGGGAAGCGAACGGATTATTCCTGTCGGATTGTTCGCAATCCGCGTGTGAATATCGGCTCCCCAACGCAGATATGATAGTGGTTTCCGCGCACAAGCTCGGTGGTCCCATCGGCATCGGCGCATTGCTCGTGAGGGATTTTGCAATGCTAGAACCCATGGGCGGCCACGAATATGGCTATCGCATGGGCACTGAAAATATGCCTGCTGCCTTGGGGTTCGCCGCGGCACTGGAGGCTGGCGGCACCGAGAGTTGGGCTCACGATGTAGATGACGTGCGCGCGTTCCGGAAGTCCCTCTGGGATCATGGTGAGCTTGTGCATCCCGGCAACAATTGCTGGCATATCATTGCGGTTGCCATGCCGACGCTTTCTGCCGCAGCCCAACTTATGCGTTTCGATAGTATGGGCATTTCGGTGTCAGCGGGCAGCGCCTGCTCGTCTGGAACGCTGAAACGCAGTCGCGCGATGGAGGCATTTGGCATCGACGAGGACACAGCATCCCGAACAATCCGTGTCAGCCTAGGCTGGAACACGACGCGCGAGGATATGGATCGCTTTATCGAAGCCTATTCTCAGCTGGCGCGGGGCGCATGATCTATCTCGATTATCAGGCGACTACGCCGCTCGCACCCGAGGTGTTCGAGGCGATGACGCGATGGCTGCGCGACCATTTTGCCAATCCGCATAGTGCGCATCGCCCCGGACGCGCGGCTGCTGCTGCCGTTGAAGTGGCGCGTGACAGGGTCGCGGCGATGATGCCTCCGGGCGGTCGGGTGGTCTTCAGTTCGGGGGCGACGGAAGCGCTCAACATCGCGATCCATGGCGCGGCGCGGCGGATGCGCGCGGCCGATCCAAAGCGCGTTCGTATCCTGACGCCGGAGACCGAACATGCTGCCGTGCGCGATACTGTGCTGGCGCTGGGTGCGGAAGGATTTGAGCCGGTCCTGCTGCCGGTTCGACCCGATGGCTTGCTAGATACAGCGTCGGTTGAAGCAGAACTGGATGATCGCACCGCAATGCTCGCGGTGATGCTGGTGAACAATGAAATCGGTGTGATCCAGCCTGTCGAGCAACTGGCGAGTATGGCGCATGATGCGGGCGCGCTGTTCCTGTGCGATGCGGTGCAGGGCTTTGGCCGCACGGACCTGCCATCGTCGGCGGACATGATCGCCATCAGCGGCCATAAGATATACGGGCCCAAGGGTGTGGGGGCTTTATGGCTCACGGACGGTCTCGACCTGCCGCCGCTCATTCATGGTGGCGGGCAGGAGGGTGGCCTGCGTTCGGGCACGTTATCTCCCGCGCTGTGCGTCGGGCTGGGGGAGGCCGTGCGCCTGATGAAAGAGCGCCATGCGGATGACGCGTGCCATATCGAAAACCTCTGGAACCGGGCGCGGGCGCATTTTTCGCAGTGGGCGCTCAATGGCGATGCCGATGCGCGCTATCACGGCAACCTCAACCTGCGCCTTGAAGGGCTGGATGGCGCGCGCCTGATGTCGGAGTGCCGTGATATCGCCTTCTCGCTGGGATCGGCCTGCGCGAGCGGATCGGGCCGCCCCAGCCATGTGTTGCGGGCGCTTGGCCTTAGCGATCGCGCAGCGCGGTCATCTATCAGGCTTGGTTTTGGCCGTTATACGACTATGGAAGAACTGGAAGAAGCGGCGGACGCGATCAATCGTGCCGCCGAGCAACAGAAATCCTTCTGAAAGGACGCATGCATGCCCAAGGTTCGCTTCATCAGCGCGGATGGTGAAGAAACACAGGAGGTCGAGGCCAAAAGCGGAGACTGCTTGCTGGATGTGGCGCAAGCCGCCGGACAACCTCTGGAAGGCACTTGCGAAGGGCAAATGGCGTGTTCGACCTGCCATGTCGTCGTCGATGCGGATGATTTTGCCAAACTGCCGCCTGCCAGCGAGGCCGAAGAGGATATGCTGGACCTCGCCGCCGCCGCGACGCGGACGAGCCGCCTCGCCTGCCAGATCACGCTGAGCGATGCAATCGACCCGCTGACGGTGCGCATGCCGGGCGAGTGGCATGATATGCAGGGTGTCTGATTGCTGATGCCGCGCTTGCATTACCGTCCCTGAGTCGCCATATGGCGCGCGGGAGTCGGGCGGACGCAGTGTTCGCGAACCTGGTCAGGTCCTGACGGAAGCAGCCACAGTGATTTTTTCTGCGGGTCGTTCCGGCTCCTACTTTTCTTGCAGCATTTTTTGCCGAGATGCGCCCCTCATGCTTCGACAAGCCATGGGGGAGCGGCTAGAACGCAATCGATGAACGATTCATTCCTGCCCGATACGCCGCAACCCAAGGCGGCCGACAGCGGATATCGCGTGCTAGCGCGGAAATATCGCCCGCAAACCTTCGGCGAGCTGATCGGTCAGGATGCGATGGTGCAGACGCTGGGCAACGCGATAAAGCGCGGCCGGCTGGCCCACGCGTTCCTGATGACCGGGGTGCGCGGCGTTGGTAAGACATCGACCGCGCGGTTGATCGCCAAGGCGCTGAACTGCATCGGCCCGGATGGGCAGGGCGGGCCGACGATCGACCCGTGCGGGCAATGCGAGCCGTGCATGGCCATCGCCGAGGGCCGCCATATCGATGTTATCGAAATGGACGCCGCCAGCCATACTGGCGTCGACGACGTGCGTGAGATAATCGAGGCCGTGCGCTATTCGGCGGTCTCGGCGCGGTACAAAGTGTATATCATCGACGAAGTGCACATGCTGTCGAAAAACGCATTCAATGCGTTGCTCAAGACGCTGGAAGAACCTCCGGCGCACGTCAAATTCCTGTTTGCGACAACCGAGGTGAACAAGGTACCGGTGACAGTGCTTTCCCGTTGCCAACGGTTCGACCTGCGGCGCATTTCTGCGGAAAAGCTGGGCGCGCATTTCGCCCATGTGGTGCAGGCCGAGGGCGTCAACGCCGAACCGGCGGCACTGAACCTGATCGCGCAGGCCGCCGAAGGATCGGTGCGCGATGGGCTTTCGATACTCGATCAGGCCATCGCGCATGCCGAGCTTGGCGGAGAGGGAAGCGAGGCGCTGGTGACGGCGGATCAGGTGCGCGAAATGATCGGCCTGTCGGACCGCGGCTCGGTACGGCGGCTGTTCGGACTGGTGCTGGATGGAAAAAGCGCTGATCTGGTCGAAGCGTTGAAAGAGCAGCATGACCTGGGCGTCGAGCCGCTCGCGCTTATCCGCGGGCTGCTGGAAGTGGTGCACGGCGTTACCATGCTGAAGGCGGGGCGGCGGACCGAGGATGTCACGCAATCGGCGGAAGAACGGGACGCCTTCGCCGATTGGGCGAGCCAGCTTGGCTTTGCCCCATTGCACCGGCTCTGGCAGCTTTTGCTCAAGGGGCATGACGAGGTGTCACGCGCTGCCATGCCGAACGAGGCGGCGGAAATGGCGCTTTTGCGTGTGGTTCACGCGGCCAGCATGCCCGACCCCTCCGACCTTGCAAGGCTGTTGAGGGAAGGTGGGGGTATCCCATCGGCAGGTGGGGTGGCACCGCAGCAGCAATCCGATGACAGCCCATCTGCCCCGTCCCAGCGCCTGCCCGAGGATTTCGAGGCGTTGGTCAGCCTGCTCTGGCACAAGAACAAGAATATCGTTGCCGACGAGCTGGAGCATCTGGTCCGGCCCGTCCGGTATGCGCCGCCCGAGTTCGAATTTCAGCCCATCGGCCCGATGGACAAGGATGCGATCGATCGCATCAAGTCCGCTATTGATGACGCGACTGGCGTACGCTGGCGCGTCAGCTTTGCCGACGGGCAGGCGGAACCCAGTCTGGCCGAGCGCAAGAGCATGGCAGAAACGGATGCCAAGGCAGCAATTCTCGATAACCCGGTGATGAAGGCCGCAAAGGAAGTGTTTCCTGACGCTGAGTTGCAATGGCCGCCGGATGAAACAGCGAAATGGAGCGAAAGCGCATGAAGGATTTGAACGACATTTTGGGCATGGCAAGCCGTGTGCAGGAAGAGCTGACACGCGCTCAGGAAAACCTCGACAAGATCGAGGTAGAAGGCGCCTCGGGCGGCGGTATCGTGAAGGTACGAGCCACCGCCAAAGGACGGATAACCGGCGTTTCGATTGATGAAAGCCTGCTGGCGCCGTCTGAAAAGCAGATGCTGGAAGATCTTGTGACCGCAGCTTTCAACGATGCCCGCAAAAAGGCCGATGAGGCATCGGGCGCGGAAATGTCCAAGATGACCAGCGGCTTGCAGCTTCCGCCGGGTTTCAAGCTGCCTTTCTGACTTTTCGGTCATCCAGCGAATGAACAAATTGTTCAGCTTTATCGTACGATAATGCCAAACCATTGATTGTGCCGCTATAGAACACATATTGGGGTCGTCCGTCTTTTTGGCGGGATATGGAGAAAAATTTGAGCAATCAGTTTCCGTTGTTGCCGTTGCGCGACATTGTCGTGTTCCCTCAGATGATCGTTCCCCTGTTCGTGGGACGCGACAAGAGCGTGGTCGCGCTCGAGAAGGCGATGGAGGCGGACAAGGAGATTTTCCTGGTTTCGCAACTCGATCCGGCAGAGGATGATCCGGATCGTGACGCGCTTTATGACATGGGCGTGATCGCGACCGTGCTGCAGCTTTTGAAGCTGCCTGACGGCACGGTCCGTGTGCTGGTGGAAGGCAAACAGCGCGCGCAGCTCACGGCGTTCAAGGATGCTGACGGATATATGATCGCGGATGTCGATCCGGTCGAAGAGCAGGAGGCGGCAGGCCCGCAGGCGTCCGCGCTGATGCGGTCAGTTTCCGACCAGTTCGAAAATTATGCGAAGCTCAACAAGAAGCTCCCGGCTGAAACGCCGGTGCAATTGCGTGAGATTGAGGATGCCGGCCGGCTCGCGGATGCTGTCGCCGCGCATATCAATGTGAAGGTTTCCGACAAACAGGCGCTGCTGACCGAGCAGGACGCCGCAAAGCGGCTTGAAATGGTGTTTGCCTTCATGGAGGGCGAACTTGGCGTGTTGCAGGTCGAGAAGAAAATTCGCGGACGTGTCAAGCGTCAGATGGAGAAAACTCAGCGCGAATATTATCTCAATGAGCAGCTTAAGGCGATCCAGCGCGAGCTGGGCGGAGCCGAGGCCGAAGAGGCCGATGAGCTGGCCGAGTTGCAGGACAAGATCAACAAGCTGAAGCTTTCCAAGGAAGCCAAGGCCAAGGCTAATTCGGAGCTGAAGAAGCTCAAATCGATGCAGCCGATGTCGGCTGAAGCGACGGTTGTGCGTAACTATCTCGACGTGCTGCTCGGCTTGCCCTGGGGCAAGCGCAGCAAGGTCAAGACGGACCTCAAGCGCGCGCAGGAAATACTGGATGCCGATCATTTCGCACTCGAAAAGGTGAAAGACCGGATCGTCGAATATCTTGCGGTGCAGGCGCGCACCAACAAGCTGAAGGGTCCTATACTCTGCCTCGTTGGACCTCCGGGCGTCGGTAAGACATCGCTCGGAAAGTCCATAGCCAAGGCGTGCGGGCGCGATTTCGTGCGGCAGTCATTGGGCGGCGTGCGTGACGAAGCGGAAATCCGCGGTCACAGGCGCACCTATATCGGCAGCTTGCCGGGCAAGATCGTCTCTAACCTGAAAAAGGCGGGCAGCATGAACCCGCTGTTCCTGCTCGATGAGATCGACAAGCTGGGGCAGGATTTCCGGGGCGATCCTGCATCGGCCCTGCTGGAGGTTCTCGATCCGGAACAGAACAGCAAATTTCAGGACCATTATCTTGAGATCGACATCGATCTATCCGACGTGATGTTCGTTACCACGGCGAACAGTCTCAACCTGCCGCAGCCGCTGCTGGACCGGATGGAGATTATCCGGCTTGAGGGGTATACCGAGGATGAAAAGGTCGAGATCGCGCAGCGACACCTCGTCGCCAAGCAGGTCGAAGCGCATGGCCTGAAAGAGGGCGAGTTCTCGATCACCGAGGATGGCTTGCGCGACCTGATCCGTTATTACACCCGGGAAGCCGGCGTGCGTACGCTGGAGCGCGAAGTTGCGCGTCTGGCGCGTAAGGCGTTGCGCAAAATTCTCGAAGGCAGCGTCCAGACGGTTGAAGTCACGCCCGAAAACCTCTCTGAATTTGCCGGTGTGCGCAAATTCCGTCACGGCGTGGGCGAGGAAGAGAACCAGATCGGCGCGGTCACGGGGCTCGCGTGGACGGAAGTGGGGGGCGAACTGCTCACTATCGAATCCGTCACCGTGCCGGGCAAAGGGCAGATCAAGACGACGGGTAAGCTTGGCGAGGTCATGACCGAATCTGTGCAGGCAGCCTTTTCCTATGTTCGTGCGCGCTCTCCCGGCTATGGGATCTCGCCCAGCGTATTTTCGCGTAAGGATATTCATATTCACCTGCCCGAAGGGGCGGTGCCGAAAGATGGTCCGTCGGCAGGCATCGGCATGGTCACTTCGATCGTCAGCACGCTTGCCGGTGTGCCGGTGCGAAACGATGTTGCAATGACCGGTGAGGTCACGTTGCGTGGTCGAGTGCTGCCGATCGGTGGATTGAAAGAAAAGCTTCTTGCGGCACTGCGTGGGGGGATCAAAATGGTCCTGATTCCTGCGGAAAATGAGAAGGACTTGGCCGAAATCCCTGAAAATATTAAAGAAGGGCTTGAGATCATTCCCGTTTCTCATGTCGATGAGGTGCTGTCCCATGCCTTGGCCGGTCCGCTCGTGCCAATCACATGGTCGGAAGAGGATGATCTTGCCGCGCAGCCCGTGTCTGCTCAGGGAAGCGAAAAGGATGCTGCGCTGCGGCATTGATGAGGCTGGGCCCGGTGGTGCCCAAAAAAGTGGTTCAGCGCCCGAAATCGAGGGTTTTTTTGGCTTTTAACCTTTGACAGAAGGGTAAAAGCAAGCCTTTATGGCGCTCCCATTTATTAATGATTCCCATCCAACACAAACTAATGAGGGGGTTCCCACAGCATGAACAAGCAGGATCTTATCGGAGCAGTCGCTGACAGCAGCGGTCTGAGCAAAGCCGACGCTTCGAAGGCAGTCGAAGGCGTATTCGACGCAATCACGAGCTCGCTGAAGAAGGGCGACGAAGTTCGTCTGGTTGGCTTCGGCACTTTCTCGGTTTCCAAGCGCAAGGCTTCGGCCGGCCGTAACCCGCGCACGGGCGAAACGATGACCATCAAGGCTTCGACGCAGCCCAAGTTCAAGGCCGGCAAGGGCCTGAAGGACGCGGTCAACTAATATCGCGCACGGTCGACCGAGCCTGCTGCAAATCGCAATGTGGGTAAGGGTTGCAGCTTGAACCGCCTTCAGGTGGTTTTCGTGTCGATCGCTGGATAATCAGGAAAAGAGCGAAGCATAGTCTTCGCTCTTTTTCGTTTTCCGCCGAAACAAAACTAAACCTTATGCCATTTGGGAAAATGCATGCTTGACCGCTGCACTGGGCGCGCTTAATTGGCCGTCCGCCCATCGGGCGAAATGTCTGTGGCGATCGTAGCTCAGTTGGTTAGAGCGCCGGTTTGTGGTACCGGAGGTCGCGGGTTCGGATCCCGTCGATCGCCCCATTATTTCTTCCCTCGTAAATCGACTGGCGGCTCACGCTTGCAGGTAGGGCCGTAACTTTCCCCAGGCGCGCAGCTTGTCCTGATAGGCCATAGTGTTGGCGGGACTGCTGGACGGCAAATCAATGATGTTGAGACCGTCTAAAGGATAGTCTGCCAACTGCTTGCGCCCGATGCGGCTAGCCACCCCTCCATTGAACCCTATGGCGGTCAGAGCCGGAAAAGCTGTGACGAAATGGTGTAGGCTGTTTGGGGTTGCGGATCGAATATGCTGATCCAGACTTCCGGGTCTGATCGCGCTGGCCACGACGTCCCATATTCCGATTTGATGAGCGTTCAACTCCGCTAGCCGCTCTTTATATTCCAGAGACACAAGATTGCGCCCGATCAGCTCGCTGGTCAAGCGCCAGAACTGGTTGCGCGGATGGCCATAATATTGCTGCTTTTGAAGCGATTGCTTGCCGGGCAAACTGCCCAATATCAGCACCCGGATATCGGGCATAACTGCGGGCGCAAAACAGAGTGACGGCGTTTCAGGCAAGGTCGACGCGGACCCTATAATGGCCCGCGCCGCTTGTGCATTTAGTAGGTTGCCGGCGGGTCGCTTGCGGGGAAAGATTCGTCGCTTTGCTCGTCAACTTTGTCCCAGCTCCGTTTGTGAACGCCCTTTTGCTCATCGGGGCCGGCGTTGCGGACCACGCCGGATGAAAAAACCGGCTCCCCGCTCATAGCGTTCCGTTGCCATTTCTTGCGAAACAGCGAGTAAAGCACTCCGCTTGCCCCAGCAAGCAGGCTCATGCGTGTTAAAGTGCCCATAGCATCCTCCTATTCGAAATTACGAAGCGCTTTCGAGGTCAACGACTTTATGTTGACCAAGCTCGCCCTCATTGACCTTCTGGCCCGACATCAGCTTGAACAGGCCCTTGAAACTGCTGTCGCGAGTCCAGACCTCTGCATCATCAAGCTCAAATCGCATCATTAGCAGATTGGGATCATTGCGACCTTCGTCATACCAAGCGGCCACTGCATTGGACCAGTAGCGGTCGATAACGGCCTTATCGCTCTCTTCAACCAATGTGCCGGAGATGCAGCAAAACAGATCATGGCCTAACGACGTGAACTGTGCCATCGCTGGACCGCCTTGTGCGACCCGGTTGTCTCGGGTTGTGTAAAACCAGAATTCGCCATTGGCATCGGGGTCGAGTTGCGCCGCCATAGGAATGGCGTGGTCATGCGATTCTGGCAGATGCAACATGACGAATGGGCTCGCCGAAAGAGCTTCCCACATTTGCTTTCGTACAGAGTCAGTCATTGAAATCTCCTTGCCCCTATCAACGGACAAGGCGCGAAAAGTTTCCGGTATATTATCGGATCAAATACCCTTCCCATCGCTTGATCGGCCGTAGTACGAAGCTGGTATGCATTGCTGAGACGCCTGGCAGCTCGGCCAAGCATCGGCGGTGGATCATGTCGAAATCGGCCAAGTCGCGGGCAGCGACCCGCAGGCGGTAGTCAGCTTCGCCGGAGACTAGATCGCATTCCAGTATCTCGTCATAAAGCTGTACTGCCGCCTCAAACCGGTCCATCGCCGCGCGGCTCTGGTTCTCCAACGTGATGTCGATCCGGGCGTGCACGCCAATGCCCGCTTTTTCGGGGTCGATGCGCGCCTCATAGCCTGCAATCAGGCCATTTTCTTCCAAGGCGCGGACACGCCGGTGGCAGGCTGAGCTGCTGAGCCCCACGCGCTCCCCCAATTCGGCGACGGAGCGGCTGGAATCGCGTTGAAGCTCGAATATTATTTTTCGATCAATACGATCCATGCATTAATTTCCCAAATAACAGAATATGTCGGGAAAATATCCTAAGAATCGCAAGAATTCCATAAAAATTGAGAGCCTATCGCTCTTTTGACGCGATATCTTCTGATCGAACTTATTGCAGGAGCAGAGAAACAATGCGTGTCGGGACCGTTACGGAGATCAAGAACCACGAATATCGGGTCGGGCTGACGCCGGAGAGTGTTGAGGAACTCGTGTCGCATGGTCACGAGGTGCTGGTTCAGGCGGGTGCCGGTGGGGGGATCGGGGCCGATGATGAAGCCTATCGCGCTGCAGGCGCCAAGATCTGCCCGAGCGCCGCGGAGATTTTTGAGCAGGCCGATATGATCGTCAAGGTGAAGGAGCCGCAACCCGGTGAACGCGCGATGCTGCGTCCTGGCCAGATCCTGTACACCTATCTGCACCTCGCACCCGATCCCGATCAGACGCGTGACCTTGTGTCGTCCGGCGCGGTTTGCATTGCCTATGAGACGGTGTCCGATGACAGGGGCGGGCTGCCGCTGTTGAAGCCGATGAGTCAGGTCGCCGGGCGCATGTCGATACAGGCAGGCGCAACCGCTCTCGAAAAGGCGAATGGCGGGCGCGGCGTCCTGTTGGGGGGCGTTCCGGGCGTGTTGCCCGCCAATGTAACGGTGATCGGTGGCGGTGTCGTCGGTTTCAATGCCGCGCAGATGGCGGTCGGCATGGGCGCGGACGTGACCATATTGGACCGCAATCCGGAGGTACTGGAACGCCTGTCCAACCATTTTGAAAATCGCGCAAAAACACGCTTTTCCAGCAAAGCCAATCTGGCCGACTGCCTGAGAAATGCTGATCTTGTGATCGGTGCGGTGCTGATCCCCGGTGCGGCCGCGCCGAAGCTCGTCTCTTTGGAGATGCTTGGGACGATGAAGAAAGGTGCGGTTCTTGTCGATGTCGCCATTGATCAGGGCGGCTGCTTTGAAACCTCGCGCGCCACGACCCACGCGGAGCCGACTTTTGTTGTCGACCATGTCGTACACTATTGTGTCGCCAACATGCCTGGTGCGGTGGCGCGTACATCCACCTACGCGCTCAATAACGTCACCTTGCCGCATGCGCTGGCCATTGCCGATTTTGGCTGGAGGGCGGCGCTGCAGGCCGACCCGCATCTTCGCGCGGGATTGAACGTTTGTGAAGGCAAGGTCACCTGCGAGCCCGTCGCGAACGATCTCGGCTATGAATACACTCCGGCAGAGTCTCTTTTGGGCTGAGCAAAGCGGCTATCGCCAGCCGGTCGCCCGTGAATCCTTTCGGTCGCGATCGATCGCCATGATAATGCCGATGCACAGCATAACGGTCAGCATCGACGACCCACCATAGGACATGAATGGCAGGGGAATGCCCACGACCGGGGCCAACCCCATCACCATCATCAGGTTGATCGCAACGTAGAAGAATATCGTTGCGGTCAGCCCCGCTGCGGCAAGACTGGCAAAACGGCTGGTCGCCCGTGTCGAAACGCGGATGCCCCAGCGGAAAAGGAGCAAAAAGGCCAGTATTAGCATGATCCCGCCTGCCAGGCCCCATTCTTCGGCCATCGTGGCGAACACGAAATCGGTATGGCCTTCTGGCAGATAATCGAGATGGCTCTGCGTCCCGTGTAAAAAGCCCTTGCCCAGAAAGCCGCCCGAGCCGATCGCGATCTTTGACTGACTGATATGATAGCCCGCGCCTAGCGGATCGCTTTCGGGATCAAGAAAAATCAATACACGCTTTTGCTGATAATCATGGAGAAAGCTGAACGCGATGGGGATGATCGCTGCGCCTGCCAATCCCGCGCCGATGAACAGGCGCAGCGGCAGCCCTGCGAGAAACATTATTGTGACGCCGCCCGCCGCGATCATCGTTGCGGTGCCCAAGTCTGGCTGGATGATCACCAGCGACCACGGTATGCCGATCAGCAGCAACGCGGGCCAGATTGCCGTCCATTTGCGTATCTCGCCCACCGGCAGTCGCTCGTAAAAGCGCGCGACAGCCAGCACGATGACCGGTTTCATGAATTCCGATGGTTGTAACTGGATGAAGCCAAGGTTGATCCAGCGTTGGCTTCCGCCCGCTACGCCGCCCACCAGCTCAACCAGAATGAGAGCGACCACTATCGCTAGATAGGCCGGGAAGGAGAGCTGAGCGATGAGGGAGACCGGCACTCGGGATATCACGAGTGCCATTATGGTGAAGACGATGAATCGGATGAGCTGATTGATCGCCCAGGGGGACATGCTGCCACCGGCGGAGCTGTACAGGACGATGATGCCGAACACGGCGATTGCCGTGATCAGCAACAGCAAGCGCCACGGCAATCGGGCGATGGTGCTTGGGACGACGCTCAATCCATGCGCTCCTGCGTAGTTCCGGCAGCGTTCGTTGGGTTGCCTACCTCGGCGGGAGCCGCTGCAGCCAGACCTTTTTCAACGCGATAGGCCTGCATCTTAGCCTGCAGCCGCTCGCCCGGCGTCCCGCCCCAGTCCGCCTCCAGCTTGGCCAATGCTTCAAATGCTTTGGCCTTGTCGAACAAATAGGTCATCACGTCGCGCGCGATGGGGTAGGCTGCGCTCGATCCGCCGCCATGTTCAATTACCACTGCCGCGGCATAGCGCGGCTTGTCGGACGGCGCGAAGCTGATGAACAGGCCATGATCGCGCTGCTTCCAATCGAGGCTCGCGTTGGAGCGTACGCCGCTACGCCGTTCGGCCATTGTGATGCGACGGACCTGCGCGGTGCCGGTCTTCCCGGCAAGCTGGACATCCTTGATCGGCAGGCGGGCGCGTCCTGCCGTTCCTGCTCCATTGACCACCTGCCACATCGCCTCGCGGACGAAGGCAAGGTTGTCGGGGTTGACGCCCAATGGATCGGCGACCTGCCGCTTGTTGTCGTACAGGAATTTCGGGCTTACCAGCCTGCCCGACGCTATCCGCGCAGCCATGACCGCCAGCTGCGTGGGGTTGACCAGCATATATCCTTGCCCGATCGTCGCGTTGACCGTGTCATAGATCTGCCAGGACTGACCATATTTTCGCTGTTTCCATGCGGGGTCGGGGACCGTGCCGTAGCTCTGGCTTGGGAAAGGCAAAGGAAAGCGTTCGCCCAGACCAAGCCGATGCGCCATCGACGCGATCACATTCATGCCGACCTGCTGCGCAAAATGGTAAAAATAGATGTCGCAGCTTTGATAGATCGCTTTTCCCATATCGGTGTGGCCGTGGCCGCCGCGTTTCCAGCAGTGGAACAGGCCATTGCCAACGCGGTAGGCGCCTGTGCAATTGACCGCCGCATCGGGGCTGAGGCCGGCCTCAAGAAAAGACAGCGCCACCATGGGTTTCACCGTCGATCCGGGCGGATACAGACCCTGTAGCGTCTTGTTGCGCAGCGGCACGTGGTCATCGGCGGACAGCATGTCCCATTCCAGATGGCTGATGCCGTCGGAGAAGCTGTTGGGGTCGAAACTGGGCATGGAGGCCAGCGCCAATATGTCGCCGGTCCAGCAATCCATCACCACGACCGATCCGCTTTCAATCCCAATGCGCCGACCGGCATATTCCTGAAGCCCCGCATCGATAGTCAGCCTCACGGTACCGCCCTGCGTATCGGGCCGCGTTGTGAGTTCGCGGACGACTTTGCCGCGCGCCGTCACCTCGACGCGCTTTGCGCCGGGCTTTCCGGTCAGCTGCTGTTCGAATGACCGCTCCAGACCGTCCTTCCCGACCTTGAAGCCGGGCGTGATGAGCAACGGGTCCTTGCGCTCTTCGTACTCCTTGGCCGACGCTGTCCCGACATAACCCAACAGGTGGCCGACTGCCGGCCCGGCGGGATAATCGCGGGAAAAGCCCTGCGCGGGGGCGACGCCGGGAAGGTCGGGCAAGCGGACCGATACCGCGGCGAACTGTTCGTAGCTCAGCCGGTCAGAAACCTGCACCGGCTGAAATCCGGCTCCTTTTTCCAACTCGTCTTCAATGCGGTCTACTTCATCGGGTTCGAGCGAGAGAAGTTGTGCGAGTGTCCCGATGACCGCATCCTTGTTGCGCAGCCGGTCAGGGATGATGTCGACGCGAAAATCGGTCCTGTTCTTGGCGAGCGGTTTGCCTTGGCGATCGACGATCCAGCCGCGCCGTGGCGGAACCAATGTCAGGTTGACCCGGTTGCTTTCCGACAGCAGCGAATATTTCTCGTTTTCGGCAACGCTGATCCACGCCATGCGCGCCGCAAGCAGAGCACCGATCCCTCCCTGAAATGCACCCAATACCATTGCGCGGCGGGTGAAGGTGAAGGACAGGCTGGCCTGGGTTATATGTTTGGGTGTCAGCTTTGGAAATTTCATGCCATCATGCGCCATCGATCTATCCGGGCGATGAAGCGCACGATAATCGGATAGAGCAGCGCAGACCAGAGCAATTGCGGCAATATCAGTTTGAGCGGAGCGGTGCTTCCCGACAACCAGCCCAAGATGGTGCCGCCCGCGAGGAAAAACAGGCAGGCGCAAATCGCGATCAACCAGTCATGCCAGTAATCCCGCCACAGCAGGCGTGCGTCGGCGATCTCAATGGCCATCATGACGACCGACCACAGGAAGACAGCCGTCCCCAGCGGTTGCCCGCTCATGATATCGTCGAACGCGCCAAGCGGCGCGCCGATCCAGAGCGGCCATAATTCGTGATGGATGAGGCGCCAGCCGACCAGAAACAGCAAGCCAACCGGAGGCAGGGTCGGTACCTGAACCACGATCGGCATCAGGGACGGCAACGCTGATGCCAGCAATACGCAGATGATCGGCGTTGCCTCCATCCGCCATAGCGAGGGAGTGTTGCCCAGCCGGGGTACCGGCTGCGTCATGGCGCTTCGTCCGCTTCTCGGGGTACCTGCTCTTCCATCGCGGGCGGCACGGGAATATTGGCGTCATAGGTCCGCTCAACCATCACCGTTTCAACCCGAGCGGGGCTCGCAAGCGGTACACCCAGTGCATGTCCGTCCTTGAGCGCTACGACCACGGCGACCGGAATGTTCGGGCTATAAAGCCCGCCCGTGCCGGTGGTGACCATGATATCGCCCGGCTTGAACGGGTTGGTTCCGGCGCTTAATGGGCGAATTTCAAGGGTGCCGTCATCTTTACCCGTCGAAATGGCGGCAATATTGTCGCGTGCACGGCGTACCGGAACGATGTTCTGGCTGTCGGTGATCAGCAGGACGTCGGCGCTGTTTGGCCCGACGATCAAGACCCGGCCGATTAAACCCTCCGGCGCCCTTACCGGCATGCCGATTTTAACGCCCTGAAGCGCGCCCGCGCTCATGCGGGCAATGCGTCTGCTGATCGTCGAGGAGGAGGAAATCAGGCGCGCCGTTGCCACTTCGGCGTCGCTTGCTTCCGTCAATTCCAGCAATTTTTTGAGCTGCTTATTTTCCTGCTGAACCGCCTGAAAATCAATCAGTTTCAGACGGTTGGCCTCAACCTGGCGACGCAGGGCGGCATTTTGCGAACCGGCTTGGACATAGGCCACGACATGCTCGTCAAGCGAACCGATGCCGCTGAGCATGGTTTTCAGTGTCAGCGATACGGGGCGCGTCACCTCGGCCGTGGTGGAACGTATAGCCGAAAAGCCTGCCGGATCCGCCATCGCGATGACGACCGCCAGCAACCCTGCAAGACCGGTGGCGATCGTGATCACATAGCTGACGAACAGGCCGTACTGAGCCCGTCTGTTGACTCCCGGCCGGCGGCGTGGAGGACGCGCCATGATATGTCAGCTCCCCCTGTTGCGTTTAAGCGGTCTGCAGGACGCCGCGATAGATCGGATCTTCCAGCGCGCGGCCCGTACCGATGGCGACACAGGTCAACGGGTCTTCGGCGACCGTTACAGGCAAGCCTGTTTCGTCGCGCAGCTCGTCATCCAAACCCTTCAGCAGGGCGCCGCCGCCAGTCAGAACGATGCCCTGATCGACAATATCGGCTGCCAGTTCCGGCGCGGTGTTTTCCAGCGCGATCCGCACACCTTCGACGATAGTGCTGATCGGTTCGGACAGCGCCTCGGCAATCTGCGCCTGATTGATGCTGATTTCCTTGGGCACGCCGTTCACGAGGTCGCGGCCCTTGATGTGGATCGTCGCACCGACGCCATCGGCTGGCGGCTGCGCGACGCCGAACTCCTTCTTTATCCGCTCGGCAGTGGATTCGCCGATCAGCAGATTGTGGTGACGGCGTACGAAGGACACAATGGCTTCGTCCATCTTGTCACCGCCGACGCGAACCGACGTTGTGTAGGCAAGGCCGCGCAGCGAAAGGACGGCAACCTCGGTGGTGCCGCCGCCGATATCGACAACCATCGAACCGATCGGCTCTGTCACGGGCATGTCCGCGCCAATGGCTGCCGCCATCGGCTCTTCGATCAGGTAGACTTGGCTTGCGCCTGCATTGCTGGCAGCATCGCGGATTGCGCGGCGTTCGACCGATGTGGAACCGGACGGTACGCAGATCACGATTTCGGGGAAGCGCCATGGGCGCGCCTTGCCGCCATGCACCTTCGTGATGAAGTGCTTGATCATCTGCTCGGCGACATCGATGTCGGCAATCACGCCGTCGCGCAGCGGGCGGATCGCCTCAATCGAATCGGGCGTCTTGCCCATCATCAACTTGGCATCGTCGCCAACCGCCTTGACCCGCTTGACGCCATTCAGCGTTTCCACCGCTACGACCGACGGCTCATTCAGAACGATGCCGCGACCCCGCACATAGACCACCGTATTGGCCGTGCCGAGATCGATCGCCATATCCTGAGACGAAAACTTGAACATCTTCGTGAAAAACGACATGCCTAATCCTGTTTTCCTGCCCACCGAACCAACGGCCGCCAACGTTTCAATCGCATTTCCGGCTCGTCTGGATCGGACTTTGCCCTAGGGATAAAAATGTCCGGTCATGGCTCGCGGAAAGCGCTCGCTTGGGCTAGTCAGGCACATATGTCAATACGCCGCCTGCCTGAACAGCTCGTCAACCGTATCGCCGCGGGCGAAGTGGTCGAAAGGCCCGCCAGTGCGCTCAAAGAACTGGTCGAAAACGCCATTGACGCGGGTGCTGGGGCGATATCGGTGCGCCTGTCCCATGGCGGGTTGGACCGAATCGAAGTGGTCGATGATGGGTGCGGCATGAGTCCGGACGAAATCGCGCTGGCGCTGGAGCGGCACGCAACGTCCAAGCTGCCCGACGACCGGATCGATGCCGTTGAAACGCTCGGTTTTCGCGGTGAAGCGCTACCGTCGATCGCCAGTGTTGCGCAGATGACGATCGAAAGCAGGGTGCGCAGGGCGGATGGCTGGCGGCGGGTCATCGATAATGGCGGGTTGGAGAGCGAAGGGCCGTGCGCGATTCCGCCCGGTACGACGATCCGCGTCGAACGGTTATTCGAACGGATACCTGCGCGTCGCAAGTTTCTGCGCAGCGCGCGGTCGGAATATGCGGCCTGTCTCGACAATGTCCGTCGTCTGGCGATGGCCCATCCCGACATTGGATTCGCATTGGAGCATGACGGCCGTCGCACGCTGAACGTGCAGGCGGGTGAATCCCGCGAAGAGCGGGTGGCGGCCCTGGTCGATCGCGGGCTTGCGGACAATCATGTGATCGTTTCGCTGGAACGGGAGGGACTGAACCTGTCGGGCGTCGCCAGCCTACCGACCTATAATCGCGGCGTCGCTGACCACCTCTATCTGTTCGTGAACGGACGCCCGGTGCGCGACCGCCTGTTGCTGGGCGCGGTGCGCGGGGCCTATGCCGATCTGCTGGCTCGAGACAGGCATCCGATATTGGCGCTGTTCCTCGATGTTCCGCCTGGCGAGGTCGATGTGAATGTACACCCCGCCAAAACCGAGGTGCGTTTTCGTGATCCATCGCTGGTGCGCGGGATGATCGTCAGCGGTCTGAAGCGCGCGCTTGATGAGGCTGGTTTCCGTGCGGCGCAACGCCCCGATGCGGCATCCATGATGGCTTGGCGCAGTGAGCCTGTTTCCCCTACGCCCATCGGCGCGGCTCCGCTCTTCGGTGGTGCAGAGGCATTTGTGCGAGACAGAGGTGTTGCGGGCGCTCCGGCGATGTACGATGCGGTAAGAGACTGGCAGCCGGGTTTAGCGGGGACAAGCCTCGCGCCCGCGGCGCGTGCGGAAAGCGCTTACGAACCGCCGCCCGCTGTGCAGTCCTTTCCGCTCGGCGTAGCCCGCGGTCAGGTGGCAAAGACCTATATCGTGGCGGAAGCGGAGGACGGGCTCGTTATCGTCGATCAGCATGCGGCGCATGAACGGCTAGTGCTGGAACGCATGCGGCGCGGGCTGGAGGGGGCGGGGGTGGCCTCTCAGGCGCTGCTCTTGCCGGAGGTGGTCGAACTGGATGAACCGGCCTGCGACCGGCTTGAAGCGAGGATAGCCGAATTGCGCGAATTCGGGTTGGAGCTTGAACGCTTCGGTGCGGCGGCAATATTGGTGCGTGCTGCCCCGGCGATGCTGGGCGCGGGGGATGTGCAGGGGTTGGTGCGTGACCTGGCGGATGACTTGGCGCAGGCGGACGAGGCGCTGTCGCTCAAGGAGCGGCTGGACCATGTCGCCGGCACCATGGCCTGCCACGGCTCGGTACGGGCAGGGCGCGTGCTCTCCGTTGCGGAGATGAACGCGCTGCTGCGTGAGATGGAAGTGACGCCGCATTCCGGACAATGCAACCATGGACGGCCAACTTGGGTGAAGCTCGCCCATGGCGACATCGAAAAGCTGTTCGGTCGGAAATAGGTTATTCGGCGATAGCTGGACGGCTGCGAAAAATTCCCGTTGAAACCATCGTCAGGACGATATCACCGTCCTGATTATAGACTTTACAGCGCGATTTGACGATGCCGCGATCCGGCTTGCTTTTAGAAACCTTTTTCTCAATCAACGTCACTTCGCACGACAGGATGTCACCGGGATAGACGGGCTTGGTCCACCGCAGCTCGTCCATGCCCATGCCGCCAAGGCTGGCCTTGTCGATGCCGATGTCCTTCCAGTGGTCGACCTGCATGCGCATCATCATGCTGCAAGTATGCCAACCGCTGGCAGAGATCTTCCCGAATATGCTTTTTGATGCGGCTTCATCCTCGAGATGAAAAAGCTGAGGGTCGTAGTTGGAGGCGAATTCGATCACCTCCTCCCGTGTGACCTTATATCGGCCGAAACGCTCGGTCGCGCCTAGTTCTAGATCGTCGAAATATCGTGTCATAGAGGTCCTAATGCCCCAGAGAGAGGCGCGTGAAAAGGGTATAGCCCCAAGGATTTTTCCCATAGGCGACATCTAGGTCCGCGGGTTTCAGATAAGCCGACATGCTTCCGCCCAGCGAGAGGTTGAACGGACTGTCGCCCAGCGGTGTGGTCCAAGCATAGCCGCCCTGCAGCTTCGTCACGCGAAACGCCCGGTCATGCAGCGGGTCGCTGTGGTCGTGGAAGAGTTCGTCGTTCTTCACATTTTCGATGCGGCCGAAAATCTTGTGCTGCCTGCTCAGATCATAGCTCGCCTCGGCCAGCCACGCCGTCAGAGTGTCGCCGGGGTCGCGATTTTTGGCCGAAAACGCCGCCATCGCCTTCAGGCCGCGATGGGCGGAATAGTGAACACTGACCGTCGTGCGATGCTCATTTTCGCCCGGATGCGTGGCTTCTGGCTGCTTGATGAAGCCATGGCTGACCTGCGCCGCCCAGTTTGCGCGCGGATTCCAAGTCAGACGCGCTGACCAGCTGTCGAGCTTGGGCGTTTCGATATCCCAACGGTCCTCATCGGGTTCGGCACCGCGAAAGGCGGACGCCTCGATCTGGAAACGCGATGTCGCGACCCCTGCTGTCACTATGCCATAGGTGATGTGGGTGCTGTCAAACCAGTGGTGGGTAATAGGCGGTTCCGGGTTCAGCGCCGCGCTGCCGCGATGCATGAAGGCGCTGGGGCCGAGCGCGGGTTCGCCCACCGGCCCGCCATAGAGAAACAACGATGTGCCGGGCGCGACATCGACATCGACGCGGGCGGCGAGTTCCATGAAGAGATCATGTGGGTGCTGTCGGTCGACCAGTGGTTCGCCACCTGCCGTTTCTCCTGTGGCGAAGAGGTTCGGGTAGCCCTTTGCGTCCATCGCCGGTTCGAGTGAGAGCATGGAGCGAAGCTCCAGCTTTGCGCCGCCGAAATCCTTTTGCGCCATCAGCATCGCCATGGACGTCGAATAGAATTTGTCGCCGCCGCGCGGTTCCTTGTGATCGGTATATTGTGCCGACACGAAGCCGTGTGCCATCAGCATCCAGCCATCGCCGGGTATGATATGGAGGCCGCCGGGTTGATGGGGAGAGGGTGGTGGGAAGCAAGTGGGATCGCCGCCTATGGTTCCTTCCCGAGCTGGCAACCTTGATGTGCCCGAACCCTGCGCCCAAGCCGGCCAAGCTCCAACAGCGACGCATATGTCTTCGAGCTGAGGTTGCCCATGCCTCCTCTCCCCATGGTCCATGTGATCCATCTGATGCCCCATATGATCCTGGGCGCGAGCGGGAACGGATGAAAGCGCCGCAGCGGTGGCTGCGAGCGAATATATTGGTGTTTTCATGATGTACTTCCTTGTCTGAAACCGAGAAATTGGGTTCAGGCAAGGACTCGCGGAGGGGGTGGGTCTACGGTTGCCCAGCGCGGTGAAAGCTCGGCCTGCCGTGGCAACGGGCCGAACCGCTGCGGTTGAAAATCGGGCACGAACGTCGGCCTGACTATCTCGACGGAAATCGGGGCGATGCATCCGATGCATTGGCTCTGATGCATTTGCCGGAGTGGTCCAGTGTCGCCTGCCGGGGAATGCGCCTCTTCATGACAGTTCGCCATGGGCGCTGGCGCGGGAGTCATCGCGCGAGCATCATCGCCGCAGGTCAGCAAGGGCGGCAGGGCGAGCGCCACAAAAAAGACCAACAGAGCCAGAGCGCGCGCCATGGAGCAGGCTATGCCACAGGATCAGCTGTGTAGGAAGTGCATGACGTCGCCGTCCTGCACCTCATAGCCCTTACCCTCGGCGCGCAGCTTGCCTGCCTCGCGGGCTTTGGCCTCGCCGCCCAGCGTGACATAATCGTCATAGGCGATCGTTTCGGCGCGGATGAAGCCTTTCTCGAAATCAGTGTGGATTTCCCCTGCGGCCTGAGGGGCATGCGCGCCCTTGTGCACGGTCCATGCGCGCGCTTCCTTCGGCCCTACAGTGAAGAAGGTTAGCAGGTGCAGCAGCTCATAGCCTGCGCGGATGACGCGGGCGAGGCCGGTTTCGTGCAGGCCCAGTTCTTCGAGATATTCCAGCCTTTCCTGCGCGTCCATTGCGACCAGCTCGGCTTCGATGGCGGCGGAGACGACGACCGCGACCGCGCCCTCTGCCTTTGCCTTTTCGAATACGCGGGCGGAGAATTCGTTGCCTTGCGCGGCGTTCTCTTCATCGACATTGCAGACATAGAGCACGGGCTTCGACGTCAGCAGTTGCGCCTGACGGAAAACACGCGCTTCCTCTTCGTCCTGCGGCGCGACGAGGCGCGCGGGCTTGCCGTCGCGCAACAGGTCGAGCGCCTGCCCGAGCACGGAGGCGATCAGCTTGCTTTCCTTGTCGCCCTGCGCTGCCTTTTTCTGGGCAGCAGGCACCCGCTTTTCCAGACTTTCGAGGTCGGCGAGCATCAGCTCGGTCTCGACCGTTTCAGCGTCGGCGATGGGATCAACATGATTGTCGACATGCTGGATGTCGTCATCCTCAAAGCAGCGCAACACATGGACGATGGCGTCCACTTCGCGGATATTGCCGAGGAACTGGTTGCCAAGACCTTCGCCCTTGCTCGCGCCGCGCACAAGTCCCGCGATATCGACGAAGGCGAGCTGCGTCGGGATGATCTTCGCGCTGCCCGCAATCGATGCCAGCTTGTCGAGCCGCGTATCGGGTACGGCGACATTACCGACATTGGGCTCGATCGTGCAGAAAGGGTAATTGGCCGCCTGTGCCGCCTGCGTCTCCGTCAGCGCGTTGAACAGGGTCGATTTGCCGACATTGGGCAGGCCGACGATACCGCATTTGAAACCCATAAAATCCTCGTCAATTCGGAAACATCCGGCCCGATACATGTTTCCTTTAGGGAAGGCCACACTTGTTACATTGAGGAGCGCACAGATGAAGGTCGAGACAATCGACCCGGAAGCTACCGGTCATAGCGACAAGCCCATCGCCCATCTTTATCGTATGGCAACGCCCAGCCACCTCTGCCCGTTCGGGTTAAAATCCCTTCATTTGCTGCGATCGCGCGGGTTCTTCGTCGACGACACGCTGCTGACGAGCCGCAAGGAGACCGACGCATTCAAGCGCAAACATGGTGTGGAAACGACGCCGCAGACCTTCATCGAGGGTAAGCGCATTGGCGGATATACGGACTTGCGCCGCCATTTCGGCCTATCGGTGCCCAAGGAAGGCGCAACCAGCTATCGCCCGGTGATTGCGGTGTTCGTGATGACAGCACTGATGGCGATCATGGCCAGCTTCACCGCTTTCGGTACACCATATACGCCGCAAAGCTTCGTCTGGTTCGTCACCTTCTCCATGTGCGTGCTAGCGATCCTGAAGTTGCAGGATGTCGAACGCTTCTCGACCATGTTTCTCGGCTATGATCTGCTCGCCCGGCGTTGGGTGCCCTATGGATATATCTATCCCTTTGCTGAGGCGGTTGCAGGCGTTTTGATGATCGCTGGGGTTCTGGAATGGATATCGGTGCCAATCGCGCTTTTCATTGGATCGGTCGGTGCGGCGTCGGTGTTCAAGGCCGTATATATCGACAAGCGAGAGATTAAATGCGCGTGTGTGGGTGGTAGCAGCAATGTGCCGCTGGGTTTTGTGTCGCTTACTGAAAATCTGATGATGGTGGCGATGGGCGTCTGGATGGCGCTGACCTAGGACCGGACTCCAGAGCTATCAATCCGCCAGCCGCATCGCCACATCGTTCATGAAACGCACGTCGTCGTTCTTGGCGAGCCATTCGGCCTCTGCGCCGATTGCACCCAGCATATCGGTCAGCGCGTCCGTCTCGCTCTTGTGAAAGTTGGAGAGGACATAGCCATGCACCTTGTCCTTGTGCCCTGGATGGCCGATGCCGATCCGTATCCGGCGGAATTCCGCGCCGATATGGCTGTCGGTGGAGCGCAGCCCGTTATGGCCGGCCGTGCCGCCGCTGCGCTTTACCTTCACCTTCATCGGCGCAAGATCTAGCTCGTCATGAAAGACGGTCACATCTTCGGGAGCGAGTTTGTAGAAGTCCATCGCTGCGCGGATGGCGCGTCCGCTCTCGTTCATGAACGTTGCGGGCTTCAACAGAAGAATCTTTTCAGGGCCGATCCGCCCCTCGGCGGCCCAGCCCTGAAACTGCTTTTTCCATGATGAAAAGCTGTACATGTCGGCAATGACGTCGATCGCCATGAAGCCGACATTGTGACGGTGGAGCGCATATTGCGGTCCGGGGTTGCCAAGGCCGACCCAGATCTGCATCTGCGCTCCTCCTGTTGAGGGGAAGGATTACTCCTCGCCGCCCTCTGCAGCTTCGCCGCCTTCTTCGCCTTCTTCCTTGCTCGTATCGCCTTCCTGGCTCTTGAGCGAGGACGGAGCGACCAGCGTGGCGATGGTAAAGTCGCGGTCGGTGATCGCGCTTGTTGAACCTTCAGGCAGCGTGACGGCGCTGATGTGTACCGATTCGCCGACATCATAGCCGGTCATGTCGATGACGATTTCGTCGGGGATGCTGGCCGCATCGCAGACCAGCTCCAGCTCGTGACGCACAACGTTCAGAACGCCGCCGCGCTTCAGGCCCGGCGATTTTTCTTCGTTGGCGAAGTGAACGGGGACGTTCACGTGCACGGTCGCATGTTCGGAAACGCGCAGGAAGTCTGCGTGCAGCGGGCGATCGCTAACCGGATGGAAGGCAACGTCCTTGGGAAGCGTGCGGACTTTCTTGCCGCCAACCTCGACCATGACGACCGAGTTGAAGAAATGGCCGGTCCCCAACATTTTGTTGATGGCCTTTTCCTCAACATGAACCAGGGTGGGTTCTTCGTTGTTTCCGTAAATGACGGCGGGTACGCGGCCTTCTCGACGAAGAGCGCGGGAGGCTCCCTTGCCTGCCCGATCGCGTGCCTCGGCCGACAGCACAAGCTGATCGCTCATAACATGTCTCCAAGTATCAATTGAGTGTCCAAAACCGCCACGCCTCCAGGGATGACCATGACGGAAGGCGCGCCTTTAACAGAAACGCGGGCGAAAGCAAGGCGGATATGGGCTATTCCAGCCCGAAATCCTTCTTCGACAACCGACGCACGGATAGCTTGTCTGCATTCAGCAGCTCAACAACGCTGCCCTTGCCCGCAAGATGCCCCGCGCCAACGGCCAGAAACACGGTCCCCGGCGCATCCATCCGCTTTTCGATCCAGCGCACCCAGTTGGCATTGCGATCGTAGAGCAGAACCTGCGCCATTTCCGGCGTTTCCTTGATAGATTCGTTCATCAGGCTGGCGAGAGTGTCGGGGTCGCCGTGCTGCCAGGCCTGCATCAGCTTGCCGAACTCCTCCTTCACGGTCGGCAATTCCTCGACGGTTGATCGCAGATAGGCGGTTTGCACGTCGCGGGGCAGGTTATCGAAATAACCGAGCTGCTCTTCGGTGGTTTCAAGGCCTTTGACGGTTTTGCCGTCGGCGATGGCCGCCGTTTCCAATATCTTTTCCGCGCCCAGATCCTGATGATAGCCGAGCTTTACGAGCGGCGCGATGGAGAGATTGATCGCGACCAGCCATGGCTCGATCCGGTCCATTGCCGCGGCGGGAATCTGATAAATTTCCAGCGCCTTCAGATAGCGTTCGCGCAATTTGGGTTCCAGCAGTTCGCGCGTCGGTTTCCCTTGGTTCAGCCCCATCATCGCGACACTCATCGCCATGTTTTCTGGCTTGTCGCTTGTCACTTCCAGTACCAGCTCGTCCGATTTGTCGAACGCGGCCTTGATCTCATCGTCAAACCAGACGACGCCCGGCTTCATCATATGCACGGTGCCGAACAGGTAGATCGTTGTGTCCTCATCCGACAAAACCCACAGGGCGGGGTCGCTACTCGCCACCTTGGCGGGCGCGGCGATGGCGCTGCCGTTGCCGTCCGGCGCGGAGCAGGCGAGCGTTGCCGCTGCGAGAAGCGGCATCAGGAATGTGAGCGAGCGAAGTTTACGAACCATGGGCGTTCCATGGCCTTTTCGCGGGGCGGGTTCAAGCCTTAGGATCAATCAGCCTGGAGTTCAGGCGGAGGCGAAAACGGTGGATTTCGAGAACCGGCGCGCAGTGTACGTCAAGGTACATGAGCACCGGAAGCGCAGGAAGACGCCGTTTGCAGCACCGCATGGGCTTCAGGATGGTCGGTCCTAATCCCTTGACCGGCGCGCGCCCATGCTCCAAGGCGAGGCGCAAATTTTCCCGCGCCCGAAACCATGAAGGATATGATGGCCGAACCGGCAAAACCCCTCAGCTTTCAGGATCTGATCCTCACCCTGCACGACTATTGGAGCAAGCAGGGCTGCGTCATCCTGCAACCCTACGACATGCGTGTTGGCGCGGGCACGTTTCACCCAGCGACGACGCTGCGCAGCCTGGGGCCAGATCCGTGGAACTGCGCCTATGTGCAGCCATCGCGTCGCCCGACCGATGGGCGTTATGGCGAAAACCCGAACCGGCTTCAGCATTATTACCAGTATCAGGTGATCATGAAGCCGAGCCCGCCGGATTTGCAGGAGCTGTATCTGGGCTCGCTCGCGGCAATCGGCATCGATCCGCTGGTGCATGACATCCGCTTTGTCGAGGATGACTGGGAAAGCCCGACGCTTGGCGCGTGGGGGTTGGGCTGGGAAGTGTGGTGCGACGGCATGGAGGTGACGCAGTTCACCTATTTCCAGCAGATGGGCGGTTTCGACTGCAAGCCGGTCGCCGGTGAGCTGACTTATGGGCTGGAGCGTCTGGCCATGTATATTCAGGGCGTCGACAGCGTCTACGACCTCGTCTTTTCCGAAGGCGCGAACGGCCGTCCGCCGGTTTCCTATGGTGACGTGTTCCTCGCCAATGAGCGGCAGATGTCGAAATGGAATTTCGAGGTCGCCGATACCGATAGCTTGCTCAAGGGGTTCGAGGCCGCAGAGGCGGAATGTAAACGCAGCATAGAGGCGGACGTGCCGCTCGCCGCCTATGATCAGGCTATCGAGGCAAGCCATCTGTTCAACTTGTTGCAGGCGCGCGGCGTCATTTCGGTGCAGGAGCGCGCCAATTATATCGGCCGCGTGCGCGACCTTGCCAAGGGAAGCTGCGAGGCATGGATGAAAACCAACGGGTGGGCGGAATGACCGGAGTGACCGATTTTCTGCTCGAACTGCGTTGCGAGGAAATCCCCGCGCGCATGCAGGCGAAGGCCAGCGAGGATCTTGCGCGCCTATTTGCCGACAAGCTGGCCGAGGCGGGGCTGAAGCCGGCAGGCATCACCAACTATGTGACGCCGCGTCGGCTCGCACTGATCGCGCATGGCCTGCCGTTGCAGACAGACGCCGTCAGCGAGGAGACGAAGGGCCCCGCGACGTCTGCGCCGGAGCAGGCGCTGGAAGGCTTTCTGCGCAAGACGGGCCTGACCAAGGATCAGCTGGAAATCCGTGACATGAGGGGCAAGGATACCTATTTCGCCGTGGTCGAAAAGCCGGGGCGGGCGACCGGCGATGTGCTGGCAGAGGCGATCCCGGCGATCATTCGCGCGTTTCCGTGGCCGAAATCGATGCGCTGGGGCGATGCCAGTGTCACGACCGAAAGCCTGCGCTGGGTGCGGCCGTTGCAGGGCATCGTTGCCATCCTCGGCGAGGAGCTTGTCGAATGTGCGGTCGACGGCATCGCGTCGGGTAACGCGACGATGGGGCATCGTTTTCACAGCCCCGGTCCGATCGCCATCGGGTCGGCTGCGAACTATGCGGAGAAGCTGCGCGCTTGCCATGTGATCGTCGATCAGGAAGAGCGCAAATCGACTATCGAAAGCCGCGCAAAGGCGCTGGCGGCCGAGGCTGGCTACGAGCTGATCGAGGATGCCGGACTGGTGGCGGAAAATGCCGGGCTGACCGAATGGCCGGTGCCGCTGCTGGGGCAATTCGACCCCGATTTTCTTGAGGTTCCGCCTGAAGTTATTCAGCTAACCCTCAGGATCAATCAGAAATATTTCGTTCTGCGGGATAAGGCGGGCAAGCTTGCACCAGCGTTTATCTGCACCGCCAATATCGACGCGAAGGATGGCGGTGCCGCCATTGTCGCGGGCAATGGCAAGGTGCTGGCCGCGCGGCTGAGCGATGCGCGCTTCTTCTGGGAGCAGGACAAGAAAACCCTGCTCGCGGTGCATGCCGAAAAACTCTCGCGCATCACCTTCCACGAAAAGCTGGGCACCGTTGCGGACAAGGTGGAGCGGGTTGCGAAACTTGCGCGTTGGCTGGTCGAAGAGGGGATTGTGAAGCCTTCATCCGTTCGTGTCGAGCATCGTCGAGACACGGATAGCGCGCCCGAACGTCTCTCGACTTCGCTCGAGACGAACGGGAGTGAGGTGGGCAAGCTCGCCGATCTCGCCGAACAGGCTGCGCGGTTATGCAAGGCCGATCTCGTCACCGAAATGGTGGGTGAGTTTCCTGAACTGCAGGGCCTGATGGGCGGCTATTATGCCCGTGCTGAAGGTTTGCCCGATGCAGTCGCCGACGCCATCCGCGACCATTACAAGCCGGTGGGGCAGGGTGATGATGTGCCGACCGCTCCGGTGACTGTTGCGGTCAGTCTGGCGGATAAGCTGGATACGATTGCTCAATTTTTCTCGATTGACGAGAAGCCTACTGGCTCCAAAGATCCGTTTGCTTTGCGACGGGCAGCTTTAGGAAGCATTGCCCTCATTGAGCGCAACGGTATGCGAATAGATCTTATCTTCGCTGCGTTTCAGGCTGCCGGGCAAAGCATGGTGAATAGGCGCTTCTCTCCTAAAACTGCTGCGCTATCTCACGCCATAGAGGCGGTCGGTAAAGCACTAGACGCAAGAACCGGGTTGGCTGTCCTTGATGAATTGGAGCAGGCGCTTCCTCAGGCTTTGCAGCCTACAACAGCTGAATCTGCTCAGGGGCTGCAAGATCTCATTTCCATGGTCGCATCTTTTAGAGACTTCTTCCTCGATCGTCTTGAGGTGGCATTGAAGGATCAAGGCATTTCTGCTGGAATTGTCCGCGCTGCACAGATCACTGATGGAGATCAGCAAAAAGAGAGCGACCTTGTCCGTCTGCTCGCGCGGGTGAAGGCGCTGCAATCCTTCGTCGCCACCGATGACGGCGCAAACCTGCTCGCCGGATATAAGCGCGCGGCCAATATTCTGAAAAAGGAAATGGGCACCGACATCGCCAAGCCGCAGGCAGGCGAGGAAGATCCCGGGGCTGCGCTGACCGATCCCGATGTGGCACAGGCGATCCGTCAGCATGAGGCCGCGACGCCGCTGTCCTATGCGCCGGAACCCGCCGAGGCTGCTCTGATCGCCGCGCTTGACGATGCCGAGCCGCGCGCCGCCGCTGCCGTGGAATCGGAGGATTTCGAAGGGGCTATGGCCGCGCTCGCTTCCCTGCGCGCGCCCATCGACGCCTTTTTCGACGGCGTCATTGTCAATGATCCGGAACCGGCAAAGCGCGCCGCGCGTCTGTCCCTATTAGAGCGGGTTCGTGTCGCAGTGCACAAAGTGGCTGATTTTTCAAAAATCAGCGGCTAATAGGGCAACGGCCTTGGGCGGTGCAGCGCGCGTGGCAGAAAATAGCCAATCAGAATCAGACTGAGGAACAGGGTTGATGACACAATATGTCTACCGCTTCGGCGGCGGTGTGAATGACGGCGGTAAGGGCGACAAGAATCTGCTCGGCGGCAAAGGGGCGAACCTCGACGGAATGGCGTCGATCGGTTTGCCGGTTCCTCCCGGATTTACGATCACCACCGAAATGTGCACCCGCTATTATGACGAAGGCGCGCAATATCCCGACAGCGTGAAAACCGAAGTCGCGAACGGCATCGCGCATATTGAGGCGGTGACCGGCAAGAAGTTCGGCGATGCGTCCGACCCGCTGCTCGTTTCGGTCCGTTCAGGCGCACGAATTTCGATGCCGGGCATGATGGACACGGTGCTGAACCTCGGCCTGAATGATGAAACGGTGCAGGGGCTCGCTTCGGCGTCGGGGGATGAGCGTTTCGCCTGGGACAGCTATCGCCGGTTCATCCAGATGTATTCGGACGTGGTGCTGGAGCTGGACCACGGCGCGTTCGAGGAAGCGCTGGAAATCGCCAAGGAAGATAATGGCTATCATCTCGATACCCAGATGTCGGCGGACGATTGGAAGGCTCTGGTTGGCGAATATAAGAAGCTCGTCGAAAAGCTCTGGAACAAGCCGTTTCCGCAGGATGTGAACGATCAGCTCTGGGGCGCGATCTCTGCCGTGTTCGGATCATGGCAGGCAGACCGCGCGAAGGTATATCGTCGCCTCAACAGCATTCCGGGAGACTGGGGCACGGCCGTCAATGTGCAGGCCATGGTATTCGGCAATATGGGCGACACGTCGGCCACGGGCGTCGCCTTCACGCGCGACCCGGCGACCGGTGAGAACGCCTATTATGGCGAGTTCCTGATCAATGCGCAGGGCGAAGACGTCGTCGCAGGTATTCGTACGCCGCAATATCTGACCAAGGCCGCGCGGGAACGGGCAGGGGCCAAGCCGCTGTCGATGGAAGAGGCAATGCCGGAGACCTATGGCGAACTCGCCAATGTCTTCAACATTCTCGAAACCCATTACCGCGACATGCAGGATATCGAGTTCACGGTGCAGCAGGGCAAGCTCTGGATGCTCCAGACTCGTTCGGGCAAGCGCACCGCGAAAGCTGCGCTGAAGATTGCCGTTGATATGGCGAGCGAAGGCCTGATCACGCAAGAGGAAGCCGTGGCGCGCGTCGACCCGGCTGCGCTCGACCAGCTGTTGCATCCGACGCTCGACCCCGATGCGCCGCGCGATGTCCTGACGAAGGGGCTTCCAGCCTCGCCGGGCGCAGCGAGCGGCATTATCGTGTTCGATGCCGATACCGCGGAACGCCGCGCCGAGCTGGGCGACAGCGTCATTCTGGTGCGTGTCGAAACGAGCCCGGAAGATATTCACGGCATGCATGCGGCCAAGGGCATCTTGACGGCTCGCGGCGGCATGACCAGCCACGCTGCCGTTGTGGCACGCGGTATGGGTCGTCCCTGCGTTTCCGGCGCGGGTAGCCTCGCCATCGACAACAAGGCGAAAATCATGCGCGTTTCTGGGCGCGAATTGAAGGAAGGCGATACTGTCACCATCGACGGCGCAACCGGCGAAGTGATGGCGGGCGAAGTGCCCACGGTGCAGCCTGAGCTGGCCGGTGATTTCGGTTCGCTGATGGTCTGGGCGGACAAGGTTCGTCGCCTGAAGGTGCGCACGAACGCCGAAACGCCGCTCGATTGCCGCACGGCGCGGGAGTTCGGCGCGGAGGGCATCGGCCTGTGCCGGACGGAGCATATGTTCTTCGACGCGGGCCGGATCACTGCGGTGCGCCAGATGATCCTGGCCGAGGATGAGGCCGGACGGCGCGAGGCGCTTGCCAAGCTGCTGCCGGAACAGCGCAGCGACTTCACCGAGATATTCGAGGTGATGGCGGGCCTGCCGGTGACGATCCGGCTGCTTGACCCGCCGTTGCACGAATTCCTGCCGCATGAAGAGGCGGAGTTCGAGGAAGTGGCCAAGGCGACCGGCATTGGCATCGTGGCGCTGAAGCAGCGCGCGAGCGAACTGCATGAGTTCAACCCGATGCTCGGCCATCGCGGATGCCGTCTGGGCGTTACCTATCCCGAAATCTACGAGATGCAGGCGCGCGCGATCTTCGAAGCCGCGCTGGATGTCACGGAGAAATCGGGCGAAGCGCCGATTCCCGAAGTCATGATTCCGCTCGTCGCCACCAAGCGGGAGCTGGAACTGATGAAGGATGTCGTCGACAAGACGGCCAAGGCGGTGTTCGAGGAGCGCGGCAAGACGATCGACTATCTTGTCGGTACGATGATCGAGCTGCCGCGTGCGGCACTGATGGCAGGCGAGATCGCGGAAGTCGGTGAGTTCTTCTCGTTCGGCACCAACGATTTGACGCAGACGACCATCGGTATCAGCCGCGACGATGCTGGCCGGTTCCTGACGCAATATGTCGACAAGGGCATTTTCGGTCGGGATCCCTTTGTCAGCCTGGACGTCGAAGGCGTCGGTCAGCTGATCGAGATTGCGGCGGAACGCGGGCGCAAGACGCGTTCGGGAATCAAGCTTGGCATCTGCGGCGAACATGGCGGCGACCCGGCTTCCATCGCTTTCTGCGAGGCGACCGGGCTCGACTATGTATCGGCTTCACCCTACCGGGTACCCATCGCCCGTCTGGCGGCGGCTCAGGCTGCACTGAAGTCAGGCAAATAATCGACATAAAGGGGGTTGCCAGAACGGGCGGCCCCCTCTATCTGCGCATCTCCCACGGGGTCTTTGACCCCAGCCATACATGGCCGCGCGCCCGTAGCTCAGCTGGATAGAGCATCAGACTACGAATCTGAGGGTCGGACGTTCGAATCGTTCCGGGCGCGCCAATTTTTCCAATCGCTACCTTGGTTTCTCACCGGCGCTCTGCTGGCATACTGCGCTGTCATTTTGATGCTCGCGCGTTGCGGTTGGTCGAAATGATATTTCGTTGCTCTCCCTTCATACAGTCGCTCGCCTGTCGTTCAGGAACCGTTCACCCTAGGGTCGCGTTAAACGGTTCATCGCACTGGTTGACGGCCCGCTCGGGCCGTAGCAATCAGATACTCATCACGCACATTTTGCGTTTCACTCTGCTGTCGGGGAGTTTGATGCCATGAATAGTTCCAAGAATTTTGCGCGGTTTTCGCGCGCGGTCGCGTCTGTGGCGCTGGCTTTGTCCATGCTGTCTGCGCCCGTCGCATTCGCTCAGACGGGGGATGGGCCTGCGCCCAGCGTTACGACGCAGTTGCCGCGTATCGCCGTTCCGAACCACTATACAATCAAGGCGACGCCCGATGCCGCCAATCTGAAGTTCAGCGCAGAGGCGACGATAGATATCGAGCTGAAGCAGGCAACAGATACGATCACGCTGAACGCAGCGGATCTGACCTTCGCGTCTGCCTCAATCAGGCCGGACGGCAAGAAGAAAGCCATGGCAGGCACGGTTGCCGTGGATGCGGAACAGCAGACCGCGACGGTCTCTTTCCCCAAGACGCTGGAGCCCGGGAAATACAAGCTCGCCTTCGCCTATTCCGGCATCATCAATACGCAGGCCAACGGCCTGTTCGCGCTGGACTACAAGGACAATGACGGGGCCGACAAACGCGCGCTGTTCACGCAGTTCGAGGCGCCCGATGCGCGTCGTTTCGTGCCGAGTTGGGATGAGCCGAGCTATAAGGCGACATTCGATCTGTCCGTCGTCGTGCCCAAGGGCCAGATGGCGGTCGGCAACATGCCGATCACATCCAGCGTCGCGCAGAAGGACGGCACCTCGCTGGTGACGTTTGGGACTTCGCCCAAGATGTCGACCTATTTGTTGTTCCTCGGCATGGGCGAGCTGGAGCGCAAGACCACGCAGGCTGCAGGCACCGAAATTGGCGTTGTCACCGGCAAGGGCAATGTCGACAAGGCGCAGCTCGCGCTTGATGCGGCCGCCGACATCCTGCCCTACTATAACGATTATTTCGGTACGGCGTTTCCGCTGCCCAAGCTCGACAATGTAGCTGGCCCCGGACAAAGCCAGTTCTTCTCGGCCATGGAAAACTGGGGCGCGATCTTCACCTTCGAACGCGCGATGCTGGTCGATCCCAAATCGACGTCCGAGGGGCGCAAACGCGTGGTCTATGAGATTGTCGCGCATGAGATGGCCCACCAGTGGTTCGGCGATCTCGTTACGATGGCGTGGTGGGACGACCTGTGGCTGAACGAGGGCTTTGCGAGCTGGATGGCGACCAAGGTGACCGATGTGATGAAGCCGGAGTGGGAAACGCTACTTACGCGCGTCGACGGGCGGGAGCGGGCGATGGGCCTTGATGCGTACAAGACAACGCATCCGGTCGTGCAGGCTATCGACACCGTCGAGGAGGTCAATCAAGCGTTCGACGCGATCACTTACCAGAAGGGCGAAGCCGTCATCACGATGCTGGAAAGCTTCGCAGGTGAGGACGCGTGGAAGACGGGCATTCGCGCCTATATGAAGCAGCACGCCTATGGCAACACGGTGACGTCAGACCTGTGGACGGCGGTTGAAAATGCCGGGGCGCAGGGGCTTGTCACTGTGGCCCATGACTTCACGACCCAGCCTGGCATTCCGCTCGTTGAGGTTACGGCTTCTCAGTGCAAGAACGGGATGACGACGCTGGCCCTGAAACAGGGCGAGTTCAGCCGTGATGCCGATGCGAAGAAAGGTGGCGAGGCGCTTTCCTGGCATGTGCCGATCAAGGCGCAGGTTGTGGGTGGCGACGTCAAGACGATGGTGCTGAGCAAGGAAGGCAGCATTGCGCTGCCGGGCTGCGGCGCCTATGTCATCAACGTTGGGCAGGCGGGCTATTATCGCTCGCTCTACCCGGCCAAGAATGTCGCCGCGCTGGCGAAGGACTTCACCCAGCTTCCTTCGATCGACCAGAGCGGCTTGCTGGCCGACAATTGGCAGCTTGGTCTTGGCGGATATCAGCCGATGGCGCGTTCGCTCGATCTCGTCGATGCGGTGCCGATGGATGCCAGCGACGTGATCCTGGCGGCGGTGCCGGATTATCTGACTGCGATCCACACGATTTTCGAGGGCGATGACGCGACGCAGGCGCGGGTACTCGCCTATGCCTCGGGCAAATTGTCGCCAGTGTTGCAACGTATCGGCTATGATGCGCAGGCAGGTGAGGGGCCGCAGGTTCCGCTTCTCCGGCAGGCTTTGATAAGCGCGTTGGGAGAGATGGGCGATCCCGCAGTGGTGACCGAAGCGCGCCGGCGTTTCGACGCGCTGGAGGGCAACCCCGAGGCGCTCGACGGGCCGCTGAAATTTGTGTGGCTCGGCATCGTCGCGAAAAACGCCGATCAGGAAACCTGGGATGCGTTGCGCGCGATGGCGAATGCTGCACCCAGCGCACTTGAAAAGTCGCAGCTGTTCGGCTTGCTTGGTAGCGCGAAGGACGAGGAGCTGACGGCGCAGGCGTTGCAGTTGGCGCTGACGGATGAGCCCGGCAAAACGACGAGCGCTGCAATCGTCAGCAATGTCGGCTACGGGCATGATATGCAGGCGGTCGACTTCGTCCTTGCCAATCGCGAAAAATATGAGGCGTTGATCGACGTATCGGCGCGCAGTCAGGCGCTGGCGCGTCTGGGCGGCGGGTCGTCAGAGCTTGCGATGGCAGATAAGCTGAGCGCCTATGCCGACCAGTATCTGACGCCGGAATCGCGCAAGGTTACCGACCGGGCCATTGCCGCGATCAAGGCGCGGGTGGTGACCCGGGCGCGTCTGAAGCCGGAGGTCATCGCGTGGCTTAACGGCAAATCGGCCAAGCGGGGGAAATAGGCTCCCCCTGAACACATATCAAAAAGGGCGGCTCCCAGAGGGAACCGCCCTTATTTTTTCCGGTTGTCCGGTGAGCTTACTTCAGCTCAACCGTACCGCCAGCTTCTTCGATCTTCTTCTTGATCTCTTCGGCTTCTGCCTTGTTCACGCCTTCCTTGACGGCCTTCGGCGCGCCTTCGACGAGCGCCTTGGCTTCGGTCAGGCCAAGGCCGGTGATCGCACGGACTTCCTTGATGACGTTGATCTTCTTGCCACCGTCGCCGGTGAGGATCACGTCGAACTCGTCCTTGGCTTCAGCAGCCGGAGCGTCGCCGGCGCCGCCAGCAGCCGGACCAGCAACCGCAACTGCAGCAGCAGCCGAAACGCCCCATTTTTCTTCCAGAGCCTTGCTGAGTTCAGCAGCTTCGAGAACAGTGAGAGCCGACAGCTGGTCGACCAGAGCTTCTATATCAGCCATTTTAACCTATCTACCTTTCTGAGCGGGGCGTGCGCCCCTTATATGAGAGTGAAAAAAAGTACGGCTTATGCGGCTTCCTTGGACGCATAAGCATTGAAGACCCGTGCG
This sequence comes from Sphingobium sp., assembly GCA_041396745.1. GTDB lineage: Bacteria > Pseudomonadota > Alphaproteobacteria > Sphingomonadales > Sphingomonadaceae > Sphingobium. The sequence continues at coordinate 463,085 of JAWKXZ010000004.1, read as the reverse complement.
AGCTGCGCAGCCGGCGCCTGGGTGACGGTTGCGAGCTTGGTCGCCGGAGCCTGTACCAGGCCGACGATCTTCGCACGCAGTTCATCCAGTGACGGCATCGATGCCAGCGCCTTGACGCCTTCCGCATCGAGCAGCGTAGTGCCCATCGCCCCGCCAACGATCTCAAGCTTGTCGTTGGTCTTGGCGAAATCGATCGCAACCTTGGCGGCGGCGACCGGATCGCTCGAAGTGGCAAGGGCGCATGGGCCGGTCAGCAGGTCGCTGAGCGGCGCATAGTCCGTGTCCTTCAGGGCGATCTTGGCAAGGCGGTTCTTCGCAACCTTGTAAGCGGCGCCGGCGTCACGCATTTTCTGACGAAGGTCGGTGGACTGAGCAACGCTCAGGCCAAGGTTGCGCGTAATAACGACAACCCCGACTTCGTTGAAGACAGCGTTCAGCGCGGATACCGACTCAGCTTTCTGGATACGATCCATGCCATTCTCCAGTTACATCCCGGCAGACCATCCGCCGGGAAAAACGCAAAGAGCCACGCCGGGGCGTGGAATTGCGGTGTCCGAAGGGAAAAGGATCGATTGCCCGCTCATATACCCCGTGGGGCGAGAGAGGCAGAAACCGGAGCGGCGTAGCGCGCCCGGTGTGAAACTTGTCCCCGTCTAGGCTGGAAATTAAGAGGGCCAATTCCCTCACCAACTGTCTCGGACGGTGCGCCATGGGTTTTAAGGCCCTTGATGCAGGGCAGGCCAATAGGCGCGAAATGCCGAAATGTCCACCGCTTTTGTAGAAACCTTTTTTGATGGTGAAACAGGTCTCGCCAGCGCGTGGGCAGTGGGTGTGCGAATCGGTTGCAATAGCGAATCCCGGCTGTGGATCACGAGCGGCGCAGTTAACTTTCCCTGTTATCCCTGTTGTGCACCGCGTCATGTTTCAAATAGGAACAAATCTGGCATTAACCTTATAATTAAATGTAGGAATGAAGTGTAATAGATTGAAATATCGATATTAAAAAAAATGAAAAAATTGCGGGGAGGCAGCGGCGTTAACCCTCTTCTTTCTTAGTTGGCCGGTCGGGGTGGGCTATAACATTGGCGGTCAGGAAGAAGTAGGGACGTGGTTGAGGTTGCCTGTGTGGGTGGTGCTCTTCCGGGTCAATAACAACAGGAAAGGGACTCTCCCATGAAAGCAATCGCCCAATATGCATCCGTAGCGGCTCTTGCCGTAGCGAGCATCGGCTCGGCCAACGCCAACACCTATGTTTTCGATTTTTTCGGAAGCGATAACTCCGCGACCGTCGGCGCAGTCGGCAATTCTCGCGTGACCACTGCCGGAAGCACCCCGTGGCTCGGCGTCAAGGCAACTGCCTGGAACAGCAACTCCGGCGTCGTCAATTCGAGCTATCTCGGCGCATTCCCCCAAGGCTATGGTGCCGATACGTCGACCGACAATCATCACGCGATCGACAATTTCGGATCGGCCGATTTCATCCTGCTGCAGTTCACGCACAATGTCTCGCTGACCAGCGGCGTGTTCAATGCATTCGGCCTGAACGTCGGCACGCCGCTCGATAGCGATGCGACCTTCTCGGTCGGCAATGCGCTCGGTGCATGGGGCAGCAGCCAGTTTGGCAACGGTGCTTCGGACGCCAGCGTCGCTTCGCTGTTTTCCAACACGTTCCAGTCGAACGTATCGACCAATTCCGGTGCGCCGCGTGCGATCAATCCGGGTGGCCTCAGCGGGAACCTCTGGATCGTCAAGGCAGGTGGCTCGGACGCGAACTATGACGGCTTCAAGCTGAACCAGCTGACCGTCAGCGCGGTTCCCGAGCCGGCAACCTGGGCGATGATGATCATGGGCTTCGGCGCGGTCGGTTTCGCGATGCGCAACCGCAAGAAGCAACCGAAAGTCAGCTACGCTTTCTGATCTGACATTCAAGTTTTGAGATCAGCTATCCTGTTGCGGCAGGGTAGCTGATTTCTTTTATCTCATATTCCTTTTCGCCCGCAGGCAGGCGCACGGTCCGCAAGTCGCCGATGCCGGCGCCGCGCAACGCACGTGAAAGCGGCGCATCCCAACCGATCCGCCCCTGCGATGCATCGGTTTCGTCATTGCCGACAATCGTCACGATGCGCTCCTGATCATCCTCATCGATGATCGTCACGGTCGCGCCGAAGAACACCCGGCTTTTATCGGGCTGATGCGCGGGATCGACGACCTTGGCATCCTTCATCCGGTTCGACAGCCGCTTGAGTTCCCGATCGATTTCCCGCATCCGCTTGCGGCCATAGAGATAGTCGCCGTTCTCGCTGCGGTCGCCATTGCCGGCGGCCCAGCTGACGATTTCGACAATCTTCGGTCGTTCGTCGCCCAACAGCCGATCATATTCGGCGCGCAGCGTGGCAAAGCCCTGCGGCGTGATATAGTTGACCCGTACGTTCATAGGGGTGTGCCCGATCAGCCTGCGCCGTTCTTGCCCAGATAGCGCGACAAAGCGCGTGGGGGCATGGTCTGGCCGTTTTCCTGCGCGCGCATCGCATCGTACACGACCGCATTTTCGAGCACGCGGTGGACATAATTCTTGGTCTCGTAGATCGGTATCTGCTCGATCCAGCGCAATATGTCCCCTCCGGCCAGCCGCGGGTCGCCATTGGCGCGCAGCCATTTGTTCACATTGCCGGGCCCCGCATTATAGGCCGCGACGGCCAACGGATAGCTGCCGCCATAATAGCGCAGCATCCGCTGAAAATAGCTGCTGCCGAGCTGAATATTATAGCTGGTGTCCGTTGTCAGGCCGCCCAGTGTATAGGACAGGCCAATCTTGCCTGCCGTTTCCCGTGCCGTACCGGGCATCAGCTGCATCAGGCCGCGCGCTCCCGCATGGCTGACCGCCGCCTGATCAAACTGGCTTTCCTGCCGCGTGATCGCATGGATCATGGTCCAGTTGTCCTGATGTCCCGATGGCACGGCTAGGTTGGGGAAGCTGGCAAGGCTGTATCCCGAGCTTCCGTCGGCACGCGCCCTGCGCCCCACCATCACGCCAAGATCAGGTCTGCGGACAGCCTCAGCGAGTTGGTTTGCGAGCGCGCGATCGACATCGCTGGAAACATTCGCCGCGATGGCGCGCAGGAATATGCTCTGGTCCGTCCGGCGGCCTGCCACGCCAAGCGCCTTGGCAGCCCGGACGAGCGAGCTGGCTTCGAACGCCTTGCGATCATTGTCCGTGACGACGACCCTGTCAGCAAAGGATACTGGTGCCGTCACAGGCTGGCCCAGCCGTTCCCGGGCGAGCTGACCGTAAAATTGATCGGGATAGCTTGCGGCCATGGCGAGCTGACGGTTGGCTTCCGTGCTGTCGCCTGCGTCCTGTGCCGCACGGCCTGCCCAGTACCAGCCCTTTGACATGGTTTGCGGCGAGCGCGCGGCGCTGCCATATTTGTCGAACATGATCATCGCGTCGCGCGGCCTGCGCAGTTGGTAATAGGCAGTGGTCCCGGCAAGCCAGGCCAGGCTGGTGTAATCGTCCCGTTCACCGAGCGATTGATCGCGCACGTCGACGCCGGGCGCATAGGCGTCATCGAGCTTGCTCGCGATATTATAAGCCGTTGTCCACTGGCCGTCGGTCGCCGCAGCGCGGGCGTTGACCAGCAGGACCTCATACCATTTTTCAACGTCGGCAGGCCGGACCGTCAGCGGCTCTCGCTCGGCAAGGAGAGAACGGGCGAGCAGGCTGTTCCCGGTGTCGCGCAGCCACATCGCCTGATCCGCGATGAAGCCTGCATTCCCCCTGGCGAAAGGTTTCGCCGACTGGATAAGTGCGGTTGCGTCGGGCGCACGCCGCTGCATGGCGATGCGCGCCGCAATCACAGGTCGCGTGTCGGCAGTAAGGAAGGGTAGGGCCCGCTCGGCCGACGTTGGGCTGCGTTTCCACAATGCCGCGTCGGCGTGAGCATGATGATCATCGGGCGTCAGCGAGGACGCAAAATTCGTGAGTACCCAGCTTTCGTCAGATGCCGCCATCGGTCCCGTCCGCCAAGCTGCCCGCGCGGCCTCGCGGGCCTGCTCCGTGCGGCCAAGGCTGGATAGGGCAAGGGCATAGCGCGCCCCGGCCGTCGCGGTGCGGGGCGGGTATTGCTGGAAGAAAGCGACTACCGCCGAGGGACTGTAGCTTTGCGGGTCGATCGCGTTTTCCGCCAGCCGGCGCATACGGTCTTCACCGGGCCAGCCGGGGTGCGCCATGATGAAGCTGGAATAGGCCGCGAAGCCCATGCCATCGCTTTGTTGCAGGCGTTTCCAATCATCGACCACCGATATGATGGGAGTGTCCGCCGATTGCAGCGCATTTTCGCGCGCGATAGTCCAGTCGGGCGAACCCTGTGGCATCGCCGTGGACGCGCCGGGGGGGATGGGCTGCACAATTTCCTTGCGAACGTCGCCTATCTGCGCAACTGCAACCGACGCAACGAGCACACCGCCCAAAACCGGAAGATGGCGATATCTGATGCGTTGGCGAGTTGTGTTCGACATGATCTGGTCTGGTTCCTTGCCGGAGCTTATGTCCGATATTATGGCATGAAGATGATTATGCCTTGATGAACGCTAGGTTTGAAGGAGTTTTTTGCATGTTTTCCGGATCGATTCCGGCTTTGTTGACGCCCTTTCGCGACGGAGCGTTGGACGAGGAAGCCTTCCGCGCCTTTGTTGACTGGCAAATTGAGCAAGGCAGTAGCGCGTTGGTCCCTTGTGGAACGACCGGTGAAAGCGCCACGATGACGGTCGATGAGCATAATCGCGTCATCGCGCTCTGCGTGGAACAAGCCGCCGGGCGGGTCCCGGTGATCGCGGGTTGCGGATCCAACGATACGCGGATCGCGCTGGAACATATGTTTGCGGCGCAGGCTGCCGGTGCCGATGCCGCGCTCGTGGTCGCGCCCTATTATAACAAGCCGAGTCAGGAAGGCGTCTATCAGCACTTTGCCTATCTGGCGGAGCGGTGCGACCTGCCCATCATACTCTATAACGTTCCCAGCCGGACGATCACCGATATCGGCGTTCCGGTGATGCATCGTCTGACGACGGAGTTCAAAACGATTGTCGGCATCAAGGATGCGACCGGCAATCTGGGTCGTGTTACGGCGCAGCGGCTGGCGTGTGGTGAGAACTTCGTCCAGCTTTCCGGGAATGATGAAACCGCGCTAGGTTTCAATACGATGGGCGGGGTCGGGTGCATCTCTGTCACAGCGAATGTCGCGCCCGCACTGTGCGCGCGTTTCCAGAAGGTGCTGGCCGAGGGCGACCTGCCAGCGGCGCTCGCGCTGCAGGATAAATTATATCCGCTGCACGATGCTTTGTTCAGCGATTCTTCACCGGGGCCGGTCAAATATGCGCTGTCCCGCGTTCGTCCGGAGATACCTGTCGATGTCCGCCTGCCCATTACATGGCCGAGCGCGTCGAGCAGGGCTGCGGTGGACCGGGCGCTGGAGATTGCAGGACTGGTATAAGGGGCATTGCCCACCCATATCGGTGTCTGATCGAGATATAAGGTATTCATGGCCCGTCCCCGTCCAGAAGCGTTCAAGAAAGTGAAGACCGTCGCCGAAAACCGGCGCGCGCGATTTGACTATGCGATCGACGAAGTGTTCGAGGCCGGCATCGTATTGCAGGGCACCGAGGTGAAATCGCTGCGTTTCGGCGACGGGTCGATTGCTGAAAGCTATGCCGAGGTCAAGGATGAGCAGGTGTGGCTGATCAACAGCAACATTCCCGAATTCAGCCATGGCAACAGGTTCAACCATGAACCCAAGCGCCCACGCAAGCTGCTGTTGCATGATCGCGAGATCGCCAAGCTGCATGGCGCGGTGGCGCGCAAGGGCATGACGCTGGTGCCGCTGTCGGTTTATTTCAACGGACAGGGGCGGGCGAAGGTCGAGCTGGCGCTCGCGCGCGGCAAGAATGCGCAGGACAAGCGCGCGACGACGAAGGAGCGCGAATGGAAGCGCGAGCAGGGCCGCCTGCTCAAGGAGCATGGCTGATGGATAATCGCATCAGCCGGTGGTGGCATGCCAATGCACCACGCCGAGAGGTATTCGAAAACAGCCGCATATTGGCGCCGATCGCGCATCGCGTGCTCGCGCCCGAACTGTGGCGCTTTACGCGGCGGTCGGTACCGCGCGGCGTGGCTCTGGGGTTGCTGGTCGGCATCTTCCTGATGATACCGGGGCTTCAGGTTGTCGGCGCGGCGTTTCTGGCGTTGCCTGTACGCGCCAATATCCCGCTGGCCGCGGCAATGACGTTTTTCAGCAACCCGGCAACGACGCCGCTTATCTTGTGGGCATCGGTCTATGTCGGCAATTTCATGCTGGGGCGCACCGCGGATGTAACGCGCTTCATGGCGCTGATCGACGAACATGCCAGCATCCGCGAATGGACAAACTGGATCGTATCCGAAGCCGCGCCCGCGCTCGTCTTCGGTTTGGCGGTGATTTCGGTTGTCTTTGCGGCGATCGGGTATTTGCTGGCCAGCTGGCTGTGGCGCGCGCATCTTTTCCGCAAGTGGAAGGCGCGGCGCGAGCAGGCTCTGGCCGGTGATGTTCCGACAAGCTGACCCTTTGCGGCAACTTTCCACTTCATCGCCCCGCCTGCTTTGCTAAGGTGCTTGTGCCGCTCTCTCGTGGGGCGGCGGTGGCCGGTCAATGAGCATAGGGGAAGAGGTCGCGCATGGTGAGCGCATCGGGTAGCAGTTACAAGCAGGATATCGTTTCCCTGACTGCCGAAAAAGAGAACCGGTTCGCTGTACCCGCGTTGTTCGTCGCATCGCTGCTCAGCGCTGGGATATTGTTCTGGCTGCTGCGCGATTGGGCGCTGGCGGCCGGTTTTGCAGCGGCAATCATCGGCGCGGCGGCTCTGCTGTACCTGTTTCGCCCCGATGGGAAAGGCGTCGCGGTCAGGGAGGCGGCCATCCCGGACTGGTCGGTGACGCGGGCTGCTGCCGATATGGGAGGTCTGGCGCTGGCGGTTACGGATCGGGCGGGCCGATTGCTGTGTGCCAGCGACCTCTATGGAGAATGGTTTGCCGACTATCCTGCGCCTGCTTCGTTGCAACTCGATGGCGAAGGGGCGGCGGAACTGGCCGAGGCCGGTCGCAAGGCGTGGCGCGACGGGGACGCGCACAGCGCGTTGATCACGCGCGGTGCGCTGCGATGCGAAGTGCAAATCAGGCGTGCGGGGCCCGCCGAAGACTATCTGGTGTGGCAGTTCAATGCGGTCAAGCAATCGAACGCCATCGATGAATTTTCGAAGCTTTTCGCGAGCGAGGTGGGCAGGCAGTTTGGCGATGCGGGTCTGATGGTCGCGTTGATCGGCGGAGAGGGCCGGATACGCACGGCCAATGAGGCTTTTGCCCTTCGGGCCACGGGCGCGGCCGATTCGGAGGTGGTGGGCAGGGATTTCGCAGCCTATTTCCGACGCGATGATGCCGGGCGCATCTTTTTCCTGCGCGAAACGCCCGGCATGCTGCCCATCGGCGTGTTTCGGGTGGCATTGCGCGATGATCAGCCCGATGGCCCGGCGCTGATCCTGTTGATCGATCAGCAGGGCGGGGCAGGGGCAGAGGGATCATCGCTACCCTATTTCCAGGCCCTGCTGGCATTGCTGCCCTTTGGCCTCGCCATTACCGATCGCGATGGCAGGCTGCTGTTCCTCAATGACGGCCTCGCGCGCGCAGCCAATGTGCCCGACGGGCAGAAACCCGCTTACCCCGGCGACATGGTTGTGGTGGAGGATCAGACCGCGCTTGCGGCAGCCGTGCGGCGCTATGCGGTCGGGCCGCAAATGACCGGTGATATCGCGGTGCGCCTGAAGAACCGGCCGGAGGAACCCGTCGCCTTCAGCCTGGCGGGTGTTCGCGGATTGGGCGATGCTGCGGTCATACTGGCGCTGAAGGACGATAATGAGGAAGGGCGGCTCAAGCGGCAGGTCGCGCAGGCCACGAAGATGCAGGCGGTGGGGCAGCTTGCGGGCGGCGTCGCGCATGATTTCAATAACATCCTGACCGCGATTATCGGCCATTGCGACCTGATGCTGATGCGTCATACGCCCGGCGACAGCGATTATGACGATATTCAGCAGGTAAAGTCGAACTCCAACCGCGCCGCCAGCCTGACGCGCCAGCTGCTCGCATTCTCGCGTCAGCAGACGCTGCGTCCGCAGGTGATACAGTTGCCCGACATCGTGGCCGACGTATCGAACCTGCTCAACCGGCTGATCGGCGAGAAGGTGAAGCTGGAGGCCGTGCATGGCCGCAATCTGGGCGCGGTGCGCGCCGACCCCGGCCAGATAGAGCAGGTTATCGTCAACCTTGCGGTGAATGCGCGCGATGCGATGCCGGACGGCGGCAAGCTGTCGATCCAGACCTTTGGCGTATCCGCCGCCCAAGTGCGAGAAATGCGCTCGACGGTGCTGCCGCCCGCGGACTATTCCGGCATTCGCATCACGGATACCGGGACTGGCATCCCGCCCGACCTTCTGTCCAAGATATTCGAGCCTTTTTTTACGACCAAGGAAGTCGGCAAGGGCACGGGCCTGGGGCTGTCGACGGTCTATGGTATCGTCAAACAGTCGGGCGGGTATATCTTCGCGGAATCGGAGGCCGGGCATGGCACGACCTTCAGCATATACCTGCCCGTGCATGTCGCGACCGCCGATGAAAAGGAAGCGGTGACCATCAAGACGCCTCCATCCCGCAAGAGCAGCTGGGGCACGGGCACCATTCTTCTTGTCGAGGATGAGGACATGGTCCGCGCCGTGGCGGAACGGGCGCTGACACGGCAGGGCTACACCGTACTGACGGCCTGCGACGGTGAGCAGGGGCTGGAGGTTCTGGAGGAAACAGAGAAGGTCGATCTGCTGATTTCCGATGTAGTAATGCCGAACATGGATGGTCCGAAAATGGTGCGCGAGGCGCGGTCGGCGCGGCCCGATCTGCCGGTCCTTTTCATGTCCGGTTATGCCGAAGAGCAGCTCCGAAAATCGATCGACATTCCCAATATTTCCTTTCTGCCCAAGCCTTTCTCGGTCGCGCAGCTCGGCGAGGCGGTGGCGGACGCTTTTGCGAGCGTCAGTGGAGAAAATGCCTGAAAGTGTGCTGAACCGTAGCGCGAGAACGACAAAACGATTGCGGCCCACTTGCCAATTCCGTCCGGTTGAGCCAGCGTTTTGCGATGAGGTTGAGAAGCCAGCCGACCTCTGCCTTTACCGGAGATCGGGCGGAAGTCCGGCCATCGGCCTGTTTTAAGGGACTGAAACCTGGCATTCGGGCATCGCTTTCATGCAAGATAATTATGCAAAATCGCCAGTTCGCCGGTCGATTCTGATCGTCGAGGACGAGGCGATGATTTCAATGATGCTCGAAGAATTTATCGAGACGCTGGGCCATGAAGTGCGTGGCGTTGCCTCAACGGTAGATGAGGCGTGCCAAATGGTGCGCGAGGGCGGGTTCGATCTGGCAGTCGTCGACTGCAATCTCAATGGTGAGGAAGTGTGGCCCGCAACCGAGCTGCTGGAACAGGCGGGCATCCCCTATATCCTGAGTTCGGGCGGATCGATATCGTCGGTGCCGCAACCCTATTCGGCGCGCCCGATGCTTGCCAAACCCTACACAATTGGCGCGATTTCCGATCTGATCGAGGCTGCTGAAGTCCGTTTGGCGTGAAGACTTGTTCATATTGAACTGAAATTTTGTTCCCCTCTTGTTCTATGAGAACAAATAGGATACATGGGTTTTGTAATCCGATGCATGTTGCACTCGGAAGGAGACAGGCCCATGACCGCAATGCTCAAACTTATCGATTCCGACAAGAAGACGGGGACTATGGACAGGCAGAAGGCATTGGACGCCGCACTCGCGCAGATTGACCGTGCGTTCGGCAAGGGCAGCGCAATGAAATTGGGAAGTCGCGAGAAGATTGAGATCGAGGCGATCTCGACTGGCTCGCTGGGGCTCGACATTGCGCTCGGCATTGGCGGTTTGCCGCGCGGGCGCATCGTGGAAATTTATGGCCCGGAAAGCTCGGGCAAGACGACATTGGCGCTGCATGCCATCGCCGAGGCGCAAAAGGGCGGCGGTACAGTTGCATTCGTCGATGCGGAACATGCGCTCGACCCCGTTTATGCGCGCAAGTTGGGCGTCGATATCGACGAGCTTATCGTGTCGCAGCCCGATACGGGCGAGCAGGCGCTTGAGATTGTCGATACGCTGGTGCGGTCCAACGCGGTCGATGTTCTGGTGGTGGATTCCGTCGCTGCGCTGGTTCCGCGCGCGGAAATCGAGGGCGAGATGGGCGATAGCCATGTCGGCCTGCAGGCCCGCCTGATGAGCCAGGCGCTGCGCAAGCTGACCGGATCGATCTCGCGGTCGCGCTGCATGGTGATTTTCATCAACCAGGTGCGCATGAAGATCGGCGTGATGTACGGCAACCCTGAGACCACGACCGGCGGCAACGCACTGAAATTTTATGCATCGGTGCGGATGGAAATCCGGCGGACCGGAGCCATCAAGAATCGCGAAGATGTGGTCGGCAACTCGACCCGTGTGAAGGTGGTGAAGAACAAGGTGGCGCCGCCGTTCAAGCAGGTCGAATTCGACATCATGTATGGCGAGGGCATTTCCAAGCTCGGCGAAATCATCGACCTTGGCGTCAAGGCAGGCCTCGTCGAAAAATCGGGCGCGTGGTTCTCCTATGACTCGGTTCGTATCGGTCAGGGCCGTGAAAACGCCAAGACGTTCCTCAAGGAAAACCCCGAACTTGCCGAGCGCCTGGAAAATGCGATCCGCGGTAAGACCGATACGGTTTCCGAAGCGATGATGACCGGTCCGGAATCGGACGAAGGCGACGAGGATTAAGGCACAAGTTGCGCCGCCGGTGACGGCGGCAGGACGGAGATCTGTTGGGATCTGGCCTGTTCAGCGGGACAGCGGCCGGACCCGACAGATTCTCATCAATCCGGCATTATCCATATCGATTGCCGCTTGTGTCGATGGGCTGCCTCGCTTAATCGCTCGATCATGACATCGACCAACGATATCCGCCGTTCCTTCCTCGATTATTTTTCCGGGCAGGGGCATGAAAAGGTGCCGTCCGCGCCGCTGGTGCCGCACAACGACCCGACGCTGATGTTCGTCAATGCGGGCATGGTGCCGTTCAAGAACGTGTTCACCGGCTTGGAAAAGCGCTCATACAGCACGGCGACGTCGTCACAAAAATGTGTGCGTGCGGGCGGGAAGCATAATGATCTCGATAATGTCGGCTATACCGCCCGGCATCATACTTTCTTCGAGATGCTCGGCAATTTCAGCTTTGGCGATTATTTCAAGGAACAGGCGATCCACCATGCATGGTGGCTGATAACCGGCGAATGGGGCATCTCGCCCGATCGGTTGACGGTGACCGTCTATCATGACGATGAGGAGGCGTTCGGGCTCTGGCGCAAGATTGCGGGCCTGCCCGAAGAGCGCATCATCCGCATCGCGACATCGGACAATTTCTGGTCGATGGGCGACACCGGCCCGTGCGGCCCGTGCTCTGAAATTTTTTACGACCATGGCGACCATATCTTCGGCGGCCCTCCCGGTTCGCCTGATGAGGATGGCGACCGCTTCGTGGAGATCTGGAACCTCGTCTTCATGCAGTTCGATCAGCAGGCGGGCGGCGACCGCATCAGCCTGCCGCGGCCCAGCATCGATACGGGCATGGGGCTGGAACGCATCGCCGCCGTGTTGCAGGGCGTGCACGACAATTACGACACGGACACGTTCAAGGCGCTGATCGAACAGTCGGGCGAACTGACCCACAGCGCGACCGATGGAGCGCACAAGGCGAGCCACCGCGTGATTGCCGACCATCTGCGCTCATCGGGTTTCCTGATCGCCGACGGTGTGTTGCCCGCCAATGAAGGGCGCGGCTATGTGTTGCGCCGGATCATGCGCCGGGCCATGCGCCACGCGCACCTGATCGGCGCGGCCGACCCGCTGATGCATCGCCTGGTTGGCGGGCTGGTGAGTGAGATGGGCAGCGCCTATCCCGAGCTGGTGCGCGCGCAGCCGCTGATCGAGGAAACCTTGCTGCGGGAGGAGACCCGTTTCCGCCAGACGCTCGACAAGGGGCTGAAGCTGCTGGACGAGGCGACGACCGGTATGAGCGCGGGCGACATCTTGCCTGGTGAGACCGCATTCCGTCTCTATGACACTTATGGCTTCCCCTATGACTTGACCGAGGACGCGTTGCGCGCGCAGGGACTCGGCGTCGATCGGGGTGGTTTCGATGCAGCGATGGCCGAACAAAAGGCCGCGGCTCGCGCGGCTTGGAAGGGTTCGGGCGAAAAGGCGTCGGACGATATCTGGTTCGACATAGCCGAAGAGGCCGGCGCGACCGAGTTTACCGGCTATGGCGCGACCCAGGGTGACGGACAGGTTGTCGCCATCGTCAAGGATGGCGCGCGGGTGGACAAGGCTGCTGCCGGAGAGGATGTGACGCTGGTCACCAACCAGACGCCTTTTTACGGCGAAAGCGGCGGCCAGACCGGCGACGCGGGCATGGTGACGAGCCAGGGCGGGCTGAAGGCGGTGGTGAGCGATACAGGCAAGCCGCTCGGCCGCCTGCACACGCATGCATTGCATATTGAGGCGGGGTCGGTCGCGGTGGGCGATATGGTGCATCTGGCGGTCGATGCGGTCCGCCGCGATCGCATCCGCGCCAATCATAGCGCGACGCACCTGCTGCACGCGGCGCTGCGCGCGGGGCTCGGCCCCCATGTCACGCAAAAAGGCAGCATGGTTGCCGAAGAACGGCTGCGTTTCGACTTTTCGCATCCCGAGGCGCTCAGCGCCGAGCAGATCGCGCAGGTTGAGGCTGATGTGAATGCGCAGGTCCGCGCCAATGACGAGGTCATGACCCGCCTGATGACGCCCGACGACGCGATAGAGGCGGGCGCAATGGCGCTGTTCGGCGAAAAATATGGCGACGAGGTGCGCGTTCTTTCGATGGGACGGCATGAGGGCGCGAATTATTCGGTCGAGCTGTGCGGCGGTACGCATGTGCGCGCGCTGGGCGATATCGGGCTGTTCAAGATCGTCGGCGAAAGCGCGGTCGCGAGCGGTGTGCGCCGTATCGAGGCGCTGACCGGAGAGGCCGCGCGGTTGTGGTTGTCGGAACGCGAAGAGGCCCTGAAGGGCATTGCCGCGACATTGCGGACCACGCCGGAGGATGCGCCCGCGCGCGTTTCCGCGCTGTCGGATCAGGTCCGCAAGCTGGAGCGCGAACTGGCCGATGCGAAGAAGGCACTGGCGCTGGGCGGTGGTGGCGGCAGCGCGCCAGCGGGGCCTGAGGAAATCGGTGGCACGCAGTTCATCGGACAGGTCATCGAAGGGCTGGACCCGAAGGAACTGCGCGGGCTGATCGATGAAAACAAGAAGCAGTTGGGCTCAGGCGTGTCCGCGATCATTGCCGTGAACGATGGCCGCGCATCGGTTGCGACCGGCGTGACCGATGACCTCACCGGTCGTTTCAACGCGGTCGATCTGGTACGGGCGGGCGTAGAGGCGCTGGGCGGCAAGGGCGGCGGTGGCAGGCCGGATATGGCGCAAGGCGGCGGACCCGATGGCGCACAGGCGCAACCGGCGCTCGATGCGATCCGCGCACTAATCGGCGGCTAGGTTCAAGCCCCTAACAACCCGATCTCCCTCAGCCGCTGTTTGAGATAATCATCTGCGGTTATCGGCGGATAGCAGCGCGGATGCGCGTCATCGATGCATTGCGGCAACGGGTCGATCACGAAATCCGGGCGCAGGTGCAGGAAAAACGGCATAGAATAGCGTGACATGCTGCTGCGATCATGGGCGGGATTGACCACGCGGTGCGTCGTCGACGGCAGCCGGTCATTGGTCAGTCGTTGCAGCATGTCGCCGATATTGACGACAAGCGCGCCCTTGGGCGGGCGAATGTCGAGCCAGCGGCCATCGCGGCCCAATAATTGCAGACCCGCCTCTTCGGCTCCCAGCAAGAGGGTGATGAGATTGATATCCTCATGCGCTTCCGCGCGGATCGCCTCGGCATTCCGGTCATCGGCCAAGGGGGGATAGTGCAGCAGGCGCAAGATGCTGTTCCCTCGTTCCGTCGGGCCGTCGAACCAGTCGGCGGGAAGGCCAAGGTCGCGCGCGATGCAGGAGAGTATGCGCGCGCTCACCCGTTCGAATTCGGAGAAGAGCGTTGTGAAGCACTCGCGAAACCCGGCCGGTTCGGCAGGCCAGATATTGTCCGGCATGCCGGGGGGTAGGGGTGCGCCGGGCGTGGCTTCTCGCCCGACATGCCAGAATTCCTTTAGATCGCTGGCGTGCGCGCCCTTGGCGACTTCTCGTCCGAACGGGGTGTAGCCGCGCTGGCCGGCACCGCCCGGTATATCGTAGCGACGCTTGGCGTCGGCAGGCAGGGCGAACAGCGTTTCCGTCAGCGCCCAGGCGCGCTGCACAAGCGCGTCGGGAACGCCATGGTCGCACACGATAGCAAAACCGTAGGTACGGAAGCTTTCCCCCAATTTGGCGCTGAGCCGTTCGGGCGTATCCTTGGACAGCGATATGGGGGGAATGTCGGCATGTTCAGTCATTACGACTGCAATAGAACGGACATCGGCCCGTGTCAGCTTCCCTGTTGGGGCTTGATCTCATTCGAGCGTGGGGCCATCGGATATTCAGCACATTTCAAGCGACGAGAGAGCGATGACACAATATTGGTTGATGAAATCCGAACCGGACTGTTTTTCCTGGGATGACCTGGTGAAACAGAAGAAGGGGGAGTGGGACGGCGTGCGCAACCATCTGGCGCAACGGCACATGAAGGAAATGAAGAAGGGCGACCGGGCGCTCTTTTACCACAGCAATATCGGGCTTGAGGTGGTCGGCGTGATGGAAATCGTCGAGGAAGCGGCGCCCGACAGCACGGATGAAACCGGGCGCTGGATTGCGGTGCATGTATCGCCGGTCGAAAAGTTGAAGCAATCGGTTACGTTGAAAGCCATGAAGGCCGATCCGGCGCTGGCCGATATGGTGATGATCCGGCAGTCGCGGCTCTCGGTGTCCCCGGTCACAGAGAAAGAATATCATCATATCATTTCGTTAGGTGGTCTAAAAGCATGACGGTGAACGAAAGCGGATGTGGAAACGGCTCCGCGATATATTTCACCGCGAAGCCGTCAGCTATTTATGCGAATGTCGCCGGACGTCCGGCTCTTTTTATCCCGCAACACTAAAATATGCTATCGCAGGTACGCTCAATGACACTGCGCCAGCAAATAAAGTGAAACATATTTCAGAGATATTCTTCATGATGGTCCTCCTTGGTTACCGATGAGCCATGTTGTATATTTCGCTCACCACTTGAGATGTATTTATATGATGCGGTGCAGCAATTCACAAACGCAAAGAGTTTTCAGGCAGTTGCAGTTTATGCAACCTACAATATTTGGTTAACGGTCAGTTCGCGATCAGGAGTTGAAGACTATCGACGTGCAATCAAAGCTCATGGACAGCGCTCTGCGCGGCCTGATTTCCACCTATGTGGAGGGCGGGCGGGTGCCGCATCTCCATTGTTTCGTCTCTGTTGACGGCACGCCTGTGGCCGACATATGCGCGGGCCGATCCCGCGCGGACGGTGAAGCGCCACACGACCATGTCCTGGACAAAAATGCGCTGTATCGCATTGCGTCGATGTCGAAGCCCATCGTGGTTGCCGCCTTCCTGACGATGGTTGAGGAGGGCCGCGTGTCGTTCGGGACGCTACTCGAAGCCGTGTTGCCGGAATTCGCGCAGGTTGAGCGCTGGACCGGGCGGGTTGACGATGAGGGGCAGCTGATCGGCGTGCCCAATGAAATGCCTATGACGATGTACGACCTGCTGCGCCACAGCGCGGGTCTTAGCTACAGTTTTCATGCGCAAACGCCGCTCGACCGCCTTTATGCCGAACGCTATCTGGACACGTTCCACCAGAGACGCAACAGCGCCGAATATGTGCAGGCACTGGCCGATGTGCCGCTCGCCTTCGCGCCCGGCGAGCGATTCCACTATTCCGCGTCGATCGATTTGCTCGGGCTTGCGATGGAGCGCATTGCCGACCAGCCGCTCGATGACATTCTGGCGCAGCGCATCCTGCAGCCGTTGGGCATGAACGACACCGGATTCGTGCTTCGGCCTGACCAGGTCGGGCGATTGACCGATGCGTGGCAAACCGATGGGGCGGGAGCGCTCACCTTATATGATCGCGGGCAGCAGAGCCGATGGCGCGTAGCGCAGAAATGCTATTCAGCGGGAGGAGGGTTGCTCTCCTCGACATCGGATTATCACCGTTTCCTGTTGATGCTGCTGGGCGGTGGGACGCTGGATGGCGTTCGCATCCTCTCACCCGAAAGTGTTGACAACATGATGGCCAACCACCTGCCCGGTGGAGGAGATCTGGAGAGCGCAGGGTCCGGTCCATTGTCTGAGACCTCGCTGCCGGGCATCGGTATGGGGTTGGGCGGGGCGGTGATCATCAATACGCACCAGGCGCGGGCTGCGGGTTCGCAGGGCACCTATTTCTGGGGAGGAATTCTCTCCACCGGCTTCTTTCTGGACCGCAGCCGGTCGATTATCGGGTTGGTGATGACGCAAATGATGCCGTCTGGAGCCGCGAATTTGCGCGAAGATTTCAGGACGGCGGTGTACAGCGGCCTTGATTGACAATGCGCCCTGCGGCCATTGGGTGCGGGATAAAGTTCGTGGAGCAAATATGACTGTTGTCGATATCCATTCCGGAACCGCGCAGGAGCGCGTCCAGGCGCTGATGGCATTGATCGACGTCGATACCGTCGATGAAAATATCTTCGAAGGGCGGCGCAAACAGGGTGGTGTGGGCCGGATTTTCGGCGGTGAAGTGATCGCCCAGGCGCTGGCCGCTGCGTGCAAGACTGTTGCGCCTGATCGGGCCGTCCATTCGTTGCATGCCTATTTTCTGCGGGGTGGCGATGAAACACGTAGCTCGCGCTACAAGGTGGACGCGGATTTTGACGGGCGGAGTTTTTCGAACCGTCGCGTAGTCGCCACGCAAAACGACAAGGTGATCCTCAATCTGACAGCGTCATTTCACCGCCCAGAGGATGGCCGCAGCCATCAGGCCGAAATGCCGGACGTTCCGGGGCCGGATGGCTTGGCGGGTCTCCCGGAATTGCTGCGCCAGCATCGGGACGGCAGCGGGAAACAACCGCGGATGGCGTCCTTCATCGGGCGGCCCTGGCCGTTTGACATGCGCCCTGTCGGCCCAATGGCGATGATGCCCAGCGAACCGCGCGAGCCTGAAGCCGCCTTTTGGTTTCGGGCCGCCGCACCAGTTGAGGCGCCGCAATGGATGCATAGGGCAATGTTGGCATTTCTGAGCGATATGGGCCTGCTATCGTCTGCGACTCTTCCGCATGGCCGGTTCGATATGGAGGGAGCCAGTCTGGACCACAGCATCTGGTTTCATGCCGATGTGAATGTGGACCAGTGGATGCTGTATCAGCTTCAAAGCCCCTGGTCGGGCGGTGCGAGAGGTTTGGGACTGGGCCGGGTATTCGACCGGAATGGGCGGCTGATCGCCAGCATGGCGCAGGAAGGCCTGATGCGCGACCGGGGGCTAGCTCGGCCTGAGCGTTGAGAAGCTGAAGATCATTGTGAAAAGTGGCTCCCCGAGTTGGATTCGAACCAACGGCCGCTCGATTAACAGTCGAGAGCTCTACCGCTGAGCTATCGGGGAGCAGCCCCGCTTCCGCGAGGCAGGCCGCGCCTATAGCAGCGCTTTTTGCAGAATGGCAAGGGGGGTCAGGCGATAAATTGCTCTGCCGCTATTCGGTCATCGAGTGTGTGCTCAGGATCGAACATCAAGGTGAGCGGCATCGTGCGATCCACCGCCACCTCGACGCAGGAAACATCGCGGACTTCGCGCTGGTCCGCAACCGCGCTGACGGGCCGCTTTTGCGGATCGAGAACGCGGAAACGAACGCGGGTTTTTTCCGGCAGGATCGCGCCGCGCCAGCGCCGTGGCCGAAACGGGCTGATCGGTGTCAGTGCGATCAGGCTCGACCCCAGCGGCAGGATCGGCCCGTGCGCGGAAAGGTTATAGGCGGTCGAACCCGCGGGCGTCGCCACGAGCACACCGTCGCACACCAGTTCTGGCAGCACGACGCGTTCGTTTACGGACACCTCGATCCGCGCGGTCTGGCGCGTTTCACGAAGCAGCGAGACCTCGTTGATCGCGGGGAGAGAGATGTCCTCGCCATCAACCGTTGTTACCTGCATTCGCAGCGGATTGACCTTGAACGCCTTGGCCGCGCGAATCCGCTCTGCCAGTCGCTCCAGCCGCCACTCATTCATCAGAAATCCGACAGTGCCCAGGTTCATTCCGAACACAGGCTTTATCTGATGGCTTTCCAGCATCATGTGCAGCGCCTGAAGCATGAAGCCGTCGCCGCCCAGCGCAACGACGATATCCGCCTGCGCCGGTTCGACGAAATCATAGGTCGCCTGCAACCGCTCTGCTGCTGCGCGCGCCGCGGGGGTGGGAGACACAAGCAGTGCCCAGCTCGTTTCGATGCTCATCCGCCGGTCACGCTCATATGGCGCCGCGTCGCACCGCGCGTACCCGATGCGCCAATGGCGAAATCATGCGCCAGGGGCTTGGCGACCAGCGCGCGGTCGAGTTCCGCGTCGACCGCCGCAATGCCGCCGGTGCGATAGGCGGTCTTGAGGTCGACATGATCCTCATGACCGAGGCACATGAAAATCTTGCCCTCACAGGTCAGGCGCATGCGATTGCACCCGGCGCAGAAATTATTGGATAGCGGCGTGATCAGCCCCAGCCGGGTGCCCGGCAAACCGGCCGCCTCAAAATAGCGCGCGGGGCCGCCTCTGCGATAGGCGATGGGCAACAGCGGATAGGCGGATTCGATTTGCGCGGTTGCTTCTGACAGCGGGAGATAGCGGTCCTGCCGATCCTCATCGATACTGCCCAAAGGCATCGTCTCGATCAGTGTCAGGTCGTGGCCTTCGCCGGCGCACCAGCGCAGCATCGGCAGATATTCGTCGTCATTGAGGTCGCGCAGCGCGACCATGTTGATCTTTACGCGCAATCCGGCATTTTTGGCAGCGGTTATGCCGTCAAGCACCGCCGCCAGATCGCCGCGCCGACTGATATAGGCGAAGCGGTCAGGATCGAGCGTGTCGAGGCTGACATTAATCCGCCTGATGCCTGCGCCGTACAGGCTTGCTGCATGTTCAGACAGGCGCGTCGCGTTCGTGGTCAGCGTCAGTTCATCGAGCGTGCCAGCGTCGAGATGTCGGCCGATTCGGCGGGCGAGATCGATAAAATCACGCCGGACCAGAGGCTCACCGCCCGAGAGGCGAATTTTTTTCACGCCCCGCGCAATGAAGCGATCGGCAATGATGGCGATCTCTTCGAGGCTAAGCACTTCGCTGCGCGGCAGGAACGTCATCTTTTCCGCCATGCAATAGCGGCACCGCAGATCGCACCTGTCAGTGACGGAAATCCGCAAATACTCAATTCGGCGGCCAAAGCCGTCGATCAGGTCATCGCGTCTGGTGAAAGGTGCGGAATTCATACCGCATAGCTAGGTGAAGCCGTCAGGTTGTGCAAGAAGTCTGGCCATATCGCCGAGGGGCAGATGGTAAATGTCCATGCATCTAAAGCCATGCATCTAAAGATTGCCGGTTCGATAATGTGCCGGTAACCTGTTCGAACTATCTTGCTCCACCAAGCGACGCAACTGAGACAGCATAATACCAAATTTATGACCCCGGACTTGCTTCAGGAAAGCCCGACGCTCGGGCTGATTTCGCCGGACGGGCGGGATATAACCGAACTTGCGCAGGACTGCGGCTGGGTCGTCCAGAATATTGGCGCTTCGGCAGATGCGGGCGAGACCTCTGCATCCGATATTATCGTGGTGGATCTGCGCGATGGCGAACATCCCGAAATTTCGATTCCGCATGACCCGAACAGGATCGTTGTTGCGGTGGTGGATGCATCGGTCGCGCACCATGCTGTTGCTCTGGACGCACTGGGGGTGACCCAGATTCTCTCATGGCCCACGACCCGTGACATTTTTGCGGCGACCATGGCTGCTTGTGTGCGAACCCGAACCAAGGGGCATGGGCGTTCAGATGCGGCATCGCGCGGGGACGGGATTCGAGAACGCGTCGCGACGGATGCCCAGGACAGGTTGACCGGCTTGATGACGAGAGCGGCGGCGCGCGATTGGCTGGATAAGCGGTTGTCCGGCGACAGCGACGGTGCCGTGAGGGCATGTCTGCTGATCGGTATCAGCCAGTTTGCCAGCATCAATGCGGCCTATGGTCAACTCGCCGGGGACATCGCGCTTGCTCGCGTGGCCGAGAGGCTCGTCGATTTCGTTCGCGCAAGGGCAGGTGAAGACGCTCTGGTCGCGCGGATGGGTGGCCCGGAATTTCTGGTGGCGATCCCGGCGGGCGCGCTCGCCGATGAGAGCGATGTCGATCCGCAGGAGCTGGCGCGTTTGCTGCTCGCCGATGTTTCCCGGCCCTTCGTTGCCGATGAGAAGGTGATGCGGCTGACGGCACGGTGCGGCATTGCCCTGCCGACAAGCGGGGACGACGCCTCGCGTCTGTTGCGCAGGGCGAGCGCTGCGCTTGCCGAGGCGCGCCATTCGGCGACGCAGGATATCGTCGTCAGTTCGGGGGTGCGGCGACGCGGAGCAGATCGCTCCGACAATGTCGACCGCCTGCATGCCGACCTGCGCCTCGCGATCGATGCGGGAGAGATCGGCATCGTTTACCAGCCGCAATATGACAGCCATAGCGACCGGATTATCGGTGTGGAGGCGTTGGCGCGCTGGAATCACCCAGAGCTGGGGCAGCTGGACGCCGGCACATTGTTCGAAGCGGCAGACCGGTCCGATTACCTGCTGCCGCTGTCGCTGCACATTCAACGCCTCGCGCTCGAACAGGCGGGGCGCTGGTCGCCTGCGCTGGACGATATACGCCTCGCCATCAATGTCACCGCCGCCGATCTGGCGCAGGAGAATTTCCTGCCGAACCTGCTCGGTATGATCGAGGAAAGCGGCTTCCCGGCCCACCGTGTAACCGTCGAAATCACCGAAACCGGCCTTATTGAAAATATCGAACAGGCCGCCGATCTGCTGCTAGAGCTACGGCGGCGGGAGCTGCGGGTCGCCATCGACGATTTCGGGACCGGCTATTCGAGCCTCGCCTATCTCAAGGCGCTTCATCCCGATTATCTCAAGATCGATTACAGCCTCAGCCGCGACATATTGGGCACGCCGCGCGACCGGGTGATATTGCGCGCGATCATCGCGATGGCGCGCAGCCTTGCGCTGACGGTCATTGCAGAGGGCGTGGAGAGCGAGGAGCAGTTGACCCTGCTCGCCCGCGAAGGGTGCGATATCTATCAGGGGTTCCTGCGCTCACCGGCCGTCACCAGCGAGGAGCTGGCGGCGCTTGTGGAAAAAGGCGGGTAGTTAGCCCGCCACCTTTGCGAGACCGCTGGAAAGTTGCAGCCCCGCGTGAAGTCGCGCGGCGGCGTCTTTCCATGCGCGAGAGATTACCAGCTTGTTGTCCGGGCGCAGCTTGGCGGTTCCGGCAAGCCGCTGCACATAGCCGATGAGACCGGCCGGATTGCCAAAGCTGTCATTGTGGAATGAGACGAGCGCGCCCTTCGCGCCGACATCCAGCCGCGCGATCCCTGCTTTCACACAGTTCTGCTTGATGCGGATTAGGGTGAGGAGGTTTTCGGTCGCCTTGGGCAGCTTGCCGAAACGGTCGATCAGTTCGGCTGCAAACGCCTCGATGGCGTGTGCGTCCTCCAGATCGTTGAGGCGACGATAGAGCCCCATACGCAGGTCAAGGTCGGGCACATAGTCCTCGGGTATCTGTACGGGCGCATCGATGGTGATTTGCGGGCTGAACGCGTCGCGCGGCACGAAGTCGGTGGAGCCGCCGGATTTTGCCTCCAGGATCGCGTCCTCCAGCATCGACTGGTAGAGTTCGAAGCCGACCTCCTTGATGTGCCCCGATTGTTCGTCGCCGACGAGGTTGCCCGCACCGCGAATGTCGAGATCATGACTGGCGAGCTGGAACCCTGCACCGAGCGTATCGAGGTCGGACAGCACCTTCAGCCGCTTTTCCGCGGTTTCGGTCATGATCCGGTCGGCGGGCGTTGTGAAATAGGCATAGGCGCGCGTTTTCGAACGGCCCACGCGCCCGCGCAGCTGATAGAGCTGGGCAAGACCGAACCGGTCGGCGCGATGGATGATCAGCGTGTTGGCGCTGGGGATATCGAGCCCGCTCTCAACGATGGTGGTGGAGAGCAGCACGTCATATTTCTTGTCGTAAAAGGCCGACATGCGCTCCTCGACCTCGCCCGCCGCCATCTGGCCGTGCGCGACGACATGCTTGATCTCGGGCACCTGCTCACGCAGAAACTCCTCGATTTCCGGCAGGTCCTTGATGCGCGGAGCAACAAAGAAGCTCTGGCCGCCGCGATAATGTTCGCGCAGCAATGCCTCACGGATGACGACGCCGTCCCATGGCATGACATAGGTGCGCACGGCGAGCCGGTCGACAGGAGGCGTCTGAATGACGGAAAGCTCGCGCAGGCCAGACATCGCCATTTGCAGCGTGCGGGGGATCGGCGTGGCGGTGAGGGTCAGCACGTGCACGTCGGTCTTGAACTGTTTGAGCCGTTCCTTGTGGACGACGCCGAACCGCTGTTCCTCGTCAACGATGACAAGGCCGAGGCGCTTGAATTCCATCCCCTTGGCGAGCAGCGCATGGGTGCCGATGACGACATCGATGGTGCCGTCGGCGAGGCCCGCCTTTGTCTTGGTGGCTTCGGCGGCGGGAACAAGGCGGGAGAGCCGCCCGATATTGAGCGGAAATCCGCCAAAGCGTTCAACGAAATTGCGATGATGCTGACGCGCGAGCAGGGTGGTGGGGCAGATCAGCGCCACCTGAAGGCCCGCCATCGCCGCGACGAACGCCGCGCGCAAGGCGACCTCCGTCTTGCCGAAGCCAACATCGCCGCACACAAGGCGGTCCATCGGGCGACCCTGCGCCAGATCCTCGATCACGTCCGAAATGGCGCGATCCTGATCCTCGGTCTCGTCATAAGGGAAACGGTCGACAAAGGCGGGGTAGCCGCCGCTGTCGGGTTCCGCGACAGGGGCCGGGCGCAGGGCGCGCGCGGCGGCCACCTGCAACAGCTCTCCGGCAATTTCGCGGATCCGCTCCTTCATGCGCGCCTTGCGCCGCTGCCAAGCCTCGCCGCCTAACCGGTCGAGCGGCACGCCTTCGTTCTCCGCGCCATAGCGGGAGAGCACGTCGAGATTTTCGACCGGTACATAGAGCTTGTCGCCGCCCGCATATTCCAGCGCGACACAGTCATGCGGCGCATTGCCGACCGGGATCGACATCAACCCTTCGTAGCGGCCAATGCCATGATCGGCATGCACGACGAGATCGCCGGGCGTGAGCGTCGCCAGCTCCGCCATGAAGGCGTCGGCGCTCTTCTTGCGCTTGGCACGGCGCACAAGCCGGTCGCCCAGCATGTCCTGTTCGGTCAGCAGGGTGAGGTCTGCGCTCGCAAAACCATGATCGAGCGGCAGGACAACAAGCGCGGTTGCACCCTTGGCGGCGATCCCCTGCGCCTCTTGCCAGTTGTCGGCATGCGCCAGTGCGCCTGCCTTGTGCTCCTCCAGCAGGCCGCTCAACCGTTCGCGCGCGCCCACGGAATAGCTGGCGATGATGATTTTCCGCCCGGCCTTGCGCTGATTGTCGATATGCACGGCGACGGCGTCATAGATATTGGCGCCCTGCGTCCGCTCCGGGGCGAAATCGCGCGATGCGTCGATGCCGAAATCAAGCACGGTCGCGCTTTCGGGTTCATGGAACGGGGAGGTGATGTGAAAAGGATGGGCGGCGACGGTCGCGTCCCATTCCGCCTGTGTCAGATAGAGCTGGTCCGGGGCGAGCGGGCGGTAACTGCCCGGGTCAGACCCCTGCGCGGCGACGCGGTTGGAATGATAGTCGGCGATGGCCTCAAAGCGTGTTTGCGCGGCCCCTGTGACACCTGCGTCGCGCACGACAAGGGCGTCCTCACCGATATGATCGGACAGGGGAACGAGGCGTTCTTCGAACAGCGGCAGCCAATGTTCCATGCCCGCCAGGCGACGGCCTTCGCTGACGGCCTGATAGAGCGGATCTCCGGTGGCGGTTGCGCCGAATAATTCGCGGTACCGTGAGCGGAACCGCTTGATGCTGTCTTCGTCCAGTAATGCTTCGGACGCAGGGAGTAGGGTGAAGCTCTTCACGTCGCCGGTTGAGCGCTGCGTATTGGGATCAAAGCTGCGCAGGGTTTCGATTTCATCGCCGAAGAAATCGAGCCGCATGGGTTCTGGGACGCCGCCGGGGAACAGATCGACAATGCCGCCGCGCACCGCATATTCGCCCGCATCGTGGACGGTATCGGTGCGGCTGTACCCGTTGGCCTGCAACATCGCGGTCAGCTTGTCGATGGCGATGCGCTCATTGGGCGCGAGGCGGGCGACGAGCTGGCGGACGCGGAACGGCGTCAGGGTGCGTTGCGACACCGCTGCTGCGGTCGTGACCACCAGTTGCGGCACCTTCACGGGCGCCTGAAGCGCATGCAGCCCGGCCAGACGCTGCGATGCGGACCGCAACGAGGGCGATGCGCGGTCATAGGGCAGACAATCCCATGCCGGGATCGCGATAAGTTCCAGCTCCGGCGCGAACCAGGTGGCGGCATCGGCGACAGCCTGCATCGCCTGTTCATCGGGTGCGATATACACCGCCCGGCGCGCAGCACCGCCGCCCGCCGCCGCGCGCGTAAGATCCGCCATCAGCAGCGGCAGGAAGCCCGCCGGAACGCCGGACAGGACGTGCGGCTGTTTTGCGGAAAGAAGGCGGTGGAGGTCGCTCACTTTGGAATGGAGATGAAATCGAGACGCTTGAAGAGTGCCATCAACGGCCCATCGAGATGATCGGGCACCATGGCCGTACCCATGCCCCACGCCATGATGTCAACATCCTGTTCCTCCAGCAGGGTTTCGAACCACTGGATTTCCTCTTCGTTCCAGCCCGCGCCATAGCGATCAAAAAAACCGCCGACCATGAAATCGGCCTCTCGCGTACCGCGATGCCATGCGCGGAACTGAAGACGGCGAAGGCGAGGATTGTCTTGCATAATTCTGTACGAGCCCGTTTGCTCGTTCCCGGTTGCTGGAGTATCGAGGGGCCATAGCCATGCGACCCGAACTTCTCAATCCGCTGTTTGCCGAAATTTCCGTGCTGAAGGGTGTCGGTAATGCCCTGTCCAAGCCGCTGGACCGGCTCGGCCTGTCGCGCATGGTCGATCTTGCGTTTCACCTGCCGACCGGATGGGTCGAGCGCAAACGGGTCAGTGCGCTCGATCATAATGATATCGGCCAGATCATCATCGTCGAGCTGACGCCGACCGATTATCGCGCCGGAGGGTCAATGCGCGCGCCGTTTCGCGTGGTCGCGCAGGACGGTCATGGCAACAGCATCACGCTCGTTTATTTCGGCAAGAATAGCGGGTGGCCGCGCAAGCTGCTGCCGCTGGGCGAGCCGCGCCTCGTCTCCGGCAAGCTGGAGGCATGGGGCGATCAGCTTCAGATCATCCATCCCGACCATGTGGAGCCTGTGACGCAGCAGGTTGATATCAAGCTGCGCGAGCCGGTCTATCCCCTGTCCGAGGGGATTACGAATGCGCGGATGCGGGAACTGGTGAGTCAGGCGCTGGAGCGTGCGCCGCAGCTGCCCGAATGGATCGATTCGTCGGTGCTGGGGTCGCACGGCTGGAAAGACTGGCACGATGCGCTGTTGTGCGTTCATGCGACGCCCGATAGCGTGCAGGCGCGGCGGCGGCTGGCCTATGACGAGATATTTTCGGGGCAGCTGGCGTTGATGCTAGTGCGCGCGGCTTCGAAAAAGCGCAAGGCGCAGCCGATCGTCCCGACGGGAAAGCTGCGCGATGCGGTCAAGCTGCCGTTCGCGCCGACCGGGGCGCAGCGGCGCTCGGTCCACGAAATCGACGGCGATTGTGCGCAAAGCGCGCCGATGCTGCGGCTGTTGCAGGGCGATGTCGGGTCGGGCAAGACCTGGGTGGCGTTGATGGCGTTGCTGGGCGCGGTCGAAAGCGGGATGCAGGGTGCGTTTCTGGCGCCGACCGAAATCCTTGCGCGGCAGCATTATGAAACGCTGCGCTCCATGCTGTCGGGCGTGCCGGTCAACATCGCGATCCTGACCGGGCGCGACAAGGGCAAGACGCGCGAAGCGACGCTGATGGGGCTGGCCGATGGCAGCATCGATATTCTTGTGGGTACGCATGCGATCTTTCAGGAGGCGGTGAGTTATCGCGACCTGGGGCTGGTGGTGATTGACGAGCAGCACCGCTTCGGCGTCAATCAGCGAGTGATGCTGGCGCAGAAGGCGCGTACCAACCCGCATATGCTGGTGATGACGGCAACGCCGATCCCGCGCACGCTGACGCTGACCTACTATGGCGACATGGAGGTGAGCCGGCTCGACGAGATGCCGCCGGGACGCCAGCCGATCAAGACGCTGGTGATGTCCGTCGACAAGCTCGATGAGGTGGTTGAGGGGCTGGGGCGGCATATGGCCGCAGGCGGGCAGGCCTATTGGGTGTGTCCGCTGGTGGAGGAAAGCGAGGTCAGCGATCAGGCCGCCGCCGAAGCACGCGCGGAAACGCTGCAGATGCGGTTCGGCGACAAGATCGCGCTGGTGCATGGGCGCATGAAGGGGCCTGAGAAGGACGCGGTGATGGAGCGGTTCGCGAGCGGGCGGGCGAGCGTGCTTGTCGCGACGACCGTGATCGAGGTTGGCGTGGACGTGCCCAATGCGACGTTGATGATCATTGAGGGCGCGGATCGCTTCGGTCTGGCGCAACTGCATCAGCTGCGGGGGCGGGTCGGGCGTGGCGATCAGGCATCGACCTGCCTGCTACTGCGCGGCAACGCATTGTCAGAGACGGCACGGGCGCGGCTCGCGTTGATGCGGGACACCAATGACGGTTTTCGCATTGCCGAGGAGGATCTGCGGTTGCGCGGCGCGGGCGATTATCTGGGCACGCGGCAATCGGGCGATCAGAAATTCCGGCTGGCCGGTGACGAGGATATTTCCGACCTGATCGACATGGCGCGGGACGATGCGCGGTTGCTGGTGGAGCGCGACGGGGGGCTCGATTCGCCGCGCGGGCAGGCGGCGCGAAACTGCCTCTACCTGTTTGAAAGGGACGCCGCCGTAAGTTTACTTAAGGGAGGATAAGGCCCGGCGAGGGGTTGATCGAAACCCAACGATCCTGTTTAATTGCTGCATTGCAGCAACAATCGAGCGGACCAATCCGTTACCCCGTCATGTCCAATCCCGAATTTCACTTCTCGCTCGGCTATGTCGACTGGCGCTTTCTAGTCGGGCTGGTCGGCAGCGCGCTTCTGGCGGCATTCATCCACTTCGTCGTTTTTGCGGTCGTCCGCCGCGTTTCGCGCAAGACCGGCGGGACCGGCGATGATGAGTTGATCCGGGCCGTCTATCAGCCCTCCCGCTGGATTCTGGTCCTCCTGGTACTGATGACGGGCGCGCAGGCTGCGCGGATCGAACCGCAACTGGAGAAATGGTGGTCCATTGTTTCCGCAATGGCGATGGCGGCGCTGGTCGGCTGGATCGCGATGCGGGTCCTGCGCGCGCTACGCAATATTGTTGAGGCGCAGAATGACATCACGGTCGAGGACAATCTGACCGCGCGGCGTCGCACGACCCGGATGCGTATATTCAACCGTGTCGCGCAAACGATCATCCTGTTCATGACGATATCGTTCATGCTGCTGGCAATACCGGCGGTTCGGGCGGTCGGTGTGACGCTGGTGGCCTCGGCGGGGTTGGCCGCGCTGGCCATCGGTGCCGCCGCACAGCCTGCGCTAAAAAACCTGATCGCGGGCATCCAGATGGCGTTTACAGAGCCGATCAGGATCGACGATGTCGTGATTGTCGAGGGGGAGTGGGGCAAGATCGAGGATATTCGCCTGACCTATGTCATCGTGCATATCTGGGATGACCGGCGGTTGGTGGTTCCGGTGTCCTATTTCCTCGAAAAGCCGTTTCAGAACTGGACGCGCGAAACCAGTCATCTGATCGGCATGGTGTTCATCTATGTCGATCACAGCGCCGATGTGGAGGCGCTACGGCAGGTGTGGATCGACGCTGTTCAGTCCAATCCGCGCTGGGATGGGCGCATCGCGTTGCTTCAGGTGACCGATCACAAGCCGGACGCAATGGAACTGCGCGGCTTGCTCAGCGCGCGCAATGCGCCCGACGCCTGGGATTTCCGGTGCGAGGCGCGCGAGGCGATGATGACGCACCTGCGCGAGCATATGCCGGAGGCGATGGTGCGTGACCGTGTGCGGCTGGAAGAACGCGCAAAACCGGAAAAAACGCCCGGAGTGCTGCCTGGCATCGGTTAGCCTTCGGTCACAATCCCGTGCTTTTTCTTGCCGAAGCTGATCTTGTCGCCTGCCTTGGGCGCATAGCTGGCATCGCGGACGACCTCATCGTTGACGCGGATCGCCCCCTCTTCCAGCTTGCGCTTCACCTCCTTGTTGGAGGTGGCAAAGCCGAGCGCCGTGTTGGCGGCAATGATGTTGGGGGCCTGTGACAGCGGGACGCTGGGCAGATCCTCTCCGGTGCCGCCTGCGAATGTCGCGGCGGCGGTGTCGGCCGCAGCGGATGCGGCGTCGCGGCCATGCAGCATGGCGGTGGCCTCATTGGCGAGAACCTTCTTGGCCTCGTTGATTTCCGAGCCTTCCAGCGCCTCAAGCCGAGCCACCTCATCAAGCGGCAGGTCGGTGAACAGGCGCAGGAACCGGCCGACATCGGCGTCCTGCGTGTTGCGCCAGAATTGCCAGTAATCATAGGCGGGCAGGGCGTCTTCATTGAGCCAGACCGCGCCTTTTGCGGTCTTGCCCATCTTGCCACCGTCCGCCGTGGTGATCAGCGGCGTGGTCAGTCCGAAAACCTCGGTACCTTCGACTCGGCGCGACAGCTCTATGCCGTTGACGATATTGCCCCACTGATCCGACCCGCCCATTTGCAGGCGGCAGGCCTCCCGGCGTGAAAGCTCGAGAAAATCATAGGCTTGCAGGATCATATAATTGAATTCGAGGAAGGTGAGCGGCTGTTCGCGATCGAGCCGCAGCTTCACGCTTTCGAATGTCAGCATCCGGTTGATCGTGAAATGCCGACCGATGTCGCGCAGGAAGGGCACATATTCCAGCGTATCGAGCCAGTCCGCATTGTTGACCATAACGGCATCCGTCGGGCCGTCGCCGAAGGTCAGAAAATGCCCGAAAACGCGCCGGATCGAGGCGATATTGGCGTCGATATCCTCGCCGGTCAGCAGCTTGCGGCTTTCGTCCTTGCCACTGGGATCGCCGACCTTCGTCGTGCCGCCGCCCATCAGGACGATCGGCTTGTGCCCGGCCTGTTGCATCCGGCGAAGCATCATGATCTGCACCAGGCTGCCGACGTGGAGCGAGGGCGCGGTGGCGTCGAATCCGATATATCCGGGCACGACTTGTTTTACCGCAAGCGCATCGAGAGCTTCCGCATCGGTGATCTGGTGGATATAGCCACGTTCAAGAAGAAGGCGCAGCAGGTCGGATTGATAATCTGTCATAGCCGCGCGCGCCTAGCATGGAGCGGAACATTGGACAATATTGCGAGTCTGCTTTGCCACCCTGATACTCCCGCCGAGGCCGTGCGCGGGGTCAAGGTATCGGGATCGCGCGGTCATTCGGGCTTTGTCACCGCCCGCTATGAGATAGACGCAGACATGGCGCAGCTGGTTGTCCCCGAATCCGCAGAGCCGGGCCGGGCAGACGGTCTGTGGCGAACGACCTGCATGGAATTGTTCACGCGCGACCCGGGCGACGCGGTCTATCGCGAATATAATTTCTCCCCCTCCGGCCAGTGGGCCGCCTATTCCTTCACCGGCTATCGCGACGGCATGGATGAAATCGATGTGTGGGCGCCCAAGATTGAAACGAGCCTTGGATCCGACGGCCTTGTCGTCGATGTGACGTTCGTTTCGCCGCGCCTGGGCCCGCAATCGGTCGGAGCGAGCGTGGTCATTGAGGAAAAAGGCGGCGCCATTTCCTATTGGGCGCTGCGGCATGGGCCGGGGAAGCCTGATTTCCATCATCCCGCTTGCTTTGCGTTCGAGCT
This sequence comes from Sphingobium sp., assembly GCA_041396745.1. GTDB lineage: Bacteria > Pseudomonadota > Alphaproteobacteria > Sphingomonadales > Sphingomonadaceae > Sphingobium. The sequence goes on along the minus strand of JAWKXZ010000004.1, from coordinate 432,688 downwards.
TCCGGCACCGGAACCGCTATGAACAATGGCATCGACCGGCTGATCGCCGACCCGGACTTGAGAAAACCGCTCGCCGGCAAGCGGGTGGCGCTGCTCGCACATCCGGCTTCCGTTACTGCCGACCTGACGCATAGTCTCGACGCGCTGGCGGCATGCCCGGACATCAGGTTGTCGGCGGCGTTTGGCCCGCAGCACGGGCTGCGCGGGGACAAGCAGGACAATATGATGGAAAGCCCGGATTATACCGATCCGGCGCTCGGCATTCCGATATTCAGCCTCTATGGCGAGGTGCGCCGTCCGACCAACGATATGATGGCCAGCTTCGACGTGATCCTGATTGACCTTCAGGATCTGGGATGTCGTATCTACACCTTCATCACGACACTGCTTTACGTGCTGGAAGCCGCGGCGCAGCATGGCAAGACGGTCTGGGTGCTGGACCGTCCCAACCCGGCGGGTCGCCCTGTCGAAGGGTTGAGCCTGATACCCGGCTGGGAAAGCTTTGTCGGCGCGGGGCCGATGCCGATGCGGCACGGCATGACACTGGGCGAGCTGGGGCACTGGTTCATCGCGCACTATAAGCTCGACGTCGAGTATCGGGTGATCGACATGCATTATTGGTTGCCGGAGGCCGGGCCGGGCTTTGGCTGGCCGGACGATCGCATCTGGATCAACCCCAGCCCCAATGCTCCCAACCTCAATATGGCGCGCGCCTATCCGGGCACGGTGATGCTGGAGGGAACGACGCTGAGCGAGGGGAGGGGGACGACACGGCCGCTCGAAATCTTCGGTGCGCCCGATATCGATGCAAAAGCGGTGATCGCGGAGATGCGGGCACTTGCGCCGGAATGGCTGCAAGGGTGCACTTTGCGCGACATCTGGTTCGAGCCGACCTTCCACAAGCATGTCGGGCAGCTGTGCAGCGGCGTGCATATTCATGCCGAAGGCGCGTTCTATGATCATGAGGCGTTCAGGCCGTGGCGGCTGCAGGCGCTAGGTTTCAAGGCGATCCGGCGGCTTTACCCCGACTATGATCTCTGGCGCGATTTTCCATATGAATATGAGTTCGGCAAGCTGCCGATAGACGTGATCAACGGCTCTTCGCGCCTGCGCGAGTGGGTCGACGATATGGCGGCGAGCCCTGCCGACCTCGACTCGCCGACCGTGGTCGACGAAGCCGCATGGATCGACGAGCGCCGACCCTATTTGCTCTATTGAGTTCTGGCCGAACGCGCCAGAAGCCGGTCGAGCGTCTTTTGCAGATGCGCGACTTCGTCCCGCAAGGACGTGATCTGCTCGATAGCCGATGCGCTGTGCATCGAAGGCGCGCTCGGCCTGCGCTTCATGATCATCTTGCGCATCCAGCGGCCCAAAGCGACCAGCCGGTCCCGCTTGGGCAGCGCGAGCGAAAGATTGCGCGGTAGCGGGAATAATGTTTCGTCTGCCCAGTGGATATGTGACGCGGCGACGCTCTGCTGCGGTGTCGCAGCCGCTGCACTCGCCCGCTCTTCCTTGGGGCTGATCGGTTTGCACTCAGGTGGCTTCACTGCATCAGCCGATATTTTGGCGGCTGCATGGACATAAGGCTTGCGACGCGATGCCTTGCTCTGACCCTTGCGGCTTTTGCGACGTGCCTTGCGGCCCACGGGCTTCGCGGCGGGCGGCTGAGCAAAATATTCCGGTTCGATGAGCGGTAGAGCGCGCAAAACTTCGGGCTCTTTACGCGGCAGGGTGGCGGGCGGTTTGGGTGGAGGAAGACAGATGACCGATGGTGTGGCGGTGTGCTGGCGCGAACGTGACTGGTTTGAACGACCCTGCTTCATGAAGATGTCCCCCATTTAAAACGGCAACCAAAATCCCCCGAACAAAAACGCAATATATTGTAGTCTTTTTACCACCGAGCCGCTGGGTCTTGTATCCGTAATAATACAATGGCGCGCGCATGGAAAGTGTGCCTGCGACGAACGGGCCAGAAACGTACAGAAAACGGGCTGGCGGCCATTGCGGCAACCAGCCCGTTCTTTCTCAGTGGACGATGGCGCTGATCACGCCGCCATGGCATGCACATCGGCGGCGGTCAGCGTCTGCCCGCCGATACCCCAGTCGCCCTGTTCGATCTCAACGATCTTGACCCAGGTGACCTGACGCAGGGCCTCGCCCTCAATGGCGACCATCGTGTCAGTGACCTTGCTGATGATTTCCTGCTTCTGAGCGGGGGTGAAAACGTCCTTGATCAGTTCTACGGTAACGAGCGGCATATTCAGTCTCCTCTTGCTGTCAGGCCGGTGCGTCCGGCGATGAGGAGCTTTTGCCGCGCGGTGGGGGGAAAGTTTAGTTCACGATCTGTAGGAAACCGCTACAGTTTCTGAAGTAACCTGCTACAAATTCTGATCAATCGCGGGAAGACTGTCGGGAACAGGAGGGTTGAGCATGAAATATGGACAATTCTGCCCCATTGCCAAGGCGACTGAGATCCTTGGAGAGAAGTGGACTTTCCTGATCATCCGGGAGCTGATCATGGGCGGGCGGCGGTTCAATGAAATTCAGCGAGGTCTGGGCGACATATCGCCCGCGCTGCTGACCTCGCGGCTCAAATCGCTCGAAGCGCAGGGCATGGTCGTGCGCCGTCGCGGTTCGGGCGAGCGGCAATATGAATATTTTCCGACGGAGGCATGCCAGGCGCTGCTGCCGATCCTCAAGGGGTTGGGCGACTGGGGCCTGTTGTGGGCGCGCACCAATGTGCTGGACGACGATCTCGATGTCGATCTGCTGATGCTGTATCTGGAGCGGAGCGTCGACCCATCCAAGCTGGTCGGCAAGGAAAGCGTCATCCAGTTCAAGTTTGACGATCTGACCGAGCAGAAGGACTGGTGGCTGCTGGTCAAGGATCAGCGGGTGGACCTGTGCATTGTCGATCCCGGCAAGGATGTGAACGTTTTCTTCAATTGCTCGGTGCGCACGATGCATGATGTGTGGATGGGCGACCGATCCTATAGCGACGCGATCAAGGCGGGCGACCTGATTGTCGAGGGCGAACCGGCGCTTGTCAGGAACATCCGAACCTGGCTGAAGCCCAGCGTGTTTGAGGATGCGGCGCGCACGCCCTGGCCGGAAGCGGCCTGAGCGCCCGAGTCAGGCTTTCGCGCTTATCGTTTCCGGCTCAGTTCGCGCATCGCATCGTCGAGGCCGTCGAGTGTCAGCGGGTACATGCGGTCGTTCATCAATTGGCGGATCATACGGTTGGACTGGCTGTAATCCCAATAATCCTTGCTTTCGGGATTTAGCCATACCGCAGCCGGGTATGTGTGCGTTACCCGCTCCATCCATGTTGCGCCTGGCTCTTCGTTCATATGTTCGACGCTGCCGCCCGGATGGGTGATTTCATAGGGGCTCATGGCCGCATCACCTACGAAGATGATTTTGTAATCATGGCCGTATTTGTGGAGGATATCCCACGTCCTGATCCGTTCCGACCAGCGGCGGCGATTATCTTTCCACACGCCTTCGTACAGGCAATTGTGGAAATAGAAGAATTCCATGTTCTTGAATTCGGTGGTTGCGGCGCTGAACAGCTCTTCGGTCAGCTTGATATGCGGATCCATCGACCCGCCGACATCGAGAAACAACAGCAGCTTGACTGCATTGCGGCGTTCGGCGCGCATGTGGATGTCGAGGAAGCCGCGTTTCGCCGTACCGTCGATCGTGGCGTCGATATCCAGTTCATCCGCAGCGCCTTCGCGCGCGAAACGCCGTAGGCGGCGCAGCGCGACCTTGATGTTGCGGGTGCCCAGCTCGCGCGTTGAATCGAGATTTTTGAACTCGCGCTTTTCCCACACCTTGATCGCGCGCTTGTGCCGGGATTCGCCGCCGATCCGCACGCCTTCGGGATTATAGCCGCCATTGCCGAAGGGGGAGGTGCCGCCGGTGCCGATCCACTTGTTGCCGCCCTGATGTCGGCCCTGCTGCTCCTCCAGCCGCTTTTTCAGCGTTTCCATGATCTCGTCCCAGTCGCCCAGCGACTTGATCTTCTCCATCTCTTCGGGGCTGAGAAATTTCTCGGCAACGGCGCGTAGCCATTCTTCGGGGATCTCTCCGTCCACATTACCGGGAATATCGCTTAATACGCCTTTGAAGACCTTTGAAAACACCTGATCGAACCGGTCGATCAGCCCCTCATCCTTCACATAGGTTGCGCGGGCGAGATAATAGAAACTCTCGGGTGTACGGTCGATCACGTCTCGGTTGAGCGCATCGAGCAGCACCAGATGTTCCTTGACGCTGGCTGGGATGCCCGCGGCGCGCAGTTCATCGAGAAAATTAAGTAGCATCGGTTATTTCGTCACAGGCGGCGTATCCGGCCCGCCGGGATGATGCGGCAGGGACGGATCGAGCAGCGCCCAGGACGGTGCGCTTTTTGCCCAGATGATGGCTGTGGGCGGTGCGATTTCGGGATCGTCCAGCGTTCCGACCCGTACGCGCATTGGCATGCCGGACGGCTGAACCGTCTTGCTGTACATTTGTGATCCGCATTGCGGGCAAAAGCCGCGCTCAACTGTGTTGCCGCTGTCGGCGATCATGTCGAGGGTCGTGATCTCGCCCGTATAGTGCACCGCGTCTTCGGGGAAGAGCGCGTTAACCGTCGCCGATCCGCTTGCGATCCGCTGGCAGTCGCGGCACCAGCACATGCGGGATCCCAGCGGCTCCGATGTAATCGAAAATCGCACCTGCCCGCACAGGCATCCACCCTTTATGCCCATTGGATCACCCTCTGCGCGCCATGAACGCCAGCCGCTCGAACAGCATCACGTCCTGCTCATTTTTGAGCAGTGCGCCATGCAGCGGGGGTATGGCCTTGCGCGCGTCCTGAGATTGCAGGATGTCTAGCGGCATGTCTTCGGCCAGCAGCAACTTCAGCCAGTCGAGAAGCTCACTGGTGCTCGGTTTCTTCTTGAGGCCGGGAACCTCCCGCAGATCATAGAAGATTTCGAGCGCGCGGTTGACCAGAACCTTCTGGATGCCGGGGAAATGCACATCGACGATTGCCTGCATCGTCTCGCGCTCGGGAAACTGGATATAGTGGAAGAAACAGCGGCGCAGAAAGGCGTCCGGCAGTTCCTTTTCATTGTTCGAGGTGATCACGACGATGGGGCGTTCTTTCGCCTTCACCGTTTCGCCGGTTTCGTATACATGGAACTCCATGCGGTCGAGTTCCTGCAACAGATCGTTGGGAAATTCGATGTCGGCCTTGTCGATCTCGTCGATCAGGAGAACCGGCAGCTGCTCCGATGTGAATGCCTCCCACAGCTTGCCGCGCTTGATGTAATTGCCGATGTCGTGGACGCGCTCATCGCCCAACTGCCCGTCGCGAAGGCGTGCGACAGCGTCATATTCGTACAGGCCCTGATGCGCCTTGGTGGTCGACTTGACGTTCCATTCGATCAGCGGAGCATCGAGCGCGCTGGCGATCTGCTGGGCGAGCACGGTTTTGCCGGTGCCCGGTTCCCCTTTTACGAGCAGCGGACGGCGCAGCAATACGGCTGCATTGACGGCCACCTTCAGATCATCGGTGGCGACATAATCGGCAGTACCCTCGAAACGCTGCATCATCTTTCCCTTGTTGCAATGCAAAAGGGGTAGAATGAATTACGGGGTCTGGCAAGAAAACGGGGGGTTATTCGCTCGCGCGGATATCGGAGCGTGCCTGCATCAGGTCCCACAGGCCGCGATGCTGGTTGAGCAGCTGTCGCGCACCGAAGTGGATGGCGCGGGAAACATTCTCGTCGACCGCAATCTCTCGCGCAACGGCGAAGCTCTCCGCGGTGCCAGGCAATGCGCAGCTTGGCGGCTCAAGGCCGACGCGAAGCGCCGCCATGTCGAGCAGGCGACGTACACCGGCCCAATCAAGCACCAATGCGATAGCGGCGCCCATCGCGCAGCCGCGACGATCCGATTGCGAGAGCATGTCGAGCGCATGGCGCTGCTGGAGAACAGCTGAATCGCAGTTGTTCTGTCCGGCTGTGCTGGGGACTGGGCCAAGTGCCACCGAAACCTGCGTCAGATAGGCGCGTTCATCGGCGAATGCTTCGCAGGTCTGGAGCAGCCATTGACGCGCGGCGTTGTCGGCGCAGCGCGTTGCGGCATGATCAACCACACCGGGGAAGCGTCCATGCAGAAGGCACAGATAGTGCCCGGCTGCCAAAGAGGCCATAGGGCGCGCGCTATGATCGCTGGCGGCCGCGACCATCGCCTGCACATGGGGGTGAACGGCGGACCCCTCTAAAGCGATCAGCGATTCCATTGTTGCGCTAATGTCCCCGCGAGTTTCGCCGTGGGGAAATCGGGCGTGCTGCATAATATACCTCTTATCCCCCACAGTCGAAGGTTCTAAGAGACTTATATTGCTATGCGGTAAACGCCCTGTTTATGCGGGATAGGGAACTCATCGCAGTTTTGGGGCAACGCTGTGTCAATATGACGCATTCGCCGCCCAAAGATGGTTACTGATCGAGAAAGCTTCTCATTTTCCGGCTGCGTGAAGGGTGCTTGAGCTTGCGCAGCGCCTTTGCTTCAATCTGGCGGATTCGCTCACGCGTGACGCTGAATTGCTGGCCCACTTCCTCAAGCGTGTGATCCGTATTCATACCGATGCCAAAGCGCATGCGCAGCACGCGTTCCTCGCGCGGCGTCAGGCTGGCGAGAACGCGCGTGACGGTCTCTTTCAGGTTTGCCTGGATCGCCGCATCGACGGGGATGATGGCGTTCTTGTCCTCGATAAAATCGCCCAGATGCGAATCCTCTTCGTCGCCGATCGGCGTTTCCAGAGAAATCGGCTCCTTGGCGATTTTCATCACCTTGCGCACTTTTTCGAGCGGCATCGACAGGCGTTCGGCCATTTCTTCGGGGGTGGGTTCGCGGCCCTGCTCGTGCAGGAACTGGCGGGACGTGCGCACCAGCTTGTTGATCGTTTCGATCATGTGCACAGGGATACGAATGGTGCGCGCCTGATCCGCGATTGAGCGGGTGATCGCCTGCCTGATCCACCATGTCGCATAGGTCGAGAATTTGTAGCCGCGGCGATATTCGAATTTATCGACCGCCTTCATCAGGCCGATATTGCCTTCCTGGATAAGGTCGAGGAATTGCAGGCCGCGATTGGTGTATTTCTTGGCGATGGAGATGACGAGGCGCAGGTTGGCCTCCACCATTTCCTTCTTGGCGATGCGCGCCTCGCGCTCGCCCTTTTGCACCATGTTGACGATGCGGCGGAATTCGGAGAGCGACATGCCCGTCGCCTGCGCAATTTCGGCAATTTCAGCGCGAATACGGTCAACCGCGCGCGTTTCATTCGCGGCGAAGGCTGCCCATTTCTTGTCGATGCCGCCGACCTTCTCGATCCAGTTTTCGTCGAGTTCGTGGTTGATATAGTGGTCCAGGAAGTCCTTGCGGTTCACCTTGTGGCGTTCCGCAAGACGCAGCATCTGGCCGCCCAGCGTCGTCAGGCGGCGGTTATAGCTGTAGAGCTGATCGACCAGATATTCGATCTTCTGCTGGTGGAACTGAACGCTCTCAACCTCTGCGGTCAGGTCTTCGCGCAGTTTCTGATACTGGTCTTCGGCCTTGTCGCTGATCGTCTGGCCGCTGGCCATCGCATCGAGGCGCGACGCCTGCGCTTTTGCGAACTTGTGGAAGATGTCAGTGATGGTGGCGAATTTCTCGAGCGCCATCGGCTTGAGGGTTTCTTCCATCTGGGCGAGGCTGAGGGTGTTGTCATCCTCATCTTCCTCTTCGACGCGGCGCGTGCGGCGCTCCACCATCGAATCCTCTTCGTCCTCATTGTCCGGTTCTTCCTCAACCTCGTCCTCATCCTTGAAGGACGGGCCAGCGGTCTTTTCGGAAATTTCACCGTCGTCATTATCGTCGTCATCCGACAGGCTTTCGGGAGCCGGATCCTTTGACAGCATCGCGTCGAGATCGAGGATCTCGCGCAATTGCATTTCGCCATTGTTGAGCGCGGTGGACCATTCGATGATCGCATGGAAGGTCGTCGGGCTTTCGCACAGGCCCAGAATCATCGTATCGCGACCAGCCTCGATCCGCTTGGCGATGGCGATTTCGCCCTCACGGCTCAACAGTTCAACCGCGCCCATTTCGCGCAGGTACATGCGCACGGGGTCATCGGTCCGGTCGACCGTTTCCTTCTTCTTTTCGACGGTGACGCGTTCAGCGCCGTTATTGTCATTGTCGCCGTCCCCGGAATCGATCGCTTCGACCTCTTCCTCGCGATTGTCTTCGCCTTCTTCGCCGGCTTCTTCATTCTCGACGATGTTGACGCCCATGTCGTTCAGCGCGGACATCACGTCCTCGATCTGCTCGGACGACATCTGGTCCTGAGGCAGGGCGCTGTTGAGCTCGTCATAGGTGATGTAGCCGCGCTTGGTCGCGCGCGCGATCAGCTTTTTGACCGATGCCTCATTGAGGTCGAGCAGCGGTGCGTCGCCGTTTTCAACGTCTTCGTTTTTGCCCTTGTTCGCCTTGGTCGCCATTCGTTCGCCCTAAATTATCCGTCGGCCGTTACGCGGCCATCAATTGTTCTTCCATGTTCGCCTTGAGCTCGCTCAGGCGCTCGTCATTCTGTCGCTTTAGCTGCAGGAGCGAGAGATGTTCCTGCCAGCAAGCCTCATCGATGTCACCGGTGTCGCCACGCGCATAGAGGTCAGCCTTCAATCGTTCAAGCTTTGGCGTGAATTCCTGCTCAAACACCAGGATTTTTATGACCTCGCCCAAATCATTTTCAGCCATCGTCCGGTCCGTCTCTGCCCGGAAAAAAGAAAACCGCAAATCATGCGCGATGTTCCGGCGCTCGGGTTCGGGCACCGAACTATCGGCCAATATGGCCTCTATCAGGCTTTCTTCAAGGGCTGGCCGGTCAAAAGAAGCGCCGATCAAAAGGCTCGCCCAGTCCTTGAGTGCTTGTGTCGGCATGGCGAGCGCGCCGATCTGTTCGCGATGGCCATAAAGAACCGCGGGGTGGCGTGACAGGCCGAGCAGGATAGCGCGCTTGATCATATGATCCAGCCGTTGCGCCATATTGCTGAGGTCGGTGGCGGGGCGCAGTTCATCACGCGTCTTGCTGATGAAGCCGCGCACGGCCTTCATCTCCTGACGCTTCCAGCCGAAGTCGCTCCAGAACCGGTCCTTGAACGCGCGTTCATATTCGCGGCGGACGAGGTCGTCGGTTATGGTACCCGCATGTTCTCCGATGCGCTGTTGCAAGCCGGCGCGCGCTTCGGGCGTTTCGACCGGCGCGCTATTGCGCTCCAGCAGCCAGATTTGCTCGACCAGCGGGGTGGGGGCGGCGAGGCAGGCTTCGAAACCCGCCGATCCCTTGGCCTTGACCAGGTCGTCAGGGTCCATACCGCCGGGCAGGGTGACGAAGCTTAACGACTGGCCCGGTTTCAAATGCGGAAGCGCGCGCAACGCGGCGCGGTTGGCGGCCTTTTGCCCTGCGGCGTCGCCATCGAAACACAAAAGCGGGACGTCCGCGATTTTCCACAGCCGTTCGATCTGGTGCTCGGTCAGCGCCGTGCCGAGCGGTGCGACGCATTCACGGATCCCCGCCTGCGCCAGCGCGATCACGTCCATATAGCCTTCGACCACGATGATGCGCCCGGTGGTGCGCGCTGCCGACAGTGCCTTGTCGATATTGTAGAGTGTGCGCCCCTTGTCGAACAGCGGGGTGTCCGGCGAGTTCAGATATTTGGGTTCGCCTTGCCCCAGGATGCGCCCGCCAAAGGCGATCACGCGCCCGCGCGCATCGCGAATGGGGATCATCAGCCGCCCGCGAAACCGGTCATAGGGGTCGCGATTGCGGTCCTCGGGCTGAATGAGCAGGCCGGCCTCGATCAGCATTTCGACGGGAAAGTCACGCAATGCGGTTTTCAGCATGCCCCGACTGTCTGGCGCATAGCCGAAACCGAAGGCGCGACGTGTCGCGTCGCTGATCCCACGCTGTTCGAGATAGGCGCGCGCCTCTGCGCCATCGATGCCGCCGAGCTGTTCTTCGAACCAGTTCTGGGCAGCCTGCATCGCGTCATGCAGTCCGCGCGCCTGCTCGGCTCGTTTGGCTGCGCGCGGATCGGCCGCCGGCACCTCCATACCCGCTGCATCGGCGAGTTCCTTCACCGCATCGATGAACGGCAGTCCGCGATTGTCGGTCATCCACCGGATCGCGTCGCCATGCGCGCCGCAACCGAAACAATGGTAGAAGCCCTTTTCGTCGTTGATGGTGAAGCTGGGTGTCTTCTCGTTGTGGAAGGGGCAGCACGCCTTGTACTCGCGGCCAGCCTTCTGCACCTTCACGCTGCGCCCGATCAGCGTCGACAGCGTGGTGCGCGCGCGCAATTCATCCAGAAACTGAGGCGAGAGCGACATGGACTAGATTGAACCCATCTTTACGTTCGTGTCGAGCGAAGTCGAGACACGCTCTTTGGGAGGTTTGGCATAGAATCCGAGTCGCTGCCAGTCTTCTGAGGCAAGCGCCTCCTTCTTTGCGCGGGACCATTTGCTGATTTTAAGCTCAGCGCTGAGAGCCTCATCGCGTGATCCGAATTCCTGTGCCCAGAATAACGCCACCGGCCGCCTGCGGGAGGTGAAATCGCAATATCCGCCCGCCTGATGTTGGGCGATGCGCGTTTCGAGATTGTCGGTGTGGCCGGTGTAATATTTCCCGTCAGCGCACTTCAGAATGTACGTCCAAAATGCCATGGGAGATCCTCCGGGTGTGCACGTTCCTATCTCGACTGCGCTCGATACGAACGGACAGGAAATCGCTATCAGCCAATTCTCCGCTAGCTTGCCGTTCGCCTCAAGCGGAGTCGAGAGGCGTTTGCGCTATGTTGAGCATCCGTGTCTCGACTGCGCTCGACACGAACGGATGTTTGCTTCTTAATTCAGCGCCGCTTTTACGAGGCCGCTGGCCTTGCTCATGTCGATGACGGTGCCGTGGCGTTCCTTCAGGACGGCCATGACCTTGCCCATGTCCTTCACGGATGCTGCGCCGACCTCGGCCTTGATCGCGTCGATCGCGGCTTTGGTTTCATCTTCGCTCATCTGCTTGGGCAGGAAGCCTTCGATGACGGTCAGTTCAGCCTGTTCCTTTTCGGCCAGCTCGGTGCGCCCGCCCTGCTCATACATCGCAATCGATTCGCGGCGCTGCTTCACCATCTTTTGCAGCACATCGACCACCAGCGCGTCGTCTTCGGGTACCTGCGACGCGGTGCGCAATTCGATGTCGCGATCCTTGATCTTCGCGAGGATCAGGCGGACAGCGGCCAAGCGTTCCTTGTCGCCGCCCTTCATGGCGTCGATTTGCGCGGCTTTGATGACGTCACGGATCATGACGGTGCGAATCCTTTTTGCTCTTGTGGGAAAGAACCAGATATAACGGCAAAATCATTTTTTAACAGTCATTGACCCCGCCGCCGCAAAGGCATAGTGGACCGGCCGTTTAGCCTGTGCGTCCTGCGACGGATGTGCGGCATGACCATTAAAAACAACAAAGGAATTTGCCGATGGCGACCGCCACATACCCCGCCGTGCCCAAAGGAGCGACAGGGGTATTGGTTTTAGCCGATGGCACGGTCGTGTTCGGGCGCGGCTTTGGCGCCGTGGGCGATGCGGTGGGCGAGGTGTGCTTCAACACGTCGATCACCGGATATCAGGAAATCATGACGGACCCGAGCTATGCCGGGCAGATCGTCACCTTCACCTTCCCGCATATCGGCAATGTCGGCACCAACGCGGAGGATGTGGAGCGCGAAAAGCCCGCCGCATTGGGCTGCATCGTGCGGCAGGACGTGACCGAGCCGAGCAATTTCCGCAACGTGCAGCCGTTCGACGAATGGATGCGCGAGCATGGCCGCATCGGCCTGTCCGGTATCGATACGCGCGCGCTGACCCGGCGGATCAGGATGCAGGGCGCGCCCAACGCGGTGATCGCACATGATCCCGAGGGCAAGTTCGACCTGAAGGTGCTGCATGAAAAGGCGAAAGCTTGGCCGGGGCTGGAGGGCATGGACCTCGCGGTCGAGGTGACGGGCGCGCAACGCGACTGGACGGGCGGTGCATGGAAATTGGGTTCCGGCTACGCAACCCCGTTCGTGTCGAGCGCAGTCGAGACACAGGACGCGCAAGGCCTCTCGACTACGCTCGAGGCGAACGGAGGTGAGGCAAGACCCCATGTCGTCGCGCTCGATTTCGGGGCGAAGGACAATATCTTCCGCTCACTGGTCAATGCAGGCGCGCGGGTGACCGTGCTGCCCGCGCAGGCGACGTTCGAGGATATCATGGCGCTGGAGCCGGCGGGCGTGTTCCTGTCGAACGGTCCGGGCGATCCGGCGGCGACGGGCGAGTATGCGGTGCCGGTGATCCGCAAGCTGCTCGATGCCGATATGCCGATCTTCGGGATATGCCTCGGTCATCAGATGCTAGCGCTGGCGGCGGGCGCGAAGACGATCAAGATGCACCAGGGTCATCGCGGCGCGAACCATCCGGTCAAATATCTGGAAAAGGGTATCGTCGAAATCACTTCGATGAACCACGGTTTCGCGGTGGATAGCGCCACGCTGCCCGCCAATGTGGTGGAAACGCACAAGAGCCTGTTTGACGGCTCCAACTGCGGCATCGCCTTTACCGACAAAAATGCGTTCGGCGTGCAATATCACCCCGAAGCCAGCCCCGGCCCGCAGGACAGTTTTTATCTGTTTGAGAAATTCGTGGGGGGATTGAGGTGAAGGACGAATATATCAAGTTGGTCCTATTAAGGTTTTCTCGAACGGTCGAATTCGACAATATATTCGGTGATCAGTGGTTATTAGGCACATATTACGAGCCTATTGCTTTAGAAGTCATAAAATCCGCATTTAAAAAATTTGATGTCGATATAAATCCGAAAATATATCTCGAGAATTTTGGAGGTATTTTTGGGGATTTGATTGCAGGTAATGCAGTTGTTTACGACGGAGATGAATTCACGGACCGTTGGTTCAAGTTGATTCCAGCCAACAAGCAAAACATTATAGATCGTTTGTTGAAAGATAGCGCCGCGAACTCACTCATTAAAAAATTGGGACCCGAAGCGCTAAATCGAGCAATTCAAAAAATTACAAGTGATATCGAAGATGATGTAAAAGTAGAAAAAGATTTGTCTAGCTTGAGCTTTCTTGAGTCCATTCCCGCCGCCGACAGAATTGTTACGAGAAACGACAATCTTGAAAAAATATCCGAAGCAGAAAAAATACTGGACGATATCAACGGTATAATTTCCTCTTCAAGTAATGAAGTGGGCGATGCAATAGGTCACCAGCGTGAAATAATCGAAGGTGAAATCGCTCACGCACAAAATGTGCTCAAATCGCCTAGATTTCGAATCTCTAGTTTAATTGGTTGGCTAGCACCAGTTCTCCGATACCTCTCAGATAAATTTGCTGGTGGTGCGATCGCTGATGCCGCGAAACGTCTGCTCGAACTTCTTATTACCTTGGTGTAAAAATGCCCAAAAGAACTGACATATCCTCCATCCTTATCATTGGCGCGGGTCCGATCATTATCGGTCAGGCGTGCGAGTTCGATTATTCGGGCACGCAGGCGGTCAAGGCGCTGAAGGAAGAGGGCTATCGCATCGTCCTCGTCAATTCCAACCCGGCGACGATCATGACCGATCCGGAGCTGGCGGACGCGACCTATATCGAGCCGATCACGCCGGAAATCGTCGCCAAGATCATCGAGAAGGAGCGGCCCGACGCCGTTCTGCCGACGATGGGTGGGCAGACCGCGCTCAACACCGCGCTGGCGCTGTTTGAGAATGGCACGCTGGAAAAATATGGCTGCCAGATGATCGGCGCGGATGCCGAGGCCATCGACAAGGCCGAGGACCGCTTGAAATTCCGCGACGCGATGGACAAGATCGGCCTTGAATCCGCGCGCAGCCGCATCGCGCACAGCATGGATGAAGCGCTCGCCGCACTGGAGTTTACGGGGCTTCCCGCGATCATCCGCCCCAGCTTCACCATGGGCGGCACCGGCGGCGGCGTCGCGTATAACCGCGAAGAGTTTGAGAATATCGTCCGCTCCGGCCTCGATGCGTCGCCCACGACCGAAGTGCTGATCGAGGAATCGCTGCTCGGCTGGAAAGAATATGAGATGGAGGTCGTGCGGGACCGTAACGACAATGCCATCATCATCTGCTCGATCGAGAATGTCGACCCGATGGGCGTGCATACGGGCGACAGCATCACGGTCGCGCCCGCGCTGACGCTGACGGACAAGGAATATCAGATCATGCGCAACGCATCGCTTGCGGTGCTGCGTGAAATTGGCGTGGAAACAGGCGGTTCGAACGTACAGTTCGCAGTCAATCCGAAGGATGGCCGCCTGATCGTTATCGAGATGAACCCGCGCGTGTCGCGCTCCTCGGCGCTGGCGTCAAAGGCGACCGGCTTCCCCATAGCGAAGGTCGCGGCGAAGCTGGCGGTTGGCTACACGCTCGATGAAATCATGAACGACATCACCGGCGCGACGCCCGCGAGTTTCGAGCCGACCATTGACTATGTCGTGACGAAGATCCCGCGTTTCGCCTTTGAAAAGTTCAAGGGCACGACTTCGCTGCTCGGTACGGCGATGAAGTCGGTCGGCGAGGTGATGGCGATTGGCCGGAACATCCAGGAATCGATGCAGAAGGCGCTGCGGGGCCTCGAAACGGGTCTGTCCGGCTTCAACATTGTCGATCATCTGGTCGGCGCATCGAAGGATGAGATCATCGCTGCGCTGGGCCAGCCGACGCCCGACCGCCTGCTGATCGCGGCGCAGGCGCTGCGCGAGGGCCTGACGGTCGAGGAGATCCATGCGGTTGCGAAGTTCGACCCGTGGTTCCTCGAACGGATCAAGGAAATCGTCGATGCAGAGGCGCAGGTGCTGGAAAATGGCCTGCCGCGCGATGCTGATGAGATGCGTCGTTTGAAGTCCATGGGCTTTTCCGATGGCCGTTTGAGCTGGCTGGCGCTGCAATCCGCGCACCTGATGGCTCCGCAGGCCGCCAAGGGGCATGGCCTGCTGCATGATGCGGTGAAGGCGATGACCGGCGCGACGTCGGAATTCGAGGTGCGCGAGCTGCGGCACAAGCTGGGCGTGCGCCCGGTATTCAAGCGGATCGATACCTGCGCGGCGGAGTTCGAGGCGAAAACGCCCTATATGTACTCTACATACGAAGCGCCAAGTTTTGGCGAGCCGGAATGCGAAAGCCAGCCGACCGACCGGAAGAAGGTCGTCATATTGGGTGGCGGTCCGAACCGGATCGGGCAGGGGATCGAGTTCGATTATTGCTGCTGCCATGCCTGCTTCGCGCTGGAGGATGCGGGCTTTGAGACGATCATGGTCAACTGCAACCCGGAAACGGTGTCGACCGATTATGATACGTCCGACCGCCTTTATTTTGAGCCGCTGACAGTCGAGGATGTGCTGGAAATCCTGCATACCGAAATGTCGAACGGCACGCTGGCGGGCGTTATCGTGCAGTTTGGCGGGCAGACGCCGCTGAAGCTGGCGCAGGCGCTGGAGGACTCCGGTATCCCGATCCTGGGCACCTCGCCCGACGCCATCGATCTGGCCGAAGATCGCGAGCGCTTTGCGGCGCTTGTGACGAAGCTGAAGCTCAAACAGCCTGCCAACGGCATTGCCCGCAGCCGGGAGGAGGCCATCGCGGTTGCCAACCGCATCGGCTATCCGGTGCTGATGCGGCCATCCTATGTGCTGGGCGGTCGGGCGATGGAGATCGTCGACGGTCAGGCGCAGCTTGAGGAATATATCACGACCGCCGTGCAGGTGTCGGGGGATTCTCCGGTCCTGATCGACCAGTATCTGCGTGATGCGATAGAGGTCGATGTCGATGCGATCTGCGATGGCGACGATGTGGTCGTGGCGGGCGTGTTGCAGCATATCGAGGAGGCGGGCGTCCATTCAGGCGACAGCGCCTGTTCGCTGCCGCCCTATAGCCTGTCCGATGACATCATCGCCGAAATTGAGCGGCAGACCGATGCGCTGGCCCGTGCGCTGAAGGTGCGCGGCCTAATGAACATCCAGTTCGCCGTGAAAGAAGGCGAGGTTTACCTGATCGAGGTGAACCCGCGTGCCTCGCGTACGGTGCCGTTCGTGGCCAAAGCGATCGGCGCGCCCATCGCCAAGGTCGCCGCGCGCGTGATGGCGGGCGAAAAGCTCAAGGATTTGCCGACGATCGACCGGAATGCGATCAACCATATCGCGGTCAAGGAAGCGGTGTTCCCGTTCAACCGTTTCCCCGGTGTCGATCCGGTGCTGTCGCCGGAGATGAAATCGACCGGTGAGGTGATGGGCATCGACAGCGATTTCGCAACCGCCTTTGCCAAGTCGCAATTGGGTGCGGGCGTCAAGCTGCCGGAATCGGGGGCGATCTTCGTGTCGGTGAAGGACAGCGACAAGCCGGTCATTCTGCCTGCCGTCAAAAAGGCGGTGGCGCTGGGCTTCACCATCGTCGCAACGGGCGGCACAGCGCGCTATCTGGAGGCGGAAGGCCTGCCGGTCGAAACGGTCAACAAGGTGGCGCAGGGGCGTCCCCATATCGTCGACCGGATTACAGACGGCGGCATCGCGATGATCTTCAACACGACCGAGGGGTGGCAGTCACTGAAAGACAGCCAATCCATTCGCGCCAGTGCGCTGAAAATGAAGATACCGAGCTTCACAACGGCGACCGCCAGCGTCGCTGCTGTGGACGCAATCGAGGCGCTCGCGTCGCATCCCCTTGAAGTGAAGGCGTTGCAATCCTATTATTGCTGATCCAATCTCTCGATTTCCAGGTCAGGGGTGAAGGTTCAGCTGGTACGCCATGGGGTGACCGGCAGAGGAAATTTTTGGGGATTTGTTAATGGCAACCGTTGAAAAAATGCCGATGCTCGCAATCGGGTACGACAAGCTGACCGAGCAGCTGCGTACGCTGAAGGCCGAGCGGCCTCTGATCGTTGATGCGATCGAGGAAGCCCGCGCGCACGGCGACCTTTCCGAAAACGCAGAATATCATGCGGCCAAGGAGCGGCAGGGTCAGGTCGAGGCGATGATCGCCGATCTGGAAGACAAACTGTCGCGCGCGCAGGTGATCGATCCCACGACTCTCTCGGGCGATCGCATTGTGTTCGGCGCGACCGTCACGTTGCTCGACGAAGATGACAAGCCGGTGAAATATCAGATCGTCGGTCAGGCCGAAGCGGACGCGAAGCTTGGCATGATCAGCTACAACAGCCCGTTGGGCCGTGCGTTGATCGGCAAGGAACTGGGCGAAGAGGTCGAAGTGACCGTTCCTTCTGGCGACAAATTCTATCTCGTCGACAAAGTCGAATTCATTTGATCTGAAGGGCTGACGAAGCCTGATGCGCGCGACGTCGACCTCCGGTAAATCGACAATCTCAATCATCGCGGTGGTGACGGTCGCTGCGTTCGCGCTCGCGATGCTGGCCGGGTGGGGCAATATGCTCAGCTATGCGGCCGGGTTCGTGCCGCTGCGTGTGGAACAGCCCAGTTTGCTGGACAATGCCGGGCTGCCTATTCCAGTAGTGCCGATGCTACTCACTCCGCTGAGTGCGACGCTGCTCCACGGCGGCTGGATGCATCTGGGTTTCAACCTCCTCATCCTGCTGTTCTGCGGGCGGCAGGTTGAGGCCGTTTTGGGAAGTCGCCTCACATTGCTGCTCTATGGCGTGGGCGCCTATACGGCGGCGGCGGGGCAATGGCTGATGGACCCGCAGATGGCGATACCGATGATCGGCGCAAGTGGCGCCATCTCGGCCGTCATCGCGGCCTATGCGCTGCTATTTGGCGGGCGCGAGGTCAAGGCACTGGGGCCGATCCCGGCTGGAGTTGTGCGGATGCTGTGGCTCGGCGCAGGCTGGGTGTTCCTGCAATTTCTGATCGAACTCGCCACCCGGCAGGACGCGAGCAGTCTGGGCGCGCCGGGCGGCGCGATGATCGCCATCGGCGCGCATATCGGCGGCTTTATCGGCGGCTTGTTGATCGTGAAGCCGCTGTTGAAAATGCGCTTCAAGGGGCGGGCAGCAGGGTTCTAGCCGCCAGAGCCGCCTTTAGTCGTGCGAATGATCGCCGTTGTCCGATGACGGGTCGAGCAGGCGGTGCAGGTGGACGATCACATATTTCATCTCGGCATCGTCAACCGTGCGCTGCGCAGCGCTGCGCCATGCTTTTTCGGCGGAGGTGAAGTCGGGAAAGACCCCCACGACATCAATATCGTTGAGGTCTTCGAAATTCAGGCTTCTCGGATCCGTGACCCGACCGCCCATCACAAGGTGCAGTTTGCTCATAGCGCCCCCTACGCCAGCTTGATGGCCAAAATCAACGGCTAGCCGCTGTTATATCGTTTTTTTGTGCCTGTGACCTCCGCGCCGGACGCGCACTATTCGGCTGGCGGTGTTTCGGACGGCTCTTGCGGTTTCGCACGCATTTTCTTGGGCAGCAAATATGCGGCCAGTGCGCCAATGGCAACGCCCGCCGCAACGGCGGCCAGTGGATGCTCGGTGATGATACGGTTCGCCTGACCAGCGGCCTTGCCTGCCTGTGCCTTGGCGGACTCCATCGTCTTGTTCATATCTGCCGTTGCAGCCTTTGCGCGCGCGGTCAGATTTTCCGCACTTTCCATCAGACCGGTGGTCGCTCGTTCGATATTTTCCTGTGCGATTGCTCTCGCGCGATCAAGCCTGTCGTGAAGGTCCTTTTCCATATCAATCCTCGCTTTCCTCTGCGATTTCGTCAGGCCCGGTACGCTCCAGATAGGCGCGCCCCGCGGCTATTCCTGCCGTTGCAAGCTTCCACAGCGGCCGCCGGGCGAGCAGTGCGCCCGCGATAACGGCTGCGCCCACGGCTTTGACAGGATGCGCGCGGACGGTGGCCTTTGCCCGGTCTATTCCATTCAACCCCAGATCGAGCGCCTTGTTCCCGGCTTGCTCTGCCAAAGCCTTGGGGCGCAAGCGATCACGCGAGGTGTCGACGAGGGACAGGAGCCTTGATCGATGGTCTTCAGCGGCGCTGTTCAAGCGGGCCATGCGGTCTTTGAGAGAATTGCCAAACATGCTCATTCCTCCCCGCCATCGAAGAATGCCAGCCTGACGGCAGAGAGGACACGTGCCCGTGCCAACAACGCCAGGATTACAACAACCACCAGTGCCGTCCCGACAACGATGCCGGTGGCGGCAGGAACACCAACCACCGGTACAAGCGCCCAGATTGCACCGATCAGCAGCGCAACTATGGCTGCAATCAACAGAAACAGGGCGATCACGACAAGTATCGCGGCATTGAGCGCCGCGCCGCCGAGGATCTTGGCGCGCAGCCCCTGCCGCTCGACCTCAATTGCCGCGTAGGCCCGGCCTTCCTCAATGACTTGCTGGACGAGCTCTATCGTAGACCGTTCATCCTGCCGCTGCCTGGCCTGCTCGTCGCCGGCCCGCACGTCATCATGTTCGTCCGCGTCATCAGGCGACCAGCCCGTTTTCTGCGTCACACTGCCGCTCCCCATTACAGCGCGCCTGTTGGAAATGCGGGCGCGCTCGCCCCCGTATTAATCGTCCGACGACCCCTTGGCGAGGCGCATCAGCACATAGCCCGCAATCGCAGCCGCGCCGATGGAAACAGCGGGGCTTTTCTTCACGAACTCCTTTGCCTCCAGCAGCAGCTGATCGACATCCTTGTCGTCGAGCGATGTGGCTGCTCCAGCAACGGCGCTGGCGGCTTGACGCGCATAGTCGCCATATTGCGGGCCCAATTTGCTATCGACGGTATCGGCCGTGTCTGAAATCAGTTTCGCCAGACTGTGCATCGCGCTGCCGGTTTTTACCTTGGCGCCATCGGCAGCGGTGCGCGCCATTTTGGACGCTTCGCCTTTCACCTGGGCAGATTGCGTTTTCCATTCGGTAGACGCCGTGTTTGCCGTGTCCTTGAATTTGGTGCGAGCCGTGTCGCCAGCGCCTTTCATCTTGGCGCGCGCTACGGCAGTTGCCGAATTGATCGCGGCGCGGGCGAGGTCGATCGATTCCGAAAAGTCTGTTGTGGCTGTTTTTGCCGCACCGGTCTTCGGCGCAGCGGCCTTTTTGGGTTTCGTTGCGCTGCCCGCAGTTTTGCGGGGTGCTGCCTTGCGTGCTCTTGGTTTGGGAGCGCTGCTCGTGTCGGATGCTTGTGCCATGACGGTTCCCTTCATGCTCCTGATGTTACGGTTGCCCACTTAGAGAATGCATAGTTATAGATAACAGTTCCATGTCGCCTTTCCAGAGCGCTCTGGCGAATTTTTCGATATGTGCTTTTGCTGCATCCATTGCGTTCGGGCGGTGTGCTGGCTAAGCGGACGCCGGACGAGGGCCGAACGCGCCCGCACAAAATAAAGGAAGTTGCGATGACCGCCATTTTAGACATTCACGCGCGCCAGATATTCGACAGCCGTGGCAACCCCACCGTCGAGGTCGATGTGCTGTTGGAAGACGGTAGCTTCGGTCGCGCCGCCGTTCCTTCGGGCGCGTCAACCGGTGCGTACGAGGCGGTCGAAAAGCGCGACGGCGACAAGAGCCGCTATATGGGCAAGGGCGTCACGCAGGCTGTCGAGGCCGTCAACAGCGATATCGCCGAGGCGGTCATCGGTATGGATGCCGAAGATCAGGGTGAGGTCGATGCGGCGATGATCGCGCTCGATGGAACCGACAACAAGGGCAAGCTGGGCGCAAACGCGATCCTGGGTGTCAGCATGGCTGTTGCGAAAGCAGCCGCCGATGCGCGCGGCCTTCCGCTCTATCGCTATGTCGGTGGCGTGTCGGCGCATGTCCTGCCGGTTCCGATGATGAACATCATCAACGGCGGCGAGCATGCCGATAACCCGATCGATTTTCAGGAATTCATGATCATGCCCGTCGGTGCGGAAAGCATCGCTGACGCGGTGCGGATCGGCGCGGAGATTTTTCACACACTGAAAAAGGGCCTGCATGACAAGGGTCTGGCGACGTCCGTCGGTGATGAGGGCGGTTTTGCGCCCAACCTGGCCAGCACGACGGATGCGCTCGACTTCATCATGGCGTCGATTGAAAAGGCTGGATACACGCCGGGCGATGACGTGATGCTGGCGCTCGACTGCGCCTCAACGGAATTCTTCAAGAATGGCAAATATGAGATGGTGGGCGAAGGCAAGAGCCTGTCGCCGGCTGAAATGGCCGACTATCTGGCAGACCTGGTCGCGCGCTACCCGATCAAGTCCATCGAAGACGGTATGGGCGAGGATGATTTCGAAGGCTGGAAAATCCTGACTGACAAGATTGGCGCGTCGTGTCAGCTGGTGGGTGACGATCTGTTCGTGACCAACCCGAAGCGCCTTTCGATGGGCATCGAAAAAGGGCTGGCGAATTCGCTTCTCGTGAAGGTTAACCAGATCGGTTCGTTGACGGAAACGCTGGCTGCCGTCGATATGGCCCATCGCGCGAAATATACCGCTGTTATGTCGCACCGTTCAGGCGAAACCGAAGATGCCACAATCGCCGATCTGGCCGTCGCCACAAATTGCGGGCAGATCAAGACGGGTTCGCTCGCGCGCTCTGACCGGCTTGCGAAATACAATCAGCTGATCCGCATAGAAGAAGAGTTGGGCGACATCGCGCTTTATGCGGGACGCTCCATTTTTTCCTGAGCGAACGCAATTTGTCGCAATTTGGCGGGTGCGAGTGATTTTTGGCTTGCACCCGCGATTCGGGTATGATTCAAGAGGCTATGGCGAGGCTTTCCCAACTTCGATTTCTTTTCTCGTCGGCGCTGGGGCCGGCATCCGCCATATTGCTGCTTTTTCTGCTGGCAGGCTATGCCGTGCTTGGGCCGAACGGGCTTCTCGCTTGGGGCGATTACACGCGGCAGCTGCGCGACAGCCGTGCTGAACTGAAAGTAGTTCAGGCCGAGCGGGATCGTGTCGCCAACCGGGTCAAGCTGCTCGACCCGCGGCATGTGGACCCTGACCTGGCGGATGAAATGATTCGGCGCGAGCTGAATGTCGCGCACCCCGATGAGGTTGTCGTCCCGTTGAAATGATGCGTTTCCAAGTCTATTTTTGATATAATAGATTGCCAAAATCTCGAAACGAACCAATTGGGTTGATTTGGTCGGTTTTGGCTGGATTTCCGTAACGGCATCCTTATGTCTGGAATCCCTTCAACAGAATACGACAAGAAGGATTCCTCCCTTGGCAAAACCAACGACATCGCGAACGACAAAAAAGTCGGCGCCTGTTTCCCGTCGCGCGGCTGCTCCGCCGGCGGCCGACCATAACCGGGAACGACCGGCCGAACCCAAAGATTACCAGGCCAGCAAGGACGAATTGCTGGAATTCTATCGCCAGATGCTACTCATCCGCCGGTTCGAGGAAAAGGCGGGACAGCTTTACGGCCTCGGCCTGATCGGCGGATTTTGCCATCTGTATATCGGACAGGAAGCGGTTGCCGTCGGCATCCAATCGGCGCTCACCCCCGGCAAGGACAGCGTGATCACCGGATATCGCGACCATGGCCATATGCTGGCCTACGGCATCGATCCCAATGTAATCATGGCGGAGCTAACCGGGCGAGCCGCCGGTATTTCAAAGGGCAAGGGCGGCTCGATGCATATGTTCAGCGTCGAGCATGGCTTCTATGGCGGCCACGGTATCGTTGGAGCGCAGGTGTCGCTCGGTACAGGCCTTGGCTTTTCGCATAAATATAAGGGTGATGGCGGCGTGTGCGTCGCCTATTTCGGGGACGGCGCCGCCAATCAGGGGCAGGTCTACGAAAGCTTCAACATGGCGGAGCTGTGGAAGCTGCCGATCATATTCGTGATCGAAAACAACCAATATGCCATGGGCACCAGCGTCAACCGCTCATCCGCTGAGGATCAGCTGTTCCGCCGTGGTGAATCCTTCCGTATTCCGGGCCTTCAGGTGAATGGCATGGACGTGTTGGCGGTTCGCGGTGCGACCGAAGAAGCGCTGAAATGGGTGCGCGCGGGCAAGGGGCCGATCCTGCTGGAGATGAAGACCTATCGCTATCGCGGCCACTCCATGTCCGACCCGGCAAAATATCGCTCACGCGAAGAAGTGCAGTCGATGCGCGAGAATTCCGACCCGATTGAGGGCGTGAAGAAATATCTCGAGGAGCAGGGTATCTCAGCGGACGAGATCAAGTCGATCGACCAGGGCATCCGCAAGATCGTCAATGAAAGCGCGGATTTCGCAGAAAGCGCGCCGGAGCCGGATATGTCCGAGCTGTATACTGACGTTCTGGTGGAGAAATATTGATGGCAATCGAGATCAAGATGCCCGCGCTCTCCCCGACGATGGAAGAGGGCACATTGGCCAAATGGCTGGTGAAGGAAGGCGATACGGTGGAATCTGGCGATATCCTCGCCGAAATCGAAACAGACAAGGCGACGATGGAGTTCGAGGCAGTCGACGAAGGCGTCGTGGGCAAGATACTGGTGCCCGAAGGCTCCGAGAATGTGAAGGTCGGCACCGTCATCGCGACGATGCAGGGCGAAGGCGGCGCAGAGCCGGCAACCGCTGAACCTGCTCCTGTTTCCACGACAACGCCAGAGCCGACGCCTGCAACAGAAACACCGGCAGCTGCGCCCGTTGAACCCAAGGTTGCCGCCGACCCGGCGGTGCCCGAAGGCACGGAATATGCCAAGCTAACAGTGCGTGAGGCGTTGCGTGATGCGATGGCCGAGGAAATGCGCAGCGACGAGAGCGTGTTCGTGATGGGCGAAGAGGTCGCCGAATATCAGGGCGCGTACAAGGTGACGCAGAACCTGTTGCAGGAATTCGGCGACAAGCGCGTCATCGATACGCCGATTACCGAGCATGGCTTTGCCGGTATCGGTGTGGGCGCGGCGATGGGTGGGCTGAAGCCGATTGTCGAATTCATGACGTTCAACTTCGCGATGCAGGCGATCGACCAGATCATCAACTCTGCCGCCAAGACGAACTATATGTCGGGCGGACAGATGCGGTGCCCGGTCGTGTTTCGCGGACCCAATGGCGCGGCATCACGCGTCGCCGCCCAGCACAGCCAGAATTATGGCCCCTGGTATGCGGCGGTGCCCGGCTTGATCGTGATCTCGCCCTATGATGCGGCGGATGCCAAGGGCTTGCTGAAGGCTGCCATCCGCAGCACCGACCCGGTCGTGTTCCTAGAAAACGAGCTGCTCTACGGGCGCAGCTTCGATGTGCCGGTGCTGGACGATTATGTCCTGCCGATCGGCAAGGCACGCATCATGCGCGAAGGAACGGACGTGACGCTGGTCAGCTATTCCATCGGCGTAGGTGTTGCTCTGGAGGCTGCCGAGGCGCTGGCGGGTGAGGGTATCAACGCGGAGGTCATCGACCTGCGGACGTTGCGCCCGCTTGACACGCAAACCGTGCTGGCCAGCGTCAAGAAAACCAACCGGCTCGTGGTGGTTGAGGAAGGCTGGCCGACCTGCTCGATTGCAAGTGAGGTGTCGGCGGTCGTCATGGAGCAGGGCTTCGATGATCTCGACGCGCCGGTGCTGCGCGTCACGAATATCGACGTGCCGCTGCCCTATGCGGCGAACCTTGAAAAAGCAGCCCTCGTCAACGCGCCGCGCGTCATCGAGGCGGTGAAGAAGGTTTGCTATAGCTGAGAAGTGTTTGAGGGGAGGGCTTAAGGCTCTCCCCTCCGTTTTTTTGTTATGTTGCCGTGAACAGGTTGCAGGTCGAAGCCGTGACGCCGCTGGACTCATAAATGCCAATATTGGCGTTGGTCCCGCTTGACGGGCCATTATAGTCCCGCTTGTCACGTACGGTCATCGCGGCGACCTCGTTGAATGTGGTGTTCGGCAACACCACGGACGTAAACAACGGCTGATAATCGTAAACGACTTGCACATAGATGACGCCCGCATCGTCAGGTGTTGTTACCTGTCGACCCGCCGGCCCCATGCCTGCTAGGTTGGTATCGCCCTGAACACCGTAACCGGACGTGGTGTTTTTAACCCCTCGGCAGCGTTGCCAGCGGATTTTGAACTGGTTGGTGGTGTTTGGATTTGCGATGGCTTCCAGGCTCGAAATGATTACGCGACCGTGCGTGTAGAGGTCAAGGTTGGTTCCCTGAGCGCCAGCGCCGGTCAACAGGTCATTGATGTCAGATTCTGTGATCTGTGGATCGGTCAGCAGGCTGTCGGTGCCTATGCGGGAGCCATTGTCAGCCACCTGCAACGCGATCTGGCTGACACGCATTTTTGTGATTGTGTAGTTGGTGATCTCCGTGGCCACCATGAACGTGCTCAGCACGAACGGGAGTGCCGCCGCGAACTCCACGGTCGCAATGCCGCTTCCACACTGCAGCAGCTTGCGCGGTATTGATCGCAAATTTGGAAGTAGGCGGGCGCTCATGGGCAGTTCCTTACCGTTGCTGCGCCATATTGCGATTGCGGGCCATAGGGCTGGTTCGCCAGCACCGTCTGCGCCACCACGGTTTCCATGTCTGAGCCGCCGAGGAATTTATAGAGCGGGAACATATGCGGATAGGTGACCGTCACTTTATAGATCGTGACGTCCTTTGCTCCGCCTTGCCCGGCATTGGCCCCGTCGGCATCCCAGGTGCTATTGTTATTGGCGTCCTGATAGGGTTCGCCAGCATCGCAGACACCGTTTGCATTGGTGTCGGTAAAACTCTCTGCCTGCGCGCTCGCTGCGTTGGAAAAGCTCTTATAGTTGCGGCGGCTGAAGGCGACCGTCGCATCCTTGTGCAGATCGAGCACTTGATCTTTTACGGCATTGTCGATCGTCGTTTGCGTGGCACCCGATGTGCCAGTTTCCAGAGTGCTGTCCCGCGCAGCTTTCTGGATAGCGCCTTGCAGTACGCTGTTCATGTACAGCGTATGGGCGACATCAAGCGCACCCATCATAAGCAGCGCGAAGACCGGGAAGATCAGCCCGAATTCCGTAACCGCGGTGCCGCGTTGGTTTTTGCTGAGAGACTGAGCCAACATCAGCTTGTCAGTCTCAGATCTGCGATTTCAGCCGCAATCTGGCGGAAGTTGGACATTAGTGTTGCGCTATTGCTGGCGTTGAAGAATTTGCCGGACGAGGCGCAGCTGCTCAGACGCGCGATAGTGCTGCTGCTGACTCCCGTACCGAACGACACCACCCATAGCGTGATGTTGCGGTTCTTGATTTCCGTGCACATGGCCGCAAGCCGCGCGTTCACGATATCGTCGAGATTATTTCTGTTTGGCGCATAGGTCGTTTGCCGACGATCCCACCAGTGAACGCCATATGCCGAATAGTTGGAGTTGGACGTCTGCGTGTCACCATCCGTCATGAAGATGATGTGCCGCTGGATCGACTGCCCGGTAGGCGTGCTTGCATTCTCGCTTGCGAATATACCGGTCGGTGAAATGAACCGCGCACCCCAGATCATGCCGATGTCATGATAGGTGTTGCCGTTGGGGCTGAGCGAATTCACATAGGTTTCGAACGGCGATGCCGTATTCCAGCTCTGCAGCTTTTTGGCCTGGACAGGGCAGGTTTCGCCCATCGAGCTGCCATTATAGGATGTCATCTTCTCGGATGTGGTTCGATAGCGGGAGCTGCCCCATCTACTCGTGTCGGAGTAGCGGTCAAAAACGACATCGCCCAGCATCGGCCCCCAATATGAGTTGTTCGCGGTGCCTCCGCTTGGAACAGTGTCGATGTCCATGTCCAACGCGCTTGATGGGATCGGCGACCACTCGTCACTGGGATCGTAGTCCGAATTCTTGACGGTATACCGCTCCTCGATGCAGCCATTCCAATTGACTGCTTCGATCGTCCCATCTTCACCTATCTTGCGATTGATGGAATTGTTCCAACTGCTGCCTCCGGCTTTGAATCCGCTGACGGTAATCGGCATCTTGTTGTAGATCCACGTATGGAAGTAGGTGCCGTTCGCATCGTCATGAGTATAGACGATCGTGCTTTGATCCACGCGGCGTGTGCAGATGTCGGTTCTACTGTCATAGCCAACCTTGGTGTAGGTCGTCGTCGTGGCAGTGAAACTGTCGGGAATGGAGGTGTCAGAGGGGAAGCCTGTGGCGTCGCTGCCGATAGCCCAGTTGTTACAATAACGTTTCCTGCTGAAACTGGCTGTCTCATTGTAAGACCCGGTCGCTGGCGGACCAGTCCTGTAAAACACGCCCTCGCGTGTTTGATAGTCCCAACTGTCGGCGAGATAGCTGTTCGGCAGCAACTTTCCGACGTTCACATTGACGTTGTAGGGAATGAAGCCGAGACGAAGCTGCGCCAAGCCACCATAGGTCGACGCCGCCGGATCATTTCCACAAACTTCCGTCGTGTTCACCTGTACCAATGCCTCATAGAAGCATTTTACTGCTGACCGGAGGCCGGCGATTTTGGATCCCGCGCCGCCTGCGCAAGATGAAGACCCATCGGGGCAATCTCGCATCGAGCCGGTGACGTCGAGAACGAACATCACATCGGTGTTGGGGATTTCCATCTTGGCCGTGCAAGCGACATTGATCGTTCTGGACGTAAAGCCCAGCACCTTCATGACAGTCATCGGCACCACCGCCGACGCCGTGCCAGAAACGACCCCACTGGCTTCGCTGTAGCTTTTAGTCAGCGTGCCGGTGCCATAGTCGCCCTGCTTGAAATTACCGTCGAAGATCGTGGTGGCGCGGCCATCGGAGGTGGTCGCGCCGCCGGTGGTCCAGCTGCCATTGGCCATGGCCTTCCGTCCGGCGAGTGCGCCCGCGTCGCATGCTTGCTGCATGCGCGTTTTGACGAGATACAACCGACTCATGTCCATGCCGCCGCCGACAAGGCCCAGCAGAGGAATCACAAGCGCTGCCGTCAAAGGCAACACGTTGGCGGTCGTGCTGTTCAGCAGCCGCGCTAAAAATCCCTTTTTCGCATTGTTTTTCCGTGCCATGCGATAACCCACCCACTGTTTTCACCCTAGCGGGGACGGCATGCGCAGCGGGTCAGCGCGCGCATACATCTCCGCCGACTGTTCACAATTACGTCTGTCGCATTAACAATTCGTTGTTCGGCATCGTTATCGAGAGGTTACCCTGTGTCCGGAAAGCCGCAGATATCGGCGCTTCAGAGAGTTCTCGTCGCGGCGGCGGGTGGCGCGCGGGAACGGGCGGAGCGTTTGTTCGCGCTCGATAATGAGTGCGCGCATATCGCGCGCGTCGCCACTGAGCCCATGATGGCGCAGATCCGCCTCGCCTGGTGGCGCGACGGAATAATGGCGCAAACGCTGCCTGCCGAGCATCGCTCTCAGGATATGGAGGCGCTGCGTGCGCTGGACGGGTTCGCCGATATGCGCGCGCATCTGGTCGTCATGATCGACGGGTGGGAGGAGCTGATCCTGTTCGACGGAGCCGATGTCGACACGATGCTGGAAACCTATGCAAAGGGTCGGGGCGAAGGGTTATTCGCGGCATTCCTGCAAACCGGGGATGACGGCCGGGCGGCCGCGGGCAGGCTGTGGGCGCTCTGGGATCTCGCGGGGCATCTTAGCGATGAGGGGTTGGCGGCGAAGGCCGTGGCACAGGCAGCCGATCTGGCCGGCGGCATCACCGACAGTCGAGCATATCCGCGTATGTTGGCGATGATGGCCTCTGCCGCACGGCGCGATGCGCTGCGCGGGCAGGGCGCACCTGCCGACCTGACGCCCGCCCTTTATTTACATCTGTTACGGATGCAGTTTTTCGGCCGCTGAGGCTGACCTTTCGGGGCCCCTGAGATATGCATCGCCTCATGCGGGGAGATGGCATTATGGGGTGTTTCGTTGCGGGCGCGGTCGCCTGTCTACTGATGATGACGGGCGCCCTGTTCTGGTGGCAGGGGCAGGCCAGCAACCAGCGGCTTGAGCAGCCTGAACGACAGGAAAAGGCAGCACCGCAACCTTTGCCAGTTGGTGACGAAAGCGCCGTGGGCAAGGCTCCGCCGATGCCGCCCGAAGCGCCGGAGGAAGATCGCGAGGCGCGGCGCTTCAATCGCTATGACAGCAACCGCGACGACATCATCACGCGGGTGGAGCTGATGTCGAGCAGGACGAACGCTTTCATGAAGCTCGATACCGACGGGAATAATCTGTTGTCGTTCGAGGAATGGGCGGTCGCGACGTCGGATCGCTTCGCGCGCGCGGACGCTGATGAAGACGGAAAGCTGACGCGTGCCGAGTTCGCGACCACTGCGCCGAAACGGTCGCCCAAGCCCAAATGCAAATGCTGACCTGTTATGCGGGTTCCAGCAGGCCTTGGGCGCGCGTCCAGTCGGCGAAATCGGTGCGCGCACGCGCCGTGTAGGCGAGCTTGCGGTCTTTCTTTTTGACGCGCTCATCGGGCGGCGGCATCAGCCCGAAATTGACGTTCATCGGCTGAAAATTGCCGGTGTCGCCTCCTGTCACATGGGACAATAGCGCGCCGAGTGCGGTTGTCGTGGGCGGCGGGGCGAGGGTGTCGCCCGCCAATTCGGCAATGGCGAAGCGCGCGGCCATCAGACCGATCGCCGCGCTTTCGACATAGCCTTCACACCCCGTCATCTGTCCGGCAAAGCGGATATGCGGCGCACTTTTGAGGCGCAGCGTCGGATCGAGCAGCTTCGGGCTTTGGATGAAGGTGTTGCGATGCAGACCGCCCAGCCGCGCGAACTCCGCCTTTTCCAAGCCCGGAATGGTTCGGAATAACTCGACCTGCGCGCCATGCTTCAGCTTGGTTTGAAAGCCGACCATGTTGAACAGCGTGCCGATCGCGTTGTCCTGCCGGAGCTGCACGACCGCATAGGGCCAGCGCCCGGTGCGCGGATTGTCGAGACCCATCGGCTTCATCGGGCCGTGGCGCAGCGTTTGGGGACCGCGCGACGCCATCACCTCAATGGGCATGCAGCCTTCGAAATACGGCGTGTTGGTTTCCCATTCCTTGAACTCCGTCTTGGGGCCGTCGAGCAACCCCTGAACGAATGCCTCATATTGCGGCTTGTCCATTGGGCAGTTGATATAGTCCTTGCCCTCGCCGCCGCCGGGGCCAATCTTGTCCCAGCGATTGGCCATCCAGCAAATGTCCATATCGATGCTGTCGCGATAGACGATAGGCGCGATGGCATCGAAAAAGGCGAGGCTGTCCTCACCCGTTGCCGCGCCGATGCTGGTCGCCAATGCTCCGGCGGTCAGGGGGCCGGTTGCGACGATTGTGATGCCTTGCGTCGGCAGGGTATCAATGCGTTCGCGGACGATTTCGATATTGGGGTGATCGCTGAGCGTCGTCGTTACGGCAGCGGAGAAAATATCCCGGTCGACGGCCAGCGCCGACCCTGCCGGAACCTGCGCCTTGCCGCCTTCCGCCATGATGATCGAGCCGAGATCGCGCATCTCCTGATGCAGCAGGCCGACGGCGTTTTTCTGGGCGTCGTCCGAGCGGAAGCTGTTGGAGCAGACGAGCTCGGCCAAGCCATCGGTTTGATGCGCAGGCGTCATGTCGCCCGATCCGCGCATCTCGGAAAGGCGGACTCTCACGCCCGCATTTGCAAGCTGCCATGCGGCTTCCGACCCGGCGAGGCCGCCGCCAATGATATGAACCTGATAAGACATTTGGGCGGCTTAGCGAGAAGCCGCAGCAAATGCCACCAACTCCGTTAGTCCGCGACCGTGCCTACCACGCCGCCTGCCACGGCGCCTACTGCCGCGCCGCGCTCGACGTCGCCGCCAGTTGCTGCCGCGACACCCGCGCCCGCGCCAGCGCCGACACCCGCGCCGACCAGCGTTGAGCATGCGGTCGTCAGTTGCATTCCTGCACCCAAGGCAAGGATCACAATCAGTTTTTTCATGACATTCTCCTCAGCATTCGTCTGAGGAACCAAGGCGCCAGTCGGATGAATTGTTCCGGCGGAACGCTGAATCGCTCCGTGTGGGCGGTGACAGGTGCGTCAGAATCCTGCGGGGAAGATATGCTGTCCGTCGGCATCCAGCCGAAGTGTGGCCTTTGTCGTAACCGCGCTCATCGGCAAGGGGCCGTAGATGTGGGGGAAGAGGGCACCGCCGCGGGACTCTTCCCATTTGACGCTGTCGCCCAAGGCGGCGAGATCGACCATCGCGAGCACAAGATCATCCTGACCCGCGAAATGCTTGGAAGTGGTCTCCGTCACCTGATCCCGCGCGGAAAGGTGGATGTAGCCATCCGCCACATCAACCGGAGCGCCGTTGAACACCCCGGCGACGCGGAATTCATTCCATTGCGACCGGGTGAGGATCTTAAACGCGAAAAGGTCGCTCATGCTTCGGGCGTTGGCGCTTCCGCGACTGCTTCGGCATCGCCCTCGTCCCGATCGCTTTCCTCGATCCGCGCAGTGGAGACGACATGTTCTCCCTCGGCCACGTTGAACATGCGAACGCCCGCCGATCCGCGACCGATTACGCGCATCGAATCGAGGCCCATGCGGATCATCTTCGCTTGATCGGTCACCAGCATCAGGTGATCGTCCTTGCTGACCGGGAAGCTGGCGACGACGGGGCCGTTGCGTTTTATGTTGTCGATGTTGGTAATGCCTTGTCCGCCGCGGCCGATCCGCCGATATTCATAGGCGGAGCTGATTTTGCCATAGCCGTTGGCGCAGACTGTGAGGATGAACTGTTCCTTTTCGGCCAGTTCGGCAAAGCGTTCGGGCGTCAGGTCGGGTTCGCCCTCCTTTTCCGCCTTCCACGGGGCGAAACGGAGATAAGCTTCGCGCTCTTCCTGATTGGTGCCGACGCGATGCAGGATCGAAAGCGACATCACCTTGTCGTCGCCCTTCAACGTCATGCCGCGCACACCGGTGGAGGTGCGGCTCTGGAATTCGCGCACATCGGTGGCGGCAAAACGGATCGCCTTGCCCTGACGCGTGGCGAGCAGAACATCGTCATCCTCGCTCAGCAGGTGGACGCCGATCAGATAATCGTCGCTGTCATCATCAAACCGCATGGCGATCTTGCCGTTGGACGGAATGTTGGTGAAGGCATCCATGCTGTTGCGGCGGACCGTGCCGTTCGCGGTGGCGAACATGACGTGCAGATCCTTCCAGCTTTCCTCGTCTTCCGGAAGTGCCAGAATGGTGCGGATCGTTTCGCCCTGAGCGAGCGGGAGCAGGTTGACCATCGGCCGTCCGCGCGTCGCGGGGCCGCCTTCGGGCAAGCGCCACACCTTCATGCGATAGACTTTGCCGGCGGTCGAGAAGAACAAGACCGGCGTATGCGTGCTGGTGACGAACAGCTCGGTGATCGCGTCCTCGTCCTTGGTCGCCATGCCCGCGCGGCCCTTGCCGCCGCGCGCCTGGGCACGGAAGGTATCGAGTGGCGTACGCTTAATATAGCCCTGCATCGTGACGGTAACGACCATGTCCTCACGCTCGATAAGGTCTTCGTCCTCGATGCCGTCAGCTGCCGGAGCGAGCATCGATTTGCGCGGCGTTGCGAATTCGGCCTCGATTGCTTCGAATTCCTCACGCATGACCGCATAGAGCTTCGCGCGGTCGGCGAGGATCGACAGAAACTCGGCGATGCTGGAGGCAAGCTGTTCCAGCTCATTGCCGATCTCGTCACGGCCCAGTGCAGTCAGGCGGTGGAGCCTCAGGTCGAGGATCGCGCGAACCTGCGTTTCGCTCATACGGTAGACGTCGCCGTCGATCTCTGTCTCGATGGCCTCCACCAGCTTGATATAGGGCGCAATCTCCGCCACCGGCCATTCGCGCGCCAGCAGTTTTTCACGCGCTTCGACGGGACTTGCCGACCCCCGCACGATGCGAACGACTTCGTCGAGGTTTGTGACCGCAAGGACAAGGCCCAGCAAGATATGCGCCCGTTCGCGCGCCTTGTTCAGCTCGAACTTGGTGCGGCGGGTGATGACCTCTTCGCGGAACTTGATGAAGGCGTCGATGATGTCCTTCAGGTTCAGAAGCTCCGGGCGTCCGCCGCGGATGGCGAGCATGTTGGCGGGGAAGGACGTCTGCGCGGGCGTGTGCCGCCACAGCTGGTTGAGCACGACGTCCGGCGTTGCATCGCGTTTCAGGTCGATGACAATGCGTACGCCCTCGCGATTGGATTCGTCGCGAATGTCGGCAATGCCCTCGATCCGCTTGTCCTTGGCCGCCTCGGCGATCTTTTCGACAAGGCCCGCTTTGCCCGTCTGGTACGGAATTTCGGTCAGGACGATGGAGCGGCGGTCGCCTCGGCCTTCCTCGATCTCGTAGCGGGACCGCATGATGATGGAGCCGCGCCCGGTGCCATAGGCGCTGCGCGCGCCCGACTGGCCGAGGATCAGTGCACCGGTCGGGAAATCGGGTGCCGGAACGATCTGCATCAGCTCTTCGAGGCTGATGAGCGGATTGTCCATCGTCGCCATGCAGGCGCGCAGCACTTCGCCAAGGTTGTGCGGCGGAATGTTGGTCGCCATGCCAACCGCGATACCGCCTGCGCCATTGACGAGCAGGTTGGGGAAGCGTGCGGGCAAAACCTGCGGTTCCTGTTCCGACCCGTCATAGTTGGGGGTGAAGTCGACCGTGTCCTTTTCGAGGTCGCCAAGCAGTGAGTTGGCGACCTTGGCCAGCCGCGCCTCGGTGTAGCGCATGGCGGCCGGGGCATCCGGGTCCATCGATCCGAAATTGCCCTGACCGTCGATCAGCGGCACACGCATCGACCAGTCCTGCGTCATGCGGGCAAGGGCGTCGTAGATTGAGCTGTCGCCGTGCGGGTGATATTTACCCATGACGTCGCCGACGATGCGCGCGGACTTGCGATAAGGTTTGCCCGCCACGAAGCCCTGTTCATGAGCGCCGAACAGGATGCGGCGGTGAACGGGTTTCAGGCCGTCGCGCACATCGGGAAGAGCGCGCGATACGATGACCGACATTGCATAGTCGAGGTAGCTGGACTTCATCTCATCGACGATGTCGATCGGATTGATATCGGAAGGTTCGGCGAGGACGGTCCCGTCGGTCAAGGCAAGTCTCTTTTCTGGTCTTGATAGTCTGTATTGGAAAGATCGTCCTAGCCGGTTCGCTCGGCTCTGTCACCCCTCGCGCATGCGCGTACGCGCGCGCGGAAAACTCCGGTTTTCCGGTTCCGATTTCTGCCCTCGTTTCGGGTGTGTTGTGCGTATTGCCGTGAAAATGGCCGCCGGGTCATGACAAAACGACCGGCGGCCGCTATAGCCCCCGATGTTCAACGGACATTCACACTGCCTTCGCTACCCATGTCGGGAAGCTCTGGAAGAATTTTGCCGGTTCGGTCCGGCGCAAGAGGAGATAGGATTATGCGTTTTGTTTCGCCGGTTGCACTCGGACTCATGCTCGCGGTTGGCGGTATGGCGTTCGGCGTATCCGTGCCGTCCGCGGTCGCCAAGGAAAAGAAGGATGGGGGTGCTCCCAAGCTGAAGCTCAGCAAAGGGTTTCTGCAGCCTGTTCAGAAGCTGAATGACGCGATTGTCAAAAAGGATGTTGCCGCAGCAAAAGCTGCAATGCCTGCCGCGCAGGCCGCGATTGCATCCAACGATGACAAATATCAGTATTATGCACTGATGTTGAACCTGAGCATTGAGGCGCAGGATGCAGCCATGCAGGGTGAGGCGCTGAAAGGCATGCTCGACACCGGGCTGGTTCCCGCTTCGCAACAAGGTCAGTTCAACTCCATCGTCGCGGGCAATGAGATGGCCGCGAAGAACTATGATGCGGCGATGGCCTATGCCGAAAAGGCAAAGGCCGCAGGCGCCAGCCCCGCGGATATCAACCCCGTTCTCGCACAGGTGATCTGGGCAAAGGCAGGCGATGACAAAACGCAGGTTGCGCGTGGTCTGGCCCTGTTCAAGGAAGGTATCGATAGCATGAAGGCGGCTGGCAAGCCCGTGCCGGCGCAATGGTATCAGGTCGGTGTGTCGAAGGCTGCTGCCGCCAATCTGCCGCAGCTCGGTGAATGGGCCAGGATGGCTTATAAAGCAGAGCCAAGCGGCGAAAATCTTCGCACCGTTTTGCGCGTATTCCAACGCGAACACCCGACGATGACCAATCGCGAAAATCTCGACCTGCTCAGGTTGATGAACGTGTCGGGCGGTCTGGCATTGAAGCCTGATTATCTCGAATATGCGGAAATGGCGTTCAAGGGCGGTATTTTTGGCGAGGTGAAGTCCGCCATCGACAAGGGACGCGCCGAAGGCGTTCTGGGCTCAACGGATGGCTCGGAGAATTATTCGGTCGCTTCGCAGCGTATCTCCAGTGACAAGGGCTCGCTGGCCTCCGCTGCTGCCGACGCTGCGAAATCGTCCACCGGCAAGATCGCCAGCGCCACGGCTGACGCCTATTTGGGCTATGGCGATTACGCCAAGGCTGTCGAGCTTTACAAGCTTGCCCTGCAAAAGGGGTCGGTCGATGCTGCCGAGGTCAACACCCGTCTGGGTATCGCCGAAGCCATGTCGGGCGATGCCGCTGCGGCGAAGGCCGATTTGGCCAAGGTCACGGGTGGCGCACGTGGCGGTATCGCGCAAATGTGGATCGACTATCTGGACTCCAAGGCACCCGCCAGCGCAGCAGCGCCAGCGGCGGCCGAGGCGCAGCCTGCAGCCTGAGTCAAATATGCGATCAGTTGAAGGGGGCGGCTGTTTCACGGCCGCCCTTTTTCTTTATAAACGTGCCGCAGGATTCTGACGAAAGCAAAAAGAGAGTGATGCCCACATATTTCCGCCGTCTTCGCCTGACCGCCGCCACTGCCCTCGTTGCGGGCCTTGTTGCTGGTACTTTTGTTTCCCACAACGCCAGCGCGGCTGAGGCTTTGTCCGCATCGCAAGACTTTCGGCAGGCCATTGAGCAGGCAAAGGGCCAGGTGTCTGGCGGATATCTGGACGCTGCGGCCTCATCGCTTGCGGCGTTGAGGCCAGCCACGCCGCTGGAGAAATATATGGCGGCGTCTCTGGCAATGGAAATTGCGGTTAAAAAGAGAGACGTGGTGGCGCAACGCGCCGTCATTGCGAAGATTATCGAGAGCGGGGCGGCACCAGCCGGGCAGCTGGCGCGTCTCAATTATATCGCTGGTTATCTGTCCTACAGGACAGGGGCGATCGACAATGCGATTGTGTATCTGTCGAGGGCGCGCACCTTGGGAGAGAGTGACCCGAAGGCATCGTTGTTGCTGGTTGAAAGCTACGCGCGCCAGCGCAATCTGAACGACGCAGCCAAAATTCTCGATGAAACGATCGCGACGCAAATAAAATCGGGGGCAGCGGTGCCTGCGAGTTGGTATGACCGTGCTGCCTCGTTTGCCTATGCTCGCAAGGACTGGGCGTCGCTTTCGGCGGCGAATGCCGCCAAGCTCGGCAATGCCTCGGCAAGTTCACCGGAATGGCGCACCGC
This sequence comes from Sphingobium sp., assembly GCA_041396745.1. Classification (GTDB taxonomy): domain Bacteria; phylum Pseudomonadota; class Alphaproteobacteria; order Sphingomonadales; family Sphingomonadaceae; genus Sphingobium. The sequence continues at coordinate 396,210 of JAWKXZ010000004.1, read as the reverse complement.
CATAACAAGCTATATTGTCGGGGCGAAGCCGGAACCAGAAGCTGAACTGGATCTTCATCGCCTGCAGGCCGCGACCGGTGCAATGGCGAGTGAGCGGGACTATCAGGGTTATGCAGCTTTGGCTGCGGGACAGGGTTATGCCGCCGAAGCCAAGGCTGTCATCGAAGCAGGGCAGGAGAAAGGCGCGCTTGCCAAGGGCGATCCCATCGCCGCGCAATTGATGCGATCGTTGCGCGGAAAGGCGATTACGGAGCTGGCGGCGATCAAACCGCTGCCGGGCAAGTCGGCAACGGCGGCGTCGGGCGCAAAAGCGGCGAGCGGGGGGGATGACCTGCTGGCCAACAGCCTGTTCACAGAAGCGGTGCCCTATTATCGTGCCGCACTTGAGAAAGGCGGGGTGGACCGGAGCCGCGTTTCGACGCGCCTAGGCATAGCGCTGGCGCGATCCGGCGACTTTGATGGGGCACGGACGGCTTTGGCTCAGGTGACAGGCCGGTGGAGCGAAGTGGCGGCTTTCTGGATGGCGTGGGCCAATGCGCGCAGCGCCGCGCTGGCAGCTACGGTTTTACCGGGGCAGAGCGCCGACCAGACCTGATTTCAACCTATGGCTGCCGCCAAAAGCTGTCAGCTGATCGGTACTCCGGGCTGACTCTTGGTGGTTCGAATGGTCAGCGATGTTTTGACGCTCTCAACATTCGGTGCGGACGTCAAATGCGCGGTCAGAAATGATTGAAAGCTTTGTAGATCCCGGGCGACGACCTTCAGAATGAAATCAATCTCTCCGTTCAGCATATGGCATTCCCGCACTTCGGGGCGGTCCGCAACATGATTTTCGAACGCCTGCAGGTCGGATTCTGCCTGGCTTCTGAGGCTGACCATCACGAAGACCATGATCGTATATCCCAGCGACGGGCCGTCCACCTCAGCATGGTAGCCGCGGATCACACCGCTTTGCTCCAATGCCTTGACCCTGCGCAAGCAAGGTGGAGCCGTCAGGCCTACCTCACGGGCAAGATCGACATTGCTCACTCTGCCGTCGTCTTGCAGCCGAGCGAGAATCGAATAATCAATCTTGTCCAAGGACGGCTCGCTCATTGCTATAATTTCCGGTCTTCATATGAGCTGTAATGGTAATTAAATTTCAAGAAAACGCAACCGTCCCACTATGCGACGAGCATCAAAATCATGCTTACCGCCTCTTTCACTTAAACGTCGAATTCCGTAAGTCTGGATGTGGCTTAGCGAGCGATTCACCTTCGCGGGCCGAGGGAGACCCCCGGGGTGCGCTTTAACGATCTCACGCAGACGATTCTCGCGGTCAAGGACCGTACGGGAACGGCCAGTGCGACCTTGTGGCGCCAGTGCGTGGATGTGCTCGCACAATATGATCGGGCGGGCAAGAGTCAGCTGGACGCAGACGACCGCGATGCGCTGGTGGCGCGTCTTGCCGATTTGCGCGGGGAATTGAGCGAAGCGCAGCGGATCGGCAGTGTCGTCGAACTCGGCACGAGGCTGCGGTCGCCGGCGCTCATCGAATTTTTTGCAAACGACAGGCCAGCTGTCTGCGCGGCTGCGATCACGCGGGCGCGGCTGCCTGACGATGTCTGGCCGACATTGTTGGCACGGCTCGGGCCGACCGCGCGCGGCGTGCTGAGGGGGCGGCGTGACATCGGCCCAGAAACCCGGCGCGCGCTGGAAGCCTTTGGCTCTACCGATCTGGTTCTTGGGGAATTGTCGGGCGTTCGGCGGGACAATGTGCAGGACGCGCAATTGGTGACATTGGACAATGCGAGCATCGTTGCCGATGAACCGGTTGAAATCGCTGCGCCGCCGCCCGAGCCCGAGGAGGATGCCCCTCATCACCAACCGGTCAGCGATCAGCGCAGCCAGATTCGGCAGTTGGTCGAGCGAATTGAGCGCTTTACGACAACCTACAAGGTGCCCGCTCCGTCGAGCGAGACCGACGAGGAAGGCGATGTCGCATCTGTGGCGCAGGCCGAACTTGCTTCGCTGCGTTCCTTCCCATTTGAGACCGACGCTGAAGGCATGATGATTTGGGTCGGCGAGGCCTCTCGTACGGCTTTGGTAGGTCTGTCGATCGCCCAACCGGCTTTGCCCGGAGAAACCGGCCCCGATGGCCATGTCGCCGGTGCTTTCGTGCGCCGGAGCAGCTTTCAGCATGGGCGCCTGTTTATAGGCGAGGGGCTTTATGAGGGGGAGTGGCGGCTGTCCGCGATCCCGTTTTTCGACCCCGCATCGGGACGTTTTCAGGGATATCGTGGACAGGCGCGAAGGCCGCTCATTCACGAAATTCCGCAGAAGGTACCGAGTTCTGCGGCGCAGGCTGCTGGCAGCGCATCGCTCGATTCTATGCGGCAACTGATCCACGAACTGCGTACGCCGCTGAACGCGATCCTGGGATTCGCCGAGATTATCGAGCAGCAGCTGTTCGGGCCCGCCGGTGTGCATTATCGCGAGATGGCGGGAAATATCCTGTCCGATGCCCGGCGGCTGCTGTCGGCATTCGATGATATCGAGATTGCAGTGCGTACCGGCGTATCGGAGGCTGCGGACGCACTCTCCCAGAACAGTTCCGCCATCGACTTGTCTCAACTGGTTGACCGGGTCGCAGCGCTCTATGAAGAACAGGCTGCGGAGTCAGTGCGCAACCGTCGGAAAGATGGGCCAAGGTCGCGTTTGCGGATCGCGGCGTCGGCGGATTTGCCGCTGGCGCTGGGTGATCCTGTGCAATGCGAACGCATGATCCAGCATCTCGCGCGGACCCTGGTGTCGCTATCACCGGGGGACGAGGTTGTGCAGGGCGCATTGTGGTTCCAGCCCGATGGCGCGGGCGGCAGGCTTGTTCTGGGGTTCGACCGCCCACAGAGATTGCGTGGACTCGAAGAGAATCAGATGCTCGATCCGGGCTATGGCAGTGACGGCGATTGGCCGGACGCGCCGTTGCTCGGCCTCGGCTTTTCGATGCGGCTGATCCGCAGCCTTGCTCAGGCGCAAGGAGGGGCGCTACGCATCGAAAGCGATCGCATCCTTGTGGAGCTGCCGGTCGCCGATGCGGCGCTGCTGGCGGACGACGAAACGGGCTGAACCTTTTTAAAATGCAGACGGGAAAAGCTTGGCACGACCTTTGTGATATAGCGGTCCGGCCATGACGATGCCCCTATATGATCAGGATGACCTGCGCGCCGCGCCGCCGCCCGAAGCCTTCATGGCGTTTGGACATTCATTCGGTCGGCGGTTTCTGTTGACCGTTGATACAGAGGAAGAGTTTGACTGGGACGCGCCGTTTAATCGCGACAGTCAGGCGGTAACGATCGCCAGCGCAATGAAAGCGGGGCAGGCGTTTTTCGCGCAGGCGGCTGTCCCCCCGCTGTATCTGGCGGATTATCCGGTGATCGACAACCCGGCGACAGGTCCGATGCTGGCGCAGTGGGTCGCCGAGGGTAGCGCCGATGTGGGCGCGCATTGCCATCCGTGGGTCAATCCTCCGCATGAGGAAGAGGTCAGCACCGCGAACAGCTTTGCAGGTAATCTGCCCGAGCCGCTGGAGCGCAGAAAGCTGACGGCATTGCGAGACCGGATGGCTCAGGTCATCGGTCACGCGCCCAAGGTGTTTCGCGCAGGGCGCTACGGCGTGGGCCCGAATACGGGCAGGATTTTGCGCGATCTTGGCTTTCAGCTTGATACCTCCGTACGCAGCGGTTTCGACTATCGTGCCGAGCGTGGGCCTGATTTTCGCGGTTTACCGCTCAAACCCTATCGTACAGGTCCAGATGGCGATCTGGTGGAATTGCCGCTGTCGACGGCTTTCACCGGCCCGCTGGGCGCATGGAGCAAAGCGATGCGGCCAGTGATGGAACGCGGCGGCTTGACCGCCAGCACCCTCGCACGCACGGGGGTGTGCCAGCGCATACCGCTCACGCCCGAAGGCGTAACGTCTGCGGAGGCGGTTCGTGCGATTGATCATCTGTTGGCCGAAGGGATGGACCTTCTCGTATTCAGCTTTCACTCTCCCACCCTGTCGCCGGGCAAGACGCCCTATGTCCGCAGCGACGCTGACCTTCAGAAGTTTTACCGCTGGTGGGACAGCATCCTTGACCACTTGGCGCGCCGAAATGTGACGTCCGTTGGTGTTGAAGAGATATTGGCGGCGTGCTCGCGATGAAATTTGTCGCACCGCACGCCCGCAAGCCGCTTGCCAAGCATGATATGCCTGCGCTATCGGCGCTGGCGTGGGCCTGTAGCTCAGTTGGTTAGAGCTGGCCGCTCATAACGGCTAGGTCGCGGGTTCGAGTCCTGCCGGGCCCACCACATAGCCGCAGCATCGGCCGGTCGGGGAGTAGCGCAGCCTGGTAGCGCATCTGCTTTGGGAGCAGAGGGTCGCAGGTTCGAATCCTGTCTCCCCGACCAACATCTCAACCGCCAGCATGGGAAACCGCCGCCATGGTTCCTTGTCTGTGTGGTTCTGGGGCTGATCCAAGTAAGGAATGTGCGCGATGATCGACCCGCAAATATTCGCCACAGATAAATCAGAGCTGTATCGTGAACTGGCGCAGGCGCTTTCGGCGGTGGTTGCGGGCGAGCCGGACGATATCGCCAATATGGCGAATGTGGCGGCGCTGCTGTGGGAATATCTGCCGGATATCAATTGGGCCGGGTTTTACCGCGCTGTGGGCGACGAACTGGTGCTGGGGCCGTTTCAGGGGCGCGCGGCCTGCGTACGGATTCCGTTCGGCAAGGGTGTGTGCGGAACTGCCGCATCGAGCCGGACCACACAGGTGGTTGAGGACGTGCACGCCTTTCCCGGCCATATCGCATGCGACGCGGCGAGCCGGTCGGAGATTGTGGTGCCGATCATCCGGGATGGTCAGGTTATAGCCGTGCTGGACATCGATAGCCCAGTGATCGGTCGGTTCGATGCTGTTGATCGCGCCGGATGCGAGGCGATCGCCGCTATCGTGTCAGAGAACCGCGCGCAAAGTTGATTACCCGCGCGCGGCCTCCAGATAGGCGTCGAACAGGGACTTTGCCCCGGCGATTGCTTCGCGTTGCCAATGCGGGCCTTCATCGGCTTCATCGAGCTGTTCGACAAGCGCGCGCCACTGACCCTGAGCGTGCCGGGATTCCAGATAGGCGGAAGGATAGCGCGATGGTACGGTCCGGCTCAATACATCGCCGCCAAGCCGCGAACCCTCCAGCACGTATATCGCGCCCCAGCGCGCACCCTCACTCTCGGGCAATGGGAATGTGATTTCTTCGGGCCGATCCAGCCCCAAGGCGTCCAGATCGCTGAGCAGCGCCTGCGTCCGTCCGACCCAACCGGGCAGCAGCGAGCCGGGATCGAGCATCCGCTCGGCCACCGGCAAAATGCGCGCATGGGCGGTCAGAAATCCGCTATATCCACTGCGCGTGGCCAGACGGAACCGACCATAGGCTGCGTCGACGATTTCATGGTCAACCGCGGTCGCCGACCGAAGAACGGACCGCGCGGAAGGTTCGAATTGAGCATAGCTGACGTTCATTGCGCCACCTACAGCTCTATGCCGCGCAGTTCCGCGACGCTGCGCATGATATTGGCGTTGGTGTAGGGCTTTTGAAGCACGGGGGTCGATCGCAGGTCCATGGGCAGCTTGGCCTGTTCGCCATAGCCGGACGCAAAGAAGAACGGGACGCCCATCTCTACCAACCGTTCAGCGATGCCGAAGCTGTTCTGGTCGCCCAGATTGATGTCGAGGATCGCGAAATCGGGATTGGCGTCGTCCAGCCGGTCATGCGCCGCCTCCACCGTCGATGCAGTCAGGATCTCTGCGCCCGCGCGCTGCAGAATGTCTTCAGCGTCGAGCGCGATGATGAAGCTGTCTTCGACCAGCAGGACTGTCAGACCCTCCAGCATGTCAGGCGGTACGATGACATCCTGCGCATGGGTGACTTGAGGGTGAGGTGTCGCGCCGTTCATCGCTGCCTGCCTTTCGGATACATGGCGTTTGGGAATGGTGAAACGGGCGCGGACGCCCGATGGTTCATAGTTGATTTGCGCCGAACCGCCCAGGTCGTAGGGCACTGACCGTTCAATGATCGTCGTGCCGAAGCCCTTCCTTTCGGGCGCACGCACTTCGGGTCCATCGACCTCCTGCCAGTTGACGATAAGTTCGCCCATATTGCCGCGTTCCCATGTGAGGTGAACCTCACCATCGGTCGACAGGCTGCCATATTTTGTGGAGTTGGTGACAAGCTCATGGATCACCAGCGCCATGGTGGAATAGGCTTGCGGGTTGAGCAGGATGGCGGCACCACTTGCCTTGATCGCGTTTTGCTTGTTCGCCGCAAAAGCGCGCGCTTCGGCGTCGATCAACGCCTGTAGTGGCGCAGGGCCCCAATGATCGTCGGTGATCTGGTTGTGCGCGCGGGCAAGGGCGTGAATGCGACCGTCGACAATTTTCACGAACTCAGAGATCGACATATTGTCTGACGGAGACTGCCTGATCAGGCCGCGAATGACGCCCAATATATTGCGTACGCGGTGGTTGAGTTCAGCGATCAGTAGCTCCTGCCGCGCATTGGCCTGATGCCGCTCGGCGGCTGCTTCGTCGGCCAGCCTCAGCACCACTTCGATCAGCGTGGCGCGCAATGTCTCTGCAACCCGCAACTCTGCCGGTGTGAAGGGCGCGCTATGTCCCTCCACCTGTTCCAGCCATTCGGCGAAACTCTCGCGCGGGGTCAGGCGCGGCCCGTTGGGGCCGTATTCGATGGGCTTGTGCGGGTCTCCGGCCCAGCGCACCGAGCTTTTTATCTCTTTGCGAAACAGGACGACATAGTCCCGGGGAGAACGCGAAATCGGTATGGCGAGCATACCGGACGCGTCGTTTCTGAAGGGATCGGCTTCCTTGACCAGTTTACCGATGGAGTCGGTCGCGAACACCTTGCCGCCGGCCGTACCATTCAACGCGCGGATGATGCGGCGGAAATCTTCGGTCGGCGGGGTATGACCGGAAAAGGCATAGCCACCATTGATCCAGATGCCGACACCATCGGCGGGTATCGCGCTGGTGAGGATGTCGGCGAGCCAGTCGGGATCGTTGAGCAGTGTATCGCCAGACGCCACCGCGCCCAACAGCTTGTCCGAAATCTCCCGCGTGCGCCGTTCATACTCCATCAGGTCGCGCCGCTCGCGGCTTTCGAGACGCATCGAGAACATCTGCGAAAACAACTCGCTCAGCGACCGGCGCTCAAAACTGGGGGAGAGGGGCGCATAATGGTGGCAGGCAAACAGGCCCCACAGCTTGTCCTCCACGATGATGGAAATCGACAACGACCCCTGCACCCCCATATTCCTGAGATATTCGATATGAATGGGCGAAACCGACCGCAGGATGGAAAGCGACAGGTCAAGCGGCTGACCCAGCTCATCGAGCGCAGGCACAATCGGCACTGGTGTTGCATCGATGTCGTGGATGGTGCGAATGAGGTTGCGTTCATACAGAGAGCGCGCCTGCTTCGGGATGTCGCTTGCGGGATAATGCAGCCCCTTGAAGGTGCCGATGCCGGGCTTGCACGCTTCGGCGACCACTTCGCCATGACCGTCTGGCGCGAACTTGTAGACCATCACGCGGTCATAGCCGAGCAAGGCTCGCACCTGCCGCGCGCCTTCGCGGTAGAAGGAGTCCATGTCCGGCTGTCCATCGAGCCGGGCCATCATCCAGCGCATCGTACCTGGCGTGTCGCCGGCGCCCTGAACGGCGGGCTCTATTTCCAGGATGATCTGTGACCCCGAAAAATGGATCGCGATATCGAAAGGCGGCAAGTCAGCGCGCAGGTTGCACGCGAAGATCCGCTCCACCGTGTCCGCATTGACGATATAGGCGGCCCGGTTGCGCAGAAAATGCATCGCTTCGCGTTGAACGACGTCCGCCAGCGGGTTGCCGATCAGGTCTTCAGGCCCGGAACCCAAGAAGTTCGCGACATTTTGTGAAGCTCGCGCGATTATCCAGTCAGAGGTGAGTGCCAGAAGACAACCTACTGGTTGAATGGCGCCCAGAAGATGGATGGGCTCTTGATCGCAATTGGTCAGATCGACCTGAAAATTCAAATTGTGCATCAGTTGAAGGTCGACCCTAGAAAATTATGCGCGCGGGATAGCGAAGATGGAACATTTGAAACGTAGTTTGGTTCCGCAACGGGGCCGTATATCGACGAGAGCCAACGCTGGCTAGGCCGGCTTTTGTTGCCTGATGGATGTTGCTGTCAGGCAGCTTTCTTGCGTTTTGAAGGCGTTGCAGGCCGTGGCGTTTCCGGCGGAGGCGCAACCTGTTTTTTTGCCGGCGCGATCAAGCGGGCTGCTGGTTCCAGCTTGACCTCGGGCATTTCTGGCGCGGGTGTTTGCGAACCGCTTTCGGATGCGATCAGGTCGGCCGACCAGATGCGCTGAAGCACGGCGCCCGCGACGGCCAAGGAAGAGGGGCGCTGCGCGTTCGCCTCTATGCGGTTAGTGAACAGGGCTATGATCAACTGATCGCGCACCTCGGCGGACTGAAAGTCGAATTCTATGCCCAGCCTGTGGCCGGTTCGTTGGACGATGCCGCGGATGATGCCGACCTCTGGCATGACGACCTGCACCCGTTCGCCCTGCTTGAACTGTGTTTCTTGCGGGAAACGAAGACCAATGCCCGAAATCGATACATCGCCATCGCCGGACATCACCATCTGGCCATTATGGCCAATCAGTGTGATCGATTGCTTCAGTGGGAATCGTTCCTCGCCGCGAATGCGCGGGCGCTCAAGACACATCATCGCGACCAGCAGAAGCAATATGATATTGACCGTAGCCCAGAAGCTGACGACCGGTAGCAGGCCGTCCTGCGAGACGATCCGCGTGTCGGGTGACAGGTTGACGGCCAGGCCGATGACATTGGCCGCGATCATCAGCATTGCCCAGAAGAAGATCGTGCTTTCCCACTGGCCGCCGCTGGCGTTGGATCCCTTGGGTGTGACCTTGAACACCAGCCCTTTTGGCCTGAACAAGGTCTGTAGCGCGACCGGCAGGATCCGGAACGCCTGAAACAGGCCGAGGACCTGCGCGGCCATGGGATAGTAGCGCCCCGGCGCCAGCATCGTGATGCCGGTCAGCAGCGCCACGATCATCGGCAACAGGAAAAAGAGCAGGCTGTGCAGGTCGACATTCACCATCGGTGACAGGTTGAACAGCATGAACATGATAGGCGTCAGGACCATGAAGATCGATTGCATACCCTGCGTCAGCCAAGCCGATGGCAGGAAAAGGAGCCGGTGACGCAGTTTGAGGCCGGGGCCAAGCGGCCCGCATTTCAAATGCAGGATCTGCATTGCCCCCTGCGCCCAGCGCTGCCGCTGCACGAAAAATGCTGCCGTGCTCTCGGGCGCCAGTCCAAAGGCCAGCGGCTCGTTGAGATAGCGCGTGACATAGCCGTTGCGCAGGCTGGCCAAGGTCAGGAGCATGTCCTCTGTGATCGACCCTTCGGGCAGCCCGCCGCCAATATCCTCGAACAAGGTGCGGCGCGTAACGGAGTTGGACCCGCAGCAGAAGGAAGCGTCCCAGCCGTCGCGGCCGGGCATGATGGCCTCGAAAAAGAAGCGTTGATCATCGGGCATTGATTGTTGCAGGCCCAGATTGGTCTGCATGGGGTCATGATTGTAAAAACTGTGCGGCACCTGCACGATGCCGACCTTGTCATCTTCGAAAAAGCCCATCGTGCGCAGCAGGAAGTCGCGACGCGGTACGAAATCGGCATCGAATACCGCGACGAACGGCGCGCTCGTCTGCGTCAGCGCATGGTTGATATTGCCGGCTTTCGCGCCCTTGTTATTCGGTCGGTTGATGTAGCCCGCGCCCTTGCCAAGGCAGAAGTCGCGCACCCATTGCCGCCTGCCGTCGTCAAGCACCCACACGCGCGCCTCTGGCCACTCCAGCGCGAGGCAGCCGAGTATTGTCTTTTCCAGAACCTCGCGCGGCTCATTATAGGTGGCGATGAAGATATCGACCGGGGGAAGCTGCCGCTCGTCGACATTCCACCTTTCGCGCAGGCGCAATTCACCGGAATCGGCCTCGGCCGAACGGTCCGTCGGCCGTGACAATATCGCCAGCAGGATCGCTGCATCGAACAGCGCGCTTGCCTCGACGAACAGGCACGCAAGCGGCCACCAGAGTTCTCCCGCGGCCCCTCCCCATGGGATCGTCTCGGTTACCCGCCAATATATATAGGAAGCGACGGTGCAAGCGATGGTCGCTACAATACCCGTTCGGGAGTAGGCGACCTTCCCGAAAATTATGAGCCCGCCCAGCAACAGAGCCAGCGGGGCGAAGGGTGCGGTGGCGGCGATACCGGACATTGAGCTACAGCGTTCGACTGAACCTGACTTCCGCCAAACGTCCGACTTCGCATTTGCGGCTGGCGTCCAGCTTTTCAAGATTGGGCGCGGGCAGGGCAACGTTGACCATGATCTGCCGATCCCCCGGCAAGGAATAGGATGATGCCGCGAGAAGGTTCTCCTCCCGCTTGCCCGCTGCGCCAGTGATGTTGACGACCTTGCCTTCCATCCAGTCATCCGACCCGATCAGGCGGATGTCGGCGGGCGATCCGGGGCGGACCGCTTCGGCCTTGCGTTCGGGCAGGGCGACCTGCACGAAGCGGCGGCGGCAATCCACCAGATCCAATATGGGTTCGCCCGAGCTGATGGGAACGCCCGAACTTGCGCTGCTCGACCAGACGAGCGTGCCTGCCGGCGCGCGATAGCTGGCGCGGGCCAGCATATCGCCGAGCTGCCGCTTGAGTTGCGTGTACTGCGCGGTGGCGTCGGTCAGCGTTTTTTCGATCATTTGCCGCTGCAGCAGCAGACGGTCGGCCTGCTGCACCGCATAGGGTGCGTCATTATAGCTGTCGCCAATGAAGATACCCTGCTCGGCGGCATTGCGGGTCAGCTCGATAGAGCGCAGCTTTGCTTCCGTGCCCTCGCATCCCGTTGTGCTGAGCGCGGCCGCAGCCTCGGCTTTTTCGACGCCGGCCTGAGACATGAACCCCTGCGCGGCGAGTTTACGTGCGCGGGTCAGCGCTGCCAGTTGCTGCGCGCGTTCGGCCTCGCAACCGTGCAACGCCGCCTGGGTCGCGAGCTTGTCTTGCGACAGTCTGGCCGTTGTCGCGCTGGTAAATACCGATGCGCGGTGTTTCAGCTTTTGCTCCTGCGCCTTGAGCTCGGCAAGTTGCCGCTCCGACAGCTTGATCTGCGCCTGCGCGAGGTCGGTGCGGACCTTCAGGTCGGCGATCTCGCCTGCCTGCCGTGAAAGGTCCAGCAAATGAATGTCGGTGGGCTTCGCAAAATAGGCGCCGTCGTTCGGCAGGCCGCCGACGATGCCATTTGTCGCCGCGGTCAGCCGGATCAGCGGCGCATTGATCGCCGCTTGGGTCGAAACATTGTTGAACATATAGGGCGCGAAGCCCAGCGTACCCATGGCGACGAGAGAGACGGCCAGCGCCACACGCGGCAATCGCGCGCGGAAAACGCCCTGTACCTTGTTCATCAATGTCATCGTCGCCAAGCCTGTCCGTTTATTAAAATCCGCTACGGACAATATCGGATCATGGTTGTTATCGCGTTAACGATACTTGGTCCCCAATCTGCGTCCCGGCCTTTCGATGCTGTGGTACAGCAACGCTGAAACGGCGAAGCTCAGCGCGAGAAACAGCAATATGACAGGGGGTGCGATGTTGGCCGGGTCGGACACCGTCACGATCTTGAACCAGATGAACAGCATGAAGTGCGAAAGATAGGTCGCGTAGCTGATTTCACCAAGGTAGAGGAATGCGCGCGGAAACCTAGCCTGCGGGGCAGATGCGATCAGGAAGATCGAGGCAGCTGCTATCAGGGGAAAAGCCCAGAGTTCGGCAGGTGCATGAATGCTCCAAAAGAGGGCCGGCACGATGAAGACGCAGGCGGCGACGAATATCGCACTTCGCGAGCCTGTAGCACGGCCCCTGAGCCAGAGGGCACAAAGCAGGCATCCGGCACTAAACTCGAACAGGCACCGTACGATCCCGAAATGCGGGATGTCTTGTCCCAGATCGCGCAACCCCGCCGCACCGAGGAGAAACGCCATGATCCCGATCAGTGCCGCAATCCCGGCAAAGAGCGCCCAGCCGGGCAGTCTGTGCAGCGGGATGGTCAGGATAAGAACCGGGAGCAGCAGATATGCGGCAAACTCGGTGCTGATTGACCAGGCGGGGTGGTTCCATGTCAGCGCATCGGTGAAGCCCCAATTCTGGAGCAGCAGCATATGGAGAGGGAGTTCGGCCCATGGATATCCCGAATGATCCCGCCCCGTCATCGTCAGCAGCGCGGCGAACGCGGTCGTCAGGGCCAGCATCACGGCATAGAGCGGGACTATCCGCGCGGCGCGGCGACGAAAGAAGGCGGGTAGGGCAGCCAGTCCCTCGGCCAGAAATGCCCGATGCGCGGTCAGATAGATGACGAAGCCAGAGAGTAGAAAGAAGAAATCGACCGCCAGATATCCTTTATCCAGCACCGCCATGACGCCATCAGGCAGCCATGGCATTCCGCCGCGAATATGGAATAGCACCACCATCCACGCAGCGAGGCCGCGCGCGATAGTGAGGCCTTCAATCTGTCGTTGCGTGCTCACGCGTGCCGCTCGCGCGCGAATATGGGTTGTGCCTCGTCCTGCTTGCGGAGCAGCGCGAGATAGGTGGACAGGCCGATCTGGAGCGCGAGCAGCATGAAAATGAAGGGCTGATAGGCAATGCCGATGAACACCGCGCCCAACAGATAGATCAGATGCCCTTGCTGCAAAGCGACGGCCAGCGGGGCGATCCAGCCATCTTCGGGACCCGCGCGATGGCGATAGCGTCGATAAATGCGTTGGGTGGAGACCAGTGAAATGAGATGGATCAGGCCCCAAAGCAACAAGCCGGGATAACCCTGTTCCCCCAGCATTTCGAAATAGGCGCTGTGATAGGCCCGTTCCTTTTCGACGATGTGCTCGCGGATCAGGCGCTGGTTGGCATTCTCTCCCTCGGTCCGCACCGCGTCATAGGCAAAGCTGTTAGACCGATAGGCGTCAAACCCGCCGCCCATTGGATGGGTTTTCACATAGTCGAGCGTCCATTTCCAAACTTCGATCCGTGTCGAGGCGCTCTGATCGCCCTGATAATTCTGGATCGTCGCCATCCGTTCGGTGAAGCTGGTGGGCAGGAACGGGATTGTGACGAGGGCCAGGAGGCCGATCCCAGCGCCGTAGATCAGCCGTTTCTCGCTGCGCCACAGGATGAGTGCCCCAAGCAGGATGATGCAGAGCAGCCCGGTCCGCGTCACCGTGCCGATCGGGATCAGCAGGCAGGAAAGGGCGAGGGCGGTGGCGTATATCCGGACGCGCCAGTCCGGGCGGTAGATGGTGCCATGGCGCGCCAGCCAGAAGATCAGCGGGATGATGGCGATCGCGACGGTGGATATCGTCGACCCTTCATATAGCCCGCTATTATCCTCCACCATCAGATTGAGCTCGCCATAGCCGCCGCCCGCCATCACGGTTTTCATCGCGCCGCCCACGATGATGGTACTCGCGCACAGTACCATCACCAGCGCCAACGCCTCTATCCGCAAGCGCGTGCGCAATGTGAGCGGCAGGAAAATGGCGAAGACCAAGCTCTTCCAGACCCACGACCATTTGTCGGCGGCCTCCAGCGGGAAATCGGCATGTGCTGTCGTGTTCCAGCACCAGAGCAACAGCAGAGCCATCAACAGTTGCCGCCATGAAAAGCGGCTGTCACGCTTCTTGTCGATGGCCAGCCAGCCGAGAAAGGCGAAGGCGAACGCGATGGCGGAGATCGGGATCGAGTTCAGCAGGAAATAGGAAAGCCGTTGCGGCGACACGATGTCGATATAGGCATAGAGCAGCACGAACAGGAACGGCCGCCTGAACGAGATGGCGAACATGCCCGCCAGAAACAGGAGGAAGAACACATCACGCATCGGTTTGCTTGCCGGGTCCCGTCAGGGGTTGGGACTGTTCCTCATGTTCATCGTCGAGGTCTGTCCGCGCCAACAGCCGCCAACAGGCGATGAGCACCAGTGCATGGCTGAGCAGGATGGAAAAGGTATCGATCATCCTTTTGCTATTTCCTGTCGCCCGCAATTCCGTTCAGCAGCATTGGTGATTGCCTTTCTGCCCCCTTTTGCCCTAGCTCAACAGGGTTGACGCGCCGTTAAATATTTCCGGTCTAAGGGCATGACATGCCGCGGATCTTGCACATACTCGATCACAGCCTTCCGCTCCACAGCGGCTATACCTTCCGGACGCGGGCGATCCTGCGCGCGCAAATCGCACAGGGCTGGGATGTGCGCGGCATCACTGGCCATCGACACCGCTTGCCCGGCCTCGAGGTGGAAACCGTCGACGAGCTGACCTTTCATCGCACGCCGGGCCGACCGCCCAGTGGCCTGCCCGTGATGAGGGAGCTGCGCGAAATTGCCGACTTGGCACATGCAATCGACGCTCTTGTGCGCACATGGCGTCCCGACATCCTGCACGCGCACTCACCGGTTCTGAACGCCATTGCCGCGCAACGGGTCGCGCGTCGGCATGGCATCCCGCTGGTTTATGAAATCCGCGCCTTCTGGGAAGATGCTGCGGTTGGGAATGGAACGGGCCGAGAAAACGACGTGCGCTATCGGCTGATCCAGATGCTGGAAACGCGCGCGGTGCGCCGTGCCGATTCTGTGGTCGTGATATGCGATGGCCTAAAGCAGGACCTTCTCGCGCGCGGTGTCGATCCTCGCAAGATCACGATATCGCCCAACGGCGTAGATATGGCGATGTTCGGCAACCCTCCGCCTGCCGACCCTGCCTTGCGGGCCGAGCTTGGGCTGGACGGGGCTGAGGTGGTCGGGTTCATCGGCAGCTTCTATGATTATGAGGGGCTGGACGATTTGATCGCGGCGATGCCTGCGCTCGTCGCGGCGCGTCCTAAGGCGCGGCTGTTGCTGGTTGGCGGAGGCCCCAAAGAGGATGCGCTTCGGGCGCAAGCGGCTGCCTCTGGGGTTGCTTCCTCGATCCATTTTGTCGGCCGCGTGCCCCATGAAGAGGTCGAACGCTATTACAGCCTGATCGACATCCTCGCCTATCCGCGCAAGTCGATGCGCCTGACCGAACTGGTAACGCCGCTGAAACCGCTGGAGGCGATGGCGCAGGGACGGTTGGTGGCAGCGTCATCCGTCGGCGGGCATCGCGAACTGATAGAGGATGGCGTGATGGGCACATTGTTCCCACCTGACGATCCAGCCGCGATGGCCAGTGCTTTGGCCGATTTGTTGGCGGATCGGAGCGAGTGGAACCGGCGCCGAGAAACAGCGCGCGCTTTTGTCGAGCGTGACCGGAATTGGGCGACAAACGTCGCATGTTATCAGACTGTTTACCGAAATCTGCTTGAAAGGGGTATCGGGCCAAGGGCTCTTTAACCCAAGGACGCAGGTCAGAGCGGTGAAAAGGCGTCATGCCAACCTCATTCTGGTGTCGCTGGCGGCGGCAGGCGGGGGCGTGTTTGCCTACAGCTTTCCCATAGATCTGCTTGAGGCGGGCGTTGCGCACACCGGTCTTTCCGCCGTCATTCCCGCTATTGCGCCGCCATTGGGCGGCACGGCGCGTGCCGCATTGGCAGGCGTTTCCGTTCTGGCTGCGGCAGCAGGGGCGGCTTGGCTGCTACCGAGGAAAAAGCGCACGCCCTCGCACATCGAAGAAGAGGATAGCGAAGTGAGCTATATGTTTTCAAAGCTGAAAAGCCTGATCAAGCGCAGCGACGGCCCCTTCGAATATGAGGCGCAAGTCGATGATGGCGATGATTGGGTTGAACCGCTGCCTGTCCTTCGTCGGGCGGATTCACATCCCGATGCCCCTCCGCGCGCGCCGCTGTTCGCCAGTCGCGACCTGGGACACGACGCGCTGCCGCCGGTCGATTTCGGCGACGAGGACCATGATGGCCCGGCGCTGAGGGTGGAGGAGGAGCCGCGCGCTCCGATCGTGACCGATCTTACCGGCCTGTCGATGCCGCGCACCCCCGAGCCCTTGCCCTGGGACGCCATCGAGCAGGAGATGAACAGGCTCTTGTCCGGGGTGCGATTTCGCTCGCCTGTTGATGAGACAGTCCATGTCGATCGAACGCCCCAGCCGTCGCTGCAGGAACTGGCGGAGCGCCTGCAGCGCGGGCTGGAACGGCGTCGTGCCGCCCAAGCTGGGCGCCCGCTCGAAGAAGGCGAGCAGGGCACCGGCGCAGAGGTGCCGAGCGTATCTGACGCAGTTGATACAGCTGGTCACGAAGCTGTTTCGGGACAAGGGACCAACGGTCTGGAAGCAACTTTGGCAGCATTTCGCGGCGGCAGCGCCAAGGTTGGATGATCACCAGTCCTCTACTGTCAGGACGAAAACCGTCAGTATGACGGACCCTTGACCTGGGGGTTCATTCCCCGAGGTGCAAGCGTCGGGTCTTTCGGCCATCATTTTCCACTCATCGACACACGCATCGGCCACGATGTGACCGGCGATAGAAAACTCTGCATCGGGCAAATCCGATGCGAAAGTCTCTGCCTTGTCGACAGGATCCTCGCCCTCGATTTTCAGGACGATTCGATGCCGCGCGCCCAGAAAAGTCGCGCTGGCCCATGGTTTTGCTGATGTCGCGATAACGGATGAATCTGTCCCGGCCAAAGCCAGAAGCTGTGCTATCACCCTATTGTGTGGGTTTTGTTTCGGAGGGCGCGGCCAGTCACGGCGATGGGGGGCGGGCCGAGCCTGTGTTCGGGGCACCGATATAGTCGGACGAATATGCGCGCGTTTCATTGCTCAACCGCTCCATTCTGGAATATGTTCATGAAATGTTCTATTCTTCCGATCATCCGGGGGGTAGGCTCTCTCCCGTTTCGCATGTCGAAAACGAGTCGCGGGTCCCGTACGGCATCCCGTCCAAAGCGAGTAGGAGCCATCCCGGTGTCGCGCAAAAATTTCTCGATCCGTCTCAAGATGAGCATTATTTTACCTCCTGTTTACAAGGGAATACAAACTGCGAGTCGACAAATAGGAATAATCCTATATTCCTTTTTGAATCCTACATGTCTAGGATGTTTCCTAGTGTTATGGTGCCGAAATGGATGAAGTTACACCGCGAAAAATTCTCGAGCAGTTGATTGCGGAACGGGGCGACAATTATGGCGCGCTTTCCCGTCTTTTGGGCAGGAATTCCGCGTATATTCAACAGTTTATAAAAAGGGGCACGCCGAGGAAGCTCGATGAGTCCGACAGGCGCCTGCTGGCTCAATATTTTGGTATTGATGAAGTTTTGCTGGGCGGGCCTTCGCTGCGACAGAAACGCTCGGGCCAGAAAAAATACCACGAAAAATCAGGGGATAATGATAATATAGCTCTCGTCCCAAGGTTCGATCTCGAAGCGTCCGCGGGCTATGGCAGTGCGCTGACCGAGGAATTCGAAAGCAACGCTCTGGGGTTTGACCGGCGATGGCTCAAGCGTCTCGGACTGCAACCGGAAAACCTCTCCATTATCGATGTAAAAGGCGAGTCCATGTCGCCCACCCTCAATAATGGCGACACGATCATGGTCGATTCGGGGGATGCATATGGCAGATTGCGCGACGGAATTTATGTCTTGCGCCTGGAGGATTCGCTGATGGTCAAACGCGTCTCTCTTTCTCCGCGCTCAGGCAAAAAGATACTGACCATATCGAGCGACAATGCGCATTATCCATCGTGGAAAGATATCGACAGCAGCCTTGTCAGCATTGCCGGGCGGGTCGTGTGGTCGTCTCGCCTCATTTTGTAAAAGAGGCTGGTCCACCCGGTCAGGGGAAGGTCGAATGCTGTTGCATCACAGACGGGCATCGCTCAAAGCGAATGGATGACCGATGCGCCCGACACCATTCCGCCGCTTCGTGCGGCCATTATTCCCGTAACGCCGCTGCAACAAAACTGCACATTGTTGTGGTGTACGGCAACGGGCAAGGGAGCCTTTGTGGATCCCGGTGGCGATCTTGATCGCCTGAAGGATGCGGCGCGGGAACAGGGCGTCAAAATCGAGAAGATTCTGATAACGCACGGGCATATCGACCATTGTGGGCAGGCCGGAATTTTGGCTCAGGAGTTGGGTGTCCCGATCGAAGGGCCACATGAGGACGACCGGTTCTGGGTTTCCCGTTTGGAGGAAGATGGCCGCTCCTATGGCATCAACGGC
Organism: Sphingobium sp.; assembly: GCA_041396745.1. Classification (GTDB taxonomy): domain Bacteria; phylum Pseudomonadota; class Alphaproteobacteria; order Sphingomonadales; family Sphingomonadaceae; genus Sphingobium. Next base: position 377,917 of record JAWKXZ010000004.1, on the reverse strand, counting down.
AAACCGTTCGAACCCGACCGCTGGCTGCAGGACGGCGAACAGGTCACTGTCGGCAACCTTGTTTTTGATGTGATTCATTGTCCGGGCCATACGCCGGGCCATGTCGTTTTCTACCATGGGCCATCGCGGCTCGCGATCGTGGGAGACGTGCTGTTCCAGGGTTCGATCGGGCGGACGGATTTTCCGATGGGCAACCATCAGGACCTGGTCGACGCCATCACCGGCAAGCTCTGGCCGCTGGGCAATGACGTCGCCTTCGTGCCGGGGCATGGCCCAATGAGCAATTTTGGCCATGAGCGGGCGAGCAATCCTTTCGTCGGGGATCGGGCGCTCGGGTTGCAGGGGTGAATTTCAGGCCAAGGAAAGACTTGCGCGCGCGGGAAAACCCGCTATAGGCGCAGGACTTCGCGATAACCGGACGGCCCTGACGGGCAAAAAGGTTCCGTGTCGGCCTTCAGCCGATACCGAGCCTCTCCGAGCGTCGCTATGGGTTTAATTACGAATTACAGGTGCCGACATGGCTGTTCCAAAGCGGAAAACGTCTCCTTCCAAGCGCGGCATGCGCCGTAGCCACGATTCCCTGAAGGCTGAAGCCTTCCAGGAATGCTCGAACTGCGGTGAGCTCAAGCGCCCGCACCATATGTGCAACGCATGTGGCCATTATAATGGCCGTGAAGTCATCGCCGTCGGAGCCTGACAGGCGTCAGCCATAAGGGGATGATGCAATGAATACGCCGCATATCGCCATAGACGCGATGGGCGGCGATGAGGGTGTGCGCGTCATGATGGCGGGTGTGGCCGAAGCCCGGCGTCGTCACGATGGCCTCCGGTTCAGTCTTTTTGGCGACGAGACCCGCATCAGGGCGGCGCTCGACAAACATCCCAACCTCAAGGCGGCCTCGCAGGTTTTTCACTGTGAAGGCGTCGTGGACGCCAACGAAAAGCCCGCTGCCGCCATTCGTCGCGCCAACAAGACCTCCATGGGCCTTGCTATTCAGGCCGTAAAAAAGGGCGAGGCGGGCGCTGCCGTTTCGGCGGGCAATACGGGCGCGCTGATGGCGATGTCGAAACTGGCGTTGCGGACCATGCCGGGCGTTGATCGCCCGGCTCTGGCCGCGCTGCTCCCCACGCTCGGCAACAACGATGTGGTCATGCTCGATCTTGGTGCAAACACCGAGTGCGATGCGCGTAACCTGGTCCAGTTTGCCGTGATGGGGGCTGCCTATGCGCGGGTCGCCATGGACCTAGATCGTCCGCGTGTCCGCCTGCTCAACATCGGTACGGAAGATTTGAAGGGCACGGACGAGATCAAGGCCGCCGCAACGGTGCTGCGTGACAGCGCGCACCTTGCGATGAGCTTCGACGGCTTCACAGAGGGGGACAAGCTGGCTGGCGGTGAGGTTGACGTGATCGTCAGCGACGGCTTTTCCGGTAATGTGGCGCTCAAAACGGCGGAAGGAACCGCGCGGTTTGTGACCGACCTTCTCCGCCGCGCATTCACCAGCTCCATCAGGTCAAAGATCGGCTTTCTGATTTCCAAACCCGCGATGCACCTGCTGAAGCATCATCTCGACCCGAACCAGCATAATGGCGCGGTATTTCTCGGCCTGAATGGCGTGGTCGTCAAAAGCCATGGCAGCGCTAATGCAAAAGGGGTCGCCAATGCGGTGCACGTTGCCGCACGATTGTTGGAGGAAGATATCACCCGACGGATCACCAGCGATATGGCCCGCATCGACGATAATGCGAACCTGACTGGGTCTGCGGCCAAATGATCACACGATCTGTTGTTCTGGGTAGTGGATCTGCGCTTCCCGCACGGTCTGTCGGCAATGAAGAGCTGGCGCAGCGCGTCGATACTTCTGACGAGTGGATTCGCGGGCGCACTGGCATTACAAACCGCTATATCGCTGGCGACGATGAGACGACATCCACGCTCGCCACGGACGCGGCACGAGCGGCGCTCGACATGGCCGGAGTCGAACCGACCGACATCGACCTTATTATCCTGGCCACCGCGACGCCCGATCAGACCTTTCCGGCCAGCGCGACGAAGGTGCAGATGGCACTGGGCATCAACGACTGTGTGGCATTCGACGTCGCTGCGGTATGTTCAGGGTTCCTCTACGCGGTAACGGTCGCGGACAGCATGATCCGGTCCGGCGCTGCGAAGAAGGCGCTGGTCATCGGTGCGGAAACGTTCAGCCGTATTCTCGACTGGGAGGATCGTACGACGTGCGTTCTATTCGGCGATGGTGCAGGTGCGATGGTGCTGGCGGCGCAAGAGAGTGAAGCCGGCGACCGGGGGATATTGGCGTCCAAGCTGCATGCTGACGGCAGATATAATGATCTTCTATATGTCGATGGCGGCCCATCCACTACCGGTACGGTCGGCAAGGTCAGGATGAAGGGACAGGAAGTTTTCCGGCATGCGGTGACTAACCTTGCGTCGGTCTTGCGCGAGGTGCTCGACAGCGCGGGTATGGCCGCAGCCGATATTGACTGGGTCGTCCCGCATCAGGCCAATGCGCGCATTCTCGACGCGACTGCGCGAAAGCTGGGGCTGGCTCCTGAGAAGGTGGTCGTTACGGTGGATCAACACGCCAATACATCTGCCGCATCCGTCCCACTTGCCTATGATCTCGCCGTTCGCGACGGCCGAATTAAACCGGGCGATGTTGTCGTTCTGGAAGCCATGGGGGGTGGCTTTACCTGGGGCGCTTGCCTTTTGCGGGTTTGACGCGCAAAAAAATCCCAACTTAACTGCGAGTTGCACCGAATTAGGACGAAACCACGCGCTTGGCCTTGCAAAAGCTTGTCAGTTCGTGAAAGAAGAGCCGATTGTGGGGAAAAAGTTGAGAAAGAGCAGGTTTATGGGGGATAGCGATACTCTGACACGCGCGGATCTGGCAGAGAGCCTGCATGAAAAGATCGGCCTGTCACGCGCTGAGTCAGCGAAGATTATCGAGACCCTCATCGGCTTGATGTGCGATGCTCTGGAGCGGGGCGAGAACGTCAAGATCTCCGGGTTCGGTACCTTCGTTCTGCGCGACAAGAACGGTCGTGTCGGCCGCAATCCCAAGACCGGCATAGAAGTCCCGATCTCACCCAGGCGTGTTATGACTTTCCGTCCCAGCCAGATCATGAGAGATCAGGTCGCCGGGGCATAGACCCAAGCCCGGACAGTGCTTCTCAATATTGTTGATATCGGCGGTTGACCCTGACCGGGGCAGGTGCAACATTTTGGTCATGAACAAACAGCACGGCGCTTTTCTCACTATCGGCGAACTCGCGAGCGAACTTGATGTGCCGCAGCATATCCTGCGCTATTGGGAGACGCGCTTTCCCATGTTGCGTCCGCTGCAACGCGCGGGCAACAGGCGCTATTATCGCAATGAAGATGTTGAGCTTGCGCGCCGCATCCATCATCTTTTGACGGTTGAAGGCTATACCGTCCGAGGCGCGCAAAAGGCGCTGGAGGGCAAAGCGTCGCAGGAAGGGAAAGCCGATCCAGTGGTCGCATCGGTGGTGACTGCCGAACCGGCCGTCAGCACTCGGTTCGAGCCAGATGTACCGGCGGTCGCAGCCGACGATCTGGTGGCCAAGCTCTCCACAATCCGGGCCAAGCTTGCCAGCACGCTTTCCTGACGAAATTTTGACCGGTTAATGGTCCGGACCAAGCTCCGGATCGATGTCGCGTGGACGAATGAAGAACTCGAGCTTAATGCCGCTGGATGAGCCCAGTGATGACCAGCTCGCGCCGCCCCAGCTCATACGGACGATCGATGCGGTTGGAAACTTTTCCTCCACCACATCGCGAAGCGGGGAATGTCCGTCGTCGCTGACTAGATCGAGAACGAGATCCTCCAAGCCAGGATTATGGCCGACCAGCATCAGGTTTTCGACGGAGTCGTCGGTCTCACGGATGATGTCGAGCAAGGTGGCGGACGACGCCAGATAGATGCGCCGGTCCCACACCGGCTCTATGACGCGGCCTAAACCTTCGGAAAAACCTTCCAGTGTTCCAACCACGCGCGCGGCGGGGGAGGCAACCAGCTTGTCCACCTGCAATCCTTCAGCCCGCATTTTCTGGCCCATGGAATTGGCGGCGCGAATCCCCTTTTTGTTCAGAGGCCTGTCAAAATCGCGCAGTACAGGATCATCCCACCCGGATTTGGCGTGGCGCAGCAAGGTGAGTGTCTTCATTTGTTCCCAAGTCCTGATTCTCTCTCGTGATGCACCAATGGCGTTGCAAAACCAAGTCGCTCGCTCACTGTAATGACCGCTTCGTCGAGCGTGACGCGGCGGATCGGGGCAGTTGGTGGAAAAGCGCTAAGCAGGCGGCTCGGCATGGCAGCAGAAAGTATCACGAAAATGCCTTTGTCGTCGGCGCGCCGGATGAGCCGGCCGAACGCTTGTGCGAGGCGCGCGCGGATGATCGCATCGTCATAGACGCTGCCGCCACCGGCCAGTTTCCGTGCCGAATGCAGGACCGTGGGCTTGGGCCATGGCACACCCTCCATGATCAATAGTCGCAGGGTGTGTCCCGGAACATCCACACCGTCGCGCAGCGCATCGGTGCCGAGCAAGGACGCGTGCACATCATCCCTGAAAATATCGATCAGCGTGCCGGTATCGATCGGGTCGACATGCTGCGCGTAGAGCGGAAGCGAAGCGCGGGCGAGCCGGTCTGCGATCCGCGCGTGAACGGCGCGCAGCCGCCGAATCGCGGTGAACAGGCCAAGCGCGCCGCCCTGCGACGCCTCGATCAGGCGGGAGTAGCCCGCCGACAGGCCAGCGATATCGCCCCGTTTTATGTCCGTGACGATAAGCACTTCGGCCTGTTCGCCATAGTTGAAAGGACTGGCTGCTTCAAAGCGGGCGGCGGCAAAATCGAGATGTCGCGCGCCGCTCCGCGCTTCTGCAATGGCCCAATCCTCGCCGCCCCCGCGCAGGGTCGCCGAAGTCAACGCCACGCCATGGGCCGGTTGCAGGACGATGTTGGCGAAGGGGCGGCTTGGGTCGAGCCAGTGCCGATGGAGGCCCACGTCGAATTCGCGTCCTTCATATCGATCGACCGCCAGCCAATCGACAAAATCGGGGTCGGCGGGGCCACCTATGCGGCTGAGCAAGGCCAGCCAACCGGCGATGAGATCCGTGCGCCAGCCCAACGAGCCGAGCGCGCCTTCCATCCGCGCGCGCGCCGCACCGTCTGCCCAATCGGGCGGATCGGTCAGGATGGCCTCCAGCCGCTTGCACAGCCGGTTCAGGGGTTTCAGCAGACCGTCAAGGCATTCGGCGGCTTCCATTGCTGCCTCAACCAGTGCCCCGCTCGGTTCGGCAAGTTCGGCTTCCAGCCCATAGCCTGCGTCACTACCCGGCCGGCCGTCTTCGCTGCGCGTGTAGACATGGGCGCGGACCGCGGCGAGCAGGCTCTCGACCGGACCGAAGGGTTCGCCCTGAACAATGCGCTTGAGCCAGTCGTCAGAAGGCAGGGCGGTCGCGGCATGACGCGCTTGTTCGATTGCCGCAGCGCCTTCGGCGTCATAGCTCGCAACGTCGGCCAGGCGCGCCGCCAGCCCGCGGCGGCGGCCGCGCGATGTTCCTTCCGGGCCAATGACCCAACGGCGCAGCTCGATCGCCTCCTGCCCGCCCAGCGTCGCCGAGAAGGTCGAATCGGCGGCATCGAAGATGTGATGGCCCTCGTCGAATATCATGCGCGTAGGTGTATTTCCGGCGTCCCGGCCACGCGCGGCATTGATCATCACCAGCGCATGATTGGCGATCACGATATCGGCATGCGCCGAGGCCCGTACACCGCGTTCAATGAAACATTTCCGGTAATGCGGGCATCCGGCATAGATGCATTCGCCGCGCCGGTCGGTCAGCGCCGTCGAGCCATTGCGCCGGAACAGGGTGGGCAGCCAGCCGGGCAGGTCGCCGCCGATCATATCGCCATCCTTGCTGAACGCGGCCCAGCGGGCGACAAGCTGCGCCAATATGGCGGCCCGCCCGGAAAATCCGCCTTGCAACGCATCTTCCAGATTGAGCAGGCAAAGGTAATTTTCGCGCCCCTTGCGCACAACGACCTTCGCGCCCGCGCCCGTTGTCTTGGGCGGGATACGCGCGGTTTCTGAGTCGAGCTGGCGTTGCAACGCCTTGGTGTAGGTCGATATCCACACGGTACCGCCTGCCTCATCTGCCCAGAGCGAGGCGGGGGCGAGGTAGCCCAACGTCTTGCCGATACCCGTGCCCGCCTCGGCGAGGACGAGGTTCGGCTGTTTCCGATGTTCCCTGGGCGCGAATGCCTTGCCGAGCGCGGTCGCGTAGGATTGCTGATCGGGTCTGGGTTCCGCCAAACTGCCGCGCATCTCGGCAAGGCGCTCCCCGATATTATCTGCAGTCAACGCAACCGGACGAGGTGCCGGGCGGGGTGGCTGCTCTTCCCATTCGGGCAGACGAGAGAATAGCCAGCGCTCCGCCTGCGCTGGTTTGCCGATCAGCGGCGTGACGAGCGGCGCCCAAGACCAGCGCAATCGCTGGAGCGCCTGCGCGGATGTCCATGCGCCTTCACGCTCTTTCCATGGATCGCCGGTCAGGCGCTCCAGAAGGGATGCTTCGGCGTCCCGCAGCATTGCGGGTACGTCCTGATCGCGGCGCGGAACATCCAGATTGAGAGATTCCGCCAGCCCCTTTGGCGTTGGCACAAGGAACTGGGCAGGGTGGATGAATGCCCAAAGCTCCAGAAGGTCGAGGCCGGAGAGGTCGCCATAGCCCAGTCTTTGCCCGGTTAATGGTGCGTTGAGGAGAATGACCGGCGTTTTCGCGGCGCGCGCAACCGCTTCGCCGCGGGCCAGCGCTCGGGTCTGGCCATCGGGTTCGCACAGCCAGAGGCCGGCATGACTGGCATATAGGGCAGGAACGGGCGGAAGAGACGGCACCCGTCGGGTTTAGCGGCTCAGCCTCGATCTTCTAGTATAAAGTCGCAAGAAGCGCGCGCGCGGCGATCAGTGGAGGCCGCGGCGTCCGAATTGCGGCAGCGAACGATGGCCGCCCGACACCAAGGAGCCATTTGTAAAGCCATGTTGCTGCATCTCGTTCCGCATGCGGGCATGTTCGAGCTCGCTGTGCAGCGGACCTTCATGCAGCGTGAACGGGAAGCGCGCGCCGAACCGGTCGGCTTCGGCCCAGACGACGAAGCCGTAGACCGTCTGGCCACGATATTCGATCTGGAACTGCGTACCCTTGGGAAGCGACATGCCTTCGATCAGCGCGCCATACTCGGTCAGATTGCCGAGCGTTGCCTCGCCTGATGAAAGGACGCTGGTGATCGCTACCGGGATATCCACAGGGATGCGGTCGGGGCGGGCGTGAGAGCTGGTGAATTCGCTGTTCATAATTTCTGAAATCTAAGCGACGCTGGTTAAACAAACGTAAACCAAAGGCTTCGCCCGCTTACGTAATTAGGTCCAAATAGGACTACATTTCTGCATATTTGGCCGCTAAGGGGAGCGTTTCCTCCGTTCACGAAGAGTTAGACTGTCATCATGACCGACGCCCAACCCGTTTCCGCAGACCTGCGTCAGGCCGCCCAATCCTCCAAGGCATGGCCGTTCGAGGAAGCGCGCAAGGTCGCCAAACGGTTGAACAATAGCGCGCCGGAGAAGGGCTATGCGCTTTTTGAGACGGGCTATGGCCCATCGGGCTTGCCGCATATCGGCACGTTCAACGAAGTGCTGCGTACAACCATGGTGCGGCGCGCGTTCGAGGCGCTGTCGGATGTACCGACCCGGCTGATCGCGTTCTCGGACGATATGGATGGTCTGCGCAAGGTGCCCGACAACGTGCCCAATCAGGCGATGTTGGCCGAGCATCTGGGCAAGCCGCTGACGGCCATCCCGGACCCGTTCGAGAAATATGAAAGCTTCGCGCATCACAATAATGCGATGCTGCGCGAATTCCTCGACCGGTTCGGGTTCGATTATGATTTCCGCAGCTCGACCGAGCAATATTGCGCTGGCGCTTTTGACGATCAGTTGCGCAATGTGCTTCGCAACTATCAGAATATAATGAATATCATGCTGCCGACATTGCGGGCAGAGCGTGCTGCGACCTATTCGCCCATACTGCCGGTCAGCCCGACATCGGGCGTGGTGTTGCAGGTTCCTGTCGAAGTGATCGATGCGGAGAGCGGCTTGATTGCATTTGAGGATCAGGGCGAACGCATCGAACATTGCATCTTCAAGGGTGGTGCGAAGCTGCAGTGGAAGGTGGACTGGGCGATGCGCTGGGTCGCGCTCGACGTCGATTATGAAATGTATGGCAAGGACCTGACCGACAGCGGCGTGCAATCGGGGAAGATTGCCAAGGTGCTTGGCGGCCGCAAGCCCGAAGGCCTGATCTACGAAATGTTCCTCGATGAGAAGGGCGAGAAGATCTCAAAGTCGAAGGGGAACGGCCTCTCTCTGGAAGAATGGCTGACCTATGGCAGCGAGGAAAGCCTTGCCTTCTACGGCTACCGCGAGCCCAAGAGCGCCAAGCAGCTCCACATCGGCGTGATTCCGCGCGCGGTCGACGAATATGAGCAGTTTCGCGGCAATTATGCCGATCAGGCGACCGATAAGAAGCTCGGCAATCCGGTGCATCACATCCATAATGGCGATGTGCCGACGCAGGCTCTGCCGGTGAGTTACGGCCTGCTGCTCAACCTTGTCGGCGTGATGGGGGCAGAGGCGAGCGAGGAGCGCGTCTGGGGTTATCTCGGCAATTATGTGCCGGGCGCTTCACCGGAAAGCTATCCGCAGCTTGCAGGACTCGTCGCGAATGCGCTTGCCTATAATCGAGATTTCATCGCGCCGACGCTCAAGCGCCGGGTGCCCGATGAAAACGAAGCACGGGCGCTGCGTGAGCTGGACGCGCAGCTGGCGGCACTACCTGACGATGCGCCGGCGGAGGAAATTCAGACGATCGTGTATGAGATCGGAAAGGACCCGCATTATGGGTTCGAGCAGCTGCGTGATTGGTTCAAGGCGTTGTACCAGACGTTGCTGGGTGCTGACCAAGGCCCGCGCATGGGCAGCTTCATCGCCCTGTACGGGATAGAAAACAGCAGAAAGCTGATCGCGCAGGCGCTGGGAGCATAAAAACCGGCGTCCGGCCTGACAAGCAAACCGGGCGCCGAATTTTAGATGTTTCTCCTGTTAAAAGAAGAAGTTGTGATACGCCGTGATCACGCGACCGTTGCGGACATCGACCAGCAACACATCGTCATAATGCCGCACCCAACGCTCATACCGGTGCGTTTTGGGCAGACGATAGCGCCACGGGTCATTGAGATAATAACGCGACGAATAATAGGTTCGCCCCATATGTGCGCCGCGATCCCACTGATGATAGCGGAACGGAGCATTCCATTTGCCGCGCTTGTACGCATTGCGGTGTGAGCGCCGATAGTCGCGCAGATCCTTTGAATATTCCCGCTCGGCGCGAGCCACATCGCGACGTTCTTCGCGTATGTCGCGGCGGTCGCCGTTGCGGTACGCTCGGCGCAGATCGCGGCGTTCCTCTTGCAAGTCGCGATAGCTCTCGCGCACTTCGCCACGCGATTGTGCCGAGGCAGTGGCGGGGACGACGGCGGCCGACAGAGCGGACGCGGCCATCAGGGCAGTCAACACAATATTTCGCATCATCAATCTCCCGATATTCCAATTCGACCGACCGGAAATTCCGTTCGATGAAATCATATTGGGCGATTCGTCCTGAATGCGTTGGGAACGGATAATTCAGCAAAATGAAAGCGTTATATGGGTCCTCTATGAACATTCATTCATATTTGGCGGGCGATGCGCGTTCCCGGAACCACTTGGTGACGACGTATTTCGTGCCCGCCTTGACGGGCAGTGCAGCATGCAGCGTATCGGTGTTGGGTGCGCCGTCGGGCAGCAGGTTGTTCCATGCGATGATCGTGCCCTCTGCTGGCGGTACCAATATGCCCGCATAGGGAAAATGCGTTTCGCCCCCTGAGTCTACGTCGGACAGATAGATCATCGCCGTCCAGCACCGCTGACCGCCGAGCTTGCGCATATGCGGCCAATAGGTGTCATTGACGGGAAAATAGTCCCAATGATGGCGATATTCCTGCCCGGTGGTGTAGCGTTGTCCCTGTATGGTTTCGCCGGTGGCCTGGTCAACGCCCATCAGCCCGGCGATGCGCGCGTCGATGGCGCGGATCAGTGGATCTTCACGATCCACACTACAGCTGTGGCTGGTGCGATATTCGGGTCCCTCTGTGCCGGAAAACAGCTTTGATGGCTCCGCACCTGCATCGATCATCGCGCGCATCCGGGCGCACTCTTCGACACTCAGAAATTCGCGCCGGACGAAGAGGTCGATTTTTTCGCTTTCAATCCTGCTTACCATCGGATTGCGCGCCAACTTTGCCACAATGCGCTTGCCGATTTTGGCGCGGTGGGGGGAGGGACGGTCGCCGTCGTCAATATCTGGCGTGTCTGGCTTTTTGCGAAACAACATCGGGTTGGTTTAGCGAGTCATGCCGCTATGGAAAAGCCGGGGCATCGCTGCCCCGGCCCGGCTTCTGGCAAAAGAGAGGAGATCACCAGAAGAAATCGCGGATGACGTCTACCACATAACCTGTCCGGATATCGACGAGCAGCGCATCGTCATAATAACGGACCCAGCGTAGTGTCCCATATGCGGGCGGCAGCCGGTAATAATAGGGGTCGTTGATCCAGTACCGGCTGGAATAGAGCCCGCTCCAGAGCGTTATGCCGATCGAGAAGGGGCGATAGCCATAGCCCCAGCCGCGCGGCGCATAATAGCGGTAGCGATACCGATCGCGATATTTGCTCCGATATTTTTTCCAGTCGTAGCGCTTGTCGCGCCGCCAATTGTCGTTCCAGTCATAGCGGTTGCGCGACCAGCTGTTGCGTCGGTCGTTGTCGCGATAGTCGCGATGGCGATAATCGCGGTCCCGATGGTTCCGGTCACGATAGTCCCGGTCGCGGCGGTCGCGGTCGCGAGCCGCCTCGCGACGATCGCGATCCTGCAGCCATTCATTCTTGCTGCCATAGGACCGGTTGCGATCATCGCTGTCTCGCCGGTCGGTACGCATCTGACGCACTGCCGCGCTTGATTGCGCGCGCCGGTCCTGCCGGACGTCCTGACGAACATCGCGGCGAACCTGCCGCTGTTCGGAGCGCATATCCCGGTTTTCGGCCCGACGTTCGACCCGGCGCTCTGTACGATTCTCGACGCGCTGTGGAGCCCGCTCGACCGCCTGAGTGCGATATTCGCTCGCGCGGGTGCGGTTCTGGTCGCTGCGATTTTGCGTTGAATTCCAGCGGCCGCTATTTCCTCGGTTGGAGCTTCCGCGATTATCTCCACCGCGCCTGTCACCCCAGCGCTGCGCGCTGGCGTCAGCAGCTGAGGCGCTTGTCGATGCAACGCCGCTCAGCACGGTTGCGCCCATCAGGCTTGCTATCATCCAATGTTTTATCATGGCATCAATCCTGTCCCTGGGACCCTTTTGTCCCGTCATGATCCCGGTTTACCCGAATCGGCATGACGCATTTCTGAACCGCCGGTTCAGCAGCCAGTAATTTTTAGCCACTCGCATTTCCGGGCCATGATCACGGCTCCCTGAGGGCAGGTATGGCGCGGGCGGCATCTTCGGGAGAAATGCCCGGTGGAGGGGCCGCAGCGATCTTCTCATCACCGTCCATGATCTTGCCTGCGCGACGGATGGCGGCGCGGATACGTGGATAGGTGCCGCAGCGGCAGATGTTGGTGATCGCCTTGTCGATCTGATCGTCGCTGGGGTGCCGGGTGCGCGCCAGTAGGACGGAAGCCGCCATGATCATGCCGGGCTGGCAATATCCGCATTGCGGCAGGTTTTCAGCCACCCAGGCCTGTTGAACAGGATGGCTCCGGTCGGTCGAAAGCGCCTCAATCGTTGTAACGAAGCGCCCTTCGCAATCGGCGATCGATATCCGGCAGGATCGAATGGCCTGTCCGTCGACATCGACAGTGCATGCCCCGCAGTCGCCGGTGCCGCAGCCATATTTGGTTCCAGTCAGGTTCGAGGCGTCTCGCAGCGCCCACAACAGCGGAGTATCTGGATCCATCCGGTAGTGAACCGGCCGGTCGTTCACGGTGAACTTGGTCATTCTTGCTGTATGCCAGCACGGGCATGACAACTCCAGCCGGAAGTGGGTGGTTTAAGCTTGATGTTAACCTCCATCGCTGATAGAGGCCCGCCCATCACGACGCGGACTGAAGTTCGCGGCGCAAGTGTTTTTTCGCTTTTGTGGTTGTGATGTGAGCGAAATGCTCGCCCGACCGGTGTAGATTGGAGTTGTACGGCCTTATGCAAATCATCGTCCGCGACAATAATGTCGATCAGGCGCTTCGCGCGCTTAAGAAGAAGCTGCAGCGCGAAGGTGTCTATCGGGAGATGAAGCTGCGCCGTCACTACGAAAAGCCTTCTGAAAAGCGCGCCCGCGAAAAGGCCGCTGCCGTGCGTCGTGCCCGCAAGCTGGAGCGAAAGCGTATGGAACGCGACGGCATTCGTTGATCGCGACTGGGTGGGGCACGAAGCTGTCCCGCCTTCATCTTCATAAATAACACATAGGACTGCGCTCATGTCCGTCACAGCCGTTCCGCTTCGTCCGATTGCCAAGGGGTCGCTATCCCGCTTGTGGATCGGTGTCGGTATCGTCGCATTGAGCGCAGCGGGCCTTTCATGGGCTGGCATGCAGGGTATGGCGGCGTCTCCTGCGGCCTTCATGGCGGACAATGCCGGTGAAGCGGGCGTCATCACGACCGATAGTGGCCTGCAGTACAAGGTCATCAAGGATGGCGAGGGCGAGAGCCCGAAGTCTGGCGACGTAGCGCTGGTGTCCTATCGCGGTACGCTGATCGACGGCACGGAGTTCGACAAGAGCGAACAGACAGCGATGCCGGTCGATGGCGTCGTTCCTGGATTCTCGGAGGCGCTGCAGCTTATGAAGCGCGGCGGCGAGTATCAGATCTTCATTCCACCCGAACTGGCCTATGGCGATCAGGTTCCCGAAGGCGGGCCGATCCCAGCCAACTCCGTGCTGATTTTCGATGTTACGTTAGTCGATTTTAAATCGCGCGCGGAAATCATGGAGATGCAGGCGCAGATGCAGCAGATGCGGGAGGGCGGGCAGTAAGCCGACGCGCTGATGCCTGTGACCCAGGCACAATTTCCATAGTTACCTGATGATCACTCGGCGGGATGCAGGCTGTTGCCTGCGCGCCCTGAGCGGAACCCGTTCCACCAGCTCACCGGATTGAGCGTTGTCGTTCCGTCTACCGAGAAGGTGATGAATTCCGCCCGGCCGCCGATCGATTCAATCGGTACCGGGCCGCCCAGTCCGCGCTGTGCGAGCGATGCACGGCTGTCCGCGCTGTTGTCGCGATTATCGCCCATCAAGAACAACTCACCCTTGGGTACGCGGACCGGGCCATACCAGTCGAGCGGGCTGGGCCCAACGTCGATGATCGTATAATGTCTGCCATTGGGCAGATATTCCTCACGCAGCGGCAGCGCGCATGCACGTGTGCCATCCTGCTTGATCGTCAGAGCGCCCGGAAACTGATCCGACGGGCACGGTGCATTGGCATCGACCGGCACCAGAAGTGGTGGGATGGTTCTTTGGGGCAGAGGTGTTCCGTTCAGGATCACTTCGCCTGCGCGCACCTCGATCACGTCGCCGGGCAGACCGATTACGCGCTTGATATAATCCTCATTGCTGTGGCGCGGCGTCACAATCACGATATCCCCGCGTGTGGGGGCGCGCCCGAAAATGCGGCCATTGATGAAAGGGAGCGTTTCGCCCCAGTTCTGGTCGGGCATCCGCAGAACCACGCTGCGAAAAATCGCGGCGGGATTGGGGATGGTCGGCGAAACATAGGACCAGCCATATGGGAATTTACTAACGACCAGGCGGTCGCCTTTCAGCAGAACCGGCATCATCGATTCGGACGGAATGTAAAAGGGCTTGGCCACAAAACTGTGGAAGGCCAGAACAGCGATCAGCAGGACGGTGATGCTCTTCAGCTCGTTCCACCAGTTGACGACGATCTTGTCATCCGAACCGCCATCGATGGGCATCATTTCCGGTTGGGCCTGTTCGCTCATTATCAATCCGGGGCTACTCTTCCGCAGGCAATGCTTCGATGATCACGAATGCCTGTGCCCATGGATGATCGTCGGTGAGCGTCAGATGAACGACGGCCCGATGACCGGCAGGGGTCATTGCTGTCAGGCGCTCGGCCGCACCGCCTGTCAATGCCAGCGTTGGGGCACCTGATGCCGCGTTGACGACGCCGATGTCCTTCATGAACACGCCGCGATTGAAGCCGGTGCCGACTGCTTTTGAGAACGCCTCCTTGGCGGCGAAGCGCTTGGCGAGGGTGCCCGCTTTCGTGAAAGGCCGCTTTGCCGCCTTGGCGCGCTCAACCTCAGTAAACACGCGCTTTTCGAATCGTTCGCCGTGCCGTTCGAGTACTTTCGTGACGCGCTCGATATTGCACAGGTCCGATCCCAAGCCGATGATCATCGCGCAGCGTCCATCAGCGTGCGCATGCGCCGCACGCTCTCTTCCAGCCCGATGAATATCGCCTCGCCGACCAGATAATGCCCGATATTAAGCTCTCGAATTTGCGGGATAGCGGCGATCGGCTGCACATTTTCATATGTCAGGCCGTGCCCCGCATGCGGTTCGATCCCGTTCTTCGCGGCGAGCGCAGCGGCATCGGTGATGCGTTTCAGCTCGGCTTCCATCCCGGCCCGGTCACCATCGGGCCCCAGATGTGCATAGCGTCCGGTGTGAAACTCGACGACTGGCGCCTTAAGGCGCAATGCCGCCTCGATCTGGAGTGGATCGGGCTCGATGAACAGGGAGACGCGGATGCCCGCGTCCGACAGGCGCGCCACCAAGGGGGCGAGCTGATTATGCTGGCCTGCTGCGTCGAGCCCGCCTTCGGTCGTGCGTTCCTCGCGCTTTTCCGGCACGATGCAGGCCGCATGCGGCTTGTGCCGCAGCGCGATATCCACCATCTCGTCAGTGGCCGCCATTTCGAGGTTGAGCGGCAGGCTGGTCGCCGCCTGAATGCGCGCAATATCGGCATCCCTGATATGCCGACGATCCTCGCGCAGGTGTGCAGTTATCCCATCGCCGCCAACCGCTGCGACGATTTCCGCAGCCCGCACAGGATCAGGATGGTCGCCCCCACGCGCATTGCGGATCGTTGCGACATGGTCGATATTGACGCCTAGTCGCAGGGGCAGGGCGCCGGTCAATGCCTTAGTCCTTCCTGCTGCCCGGCTTCGTCACCGGAACGGCGGCCAGCTCGGCAGGAATATCCTGTTCCTCATATGTCGGGAAATTCAGCGAAATCAGCGGGTAGAAGGGAATGCCGAGATCCGCTTCGCCGGCCGACCGGTCCACCAGCGCAGCCTCTGCCAGCACCAGCCCACCTTGGGCGCGGACGGCATCCATCGCCTGACGCGAAGACAGTCCGGTCGTCACGACATCCTCGACCAATAGAATTTTCTGCCCCTGCTCAATTTCGAATCCGCGCCGCAGCGTAAATTCGCCATCGGGCCTTTCGAGAAAGATTGCGTCGACGCCCAGCGCGCGGCCCATTTCATGCCCTATAATAAGGCCGCCCATGGCCGGCGAAACCACGAGGTCGATCTCCGACCGCAGCTCGCGTGGCAGCTTTTGTACCAGACGGCGTGCCATTTCGGCGGCGCGGTCCGGGTTCATCAGTACGCGCGCGCACTGCAGGTAGTTGGCGCTGTGCAGGCCGGATGAAAGTATGAAATGCCCTTCCAGCAACGCCCCCGCCGCTCGAAATTCCGTCAATATAGTGTCGTCGCTCATCACCGAAATCCACGTTACGATCCGCAGGGGCAGATAGGGGGGTTCTTCCGCGCTTGCAACCATGAAGAAAATCACGGTTTTGGCGCTTGAGCCTCCTGAAAAGCATGCCTATAAGCCCGGCAGTTGAGCGTTCCGCTGACGCGCGCTGCCGCGCCGGGTCCGCTCTGGGGTACGGGGTATCGAGACGCTTATGAATATTCTGAGATCATTGGTTATCGCGGGATTGCTGGCCGTTGCGCCAGCGGTCGTCGGTCAGGGGCAGGCCGTGGCGCAGGACGCCGCAGCTGCTCCTGCCGATTCGGCTATCGCCGCCGGAGATAATGCGGCGACGGCGCAGGAAGAAACGGTTGCCGCGCCAGCGCGCATGAAACCGACCGAGGGCATCGGCATGCCGCGCGCGGGCGAACTCACGCTGCAGGAGCAATTCTCGCCGACTGGGCGCGAAGCTCGCTGGATCCATGATTCGCTGCTGTTGCCGATTATTACGGTGATCTCGCTCTTCGTGCTGGCCCTGATGCTTTATATTATGGTCCGGTATCGCCGTGCAGCAAATCCGAACCCGTCGAAGACCTCTCATAATACGTTCATTGAAATCATCTGGACAGTTGTTCCGGTGATCATTCTGCTGATTATCGCGGTGCCGTCGATCGGTTTGATCGCCGAACAGTACAAGCCCGCGCCCAAGGACGCGCTGACCGTCAAGGTGACAGGATATCAGTGGTATTGGGGTTACGAATATCCCGACGAGGGCATTCCGGAATATGTTTCGAACCTGCTGCCGGCCGAAAAGGCGTTGGAAAATGGTGAGCCCTATCTGCTGGCGGCTGACAATCGTCTCGTTCTGCCTGCGGGTCGCCCGATCAAGCTGATCATCACCGCTGCTGACGTGATTCATAGTTTCGCGGTGCCGTCGCTCTGGGTAAAGATGGATGCCGTACCGGGTCGCCTGAATGAGAAGAGCTTCACCATCGACAAGCCAGGCGTCTATTATGGTCAGTGTTCGGAGCTGTGCGGCGTGAAGCATGGTTTCATGCCGATCGCGATCGAGGCATTGCCGCCTGCGCAGTTTGACCAGTGGGTCCGCTCACAGGGCGGAACGCCGGCCGGAGAGAGCGAAGAAACGTCTCAGGCCGCCGCGAGCGAAACCGCCGCGCCCGCAAAGATTTGAAATAAGGGTCCGAAGATATGACGACGATTGCAGCCGACGCGCACGCGCACGATCATCATGATGCAGACCATAAGCCGGGCTTCTTTGCCCGCTGGTTCATGTCGACCAACCACAAGGACATCGGTACGCTCTACCTGATCTTCGCCATCATGGCGGGGGTTATCGGGGGTGCGATCTCCGGCCTTATGCGTATCGAACTCGCGGAACCGGGTATCCAGTATCTCCATGGCTGGGCGCAGATCATGGACGGCCCCGATGCCACTCTCGATCAGGCTTACCACCTGTGGAACGTGCTGATCACGGCGCACGGCCTGATCATGGT
This sequence comes from Sphingobium sp., assembly GCA_041396745.1. Taxonomy (GTDB): domain Bacteria; phylum Pseudomonadota; class Alphaproteobacteria; order Sphingomonadales; family Sphingomonadaceae; genus Sphingobium. The sequence goes on along the minus strand of JAWKXZ010000004.1, from coordinate 360,492 downwards.
GTTCTTCATGGTAATGCCTGCCATCATCGGCGGCTTCGGCAACTGGTTCGTTCCCATCATGATCGGCGCGCCGGACATGGCGTTTCCGCGCATGAACAATATCAGTTTCTGGCTGCTGATCCCCGCTTTTGCGCTGCTTTTGGGTTCGACCTTCGTGCCCGGTGGCCTTGGTAATGGTGCCGGTACAGGCTGGACGGTCTATGCGCCGCTGTCGACCAGCGGTTCACCTGGACCTGCGGTCGACCTTGCCATCCTGTCACTCCACATTGCGGGCGCCAGCTCGATTCTGGGCGCGGTCAACTTCATCACGACCATCTTCAACATGCGTGCGCCGGGCATGACCCTGCATAAAATGCCGCTGTTCGTATGGTCGGTGCTGGTGACTGCGTTCCTGCTGCTGCTCGCATTGCCGGTGCTTGCCGCTGCGATCACGATGTTGCTGACCGACCGCAACTTCGGCACCGTGTTCTATGACGGTCTCGCCGGTGGCGATCCGGAGCTGTACCAGCATCTGTTCTGGTTCTTCGGACACCCCGAAGTGTACATCATGATCCTGCCGGGCTTCGGAATCGTCAGCCAGATTGTATCGACCTTCAGCCGCAAGCCCGTCTTTGGTTATCTCGGCATGGCCTATGCGATGGTCGCGATTGGCGTGGTTGGGTTCGTCGTTTGGGCGCACCACATGTTCACGACCGGCATGTCGGTTAACGTGAAGATGTACTTCACCGCCGCGACGATGGTCATTGCGGTCCCGACGGGCATCAAGATCTTCAGCTGGATTGCCACGATGTGGGGCGGTTCGCTGAGCTTCAAGACGCCGATGGTTTGGGCACTGGGCTTCATCTTCATGTTCACGGTCGGCGGCGTCACTGGCGTCGTACTCGCGAACGGTGGTGTCGATGACGTGCTGCACGACACCTATTATGTTGTCGCGCACTTCCACTATGTGCTTTCGCTCGGTGCTGTGTTCTCGCTCTTCGCGGGTTTCTACTACTGGTTCCCGAAAATGACTGGTCGCATGTACAGCGAACTGCTGGGCCAGCTTCACTTCTGGGTCTTCTTCATCGGCGTTAACGTGCTGTTCTTCCCGATGCACTTCATTGGTCTGAGCGGTATGCCGCGGCGCTATCCCGACTATCCGGAGGCGTTCGCCTACTGGAATGGCATTGCGACCCATGGCTATGAGATCATGGCTGGCGGTATGGTGATCTTCTTCATCAACGTCTTCTGGTCGCTGTTTGCTGGCCGCAAGGCGGAAGGGAACCCGTGGGGCGAAGGCGCGACGACGCTGGAATGGACGCTGTCCAGCCCGCCGCCCTATCACCAGTTCGAAACGCTTCCGGTGATCGAGGATGCTCATCACTGAGGCGCTTTGAAAAGCACTGAGTATCGAGGCGGGCTGAAAGGTCCGCCTCTGGCACAACAAAGAACGTTGCGTTTATGAGCGATATAGCCCTGTCTTCTTCGGAAACGACGCCGCTTGCGGCCTGCGCGCATTGGCGCGATTTCGTTGCGTTGACCAAGCCGCGGGTAATGACGCTTGTGGTATTTACCGGTCTGTGCGGCCTTCTGGTTGCGCCGGGCCATATTCATCCCGTGCTTGGCTTTGCGGCGGTCTTGTGCATCGCGCTCGGTGCGGGCGCGGCGGCGGCGCTCAACCAATGGGTAGAAGCCGATACCGACGCGCTGATGAAGCGTACGGCGCAGCGTCCCTTGCCTGCCGGACGGATGGACCGTCAATCTGCGCTGCATTTCGGCGTTGGGCTGTCTTTCTTTTCGGTTTTAACGCTGGGACTTGCGACGAACTGGTTCGCAGCGGGCATCTTGGCGGTGTCGATACTCTTCTACGTCGTCGTTTACACCATCTGGCTGAAGCCGAGGACCGCCCAGAATATTGTGATCGGCGGCGCGGCAGGCGCCTTTCCTCCGGTGATCGGATGGGCTGCGGTAACGGGCGATATTTCGGCGCTTCCGATTGCCCTCTTCTGCCTGATTTTTTTCTGGACGCCGCCGCATTTCTGGGCACTCGCTCTCTATGTCCGTCCAGACTATGCCAGCGCAGGCATTCCCATGCTGCCGGTGGTAGCCGGTGAGCGCGAAACAAGGCGCCAGATCTGGGGCTACACGGCCATCATGGCGGTCGCGGCCTTCGCTCCGGTGCTGCTGCGCCTGACGGGGCCGATTTACGGCACGGTTGCGCTGGCCGCGACCGGACTGTTCGCATTTCTGGCCTTCCAGGTATTTCGCAGTGACGAGATGGATCCAGCCGCGATGCGCGCAGAGCGCCGGCTGTTTCGTTATTCCATCCTCTATCTTTTCGTGATGTTCGGAGCCGTAGTACTCGACCGTTGGGTGATGGCATGACTGAAAGGGATGACAAACCTATGAGCGAACAGCAGCTTATCCGCAGCCGTCAGCGCAGCCGCTCGCTGGTGATGGGTCTCGTGCTCGGCGCGTTGGTCATCCTGTTTTATGCGATCGCTATCGCCAAGATGGCTGGGTGAGGTCGATGACGACTTCGGCACTTTCGAGGAAAAATCGCCGTCTTCTCGTGACCGGGTTTCTGGTCGCATTGGCCAGCCTGGGGCTCGGCTTTGCGTCGGTGCCGCTTTATCGCGTCTTTTGTCAGGTGACAGGGTTCAATGGAACAACCCAGCGCGCCAGCGCTTCGGTCAACGTAAAGCCGGTGATGGGAAAGACATTGTCGATTCGGTTCGACTCAAATCTAGCGCCCGGTATGCCGTGGGAGTTCTATCCCGAGCATCCCACCGATACGGTGGAGATAGGCGCGCGCGATCTGGCAATTTTCGTGGCAAAGAATCTCAGCGACAAGCCGGTCACCGGTTCGGCCGTATTCAATGTCACGCCGACGCAGGCCGGCAAATATTTCACGAAGATACAGTGCTTTTGCTTCACGCAGCAGACCTTGCAGCCCGGGCAGGAAGTGCGCATGCCGGTGATCTATTATGTCGATCCGAAGATTCTTGATGACCCGGACAACAAGGACACGCAGGAAATTACATTAAGCTATACGTTCAATCCTGTTGAGCAGGACGAAGAGCGGAGCTAAGGACGTTTCAAACCCATACATGTGAACAGGGAAGATCAGCACATGGCAGGCGCCAAAAATCACGATTATCATATCCTTCCGCCCAGCATTTGGCCATTTATCGGCTCAATGTCGGCATTGTGCCTGGCGGTAGGCGCGGTCACGTGGATGCACCCGGAAGAGTTGGGCTCTGCAGGTGCGGGCCTGTTCGGTCTTGGTCTTGCCGGCGTGCTTGCCACAATGTTCTTCTGGTGGTCGGATGTGGTTCGCGAAGCGCATGCGGGCGATCATACGCCGGTCGTGCAGCTCCACCTGCGCTACGGCATGATCCTGTTCATCGCGTCGGAAGTCATGTTTTTCGTCGGATGGTTCTGGGCATTCTTCGACTTTTCGCTGTTCCCATCGGCGCTTGAACCGATTGAAGGGATGTTCCCATCAAAAGGGCTTGAGGTTCTCAACGCTTTCGAACTGCCGCTTCTCAACACGCTGATCCTGCTCTGCTCGGGCACGACTTGTACATGGGCGCATCACGCGCTGATCCACGGCGACCGTGAGGGCCTGAAAAAGGGCCTGCTGGCTACCATTGCGCTGGGCATATTGTTCAGCTGCATTCAGGCCTATGAATATGCCCATGCGCCGTTCCCATTCGGCGAGACACCCTATAGCTCGGCCTTTTACATGGCGACCGGCTTCCACGGCTTCCATGTTCTCGTCGGCACCATCTTCCTGATCGTGTGCTACATCCGCGCCGTCAAGGGCCACTTCACGCCGCGTCAGCATTTCGGATTCGAAGCCGCAGCATGGTATTGGCACTTTGTTGACGTGGTCTGGTTGTTCCTCTTCGCTGCCATCTATGTGTGGGGCGGTTGGGGCGCGCCGATCCACGGCGGCTGAGGCTTCTCCGTTTCGATGAGCGATCAGGCACAGCCGACGCCGCTCGTCCTTTCATCTGCGAAGGGTCTGTGTCCGCAATGCGGGGCGCAGACCCTTTTCGCGTCACCTGTGCAATTTGCGGACAGATGCCGGCTGTGCGGCCTGGATTACCGGCAGTTCAATGTCGGTGATGGTCCTGCTGCTTTTTTGACGATGATCGTCGGTGCATTGATGCTGGGGCTAGCGCTGGCGCTTGAGTTTTCGGTGCATCCACCGCTCATCGTCCATATCCTATTGTGGCCCATGCTGACGGTGGCGTGCGTCGTCGGTTCGCTGCGCGTTGCCAAGGCGATGCTGCTGACGCTTGAGTATCGCAACAAGGCGAAAGAGGGTGTGCTTGCGCGCCCAGATGCAGACGAGGATGCGCGCTGATATGAGGATCTTTCCGCGCCGCTGGCCTCTCATTCCGACAGTTCTGGTGGGGCTGGCTGCTGCGACGATGGTTGCGCTGGGGTTCTGGCAGATCAAGCGGGCGGGGCAGAAGGAAGCGCTGATTGCGGAGCTGCGGCACAACCCGGACAAACCGGCACTCGCATTTCCGGCTCTCGGCCCGGTCATGCCGGAGTGGATATTCCGTCCGTCTTCAGTCAATTGTCTGAGCGTGGAAAGCTGGACGGCGGAGGCTGGACGCGCCAGCGACGGCACCATGGGCTTTCGTTACATCGCCCATTGCCGGACCACCGGCGGGGAGGGGCCGGGCGCACTCGTGTCGGTCGGCGTTGGCAACCGGCCCGACCTTAAACCGGAATGGGGCGGCGGCATCATTTCAGGGTGGATTACCAAGGAGCCGGATCACCGCTCGCTATTGTCTCGCATGACCGGCCCGCGCATTGTTTTGCGTCCGATGCTGATGGCCGGAAAATCGCCCGAACCCGACCTGAAGGCCGGGGGACTGCCGAGCGTTAACGACATTCCCAACAATCATATCGCCTATGCGGTGCAATGGTTTGTTTTCGCCGCGATAGCGCTTGTCATTTACACTCTGGCGCTGACGCGCCGTCAGTCGAGCGCCAACATCGATTCTTAGCGCTTGCTCAGCCTTCGCCACCTCGCTAGGCCGCTTGCCCATGAAATATCAAAGTACGCGGGGCAGCGCGCAGGCGCTTGATTTTGAGCAGGTCACGCTGGCCGGGCTGGCGAGCGATGGCGGATTGTACCTGCCTGAAGAATGGCCGCAGTTTTCGCCGGACAAGATCCGCAGTTTAGCGGGCTTGTCCTATGTTGACACGGCGGTTGCCGTTATGGAGCCGTTCGTCGCCGGATCGCTCAACGCCGATGAGCTCAGAGAGCTGTGCACGGCGGCCTATGGACGCTTTGCGCATAAGGCGGTGACACCACTCGTTCAGCTCGATCATCGCCAGTGGATGCTCGAATTGTTTCACGGTCCAACGCTGGCGTTCAAGGACGTGGCGCTGCAGCTGCTGGGTCTTTTGTTTGAGAAATTCCTGTCGCGTCGCGACGATCATATCACGATCGTCGGGGCGACATCGGGGGACACCGGTTCGGCTGCGATCGATGCGGTTGCGGGCCGCGAAAAGATCGACATCTTCATGCTGCATCCCGATGGCCGGGTCAGCGATGTGCAGCGCCGCCAGATGACCACCGTGCTGGCGCCCAATGTCCATAATATCGCGATCGACGGCAGCTTTGACGATGCGCAGGCGCTGGTGAAGGCGATGTTCAACGACGCCGGGTTCCGCGCGAAATATAATCTTTCCGCAGTCAATAGCATCAACTGGGCCCGGCTGATGGCGCAGGTTGTTTATTATTTTTATGCGGCCGTGCGTCTGGGGGCACCGGATCGCGAAGTAGCCTTTTCTGTACCCACCGGCAATTTCGGCGATGTGTTCGCGGGCTATGTCGCGGCGAAGATGGGACTGCCGGTCGCGCGGTTGATCGTTGCGACCAATGTGAACGATATTCTCTACCGTGCGCTGAGCGATGGCGATTACAGTCAAGGTGAGGTCGTACCGACGGCAACGCCCAGCATGGACATTCAGGTCAGCAGCAATTTCGAACGGTTGCTGTTCGACGCAGGCGGGCGCGACGGGCTTGCGCTCGCCGAGCAGATGCGCGGGTTCGAATCGACGAAAGCGATGCGTCTTACCAATGCACAGCGTCAGGGCGCAGCATCTCTGTTTACGGCGCACCGCGTCGATGCGGACGGTATGAACCTGGCGCTCCGCTGGGCCTTCGACGGCGCTGGGCAGGTGATCGATCCGCACAGCGCGGTCGGTTTGTCGGCCGCTTTGGCCGTCGAGGATCTGGCCGCCGATGTTCCGATCATCACGCTCGCAACCGCCCATGCGGGTAAGTTCCGCGATGCCGTCGAACGCGCGACCGGTGTGCGTCCGGGCCTGCCGCAACGTGTGGGAACATTGTTCGATCGCGAAGAATCCTACGATCGGCTGCCCGCGAGTTTTGACGCTATTGCCGACTATATCGCCGAACGCGCACCCACCAACGGCTGAGGGCGCGCGATGCAGCTCTCCACCCTGCTCGGCGAACCATGGGACGATTATGGTCTGATCGATAGCGGACATGGCCGCAAGCTGGAGCGCTATGGCAAATGGCGCTTCATCCGGCCTGAGTCGCAAGCGATGTGGGCGCCCACCAGTGATCAGTGGGACGCGCATGCCGAGTTCATTCCGGGATCGGATGAGGATGGCGGCGGGCGCTGGTATTATAATGACCGCTCAATGCCGAAAAGCTGGGAGCTGTCGTGGGACAATGTGCGTTTCCACGCCAGTTGCACGCCGTTTCGCCACTTGGGCTTTTTCCCTGATATGGCTCCGGTGTGGACATGGATGCGCGGTAGGGTGGCGGATATGGAAGCGCCGCAGTGCATGAACCTCTTCGGCTATACGGGCGTCGGAACGCTTGCGATGGCGGGGCAGGGCGCGCAGATGGTGCATGTCGATGCATCGAAGAAATCGGTCGCGGCGGCACGCGCCAATGCCGATCTGTCGGGGATGGCCGACAGGCCGGTACGCTGGATCGTCGATGACGCGGCAAAATTCGTTGCGCGCGAGGTCCGGCGCGGTCGTCGCTATGACGGGATATTGCTAGATCCGCCCAAATACGGACGTGGACCCGATGGCGAGGTGTGGCGTCTGGAAGAGGATCTGCCCGGTCTTGTCGCCAATTGCCGCCAGCTTCTGGACGCTGACAGCCGTTTTCTGTTCCTGACGGTCTATGCTGTGCGCATGTCGGCGCTCGCCATAGGGGAACTGCTTCGTCAGGCATTCGCGGATTTGCCCGGCCGTGTCGAGGCTGGCGAACTGGCTGTGCGAGAAGAATCGCGGGGGCTTTTGCTGCCGACTGCGATCTGGGCGCGCTGGTCGCGCGACTGAATTCAGGCGCTGAGGTTGAGTAGGCTTCCGGGCGGAGGCGGTGTGTAGCTGCTCTCGCGACCCGCATCCACGCCATTGGCGCGTTCGTCCTCCGCACGCCGAGCCGCCACGGCTTCATCGACCTTTTTTGCGTCGAAGTAGCTTTCCGGTTTGCTGGGGTCGGGAATGTTCAGCGCTTCCTTGACCTGCGCCTTGATGCCTTGCGGATCGGCAGGGTCGATATTCTTCTTTGCCTTGTCCACGTCCGTGCAGTTCCGGCATAGAAAGCCGTTGACCGTCACGGGTACGGGATAGTCGCCGCTTATCGCCATGACCAGTTTTCCTTCTGGCCCCCGGGCATCTGATAGCAGCGCCAGGTTAATGCGATATTAGCGCCTCACTCGCGGGTCGCGCGCATCGCGGCCCCTGCCGCGACGGGAGTCATCGCCATGAGCAAAAGCGATATGGCGGCAAGGAATTTGAGCGCTGCTCCACTGTCGGAATGCAGCGATCCTGCACCGAAGATCAAGAGTGGCACCGCCAGCGGCAGCGCCAGCAGACCGGCAATGGCCCCAGCGGCGCGCAGACCTGCCGTCAGCGCCGCGACGAGTACGCCCAACGCAGCAAGTGCGGGCGTGCCGATGGCAAGCCCGATCTCAAGGTTCATCACCGTTTCGCCGTCAAGCTTCAACAGTGCCGCTGCGGGTAGCGTGGCGATCATCAGAGGCGGACCGAAGCCGAGCCAGTGGGCAGTCATTTTCGCAGTGACGATCATCTCATCGGATACGCCACGCGTCAGCAGTTGATCGAAAACCCCCGCCTCGCGATCGGGCGCGATCAGTCGCTCAACTGGGAGCAGCGATGCGAGCAATGCGGCGATCCAGAGCATGCCGCCCCCGGTTGCACCTAGAAGATGGGCATCGGGCCCGACCGCAAATGGATAAAGGCTAGCGACCAACAACACGAAGATGACGGGCAGCCAAAGACCGCCGCCGCTCCAGGCGATCATCAAATCGCGCCTTACCAGCGGCCAGAACCAGCGCGTCATGGTCGATAGTCCGTCAGGTCGAGACTGAGGCTGAAGCGGTGGGGCAGGTCGAAATGGGACGCGGCGATTACGCCGCCGCCGCGTGCCACATGCGCATGGATCGCGCTTCCCAGGGCCAGCAGCGAGGCTGTGTCCAGCCCGTTGCCCGGCTCGTCGAGCAGCCAGAGTTTTGCTCCACTGGCAATTGTCCGCGCGAGGCTTGCCCGCTTGCGCTGCCCGGTCGAAAGCATGCGCACCGGGACATCGGCAAGCCCGGAAAGCTGCAGCGCACCGATGGCTTCGTTGAGCCGGTTTCTCCCGCTGTCCAGCCCAGCCCAGAATCCCAGCGCGTCCCTCACGCTCCTCTCAGGATCGAGCGCGGCGCGCTCATCGCTGAATGCTATCTCGTCAATGCAATCGATTGATCCTTCGGCGCAGGGAAGCAGACCCGCCATCATGCGCAAAAGGCTCGACTTGCCGATCCCATTCGGCCCGCGGATCACCAGACTTTGTCCGGCATCGATTGCGAGGCTCAGTCCGTAGAACAGTGTCCGGCCGCCGCGCCGGCATGTTATGTTGGTGGCCTGTGCGATCATCCTCGTAGTCCGCCGTTACAACGTCGCGCCATTATAGTGGTGCCAGGCGAGCAAGGCGGCGGCGCTGCGATGCGGACGCCATGCCTCCGCCAGAGCGCGCATGCTTTTTTCGTCGGGGCGCTCCGCCAATCCGACCAGCTCGCCAATCGCGATTTGCACCGCGAGATCGCCTGCCGGCCAGATATCGGGCCTGCCTTCAGCGAACAGCAGATAGATTTCGGCGGACCAGCGTCCTATTCCCTTTACTTGAACGAGCAGGGCAATGGCTTCTTCATCGTCCGTCGGGAGATTGTGCAAGTCCAGCGCGCCGGAAATGACCAGCTCCGCGAGGCTCCGTGCATAACCCTGTTTCTGGCGTGAGAGCCCACATCCGCGCAGCTCATCAAAATCCCGTGCAATCAGCATGTCGGGCGGGCAGCCTTCGCCGAGCAACGCCTCCAGCTTGTTCCACACCGATGCGGCCGCGGCGACGCTGACCTGCTGTCCCACGATGGTCCGCAGTAATGTCTCATATCCCTTGGACCGCACGCGCGGCTCGGGATAGCCCAACCGTTCGATCGCATCTGCGAAGCCGCGCTCGACACCGCAGAGCGCATCTATTCCACTGCGAAGGAGGACGGGATTATGTACCATATGGGTATTCTGTTATCGACTCTGGAGGCCGCTAGCCACCTTGAATTCTGCGGAATACCCGTTAAGGGACCATCCGAAGCAAACTATTTTCCCTTGGGAGCTGATGTACATGGTCAATATCGTCGTTGTCGATCGTTCGGGTGAAGAGAAAAACGTTGAGGCCGAAGAAGGTCTGAGCGTGATGGAAGCCATCCGGGACAATGGATTTGATGAGCTGTTGGCTCTATGCGGCGGATGCTGCTCGTGTGCGACCTGCCATGTTTATATTGACCCGGCTTTCGCCGGCGAACTGCCGGCCCGCAGCGAAGACGAGGATGACCTGCTCGACAGCTCGGACTACAAGAATGAGCAAAGCCGCCTCTCTTGCCAGCTTCCGATTACGGCAGCGATGGCTGGCATGCGCGTTACCATAGCGCCGGAAGACTGATCGTTCTTCTGATATGATAATGAGAGGTCGCTTCGGCGGCCTCTTTTTTGTCGCCCGCATCAAGGCGCAGAAAATGCCTGGAGCGGGTGAAGGGAATCGAACCCTCGTCGTAAGCTTGGGAAGCTTCTGCTCTACCATTGAGCTACACCCGCAAACTAGCGGGCGAGGCGTGCCATTTCCCGGAATTTCCGTCAATATTAAATCCTGATATTTCCCTGTTTAGCAGGGAAAATAATGGGCGGTGGGCGCTTTTGGGGTGTGTCTGGGTGGATATTGCGACCTAAGCGACTGTAATATAGCGCCTTTGTCGGGAATATCCGGTTCTAGGAACAGGGAATAATTTCCACCGGAACAGGGAATTTAATCCGCCGAACAGGGATTTGGCCGTTGCGGTTTAAAATGGCTGTCGATCATGCTTCCCGGCTGGCCATCGTGACCGCCGCAAAAGCACAATCGAATTCGTCTTGCTCAGCGTAAAAGGCAACAAAGGGCAGAAAATCGTCAGTTTTGGGTCGAATCTGCTTTCAAATTGTCGCGCGGGCTATTATATAAAGCGCATTGAAATGACCAATCCGCTGATGCGGCATGATGTCATTTTCACCGGATCCGTCTGGCACGCTCAGGCCTGATCCATATTCGAAGACCAGACGTCCTGTCTGCATGCCGCGCGAGCGCGGGGCCTTCGCTCATAAAGGGAGAAAATTGCAACTTTTTGCCTGGCCGGTTCCGATCGGTTCGGGAGAGGGAGTACCTTTATGAGTGGATTACAGATTGAATACCGAAACATCGAAGAGCTGGTTCCGCGGGCCAATAATCCCCGCACGCATAGCGAGAAGCAGATCGGGCAGATCGCGGCGTCGATCAAGCGCTTTGGCTTCACCAATCCGGTGCTGATCGATGATGGCGATGCTATCATTGCCGGCCATGGCCGTGTGGCTGCCGCCAGGCACATCGGCATGGACAAGGTACCGACCGTGCGGCTGTCGAAGATGGGCGAAGCGGAAATCCGTGCTTATGTAATTGCGGACAATCGCCTCGCGGAAAATGCCGGATGGGACGAGACGCTGCTTGGGCTGGAGTTTGCCTATCTGTCAGAGCTCGATCTCGACTTTGATTTGTCGATCACCGGTTTTGAGCTTCCTGAGATCGATCTGCTGATCGAGGGCGTGAAGGCTGATGATGGCGAGGACGAAGCCGATGCGGTGCCGGAGGTCTCAGCTGGACCTGCGGTAACGCAGCCCGGTGATATCTGGATCATCGGCCAGCACCGGCTGATCTGCGGTGATGCGCTGGATGCAGAGAGCTATCAGCGGCTTTTGGGTGAAGCCCGCGCTCAGATGGTGTTCGCGGACGTTCCCTATAATGTTGCCGTGAACGGCCATGTCTCTGGCCTGGGCAAGCATCAGCATCGCGAATTTGCGATGGCGTCTGGTGAAATGTCGCGCGAAGAGTTCATCACCTTCCTGACCCGGGCGTTTGAACAGCTGGCCGCTTTCTCCGTCGATGGGTCGCTGCACTATATCTGTATCGACTGGCGGCACATGGCCGAAATGCTGGTGGCAGGCGAAGCGGTTTATACCGACTTCAAGAATCTGTGCGTATGGGCAAAGACCAATGGCGGGATGGGATCGCTCTATCGCTCCGCCCATGAGCTTGTCTTTGTGTTCAAGGCAGGGACCGCATCGCATATCAATAATGTTGAACTCGGCCGTCATGGCCGCAACCGCACCAATGTGTGGAGCTATGCGGGTGCCAACAGCTTTGGCGCAACACGCGATAATGATCTGGCTATGCATCCGACGGTCAAGCCCGTGGCGCTGGTTGCCGATGCGATCCTCGATGCATCGCATCGCGGCGGTATCATAGTGGATGCCTTTGCAGGGTCCGGCACGACCTTGGTCGCGGCTGAGCGCACCGGCCGCAAGGGCCGCGGGATCGAGATCGATCCGGCCTATTGCGATGTGATTATCGCACGCATGCAGCAGCTCTTCGGCCTTACCGCCACATTGGAAGCAACCGGCGAGAGCTTTGCGCACGTTACCCAGCAACGCCAACCACAAGAGCAGGAAGGAGGAATAGCAGCATGAGCGACAATGGCGATGACGGCCAGCAGGGCCGCAAGCCCTATGAGGTCGGCTATGGCAAGCCGCCTGTGCACAGCCGGTTCCAGCCGGGGCGGTCCGGCAACGTCAGCGGCGGATCGAGGAAGAAGACGGACATCGATGCCATCGGGATATTGAGCGAACCCGTGCCGGTGCGCCGCAAGGGCAAGACCAGGTCAATGGATATGCGCGAGGTCGGCCTGCACCAGCTGGCAAAGAAGGCACAGGGCGGCGATCGGGCATCGCTGTTCCATATCATCAATGAACTTCTGCGCTATGGCGCCTTGGGCAAGCCGCAACCGGTCGATGCAGGTAGCGGTGTCTTTCATGCGCCATCGACCATGCCCTGGCGCATGGTCGAGATATTGGCCGACCGCCACGGAGCACTGTTCTGGACACCGGCGCAGGTCGCTTCTGCCCGCGAAGAATATATCGGGGAGCGTGACGAAGACACCGCCCAAATCGATGCCGCAATCGGTTATCCCGATCTTATCGAAGGAGACATCTCATGACGAAGAGAATGACGAGGAAGCGGGGACGGCCGCCGGGAGCGCTTAACACCAGCACGATATATCGACAATTTGCGCGCCAGAAGGTCAGCATCACGGAAAATGGCGTGCGCAGGAAGATACCCATGGGCAAGGCCTTGCTGCGCCTGCTCCGTCATCTTGCGCTTGAGGGCGATATCGCTGCCCAGAAGCTTGTCGAAAAGATCCGGCATACGCTCAACCCGGAATCCGACAGCGACCGGCACCAGGGTGTGTTGCTGGCGCCTGAAATGCTGTCACCGGCAGAATGGATCCGACGCGCCGAAATCGAGAACCGGTACAAGGCCGAGCCCGACTATACAGAGGACCAGTATGAGCCTCCCTTAACGGACGCGGTCGACAAGCCAGTTGAACAGTCCCGCCGAAAGCGCCTTGCGGGCGAGGTCGAGCCCGATCCAGAGCCCCGCGTCCGACATAAGCGCCTCGTCCGGTAGCACGAGGGCATCTTTGGGACTGTGGCAGATGAAGAAGAAGCGATCTGCGCCTGATTGCGCAAAGCGTCTGCAATAGTCATTGAGCACGCGCTGGGTTGCGCTGGACTTGACCTGGACGAACGCGGTCTCCGATGTGATGGGGCTCACCAGATAAAGGTCGTGATCGACCTCACCGTCGCCGACCGCGGACTGGCGCTGCCAGCCGCCCCGGGCAAAGATCAGATCGACCATGATCTCGAAATCGCGCCAGTCGAGCTGTGCGATCATACGCACGGCCAGATCGTCAAGCTTCATACCCAGCTCCCGCGCCTCAAGGACCAGTGGTTCTTCTTCCCCGCGCACTTTGCGCAGCAGATAGTCGCGCTGATCGATCGGACATGTGGTACGTCGAAAGCCGCCAACCTTAGTCAGTGCGGAACTGAGCGATTGCAACCGAAGTGGTGTTCCCTTCACATCCTGGCAATGCCAGCCATCCAGGGTACGGCGCATTCGTGCGGGTCGGTCGTCGCCAGGATCATTGACCGGCAACACCGATCCCTCGCCAAAGGTCCACCAGAGATGACCTTCGGCAAAAGTGACCCAGAGGCACTGATCGTCGCTATCATAAAAGTCCTGCAATTCGCGGATATCGCCACCTATCGCCCCTGGCTTTCGGCCTGATGCCGCAATCTCGCGTCGCACGGTGTCCCAATCGCCGGCCATGCAGGGTCCATGACTGACATTGCGATATTTAAACGGAATGATACCTGCCTCAAAAGCTTCGCGCGCCCAGCATCCGCCCTGGCCCAGTCGGATAAAGCGTATCGCCGAAGGGTGGTCGAGACGTGCCAAGGCTTCTGGTGAAATTGTTGCTTCTGCCTTGATCCTGTTCATGGGGTGATGATCCCGCAAGCGACAAGACCATCATGAAAACTCTGGTCGATCGGGATGGGCTTATGGCCTTTATTGGCATCCTGCCCGACCTTATAGACTTGCGAGGACGGCAGTCCATAGAGTGGGGCCGCTGCCTGTTGCCGGAACAGCAGTGTCTTGCCTTGCTGCATCTCATCCAGCATGGCCTTTGCGCTGTCGCCGCTTGCCATCGTGGCGGTGGCGGTCATCGCCGCAACCAGCGCAGTCTGGCGCTCCATCGCCCCCTCAATGCTATCGCGATAAGCCTCTAGAGATGGCGTATCGGGAGAGGTAGTGGCAGCGTCATTTGGTTGTGGGGCGGCGCGACCATCAGGTTGGGATGTGGCGCCATTGGCAACCTCTGCAGCGGCCAGTGCCGGGTTGTTCGTTCCGGCAACCTCAGGATTATCGACCGCCTTCAAGGTGCGATAGGGCCGGTTATCGATGCGCCAGACAATATCGGCCACCGGCATGCGCCAGCGCCCGCCGCTCGATACGCCGACCAACAGTCCGGCCTCCGGGTTGTTCTCAACCACCGCATAGAGAGCACCGATCCGGGCAAAGCGTATATGCGCCAGCCGGTCGAGTGCGCTTACAGCGCAGGTGGCCCTCCCGGTGATCGGATCTTCCGTGCGCACGACACTCCAGGCGCCCTTCTTTTTGGCGAGGACTGCGGCTGGCATAAGGGCGATACATGCTGCTGCTAATGCCGCGGGCGCGGCCCGCCCAAATCGCGATGCCCTACTCAATCTCTGAAATCTGCTCATCGTCATTCCCAATCCGGGCGACGATGCCTTTGGCTCCAGCTTCCTCGTCGCGCCTATGTCCTCTCGGGGCGACGGCCGAAGCCGGTTGTGGGTTAGCTGAGGTTCCCTTCTGATTGCAGGCATCACGATACAGCACAGGAGGAAACCCATGGCCAAGAAGATCACAAACCCCGAATTGCTCGCCTTACGGGCGGTTGCCGAGGCAGACCCGACCCGCGGGCGTGTGTGGGTAGGGCTCGACGTCGGACTGAAGTCAACTTCAGTCTGCGTGATCGACGCAGAAAGTAAGGTACTGCACGAGTGTTCGATGAAATCCAGTCCGACGGAGATCGGACGCTATCTGCGCAAGAACTTCACGTCCAATGTGGTGTGCATCGGCATGGAGTCGGGTGGGACGTCAGTTTTCCTCGCGACCCATCTTCGACGACAGCGCTTTCAGGTGGCGGTGCTCGATGCGTTGCAGGTGCATCGTGTGCTCTCGATCCGGCGGAACAAGACCGACACCAATGATGCACGCGGGATCGCCGAGATCACACGAACGGGCCGTGACTATCTGACCGAGGTCTATGTGAAGAGCGCAGCCTGCTTCGAGATCAGGGCGCAGCTTGTCATGCGACAGCGGCTTGTCCAGCAGCGGCTCCAGAACGAAGCGATGATCCGGGGCCTGCTGCGTGTCTATGGTGGCCGTGTCGAGCCGGGGGCGAGGCTGCCCGCCACGTTCCGTGATCGGGTCATCGAGCAACTGCTGCAGATCCAGGATCGCGATGACATCAACCTGCGTCCACGCATCCTGCCGATCCTTGACCTGTGCGCCAGGCTGCATGCCGATGCGGCACGGATTGAGGCCGAACTGGACGCACTGGCGTACGAAAATCCCGTATGCCGACGCTTCATGGAAATACCCGGCGTTGGTGCGATCACGGCATTGTCGTTCTTCACGGCGATAGAGGAACCAGGACGCTTCCGGCGCTGTGATGATGTCGCGGCCTATCTGGGTCTGACACCACGGGTCTATCAGTCAGGGGAAAGCCTGACGCGTGGTTCAATCAGCAAGATGGGCAACCGTCTTACCCGCACCCATCTGGTCAATGCCGCCACGGTGCTGCTGTCGGCAACCGGGACGTTCAGTTCCCTGAAGGACTGGGGGATCAGGCTGGCAAAGAAGGTCGGCTTCCACAAGGCGCGTATCGCTGTTGCCCGCAAGCTTGCCGTCATCATGTTCGGTATCTGGCGCGATGGCACTCACTTTCAGTTCAAGGC
Organism: Sphingobium sp.; assembly: GCA_041396745.1. GTDB lineage: Bacteria > Pseudomonadota > Alphaproteobacteria > Sphingomonadales > Sphingomonadaceae > Sphingobium. The sequence continues at coordinate 344,493 of JAWKXZ010000004.1, read as the reverse complement.
TGATACCGTCGCTGCGCATCGAGACATGATGCAGGCGGCGCGAGCCTCATAAGTTCCACCGTGAAGACGGCGGACAGATCCTCCCGGGAGGCGGAGGGATCGGAGACTCCGGTTTCAACATTAGGGCAGAAATAACCCTGTGCTACGGTTGTTGGAGCTCCCCCCTTCGATACGAGTGCCCATGATGCGGTGCGCGGAACAGACCATATTATCGCGCAACCCCGAAGAGACTGTTGCACTCCGGAAGGATCAATGCCGCCCTTGAACAAAGGACCAAATCATGATCTGATCATACCGATCGCAGCCCTGCACTAAAGGCAGGGAACCTCAGCTAGAGAATGTTAGTAACCTGAGGTAGTCCGCAGGCGCATGCGCCTTTACCGTTGCCGGCTGGACATACGCGCATGCCACCCGGCCGATAATCTCGACCGAGTTGACTACCATGGAGGTTACTACGCCCCGCTTCCCGGCTTTCTCGGGAAGCAACGCGACCATTGCGTGGGTGGCGCCAAGGTTCAAGCGGAAATGTGGAATTTGGTCCTGTTTCGGAATTCGAGCGCCTAAGAACATCCGCTTGCTCTTTATCTGTTCCATCTGCAGAATGCCGCGCGGATGGGGCAATACATGAATTTTGGGCGAATTATATTATCGATCCTGGTCGTGTCGGCGGGACTTGGTGGCGTAGCCGGCGGTCAGACGCAGCCCTTGTCAGCTCAATCGAAGCGGGTTCAGCCTTCGCAACCATCCACGCCGGACTGGGCAGAACTAGCGAAGCAGGTCGCCGATTTGCGGGCGGGATCGCTTGATCCGTCCGTAGACCCGGATTCGCTCTTCAGGATATCGTTGGCCTCGTCTGATGCGCTTCGTGCACAGATTGTCGCGAATATGGTTGCGGATTCCGCATATTATTCGCGCGTCAGAGCCGATCCTTCGCTCCTGCCCTTGCCAGAAGCAGAGGCCGCGTTTGCCATTGCGCAGGCAGGTTTCTTGCGCTTGCCCGAAAAGGAGAAGTCGCGGCTTCTGAACATACAGAAGGGCCGCCATGCCAAGGCGCAGAAAGACGCAGACGAGAATGCCGCGCGCCGCAAGACGCTTGATGACCTTGAGGCAAAGCTCGGCATTCTGAACAGCTTTCTTGCCGGAGAACCTTCTGTCGAAGGTCCGCCGCGTCTTGATCTCCTGGAATTGCCTGCTCACAATATGAACGATGAAAAGGCGGTACCGCCACCTACCGCCGATAGTTCTATGTCCGAAAAAATCGCCTGGACGCGCGGGGAGATCGACCGGACTATATCGCGTATTCTTGCCCTGCCGCCCGATGAGCTGAAACGGTATCAGGATATCGCCTCGGTTGCGGCGGCCAATGGACGGTCGCTCAATCAGGCCGAGGCGGAACTCGATTCCGCCAATCAGCAGCTGAGCGAGGCGGTCAGGAGTAGCGCCGACGCCTCGGCCGAACAGCTGCGGCTGATCGCAAGTGAGCAGGCGAAGCTCGTATCCGTGGCCGCAGCGCAGACACGTTTGCGCGCGCAGCTCGCGCAGATGAAGTCGGAACCGCTGGCGATATCCGACCTTGCGCTGGGTTGGCGGCAGAAGGTGCAGAATGTTGAGGGCGAGGGCCAGCAGGGGGCAGAGGCCGATCTCCTCTATGATCAGCTTGTCAGTGATCTCAGGAACATTCGAACGCGCCTGCAAACCTCGCTCGGCCGCAGTGAAACATTGAGCAGTCGCGACATTGCGCCGCCCGTGCTTGATCGCGCCCTACCCGGTGGAACCAAAGCCACCAAGGCATTGCAGGATCGGCAGCGCGCCTTGCTCGCATCGGCGCAAAAGCTGCAATCCGACTACAGCGTTGAACTGTGGAACGAGCGGACAAGCCTGCGTGAAGCAATGGTCGCGATGAACAGCGCTCGATTAGCGCTTATTCCCCATCTCAGCGCGGCCAAGCGGACCAGCATATTGGGTTTCGGACGCGAAGGGATAGCGCAGGCCCAGCGCGAAACCTCGCAGATCATTCTCGACCTGCGCTATCATCTGCAGGGGTGGCGTAACTTCCTTGCAAGCGCGTCCGACCTGATTTTGCGGCCAACCCCTGCTCTCGTGCTCGGCGTTTTGCGGTTGCTGGTCATCGTCGTCCTGTTCCGTTGGTGGCGGCATGCAGGCGGAGGCATATTGCAGCGGACGCAGGCAGAGCTGGACTCGCGGCGTCCGCGCACGCTCGCCTCATCGCTGCAAGCCAATATGATCGGCCATGCGCGCAATGTGCGCCGTCCGCTCGATTGGCTCGTGTTCGTGTTGGTCATGCGCTGGCTGATGCCCGAGGAACTGGATTTTGCGGGATTGGACCTCGCATGGATCGTCCTCATCTGGTCGCTCGCCACGGTGCTGCTGGTGCGGCTCGCCAATGAACTGGCGCGCAGCGGCCGGCGTGAGGATCCGCGGGCCGAGCTGCGCTGGAAGTCGCTGCGCATCATCGCCGGCAGCCTGCTGGGGATTGGCCTCATCCTGACGCTGACCAGCGCGAGCGTGGGTGAGGGAGCGATCTATAACTGGGTGCTTGGGCTGTGCTGGCTGATCGTTCCGGCCATCGTGCTGTTGCTCGCGCATTGGTGGCGGGAGCGGATCGTCGCGCTATCGGGGGCTACAGCGGGCAACAGCATGTTGTTGTCGTGGGTGTCGCGTGACCCCGGTGGCATCACGGGCCTGATCGGGCGCGTTCTGGCAGGAACCGCGCTGTTGCTGGCGGGTGCGAAGACGATCATTGCGCGGCGCATGGGCGACCTTGCGCTGGTGCGAGAGATATTCGAGCAGCGCAGCCGCGCCGAGGCCGCCCGTCAGGTGGCCGAAGACAAGGCAAGCGGGCGATTCCACCATCTGCCGCCCGAAACGCTGGAGGTGTTGGCGCCGCACCGCTTGCCTGCGGAATCGCGTGCAGGCGACGCGCGGCCCGGTGGTCTGACATTGCCTGTGCTTGCGCCGCAAACCATCACTGCGATTGTCGGGGAGCGTGGCCTTGGCAAAACGGCGGCGCTGCGCGACCTTGCCGAACAGACGGTTGGGGATGGGCGCTTTATCAAGCTGTCGGTGGACCAGCGTGGTCTGGCCGGTGTTGTTGAAGACCTTTCAGCGGAGTTGGGCGCGAAAGCACGGGGGCGCTCGCTCGATACCGTCGCGCGGGCGGTGGCGAACGATGAGAGTGTGAAGCTGATCGTCGTCGATGACCTGCAGCGCATGGCCGTACCGGCGATCGGCGGGCTGGCTGACCTCGATGCTCTCGTTGAGCTGGGGCGCAGTTGCGGGGGCAATTGCGCGTGGTTGATTGGCGTCGGAGGGCCGGCATGGAGCTACATTTCGCGGGCGCGCGCTGACCGGGCCTTGTTCGATCAGGTCGTTCGTTTGCCGCGCTGGCCAGTAGATGCACTGCGCGCGATGATCGAGCGCCGCACCGCGCAGGCGGGTTTGACGCCAGATTTCTCGGGACTCATCGATGAAGGCGCCTTCCGGTTCGACGGCGACCTTTCACCGGAGGATCGCCGCAAGCGCAGCTATTTCGACCGGCTTGCGGAATATGCGCAGGGCAATCCGGCCATCGCCATCGAATATTGGCGGCGGTCGTTGTTTGTCGATGGGTTGAGTGGGCGTGTAATGGTCCGGACCTTTGCCACGCCTGACGTCGCACGACTGTCGGAGATGCCCTTGCCCGCCATGTTCGTATTGCGCGCAATCCTGCAAATGGACATTGCCACCGAAGACGCAATTCTGCGCAGTACGGACCTTTCGCCAGATGTGGTCGCGGATGCATTGCGCGCGCTTGAAAGGCTCGGCACGATTACCCGGACCAACGGTGCTTTTCGCGTCACGCTGTTCTGGTGGTCTGAGGCGGTGCGCCTGCTGGAACGGCGCAATCTCATCATAAGGGGCGCACGATGACGATAATCCGCCTGCTGACGTTGTTGTCGCTGGGATGCCTGTGTGCCGCCGCGCCTGCGCATGCCCAGTCCGAGCTTGACGCCAATACGATCGACAAGCTGGGCGAGATCATTCGCTGGAGCGGAGTGCTGACATCGCTGTTCGTGATTGCGGGCGCGTGGGCTTTGTTGAGGCTGCTGGCCCGCTTCGTTACCGCGTTTGGCAGCGAGTTTTCATCGCGCCGCCTTACGCTGCAAAAACTCAGCACCGTTCTGCAATTCCTTATCTATGTTGTGACGACGGTCATCGTCCTGCTGCTGTCGTTTCATTTCGACGAAACCGCGCTCGCACTGATCGGCGGCACGGCGGCCGTCGCCATCGGCTTTGCGATGAAGGATCTTGTCGCGTCCTTCATCGCGGGGATGATCGTGATGATCGACCGGCCGTTTCAGGTCGGCGACAGGGTGACATTCGGCGGCGAATATGGGGATATCATCGCCATCGGCCTGCGCTCGGTACGCATGCAGACGCTCGACGACAATATCGTCACGATCCCGAACAGCAAGTTTCTGAGCGAGGTCACGTCATCGGGCAATTATGGCGCGCTCGATATGCAGGTCGTGATGGATTTCTACATCGCGCCGGGCGAGGATATCGACAGGGCGCGGACGATCGTGAACGAAGCCGCCCTGTCGAGCCGTTATATCTTCCTCGCCAAGCCGGTGGTGGTCCTCGTGAACCAGTGGGTATCTGATTATCTCGTCGGCGTGCGATTGCGATTGAAGGCATACGTTCTCGATACGCGGCATGAAAAGGCCTTCGAAACCGACGTCAACCTGCGCGTATTGAGGGCGTTCGGGGAGAGTGGGATTAATGCGCCTGGAGGGGTGGGGCAGCGGTAGATAGATCGCGCGGAGATATTCAGATTTCAGTCAAAGCCACAGCCGCTGCAATCAGCTTTGTCACTCTGCTCGCGTGGCGTTCCATTGTTTCTACGATGTCTAGCAATTCGGAATGAGATTCATGGGGCCAGCGAGCCATGGAAGCGGCGTTTTCCATCAATACCGCAGCTCGCATACATAGGAACCGGATCATATCCTCGTCGTCGCGTGTCATTGCTGACCCATCGTCATGCGCTGGATGATCGATTGAATGGCTGTTTCGTCATCGACATAGATTTTGCGGATATCGCCGACCTGTTGTGCGCTCCAGCCCATGATGTCGCCGACCTCCTGGTCGGAGAGGCCCAACTTCACCAGCTGTGTTGCGTAGGTTCCACGCACATCGTGTAAGTGCTTCTTGCGCCCGTCCGTGTGGCGTATGTCGAGGGCATCACGAACTACGTTGAATCGATGGCTGAAGCCATCTTCGCTCCAGCTTTGACCGCGACTGTTAACGAGCACCGTTTCGACGTGGGGCAGGCGTGCTCTCTGTTTTAGTTCCTCGAGTAAGCTGTTCAGTTGCGGTGTTACTGGAATGATTGCGCGTTTTCGTCGTCGACCGCTCTTCAAGGTGACGCGCTTGATGCTGAAGCGCTCCACTTCTGACCATGTTAGTGCTACCAGGTCCGCGCGCCTTAGTCCGGTAGCCGCCGCCAAACGCATCCCGTCACGGATATGCTGGGGCGCAGCCGAACAGAAGCGGTCAACCTCTTCGCAATGCCAGATGATTTCCGCGCGTGTACCGGGTCGGTAGAGCCGAGGAATGCCGGTGGCGATGTTCGTCGTGACCCACCCATGCAGCCGGGCCCAGGCGAGCATATGGTGCAGCACCGTGAGTTGATGGTCGGCGGTCCGCGGTTGGTGAGCAAACTCATTGCGCCATGCGAGGATTGCTTGAAGATGCAAAGGGTCAGACCAGAGAGAAATTTGCGTGGTTCCCCAACGGATGCGAATGCGCTCAACAATCAGCCCCCAAACGTACCGGGTCCGGTCCGACAGCCTCGCCCATTCCGGACTGGTGATATAGATATTGATTAGTGCATTGAGATTGGACCGGTGCTTTTCATATGCCAATCCTTCTTTATTGAAAAAGGATATGCCACTGAACGTGGTAGCATTGATCAACGTCGCTCGATGGTTAATGATAGTTGGTATATAATCGACAGGCATGTGCGTTCGCTCCTTTTTGGACGCCCGACACATGCTCAGAAAAGGTTGGAAGTCCAGTGTGCGGCGCTTGTAAGTAATTTGAGGAAGAACGCGGAGTTGGCAATTTTTGAAATTGGTGTTGAGCAGTCTTCGTTTCTACTCGCTTACGACTAGGTTTTGTGGACAAAGGATATCCAGAGTTTGACTGAGGCGAGAGCGACGGAGCCGAGGTAGGATTGCTTGGTTTTGTCGTAGCGGGTTGCGATGCGACGCCAGTTCTTGAGTTTGTTGAACAGGCGCTCGATCAGGTTGCGCCATTTGTATTTGGCGCGGTCGTGCGGGGCGGGATTGCGCCGGTTGACCTTGGCCGGGATCACCGCCTCTACACCGGCTGCCTTGATCTCCTCACGGATCGCATCTGCATCGTAGCCGCGATCCGCCAGGAACGCCTCGAGCTGGTCGGCGATCATGCGGAACAACGGAGCGAACCCTTGAACATCGTGCGCCTGCCCGGGTGTCAGCACGAAGCCGAGTGGGAGGCCTCTGGCATCGCATCTTGCATGGAGTTTGGTGGTGAAGCCGCCTCGCGATCTGCCAAGCGCCTCGGTTTGCTGAGTCCCTTTTTTATGCCGACGGCACAATGATGTGCCCGGACCACTGTGCTGTCGATCATGTCGGCTGCCGTGTTGCGCCCCGCCAGTTCGGCCAGCGTCTCAAGCATGGCATCGAACACACCCGTCGTGACCCATCGCCGATAGCGCCGGAACACGCTGCTCCAATGCTATACTCGTCCGGCAGGTGCCGCCATTGCGCACCGGTCCGGGCAATCCACATCATGCCTTCAAAATAGGGCCGGTTATCTTGCGCCGGGCGGCACCCTCGACCATGCTCAGGCGGCAGCAACGGCCCGATCACTTCCCACTCCTCGTCTGTAACGCCGATCCGCTCGCCCAAAGTCGCCTCCAAAAGACAGCCTTGAATCAGCGGTCTACTCCTCAGTCAAGCTTTGTCCACAAAACCTAGGACGACTTATGCTTTCCTGCAGATTAGCTGAATAGCTCAAACGTGGTTGATAAGCGCGCCGCAAGTCGACTGGTATTCGGTAGGATTCTAGGCAATTATGATCGCTGCGGTAGGAGCCTCGGTCAAGGCCCAGTCAAATCTCTGCCATGGTATGCCACGCAACAGGGATTGTCTATGGCTCCAAGCGAAGATCATCAACTGAAAAACTTTTTGATGGCAGTACGCAGTTCAATGTTGTTTACGACCAAACTCGAATCATTGAACGTTGGACTGCTGATGATGCCCAAGCTCAAGCCCAAGGTTGATTTTTTCCTGATTGGTGCGGCCCGTTGCGGGACGAAGAGGCCCTAAATAACCTTGGAGCGACCCCCCTCCATATTTGCGCCGAAGACGAAAAAGAATACGATTTTTCAAGGAAGACTGTAAAAGATTGAGATTAGCCTAAAACGATTTTTTTAGGAGGTGCGAGCTAGTAGGACAACAGGAGATTTTTGCAGAGCTATTCGACAAAATTCAATAACGTTGTAGCTTCATGTATTGACAGTGCTAATCCGCGAGCAAAAATACTGTGTGCCGCGCGCAATCCTATCGACTGCGCAGCTTCGAAATGGTGCAAAAGAGATTACATCTAGCCGGAAAATGTGAAGCCCGTTAATTGGGGGGAAGTTCCCGCGCTGTATGAATTTGGAACCTACGGTCAAAAAATTAGAAAATTTTTGAAAAATAATCAGTGAAACAATCGAAATGTTGACCGCATTACCAATATAGAAAAGCACCTTTTATATTTTCAGTTTTCGATCGGAAGTAAAGTAAACGCTGGGGTAAAATTGCAGGAATTTCGCGGGTCTTTGAGCATTACCATCTCGGTTTGGAAAGCGCTCTTGCTGAGAGAGGCGCTTTCTCGACTGTTTTCCAGTCGTGCCGCTTGGGTGTGGCTAATCGTCGAGCCCGTCGCGCATATGGCGTTTCTCGGCTTTCTTTTTACCGTGATACGTCAACGTAGTGTCGGCGGCATTGATGTTTTGATCTGGCTAGCTCTGGGCCTCCAAGGTTTTTTTCTGTTCAGGAGAACTGCAAATCAGGTCGCAGGTGCGGTTGACGCCAATAGGGCGCTTTTTTCATATCGTCAGGTGACACCGATCGACACTGCTATCGTGCGGGGAACGCTCGAAGGCATTTTGATGATTTTGGTCATCACTGTCATATTTGTGGGTATGGCTATGCTGGGTCACGATATTATTCCAGCAAACCCCTTGACCATAGTTGAAGCCTTTTCTGGACTCTGGCTATTAGGCGTGGCGGTGGGCCTAGTCGTTTCGGCAGTATCGGAGGTCGCAACAGAGCTTCGTCGAATAATCCAGATCGCGATGATTCCACTTTATTTTGCTTCTGGTGTCATATTCCCTGTTGCCAATGTCCCAGAGCCTTATAGGGAGTGGCTGCTGTTAAATCCAATCGTCCATGGTCTTGATGGTGCTCGGGAGGGGTACTTGTCAAATTATAGCTCAATCCCAGGCCTCAATCTTGCTTATTTGCATCTTTGCGCACTCGTTGGAATTTTCATCGGTTTGTTGCTTCACCGGCGATATGCTGAACTCATGGTCACGAGATGATTGTCGTTGATAATCTGTACAAACGCTACCGCACTACGCACGGTCCCGGGAAGTGGATATTGGAGGGTGTTGATCTTACAATTCCGCCTAATGTCAACGTTGGGCTAATTGGCAGAAACGGGGCAGGGAAATCGACGCTCCTGCGTATAATTGGGGGGGTTGACCAACCAACGCTCGGAAGTGTCGATCGTCAGTGCCGGGTGTCTTGGCCAATGGGATTCGGCGGCGGATTGCAAGGGTCGCTTACTGGTCGCCAGAACGCAAAATTTGTCTGCCGGATATTCGGACAGGAGAAGGATATCCCCGAGAGACTCGCGTTTGTGCAGGATTTTGCCGAAATCGGCGATGCTTTCAATGATCCCGTAAAATCCTATTCCTCGGGAATGCGTGCTCGTCTGCAGTTCGCGCTGTCATTGGCTTTCGATTTCGATGTATATATTTCTGACGAAGTTACAGCCGTCGGCGATGCCGCTTTCAAAAGGAAAGCAAAGCGAGCCTTTTCAAATCTCGCTGGTAAGTCCAGTCTTGTGATGGTTTCGCATGGCGAGGGAACATTGCGTCAGTTTTGCGATGCCGGTATCTGGTTGCACGAAGGGAAGGCGTATTGGTTTGACAATGTTGATGATGCGCTAAAAGCATATAAAGGCAGTCTTTCCCTATGAAGCATGAAGTGCTGGAGTTGCAGTTTACAGATCTGGCTTCGCGTACCCGCCGTTTCGCGAAAGAGGGCATCTTTCCGTTTGCGCGACGTAATCCTATTTTTGCTGCCGCAATATTCTTTTCTCTACTTTCAGCCATTTATTGGATGCTGATTGCCTCGGATCGCTATGTTTCCGAAGCGCATGTCATCGTTCAACGTACAGAAATCGGCGGTACCGCCAATTTAGATCTGTCGAGCTTCATCTCCGGAACATCGAGTGGCAATCGTACGGATCAGCTTATCCTTCGTGATTATCTGATGTCGATAGACATGGTTCGGAAATTGGATGCAGAAGTCAACTTACGGCAGCATTATTCTTCGTGGACGATCGATCCTTTTTCGCGAATGAAGTCCGAGCCGACGATCGAAGAGCTTAGAAATTATTTTCTCTCTCGGGTCAGCATAGAATATGATGACTATGCAGGTGTTCTCGTGATCAAAGCTCAGGGCTTTGACCCTCAAACCGCGCAAGCGATCACGAATGTTTTGGTTCGGGAAGGCGAAACCTTCATGAACCAAATGGCTCATGCGCTGGCCGAAAGCCAAGTCAAATTTCTCGAAAAGGAAGTGGCGATACTTTGGCCTCGTGCGATGAAAGCGCGTCAGGCCGTACTGCGATATCAAAATATCAATGGCCTTGCTTCACCGGAAGCTGCAACCCAGGCAATCACCGAGATCGTTGCCGGACTGGAAGCCCAGCGCACAGAACTTCAGACGAAGATGAGTGCTCTACAGGCTTATCTCGTTCCAGATCATCCTAATATCGTCGAGATTCAGCAGCAGATTGATGCGATCAATCAGCAAATTGACGAAGAGAATGCGAAGGTGGCGGCTCCTGGTGGGAACACGCTAAACCGTAAGGTTGAAGAGTTTCAAAGGCTTGAGATGGAAGCCAAGTTTGCGGAAGATATTTATAAGACAGCACTGGTCGCACTGGAAAAAGGCCGGGTTGAGGGTACACGCACAGTGAAAAAGATGTCGATCGTACAGGCGCCCACCCTTCCGGAGTATTCGGAGAAACCTGCACGCTTGTATCAAACCATTTTGTTCACCATCGTTGCCATGCTTGTTGCAGGGATCGCGCATTTGCTGATGGCGATCGTCAAAGATCACAGGGATTAAGTTCCATGCCTTGGAAATTTTTTATGTCCATCCTCATCGGATCGACATTCGGTCTATCTACTCCGATTGCCTGTGCACAGGCTGAGTTGCTGGATGTTTATGCTCACCAAGGCAAAGAGCCTCAGATAGAGGCGCAGGCTCCGTCGAAGGTTGAGCAGCAACCGACTGCGAGTGACAAACAATCACCTTCGGCGACACCGAGGTCTCCGTCGGAGTTCGACCATTCGCTCAACCTTGAAAGCGAAGTCTTCGGAGCAAATCTATTTTCGGGTGCTTTCGCACGACAAACCTCGGCCCAGTTTAATCCTAATTATGTGATCAATGTCGGAGATACCGTTAATGTTCGTCTGTGGGGGGCGTTCCAGTATCAATCCAGCCTGACAGTAGATCCGCAGGGTAACATATTCTTACCTAATGTCGGACCAATTCGTCTTCTGGGCGTTCGCAACAATGATCTTCAAGGTACGGTTGATCAGGCGATCGGACGCGTATTTCGATCCAACGTTTACTCATATGCCAGCTTGGCCGCGGCTCAGCCCGTACACATTTATGTCGGTGGGTTTGTCCATCGCCCAGGCGCCTATGTTGGCACGAGCATGGACACGATCCTCCACTATATTGACCAGGCAGGCGGCATTGATTTCATCCGCGGTTCGTTTCTCAATATAGAGGTCAAGCGTGGCGCTACGGTGCGGGCACGGGTCAATCTTTACGACTTTCTTCTGAATGGCGAAATCCCTCAGGTCCAACTGGCTGACGGCGACGTCATTTTTGTAGGGCCCCTTCAAAATACTGTGAAGGTGACCGGGCTGGCTGAAAATGCCAAGCAGTTCGAATTCTCCCCTGGTCAAATCACGCTTCATAGTCTCGTCACCATCGCGAAACCCATGCCGGAAGTGACACATGTGCGCATCGTCCGGAACACCGGAACGACTCGCAATGTGGAATATTATCCGCTCGAAGAGAGTCCCAATGTTGCCATCGGTGATGGCGACGAAGTCGCATTCACCGCTGACAAGCGTCCGGGATCGATTACCGTGCGTGTTGAAGGTGAACATGAAAGCCCCCAAGAATATGTGCTGCCATATGGCACTCGCTTGGGTGAGCTGCTGGGGCGCATCCAATATTCACAGCGATCAGACGTTGCTGACGTCCAACTCTTTCGCGAAAGCGTGAAGGCGCGGCAGAAGAACTTGCTTGATGCTTCGCTAAGATCGCTGGAAGCTGCTGTTCTCACGGCACGCTCTGGCACTGCCGAAGAAGCGCAGTTGAGGAAAGCGGAAGCGGAGATGGTTCTTCAATGGGTCGAACGTGCCAAAAATATCGAACCCCGGGGACAAGTGGTTATTTCTCAATCGCCTAACAAGGATAATTTGCCGCTTGAAAACGGCGATATATTGAACATCCCTGCAAAGGACGGGTTGATATTGGTCAGCGGAGAAGTGATTTTCCCGAACACCGTTGCCTTCGATAGCAGCTTCGACGTTGGAGACTATATTTCGCGTGCTGGCGGGTTTAGCAACAAGGCAGACGCATCACGCATCATCGTTGCGCGTCAGGATGGTAGCTTTGCTCAAGCCAGAAAGAACTCCCGCAAACTCAGCTTCGGCAACTCTCGATCAACCATTTCCGAAGGGGACGAAATCATGGTTCTGCCGAGGGTCGACGTGAAATCGCGGCAGATTTTCAAGGAACTGACGCAGATCCTCTACCAGATTGCTGTCAGTGCGCGCATTGCAGTCGGGCTAAAATGACAGCCAGGCGCGGAGCAATATCCGCGCCTTTCGTAATTGCCGCCTGGCAAAGCCAGATTTCAGTTTCTCCAGACGTCCTTCGCGTTCCAGAGTGTCGCGCTGTTCGACGATCCTGAGCAATACGGCCTCACAGCTCGTATAGCCCCTGAGTTCGGGATCCCAGTATAGCGGGTAGCGAAGCAGTGCGCCCGCCACCAGCTCGTCAATGCTTAGCCGTCTTTTCCGGCGGATAAGGGCCGATCCTCCACGGTCCCGGTCTGTCGTAAGCCCCCATCCAGCGTAAAAAGGCTGGCCGTAGGTCACGACACGCTTGCCGCGCAGCAGCGCGTCAAAGCCCGTCAAAGACGTCATCGTGTGCACCTCGTCGCATGCCTCAATGCAGCTGATTACCGAAAGTTCGGTTTCAATCCGGTCGGCCCACTGCATGGCTTGTGTCAAGGCGACCTTTCCCTGGCGATTGCCCGACAAGACATCAGGATGAGGTTTGTAGACGATGTAAGCGCCGGGGCTCGCTGCCCTCGCGGCCTTTAATAAATCGAAATTAGTGCGCACATCGGTGCATCCAAACCGTATCGACGCATCGTCCTCCACTTGCCCGGGCACGAGAATGACGTCGCGCCCAGCGCACTGCCACTCAGGCGTTCGACGGGGCTCGAGATTATATTTGGTAATTCCATGCTCGACGATGAAGTTCCGCACCTGATGCGCATTCTCCAGCTCGGCGGCCGAAAATTCCGCATTAGCGAGGATTTCCTCAAGGTCCGATGGTTGGTGCGGATCGAAATAGATGCCCCTACGGTCAAGCACCAGCGACAGCGGCGGAATGAGATCAGAACCGAGTCCAACGGAGCGGACGAAGCCGTCTTCCATCCGCATCGTCCGCGCGCCGCTCTCCTCAGCGATTTCCTTCAAACCGCTTGGGGCCTCGCATCCCCACCAAACAATGCGGTCTTGCGAGTTTGGAAAGAGCTTCCGAACTGCTCGCGCATTTTTGGCGAATACCAACCTTCCGGGGATCAAGGAGAGGATCGGCGCCAGGTTGGCCTGCTTCCATCGCCTCAGTCCCACGCAAATCATCCGACCCTGTTTTACCGAGCCATGCAGCTTCTGCTGAACCGACTTCTGTTTCACGAGCCAATCTATCACGTCGAAAATCGTCCCGCGTTGGCGCGTTTTCGGGCCGAGATACCGTGTATAGTGGAAATAGCCCGCTGCAAACAATTCCATGACGGACCGTTTCCGTGATCGGCGCGGACACTGGACTCTGTCGTCCGTGGCGCCCCAACCGGCATACCAGGGCATGCCGAAGCAGGTTACAGGCTTGCCGGCGAGCAGCGCCTCGAACCCCATTGTGGAACTGACCACGTAAACCCTGTCCATATGGTCGATTAGGCTGAGCGGGTTGATCGCCGTGCGGAGCAGGACGACGTTTTCCCTGTCTTTCAGGGAATCGAAATGTCCACCCTTACGTCCTGATACAACTTCTGGATGGGTCTTTACATAGATTGTCGCTTCAGGATTTTCCGCCTGTGCCGCATCCAGCATTTCGCGAAACGTATCAGCGCTGGCTGCACCTAATTGAATGCTCAGATCACCGAAAGTCTGGTCGACGACCAGCACATGCTTCGGCTTTTCGGAAAGAAGCATTGACGCGTCGAACGGAGGTGCATGATTATACTTGCTCAACTGGTGATGAAGGATGAGACTGCGCGCTGATGCAACCTCGTCCGAAATACCGGCTAGGAGATCGGTGCTGGAATTCAGCAGTTCTTCGAGTGCGCTCGGACAGGTCGCGTCATAATAGATTCCATGACCATCGGCGACGACTGCCAGCGGAGGAAAATGCTCGCCGGTACCAAATGACCGCAAAAAACCGTCCTCCGCCCAAAGAGGAGTCGATTGCAGCCATTTTGCCACAGATGCAGCACGCTTTCCTGACTTCTTCCGCCCCCAGCCAAGCAATGTCGTGGTCGAGTGGCAATCATCCTCGATCAATGGTCGCATCAACCCGATATTGCCAAGCAGACCATAAGACATTGGAATGATGCGTCTACGCCGGGCACGACGAGATCTAAACGCGGCGAACCCGTCGTCGCGAGTCATTCAACCGCTTCGAGAATCTGGGCAAGGCGGTTCGCCCATGTGTGGTGCGAAAGGACATAGTCTGCACCTGCCCGCGCACGCCCCTCATCGTCCTTCGAGAGCCCATCGCGCGCGATCCGTGCGAAAAGCTCTCGCGCATCTTCCTCACCTTCCACGGTGCGGCAATAGCCGTCGAACAATCGCTTTACGGCAGGAGTAGGGTTCGTTACCGCGAACGCCCCGCATGCGAGTATTTCCACCAGCCTACGTGAAAATGCCGTCGGTGAGCCCATAATAGTGTTGACGTTCAGATTGACCGCATGCCGTCGATAGACATCGGCGGTCTGTGCGTAGGGGATCGCGTTTTCGACACGTATCCATGGGTAATCCGGATACCGGTAATGCGCTGGGCGGCGACCGGAATTGCGATCATGCACCGTGAGTCCGATTTCCGATGCAGCTTGGAAAATGGCGTCCTGCCAAACGCGGCGCCCATCATGCACGTGCGTTCCATAGCTGCCGACGAACGAAGCGCGACGTTCTGCCGTTGCTGGGCGAGGATAATGGATGGAAGGCTCGGCCGCAAACATCATCACGCCCGTGCGCGTGCCGGGTTCTACCTGCTCCCGATATTTGGGGAGCATGGTTTCATCGACCGTGAATATAGTGTCGAACAGACGTGCGGACTCGATGAAGCGGTCAAAATGCACGCCGTCCTCGCGGTTCCAGAATATCGTGGGAATGTGAGCATTGCGTGCGGCATTCACCACGCGGGCCAGCGCCCGATTGTTTCGCCGGGGAACGTCAGGGTAAGAGGCGATTCTGTACCTCCACGCATCTCGATGCCCCCGCCAAGTTGATTCCACGAACAGGACGTCAGGCTTCCATATCCTGAAAACGAATGGAAAATTGAACTGCGTGACATGCGTGACGCGACATATGCGCGAAAGACAGGTCGCGGTCAGATCATCGGAAATCAGGGCGATCTTTAAAGTCTGCGAGGTCTTTCGAGATAAATTCATAAAATAATTTTCTACGACGGCAAGTCGTCGGAATAACCGAAGTTGTCAAAGTCTTCTTTATAGCGCATAAAAACTTTATTCATAATATCGTCATTGTAATATTTGTGCAATTTTTTATTTGCACCTGTTTCCTGAGGTGCCAGGTTAGTCGACAATATCTTTTCCCTATCAAACATTTCTCGATCAAATAATTTATTTTCGAGATTGAGCATGTCCCGCTGCAAACTCTCCTGACGGCCAACAAAATCCAAATTTATAAGCGGGTGGAGAGTTACATGAGACTGCACTTTCCAGTGCCGCTCCATATCTTTTGTTTCTTGGTCTGAAACAAATTCCACAAAATCGGAAAATGAAGGTGGAGAGGCGGCAGAAAAATTGGATTGGGAGTAAAGAACCCTTTTGCTGGGATTCATTCTCTTTTCTCCGATTATTCTGTGAAGATAGCAGGACAATAATCGGGAGTAAGGGTTCCTGACAAACGTTATTTTTTTATACGAGTCAGAATTGAGGATCGATATCAAACATTCATTTCTCAACTGAAAGGGTAATATGTGAGGTGATGTCGAAACATCATTTACATTTTTTACAGGAAAACTGGTGCCAATTTGCTCGGCGTGCCGTAAGTGAAAAGTAACAGTGCTACTGGCAGACTTGCAAACCATTAGATATACATATTGATTCTTCAAAGAAATAAATATATCGAGGTTACAATCTCTCCACGACTTGTAATTATAAATGTCGTTCATGCAAGATATAGGCATTAATTTATACTCTCAGAATATCTTTAGATTGCTGAGCAAACAAAACAAAATTGACCGCAATTTTGCAACTTCCTGAAATTTATTATCGAGTTCCGCTTGCTCTGCAGTTTTGCATTATATTCAATCTCCTGATTGAGCGGAGATTCTTCCGAAAACCATTTTGAATATTCAGGCGGCCGCCCTTTGTAGGTGCGTTCGAATAATGTCCGGGCGTCGATTCCTGGGCGAAGTTCGGTGATCCGAAGACCCGCGTCGCGACATATCTGGGTGAATCCGAATACAGTAAAGTTCCAATAACTGAACGAATGATATGGCTCCAACTGCGATGTCTGACCGACAAAAATACCGTCAGAGCTCAATACGCGGCGAACATCCCTGAGGAGGCGCTCGGGAAATCGGACATGTTCCAGTACCTGATTTGAGTAAATGAAATCGACGCTTCCATCTTCGAAGGGAAGATCGACGCCGTTATAGGAAAGAAAATCCGCATCTTCCCTGATGCGTTGCATTACCTCCGGGCTTTGCTCGATGTCTACGCCAACCCAACGTGCCTGCGGTGCGCATTTGCGAAAAAAATCTACCGAATTGCCCGCTCCACACCCCAGGTCGACAATCATCTGAGGCTTTTTCTTAGCGATAATATTTTTCGCCATCTCGGATGCCCGGCTCTGCCGGCAATGATCGTTGGGAATGAATTCCTTCATCAGATCATAAATGGAGGTCGCGGGCATTAGGCAATTCCTTCCAGGCCGAGCGCGATGTTGAGCTCGTTGAAAACGTGACGGTGTCCGTACCTTTTTTCGACCAACGCGCGATTGTTTTTGAGGACCAATTCCCGGTCGCCTTTGGTCATCCCACGCACCACTTCGATACGGCGAACGGCGTCTGCAACGTCCTGAACAATCCAGTCACCGGAATAAAGAACCTCGCTTTCATCCCATGGCCAAATGAGCGGATAGCATCCTGACAGCACGCCATCGGCCAATGCATAATGAAAGCTTTCGAAATCGCTCGGTGATAGGATATAATCGATGTCGCGATACCAATGCGCCACGTCATTGCCCCAATCTTGAAAACTCACTGCCGATGACAGCTTCTGGTCGCCGTCGATTTGTGCGTAAACTTCTTCATAATGAACAAGTTCTGCACGACGACCGGGCGCCCGCATGAAATCCAGCGTTTCGGGACGAGGTCCCTTGATTGATAGCGAAGCGTCTTGACCTCGCTCTTGCAGCCGGGCCAACAGTTCAACGGCGCGGTCGAACCTTTTGCGCTGCGGTATGATGCCCACCATGCCCAACCTGATCGGGCCTTGGAAACCGCGCGAACGGAAGCGGTACTCGTCGGTCAGCAGATAATTGGAGATAACCGTTGTCTTCTCGATGGGCCATCCGAACAGCCTCATCGCCTCGTCGCGCACGCGCGCCGAAACGAAGATCACGCAATCGACATTACCGATATCAATCTGTTTGCCGAATTTTTGCGCTTTTACGCCGATCTCCTGAAGATGCGCCCTGATAAACAGCCGCTTGCCCGCGACCTTGTTTTGGGAGTGCCAAACGGCATTGGCGAGGCCCCATTCGCAAAAGACCACATCGGCCCACTCATGGCACATCTTTGACCGATCGGCATCGACCGCCTCGCCCCATTCCCACCTGTCTCGTATAACAGGAACACCTTGTGCCTTGAGATGAGAAATATAGGCGTCGATAAACTTGAAGTCGTGACCTGAGAAACAGATTTTCGGCGAAGATTTCGCGGGAGCGGGATTGAAAGCAGTTTTCACCATATTTGCGCTCAGCGTCGCCACAGAATGGCGTTGCCTGATACGCTCCGCCAGATGTTGCGGTACGGGTGTCCGTTCATCCAGGATGCGCTTAATGTCGGACATGTTCCTGGCAAAAAACGGATAGTCATCGCCCAGCAATTCCCGATTTACCTTGCTCGGGTAGCAGATACAGCGAGCGCCGCATGACGCCATCTCAACCAGCTTGGTCGAAAGTTCCAGCGTGTTCTCTTCAAGTCGGGCAGGGCGCCAACACCAGACAAAGTCCATTTCCACCATCAACCGCATCGATTGGTCGCGGTTGAAATCGGAGAAATGTTTCGCGCCCGCTTCGGCCATTCGCGTCAATATGTCGGTCCGAAATCCGGGGACCAGACCGTCGGAAATCTTGTTGGCAACAATATTGATTTCGGAATCGACGCCTTCTTTCCGTAACATCTGTGCGCAATCCAGAAGTTCGGTTACCCCCCAGTCGGGATTGATCTTGCCCGCATAGCCTATGCTCAGCTTGCGGGCTTCGGAATGTTCGACACCCTTTGCAAGTGGGAGCTCGTCGGGCACTGCCGGCAAGGCCAGGCAAACCGGGAATTCAACGTCTGTGATTTCGTGCAATTTTTCCGCGATGGCTAATGTCTGGGCTAGAATGCACGCGGCATGAGTTGCGCTTATGACGCTCTTGCTTCTCTGCTCTTCCGTGATCTGCAAGCCATATGCATCGACGCGATAGAAATCCGTCAGATAAACCAGCATTCTCTCGCGGAATTGCCGGTTCTCGAGCATTTGTGCTGACGCATCAAGTCCGCGAACCACAAGGTTGCGCAGAGAGGGTATGCGATTGTCGAGAAACCGAGCAATTGCGCATGCCGTTTCGACGTCACAGAGAGGGACAGGAAACTCCAGATCCTCAGGCGAAATGACAATCAAATTGGATCTGTTTTCTATATTCGAATAGACAATGTCCGACTCTAGTGGGGTTTTCAGTATCAATATGCATGGTCCGAGTCGGCATAGAACAGAAGCCATCGATGAGAGCCAGATCGACGATCCGTCGACAATGTTAAGATTGATGTCGGCATAGAGAAGGAAACGAGCGTCGGGCGCATTGCTGGTTCGATCCAGCCATGATTGAACGGCGCGCTCTAGCTCGAGTAACGATAGGCTGGCATTGCTTAAGGTGACAGAATTAACGTTCACGAACCGGTCAAGCGTAGTGGTGAGCTCGACATACATATGTTTTTGAAACTGGGGTATATTGAGCGTGCAAACCTGCCGATATTCCCCCCCGCTTCTGCGTCCTTCGCCCATATAGGCGAAGACTTTGCGATCATCGCTAAGGGGCAACCCTATAACGTCCGCTTGTGAGGGCGAGATCTTACCAGTAACAAAGCCGAACCTTGCGACGAGCCCTCTTCGTTGTTTCCAAAGCAGATAGTCTTCATGAGAGATGTGGAATTCGTACCGTCCCTCTTTCACGTTCGACAGATAGACTCGCCGTCGCCCATTCGGTTTGATGGCTAGCGCGTCGCTCGCAACGCCAATTCGCGCCTTCACGCCCGAGCCCCACCGCAAGCCGAATTGGGCGCGGATATTCCAGAGACGACGAACAAAGCGCTTTCTCATCAAGCGTATTTTTCGCGATTGCATCGACTCACTCCGCAGCGGAGATATACTGCGCTATTGGCTCGGTCAGGATGGGCTTCTTTTCGCGGGCTAGCAATCCGACCGCGTCGATGATGACTTGTCCGGCGCTCAATTCCAGCGTTTTCAATTTCGCAAAAGCCGCGTGATCCACCAGCACGACGACTATATCGGCACCAGCCAGTGCCTGATCGAGGCTTACAAGCGAGCAGCCTTCGATCACCGTAGGCAGAGATTCGACATTCGGCTCCACAACCATGAGCCTATCACCATGCTCCTCGTACAGTCGCTGTGCGATATGCAACGCAGGACTCTCGCGCAGGTCATCAATATCGGGTTTGAAAGCCAAACCAAGCGCCGCGATCTTGGGGTTCCGGTTATGTTGTTTTGCAAATTGCGCAGCTGCCGTCCGAACCTTTTCCATGACCCATTCGGGCTTTGCGTCATTTGTTTGTCGCGCCGTGCGGATCAGGTTGGCCTGTTTTGGGGCACTGGATACGATAAACCACGGGTCAACCGCTATGCAATGGCCACCGACACCGGCACCTGGCTGCAGGATATTCACTCGCGGATGATGGTTGGCGAGGCGGATAAGTTCCCAGACATTTATGTTCAAGCCATCGCAAATCATCGATAATTCATTAGCATATGCAATATTCACGTCCCGAAATGCATTCTCCGCCAATTTACACATTTCTGCTGTTCGCAAGTCAGTGAGAAGGCATTCTCCCTTCACAAAGATTTCATATAACTTGCGCGCTTCATTTGCGCAGCGGGCTGTAGCACCGCCGACAATTCGGTCGTTGCTAATCAGCTCTTGCATGACCTTGCCTGGAAGAACGCGCTCCGGACAGTGAGCTATTCGGATATCGGAATTCTCTCCCGCTTGATGGGGGAAAGTCAGGTCGGGTCGCTCCTCTGCAAGCCAACGAGCCATTTGCTCGGTTGCACCCACAGGAGACGTCGATTCCAGGATGACCAGATTTCCTGCCTCAAGCACCGGGGCGATGGCGCGGCTTGCGGCCTCAATATATGTGAGATCGGGCTTGCGATCTTCCCTGACAAAAGGTGTCGGTACTGCAATCAAGAATGCGTCTGCGGGTTCGGCTGTTTGAACGGCTTTCAGCCATCCGCCACTGACTGCACTATGAACGGCTTCATCAAGATCGGGCTCAATAATATGGATCTCGCCTCGGTTGATTGTCGCAACAGTATCGGGATTGACGTCAACGCCGATTACACTGACCTGATTGGTTGCCAGAATGGTTGCTGTCGGCAAGCCTATATAGCCAAGGCCAACCACTGAAATCTTTTCAAAATCTTGCATCAGGTCCATTTCTGTTTGGAAAATTCAGATATTTTCAGCCTGCGGAAGCTAAACGACGTTCATTCCTATCGCCAGAGGCAAAAGCGAGCAAGGCGTTGATAATGGCATCGGAAGCATGCCCATCTCCATAGGGGTTTTGGGTGTTTGCCATTTGCTGATAGAGATCCTGATTGGTGAGAAGTTCACTAACCCCGTCGCGAATTCGCGCAAAATCTGCACCCACTAATCGGGCCGTACCGGCCTCAAGCGCTTCAGGCCTCTCTGTGGCGTCGCGCATTACGAGTACGGGTTTTCCGAGTGAGGGCGCTTCTTCCTGAATGCCCCCGGAATCCGTGAGAATTATATATGATCTGCCCATCAGCCACAGGAAGGGCTGATAATCAAGCGGATCAATGAGATGAACATTTCCGACGTCAGCGAGAAGGCGGTTAACCGGTTCCTGGACGTTCGGGTTGAGATGAACAGGATACAGAAAATCAACGTCGGCGTGGCGCTCAGCGAGCTGAGCAATGGCTTGGCAAATCGCTTCAAAACCGTCGCCAAAGTTTTCTCGTCGATGACCGGTGATCAAAACAACGCGCGCATCATCACGTAGATAATCGAACCGAGCTCGCATCATGGTTTCTATGGCTGGATCTGTTTGCATGCGCTGCTTCATCCATAGTAGCGCATCAATGACAGTATTCCCCGTAACATGAATTTGCTCAGCTGGGACGCCCTCCCGCAGCAGATTGTCTCGTGCACGGGGCGTCGGTGCGAAATGGAATTGCGCCAGCGCCCCTGTCAATTTGCGGTTAGCCTCTTCTGGCCAGGGCGCATAAAGATTCCCTGTGCGCAGTCCTGCTTCGACATGGCCAACAGGAATGCGGTTATAATAGGATGCGAGCGTCGCGCTGAAGGTGGTCGATGTATCGCCGTGGACCAATACGACGTCGGGTTCGAACTCAGTCAATACGGGTTCAAGCCCTTGCAACACAGAACTCGTCACCGTCGCCAACGTTTGGCCAGGACGCATGATGTTGAGGTCATAGTCTGGCACGATGTCAAAAACGTCTAGAACCTGGTCGAGCATCTGCCTGTGCTGAGCAGTGACGCAAACGCGAGCCTCAAATCCATCGGTCTCGGCCAACTTTTTGACCAACGGCGCCATTTTAATCGCTTCGGGGCGCGTGCCAAAAACAGTCAATACTCTCATTTGGCATTCCGCTCCGGCATTAAATTCTGTGAATAGTCTTGTGAAAAATTTGCTAAGGCGATGCAAACAGCGCTGAGGTTCCTAATCATGAAATGCTAATCTTGCCATAGGGTAAAACAAAATTTGATCCATAGCGCATGGTTTCTAGCAAAAGATATTTCGCGAAAATTGTCCGTCCTAACCTCATGGTTCTGATCGTATAGACGCATGAAACTGCGACCGCTCACCGTCCTTATTGAATAAATGCAGCCTTTCCTCAGGCACGATAAACCGAACCTTTGTGCCAACTGCATCGCCGTCAATCTGGCGCGCGCGGGCAGTAACCGTCTGCCCACCCTCCAGCCGCGCATGCACGACGCGGGTTTCGCCCAGCTCTTCAACCAGGAATATGGTGGCGAGGATGCCTTCGTTGTTGTCGGAGATGATTATATCCTCCGGCCGAATGCCGATCGTCTTGACGCGCTCATCCGCGCCATCGGGCAGCGCGATCTCGTCGCCGCCCGCCAGCACAGCGTTCCCGCCCTCAATCCGTTCGGGTTCCAGAAAATTCATCGTGGGCGAGCCCAGAAATCCCGCCACATATTTCGTTGCCGGACGGTGATAGAGCTCTTCGGGCGGGCCGACCTGCTCAATACGGCCGCCGTTCAGGATCACCATACGGTCGGCAAGGCTCATTGCCTCGACCTGATCATGCGTCACATAGATCATCGTCGCGCCGAGTTTCTTGTGCAGTTCGGCCAGCTCCAGCCGCGTATGCGCGCGCAGTGCCGCGTCGAGGTTGGAGAGCGGTTCGTCGAACAGGAACACATCCGGCTCGCGCACAATCGCGCGGGCTATGGCGACGCGCTGGCGCTGGCCGCCCGATAGCTGCCGTGGTTTGCGGTCGAGCAATTCCTCGATCTGCAGCATCTCGGCGACGCTCGCGACCTTTTCCGCAATCGTCTCGCGGCTCGATTTGGCGAGCTTCAACCCGAAGCCGATATTCTCCCGCACGCTCATATGCGGATAGAGCGCATAGGATTGGAACACCATCGACACGCCGCGCTCTGACGGCGGGCGGTCCGTCACATCGCGGTCACCGATCAGGATGCGGCCATCGCTCGGACTTTCCAGCCCGGCAATCATGCGCAACAGCGTTGACTTGCCGGAGCCTGACGCGCCGACGAACACGACGAACTCACCGCTCGCAATGTTCAGGTCTACCTGCCTGATCACTTCGGTCGATCCGAAGCGCTTGGCGATTTTTTCCAGAACTACAGACGTCATATCCTATCCCTTTACCGCGCCCGCCGTCAGGCCCGCCACCAGCCTGCGCTGGAACACCAGCACCAACAGGATGAGCGGCACGGTGACGATGGCGGACGCCGCCATGATATTGCCCCAGGGCAGCTCATATTCGCTCGCGCCCGTAATCAGCGCGATGGCGACCGGCACGGTGCGCTGGTCATTGGTGAGCGTGAAGCTGAGGGCAAACAGAAACTCGTTCCACGCGGCGATGAAGGCGAGCAGCCCGGTCGTGATCATCGCCGGGCCCATCAGCGGCAGGAAGATGCGCGTCACGATGACCCATGGCGTCGCGCCGTCCATGATCGCGGCTTCCTCGATCTCCACCGGCAGTTCGCGCATGAAGGCGGTCAGCACCCAGATGGTGAAGGGCAGGGTGAAGATCATATAGCTGAAGATCAGGCTGAGCAGGTTGTTGTAGAGGCTGAACAGGCGGACGATTTCAAACAGGCCGGACAGGACCGCTACCTGCGGGAACATCGATACGCCGAGAATCGTGTAGAGTAGCAGCTTACGCCCGGCAAAGCGCACACGCGCCAGCGAGAAGGCCGCAAAGGTTCCGAGCCCCAGCGACAGCACGACCACGCTCGCCGCCACGATCACGGAATTGAGTATGTTGCGCGCGAACGGCTGCTCGGTCATCACTGCGCGAACATTGTCGAGCGTCGGCGCGCTCGGCCAATAGCGCACCTGGAATATATCGGCGCCCGACTGCAGCGAGCTGACCAGCGCGTAATAGAAAGGAAAGAGTAGGAAAACGGCCAGCGCCAGCCACAGCAGGATCAGTGCCGCTCGGCCAAGCAGGAAACGCGCCTTCATGACCCGCGCTCCTCGCCCAGTGGCCTGAGCACCATGATGTAGAGCAGCGTGATCAGCGCGATGATGAAGAACAGCGCTGTCGATGCCGCCGATCCATAACCCACATCCTGAAACGATACGAGCTGTTGCCGCGCATAGACCGACAGCATCATCGTCTCGCTGTTCGCGCCGGTCAGCACATAGACGAGATCGAACATGCGCATCGCGTCGAGCAGGCGAAAGATGACCGCAACGGCAAGGGCGGGGCGGATGAGCGGCAGGGTGACACGAAAGAACAGCTGCACCGGATGAATGCCATCTACCTTGGCGGCTTCATAACAATCCTTCGGCAACGTCTGCAGCGCGGCCAGCACGAGCAGAGCGACGAACGGCGTCGTCTTCCATACATCGACGGCGATGATCGACACCATCGCAAGACCAGAACCACCGAGCCAGGCGAGCGGGCCGTCAATGAACCCCGCGCGCATAAGCATGTCATTGATGATGCCAAACTGATCGTTGAGCATCCACGCCCACATCTTGGCGGACACAACCGTGGGAATCGCCCAAGGCACCAGCATCGCCGCGCGCATCAGGCCGCGTCCGGGCAGGCTTGCGTTGACGATCAGCGCGACGACGATACCCAGCACGGTCTCAAAACTGACCGATACCAGCGCAAAGACCAGTGTGTTGCGTAACGCGCGCAGCCATTGCGGGTCGGTCAACACGCCGTACCAGCGGCCATCCTCAAATGCGATATAGTTGCTCAGCCCGACAAAATCGTACTGCGTCATGTCGACCAGCGTGGCGTTGGTGATGCTGTAGAAAAAGGTGCGGCCAAGCGGCCATGCGGCCACCAGCGCCAGCACGATCAGCATCGGTGCCAGAAACAGCCAGGCGCTGCGCACATGGCGGCGGTTGGAGGCCCCCGCGAGGCTCATTTCCACCTCGCACGATAGGCGATGCGGTCGAGTTCTTCCTCAAGCTGCGCAAGAGCTGTACCTGCGCTTGTATCGCCCGACAGCGCCGCATGGCCTGCGCGCCAGATCGCATCGGAGACCTGATTATAGCGCGCGCCCGAGGCGCGGGCGGGGCGGGGCACAGCGGACAGGAATGAGGGGAGAAGGTCGCCGAAGAAGGGATTGGCCGCAAGGATGTCCTTGTCGTTGTACAGGCCGATGATCGTCGGGTTATATGCCCCGCGAATGGCACGCTCCTTCTGCACCTGCGCGCTCGTCAGGTATTTCACAAGATCGATGGCTTCCGCACGATGGCGCGAATAGCGCGATACGGCAAGCTGCCACCCGCCCAGCGTGCCCGCATGCGTCCCCTTCGCGCCACCTTTGGGCAGGGCAATCACGCCAACCTTGCCGCGTATCGGACTGCTCTCGCCTTGCGCTAGCGCCCATGCATAGGGCCAATTACGCATGAAGACCGCATTGCCGGTCTGGAACACGCCGCGCGAGGCTTCCTCGTCATAATTGAGGACTCCACGCGGAGAGATGGTGCCCACCCAGCGCGAGGCGCGCGACAGGGCCGCGACGGCGCGCGGGTTGTTGGCGGTAATTGTTCCGTCATCGTCGACGAACCGCCCGCCTTTACGCGACACCACCCATTCCAGCATGTTGCAGGTCAGCCCTTCATAGGCTTTCCCCTGAAAGACATAGCCCCAGACGCGCTTGTTCCCAGCAGCACGTTCCTTTGCTTGAATGGTTGCCGCAGCGCGCGTCATCTCAGCCCATGTCTGGGGCGGAGCGATGCCATATTTCTCAAGCAGGTCGCGGCGATAGTAGAGCACGCCGGCGTCGATATACCAGGGGATGGCCACCAGCCTGCCGTCGACGCTGTTGTTGCGGACCAGTGCCGGGAACATGCCCTTGGTTCTCTCGCCGAGCGCGGGCTTCAGGTCGGCCAGATGCGTTGCCAGCATGCCCGACCAGACGACATCGATTTGCAGCACATCGATATCGGGGGAGCGGGACGCCAGCAATTGCACATAGAGCGAAAAGCGGTCGCTGCTGCTGTTGGGCGTGTTGATGATCGAAACGCTGTTGCCTGTCTTGCTGGCCCAGCGCTGCGCCGCCTCCCGGCACAAGGTCAGCTCCATGCCCAACGCCCCGCAGGCGATGGAGAGGTGTGCGCCCTTTGCCTCTGACGGGCGCACCAGCACAGCCGAAAGCGCGGCGCACAGCAAACAGGCGAGGGCGCGCAATCGCCGCATGCTCAGTTCGCCGTTGCGAGCAGCTTCATCTGATCGTTCGGCTCGAACCCGATATTCCGGAAATTGCCGAAGGTATGTTCGATCCAGTAGACGATGTCATATTTGGCGATGGTCTCGCGCATCTTGGCCATGCGCGCGGCGCTTTCATCCGCATCCATCGCCAGCGCCTCGTCGATCGCGCGATCCACATCTTTGTGTCCATTGGGGTTGGTGTAGATGGCGTCGGGCAGCTCTACCGCGCATCCCGCAAACTCGGACACCACCAGCGCGCCGGGCCGCCCGTCCTTTGCCGCGACGAATTCCTTGGCGACAAGGTTCATGCCGTCGCGCAGCGGCGTCGTCAGGCACAGGTCGGCGATGCGGTAATGGGCGAGCAATTCATCGAACGGCATCGGATCGGTCTTGAACACGATGGGCGTCCAGTCGAGCATGGAGAACCGCCCGTTGATGCGCCCGACATGTCCCTCGATATCCCGTTGGGTTTCGTCATAGATCGTCATGCCGCTTGCAGCGCGTACAGAGATACAGAGCATCTTGACCTGCTGTCGCAGCTCGGGCCTGCGCTCAAGCAGCCGCTCGAACGCGAGAAGCGCCTCGACCGTGCCCTTGGTGTAGTCGGTACGGGCCACCGACACGATCAGCTTGCGGTCGCGCAGGCTGTCATGGATATCCTTTTGCAACGCGAGGCTTTCCTCGGTCGCCAGCACCTCGTCGATCAGGTGCACGTCCGCGC
Source organism: Sphingobium sp. (assembly GCA_041396745.1). Lineage (GTDB taxonomy): Bacteria > Pseudomonadota > Alphaproteobacteria > Sphingomonadales > Sphingomonadaceae > Sphingobium. The sequence goes on along the minus strand of JAWKXZ010000004.1, from coordinate 317,435 downwards.
TCACCGGGGCGACATCGACCAGCACGTCTCGACCGGCCGCACTGCGCAGATGCGTCGGCACGCGCGGTTCGGACAGCGCCTGTCCCGGCACATGCAGATGCGGACCGACGTCAGCGCGTTCGGTGATCTTCGCGTCACTCAGAGCCACCGCGAGGTCCGCGAAATTCTTGGCGTAACGGGGAATGTGGAACCCGACCATGTCGCAATCGAGCAGGCTTTCCAATATCTGCTGACGCCATGGAAGCACATTGAAGATATCGGCGGACGGGAAGGGCGTGTGGTGGAAGAAAGCGATCTTCACATCGGGCCGCAGCCGACGCAGATAATGCGGCACCAGCCACAGATTATAGTCGTGGATCCACACCAGCGCGCCTTCGTCCGCCTGCTCGGCGGCAGCTTCGGCGAACAGGCGGTTGACCTCCTGAAAGGTCGGCCAGTCGACCGGATCATAGCTGTAGAGCCACGGAAAACTGTGCAGCACCGGCCAGAACGCTTCCTTTGAGGTTACCTTGTAAAAGCTGTTGGCCTGCTCGGCGGTCAGCGGCAGGCGGCGGACCGTGAAGCCGCCATTATCGTCATCGATATGAATGACGCGCTCAAACTCTTCATCGATCCCCGGATTGTGCTGTTTCCATGCAACCCACGCGCCACCGCCCGGCTCCAGCCTGCGAAAAAAGCTCTTCAGCGTAGGGACGATGCCGTTGGGGCTCTTGTTCGCGCGGAACACAGTCTGGCCGTTCTCAACCACCTCCTCATAGGGCTGGCGGTGATAGACGATGACTAGGGAGGATTTCTTCATCAGATACCTTCCGATTATTCTGGGGTCAGTTCGAAATGGGCGATGGCCTCTGCCACACCCGCTGCGCCATGCCCGGCGCTGCGATAGATATGCGGGCCGTTGGGCAGCGCTTCGACAAGGCGCGGTTCTGAATTGCCGACCGCAACGCCCTTGAAGCCGGTAAGGAACATCGACAGGTCGTTCATCGTGTCGCCTGCGACCAGCACGCGGTCGGCGGGCAGGGTGAGCGCATCGACCATGCGGCGCAGCGTCGGCCCCTTGGCTATCCCCTTGGGCAGAACGTCGAGATAGAGGTCGGCGGAGGTCAGGCAATCAAACCCGGCTTCCTCGACCTTGCGCACGGTTTCCTCACGCAATTCGCCGGGCTTGTAATAATAGCTGACCCGGTGGCGGAATGGCGTGGGTTGTAATTCGATACCCGGTTCGTCCTTCAGCATGTCGAGTACGCGCGCGTTGGCGTTGCCCCAGCGCTCGACGATTTCGGCTTCCAGATGGTCGACCGGTGCGAAATCGGCCTCGACGTCATAGACAGACGTTCCGACATCGCCGACAATATAGCGAGGCGTGGGCATGCCGGGCTGCGCGATCAACTCGCGGATGAAATCGACATCGCGGCCCGTCACGAAAATCAGCAGCACGTCGTCTCGCGCGCTGATCGATTGATAGAGGGCCGTCCGTTCCGCGTCAGTCCCGCCCAGAAAGGTTCCATCGAGATCGGTCGCGAGGATGAGGCCGTGCTGGCTGGAAGTTTCTGTTTCGGTTGCGTTGCGCCTATTGGCGCTGTCGGTATCGAGCACGGTCATGCCCTAACCGTTCCGGTCGTCAGAAGCCTGCCTGCAGCACGGCAACAACCCCTCGGATAGATGATGATCAATTTTTTATCAAATTGTGTGGACAAAATACTTCCCTTAACTTCATATTTGTCCAAACGCCTTAAATAATAGTACAGTATAAAATTACGATTGCGATTTATTATATGATATATTTCTCGAAATTTCAGTCTATTTGTCTGGCGTTTGAGCTTTTCCATTTCGGCAAAGCTCCTCTCCTTTGTTATAAAAATTCTTAACAGGATGAGATCAATATATCAAGGTGATGCGGGATGGCTCTCGGGAATTACCACAGTTTGCAGCATATCTATGCCTATCCGTGCGCTTCCGCCCTTTACGCGCCGGTCACGATCTGTTGAAATCACCGTGATTCCTCATCAACAAGCGCAGGACTGACTTTGGACAAGGATATTTCACCCGACACACTGCGAACCGATACCTCTCATGCCGATGCAATGGTGGATGAAGCGGACGTGATCGGGACTGCCGTCCCGAGCTATGTGCCTGCATGGTGGCGCGGGGCGACGATTTACCAGATTTACCCGCGCAGCTTTCAGGACAGCAACGGCGATGGCATCGGCGATCTGGCGGGTGTCACACAAAGGCTGGACTATATCGCGTCTCTGGGTGTCGATGCGATCTGGCTGTCACCGTTCTACAAATCGCCGATGCGCGATTTCGGCTATGATGTTTCGGATTATTGCGATGTCGATCCGATTTTCGGCAACCTCGACGATTTCGATGCGCTGCTCGCCCGCGCGCATGAATTGAACCTCAAGGTTCTGGTCGATCAGGTCTATGCCCACACGTCGAGCGACCATGCGTGGTTTGCCGAAAGCCGCCGCGACCGCACCAATGCAAAGGCCGACTGGTATGTCTGGGCCGATCCCAAGGCGGACGGGAACCCGCCCAACAACTGGCTGTCGATGTTCGGCGGTCCGGCGTGGAAGTGGGACCCGGAACGCGGCCAATATTACATGCACAATTTCCTGGAGAGCCAGCCGCAGCTCAATGTGCATAATGAGGAAGTGCAGAATGCGTTGCTCGATGTCGCGCGCTTCTGGCTCGACCGGGGCGTCGACGGTTTCCGCATCGATGCGCTCAACTTCGCGATGCACGATCCCAAGCTGCGCGACAATCCACCCGCCGCGCTGCTCGGCAAGACGATGGTACGCCCGTTCGACTATCAACATCACAGCTACAGCCAATATCATCGTTACACGCCCAAATTTCTGGAGCGCCTGCGCAAGCTGACCGATCAATATGATGGCATCTTCACGCTTGCCGAAGTGTGCTCGGATGACGGCAATGTCGCGATCAAGCGCTTAATCAAGGGCACGGAGCGGATGAACAGCGCATACGGGTTTGATTATCTCTATGCGCCCAAGTTGACCCCGCATCTGGTGAGCGAGGTGATGTCGCATTGGCCCGACGAGCCGGGCATGGGCTGGCCGAGCTGGGCGTTCGAAAATCATGACGCGCCGCGCGCCGTTTCGCGCTGGTGCGCGCCGGAAGATCGCGACAGGTTCGCGCGCGTCAAGATGGCGCTGCTGGCGGCGCTGCGTGGTACCATCATCGTCTATCAGGGCGAGGAGCTGGGGTTGGAGCAGGATGATATCCCGTTCGAGCAGCTGAAAGACCCCGAAGCGATCGCCAACTGGCCGCGCACCTTGTCGCGCGATGGCGCTCGGACCCCGATGCCCTGGGACAAAAGCAAGCAGGGTGGGTTCACCACGGGTAAGCCATGGCTACCGCTGAGCAAGGCGAACAAGGCGCGCGCGGCCGAGTTTCAGGAAATCGACCCGGAATCGACGCTGAATGTCGCGCGGGAGATTCTCAATCTGCGGCGCAGCTACCGGGCGTTGCGCCTGGGTGGTGTGCAGAATATTCAGGTCCAGAACGACCTTATCGTGTTCGACCGGGTGGTCGAGGATCAGTGCATCCGCTGCCTGTTCAACCTTGGCAAGGACAGCGTTCCGTTTCTCGATACCTATGAGAATGCGGATCTCATACTGGCCGTGAACGGAGCTTCGCGCACCAATCTGCCCGGCTATTCCGCGCTATTCTGGGAATGTCACTGGTAATTTAGGGGTTTTGTTCGTCATCGCCGCGCATATTTGTCCTCATAGCGTACGATATCGTCTTCACCGACATAGCTGCCGGTTTGGACTTCGATGAACACGAGTGGGTCCGGTCCCGGATTTTCCATGCGATGGACCGCGCCTATGGGGATGTAGGTGGACTCGTTTTCGCTGAGCATCAGCACTTGGCCATCGAGCGTCACCTTAGCCGTACCCTCAACCACAACCCAGTGCTCGGCGCGGTGCTGATGACTTTGCAGGCTGAGGCATTCGCCCGGTAGAACTGTGATCCGCTTGACCTGAAAGCGGGAGCCCGCCGACAGGCACTCGAACCAGCCCCATGGCCTGTGATCCTTGGGGAACGTCTCTGCCTGTTTCGCACCCTTCGCCTTGAGCGTGTCGACGGCCAGTCTGACATCCTGCGAGCGGGATTTGTCAGCGACCAGAACCGCATCTTCCATCGCCACCGCGATGATGTTCGACAGGCCGATGCCGACCAGTTCCACGTCATCGCTGTCGGACCGCAACAGGCTGTCGCTGCAACCAATCGCCGTTGCTTGGCCCGATAGAACGACGCCATTTTCATCGCGCTGCGAATGGTTCCAGACAGCGTCCCACCCACCAAGGTCGGACCAGCCGCCATGGAAGGGCACGACAGACAGGTTGTCGGCGCGTTCCATGATGGCGTAATCGATCGATACCGTTTCGGCCTTCGCCCAGGGTTCGGCAGCCAGGCGCAAGAACCCCAGATCAACCTGCGCCTGATCCACGGCGTCGCGCACTGACCTCAGCATGTCGGGGGCATGCGTTTCGAAAGCGGCGATCAGATCTTTCGCCGCGAACAGGAAAATACCCGCATTCCAGAGATAATTGCCTGCCGCCAGCATCTGCTCCGCGCGGCCTCTGTCGGGTTTTTCAACGAAGCGGGAGAGCTTGACCGGCGCGCCTGCACTGTCGGGCTTGTCGCGCAGCTCCAGATAGCCATAGCCGGTTTCAGCATGGGTTGGCTGGATGCCGAAGGTGACCAGATTACCCTTGGCTATCGCTGTGAGACCTCTCCCGACCGCTTCATGAAAAGCGGCGGTGTCGGGTACGACATGATCGGACGGCGCCACCAGCATCACGGCTTCGGGATCGCTCCCGCTGATGTGCAGCGCTGCGGCGAGAATGGCGGGAGCGGTGTTCCGAACCTCGGGCTCGATGAGAATCGCTGCCGGGTCGATGCCTTCCTGCGCCAGTTGCTCAACGACAATGAACCGGAAGGTCGAATTGGTGAGCAGTACCGGATTGGCGAAGGACAATCCAGCAGTGCCGCCAGTCAGGCGTCTCGCCGCCTGACGGAACAGTGTCGCGTCATCGAGGATCGGCGCGAACTGCTTGGGATAGGCCGCACGAGAAAGCGGCCACAGCCGTGTCCCGGTGCCACCGGCAAGAATGACCGGCGTGACCCGTGCAAGACCAGGACCGTGCGTTTCCGTCATGAAAATCCTCAGCGCAGAGAGCGGCTATAGCGGTTCTCTGCTTAGCGGGGAGACCGACGGGGACGCAACTAAAAGCGGAAGCGCTGCGCGAGCACCTCGCAGTTATCAGCGCTCGACGACATCCTTGCGCATCGGTGCGAGTTTGGAGAGGAAGCGGTTCTGCGCCTGAAACGCGACCTTCTCCTCGCGCATGGCCTGTTGCAGCAATTCGACGAGCCGGTTCATGTCGGCATGCTGGACGCCCAGATCCTTGTGCGCCGATACCATGTCGCGCCCTGTATAAGTGCAACCGGCATTCAGGATGTAGCAGAATTGCTCGAACAAGGTGCGCGACAGGCGAACCTTGTCATGGCCCATGAAAATCTCACCGATTACCGGGTCGGCATAGATCAGGTCGGCGAAGCGCGCGGTGATGCGGCGGATGCCGTCCTGCCCGTGAAAAGCCTCTGCCATGCCCGAGCCGGTAAACGGAGCGGCTCCTGCATTGGCGTCGCTCACGGTGTAGGGATCAACTGCGTCCTCGCCGGGCATTTGGTGGGGAAGGGCGGGGGTGGCCTGCGCCAGAAGCAGGGCGATGAATGCGCTGGTCATGGTGATGATCCTCAGAAAGATGCTTGCAGCGACAGGAACAGGCCGCGCTGATTTTTGACGGTCGCGATGGAGCCAAGGTCGGCATAGGCGACGGTAGCGGTCACGTTGCGGGTGACGGCATAGGCGGCGAACGCATCATACCAGTCATCCTCTCGCGCCACGCCCAGATTGTCGGGCTTGGCGCGATACTCGCCGCCTACGGCCAGCCGCCGTGACAATTGCCATGCGAGCGATCCTTCAAACTGAAGCGAGTATCCGCCATGCTTGTCCCCGCCGAAGCCGAGCAGGCCGAGCTGGTTCGCCTTGGTGAGCCGCGCTGTCGCGTTGGCGAGAATGCTGTGCGAGAGGAAGAGCTTGGTGGCGCTGGCGTAGAAATCGACGCCCTCGTCATGACGCGCGCCAAGCAGGCGGACGACCGCGCCGTTGCGGTTTTTCTTGTACTGCGCGCCGACCGCGATGGCAGGCATCATCGGGTCGCCATAAACGGCGTCACCGGCCAGCTTCACCTTGGCCCCGAGTACATCCTGATCGAACGCATATTCCGCGCCGAGGCCGAGCAGCGCGCCGATCTCATTGGTGTTGAAATTCTGCTTGGCGTAGGACAGTTCCACGGTATCGAAGAGGCCGAGGCTGACGCCGCCGCTTTGATAGTCGTAATTCTTCAGTTCGACGATTGTGCCGTGCGCCGAAATGCCGATGCCGTCGCGAGTCTCATTCCCGGCGATGACGGCCCAGGGCGTCAGGCCGCCGCCGCTGCTGCCTTCCAGCGAAGTGATGCCGTTGGTCAGCAACAGCTTGCCGCCGCCGCGTATTTCCTTGGCCGAGAGGGGAGAAAAGGCTGCTGCCGCGATCAGTGTTGCGCTGGCCAGCTTTACAGCTTTTTTGAATATGGTTTGCGTAATCATACGGATCGCTTAGCCAAAAATGCTTAAAGAGATATATTCGATATGGACCAAATTGTGCAGCGCAGCATAATTTTCAGGCCGTCGGAAATATTAAGGCAAAATAAAGTCTTGCAGAATATTTGCGGACAGTATGCGTAAATGTATCTTTATGTTGCTGACCTGTATTTCGACACCAGCCATGGCGGGCGACCTCGTGATGACGGTGGTGGATAAAGGCGGCAAGCCGGTGCCCAATGCGGTGGTGACGGTCTATCCCTCCGCAGGGCTTCCCGGAGGCGCAATCAGCTTTCCGTGGGGATCCACCATGGTGCAGCAGGACATCGCGTTCAATCCGCACGTGCTGATCGTACCCGTCGGCGCGACCGTGCGCTTCCCCAACAAGGACAAGGTCCGCCATCACATCTATTCCTTTTCGAAACCGGCGCGGTTTGAAATCAAGCTGTTTGGCAAGGACGAGACGCGCAGCTATCGCTTCACGACCGCAGGTGCGGTGGCGCTGGGATGCAACATTCACGACATGATGAGCGGCTTCATCAAGGTGGTCGACACGCCCTTTGCGGCGAAAAGCGATGCATCCGGCGCGCTGCGCATCAGCGGGTTACCCGCAGGGTCCGCCCGCGTTGTCGTGTGGCAGCCGATGATGCGCGCAAAATATAACGAGATCACGCTGAACCTCAATTTCGGCCGCACCGGGGCGACACAGCAACGTGTGCCTATTGAAATGCGAGGCGGTGCATGAGCGCGCCCCGATTGCCCTATCGCGCGCGGCGTTTTGTGCTGCGCGTGCAGTCGCGGCTTTCGGTCAAGATGACGCTGGTGTTTGCGGGCGTTTTCATCGTCGCGACCGCGCTGTCGCTCTATGGCACCCGCAATGCGATCGAGCGCTATGCGGAAAGCAGCATCAATCATGAGATGAGCGTTAACAGCGAGGTGTTCAATCGCATCACGTCGATGCATTTCAATCAGCTGGCGCAGGCAGGGCAGGTACTGGCGGCCGATTTCGGGTTCCGTGAAGCGGTCGCCACGGGCGACGCGCCCACGATAGAGTCCGCTCTCGATAGCCTGAAAGCGCGCCTCAATCTGGACGATGCGTTCGTTGTCGATCCCTATGGCGATATTGTCGGTCTTGATGGAAGCATCATGGAACAGCAGCGCGACACATTGTTCGAGGCACTGGACCTTGGCAATGAACAAGGCATCGCCAACTGGGCGAACGAGAACCACATGGTAGCCGCTGCGCCGATCAAGGCACCGATGCTGATCGGCTGGGTCGTCTTTGCCCGAGACTTCGGGCCCGCCGAGCTGAAAGATCTGGCAAAGCTTTCGGCCATGGATCTCAATCCGAAGATCGTTGCGCGCGGTGACTTGCCCGAGGGTGTTGCGCTGACCAAATCGACGGGGAAGGCGGCGACGGAGCGCCTTGTCGACAATGAGCGTATCCTGTTCAGCGCATCACCGGTTCCCAGCCTGAATGCCAAAGAACCCCAAGCGCTGTTGCTGGAATATAGCCTGACCACGGCGATGAACCAGTATATGCCCATATTGTGGGCCATCCTCGGTTTCGGTGTGGTTGGCGTGGTGCTGGCGATCAGCGGCAGCTGGATGGTGGCGCGCCGCCTTGTCCGGCCAGTCACAGCGCTGAGCGAAGCGGCCAAGAAAGTCAGCGCCGGCGAGCATGCCGAGGTCGCGGTGGAAACGCGCGACGAGATCGGCAAGCTTGCAAAGAGCTTCAACAAGATGGTCAACGACATCGAGGATCGTGAGCGCAAGATCGCGCACATGGCCTTTCACGATGGGCTGACCGGCCTCGCGAACCGTGCGCTGTTGCGCGAACATATCTCGCAGCGATTGACGATGCTGGAGCGCGGCAAGCATTTCTCGCTATTTTGCCTAGACCTCGACAATTTCAAGTCGGTCAACGACACGCTCGGCCATCCAACCGGCGATGCGCTGCTGTGCGAAATAAGCGCACGTTTGCAAAAGATATTGCCGGACTGCTTTATTGCGCGACTTGGTGGCGATGAGTTTGCCGTGGTCTCTGGCGATGAACAAAGCGCATCGATGACGGCGCGCGCGATCATGTCCGCTGTCGAACCGCCGATTATTGTCAATGGTCATCGCGTCATCGTCGGGACCAGCATCGGCATCGCGGTCGCGCCCAATGACGGCAAGGATCCTGTCGAACTTGCCAAGAACGCGGACCTTGCGCTTTATAAGGCGAAGAATGACGGAAAGGGTGGCTTCCGCTTCTTCGAGGCGACAATGGATGCCGAGGCGCAGGCGCGCCGCGCGCTGGAAACCGACCTGCACGATGCGCTGCGCAACGGAGAGCTGGAGCTGCATTTCCAGCCGCTATTCGGCCTTTCGCAGAACCGCGTCACGGCGTTCGAAGCGCTTTTGCGCTGGAATCACCCGGAACGGGGTAGGGTCATGCCGACCGATTTCATTCCGGTCGCGGAGGAAACGGGCCTGATTATTCCCATCGGCGAATGGGTGCTGCGCGAGGCGTGCCGGGTTGCGACGCACTGGCCCGACGACATCCGTGTCGCGGTCAATATTTCGCCGATCCAGTTCCGCAGCACCGCGCTTAACAGCATTGTCTTGCAGGCACTGACCAGCAGCGGGCTAGAGCCGGGGCGCCTGGAACTGGAGATTACCGAAAGCCTGTTCATCGACGATGTTGAGGCGACGCTTGCCTCGCTCCACAGCCTGCGCGAGCTGGGCGTGCGCGTGGCGCTCGACGATTTCGGCACCGGATATTCCTCGCTCAGCTATCTGCGCAGTTTCCCGTTCGACAAGATCAAAATCGATCGCAGCTTCATCGTCGACCTGCTGGAGCAGGACGGTGCAACCGCGATCATCAAGTCGATCACCATGCTGGCCAGCGCGCTTGGTATGGAAACGACCGCTGAGGGCGTCGAGAATATCGACCAGCTCGACATATTGCGCGAGCAGGGCTGCAACCAGATACAGGGTTATTATTTCAGTCGGCCCATCCCGGAAGCGGCGGTTCTGGAGCTGCTGGGCATTGGCAAGGAACCCGCCGCCCGCGTTGCCTGAGGTGCACGGTTCCGCGGATGGTCAGGCGGACGTTTTCAGATAATCGGCGATCCGCTTTTCTGTGCCGGCGGGAACATGCAGGCCCATCTTGCTGCGCCGGAACAGGATGTCCTGCGTCGTTTGCGCCCATTCGTTCGTGACGAGATAATTGACCTCGGCAGCAGTGACCCCGCCACCGAAATCCTCGCCCAGATCGGCCATGGTGCGCGCATCGCCCAATATCAGCGTCGCTTTACTGCCATAGGCGCGCGCCAGCCTGTATAGCAGGGCAGGGGGTAGTTCTGGTCGCTCGGCCTCCAGATGCGCGACGAACACGTCGAAATCGCCATTGGGCATGTCTGCGCCGGGCAGCGGGGCGCCCGCCGTCCATGCCGGGCCGCTGGTCGGCAGCGCACGGGCGAGTTCGGACAGCGCATGTTCTGCGAGCTTGCGGTAGGTGGTGATCTTACCGCCGAATATGTTGAGCAGCGCTGGCGCATCGCCGCTCTGCCCCCGGTCGAGGTCCAGCACATAATCGCGGGTGACCGCCGATGCGTTCTTCGCCTGATCGTCATAGAGCGGGCGGATGCCGGAATAAGTCCAGCAAATTTCATCGCGCGCAATTGTCCGATCGAAATAGCGATTGGCGGTGTCGAGCAGATAGTCGGTTTCGGCTTCGCTGATCTGCGGTTTCGCAGGTTCCCCGTCCCAAGGCAGATCGGTTGTGCCGACCAGCGTGAAATCATGCTCATAGGGGATCGCAAAAACGATCCGTCGGTCCGGGTTTTGCAGCATATAGGCCTGCTTGCCGGGATAAAGCTTTGGCACGACGATATGGCTGCCCTTGACGAGGCGGGCCTTGCCCTTGGGCGCGGCGCCCTTGATATCGTCAACTACCTCGCTGACCCACGGCCCGGCGGTGTTGACTAGAATGCGGGCTTCGACCTGCTCTGGCCCCTGCGGCCCTTCGATCTGTGCGATCCAGCGGTCGCCCTCTCGCCGCGCGCCGACAAAGCGGGTGCGGGTCAGGATGGTCGCGCCATGCTGCGCCGCGTCCATCGCGTTCAGAACCACGAGCCGCGCGTCGTCGACCCAGCAATCCGAATAGACGAAGCCCTTACCCTTCCGGTCGGCCAGCCCTTCGCCATAGGGCGAGCTGTCGAGTTGGACGGTGCGTGTTGCAGGCAGCTTCTTGCGCCCGCCGATATGGTCATAAAGGAACAGGCCGAGCCGCACCATCCACGCCGGCCGCGGCGATTGCGTTTGCGGCAATACGAAGGACAGCGGCCAGATGATGTGCGGGGCCATGCCCCACAGCCTTTCCCGCTCGATCAGCGATTCGCGCACCAGCCGGAACTCGCCATATTCCAGATAACGCAGCCCGCCATGGATCAGCTTTGTCGATGCCGACGAGGTGTTGCTGGCGAGATCGTCCTGCTCGACCAAAAGCACCGACAGGCCCCGGCCTGCGGCGTCTCGCGCGATACCCGCGCCGTTGATCCCGCCGCCGATCACCAGAAGATCGACGGACCGCGCTGACAAATTTTCGCTCATAAACCTTGGATTTCCGCGTGGATTCGTTTTTATAAGCATGAAGCGGGGCCGATGGGAACCGCAGTGCCGAAACTTTTTTGCAGGTGCACACTTGCAACCAATCCTCAACGGGAGAGCGGAACGTGACCGGACCGACCATCCTCGCCATCGATCAGGGAACGACCTCAACCCGCACGATCATCTTCGATTCGAGCGGTAAGCGCGTGGCGACCGCGCAGGCGGAATTCGCGCAGCATTACCCGGCGCCGGGCTGGGTCGAGCATGATCCCGAAGATATATGGCGCGACGCGATCGGCACGGCGCGCAAAGCCATTTTGGATAGCGGGCGCGATGCGGCGAGCGTAGCGGGCATCGGCATCACCAATCAGCGCGAAACGGTGGTGATATGGGATCGCTTTACCGGACAGCCGATCCATCGCGCCATTGTCTGGCAGGACAAGCGGACGGCCGATCTGTGCGACAATTTACGCGCCGACGGGGTGGAGGCGCAGGTGCGCGAAGCGACGGGGCTGCTGCTCGATCCTTATTTCTCGGCGACGAAGATCGCGTGGATCCTCGACACTGTCGACGGCGCGCGGGAGCGGGCCGAGCGGGGCGATCTGCTGTTCGGGACCATCGACTGTTTCCTGCTGTGGCGCCTGACCGGCGGCAGGGTTCATGCGACCGATGCGTCCAATGCCAGCCGCACATTGCTGTTCAATATCGCGCGTGGCGACTGGGACGATGACCTGTGCACATTGTTCCGCGTGCCGCGCTCGGTTTTGCCGCGCATCGGCGACAATGTGGAAATCTACGGAGAAACCGACCCGGACCTGTTTGGCGCGAGAATTCCGATTGCCGGGATGGCGGGGGATCAGCAGGCGGCTCTGTTTGGCCAGACCTGCTTTGCACCCGGAATGGTCAAATCGACCTATGGGACGGGGTGCTTCGTCGTCATGAACACCGGCGACACGCTGGTGCGGTCGGACAACAGGCTGCTGTCGACGGTCGGCTATCGCATTGGCGGCAAGACGACCTATGCGCTGGAAGGATCGATCTTCATCGCGGGCGCGGCGATCAAATGGCTGCGCGACAGCATGGGCCTGATCACCCACGCGAGCGACACGCAGGATATGGCGACGCAGCTCGCGCATAATGAGGGCGTGTATATGGTGCCGGCGTTCGCCGGGCTGGGCGCGCCGCATTGGGATGCGCATGCGCGCGGCGCGATCCTCGGCCTGACGCTGGGTTCGACGGCGGCGCATGTCGCGCGCGCGGCGCTGGAATCGGTGGCCTATCAGACGATGGACCTGATCGACGCGATGGTCGCAGACGGGGCAGAAAAGCCCGAAGCGCTGCGCGTCGATGGCGGCATGGCGGCCAATGACTGGTTCTGCGAATTTCTTGCAGGCATGCTGGGTTCGCCCGTCGACCGCCCGGTCGAGCTGGAAACGACGGCGCGGGGCGCGGCCTATCTGGCGGGGCTGGCGACGGGTGTGTGGCCTGATATGGCGGCGCTGGAGACGCTGTCGTCGTTCGAGCGGTCCTTCGAGCCGACGATCGGCAGCGACCAGCGCGCGGCGCTGGCGGACGGGTGGCACGACGCGCTCAGCCGGGTCGCGTCGGGCAAATAGCGGAAGGGGTCAGATACCCTTGGCCAGCCGGTCATGGCTGGCGAGGGTGTCGATCAGTGCGGCGAGTGCATCGACGGGCACCATATTGGGCCCGTCGCTCGGCGCATTGTCCGGGTCTTCGTGCGTTTCGATAAAGACCGCAGATACGCCCACCGCGCAGGCCGCGCGCGCGAGCGGCGCGACGAACTGACGCTGCCCACCCGATGCGCCGCCCAGGCCGCCGGGAAGCTGCACCGAATGGGTCGCATCGAACACCACAGGATAGCCGGTTTCGGCCATGATCGGCAGCGCGCGCATGTCGCTGACCAGCATGTTGTAGCCAAAGCTCGCGCCGCGCTCGGTCAGCAGGATGCGCTCATTGCCGGTCGAGGCGATTTTCGCGGCGACATTCTTCATGTCCCAGGGCGCGAGGAACTGGCCCTTTTTCACGTTGATGACCGCGCCGGTCTCCCCGGCTGCCAGCAGCAGGTCGGTCTGGCGGCACAGAAAGGCGGGGATCTGCAACACATCGACGGCCTGCGCGGCGACGGCGCACTGCGCGATGTCGTGAATGTCGGTCAAGACGGGGCAGCCGAATTCGCCGCGGATGCGCGCGAGAATCTCCAGCCCGACCTCTATGCCGAGGCCGCGCTTTCCGGTGTGCGAGGTCCGGTTTGCCTTGTCATAGGACGCCTTGAAAATGAACGGTGTTTGCGTCGCCGCGCACGATTCCGCGATCTTTTCCGCCATCATGCGGGCATGATCGAGGCTTTCGAGCTGGCACGGCCCGGCGATCAACGCGAACGGCGCATTGCCGCCGACGGTGATGTCGCCAATGTCAACGGTTCGACCGGTCATGCCATCTCTCTTAGCGCTTGTTCGATGCGGGGCACATCTTCGGGATTGTTGAGCTCCCAGAACAACCGGCCCCGCGCGTCAACCTCGACGCAGCGGACCTTGTGGCCATTTTCAAGGAAGCGCAATTGTTCGAGGCCTTCCAGCTCCTCCAGCCTGCCGACGGCGAGCTGTCCATAGGCGGTCAGCGCGTCGGGGCGATAGGCGTAGACGCCGACATGATGATAGACGGGGGGCTGGCCCTCAATCTTCGCGGGGTCGAGCCACGGCACGACCTCCTTGGAGAAATAGAGCGCATCGCCGCGCGTATCGAACACGGCGGTCGTTCCGCCCACGCGTCCGGCGCGCCGGTCATCGGTGAAATGCGTGTAGGTTTGCCGGTCGCAGCGCAGAACCGGCGTCGCCACCGCGATTGCCGGGTCGTTTCGCATTGCCTCGATCAACGCCTCAACAAACCATGGCGGCGTGAGCGGGGCATCGCCCTGAAGGTTGACGATGATGTCGGCTTTAATACCTGCCTTTGCGAGCGCGTCGGCGCAACGTTCGGTGCCGTTGCGGCACTCTTCCGCCGTCATGATCACCGCAGCGCCAAACGCCTCGCAATGGTCGCGAATACGATCATCGTCTGTGGCGACGTAGACGGCAGAGGCACCGGCGACCTTGTTGGCCGCGTCCCAGCTCATACGGATCAGGCTGGCGCGTGTGCCGTCGGGCGATGTCAGTTCCGCGAGCGGCTTTCCCGGATAGCGGCTCGAAGCATAGCGCGCCGGGATGACGATGACGGCATTCACACGACGCCTGCGCGCAAAAGATCGTGGATGTGGAGGACGCCGACCGGCAAATATTGGCGATCGACCACTGGAAGCACCGAAATGGCGCGCTGGTTCATCAGCGCGAGCGCTTCGACCGCCATCATGTCCGGCCCAACCGTTATGGGGTTGGAGGTCGCAATCTCGCCGGCATTGCAATTGAACAGATCGCCCATATGGCGGCGCAAATCGCCATCGGTCACGACGCCCTGAAGGCGGCCCAAATCATCGACGACCATGGCGATGCCGAAGCCCTTGGACGTCATCGCGAGCAATGTTTCGCTCATCGGCGTTTCCGCCATGACCAACGGCAGTTCCCGGTTGCTGTGCATCAGGTCGGTCACATAGCTGAGCTGCGCGCCGAGCTGACCGCCGGGATGAAAATCGCGGAAATTTTCAGGGGCGAAGCCACGCGCTTCCATCAGGCTGACCGCCAGAGCATCGCCGAGCGCGAGCATCATCGTGGTGGATGTCGTCGGCGCCATGCCATTGGGGCAGGCCTCCGGAGCGTCCGGCAACAGCAGACGATAGTCCGCCGCGCGCATCAGCGTGCTGTCGATATTGCCGGATATCGCGATCAGCGGGATCGAAAAACGGCGGGAGAAAGAAAGGATATGCTGCAGCTCAACGGTCTCGCCGGAGTTGGACAGCAGCAGGCAGACATCCTGCTGGGTAATCATGCCCAGATCGCCATGGCTCGCCTCGGCGGCATGCACGAAGTGGGAGGGCGTTCCGGTGGATGCCAGAGTCGCCGATATTTTCCGTCCGATATGGCCCGATTTACCAATGCCCGAAACGATCACCCGGCCTTCCGAATTTAGAATCAGCCGCAATGCGGCCTCGAAATCGGCGGGGACATTGTCGGAAAATGTCCGTAGCGCGTCGGCTTCGGTCCGAAGGACGCGCTGAGCGGAGTTGTAGAGCTCCGTCTTCATTTCGTTGGCATGTTTTATCATTGCCGCCTCCCTAGGCGGAGCACGCAATTGTTTCAAGCATTCCGGCTTCAAATTGAATGGATTTGACATCCATTGGGCGCAACTTTGGGTGGCCAAGATTAGGGGTGGCTATTGGGTCAGGTCGACAAATTGTAACAGGCCGGAGCCCAAGTGGTTTCCGGTTCGGCCCTTCAGAATTGCATTCTTACGCTTATGCTGGCGTTGAATGGCTTCGCCGGTTGGATGTTGTTGTCGCCGTGGGCGCTCGGGTAATAGCCCTCATCGAAAAGATTTTCGATATTCAGTTGAAGCGACACTTTCTCGTTTACGTCGAAATATGCGGCCGCGTCGACACGTGTATAGGAAGGGAGAACGACATTGTTGCTGAGCGACGAAAATTGCTTCGAACTGTTGACGATGCCGGCGCCAATACCGAACCTGTCCGTGATATCGTAACGCGTCCATGCCGCCAAATGATGATCAGGAACCTGTTCGAGAACCGTTCCTGCAGGCGAACTCCCCACTTGAGAACGGATTTCTCCATCGAGATAGGTGTAGCCAAGGCTAACATGCCAATTCGCAGCGATATCACCTGCCAATGAAAGTTCGACGCCGCGCGTCCGGCTTTTTCCTGTCAGGATCACAAAACCGGGATTGACTGGATCGGTTGTCTGACTGTTGGACCGCTCAAGCTGAAATATCGCTGCTGTCAAAAGCAGGTTTGTCTGGATCGCCCATTTTACACCGGTTTCGATATTCTCGAACTTCTCCGGAGAAAGATCGGCAGAGGAAGGGCTTAGCAGTAGGAACTGGTCACCTGCTTGCGGAAGGAAGCTTTCCGTATAACTGGCGTAGATAGAAAGGCTTTCCTTCGGCTTGATGACCAGACCAAATCGAGGACTCCACTTTTCATCCTTGCGGTCGGCCGGCGTGGAGCTGGCAAGATCGATGGTTTTGAGATCAAAACTCTCGAAGCGGATACCTGCGATCAGTTGGAGAAAATCTCCGATCTCTATCTGATCCTGAAGGTAAGCTGAGAGGGTGGTGAGACTGGAATCGCGATTGCGAGCCAGAGGCTGGAGTACATAAGCCGGAACGGGGATCTTCCTGCCCAGTTGAACGGAAGTGCTTGTCGGTCCAGACAAGTCGCCGAAGTGAACGACATCGCGGAAGTTCTGCGTATCTTGCCGCGTCGCTTCGAAACCGGCAAGCAATGTGTGGCCGACCGGTCCGGTGCTGCCTTGCCAGATCAGGTTGCCCTGACCAATCCAGTTTTCGCGCTGCATGCCATCGCGGTAGCCGGAAAGTGTCACGCTTGTACCATCGGTGCTGCCCGGAACGATATTTGCATAGACCTTGTCGTAGTTGGCATATTGCCCTGAAAAATTGACGCTCAGAGAATCTGCTAACTGGTGATCAATGCGGAACCGGGCGATGTGGACCTTCGACCTCGCCTCGTTGAAGTCGGGATCGCCAAAAAAGGTCTTCTCAAAATTGTCGAGTGGCTGACCTGCGAGAGAAGGGATTCCACGATCAGTGACACGTTCATCGTCCTCATAGGAATAGGCGAGTACAATGCGCGTGTCCGAACCTGCATCGACAGTGACGGTGGGAGCGATCCCAAAAAAGCGCCCATCGTAAAAATCGCGATGGCTGTTGAATTCCTCATAGGTCGCGTTGAAGCGTGAGCCAACGCCTTCGGTCAACGCGTGGTTTATGTCGGTCGAGAGCGCAAAGGCGCCGAACGTATCCAGTGAGGCGGTGCTCGCTATGAAATCTTTGGCTGGGCTCGCCATTTTGCTGACACGGTTTATGATTCCGCCACCGCCGCCCCGGCCAAAGGTCAACGCATTCGCGCCCTTTAACACTTCAACCCGCTCCACATTGTAGAGCGAGCGATAATATTGCGCGTCATCTCGCAAGCCGTTCAGATAAAAATCTGCGCTAGTCTCCTGACCGCGGATGAACACCTCATCGCGATGCCCTTCACCTGATTCCATTGAAATGCCGGCAACATATCGAAGCGCTTCGCCAAGCTGACGTACATTCTGGTCGTCGAGCTGATCTCGGGTGAGCACCGAAACGGCTTGTGGTGTATCAATCAACGGCGTCGGCGTCTTGGTCGATGTCGAGCCATCGTTGGTGGCATAGCCTTCCCACTTGGCGGAAACGATAATGTCAGCGGGTGCATAGGTCCGGTTTTGGTCTGAATCGGCAACGCTCTCTTCGGCAAGGGCTGAACCCGCGTTCAGGGCGAAGGCGATCGAAGCAACGCAGGTGAACAGACGAAATTCAACACGACAACGATGCGCCAATTAAATGCCCCCGACAATGAGAATGATTCGCATAAACTTCCGCGCCGCTAATGCAAATCGTTCGCAATGACAAGGGGAAATTTTGACAGGATCACCTGATACTGACCGCTGACGGGCTGCTCGGAGATATTTATAAATTTTTGCTGCAGGATCAGCCGCGTCCGCTTGCCGCACCTGTTCTGCTTTTCACCACCGCCTAACTGCGGTCCTCATTGGGGCCGGGCTTTGTCTGCGCGCGCTAGCTTTTGATTTTGCCGATCCCAGCGACGATCAGTGCGATGACGCAGCCGATGACGATGCCTGTTACTGCATAGAGGATCGCGGTGGTGAGCCATGATAGCGCTCCGCCGAGCGCGCTCGTACCGGCGGCGACCGCGCCCGCAACCGTTTCGATCTGATGGCCGGGGAAATGCAGGCCGAGTTCTTCGAGGCCGTGCACGATGATGCCGCCGCCGACCCACAGCATTGCGGCGGTGCCGATGACGGTCAGCGCCGCGAGGATTTTGGGCATTGCGTGGACCAGCATCGCGCCGAATTTCCCGACCGCGCCGTCATGTTCGCGGCACAGATGCAGGCCGATATCGTCGAGCTTCACGATGAACGCCACGACGCCATAGACGCCCGCGGTGATCAGCAGGCTGACGAATATCAGGATGATCGCCTGCTGCCAGACCGGATCTGCCGTCACGGTGGTCAGCGCGATCACCATGATTTCGGCCGAGAGGATGAAATCGGTACGGATGGCGCCCGACACGGTGGTCTGCTCGACATGGTCTGCATCGGTGGGTTGCACGACATGCTCAACCTGATGGGCGGTATGCGGCAGCCATTTCTCGATCAGCTTTTCCGCGCCCTCAAAACAGAGATAGGAACCGCCCAGCATCAACAGGGGCGTCAGCGCCCATGGGGCCAGCGCGCTCAGCGCCAGCGCGGCGGGCAGCAGGAACAGCAGCTTGTTGCGTACCGAGCCGATGGCGATCCGCCCGATGATCGGCAGCTCCCGGTCGGGCGTCAGTCCCGTGACGTATCGCGGGGTGACGGCGGCATCGTCGATGACTACCCCGGCTGCCTTTACGCTCGCCCGCGCGGCGGCGGCGCTGACATCGTCAACTGAGGTCGCGGCGAGCTTCGCCATGGCGGCGACATCATCGAGCAGGGCGATCAGGCCAACGGACATTGTGTGGGCGCGCTCCTATAATTCGATACAGGTCTTGGCCACGCGCCCTGTGCCCGTCAACCGCCAATAGTCACTTTCCCCGCCCGGTCGCCTCGGCTAGGCTAGTGTGGTGGATTTGAAATGCCCCTCATTATAGCGGCTAGGCCGAGAGCGTATTTCAGATCCATGAACCACACTAGAATCATATAGTTTCTAGTGACCCTGATGAATCTGAAGTTCGTTCCACCTTATCGGCACAACGAGACGAACTTCAGATTCGGGTCGCTAGCGGCAAAGAAAGGTCGTATCCGTGATGTTTCGTTCCTTTACCTGCCTGCCCTCAGTCTGTCTTTCCCTTGCCGGAGTATTGTTCATGAGCAGCCCGCTTGCTGCACGGGAGAAAGCGCCGTCGCTGCCCGAGTCCCAACCGTTGACGCTGGAGCGGATCTATTCCAGCCCGGACCTGAGCGGTTCGCAGCCGCGCGCGCTGAAGATCTCACCGGACGGTGCGCAGGTCACGCTGCTCAAGAACCGCAAGAATGACCGGGACCGCTATGACCTTTGGGGCATCGACACCCGCACCGGGAAAGAGGCGATGCTGGTCGATTCCCTGAAGGTCGGCAGCGGCGCGGAACTGTCAGAGGCGGAAAAGATGCAGCGCGAAAGGGCGCGCATCGGCGGCACGCGCGGGATTGTCGCCTATGACTGGGCGCCCGATGGGAAGCGCATCCTTGTGCCCATCGACGGCGATCTGTTTCTGGCAACGCCGGGCGGCGATACGGCGCGCTTGACCGACACGCCGGAAGGGGAGCTGAACCCGACGGTCAGCCCGAAGGGACGCTATCTCTCGTTCGTGCGGGACGGCAATCTGTTCGTGACCGATGTCGCCACGCGCACGGAAACGCAGCTGACGCAGGGCGCGAGCGACACGCTGAGCTGGGGTGTCGCCGAATTTGTCGCGCAAGAGGAGATGGACCGGCAGACGGGCCACTGGTGGTCGCCCGATGACGCGCATATCGCCGTCGCGCGGGTGGATGAAAGCGATGTCGGGATCGTCAATCGGGCCGCGATCGGCGCGGAAGGGACGAAAATCTATCCGCAGCGCTATCCCGCGGCGGGAACGGCGAACGCGGTCGTTGATCTTTATGTCATGGATCCGCTTGGCAAGGGCCAAGTGAAGGTCGATCTCGGCAAGGACAGCGACATCTATCTTGCCCGCGTCGACTGGTCGCAGGACGGCAAGACGCTGTATGTTCAGCGCGAAAGCCGCGACCAGAAGCGGCTCGATCTGCTGGCGGTCGACCCGGCAACGGGCGAGTCCGAAGTCATCCTCACCGAAACCGCGAAGACATGGCTCAATCTGCACAGCAATTTCAGGCCACTCGCCGACGGCAGCTTCCTGTGGTGGTCGCAGAAGAGCGGCTATGGCCACCTTTATCGTGTGAGGGATGGACGTTGGACGGCTCTGACCAGCGGCGACTGGGAGGTGCGCGATGTCATCGGCCTCGATGAGAAGAAGGGCATCGTCTGGTTCACCGGCAACCGCGAAACGCCGATCGAGCAGCATATCTACAGCGTTTCGCTTTCGGGCAAAGGAGCGCCGAAACTGCTGACCGAGCCGGGCTGGTGGAACAATGGCGTGATGGACAGTGCGGCCAGCCGCATCATCGTCAGCCGATCCAACCCGACGCAACCCGTGCAGATCTACCTCGCCGACAATGGCGGAAAGCGGCTGCGCTGGTTGTCCGAAAACAGGATCGATGCGGCGCATCCCTACGCGCCCTATCTGGCGGCCCATGTCGCGCCGACCTATGGCACGATAAAGGCCAGCGACGGGTCCGCGCTCTACACCGAAATGCTGACGCCCAAGCTGGAACCGGGCAAACGCTATCCGGTGTTCATGATCCACTATGGCGGGCCGGGCGCGGGGCGTCAGGTGACGAAGAGCTGGGGCGGAGCGTTGCAGCAATATCTGGTGCAGCAGGGATATATCGTTTTTGCGGTCGACAATCGCGGGACGCCCGATCGCGGCAAGAAATTCGAGGATCATATCTATCACGCGATGGGCACGGTCGAGGTTGAGGATCAGCTTGCCGGTGCGCGCTGGCTGAAAGAGCAGCCGTTCGTCGATCCCGACAAGATAGCGACCTTTGGCTGGTCCTATGGCGGCTATATGACGCTGAAGCTGCTTGAAAAGGCGCCCGGCGTGTTCGCCGCGGGCATATCGGGTGCGCCGGTCACGAAATGGGAGCTGTATGACACCCATTATACCGAACGTTATCTGGGCGATCCCAATGCGCGACACAGCGCCTATCCCACTTCGAACGCGCTGGCCGATGCGAAGGATATCGCTGACCCGCTGCTGCTGATCCATGGCATGGCCGATGACAATGTTGTGCTGGAGCATTCAACGCTGTTCATGAGCGCGATGCAGGAGCTGGGCAAACCGTTCGACGTGATGCTCTACCCCGGCCAGACGCATCGTTTCGCGGGCGAGGGACCGAATGTGCATAGCTGGCGCATGATCGAGCAGTTCCTGCGGCAAAACGGGATCAGCACGGGGAAATGAGCGGGAAACCGGAGGTCAAAAAGCACCGCATCTACACCAGCAGCGTCGCGAGCGTTTATCCGCTCTATGTCGCCAAGGCAGAGAGAAAGAACCGCACCAAGGGCGAAGTGGACGACATCCTCCGCTGGCTGACCGGATATGATGCGGAGGCGTTGAAAGCGCGTCTCGATGATGGAACGACCTTTGAGGATTTCTTTGCCAACGCGCCCAGGATGAACCCGGCCCGCGCGATGATAACCGGAAAGATATGCGGCGTGCGGATCGAGGAAATTGAGGAAGAGACGATGCGCGAAATCCGCATCCTCGACAAGCTGGTCGATGAGCTGGCCAAGGGGCGACCGATGGAGAAAATTCTGCGCGCTTGACCGAGGAGCGATCGCCTGAGCCAATTCCTCCTTTGCTTTCGCACCTGCAATAGGCTATTGGCGCGCGCCTGCATCACACCCACCATATAATGGAGCTGAAATTGGGTTATCGCGTCGTCGTCGTAGGGGCGACCGGCAATGTCGGTCGCGAAATGTTGAACATCCTTGCTGAGCGGGAATTCCCCGCTGACGAGATTGCGGCTGTTGCTTCGCCGCGCTCTACCGGTACGGAAATTGAATATGGCGAGACGGGTAAAACCCTGAAGGTCAAGAATATCGAGCATTTCGATTTCGCTGGCTGGGACATGGCGCTGTTTGCCGCGGGTTCCGGTCCGACCAAGGAATATGCGCCCAAGGCGGCGGCGGCAGGCTGCGTCGTGATCGACAACAGCTCGCTCTATCGCATGGACCCCGATGTCCCGCTGATCGTGCCCGAGGTGAACCCGGAGGCAATCGACGGCTATACGAAGCGCAACATTATCGCCAACCCGAACTGCTCGACCGCGCAAATGGTGGTGGCGCTCAAGCCGCTGCATGACGCGGCGAAGATCACGCGCGTGGTCGTGTCGACCTATCAGTCGGTATCGGGCGCGGGCAAGGAAGGCATGGACGAGCTGTTCGAACAGTCTCGCAACATTTTTGTTGGTGATCCGGCCGAACCCAAGAAGTTCACCAAGCAGATCGCGTTCAACGTGATCCCGCACATCGACGTCTTCCTGGACGATGGCTACACCAAGGAAGAATGGAAGATGGTGGTCGAGACCAAGAAGATCCTCGATCCCAAGATCAAGGTGACCGCGACCTGCGTGCGCGTGCCCGTGTTCGTCGGCCATTCCGAAGCGCTCAACATCGAGTTCGAGGACGAGATTTCGGCCAAGAAGGCGCAGTCGATCCTGCGCGAAGCGCCGGGCGTCATGCTCGTCGACAAGCGTGAAGACGCGGGTTACGTCACGCCGGTCGAGTGCGTCGGCGATTATGCCACCTTCGTCAGCCGCGTGCGCGAAGACCCGACCGTGGAAAACGGCCTGGTTCTGTGGTGCGTCAGCGACAATCTGCGCAAGGGCGCGGCGCTGAACGCGGTGCAGATCGCCGAACTGCTTGGGCGACGCCACCTGAAAAAAGGATAAAGGTGCAGGGCGGTTGCCAATGCGGCGCCGTGCGCTTTGAGGCGGAGGTTACCTCCGACGATGCCTATCTTTGCCATTGCCGGATGTGCCAGCGCGCCTCCGGCAATGTCTTTATCGCCTTCACGAATTTGCACAAAAATGCGGTGAAATGGCTGAGCGAGCCGTCCTGGTATGCGAGTTCACCGATTGCGCGCCGCCCATTTTGCGGCAATTGCGGGACGCCTCTGGGTTTTCAATATCATGACAGCGAGACGATGGACCTCCATGTAGCTGCGTTCGATGACCCAACGCGGTTCGTTCCCAAACATCATTATGGCGTGGAAACGCGCCTTGAACATTGGCGGGACACGAAAGACCTGCCGGATTATAAACTCACCGACAGTCAGAAAACCGTCGATCTCTGGATGAAAGCAGTTGGCAAACTCCCCGATTGATACGCGCACCTATATGCTCCCCGGTTTCGATGGTGCGCGGCTCGCCGTGCATGAGGTCGGCGATGCGAACGCATGGCCGGTCCTGCTCTTGCATGGCCTGTTTTCGAACGCGGAAACAAACTGGATCAAATATGGTCATGCCAAGGCGCTGGCTGACGCAGGCTTTCGCGTGATCATGCCCGATCTGCGCGCCCATGGCCAAAGTGCAGCGCCGCATGAGCCCGAAGCCTATCCGGACAATGTGTTGCTCAAGGATATCCGCGCGCTGATCGCTGGCCTCGGCCTGACCGATGGAGACTATGATCTGGGCGGATTTTCGCTGGGCGCGCGGACCACGGCCGGGCTGCTGGCCGATGGCGTGCGACCGCGCCGCGCGATCCTTTCAGGCATGGGGCTGGAAGGCCTGTCGGGTTGGGAAGGCCGGCGGCAGTTTTTTGTCGATGCCATCGACAATCGTGAGACGGTAAAACGCGACGACCCGCATTTCATGGCCGTGATGTTCATGAAGACGATGAAGATCGACCCGGTCGCCGCGCGGCTGTTGCTGACGGCGGGAATGGATGTCGACCTGGCGGCTCTGGTCGCAGTGGACCTGCCGATGGCCGTTGTCTGCGGAGATGAGGATCAGGACAACGGCTCTGCGCCCGCACTGGCGACGCGACTGGCGCAGGGGCGCTATATCGAGGTGCCGGGCACCCATATGAGCTGTATCGCCCGCCCCGAACTGGGGCAGGCGATTACGGATTTTCTGAAAGCCTAGCTTAGAGCTGGCCGAGCATATGGTCGGCGCTCGATACCTTGAAATCGCCGGGTGCTTCGACATTCAGCTCTTCGACGACGCCGTCATTGACAATCATCGAGAAGCGCTGACCGCGCTGACCCAGGCCAAAGCCGCTGCCGTCCATCTCAAGGCCGACCGCCTTGGCGAACGCGCCATTGCCGTCTGCCAGCATTGTGACCTTGCCGTCGGCGGCGGCAGACTTACCCCATGCGCCCATCACGAACGCGTCGTTGACGGCGGTGCAGGCGATCTCGTCCACGCCCTTCGCTTTCAGCGCATCGGCCTTTTCGATAAAGCCGGGCAGGTGCTTGGCCGAGCATGTGGGCGTGAACGCACCGGGAACCGAGAAGAGTGCCACCTTGCGACCGGCGAAAAAGCTGTCGCTTTCCACCTTCTCCGGTCCGTTGTCGGTCATCGTAAAAAATGTGGTGGCGGGAAATTTTTCGCCCTTTGCAATGGTCATGGAGCACTCCTCGGCTGATTGAATTTGTACCGCCCAAGTGGGGCATTGGTTCAGCAAGTCAAGGGGTGTCGCCGCGCTATCGCCGACAAGGTGCTGGTTTGCGTGGAAATAGGTTGAAGAGACGCCACATGCGGGCTTAGGATGCAGGCATGTCATCGGGTCATGCGGACATAAAGGCGGGCAACCCGCGATTTTATGCTGGGCGCATGCTTCTTGCGCTGCCCGGCATGGTCGATCCGAATTTCCACAAAGCGACCATCGCGATGTGCGTGCATGACGAAAATGGTGCGATGGGCATCGACGTCGGCCATATCGTCGACGGGTTGAGCGCGACCGAGCTGATGGCCAATTTCGAGATCGATGCGCCGCAGCTTGCGCATGTTCCGGTGTTGAACGGTGGACCGGTCGAGCCCCAGCGCGGCTTTGTGTTGCACAGTCTGGACTGGAGCGGGCAGGACTTCGTCCAGATCGGCGTCGAATGGGGGCTGTCGGGATCGCTCGACATATTAAAGGCGATTGCGGCGGGGGAAGGCCCGAGCCGCTATGTCATTGCGCTTGGCTATTCGGGCTGGGGAGCAGGACAGCTGGAACATGAAATGGCGATGCATGGCTGGTTTCTGGGCGAGGAGATACCGATCTCGCTTGCCGCGATCCCGCCTGCCCGGCGCTGGGACCATTGTTTTGCCGACTCTGGGGTCGATGCGCGGCTGCTGTCGGGCGGCATGGGCCAAGCCTGAACCTGTCGCATTAACAGGCCGTTTACGTTCGGTGATGATCAACTGGTAACCCGACACTGCGATCCTTTCCCCGGTCAAGTAGGGAAAGGGTATGAACATGCGGGGTTTGGTAAAATTCGTCGCCTTTGGTGCGGCGGTGGCAGTTGCAGCACCGGCGCAGGCCGCACCATGCTGGAGCGATGCATCCTACAAAGCGGCGCAGATGCGCGATTTCGATACGCTGTTGATGGTGCAGACATTGCGCTGCCGCATCAACGACATCGATTTCAGCTCCGATTACAACCGCTTCGTGAAGCACAAGCGGCCGATCCTCGCCGCAGCAAACCAGCAGCTGCGGTCGCAGTTCGCATCGAGTGTCGGGCAGAAACGGGCGGTCGGCGCCTATGACGACTTCATGACGAAGATCGCCAACGGGTATGGCGCTGGGACCAAGGGCATGTCGTGCAAGGACTATGCGGCCGTCGCGCGCAAGGCTGCATCCGCTCCGGTGGCAGAGGCGGCGATTGTGGCTCTAGCCGAGGATGCCGGATCGCGCCCCGCCATTCCGGGTCGACGGTGCGGCGTGACGATTGCGTCCAAGTAGCAGGCACGGGCACGTAACCGTCACGGGCATCTATTTAAAGAAAACTTTATATTGCCTTGATAGGCGCGGCGGCGGTTGCTAATGGGCGACCAGCCGCCGCTTGCCGTTTGGGCCTGCGGTTTTGACGATATTTCAGGGAGATTGGCAGTGGCCACCGCTGAGCTGGATAAAGACTATGTAATCGCCGATATCGGCCTCGCTGACTTCGGACGCGCCGAAATCGCAATCGCCGAGACGGAAATGCCGGGCCTGATGGCTCTGCGTGAGGAATATGGCGCGGCGCAGCCATTGAAGGGCGCACGGATTACCGGCTCGCTCCACATGACGATCCAGACCGCGGTCCTGATCGAGACGCTGGTGGCACTGGGCGCGGATGTGCGCTGGGCGACCTGCAACATCTATTCGACGCAGGACCATGCCGCTGCGGCCATTGCGGCTGCTGGCATTCCAGTGTTCGCGATCAAGGGCGAGAGTCTGGCCGATTACTGGGACTATGTCGGCAGCATCTTTGACTGGTCGACGGCAGATGAGCCCAACCGCACCGCCAACATGATCCTGGACGATGGCGGCGACGCGACGATGTTCGCGCTGTGGGGCGCGCGCATCGAGGCGGGCGAGGAACTGCCCGAACCCGGCAATGCCGAGGAAGTCGAGTTTCAGCGCGCGCTGAAAGCCTTCATCAAGGCGAAGCCCGGCTATCTCACCATGTCGGTCGCGCACATCAAGGGCGTTTCGGAAGAGACCACCACAGGCGTCCATCGCCTGTATCATATTGCCAAGGACGGCAAGCTTCCCTTCCCGGCGATCAACGTCAACGACAGCGTGACGAAGAGCAAGTTCGACAATCTATATGGCTGCAAGGAAAGCCTCGTCGATGCGATCCGCCGCGCGACCGACGTGATGCTGGCGGGCAAGGTCGCCTGCGTCGCGGGCTTTGGCGATGTCGGAAAAGGCTCCGCGGCCTCCCTGCGTCAGGGCGGCGCGCGCGTCATGGTCACCGAGATCGATCCGATCTGCGCATTGCAGGCGGCGATGGAGGGCTACGAGGTCGTCACGATGGAAGAGGCGGTCAAGCGCTGCGATATCTTCTGCACCGCGACCGGCAATGAGGACGTCATCACCGCCGAACATATGAAGGCGATGAAGCCGATGTCCATCGTCTGCAACATCGGCCATTTCGACAGCGAGATCCAGATTTCGGCGCTCGACAATTATAAATGGACCGAAGTGAAGCCCGGCACGGATCTGGTTGAGTTTCCCGACGGCAAGCAGATCATCATTCTGGCCAAGGGACGTCTCGTCAATCTGGGCTGCGCGACAGGCCATCCGAGCTTCGTGATGTCGTCGAGCTTCACCAACCAGACGCTGGCGCAGATCGAACTGTTCACCAAGTCGGCCGAATATAAGAACGACGTCTATGTGCTGCCCAAGCATCTCGATGAGAAGGTGGCGGCGCTGCATCTCGAAAAGCTGGGCGTTTCGCTGACGAAGTTGAGCGACAAGCAGGCCAAATATATCGGTGTTCCTTCCGAAGGCCCGTTCAAGCCGGATCATTATCGCTACTAAAGAGCGGCGATGATCGAGATTATCGGAGGGGTGGGCGCGAAGCCTGCCCCTTTTTTCTTTCGGAGCGAAGCGGACGCTTTGCGCCTGTCGTCAATTGCGCTAGGCCGTCGCCATGGTTGAGGTTTCGGCGACGGTTCTGGCGGTGGCGGGCGGGGTGCTCGCGCTATGGCTGATCGCTGGTGTCTATGCGGTCGCGAGCGGCCTTAAAATGCGGCGGCAGGCGCATTATCAGCGCGATCAGGCCGATCGCCTTGCCGCGTTGCTGCAGTCCGCGCCCGCCATTCCCATGCTCGTTCATGCCGACGGCCGCATCGAAGCGCCCGCGAGACTCGCTGCATGGCTCGGTCGGCGGGAAGTGCCGCGTTATTTGTCCGAATTTGTGGGCGAGGGCAGCGGCATCAAGGCGGGGCAGGGCGAGAAGCTGACGCGCGACGTCGTCGCCGCGCAACGCGGTGGCAAGAGTTTTACGCGCCCGCTGACGGTGGACGGTTCCAACCGCAGGCTTCTGGTGAAGGGCGCGGCGGCAACCGGCGATCTCGCCAATCCGGGAACGGCGATCCTGTGGATTTTCGACGCGACCGACAGCCAGAAGAAGATCGGTGCGTTGCAGGAAGAGCGCGTGCTGCTGCACGATGCGCTTGAGGCATTGTCCGGGGTGATTGAAGCAGCGCCGCTGCCTGTCTGGCATCGCGATGAATCGTTGCAGCTCAGTCTTGTCAACACTGCCTATGTCGAGGCCGTAGAGGCTAAAAATGCTGCCGACGTGATCGAGCAGCAAATCGAATTGTTCGAAACCATCGATGGGGAGCCGCCAAGACAAGCGGCGCAGGTCGCCCTGCAGCGTCAGGAAATCATGAGCCATGTTGCGCCTGCCACCTTGCGGGGTGAGCGGCGCATGATGCGGGTCGTGGAAGTGCCCATCGGCAAGAGCGGCGTTGCAGGATATGCGATCGACCGGCAGGATTTCGAGAGCGCGCGGGCGGAACAGGCCCGACTGGTGGCGTCACAGCATGATATGCTCGACCGTCTGTCGGCCGCCGTTGCGCAGTTCGGCCCGGATCGCTCGCTCACATTCTGGAACCAGGCATTTGTCAGCCTGTTCGCGCTGCAACCCGAGCATCTGATGGATCATCCGGAGTTTGAGCGCGTGCTCGACCGCATGCGTGAAGGTGGCCGAATCCCGGAGCATCGCGATTTCCCGGCCTGGCGGTCGGACCGGCGGCAATGGTTCACGGCGACAGAGGCGCAGGAGGAAAACTGGCTGCTCGCGGACGGCACGCATCTGCGCGTGTTCGCCCAGCCCATGCCCGATGGCGGCCTGCTGCTGATATTCGAGGACAGGACCGAGCAGGTCAACCTGTCGAGCGCGCGCGACACATTGCTGCGTGTGCGCACGGCGACGTTCGACAGTCTGTTCGAGGGCATCGGCGTCTTTGCAGCCGACGGCAAGCTGCATCTGTGGAATAGCCGGTTCCGCACGATCTGGGACGTGGACGAGGCAGTGCTGGCGGGCCATCCGCGAATCGACGATTTCATGAACTCGATGGCCGGCAAGCTCGCCAAACCGCCGCAAGCGGGACTGGTGCGCGAGCTGATGCGGTCCTGCACGGTGGACCGCAAACAGCGCAACGGCCGCGTCGTGTTCGCCGATGGTCGGACATTCGATTTCGCGGCGATCCCGCTGCCCGATGGGAACGCGCTGTTCACGATGCTGGATGTCACCGACAGCCGTCGCATCGAGCATGTGCTGCGGGAGCAGAACGAGGCGCTGGCCGAAGCGGACAAGGTGAAGACCGCCTTCCTCGCCAATATGAGTTATGACCTGCGCACGCCATTGACCTCCATCGGCGGCTTCGCGGAGATGATGCGCGCGGGATATGCGGGCGACCTGTCCGATACGGCGCAGGACTATCTGACCGCGATCATGGATTCGACGGACAAGCTTTCGGGGATGATCGACACCGTGCTCGA
Organism: Sphingobium sp.; assembly: GCA_041396745.1. Classification (GTDB taxonomy): domain Bacteria; phylum Pseudomonadota; class Alphaproteobacteria; order Sphingomonadales; family Sphingomonadaceae; genus Sphingobium. Next base: position 287,897 of record JAWKXZ010000004.1, on the reverse strand, counting down.
CCTGACGCAGGGCGAGGCAGGGACGCTGCCGCTCGAACGCTCTCCGATTGAACTTGAGGCGTTGATCGGCGATTGCCGCGATCGATGGGAGCGGGCCGCGCAGGAAAAGCAGATTGAGATCGCAGTCGACGTCAAGCCGTCGACCGGGCGCGTGATGGGGGACCGGAAAAGGCTGGCGCAGTCGCTCGACAGACTCGTTGAAAACGCGATTCGGGTTTTGCCTGCACAAGGCCGTATTCTGCTGCATGGCGATGGTCAGGTGCAGACCGCGCGGCTCATCGTATCGGACAACGGACCCGGCATGGATGCCAAGACGCAGGCGCGGGCATTTGATCGCTTCAGCCGGATGACGGACGACACGCGCGGCGACAATCCGGGCCTTGGCCTGCCTTTGGCCCGGCAGTTGGTCGAAGCGCATGGCGGCAAGCTGACGCTCATCTCACAGCCGGGCGAAGGCACGGTGCTGACGATGGAGCTGCCGCGCGGCGACCTGCCGCCCCGAACGGGTGCCGCCTGAGCCGTGCCGGACCTGATTGCCGCCAGCGAAAAAGAAATGCGCGCCATTGGCGCCGCCTTAGCGCCGCATCTGCGCGCCGGGGATGTCATCGCGCTGCGCGGTGGGCTGGGCACCGGCAAGACGACGCTGGTGCGCGGTATGCTGGAAGCGCTCGGTCTCGAAGGCGAAGCGCCCAGCCCAAGCTTCGCCATCGTGCAGCCCTATGAGCCGCCAGAAACCACAATTCCGTTCACGCATGTCGACCTGTATCGGCTTGAGGACGCGGCGGACACGCGCGAACTTGGTCTGGAAGAGTATCTCGATGCCGGTGTTCTGGCGATAGAATGGCCCGAGCGCCTGGGCGGCGATCTATGGCCGGACGCCCTGATGCTGGACCTTGAAACCACCCCGCAGGGCACGCGTCGCTTGACAGCGACCGTGCCGCGCGCATGGAAAGACCGATGGCCGTTCCCATGATTCCTCCCGCAGCAGCGCAGCCCTTCCTTCAATCGATTGGCTGGGGTGATGCCGCCGTCTCGCCGCTGGCGGGCGATGCCTCGTTCCGGCGCTATTTCCGTGTCACCGATGGCGCGCGAAAGGCGGTGCTGATGGACGCGCCGCCGCCGCATGAGGACCCGCGCCCGTTCCTGAAGGTGGCAGCCCACCTGTCGGCGCAGGGTTTCGCAGCGCCGGAAATCTATGGGCAGGACCTCGACCATGGCCTCGTGCTGCTGGAAGATTTCGGCGACGCGCGGGTTCGCGATTTCCTCGATGTGCATGGGGGCGAGGAGGAAGGGATTTACCGCCGGGCGGTCGCGCTGCTTGCTGACCTGCACAAATTGCCCGCGGTGGACGCAGACCCTTATGATCGCGCGGTCTATCATCGCGAGAGCGATCTTCTGACCGAATGGTATTGCCCGGCGGCGGGCCTTACGGTGGATGCCGACGCCTATCGCGCGGCATGGGATGCTGTCTTGCCGCAAGTCGATCAGGGCACAGCGCCCAGCGTGACTGTGCTGCGCGACTATCACGCGGAAAATATCATGCTGGTGGACGGGCGCGAACGATCGCACAACCTCGGCCTGCTGGACTTTCAGGACGCGCTGGTTGGCCATGCGGCCTATGATCTGGTGTCGCTGCTGCAGGATGCACGACGCGATGTGTCGCCGCAGATCGAGCGCGCGATGTTGGCATATTACAAGGAGCTGGCGGCGCCGGACGATGGGTTCGATGCTGCTTATGCGATATTGGGGGCGCAGCGGAACGCGAAGATCATCGGCATATTCACGCGGCTGTGGAAGCGGGACGGAAAACCGCGCTATCTCTCGTTCCTGCCGCGCATGTGGGACCTGCTGGAACGCGATCTCGCGCATCCCGCGCTCGCGCCGGTGGCCGAATGGTTTGCCGCCAATATTTCCGTCGACGCGCGTCATCACGCGCTGGCCGCCCACGCGGAGTCATGAGCGTGCGTGTCAAGACCGCGATGCTGATGGCGGCGGGGCTGGGCAAGCGCATGCGCCCGCTGACCGCGACACGGCCCAAGCCGCTGGTCAAGGTGGCCGGGCGTCCGCTGATGGATCATGCGCTCGACAGGCTGGAAGCGGCGGGGATCGAGCGTGTCATCGTCAATGTCCACTATCTTCCCGACACGATCATCGCGCATATGAAGGCGCGCAAATCGCCGATGGAGGTGCTGATCTCCGATGAGCGGGACAAGCTTCTGGAAACAGGCGGCGGGTTGATGAAGGCGGCGGCGTTGCTTGGCGATGAGCCGTTCCTGTGCGCCAATAGCGACAATTTGTGGGTGGACGGTCCGCGCGACAGCATCGCGATGCTGGCTGACCTGTGGGACGATGCGCGCATGGATGCGCTGTTGCTGGTCGTGCCGCATGCCCGCGCGAACTGCCATGGCGGTCCGGGCGATTTCCATATGGCAGCCGATGGTCGTTTGAGCCGCCGCAAGCCGTGCCATATTGCGCCGTTCGTCTTTACCGGCGTTCAGATCATGTCGCCGCGCCTGCTGACCGACCCGCCGGGGGATGTTTTTTCGACCAATGTCTTCTGGAACCGGGCGATTGAGGCAGGCTGCCTTTATGGCGCATCGCATCAGGGGTTGTGGTTCGATGTGGGAACGCCCAGAGCGATCCCGATGGTCGAGACGATCATAGGGAATGGCTGAGCGGTCCCAGCCAGCACTCTATACCATCCCGGCTCACCGGGCCTTTTCCGATGCGCTGGCGACGGGAATATTGGCACAGCATGGCAAGGATGTGCTGGGGCTTGCGCGCGGGATCATCCTGCTGCCCAATAATCGCGCGGTGCGCGCGGTAAGCGACGCCTTCGTTCGCTTGTCGGGCGGCGGTCTGCTGATGCCGCGTCTTGTTCCGATTGGCGATCAGGAATTGGGCGAAAGGCTGGGTACGGCGCTCGATCCGCTCGGGACGGGGCCGGACATTCCGCCCGCCGTCCCCGCGATGGAGCGGCAGATGATCCTCGCGCGGCTCGTGCAGGAGGTACGGGCGCGATCGGGCCAACCCATCGATGCGGGCGAGGCGATGCGTCTGGGCCAGGCGCTCGGCGCGACGATCGACCAGCTGCATATCGAACAGGTCGACCCCGTGCGCCTGCGCGATCTTGAGCTGGGAGAACTGTCTCAACACTGGTCGGCGTCGCTGGAGCTGCTGCAGATATTGCTGGATCGCTGGCCCGAGGAACTGGCGCGCCTTGGCTGCATTGATCTCGCGGACCGAAGGAATCGGCTGTTGCTGCATGTGGCCCGGCGCTGGCGGGACAGCCCGCCGCCGGGATTTGTCGTCGCGGCGGGCATATCGACGACCGCGCCTGCAATTTGCGCGGTGTTGCGTACGGTTTCGCGCATGCCCGCGGGGCAGGTGGTGCTGTCGGAACTCGACCTGCACATGACCGATGAGGAGTGGCAGTCCATCGGCCCGTTCGACCCCGACCCGGTGACGGGGCGTCGTGCGCGCGCGCAGGAAAGCCATCCGCAATATGCGATCAAGGTGATGCTGGATCGCATCGGCGTCGCGCGCGCGGAGGTGGCGCTGTGGTGCTGGGGCGGAGGACATGATGCGCGTGCGGCCCGCGCCCGCAACATTTCCAATGCGATGCTGCCGCCCGTGCACACGGTGAAGTGGCGCGACCTGAACGCCGCCGACCGGACATTGAACGGCGTGCACATGCTGGAAGCGGCCACGCCCGCGCGGGAGGCGCAGGCGATAGCATTGATGATGCGCGAGGCATTGGAAACGCCGGGCCGCACCGTGGCGCTGGTGACGCCGGATCGCGACCTTGGCACGCGGGTGTCCGCGCATCTGGCGCGTTGGGGCATTGAGGCCGATGACAGCGCAGGAAAGCCGCTGTCGCTGACGCCGCCCGGCGCGTTGCTGCTGGCGCTGGCGCGCGCGGTGGCGGACCGGTTCGCGCCGGTCGCGTTGCTCGATCTGCTGAAGCATCCGCTGGTGCGCAAGGGAGAGGAGCGGCTCGCCTGGCTCGACCATGTGCGCGATTTCGACCTGATCTTGCGCGGGCCGCGCCCGGCACCGGGACTTGCAGGATTGGCGGCGCGGCTCGCGCCGCATGGCGATGACCGGCAAAGCGCGGTGCGCGCGCGGGTTTTGCGCTGGTGGGCGGAGGAAAGCGCGCTGTTGGCGCCGCTCGACGCGATGGCCGATGCGGCACATGCTGTGGATCTGCCAACGGCGCTCGACCGGTTGCGCGATGTGCTGGGGGAATTGACCGGTCAGCAGATCTGGGCCGGGAATGATGGCCGGGCGTTGTCGGATCTGTTTGCGGAGATCGAGAGCGCTGCGCCCGCCGGGCCGCGCCTTGTCGAGGTGCAGGCGTTGCCGGATCTGCTCACGCATATATTGGAGCAGGTCGCCGTGCGCCCGGTCTATGGCGGGCATCCGCGTGTTGCTATCTATGGTCTGCTGGAGGCGCGATTGCAGCAGGCCGACCTGATGATCCTGTCCGGCCTCAATGAAGGGACATGGCCGGGCCTGCCTGCGCCCGACCCGTGGCTCGCGCCGCGCATCAGGCAGGAACTCGGCTTGCCGGGGCTGGAGCAGCGCATCGGCCTTTCCGCGCATGATTTTTCGAGTGCATTGGGCGCGCCGGAGGTGGTCATCACCCGGTCGCGGCGCAGCGGGAATGCGCCCGCCATCGCATCGCGCTTCTGGTTGCGGGTGCACGCCATCGCGGGCAGCCACCTGAAACGCGCCGATGACTATGGGTATTGGGCAGCCATGATGGATGCGGCGGCGACGCATAGTCCCGTCGCACGGCCAGCGCCGCGACCGTCCCTTTCGCTGCGCCCGCAGAAAGTCGCCGTGACGCAGGTCGACCGGCTCGCCGCCGATCCCTATGCGTTCTATGCCTCGCGCATCCTGAAGCTTTCCTCGCTCGATGCCGTCGATGCCGATCCCGGCCCGGCGTGGCGCGGCACCAGCGTGCACCGGATATTGGAGCTCTGGTTTCTGGACGATGCGCTCGACCCGGAAAAGCTGGAGCGGCGCACGCGCGCCTTTTTCGACAATGCCGATACCCACCCGATATTGCGCGCGCTCTGGCTGCCGCGCCTCATTGAATCGGTGCGCTGGATCGGCGAAGAGGTGGCGAGGGATATCGCCGAGGGACGGCGCATCGCTCTGGTCGAGACCAAGGGGGAGATCGAGCTGGGCGGCATTGCCGTCAACGGCACGGCAGACCGGATCGACACTCTGGGCGACGGGCGCATCGCAATCGTCGATTACAAGACCGGCAAGCCGCCCGGCGCGAAACAGGTGGCGGCGGGCTATGCGCTGCAATTGGGCCTTTTGGGGCTGATCGCGGAGCAAGGCGGGTTTGCCGAGCTTGGCGGGGTGAGGACGGCTGCGCTGTTCGAATATTGGTCGACCGGAAAAGGGCGCAGCGGCGAGTTCGGATACCGCGCGAGCCCGGTGAAGCCGGGCGGGTCCGACAAGATGGTGGCGACCGAAGAGCTGACCGCCTTTGCCGCCGCGCGGTTTATCGATGCCGCCGAAAAATGGCTGACAGGCGAAGAGGCATTTGTGGCACAGCTGAACCCCGAGCTGCCGAGCTATGGCGACTATGATCAGCTGATGCGGCTTGAGGAATGGTATGGCCGCAGCGGCGGAGAGGGGCAGGATGGCTGACGCGGTATCGCCCTTGCTGCCGCTGCGGGGCACGCAGGCGCTGGCCTCTGCCCCCGATGCCCATGTCTGGCTTTCCGCCTCGGCGGGTACGGGCAAGACCCATGTGTTGACGGCGCGGGTGTTTCGCCTGTTGCTCGGCGGGGTGCCGCCTGAGAATATCCTGTGCCTGACCTTCACCAAGGCGGGCGCGTCGGAAATGGCCGAGCGTATTCATGGCCGTCTGGCGGCGTGGGTGCAGATGAGCGAGCCTGCGCTGGCGGCCGACCTGCATGCGCTGGGTGAGGTCATCACGCCGGAAATGCGGGAGCGGGCGCGGCAATTGTTCGCCCGCGTGCTGGAGGCAACGGGCGGCGGGCTGCGCATCCAGACGATCCACAGTTTTTGCCAGCAGTTGCTGTCATCTTTCCCGCTGGAGGCTGGGCTGGTGCCGGGGTTCCGCGCGCTGGAGGAACGCGAGCAACAGGAGCTGGCGCGGGACAGCCTGAGCGACCTGATTGTCGAGGCTGAGACAACCGGAAACGGCGAACTCCTGGGCGCGCTGCATGCGCTGTCGCTGCGGCTTGGCGAGAAGGGCGCCGAGGCCTATCTGATGCGCTGTGCGCAGGCGCATTCGGCACTGACGGCGATCCCGGACGATATTCGCAGCTGGCTGTTCGCCGCGCTCGATCTGCCGACGGGCGATGTCGAGGCGGAGATTGCGAGCCGGTGCAGCGATGATGCGTTCGATGTGGCCGCCCTGCGACGATTGGCGCGCGTCAACGCGGAGTGGAACACGAAAACCGGTCTGGGCCATGCCGATGCGATTGCCGCATGGCTGGCGGCGTCTCCGGCGCAGCGGGCCGAGACATTGTCCGATCTCGCCTCCTGCTTCCTGACTGCCATGGGCGACCTGCGCGCCGTCACCAAGGGGCAGGAGAAGGTCGATCCCGAATATCAATACGTCATGGCCGATGTTGCCGAGAGTGTGTCGGAGCTGTTGAAGCTGCGCGCGCGGGTCGCCTATGCCGATCTGGTCGCTCGCGGGCTTTTTGCCGGGCGCGCCTATGCAGCGGCCTATGACACGGCGAAGCGGCGCACGGCCGCTGTCGATTTCGACGACCTGATCAGCAAGGGCGCGGAACTGTTGGGGACGCCGGGCATTGCGGACTGGATCCGCTACAAGCTCGACAGTCAGATAGACCATATCCTCGTCGATGAGGCGCAGGACACCAATTTGCGGCAATGGACGATCATAGGCGCGCTGGTCGACGAATATTTCGCGGGCGAGGGTGCGGGCGGCGAGAAGATGCGCACGCTGTTCACTGTCGGCGATCACAAGCAGGCGATCTTTGGGTTTCAGGGCACAAGCCCGCAGGCATTTGCCGATGCCCATGATCATTTCCGGACCCTGGCGAGCGAGGTCGGGCATGATTTTCACGACCTTTCGCTGGACGAGAGCTTTCGCTCGATGCCGGCGGTGCTGGACGTCGTTGACGCGATGGTCGGAACATTGGGGGCAGAGGCGCTGGGGCTGTCTCCGCAGGCCGTGGCGCATGAGAGCGTCAAACAATTTCCCGGTGTCGTGGGTCTTTTAAAGCCGGTGAGCGCTGTGCCCGGCGAAGACGACGCCGCCGAGGGTGAGCCCGAGGGCGACGAGGACTGGCTGGCCGATCAGGACCGCCTGCTCGCCGACCGGATCGCCGCGCAGGTCAAGCAATGGCTGGATGCCGGAACGATGCTCGAATCGCAGGGCAGGGCGCTACGCCCCGGTGACATCATGATCCTGCTGCGCAAACGCGGTGCGCTCGCGCGGCTGATCGTCGCGCGTCTCTATGAAGCGGGCGTACCGGTGGCGGGTGTTGACCGGTTGCGATTGCAGGCGCCGCTCGGTGTGCAGGACCTGATGGCGGTACTGCGTTTTGCGAGCCAGCCCGAAGATGATCTCAACCTTGCCTGCCTGCTGGTTTCCCCGCTGATCGGGTGGACGCAGGACGAGCTGATGGAGCGGGCGGTCCCGCGCATGGGAAGCCTGTGGCGGCACCTGCGGGAGAACCCGGCGGTGCCGCCGGACGATCTCACGATTTTGTACGATATTTTGGCGCGCGCCGATTTCATCACGCCCTATCGCCAGCTGGAGACCATCCTTTCCGGTCCGGTGCAGGGACGCCGCAAGCTTGTCGCGCGTCTGGGTACGGAGGCGCTGGACAGCATCGAGGAATTGTTGAGCGCGGCGCTGCATTTCGAACAGCAGGATCAGCCGTCGATCCAGCGCTTCATCGACTGGTTCGACCGCGAAGAGGGCGACATCAAGCGGGAGGGCGACAGCGGCGAGGATGCGGTCCGCCTGCTGACGGTGCATGGCGCAAAGGGCCTGCAGGCGCCACTCGTGATATTGGCCGATGCCTGCGCCAATCCCGACGATGCGGACAAGCCGGGGTCGCTCGACGTCACGGTGGATGAAGACGCCAAGCTGTCGTTCCTGCCGCCGCGCAAGGCCGAACGGTGGGGCGTGATCGATGCCGCGATGGAGATCAATAAATCCGGCGAACGGCAGGAGCATTGGCGCTTGCTGTATGTCGCAATGACGCGCGCCGAAGAGCAGCTGTTCGTGACGGGCGCTCTGGGGCGGCGGGCAAAAGGCACGATACCGCCCGAAAGCTGGTTCGCCGCGATAGAGGGTGCGATGGCTTCGCTCGGGGCGGACTGGCGCGAAGACAGCCTGTGGAACGCACGGATGTTGTGGCGTGGCGCGACCGAGCTTGCCGCCAAAGCACCGTCGCGCGACCGGGGTGAGGCGTCGGCAGATCGTCCGCCGCTGCCGCAATGGGCGCGCGAAGTGCCGGCGAAAGAGGCGCGACCATCGCGTCCGCTCGCGCCGACAGCGCCGCTCGATGATGATCAGCCCTATCCGCCGCCTTCTCCCGCAATGGCGCAGGCCGCCTTGCGCGGGCGGGTGTTCCACAGCCTGTTCGAACGATTGCCCGACGTAGCCCCGGACGAACGGCGGGCGGTCGCATTGCAGTGGCTTGGACGGAATGCGGCGGCGCTTGGCGAAGAGGCGCGCGCGTCAATTGTGGAGGATGCGCTGGCGATAATTGCGGACCCGGCCAATGCCGATCTGTTCGGACCCAATGCGCTGGCCGAAGCGCCGGTTGCGGCGGTTGTCGGTGAAGAGGTCGTGAGCGGCGTGATAGATCGCCTGATCGTGGGCGCAGACGAGATCCGCCTCGTTGACTTCAAGACGGGCAGCCGCGTGCCCGCCACGGCACAGGACGTCCCGTTGGCCCATGTGCGGCAAATGGCGGCCTATGTCGCGGCGCTGGAAGTCGTCTTCCCCGACCGCAGGGTCGATGCGACGCTGCTCTATACCTCAGGTCCCAGCCTCGTGCCGCTCGGTAAGGACGTTCTTGCACCGCACAAGCCCGGCTTTGCGCCCAAACATTAAAGCTATGTACGCCAGCCATTGAGCGCGCGGCGGCTTGACCCTACATAGCGACATATCAGCAAGGAGATTTTCATGGCGACCAAGGCTATCAGCGACGGCAGTTTCGAAGCGGACGTGATCGGTGCGGATGTTCCCGTACTCGTTGACTTCTGGGCGGAATGGTGCGGTCCGTGCAAGATGATCGGCCCGGCGCTCGAAGAGATTTCGGACGAGCTCGACGGGAAGCTGGTTATCGCCAAGCATAATATTGACGATCACCCCGAAATGCCGGGCAAGCTGGGCGTGCGCGGCATCCCGACGATGATCCTGTTCAAAAATGGCGAGGCGGTCGCGACCAAGGTTGGCGCAGCGCCCAAGAGCCAGCTCAAGGCGTGGATCGAGCAGCAGCTCTAATCCTGCATCAATAGCGGGCTTTTACGAAATAAAGCCCATCGGGCGGCGCGTTGAGGCCCAGCGCGCCGCGATCCGCTGCCTCCAGCGCCGAACCCATATCGGCGACGCTCCAGCGTCCCATACCGACGAGCGCAAGGCACCCGACCATCGACCGCACCTGATGATGCAGGAAGCTGCGCGCCTCGGCATGGATAGCGATCCTGTCGCCCGTCCGTTCGACATCGAGTCGGTCGAGCGATTTGACCGGGCTTTCCGCCTGACAATGGGCGGAGCGGAAGGTCGTGAAATCATGACGCCCGATCAGCAGCGCAGCCGCCTGCGCCATGGCCTCTTCGTTCAGCTCCTGCGGGATCTGCCATGCCAGCCCTTTTTCGAAGGTCAGCGGCGCGCGGCGGTTGACGATGCGATAGACATAGGCGCGCCCGATGCAGGAAAAGCGGGCATGCCAGTCGTCCGCCACCTGCTCGCACGCGAGAATGGCGACAGGGTTGGGCCGCAGCCGCGCATTCAACGCCTCCATCAGGCGGAATGGCGTCAGGTCTTTTTCGATATCGGCATGCGCGCGCATCGCAAGGCCATGAACACCCGCATCCGTGCGGCCCGCGCAATGCAGCGTGGCATGCTCGCCCGTGACAGCTTTAATGGCTTCCTCAATCGCCTGCTGCACCGTCGGCCCATGCGCCTGCCGCTGCCAGCCCATGAAGGGGCGACCGTCATATTCAACCGTGAAGGCGAAACGCGTCATGAAAGGCGGGTGCCTGGCGGGATCGCGAAACCGCGCAACAGTTCATCGACGCGCATCGCGCCCTTGCCCGCGCGCTGAACCAGCGTGGGGCGAAGACTGTCCGCGCCGCAGCCGATCAGCAGTCTGTCGTCCAGCACGGTACCTGCCGCGCCGGGTATGTCCTCGATGTCGGCGGCGAGCAACTTGAAGCGCTCCTCCCCGATCAGGAAGAATGCGCCCGGGGCCGGGTTGAACGCGCGCACCTGCCGCTCGGCCTGTGCGGCGCCCGCGGTCAAATCGAGCCGGGCCTCTTCCTTCGTGATCTTGGCGGCATAAGTGACGCCCTGCTCGGGCTGCGTCGTGGGCGCGAAGGCCGCAAGATCGGCGAGCACCTTCACAACCAACGCCGCGCCCATGCGCGCCAGTTCGTCGGTTAGATCGCCCGCGGTCTTGCCGGGCACCGGTGTACGCACCTCGGCCAGCATCGGCCCGGTATCGAGCCCGGCCTCCATCTGCATGATCGTGACGCCCGTTTCGGCGTCGCCCGCCAATATGGCGCGCTGAACCGGGGCGGCACCGCGCCAGCGCGGCAGGAGCGAGGCGTGGATATTGACGCAGCCATGGCGCGGGGCATCCAGCACCGCCTGCGGCAGGATCAACCCATAGGCCGCCACCACCGCGATATCCGCGCCCAACGCCGCGAACTCTTCCTGCGCTTCGGCCCTTTTGAGCGACACAGGCGTTCTGACGTCGATCCCCATCGCTTCCGCGCGGGCATGCACGGGGGTGGGGCGCAGCGCTTTCCCGCGACCGGCACGACGCGGCGGCTGCGAATATACCGCGACAATCTCATGCCCGGCCTCTGCGAGCGCATCCAGCGCTGGCACCGCGAAATCGGGCGTCCCCATATAGACTATTCTCATGGGCACTCTCTCAACCTCTTGTGCTGCCCCGATGCAAGCCCTTATGTGCATCAGCATGGCATCACCCGAGATAGAAGCCCTTGCCCAGGCCCTCGCCCGTTTACCGGGGTTGGGACCGCGTTCGGCGCGCAGGGCTGTGCTGTACCTCCTGAAAAAGCGGGAGGCGGCGCTCGGTCCGCTTTTGCAAGCGCTGGAACGCGTGAACGAAAATCTTTCGGTGTGCGCGACCTGCGGGAATGTCGATACGACGAACCCGTGCGGCATTTGTGCCGATCCGCGCCGCGACGACCGCGCGCTGTGCGTGGTGGAGGATGTGCCGGACCTTTGGGCGCTCGATAAATCGCGCCTGTTTCCGGGGCGCTTTCATGTGCTGGGCGGGCGTTTGTCGGCGCTCGACGGCGTTAGGCCGGAGGATCTGGGCATCGACAGCCTGATCGCGCGCGTCTCCGGCGGAGGCATTGATGAGGTCGTGCTGGCGATGAACGCGACGCTCGAAGGACAGACGACCGCGCATTATATTGCCGAGCGGCTCGAAGCCTTTCCGATCCGCCTGACGCAGCTCGCGCACGGCCTGCCGGTGGGCGGCGAACTCGACTATCTGGACGAAGGCACGCTGGCGCAGGCGCTCAGGGCGCGAAAACCTGTTGCTTGATCCCTTGATTATCACCTTCTGTTCTCATATCTGAGGTTCATGGCCATTTTACCCATATTGGAAGCGCCCGATCCACGGTTGCGCACGATTTCGACGCCGGTCGAGGCGATCGACGACGAATTGCAACGTCTGATCGACGATATGTTCGAGACGATGTACGACGCGCCCGGCATTGGCCTCGCCGCCATACAGGTCGGCGTACCCAAGCGGTTGCTGGTGATCGACCTTCAGGAACCCGAATCGGACGAGGAAGACGCTAAGCCCGTTCGGAACCCGCGCGTTTTCATCAACCCGCAGATATTGGACGGGTCGCCCGAACTGTCCGTATATAGCGAGGGGTGTCTGTCGGTTCCGGAACAGTTTGCCGAGGTCGAACGGCCCGCGACCATCCGCGCAAGCTGGATGGACCGGGAAGGGCGCATCCATGAGGAAACGCTCGACGGCTTGCTCGCGACATGCCTCCAGCATGAGATGGATCATCTCGAAGGCATTCTCTTCATCGACTATCTCTCGAAGCTGAAGCGGGACATGTTGATGAAGAAGCTGCAGAAATCGCGCCGCGCAGCGTAGTCCACTCATCTATCCACAGTTTTTTGTTCATTATTCGTTCTATCGGGTTGCCTTTCCGATGGATTGGCATATCCTACACCTGCGTCATCGGTTCGACGTGCCATTTGTAGGAGATTTTATGCGGTAGAATCGGCGCTCAGAGAGTGTTCGGAGATGACAATTCAGAGATGTAATAATTGGACGCGTAGTCAGCACCTAAAACATTAATAATAACTGCCTGCTGTCTCTGGTCCCAAATTCACTCGGAAAAAGATCTAATCTGAGACCGCTCGTCTCCTTCTCTTGAAGAAGGTGAAAAAACTATGTTTAGTATTAAGATTGGGTCGGTGGAGACATATCTTCACCGAGACGAAACTGGTCGTTGGCGTTGGTATTTTTATGCGTCGCCAGGTGTATGCTTCGTTTCTCAACCAAGCTATGCGTCACCAACGGAAGCTGTTGAAGCGGTGCGGGAATACGACAGCGAATAAGTTTTGGATTGGGGGTGAAATGCCCCCAATCCCATAACTGATTGGGCGGATTGATATGCCATTAGCAGAACTGATTATCGGTGCTTTGTGCTTACTCATCGGTATCGCATTAGGCTGGCTGTTAACATCGCAACGGATTGTTAGAATTGAGGAGCAGCGCAATGCGGCGCTGCGCGATGTCGATGCTGAGCAAAAGCGAGTCGCGGATGTTTCGGCGCAGCTTGAAACGATTCGCGCGGATCGGGATGCGCTGAAATCGAGCCTTGCCGCGCAGCAGGCGCAGTCTGAGGCGGTTGCGCAAAGTTTCGAGGCACAGCTGAAAACACTGACCGAGGCCAAGGAACAGCTGTCTGCGCAGTTCAGCGAGATCGGCGGCAAATTGCTGGGCGAGGCGCAGCGTGCTTTCCTTGAACGCGCGGACCAGCGTTTTCATCAGGCGCATGAAAAGAGCGAGGCGCAGTTAAAGCAGCTTCTTTCTCCGATTGGAGAGAGCATCAAGCGCCATGACGGAAAGATCGATGAGATCGAGCGCGCACGCACCGAGGCCTATGGGGAGCTGAAGGGCCTGATGGATTCGATGCGCACCGGGCAGGAACGGGTGCAGGCCGAGGCGCAAAAGCTGGTCAATTCACTGCGCGCAGCCCCCAAGGCGCGCGGGCGCTGGGGCGAGCAACAGTTGCGCAATGTACTCGAAACCTGCGGGCTTTCCGAACATGCCGATTTCCAGATGGAGGTCAGTGTCGAGGGCGCCGATGGCCGGTTGCGGCCCGATGTTATCGTGCGTGTGCCGGGCGGGCGCAATCTCGTGATCGACGCGAAGGTGTCTCTGAACGCCTATCAGGATGCGTTCGATGCCGAGGATGAGGCGCTCCGGAAAGAATGCCTGCGTCGGCATGTGTCCGCGATGCGCGCCCATGTCGATGCGCTGGGCCGCAAGGATTATCAGGCGCAGTTCGACGATGCGCCGGACTATGTCATCATGTTCGTGCCGGGCGAGCATTTTCTGACTGCCGCGCTCGATAGTGAGCCGGGGCTGTGGGATTATGCGTTCGGTAAGCGGGTGTTGCTGGCGACGCCGACCAACCTGATCGCCATTGCGCGCACGGTCGCGGCGGTGTGGCGGCAGGAAAAGATGGCGCAGGAGGCCAAACAGATCGGCCATCTGGGCAAGGAGATTTACGAACGCCTGGCCGTCGCGGCTGCAAATCTGCGGAAAATGGGCCGGAGCCTGAACACGGCGGTCGGTGATTACAACAAGTTCACGTCGAGCTTCGAAAGTCGGGTTCTGGTGACAGGGCGCAAGCTGCGCGATCTCAATATCGAGACCGGAGGACGCGATATTGAGGAGCTGGAGCAGATTGAGACGATCGCCCGCGATCCATCCGCGCCCGAAGCCGCGCTACCCTCTCCGGACCGGGAGGCGGCGGAATAGGCGCTGGGATATACTAAGGCTTATCGTGTCAGGTTCGGTGGAAGTGGCACCACCGCAAGTGCGACATTGCGGATTTGCGTGCCGTCGAACAGCATGAAGGGTGAATTGAACAAGGCTTTGTAGGGTGCGTTCGCCGTGCCGGCGGGGTTCTGCGCGCCTTCCGTCGTCAGATCGACAAGATATCGGTCGCAATCCAGCAATGTCAGGGTGGAGATATTGCCGTTTGCGTCGAGCTTCATTGTGTTGACCATGCCTGCATAGGCGATGCAGTGCTTTTTTGCTGCGCCGTCTTCCACGTCGTGATTGGTCAGGACATAGGCGATCAGTAGACCCCGATCCTCATCAAAGATATTGGGTATGCTGGCCGCCCACCCATATAGCCAGCGCGGCAGGACGCCATGCCGTCCGCGATAGGCGAACCATCCCCGGATCATCGCATATGAGAGAACAGACTGGGCCGTTACCGCTCCCAGGAGAAAGGCGACCTTTTCCGAGCTGACCCGTGATGGCAGGGATAGACCGCCTGCGCCCGCAGCAAGGTTTGAGGATTTGCTGATGCTGCTGATCGCCATGCCATAAAGGTCATGCCATGGAGCGGATACGGCAAAACAGCATATGATCTGTTGGTCGCATATAAAATGACCAATCGCGATGAACGATGCGGTGGCAAGATGGATAAGCAGGGCGCCGGTCAATATGACCGTGATCGTCTCAATCGAATTGGCCGCTGGAGATTCTTGCGCGATAGATCCGGTAGAATGGAACAATCCATATAGTGCCGCATATGCGGCAATGCCCGGTGCCAGAAACAGGAGGATGACACCGGATTCGAGCATATCGCCTCAACCGCTATTTTTTGATGCGTATTTCGGCGTCGTGCGGTTTTCCGGAAAGGCGCGCAATACTGTAGTCGCGCGTTTCCGCCTTCATTCCCAGTTCAAACCAGCTCTGATTGGTTTCCCGGCGTAATACCGCGCCGAGCTCCAGTGTTCTGTCAGAATTTCCACGCATAGCCTGCGTTTTCTCCGGTTTGTGGTACGATTTCCCATATAATCCCATTATTTTTGCAAACAAGTCGTTAAACGGGACGGTTCATTTGTCGACGCCCTTCACCTTTCCCCAGGTGCGCGCTGCGGTGTAGCCCAGATATCCTGTGCCAAACAGCGCATAGAGCGGTTCGGGTATTCCTGCCAAATAGGCGTTCATGCCGTTGGCGATGGCTTGGGCCGTTTGGGGCTGCGCCGCCGCGATCAGGCCCATTGGTATGGACCAGAGCAGCAGCGCATACATGACATAGAGGAAACTCGGTCGCGCGCGGCTCGTCCATGGATCGGGCGACTGGGCTTCGGCCATGATCGCCGACAATTGCGTGCGGATCGCCTCCAATTCCTGAGCGCCTTGCAGCTTGATCAGCTCCAGCTTGGCGGCGTCGCGCGCCTGCGGGTCCGGAATGATCTTGTCGATCAACTTGGCGATGGGGCCGATCAGCCCTTCGAGCAATGCCATATATCTTGATCCTTTTTTTGGGGTAGGGCCGGTCAGCCGAGCCGGTTGGCGAGCCAGCCATAAACAAAGGCCTCATTGGCGGGGCGCGCCTCGGCGAGCGCGATATACCGTTCGCCCTGAAGCGCGTCGATGGCCTTGAGCAGCACCCTTTCGCCAGCCTTGCCGCGCGCTTCGCGATATTGACGCAGCGCCTGCACCGTCACCGGGCCGACCGCACCGTCAATCACGATGTCGGCATAATCGCGGCCATTGCGGTTAAGCGCATTGAGAGCGCGCTGCAAAAAACGAACGGCGGCCACCGGCCCCATATTGACGCCGGTGTCGAACAGCTCGGCGGCGATTATTGGCGAAAGTGCGGCGATCCTGTCGAATTGCGGGGTGCTCCAGTAAAGCTCCCGATATATGCGCACTGCAAAATCGCGGGGCAGGGCGCGGATCTCGCCCGCATATCCATGCGCGCGCGCGACGGCTTGCGTAATCCCCCAGTGGGTGGCGCCACCCCGGTCCGCGGGGTGATCGACATATCCGCCTTCGCGGTCGATCAGCGCATCGATTAAAGTCGCAACGTCGGTCATACAGGCTCCTTTTGAAACCCGCTAACCTATTTGGCACGTTGTAGGACAGCATCTTGTGACGCCCAAAAATGGGCGTTGCTGATGCCAAGAATGTCTTGAGGTTCTCTGGTCGGGACGAGAGGATTCGAACCTCCGACCCCCACACCCCCAGTGTGATGCGCTACCAGGCTGCGCTACGTCCCGACCGAGGCGGCGGCCTTAGGGCGAAAGCGAACAGGTTGCAACCCCGTATAGCAACGCGGATATCTTTGCGTCCTACCCGGCGCGTCCGTCTTGGCCGTTGCACTGCCGATCCTATCTGTGCTAGCCGCGCGCATCCGCAGGGCATCCGTGCTCCTGCCCTTTGCCAGACCGTTTTGAAGGAAAGCAGCGCATCATGATCATTTCCCCCGCCTACGCTCAGGCAGCCACCGGCGCGGCTGGACCGGGTTTTCTGGTGCAGGTTCTGCCCCTCGTCCTGATTTTCGCGGTGTTCTATTTCCTGATCATCCGCCCGCAGAGCAAGCGGATGAAGGAGCATAAGGCGAAGATCGAGGCCGTTAAGAAGGGCGATCAGGTTGTGACCGGCGGCGGTCTGGTCGGCAAGGCGACCAAGATCGAGCCTGAGTTCGTCGAGGTCGAGCTGGCGCCCAATGTAAAGGTTCGCGCGGTTAAATCGACCCTTACCGAGATCATCGATCCTACCGCATCACCCGCGAACGACTGACCATCATGCTTGGTTTCCCGCGCTGGAAGGTCTGGCTCGTCCTGACCACGCTCGTCATTGGCGTGGTTTTTGCGGTTCCGACTTTCCTGCCTGAGCGCATCTTCAATCAGCTTCCGTCCGCCCTGCAGGCAAAGCTCAACCTTGGGCTGGACCTTTCAGGCGGCAGCCACATCCTTCTTGAGGCCAATCCTGACGATATCGCCAAGACGCGGCTTGAGAATATGGAAGAGCAGGTGCGCACCGAATTGCGCCGGGGCGACCCGCGCATTTCCATTGGCGACATTTCCCGGCGCGACGGCAAGCTGTCGTTCATGGTGCGTGACCCAAGCCAGGTGGACGCGGCCGTAGAGCGCATCCGTCCGTTGACGCAGGGTGCGGGCCTGACCGGTCAGCGCGATTTCAACGTCGAGGTGGTGGACAGCAGCAGGATTGTTCTCACGCCCACGCAGGCGGGACTCGACAACGCCGTTGATCAGGCGATGGATGTCGCGAAGGAAGTCATCGACCGCCGCATCAACGAGCTTGGCACGCGTGAACCGACGATCATTCGGCAAGGCGCGAACCGCATCGTGGTGCAGGTTCCCGGTTTGCAGGACCCCGCCGCGCTGAAGGATCTGCTCGGCCAGACCGCCAAGCTTGAGTTCAAGCTGGTCGATTATGCAGCAGACCCGGCAGAGATTGCGGCAGGGCGCGCACCGATCGGCAGTGAAGTGCTGCCCTATCCGACGAACCCTTCGGGTGCACCCACCATAGCGGTGAAACGTCAGGTCATGGTATCGGGCGATGAGCTGACCGATGCGCAGCAGGGCTTTGACCCGCAAACCAATGAGCCGGTTGTGAACATTCGCTTTAACGGGGCGGGTGGCAAGAAGTTCGGCCGCGTGACGAGCGAGAATGTAAATCGCCCGTTCGCGATCATCTTGGATGGTGCCGTCCTGTCGGCCCCCAATATCAACGAACCGATTTTGGGCGGCTCCGCACAGATTTCGGGCAGCTTTACGGTGCAAAGCGCCAATCAGCTTGCGATTGCGCTGCGCTCGGGCAAGCTGCCTGTCGCGCTGACCGTGGTCGAAGAGCGGACTGTGGGTCCAGACCTTGGCGCGGATTCGATCCGCAAGGGCGTGATCGCCTGCGTCATCGCGACCGCCGCCGTGCTGGCCTTCATGGTTGTGACCTATGGCCGATTCGGGTTGTATGCCAATATCGCGCTCGCGGCGAATATCATCCTGATCCTCGCGGTGATGGGGATCCTCAATGCAACGCTGACACTGCCGGGCATTGCGGGCTTCGTGCTGACCATCGGCGCTGCGGTCGATGCCAACGTGCTGATTAATGAGCGGATCCGGGAGGAGCAGCGTCGCGGACGGTCGATAATCCAGACAATCGAAACCGGCTATCGCGAGGCGACTCGCGCCATTTTGGACGCGAACATCACCAACGTCATCGCCGCTGCGCTGATGTTCTATTTCGGCTCCGGGCCGATCAAGGGCTTTGCGGTCGTGCTGACCATCGGCATCGTCACCAGCGTGTTCACGGCTGTGACGGTCAGCCGGATGCTCGTGTCCTTCTGGCTGCGCAAGCGGCCGACAGAACTTGTGATATGAGCGGAGAGAGACGATGAGGCTTTTGAAACTCGTACCCGATACGACCAATATCGAATTCACCAAGTGGCGCACCATTGCGATGGTCATCTCGCTCCTGCTGATAGCAGGCTCGATTGCGCTGGTAGCCATGCGCGGCCTTAATCTGGGCGTCGATTTCGTCGGCGGGCAGATGGTGCGCGTTACTTTTGCGCAGCCGGTGGAGATGCAGGATGTGCGCAGCACCGTGCGCGGACTGGGGCTGGGCGATCCGACGATCCAGCAATTCGGCTCGCCCAATGACGTGTCGATCCGCATGCCGTTGCCCGAAGGTGGTGAGGGCGCGGCCAATGCCGCCGCGGGCAAGCTGAAAACCGCGATTGAGGCGAAATATCCCGGCGTGACGTTCGGCAGTGTCGATACCGTATCGGGCAAGGTATCCGGCGAGCTGTTTCGCACAGGCGCCATCGCCATGGCGCTGGCAATGGTAGCGATCTCGATCTACATCTGGTTCCGGTTCGAATGGCAATTCGGCATCGGTTCGTTGTTTGCACTTGTGCATGACGTCGCGTTGACGTTCGGCTTTTTCGCGCTGACGCAGCTGGAGTTTGACCTCAACAGCGTTGCCGCGGTGCTTACGATCATCGGCTATTCGCTGAACGATACCATCGTCGTCTACGACCGTATCCGCGAAAATCTGCGCAAATATCGGAAGATGGATATCATCGCGCTGCTCGACCTGTCGGTCAACGAGACGCTGGCGCGTACGATCATGACGTCGTTGACGATGATCATTGCGCTCACCTGCTTGTTGATCTGGGGGCCGGAGGTGATCTTCGGGTTCACTGCGGCGATGCTGCTCGGCATCTTCATCGGCACGTACAGCTCCATCTATATGGCAGCGCCGATGCTGGTGTGGCTGAAGGTAGGACCTGACAGCTTCGTGCCGAAGGAAGCAGCGGCAGCCAAGGGTGCGGAACGGATGGGCCCTGTCGACGGAATGAGGCCGTAACGGATCAGAGCTCTATCGTTTTGCCGGCCACCTTATTGAGGTGAGCGAGCAGGACATCCCCGTTCGTTCGCCATGTAAAAGGGATCGCGGCGCGCCTGACAGCCACGCGATCGGGCGGATGCGAGAGCATTTTTCCTAGAGAATCGGCAAAGGCCGCGGGTGTTCGCTCAACAATCTGTCCCGCAGCCGGATCAGTCAGTACCTCGCGCGCGCCACCCACATCGGTGATGACGATAGGGGTTCCGCAGGCGAGGGCTTCGACCCAGGCATTCGCCAGTCCCTCCGATGCAGAGGGCAGGGCCATGACATCGGCGGCATTATAAAGCGCGGGGAGCTGATCGTGCGGAACGGCCCCCAGAAATCCGACCCGCTCCGCGACATTCAGTTCCAGCGCGAGATTTTCGAAAGCCGAACGGTCCGGCCCCTGACCGACCAGAATCAATGTCGTATCGGGCAGGTCTGGCAAGGCGCGAATCAGGATATCCTGCCCCTTGCGCCCCATGAGATGACCGACGCACAGGATGACTTTTCCCTTCAGGCCGAATTGGGCCTTTGCGGCTGCCCGGTCTTGCGGGGCGAAACGGTCCAGATCGACGCCGGTGTAATGAACCTTGATCTTGTCCTCGCGCATACCAAGCGCGACCATCGACCGCTTCATCGCCTGTGAAACAGCGAGCAGGCCCGCAGCGCCCCGGGCAGCCTCCCGAACATGGCGGCGCACGCCGGGCATTCGGCCCCAGATATGAACGTCCGACCCGCGCGCCTTCACCGAATAGGGTATGCCGAGCATAGCGGAGATGCGCTGTGCAACCGGCCCGTCCGGGTAGAAATAGCTGGCATCGATGACATCGAATGGCGCCTCGGCATGAAGCCGTTTCACAAGGGGCAGAATGGCGCGGGTCATCATCGTGACATGAAAGCGGCCACCGACCTTTGGCAGTATCGGAAAACGCGGGCGGTGAACCGTCAGGTCGCGCCATTTCTCTTCGAGCGGAAGGCTTTGAAGCGAGGCATATTGCGGCCAACGCGATAGCGGCCAGGGCGCAATGCCGATGGGGGCCACAACAGTAACCTCAACGCCGTCGCGGGACGCAAGCTCCCGCACTTGCCGTTCCACAAAGACACCGAAGTTGGGGCGGCTCATGTCCGGGAACAGGGTCGACAAGGTAAGAACGCGTAGTGTCATTGCACCTCGATACCATCCAATATGTGCGATAGAGCCTGAATGCGGCCGCGCTACAATGTTCGGATCAATTGTGTGGCGACTGCGGCCCAGGGAGGGTCGGTCAAGATCTGCTGCCGCGCGTGCGGGGTCAACGGTAATATCTGGATCCGGTCGCCCTCTCGTCCAATCAACCTGCCGAACAGAAAACGGCCGCCGGGCCGGGGAAACAGTACGTCCCTGTTAAGCGCCGTCGCAAAATCGGCGGGAGAAATGCGCTTGCACCAGACCTCGTCTCCGGACCGATAGTCGCCGATACTCGCCATAATCCGCAGGCCCACCATATCCCCGTCCACCAGCGGCGCGACAAAGCTGGAGGCGCGCGCGGGGGCATAGGCGCCATCGCCGCCCAAATAGGCGGCCACAGCGATATTTTCCTTGCCGGGAAGGTCAACCAGATCGGCGGCCGTTACGCCCAATGCCGTCGCAATCCGGTTGAGCCAGCCTATCGAGACGGTGCGCGTTCCGGTTTCGAGCCGTCCGATGGTTTGCGCAGTGGTAGGCGGGTCGCAACGCTTCGCCACATCATCGAGGGTCAGCCCCTTGGCGCGGCGCACTTCCCGTATGCGTGTGATCATTGCCTGTTCCAAATTTAACCTATCTGGTTTTCTGCTTTCCTACATCCGTTTGTGGATGGCAAGAGGAAATGCGTCCAGAAGGAGGGAAGATGCCGAGAAAACCGCGCCAGTCAACGCCGAACCGGGCTTCGCGCCACATCGATGCGACAATTGAAGATCCATACGGAGAATTGCAGGCGGTCAAAATACATATCGGAGAGTCGCCGCTGCTATGGTTGCGCTCCAGAGGCCTGTTGAGCGAGCGATTGTTTCTGGCAGGAGATCGTTTGCGTCAGGATTGGGAGCTTGCGGGTCTCGGGCCGCGCGTTACTATGGCGTGGGACGCGGCGCCGCCATCAAGGGGCAGTCGCTCGCACTCGCACGATATGCCGCTTCATGCGCATCAGATGTCCGCCCGACAACGTCTGGAAGCGGCACTCAACCATGCGGGGCCCGGCCTCAAGGACATATTGTGGCGGGTCGTGTGTGCTGGCGAAGGACTGATGGCTGCCGAGCAGGCGCTGGGATGGCCGAACCGGGCGGCGAAGCTTGTCCTCGGTTTCGCGCTCGAGCGGGTCGCCGACTATTACCGTATAACGTAATCATGGCGGGCGGCAGGCGTTGCGAACAACCCGCTGCCGCCTGCAAGCCCATTTCATGCGGCCAGTGCTTCGATATCTGCCCTCGCGCCTTCGATTGCGTGGGCGTGGGAGTCTTCGCTCAGGGCGAGGCCTTCTGCGACAATGAATTCCGGTGCCAGTTTAGCGCGGGAGTTTAGGACAGGGGGTCAGCGCAGGGTTTCAGCCAGCTCCGCCAGTTCCAGCCACCGCTCTTCTGCCGCATCCTTGTCTGCACGGGCCTGCTCGATCGCCTTTGTCAGCGCGGCAAACCGATCCGGATTTTTGGTGTAAAGATCAGGATCGGACAATGCGGCTTCATCGCGCGTGATCGCTGCATCTATCTCCTCGATGCGCTTGGGAAGAAGGTCATAGTCGCGCTGATCCTTGTAGCTCAGCTTGGTTTGCGTTTTCGGAGGCGCGCTCGCTGGATTTGATGACGGCGCGGATGATGAGGCCGATTTCGATTTGGTCGTCCGTCGGGTGCGTTTCGCCTCCCAATCGTCATATCCGCCTGCAATGATGTCGATGACGCCGGAGCCATCTAGCCCGAGCGTGACAGTCACCGTCCGGTCGAGAAAGTCGCGGTCATGGCTGACGATCAACACAGTACCCTGATAGTCGGCGATCACTTCCTGCAGCAGGTCCAGCGTTTCGAGATCCAGATCGTTCGTCGGTTCGTCGAGCACAAGCAGATTGGATTCGCGGGCGAATTCGCGCGCCAGCAGCAGGCGGGAACGCTCGCCGCCCGACAATGTGCCGATCTTCGCTTCGGCAAGAGCGGGATCGAACAAGAATTCCTTCAGATACCCCTGAACATGCTTCTTGACGCCGCGAACGTCGATCCAGTCGCCGCCCTCGGCCAGCACGTCGCGGACGCGCTTTTCCGGCGCCATCAGGCTGCGCTGCTGGTCTATGATGATGCCGTCCAGCGTTTTTGCGCGCGTGATGCTGCCTTCGTCGGGATCGATTTCACCGGTCAGCAGCCTGAGCAACGTCGTTTTGCCGGTGCCATTGCCGCCGACGATGCCAATCCGGTCACCGCGCTGAATACGCAGGGTGAAATCACGGATGATCGTGCGGTCGCCAAAACGTTTGGTCACATTCTCGGCGGCAATCACGCTCTTCGTCTTGCTGTCGTCGCTGACGACGGCGAGCTTGGCGGTGCCCTGTGGCCCCATCATCGCGGCGCGTTGCGCGCGCATTTCATGCAGCTTGGAGAGGCGACCCTGATTGCGCTTGCGCCGTGCCGTAACGCCCCGTTCCAGCCAGTGCGCCTCGATCTTCAATTTCGCGTCGAGCTTGTCCGCCGCGCGCGCCTCATCGGCGTAAACCTTCTCCATCCATGTTTCGAAGCCGCCGAAGCCGATTTCATTACGGCGCAGCTCCCCCCGGTCCAGCCAAATGGTCGAGCGGGTCAGGCGCGTGAGAAAGGTGCGGTCGTGGCTGATGACGATGAACGCACCGGTGTAGCGGCCGAGCCAGTCTTCCAGCCAATCGATCGCCGCGATGTCGAGATGGTTGGTCGGCTCATCTAGCAGCAGCAGGTCGGGTTGGCTCGCCAGCGCACGGGCAATTGCCGCCCGGCGACGTTCGCCACCGCTCGACGTTGCGGCGTCACGGGACAGGTCGATTCCGATCTGGTCGGCAATGGCTTCAACCTCGTGCGCAGGTGCCGAGCCATCGCCCGATAGTGCAAAATCCCGCAGCGTTGCAAAGCCGCTGACGTCCGGGTCCTGCTCCAGCATCACGACATGGGTGCCCGGTACGACGGACCGGCGGCCCGCGTCCGCCTCGATCTGACCGGCTATCAGGCGCAGCAGCGTTGTCTTGCCCGCCCCGTTACGGCCGATCAGCGCCAGCCGGTCACGCGCGCCGACATGCAGGTTCAACCCTTGAAACAGCCAGCCAGCCCCCTGAATGAGGCCAAAATCTTCGTAGGATAGGATCGGTGCAGCAGCCATGATGGCAGTGCGCCTAGGCGCTAAACCGCGGCGCATCAAGGGGGCGTGCGTCGGGCACATTCATGTCCCGGCAATGGAACAGACGGCAGATCGTGCACGTTTGTCGGTGAACGCAAAGGAGGATGCCCGATGAAAATGAAACATCTGACGATCACGGCGGCGGCACTTGTCGCGCCGGTTTTTCTCGCAGCGCCCGCGATCGCACAGCCGGTCGTCCCGTCCGCGCCCTATCAGACCGTCGACCTGCCGCTGATCACCATATCCGCCAATGCTGAGGTTGATGCCGCGCCAGACATGGCGACCGTCGGCACTGGCGTGCAGACCCGCGCCGCGACTGCTCGAGAAGCGGTAGGGCAAGCCAATGTCAAAACCCGGGAATTGATCGATGCCATCGTCAAAACCGGGGTCGCGCGCAAGGACGTGCAGACCAGTCAGATCAGCCTGAATGCCGAATATGATTATAACGCGGCCCGGCAAGCGGGCGGCGCGCCCAAATTTATCGGCTATCAGGCGGGCAATCAGCTGACGGTGACGGTGCGCGATCTCAAGAAGCTGGAAAAGGTAATCGATAGTCTGGTCGCGGCGGGCGCCACCAACCTGAACGGTCCGAATTTCGGGATCGCCGATACGGCGCCGCTGATTGTTGAAGCGCGCGAGAAAGCGATGAAGTCCGCGCGCGAACGGGCCGAGTTTTACGCCAAGGCGTCGGGTTATCGTTCGGTCCGTCTGGTGAGCATTTCGGAGGGCGGCTATAACGCGCCGCGCCCCTATCCCATGCCGGTCAACGCGGTGAGAATGGAAGCTGCCGAAAGCGCGGTCGTCGAACCGGGCCAGATCAACGTACCGGTGGCGCTTTTCGTACAATATGTCATGGAGCGTTAGAGGTATGGCCCCTGCCTGTCGGATGGCTGACAGGATCATTCACCGCTTGTTCAATGGTCGGCAGCTATGCCATGAGCATGGAAATGATCAAAAGGATTGCCCTGACGCTTGCGCTTGGCCTGTTCGCGGCTGGCAACATTGCCGCGCCGGACGCCGTTGCGCGTGGGCCGAAAGACGAGCAGGACGCCGCGCGGCGCGCCATGCTGGAAGGGCGCGTCATGCCCTTTTCCGTGATCAAGCGCCGCATGGAGCGCAAGATGGGCGACGCGACATATCTGGGTTCCGAATTTCATCAGCGATCGAACCGGTACAGGCTGAAATATGTGCGTGATGGACGGGTTTTTTGGGTCGATGTCGACGGTCGAACCGGAGATATCGCAGGCTGGGCGCATTAGAATATTGGGAGCAAAAGCGGGAACCGGTTTTGCGCTGAGGCGATGCGACCACAAACAGATGCTTAGGGGTTTGTCATGAGATTATTGATCGTTGAAGATGAGCCGAATCTCGGCCGCCAGTTGAAAACCACGCTGGAAAACGCCGGTTATGCGGTCGATCTGGCGACGGATGGCGAAGACGGCCATTTTTTGGGTTCGACCGAGAGCTATGACGCCGCGGTGCTCGATCTCGGCCTGCCGGAAATCGACGGGCTGACCGTGTTGGACCGCTGGCGTAAGGAAGATGTCAGCTTCCCGGTGCTGGTGCTGACCGCGCGCGACAGCTGGTCCGACAAGGTGGCCGGTCTGGATGCAGGCGCGGACGATTATCTCGCCAAACCGTTCCAGTCCGAAGAGCTGATCGCGCGGTTGCGCGCGTTGATCCGTCGTGCGTCGGGCAACGCGTCGAGCGAGTTGTCGGCAGGCGATGTGCGTCTCGACACGCGTTCGGGCAAGGTCACGTTGAAGGGCGAGCCGGTAAAGCTGACTGCGCAGGAATATAAGCTGCTGTCCTACCTCCTGCATCACAAGGGCAAGGTCGTCAGCCGCACCGAGCTGATCGAGCATATCTACGATCAGGATTTCGACCGCGATTCGAACACGATCGAAGTGTTCGTGACGCGCATTCGCAAAAAACTCGGCGCAGATGTTATCACGACGATCCGGGGGCTTGGCTATAGCCTCGAAGAGCCGGTCACGTCATAATCCCGTCCGTGACGGACACCGAGATATCCGAACCGCTTGTCGCATCGACCGGCTCGCTGAGCCGGCGCATGATGGGTGTTGCGGCGCTGTGGATCGCAATTTTGCTGATCGGCGGCGGCGTTGCGCTCGACCGGGTCCTGCAGGATGCGATCACGCGCAATTTTGATGACGGCATGGCCTATGTGCTCACCGCGATGATCGCGTCGGCGGAGGTCGGCCCTGATGGCGAGGTCTATTTCAACCGCCCGCTTGCCGACCAACGCTTTCTGGAACCCAGCAGTGGCCTTTATTACCAAATCAGCGCCAAGGGCCATGAGGACTGGCGGTCCCGGTCGCTGTGGGACAGGGCGCTGAAGCTGGACGTCAATCGTGGGCCGATGGGTTTGCAGGTCTATGACAGCGGCCAGTTTCCCGATGAGCGGCTGCGGGTGATGGAACGCCGGATCATCCTGCCCGGATCGAATGACGTGTGGACCTTCGCGGTGGCGCAGGCGCGCTCCGGGTTGGACGGCCAGATACACACGCTTCGAAACACGCTTGTGCAAAGTTTCGTGCTTTTGGGGCTGGGCCTCTTCGTGATGGCGAGCCTCCAGACGGTATATGGTCTGCGCCCATTGCGCGCCGTCCGCCGAGAGATTGTGCGGATGCGTGCGGGTGAGAAAAACCGCGTGACGGCGGCGATGCCCGCAGAAGTGCTGCCCATGGTGGAAGAGCTCAATGCGCTCGTCGCCCATAATGAGCGGCAGGCCGAAGAGGCGCGGGCGCATGCGGGCAATCTCGCTCATGCGCTCAAGACCCCGCTCACAGTGATCATGAACTCCGCCACCGCCGATGCTGATGATCTGAACGACACGGTGATGCGCGAGGCGGTGACGATGCGGCGGCAGATCGACCATCACCTTGCGCGCGCCCGCGCCGTGGGAAGGCGCGGGGCCGCCCAGAGTCGCGCACGGATATGGGACAGTCTGGAGGCCGTTGAGCGGGCGGTCGCCCGGCTGTATCCCGACGTCCGCATCGATATGGATGGGGATGAGAGCGCGGTTGCGCGTGTTGAGAGGCAGGATCTCGACGAGTTGCTGGGCAATCTGGTCGAGAATGCAGCGAAATATGGCGGCGGCAGCGTCTTTGCAACGGTGCGTCCGCTTGTTGCGCAGGGTCAGGTGTCCATTGAGGTGGAGGACGATGGGGCGGGCATTCCGGCCGCCGAACGCGCGCGGATTTTCGACCGAGGTGTACGGCTGGACACAGGCAAGCCGGGCACCGGCCTTGGCCTTGCCATTGTCCGCGACGTAGCGGAAATCTATGGCGGGTCCGTCGAGTTGGGCGACAGCGAGGATCTCGGCGGACTGCTCGTGCGTTTGACCTTGCCCGCAGGCTGATCGACGGCCATAGCGTCTGCTTGCCGCTCCACGAAATTTCTCTAGAACAAGTCCATGTCCTCCGCCCTTTATAATCGAGATATATTGAGGCTCGCTACCTCGCTGCCGGCGCCCTTGCGGCTCGATGATGCACAGGGTTCGGCGGACCGGCGTTCTCCGACCTGCGGCAGCCGGGTAATCGCGGATGTCCGGATGAATGCAGAGAGCCGCGTCGATCAGGTCGCGCTCACCGTCAGCGCCTGCGCCTTGGGGCAGGCTTCTGCGGCGTTGATGTACGCCCATGTGGGTGGATGTTCGGTCGAAGAGCTTCAGACGGCGACGGACAGCCTGCGCCATTATCTGGCGCATCCCGATGCAGATAGCGCAGCGGACTTCTGGCCCGGTATCGATGTGTTCGCGGCGGCCCGCGATTACCCTGCGCGGCACCCCTCGATCATGCTGGCGTTCGAAGCGGTGACGGAGGCGGTGCAGCGCGCACTGAGCGATACGACACAGCAACAGGCGCGCGCATCATGACGAGCGGCGGTGCAGAACAGGCGATGTTGGCGAGCCCCACTGAACTCCTTTTGAGCGAAGGCGTGATTCTGCTGGGGTTCGCGACCTTGTTCGTTCTCATCTTTCGCCGTCTCGGGCTCGGGGCCGTCCTCGGCTATCTGGTCGCAGGGGCGCTGGTCGGGCCGCAGGGTCTCGCTTTGGTGGGCGGCGGCGAGGCGAAGCTCGATATCGCGGAAATCGGCATCGTATTGCTGATGTTCCTGGTCGGCCTGGAGCTTAATCCGGCGCGGCTTTGGCGGTTGAAACGCGACATATTCGCATTCGGTGCCGCGCAAGTGGTGCTTTCGGGCGTCGTGCTGACCGCCTGCATCTATTGGGGAACCGCTTTTACGCTCGGCGCGGCGATTGCACTGGGACTACCGCTGGCGCTTTCTTCGACGGCGCAGGTCTTGCCGGGGTTGAAACAGAGCGGTCGCATTAACTCCCCCTTTGGCGAGAAAGCGTTTTCGATCCTGTTGTTTCAGGATCTTTCGATCGTCCCGCTGATTACCATTGTCGCGGCGCTTTCTCGCAATCCAGCGGATGCGGCGGGCCCGCCGGGGTGGACATTGGCGCTCTATACGGTGGGCGCGATTGCCGGGCTGGTTCTTGCCGGCCGTTTCATATTGCGACCGGCCTTGCAGCTTGTCGGAAGCATGGGCGAGCGCGAGCTTTTCGTCGTGGTGGGCCTGTTCACCGTGCTTGCCAGCGCGGCCTTGATGCATTCCCTTGGGCTGTCCACAGCGCTTGGCGCATTCATAGCAGGCGTACTGCTCGCCGATTCACCCTATCGGCATGAGATAGAGGCGGATGTCGAACCGTTTCGTTCGATCCTGCTGGGATTGTTTTTCTTGGCCGTCGGGATGGTTCTCGACATCCGTTCGGTTGTTGAAAACCCGATGTTTGTGGTCGGCATGGCGGCGCTGCTGGTGGTGGTGAAGGTCGCCATATTGACAGGCCTGGCGCTGCTGTTCGGGATGCGGCGCAGAGCCGCGCTGGGTCTTGGGTTGTTACTGTCCCAGGGCGGCGAGTTTGGCTTTGTGTTGTTTGACCAGGCACGCAATGCGTTATTGATCGCGCCTCAGGCAGCCAGCATATTCAGCGCAATCGTCACGCTTTCAATGGCCACAACGCCTTTCCTCATGCTAATTGCGCGGCGTCTGGAATTTTCGCGTTCCTCCTCGGCCAAATATGACGTGTCCGACGTCGCCCCGGGAGGCGCTGCGATAATCGTCGGCTATGGCCGCTTTGGTCAGACCGTTGCGCAGATGCTGACAGGGCATGGCTTCTCGCTGACGCTCATCGATCGCAAGCCCGCGCAAATCGAGCTTTCGGGCCGTTTCGATACCAAGGTGCATTACGGGGATGGCACCCGGGTCGACCTGCTGCGCAATGCCGGGGCGGAAGAGGCGCGGCTGATCGTTTTTTGCATCGACGATCCGTCGCTCGACGAAAAACAGCTGCAGCCCATTATCGAGGCATTCCCGCAGGTCGCCATTCTGGTGCGCACTTTCGACCGCCGGCATATGATGCGATTGAACGAGCTCGATCTCGCAGGCACGGTTCGCGAGGTTTTCGAATCCGCCATCGCCATGGGCCTGATGTCCTTGCGCCAGCTTGGCGTGAAGGACCGCGAAATCGTCGAGGTTGAGCAGCAATATCGGGAGAATGACAAGGAGCGGTTTGATGTCCAGTTGGCGCAGGGGGATTTGCTGGCCGCAAAAGACCTGATGTACCGACCGGGCCATGGTATGCTTCTCAAGTCGAGAGACAATAGCGGAGAGGACGCATGATGATAGGGTTTTGGGCGGCCTTGAGCGCAGCTTTTGCGATCGCGGCAGGTGCGTTCGGCGCCCATGGCGCGCAGTCGGAGCAGGCTGCAGACTGGCTGCGGACCGGTGGGACCTATCAACTGATCCATGCCGTCGCAGCAATCACCGTGATGACGGTCGCGCGCGGACCAGCCATTATGATGCTGATTGGCGCGGCCATCTTCGCAGGTACGCTGTACCTGATGGCGATAGGCGCGCCGAAATGGCTCGGTGCCGTCACACCCATAGGTGGCACGGCGCTGATAGCGGCCTGGCTGTGGGCCGCGTGGATTTTCATGCGTCAGCCCGGTTGAGCTAGGTTAACTGCTCACGATCGAGAAACGCCGCCACATCGGCAAGCTGTACATCCCTGTCGAGATAGGTCTGACCGATCCCACGCGCCAGCAGGAAGGGCAGGGTTCCGCCCTCCATCTTCTTGTCATGCATCATATGCGCGACAAGAGCCTCGCCGCTTGCGCTGATGCCGGCATCCCGCAGGCTGGCGGGTAGCCCCGCATTGCGCAAGTGCCCGGTGACGCGCACTGCATCGGCAATATCGCACAGCCCCTGCGCCGCAGAAAATCTGAACGCCAGCGCCATGCCTGCCGCGACAGCCTCACCGTGCAGCAATGTGTCACTATATCCGGTTTCTGCCTCCAGGGCGTGGCCGAAGGTGTGACCGAGGTTCAGCAATGCGCGCCGTCCGGACTTTTCCTCTTCGTCCGCGGCGACGATTTCCGCCTTGGACTGTACGCTTTTCTCAATCGCATGGGCTCGCGCAGCGGGACCTCCGGCGAGGAGGGCGTGCCCGTGCTGTTCGCACCAGGCAAAGAATTCGGCATCACCGATCAGGCCATATTTGACGACCTCGGCATAGCCTGCGCGAACCTCACGCGCCGGAAGCGTATCGAGGCTTGTCGGGTCGATCAGCACCAGCGAAGGCTGGTGAAACGCGCCGATCAGGTTCTTGCCTGCGCTGGCATTGATCGCCGTTTTTCCTCCGACCGAGCTGTCCACCTGCGACAGCAAGGTGGTGGGTATCTGAACGAATGAGCATCCGCGTTTGAGGATCGCTGCGGCGAATCCGACAAGGTCTCCGATCACCCCGCCGCCCAGCGCCACGATATGATCCTTGCGCTCAACCTCCAGCGCCAGCAACCTGTCCATCAGTCCGGACAGGCCGGCCCAGCTTTTTGTGGGTTCTCCAGCCGGAAGAATGATGGCTTCACAGTGGATATCCGATTGCGAGAGCGCTTGCCGCAAGCGTCCGAGTTGAGCGGCCGCGACATTCTCGTCGGTGATGACGACCAGCCGACCCGCCCGTGCATGGGAGCCCAGATAGGTTCCGGCACGGTCGACCAGACCATCTTCTATAACGATATCGTAGCTGCGACTGCCGAGCGCGACCTGAACCTTGCTCATTGTTCGAGAGCCTCGACGATCCTGTTTACCGTCATCTCATGGGGACCTTCACCGCTTTTCACATGAATGGGAGCCTGCGCATAGACAGGGTTGCGTACTTTCGCCAGCTCGGTCAGGACGACAAGCGGATCCTTGTCCTTCAGCAACGGGCGGCCTTCGCGACGTGACACGCGCTCCACCAGTATCGTCAGATCGGCATCCAGCCAGACGGCGATCGCTTCGCTCAGAATGAGGCGACGAGTCTCGTCATTCATGAAAGCGCCCCCGCCGGTCGCGATCACCTTGCGGCCCTGCTCCAGCAGGCGGGCAATGACCCTGCGTTCGCCATCCCTGAACTCTTCTTCGCCGTAGCGCTCAAAAATCTCGGGGATGCTGAGATCTGCGGCGGCTGCAATTTCCTCATCCGCATCGACAAACGGCAGCCCCAGCCGGTTGGCGAGCCGACGCCCGATGGTCGATTTGCCGACGCCCATCATGCCAATCAACACGATGGGTCGCTGTTCAGGACCTTTTGCCGATTTGTGGTTTCGTTGCATGCTGAGCGGGGCTATACAGCGATGCGCGCGCCGCGCAAAAGCGAATTTCCAAGGAAGTTTGATCCTCCAACCCGTCGGATAGCCTTACCATCGTCATGAAAATCAAACGCAACAGCAACGCCATTTTCGAAACGCCGCGTCGTCGCAGGCGGCTTCCGATCATTCCTGTCGTCATCGTCCTTTTGTTGATCACAGGATTGGGCTTAGCCTGGCAGCGCGGTGGCGAGCAGCCTCAGGCGCGCGTCGAGAAGCCGGTTTCGCCCAGCAAGCTGGGGCAATGATTCGATGAAGAGGGCCGGGGAGGCGAGCGAAGGAAGCACGCACAGGACACCCATGCGGATGCTGTCGGGGGTCGCGCTGTTCGCTCTGGGCTCTGCACTTGTGCTGACCCCGGTTGAAGGCCGCGCGCCGACTTCATTGCTTCCTCCCGGTTTCAGTAATGAGCCGGCCCCGCAAGAGCCGACGCCAGCTCCATCGCAGCCCAATGATAACACGAATACGAGCGGCCACCGGCCCGGCGGCTCTACCTTGCAGCTCGATCTTCAAGGGGTTGATGCCTCCAATCCGGCCGACCTTGCGGTCGACAATGCCACAGAGCCCGAACTGACGCCGGAGGAACTGGCCGAACAGCAACGAAAATACGACCTGCCTGACAGCGCGCGCCGGTCGCTCGACAAGATCGGCCCGTTGACGCCGGCTACCGGCGGCCTGTCCGAAGACGCATTTGGACAACAGTCAGGCAAATTTCTCGCCGCGCTGATGCGGAACACGAAGGCGCCGCTTGTTTCACGCTGGGGTTCTATCTTGCTCAGGCGCACCTTGCTTTCCGCAACGACGACGCCGAGCGATATCGACGGCGCGGATTGGACGGCGGAGCGCGCCTGGCTGCTCGTCAGGATGGGGGAGGCCGACCCTGCCCGCATGATGGTGCAGAGCGTCGATGCCAATCGCTATAGTGACCGCCTCTATGCTGTCGCGATGCAGGCATATCTCGCATCCGCCGATCCGGTTGGCCTGTGCTCGCTCTATATCGGGGCGAAGGCCGTCAGCACGTCGCCGAGCTGGACAATGGCAGAGGCGATCTGCGCGTCGTTCTCGGCCGAGCAAGGCCGTGCGAGTGCGATATTGAATCAGGCGCAGCGCCGCGGCGACGTGCGCGGCATAGATTATCGGTTGAGCGAAAAAATTGTAGGCGCAGGCGTCGATTCACGGCGGTCGGTGAAAATCGAATGGGATGACGTCAACACGCTGACCGCATGGCGTTTCGGGCTGGCGACAACAGCCAATGTCGACATCCCGCCGCCGCTGCTCACGCGTGCAGGATATCATGTGCAGGCTTGGCGGGCGAGGGCGCCGATGTTGACGCTGGAAGAGCGCCTGCCGTCAGTTCAGACAGCAGCGCAGCTCGGAGTGCTCTCCAGCGCGGCTCTGGTGGATTTTTATGCCGAGCTTTATGCTGCCGACACCGTCCCCGCCACATTTTCCGACCGGATGAGCGCGATACGAGCCGCCTATAGCGGATCAACGGTCACGGCCCGGATGGACGGGCTGCGCGATCTGATGGCGCGCGATGGTGAGCGCAACCTTGTCGACCTTCTGGCGGTGTCGCGGGCGATGGCCGTTTTGCCGGTGATCGATGTAGAGGGTGCCGACGTGACCCACCTGATCGCCGCGATGCTGAGCGCCGGATATGATCGCAGCGCGATGCGCTGGTCGAGCGCACGGGACGCGCTGTCCCAATCCGAAGGCGCGGACGGATGGGCCATGCTGGCCGTGGGCGCGCCGGACATGCCGTTCAGTCTGGATGGAGAACGTCTGCGGAAATATGCCTCGGATACCGGGCGCAAGGGGGAACTGCTGGTAGCCGGTCTTGCGGGACTCGGACGGTTGCGCGGAGATGCTCTCAAGCAGGCACTTGACGGGGCGGGCATCTCGCTCTCGGCGCAGACGAAATGGGAGAAATTCATTTCGAACGCTGGGAAACGCCGTGAAAAGGGTACGGTCGCGCTGCTGGCGGCGGTTGGAATGCAGGTCGCGAACTGGGACGCCATGCCGCCGGAACATCTCTATCATATCGTTTCCGCGCTGCGTCAGGCGGGCCTCGACGCAGAGGCGAGGATGATCGCTGCCGAAGCGATCATGCGGAGCTGACAGGCGGTGGCGGAGGCGACCGCCGACGCGAGGCGCGAAGGCGGGGACGTCTTGTCGAAAGACAGGCAGCTCATCGACCGTTATATCCAAAAGCTCGCGGTTGAGCAGGGCGCTGCCCGCAATACATTGCTTGCCTATCGCACCGACCTTGATGCCGCGAGCGCTGCCCTGGCCACCCTGTCCGATGCCGATGCCGAGCAATTGCGCACTTTGGGCGAGAGCTGGTCGCAGCTTGCAGCGTCAACCGTCGCGCGGAAATTGTCGGCGTTGCGGGGCTTTTTCAGCTTTATCGAAGCGGAAGGCGTTCGCGACGATAATCCCGCGCAAGCACTGGCCCGGCCAAGCCTGCGTCGGCCATTGCCGCGCATATTGTCGAAGGAAGAGGTGGAGAGTCTCTTTCAGGTTGCCGAGGCGAATGCAGGCAGGGACAATCCGCAGCATCGTCACGTTCGAACATTGGCGTTGATTGAGCTTCTCTATGGTTCGGGATTGCGCGCAACAGAGCTTGTGTCGCTGCCCCGCAACGCCGTCCATCCCGACCGCCCCTTTCTGATCATCAAGGGGAAGGGCGGGCGAGAACGGCTTGTGCCCGTGTCCGATCGCGCGCGCGCGGCCGTTGGACAATGGCTCGCCTTCGTCGCGTCCGACAGCCTGTGGCTGTTCCCTTCCGGTAAATCCCATCTTAGCCGGGTAAGGCTGTTTCAGATGGTCCGCGAGTTGGGCGTGGCGGCTGGCATATCGCCCGAACGCCTCAGCCCCCATGTGTTGCGTCATGCATTCGCCACGCACCTGCTGTCTGGCGGTGCGGACCTGCGTGCGTTGCAGACGATGCTCGGCCATGCCGACATCGGAACAACGGAGATATATACTCATGTCGACAGCGCGCATCTGGTCGAACTGGTCAACCGGCGTCATCCTCTCGTTGACGTCGGACGCAGGCGGTCCTAACGCAAGGGCATGGTAACGTTCCTTGATTTTGAAAAGCCGGTCGCAGCACTGGAAGCCCGGATTGCAGAACTGCGGGAAACCGCCCAATCCGACGAGAT
Organism: Sphingobium sp.; assembly: GCA_041396745.1. Classification (GTDB taxonomy): domain Bacteria; phylum Pseudomonadota; class Alphaproteobacteria; order Sphingomonadales; family Sphingomonadaceae; genus Sphingobium. The sequence continues at coordinate 253,000 of JAWKXZ010000004.1, read as the reverse complement.
AGATATCGACGCCGAAATTGCCAAACTGCAGCTGCGCGCCGAAAAGATGCTCAAGGAAACCTACGGCAAGCTGACGCCCTGGCAGAAGACGCAGGTCGCGCGGCATCCGGAACGTCCGCATTTCAAGGACTATGTTGCCGGGATCTTCGACGAATTCATTCCTCTGGCGGGCGATCGCGCCTTTGCTGATGATCAGGCGATACTCGGCGGTTTTGCCAAAATCGGCAAACGGCGGGTGATGGTGATAGGCCATGAAAAGGGCGACGATACCGCGAGCCGCCTCAAACATAATTTCGGCATGGGCAAACCTGAAGGGTATCGCAAAGCGATCCGGCTGATGCAGCTTGCCGACCGGTTCGGCCTGCCCGTTGTGACATTGGTTGATACTTCGGGTGCCTTTCCTGGCGTCCAGGCAGAGGAACGGGGCCAGGCGGAAGCAATCGCACGATCCACTGAGCAGTGCCTCGCACTGGGTGTACCCATGGTTACGGCGATTGTCGGCGAAGGAGGCTCGGGCGGCGCAATCGCGCTCGCTGCCGGAAATCGGATCTTGATGCTCGAACATGCGGTATATAGCGTGATCTCGCCGGAAGGATGCGCCTCGATCCTGTGGCGCACGGCGGAAAAGGCCAGCGACGCTGCGATTGCCATGCGGGTGACGGCGCAGGACCTCAAGAAGCTGGGCGTGGTGGATCGCATCGTGTCGGAACCTTCGGGTGGAGCGCATCGCAATCACAAGGCGGCTATTGCGTCCTTGTCAAAAGCGATCACGGAAGAGCTTGATAGTTTGGCAAAACAGGATGCCGTCAGTTTGCGCAGCGCGCGTGCCGACAAGTTTCTCGCGATGGGCGGCTGAGGTCGCGCAGCGGCGGGAATACCGGCCCGACGGAACGAAATCGGCCTCGGCTCGTTGCTTTTCCACGTCAATAATGCGCTCAGGGGAGAGGATGCCGTGTCCAAATTCAAAATAAGCACCGCACTGGCGGCAATTGCCTTCACCAGTGGATGCATGCCGGAATCTGGTGGCGGCGGGTCTGGGAGCATCCCGGTTGCAACGACGATCAGCCAGTCCGACAAGGAACAGGGCGCGAAGGCGCACCCGCAACTTCTGGCGGAATTTGGCGGACCTTACAGCGGGTCCCAATCCTCATATGTGACTTCTGTGGGCCGCAAGATCGCGGTTCAATCGAGCCTGTCCAATGCGCAGGGCGATTTCACTATCACGCTGCTGAATTCGCAGATCAATAACGCCTTCGCGATACCGGGCGGGTATGTCTATATCACGCGCCAACTGATGGCGCTGTGCAATGACGAAGCCGAAATGGCGGGTGTTCTGGGGCACGAAGTCGGCCACGTCGCGGCACAGCATGCGCAGCGACGTCAGGCTGCGGCGCAGCGCAATGCCATTGGCGGGGCGCTGTTGCAGATCCTGACCGGAGCGGTGCTCGGAAATTCGGGATTGGGCAGCGTATTACAGCAGGGAATCGGTACTGGGACGCAGCTCCTGACGCTCAAATTCTCGCGCTCGCAGGAATATGAAGCTGACGATCTGGGCATACGCTATCTGAACAGCGCGGGGTATGACCCGAAGGCGCTGTCCAGCATGCTGGCGTCGCTTGCCGCGCAAAGCGCCCTTGATGCGCGGGTCGTAGGCCAATCGAACGCGGTTCCGGAATGGGCGAGCACACACCCTGACCCTGCCTCTCGCGTATCGCGCGCGCTCACAAAGGCGCAGGAAACCGGATCCACCAGCAGCTATCGTAACCGCGATGCGTTTTTGAATGCTGTCAACGGCGTGATGTATGATGATGACCCGCAGCAGGGCGTCATTCAGGGCAGCAAGTTCCTGCATCCCGCGCTGCGCATCGCGTTCACGGCACCCAGCGGCTACGCCATGGTGAACGGTACGCAGGCGGTGACGATATCGGGATCGAATGGGCAGGCGCAATTCAGCGGCGGATCCTATTCCGGCGACCTCAACGCCTATATCGCGTCGGTGTTCAAAGCTTTGGCTGGTGACAGCACCATTAATGCGGCAACGCTGCGGCGTACGACGATCAACGGCATGTCCGCGGCCTATTCAACGGCGCGTGCGAATACCCAGTCCGGTCAGGTCGATGTGACGGTGATGGCCTATGAGCTAAGCTCAAACCAAGCGTTTCACTTCGTCATCCTCACAAAAGCGGGCGCAGGTTTGGGGCCGTTCGATTCGATGGTTCAGTCGTTCAACCGGATCAGTGCGAGCGAAGCGGCCGCGATCAAGCCGCGCAAGGTGAGTGTGGTCACTGTGAAGAGCGGCGATACGATTGCATCGCTGTCTTCGCGCATGGCCTATGACACGTACAAGCAGGAGCGGTTTCTGACGCTCAACGGGCTATCGGCCTCTTCCACGCTTGGCGCCGGTCAAAAAGTGAAAATCGTCACCTACTGAGCCTACCGGCGCAGCAATGACGCGCAAGAAAAAGGGCGACGAGGTAACTCGCCGCCCTTCCAAAACTTACCGTTTGCTAGCGCGAAACTTACGTGTTCAGCGCGTTTGCAACGTTGTTGAAGGTGTTGTTCAGGCTGTTGCCAACAGTGCCCATCGCGGTGATGGCGGCAACTGCGATCAGAGCTGCGATCAGACCATATTCGATGGCGGTCGCGCCCTTGCTGTCCTTCAGCATTTTACGGAAAAACTGCATGTTGTGTCTCCTTGAATGATACCTACTACTACCCAGCTCATTGGTTTCCCAAATCAGCAGACTGACAAATATGCCTGTCGGGTTTAAAAAATCTTAATAAAACGGCCGAAATTGAAGAAATGAAGGTTAATGTTCACTAACCTCGTTTGAGACATTGCCCCACATATTGATCGTTTTATTTGCAACGCCCGTCATCGCACCAATTGCCGCCAGACAGATCAGCGAAACTACCAATGCATACTCAACGGCTGTGGCGCCCCGCTGACAATTCCTGATCGACAGGCGACGCCGCGCCGACATTTTGCCGGTGTGGTTTGTCATGTTTCTACCCTCGCGATACCTTGACCCGAGGTGATTCTAGGGGTGCGAGGTTAATAAAATTATATGGTCGGTGAGAAATCCAGTGAACCGTTGATGGACAGGAACAGCGCCTCCCGTTCGCCGCTGATCGTTACTGCGGCCGCTCTGGTCGATTCCGACGGCCGCGTGCTGTTGCAACAACGGCCCGAGGGCAAATCGATGGCCGGGTTGTGGGAGTTCCCCGGCGGTAAGGTGGAGCCCGGCGAAACGCCCGAGGCCGCCCTTGTGCGGGAGCTGGAAGAAGAGCTGGGCATTGAAACGCACCAAAGCTGCCTCGCACCCGCAACATTTGCATCGGAGCCGCTGGGCGACCGGGACCTGATCCTGCTTCTTTATGTATGCAGGAAATGGACAGGTGTACCCCGGCTGAAGCATGCCGCGGCGATGCAATGGGTCAGGCCCAACCAGATGTTCGCGCTGCCGATGCCGCCTGCCGACCTGCCGATGATAGGGGTGCTCGACGCCCTCCTTTAGACTTTCGGTTTCAGGGCGTCGGCAAGAGAAACCTTGCCGGAGCCACGCCGGGCGGGGGCGGGCTGGGACGGATCCGGCCTCCAGCCGCTCAAGTACAGCACCGAAAAATGCTCGGTTGTCTTGCCGTCCGCTTCCGCTTGCGCGCCAAATATCTCAGACGCGCGGTCCAGCACGACCCGTGTCACTGTTCCGCGACGCTGCGCGGCCATGACATTGCCCAAGGCCATGCCGCGAAGGTCATGCATCAGCGCCAGAAGCGATGGATAGCGCACGTTCAACATCTCGGCATCGGCGACAGGCATCGCAAAGCCTGTACGCGCCAGCAGGTCGCCTGCGGATCTAACGTCGATCTGGGGGTGCACATGCGGCATTGGGCGGTCGCCTTCCGCACCCAGAAGCGCTTGCTTCATGATGTCGAGCGATCCTGCGCCGACCGCTGCGCCAAGCAGCAACCCGTCGGGTCGCAAGACCCGCCTGATGTTGATCAGCGCGCCGGGAAGGTCATTGACACTGTCGAGCGTACCGCACGAAAGGACGAGGTCGAAGCTCGCTTCAGGGAAAGGCAGGGCGTCTTCCTCGCACTGCGCGCCGTCATTGGCGGCAGCATTTCGCCCGCCCGGGTCGCAACATGTCACGGACTTGCCGAGCGCTTTCAAAGCATCGGCGGCGCTTGTGTCGGGGCAGCCGATGACCAGGACATCCTGCATCGGGCGCTGAACATCCTCCAGCCGCTCCAACAGGCCGTCGAGCATATAGCGATACAGGAAATCATGGGCCGCGAACCCGTGATGCGCCCTGTCCCGCGCCATTGCACGGCGGCGGGGGGCGAAAATCTGCGGAGGGCCATCATTCTGGATCATGTTGGGCTTGTGCAGGCTGGGACGCCGCGGAACAAGCGGATTATGTCCTTCAGCCTGCCAAAACCGCTCCGCATGCTGCTCGACTATGCGCTTCCATCGCGATGTTCAGGCTGCGGTGTAATTACCGGTGAGGACCTCGGCTTTTGCGCCGACTGTTGGCAGCAGCTGGAATTTCTCGGTGATCCCTGCTGCAGGCGATGCGGCGTCCCTTTCGATCGCGATGAAGGCGACGAAGCGCTGTGCGCACCCTGCATCGCATGGCCGCCGTCATGGGTCAGCGCTCGGGCCGCACTCGCCTATTGCGAGGTGTCAGGCGGCATCGCCATTCGGCTGAAATATGGGCGCCGAACCGGACTGGCGAAGCTGATGGCGCGACACATGGCGGCGCGCGTTCATCCCGACGTTGTGGCCCAGCGATCCAATGCTGTGATCATACCGGTACCTCTCCATCGTTGGCGGCTCTGGTCGAGAGGCTTCAATCAATCTGCGTTGATCGCCCGGCACCTGTCTGATCATCTTGCGATAAAGGCGGACCCCTTCATCTTGGCGAGAAGCAAGGCGACCAAACCGCTGCGCAATATGAACCCGGCGCAGCGAACCAAAGCAGTGGCGCGCGCTTTTGCGATCAATGCACAGCATGCGGGTCGCCTGAACGGCAAAACCGTCCTTCTGATAGATGATATCCATACGAGCGGCGCGACGGCGGCGGCATGTGCCCGCACCTTGCTCGCCCATGGCGCGGAGGCGGTTCACCTCTTATGTTGGGCGAGAGCGCTCCCTGACCGCACGAAAGATTGACAAAATGCTGCGTACGCACAATCTCTGCTGTGGAGGTATTGTTGTTCATGAAGCATGTCGAAATCTATACGAAGGCGTTCTGCGGATATTGTCATCGGGCGAAAGCCCTGCTGGAAAGCAAGGGGGTGTCGTTCGAAGAATATGATATCACGATGGGCGGTCCCAAGCGCGGTGAGATGCTGGAACGCGCCAACGGCGGCACAACCGTCCCGCAGATTTTCATAGACGGCGAACATATCGGCGGTTCCGACCAGCTCGCGGCGCTTGAGGCGCAGGGCCGGCTGGACGCCATGCTAGGCTGACAAGAGGCGGAATACAGATGCGCGCCGCCCTGTTGCAATCTACGAGCGGAATCAATCCGGTCGCCAACGCTGAGATGCTCGTCCAGGCGATTGCCGACGCGAAAGCCGGCGGCGCCGACATGCTGTTCACGCCCGAGATGGTCGGATGCCTTGACCGCAAGCGGGATCGGGCGGCGCAGACGTTGGCCGACGAGGCGCACGACATTGTGCTGGCTCGCACATGCGAGGCAGCAGCGGCGCACGGTCTATGGGTACATATCGGCTCGCTAGGGCTCAGCGGCGAACGATCCGACGGGCGCTGGACCAATCGCGGATTTGTCATCGACGACACAGGCGTGATCCGGGCGCGCTATGACAAGATCCATCTATTCGATGTCGACTTGCCCGATGGCGTGCGCTGGCGCGAGTCCGCTGTTTATGGCCCGGGCGAACAGGCGGTCGTCGTCGATACGCCATGGGCGCGCACAGGTCTGTCGATCTGTTATGATCTGCGCTTTGCCGATCTCTATCGCAGGCTGAGCGATGCGGGCGCGTCGATATTGTTGATCCCGGCGGCTTTCACCGTGCCGACCGGAAAGGCCCACTGGCACACGCTGCTGCGCGCGCGGGCGATTGAATCCGCTGCCTTCGTGATCGCACCCGCGCAAACCGGCACGCATGAAGATGGTCGCAGCACCTATGGTCATAGTCTGGTCATCGATCCATGGGGAGAAATTCTGCTGGATATGGACGATGCACCGGGCCTCGCCTTCGTCGATATTGATTTGAGCCGTATTGAGGAAGTAAGAGCGCGCATCCCGGTCCTGAATCATCGCCGGTCGATAAAAGAAAAGGTGTCGCTTTCGTGATCGTGTTCGACCTGAAATGCGCCCGGGAGGGCCATGTGTTCGAAGGGTGGTTTTCTTCAACAGAGGATTTTGCGGGGCAGAAGGAACGCGGGCTGCTCGTTTGCCCGGTGTGCGGCGACGCGCAGGTGGAGAAGGCGGTTATGGCCCCCGCGGTTTCCGCAAAAGGCAACAGGCGAACCGATCCGGTTGTGACGAAGGCGGGGCATCAGGTTCCCGTGAGCACCGGCGGCGACAGCGAAAAAACCGCGGTTTTGATGCAGGCGCTTGCCAAGGCGCAGGCTGAGGCGCTTGCGGGAAGCGAGTGGGTCGGCCGGAAGTTCGCGGACAAGGCCCGTGCGATGCACTACGGCGAAGTTGACGCCAAGCCCATTCATGGTGAGGTCGCGGCGGAGGAAGCCCGCAGTCTGGTGGAAGAGGGGGTGGAAGTCGCCCCGCTGATTTTCCCCGTCGTACCGCCCGAAGCGCAAAACTAGCCGCTCCAATTGTGGTTGAACGGCATGGCGATGCCCGGTACAGGAGGCATCGTCGCGACAGCGGCGTGCGCCCGTAGCTCAGCAGGATAGAGCACCAGATTCCTAATCTGGGGGCCACAGGTTCGAATCCTGTCGGGCGCACCATTTTCATGAAGGATTGGCGGACAGGGTGGGATTCGAACCCACGGTGAGCGTGAACCCACGGCGGTTTTCAAGACCGCTGCCTTAAACCACTCGGCCACCTGTCCGCACATCTGAGGAAGCGCGTAGCGGCGCTTCGGCGCGCTACATAGGGGGCTGACGCACAAAACCCAAGCGTTGATTGCGCAAGCGAGGCGAAAAGCCATGCCGACGGCTTGGCAGGGTGCCGCAGCGTGCTAGAGATCGTCTATGCAACGCCATGCCATATTGTTCGTTTGCCTGGGCAACATCTGCCGCTCTCCACTCGCGGAGGCGGCCATGAGGCGTGCCGCTCAGGAGGCAGGTTTATCGGTCGGGGTTGATTCGGCAGGCACGGGCGACTGGCATGTCGGGCATCCGCCGGACCGGCGGGCGCAGAAAACGGCGCTCCGCTACGGTGTCGATATCAGCGGGTATCGCGGGCGCCAGATCGAGGCGGCGGACTTTCACCGTTTCACGCATATCTTTGCACTCGACCATTCGAACCTGGAGGACATCCGGCTGCTGTGTCCTCCCGATAGCGACGCTCAGGTCGGCCTGTTGCTCGACATGGTGGCCGGGCGTGCGGGAGAGGCCGTTGCGGATCCCTATTATGGCGATGATGATGATTTTGAGGCAACCTGGGCAGATGTCGAGCTCGCGGCGCGCATGCTGGTGCATAAATTGACGGATTGAACACGTCATGTGCGTTTCCGCTCCTGAACCGGAGCCTTTGCGATCCTGCGCCTTCGTGATAATCCCATGGCAAGAGAATGGTTTTGGGGCAGGGGATTTATGCGCGAAGTGCTGCCACTTGCGGTTGCCCTGCTTTACGCGCTGGCACTGTTCGGTTTCGCTTCCTGGGCGGAACGAGGCGGGAATGCGGGTCTGAAGCGGCGGCTCCGCCCGCCCGCATATGCGCTGGCCCTTGCCGTTTATTGCACAAGCTGGACCTATTATGGGGCGGTTGGGAGTGCCGTCTCCGATGGCTGGTCCTATCTGCCGATCTATCTCGGACCGATTCTGCTTTTCCTGTTTGCACCGAAATTTATTCGCCGCCTGATCGATGCTGCGAAGGCGGACGGCGCCAACTCAATTTCCGAATTCATCGGCGGGCGCTTCGGCAATAGTCAGGGCGTGGCCGCGCTGGTGACGATCATCGCGCTGCTCGGCACCATTCCCTATGTCGCGCTTCAACTGAAATCGCTGGGCACAAGCTATGCCATGATAACAGGCGCGCATATCGACCCGGCGATAGCCGTGATTGTTGCAGCAAGTGGCCTTGCGCTGTTCGCGATGGTCTATGGTACGCGACGCTATGAGGCGGCGAGCCGCAACGACGCCGTGCTGTTCGCCGTGGGGGCTGAATCGCTCGTAAAACTGGGTGGGCTTATCGTCGCAGGCGTGCTGGCGACTATTTTGCTGACAGGTGCGTCGCCAGACATCAGAGCCGCGGGACTGGGACATCTGGCGGAAAATTTCGCGCCCTCCGGAATCGGTATCGACTTTTTTGTCATTACGCTCCTCTCGATGGCCGCGATCATATGCCTGCCCCGGCAATTTTACGTCACAGTGATAGAGGCGCGGTCGAGCGGGGATTTCGACCGGGCGCGATGGCCGTTCATCGGCTATATGCTCATCACCTCGGCTGTTGTTCTGCCGATTGCGGCTGCGGGTCTCGCGGTATTACCAAGCGCGATGCGGCCGGACATTTTTGTCCTTCAACTGCCGTTGCTGCGCGGCCCCGATCTGGTGGCCCTCATCGTGTTTCTGGGCGGGTTTTCCGCTGCGACCGCCATGGTTCTGGTTGAAACGATCGCGCTTGCGACGATGGTCTCCAATGACCTTGTCGCGCCGTTTCTCGTCCGCAGCCAGCGGCTGTCGGGCGGCGGCGAGATGGGCCGAGCGTTGCTCGTCACGCGGCGCCTTGCCATTACGGGCGTCATGGCGGGCGCTCTGACATGGGCGTTGGGCATCAATGAGAATGAGCGACTGGCATCCATCGGCCTGATCGCCTTTGCGGCGATGGCGCAGTTCGCCCCCGTTCTGGTGCTGGCGGTTTTCGGTGGCAACAGGGACGCGCTGGCAGCAAAGGCGGGTCTTGCTGCGGGCCTTGTTGTCTGGGCCTATACGCTGGCGCTTCCATCAATTGCGGGGCGGGGCGCGCTTTCCGCCCTGCGCGGGACGATCTTCGATCCCAACCAGTTGTTCGGCATCGACGGACTGAGCCCGCTGAGCCACGGCGCGATCTGGAGCCTCGGGGTCAATCTGGTCGCCTTTGCATTGGTGACGATGCGGCGCGTACAGCCCGGCGCGCTGCCCCAATTGCTGAGCGAGCCCCCTTCCACCACCGGTGACATTTCGACCATAGGCGACCTCAGGAAACTGACCGCGCGATTTGTCGGTCCGGAGGCGACGGCCGATGCGTTTGCGGGCGCAGATGGCGACAAGAAGGTCGACCGCGCGAGCCGGCTGAAGGCGGAACGGATGATCGCCAGCGTCGTCGGCATTCCGTCCGCCCGCGCATTTATGCGGTCGGCGCTCTACGGATCCAACCTGACGCATGAGGAAGTCTCGCGGATATTGGATGATACCGGGCAGAGCCTTCGCTTTTCGAAGGGAATTCTCGCTGCCACTCTGGAGAATATCGATGTCGGTGTCAGCGTCATCGACCGGGATCTCAATCTTGTCGCATGGAACAGCCGGTATCTGGAGCTGTTCGATTATCCGCTGGATATGGTCAGAGTGGGCGTCCCTTTGGCCACGTTGATCCGCTACAACGCCGAGCGGGGCGAATGTGGCCCGGGCGAAGTAGACGACCATGTCGAAAAGCGCCTCTTTCATATGCGACGCGCGCAACCGCACAGTTTCAAACGCGTTCGGCCCGACGGCCGCATTCTGAAAACGGTCGGCGGTCCGATGCCCAGTGGAGGCTATGTGATGTCGTTTACCGATGTCACGGCGGAAGAAGAGGCCATGGCCGCCCTGGAACGGGCGCGGCTCGATCTGGAAATTCGTGTTCAGGAGCGGACGAGCGAACTACGCGCGGCCAATGATGCATTGGCCAGCGCTGACGCAGAGAAGACGCGGTTTCTGGCCGCGGCCAGCCATGACCTTTTGCAACCCGTTCACGCAGCGCGCCTATTCTCCGCAGCGTTGGGACGGAAAATTCCCGTTGAACAACAGGCATTGCTGCACAGCCTTGACCGATCAATCGAGTCAGCCGACGTGCTGTTGCGGTCGCTGCTCGATATTTCGAAACTGGATGCAGGCGGGATCACGGTTGAACCCGAGCCTGTCCGCCTGCGTCCATTGCTGTCAGAAATGGTCGACACAATGACCCCGCTGGCGCATGAAAAGGGGCTCGATATCCGACTTGGCGCGGGGGATGCCACGATAGAGAGCGACCCGGGCCTGCTGCGCTCTGTCATCCAGAATTTCCTCTCAAACGCCATACGGTATACACAGGAAGGCGGCATCTTGGTCGGTGTGCGTCATCGCGGCAGTCGTGCACGTATCGACGTGGTCGACACCGGCCCCGGCATACCGGCGGACAAGCGAAAGCTGATCTTTCGCGAATTTGAGCGGCTTCCCAACGCGGGCGAGGGCGGCATCGGCCTGGGGCTTGCGATCGTCGAGCGTACAGCGAGGCTGCTGGGCGGTACAGTGTCGTTGCGGTCGCGAGAGGGCAAGGGCAGCCGGTTCAGCATCGCCTTGCCACTCGCCCGGCCGGACGTGATCGCGGCCTCGCCGCCGGATCGCAACCCGGTGGCGTCGTATCGGAGCCTCTCGGTTCTGGTGGTCGATGACGACCCGGAAAATTGCGCAGCATTACAAAGCTTTCTTGACGCATTGGGCCATGACGTCGTGATGGCTTCGTCCTTTGTAGAGGCTGTAGCGGGGGACGGACCATTCGATTGCGCACTGATCGATTTCAATCTGGGCGATGGCAAGGATGGTCTGGAACTGATCGAGGCGTTGCAAGCAAGACATCCTCACGCGCGCTATGCGCTGCTCACGGCAGCCCGGCCTCAGGATTACACTGCGCGCGCGCTAAGCCTGAATGTACCGGTATTTCGCAAGCCCACATCCCCCGCCGAGCTTGATCGGTGGCTTGCCGATGCACCTCCCGATTCTGGGCCCCATGCTGAGGCTGAGCAACACCTCACTGATGCACGATAGACAGGCCCAGCGCCTTGGCCGCCAGCACCGCTTGCGTCCGGTTCTGGACATCCAGCTTCCGCAAAATTGCCGTCATATGGGCTTTTACCGTCGCTTCGCTGATGCCAAGATCATAGGCGATCTGCTTGTTGAGCCGACCTTCCATCACGCCCAGAAGGACCTTGAGTTGCGTCGGGGTGAGGGACGCGATCTGTGCCGCAACCGGATCGATGGCCTCATCGACCGGGGGCTGCATCCGCTTGCCTGCCAGCGCGTCGGCGATGGCACTCTCAATATCAGCGAGATCAGCGTCCTTGCTCACGAAACCGACCGCGCCAAAGCGGATCGCATCACGCGACGCCTGCGCCGCCTCCGCGCTGGACACGACCAGAATGGGAACATCGGGTTGCTCGGCATGCAGCAAGGCGACGCCGGAATAGCCCTCCGCGCCCGGCATTTTCAGGTCGAGCAATATCAGGATGAGATCGTCCGTCGCGGCGGCCTGACCTAACGCGGCCGGAAGGTTCGCACATTCCACCGGCCTGGCATCCGGAGCGACCCCCTGTGCCGCCATGGCCAGTGCCTGACGGAACAGGGGGTGATCGTCGGCGATCAGGATCGTGCCCGGCATCGCGGCGAACCTAGGCCGGCACGCTCCGTGATTCGATGAGGCTTTCTACCACTGAGGGGTCGGCCAGCGTCGAAATGTCGCCGAGATTGGACGTGTCCCCCTCCGCAATCTTGCGCAGAATGCGGCGCATGATCTTGCCGGATCGCGTCTTTGGCAAGCCGGGCGTGAAATGGATGACATCGGGTGTCGCGATGGGGCCGATCTCCTGCCGCACCCATTTCACCAGCTCTGAGCGCAGTTCGGCGCTTTCGACCTCATTGGCGTTGAGCGTCACATAGGCATAGATGCCCTGACCCTTCAGGTCATGCGGATAGCCCACGACAGCAGATTCCGCGACCTTCGAATGCGCGACGAGCGCGCTCTCAATCTCGGCGGTGCCCATGCGGTGGCCGGAGACGTTGATGACGTCGTCGACGCGCCCCGTGATCCAGTAATAACCGTCCTCATCCCTGCGGCAGCCATCGCCGGTGAAATATTTGCCGGGATAGGTTGAGAAATAGGTCTGGAAGAAGCGCTCATGGTCGCCCCATACCGTGCGCATCTGGCCCGGCCAGCTGTCGGTGATGCAAAGATTGCCGTCGGTCGCGCCTTCAAGCAGCTTGCCGTCGGCGTCGACCAGAACCGGTTTTACCCCGAACATCGGCATGGAGGCCGAACCGGGTTTCAGAGGATGCGCACCCGGCAACGGCGTGATCATGTGTCCACCGGTTTCGGTCTGCCACCAGGTGTCGACGATTGGGCAGCGACCTTCGCCAACCACATTATAATACCACTCCCACGCCTCCGGGTTGATCGGTTCACCCACCGACCCCAGCAGGCGCAGCGACTTGCGGCTGGTCTTTTTCACCCAGTCATCGCCTTCGCGCATCAGCGCGCGGATCGCGGTCGGCGCACCGTAGAATATATTGACCTGATATTTGTCGACGATCTGCCAGAAGCGGCTGAAATCAGGGTAATTCGGCACGCCCTCGAACATCAGAGTAGTCGCTCCGTTGGCAAGCGCACCATACACCGTATAGCTATGCCCCGTCACCCAACCGACATCGGCGGCGCACCAGAATATCTCACCGGGGCGATAGTCGAAGGTATATTCATGCGTCATCGATACCCAGGCGAGATAGCCGCCACTGGTGTGCAGCACGCCCTTGGGCTTCCCGGTTGAGCCTGAGGTGTAGAGGATGAACAGCGGGTCTTCGGCGTTCATCGGCTCTGCGGGGCAATCGGCAGAGGCCTGTGCGATCGCATCATGATACCAGATGTCGCGGCCATCCTTCATGGTGATCGCGCCACCGGTGCGACGCACGACGAGGACGCGCTTGACGCCCGGGCAGTCTTCGAGGGCTGTGTCGACATTGGCCTTGAGCGGGACGCGCTTTCCGCCGCGGAGTCCCTCATCGGCGGTGATCACGAGTCCGGAATCGCAGTCCTGCACGCGCCCGGCGAGGCTGTCGGGTGAGAATCCGCCGAACACGACAGAGTGGATCGCGCCGATCCGCGCGCAGGCCAGCATGGAAAATGCGGCCTCGGGAATCATCGGCAGATAGATGGTGACGCGGTCGCCCTTGCGCACCCCGTTTGCCTTCAGCGCGTTGGCGAGACGGGAGACTTCCCCATGCAATTCCCTGTAGGTGATGCGGCGCTCTTCATCGGGAGAGTCGCCTTCCCACAGGATCGCAACCTGATCCCCCCGCTCGGCAAGGTGACGATCCATGCAGTTCGCCGCGACGTTGAGTTCGCCGTCCTCGAACCATTTGATGCCGAAGTCCGCTTCGTTGAACGATGTGTTCTTCACCTTGGTGAAGGGCTTGATCCAGTCGAGCCGCTGCGCTTCGCGCTTCCAAAATCCTTCCGGGTTATTTGCCGCCTCTGCATAAAGTGCCTGATAGCGGTCCGCATCGACCTTTGCCTTGCTGCTCCATTCCGCGGGAACGGGATAGACATGCGTCATGTGCGCCTCTCCTTTGATCATTCAAAAATTCTTGGCCGAACCTTACGGAACGGCCGGCTCGGTTACACCCTAGACTAAAGTCTAATGCCGTTTCGACCAAGGTCTAAGTATTCATACGGCTCTCGGTAGCGGAAAATCTTTCCCACAATGATTGGGTCGACAGGTCCAGCAAGGGAGAGGTGTAATGGCGACGAGAAATAAAACGTTGTTGCTTGGCCCAGTCGGCCCGAAGCTGCGATTTTGGCCATGTTGAAGAACAAAGATTGAACATGGCGATCTACCAGGCTCGCTCTTGTCCTCCAATCTCGTAAACATCGGTCTCGATCGAGCACCTGTAGCTCTCTGCGATGTTGAACATCTCTGTCTGGAGAGATGCGATCTCATCATCGAGGCTGACGCCATCGGCACCCTGATCATAGGCGACGGTCAGCGTGTAATCGCAGTTCCCGGTCTTTTGCATCTGGTAATCCCGCTCCAGCATCGCCTCAATGCGCTCGCGAGCGGGCTTTCTGCCACGACCATGCTTGTTGAAGTTCTCGATGGTCAGATGCAGGGCGATGGTGACAGAAGGCGGCTTTTCCGGCAGCCCGATCCTTGAAGGAATGACGTCAAGCGCCCGATAGACGGTCATTCTTGAGATCTTGAGGTCGCGCGCGACGCTGGCCTTGCTCGCGCCGGCGGTGATCCGGCGTCGGATTTCATCGTCATCGATGTTTTTCTTCCGGCCTTTGTAGACGCCTTCGGCGCGCGCCGCCTCGATCCCGGCGCGCTGCCGGTCCTTGATGAACGTCAGTTCCATGTCCGCGACCATGCCCAGAATGGTGATCACCATCCGCCCCATGCTTCCGGCCGTCGTCACCTCCGGCTCAAGCACCCGCAATGAGGCTCCCTTCTGGTCGAGTTCATGAACCAGATTGAGAACATCGCGTGTGGAGCGACCGAGCCGATCGAGACGCAGGACGACGAGTTCGTCATCGGCGCGCAGGAACTGCATGATCGTCTCAAGCTCCGTGCGTCCAGTGCGCGATGCGCCCGAGCCTGTTTCGGAGCGGAGGATTTCACAGCCCGCTGCCTTCAACCGGGCAACCTGGATGTCGAGATCCTGGTCGATGGTGCTGACGCGGGCGTAGCCGACGCGGGTCATGGGCAAATCCGTCACATTAGGGTGGCTTTGCCCTCGTACAGTAACATTGGTGACGGAACCACCCTTTTGTGACATGTCGTATATGTCACTTCCGATCGTCACGTTCGGGTGCACCCAAATGGTGCGAGCGGAAAGGCCCCGGTCAGGCAGCAAGCCGCCCAAAATCGATCCGGCTATTCAGATCGAGGTCGAAGCGGCCATAAGGATTGACGTGGCTGTAAATCAGCGGTGTGAGGCCGCGATAATCATCCGGCGTCATCCGGCCCGTCCATTTCGGTTCCACCAGCACGCTCTGAAGCATTCGGGTGTTCACATAGACAAGCGACGCTTGCAGCAAATGTAGCGCCAGGACCGAGAGCTGCTGCTCATCGATGCGGTTAGTGGCGATCTCGCCGCCCTTGCCGAAGAAAACGAACCCATTGGCACTGTTCCAGTTTTCAACGACATTCAGGCCTTCATGAATTTCGCGGCGGAAGGACTCCTCGCGCAGATACCGGCACAGGAAGATCGTCTTGACCGCGCGGCCCAGCTCACTCAACGCCTTGTAGGTCGGGTGCATCACCTCGGAGCGGCTAAACCGGCGCAGGATCGCCTCCGGGTCGGCGGTTTTTGTCTGCATCGCGGCTGCATATTTGACCATCTCGTCATATTGCTGCTCGATCTCATCCCAGTTGATCGGACTGGAGAGGATCGGCTGCAAGTGGGGAAGCCGCGTTCGCATGCCGACATCGGGAAGAGCCAGCTTCTGGCGAGCGATCGCTTTCAGGCGGGGTGCAAGCTCAAATCCGAGAAGCCGGCAAAATGCAAAGCCAACCGCGCTTTGGCCATGACTATCAACATATTGTCGCTGGATTTCCATGTCGGTGCAATGGCGCAGCACGCCCTCGATCATGGAGGCGACCTCGGAGGAAGAGCAGCGCTTGAGCTGGGAATAGACGCATGTCGCGCGTCGTTCGACATGCCAGTAGATCATGACGCCCCGTCCACCATAACGCGCATGCCATTCCGTCATCAGGTTGCGATCCCAGGCTCCGAACTTTGTGGAATCTGACGCACAGGCCGTGCCGGCGTCCCCCCAGACTGCAGCATTGCGGATTGCCAGGGTCGCATTCGCAACCCTGGCACACGCCTCCTTGAGCGCCGCGGCATGAACGAAGCGGCGATGGACATGCAGCAGCTCTTCATAGCTGACATCGGGGGTGGCGCCGGCGATCCGCTTGAGCCCGGCATTCGTTCCCAGGCCGTAGAGGCATAGCAGGAGACGTTGATCCAGCGCGGTTTTCGGCAGTGCAACACGCGAGGCCGATGTTTCGAACGCTTCGAGAAGTCCCGTATCAAGGGCAGCCTCCTTCAGTACGTCGAGCAGCCCGGTCATCGGCCAGCGTTGGCCGATCTCGGTCTTGATCGAGGCGAGACCCCTGGGTTCGGGCAAGGGTTTGAACGGGGTGAGAGATATACGGTTCTCGCCGCGCCACAGCAGCCGAACCTTGTCGTTCCGGGGAATATTGGCATTGAGGAGCAACAGTTCCTGAGCAAGCTCTTCCCGGATGGCGCTTGAAAATGCACGCGCATCCGCCGTCAGGTTCAATCCTGTGTAATATGCTTCTCGCCGCGCATCGAAGTCCTTGGGAAGATCGTCATCGGGATTGCGGTATCGGTCCGCCCCGACAACCCAGATTTCCTTAGAACGGATGCGATCGCGCAGTTGCGCGAGGACACAAAGCTCATAACTGATCCGGTTTACGCGCCCCTCTTCATCAATGACGGAACTGCGCCATCTCGCCGGAATGACCTCGTCGACCGGCACTGCGTGCGGCGGCACGTAGCGGCATCCATCATCCACTTTGCTTCTGATCCAGTCCAGGGCCGCCAGCACCGGACGCCACACGGCGTTGTTCGACCGGAACTCCAGTGCCGAAAGCAGGCTTGGCAGCATACGGCGATAATGATTGGCCCATGACCTCCGCATCACCTTGTAGATCCGCCGATCCAAGGCGCCCTTTGCCTGGCTTTCCTTGATGATCGCCGCCAGTTTGTCCTTGCCGGCGATTGGGAAAATGACATCGCAGATGCGCCCGGATGGATCGTCGATCGAAGCGCTGGCAATCTCGACCAGGAGTCGCTCCTTGCCATAGACCCGCTCGATGTCTTTCGCGATATCGCCCACCACCTTGCGTTTCGAGCGCGATCCGATCTTATGGACCGTCTCGATCAGCAGGTCGACCATCGCATCCGTAAGCTGAGCTTCCCGCGCCATCAGATAAACGGCATAGAGCCCGAGCTGGCGCGCCGGTACATGCCGGCGCATCTCCGAGGCTTTCTCGCCGGCAACCCGGCGAACGATCTGATCGACCCATGCCTTGCCCGTGACCGATAGGAAATCTCGGGGAAGAGCAAGCCGTTGGATAAAGGCGAGTTTGGCGGTCACGCCAAGAATGTTTTCGAGCGTCGCCTGACCTGCATCCCCCTTCATCGTGTTGAAGCCGGTCGGGCCATCGGGATCGGCGAGCGAGGCTTCCAGCAAGGCGACCGCATCCGGCGCAAGCCGATCGCGGACTCGGGCCAACAGGGCCTCCAGATAGAGGTGTCGTTGCGAACGGACGAGGCGTTCCAGCTCCTTGCGCGACGGCCCATAGATACGGCGGTCGCGGCACCACAGGAAAACATGCTCGAGCATGGCATTGATCGGCTGCCCGCCCGCACAAAGATCGTCGGAAATCCACCTCGACAACGCCCTGCGATCCGTCTGCGTCATACGGCGGAACCCGAGATGCCGCAAAATCTCCGCGCAATGCCGGCGGGCGGTGCGCCCGGAAAAATCATAGTGGTTCACGGATTTGGCATCGAGACCAAGTTGCTCCGCCAGATACAAGACACCGTCGGAGGGTATCGACGCATGATCCGGCACAAAGAAGCCATGCCCGGCGAAAAATCTAAGCTGAACCGCCAATCCCAGTCGTGCCGTCTCCGCTTTGCCGGTCACGAACGCGATGTCCGAAAAACTCAGGCTCCAGGAGCCGATCAGATCCCCACTCGAAACGCCAAGGCTCATAACGCCGCTCCCTTATCGGAGCGGAACGTCGTTCCTCGCATGGGCGATCGTCAACAACAACCAGCCCGTTCCCGACGTGTTCTCCAAGATGACCAAAATCGCAGCTTCGGGCCGACTGGGCCTGCTTCTGACGGGAGCCGCGTTGATGGCGATTTCAACATCGGATGCGATTGCCGCGACGCAAAAGGAAGAGGAACTGGAGGCGCGCATCCAGGCACTGGAGAAAGCGTTCGGATCGCTTCAGGGTGAACTGCAGGCGACCAAGGCCGAGAATGCCGAGCTGCGCGGTGCGGTCGCGCAGGCTCAGGCACAGTCGGCCCAGGCTGCCGCCGCGGTCGAGGAAGCGAAACCACAGCTCGCCGCTGCTTCGCAGGACGGGTTCACCGTGGGCAACGGCGCCACCCGCATCAAGATCGGCGGCTTCCTGAAAACCGTTGCGACATTCAGCAAATGGGACGACGGGACGGTCGCCGCCAATTCGCTGGGCCGCGACTTCTACTTGCCACAAACCATACCGGTCGGCGGGGCCTCCACGACCAACAATGATTTCTCCGCCAAGCAAACCCGGCTCTGGCTCAATCTCGACACCAATGTCGCGGGACATACGCTCAAGGGCTATGTCGAAACGGATTTCCAGACTTCGGCGGGGACGCAAGGGTCGGAACGGACCACCAACGGCTATAACCTCGCGCTGCGCCGCGCCTGGGTACAGTTCGACAATCTGACCGTGGGACAGGACTGGTCGACTTTCCAGAACACGGCGGTGCTGCCCGAAAGCACCGATTTCGTCGGACCGACCGAAGGCACGGTGTTCGCGCGTCAGCCGCTGATCCGCTATTCCCACAAGTTGAGCGATATGGCGAGCATTCAGGTCGCGATTGAAAATAGCGAGACCCAGTCGGCAACGACAGCGGGGCTGGTTGAAAACGATCAGGACAAGATGCCCGATTTCGTTGGACGCCTGAACGTGAAGACAGGCAATGCGGATTTCGTCCTGGCAGGGGTGGCCCGTCAGCTGCGCGTCGACAATGGGACAGTGGACGACACTGCGTTCGGATGGGGCGTGAGCGGTTCGGGCAAGATCGTGTTCGGCGACAGCAAGCAGCATGATGTGCGGTTCATGGCGACCTATGGTGAAGGTGTCGGACGCTATGTCGGCCTCAACTTTTCGCCTGATGCGATCATCGATGCCGCTGGCAGGCTTCAAACGCCAACCGTGTTTGCCGGCCTTGCCGCCGTACGCATTGGCCTGTCGCCCAGCGTCCGCACCAACCTGATGCTGGGCTATCAGGATGTCGACTATCCCGGTGGATTTGCAGCGGGATATTTCGATAATTTCAATGCAGAGGCGATCAGCTATGCCGGCAACATATTCTGGTCTCCCGCCAAGGGCTTCGATCTGGGGGCGGAATATCGCCACGGCCAGCGCACCCTGAACGGCGGAGCCAAAGGGCAGCTTGATCGCATCGAATTCGCAGCAAAATACTCGTTCTGAACCATAAAAATAGGAGAGGGCACATGGCAACTACATATGAAGATGCTCCCAAGCATCACGCCGCGACCCAGAATGAAAAACTGGTTATCGGCGCGTCATCGCTTGGTACCGTATTCGAATGGTATGATTTCTACCTGTACGGTCTGCTGGCGAGCTATATCTCGTCGCAATTCTTTTCCGGCGTCAATGAAACGACGGGGTTTATCTTCGCGCTTGCGGCGTTTGCGGCGGGGTTCGCCGTCCGACCGTTCGGCGCGCTGGTATTCGGGCGGATCGGCGACATCGTCGGGCGCAAGAATACCTTTCTCGTGACGATGGGCATCATGGGCCTGTCGACCTTCTCGGTTGGCTTGCTGCCCAGCTATGCGTCAATTGGCGTCGCTGCCCCGATCATTCTGCTGGTCATGCGCCTGTTGCAGGGTCTCGCGCTGGGGGGCGAATATGGCGGGGCTGCGACCTATGTGGCTGAGCACGCTCCCAATCATAAGCGTGGTCTTTACACCAGCTGGATCCAGACGACGGCGACCTTCGGTCTGTTCGCCGCGCTGTTGGTCGTAATCGGTCTGCGCACCGCGATGGGCGAGGAAAGCTTCGCAGCATGGGGCTGGCGCGTGCCGTTCCTGATCTCGATCATCCTGCTCGGGGTTTCCATGTGGATCCGCCTGCAGCTTAATGAGAGCCCGGTCTTTCAAAAGATGAAGGAGGAAGGCAAAACTTCTAAGGCGCCATTGACCGAAGCTTTCGGCAAGTGGGGCAATCTGAAATGGGTGCTCGTCGCGCTGTTGGGTGCGGTCGCAGGGCAGGCGGTCGTCTGGTATACCGGCCAGTTCTACGCGCTGTTCTTCCTTGAAAAAACGATGAAGGTCGACGGCGCGACGGCGAACATATTGATCGCCATAGCGCTGGCCATCGGCACGCCGTTCTTCGTCTTCTTCGGCTGGCTATCGGATAAGATCGGTCGCAAGCCGCTGATCATCGGTGGATGCGCTATTGCGGCAGTTGCCTACTTCCCGCTGTTCGGGGCGCTGACGACCGCTGCAAACCCCGCGCTGGCTCAGGCACAGGCGGCGGCTCCAGTGGCAGTGGTTGCGCATCAGGACGAATGCTCGTTCCAATTCGACCCTGTCGGCAAGAACAAGTTCGACAAGAACGGATGCGATGTCGCCAAGGCCTATATGGCCAAGACCGGCATCACCTATGCCAATGTCGATGTTCCCTCGGGCACCCAGGCGCAGGTGAAGGTGGGTAGCACGGTTTACACCGTTCCCGCCGTCGCAACGATGTCAGGCGATGAAAAGAAAGCCGCGATCACGGGGTTTCAGGATGAGCTGAAGGCGGGTCTTGCCGAGGCGGGTTATCCAGCCAAGGCCGACCCCGACAAGATCAACAAGCCGGTCGTGGTGGCGATCCTTGTCTTCCTCGTCCTGCTGGTGACGATGGTCTACGGTCCAATCGCCGCGATGCTGGTTGAGCTGTTCCCGAGCCGGATCCGCTATACCTCCATGTCCTTGCCCTATCATATCGGCAATGGCTGGTTCGGCGGCTTCCTGCCCACCACGGCCTTTGCGATGGTCGCGGCAACCGGCAACATCTACTACGGCCTGTGGTATCCGGTGACAGTGGCGGCCCTGACGGTTGTGGTCGGCCTGCTGTTCCTGCCCGAAACCTTCCGCCGCAACATCGATCAATAACATTATTCCCTGGGGAGAAGCTGGGGCGGCCACTGCGCCGCCCCATTTTTTGTGCCGCAGCCCTTTTGTGCCGATAGTTGGAGGCGAAATCGCGTCGAGTTGCATTCACGCAGTTCGCCGAATCTGTCACAATAAGAAGATGCCCGTTCGTACCTCGCTCCTCTCGCTCACCATCGGTTCGCTTTTCCTCGCCGGTTCCGCCGTCCATGAGGACTCCGTCGAGGCACGGGAGATTGTGCAACCCATTCCGCAGCAGGCAGATAGTGAGGACGCGGGGTTTCAGGCCTATCTCAATTCCCTGCGCGGGAAAGCTGCCGCGCTCGGCGTTCGCTCCGCCACAATGGATGCGGTTTTCCCCACGCTGAGTTTCAACCCGCGCGTAATCCGGCTTGACCAGTCGCAGCCCGGTGGGTCGTTCGACTCCCCGATTCCTCCGTTTGAGCCCTATCGCCGCAGACATGTCGATGCCGCGCGGATCAGGGGAGGGCAGGCCGCCTATCGCGCCAACCGGAGCAAGCTGGCGCAGATCGAACAGGAAACTGGGGTGCCGGAATCGATCATGGTCGCGATCTTCGGTCATGAAACCAATTATGGCAGCTACACCGGCGATTTCGATCTGCTGCGGTCGCTCGCGACGCTCGCCTATGAAGGGCGGCGGCGGTCTTTGTTCGAGCCGGAATTCCTCGCCACGCTCAAGATGCTGGACAATGGCGTGCCGAGAAGCCAGCTGGTCGGCAGCTGGGCCGGAGCGACCGGATATCCCCAATTTCTGCCGAGTGTCTATCTGCGGCTCGCGCGTGATGGCGACGGCGACGGCACAGCCGACATCTGGACAAGCGAGGCCGATGCGCTGGCCTCCATCGCCAATTATTTCGTGAATGCCGGGTGGCGCAAGGGCGTCCCATGGGGCATCGCTGTTTCCGTGCCATCGTCGCTCAATCGCGCCGCAATCGCCAACAAGACTGTGCCGCCGCGATGCCCGCGCGTGTTTGAACGGCACAGCCAGTGGCTCACCATGGCGCAGTGGCGGCAGCTGGGCGTGCGGCCCGCAGGCTCCCAGACCTTGCGTGACGACATATTTGCAACGTTGCTTGAGCCCGATGGGCAGGGCCAGACCGCCTATCTTCTCACCAGTAATTACCGCGCAATTCTGGATTATAATTGTTCGAACTTTTACGCTCTCTCGGTAGGACTGCTCGCCGATGCGGTGGATGACTGATCGAACATGGACGTTGTGGGGGCTGGCGCTCGCGCTCGCGTCATGTGGAGTGGCGGACGGCAAGGAAAAGGGGCGCTTGACACCGGCTACCTCCACGATAGCGCCCCCTGCCGTTCCCATGGTCAGCGATATGCCCGTCCGGGTTGGCCGTCCCTACAAGGTTCGGGGCGTCACATACAGGCCCGCCGACGATCCCGCCTATGACGAGGTCGGCTATGCCAGCTGGTATGGCGAGGAACTGGCCGGCAACAGGACGGCCAGCGGCGAGAGGTTTTTGCCGACAGGCGTGTCCGCCGCCCACCGAACGCTACCATTGCCCAGTTATGTGGAGGTGACATCGCTCGACACCGGTCGGACGATTCTGGTCCGCATCAACGACCGGGGGCCATTTTCTGCCGACCGCCTGATCGACCTGTCGCGTGGCGCGGCCGAACAGCTGGGCATCAGCGGCCACGGCCATGCGGCGGTACGTGTGCGTCGCGTCGATCCGCCCGTTGAGGACAGCCTATTGTTGCGATCGGGCAGGCGCGCGGCGGAACGGATGGAAGCACCACAAGACATGCTGTTTGGGCTGCGGCAAATGCTGAACGAAGGCGGCGGGGCTGTCGAACCGGAGTTTGCATCGCAGCGCTCAATCGATCATTCGGCGAGCGTGCCAGCTTTGCCTCCCGGGAAAGCCTTTGTGGTTCAGGCTGCGGCCTTTTCTTCCGAGCAGCGGGCGGCAAAGGCGGCGGATCGTATCGGTGGCTTTGTGGCGCAGTCCGGTGACGTGTGGCGCGTTCGTCTGGGACCTTTCACCGACGAGGCGTCGGCGCGACAGGGCGTTGAACAAGCCGCAGCGTCGGGCTTTCAAGATGCGCGTATCATGGTAAACGACTGAACGCGTTACCGTTTGGATTCGAATAGGTCTTGAGAGTTTGATGAAAAAATATTTCGCCGCCGCTTCACTGATTGCGCTCACCCTTTCTCCTGTGGCGGCCAGCGCACCAAGTTACGATACCTCGGCACCGATTGCGTACATGAAGGACCTTTCATCAGGCGCGGTCCTGCTCGACAAGAATGGCGAAAAGCGCATTCCGCCCGCATCGATGGCAAAGATGATGACCGCGCATGTCGCGTTCCGTCTCATTCAGATGGGCGACCTGAAACTCGATCAGAAATTTACCGTTCGCCCGGAAACCTGGCAGAAATGGCACGGTCCACAGGCTGGATCGACGATGTTCCTGTCACCTAACGAGCAGGTTTCGGTTGAAAACCTGCTGCACGGCATCGTGACGCTGTCCGGCAATGACGCCTGCGTCGTTCTGGCCGAGGGCATTGCCGGTACCGAGCAGGCGTTCACCGACCTGATGAACAAGGAAGCCGAGCGTCTCGGCATGACAGACAGCCATTTCGGCACCAGCAATGGCTGGCCCGACGAAGGCGTAACCTATGTGACGGCGCGCGATCTGGTGACGCTGGCCAAGGCGACCATCGAGGAAACGCCCTCTCTCTATACGAAATTCTACAGCGTCGGCTCGTTCACCTGGGGACAGACGATGAGCGGCAATGCGATCAAGCAGGACAATCGCAACCCCATTTTGGGCAAGATCGACGGTGCGGACGGTCTCAAGACGGGCCATACCTCGGAAGCAGGCTATGGCTTCACCGGGTCGGCTATTCAGGATGGGCGGCGCCTCGTCATGGTCGTCGCAGGTCTCGATAGCTATAATGGCCGCATACAGGAATCCGTGCGGTTCATGGACTGGGGTTTCAAGGCGTGGAAGGCGAACAGGCTGTTCACACAGGGCGAGACCGTCGAAACGGCCGAAGTGCAATTGGGTAGCGCAACCACGGTGACTCTGGTCGCGCCGCGCGATCTCGCCGTAACGGTGCCGCGCACGGCATCAGGCAGCATCAGCGCGAAGGTCGTCTACAACGGCCCGATCAAGGCCCCCATCGCCAAGGGGCAGGAAATCGCACAGCTCGTCATTTCGACCGACGACACCGAAGCGCAGATATTGCCGCTGGTCGCTGGTGAGGCCGTGAGCGAAGCCGGGTTCTTCGGGCGGCTGTGGAACGGCCTGAAATCCTTTTTCGGGTGAGCGGGGAAGGCACAGTCCGGGGCCGTTTCATTACGCTGGAAGGCGGGGAGGGCGTGGGGAAATCCACGCAGATCCGCCTGCTGGGCGAAGCCCTGCGGCAACGTGGGCTTGAAGTGGTGGAGACCCGCGAACCGGGCGGAACACCAGGCGCCGAGGCGATACGCGGCCTTCTTTTGAGCGGCGAGGCCGATCGCTGGAATCCCCGGGCCGAAGCGTTGCTGTTCGCCGCTGCGCGGTCCGACCATGTCGAGCGCGTCATCCTGCCCGCTCTGGAACGCGGCGCATGGGTGCTGTGCGACCGCTATGTCGACAGCAACCGCGCCTATCAGGCAGGAGCCAGCGGGCTGTCCGATGATGACATCATGGCCTTACATCGGGTCGGCTCTAACGGATTGATGCCAGATCGCACGCTGCTGCTAACGTTGCCACGATCGATTGCGCAAGATCGTGCGCTGAAACGAGATGCTGGTCGTGGTGACCGTTTTGGCGAACGTGGCTCTGATTTTCATGCGTTGGTAGCTCACGCTTTCCTGCGTTATGCGAAAGAGGAGCCGGAGAGATTTCGTATTGTCAAAGCCTTTGATACCATTGAGCAAGTCGGAGAACATGTTCTAGCTTCGCTATCGGATCTGCTGCCATGAGCGCCCTTTTCGGCCATGATGTCGCCCGGCGCGAAATTCTCGATGCGGCCATCGGCGGCCATTTGCACCATGCGTGGATACTCGCCGGGCCGAGGGGCATCGGGAAGGCCAGTCTGGCGCGGGAGGTCGCGCTGATCCTGCTGGCTGGCGAAGAAAGCGCCGGTGCCGTCTCCTCCAGCCATCCGTCGTCGCACCTGTTTGAGGCGGGCACCCATCCCGATTATGCAGAGCTCGCGCGCATCGAGAAGGATAATGGCGACGTCGCCCGCAATATCAGCATCGATCAGGTGCGTGGGCTTGGCCGCTTGCTCGCGACGGCACCGTCGGTATCGCAGCGCCGCGTGGTACTGATCGACGCAGCCGACGATATGGAACGTGGCGCGGCCAACGCGCTGCTGAAAAACCTCGAAGAACCGCCTCGGAATTTCGTGTTCTTGCTGGTCAGTCACGCGCCATCGCGGCTGTTGCCGACGATCCGGTCACGCTGCCGCATGTTGCGCCTGTCTCCACTTGGCGAACAGGATATGGTATCCGCGTTGCGCAACGCGGCCCCGGATATGAGCGAAAAGGAGCGGGACGAGTTGGTGCGGATGGGCGCCGGCTCTCCCGGCAATGCGCTTGGCATGGCGGGACTGGGCATCGAAGAGATGATGGCGACGCTTGGCCGCATCGTGACCACAGGCGACGCCACCAATGCAGAGCGCATTGCTCTGGCAAAGTCGCTGTCGACCAAAAGCGCACGGCCTCGTTATGAGGCGTTTCTTGCCCGCGCGCCCGGCTTCATTGCGCAGCGTGCGAGAGAACTGGAAGGACAGCCGCTCGCCGATGCCATTGCCGCGTGGGAAAAAGCCCGCGACCTGGCCGCACAGGCGATTCCCTTGTCTCTAGATCCTGCCACGACCATATTTGAGCTGTGCACATATGTGGCGATGCTTGCCCGACAGCCCGCTGACGCCGCCGTCTAACAATGCTCTTGGCGTCATGCTGCACTGCGGCTAGACAGGCGCCCTATATTCCATCGCGAAAAGCACCCAATCGAACGAGTTTTCATGGCCAAGCCCTATACGATAACCACCGCCATATCCTATCCCAATGGTCGCCCGCATATCGGTCATGCCTATGAAGCGATCGCCACCGATGCGTTCGCTCGGTTTCAGCGGATGATGGGCCGCGATGTGTTTTTCCAGACCGGGACGGACGAGCACGGCCTGAAAATGGCGCAAACGGCCCGTGGCAAGGGTATTACCCCGCGCGAGCTGTCCGATGAAATGTCATCCTATTTCAAGAATATGGATGACAAACTTAATATTTCATATGATCGTTTCATCCGCACGACCGAACCGGATCATCATCGCGCCAGTCAGGCGATCTGGCAGGCGATGGAGGCCAATGGCGACCTGTATCTCGACCGCTATGAGGGCTGGTATTCGGTCCGCGATGAGGCGTTCTACGATGAAAAGGAGCTGACCGACGGGGAAGGGGGCGCAAAGCTGTCGCCGCAAGGCACACCCGTTGAATGGACGGTTGAGGAAAGCTGGTTTTTCCGGCTTTCGAAATATCAGGAACCGCTTCTAAAACTGTATAAAGACCATCCGGAATTCATTCAGCCCGACAGCCGCCGCAATGAAGTCATGCGCTTTGTCGAAGGGGGCCTGTCCGACCTCAGCGTATCGCGTACCAGTTTCGATTGGGGCGTGAAGGTCCCGGGCAGCGAAGGGCATGTCATGTATGTGTGGGTCGATGCGCTCACCAATTACCTGACCGGCTGCGGCTATCCTGACGATCCCGACCGCATGGCCACATATTGGGCCGAGGGCGGCGATATCACGCATATCATCGGCAAGGATATCGTGCGGTTTCACGCGGTGTACTGGCCGGCGTTCCTGATGAGCGCGAAGCTGCCGCTGCCGAAGCAGGTGTTCGGCCATGGCTTCCTGCTCAATCGCGGCGAGAAGATGTCGAAGTCGGTCGGCAATGTCGCCGATCCGCTGGAGCTGGCCGATGCTTTCGGCGTCGATCAGCTGCGCTATTTCCTGCTGGCGGAAGTGACCTTCGGCAATGACGGCAGTTATAGTCCGGAGGCCATCGTGCTGCGCGCGAACAGCGATCTCGCCAACAGCTTCGGCAATCTGGCGCAGCGCACGCTGAGCATGATTTCCAAAAATCTCGACGGGAATGTTCCGCAAAACGGCACGTCCGAAGAGGATGTGGCGCTGGTAGCGGTCGTAAAAACGGTGGTTACGAAGGAAATACCCGACGCGCTCAACGCGCTCGCGCCGTCCGGCGCCATCGATGCGTGGATCAAGGCGGTCTTCGCCTGCAACCAATATGTCGATGCGATGGCGCCATGGGCGCTGCGCAAAACCGATCCGGATCGCATGGCGCAGGTGCTCGGCACATTATATGCCTGCATTCGTGACCTTGCGATTGCCATTCGCCCGATCATTCCGGCCAGCGCGGACGCATTGCTCGATGCGATGAAGGTGCCGACGGAATGTTGGACCTTCGCATTTTTGAGCGACGGCAGCGATGATGTGAGCGGACGGGTGATCGATCCGCCCAAGCCGCTGTTTCCGCGTCTGGAACTTCCCGCGGCTGAAAGCGCTGACCCGGCATGATCGACAGCCATTGCCATCTGAATTACAAGGGCCTGATCGAAGAGCAGGGCGCGGTTATCGAACGCGCGCATGCGGCGGGTGTCACTGGCATGCTCAATATTTCCACGCGGGAGCGGGAGTGGGGCGACATCATCGCAACCGCGCAGGCGCATGAGAATATCTGGGCCAGCGTCGGTATCCACCCGCATGAGGCGGACGAGCATCCCGATATCGATACGGAGCGCCTCGTCGATGCGGCCAGGCACACCAAGGTCGTCGCGATCGGCGAGACCGGCCTCGATTATTATTATGATCATAGCGACCGGGAACGGCAGCAGACGAGCTTTCGCGCCCATATCGCGGCTGCACGCGAAACGGGCCTGCCGCTGATAGTCCACACGCGCGATGCAGAGGAAGACACGCTCGCGATATTGACGGAGGAAATGGAGAAGGGGGCCTATCCCGGCTTGATCCATTGCTTCACCGCCAGCGGCCCCTTTGCCGACGCGGTGTTGGAACTGGGCCTTTTCATCAGCATATCCGGCATCGTGACGTTCAAGAACGCGAAGGACTTGCAGGAAACGGCGGCGCGCATGCCGCTCGACCGCCTGCTCATCGAAACGGACTCGCCCTTCCTCGCGCCCGTGCCGCATCGCGGCAAGACATGTGAACCCGCCTATGTCGCCGATACCGCCCAATTCCTCGCCGATCTGAGAGGGGAGGAGGTCGCCGAACTCGTCGCGGCCACCAGCGCCAATTTCTTCGAGTTGTTTTCAAAGGCAAAATCCCACTGATATGCCGTTGCGCTTCACCATATTGGGTTGCGGCACATCGGCGGGGGTCCCCAGAATTGGCAATGACTGGGGCAGCTGCGACCCGGACAATCCAAAGAACCGGCGCACCAGAGTGTCTTTGCTGGTGCAAAGCGATACGACGGCCATATTGGTCGACACCTCGCCCGACATGCGTGAGCAGCTGCTGGCTGCAGACGTGATCGCGCTGGATGCCGTGCTGTGGACGCATGATCACGCGGACCATAGCCATGGGATAGATGATCTGCGGCAAATTCATCACCATCGGCGCCAGATCAGAAAGCTCGATGAGCCGATTGACGGCTATGCCCGCGGACCGACGCTCGCCTTGCTGAAGCAACGCTTCGCCTATGCTTTTGAAGGGCGACAGGGCTATCGTCCGATTGTACAGGCGCGGGAGCTGACGCGCGATATGATGATCGGCGACATTGCCGTATCGTGGGTCGACATGCCCCATGGCGAGATATATTCGACCGGGTTCCGGTTCGAGTGTGATGGAAATTCGCTCGGCTATGCCACTGATTTTCATGAAGTAACACCTGACATGATCGCGCTGTTCAGCGATGTCGACATTTGGGTGGTCGATGCCTTGAGAGAGAAACCGCACCCGACGCATCCGCATCTGGAAATGACGCTGGATGCCATTGCGCAGGTGCGCGCAAACCGGTCCTATCTGATACATATGGACAACAGCATGGATTATCACAGGCTATGTTCGACCTTGCCGCCCCATGTTCGCCCGGCCTATGATGGGCTCTCCGGAAATGTGTGAGCAAGCAAGGTAGACAATGATGACCGGCGATCAGGGCGCAGATGTCATCTGGTATGTGCTGGCATCAACACTGGTGATTTCCGCGCTGATTTCCCGGCGTTTTTCATTGCGCGGTGCGGCCATCATGGTGCTGGCATGGGTCGGGATCTTCGGCGTCGCGCTGGTGCTGTTCAGCTATGGTAGCGAGTTCACCAATGTTGCCGTGCGCGTGAAGAATGAGGTGACGGGTCAGGCGTCGCAACGGGCCGTGGGCGACAGCCTGCATATCAAGCTTGCGATGGACGGGCATTTCTGGGTGACCGGAGAGATTAATGGCACGCCCGCCAAGTTCCTGATCGACAGCGGCGCGACGGTGACGGCCTTGTCAGAGGAAGTCGCGCTCGACGCCGGTCTTAATCTGGATGGCTTTGGACCGGGCATGGCGATGCAGACGGCCAATGGAGTGGTTGTCGCCAAGCGCTCATCGATTGCCGGGCTGGATGTCGGGCCGATCAGCACGACTGATTTGCCGATCGTGGTGTCGGACAGGTTCAACGGCGTTAACGTTCTTGGCATGAATTTTCTGCAGCGGCTCAAGAGCTGGCGGGTAGAGAATGGGGAGATGGTGCTGGAGCCTTGAGTGGAAACGGACAGCCATGCCCCCTCACAATACCACCCAATATTTAACATAATATATATTATCGGATAATTATATGTCAGACAGCCGTCATCCGGACATTTCCCCTCTCGTCGATATCATGGCTCGGCTACGCAATCCTGAGAACGGAT
Source organism: Sphingobium sp. (assembly GCA_041396745.1). GTDB lineage: Bacteria > Pseudomonadota > Alphaproteobacteria > Sphingomonadales > Sphingomonadaceae > Sphingobium. The sequence goes on along the minus strand of JAWKXZ010000004.1, from coordinate 223,027 downwards.
GCCCGTGGGACATTCAGCAGGACTTCGCCAGTATCGCGCCATATACGATTGAGGAAGCCTATGAGGTCGCCGACGCCATCGGCCGCAATGACATGGCATCGCTGCAGGACGAGCTTGGCGATCTGGCGCTGCAGGTCGTCTATCATGCGCGGATGGCCGAAGAAGCCGGACATTTTGCCCTGAGCGATGTTCTTGGCGGGATTTGCGCAAAGATGATCCGGCGGCACCCGCATGTTTTCGGCGACCAGGCAGCATCGCCCGGATGGGAGGAAATAAAGGCGGCTGAACGCGGAGCAGCTGCAACGGAGGACAAGAGCGCGCTTGCCGGCGTTGCGATTGCCCTGCCGGCTTTGTTGCGCGCCGAAAAGCTGCAAAAACGCGCAGCGCGCACGGGGTTTGATTGGCCCGATCTGACGGGTGTGTACGACAAGATTTTCGAGGAAATTGAAGAGGTTCGCGAAGCGGATGATGCTGACGCCAATGAACAGGAGGTTGGCGACCTCCTGTTTGCAGTCGTCAATCTGGCGCGCCATTTGAAAATAGACCCTGAAAATGCGCTGCGCCGCGCGAATGGCAAGTTCGAAAGCCGCTTTCGCCATATGGAGAATGCCGCAGGTGAGCAATTTTCTGCCCTGCCGCTGGACCGCAAAGAGGATCTATGGGCGCAGGCCAAGACCGCAGAAAAGCGCGCCTGAAGTCCGGTCGCTATTCCCGCGCCATGAACCGCGCATAGGCCGCGTCGGACAAGCGGACGCTGAGAGAGAGCGAGGTCCCCTCTCCCCCTTGCGTTTCCGTCACTTCGCCATGCTCATGCAACCATGCGAGCGAAGCACCGTCCGCAGCATCGAGCGTCAGCCGGTACTGTTTGTTGCCCGCGGTCATCATATCGCTAATCGCCCGGCGCAGATCGGCGACGCCCTCTCCGGTCATGGCGGATATCATGACGATATCGTCGCGCCGCTGGGCGAGCTCGGTCAGATATTCACGTTGCTCGGCATCCAGCCTGTCGATCTTGTTCCAGACTTCCAGATAAGCCGGTGATGCCTCCCCTTCCCCCGGCTCACCTGCGACAACGCCCAACTCCGCAAGGACGTCCATGACGTCGGCACGTTGCGCCTCGCTGTCCGGATGCGAAATATCGCGCACATGGACAATCAGATCCGCGTGGACGACTTCTTCGAGTGTCGCGCGGAAAGCCGCGATGAGCTGGGTTGGTAGGTCGGACACAAAACCGACCGTGTCGGACAATATGGCCTTGTCGAGACCCGGTAGCGATATTTGCCGCATTGTCGGGTCAAGCGTGGCGAACAACATGTCCTCTGCGCGCACATCCGCGCCGGTTACATTGTTGAAAAGAGTGGATTTCCCCGCATTGGTGTACCCCACAAGCGCGATGACCGGCCACGGCGCGCGTGCGCGGCGGGCGCGATGCAGGCCGCGTGTGCGCGTCACCTGATCAAGCTCGCGACGGATCTTGGCCATGCGGTCACGGATCATCCGGCGGTCGGCCTCGATCTGCGTTTCACCCGGACCGCCCAGAAACCCGAAACCGCCACGTTGACGCTCAAGGTGTGTCCAGCTGCGCACCAACCTGCCCGCCTGATAATCGAGGTGCGCCAGTTCTACCTGCAAACGCCCTTCATTGGTTGCCGCGCGTTCACCGAAAATTTCCAGAATGAGCCCGGTTCGATCAATGACCTTTGTATTCCAGGCCTTTTCGAGGTTGTTCTGCTGTACGGGGCTCAACGCATTATCGACGATGACAAGCTCGGCCTCGTCCTGAATTACCATGGTCGCGACCTGCTCGACCTGGCCGCTGCCGAACAGGGTCGCGGGCTTGATCTGCCGGACGCGGTAACTTTCGCTGCCCCGGACATCGATGCCAATCGCCACGGCCAGTCCCGCGGCTTCCTCCAGGCGAGCGGCGCTGTCTCGCGAATCTGGTCCCGGCACATCGGCCCGCACAACCAGCGCGCGCGCACCACGCGCGACATCGTCAGCACTTCCGCGCTCAAATACGCTCATATGGGGTCTCGACCGGCAATGACGGCACCATCTCGCAACAATGCAACCCCGGCAGCGCCAGAGATATTAATCGTCTCCGTCGCCTTCACCTTCACCCGAAAGGTCCAGCGGTCGCGACGGCTGCACCGTCGAAATGGCATGCTTGTAGACAAGCTGTGACATTCCGTCGCGTTCCAGCAGCATGCAGAACAGGTCGAAAGCCGCGATTTCGCCCTGCAACATCACGCCGTTCACCAGGAACATCGTGACGGGGTCCTGCGTTTTCTGAACCGCGCTGAGAAAAATCTCTTGCAGCAGTTTGGATTTCTTGCCGGATTCCGCGAACGCAGCCCGAACATCGTTAAGCTCCAGCGATTGGGCGGGCATGACGGTCGAGATGGCGTGCTTGTACACCAGCTGCGACTGGCCATCGCGGCGCAGCAGCACCGAAAAATTGTCGAACCAGGTGATAATACCCTGAAGTTTAACACCTTTTACGAGAAACATCGTAACGGGCGTCTTCGTCTTTCTCAGATGATTGAGAAAAATATCCTGAAGATTGTTGGACTTGTCGGCCATGTGTTTCAGCCTTCCTTATTGGCGGAACGTTGCCCGCACTTGCGCCCCTGACGGGCGTCGTGTCGGTTCACCGCGCATCGAAGAACCGACTCAACTTTACCGCAGTTGCGAAATGAAAGCCATCATCGAATGATCCATGTCAGGACAAGAATTATTCTTTGTCCTCGGTCAGACCCAAAATCTTGAGTTTTCGGTGCAGGGCCGACCGCTCCATGCCGATAAAATTGGCAGTTCGGGATATATTGCCTGAGAAGCGCTTGATCTGAACGCGCAGATATTCCCTTTCGAAATTCTCTCTCGCCTCACGCAATGGTGCGGTCATGATGGCCGTCGGCATCACCTCATCGAGCGGCTCTGCGCTGCTGGCTTCGCTGGGCAACATATCAAGCTCGATACGGCCGATACGGTCGCTCGGCGCCAAAATCATCGTTCGCTCTATGACGTTGCGCAACTGGCGCACATTGCCTGGCCAGTCTCCCGCCTGAAGCGCAGCCATCGCATCGGGCGCAACTTCGGGAGGCTGGACGCGGCGGTCAGCGGCAAAGCGCGCCACATAATGTTCTACCAGCGCCGGGATGTCCTCTCGCCTATCGGACAAAGGCGGGATAGCAAGAGGGACCACGTTCAGGCGATAATAAAGGTCTTCACGAAACCGCTTCGCCTCGATTTCAAAGGTCAGATCGGTCGCAGTGGACGTAATGAACCGAACATCCACCTTGACCTGCCGCTGCCCTGCGACACGGGTAAAGCTCTGGTCGGTCAACACACGCAAGATCTTCGCCTGCGTTGTCAGCGGCATATCGGCCACTTCATCGAGATAGAGCGTACCGCCATGTGCCTGTTCAAGAAAACCCGGCCGCACCAGACCGCTGGGATCCTCCACCCCGAACAGTTCCTCTTCGACCCGTTCGGGGTCCATGCGCGCAGCCGTGACGATCACGAACGGCGCGTTTGACCGGCTGCTCCAGTTATGCAGCATGCGCGCGGCGATTTCCTTGCCGACGCCCGCAGGCCCGGTGATCAGAACGCGGCTTCCGGTGGCCGCGACCTTCTTGATCGTCGCGCGGACGGAATTGATGGATCCGCTGCCCCCGGTCAGTTCGTCGTCTTGCCCCACCCGTTCCCGCAAGGCCTGATTTTCTCTGCGCAGCCGCTCGGTCTCGGTCGCCCGCGCCACCAGGTGGAGCAGCTTGTCGGCCTCGAACGGCTTTTCAATGAAGTCGCTTGCCCCCTTCCGGATCGCCGCGACCGCCGTGTCGATATTGCCATGGCCGGAGATCATCAGAACAGGAATGGTGGGATCGCGTTTCTTGATCTCCTCCAGCACTTCCAGGCCGTCCATAGTGGACCCTTGGAGCCAGACATCCAGCAGCACGAGTGAAGGCCGTCGGACGGCCAGCGCATCCAGCGCAGCGGTTGCATTGGCCGCCGTTCGGGTTTCATATCCCTCATCGTCCAGCACTCCGGCAACCAGGTCCCGGATATCTTCCTCATCGTCGACGATCAGAACATCAAGCGCCATGATCTACCGTTTCTCCTATTATGGGGTGTGTGGCTGGCTTTTCCTCCATCCGCCCAAGATGCTCGGGGTCCAGCGTTATGCGCACTATCGTGCCGCCCCCGTCCGCATCCTCAAATATCATCGTGCCGCCATGCTCCTCGACGATCTTCTGGACGATCGCGAGGCCCAGTCCCGTGCCTTTCGTCCGTGTCGTCATATAGGGCTCAACAATCCGCTCCCGCTCGACCGGCAGCCCGATGCCATTATCCAGCACTTCGATTGCAATTCTGGCGCCATCGGCAATGATCGACATGGAAACCGCGCCCTTGTGCTCGGCTTCGGACGCGGAGCGGGCGTCGACCGCTTCGACGGCATTTTTGACGATGTTTGTGAGCGCCTGACCGAGTTGCCTGCGGTCACAAACAATTTCCATATCGCCAACTTCGCTGTGGAACGAAAATCCGATGTCGGCATGCGCCACCTCGTGCAGGAAAAGCGAGTGACGCGCGATGTCGGCAAGGGCTTCGCTGCGAAACACCGGTTTCGGCATTCGCGCGAAGGCGGAAAACTCATCGACGATGCGACGCAGATCGCCGACCTGCCGCACTATGGTCTGTGTCAGCCGTGCAAAGGTGTTTTTGTCGCTTTGGATTTCTTCGCCATAGCGACGCTGAAGTCTTTCTGCCGCAAGCTGAATGGGCGTGAGCGGGTTCTTGATCTCATGCGCGATCCGTCGCGCCACATCCGACCATGCTGCGCGCCGCTGATCGGAAAGCTGCTGGGTGATATCGTCGAACGTCAACACATGGCCGCTATGGTCCTTCGCGATCTTGACCGCCAATGTCCGCAATTCGCCTCCAACCCTGATCTGCACGATTTCCGCCAGCAGGTCTGCGTCCAGCAGGTCTTCGAGATCGCGCGATATGGCCTTCAGCCGTTTTCCTGTAAGTTCCTCGGTGCTGTCCGTCAGGATTTCGAGCGCAGACCCATTGGCCATCGTGATCATGCGGTCATGATCGATGGCAAGGACGCCAGCGCTGACGCCTGACAGGATCGCCTCGATAAAGGCGCGCCGATCGTCGAGCTGCGCGTTGGCGGTCATCAACGCGCTCGTCTGTCCTTCCAGCCGCTGTGTCATACGATTGAAAGCCGTCGACAAAATGCCGATCTCGTCGCGCGCATGGGGGCCTGAAACCCGGGTTGTGAGGTCACCCGCCGTAATGCGCCGCGCCGCATCGACCAGTTCGTTGACCGGCTTGACCAGGCGGTCCGCCACTTTCAGGGCAATCCACACCGCAATGCCGACAAGCGCCAATGACCCGACAAAGAGCGCGAAGTTGAACTGGATCTGCAGCGCGCGGGACTGGCGCGCGAAACTCTCATAATTGGCGAGCACAGCCTGCGCCCGTTTCACCTGGCTGAACGCCGGCGCATCGGAATCGCGTGTCGCATAGAGGTATATCCGCCGGTCGGGGTAAAGCAGGGTGAACGCTTCGATCTGATCGGGCTCTGCACGTACAACCACGGGTTCTCCCCTGCCCAACTGCTCGACGACATCCTTCGTCAGCATCTGCGCCGCCGCCCGCTGGTCAGGATCGACGGTTGCTGCCGTGCGCGCAATGCCGTCTTCCCCCACCTCGATGATGGCGGAGCGGTTCAGTTTCCGGGTGACGACTTGATAAATATACCCTTCGGCAAATTCGGGGCTGGAGACCTTCGATTGGGAGAGATAATCGCGCAAATCGCTGGCCATGGTCAGCGTTTCGTCGCCGACTTCGCGCAAATTCTGCTCATAATAGCCGCGGGCGAACGTGCCCGCATTTTGCAACATTGCGCGGGCACTGTCCGAAAACCAGAACTGAACGCCATATTGGAACAGCAATGAGGCGAAGATGACGACCAGCAGCATCGGAATGCTGGCGATCAAAGAGAAGATCGCAACCAGCCTGACGTGTAACTGCCCATCGCTGCCGACGGCCGATCTGGCGGCCCTTCTTACAGCAACCCGTCGACCGAGCAGGACGAGCAACGCCAACGCAGGCACGAGATTCGCGATTAACAGCAACGAGACAACCGGCGGCGACAACAGCGCGCTGCTGTCGTCCTGAGCGAGTATCGCGAAGTAGGTTACAACCGCCACGCACAGCATGGCGCCAACGGCGATCGCTTCGGCAACCGGATAGAACCGACTGCTACGTGGCCACGTCCTTATTGTTCGGGCTATCCGGTTCAGCGTGATATTGATCTGGGCCATCCTGCAGTCGCGTTGCGATCATACAACAACGATGTGCCAAATAAAACACATCATTCCTGAACATCGTAGCTTTTCTGGCGCAAATTCAGCGGATCGATATCATAGTCATTGAGCTTCTTGCGCAACGTATTGCGATTGATGCCCAACAGGCTCGCTGCCCGTATCTGGTTTCCGTCCACGGCCGTCAACGTTTCGCTGAGCAGGATCGGTTCGACCAGAGCGAGCATCTCGTCATGCAGCGACGACACGCCGTCTCCGGTCTGCACCGCGAGCCTTTGCCGGACCCATTCCCCAATCAGGGAGTTAAGGTCGTTTCCGCTCAACACCGTCTCCGCCATCAACTGCGCGTCGATATTCTGACGGACGACTTCTGCCGATATGATTTCCTCGCGGACAAGAACGGCCATGCGCTGCATCACGTTCTGCAGTTCGCGAACATTGCCCGGCCACCCGTAGAGCGACAACAGCTGCGCGGCCTCTGCATCGAGTATTTTGCGGGGCAGCCCCTCATTGGCCGCCATGTCGAGAAAATGCCGTGCCAGCAAGGGGATGTCATCGCGTCGTGACCGCAATGGCGGCAGGTCGACCGGAACCACATTGAGCCGGTAGTAAAGATCCTGCCGGAACTTGTTTTCCGCGATCAAGGTCGTCAGGTCCTGATTGGTCGCCGCAATGATGCGCACATTGACACGCACCGATGTCGATCCCCCGACAGTTGTCACTTCGCCGCTTTGCAGCACACGCAGCAGCCGGGTCTGCGCTTCCATCGGCATATCGCCGATCTCGTCGAGAAACAGCGTACCACCGTCAGCCTGCTCAAACTTACCGGCTGTGCGCTGAAGGGCTCCCGTAAACGCGCCCTTCTCATAACCGAACAGTTCCGCCTCGATCAGCTCGCGCGGAATGGCAGCCATGTTGACTGCAACGAAGGGTTGCGCGCGTCGGTGCCCAAGCCGGTGGATCGCCTGCGCAACCAGCTCCTTCCCCGTGCCGGATTCTCCGAGGATGAGGATGGTGAGATCATTGTTCAGAACCCGCGCAATCGTCCGGTAAACCTCCTGCATCGCAGGGGACCGTCCCACCAGAGGCATGTCTTCGCTGATCTGATTGTCGTCGCCGCTCGCGATCGCATCGGCCGCCAATGCATCAGTCGGACGCGCAGAGGCCATACCGTCATTGACTGCACGGGTAAGCTCATTGAGGTCGAATGGCTTGGGCAGATATTCGAAGGCGCCCTTCTCTGTCGCCCGCACGGCAGTGTTCAGGGTATTTTGCGCCGACAAAATGATGACGCGCATGTCGGGCCAGCGCTCAAGGATGTGATTGACGTCATCGAGCCCATCGCCATCCGGCAGTTTGACGTCGGTAACCAGGACATCGGGATGAAAACTCGCCAGCAGGTTGGTGCGATCTGCAATCGTGCTGCCGATCTTCACCGAATGCCCGGCCCGGCGAAGTGCTTCGCTCACGACCACGCAGATCGCCTGATCGTCATCAATGACGAGTATTTTGCCGGAGGACGTGGTCATGAAGCTGCTCCCATCGGCAGCAGGATACGGAAAATGCTCTCACCTGCCTCCTCGTCGCGCAGATATTGCACAAAACCGTTCATATCGCGCACCAGCTTGTCGACGAGCGCCAGACCCAGCCCCTGCCCGTCCCGTTTGCTGGACACGAACGGATTGAAAAGGTGCTCCTGAATTTGCGCCGGTACACCCGGGCCGTTATCCACAATCAAAATTTCGATGGGAAGGATCGCCGTCCCCTTCCCCTCTCCCAGCATCACCGACACGCCATGCCGAAACGCCGTTTCTATGCGCAGTTGCGGGGCCTTGTGATCGGCAAGTGCCTCGCTGGCGTTTTTCAACAGATTGATCGTGACCTGCACCAGCGCATCGGCATTGCACAGCGCAAAGGGCAATGACGGGTCATATTTCCTGACAATTTTGATGCCGCTGGCAAAGCCTGTCTGGGCGATCTGGATCGCGCGGTCCAGCACCGGATAGATATTTTCTGGCGCGCAATCGAGCTGACGCTCGGTGGTGAAATCCTGCATCCGGTCGATCAGCGCGGCAATCCGGTCAACCTCATTGCAAATCAGCTGCGTCAGGGGGTTGGTTTCCTTGCCGCTGTTGTCGAGCAATTGTGCCGCACCTCTTATACCCGATAGCGGGTTCTTGATTTCATGGGCCAATATTGCGGCCGCGCCCATGGCCGAGCGCGCTCCGCCGGAGGTTCTGCGCCCCCCGATAGCCTGTGCGAGGCTTTCGGTATGGATCGTCACGACGCGCCAGCCTTCATATTCTCCCAAGGGGGCGATCATGACGTCGGCGCGAATGGCAGCCGTCCTGCCGGTGTGCAGCGCTATGTCGTATGCGGCCAGTGGCTTATCCGACTGCCAGAGCTGAAACCGCGGGCCGGACTCGCCGATGCGGATGATCCGCGCGATATCGCTGCCCACAATCGCCGACCGCGCCATATTAAGCAGCGCCTCGGCTCTGCCATTCGCTTCGGTAATGACATTCTTCGGGTTCACCACCAAGGTTGCCACCGGCAGCGACGAGAAAAAATCTGCTGTGCCGGGCGTGCGCTGAAAAAGCGCGGGCAGTCGCTGCGTCAGGGAATTTCCCGCGCTCACGCGGCCGCTTTGCTCAGCAACGGGCCATAGAACTGTGCGAGCATGTCGAGAACGGTGCGACTGTCGGGCACCTGATTGACGGCGTTGCGGAATTCTGCCGAACCCGCGAGCCCCTTGGTGTACCAGCCCAGATGCTTGCGGGCCATGTTGACGCCCGTTGTCTCGCCATAATGGGCCAGCATAGCGTGATAATGATCGACAATGACGGCATATTGCTCATCGATCGATGGGTCGGGACGCTGCTGCCCGGTCGCCAGCCAATGCATGACCTGCCCAAGCAGCCAAGGCTTACCATAGGCCCCGCGACCGATCATCACCCCGTCCGCACCGCTCTGTTCAAGCGCCTTTGCCGCATCTTCGATTGAGCAGATATCGCCGTTGACGATCACCGGGACTTTGACGGCGTTCTTGACGCTGCGAACGAACGACCAGTCGGCGGTGCCCTTGTACATCTGGCACCGGGTGCGCCCGTGCACCGTGATCATCTGCGCGCCCAGATCCTCCGCGATATGGGCGAGTTCAGGCGCATTCAGGCTATTATGGTCCCAGCCCATGCGCATCTTGACCGTGACGGGAACGCGTACGGCCTTCACTGTCGCCTCGATCAGCTTGGCAGCAAGCGGTAGATCGCGCATCAGCGCGCTGCCGGCGTCGCCATTGACAACCTTTTTGACCGGGCAGCCCATGTTGATGTCGATAATCGCCGCACCCTTGTCTTCATTCAGCTTGGCGGCTTCGGCCATCTCTACAGGCGAACAGCCCGCAAGCTGCATCGAGACAGGCTCCTCGCTCTGGTCCCATGCAGATTTTTGCAGGGATTGGCGGGTCTGCCGGATCATCGCAGGCGATGCGATCATCTCTGTCACGTTCAGGCCCGATCCATAACGCCGCACGAGCGTGCGAAACGGCATGTCCGTGACGCCCGTCATAGGCGCCAAAATGACGGGATCGTTGATCGTGACGGAGCCGATCCGGATGGGCTTGAGCTGATGCATTGCAATACTGCCTAAAAAACGGGCAGGCCATAGCCGCAAACATGGATTACCGCAAGAACTCTGGTACTTGCGCCTGCTCTTCGATAAGGGACCGCGTCATGACGGGACAGAATGAACAGGGCGGGAACACATGCGCCGCGATCATCGTTGCCGCCGGCAGCGGCAGCCGGTCAGGCCTCGCCACGCCGAAACAATATGCGCTGCTGGGCGGCAGGGCGGTCGTCGCGCACAGCTATGCGGCCCTGAAGGCCAGTACGCATGTCGGCCAGATCGTGCTTGTTATTGGCGAAGGACAAGAGGAACAGGCTCGCGCGGCGCTGAAAGACGTCGACGATAATCCCGTTCTGGTGATCGGAGGAGCAACGCGGCGAGATTCAGTGGCAGCCGGGCTCTGCTATCTCGCCGAACAGGCCGCTCCTGACCATGTCCTGATCCACGATGCCGCGCGCCCTTTCATACCAGATCGGGTCATCGAAACACTCGTCGCCGCCCTCTCACACAGCGAAGGAGCGATCCCGACCCTGCCGGTCGCGGATACGCTGGTGCGCGGTCATGAGGGCAGTATGGGCAATGACGTCAATCGATCCGACCTGTATCGGGTACAAACCCCGCAGGCTTTCCATTTCGAAAGCGTCTATGACGCCCATCGCCGCTGTGATCAGAACGCAATCGTCACGGACGACGCCAGTCTGCTGCGGCTGCTCGGCATTCCTGTAGTTTTGGTCGAGGGAGACAGCATGCTCGAAAAACTGACCTATCCCGCGGATTTCGATCGTGCCGAGAGCGTCATGACGTCACGCCGTCTGCCCCATACCGGCATGGGATTCGATGTCCATCGACTGGATGCAGGCAAGCCCTTATGGCTATGTGGCGTCACTATACCGCACAGTCATGGCCTGTCCGGCCATAGCGATGCCGACGTCGCGATCCACGCGCTGGTTGACGCGTTGTTGGGGGCGCTGGCCGAAGGCGATATCGGTAGCCATTTTCCGCCATCCGACCCGCAATGGAAAGGCGCGGCTTCTCACCAATTTCTAACATTCGCGCGTGACCGCGTGACGTCACGGGGCGGCGAGATTGTGCATGTTGACATCACGATCATCTGCGAAGCGCCGAAAATCGGCCCACATCGTGACGTCATGCGCACCAGATTGGCGGAATTGCTCGACATCCCCGCAGCCCGCATTTCCGTAAAGGCAACGACCACCGAGAAGCTGGGTACCACCGGACGAAAGGAAGGAATTGCCGCGCAAGCGGTTGCCACGGTTATGCTGCCCGCCCTATAATCGCGCCATGAACGCATCTGTCCTGAATCCGGAACTGGTCGCGCTGGCGCAGCGCGTCGTCGACGAAAACCGCCGCGCGGGGCGCACCTTCGCTCTGGCAGAAAGCTGCACTGGCGGCCTTGTCTCAGCCGCGATCACCGAAATACCGGGGTCTTCCGAGGTATTTGAGGCGAGTTTTGTCACCTATTCCAATGAGATAAAACAGAATCTTCTCAAAATATCTCAGGATGTTCTGGAAACCTTCGGGTCGGTCTCCATCGCAACTGCCTGGGGCATGGCGCAAGGTGCGCTGGCCAATACCCATGCGCATGTTGCCGTGGCGATCACCGGCATTGCCGGGCCCGGCGGCGGAACAGCGCAAAAACCAGTAGGAACAGTCGTATTCGCTCGTGCAGAGCGCGGCGGAAACCCCGACAACATCGTCGCGGATCTCAAGAAATTTGACGATACCGGCCGTTCTGACGTGCGCCTTCAGGCCGCGTTATGTGCGCTCGAACTGCTGCTGCCGGACTCTGACGGGCCGTAAAGTTCCGCCGCACGCGTTTCGAATGCGCCGATCATCTTGCGCAACGCCTTGTCAAACATCTGCCCCGCCATCATTTCGAACAGCTTGTTTCGGAATTCGAAATCGACCTCAAAATCGATAAGGACGCCGCCCTGCCCATCGGGCCGGAATTTCCAGTCATTGCTGAGATGCTTGAGCGGTCCTTCGAGATAGTCGACATGCACGCTTTCGGGCCGCTTCTTCGATACGCGAGAGGTGAAGCTTTCGCTCAGGCCCTTGAAACCCACCACCATGTCCGCGACCATTTCCGTGTCATTGTCGGACCGGACCCGAATGGCGCTCACCCATGGGAGAAATTCCTGGTAGGCCTGAACATTCGCCACCAGGTCGAACATCTGCTCAGGGCTGTACGGCAGATGGCGCGTCTCGCGATGACAGGGCATGCTTTACCCCTTTGCGCGCGCCAGCTGCGCTTCGCGCGCCGCGCGCATTTGAGCGAAATCCTCGCCCGCATGATAGCTTGATCGCGTCAGCGGACTGGCCGCCACCTGCAAAAACCCTTTTGCACGGGCTATCGCGGCATAGGCTGAAAACCCTTGCGGCGGTACGAATTCGATCACCTTGGCATGCTTGGGCGTGGGTTGCAGATACTGCCCCATGGTCAGGAAATCGATGTCGGCCGACCGCATGTCGTCCATGACCTGATGCACCTCAAGCCGTTCCTCGCCTAGCCCCAGCATCACGCCGGATTTGGTGAAGATCGATGGGTCGAGCTTTTTCACCAGTTCGAGCAGGCGCAGCGACGCGTAATAACGCGCACCCGGACGAATGGTCGGGTAAAGCCGCGGCACAGTTTCGAGATTATGGTTGTAGACATCCGGGCGGGCGGCGACGATCGCCTCAACCGCCGCCTCATGCTTGTTGCGGAAATCGGGCGTCAATATCTCGATCGTTGTATTGGGCGTCGTTCGGCGCAGCGCCTCGATCACCTTGACGAACTGGCTCGCGCCGCCATCGGGCAAGTCGTCGCGGTCAACCGATGTGATAACGATATGTTCCAGCCCCATCTCCGCGCACGCATCGGCAAGGTTCTGGGGTTCATTCGGATCCACCTTGCGCGGCATCCCGGTCTTGACGTTGCAAAACGCGCAGGCGCGCGTGCACACATCGCCCAATATCATCACCGTGGCATGCTTCTTGGTCCAGCATTCGCCGATGTTCGGGCACGCCGCCTCTTCGCATACCGTGGCGAGGCCCTTTTCGCGCATCAGCTTCTTTGTCGCGGCATAGCCGGGGCTGGTCGGGGCCTTTACCCTGATCCAGTCGGGCTTGCGCTGCCGAGGTTCGGCCGTATTCGTCTTAAGACTTGCATTATCGGTCATAGCCGCCAGATAGCGATCCAACGCCGAATGTGCCAGTGTTGAATGGAGAAGTGCAGCTTATGACCAGTTTTTCGGACATGATCGACGGTTATCGCCGTTTTCGTGAAACGGGATGGGCGGCGCAGCGCGAACGCTGGGATGAACTGCGCGATGGACAAAGTCCCAAGGTGATGATCATCGCCTGTTCTGACAGCCGCGTCGACCCGTCACAGATTTTCGATACCAACCCCGGCGAGATTTTCGTTGTGCGCAACGTGGCGGCGCTTGTGCCGCCCTTCGAAACGACACCGGGCCGCCATGGCGTGTCCGCTGCGCTGGAATTTGCGGTTCAGGTGCTAAAGGTCAGTGAGATCGTGGTTATGGGCCATGGCCGCTGCGGCGGGTGTCAGGCCGCATTGACCGAGGAGTTGAAGGACGCGCCTCCGGGCGAAGGCGGGTTCATTGCCCACTGGATCGACCTGCTCGACGACGCCCGGGACAAGGTTCGGGCGATCCATGGCGACGACCAGAGCCGCGAAGCGCTGCGTGCCATGGAAAAGGAAGGGGTGAAGGTCAGCCTGACCAACCTGCGCACTTTCCCGTGCGTCCGCGCCAAGGAAAAGGCGGGCGAGCTCAAGCTCGTCGGCGCCTATTTCGCGATATCCGACGGCATATTGCATGTGCTGGACGAGGCGGCAGACAGCTTCGGGCCCGCATAATCGCAGGATATGCCTCAACGAAAAAAGGGCCGCGCAAACACGCGGCCCTTTTTATATGTTCGTTGTGTCGGGTGTTCAGCCGACGATTTCTTCGGGCTTGAAGAAATAAGCGATCTCAATCGCGGCATTTTCCTCGCTGTCCGAACCATGAACCGAGTTGGCCTCGATCGATTCGGCGAATTCCTTGCGGATCGTTCCAGCTTCGGCATGTTCGGGGTTGGTCGCGCCCATGACGTCGCGGTTGCGCTTGACGGCGTTTTCACCTTCCAGAACCTGCACGACGACAGGACCCGAGATCATGAAGGCCACGAGATCAGCGAAGAACGGACGCTCCTTGTGCACAGCATAGAAGCCTTCGGCCTGTTCCCGCGACATGCGGATACGCTTGGAAGCGACAACGCGCAGGTCGGCTTCCTCCAGCTTCGCGGTGATCGCGCCGGTCAGGTTGCGGCGCGTGGCGTCGGGTTTGATGATCGAAAAAGTGCGGGTAACGGCCATGATGGCAAAAACTCCGAAATGTTGGAAATAAGGTCGGATATGAAGATGGCGGGGCCTTTAGCCGCGTTGATGGGCACTAGCAAGGGCTATTAACCGCAGATCAGGGGCCTTCCACCCACTTGCGCCCCTCTTGGCGCCAGAAATGCGACGTAACGCCGTCTTTGCCCTTCAGGTCACGCCAGCATTGCCGGGCCGCATCGATGGTGCCGTCATCAAAGAAATAGAAGGCCCGGTCGAAACTCAGCGCAGCGTCCCTCCATTCCCCATCGGCCAAAGCGATATGGCGTGCTCCGTTCGACGGCTCATCGGCGACCGAGAGCAGTATCGGCTGCGCCTGCGCATCGTCATCGCCTGCCTGACCGTGCGCCAGAAAGCTGTTTTCGCGCCACGCCCACAGCGACCGGGAGAGTGTGCCAAGCGCGCCCTCCCGCCCGTCTACCACCAACAACCGTCCGCCATCATCCAACAGCCGTTGCGCGATGGCGGGAATTACCTGCTCCACCGGATCGCGACTGAGCTGATAGAAGTCGACACGCATGCCTTCGACAATCAGCTCTCGAACATGTCTGCGATGAACTGGTCGAGCAGGCGTACCCCGTACCCGGTGGCCCCCTTGTCCCAGACCGCCCCGGGCTTGTCTGCCCAAACCATGCCCGCAATATCAAGGTGCGCCCATTTGACGCCATCATCGACAAAGCGTTTGAGGAATTGAGCCGCAGTGATCGAGCCTGCCCAGCGACCGCCGATATTCTTCATGTCGGCGATCGGGCTTTCAAGCAGCTTGTCATAGGCATCGCCGAGCGGGAAACGCCAGAGCGGGTCGCCAGCGGTCTTGCCCGCTTTCAACAAGGCGTCGGCGAGCCCGTCATCATTGCTGAACAGCCCGGCATGTTCATTGCCCAGAGACACGATGATGGCCCCGGTCAACGTCGCAAGGTCGATCATCATTTCCGGCTTGTAGGTCTGCTGCGCCCAGGTCATCGCGTCGCACAGGACCAGTCTGCCCTCGGCATCGGTGTTTATCACTTCTATCGTCTGACCAGACATGGAGGTAACGATATCGCCGGGCCGCTGCGCATTGCCATCCGGCATATTTTCCACAAGGCCGCAAATGCCGACGACTCGCGCCTTGGCCTTGCGACCTGCAACGGCGCGCATGGTACCGGCCACCGCGCCGGCGCCACCCATATCCCATTTCATATCTTCCATACCGGCCGCCGGTTTGATGGAAATGCCGCCGGTATCGAAGGTGACACCTTTCCCGACGAGCACCAGCGGCTTCGCATTCGGGTCGCCCGTGCCGTTCCATTCCATCGCCAGAAGGCGCGGTTTGCGCACCGACCCCTGCGCCACGCCGAGCAACGACCCCATGCCGAGATCAGCCATGGCCTTTTCATCAAGAACCGTGATCGAAACCCCGACCTCGGCCAATGCCTGACAACGCTCAACAAAGCTCTCGGGATAGAGAATGTTAGCGGGTTCGGCGACCAGTTCGCGCGTCAGGGCAACGCCCTTGGCAACCTCGGAGAGCTTCGCCCACTCAGCCGAGCAATCAGCACCGCTCACCAGTTCCACGCAGTCCAGCGTCGGTTTCTGTTTCTCCTTCAGCTTCGTGCGATATTTATCGATCCGCCATGCCCGCAACAGCGCCCCGAACCCGGCGCGGACAACATTGGCAGCCGTCACCGGGCCAGCGGCCTCAAACGACAACGAGACATGCTTCGCACCCGAGGTCAAAAGCTTTGCGACGAGGGCGCCACCGGCACGCTCCATGTCCGCGCTATTTCCGCTGCCTACTCCAAGAAGCAGGACACGCCGGGAGGTCCCATCGATTTCGGCGAAACTTTCTACAATAGCGCCACATTCGCCGGAAAATCGTGCGGCGGCGGCGGCACCGGCCATCCCCGCGCTGGCCGGCAGATTGGCCAACCCATCTGATTTCACGGCAAAGGCAATAGAGTCGGCATCCGCGGAACGCGCGGAAGAAAAGCGGATTTCCATTCAGTTTCTCTCAACAAGCATAGGCAATGGCCAACGGGATACACAGCGCGAACCAGCCGGTAAACCCGGGAATTGGCACCATCCCCGGTCTGCTGACCGCGCCGTCGCGGTAATGGGATTGCGGATATCGTAATGATGCAATAGGCGAGCCTTTCACGCGTTGACCTCCATTATAGGGACCTGGACCGTTTGCCCGTTACTTCCGTCTCCCGTCTGAACCATCAACAGGGTGCGTTTTCGCAATCCTGCTCACCGTTGCGCATTTGCGGCCGCGCGCTTCTTAAAGGTGGCGTCACATTGGCTTCAGCCGGTGTCCTGGCAAGCACCGCTCTGGCCAATGATCGAGCGAGCGGTGTCGCAGCAGGCGCCGCATCGATGCCGCAGGCCATTGGCGACGTTCATGCCCCGACCGACGCGCAAGCGGAAATGCAGCTCACCGCGCCCGACACGCCGTTGCCCGACAATGAACAGGAAATCGCCTTCGCGGCCGACACGCTCGAATATAACAGCGATAACGATGTCGTTACGGCCAGCGGCAATGTCCAGATGCTGCGCGAAGGATATCGGCTGCGCGCCGACACCGTAACATGGAACCGTACCACAGGTTCGGTCGAAGCCAGCGGAAACGTGTCCGTAACGGACGCGGAAGGCAATATAGCCTATGGCGACACCATCGAGGTGACGGACACGCTGCGCGATGGCGTGGTCGACAACCTCCTGCTGATCATGCAGGAAGGCGGACGGCTGGTTGCCCGGAAGGGTACGCGCACCAATGGTGTCTACGCACTGGAGAAAGCGGCCTACTCCCCCTGCCCCGTCGAAGGTCATGACGGTTGCCCGAAGGAACCGAGCTGGCAGATCAAGGCCGTCAAGGTCCGTTACGACCCCAAACGGCACAGGGTCAGCTATCGCGGCGCGCGGCTGGAGATGTTCGGCCTTCCGATCGCCCTTCTTCCCGGCTTCTCGCATGCGGTGGGTGAAGGCGGCGGCTCAGGTCTCCTGATGCCGGATGTAAAGCTGAACGGTGTCAATGGGCTCGAAGTCTCGCTGCCCTATTATATCCGGCTGGCGTCCAATCGGGATGCTACCATCACCCCGCACCTGTTTACCGATCAGCTTCCGTTGCTTGAGCTGGGGTACAGAGCCCTGACCGACAAGGGCGCGTATCAGGTCAACGCCTATGCGACATCCAGTGCGCGACGCAGCACGAATCTGGCGACCGGCCCAAACAACCGGGAATTTCGCGGCTATCTCGAAGGTAGCGGTAAATATCAGTTCGATCAGAACTGGAGCCTTTCCGGCTCGCTGCGCCGCGCCACCGACCGGACGTTCCTGCGCCGTTACGACATCAGCCGGGATGACCGCTTGCGCTCCGTCGTCAAAGCCGAGCGGATAGATGCAGACAGCTATCTTTCGATTGCCGGCTGGTCGGTACAAAGCTTGCGTCTTGGCGACAGCCAGGGGCAGATGCCGATCGCCTTGCCGGTGATCGATTACAGGTTGCGGCTGGAGGACCCCGTACTGGGCGGGCGCGTGCAGTTGCAGGCCAACAGCCTCGCCATCACGCGGACAACGGGACAGGACACGCAGCGCGCGTTCGCTTCCGCGCAGTGGCAGATGCGGCGGCTCACGGGCATGGGGCAGGAGCTGGTCTTCACCGCTTATGCCCGGGGCGACGTGTATCACAGCAGCCAGAACGACCTGAACGATATCCCTGCCTATGCTGGCGACGGCGGCTGGCGCGGGCGGGCGATTGGCGCGGTGGCTACTGATGCCCGCTGGCCATTTATCGGCGGCTTTCTGGGAGGGACGCAGAGAATAACGCCGCGTGTGCAGATCGTCGCTGCACCCAAGCTGGAAAATCTCTCACTGCCCAACGAAGACGCCCGCACGGTCGATCTGGAAGACAGCAACCTGTTCGCGCTCAACCGGTTTCCTGGCTATGATCGGTTCGAAGATTCCAGCCGCATCACCTTCGGCGTGGAATATGCGCTCAACCTGAAGAATTTCTCGCTCGAAACCGTAGTGGGTCAGAGCTACCGGATCGACAGCCGCCCCACCCTGCTGCCCGATGGCACGGGCCTGTCGCAGCGCGTATCGGATGTCGTGGGCCGAACAACGGTCCGTTACCGCGACTTCCTTGCGTTGACCCATAGGTTCAGGCTCGACAAGGACAGTCTGGCCGTGCGCCGAAACGAAGTGGACGCCACCATCGGGTCTCGCCGCACCTACGCGACTGTCGGTTATCTCAGGCTCGATCGCAATGTGACGCAGCAGCTTGAGGATTTTTCCGACCGTGAGGAGCTGCGGCTCGGCGCGCGCATTGCGTTTGCGCGGTACTGGTCCGTGTTCGGATCGACCGTCATCGATTTGACCGGCAAGGATGAAGACCCGATCACGGTAGCTGATGGCTACGAACCGATCCGGCACCGGCTGGGCATCGCCTATCAGGATGAATGTCTGGACATCGGCCTGACATGGCGCAGGGATTACCAGTCGGCCGGTGACGCCCGAAACAACAATACGATCCAGCTTCGGCTGGCCTTTCGCAATCTGGGTATATAAGGACGGTGCGGTACATTGGTGCGCTCAGCAACGGTTCAGCGTTCCAGCGGTAAACCGCCGCACTGAAATCAAATATGAGTTGGAGAGCAACTTTCTCGATGACCACTCAAAAAACCGGCGCGGGGCTGCGCAATAATCGTTTCTATCGGGGTTTCGCCGCACTGTGCGCAATCAGCATGTCGACTGGCGGGCTACCTGCCCAGGCTCAGGATTCGACTGATTCGCTGAATCTGCCGACGGACATGACGATTTTCGATAATCAGGATCGGAACGTCTACAAGCCCACTGCTGTCGTCAATGGCCAGATCATTACGCAGACGGACGTTGAGCAGCGTCTGGCGCTTATCGTTCTCGCTAATGGCGGGGAAGTTCCTCAGGAAGAGCTGTCGCGCCTGCGTTTGCAGGTCCTGCGGAACCTGATCGATGAGACGTTGCAGATACAGGAGGCGGCCGCCAATGACATCATCGTCAGCAAGGCCGAACTGGAACAAAGCTTCGCGCGCGTCGCCGGAAACTTTCGCCAGACCCCCGATCAGTTCACCAAATATCTGAAATCGAAAGGAAGCTCGGCGGCCAGCATCTCCAGGCAGGTCGAGGCAGAGCTCGTCTGGGGGCGTCTGCTGCGCCAGAAGGTCCAGCCTTTCGTCAATGTCAGCGAGGAAGAAGTCCAGTCGGTGCTCGACCGGATGAATGCTCTGAAGGGCTCCGAAGAATATCGCGTCGGCGAGATTTATCTGTCGGCCACGCCTGAAAACGCGCAACAGATTTTCGAAAATGGCCGCAACATCATCGGGCAAATTCGGCAGGGCGGATCCTTCGCCGCCTATGCCCGTCAGTTTTCCGAAGCGTCGACAGCCGCAGTTGGTGGCGATCTGGGATGGGTCAGAGCCGGTCAGCTTCCCGATGCGCTCGCGCAGGCGGTGCGAGAGATCGATGTGGGCCAGATTGCTGGACCGATCCAGATTCCCGGCGGCTTTTCGGTTCTATACCTGATCGACAAGCGCAAGGTGCTGACCGCAGATCCGCGCGATGCGATTCTGAGCCTGAAACAGATTTCGATTACCTTCCCGGAGGGAACAACCCCGGCCAAGGCCAAAAGCGAAGTCGACCGCTTCACCCAGCAGATGAAGTCACTTCAGGGCTGCGGCACCGTGAACGAAATCGGTCAGCGCCTTGGGGCGGACGTCATCAACAACGACAACATCAAAATCCGTGACCTGCCAGCGCCGCTTCAGCCAATGATGCTCAATTTACAGGTTGGACAGGCCACCCCGCCTTTCGGCTCGGTCGAAAGTGGAGTGCGGGCACTGGTGTTGTGCGGTCGCGACGATGCCGAGGATGCGGGCGCACCCTCATTTGATCAGATCATGTCCCAGATCGAGGATGAGCGCGTGAACAAGCGTGCACGCATTTATCTTCGGGATTTGCGGCGAGACGCGATCATCGAATATAACTGAGCTGATGAGTTCACCCGAGATACCAACCGCCTCCGCCCCTTTCGCGATAGCAATGGGTGATCCCGCCGGTATCGGACCGGAAGTGATCACCAAGGCATGGGCGGTTCGCAATGTACAAGGGCTTTCGCCGTTCTTCGTCATCGGCGAAAGTCGCGCATTGTCGGCTGTCTGGGATGGGCCGGTCGCGCAGATCGACAGCCCGGAGCAGGCGAAAGACGTATTCGAACAGGCGCTGCCCTGCCTCCAGATAGACATGCATGGCGACATCACGCCCGGCGAACCGACCACCGATGGCGCGCAATGCGCTCTTCAGGCGTTGGAAATAGGAATTGGCCTCGCCAAGTCCTCTGCCGCCGCCGCCCTCGTCACCGCACCTGTTGGAAAGAGTCAGCTCTACTCAATCGGCTTCACCCACCCGGGACAAACCGAATTCATCGCCGAGCGCTGTGGCGTCGCGCGCAGCAACGCGGTGATGATGCTGGTTGGCCCGTCGCTGCGGGTCGTCCCGGCCACGATTCATATGGCGTTGCGCGATGTTCCGGCTGCTCTTTCAATGGAGTTGATCAGGTCGCGCGCGCACGCGACGGCCAAGGGGTTGGTGCGTAATTTCGGTATCGCAAATCCCCGGATCGCCGTTGCCGGTCTTAACCCGCATGCCGGCGAGCATGGCAATCTCGGCACAGAGGAAATCGAGATCATCGCGCCTGCGGTCGATTCGCTGCGGGCGGACGGTCTGAACGTCACGGGCCCGCATTCGCCCGACGCCATGTTTCATGGCCCGGTTCGGCAGACCTATGACGCGGCCTTGTGCATGTATCATGATCAGGCGTTGATCCCGGTCAAGACGCTGCATTTTGACGACGGCGTCAACATGACCCTTGGCCTGCCGATCGTTCGAACTTCACCCGATCATGGAACGGCCTTTGGCATTGCGGGGCAAAATATTGCCAGCCCCGGGGCCATGATTGCGGCCATTCGCATGGCTGAAAAGGCCGCGCGGCATCGTTCGGAAACGCCCACCGAATGCGCGGCGGAATGACCATCCGGCATGCGGCATGAAGCCGGACCTGCCACCTTTACGTGAGGTCATCGCCCGCCATGGCCTGGCCGCGAGCAAAGCGCTCGGACAGAATTTCCTTCTCGATGAGCAGCTTTTGTCGCGCATCGCGGCCATTCCCGGTGACCTGACGGATGCAGCGGTATTTGAGGTCGGGCCCGGCCCCGGAGGTCTCACCCGCGCTGCACTGAGAGCGGGCGCCCATGTGACCGCCGTCGAACGGGATCATCGATGCATCCCGGCGCTTGAAGAATTATCCGACGCTTTCCCAGACAAGCTCACCATCGTCGAAGGCGATGCGATGCAGGTCGATGCCCGCGCTGTGGCAGGCGACAATGCCCATATCCTCGCCAACCTGCCGTACAATGTCGGAACCGCACTGCTGATCGGTTGGCTGTCCTGTCCTTGGCGGCCATGGTGGCAATCGTTGACGCTGATGTTTCAGCAGGAGGTCGCTGAACGGATCGTCGCCAAGGTGGGGACCGATCATTATGGTCGGCTATCGGTACTTGCCCAATGGCGATCAAGCGCGCGGATAGCAATGAAAGTCCACCGCAGCGCGTTCACGCCGCCGCCCAAGGTGATGTCCGCGGTCGTCCATATTGTCCCCGAAGAAGAGCCTGAGGGCGTCAAGCTGCCGGTCCTGGAGCGCCTGACCGCCGCAGCCTTTGGACAGCGGCGCAAGATGCTGCGGCAGAGCCTGAAGGGATTGCCCGGCGCAATCGCCGCGTTGGAACAGCACGATATCGATCCGCAGCGCCGCGCCGAAACGGTCAGCGTTGCCGAATATGTCGAGATCGCCCGCCTTTTGAGCGCCGACTGACGGACGTTACTGCCGCTGCGCCAGTGATTTCGGATCGGGCGCCTGCGGCATGTCTTTCTCGCTCACCGCTGCCTGTGCGGCCTTGCCATCGATCAGCGCGCCAAGCTCTGCGATTTGCGAGCATTCGCCGCGGCACAGCGTTTTCATGCGGGACAGGCTTTCGCGCGCATTCGTCAATGCACCGCGATCTGCGAGAGCCCGAACCGTGCCGCCAAGGGCGGCCATATCGGTCGGCTCCAGCGTCAACGCGCCCTGATAATAGCGCACCGCCTTGCCCTGAAGGCCCTGCGCCCTTGCCACATCGCCGAGCGCGACAAACACAGCACGGTTGCGAGGATCGGCCGCAAGTGCGCTTTCATAGGCATCATTGGCCGCGCTCAAATTTCCGGATGACCGTGCCGCGTCGCCCTTGGCTTGCCATTCGAGGGACTTGGGGCTGATCTGGTTGTCGGGGCGCTGGCTGATGCCCACGCTGGAAACTGTTGCAAACAGGGCAGCCAAAGCAATTGTCGCAGGTGTAAACCGCATCAGTATCTCCACTATGCCGCCTGCCCCGGTCTCGCTTGTGTCATCACCCATATCGGGCATGCCTCCCGTCAAGACTTGTGCAGCGCGGCGAAGAAGAACCCATCCGTGCCATCATGCGCGGGCGTTAGCAAGCGGCCTTCACCATGATTACGCCCAATGGTGAAGGAAAAATGCACCTTTTTCCACCCTGCATGACGGGAAAGAAACGCGTCGACCTGATTTTTGCCCTCTTCATCGGTCAACGCGCAAACGGCGTAAACCAGCCTGCCGCCTGACTTGACCAACGGCGCGGCAAAATCGAGGATGCGCGCCTGTTCCGCAGCGAGCCGGGCGAGCCGTTCAGGCGTCAGCCGCCAGCGTGCCTCCGGATTGCGCCGCCAGGTTCCTGTTCCGGAGCAGGGCGCATCGATCAACACGATATCGGCACTGCCCGTCAGTGCGGCGAGCTTTTCCTCCTCGCGGCGCGGATCGAGCAATACAGTCTCGATGAACGCTGCTCCGGCCCGCTCGGCCCTTTGCGGAAGGCGCGACAGGCGTTCGCGACCGGTATCGGCGGCAATCAGCGTCCCTTCGCCCGCCATATCGGCCGCCAGCCCAAGCGTCTTGCCGCCCGCACCTGCGCACAGATCCACTACGGTCATGCCCGGCTTGGCTTCGCAGGCCGCTATGATCGCCTGACTGCCCAGATCCTGAATTTCGATCAGGCCGTCCCGATATTCCGGTGATTGTTCAACGGCGGTATCACTGGCCAATCTCAGAAACGCGGGAAATGCGTCGTTTGTTTGCGCATCGGGGAAGAGGGCCTTCGCCGCAGATATATCTGTCTTCAGGGAATTGACGCGCAGATCGAGCGGCGCGCGTGTCAGCAGCGCGGATTGCTCTGACGGCGCTTGAACCGGTTCAGCAAGGTGCGGCTCCAGCCATGTCGGCAGGACAGAGGCGTCCGCGCCCTCCTCATCAGCCGCAATCGGTGCCGGGCCGTGACCCGTACCATCGAACAATGCCGCCAGTTCAGGCTGTTCGCGCGCGAGCCCGATCATGGCCGAACGTCCGCTCTCCGGGCGCTCACCGCACCGGCGAATAGCCGCGTAGACCCATTCGCGCACGGCACGACGGTCTTTGGAGCCAGCATAGCGGCGCGTCTTAAAATAGCGCGCAATCAGCGTATCGGCCGCCGCGCCGCCATCGCGGGCTGCAACGATAATCGCGTCCAGCAGCTGAATCGCCGCCTGAACCCTCGCCTGAGGCGTCATGTCCCGCTTCCAATCGAGCCGGTCAGGCTAGCGCGTCGGGTAATTGGGGGCCTCACGCGTGATCGTCACGTCATGCACATGGCTTTCGGACAGGCCAGCATTGGTGATCTGCACGAACCGCGCGCGTTCACGAAGATCGGCGAGTGTCCTGCTGCCGGTATAACCCATCGCCGCCTTCACGCCGCCGACCAGCTGATGAATAACGTCCTTCGCCGGGCCTTTATAGGGCACCTGCCCTTCAATGCCCTCGGGAACGAGCTTCATCTGGTCCTTGATATCCTGCTGGAAGTAGCGGTCAGCGCTACCGCGCGCCATCGCACCGACGCTGCCCATGCCGCGATAGCTCTTGTACGCGCGTCCCTGATACAGGAAGGTCTCGCCCGGTGCTTCTTCGGTTCCTGCGAGCAGTGATCCAATCATCACACAGCCCGCGCCCGCCGCCAACGCCTTTGCGACGTCGCCGCTGGTGCGCAGCCCGCCGTCGGCGATTACCGGAACGCCGGATTTCGCAGCTTCCTCGGCGGCATCCATCACCGCCGTCAGCTGAGGCACGCCGACCCCTGCGACCACGCGCGTCGTACAGATCGATCCCGGCCCGATGCCGACTTTCACGCAATCCGCGCCTGCGTCAATCAACGCACGCGCCGCCTCAGCCGTCGCGACATTGCCCGCCACGACCTGTACATGGTTGGACAGCTTCTTGACGGCGGACACCGCCGCCGACACCATCTTGCTGTGGCCATGCGCCGTATCGATGACGATCAGGTCGCATTCCGCGTCAATCAACGCTTCACTGCGCTCAAGCCCCTTGTCGCCCACCGTCGTAGCCGCCGCGACCCGCAACCTGCCCGCGGCATCCTTTGTCGCCTGCGGATAGGTAACGGCCTTTTCGATATCCTTGACCGTGATCAGGCCGATGCAATGATAGGCATCGTCAACGACAAGAAGCTTCTCGATGCGGCGCTGGTGAAGCTGACGCATCGCCTCTTCCTGCGTCACGCCCGGCTTCACGGTCGCCAGATTATCCTTCGTCATCAACTCAGCGATCGGCTGATCGGGGTTTTCGGCGAAGCGCACGTCGCGGTGGGTCAATATGCCGCACAGCTTGCCGGTTTCTTCGACGACTGGAATGCCGCTAATGCGGTGATGCGCCATCAGCGCCTGCGCAGTCGCCAGCGTTGCGTTGGGGGTGATGGTGATCGGATTGACGACCATGCCGCTTTCGAACCGTTTGACCGCCCGGACAGCCGCTGCCTGTTCCTCAACCGACAGGTTGCGATGGAGCACGCCGATGCCGCCCATCTGCGCCATCACGATCGCCATATCGGCCTCCGTCACGGTATCCATGGCGGAGGACAGGATCGGAATATTGAGCTTGATCGTCTTTGTGACCTGCGTGCTCGTGTCAGCCTGGCTGGGCAACACATCGGATTCTGCCGGCTGAAGCAGTACGTCGTCAAAGGTTAGGCCTAGGCGGATATCCATGGGGAGCCACTTTCTTGTTGAGCTGGAGGCAGATTCGTGGCCGCCCATGTAATCATTTCACCGAATTTGGGCTAGTGCCGCGCAAACAAATTTCACAATTCGCCCGCACGCACCAGAAGCGCCTTGGCCTGCGCCACGTGCATCGCTTCGATCATCTTGCCGTCAAACCGCTCCGCGCCGCCGGTTGCCGCGCCTATCAACGCGCGCGCTTCTGCCAGTTCAGCCTCTGATGGGCCGAAAATCGCATTGGCCGGGACGATTTGGTTGGGGTGGATCAGCGTCTTGCCGTCGAAGCCAAGGCCTCTCCCTTCCCTACACTCGCTCGCAAAGCCCTCAGCATCATCAAGGCGGTTATATACGCCATCGAATACAGCTTTGCCGTGCAAGCGCGCCGCCAGGATGACGCTCTGCATCGCCAGCATCAGCCCCGTCCGATCGGCATCCATCGGAATGCGTAGGTCATGGCGCAGGTCGTTATTGCCCATGAACAGCCCGACAACGCCTTCGGCTCCTGCAATTGCCGGGGCATGGGCGACGCCAAGCGGTGACTCGATCATGGCAATGACGGGCTTGTTGAGCGCGCGATAAAGCGCGGCCGCCTGCTCCGCCGTCTCGACCTTTGGGAGTATGACGATATCGGTCGCCACGCCCTGTAGCGCCGCGATATCCTCCGCATGATGCGGGCTGTCGGTGGCATTGACCCTGACAGCGCCGATGCGTTCGCCAAATCCGCTGGAAAAAGCCGGTTCAAGGGCCGCGCGCGCCTGCCCCTTCATATCGTCGGGTACGGCATCTTCCAGATCGAGGATCACCATGTCGCAATCAAGGCTTCGCGCCTTTTCAACCGCGCGCGCATTCGACGCGGGCAGAAACAGCAGGGATCGGGCGTGTTGAAGGTGCATGAACCGGGTGCCTTCCAAAAATGACCAAATTTCCTTCCCCCCTCCCCCATTTGGCGGCATAGTGAAAGAGGCAATCCGCTCTTGGGGGAGAATGTTCATGGGCTTGAGCGTCGCATTTCTGCTGGTCATTCTGGTGCTGATCTATCTGGGCGCCAGCATCAAGATCGTTCGGCAGGGCTATCAATATACGATCGAGCGTTTTGGCCGCTTCACCGAAGTCGCGCGTCCGGGCCTCAACTTCTACCCCGCATTTTTCTATGCCGTTGGGCGCAAAATCAACATGATGGAACAGGTTGTTGATATTCCTGGTCAGGAGATCATCACCAAGGATAACGCGATGGTCGCGGTCGACGGCGTCGTGTTCTTTCAGGTGCTAGACGCTGCGAAAGCCGCCTATGAAGTGTCGGAGCTTTATGTCGCCATCATGCAGTTGGCGACGACCAACCTGCGCACGGTGATGGGCGCGATGGATCTGGACGAAACGCTGTCGAAGCGCGATGAAATCAACGCGCGGCTGCTTTCGGTGGTCGATCACGCGACCAATGCATGGGGCATCAAGATCACGCGCGTCGAGATCAAGGATATTCGCCCCCCGACGGACATCGTAAACGCGATGGCGCGGCAGATGAAGGCGGAGCGTGAAAAGCGCGCGCTGATCCTCGAGTCCGAAGGCCTCCGCCAATCCGAGATTCTGAAGGCCGAGGGCGAGAAGCAGTCACAGATCCTTGAGGCTGAGGGCCGCCGTGAGGCCGCTTTCCGGGACGCAGAGGCTCGCGAACGCGAAGCCGAAGCCGAAGCAAAGGCCACGCAAATGGTCTCGGAAGCCATTGCGAGCGGCAATGCACAGGCAATCAACTATTTCGTCGCGCAGAAATATGTAGACGCGGTCGAGAAATTCGCGACCTCGCCCAATGCCAAGACGATCCTTTTCCCGGTCGAGGCAACGCAGCTTATCGGCACATTGGGCGGCATCGGCGAACTGGCCAAGGAGGCGCTCGCCGGGCCGGGCGATGGCGGCGCACGCCCTACCCCGACCGTGCCGCCGTCCCGGCGCGGTCCATTTGAGGGGCAGTGACGATGATCGAGCAACTCGTAGAAAACCCTTGGTGGTGGCTCATGCTGGCCGTGCTGTTCGGTATCGGTGAGATCGTCACGCCGGGCGTATTTCTTATCTGGATCGCGGCGGCGGCAGCCATAACCGGTGTGCTGGCGATGCTGCTCCCCCTCCCGCTCGCCGTTCAGTTCGTGATATTCGCCTTTTTGTGCCTTGGGTCGGTATGGCTGGGGCGGCGCTGGTATGCGGACAGCCCGGTGGCCTCTCAGGATCCACTGCTGAACGACCGGGTCGCGCGGCTGATCGGCGAAACGGCGACATTGGCAGAGCCGATCCAACATGGGCGCGGGCGCGTTCGTGTGGGCGACAGCGTATGGGATTGCGCGGGTCCGGATCTGGCAGCTGGCTCAGCTGTCCGTATCGTCGGTGCGCGGGGCTCCGTCCTGACGGTCGAATCTTTTTCCTGACGGCGCCAAAGAAAATGGCGCGAGAATGAAAATCCTCGCGCCATCGGCATTATCTTACTGACACGTGTCAGAAATCATTCAGCGGCTATCGCCATGCCGGGTGCAGCATCGCGCACGGCCTCGTCGACCTGATCGGCGAATTGCGCAAAGTTATCGACGAACTGCTGCACCAGAGTGGCGGCCGTTTCGTCATAGGCGCCCTTGTCGTTCCAGGTCTCGCGCGGGTCGAGGATGCGCGATTCGACGCCCGGCACCGCCACAGGAACTTCGAAGCCGAAATTGGGGTCGGTACGGAACTCAACCTGATTGAGGCTGCCGTCCAGAGCCGCGTTCAACAACGCGCGCGTGACCTGAATCGGCATGCGGCTGCCGACGCCATATTTGCCTCCGGTCCAACCGGTATTGACCAGCCAGCAGGTGACGCCGCCCTTGTTAATACGCTCCTTGAGCAGATTGCCGTACACGGTCGGGTGACGCGGCATGAAGGGAGCGCCAAAGCAGGTCGAGAATGTTGCTGAGGGCTCGGTAACGCCAATTTCTGTACCGGCTACGCGGGCGGTATAACCCGAGAGGAAGTGATACATCGCTTGCTCCGGCGTCAGACGCGCAATCGGAGGCAGCACGCCATAGGCATCCGCTGTCAAGAAGATGATGTTCTTGGGAACCGGACCGAGATTATCCTTCGATGTGTTCGGAATGAAATCGATCGGATAGGAGCCGCGGCTATTTTCTGCCAGCGTCGCATCGTCCAGATCGATTTCCCGAGTATCGGGGTCGATCACGACATTTTCGAGCACTGTGCCGAAGCGCTTGGTCGTCGCGTAGATCTCCGGCTCTGCTTCAGCCGAGAGGCGGATCATCTTGGCGTAGCAACCGCCTTCGAAATTGAAAACCGCGGTATCGGACCAGCCATGTTCGTCATCGCCGATCAACGTACGGCTCGCATCCGCGCTGAGCGTCGTCTTGCCGGTGCCGGAAAGTCCGAAGAACACCGCAGTGTCACCATCAGGTCCGATATTGGCCGAACAGTGCATCGGCATGACGCCCTGCAACGGCAGCAGATAGTTCAGGATACCGAACACGGACTTTTTCATCTCGCCGGCATATTCCGTGCCGCCAATCAGGATCAGCTTTTCCTTGAAATTGACCGCGATCACGGTCTCGCTGCGGCACCCATGGCGCGCCGGGTCAGCGCGGAACGAAGGCAGGTCGATGATCGTGTATTCGGGATCGAAACCGGCAAGCTCGTCAGCCGACGGGCGCACCAGCAACGTCCGAATGAACAGATTGTGCCAGGCATATTCATTGATGATACGGACATTGACGCGATATTCCGGCTGAGATCCGCCGAACAGGTCAGCGACATAGAGCTGCCCCTTGTCCTTCAACGCTGCCAGAAAATCCGCTTTCAGCGCCGCGAAATGCTCGGGGCTCATCGCGACGTTGGTCTTGCCCCACCATACGCTGTTCTCGGTTACGTCGTCCCTGACGATGAACTTGTCGGTGGCGGACCGCCCGGTATGTTTGCCGGTCGCGACGACAAAGGGGCCGTCCTTGGCCAACAGGCCTTCTTCATTTTTTACGGCTGCTTCGACCAGTGGTCCCGTGCCCAAATTCCAATGGAGCTTGGCGGACGTCTCAAAGCCCTGATCGGTAAGTGAAGTCGAGGAATACGCCTGCACGCGTGTCTCCCAATCTTATAGTTAAAACAGTACCGCTTCAGCGGACGGAAAAACAGGCCCTCTCGGATGGCGACTATATGCGCACTGCGCGCTTCGCGACTTTTTGTTTATAGCCATTCCCGCTAGGGACTCGGGACGCGAATAAGCGCCCGGAAGCCCCGCGTCAAACTTTGTCGTGGTTAATGGCGGTCTTTTTCCGCCGAACGTTGCGAGATCGCATCCATTGCGATAATCCCCCCTCAATCATGACGGATACCGCTTCCCCTTCAATCGCGCTGATCGACGACGACCGCAACATCCTGACGTCATTGTCTATTGCGCTGCAGGGGGAAGGTTTCACGACCCGGCTATATTCCGATCCCGAAGCCGCGCTGAAGGCGCTGTCGGACAATCCTGCCGACCTTGCCGTCTGTGACATCAAGATGCCGCGGCTCGATGGTGTGGAACTGCTTCGAAGGCTGCGCGAAAAGAGCCAGATTCCCTTCATATTCCTGACATCGAAGACCGATGAAATCGATGAGGCGCTGGGTCTGGCGATGGGCGCTGACGACTATATAGCCAAACCCTTTTCCCAACGGCTTCTGATCGCGCGGATTCGTGCGATTCTGAGGCGTACCGACATAAACAAGCGGGCCGCTGTGGAAGACACGCAACCCGCAGAGGTCCTTCAGCGCGGTCGGCTCGAAATGGATCCGGACCGCCATCTCGTAAAATGGAACGGAAACCTCGTAACCCTGACGGTGACGGAATTCCTCATCCTTGAGGCGCTGGCGCATCGGCCCGGCGTCGTGAAGACCCGTAACCAACTGATGGACGTGGCCTATCAGGACGACATTTACGTAGATGACCGAACCATCGACAGCCACATAAAACGTCTGCGGCGCAAATTCCGTGAGGTAGACGCAGAGTTCAACGCTATAGATACCCTATATGGCGCCGGATACCGATTTTCAGAAGAATAGGCTGCTGCCCGAGCTGCCCTGGCGAAGCGGATTCAGCCTGACCTGGCGGATTCTGGCGGTCAATATCATTACGCTTGCAATGCTTGCGGGCGGCTTTTTCTACATCGACAGTTATCGCGCGCGCGTGATCGATGAGCGCATTTTCCAGTCCGAACGGCGCATGGAGATGGTGCGGGACATGATGGCATATGTCCCCGCCGCCAGACGCGACGACGTCATGATGGATCTGGCGCGTCGAGGGGACGAACGTGTGCGGCTGTACGATGCGGACGGCAAATTGGTGTTCGACAGCGAGCAATCCGCTGGCATCAGCTATGAACTCGTCGACCCCGCCGAGGAGCCGCTGAAAAGGCATGTTGCGCGCGGGCTGGACCTGATTGTTGATGCGATAGTGCGCGCGACGCCCCTGCCCCCGTTCGAGGAGCCGCAGCAGGATATCGCGCAGTCCTGGGCCGAAATCACCACGGCTACGAAGCGCGACCATGGTTATGCGAGCGCAAAATATGCGCCGGATCGCACGCCGATGATCACGGCCGCCATTCGCCTCCACAATGGCGAGAGCATTCTGACGATAACCAATGCGCGCGACATTACGAAGGCCGTACGCGCGGAACGCCTGCGTCTGGCCCTGGTGCTGCTGATGGCGATAATCACGTCGACTTGGCTGTCATTGTTTCTGGCGCGCACCATCGTGCTGCCTCTGCGCCGACTGGCGCGCGGCGCGGCTCGGGTTCGGCTGGGTCGTGCGCGACAGGTGACGATCCCGCGTCTGCCCGACCGGCGCGATGAAATTGGCGCGCTTGCCCGATCTATCTCCGACATGACCGAGGCCTTGCGCAACCGGATCGACGCGACCGACAGTTTTGCTGCCGATGTCAGCCATGAGTTGAAAAATCCCATCGCGTCCCTGCGGTCTGCGCTTGATGGCCTTGAGACCATCGAGAAGCCCGACCTCAAAAAACAGTTGCTTGCCATCGCGCAGGACGATGTCCGTCGGCTTGACCGGCTTGTGACCGACATCGCGGAGGCATCGCGCATCGATGCCCAGCTGTCACGCACCCGCTTCGAACTGGTCGATATCGGCCAGTTGCTCGAAGAGATGATCGTCGGGCGCGAGGCACGCGGAATTCAGCGCGATGTCCGGCTTGCATTCGCGCGGCCTCGCCGCGACGTTGCCGTGGTTATGGGCGAAAAGGCACGCCTCATGCTCGTCATCGACAACCTGCTCGACAATGCCATCTCCTTCTCGCCCGACGGAGGGCTGGTGCAGGTTACCGCCACGGTGGCCGATGAAGAGGTCTTGCTCAGCGTGGAGGATGAAGGCCCCGGCGTGCCGCAAGAAGAGCGGGAAACCGTGTTCCGGCGCTTTCACAGCGTTCGCCCTGAGAAAGAGGGGTTCGGACAGCATAGTGGCCTCGGCCTCGCCATCGCCCGCAGTATCGTCGAGGGGCATCAGGGACGCATAACGATCGCGGATCGTGACAATGCAATGCAGGGCGCGCGCTTCGATGTGCACCTGCCGCTCGCGCATCTGGGCGACCCGGGGATTGGTACGGAATGAGCGTGAACGATGCCTCCGTAACCGAAGCTCGCCCGGCAGATGCCGACTATGCGGGAACCGTTCATGCGACCTGCGTTAAGATCGGCGACGAAGGCGTCCTCTTGATGGGGGAAAGCGGAAGCGGAAAATCCGACCTTGCGCTGCGTCTCATTGACCGGGGTGCCCGGCTTGTGAGCGATGACTACACCCATGTTGAGGCGATGAATGGCAAGGTTGCGGCCTCTCCGCCCGCCACGATTGCAGGACTGATGGAGGTGCGCGGTATCGGCATCGTCACAATGGACTATGTATCGCATGTCGACGTCGCCCTGATCGCCAGGCTGAACGAACCTGAAGACGCGCCGCCGGAACGCTTTCCCCTGGAAAGGACGACCGAACGATTGTGCGGCATGGACGTGCCGGTTCTGGCGTTGGCCGGGTTTGAATCAAGTTCTCCGATCAGGATAGAGTTAGCGTTAAAATCCCTTGGGCAGGCGGCGACACAATGACGAATGAAGCCGGATCCAAAGTCATCCTCCTCGTTTCGGGCATGTCCGGCGCAGGAAAGACCACGGCACTCAAAACGCTCGAGGATCTCGGCTGGGAAGTGGTCGACAATCTCCCGCTGATGCTGCTCGATCGCCTGATGGATGCTCCGAGCGCGCCGGACGCAAAGGATCGCGACAAACCCCTGGCGATAGGGATCGATGCACGCACCAGAGGGTTCAGTGCGTCGGCAATCGTACAGCGGATAAAGACGCTGCGCGAACGCGAAGGCTGGGACATAGAAACGCTCTATGTCGATTGCGCCGGCGCAGAGCTTGAGCGGCGCTATGCCGAGACCCGCCGGCGTCATCCATTGGCCGAGGACAGGCCGGCAACCGACGGTATAGCGCGGGAACGCGAGCTGACAGAGCCTTTGCGTCGCTGGGCAACCCAAGTGATCGACACGACCGCGATGTCGGTCAATGACCTTCAGCAGGAAATCCGCAAGCGGTATGACCGCGATCCCAATGAGCGCACTGTCCTGACCATTTTGTCGTTCGGTTTTTCGCGCGGCGTGCCCCGTAACGCCGATCTCGTTTTCGATATGCGGTATTTGCGCAACCCCCATTGGGACAGCGCCTTGCGCCCGAAAACCGGCCTTTCCGAAGATGTCGCGGCGTATATCGCGGAGGATATCGCCTATGAGCAGACGATTTCCCAGATCGAACAGCTGCTCGTGACCCTGATCCCACGCTATCAGGAGCAGGGGAAATCCTATGTTACCATCGCATTTGGGTGTACCGGTGGGAGACACCGGTCGGTTCATGTGGCGGAACGTGTCGGCAGCCACTTGCGTCGCGAAGGATTTTCGCCCACGGTCCTGCACCGCAACATAGAATCGGCATCGCATAACGCCCTCGAAGAAGGCAGCGGCCAACAAAAGCAGGAACTTCGGGGCGACAATTCTCAATGATCGGATTGGTTCTCGTAACGCACGGACAGCTGGCGGATGAATTCCGTACAGCGATGGAACATGTCGTCGGCCCGCAAAAGGCCATCGAAACCATATGCATCGGCCCGGAAGACGACATGGAGACGCGCCGCGCGGAAATCGCAAAGGCAGTAGACAACGTCAACGACGGCTCGGGCGTCATATTGCTGACCGACCTGTTCGGTGGCACGCCTTCCAATCTCGCCATCTCCCTGTTGAAAACTGGTGAGATAGAAGTGATCGCCGGCGTCAATCTGCCGATGTTGATCCGCCTTGAAAGCGCCCGGAAGTCGATGAAAATCGGCGCTGCGGTTACTGCCGCGAGGAAGGCGGGGCAAAAATATATCAGTGTCGCATCCGAACTACTGGGCGCGGACAAATGACCGAGGTCAGCCGGGAGGTACAGATCCTTAACCGGCGCGGCCTTCACGCGCGTGCCAGCGCAAAATTCGTCACTCTGGCAAGCTCTCTGCCCGCCAAGATTACCGTGCACAAGGATGGCTCAAAGGTGGCGGGAACGTCCATCATGGGCCTGATGATGCTGGGCGCGGCAATGGGGGACACCATCGTCATGACCGCGTCGGGCGAAGGGCGCGACGATGCGCTCGATCAACTGGCTGCGCTGATCGCCGATAAATTCGGCGAAGAGTGACCCTGCGTTGCGCATTGCACCAGGAGCCGGGTGAAGCTACGGCCTTTTTCCGAGAGAGGCGCAAGCGGGGCATTACATGCGGCGGGAAATAACCGGATATTCCAATCCGCTGGTCAAACAGGTTCGGGCACTACGGGAAAAGAAACACCGCAAAAGAGCCGGGCTGTTTCTGGCGGAGGGGCTTCGCATCCTGACCGAGGCGCGCGATGCGGGCGCCCTGCCGCAGATGTTGTTCTATTCAATGGATCAGACGCCACACCCGCTCGCACTCGAATTGATGGCGGCTGTGGATTCTTCGGGTGGCGAGATCATTGCCACCACCGACGACATTCTGGCCAAGATATCGGGAAAGGATAATCCGCAGACCGTAGTGGGCGTCTATGCCGACATGCTGACGTCGCTCGACGGGTTGGACCGCACGGCGTCGGGCATCTGGTTTGTCGCACAATCGCTGAGAGATCCCGGAAATCTCGGCACGATTTTGCGGAGTGGCGATGCGGTGGGTGCAGGTGGGCTTATCCTGATAGACGATTGTGTCGACCCATTTTCCGTCGAAGCCGTGCGCGCCAGCATGGGGGCATTGTTCACGCAAAAAATCGTACAGGTGAACTGGCCCGATTTTATCGCGTGGCTGCGCAAGGGGCCGGGACAGCTTGTCGGCGCGAGCCTCAATACCGATTTGGATTATCAGGAACCGATCTATTCCGACCCGGCTTTCCTGTTGATCGGCAATGAGGCGCGCGGGCTGCCTGCGGAATATGAAACGGAATGCGATCTGCTGGTCAAAATCCCGATGCTGGGAAAGGCCGATAGTCTGAATGCGGCCGTTGCCACCGCCGTCATGGCGTATGAAATCCGCAACCAGTTCAGGTGGGCATGACCATGGCGCAGGTAAAGCGCCCTGCGCAAGGTGTCGGGGTCATGTGGCAGCACCGCCGGGTACTGACGGCCAGCCTCGTTGGCACAGCCGTGGAATTTTATGATTTCTATATTTACGGCACCGCGGCATCGCTGGTGTTTGGACCGCTGTTTTTCCCCTCTTCTTCCCCATCGCTACAGCTTCTCGCCGCCTATGCCAGCTTTGCCGTGGCGTTTTTTGCCCGTCCTGTGGGCGCAGCCGTCTTCGGGCATTTCGGGGATAGAATAGGCCGCAAATCCACATTGGTCGCGTCGCTCATGCTGATGGGCGGGTCGACACTGGCGATCGCGTTTTTGCCGACCTACGCTAGCATAGGATGGTGGGCCCCGCTGCTGTTATGCGTCATGCGGTTTGGGCAAGGCTTCGGCCTGGGTGGCGAATGGGGCGGAGCAGCGCTTCTCGCCGTGGAAAATGCGCCGCCGGGCTGGCGCGCACGCTTTGGCATGTTCCCGCAGCTCGGCGCGCCGGTAGGCTTTCTGTGCGCCAATGGGCTGTTCCTGTTGTTGGGAGAGATGTTGTCCGAGGCTGATTTTACAGCATGGGGCTGGCGTCTGCCCTTTCTGGCGAGCGCGATACTGGTGATGCTGGGCCTTTGGATCCGGCTGAAGCTGACGGAAACGCCGGAATTCGCGAATGCCCTTGCCGAGGACCATGCGGCGCAAATTCCCCTTGTCGATGTGGTGAGGCAGCATCCGAAGGCGCTGGTTGCCGGCACTTTCGCCGTGGTCGCCTGTTTCGCGATCTTCTACATTACCACAGTGTTCGCGCTGGGGTACGGTACGGTCGATCTGGGCATCGCGCGGACGCATTTTCTGGGCCTTCAGCTGATAGCGATCCTGTTCATGGCCGTAGGCATCATACTTGCCGGCTGGTGGGCAGATGTCAGAACACCGCAATTTGTCCTCATCGCCGGATGCGTTTTGACGATACCGATGGGCATCATATTCGGTAGCTTACTCGGCACCGGGAATTATCCGCTGATTGTGCTCGCATTGGGCAGCGGGCTTTTTGCGATGGGTTTCGTCTATGGCCCGCTCGGGGCGTGGCTGCCGTCGCTGTTTCCCGTTCGGCTGCGATATTCCGGTGTTTCGTTCGCATTCAATATGGGCGGGATCGTCGGCGGCGCACTGGCTCCAATCGTCGCCAGCGGCCTTGTTGCGCGCTTTGGCGGGGCGACCGCCGGATTTTACATGTCTGTCGCTGCGGCCGTCAGCCTTGTCGCGCTTTGGACTCGGAACCGTACCGCGCTATGATGCATTGGTGTCGAAACCGATCTAGGTTGGTCGGCCAAATCAGAAACTGAATAAAACCCGGGATTATAATGATTGCATTTTTCGCTCAGGGCGCGACCGAGAGCTCTTCCAATATCGCTTTGAAATCTGATGAACTCAAAACGAGTTTTTTCGGATCCATCAATTGGCTGTCCGATCACGCCATCGAAATTTTGTTGGCCGTCGCGGCGGGCTTCATCATCTATCTGGGCATGGTTGCGATCAAGGGCGCGGTTTCGCGACTGCGCAATGCCGACAATGCCGGAACCAGTCTGATTGCCCTGATCGGGCGAACTTTCTCTCGCACGACGCACCTGTTCATGGCCGTCACCGCAATCCGGATCGTTGTCGGCTACATCGCCCCGCCGCCATTGTTGTTCACCACGGTCAATTTCATCTTCACGGTCGTTGCCGCCGTTCAGGCCGCGATCTGGGGTCGTGAATTCATCCTCGGTCTGGTGGAGCGCCGCGCAAGCGAGGATGGCGAAAGTGAGACGCTGATCAACGCCATGGGCCTTATCCGGGTGTTTGTGACATTCGCCCTGTTCGCGATCGCCACGATCATGGTGCTGGACAATTTGGGCGTCAACGTCACAGGACTGGTTGCCGGTTTAGGGGTCGGTGGCATCGCCATCGGCTTGGCCGCTCAGGGCATCTTCTCGGATCTGTTCGCCGCACTGTCGATCATATTCGACAAGCCCTTCAGGCAGGGTGAGACCATTCATTATGACGGGACGGTCGCAACGGTCGAGCATATCGGGCTGAAGAGCACGAGACTGCGCTCGGTTGAGGGCGAGGCGAAGATCATTTCCAACGCCAACCTGTTGGAAAAGGAAATCACCAACTATCAGGATATTGCCGTTCGCCGGTTCAGTATGCCGGTTGGCGTGATCTATCAGACGCCCCCGGAAAAAGCGTTGCGCATCCCGGACATCTTGAGGGAAGCTATCGAAAGCGCCGGCGCCGAGTTTCAGCGTGCCGGTTTTTCCGGGTTCGGCGGCAGCAGTCTGGACTTCGATGTCTTCTTCTTCATTCACGGCAGCGATCTGACCGAAGCATTCGCCATTCGCAACAATGTCGGCATGGCGATCCTGTCCGCCTTTGCAAGGGAAGGGCTGGAATTTGCCTATCCCACGCAAACCACCTTCACGGCAGCGCCGGACGGGACGATGATCTACCCGTTCACGCGACCGCAGGATGCCGCGGAAACGCGCGGGGCATAAGCAAAATCGCCATTCAGGGCATGCCCCACAGGCTGGACGGGTGCAACATTCCGCCCTCCAGCCTGAGAGGGTCGTCTCGGTCGCGCTCAAGCAACAGCGCCCCGTCCAAATCGACCCAATCAGCTTGTTGGGCAAGAAGGAACGCAGGGGCTATCGCCAGCGAGGTGCACAACATGCATCCGATCATCAGCTTTTGGCCCGCCTTGATCGCTTCGTCGCGCAGGGCAAGTCCCTCGGTCAGCCCACCTGCCTTGTCGAGCTTTATGTTGATGACATCGAAACCGGTGAGGATGGCGATGTCCAGACTATCCTGACAGCTCTCATCGGCGCAGAACGGGACCGGTGCATTCAGCCCGATTAGCGCACTCTCCTGCCCCCTAGGCAGCGGCTGCTCAACCATTTCGACGCCCATCTCTGCGAGCCGTCCCGCCAGGTTCAACACGGCCTCAAAGGGCCAGCTTTCATTGGCATCGACAATCAACCGGGCATCGGGCGCGCCTTGCCGTACCGCAGCCACCCTGTCGAGGTCACCTGCCCCGCCCAGCTTGCACTTCAGCAACGAAAATCCACGCCTGACCGCAGCCTGCGCATCGCGCTCCATATCCGCGGGCGAATTCATACTGATAGTGAACGCGGTGGATAGCGGCCTTGGCGGTTCAACCCCTGCCAATTGCCAGACCGGTACCCCTGCCCGCTTTGCTTCAAGGTCCCACAATGCGCAGTCCAGCGCATTTCGGGCGGCTCCTTTGGGCATGTCACGCTGAATGGCTGTCCGGGAGAGGCCGCCGGGATGCTCAGCCTCGCAATAAAGGCGGATCGCGTCGGCACAGCGTTCCGCCGTCTCGCCGTGATAGTAGATCGCCGTTGCCTCACCATGCCCCGTATGCCGGCCATCGCTGACCGAGCAGACCACCACATCGACATGCCGCTTGCTGCCCCGACTGATATTGAACGCGCCCGCCACCGGCCATCGTTCAACCGCGACTGAAACCAGCGAGATCATGCAATTACGGGGCGTGCGACGCTCGTACCGGACAGCATCGCTCTAGCCGTTATGATCGGCGATCCATTTTTCCACGATGGGGGCAATTTTCGTGCGCCATTTATTGCCATTGAAAATACCATAATGGCCCACCGAAGTTGCCATATAATATTTCTTCATCTTCTCCGGCAGGCCGGTAGAAATCGTCAACGCGGCCTTGGTTTGCCCCAATCCGGATATGTCGTCCCGCTCGCCTTCGACCGCCAGCAGTCCGATATCCTTGATTGCGCCCGTATCGATTAGCTTGCCCCTGTGCACGAACTCGCCTTTTGGAAGGCTGTGCTTCTGGAACACCTCCTGCACCGTTTGCAGGTAAAATTCGGCCGTCATATCGCAAACCGAACGATATTCGTCATAAAAGACCTTGGTCGCCTCGGCGCTTTCGTCGTCCCCCTCAACGAGATGTTTGAACATCTCCCAGTGGCTCATCATGTGATTGCCCAGATTCATGGACATGAAGCCGGCAAGCTGCATGAAACCGGGATACACCTTCCGGCCCGCGCCGGCATATTGGAACGGCACTGTCGCAACGACGTTCTGCTCGAACCAGCTGATCGGCCGCTCGGTCGCCAACTGATTGACTACCGTCGGCGCTTCGCGCGTGTCGATCGGGCCACCCATCATCGTCAATGTCCGTGGCCGGTTCGGGTCTTTGCGCGACGACATGATGCAGGCGGCGGCATAGCTCGGCACAGATGGCTGGCAAACCGCCAGCATGTGCGCGCCGGGCCCAATATACGCCAGCCAATCGATGATATAATCGATGTAGTCATCTAGATCGAAGCGACCATCGCTCAGCGGGACGTTGCGGGCATCGCGCCAATCGGTGATCCAAACGTCGTGACCCGGGATCATACGTTCGACCGTACCGCGCAGCAGCGTCGCGTAATGCCCGGACATTGGCGCCACGACGAGCAATTTGGGCCGGTCGCCCGATGCGCCCTTTACCCGGAAATGTTTGAGCTGGCCAAAATCCTTGCGCGCCTCATTAACCTCGTCGACCTGATATTCCTTGCCATCAATGACGGTCGTATTCAGGCCGAAATCAGGTTTGCCTCGCGTGGCCGAAGCATGCGCGAACACCTCAAGCGCAGAGGCCAGGATCGGCCCACCGCCGAAATAGGCCAACGGGTTGGCCGGATTGCTAAGCAGTTCAGCCCCAACATTCGCCATTGCGCTGGCACCGGCCAGCAGGCTGCGGTGAATTTCATAAGCGTTGTACAGCATGTGCTTGTAGGTTCCTAATTAGAATCAGACCGTAGCATAAACACATAAGGTTGTCGGGTTATTATTGCATCGCACCATAGGCAAGCATATTACCTATGGTTGCTGCATTGGTCCGGACAGGAAGTCGTTGAGCTGTTGCCTGCCGCCTGCTAAGCGCGCGCCATGCCTACCGGGGATATGAATGAAGCGCGCGGCGGGAAGTCGCTGGACAATCTCAAAACCGTGTTTGCGTTTGCGCGCAAATATCCCATTCACCTGACGGCAGCAGGGTTTAGCCTGCTTGTCGCTTCGATCGCGACCTTGGCCATCCCCAGCGGGTTCAAACTGGTCATTGATCGCGGTTTTACGGGCAGCGGAGACATATCCGATATAGGCCGGTGGTTTCAATATCTGCTGCTGATCGTCGTGATACTCGCCATTGCAAGCGCATCGCGATACTTCTTTTTCTCCTGGCTGGGCGAGCGCGTCGTCGCCGATATGCGCGTAGCAGCGCAGAACAGGCTGCTGCGTCAGCCGCCAAGCTTTTTTGAAGAGAACCGCCCGGCTGAGATCGCTGCCCGTATGACGTCGGATACGGCCGTTATCGAGATGATCGTCGGCACGACCGTCTCTGTCGCGCTGCGCAATATCGTCACAGGCTTTGGGGGCATCATCTACCTATTCACCCTCGCACCGATGCTGACGGCATATTTGTTGGTGGGGATACCCTTCATCCTGCTGCCGATCATTATGTTGGGACGACGGGTTCGGCGCCTGTCCCGGCAAAGTCAGGACCGGCTCGCCGATATCGGCACCACTACCGCCGAAATGCTCGGCGCTATGCGCGTGGTTCAGGCTTTCGGTCAGGAGGAACGCGAGGGCCGGCGCTTCGCAGATACGGTCCATCAGGGCCTTGCTACAGCGCTGCGGCGCATATCGATGCGCGCCTTTGTGACGGCCATCGCTTTCCTGTTGATATTCGGGTCCATCACGATGGTCATGTGGCAAGGCGCGATCGACGTGTCGACCGGACGCCTGACTGGAGGCAGCATTGCCGCCTTCGTTTTGACCGGCGGACTTGTGGCGGGCGCGTTTGGCGCATTGTCGGAGAGCTGGGGCGATCTGTTAAGGGGCGCGGGCGCCGCCGGTCGACTGGCCGAGCTGATGCAAATCGAACCGGCAATTCAGAGCGCATCGTTGCCGCAACCGATCCCGCATGTAGACGCGAAAGTCGACATATCGTTTGACAATGTCCTGTTTCATTATCCGACAAGACCTGACAAGCCTGCGCTCGACCGTTTTAGTCTGGACATAAATCAGGGCGAACGGCTTGCCCTTGTTGGTCCTTCGGGTGCGGGCAAGAGTACGGTGCTGCAGCTTATCCTGCGGTTCTACGACCCTGATTCAGGGCAAATTCGCCTGAATGGCGTCGCCTTGCCGGACGCATCGCTTTCGGACATTCGCAAGGCCATGGCGCTCGTCCCCCAGGAGACGATCATATTCGCTGCGTCTGCGCGGGACAATTTGCGCTATGGCCGTTGGGAGGCGAGCGATGAGGAGATCTGGAATGCAGCGCGTCTCGCCAATGCCGAAGAGTTTTTGAAAGAACTGCCCAACGGGCTGGATACCTACCTCGGTGAGAACGGCGCCCGTCTGTCGGGCGGTCAGAGGCAGCGCATAGCGATTGCCCGAGCCGTGCTGCGGGATGCGCCTATTCTGCTGCTCGATGAGGCGACATCAGCGCTCGACACGCGGTCCGAACAGCTGGTCCAGCAAGCGCTGGACAGGCTGATGCAAGGGCGCACGACGATTGTCATCGCCCATCGCCTGTCGACGATACGCGCCGCCGACCGCATCGTGGTGATGGACCGCGGAAAAATTGTCGAACAGGGAACTCACGACGTCTTGGTCGAGCAAAGCGGCCTCTATTCCCGTCTGGCCGGCTCCCTTCCGCAGGACGGCGATCTACCAGAGCCACATGCGGGGCAAGCGGACGCATCGGCGCAAGGGGTGGATGTGACCACCTAAAGCATCGTACCGAAAGTGGGTGCCGGCTTTCCGTAAAAACGATGCGGCAACAAAATCATAAAACGCGCTTACTGATGCAGATCTAACCGAGTGCACTTCAGCGCCGTCGCAAGGAGGCTCGGGAGGAGCGCCCGCGCTCGTTCACGCTCAAGCACATGACTGGGCATCTCGATGCCAATTCCATGCCGATCGAACGGGCGCTGTCGAAAAATCCGCCTTGCCCCGTCCCCATCAAATGCGGCTTCGCTATCGACTGGTTCGGACGATATGGTCGTAGATTGCCTTGTGGAGCGGTGCCTCGAACATGCAGCCGGCTTCGTGAGCCTTTGTCCACATGACGGTTGCCCTGCGCCCCTCAAACCCTGAGAACATAACCCAGACCACCATGCCCGGCTTGAGGTTGACGAAACTTTCCAGCTTGAAACCTGTCTCGGACAGGTTTGATAATTTGCTGGTAAACCATGTTTCGCCGGGCCGCCGCAGCTTCACCCCGATCAATACGGAGTGCCGCTTCCGGGGGCGATCGGCCTTTGGGGAGACAGGAGGTCTGTCGATAAACGTCATTACGGGTCCGCAATATTCTCGAGAGCCTCACGGGTAGCAGAGTTGAGTAAGCAATTGGTTAAATCGACTGGCTCCAATGCGAAGAATCATACTGGAGCGCCCGCATAATTTTATCTGCGGCGGACAACAAAAAAGGGAGCAGAAGCCCCCTTTTCCGTCGATTTGGAGCGCAAAGCAGTTGCAATGCGCAAATCGTTAATTCAGCTCAATCAGAAGCTT
Source organism: Sphingobium sp. (assembly GCA_041396745.1). Taxonomy (GTDB): domain Bacteria; phylum Pseudomonadota; class Alphaproteobacteria; order Sphingomonadales; family Sphingomonadaceae; genus Sphingobium. Next base: position 180,310 of record JAWKXZ010000004.1, on the reverse strand, counting down.
GCGTATTGCTCGTTTCCGACGAACCCGAGCTTGGTCACGTTCGACTGCTTGATGATCGCCAGAACCTCGTCGACAACGACATAACGAGTCTGCCTGTCGGGCTGAAACTGAAGTTCAGGCTCCACCGGCAATGCCATCGCCGCCTTGAGATACTGCCGCAAGGTCAGCTTGTCGATCGGAATGCCGTTCCAGGTGATGGTACCGGCAGCGTCGATAGCCACCTTGTTCTTCACCGGATCAACCGCGTCTGGCGGAGGATTGTTGGCATTGTTGGGAAGGTCGATCTTCACCGCGTGGGTCTGGATCGGGATCGTGATGATGAACATGATGAGGAGAACAAGCATGACGTCGATAAGCGGCGTCGTGTTCATTTCCATCATCGGTTCGCCATCGTCTTTACCGCCACTCATGGCCATGGTCTAAACTCCTGCGAAACGCTTACAGACGGCGGACTTTAATGTCGCTCGGATCAGGCTGGGAAATAAATCCAACCTTGGGGAACCCGGCCATCTGCATCGTGTAAATGGTACCCCCGATGCAACGATAAGGCGTGTTGATGTCGCCGCGGATATGCACCTCGGGCAGATCTTCAGGCGTAAGGTTTTCGACTCCGCCCGCTTTATCGACATCTGACTTCAACTTTGCCACAGCCCGGTCGAGAAGTTCCGAAGAATTGACACGTGTCAAATTCCAAAACACCTCACAGGCGCCATCATCTCCAACGTTGATAGAGAGGGAAACATTTTCCGGCTTCGTCGTCGTCGGTTCGAAAGCGACCTTCGGCAGCTCCAAGTCGACCGTCTGAACCACGACCGGAACCGCGATCAAGAAGATGATGAGGAGCACCAACATGACGTCGACGAGCGGCGTCGTGTTGATTTCGGACATTGGCTTTTCGTCGCCGCCGTCTGATCCAGCGCTCATTGCCATCGATTCAGTATCCTAGCTTGTTGTTTTATAGGGGCCTAACAGAGTCTGGAGGCCGGGCCAAAGCACGCGGCCTCCGAACGCTGGTTCATCAGGCCTTCTTGGGCGCAGCTGCCGCAGGACGCGCTGCCGCGGTCGGGGCCGCTGCAACAACCGGGCGAACCTGACCACCCGAGACCAGATAGCCGAGCAGATCAACCGAGAAACCGTTCAGGTCTTCCTGGATCGCCTTGTTCCGGCGCTGCAGCCAGTTGTAGGCGAGAACGGCGGGAACGGCGACAGCCAGACCCAGCGCGGTCATGATCAGAGCTTCACCAACCGGGCCTGCAACCGCGTCGATCGACGCCTGACCGGAGGCACCGATCTTGATGAGCGCGCGATAGATACCGATAACCGTTCCGAACAGACCGATGAAGGGTGCCGTTGCACCAACGGTTGCCAGGAACGCCAGGCCGCCACCGAGCTTGGAATTGATCGCAGCTTCCGAACGAGCGAGCGATCCGTGCATCCAGTCATGCGCTTCGACAGGATCGGTCAGCTTCGTGTGCTGTTCCTGAGCGGCGAGACCATCGTCAACCAGCTGCTTGTACGCGCTGTTCTTCTCAAGCTTGGCAGAACCTTCTTTCAGCGATGCCGAACGCCAGAAGCTCTGACGGACTTTTTTGCCCTGGCCCAAGATCTTCTGCTGCTCGATCAGCTTGGTGAAAAGGATGTAGAAAGAGAAAATAGACATCAGACAGAGAATGCCGAAAACGGTCTGCGAAATGAGACCACCTTCTTCAAGGGCTGCCTTCAGGCCGTAGGGATTTTCCTCAACCTGGGGAGCAGCAGCGGCTGCAATGGAGATCAACATTTTAAAACTTCCCTCTCAAAATCAAAAACATCAAGATTAGCGTCAAGAAATTAGGCGAGTGCCGAAAGCCTGGGCTCCCGGTACTCGCCGGAATTCGTTACTCAGGGATGCGCCAGACGAACCGGCTGGACCAGCTATCGGTCATTGCGTTGCCGTCTGATCCTTCAGCAGCCCTGAACCGAGCCCTGCGCATCAGCAAACGACAGGCTTCCGCATCGAGATCAGCATGACCGCTGGACGAAACGATAGAGCAATCCGTTGGACGTCCGTTGGTGCCGACAGCCAGACGCACACCCACTGTACCTTGGCGTTCCTCACGCAGCGCACGGCTGGGATAATCGTCCGATGTCACCCAGTTGCCGGGGTTGCCACGCGGCGTAGCCTTGGTCGCGGGCCGCGGCGGCGGCGCCGGCGTTGGCGGCAGAACCGGCGGCAGCGGCAAAGGCTTGGGCGCCGTATCGATGACCGGAGCAACCACCGGAGTCTTCACGATCGGCGGAGGCGCAACCACTGGGGGCGGCGGCACTTCTGCTGGCTTCGGAGGCGGTGGCGGCGGCTCGTCCGGTGGCGGCGGCTCTTCCTTCACATCAATAACGTTCAGCTGCTCTGCAGCTTTCTTGACATATTTCATGCCGAGACCAGTCACAAAAGCGTAACCGAGGACAGCATGAATCAGTGCGACGATAACGATCGAGATAGTACGACTCGATGCCTCCGAGTGGTCAGCGTAGGCCATTCAGCAACGACACTCCTTAACTCAACTTATATTTACAACAATGGCGACCGTCATTCAGGGCCCAGAATGCACACAGCAAAGCCGAATGCTCCAAAGGCCCCGTTTTGGTAGATTATTAATTTGTCGCCTTCTTATCGCGCTGTGCCATAGGACGCAAACCCTTTGTTATTCGTCCTACCTTCAAGGTGCGAAATTCTGTTAAATTATTTGCGTGTGACAATCATGTGACACAACGAAAGTGAGAGACATGGAACGACTGCGATCAACTGACCGGCTCCATATGAGATTATATAAGTATCTGATTTTATTTATAATCAGTGCTGCCTCTTTCCATATTGACGTTAGCGGCAGGTCTGCACAGGCCGCCGAATCGCCATCGACGGTCACGCTGCACTTTGCCGATGTGGCTGATTTGGCCACAGCTGCGCCGATCATCATCGATGGGCAGATCAAGCGAGCCAAAAAGGTTAAAATTCAGTCATCCACCCCCTCTTCGCCCGCGGCCCAATACACCCTTGTCACCGCGAAGGTCGACCGACTGATTCGGGGTGACGGCGGTGTCGCCAAGGAAGTGAGCTTTCTAGTTGCGGATCGTAGCGGAATCGACGGCACCAGCGTCAAACCCAAGCGCGGCAGCAGGGTCATGATCTATGCCCGTCCCGGCAAGAGCCAAGACCAGGTTCAGCTTGTCTCACGATATGCGATGCAGCCCTGGAGCACGCAACTCGATGAAACGACGCGAACGCTTGCGCTTGAAATGCTGCGTCCTGCCGCTCCACCGGCCATTCTTTCAGTGGGCGATGCCTTTCACAGTGCGGGCACGATCGTCGGTGAAGGAGAAACGCAGGTGTTTTTGGTGACACAAACCGGTGAACCTGTGTCGCTTTCCATCATTCATCGGCCCGGACAGCAACTCCGCTGGGGTGTATCCTTGGGCGAGATCGTCGACGAAACGGCAGTTCCGCCGTCGCGAGACACCTTGCTATGGTATCGTCTGGCCTGCGGTCTACCCGACAGTTTGCCAGCCAAATCTACGCGAAACCTCGCTTTCGCCGACGCCCAGGCAGCATGGCGCGATTATCGATTTGTGATTGAAAGCCTTGGCAGCTGCGGCCGCGCATTGTAGCGGACTGCTCACACTACTCCATTAATCGACTGAATTTCGGGGGCACAGAACTCACAATGAACGATAATCGTCCGATGCGCATCGCTATAGTCGGCCTGGGCACGGTTGGCGCGGGCGTTATCCGCTTGCTGGACAGCAATCGTGAACTCATCACGCGGCGCGCGGGCCGACCCATTGAGGTGCTGGCCGTAACGGCGCGCGATCGGAACAAGGACCGCGGCGTAGATCTGTCGCGTTTCGACTGGGTCGACGACATGACGGAGCTGGCAACGCGGGAGGACATCGACGTCGTCGTGGAACTGATCGGCGGCTCGGATGGCCCTGCCCTGGCCCTCGCACGTGGGGCGCTGGGTGCCGGAAAGCCTTTGGTCACCGCCAATAAGGCCATGCTCGCGCATCACGGCCTTGATCTTGCCAAGCTTGCGGAAGCCTCGGGCATCCCCCTCAAATATGAGGCCGCGGTTGCGGGCGGTATCCCGGTCATCAAGGGGCTGCGAGAGGGTGCAGCCGCCAATGAGATCAGCCGGGTCTCCGGCATCCTCAACGGCACGTGCAATTATATCCTGACCACGATGGAGCATGACGGCCGCGATTTCGATGACGTCCTTGCCGAAGCGCAGCAGCTCGGCTTTGCCGAGGCGGATCCGACATTTGATATCGACGGAATCGACGCCGCCCATAAACTCTCGATTCTCGCGAGCCTCGCATTCGGGACGCAAATCGATTTCGATGCGGTGGAGATAACCGGCATTCGCGATGTTCAGGCATTCGATATCCGGGAAGCAGGCGCTCTGGGATATCGCATCCGCCTGATCGGGATGGCGGAAAACCGCGAGAGCGGGCTTTTCCAGCGCGTTCATCCCATGCTTGTTCCGCAATTCCACTCCCTCGCGCATGCCGAAGGTTCGCTCAATGCCGTCGTTGCCGAGGGCAATTTCGTGGGCAGCCTGCTCTTTCAGGGCGCTGGCGCTGGCGAAGGGCCAACAGCTTCGGCGGTCGTCGCCGACCTGATCGATGTCGCCAGAGACGAATATGGCGATCCGTTCGCGATGCAGGTGGGACAGCTCACCTCGCCGCCAAAGGCCGACACCGGCGCGCATGTCAGCCGGACCTATCTCCGCTTCATCGTGAAGGACCGGCCCGGTGTGCTGGCGGAGATCGCAGCGGCGATGCGCGATGCCGGCGTATCGATTGAAAGCGTCATACAGCGCGGCGCCAGCGAGGACGGTTCGGTTCTGCTGGTCGTTGTCACCCACGGCACCGAAGAACGGGCCGTCACGCAAACACTGCGGCAACTGGAAGGCTCGGACAGTATAATCGCCAAGCCTGTCGTAATGTATATTCTGGACTGAATTTCACTATCTATTAGACGTTCACTCCTTAGGGTTACTCTCGACATCACAGCGCTCGCCCTATATCGGGGCCGCATCAAAATAATTGGAAGGCAGATAGTATGACGGTGCAAGCGAGTTCGGTTCTCGATCGCGTTCTGGTTCTGGAGATGGTTCGCGTAACCGAATCCGCTGCGATCGCCGCCTCTCGGCTCATTGGTCGCGGCGACGAAAAGGCCGCGGACGCAGCGGCGGTCGAGGCGATGCGCACGGCATTTGACGAGCTGTACATGGACGGCACCGTGGTGATCGGCGAAGGCGAACGCGACGAAGCGCCGATGCTCTATATCGGTGAGAAGGTGGGTGGCGCGCCTGGCACCGGCCCCAAGATCGATATTGCGCTCGACCCGCTCGAAGGCACGACGATCACCGCCAAGGCTGGTCCCAATGCACTGGCCGTCCTCGCCGCAGCCGAAGAAGGCTGCCTGCTCAACGCTCCCGATGTCTATATGGAAAAGCTGGCCGTCGGCCCGGGCTACCCGGACGATGTAATCGACCTCAACAAGTCACCGACCGAGAATGTGCAAGCCGTGGCCAAGGCAAAGGGCGTCGAGCCGGACGAGATCATCGTGTGCGTACTTGACCGGCCCCGTCACGAAAAGCTGATTGCAGAGCTGCGCGCTCTGGGCTGCGGCATCATGCTGATCCCCGACGGCGACGTCGCCGGCGTCATTGCCACGACCAACCCGGAAACGAACATCGACATCTACATGGGTTCGGGCGGCGCGCCTGAGGGTGTGCTTGCTTGTGCAGCGCTGCGTTGCGTGGGCGGCCAGTTCAAGGGACGGTTGCTCTTCCGCAACGACGATGAGAAGGCTCGTGCGCGCAAATGGGGTATTACCGACCTCGACAAGGTCTATGACCTCAAGGAGCTGGCCAAGGGCGACTGCATTTTCGCCGCCACCGGTGTCACCGACGGGTCGCTGCTGCGCGGCGTGAAGCGCATGCCAGGCGGGCTCCTGACAACCGACAGCGTCGTTATGCGCGCCTCATCGGGCACCGTGCGCTGGATCAAGGGCGAACACCGCACCTCTGTCAAAGACAAATAAGCGAAAAACCCGGCGGGCTGTCGTTCAGCTTTTCAGGCGATAGCCCGTGCGGAATATCCAGGCGACGATAATCGCGCATAGCGTCAGCATGCCTGCAATGAATGCCATGCTGACGCCTATCGCAACATCGCCCTGCCCAAAAAACGTCCAGCGAAAGCCGCTGATCAGATAGATGATCGGATTGAACAGCGTGACCGTCCGCCACGGGTCGGGCAGCATATGGATGGAATAAAAGGCGCCGCCCAGAAACGTCATCGGCATGATGATCAACAGCGGCACGACCTGTAGCTGCTCAAAACTTTTCGCCCAGACGCCCAGTATGAACCCGAACATGCAGAAGCTGACGGCGATCAACGCCATGAAGCCCAGCATCGCCACCGGATCCGCGACCTGAACGTCCACGAACAGATGCGCCGTCGCGAATATGACGAGGCCAACCATCATCGCTTTTGTGGCAGCGGCCCCGACATAAGCCAATATCGTCTCGAACGGAGAGAGAGGTGCGGAATGCAGCTCGTAGATGGTGCCGAGGAATTTCGGCATGTAGATGCCGAAGCTCGCATTGAAAATGCTTTCCTGAAACATCGACAGCATGATCAGGCCCGGCACGATGAAAGCGCCATAGGGAATGCCATTGATCTCCGTCATGCGTGATCCGATCGCCGAACCGAACACGATGAAATAGAGCGACGTGGTGATCACCGGCGTCATCAGCCCGGTCAACAGCGTTCTGCGGAAACGGTGTAGCTCGAACAGGTAGATGGAGGCCACGCCGCGCCAGTTCATGCCGCTCATGCCGCCACCTCCGCATTATCCATCTCGCCCGCATGCACCAGGCCCACAAAAATGTCCTCAAGCCGGCTCTGGCGTGTGGTCACGTCGCGATATGCAATGCCAGCGCTGTCCAAGGCCCGCAGCAAGCCCGGCACATTGCCCTCACCGCTGGCGGGCACATAGTGATAGTCCAGACTGCGCCCCTCCCCCGCCAGTGAAAGGTGCCACGGGGCAAGATCGTTCGGGATGTCTGGCAAAGGCTCTTGAAGCTGAACGGTAAGCATCTTGGTGCCCAATTTCTGCATCAGTGCATCTTTTTCGTCGACCAGCACCAACCTGCCCTTGTTGATGACACCGACGCGGTCGGCCATCTCTTCGGCCTCCTCTATATAATGCGTGGTCAAGATGATCGTGACGCCGGTTTCGCGCAGCTGCCGGACGAGCTTCCACATGTCCTTGCGCAGCTCCACGTCGACGCCCGCCGTCGGTTCATCAAGGAAAAGGATGCGCGGTTCATGCGACAGCGCCTTGGCGATCATCACGCGGCGTTTCATGCCGCCCGATAGCTCCAATATCTTGGCATCGCGCTTGTCCCACAGCGACAGGTCGCGCAGGATCTTCTCAATATAGGCATCATTGCGGGGCTTGCCGAACAGGCCCCGGCTGAACCGCACCGTGCTCATCACCGGTTCGAATGCGTCGGTATGCAGCTCCTGCGGAACCAGTCCGATGTCCGATCGGGTCAACCGATAGTCGCGAATAATGTCATGGCCGGAGACCAGAACCTGCCCTCTGCTGGGCTTCACAAGGCCGCAAATGATGCTGATCAGGGTCGTCTTGCCCGCGCCATTCGGACCGAGCAGCGCGAAAATTTCACCTTCGCGAATGTCGAGATCCACCGAATCGAGCGCGACATGGCCGGACGCATATGTTTTTCCGAGGCCGGAGACGGAGATGACGGGCTGCATGGAAAGATAGCTTTCGGGAAGAGGGCAACGGATCAATACATAGGCATGCGCTTTCGGCAGACAAGCGCAACTGCGAACACCGACGGCAGCAGGGTCAAATTTCTTGCCAAGCCCCAACGGTCGTTTAGGAACAGAAGCATGCTTCCAATAGGTCAGATTCCCTTGTCCATCACCGGCCAGACATGGTGCTGGCGCGGAGACAGAGCGGGCGCGGGCGACGAACAGTCTCAAGGCGACGATCTCGTCGCGCAGTTGCTGCTCGCACGCGGTTGCGACCGGAATGAGATCGACGCGCACAGAGTGCCGACCATCCGCCATTTCATGCCGAACCCTTCCCTGTTTCGCGATATGGATAAGGCGGCAGCCCGCCTCGCGGACGCCGTTCAGGCGGGCGAGACCGTCACCGTCTACGGCGATTATGATGTCGATGGCGCGACCAGTGCGGCGCTGTTGATCAGGTTGCTGCGAGAGCTTGGGCTCGACGCTGGCTATTATATTCCCGACCGGCTGATGGAGGGCTATGGCCCCAGCGGTGAAGCGCTGGTCCGGTTGGCGCAGGCCGGGTCGAGCCTGATCGTCACGGTCGATTGCGGTGCGCAGGCATTCGAAGCGCTGTCGATGGCGCGCGCGGCGGGCGTCGACGTGATCGTCGTCGATCATCACAAATGCGCGAGCGAGCTTCCGCTGGCCTATGCACTTGTCAATCCCAACCGGCTCGATGAGGGACCACAGAGTGCGTCACAGGGCCACCTCGCTGCCGTCGGCGTTGCTTTTCTGCTCGCCGCCGCGTTGATCAGGGAGCTGCACGGCCGGAATTATTTTGATGGTAAGCCAGAACCTCGCCTGATGGACTTGCTTGACCTCGTCGCCCTTGGAACCGTGGCCGATGTTGCGCAGCTCCGCGGCCTTAACCGCGCGTTCGTCGCACAGGGGCTGAAGGTGATGGGGCAGCGCCGCAATATCGGTCTCGACGCCTTGGCACAGGCGAGCCGCCTCACCCGTGCGCCACGCTGCCATGACCTTGGCTTCGCGCTCGGCCCGCGCATCAATGCCGGAGGGCGCGTGGGCAAATCCGATCTGGGCGTACGTCTGCTGACGACCGAGGATAGTGAAGAAGCCCGCACTATCGCCGCCGAACTGGATCGTTTGAATGAGGAGCGTCGCGCGATCGAGGCGACAGTGCAGGAACAGGCCGAGAGCCTGGCAGAAACGCAGGGCAACCGTTCCGTAATGCTGGTGGCGCAGGCGGGCTGGCACCCCGGCGTGATCGGCATCGTCGCCGGGCGGTTGAAGGAAAAATTCGGACGCCCCGCCATCGTCATCGCCACCGATGAGGATGGCATTGGCAAGGGGTCGGGGCGCTCGATCACCGGCGTTGATCTGGGCGCGGCCGTCCTTGCGGCGAAAGACAGCGGGCTGCTGGCCGCTGGTGGCGGGCACGCGATGGCTGCCGGCTTGACCGTGGCTGGTGACAGGGTCGATGCGCTGCACGAGTTCCTAGATGAGCGTCTGGCTTCGGATGTCGCCAAAGCCCAACAGGACCGCATGCTCGTGCTCGATGCGCTGGTCAGCCCAAGGGGTGTCAATCCCGATCTCGTGAATGCGATGGAGGAGGCTGGGCCCTTCGGCGTGGGCTGGCCCTCCCCTCGCGTTGCGACCGGACCGCTGCGCATCGTCAAGTCAGACATCGTCGGCAACGGCCATGTGCGCCTGATCCTGTCGGGGCAGGATGGCGGCTCGTTGAAGGCCGTCGCCTTTCGTCAGGGCGACACGCCATTGGGTCAGGAATTGTTGCACGCGCCGCGTGATCGGGCGCTGTGGGTCGCGGGCCGCGCAAAGATCGACGAATGGGGTGGCTCACGCTCCGCGGAGCTCCATATCGACGATGCAGCATGGGCATCGTGATCGCCTTGACCCCAATGACAAAAATTTGCGTTGCCGTGGGTTGACCGCGCAGCGTCTTCCCCCTAATGCCGCCCTCGCTTCGACGCTTCGGTTATCCGGGCGGTTCGAATGGCCCCTTCGTCTAGCGGTTAGGACGCGGCCCTTTCACGGCTGAAACACGGGTTCGATTCCCGTAGGGGTCACCATTTTTCCAACAGCGAAATCTGGTGGTCAGCTCGGTTCTGACGAAGAACTGCTGACCTTGATATCCGGCGACAGGCGTTGCTTTGCCTTCTTGCTCGGCAGGCGCGTGAACCCGCGGACGTCGCCGATGCTTTCGAAATCGCGCTCGATCATCACCGGGCTGGTCACATAGGCAGTGATCAGTTCCGCAACGGACCGCAGCGCATGGGCGTGGATACGCTCATAGCCGTGGCTGGCATCGACGCCGAACGTCACCAGCGCGGTACGCACATCCGCCCCCGCCTCCAGTGCGCTGGCGGAATCGGACCGGTAATAGCGGAAGACATCCTTCTGATAGCGGATGTCATTGTCCTTGCAGAGCTGCGCCAGCTTCTTTGACAGATGATAGTCGAACGGACCTGTCTGGTCCGCCATTGCCAGCGTTACGCCGAATTCGTCGCTATTCTGTCCTGGTGCCGTCGTGCCGTTGTCGATGGCGACCATCGACGCGACCTGCGGCAAAAGGATGGACGACGCGCCGACGCCGACTTCCTCGGCGATGGAAAATAGGAAATGCACATCGACCGGCGTTTCCGCCTCTTCCTGCTGCAATGCCTTGATAACCGACAGCATGATCGCGACACCCGCCTTGTTATCGAGATGGCGCGAAACGATATAGCCATTGTCCATGACCTCAGTGCCCGGGTCGATCGAGACGATATCGCCGATTTCGATGCCGAGCTTGTTCAGGCCCAACTCGCCGCGCGCATAGGCATCGACCCGCAGTTCGACATTGTCCCAGCTAACGGGCTGCGTGTCGATTTCCTTGTTGAACGTATGCCCCGATGCCTTGAGCGGCAGGATCGTCCCGCGATAGCTGCCCTTTTCCGAATAGATCGTCGCCCGCGTCCCCTCGGCAAAGCGCGAGGACCAGTGACCGATCGGCACAATCTGCAATCGCCCATTGGGCTTGAGCGCCTTCACCTGTGCGCCCAGCGTATCGAGATGGGCAACGACAGCGCGCGCACCGCGCATTTCCTTGCCGTTGCGAATGGCACGAATGGCGCCGCGGCGGGTCAGTTCAACCGACAGCCCGAACGACGACAGTTCGGCGCAGACCATGCGCACGACATTGTCGGTAAAGCCCGTCGGGCTCGGCGTTTTAAGCAATTTGGTCAATATGCTGACCAGATATTCGGTATCTATCGCAAGGCGGGTCACCGGTTTCTCTCTCCCGATTTTCTGGCTGACTGCATCGTGCGCACTTCTGTGGGCACTGACAATGGAAAAAGTAGATCTACGAAACGCGCGGCGGTTGGTTGCGGTTCATGATTGGCGAGGCCCGGACGCTCGTTCGCCTCGATAAACACATAATCCGCCCAGCTTGGCGATTTCACCATCAGGTCGATACCCACGACAGGGATATCGATCGCTTTGGCGGCATTGACGGCGGCGGCGACAAGATCCTGATGCACGCGATCGGTAACATCGTGGATCGTGCCGCCAGTGTGCAGGTTGGCGGTCTTGCGCACGGCAAGCTCTTTGCCCTCGGGCAGGATGTCGTCCATTTCATACCCCGCCACACGCACGATCCGCCGGGTTTCAGCATCCAGCGGAATGCGCGACTCCCCGCCAGTTGCCGCCTGCCTGCGCCGGCTTTGCGCTTCGATCAGCTTTTCGATGCTGTTCTGCCCGTCGCCCGTTACGCTGGCCGGCTTGCGGATGGCGGCGGCGACCATGCGATAATTGATCACAACCAGGCGCAAGTCCTGTCCTTCGAAATATTGTTCGAGCAGAACGCAATCGGAAACCTTGCGCGCGGCCTCGATGGCCTCCTCAACCTCATCGACGTTGGTCAGGCCGACGGAAATGCCCCGCCCCTGCTCGCCGCGCGCCGGTTTGACGACCACCGCGCCATGTTTGGCGAGGAAATCCTCCAGCTGTTGGCGCGAGCCATCGACGGGGCATTGATCGGGCACCGTGACGCCCGCTTCCGAAACGATACGGCAGGAGATTTCCTTGTTGTCACAAATCGACATCGCCACTGCGTTGGTCAGCTCGGACAGGCTTTCGCGGCACACAAGGCTGCGCCCGCCGAAAGAGAGGCGGAATATCCCGCTTTCCTCATCGACGATCTCGACATGGATGCCGCGCCGCCGTGCCTCGTTGACGATGATCAGGGCATAGGGGTTGAGCTGTGCGCCAAGGTCGGAGCCGGTGAACAGCTTCTCGTTAAACGTATTCTTGCGCTTTACCGTAAAACTCTGGATCCGCTTGAAACCCAGTTTTTCATAGAGCGCGATGGCCTGATCATTGTCGTGCATGACGGTCAGGTCCATATAGTCCGCACCGCGATCCCAGAAATATTCGGCAAGGCGGCGTGTCAGCGCCTTTCCAAGACCCGGCTGGCGCGCCTGCGGATCGACGGCGAGGCACCAGAGCGAACTTCCCTTGTCCTCTTCGCCCAGGAACTTGCTGTGGTCGATGCCCATGACCACACCGACTACCTCATTTGAGTGAGGCTCTTCCGCGACAAGGAAGACAATGCCCTTTCGTTCGAGATCCTCGTCGAAATATTCCGGGCGGATCTCCACCATCCCGCGCGAGGCGAAAATCCGGTTTGCCGCCTCCACATCCAGGCCCGGCTTCAGGGCACGGATCGCTACCGGAACTTCCCGATTTCCGGATGCGTAGTCCGACCGGTTCAGCCGATAGGTATGCGATGGGTCAAGGAACAACTCATGCGGCGCGCTGGCCAGCAGCACATGCGGATTGGTGATATAGATCGCAATGTCGCGACAGTTCGGCTCCTCTTCGCGCAGCGCCTCGGCAAAGTCGGTGACTTCCGGAAAGCTGTTGCCGAAGATAACGCGGCCCCACCCGCATTCCGCAACCGCGTTTTGCGTGGCCGCCTTATGCGGCAGGATGGCCCGGTCAAACATCATGAGCCTGCAGCCACATTTCGAGCAGCGCGGCCTGCCATAGTTCGGACCCCTGCAATGGCGTAATATGGCTTACCGGATCGGCATAGAGCTGATCGAGCCATTCCTGCCGGAACAGGCAGCGTTCCCGTGCAACCTGGCTGCCCAGCGCATCGCGGACCATATCAAGATACGGCCCGGAGATATATTTGAGCTGCGGGACGGGGAAATAGCCTTTCTTGCGGTCAATCACTTCATGAGGAACGACAAGCCTCGCGGCGTCCTTCAGCACGCCTTTGCCGCCATCGTGCAGTTTGAATTCCGGCGGAATGGTCGCGGCCAGTTCGGCCAGCTCATGATCGAGGAACGGCACGCGCGCCTCAAGTCCCCACGCCATCGTCATATTGTCGACGCGCTTGACCGGATCGTCGACCAGCATCACCTGACTGTCGAGCCGCAGCGCGCTGTCTACCGGCGTCGATGCGCCGGCGGCCGTCAGATGCGCAGCCACAAGGTCGCGGCTGATATCGCTGTCCGCCATCCATTGCGGCGAAAGCTGGCGGGCCAGCAGCTCATGGCTGCGGTCGAAAAAGGCCTTGCTGTAATCGCCCACCACATCGTTCGATCCGGCGAGCGGCGGATACCAGTGATAGCCGGCGAATATCTCGTCGGCCCCCTGCCCCGACTGCACGACCTTGATGTGCTTGGAAACCTCCCGGCTGAGCAGATAGAACCCGATATTGTCATAACTGACCATCGGTTCGGACATCGCCGATATGGTGCCGGGCAGATTCTCCATCAACTCCGATGACGGAATGAAGATCTGATGATGGTCGGTCGCGAATTTCTGCGCGATCAGGTCCGAGTAAACGAACTCATCGCCCTTTTCGCCATTGGCCTCCTCAAACCCGATGGAAAAGCTCATCAGCCCTGTTTGTCCCTGCTCGGCGAGCAGACCGACGATGAGCGAGCTGTCTACGCCGCCTGACAGCAACACGCCGACCGGAACATCGGCCACCATACGGCGCTTGACCGCAACGCGCAGCGCCTCAAGCACCCGGTCGCGCCAGTCTTCGCGCGTCAGGCCTTCATCCTCCGCCCGCCGTTCATGCGGCGGGTTCCAGTAGCGCCAATCCGTGAAGCTGCCATCCGTCGCATATCGGCGCACCGTCGCGGGCGGCAGCTTGCGCACGCCCTGCAATATCGTGCGGGGCGGCGGCACGACCGCATGAAAGCTCATATAATTGTGCAGCGCCTCGCGATCGATGCCGGTATCGACATCGCCGCCCGCAAGGATCGACGGCAGCGTCGATGCAATCCGCAACCGCTTGCCGGACTGGCTGTAATAAAGCGGCTTGATACCGAAACGGTCGCGGGCAATCGTAACCGCACCGCTTTCCTGCTCCACCATGACGAACGCGAACATCCCGTGGAACCGTTCGACGCATTCCGGGCCCCAGGCATGGAATGCTTTTAGGATTACCTCGGTGTCGCCATGAGAAAAGAAAGTGTAGCCAAGCCCGATCAGTTCCTCGCGCAATTCCGGATAGTTATAGATGCATCCGTTGAAAACGAGCGAAAGGCCCAGCTGCGGGTCAACCATCGGCTGTGCCGCATGTTCGGAAAGATCGATGATCTTCAGGCGCCGATGGGCGAGCGCGATGCGCCCCTGCGCCATGACGCCGCTGCCGTCTGGCCCGCGCGGCGCGAGCACCTGCGCCATCCGCGCAACAGCCTCCGCATCCGCGAAGGCGCCATCAAACCGTATTTCCGCTGCAAATCCGCACATAGTCGTCAGGCCTCCAATGCACGGCGGGAGCGCCGGTTCCAAAGATGGCTTAGAAGCGCACCTTGCTTGGTTGCCGAAAGTGTGATGACGATGTTTCGGTTGGCGATAAAAGCCTCCCTTTGAAGATTGTGGCCGAAAAAGTCGGCGATATGGTGGCCAGGCAAGGCCGCTCAGTTCCGCAACAAGCGGTCGGCGCTATCGAGACAGGGACAGCGAACGGGATCAGTTATGAAGGACTGGGCCGACGATGCAAGCTTTGCCGCGAAATTTTTGTGCGTCGCAGCATAGTCTGAGCCGTCAACTATCGCCGATCAGGAACGCCGTCTCGCCGACTATGCGCCTGAAGGGCACGTCAAACACATTCTGGAGTATCTCGGGCGTCAACACCGCTGTGGCAGGGCCATGGGCAACAATTGATCCGTCTTTCATCAGCAACACGTCATCGGCGATACGGGCAGCATGATTGACGTCGTGCAGGACGAGCGCAACCCCGGCCCCTGCCCGCGCGACAGCCTCCATTTTCCTGAGCACCGATATCTGATGCGCGGGATCCAGGCTGGCCAACGGTTCGTCGGCAATCAGCCATTCGGGCTGCCCCGCCAGAACCCGTCCCAGCAGAACCCGCGCCTGCTCTCCACCCGACAGCGTCCAGATGGGGCGCTGGCTCAGCTCAGCTACGTCCATGTCAGCCATCACCGCATCGACAATGGCCGCGTCATCCGATGTCAGCCGCGTCCCGCCACTGTGGACCAGCCTGCCCAGCTCCACCAAAGCGCGCACCGCCATATTCCAGTGCAGTTCGGCGCGCTGCGGAAGGAAACCCAGACTGCGGGCGCGATCCTGCGCCGAGAGAGCCGACAAAAGCGTTCCGCCCAGCGTGACATCGCCTCCCGTCGGCACCTCCAGCCCCGCCAGGCAATGCAGCAGGCTGCTCTTGCCCGCGCCATTGGGCCCCAGAATGGCGGTGATACGGCCGTGCGTCAAAACGCCGTCAACGCCGTTCAAAATGGCCCGGCCACCCTTTTCAAGCCTCAGCGACGCAAAGCGCAGGTCCGCCATCACGCCATCTCCCGCCGCATGCGCAACAGCAGCGCGAGGAAGAATGGCGCGCCCAGCACAGACATAACGACGCCAAGGCGGATTTCGCTGACAATAGGAAGGCTGCGCACCACCATATCTGCGACAACGACCAGCAACGCGCCGCCCAGTGCCGAAGGAATGAGCAGCGCCGAGGGCCGATGCCCGACGAGCGGACGCATGATGTGCGGCACCATCAGACCCACAAAGCCGATCACCCCTGCTATCGCGACCGCGCTGCCGACGCACAGCGCCAAGCCGATCACGATGCGCCATTGCAGCCGCCGCATATCAACGCCCATCGACCGTGCGGCGAGATCACCCAGCGTCAGCGCATCAAGACTGCGCCGCGTCGTCAGCAATACCGCGATACCCACCGCAATCAGCGGCAGGCCCAGCCATACATCATCCCAGCTCCGGTCTGTCAGTGCGCCCATCAGCCAAGTGACAATCTCTGTGCTCGCGAACGGTGTCGGCGCAAGATTGATGATCAGCGCAGTAAGCGCCGCGGCAAGGCTGGAGAGCATGACCCCGGCCAGCGTGAATATGATCGTGCTGCCTGACCGCCCGGCCACCAGCGAAAGGACAGCCGTACCGGCCCCCGCCCCTGCCAGGGCAAAGAGCGACAAGACCCAGGGTGACGCGCCCAGGCCGAAAAACAGGCTGCCAACGGCGCCCAGCGCGGCGCATGCCGATATGCCGAACAATCCGGGATCGGCCAGCGGATTGCGCAGATACCCTTGCATCGACGCCCCTGCCGTTCCGAGCGCCGCACCAACCAGCATACCTACACATATTCTTGGCAGCCGAAGTTCGGTGATGATCAGCGATTCCAGATCGCCGCCGACCCAATGCCCCGGCGCGATCCAGTGGCGACCCACAAAAAGCGATAGCAGCGCTGCGAGCGCCAGCAGCAGAACAAGGCCGCCATTGAGTTTCACAGGCTATGCTCGCGGGACCATTGGGCATGGATTTGGGTGAAGCGCTGCATCGTCGGAATGATGATCGGGCCGCCGCAATGCAGCAGCTTCGAAGGAAAATCGGCGATCATGATCGGGATGCCTTTGTGGCGCAGCAGGGGGTGCTGCTTCATGCGCGCTTCGCCCGATCCGGCAACACGCGCCAACCCGGCCTGACCGGTCATCACAACGTCCGGCTGTGTCCAGACCAGTTCCTCCAGCGACAACATATCCCATTGCGCAATCCCCAATGCCTCGCTGGCGCTTTCGAACCCCGCCTTTTCGAGCAACTCATTGGCGAGCGTGTGTGTGCCCGGCACCAGCCCGCTGTCGTGCCAGATGAGCGCGGATGGCTTTCCCCTGCCCGAAAAAGCGATCGACTTCATAATTGCCCTGTCGATGGCATGATTGAGCGCTTGGCCACGACGATTCTGACCGATGGCCGTCGCAAGCCCCGCAATCTGCGCTTTGCTCTCGGCTACCGAGGCGGGCACAGCAAGCTGTAACAGCGGGATATTGAGCCTCTCAAGCGCGCTCACCGTTTGCGGCGCCACCATCGATCCAGCGATCACGAGGTCCGGCTTTCGGACGATGACATCCTCCGCCTCATTGCCCACGGCGGGAAACTGCGCCGCCCATGTCATCGGCACCGATGAGGAAAACGGGTCTTGCGAATAACTGCTAATCCCCGCGACCTGCTCAGGATCGGCGATCTCTTTCAAAATCGCATCGACGCATGGGTTCATTGATACGATGCGCTGCGGAATGGCCGACCCGCTATCGGCACGCCCCCCACCATCGCTGCCGGACGCCGTGCAGCCCGTGACCAGCAGAAGCAAGGTCAGCGCCAAACCCCTCCCGATCCCGTGCCGCCCGGCGTCCTGTTGCATCAGAGTTTCAACCTAAGTCCAGCATAGGCGGTACGGCCATATGTGCCATATCCGCTCACGACCTCATACTGCGTATCGAACAGGTTTTCGACCCTGCCGAATATTTCCACGACGTCGGTCAGCGGATAGCTCGCACGGATGTCCGCAAGCGCATATCCGTCGAGCGCGACGCTGTTCGCGGCATCGTCATAGCTGTCGCCGACCATTTGCACGCTCGCGCCGACGGCCAGTTTCCAAGGGCTATTCCAATCAATGCTGGCGTTCAGGCTGTTCCGCGGGCGCCGCTCCAGCCTGTTTCCGAAATTCGACCCGGCTGAGCGGTTGCGCGCATTGACCAGGCTATAGCTTGCCTGAATGTCGAGACCGTCCGCAGGATGCAGAACTGCACCCAGCTCGACACCCGAGGCCCGCACCCGCGCGATATTCTCTGACTGGAATGTCGCGAAATTATAGGCGATCAGATTGTCGCTCTTGCGGTGGAAATAGGTAACGAAAAAGCGCGCCATGCCGCCCAACTGCTGCTCCAACCCGATATCGAAATTGCGCGCAGTTTCCGGCTTCAAACTGGTGTTGCCGTAGGGTGGCAGGCCCTCGGTCACCGTGGGTGCCCGAAAACCCTCGGCATAGGTTACGCGCGCAACCGTGCGCCCTTCATTGGGGGTATAGGCGATATTGGCCCCCAATGTGGTATGCTCGCCATACACATCATAGTCGTCATATCGCACACCGCCGGTCAGTGTCAGCCCTTGTACAGGCCGGACGATCGCCTGCGAAAAGACGCTGGTAACATCGCTTTTCGCGATATCGGGCACAGCCCCTTCATAGGAAGTGCTGGTTGACGTGCGTTCATGCTCAACGCCGTAGACGAGTGTGACCGCATCGATGAGATCGAAAGACCCATGATATTCGAACCGGTCGACCTTCCCGGAGACATCGAAGTTGTTGAACGAGAAAATAACAGGATCGGTCCCGATCCGGTCAATATCAGTCCGGCTGTAGGATATGCGGTTGCGCCACCTGCCGTCGAGCAGGTTCGCATTGAGGCCCGCATAGAGGATAAATTGCTTGTTGCGGACTTCGGGCAGCGAATCCGGCCCCTGAAACGCTCCATCATACTCAACACGACCGCGACTATAATAACCGCGCAGATCGAGCGAGAGGCTATCCGAAAGGTTGAATTTCAATCGGCCGTTGGTGCTTACATTTTCGTAGCCGTCACGCTCTTGCCCGCCAGCCAGCGCGGAAATGCCGTCCGTATGATACCAGGAACCACCGGCACTTGCCTCAACAATGCCTGTGGTGGTCGATATATTCGCTCGTCCCTGTTGCGTGTTGCGACTGCCCGCCTCTCCACTGGCCGAGAGTACAAGCCCGCTGGTCGGTACCAGCGTCTGAACATTGATGACGCCGCCGATGGCCTGGCTACCCCAGATGACGGAATTGGGTCCGCTTAAAACCTCGACCCGGCCGACATTGCCCGCCATCAACGCCCCGAAATCGAAAGCGCCGTTGGGACTCGACGGATCATTGATGCGCACCCCGTCGATCAGCACGAGCGTCTGGGAGCTGTTGCCGCCACGGATGAACGCGCTGGTCTGCTGACCACGTCCACCGCTTTGACGCACCGAAATGGATGGAAGGGTTTGCAGCACGTCGCCGATCGTTGTGGCCTGCAGTGCATCTATCCGGTCCCGGTCGATTACCGTGATAGCCTGCCCTGTCTCCGAACGCGGCTGTTCAAATCCGCTGGCCGTTACAACGATGTCATCGGATGCCGCAAACGCCGTGATCGGGGTCGCAAGCGCGGACGCTGCAAGCAATTGCAGCAGGTGATTTTGAATAGGTTTTGTCACAGAAAACTCCTTTGCGTGACGTTCAACACAAGTGCCGTCACGCGAGGAATTCCCCCGTTCAATCGGTACGCCCCGCCCGAATGAAGAACGACTGCGTCAGGCAGGTCTCCTGGCTCCCGGGTCAAAACCGTCCACCTCGCCTTCCCGGATGGCTCCAGTGGCATGTTGAGGCGGCGGCTCGCCGGTCACAGTTGCGGGGGCAGCGCCGGATTATGGATCGCTCCACTTCCGGCTTCCCTTTTCATCCCGTCTCCGGGAACCTGTCGCGGATCCGCCTCATACAGTCCGATTTTACAAAGGCAAGCGTGCACACGCGCACAAAAAGGGCCGAAGGAATGATCCTCCGGCCCCAGCCATGCGTAAGGAAGGGCGTGCGCTGCCCGCCCGGACTCTCAGAATTTGAAGCTGAGCGATGCCGAGTAGGACCGACCCATCTTGTAGAGGTTGTAATAGATACGGTTGGCCCCGGCTTCCTGATATTCCTGATATTTCCGGCCGGTGATATTACGCACCTCGACCTTCAGCTCGCCGTCGAGACCGCGGATCGTAAAGCCTTCACGCGCCACGAAATCAAGGTTGAAGCCCGGATATTCATAGATGTCCGGCGTCGTGCCCGGCCCGCGGCTGGTGACGCGCTTGCTCGCATAGGTCAGCAACAGGGTCTGCTGCGACATGCGCTCGGTATTTTCGAGCCCAAACTGCAGGTTGATCAGATGATCCGACTGCCCGGTCAGCGGGTCGCCATCCGTGAAATAGTTGCTCGCAGGCTGAGCGGCGCTCGGATAGACCGAGACCATATCACCCGCGCCAACCTTAATTTCCGACTTGGTGTAAGTATAGTTGGCGATCACCACCGCCCGACGATCGGCGAAAAAGCCGCTTTCCGACAGGGTGTAGAGCGGGAAATATTTCTGCAGCTCGACTTCCGCACCGTACAGCATCGCCTCGGGTGCGTTGGCGTAACCGGTCACGGGGTCATTGCCCGACTGGATCGAAACATAAGCTTCAATCGGCTTGTCGATCTTCTTGTAGAACCCGGCAAACGAGAAACGCTGATCGCGCGCGAAATACCATTCGTAACGCGCTTCGGCGTTCAACAGCTCACTGTCGGTCAGGTTGGGGTTACCACGATAGAGACGGTTGGTCTCCGGGTCGTAGAAGCTCTGGTTCAGCAATTCACGAAACTGCGGACGCGCAATCGTTTTGGAACCGCTGACGCGGAGCTGCATGTCGGTATTGACCTCATAGGTAAGCGTCAGCGCCGGCAGCCAATAATCGTTATTCAGCGAGGTTGAAGCGCCCGAATTAACGCCAGCGGCGAACACCCGGTCCGGCAACACTTCCTGTCTTGCTCGTTCATAGCGCACGCCCGCGCTGACATTGAACCCGTTGAACAGATCGGCCTGAACCTGCGCATAACCCGCATCAACATTCAGCTTTGCGATGAAAGCCGGGTCGCTTTCCGTCGTTTCGACAAGGGCGATGTCGTAATATTCTATGACCGCAGATCCCAGCAGATAGTCGGGGCGGAAAAGGCCAACGACCGTCGGGAAGCTGTTGCGCGGGTTGAACTGAAATTCACGACGCGATGACGTACGCTTAGTATCCGAAAGCGCATAGCCGCCCGAAAGGCTCACACCCGGTGCGATCTCATATCCGACGTCAATGCCGAACGAGTAGAGATCTTCGTTCAGATCCGAAAAAGCGACCACGGCTTTACCGCGCTGGCGGTCGAGAATGTTGACGAAATAGGCGCCATAGGGATCCGCCGCCTGATTGGTGCGAACATATTCGAAGTCCGTTTCGAACGGTGCTTCGCGCTGTGAATTGGCATAGCCCGCACGAAGGTCGACACTCAGGCCATTGAGATCGAACTCACCGACCAGCTGCGTGTCGATCAACTGGCGCTCATACCAGGACGTCGACTGCTGCAGATAATCCGCGCCGACAAATGTGTTCGGCTTGGAACCGGCGGCAAGACTGGCCTGCTTCAGCGTGTCGCGAACATAAAGGTTGGTCCAGCGGATCTTGTTCCTGCCGAATTCAAGACCGAAGCCCAGAAGCCCGTTCACGACGATGCGATTGTCGGTCAGAACCTTCGTGAAATCCGTGTCTGTGGCGGACAGATCGGCATTCTGCGCGGTCTGGTTCAGCGTAGAGCGCGTGCGCCACTTGTTGCTGAACGCGGCGCTGGCGATGATGCCCAGCTCGGTATCGCCGATATACAGCTTCTTGCCTGCATTGATCTCGGCCGAAAAGTTGGGCGGCAGCTTGTCGTTGCGCTGAACAAGGACATTCCGCGTCGTGATCAGCTGCTTCGCGATCTCCGGCGAATCCACGTCGCCGATACGCTGACCGCTGGCGAGAAAGTCGGCGAGAGCGGGAGGAACGTCGCGGTTGCCATTGTCGAAACCCGTCCAGTCGGTCTTGCTACCATAATAGGTGTAGCCAAGCTGACCGGTGGTCTCGCTGTTGCCGCCGATACCGCCCTTGATCGAGATGAAATCTTCATCTGGGGTCGATTTGGTGGTCAGGTTGATGACACCGCCACCGAACTCGCCGGGGAAGTTCGCAGAATAGCTCTTCTGCACCAGTGAGGAAGCGACGATATTTGTCGGGAACAGGTCCAGCGGAACGACGCGCTTGAGCGGCTCGGGACTGGGAAGCGGCGAACCGTTGAGCAGAGCGAGCGAATAGCGATCACCCAGGCCGCGAACATAGACAAATCCGTTGCCGACCACGCTGAGGCCGGTGACGCGGCTGAGCGCGCCTGCGATGTCGCCTTCGCCGGTACGCTGAATGTCCGCGCTCGACAAAACGGAAACGACGGCCGGGGCGGCCTGTTGCACATTGGCATTACGCCGTCCGGTCACGATTATCGCACCGGGGATCGAGACATCCGACTGGCTGTATTCACCCTCATCCGTCGTGCCATCGTCGGCTGCACCTTCGGGTTGAGCGACGACGCTTTCAGGTTCATCGGCAGCGCTATCTTGCGCAATCGCCGGAGGCGTAACCAGAGCGGTGGACAGAAGCAAAAGGCGCGCGAGGCTGAGCGGCGTTGCCATGGATTTTCCCCATTTAAATCTATTGGAAAGGAGGCGGGGTGCGGCGTTGCTGCCGCGCCCCGCCCGCCATTATTTTTCGGATCAGGTCGTCGGCAGCGAGGTGCAAGCCGTGCCAGCGCCGCCGAAATCGGCAGTCGCGCTGTTGCAGGTCCAGTCCTGGTACCAGGTGTCGCTCGCATCCTGAACGGCGCCGATATACCCGGCATCGTCAAAGAACGCGTCGACCGCGCTGGCGTCGAAGTCCGTCACGGCGGTTTCAGCAGCGCCGTTGATGAAGATGCTGGTCAGGCTGGCGGTGAATGCCGCATCGGTGTTGGTGCCTGCTTCGAAGATGGTCTGCGTGTTCGCAGCCGTCACCGCATCACCCGACTTTTCGCTGTAGGCGCTCGAACCGCCGCATTCCATCACGACCGAGTCGAACATCGGAACACCGGCTTCGTCGGTGCCGCTGGTCTGAACCGTCAGAGCGTTGCGGAGCTGGAGGCACGCTTCGTTGGGATCAACGATCACACCGTTCATCAGATGCGCATCCATACCGCCACGCATCATGATCGACGCGCCGTTGCCCGACGTGGAATTGCCGAGGAAGGTGAAGTTGGCGAGACGCAGGTTTGTGCGCGGCGTCTGTACGTCGAACGAGTTGTCCGAGTCGCCTTCGATCATGCTGTCG
Organism: Sphingobium sp.; assembly: GCA_041396745.1. Lineage (GTDB taxonomy): Bacteria > Pseudomonadota > Alphaproteobacteria > Sphingomonadales > Sphingomonadaceae > Sphingobium. Next base: position 157,192 of record JAWKXZ010000004.1, on the reverse strand, counting down.
CCCTTGTCGGAACGCTGCACGGCGATGACGTACTGGATCAGCGCCTTGGCGCCGGTGTCGATATCAAGCGAGTCGTCTTCCGCACCGGTGATGACAACATGCTTCATCTGCGGATGGCCGCCGAAGAACTCAATGCCGTCGTCCGAGCTGTTATGGATCTGGATATATTCCAGGCTGGTGCCCGAACCGATACCGCCGGGCGTCAGACCCTGAAGCTCCTTGTCGGAAGACAGGACATAGCCCGAATAACGGATCTGGACATATTTCATCTCGCCGCTGTTGTCGGTGTTGGTTGCACCGCCGAAGAGAGCGGGAGCAGCCGCACCTTCCGTGTCACGCTCGCAACCCGTGGTGCCCGGTGTGGCACCCGGAGCAGCACAGTCCGTAACCTGCGCACGGCCGAGCAGCACGACGCCGCCCCACTGGCCCGACGAAGTGTCGGTATTCGACCCGGTGATGTTCTGCTGGCTGGTGAAGATGATGGGCTTGTCCGCCTGGCCAACCGCCATGATCTTGTTGCCGCGGTTCACCGCGAGCCAGGAAACTGCCTTGCCGTACAGGATAACACCCGGCTGGATGGTCAGCGTCACGCTGGCTTCGCCCGGTGTCGCCGCCGCACCGAGGTCGGTGCCGACGTCAACGCGGCCAGCCATCTCATAGAGAAGGCCGTCAATCTTCGGCAGGTTGGTGTCGGCATCAATCACCGCTGGCAGCGTGCAGACCCGCCATGTGCCCGTCGGGCCGGTCAGCGTGCCGCTGTCGGTCAGCGCAACGCCCACGCCGCCGGGGCATGAGCTCGCTGCCGTAACCGATCCGGTGGGCGTCGGCGTGGGCGACGGGGCCGGAGTCGGCGCCGGGTTGTTGATGGTGATGTTGCCGCCGCTGCCGGGCGACGCGACGTCGTCCGCACCACATGCGCTCAGCGCTGCGGTGGCTGCGCCCGCCAGCAAAATCTTCGTGAAATGCGATTTGATGGTCATGATGTTCTCCGCTCCGGCTTGGCCGGTTTGTGTTCGGGTAGCGGAGCGCAGCAGAGATAGTGAACGATCCCCCTTACGCCCTCGAGGCGAGGCAAATAGGGATGAGTCGTGACCGCGTTGTTGCAGTTAGGTTGCAGTTTTGTGAAATTGAAAAAGGGGCGGCAGCATCAATGATGCTGCGCCCCAACCCTCCCCGAACATGCATTTCTTTCAATGCATTAGCGGGAACAAATTTTTTGTTGCACTATAGTTTCAACGCTCGGCGTAGCTGACCCCGAGGTACCGGAGGCCATCGGTGGCCACCTCGCGAACGGTTCGGACCGATCCATCGGCCAGGTCCAGCTCCATGTTCGGATCTGCATCGATCGCCGCCTGATAGGCGATCTGGGCGTCGCCTCTGCGGCCCATGCCCGCATATGCATTGCCAAGGTTGATCAACATCGCCCCATCAGCGCCATTGGTTCGGTTCAGTTTAGCGATTTGCGCTTCGGCGGTGACGAACTCACCCGCGGTCAGCGAAGCCGCAACCGTCTGCAGATCATTGTCGCCATTGGCCGCAAGCGCAGGTGTCGCTACAATTGCCAGAGAAACGCCTACGGAGGAAAGCATCCAAGCCATTTTTGACATCACACCATCTCCACAAAATCTTTTTACTATAAAGATCATTATTTCACTTTTATGACATTTGAGCAAGTTACGGATGACCTTGGTCGGAATATTTTTTTATCGTCTAATTTCTGATTGTTACGGCGACCATCGCGACCGTGACAGGCCAGAATGTTAACCAGCGGCGTCTCTAAGCTGTCACATTCCCGGCTTCATCCGATGCGATTCCGCTTTTACCGACAAGAAAACTATAAACTTAGTGCGCCAAATTTGCGGCCAGGCACCGCTCAGGACATGCCCCCGTCCAGCTGCACGCATCGGACCCCACTGCCATAGCCTCTTGTCAATGCTGGCTATGATATCGCTGTACAGCCCAGTGCCGTTGCCCGGCCCCCGCCCCGGCAAAGGTGGATGGCTTCTGTTGCCCGGTGCCATGCAATATATGGTGAGAAGGTGCCGGGGTTCTGTTGCCCGGCCCCCGGCGGCCGCTGAATTCCCTTCTGTTGCCCGGTGGGTTCAACCGCGTTCTATTTGGGTAATGTCAGGGCTTGCGCCCCTCAATTACGCAGCAAGAGCAAGTGCTTCGTTATCGTTGGCACTTATAGGTTTTGAGCCTTGAACGGGTTACTCAGCCCGGGCGAAAACATCGTCTTTCAACACACGTCGATCCTGGTTCGGCCCCTTCAGAGCGGCTGATACCTTTGCAGGCATCAACATCTGTGGTGGAGCCGCCGGGTACTGCCCCCGGGTCCGCTGCGCCTATTACACGGCATCATTTATCGCCATAGCCGGCAAGCCGGCACGGCTCATATAGGGAGGCTATCCAGATATGAAAAGGGCATGAGAGCACTTGGCCCCCATGCCCAAACTGCACACGCTATGCAGTTACTGATCTCAGTCGACTTTGTCGGCGGCTTCTTCACCCGCTTCTTCAACCGCATCGGCCTTGTCATCCAGGGCATCCGCCTTGTTTTCCATAGCGTCAGCTGCTGCGCCCGTCATGTTGTCAGCTTGCTCATCAAGCATGTCAGCCTGATTTTCCAGAGCATCGGCTTGATTGTCATAAGCGTTCTCAATCGCGTTTTCCTGCTTGGAATCACAAGCGGAAAGACCGACCAATGCTGTTGCGGCCGCAATGGCGAGCAGTGGTTTCATAATATGTCTCCTGTTGGCCCCGATGGGGACGATATCATCGTTACGGAATGCGCTCCGACGCGCGTCTCCACCGGCACTAACTTGTAAGGCCCATAGTTGTTCCAAGATCAAGCAACAAAGAACCGAGAACTATTTGCGGAGCGAGTCTCTGATCTCGCGCAGCAGCAGGATTTCCTCGCTCGGTTCGGGCGGCGCAGCGGGTGCGGCCTCCTCCGCTTTCGGCTCGGTCATGCGGTTGACCATGCGGATCATCAGGAAGATGATGAACGCCAAAATCACGAAGTTGATGACAACCGTCAGGAACTGCCCCCATCCGATCATCGCCACGCCTGCCGCCTTCAGATCGGCATAACTGGCGGCATCACCTTCGAAGTCTGTTGGCAATTCGCCCAGACGAACGAAATATTGCGAAAAGTCAGCCCCGCCGAACAGCCAGCCCACCACCGGCATGATGACGTCTTCGGTCAGGGAGGAGGTAATCTTGGCGAAAGCGCCGCCGATTATGACGGCAACGGCCAGATCCACGACATTGCCGCGCATCACGAACGCCTTGAATTCGGAAATCATCGACATGGTTTGCTCTCCCCCTTGGCTGTATCGACGGCATCGGGGTCTCGCATGAACCAACTGACCTGTCCAGTTGTTGCATTGCGTAAAACGCTCCACTAGCTTCCCTGCAATTCTCTCCCAATCTAGGAAAAGACGATGACAGACTCGGCCCTCCGGACTTTCCGCTCCGCCATTCTAGGCGCCTGCCTGCTTATGCTTTCCGCATGCGGCATCAACAGCGTGCCTACCGCCGAAGAAGCTGCGAAAGCGCGCTGGGCAGACGTTCAGGCGCAGTATCAGCGCCGGGCCGATCTCGTCCCCAATCTCGTCGCGACAGTGAAAGGCGCAGCGCAGGCGGAGAAGGAAACGCTAACCGCGGTAATCGAAGCGCGCGCGCGCGCGACCTCCGTGCAGGTCAGCACCGACGACCTCAACGATCCTGCAAAGGTGGCGCAGTTCGCAGCGGCGCAAGGCGCGCTCAGCCAGTCGCTCGGTCGATTGTTGCTGACCGTTGAGCGTTACCCGGACATCAAGTTCAACCAGAATTTCCAGGATCTGCAGGTTCAGCTCGAGGGTACCGAAAACAGGATCGCCACGGCCATCATCAAATATAATGAGGCAGTGCAGGCCTATAATGTGCGTGTGCGGACTTTCCCCGATATGATCGGCGCGATGATCCGGGGTCTGAAGCCGATGACACCCTATCAGGCGACCAGCCCGAACGCGCAGCAGGCCCCGCAGGTCGATTTCGGCGCCTGAGTAAAGAAGCGACGACGCTCCAGTGCTTTTTCGCAAACTTCTGAAGGCCGTTCTGCTTGTCCTCGCCCTGTGGTCCGCACAGGGAGCGCCCGCACAGACATTTCCCAAGCTGACCGGGCGTGTGGTCGATGAAGCCAAGCTGCTCGATCCGGCGCAAAGGGCGGCGATCGACAGCAAGCTCGCGGCGCTTGAAACGCAAAGCCAGCGGCAGGTCGTGGTCGTCACATTGGCCGATCTGCAGGGATACGAGATTGCCGACTATGGCTTTCGGCTGGGCGATCATTGGGGCATCGGCGACAAGGATCGCGACGACGGTGTGCTGTTCATCGTCGCGCCCAATGAACGCAAGGTCCGTATCGAGGTCGGCTATGGACTGGAAGGCATATTGCCCGATGCATTGGCGGGACGGATCATCCGCAACCAAGTCATCCCGCGGTTCAAGACGAATGATTACCCCGGCGGCATAGCAGCGGGCGTCGATGCTATCATCGCGCAGTTGCAGCTTCCGCCAGAGGAAGCACGGGCACTCGCCAACCAAGCCAAGGAGGCTGCACGCAATGGGAATAGCGGCAATGGCAACGCGCTGTTCTTCATCCTCTTCATTCTGATGTTTTTCGTGTTGCCGGTTGTGCTGCGCAGATGGGGCGGCAAACGGTATCGCTATGGCGCGGCTCCGGTCATATTGTGGGGACCGGGAGTTGGCGGTCGCTCATCGCGTGGCGGCTGGTCGGGAGGCGGCGGATTTTCCGGCGGCGGCGGCAGCTTTGGCGGCGGTGGTGCTTCGGGGGGCTGGTGATATGAAAATCACACACATCACGGCTGCGGATCATGAACGCATCACGGCGGCGGTTCGCGCGGCAGAGGTGCGCAGCGATGGTGAAATCATCACCGTGATCGCCCCACGATCGGATGCCTATCATGATGTGGGCCTGCATTATGCGGTGGCAGCGATGCTTGTGCTTATGGCGCTGGTCGCAGCTTTTCCCGGCGCATTTTCGCAATTCGCAACCGGGGTGTTCGGCGGATGGGATCATGCGTTGCCGCTGGGCATACAACTGACCCTATTGCTCGGGGCGCAGATACTCGTTTTTCTGATCGTCAGATGCGCACTTGCGTGGATGCCGTTGCGCCTTGCCCTGACGCCAGGCGCAACCAAATGGCGCAGGGTTCGCAGGCAAGCCGTCACGCTGTTCCGAGCAGCCGGTGAAGGTCGAACCGCTGGAAGGACTGCCATCCTCATCTATCTCTCGCTCGCGGAACGACGGGCGGAGATCATCGGAGACGAGGAAATCAATACGCGCGTCGCGCCCGAACGCTGGGGCGATGCGATGGCGGCACTGGTCTCGGCAGTGCATGATGGACGGACGGGCGACGGGATGGTCGAGGCGATTGAAATGATCGGCGATATTCTGGCCGAACAGTTCCCGAAAAGCGCGGGCAACCCCAATGAGCTGCCGGATCGGCTGATCGAACTTTAAAGGAATTTTTATGCCAGAAGAGGTTTCGCCCGAGATCATGTGGGCGGGGAAATATATCGTCGCCAAAAAGCAGGGCCCCTGGGAATATGTGTCCCGCGCGCGCGGGATTCGCGCCGCCGTGATCATCGCGATCGATGAGAGCGAAGAGGGCAACCCATGCCTGATTCTGGTCGAACAATATCGCGTGCCGCTCGGCAAGAAATGCCTGGAGCTGCCCGCAGGTCTGGTCGGTGACGAGGAAGGTACGGAAAATGAGCATGCATGTGTCGCAGCCGTCCGCGAACTGGAAGAAGAAACGGGCTATCATGCTGAAACTATGGATGATTTAGGAGAGTTCTATAGCTCGCCGGGTGTCGTGTCGGAGAGCTTCACGCTGTTTCGCGCACGCGGCCTGCGTCAGGTGCATGCCGGTGGAGGCACGGATAGCGAGAACATCATCGTGCACCGTGTTCCCGTTGAAGGCATCCATGACTATGTCGCCGCGCGCCGCGCCGAGGGCATGGGTATCGACGTAAAGCTGTTGCTGGCGCTGGGCGCGGATTACCTTAAAGCGCGGTAAAGCGCTTACCGGAAATTATCGGCATAAGCCTGAATTTTCAGGCTTTTTTCAGCCGTTACCGAGACATGGTAGGTGACCCCCTCCCGCTCAGCATAGGCTTTGGCGGCCTCCAGCGACGGGAAGTTCAGCCGAAGCTGCTGCTTCATGTCGCCCGACCCGGCCCAACCGGTCAACGGGTCCGGCTTCTTCGCCTCGGCAGGGTCATATTCCAACACCCAAAGGCGCGTGCGCGCCTTGCCGGACTGCATCGCGTTTTTCGGTATCTGATAGATATGCGCGCTCACCCGATGACTCCCTGTTGAAGCGTGACCCACCCCATGCGCATTTGACCGGGATTCGTCAAGATTTGCCTGCCGCCTGCGCCTTTTTCGTGCGCAGGCTGGCCGAGGCGCGCGCCGGGTCGTCCGGCCAGTTGTGCCTCGGGTAGCGGCCGCGCATTTCCTTGGCAACGTCCGCCCAGCTCCCGGCCCAGAAGCCGGGAAGGTCACTGGTCGCCTGAATGGGACGGCCCGCCGGAGACGTCATGTTGATGCGAAGCGGCAGGCGATCAACACCGATGGTGGGATGCTCCGAAAGACCGAACAACGCCTGAACGCGCAATTCTATCTCTGGTCCGCCCGGTGCCTCATAGTCTATCGCGACATCGGTTCCCAATGGCGTGGTGAATGCTTCGGGCGCGAGCGCGTCGAGCTGTTTGCGCCCGTCCCAACCCAATCGGACGTCGAGCACGGCGCTGAGCGCTGCGGGGTCGATGTCGGAGAGCCGCCTTTTCCCCTTCAGCAGATGCGGGAGCCAGTCGTCGATCTGGACCGACAATGCCGCGTCCGACAGCGCTTCCTCTCCCGCAAAAGCTGCGCGGCGGCGGAGCATGTGCGCTTTCTTGCTCCATGGGAGGCTGCCGAGGCCCGTTTTGCGAACGCCCTCAAGCAATGCCTCTTCGATCATCGCCGGGTCGGGAGCGTCGTCATTGCCGCTGGCAAGGACAATGGCGCCCAGTCTGGTTTCCCGCAACGCTTCGACACTGCCATTTTCAGGGCGGAAGCGGACCGTTCGACGCTCGGCGATGCGGGCGGCGAACAATCGCTCTACATCGCCCCGGTCGAGCGGCGCGGCGGAGAGGATACGCGCGCCCGCCGCGCTGCCCTGCACCTCGCCCACCGCAAGCCATTCCCCGCGCGCGAGTGGCGACAAAGGGTCGAGGCGAAAGCCGCGCCCGCCCGCGCTGATCCAGTCCGCGCCGTCGCCCGAGCGTCGCCGTGAAACGCGATCGGGAAAGGCCAAGGCAAGGCAGAGACCGGGAGCATGGCCCTGATCGGCGATGCCGCCCCCCTGCCGTTCGCCCGCCACCATCGATGCCCAGCGACGCGCAAGTGCCCGGCCCGCCTTGGCACGCGGCGCCTTTTCATCGCGCCAGCGCCGCAACCGTTCGCTGATATCTTCCGATTTTCCGCCGACTCCGCGCTCCGAGAGCAGTACAGCAACCTCTGCCGCGGTCGTCTCGATCCCGAATTCACGCGCAGCAAGCAGCATATGGGCGATGCGCGGTTCGAGTGGCAGTCGGGCGATGGCGCGCCCGTGCGGCGTGATCGATCCGCCGTCGTCGAGAGCGCCGAGCGCCACGAGCCGCTTTTGCGCCTCCGTTACCGCAGCGACGGGAGGCGGATCGAGCCATGACAGGGTGGCAGGATCGGCCACGCCCCAGATCAGGCATTCAAGCAGCAAAGAGGAAAGGTCGCTTTCCAGTATCTCCGGCGGGTCGAATGGTGCGAGCCCTCCTGCCGCGCCCTCCTCCCACAAGCGATAGGCAATGCCCGGCCCCTGCCGCGCCGCGCGGCCTGCCCGCTGCGTAATCGCCGCCTGACTGGCCTTTTCGGTAACAAGCCGTGTAACGCCGGCAGCCCTGTCATAGCGGGCGCGGCGCGTAAGGCCGCTGTCGACGACGATGCGCACGCCGGGCACCGTAAGACTGGTTTCCGCAATATTCGTCGCAAGGATGACTTTCCGGGTGCCGGTGGTGGACGGCGCGAGCGCGCTCCGCTGATCGGCGGGGTCGAGCGATCCGTGCAATGGATGGACGCAAACGGCGGGAATGCCGGTCAGCCGCTCCATGGTACGGTTGATTTCTCCAACGCCGGGGAGGAATGCCAGCACATCGCCCTCGCGCTCTTCACCAAGGGCACGGCGAACGGCGGCGGCCATGTCGTCTTCGATACGGAGTTCGGAGTGCCTGCCGAGGTGGCGCAGTTGGAGGGGGTGGGACCGCCCTTCACTCTCGACTACCGGGCACTCTCCCATCAGGTGCGAGAAGCGGGCACCGTCGAGCGTCGCTGACATGGCGAGCAGGCGCAAGTCCGGGCGCAGCGCGGACTGGACGTCGAGTGCCAATGCGAGTCCAAAATCGCTGTCGAGGCTGCGCTCATGCACCTCGTCGAACAGTACGGCCGACACGCCCTTCAGCTCCGGATCATCCTGAATGCGGTTGCGAAATATACCCTCGGTCAGAACGAGTATGCGTGTTTCCGGGCCATGACGACTGTCCATGCGCGTCGCGTAACCGACCTTGCCTCCGACGCGCTCGCCCAATTGTTCGGCCATGCGCTCGGCAGCCGCGCGCGCAGCCAGCCTGCGCGGTGAGAGCAACAGCACCTGCCCGGTGCACCATTCGTCGTCGATCAGCGCGGGCGCAACCGCCGTCGTCTTGCCTGCGCCCGGAGGCGCGACGAGCACTGTGCTGCTCGCCTTTCGCAGCGCAGCCAGAAGATCGGGCAGGACATCATGAATAGGAAGCGCGCTCATGCCGTCTTCCTGTTACGCGTTGGTTGTCGCCGTCAATAGGCCCGCGCGATGGCGAACTCGACAGCTTCGACGAGCGCATCCTTGGCCTTGCCATTGGCAAAGGGGCCGAGCGCATCGATCGCCCGCTGACCATAATGCCGCGCGCGCGCAAGGGTGTCCGCGATGGCACCAGAACTCTCTACCAGCTTGGTAGCGTGCATCAGATCATCATCGGAGGTGCGATGCCCGGCGATTGCCGCTTTCCAGAAGGTCTTGTCTTCCTCGCCACCACGCGCATAGGCCAGAATAACCGGCAGCGTGACTTTGCCATCGCGGAAGTCGTCGCCCGTATCCTTGCCCATTGTAGCGCCGTCAGATGCGTAATCGATCGCATCGTCGACCAGCTGAAAGGCGATGCCAAGATTGCGACCATAGATGTCGAGCGCCTGTTCCTGTGCATCGTCGCGTTCCGCAACGACCGCGGCGATCCGACAGGCAGCGGCAAACAGTGCCGCCGTTTTGGCGCCGATGATGTCGAGATAATGTTCTTCATCAGTATCTATGCGACGCTGTGCCGACAATTGATTAACTTCGCCCTCGGCAATGACCGCCGATGCATTTGAAAGGATCTTCAAGACCTTGAGCGAACCGTCTTCCACCATCAGCTCGAACGAGCGACTGAACAGGAAATCGCCGACCAGCACACTGGGGCTGTTGCCCCAGATGATGTTCGCTGTCTTGCGACCGCGGCGCATGCCCGACCCATCGACGACATCGTCATGCAACAGCGTCGCAGTGTGAATGAACTCCACAGCCGCAGCGAGCTTGTGATGACGGACGCCGGAATAATCCAACAGCCGCCCGCAAGCCAGCGTCAGCATTGGGCGCATGCGCTTGCCGCCGCCCGCAATCAGGTGCCCCGCCAATTCGGGTATCAGCGGGATCCGCGACTGCATCCGGTCGAGGATGACAGCATTTACGCTGTTCATCTCATCCGCGACGAGGGATATGAGAGGGTCGAGGGAGGGTGAGGTTTCGCGACCGATGCGGTGTATTGTTGCCGTCATGATCCAGTCGATTTAGGGCGCTGAGCCACAAAGGCAAGTGCAATAGCTTGCCATAGCCCCTATGAGCGGCGAAAAGGCGGCATAATCACGAGGAGTTGGGCGTTGAGCGAATCCCTGGAACATTATCGGCAGAGCATCGACAATATTGACGCGGCGCTCGTATTCATGCTTGCCGAGCGGTTCAAGGTGACTCAGGCGGTCGGACGCTTCAAGGCCGAACATACCCTTCCCCCCGCCGATCCCGACCGGGAGGAGCGTCAGATCGAACGGCTGCGCAAACTTGCGGTGGATGCGCAGCTTGACCCGGTTTTTGCCGAAAAATTCCTGCGCTTCATCATCGATGAGGTAATTCGCCATCATCGAAAGATGAAGGACGATTAATCGGATTTCACCGGGTACCTGTCGGTGTCAGCCTAATCGGCATCCGCAGATTCTTCTTCGTCGTCTGACGATTCTGAACGAGATCGCTCTCTGACAATCTGGCTGAGCGCCTCGCCGCTTGCATTGAGCAACGGGAAGCTGCGGGCGTTGGACATCCACTGCGGGCGAACCGCATCGGGTGTGAAGAAGAAATTATACGCCAGCGTGAAGGCCAGAAAGGCGATGGTCGCCACCAACAGCGCCTTGAGCGCGCCGAAGCCCGCCCCCAATATGCGGTCAAGCGGACCCATCACCGAAGTCAATGTCCGCTGCCCCGCCCATTTTGCGACCATCTTGCCGACGAAAAAGGTCACCGCGAAGAGCCCCGCGAATGCAAGGATAGACGCCGCTCCGCCCGGCCCCATCCAGATGCCGACAAGGTCAGTGACCGGTGCCAGAAACAGCCGCACTGCAATGATCGCGACGATCCATGCGAGGATGGAAAGCACCTCCTGCACGAAACCGCGCATGAAGCCGGTGACGGCCATGAACCCGGTGAGGATCAGCATGGCCATATCGAGTGCGGTCATAATTGGGCCTTGGGCAATGGTCGTTGGCGCCTAGCGCTAGCCCCGACCCATTATCCGGTCAACATATTGCGCGAGCGTGCGATAGCCGCTCAATCGCATGCCGGTTCCTTCCGCATTCAGGCTGGCGGGCACACTGGCCTCCGCGAAGCCCAGCTTTGCCGCCTCCCGCAATCTGAGCGGTGAATGGGCAACCGGCCTGATCTCTCCTGACAGCGCGACTTCGCCAAAAAATACCGATCCGCTGGCCACTGGGCGCTCGGTGAGCGCCGAAATGAGAGCCGCGGCGACGGCGAGGTCAGCGGCGGGGTCAGAGATACGATAGCCGCCTGCGATATTGAGATATACCTCGCAATTGGCGAAGCTGAGGCCGCAGCGCGCCTCCAGTACCGCGAGGATCATGGCCAGTCGCCCGCCATCCCAACCGACCACCGCGCGTCTGGGTGTGGCCCCGCTGGCAAGGCGAACGGTCAGCGCCTGAATCTCAATCAGGACAGGCCGCGTCCCTTCCAGCGCAGGGAAGACAGTCGCCCCCGTGACGCTTTCATCACGGTCGGTCAGGAACAGGGCGGACGGGTTTGCGATTTCTTCCAGCCCTTGCTCGACCATGGCGAACACGCCGATCTCGTCAGTGCCGCCAAAGCGGTTCTTGATGGCGCGCAATATGCGATATTGGTGACTGCGCTCGCCCTCAAAGCTGAGCACAGTATCGACCATATGCTCCAGAACGCGCGGCCCGGCGATGCTGCCATCCTTGGTGACATGACCGACCAGCACCAACGCGGTGCCCTGCTCCTTGGCGAAGCGGATCAGCTCCTGGGCCGACGCGCGCACCTGACTGACGGTACCCGGCGCACTTTCGATAAGGTCGCTGTGCATCGTCTGGATCGAATCGATGATGAGAAGGTCGGGCGCGCCGCCCTTCCCCCGCCCCAGCGTCGTCAAAATGTCGCGCACAGACGTCGCGCTCGCCAGTTGTACCGGCGCATCGCCGAGCCCGAGCCTGCGCGCGCGCAAGCGGACCTGATCGGCAGCTTCCTCGCCACTGACATAGGCAACGCCAAGTCCGCGTCGGGCCATCGCGGCCGCAGCCTGCAACAGCAAAGTCGATTTGCCGATGCCAGGATCGCCGCCGATAAGCGTCGCGCTGCCCGCCACCAGACCGCCGCCAAGCGCCCGGTCGAACTCGGCAAGGCCAGTTGTCTCCCGACCCGGCAGTTCCACTTCGCTATCGAGCGCGCTCAGCAATATCGAGCGGCCACCGGCCTGCAGATCATGCTTGGCCGCGAACACGGTTTCGCCCGCTTCCTCAACCAGCGTGTTCCATCCGCCGCAGTCATCGCACTGTCCCTGCCAGCGCGGCGCTACGCCTCCGCATTGCTGACACACGAATTTTTTCTTGGGTTTTGCCATCGCTCCGTTATGCAGAACATAGAGGGAACATCAAGTAAAATCACATGCGTTTAACGTGATTGGTGGAAACTGCGGCGCAGGTGCGGCATTGAATGGATATGACCGCGCCGGTACTCCGCATCTGCAGCTATAATATTCGCAAGGCCATCGGCACGGACCGGCGACGCAGCCCGGAGCGCATTCTTGCGGTGCTGGCGGAGGTCGATGCCGATATCGTCATCCTGCAGGAGGCAGACCGACGGTTCGGCCCGCGCGTTTCGGCAATCCCGCACCAATTGCTCGAACATCACAGCGATTATCAGAGCGCGCCGCTCGATGTGCAGGCCGACAGTATCGGCTGGCATGGCAACGCCATATTGGCGCGCAAGGCTGCGACGATCCGGCTGTCGAACATCCTCCACCTGCCCTGCCTGGAACCGCGCGGCGCGGTAACGGCAGAGATCGAATATGGCGCGTTCGACCTGCGGCTGTTCGGCATGCATCTGGACCTGTCGGGTCTATGGCGGCGCAGGCAGGCGGCAGCGATACTCCACGCCTATGATCAGGCCGCCCACATGCCGACACTGCTCGCGGGCGATTTAAACGAATGGAGCGCCGAGCGCGGATGCCTCGCCGATTTCGCTCGCTATTTCGAGTTTGCGCCGTGCGGGCGCAGCTTTCACGCGCAACGGCCCGTCGCCCGGCTCGACAGGATCATGTACTGCCCGGCGTTCGTGCTGCTCGATTGCGGCGTCCACCACAGCGCGACGGCACGCCGCGCGTCCGATCACCTGCCCATATGGGCTGACTTTACGCTGCGATGAGGATCAATCGCCTGAAATCAGTCTCCGGTCAGGATGCGATCGACCAGCTGCTGCACCGTCGGAACGAAACCGTTCGAGTAAAACGGATCCCGCTTGAACTGGTAGGCGCCGTGGCCGGCAAACATCAGGTTCTGGTTCGGATCGCCACCATGAACGATATCCTGCAAGGTCTTCTGGATGCAGAAGCTGCGCGGATCGGCAAGCCGTCCGGTCGAATTGGTTTCGCTGTCCATCCAGCTTGAAAAGGCACATTGCGACAGGCAGCCCATGCAATCGGTCTGATCCTTGCGGATATCCGCCTTTTCAACGTCGCCGACGAAGATCAACGTGTTGTCGGGTGTTTTCAGGGCGCTGTCGAAACCGAGCCCGGCCCATTCACGTGCGCGCAACAGATCGCCGCGCGTCACCCAAAAGTTCTTGCCCTTCACGCCGACATCGAGCTGATGCGTGTGATCGCCCGCCTGCTCCAGGCTGAAGGCAATCTGCCGTTCCGAACGCGCCTCAAGGTTCTTGAGAAAATCGTTGCGCACCGCCGAGGAATAAAATCCGGTCGGCGAGAAACGGTGCAGCAGGACATCGCCCTCTTCGAGATGGGGAAGTTTGTCCTTCCACTGATCGGGAATCGGGCTTTCCTTCGTCAGCAGCGGCCGCGTGCCGAACTGGAAGGCGATCGTGCCCAATTCCGGGTTATCGATCCAGTCGTTCCAATCGCGCAGATACCAGACGCCGCCCGCCATCACGATGGGCACATCGTCGGAGATACCGCCTTCCCGCATCGTATCGCGCAGAGCTTTTACGCGCGGATAAGGATCTTCGGGTTTCAGCGGGTCTTCTGCATTGGACAGCCCGTTGTGACCGCCCGCCAGCCACGGATCTTCGTACACAACCGCCGCCAGCCATTCGGCAGCCTTGGAATAGGCGCGCTTCCACAAGGCGCGGAACGCGCGGCCCGAACTGACGATCGGGAGATAATAGACGCCATATTGCGCGGCAATTTCCGACAGCTTGTAGGGCATGCCCGCTCCGCAGGTAACGCCTGCAACCATGCCCTTGGTGCGTTCAAGCACACCGTGGAGCACACGCTGTGCGCCGCCCATTTCCCACAAAACGTTAATGTTGATCGCACCCTTGCCGCCTGAAATCTCAAAGGCCCGCTTTACCTGTTCGACGGCACCCTCAATAGCATAGGCAACCAGTTCTTCATGCCGGTCGCGGCGTGTTTTGCCTGAATAGATTTGCGGGATCGGATTGCCCAGAGCGTCATAGCTGTCGGCGTTGACCGCGGACACTGTCCCGATGCCGCCAGCGGCCGCCCATGCGCCCGAACTCATATGATTGGTAGCTGCGACGCCCTTGCCGCCTTCGACCAGCGGCCATACTTCGCGACCACCGTAATTGATGGGTTTCAAACCCTTGAACACCATTTTCGCTCCCAAAATCGACCCGCGATTTTCACAATGATCGCCGCCTATAGCAATTTCTCTGTGTAGCGCATGTAAAAAGTGCGCTGCTCGTCCCCAATAGCCTGTTACCCTGTCATCAAGGCGTCTGGACGCCCCATGGCGCGTCCGTACAGCGCAGCATAGCGCGACACCATATCTGCCTCATCATAGCACGACCCGGCCTTGTCACGGTTAGCCTGACCAATCCGGTGACGCTTTTCGGGATCAGCCACAAGCGGCGCCAGACCGCTGGCCAACGCAACCTCATCGCCCTTCGCACGAATCAATGGCCGGTTCGGTTCAGCGACCATATCCATGACGTCGCCGACCGCCGGCGATACAACAGGCAATCCGGCTGCCATCGCTTCGATCAAAGAGATCGGGAATTGCTCACTGTCCGAAGACAGCGCGAATATATCGAAAAGACCGATATATTTCCATGGCTCGGGAAGAAATCCGGGCAGGCATAGCCCGTCGAACCCGATATCCGATGCTTGCCGGGCGATGGCATCGTGTTCGGGACCCTCGCCCACGATCACGAGCTGGACTTTGTCGGCCAATGGCGCGACCGCGCGCACCAGACGCGGCAGGTTCTTGACGGCGCGAAGACCAGCAACCGTGCCGATCACCGTCTTGCCTGGCGCCCGAGCGAAACCGGGTATCGCGTCGGGTTGAGGTGCCATCGCATAGGCCGACACATCGATGCCGTTCGGGATAAGGTGAACGCGCCGCGCGGGCTGATGCCAGTCCGAAAGGGCGATGGTCTGCAATCGCTTCGACGGGACGACGAGCGCATGCGCCCGCGCTAGCGCAGCCCTTCGAAACAGGTTGCGCTGCGGCTTCAGCCGCTCTGCCTCATCCCTATTGAAGCCGTCTTCATGATGGATGAGGGGTGGCATCCGTTTGAACGGCGCAAACATCCTGTGCGCCATCACCGCATCCATCGCGCCCCAATTATAGGTGAGGACAAGATCGAACCCCGCCATGAAGCGCGCCAGCCGCCGATATCGCGACAGACTGGGCCTGCCACGCAAGGATGGCGCGGTTTCGCCGGGAAAATCGCATTGGATGGATGACTCAATCACGGACCGGGCACCCATCGCATCCGGATCGCCGCTGACAATGCTATGCCGCGCGCGGTGGCCCCAGATATTCATCAACCGGATGGCCCGCGCCTCTTTGCCGCCCAGATTGAATCCGCTGTGTAGATGAAGAATATGAGGCGTGGCGGGGTCAGCGCCCATGCGCCAGCACCCGCTCCAGCAAGCGATCAATGGCGGCGACTGCCTCTGGTTCATCGAGCGTGGGGGCGTGGCCAACACCGGGCACGGTAACGACCTCGGCCTGCTCGCCAATATCCCGCTGCATGCGTTGCGCGGTGGCATCGCTCATCAGGTCGGACAATTCGCCGCGCAAGATCAGGGTCGGGATATCGCGAAAAGCCGCCATTACCGGCCACATGTCCACGCCCGCCTCGTTGCCCGGCACTTTCAACGGCTCTGCAACGCGCATGTCGTAATCCAACACGATTCGCCCGCCGCTGTTCAACCGGTAGAGCCGCTTGGCCATCGCCAGCCAGTCTTCGAGTTTATAACCGGGGTAGATATCGGCTGACGATTCGGCGAGCGCGCGCGCCGCATGCACCCATGTCGGGTGCGCGCTGCCCGAACCGACATAGGTTTTGATCCGGTCGAGCCCTTCTTTTTCGATATCGGGACCGATGTCGTTCAGGACAGCACCCGCCATGCGATCGACATGAGTAGGCGCCATAACCATCGTCATGATGCCGCCCAGCGATGTGCCGATGGCCACGAAACGCTTGAGCGCCAGATCGGTCAGCAGCCGCTCCATATCCTGCACATAGGTGAGCGGCACATAGGTCATCGGGTCTTTGGAATAGGCGCTTTCGGCACGCCCGCGCATTTCGGGGCAAATGACACGCCATGAACCGGCATAGCGTCGGACGAGGTTTTCGAAATCGCGTGCGTTGCGCGTCAGGCCCGGCAGGCAAAGCAAGGCCGGGCGCGATGCATGCGTCTCATCCGCCGCATAATCGCGGTAATGCAGGCGCAGGCCATCCATCGACCACCAATATTTGTCGGTCCAGATTTTGTCCCCGCCGTCAGCCATGGTTGAACTCTCCCTCGGTAGTGCCCCATATTGCCGTATGATCATCACCCCGCAACCCGCCAAATTCACGCCTGCTACCGATATTCTCGATCTCGACGGCATTGGCGATGCGGTGACGGCCGCGCAGTTTCCGCAAACCCTGCTGCGCTTTCGCAATGACCGCTGGTCGCCCTCTGTGGGGCTGGATCACCTGAGCGACGCGCAGTGGACCGCGCATTTCGGTGCTTTTGCACCGTTGGAAGGGTCGCTGCCAGCTCCGCTGGCGCTGCGGTACCATGGCCACCAATTCCGCGTTTATAATCCCGACATCGGCGATGGGCGCGGCTTTCTGTTCGCACAGATGCGCGATCATCTCGGGCGTTTGATGGACCTTGGTACCAAGGGATCCGGGCAGACACCCTATAGCCGATTTGGCGACGGGCGGCTGACGTTGAAGGGCGGCGTCCGCGAGATATTGGCGACCGAAATGCTGGAGGCGCTGGGCGTGCCGACCTCCAAGACATTCTCGCTGATCGAGACGGGCGAAGCGCTTCAGCGCAATGACGAGCCCTCCCCCACGCGCTCCGCCGTTTTGGTGCGCCTGTCGCACTCCCATATACGCATCGGCAGTTTCCAGCGCGCGGCGGCGCTGGGCGACGAAACGCTGATCGGGGCGCTGACCGATTATGTGCTGACCCGGCTGTATGGGGTTTCTCCCGATGACGACCCCGGAGCGCAACTTCTGAACCTCGTCGTCGAACGTACGGCCGATCTAGCCGCGAGTTATATGATCGCAGGGTTTGTGCATGGCGTGTTGAACAGCGACAATATCAACGTCACCGGCGAGAGCTTCGATTATGGCCCATGGCGCTTTTCTCCCTATTGGGAGCCCGGCTTTACGGCTGCCTATTTTGATCAGCAGGGTCTTTATGCGTTCGGGCGACAAGCCGAAGCGATTCACTGGGACGTGGCGCAACTCGCAGTTTCGTTGAGGCTGACGACGGAGTCGGATCCACTGGTTGCTGCGATGGAGCGCTTTCCCGACCTGTATGCCAGCGCCATGCGCCGCCGGTTCTGCTGGCGACTGGGTATCGCCTGCGACGATGCGGCCACTTCGAAGGCCATATTGGAGGCAGCGGTGCGCGCAATGATCGAAAGCCGCACGATGATCGATCGCTTCTTTTTCGACTGGCGCGGCGGAGAGTTGCGCTCTCCAGAGGCGGAAGCGCGCTATTCCAGCGAGGGCTGGAGCGCGTTCCGGCGCCTGATTGGCGGTATTGGCGATCCGGGTAGCGCTGAGCATGGCTATTGGTCAGGCGGGGCGCCATGTTCCATGCATATCGACGAGGTTGAGGCGATATGGACCGCAATAGATCGCGAGGATGACTGGAGCCCCCTGCATGCGAAGGTCGCTGCGATTCGGCAGATGGGTGAGGCGCATCGGACGGCCTGAACCGCTCGCTGCTCCATAGCGCTTCCAAACCTGCGTCAAATCGGGCATAGATTCGCGGAAATGTCGGAAAAATTGCAATCCTTCGAACCAGCAACCGGTCAGCTATTGTGGGAAGGCGAGCCGGGCAATGTCGATGCAGAGGTCGAACGCGCCCGGTTGGGCTGGCCGCAATGGGCAGCCAAGCCAATTTCGGTGCGTGTCGAGACGATGCGGCGGTTCGTCAATGTCGTGCGCGCGCATCAGGAGGTCATGGCCGACCTGATCTCGCGGGAGACCGGCAAGCCGCTGTGGGACGCCCGCATGGAGGTATCGTCGCTGATCAGCCGGGTCGACGTCCACATCGTCGCCTATTCCGAAAGGACGAGCCAGCGCAGGCTCGATGGCGCAATGGGGACGCGCCAGACGGTGCGGCACAAGCCCCATGGCGTACTCGCCGTCATAGGCCCCTATAATTTCCCGGCGGATGTACCCGCAGGCCACATCATTCCCGCGCTGATCGCTGGCAATGGCGTCGTGTTCAAGCCGTCTGAAAAAACGCCGGCGACCGGAGAGATGCTGGTCGAGCTGCTGCATCAGTCCGGCATTCCAGAGGAGGTCGTCAGGCTGGTGTCGGGTGGGCCGGTGCAAGGCAAGGAACTGGTGCAGCATCCCAATGTCAATGGCGTCCTGTTCACCGGATCGGCCCGGACCGGTATCGCAATCAACCGTGCGCTGGGCGCGCATCCCGAGAAGATCGTCGCGCTGGAGATGGGCGGCAATAACCCGGCCGTTGTCTGGGACACGCCCGATATTCCGACCGCCGCATCGCTGGTGGTGCAGTCGGCGTTCAGTTCCGCGGGGCAAAGATGCACATCGGCGCGACGGCTGATCATCAAGCGCAGCTTGGCCGAGCCGATGGTGGCCGAGCTGCGGCATCTGGTAGACCGCCTGATCGTCGATCACCCGCATGCCGACCCGCAGCCGTTCATGGGACCCGTCATCGACAATGATGCGGCCGACGGCCTGACCGAAAGCTTCATGACGCTGATGAGTATGGGCGGCAAGCCGCTGGTCCATATGCGCCGCCCGCATGGCGACCTGCCGTTCGTATCGCCAGCGATCATCGATGTGACCGCGATGGAGGAACGGCCCGATGTGGAGCTGTTCGGACCGCTGCTCCAGATCATTCAGGTGGATGATTTTAACGAGGCGATCCATGAGGCGAATGCGACGCGCTATGGCCTGTCGGCGTCTTTGATTGGCGGTTCGCCCGAACAATATGACCTGTTCTGGGCCAACGTCCGTGCGGGCGCCATCAACTGGAACGCCACGACATTCGGAATTGGCGGACGCGCACCCTTTGGCGGGATCGGCGTGTCGGGCAACCATCGTTCAAGTGGATTTTACGCGGCGGATTTCTGTGCCTATCCCGTCACATCGTCGGAAACCGAACAGCTACGCAGCGCAATCATCGGCGTGGGACTCACGCCCATTCCCGCCCCGCAAATGAGCGATTAGGCGGCGGCACAAGTTTTCCTTACAGCAGGACAAATGATTTTGCGTTGCGGCAAAGGTGGCGGGAGGCCATCTGTCCATCATGGCTGAAACTGCCCCCTTCTCCGACCATGCCGGCGCGACCGGCACAGTCTACCTGATCGGCGCCGGACCGGGCGACCCCGATCTGTTGACGGTGCGCGCGGCGCGGCTGATCGGCAATGCCGGGTTAATCGTGCATGATGGCCTGGTCGACGACGCCATTCTGGCGCTTGCCCATGCCGATGCGGAACGCATCTCAGTTGCGAAGAGCCGGGCGCGTCACACGCTGCCTCAGGATGATATCAACGCGTTGCTCGTGCGTCATGCGCTCGCGGGGCGCGATGTCGTGCGCCTGAAGGGCGGCGACCCGTTCATTTTCGGACGCGGTGGCGAAGAAATGCTCTCCTGCAGGGATGCTGGCGTGCCGTGCGAGATCGTTCCCGGCATCAGCGCGGCCATCGGCTGCGCGGCTGAAGCGGGCATCCCCCTCACCCATCGCGGCCTGTCGAGCGCCGTCACCTTCGTCGCGGGGCAGTGCAAGGGCCTGACCGAACAGAATTGGGCGGGGCTCGCCGGGCAGGATCGCACGCTTGTCATCTATATGGGCGTCGCGACGGCGAGCGACATTGCCGACAAGCTGATCGCCGACGGCATTACGCCCGCCATGCCGGTTGCCATATTGGAAAAGGGCACCCGCACCGACAGCCGCGTCTTGCTGACGCCGCTTGCGGGACTTGGCGCTTTGGTGGAGCGCGAACAGGTAAAAAGCCCTGCGTTGATTGTTATCGGCGAGGTAGCAAGGCTTTCGGAAATGAATACGCTCCGGTCATTCGCGGCCAGAGCATTGGAGGATATTGCGTGAAGATTTTGACTGCCAATGACCTGACCACGGGGGATGTGGTCTGGTGGGCCGGTGACGGATGGAGCCGGTTGCTGATCGAGGCGATCGACGTCGCCGACAAGGGCGAGGAAATTGGCCAGCGCGAGGAAATCGCGCGCCGGATTATCGGTGCCTATGTGATCGACGGAGAAATGACCGACGACGGTCCGCGCCCCGCGCATATCAAGGATCGTATCCGTGGCCTCGGCCCGACGGTGCGTCCCGACCTGACATCGAAGCCCGAAGCGGGCGATCTCGCAAAGTGGGTGATTTAAGCCATGTATCAATATGACAATTACGATCAGGCGATGGTCGACGCGCGCGTCGAGGAATTTCGCGACCAGGTGAAGCGCCGTCTGGAAGGCAAGCTGACCGAGGAGCAATTCCGTCCGCTGCGCCTGATGAACGGCCTCTATCTTCAGCTTCATGCCTATATGCTGCGCGTGGCCGTGCCCTATGGCACGCTGAGCGGGAAGCAAATGCGCATGCTCGGCCATATCGCCCGCAAATATGACAAGGGCTATGGCCATTTCACGACACGCCAGAACATCCAGTATAACTGGATCAAGCTGTCCGACGCGCCCGACATTCTGGCGGACCTTGCAAGCGTCGAAATGCATGCGATCCAGACAAGTGGCAACTGCATCCGCAACATCAGCTCAGACCAATATGCCGGTGTTGCCGCCGACGAGGCAGCGGACCCGCGCCCCTGGGCCGAACTGCTGCGCCAATGGTCGAGCTTTCACCCCGAATTCAGCTATCTACCGCGCAAGTTCAAGATCGCCGTGATCGCCAGCGAGGAAGATCGCGCGGCAATGCGCCTGCACGATATCGGTATCGAGCTGGTCAAGCGCGATGGCGTTGTCGGCGCGAAGGTGTTCGCCGGTGGCGGCATGGGCCGTACACCGATGGTCGCGCCGGAAATCCGGGATTTCGTGACCGAAGACGAGCTGATCGCCTATGTCGAGGCCTGCCTGCGCGTGTACAACCGCTATGGCCGCCGCGACAACAAGTACAAGGCGCGGATCAAGATCCTCGTCCACGAACTGGGCGTCGACGAATATCGCCGTCAGGTCGAGGAAGAGTTCGCGCATATGAACACGCTCGGCCTCAATCCGCCGCGCGAGGAACTGGCGCGCATCGCGACCTATTTTGCCGATCCCGCCTATGAAAGCGGACTGTCGGACGAAATCGACCGCACCGATCCCGACTTCGCCCTGTGGCTCGACCGTAATGTCGTTGCGCACAAGCAGGCGGGCTACGCGATCGCCAATATCAGCCTGAAGCCCATCGGCGGCATTCCCGGCGACGCTTCGGCGGAGCAGATCGAGCTGATGGCCGACCTCGCCGAGCGCTATTCGCTCGACGAGCTGCGCGTCACGCATGCGCAGAACATCGTGCTTCCCTATGTGAAGAAGGCCGATCTTTATGCCCTGTGGCAAGAGCTGAACGAGGCCGGTCTTGGCGAGGCCAATCTTGACCTTGTGACCGACATCATTGCCTGCCCCGGCCTCGATTATTGCAGCCTTGCCAATGCGCGGTCGATCCCGGTCGCGCAGAAGATTGCCTCACGCTTTGCCGACAATGGCAAGGACGCGGACATCGGCGAGCTGAAGCTCAAGATTTCCGGCTGCATCAACGCATGCGGTCACCATCATGCCGGGCATATCGGCATATTGGGCGTCGACCGGAAGGGCACGGAGAATTACCAGCTCCTGCTCGGCGGATCGGGCGCGGAAGATTGCTCGCTCGGTACCATCACCGGCCCCGGCTTCGACGAAAATGGCATTGTCGATGCCGTCGAAAAGGTGACCGACCTCTATCTCGACCAGCGGCAGGACGGGGAACGCTTCCTCGACACCTATCGCCGTCTGGGCATGGCTCCCTTCAAGGAGGCGCTTTATGGCTGATTTCTTCTTTCTTCGTGACGACGCGCCTGTGCAGGAACCTGCAGTTTCCATCGAATCGGTCGATGAGCAGTCGAACGCGACCGCCGTGCGGATCGAACCGGGCGACGACGCCCGCGCATTGTTGCCGTTTCTTGGGCGCATCGCACTCGTCGAGGTGAATTTCCCCGCCTATACCGATGGGCGTGGGTACAGCGCAGCGCGGGTTTTGCGTGAAGCCGGCTATGCGGGCGAACTGCGCGCAATTGGCGACGTTCTGGTCGATCAGGTCGCCTATATGCGCCGTTGCGGGTTTGACAGCTTCAAGCCCAATCAAGCGCTCGACGATGCCGATGTGGCAGCGGCATTCGCGCGTTATGACGATGTTTATCAGAAAACGGTCGATGCCCGCCAACCGATCTGGGCCAAGCGGCACGAGGTGGCATGACCATGACTGAGGCCGTGCGCAAACTGGATGTCATCGACGCGCGTCCTGCATTCACGCAGGCGGACGCCGACGCGCTCAATGCCCGTTTCGAGGGCGTTGATGCGCAGACGATGCTGAGCACATTGTTTGCAGAGGACATTCTCGGCACGGTCGCAGTGGTTTCCTCCTTCGGCACCGAAAGCGCTGTGCTGCTGCATCTGGTGGCGCAGGCCGACAAGAGTGTACCGGTGGTTTTCGTCGACACTCTCAAGATGTTCCCCGAAACGCTGGAGTATCGCGACACGCTGGTCCGCGCGTTCGGCATCACCGACAGCCGGGTGGTCGAGCCCAAAGCCGAGGTGCTGGCCGCAAAGGACGACAAGGGGCTGCGCTGGTCCTACGATCCGGACGGCTGCTGCGAGATCCGGAAGGTAGAACCGCTGGCGCGCGCGAAGGAAGGTCTCGACACCTGGATTTCGGGCCGCAAGGCGTTCCAATCGGTCACGCGGCAGAATCTGCCACGGTTCGAGATCGAGGATGGCCGCCTGAAGCTCAACCCACTGGGTGACTGGACCAAGACCGACCTCGAAGCCTATTTTGCCGAGCATGATCTGCCGCGCCATCCGCTAGAAGCACAGGGCTACCTGTCGATCGGCTGCGAGCCATGCACGTCAAAGGTTCTGCCGGGCGAAGACCCGCGGGCAGGCCGCTGGCGCGGGTGGGACAAGGTCGAATGCGGTATCCACACGCCCTCGACGCCACTTGGCGATCCGGACGATCCCGCAAATATGCCCGTATTCTGACCAATCGGAGCTTTGCTTTCGCAATCAACTCCGGCAGCTTGTTCGTTGACCGCACAAGGACAGGGGAGAGTCATATGCTGGAGTTACCGATTACCGCCATCACAGCGGCTGTTGCGGGCATCATGCTGGTCGTTCTGGGGGTGACAGCCGGTGGACAGAGGGGAAAATCGAAAATTTCCCTCGGCACCGGCGATGACGAGATATTGCTCAGGAAAGTCCGCGCCCACGGAAATTTCGCCGAATATACGCCGATTGCGCTGATCCTGCTCGCACTGGCCGAAATGGCCGGTACGAACCACGCGCTCCTCTGGGCAGTTGCAGGACTGCTGATCGTCGGCAGAATTCTTCATGCGGTAGGCTTGATCGGTTCGGTCATGCCGTGCCGCGTGGTCGGAATGCTGATGACGGTCTCGTCTTTGCTGTTGGGCGCAGGGATATTGCTCTGGCCCTAACGACCCAGGACTAGTGTGGTGGATTTGAAATACGCCTCATTATAGCGGCGAGGACGAGAGCGTATTTCTAATCCATAAACCACACTAGAATTATATAGTTTCTAGTGACCCTGATGAACCTGAAGTTCGTTCCACGTTATCGGCACAATGAGACGAACTTCAGATTCGGGTCACTATTCGTAGCCCATATCCACGTAATCGCCTTCGGCCAGATCGCTGAACTTCGTGGTTTTGGCGTCGAACCGCAGGCGCACCTTGCCTGTCGCGCCGTGCCTCTGCTTGGCGACGATCAGTTCGGCGAGACCGAAGATGCGCTCCATCGTCTCGGCCCATTTCGCATATTCCTCATGAACCTTGGCATCGTCCTGATCGGTCGGGCGCTTGGGCTCATGAGCCTGAACATAATAATCCTCGCGGAACACGAACCAGACCATGTCGGCGTCCTGCTCAATGGAGCCCGATTCGCGAAGGTCCGAAAGCTGCGGGCGCTTGTCCTCGCGCTGCTCAACGGCACGCGAAAGCTGGGAAAGCGCCAGCACCGGCACACTGAGTTCCTTGGCCAGCGTTTTCAGGCCTCGGCTGATTTCGGAGATTTCCTGAACGCGGTTTTCTCCGCCCCGACCCGACCCTTGCAGCAGTTGCAGATAGTCGATGACGATGAAACCGATATCGTGACGACGCTTGAGCCGCCGCGCGCGCGTGCGCAGGGCGGCAATGGACAGGCCCGGCGTATCGTCGATGTAGAGCGGCAATTCCTGCAACTCTCGCGCCGCGCGGGAGAGGTTCTGAAATTCCGCGCGGCTGACCTTACCCATACGCAGCGCTTCGCCGCTGATGCCCGATTGCTCAGCCAAAATACGGGTGGCGAGCTGATCGGCCGACATTTCGAGGCTGAAGAAGGCGGTCCGCGCGCCCATATTTTTCGACTTGTCGATCCCGTCTGCCTCATCGCGCAGCCAGCGCGAGGCCGCATTATAGGCGATGTTGGTCGCAAGCGACGTTTTGCCCATGCCCGGACGCCCGGCGAGAATCATAAGGTCGCTGTTGTGCAGGCCACCGATCTTTTCATTCAGGCTGGTGATGCCCGTCGTGATACCCGACAGATGACCGCCGCTGTTGAGCGCGCGTTCAGCCATCTGCACGGCCATGGTCGATGCTTGCAGGAAGTTCTTGACCGATCCGGTCTCGCCCTCGCCCTCCGTCACCTTGTAAAGTGCGACTTCGGCCGCCTCTACCTGCGCCTTGGGGTCTACATCCTCGCTGGTATCGAGCGCGTTTTCGACCAGCTCCCGCCCGACGCCAACAAGCTGCCGCAACAGTGCAAGGTCGAAAATCTGCTGGGCGAAATCGCGCGCGCCGATCAGCGAGGCGCCGCTGGTCGTCAGCTGCACGAGATAGGCCGAACCGCCCAGATCCTTCAGCGCGGCATCCTGATCAAGCATCGGTTTCAGCGTGACCGGGCTGGCGACCATATTCCGGTCGAGCAGTTTCAGGATCGCCTCGTAAATCCGTCCGTGAACGGCCTCGAAGAAATGATCGGGCTGCAGTTTCTGCTGCACATCCTCAGCGACTCGGTTGTCGATCAACAACGCGCCCAAAAGCGCCGCCTCCGCCTCAATATTGCGCGGAAGTCCGCGGGTTGTCCCCTCACCCGTCTCGACCAGTTTCAATGCTTCTGCCATCGCCTACATTGTCTCTCGTCCAGCGCCCGGAAGCAAGGGCAGACCGTGCCGACTTGTCGATAGTTTGCGCAAAGCTGTGCATAACGTGCGATGCCGCAACGCAATATCCCCTTGATCTTTCGGAACCGGGGCCGCACAGCTTGGACGATCATGGCCGACCCCCGCATCATCGATATCGCGCTCGATCAGGAGAGCATCATCTGGCGCAGCGCCGATGTCGAGCAGGAACGGCGGATCGCCATATTCGACCTGCTCGAGGAAAATCATTTCAAGCCCGCGCGGCAACACGAAGATGGCTATGCCGGCCCCTATCGTGTCCGGCTGTCGACGCAGGAAGGGCGGCTTGTTATCGAAATCGATCGCGAGGACGGTACGCCACTGGAAGCCGTCATTCTGGGCCTCGGGCGGTTCCGCCGGGCGATTCGGGATTATTTTGCGATCTGCGACAGCTATTTCCAGGCGATCCGTCAGGCGACCGCGCAACAGATCGAGACCGTCGACATGGCGCGTCGCGGCATCCACAATCAGGCGGCAGAGCTGCTGATGGAGCGGCTGGACGGCAAGGTTGAGGTGGATTTTGACACCGCGCGCCGCCTTTTTACGCTGATCTGCGTCCTGCACATCAAACAATGAGCGTTGGCCCACGTACAGGCGGACGTTCGTTCGCGTTCTGGCTCCGCATAGCTGCGGTTGTACTCGGCCTCGCCGTGGTCGGTGCGGGCGTCGGCTGGTGGAAATTGACCGGCTGGGCACCTTCGTCAGAGACCTATCCGATGCAGGGCATCGCCATCTCGTCCGAGCAAGGGGCCGTCGACTGGCGCGCCGTTCGGGCGCAAGGGGCCAACTTTGCCTATATCCGGGCAACAGATGCAAAGGGCCATCGCGACCCTGCCTTTGCCGCCAATTGGGCCGGGGCGCGGCAGGCCGGGCTGCGCTATGGTGCCGAGCTGGTCTATGACCTGTGCGAGCATGCCAGCACGCAGGCGACGCTGTTCATAACCACGGTGCCTCGTGACAATGCCGCCCTGCCCCCTGCAATACGGCTCGATGTCGATGGAACGTGCAGGCCCACGGCGGACAGCGTCCTGTCAGAGCTCAATACGCTGATCAATTTGATCGAAGCGCATAGCGGTATGCCGGCACTGTTGCACCCGTCTGCCGCATTCGAGGAAACCTACGGCATCAGCCGGGGTATTAACCGCACGCTTTGGCTGGACCGCAATTTCTTTGCGCCGGATTATGCCAGTCGGCCATGGGTGCTCTGGACAGCGACGGAGATGCACCGAATCGATGGCATTTCCGGCCCCGTCAAATGGGCAGTTGTTGAGCCATGAGCGATTTGAGGGATCGTGAAGCCCAACTGGTCGCCGCAGCGCGGCAGGCGTGCGATCATGCCTATGCGCCCTATAGCGGGTTTAAGGTCGGTGCGGCGATCCGACTGACCGGCGGAGACATCGTCACGGGCGCGAATTTCGAGAATGCCAGCTACGGCCTGTCCCTGTGCGCCGAGACTGTTGCCATTGCCAGCGCCAACGCGGCGGGGAATCTGGCGAACATTGAGGCGATTGCGGTGGTCGGCGGACCCTCCGACAGGGGTGCGCGGGCGAACACGCAGGCACTCACGCCCTGTGGTCGCTGTCGGCAGATATTGGCCGAGGCCGCAACGGTTGCAGGGCGCGACATTCGCGTTTACTGCGCCGATATGTCGGGCAACCAGCAAGCGAGCTACACCGTCTCCGAACTGTTGCCTCACGCCTTTTCCCCCGCGTCCCTCGTGGCCGGCCCAGAAGCTGAAAGAGAATAGTCAATGTCGATCCTCTCCGATCGCTGGATCCGCGAACAAGCGCAGAAAAATGGCATGATCGAGCCTTTCGTCGATGGGCAGGAGCGCAATGGGTGCATCAGCTATGGCCTGTCATCCTACGGATATGACGCCCGCGTCGCCGACGAGTTCAAGATCTTCACCAATGTCGACAGTGCGGTCGTCGACCCGAAGAATTTCGACGGCAAGAGCCTGGTCGACCGTCAGACCGACGTCTGCATCATCCCGCCCAACAGCTTCGCGCTGGCCCGCACAGTCGAGTATTTCCGCGTTCCCAAGGACGTGCTGGTCATCTGCCTTGGCAAATCCACCTATGCGCGATGTGGCATCATTGTAAATGTCACCCCGCTGGAGCCGGGCTGGGAGGGTCATGTGACGCTGGAGTTTTCCAACACCACTCCGCTGCCTGCGAAGATCTATGCCAATGAAGGCGCGTGCCAGTTCCTGTTCCTGCAAGGCAATGAACCGTGCGAAACGAGCTATGCCGACCGGGCAGGCAAATATATGGGCCAGCGCGGCGTGACCCTGCCCCGGCTGTAAACCGAGGCATCACTCCCCAATGAAAAAGGGCGCCTCGACGGGCGCCCTTCGCATTTTCCGGAAAGGAAAACTCGCTTATTTCTTGAGCGTAAGACCGCCGAAACGCTTGTTGAAGCGGGCAACCTGACCACCCTGATCGATGTTACGCTGACCACCTACCCAAGCCGGGTGCGATTTGGGATCGACGTCAAGCGCGAGCGTGTCGCCCTCGCTGCCCCAGGTCGAGCGCGTCTTGAACGTGGTGCCATCGGTCATTTGTACTGTGATGAAATGGTAATCGGGGTGGGTATTCTGCTTCATGTCATGCTCCAAAAGTGGCCGGTTCCGACCGGCCTCAAGCTGTTTTCATTGGTCGCGCTTCCAAACGCAAAAACGGTTCCCGCTTTTGCTGGAAGCGCCCCACGAATGTCTCGCGAAGCGCCGCCGTTAGCGGCTTTGCCGGAAAAAGGCAAGAAATTAGCGCAGCTTCAATCCTTGGGCGGATCGGCGATCATCGCAACGCAATGCGCTTCTGCCGCCAGCTTGCCTTCGACACTCGCCTTGCCCGAGAATTTGCAAATCGCGCCACGCACCTGCGTGAATTCGATGTGGAAATCGACGAGGCAGCCCGGCTCGATGGGATTGCGGAACTTCGCGCCCTCAATACCCATGAAATAAACGAGCTTGCCGGTTCCGGCGAGACCGAGCGATTCGACCGCAAGGATGCCCGCTGCCTGCGCAATCGCCTCGACGATCATCACGCCCGGCATAATCGGTCGACCCGGGAAATGCCCCTGAAAAAAGGGCTCGTTCATGGTGACTGCCTTGACCGCATGGATCGATTTGCTCGGCACATAGGACACGACACGGTCGATCAGCAGCATCGGGTAGCGATGCGGCAAGGCGGCCATAACGGCGCGAATGTCCAGAGGACCTCGCGCCGTCAGTTCTTCTGCATTCCCTGTTTCAGTCATGAAGTTTTAGCGTCCCGCCGGCTGCTGACCGGAGGCAGCGGCACCTTGTTGCTGCGCAGCCGCGCGCTGGGCCGCTGCTGCAAAGAGCTGCTGCAGCTGCTGATACACGCTGTATGTCTGCTGATCAGGATTCCAGTCCGCTGCCGGAGTGGAATTGACCGTCGGAACCAGCTTGTCGAGTTCCGCGGTAATAGCGGGCGTGACGTCAATGGCCGGCGGCGCCCAGACAAATGCCTCGGGGCTGAGAATGTAATTCAGCTTCTTGGACGTGACCACGGCCTGCTGTGCGGCGGGATATTTGTCGATCAACTGATCGATCACGAACATCCTTGCCTTGGCAATCGGCGTCTGGAGGCTGGAAATTTCCTTTTCCTTGGCCTCTATCTGGCCAAGGATCGGGTTTTTGGCAGCCTCTGCTGCATCCATTTCAGCCTGATCAACATTCTTGTCGCCATTCTTGTCGAGCTTTGCGAGCAAGCCCTGCATTTCCTGACGCTTGGTCTGGATCTGGTCGAGATAGCTTTTGTAGGTCGTTTCGATCTGCTGGTAAGCGGGAACGAGCGCCTTGGCCTGCGCAATCGCGACCGTTGAGTTCGCGGTGCCAACGCCGCCAACCTGCGCAGCAGCAGGGGCCGCCGCAAATATGCTCATGGCCGCCGTCGCCAGCGCCATCGTCTTCAAATTCAGTGTCATCAGAATTGTGTCCCTATGTTGAAGGTAATCAGTTTGGTGTCGTCCCCTGGTTCCTTGAGCAGCGCCTTGGCTATGTCGATCCTGAATGGCCCGAACGGCGAGTTCCAGTTTACGCCGAAGCCGACCGAAAGACGCGGGGCCAATGTGTCGCCAACATATTCTTCCTCGAACGGACCGATAATCAGGCTATGGCTGCCGACATTCGGGTCCGGATTCGTGTCCGGACATACGCCATCGGAGACCGCATTGGTGCGTGCACCGGTCGTATTATCCTGACAAAGCCCCGAAAAATGGCCAACAACGCTCGGTCGCTTGATCTTTGCCACAGCACCGGCATCGACGAAAATGGAGGGCCGCAGGCCCAACTCGCGTGCACCACTACCCAATGGAATTTCGATCTCGGCGTGTGCGAGATAATAGACCTTTCCGCCGAGCGCATCGTCGGTTTTCTGACGGCTGCCGGTCGAACGAACATAGGTTCCGGTCCCGTCGTCGGTCAGATAATAACGCAATACACGGGGCCCCACGCCGCGAATGTCAAACCCACGCAACTGTGGCTCGCCAAGGAAGAAGCGATCGGTAAGCCGCACCTTCTCAATCGACTCCCCAACATCGTTGAAGCGCTTGCCTTCCAGGCTGTGAATATAGCCCGCCTCACCGGTCAGGCTGAAGATAAAGCCACCGCCCAGTGGGAACCATTGCCCGCCGTTGATTCGTGAACGGAGATATTTGACGCTGCCGCCGAGACCCGCGAAATCCTGACTGAAGACCAGATTACGTCCGCGCGTCGGGCGGATGCGGTTGTCGCGGTTGTCATAGACGAACGAGTAGCCGATGGACGAGGTCGTCCGCTTGCCGATCGCATCGCAGAGATACCGCCCTGCGAGCAGCGGGCTGCACTCAAACGTACCATTGCCATCAAGGTCCGAATAATATGTGCTGCGGTCGAGCGACACATCGTCGAAGTTCAAGCTGTAGCGTAACGCAAGCGAGGTATATTCGGTCAGCGGCACGCCCGCCCTGATCTGGAAACCCGTGGTGGTCTGCTCATAGGTCGTGTCGCGGTTGTTGCCGCGCAAATAGCGGAAGCTGTTGAGATCGCGCCGATAGATATCGCCGCCCAGCGCGATGTTCTTGTCGAACAGATAGGGCTCGGTAAAGCCCAGCTCGACCGACTTGGAATAGTTGGACCAGTTGACGCTGGTGCGCAGTTCCTGCCCCTTGCCGCGGAAGTTACGCTGCGTAATCGACGCGGAGAAAATGAAGCGCTCAAGGCTTGAGAAGCCTGCTGACAGCGAGAGTTCACCCGTCGATTTTTCTTCGACATTTGTTTCGAGTACAATGCGGTCCGGCGCGGAGCCCGGCTTTTGTTCAACCTCGAGCCGTTCCTGAAAGAAGCCGAGCGAGTTGATACGATCCTTCGACCGCTTCACCTGGAAGCTGTTGAACGCATCGCCTTCGGTCAGGCGGAATTCGCGGCGGACAACCTTGTCCTGCGTCAGCGTGTTGCCGTTAATGTCGATCCGCTCGACATACACGCGCGGCGCGTCGGCGATCTGGAAGGTGATACCCATCGTCAGGCTGTCCTTGTCCCGATTGAAATCGGGCTGGACGTTGGCAAAGGCATAGCCGAACAGGCCAGCGGTTTCGCTCAGCTGGTCAACGGTATCCTCGACCTTCTTGGCGTTATACCAATCGCCCTTCTTCATCGACAGCATCTTGGTGAGCCGGTCGCTGGAAAGATCGCGAATGTCGCTTTTCACCGCCACATCGCCGAACTTATAGCGCTGCCCTTCCTCCACCACATAGGTGATGATGAAATCCTGTTTGTCCGGTGTCAGCTCCGCCACGGCCGATATGACACGGAAATCGGCATAACCTTCTGTCAGATAATATTGGCGCAGCTTTTGCTGGTCATAGGCGAGCCGGTCGGGATCATAGCTCGTCCCCGACGAAAACAAGCGGAACCAGCGCGCCTGCTTGGTCGCCATCTGGCTGCGCAGCTTGCCGTCCGAAAATTCCTCATTGCCGATAATGTTGATCTGGCGAACCTTGGACTTGGGCCCTTCGGTGATCTCGAACACGATATCGACACGATTCTGGTCAAGCTGAACCATCTTGGGCTCGACCGTCGCCGCGAAACGTCCCTGCCGGCGATAAAGCTCGATGATGCGCGCCACGTCCGCGCGGACCTTGGATCGGGTGTAGATCTGGCGCGGGGCCATTCTGATCTCAGGCCGGATCTTGTCGTCCTTCAGGCGCTTGTTGCCCTCCAGAACGATGCGGTTGATGACCGGGTTTTCGGTCACCGTGATCGTTAATGCACCGGCATCATCCCTGATCCGCACGTTGGCGAATAATTCGGTCTCGTACAGGTCGCGCAGCGCGCCATCGAGCATCTCGCGTGTATAGGCCGCCCCGACGCGAAGCTTCGTGTAGGAAAGGATTGTTTCCGGCTCAAGCCGCTGCTCCCCTTCGACGGCGATAGACCGGATAGTCTGCGCTTCCGGGCTGACTGCGGCGGGGACGGCAGGTGCCGCTTCCTGAGCAACGGCAGGCGCTGCGACGGCGATACCGCCCAGAACCGTGCCGGCCAAAAGCAGCCTCGCCAACGGCAAGGAAGGCGTGAAACTGGCCTTGATGCGCCTCGACTTGCTATTGCTGTATATCACGCTCACCCCTAATTCCTGTCTTTATGCCGCCGACTCTGAAGCGAAAAGGCTCCACCTGCTAGCCCTAGTTGCGGAAAAACGAAAGCCTTCAGCCTCAGCTCATCAACCCGGAGAGGCTGCGCCACAAGCCGAACGACCCGAGATCATTGAATGTGACCAGCAGCATGAGCGTGAGCAGCAACGCGAGCCCCGACCGATAGGCCCACTCCTGCACCACAGTGCTGACCGGTCGACGTTGCACCGCCTCGATCGCGTAAAACAGCAAATGTCCACCATCAAGCATCGGCACTGGCAGGAGGTTGATGAACCCCAAGTTAATTGAGATCAGCGCCATGAAGAACAGGAAGCTGGCGATCCCCATCGAGGCCGCCTGCCCCGAAATATCGGCGATTTTGAGCGGTCCGCCAAGTTCCTTCACCGAACGTCGGCCCATGATGATCTGGCCCATGCCGTCCAGAGCCGTGTTCGTCAGCTGCACCGCCTGGTTGAACCCGACAACCGGCGCCTGCCATAACGAGACGGACTCCAGCCTGACCTCGTCGGTCATGACGCCCAGTTGCCCGATCCGGTAGATATTGCCGAAGCGGTCTTCCTCTATGCGGGTACCGGCAGCGATATTTTTCTCGATGACAGCGCCTTGCCGCTCAATCACATAGGGCAGCACCTCATTGGGTCGCAATGCAACGATGGCCGAAACATCGCCAAAATTCTCAATGTCGCGGTCCATGATGCGGACGATCCGATCGCCAACACGCAAATCGGCAGCCTCTGCCGCACTGCCCGCCAAGACATCGCCGATGACGGGCTCACTCACCGGGGTGCCGCGCACCATTGCCAACCCGCCGAGCAGGACCACAGCGAAAATGAGATTTATGACCGGTCCGGCCGCGACGATGGCGGCGCGCTGCCAGACGGGCTTTGCCGGAAAGCTGTGCGCGCGCTCTGCCGCGGGCAGCGTCAACCATTCCGGATCAGCCTGACTTGCGGCATTCATGTCGCCCGCAAATTTCACATATCCGCCCAGCGGCAACAGGGCGATGCGCCACCGGGTTCCGCGCTTGTCGACCCAGCCCACCAGTTCTTTGCCGAAACCGATGGAAAACACGTCAGCCTTTACGCCGCACCACCGCGCAACGAGATAATGGCCCATCTCATGGATGAAGACGAGCGGCCCGATTACGGCGACAAAGGCCAGGATCGTCATGAAAAATCCGGGTGACGTCATCAGGCTTTCACATTCTCCATCAGGCGCGTCGCAGCTTCCCGCGCCGCTCGATCCGCTTCGATTACATCGGCGATTGCCGTGGGACTTTTCCCGCTATAACTCGACAGCACCCGCTCAACAATGGCTGCAATGTCGAGGAAACCGATACGCCGTTCAAGAAACGCGGCAACGGCGACCTCGTTTGCGGCATTGAGGACCGCCGGCAGCGCCCCACCCGCTTCGCCCGACTGCCGCGCCAGACGCAATGCGGGAAAGCGCTCTTCATCCGGCGCTTCGAAATCCAGACGACCGATTGTAGCAAGGTCAAGCGGTTGGCACGGCGTCGCCATGCGGTTGGGCCATGCGAGCGCGTGCGCGATCGGAATGCGCATATCGGGCGAGCCCAGTTGCGCCAACGTCGATCGGTCCTGAAACTCGACCAGGCTGTGAACCACCGATTGCGGGTGAACGAGGATCTCAATCCTGTCGAGCCCGACCGGGAAGAGATGCCCGGCCTCGATCAGTTCGAGCCCCTTGTTCATCATCGTGGCGCTGTCGACGCTGATCTTCGCGCCCATCGACCAGTTGGGATGACGTACCGCCTGTTCGGGCGTGACAGTCGCCATGTCGGTCCGGCTCCAGGTGCGAAACGGACCGCCGCTCGCCGTCAGGGTGATCCGTCGCACATCGGCGCGCGTACTTCCGGCAAGGCACTGGAATATCGCATTATGCTCGCTATCGACAGGCAAAAGTGTCGCGCCCGATTGGCGCGCTGCATCCATCATCAGGCCGCCTGCCGATACCAGCGATTCCTTGTTGGCCAGCGCCACCGTCTTGCCGCATTCCAGCGCAGCCAGCGTCGGTTCAAGCCCGGCGCAGCCGACGATCGCCGCCATGGTCCAGTCAGCACCAAGCTTTGCAGCGTCGACCAGTGCCTGCGCGCCTGCCGCCACTTCGACGCCCGATCCTGCGAGCACTTCCTTGAGGTCGGCATACAGGCTTTCATCGCCAATCACGGCCACTTGCGGTCGGTGTTCGATGGCGAGCTGGGCCAGTGCATGCGGATCGCTGTTGCCTGTCAGCGCAAGCACCTCAAACATTTCAGCATCGCGCCCAATGAGGTCAAGCGTAGACGCGCCAATGCTGCCGGTGGCCCCGAATATGGAGATACTGCGCCGCACGGCCATTAACGCGCTCCTGAAAACATGAGGCCAATCAATACCGGCGTCACGATAGCAACGGGTAGCAGCCCGTCCACGCGGTCGAAGAGGCCGCCGTGCCCCGGTATCAGCGCACCGCTATCCTTCACGCCGGCGCGCCGTTTCATCCAGCTTTCGAAGAAATCCCCGGCCTGCGCCAGTACAGCCAGCGGCATCCCTGTCGCTGCGAACATGATGATAAGGCCCGTTGAAGCGTTCGCTTCGCCCGACCGAAAAACCAGTGCCGCACCTAGCGCGAGCATGGCCGCCGCACCGAGCATTCCTCCGCCCAGTCCTGCCCAGGTCTTCGACGGGCTGATGGCCGGGGCGATTTTCGGACCACCGATGGCGCGTCCGGCGAAATAAGCGCCTACGTCCGTCCCGATCACCCCCATAACCGGCAGAATGGCCAGCATCGGACCGATCATTGCAAGGTGGAGGCAGGCAAGACCGACATAACCGCAACCGGCCACCATCCACCAAAGCCGCGATAGCGGCGATTGCGCGATACGGCTGGAAAGGCCCCACCATTCGAACAGCACGCCAACGCCAACCGCCGCGATCAAAATCCGGAAAAACCAACCGCCGAGCAGGAATGCCCCTCCTGCGACCGTCAGCATGACAATCGCCGAGGCGACACGCACGGGAAGATCGGAGGTCTTTGCGCGCGCGGTCAATGGTTCAGTCATCAAAGTCCGCCAAAACGCCGTTCACGCGCGGCGAAACTTTCCAGCGCTGCGGCAAGCGCTCGTCCATCGAAATCCGGCCAGAGCATGTCGGTAAAATAGAGCTCGGCATAGGCCGCCTGCCACAGGAGAAAATTCGAGAGACGCTGCTCTCCCGAGGTCCTGATCAGCAAATCGAGCGGCGGAAGATCGGCCGTATCGAGTTCCATCCCAATGGTTTCCGCTGTAATCGCGCCCTTTTGCGCCGCCTTGGACGCCGCACGAACAAGTTCATCCTGCGATCCGTAATTGAGCGCGATCACGAGCGTACAGCCCGTGTTGTTCGCCGTTGTCGCCAGCGCCTCATCAATCAGCGCGACAGCTTCGGCATCGAAGGCAGAATAATCGCCGATAATCCGCAGACGGACGTTATTTTCGTGAAACTCCCTGAGATCCGCGCGGATGAAAAACTTCATCAACCCCGTCAGGTCTGCGATTTCCTGCTCGGGCCGTTTCCAGTTTTCCGAGGAGAATGCGTAGAGAGTCAGGCATTCAAGGCCCATTTCTCGCGCGGCCCGCACCGTCTTGCGGACAGCCTCGACGCCCGCCTTATGTCCGGCGGCACGTGGCAAAAAGCGTTTTTTGGCCCACCGTCCGTTGCCGTCCATGATGATGGCGACATGGCGCGCGCCGCGCGCACCGCCATTGGACGATATGTCCGCGACAGGTTTCGCCTTACTTGCCATCGCCACAGCAGCCCTTTGCAAACGGGATGATGTTACTGCGCAAGAATCTCTTTCTCCTTCTGCGCCACCGTTGCATCGATATCGGCCACGGTTTCGTCAGTCAGCTTCTGCACCTCGGTTTCGTGACGCTTGCGTTCGTCTTCGCTGAGTTCGCCCTTCTTTTCATCGGTCTTCAGACAATCCATGCCGTCACGACGGACGTTGCGCGCGGCAATGCGTGCCTTTTCCGCATATTGCCCCGCCAGCTTCGCCAGTTCCTTACGGCGCTCTTCGGTGAGGTCAGGAATGGGCAACCTTATGGTCTGGCCGTCGGTCATCGGGTTAAGGCCAAGACCGGCTGACCGGATCGCCTTTTCCACCGGTGTCACATTGCTCTTGTCCCAGACCTGTACCGAGAGCATCCGCGGCTCTGGAGCGGCCACGGTGGCGACCTGATTGAGCGGCATGTTGGCGCCATAGACATCGACCGTTACTGGATCGAGCAAAGTCACATTGGCGCGCCCCGTGCGGAGGCCCGACAGATCATGCCTGAGCGACTCCACCGCGCCCTTCATGCGTCGTTCGAGGTCTGCCTTGTCATACTGCGCCATTTTTCTCTCCTTATGCCGGGTCGGTCAGGCAGCCACTGCTGTCGCAGTGCCGACTGTGGTCGCTACGCCCTGACCACTCAGCACGCGAGCCAGATTGCCCGTCTCGCGAATGTTAAAAACGATAATCGGAATGTTGTTCTCTCGGCAGAGCGCCACCGCGCTGGCGTCCATAACCTTCAGATTGTCATTCAATACCGAGTCAAAAGATATCGAATCATAACGCTTGGCAGTCGCAACTTTCTTGGGATCCGCATCATAGACGCCATCGACGCTGGTGCCTTTGTACAGCGCATCGCAACCCATTTCCGCCGCGCGTAGCGCCGCCGCTGTGTCCGTGGTAAAAAAGGGATTACCCGTTCCGGCTGCAAAAATCACGATGCGGCCTTTCTCCATATGCCGCACGGCGCGTCGCCGAATATAGGGTTCGCACACCGTTTCCATCGGAATGGCGGATTGCACACGGGTGGCATGACCCATACGCTCCAGCGCGTTCTGAACGGCCAGAGCGTTCATGACCGTGGCCAACATGCCCATATAATCGGCGCTGGTGCGATCAAAGCCCTTGGCCGCCGCGGCCAGCCCCCGGAAGATATTACCCCCGCCCACGACCATGCAGATCTCAAAACCGGCATCCTTCGCCGCCGCGACCTCGCCGGCAATGCGGTCAACAGTCGTCGGATCGATGCCAAACGTCGTATCACCCATGAGCACCTCTCCCGAGAGCTTGAGCAATATCCGTTTGGCTTCGGGGCGTGTCATAGGGGGATTTGTCCGTTTATTCATGGAAATGGCGCGCACCTTAGTAAGGGCACGCGCCAAAGCCAAGCGCCCTTAAGGGCGCGATGCGATAATTTGAGCGATCAGACGCCGGCAGCGGCAGCTACCTCAGCAGCAAAGTCGCTTTCTTCCTTTTCAATGCCCTCGCCGAGCTGGAAGCGGACATAGTCCTTCAGCACGATCGACGCGCCTGCTTCCTTCGCCGCCTTGGCAACGACGTCGGCGATCGGCGTCTTGTTGTCCATCACGAACAGCTGGCTGAGCAGCGCGTTTTCCTTCGCGAACTTCGCGACAGCGCCATCGACCATCTTGGCGACGATTTCAGCGGGCTTGCCGCTTTCCGATGCCTTGTCGGCTGCAACCGAACGTTCACGCTCAATCAGCGCAGGATCGATATCGTCAGCCGACAGCGCCAGCGGGAATGCTGCAGCGATATGCATGGCAATCTGCTTGCCGAGCGGCTGCATCACGTCTGCGGGCGCGTCGCCCTCAAGGCCGACCAGAACGCCGATCTTGCCGAGGCCGGGAGCCTGCGCATTATGCATATAGTCAACGACGACGCCCTGAGCGACCTCGACGTGACCGACACGGCGCAGAGACTGATTTTCGCCGATGGTTGCAACGTTGTTGACGAGTTTCTCGCCAACCGTGCCGCCACCCGGGTAGGCAGCTGCGGACAGCGCGTCGGCATCGGCAGCACCTGTCTCGAGCGCCGCCTGCGTCGCGCTGCGGACGAAATCCTGGAACTGATCGTTCTTCGCAACGAAGTCGGTTTCGCTGTTTACTTCGACAGCAACGCCCTTCGTGCCGGAAACGACGACGCCGACCAGACCTTCTGCGGCGGTACGGCTCGACTTCTTCTGTGCAGCGGCAAGGCCCTTGGCGCGCAGCCAGTCAACAGCGGCTTCCATGTCGCCACCAGCCTCAGCCAGCGCCTTCTTGCAATCCATCATGCCCGCGCCCGAGCGCTCACGCAGTTCCTTGACAGCGGCAGCAGTGATCTCAGCCATCTTCAGTTCCTTTGAAACAGTGGTTTTCTTCAAACGGACGGGCGCCCCTCGGTTCCCCTAAAAGCGCCCTGCCCCGAAATTATTGCAATGATGCGAAACTTACGCTTCGGCGGCAACTTCCTCAGCCGGCGGCGTATCGAGCGCACCGATATCAACGCCGGAGGCTGCCTGCGCGCTCTGACCACCCTTGCTGGCGGCCTGAGCAATCGCGTCGCAATACAGGCGGATCGCGCGGCTGGCGTCGTCATTGGCCGGAACCGGGAATGCGATGCCCGACGGATCGACATTCGAATCGAGGATGGCAACGACCGGAATGCCCAGAACGTTCGCTTCCTTGATGGCGAGCTCTTCCTTGTTCGCATCGATGACGAACATCACGTCGGGAATGCCGCCCATGTCGCGGATGCCACCGAGCGAAAGCTCCAGCTTGTCGCGCTCGCGCGTCATCTGAAGAACTTCCTTCTTCGTCAGGCCGTGCGTATCGCCCGCCAGACGCTCTTCCAACGTCTTCAGGCGCTTGATCGACTGGGAAATGGTCTTCCAGTTGGTCAGCATGCCGCCGAGCCAGCGATGGTTGACGAAGTGCTGACCGGACTTGCGGGCAGACTCGGCAATCGAATCCTGCGCCTGACGCTTGGTTCCCACGAACAGCACCTTGCCACCTGCAGCAACAGTCGCCGAAACGAATTCGAGCGCACGCGCGAACAGCGGAACGGTCTGACTGAGGTCGATGATGTGAACGCCGTTGCGGTCGCCGAAAATATACGGCTTCATGCGCGGGTTCCAACGGTGGGTCTGGTGGCCGAAATGTGCGCCGGCCTCGATCAATTGATTCATCGTGACGACAGGTGCCGCCATAGTCTTTCTCCTTCCGGTTGAGCCTCTGGGATTCAGTAACCAGACATTTGTCCGGCACCGGTATGTGCGAATCCCATGTGGAATGGGCGGGCCATTAACCGCGCACAGACATAGACGCAAGGAAAATCAGGTATTGACCGCACTCAAAAATGAGAACATATAGTGAACATCGGAACAAAATGACGATCTGGCTGTTGTCTCAGTCACTATCGCAACGGGAAGGCTTTATCATGATTGCACTGTTCAGCGTCACGATTTTCTTTGTCGGATTAGTAGCTGCTCTGGCGACCATCACTGTGATGCTCCGTTGCTATGGAGGCAAGATGGTCGACGCATTGCGGATGAACTCTGATCCCTCGCCAAAAACTGCACCGTCATACCGGGCAATACGTAGTGGCCGTGCTGTCACTCACTATCCCCGGCATTTGACGCAAGCCCGTCAGGCCGCCTGAAAAGTGGCGGCTACCCGCGCGCCTTCGCATGGGCGGCGGCAAGACGAACTTTTCGGTAGCTGAGTGCGCCGAACGGAATCATGACGATGTACAGTGCCGATATGGCGAGCAAGGTCAGCCACGGAACGGTCAAAAGCAGCGCGGCAAGCAAGCCAGCAACGGCAATGACCTCAAGCCTGATGTTTCTGCGCAGGCGCAAGGCCGACCAGCTGAACGTGGCCAGGCTGGAAATCATCAAAAAGGCGACCAAGGCCGTCCAGGGCGCGACAACATACCACTGACGAAAGACATCTTCCCCAGTCACGAACCAGCAATAGAGCGGCACGAACGCAAGCCCGGCACCGGAGGGCGCAGGAACGCCGGTCATGAATCCGGCAGATTTGTGCGGCTGTTCATCGGCATCGATTTGCGCATTGAAGCGCGCGAGGCGCAGCGCGCACATCAAGGCATGGGCAAGCGCGAACACCCAACCAAGCTTCGGCATATATTGCAACGACCACAGATAAATGATCAGCGCGGGCGCAACGCCAAAGGCGATATTGTCCGAGAGCGAATCCAGCTCCGCGCCGAAGCGGCTCTCTCCGCGCAACAGCCGTGCGATCCGCCCATCCAGCCCGTCCAGAACGCCCGCCAGAATTACGCTGCCAACCGCCATTTCCCAGCGACCGTCCAGTGCATAGCGGACACCCGTCAGGCCAAAGCAGAGCGCCATTGCAGTAACCGCGTTCGGCGCGACCTGCCGCAGTGAAATGCCACGGCGCAACCCTCTGGGAATGGCCCGGCGGCGCCTCATTGAAACACGCCGCCGACCGTCTGGGTTTCACCGAGCCGCGCAATAACGGTCTCTCCGGCGATCGTCCTCTGCCCCAGCGTGACGCGAGGAGCGGTGCCTGCGGGCAGGTAGATATCGACGCGGCTGCCGAAACGAATCAACCCGATTCGCTGACCTGCAGCCACCACATCGCCGGGCTTCACAAACGGCACGATCCGCCGCGCGACGAGGCCCGCAATCTGTGTGAAGCCGATGCGCAAGCCATCAGTCCGCTCGACAACGATGTGCTGGCGCTCATTATCCTCGCTCGCCTTATCGAGATCGGCATTGAGAAATTTGCCCGAAATATAGACTACGGCGCGGACGGTGCCTGAAATCGGCGTACGATTGATGTGAACGTCGAACACACTCATGAAAATCGACACCCGCGTCATTGGTTCCGTACCGATGCCATCGGGTCCAGCAATTTCCCGGGGTGGCGCGACCTGTTGGATGAGCGTGATCAGCCCATCAGCCGGCGCCGTCAGCAAAGTGGGGTCGTCTGGCGTAACCCGCACAGGGTCCCTGAAGAATGCCAATACCCAGATTGTCACGCCTGCCATCAACCACGCGACGAGGCTCCACCCGACCACCCAGAAAAGCAGCGTGATACCCGCCGCAATTGCACCGAATTTGCGGCCTTCGGGATGGATGGAGGGAAAACGCCATTTGACGCCACCCTGAGGTGCCGCGGCGCTTGCATTATCGTTCTGCGTGTCTTTGATATCTGGTTCCATATTCCGTGTGTAGAAACTGTCGTTCGTCCTGACAACGGCGCCGTGATATAAAGTGATATTGCGAAGTTTGGAAAGGCGGGCGTAGTGCCGACCCAGTGCCGTACCGGAAATATCGTCCGGCGGAGTTGAACATTTCGGCCAGTTTCCCTAGAGCGACTGGCAATCCCCCATTTAGACCACCCCAGTCAAGGAAAGCGAACCATAATTCATGACTAAAATCAAAGTCACGAACCCCATCATCGAGATCGACGGCGATGAAATGACGCGCATCATTTGGGAATGGATCCGCGAACGCCTGATCAAGCCCTATCTCGACGTTGACCTGCATTATTACGATCTGAGCGTTGAAGAGCGCGACCGCACCGACGACAAGATCACGGTCGATTCCGCGAACGCAATCAAGAAATATGGTGTCGGCGTCAAATGCGCCACCATTACCCCCGATGAAGCGCGCGTGGAGGAATTCGACCTCAAGAAAATGTGGAAGTCGCCCAACGGCACGATCCGCAACATCCTGGGCGGCGTCGTATTCCGCGAGCCGATCGTCATCAAGAATGTCCCCCGTCTGATTCCGGGCTGGACCGACCCGATCGTTGTCGGTCGTCATGCGTTCGGTGATCAGTATCGCGCCACCGATTTTCTCGTTCCCGGCCCCGGCAAGCTGCGCATGGTCTTCGAGGGCGAAGACGGCACGGTTATTGACGAGGAAGTGTTCCAGTTCCCCGGCTCCGGCGTCGCGATGGGCATGTACAATCTCGACGATTCGATCCGCGATTTTGCGCGCGCTTCGATGAACTACGGCCTCGGTCGCGGCTGGCCCGTCTATCTGTCGACCAAGAACACAATTCTGAAGGCCTATGACGGCCGCTTCAAGGATCTCTTCGCGGAAATCTATGAGGCTGAGTTCGAGGACAAGTTCAAGGCCGCCGGCATTGTATATGAGCACCGCCTTATCGACGACATGGTTGCCTCCGCGCTGAAGTGGAGCGGCAAGTTTGTCTGGGCTTGCAAAAACTATGACGGCGACGTGCAGTCGGATCAGGTGGCGCAGGGCTTCGGCTCGCTCGGCCTGATGACGTCGGTGCTGATGACGCCCGACGGCAAGACTGTCGAAGCCGAGGCCGCGCACGGTACGGTGACCCGCCATTTCCGCCAGCACCAGCAGGGCAAGGCGACATCGACCAACCCGATCGCTTCGATTTTCGCATGGACGCAGGGCCTGGTTTACCGCGGCCGCTTTGACGGCACGCCCGATGTCACCCGTTTTGGTGAAACCCTGGAAAAGGTCTGCATCCAGACAGTCGAGAGCGGCGCGATGACAAAGGACCTCGCGCTGTTGATCGGCCCCGATCAGAACTGGATGACGACCGAGCAGTTCTTCGAAGCGATTGTGACGAACCTCGAAAAGGCGATGGACGACTGGAAATAAGTCGCCACGACCCTCGATTTGAATCGTATCAACGCTCGCGCCTCACCGCGCGGGCGTTTTTATTTGCGCCATAAGGACCAAATTCTACGATGACAGGCTTTGTCGATCCTGCTTAATATGGATTCATGGCAGTAGAAGTCCATGAAGTTGCAGGCCTCAGCGATACGCTGGTAATCCTTGGTGCGGCGGGGCTGATCATCCCGATCTTCGCACGCTTCCGCATCAGCCCCGTC
Source organism: Sphingobium sp. (assembly GCA_041396745.1). Lineage (GTDB taxonomy): Bacteria > Pseudomonadota > Alphaproteobacteria > Sphingomonadales > Sphingomonadaceae > Sphingobium. The sequence continues at coordinate 114,061 of JAWKXZ010000004.1, read as the reverse complement.
ATCGGCTTCATCCTTGTCGGTTTGGCTGTCGGCCCCTCAGGCTTTGGCGCCATGGTCGGGCAATATCCCTGGCTCAAACATATCAGTATCTCCAACCCCGAGGCGATCGCGCCGTTCGCGGAACTCGGCGTGATTCTGCTGCTTTTCTCAATCGGGCTGGAGCTTAGTTTCAAACGCCTGTGGTCAATGCGCAACCTGGTATTCGGGGTGGGCGCATTGGAATTACTCGGGTCGGGCGCAATCATCGCCTCCGCTTTATATCTGATGGGCACTCACACCGCTGCGGCTATCGGCCTCGGCCTTGCGTTGGCCCTCTCCTCAACAGCGCTGGTGCTGCCCATGGTCGGCACACAAAGCCAGGTTGGTCGCGCGGCGTTTTCCATGCTTTTGTTCGAAGATCTGGCGCTTGTGCCGATCATCTTCCTGCTCGGCGCGATTGCCCCGAGCAACAGCGAGGACGGGCTCACCGATCTGATGAGCGTGCTCGCCCTTGGCGGCGCGACCGTGGTGGCGATGTTGATTGCGGGCAGGTTCATCCTCCCGCGCATCTTCGCGCAAGCTGCGCGTACCAAGAGTCCTGAGGTATTCCTGGCCGCCAGTCTTCTTGTCGTGATTTTCGCCAGCCTCATGACCGCGATCGTGGGTCTCTCCCCCATCGTCGGTGCGCTGCTCGCAGGGCTTCTGATCGCCGAAACGGACTATCATGGGGAAGTTGAGGTGATGACCGCCCCATTCCGCGGGCTGGCGCTGGGCGTATTCCTGCTGACGGTCGGAATGAGCCTCGATATCGACGTCATCGTGCGACAATGGCCGGCATTGCTCGGCGCGATCTTTGGCGTGATTATCGTCAAGGCGTTGGTGACGGCGGTACTGTTGCGCGTCTACGGCGCGCGCAGAGGCGTCGCGGCCGAAGTCGGCGTACTGATGGGCAGCCCCTCAGAAACGACCCTGATCGTGCTAGCCACAGCAGCCGCAGCCAATATCATCGATGCGCAGACGGCTATTTTCTGGCAGATTGCCACCGCAATTGGCCTGACATTAACGCCTGTGCTCGCTCGTGTGGGCCATGACTTCGCAAGGCGGATCGAATTGGCTTCCAGCGAAACCGATCCGCTCGAACAAGCCGCACAAAACGATCAACAGATTACCGTCGTCATAGGGTTCGGCCGGGTCGGCCGGATGGTGTGCGACCTTCTGCGGGGCCATAATCAATCTTTCATCGTCGTTGAGTCGGACCCCGACGTGGTCGCATCGGGGCGCAGGGCCGGTTATCCTCTGATTTTCGGCGATGTAACCCGGCTGGAGATGCTCGACCGGCTGCGCCTGGGCCACGCGCGCGCCCTGATTCTGACGATGGATGACCCGGTCCTGTCGGTCAATGTAACCAAGCGGGTGCGCAACTGGGTGCCCCAGCTCCCCATCATCGTTCGGGCCCGCGACGCTCAGCACGCCAGCGACCTCTACAAGGCGGGCGCAACAGAGGCTGTGCCCGAAACGCTGGAAAGCTCATTACAACTGGCAGAGACGGCACTTGTCGAACTCGGCGTAGCCATGGGTCAGGTAATAGCCTCCATCCACCAGAAGCGCGAAGACCTGCGCGAAAGCATCAAGGAGCAATCCGGGCTTGATGTTGCACCGAAGTTGCGCCACCTGCGCCCCGACGAAGCGGCATAGGTGCGCAGAAGAACATGACGGCACAAGCCGATTTGACCATCAGGCGTTTTTTCTCTGACAATGCCGCACGGGTATGCCCCGAGGTTCTGGCCGCACTGGCCGCAGCCAACACGCCCGACGCTGCCTATGATGGCGACGTGCTGAGCCAAAGTATGAGCGCGGCCTTTTCCGAGCTTTTCGAAACACAGGTCGAGGCGCTCTGGGTTGCGACCGGCACAGCCGCCAACTCTCTTGCTCTCGCATCTCTATGTCCGCCGCATGGCGCGATCATCTGCCACAATGATGCGCATATCCAGAATGATGAATGCGGCGGGCCCGAATTTTTCACGCATGGCGCGAAGTTATTGTTGGCGAGAGGTGACGGAGCAAAAGTGACGCCGGAGACGGTGCGCAAACTCGCCGACGGCATTGCAAACGATGTGCACCGGGTCCAACCCCATGCTCTCTCCATTACCAACGCCACCGAATATGGCCTCGTCTATACACCGCACGAAGTTGGCGCTCTTGGCGAGCTGGCGCAGTCGAGAGGCTGGGGCTTTCATATGGACGGAGCACGGTTTGCCAACGCTATCGCTCATCTGGGCTGCTCACCTGCCGACCTCACCTGGAAAGCGGGAGTCGATGCGCTCAGTTTCGGTTTCGTCAAAAACGGAGGCATGTCAGCCGAAGCCCTGATCTTTTTTCGGGAAGGGCTTGCTGACGCAACACATTACCGCCGCAAACGGTCCGGCCACCTTCTCTCCAAGGGCCGATTTTGCGCAGCGCAGATTTTGGCGATGCTGAAGGATGATCTTTGGCTGCGCAACGCGCATGCCGCCAATGACGGGGCTTCAAAGATCGCCCAGGCCGCCGGCGATCGCCTGATCCATCCTGTTGAGGCCAATGAGCTGTTTCTGCGCCTAAATGATGCAGAAGCGGCGCAGCTGAGAGCCCAAGGCCTCGGCTTTTATGACTGGGCGGACAATGAAGCCCGCTTTGTCGTGTCCTACGACCAAACCAGCGACGATATAGACTGCTTGATCCACGCTCTGTCGCAACTCTAGGCGCGACTTTTACTTCCGCCAGCGCCCGAGACTGATTCCGATCGATTCGCCCCGCTCGGACAGCGCGAGTTTGACAATTTTGACCTTCACGTGGCGCACGGCGTCATCCTGGAGGAAGATCGTATCGATGATGTGATCGGCAATAGCCTCGATCAGCTTGAAATGCTGGTCCTTGGGCAACGCGTCGGTCGCTGCATGTTTGATATCCATGTAGTTTTTGGAATATGTCAGCGGCGTATCGGGATCATAATGATCTTCAAGCTTCATCAGAGCATGAACCGATATCTTGAGCGGTTGCGGCAGATGCGTCTCTTCCGAATAAATGCCGGTCAACAGATCGACGTGCAGATCTTCAACCTCCAACGTCAAAAAATCATCCTGATTCATAAATCTCTTTCCGAAACCACGATTTTACGCGGATTTTTCTTTTATTTTTGTTCAGGCGCGTTACATCGCGCCGCTTTGGGGCGCTCATGCCCTGTTGCAAACCGAACGGCAAGCGTGACCACACTGATTTCTCTGATGGACAGCCCCAACGAGGCTATCGAAAACATCCTCGACGCTGCATTCGGCGCGGACCGGCACAGGCGCACCGCCTATGCGATCCGCAACGGCACGCTCTGGATGCCGGAGTACAGCTATGGCGTGACCGATGAAGACGGTTCGCTGATCGCGACGCTGCAAAGCTGGCCGGTCGAATTGCGCGGCGATGACGGCATCGCCACGCCGCTGATCATGGTCGGGCCTGTGGCCGTCATTCCCTCCCAGCAGCGCGAAGGCATGGGCCGCATGATGATGGACCAGCTGATCGCCGATACCGACACGTCTGCCAAAGCCCACCTGATGATGATCGGCGACCCGGAATATTATGGCCGCTTCTGGCATTTCTGGGCCGATGATACCGGCGGCTGGCGCGTGCCTGGGCCGGTCGACCCGAAACGCCTGCTGATGCGGCGGAATGCTGGATTAGACCCTCTGCCCAAACTGGCCGGAATGCTGGGACCGCGAACGGGCTGACCCGGTTCAGGCCAGCGCGCCGTGACAATGCTTGTATCGTTTGCCTGAACCACACGGGCATGGGGCATTGCGGCTGACCCCCTGCCCGGCATAGGGATCCTGCGACGGCGCGGCTCCTCCCGCTGCTATTCCCGGAATACGCGTCGTCAAAAAGCCATCCTCGTTGACGCCTGAACCCTGTTCCGCGTCATAATTGGTGATGAAGTCCGGCAATGTCGGCAGCTCGGGGACTTCGGGTTCCTGCATCTGGAACTGAACCCGCGCGATCGTCTGGGTCACATCCTCACGAATATTGGCCAGCATGCGCTCGAACAGCGCGAATGCCTCCGCCTTATATTCGTTGAGCGGTGTTTTCTGGGCATAGGCGCGCAGATGCACCACCTGGCGCAAGGCGTCCAAAGTCGCCAGATGCTCCTTCCAGTGATGATCGAGATTCTGCAGCAAAATGCTTTTTTCGATGCCATGCCAACTGTCGGCATCCAACGTCGCCACCTTCTCGTGCACCGCCTGGTCGGCTAGCAGCACAAGGCGCTCCTCGATCATCTCCGGATCTACCGCATCTTCGCCAAGCCATTCCTCGAAAGCCGGCTCCATGCTCAGAACATCGCGCACGCGCGTCTTGAGGCCATCGACGTCCCATTGCTCAGGGTATGTGCCGGGCGGGCAATGCGTCCCGACGATGTCGTTCACCGTTTCATGCCGCATATCCACCACGACATCATCGACGGTATCCGCATCCATGATGTCGCCGCGCTGTTCGTAGATGACCTTGCGCTGGTCGTTCATGACATTGTCATATTCGACGACCTGCTTGCGGATTTCGTAGTTGCGCGCCTCGACCTTCTTCTGCGCAGTCTCGATCGCCTTGCTCAGCCATTTGGAACCGATCGCCTCACCGTCGGCCATGTTCGCATTCATCATGCGTGCGAACAGCGTGTCGGGGCCGAATATCCGCAGGAGGTCGTCCTCAAGACACAGATAGAAGCGCGAGAGGCCGGGGTCACCCTGACGCCCGGAGCGGCCGCGGAGCTGATTATCGATACGGCGGCTCTCATGGCGCTCCGTACCCAGAACGAACAGGCCGCCGGCGTCGAGAACCTGCTGTTTCTCAGCAGCGATTTCGGCCATGATTCGTCGGATTTCATCGTCGCGCTCAGGCCCGTCGGCCATCGCCTTCAACTCATCGGCGATACGGAATTCCAAGTTGCCGCCGAGCTGAATATCGGTACCGCGCCCGGCCATATTGGTGGCGATGGTGACAGCGCCCAGACGCCCGGCCTGCGCCACGATATGCGCTTCCTGTTCATGGAAACGGGCGTTGAGAACGGCGTGTTTCACGCCTTCTGCGTTCAAAAATTCGGAGAGAAGCTCCGACTTTTCGATGCTCACCGTGCCGACCAGCACCGGCTGACCGTTTTTGGACTTTTCGGCAATCGCCTTGGCAATCGCTTTGAACTTGTCCTGCGTATTCTTGTAGAACTCGTCTTCCTCATCGATCCGCTGAACCGGCAGGTTGGTCGGGATCGTGACCACGTTCATCTTGTAGATTTCGTGGAATTCTGTCGCTTCGGTTGCCGCCGTACCGGTCATGCCGGCGAGCTTGGGATACATGCGGAAATAATTCTGGAAGGTGATCGAGGCGAGCGTCTGGTTTTCCGGCTCAATGCGGACGCCTTCCTTGGCCTCGACCGCCTGATGAAGCCCATCCGACCAGCGGCGGCCGTCCATCATACGCCCTGTAAACTCGTCGATAATGACAACCTTGTCGTCCTTGACGATATAGTCGATGTCGCGGCGGAACATCTTGTTGGCGCGCAGAGCCTGATTCACATGATGAACGACCTGCGTATTTTCGAAATCATAAAGGTTGCTGCCCTCAAGCAGCCCAGCGGTTTCCAGCAGACGTTCGATATTCTCAGTGCCGTCCTCGGTCAGCGTAACGTTGCGCTGCTTTTCATCCTTCTCATAATCGTCCTCGCCAAGCTGTTTCACAAGCTTGTCGACGGCGATGTAGAGTTCTGACTTGTCGTCTGTCGGCCCCGAGATGATCAGCGGCGTGCGCGCCTCATCGATCAGGATCGAGTCGACCTCATCGACGACCGCGAAGTTAAACGGCCGCTGCACCATCTGGCTGCGGTCGAACTTCATATTGTCGCGCAGATAATCGAAGCCCAGCTCATTATTGGTCGCGTAGGTGACGTCGGCCTCATAGGCCGCGCGCCGTTCCTCCTCGCGCATATTGGGTACGATGACCCCGGTGGTGAGGCCCAGGTAGCGATAGACCTGCCCCATCCATTCGCAGTCGCGCGTGGCGAGATAATCGTTCACCGTAACGACATGGACGCCCTTGCCCTCAAGCGCGTTGAGATAGGTGGCAAGCGTGGCCACCAGCGTCTTGCCCTCACCGGTGCGCATTTCGGCGATTTCGCCGCGATGAAGCACGATGCCGCCAATCAGCTGCACATCATAATGGCGCTGGCCGAGCGTGCGCTTGGCCGCTTCACGTACTGTCGCGAAAGCTTCGGGGAGCAGATTGTCGAGCGTTTCGCCACCGGACAACCGCTCCCGGAACTTGCGCGTCTGGTCTTTCAGCTCATCGTCGGTCAGGGCCGAGATGGTCGCCTCGAACCCGTTTATCTGGGTAACCAGCTTGCCGAGCGATTTGACATAACGTTCGTTGGACGATCCGAAGATGGTTTTGGCAATCGCGCCGAGCATGCAAATTCCTGACTGATCCGGTACGGGCGGCCCTGCCCCCAAGGCACCGCAAGAAACACCGCCGCGATGTAGGGTCGGGGGTCTGCGAAGTCAATTGAACGCGGCTGATCTCTTCGGTCTATTGATCGTTTTGATGAGATACCCGCATCACAAACCATGCAGACTTGCCGGTTGTCGAGCGATCGGCGCTGGCTTGAGGCACAAAGTGAACTTCGTATAAAGATGAGCAGACGTCGGTAATCAGCGCCCGGTCACCGCGCTGCCGCACCATCGTGCAAGATTTCACGGCACCCGATGCGTCAACATCGAATCGCCACGCGAGCAGAGCAACCGTTTTCTGACTTTCGGCCCCTTCCAGAAGTCTGTCGCGACCGACCTCGGTCAGAACCAAATTGGTTGCGATCTCCGCTTGAACGACTTTCTTGCCGCTGTTGCCGCGCATGGCCAGGCCCACCGTCTCATCCAGACTATCACCTGATTCACAGAAAGCTGCCCAGTCCAAGATATCATCTTCGATGTTTCGATTGCTGCAAGAAACAAGCTTGCCGGATTCATCGATCGAATAGACCGATACGAAATGCTTTTCTTCGAATTTTTGCGGTGCAGGTTCAGGGATACGCCATACCAACCGGCTGGTCCATGTATCAGCAACCGGCCTTCCTTCGCCATTTCTGGCTGGTTTGAACGACGCTCGCATTGAAATAACGTCGCAGGCCGCATTGTCCAGAATTTCGAAGCCGCTGCTCGCAATAACCTCGCAAAAAGCAACCTTCCCCATCGTATTGAGAAAGAGCCTGAACCCAACCTCGCCGGCAATGTCAGTGTATAGAGCCTCTTCAGGATAGTCATCCTGCACCACCCAGTCGCCAGGATTCCCGCGCGGCGTTGCTCTATGCGCCGGTTCCGGCGGTATAGGCGGGGGTGTGGGCTTTCCATTATCCCGCGACAATGACGAAGTACCCGAAGACGAGGGTGCAACGTTCGTTGTCACGGCGCTTGCCCCCTGAGACAGCCCCGCGAGAAACACACCCAAAACAAGAATCTTGCGCAAATTCATAGCCGTCCTCCACACGCCATGGAGCTACAACTGGCCTCGCGTGCGGTCAATTTGACAGATCCACAGCGGATCAGATTGACGGCTCCGATCATTGCGCTAATGCGCTGGTCCATGGAACGTTCACCGCTCGCACCCGCCGCTTTTCCCGATCTACCCGCTATCGACGGGGTGACGTTGCGCGTGGCGCGGGCGCAGTACAAGACATGGGACAGATGCGATCTCACCTATGCCGAACTGGCAGAAGGCACAGCGGTCGCGGGCGTTACAACGAAAAACCTGTGTTGTTCGAGCGAGGTCGAGCTCTGCCGCGAGGGCGTTAAAGCCGGGCGCGCTCGCGCGCTGATCGTCAATGCGGGCAACAGCAACGCCTTCACCGGCTATCGCGGACGCGAAGCCGTCGAGCAGATCATGGAACAGGTCGCCAACCATCTCGGCTGCCCGATGAGCGAAGTGTTCGTCAGTTCCACCGGCGTCATCGGTGTTCCGCTGCCCAAGGACAAGGCGCAGGCGGGGGTGACGGCTGCATTGGAAGCAGCGCCATGCAGCTGGGAAATGGCGGCGGAAACCATCGGCACGACCGATACCTTTGCGAAGGGCGCCACTAGCAGCGCGATGATCGGCGGCACGAAGGTTCAGCTGTCCGGCATTATCAAGGGTTCCGGCATGATCGCCCCCGACATGGCGACGATGCTGGGCTATATTTTCACCGATGCCGCTATCGAACCGGCGCTGCTCCAACAGATGCTGACGCAGGCCAATGCGAAAAGCTATAGCTGCATCACCGTGGACAGCGACACATCGACCAGCGATACCGTGCTGGTTTTCGCCACAGGCAAGGCGGGCAACGAGCCGCTCAACACGATGGACGATGCGGGTGCCGACGCGTTTCAGGCGGCACTAGCGGACATCTGCACGCAGCTTGCGCAGCTTGTCGTCAAGGATGGCGAGGGCGCGCAGAAATTCATCGAAATCCGCGTCAGTGGCGCCGTGTCCGATGACAGTGCACGGGCTGTCGGTATGTCGATCGCAAACTCCCCGCTGGTCAAGACGGCCATCGCCGGAGAAGACGCCAATTGGGGTCGTGTGGTGATGGCCGTGGGCAAGGCAGGCGAACCGGCGGATCGGGACAAGCTCTCGATCAGCTTCGGGACGACGCAGGTGGCCGCCAACGGTTTCCCGGTCGAAGGGTATGACGAGGCACCTGTGGCCGCACATCTCAAAGGGCGAAATATCGAAATCGGCGTCGATCTGGGGTTGGGCAATGGCCGCGCGACGGTGTGGACCTGTGACCTGACCCACGGATATATTTCGATCAACGCCGACTATCGGACCTAGCCGCCGCCATGGCCGATATGGCGATGCATTTGTTGTTCGCCTACGCCGTGACCGAACTCGTCGCCTGTCTCACCCCCGGGCCGGCGGTCCTGTCGATCATGAGCATTGGCCTCTCCGGCTCGCTTCGCGGCATGTTTGCGGCGATTGCGGGCATCAATGTGAGCAATGTCATCTGGTACACGATGGTCGGGGCGGGCCTGATGGCGCTCGTCCATAGCGCCCCCGGATTATTCGTCGCGCTGCGCTGGGCCGGCACAGCCTATCTCTTCTGGCTGGGCATTCAGACATGGCGGTCACATGTCACGCTAGCCACGACCGGTCAGACAGCCCCCATCGGAGTGAAACGCGGTTTTCTCGGCGCAGTGGCGGTGCAGCTTTCCAACCCCAAGGCGCTGGTGTTCTTCACAGTATTTCTGCCGCCGTTCATTGATCTTCATCGCCCGGTTGCGCCGCAAATCGCAACGCTTGCTGTCATCGGCATAACGACCGAAATCGCGGCGCTGACATTATATGGCTTGCTGGCCTATCGGTTGGGCCGTCTGGCGCTGACGGCATCCGCAGAACGATGGATCGCGCGAATATCGGGTGGAATTTTAATAGCAATCGCCATCGCGATGGCGCTATCGCGAACCCTATGACCACAAACGCTTCTCTCAGAGACGAAGTCGCAAACCTGATGCGCGCGGTATCCGCCGACGTCATCATGCCGCGCTATCGCAACCTTGCCGACCATGAAGTCATGGAGAAGGCCGCCGACGATCTCGTGACAATTGCGGATCAGCAAAGCGAAGAAAAGCTGAGCGAAGGGCTCGCCAAGCTTCTGCCCGAAGCGCGGATCATCGGCGAGGAAGCCTGCGCCGCGGATCCGTCACTGTTGAACGGTATTTGCGACGGGTTGGTCTGGATCATCGACCCGATTGACGGGACTGGTAATTTTGCAGCAGGACGGGCTCCATTCGGTGTGCTGATTGCGCTGGCCGATGCGGGGAATGTCCTCTCCGGATGGATCTACGACCCCATCGCGAACCGCCTGTGCCATGCGGAACACGGCAACGGGGCTACAATCGACGGCGAACCGGTGCGCGCGAGAGAGAGCGGCGCACCCCTGCCCATCGCCGGTCTTTCGACATTATTCGTTGATGAGGCGGTACGCGCCGATCTTGAGGCGCGTGCGGAAGGGGCATTGCAGATGGTTCCCATTCCCCGGTGCGCAGCCGAACAATATCCGCGCATCGCGCTCGGCGGTAACGACTTTGCGCTGTTTAACCGCACATTGCCATGGGACCATGCCGCCGGTGTCCTGTTCCTCAGCGAAGCCGGTGGCACGGTACGGCGCGCAGACGGCTCCCCCTATCGGCTGGAACAGGACTGGGGCGAAATGATCGCTGCCGCCTCCCCGGCCATGTGGGACCGGGCAGCAAGGATTTTGTTCGGCTGAGCAGCGTCAGCCGAACAGGCGTTGCAGGCTTTTGTCGAGCATCACCAATTGCCAGAGCGTCCTGCTATGGTCCGCCCGGCCGGCCCTGTGATCCTGGGCCAGCCCGGCCATGACCTTGCGGTCAAACCATTCCGTGCGCGCAAGGGTGGAGCCGCTCGCCACCGCGGCTGCTTCCTTGGCCAGCCCATCGCGAAACCAGTCTGCAATCGGGGTCACGAAGCCCATTTTCTCGCGATATAAAATGCTGTGCGGCAGGTACGGCTCCATCGCACGTTTCAGCAGATATTTGCCGCTGCGGCCATGGATGCGCTCGCTGACCGGCAGCCGGGCCGCAAACTCGACCAGGCGATAGTCGAGCAGAGGTTCGCGCGCCTCCAGCCCCACCGCCATGCTCATCCGGTCCGTTTTGGTCAAGATGTCGCCGGGCAGCCAGATTTTCAGATCCGCATATTGCGCACGGTCTATCGCACTGCGCGCGGGCGCGCCTTCCATCGCCCGGACAACCCGATCTTCGGCACGGTGCCCAGATATCGCTCTTTGAAAACGGTCGGCATAGAGCGTTCGCCGCAGCTCAGGCGGCGTGACGCCAATGGATCTGGCATAGGCTTCCGAGCCGCTTATCGCCATTTCCTGAAAAGTGGACTTCGCCCGCAGGAAGCGGGGCGCCCAGTCGGCCTTCGGATAGGCGCGTCCCAGCGCGCCGAACACCGGCTTGCGGATAGCCGAGGCGAGCAGACTGCGGATCTTCTCACCACGATGCTGGAACAGGTGCCGCCGATAGCCCGCAAACGCCTCGTCCGCACCATCGCCCGACAAGGCGACGGTCACCTCCTCGCGCGCGAGCTGACACAGCCGGTAGGTCGCAAGCGCCGATGCGTCGGCGAAGGGCTCATCAAAATGCGCGGTCAGCGTATCGATCAGACCAAAATCATCGGTATCGACGACGCGCGTCCTGTGATCGGTCGCGAAACGCCGCGCGATGAGATCCGCGTGGCTTCGCTCATCCAGCTTCGCAACATCAAAGCCGATGGTGCATGTCTTGACGGCACGTTTGGAGCTTTCCGCCATCAGCGCGACGACGCTGCTGCTGTCCACACCGCCCGAAAGGAACGCGCCCAAGGACACATCGGCGACCATCCGCATGCGCACCGCATCGCGCATCAAATCGGTCAGCTCTTCGGCCAGCGCTGCGGGTTTCGCGGCGCTGCGATCGGCGAAGTTCACATCCCAATAGCGTTGTGGCGCGGGCAGATCCTTCCCCCGGACGAGCCGCAAATGCTCGCCTACGCCCAATTTCCGGACCCCCGCGACGATGCACGCATCGTCGGGCACATAGCCAAGCGCCATATAATCCTCGACCGCGCGCAGATCCGGCTCCCGCCGCAATAGCGGGTGGGCAAGCAGCACTTTCAGTTCCGACCCGAAAATGATGCTGCCATCCGACACGGGCGCGTAATAGAGCGGTTTTATACCTAGCCTGTCCCGCACCAGCCAGAGCGAGCGTGTCGCCTTTTCATACAGCGCGAAGGCAAACATGCCGTTGAAATGGTGGACGCAGTTTTCGCCCCATTGACGATAGGCGTGGAGGATCACTTCCGTATCGCTACCGGTGCGAAAATAGTGCCCCCGCGCCTCCAGCTCGGAACGTATCTCCGCGAAATTATATATCTCGCCATTGTAGGTGACGACGAGACTTTCGTCCTCAGTCGCCATCGGCTGCGCCCCGCCGTGCAGATCTATGATTGCAAGGCGTCGATGGCCCAGCCCGATACCCGATGCCGTCCAGATGCCCGCTCCATCAGGGCCTCTGTGGGGCATGACGTCGATCATGCGCTGAACGCGCGCGGGATCGACCGGTTTTGCTGTTTCGAGATGGAATATACCCGCTATGCCACACATGCCCGCCCTGTTAGCGGGTTCTGAGAGCGGCGTCAGCCAAATCCTCCAGATTGCCGAGATCGGCCAGAAATGCTTTCAGGGCGTCATCAGCGGATCCATCTCCACGATCCACAGCCGATACCAGAATGGCCATCGCCCGCTGGTCCTGCATCAACAATCGCGCCTTCATGGTGTCCCGTTTCACGTCCATCGCGCGTCCGGTCACAGAGGTGTTGCCGACGCGATAGAAGCTGATGACATGACGGCTGACCGGGCCGGCGGCGGTAATTATTTCCCCGCGTCCATCAGGCGGCGACCAGGCTGGCGACGACCACACCCAGCCTTCCTCAGCATTGGCAGCCCCCTGCCCGAACCCGATCAGTTCGCGACCTTCCGATTGGCGCGCGTAGGTAACGATCGCGAAGTCAACGATATGTCCCTTCGCATCCGCATAGCGGCCTTGAACCAAATGGTCGGCGCCCGCAAAGCTGGGCTGCCATGGCACCGTCGGTCTTTCCGCTGTCGGTGACCATCCGGGCACGGATGGTAAATCAGGCGGCATCAAAGCGGTATCGCTCCGCACCTGCGACACGCGGCTCCATGCAGGGACCGCCAGAACCGTGACCAAGGCCAACCCGGCTACCACAGAAAGAGGCGAGCCCTGCCGCGCGGCCATCTCAAGACGGCCTGGGTCGAAACCCTGATCGCCGGGCCTGCGGTCGAAAAAGGGCCATGCAGCAGCCATGATCACGATCATCACAAAGGCAAAGAAGAACCAGCCATAGACGACATGGTCAAACCCAATGGCTGCGTCGACTGTCGTCCGATGCGCCATATAAATCGTTGCGAATGCGCGTATCCCATTGGCCAGCAGACAGGTGGTTAGCGCGCCAGCCAGAAAGAATGCCCGCCGCAGCCACGACCGAAAGCAGACATTGCAGACGAGCACGCCATAGGCGGTCATCGCGATCAGGAATTTCGCGCCTGAACATGCCTCGGCCACTTCGAAATAGCCGGTTGGCGTCGTGATGAATATGCCGTCGATATGAGCCGGAACTCCGGCAAACCCGAGCAGCAGCATCGCAATCTTGGCCGTCAGGAGTTGCAGCGCAGGTTCAAGCTCACTGCCGACCGGGACCATGAAGAAGGCATAGAATAGCGGGAAGAGCAGCGCGCGTACCACAGCAGGGCCAAGCAGCGTGGCGACCGCGCCCTGAAGCATGATCACGACGCCGCCATGACGGAGCACCGCCAACCCCGCTGCATCCCCCAGAAGCCAGAGTAATGCCCCAGCGGCCAGCCAGAGAAGTCCCGCGGTCCACGCGGTCGGCGCGAGAAGACGCAGACCGCCCATTCGCTGATGCACGAGCCAGCCGATCAGGAGCGGAATGAAGAGGCAATGGCTATAGGTCGACGACGTCCACCAGATCGTCACCATGTCGATGACATCGCGGGCGAATATCGCAAGGATGGCGAAACTCAGCCCCATCAGCGCGATCAGGTGGCGCGGCCATCCTGACGCCATGACCGTTGCGCGCTCTTCGGTTCGACCCAGATCAGCCGTCGCCATCAGCTACTCGAACCGCTCAACAAGCCTTGCAAGGGTGCCAGCGCCTGCGCCCAACTATAGCGCGCTTCCACACGCGCCCGCCCCGCCGTGCCGATTTGCGCGGCGCGGTCGGGATCGGCGAGCAGTGCCAGCACCGCCTCTGCTTCGGCCTGTGGATGGTCCGCTACAATCAGCTCTTCGCCATAACGCGCATCAATACCTTCGGCGGCTTGCGGGCTGGAAACGACAGGACGTGCCATCGCCATGGCCTCAAGAACCTTGTTCTGAACCCCGCGCGCGGTCCGCAATGGAGCGGCCACGACGTCGGCCGCCGCCAGCCAGCCGCGTACGTCCGGCACACTGCCGGTCACCAGCACACCGGGGAGTTCGGCCAGCGCTGCTACCTCGCTGGATGGCTTGCGTCCGACGATGGCGAAGGTTGCAGAGGGATGGGACACACGAATGAGGGGCAACGCTTCCCGCGCGAAAGACGCAACCGCCTCTATATTGGGCCGATAGTCCATCTGTCCCGTGAAAACGAGCAGCGGCCTTGCGGGCGCAACGACAGGCGAAAAGCTGGCGGCGGCGCTGAAATATTCAAGGTCGACGCCATTATCGAGCGCACCTATGTCGCAACCCTCGACAGCAGCCGCCTGTGCAAAGGCACGCGCCTCGGCATCGCTCACAAAAGTGGAGATGTCGGCCCGCCGAGCGACGTTCCGTTCGAAATCAAGCAAAACGCGCCCCTCGCGCCGATTGATCCAACCCATGACTCCGCCCTGCGCCGCGCCATAGGCGGCGTATTTCGCGCTGTCGAAATCGACAAAATCCATCATGAACCGCGTACCCTGCGGGAGCTCTTGCGGAACATAGTGCGCCATTTGCACCGAATAGGCGACGATGGCGCGGATCGGCCGAGTGGCGAGCAGGTTTTGCACCCATTGATGCAGCCGTGCATTTTCATACATGGCAACGAGCATCGGCTGATGCTCGAGAAGGCCACTGATGCCCGCAACGGCGCGCGAGCGGTCGCGCATCACGACGCATTGGCTCGTAGTCATTTCGGCCATGGCGTCGGCAAATCCCAGATCTCGAGCGTCATCCGCGAAGCAGCCTACATGCACCGGCGCGATGTCGCGTAATGCCTTCAACAGGTGAAAGGAACGGATCTTGTCGCCCCGGTCCGGTGGAAACGGAATGCGGTGCACCAGAAACAGGATATCGCCTTGTTCAGCCATGAAAGCCGGCACGCCCTAACCCAGCCCGCGCGCAATAAGCGGGCCGATCAGATTGGCGATCGGCAAGGGCAGCTTTTTCCAGAGTTCCACTTTCCGCTGATATTGCGGCGATAGCGGATTGATGTCGCGCGCTTCATGTTCCGGGGCCGCGCGCGTGGCATAGATGAGCGGAACGCCCTCCCACCCCCACGTCTTTTTCCAGAGCGAGGGGCCTGTGCCGACCTTCGACCGCCCGAAGTCGAATATTGTGCATCCCATCGCTCTCGCATGACCCATCAGGCGAAAATAGGCGACTTCGTTAGACCGCAATTCGCGCGCCTGCTCCGACGCGCCGTGCCAATAGGGCATGCAGGCGCCATGGTGATAGAGGCTGATCACGCTGGTGTGGGCGATCCCATCCTTTTTGACGATCAGAATATCGGCCTTCTTCCCAAACGCGGCGAGTACCTCAGCGAACAGCTTCTTCGGGAATACCGGCGTGCCGAGCCGATGCACATTTTCGGCGTAGAGGCGGTAATGGGTGTCGAGGAATTGGGCATCGCGACCGATCTCTACGGTTAGGTCATTCGCAAGGCCCTTGCGGATTTCTGCGCGATGTCGCTTGGGCACAGCGGCGAGTTGCGCATCGTCATCGCGTTCCAGCGGCTTTGCAAAGTTAAGATAGACGTCGTTTTTGAGCGTCCAGCCCTCGTCAGGCAAGACGCCTCCCCGCAGCTCGGCGGTTGGGCATCGCAGCGCTTCGGACTCCTGCCAGCACGCCTCGGCGAGTGCCTGCGCCGCCTTCTGGTCGACCGCCAATATGCCGCCATCGACCGCAAAGCCGCTTGAGACCAGCGCGCGGCCGAACAGCAGCGAGCCTATGGCATTGAGCGGCAACACCCCGCGGATCGACTGGCCCTGACGGCATACCAGCATGACCGCCCGTTGCCCGGTACCGCGCGCGACGGCACTGATCCACGCAGGGCGGTGAAAGGGCGTGGAATCCGACCTCTTGCCGATCCAGCGTTCCAGCTCATCGACCTGCCAGGGATCGGCCAGCGAGGCGTGTTCGACCGTCAGTGCGCTGGCCAACATGGCGCTCCCCTTCCCTGAGCATCGATGAGGTTATCAACGCGGGTCCACTCAAAGTCATCGATCAGCCGTTCCAGCTTCGAGCCCATGACCGACAAATTGGTATAGTGGCGCAGGCGGGATTTGAGCGGAGCATTGGCAACGCGCGGCTGGTCGGGATCGATTTCCCACGGGTGAAAATAGAGGATGGCCGGTCGCCCGGCGTTTTGATTGACCTGGCGCACGGCCCAGCGGGAGAAGGCGTAGGGAAAGAGCCTGAAAAAGCCGCCTCCGCCTGCGGCCACCGTTCGCCCGAACAGGCGGGCGGTCGTCACCGGCAGTTCGAGAAGTTCGCTGTCTCCAATCGGCCGGAAGGCAAAGCGTGGTGCTTGCGGCCAGCCATAATGATCATGCTTTACCGGCGCGACGCTGCTCGAATAGCGATAGCCTTCTTCCGCCAGAATGGCATGCGCCCAAGGGGTGCGGGCGTCGATGGAGAAGCTCGGCGCGCGATAGCCGATGACAGCGGTTCCTCCCGCTTGTTCCAGCAAATCGCGGGTCTTGCGCAGATCCGCGCGAAATTGGTCGGGCGTCAGGGTAAAGACGCGCTGGTGATCATAGCCATGGCTTGCCAGTTCGTGCCCGGCATCGACAATGCGGCGGATAAGCTGCGGATGGCGTTCGGCGACCCAGCCCAATGTGAAGAACGTTGCCTTCACATTCCGCCGGGCAAACATGTCGAGCAGGACGTCCGTATTCCGTTCAACGCGGGGTGCAAGTTTATACCAATCTTTACGATGAATCGTGGTTTCGAAAGCCCCGACCTGAAACCAATCCTCAACATCAACGGATAATGCATTGATATTATGTGTCATCAATGCCTCTCCAGCAGGGAAAGCCGCACCGCGCCCTTAGGCAGCGCGTACATCCTGCTCTTCCTTTTCAACCCATTCAACCAGCAGTGTCAGGACGCGACGCAAAGCGGCCTCCTGATCCTCGCTTCGCGCCTCCACACTGTTCACGCGCATCTCGATGGCGTCGAGCCGCTCGGCTATCATGAGCTGGCGATCATCGCGATCCCCGGTCAGGCTGATGATGCGGCGCATCTCGTCGATTTCCTCGCGGACTTTCATGAGTTCCATCGACTCGTCGACATGCATGGCGTTCGGCAGGTCGCCCGCTTCTACATATTCCGCGTCTACGGGCGCGTCGAACGGCCGGGCTTCGGTTTCGGCTGCAATCGGCTCAGCATCCGCGGGTTCGGGCGTAAACACATTGTCCTCAGGCTCCAAAGTCAGGCCTTCGACATCATCGTCGAGGCTAACGGTCGCGCTCTCTTCGGCCAGTTCCGCTGCGTCATCGAGCGGCGAGGCGGTCATTTCTTCGGGCACATACTCGCTGTCGAGCCCCATATCGGCGGCGACGGCCTGCACGACATTCTCATCGATCTCCCGCAGCCGGTCGACCGCGCCCAGCAGCAATATACGGCTCATCAGCGCGTTGACGCGGCGCGGCACGCCATCGGTCGCCGCGTAGATGGCGGCAAAGGCCCCGGCGGTGATATCCGGATTGCCGCCCCAGCCAACGAGGGCCAGACGGTGATGGACATAGGGGGCTACCTCATCGGCCTGCATCGGCTCAAGATGGTGGGTCGCGATCACCCGCTGACGCAATTGTTCCAATTCCACCGAATTGAGAAGATCGCGAAATTCCGGCTGGCCCAGCAGGAATATCTGCAACAGCGCCTGACCGCCGAGCTGAAAATTGCTCAGCATGCGCAGCTCTTCAATCGCGGAAATCGACAGCCCCTGCGCCTCATCAACGATCAACAGCGTGCGGAGCCCTTTGCGCGCCTGCGCGTGGAGAAACGCCTCAATCCGCTGCAAAAGCTGCGCCTTGGATACATTGGCGTCGGTGATGTTGAACTGTTGCGCGACGAGACGGAGCAGGTCGTCACCCTCCACCTGCGTCGAGACGATCTTCACAGCGGTCAGCCGCGCGGGGTCGATGTTGGACATCACATGACCGACCAGCGTCGTCTTGCCCGAACCAATGTCGCCGGTGATGACGATGAAGCCCTCCCCCTGCGCCATGCCATAGCCGAGATAGGAGAGCGCCTTCCTGTGCGTCAGGCTTTCATAATAAAAATGCGGATCGGGCGTCAGCTGAAACGGTCGGCCCTTGAATTCATAATATTGATCGTACATTCTCTGGCTCTCCATTGGAGCGAGGCCGAGCCCGCTCCGCCCTGATCTCTCTAAAACTGATAACGGACCCCGACCTGCCCGAGCAGGCTGATAATCTGGTCCAGCGTGTCGGTGTCGATCGCGTCGAGGCCCAATGAGGCATGCGCGCTCAGACGCCGTCCGAACAAACGGTCATAGGTGACATAAGTACCATAGTTGGTAACGTCGATGCCACCTGTGCCGGCATCGAGGTAGTTGGCGTAGATGCTGGCGCCCAGATGAGACCGGGGGTCGATCCGGTACCCGCCGAACAGTTGGGCATAGTAATAATCGTCCCGAGCCCCGTTGACCGAGGCGAAGATCGAGCCATCAGGCAGCAGGAATTTGCGCTGCGACCAGCCCAGCGCCACGCCCCAATCGAGCCGCCTGCCATCGCGCGTATATTGCGCCGCGACGCCGCGATGACGGTAATTGGCGGCATTGATGGCCGCGAGCGCATCGTTGAAGCAGGTGGAGCCGTCGGTGCCGGTGACGCATCCGGTCAAATCGCCAGTGAAGGGATTGCGGACGGCGTTGAAACCGGTCGGCAGCGCCAGAAGATTGCCGTGCATTGCACGACCGAAGCTGTCTATCGTATCGAAATAGGCGATTTGCACGAGGCTTTGGCGTGAGGCCTGCCAGCTGAAGCTGCCGATATAATGCATGCTGTCATAACGTCGGCCAACGCGTGCCTCCAGCGTTGTGCGGCGGCTGGGCCGCCACAGGACGCCCGCATCCCAGATGAAGCCATCGGTTTCATAGGCAAGCAGGCGCGGCACCGATTTGTCGGAAACCAGACCGCCATTTTTGACGATCACCGGGTTGCCACCGCCATCCAACAGAACCGCGCGCTGGCTGATCTCTATATCCTCATAACCCACGCCACCGACCAGCGCGAGCGTGGGCGAGACCGGCACCGTGACGTCGCCGCGCACCCATTTATCCTGATAGCGCTGATCCAGCTCGGTCACGTCCTCCCGGTCATAGCCCGCGCTCACCTGCCAACCGAAAGGCAAGCGGCCCGGATCCATGCCTGCGGACACGAGAACCGTGTGATAGACGCTTTCGTCGAATACCCCGAGCACGGGCGCGCCACCCAGGTTAAGGTTCACATCATCCTCGACCTTGCTGTAACCGATGCGATAGGCAGCATTGATCGAGAGATCGCCCGCATAGGTAGAAAGCGTCGGCCCGGCATAGAGGGAGTAGACATGGGTTGTCGCATCGCCCGCCGTGATCAGGGAACCGTTCGCGCTGGAAAAACCGTCGGTGCGCACGCGCGTGGCGAGCGCGCCGCCCTCTATACTCAGGCTGTCAGGCGTGATGGCATAGCGGGCGTTGGCGATGCCGGAGAGGATATCGCTGTCGGGCGCGCGATCGCCCCAGCCGAACTGATGTTCGTAGCGCAGGCTGACCTGCGCCTCGGTCCGGGCGGTCGCAACCGATGCATCGACGCCCACGGCAACCGAAGTGTAGGTCAGGACGTCATCGCTGCCGCCCTTCAGATTGGCGATAAACGTCTGGTCAAGTTCCAGATACGGCGCGATTTCGGTGCGGGCTCGCGTGGGTTGTGTCGCCGTGCCGATGGCAACAAAACCGAGTAGCACCAGCAGTCCACTCCGGCGCAAGCAGGAGCCCAGCCGGGACAGGCACGACCATGCGCTCTGAGTTCCTGCTTTCGCAGGAACACGCTGGAGCAAATGGGTCGCGACCTGCTTCACGCGTCTAATGCTCCTTCCCGTAATAGGTGCCGAACCGACGACCGCTGGCGGAGAATTTGACGCCGTTGAGCAGCAGCTGAATATGCGGGCAGCCATTGAGCAGACTTGCCGCATCGCGCAGCGCGGTTTCCGTCGTACGGTCGGCGCGGACCACCAGCAGGGTCTGGCCGACATGCGCCGCGAGCACGGACGCCGCCGATGCAGCGAGCAAGGGCGGCGAATCGAAGATGACGACGCGGTCGGGACGGCCGGAAACAAGCGCGGCGATGACCGCATCGGTGCGGGAGGATGCGAGATATTCCGCGTCATGGCGGCTGCTGCCGCCCGCGGGGAGGACCGAGAGCGACGGAATGTCGGTGCGGATCACCAGATCCTCTATCGCGAGCGAAGGATCGACAAGCGCGTCCATCAGCCCCTTGCCCTGCGGCAACCCCAAGGCCTGTGGAATACCGGGTTGGGCGAAGTCGGCATCGACCAGCAACACTTCGAGATCATTTTCGGCGGCGAGCGACAAGGCGAGGTTGATCGAACAGAAGGTCTTGCCATCGCCCGGATGCGCCGACGTCATCAGGATGACATTGCCGTTGGGGATCGCGCCCCCTTCCCGCTTGCCGCGAATGCCGGCCATCAGCTCGCGCTTGACGATACGGAATTCTTCGCCAAGCCCGGTAACAGCCGCGCCGGGCACCAGAAAGCCGGTCTCCGCCATCAACACGCGGTCGAGCGGCTGTTCCGGCCCGGTCCAGTCGCGCGCGCGCGGGGCTGCGGGGGCGGCAGGTATGGGCGTGCTGTCCTGCGATATCTCCGGCGCAGCAACAATGGCGGGCGTCGGATCGACGGGTGCGGGCGGCGCGACAAGGTCGGCGGGCACATCTATTGGCGGCAGGTTGCGCCCTTTAAGAGCGCCGCCGAAATCGAACATGTCGGCCGCGCGTTCCAACAAGCCCTTTTGCGGCGGGCCGTTTTCGCGATGCGGGAAATCCTGTTTGCTCATGTCTCGCTTCCCGTTCATGCCATGCCGCGTTGAATGAATTCGACGACGATCAGCAGCAGGCAGGCTGCGCCCAATGCGCCACTGGCCCCGGCGAAGAGCTTGAGCTTATGCTGCCGCTCAGCGAGTTGCGCCGGGTTGAGCGTTTCCGTGACCGTTCCGATGACGGGCAATCCCGCAACCTTGGTCAGGCGCGTCGCGGTCGGGAAGGTCGGATGTACCTGCCCCAACAGGAACGCCGCACCAATGCCAGCGCCAATACCGACGATCAGCACGCCGATCAGCAACAGCGGACGATTGGGCGATGCGGGTGACGTCGGGACGCTGGGCGGATCGACGACGCGGAAACTTGCGCCCTTGGTCTCGCTCTGCACATCGCCGCGCAGGCGCACTTCCTCCCGGTCGGCCAGCAGCTTGTCATATTGTTTTTTCAGGACGTCATAGTCGCGATCAAGCCGGTCTCCCTCGGCGGCGAGCTCCGGGTCGTCGGTACGCAGAGCCGCCATCGCGGCAAGATCGCCCTGAAGCTGCGCCTTGCGAGCGCTGAGCGCCTGTACCGTCGCGGCGCGTTCCGCCTGCATCGATTTGACCGAAAGATAGGCTGGGTTGGGTACACCCCCCGCGCTGGCCGTGCCGCCCTGCGCCTTTAACGCAGCGACCTGCCGCTTCAATGCGATGACATCGGGGTGATTGTCCGTCCAGCCCTTCGCCTTGGCCGATGCAAGTTCGGACTGGGCGGATGCGAGCGCAGACGTGCCGCCCGCCCCGCCGCCCGCGATGGTCGCAGGGGTGCCGGAAAGCTGACCATTCATGGCAGCCAGAGCGCTCTGCGCGGCGGTGAGCTGCGATTCCACCTGACCCAGCTCAAGCCGGGCATCCTTCATCCGGTCGCTGATCGAACCAGAGCCGGGCAGGACAGTGGCGAATTTCTGATCGAACTCGGCGCGCTTCTGCTCCAGATCGGCCAGCGCCTTGCCGGTTTCGCGGACCTGCTGATCGAGAAAGGCGAGCCCTTGCTTGGTTTCATCGCGGTTGCCGGTGATATTTTCCTCCTGAAAAATATCGATCAGCTTTTGCGTGACCTGTGTGGCGAGCCGCGCATTGGCGCGGTCCGAGGCGGAGCTGTCCGACATCGTCGTCGTGATTTCGAACAGATTGTCTTCGGTCGAAAGGATCGCGATATTCTTCTGAAGCATGCCGACGCGTGCGGCGACATCCTGATCGGTCGCGACGGTTCCGGCGAGATCGGTGCCACGCACGACCTTTTCGAGATTGACGACGCTGGTCAGCGTCTGGCGCAGGCCGTCGAGGTTTTTCTGTTGCTCGATGGGCGAAATACCGGCCTTGTCCTGAATAACCGATTGCGTCGCGACATAGACGCGGGCTTTCGATTCATAGGCGTTGGGGATCAGCGATACGGCAAGCCAGCCCAGCGCGCATACGGCCCAGGCGACGCCCAGCGCCAGCCAGCGCCGGTTCCAGACGCCGTGGAGCGCAATCAGCAGTTCGTCATAGAGGCTAGGCATCGGTTCGGTTCGCTTTCATGCCGCCTTAAAACATGCTTTCGGGAATGATGATGACATCGCCGGGCGCCAGCGACACATTTGCCTTTGCCTCGCCGCGCTTGATGAGATCATTTATCCGCAGCGCATATTCCTTTTGCGTGCCGCTTTCCTTGTCGAAACGCACCAGACGCGCCTTGTTCCCCGCGGCGAACTCGCTGAGACCGCCGACCGCGATCATCGCATCGAGCAGGGTCATGTTGGCGCGATAGGGAATGGACGCGGGCTTCTCGGTCGCGCCGACGATGCGGATCTGCTGGCTGAAGGTGCCCGAGAAGTTGTTGACGATCACCGAAACGAGCGGGTTTTCAACATATTGGGTGAGCGCGAGCTTGATATCCTCGGCCAGTATTGCGGGTGTCTTGCCGACGGCGGGCATGTCGGTGATCAGCGGCGTGGTGATACGCCCGTCGGGCCGCACCTGCACCTTTGCGCCCAGTTCCGGATTGCGCCAGACGAAGATTGTCAGTTCATCGAGCGGGCCGATGACATATTCCTCGCCCGGCCCTTCCTGCGTCGTCACAAAGGAAGCGGGCGGCAGTTCGGGGCCGCGGGAGCCGGACGTGCAACCCGCCAGCACCAGCGAGGGAACGAGCAACAGGCCCATGGAGAGTTTCGAAAACAGCGCGCGCATCATGGTCAAATCCTTGCCTGAGGTCAGCGCCGGACGCCCCATATACCGACGATTGCCGAAAAATGAGGAGAACACAGCTCTGCCAATCCTGCCCCTTATCGTTCACAAAGCGTGAATATAGCGTTAGTATTGCGGCAAAATGCGGGCTCTTCCGGCCCATTGCGAACCCAAGCGAGCCCGGCGCGGCTCCTTGTTCAGGCGGCCACCAACATTTCAAGCGCGGGACCATGGCCCAGAAATGCTGCCGGCGACGCCGTCGCGCCATAGCCCCCCGCCATGAACACCGCGACCAGATCTCCCGCTTCGACTGGAGGCAAGGCCACCTTGTCCGCCAGGCGGTCAAGCGGAGTGCACAGGCACCCGACGATGCTCACCGGTTGCTCATCGGCATTCTGGCCGAATTTATTGGCGATGGCGACCGGATAATTGCGCCGCACGACCGTGCCGAAATTGCCGCTGGCGGCCAGTTGATGATGCAGTCCGCCATCGACGACGGCAAACCGCTCCCCATGGCTGTCCTTCACGTCGATGACGCGGGTCAGATACACCCCCGCCGTCGCGACGAGATAGCGCCCCAGCTCCATCGCAAACGCGCTTTCCTCAAGGATATCCGGCGCGAGCGTCATTTCCTCCTCAAGTGCGAGGCCGATGATGCGCGGATCGAGCGGGGCGTCGCCCGGGAAATAGGGAACGCCAAAGCCTCCACCGATATTGACGAGCGGTGGCGACACGCCGAGCTGATCGGAGAGGCGCGCGGCCAGAGCGATGGTTTCCTGCTGGGTTTCGATGATCGCGGCGGCATCGAGCGCCTGTGACCCCGCGAAGATATGCCATCCGCGCCAGTCCGCGCCCGCGTCGATCACATGCCGGGCCAAGGCGGCAGCACGGTCCGCATCGACACCGAAAGGCTTGGCCCCTCCGCCCATCTTCATGCCCGACCCCTTGAGATCGAAATCCGGGTTAACGCGGACGGCAAGGCGCGGCTTTCGGCCCACTTCCGCGCCGATTGCGAGCGCACGAGCCGCCTCGCCTTCCGATTCGAGGTTGATTGTGACGCCGGAGAGCAACGCGGTGCGCAACTCCTCATCGCGCTTGCCTGGCCCGGCAAAGCTGATGTGATCGGGCGCCATGCCCGCCTCAAGCGCTTTTTCCAGCTCGCCGCCCGACGCGATGTCGAAGCCGTCGACAAGCTCGGCCATCTCTGCGAGCAAGGGCGCGAAAGGATTGGCCTTGATCGCGTAATGCAGGTGCAAACTGTCGGGCATGGCCGCGCGCAGGCCCTGAACCGTCGCCCGAACGACCGCCATGTCATAAACGAAGAGCGGCGTATCGCCCGCCTCCTCGACCAGGGACACCGCACCGCAGCCGCCGATCAGCAGCATGCCCGATTCTGCAGAAAAATTCTCAGGAACAGGCCCTATAGGCTTCATATTACGGC
The DNA here is from genome assembly GCA_041396745.1 of Sphingobium sp. GTDB lineage: Bacteria > Pseudomonadota > Alphaproteobacteria > Sphingomonadales > Sphingomonadaceae > Sphingobium. Next base: position 89,493 of record JAWKXZ010000004.1, on the reverse strand, counting down.
TTCTTCCTCTTGAACAATATTCTGTTGCGCAAGCGCGACGCGGTCGATCTTGCCGTTGGGGTTGCGCGGAAAGGCCGCCATGACGTCAATGGTGCGCGGCATCATGAACCCCGGCAGTTCCTGCTTGAGATGATTGCGCAGTGCGGAAAGCGCTGTATCCACATCGGCATCGCCCGAGAGCCTGACCAGCAGGAGTACCGCCTGCCCGAGCCGCGCATCGGGTACGCCCAGCGCAACGGCCTCCGCGACGCCCGGCACCGCCAGAGCGGCCTCCTCCACCTCAGTGGGGCTGATGCGATTGCCCGCAGACTTGATCATCGCATCCTCCCTTGAAACGAAGGTGAGCAGACCCTCGCCATCACGCCGCACGGTGTCGCCGGACCAGACCGCCAGCCCGTCATAGCTGGATGCTGGCGGAACGGGCCGAAAACGTTCGGTCGTGCGCATCGGGTCGTTCCAATAGCCCTGCGCCACCAGCGGGCCGCAATGCACGAGCTCGCCCGGCTCATTGTCCGCCGCGAGACTGCCATCGGGACGACATACGAGCACTTCGGCATGCGGAATGGCGCGCCCCATGCTTTCAGGATGCGTTTTTACCAGCTCGGGCGGCAAATAGGTCGAGCGGAATGCCTCGGTCAGGCCGTACATCGGATAGATATCAGCTTCCGGGAAACGCCCCTGCAACTTCCCGATCAGCGGGCGCGACAAGGCGCCGCCGCTGTTGGTGAGGCGTCTGAGCCGCGCGGCGGTTTCTTCGGGCCAGTCGGCCTCCACCAGTTGCACCCAAAGCGGGGGCACGCCCGCGAGGGTTGTAATCTGTTCCCGCTCCACCGCCTTTATGACGTCACGCGCGGTCAGATAATCGAGCGGCACCACAGTGCCACCGGCGGCCCATGTCGAAAAAAGCTGGTTCTGGCCGTAATCGAAACTGAGTGGCAGAACGCCGAGCACACGATCCTGGGGCGTCAGACGCAGATATTCCGCCACGGACACAGCACCGAGCCACAAATTGGTGTGGGACAGCATCACGCCCTTGGGCCGCCCGGTCGATCCGCTGGTGTAGAGGATGGCGGCCAGTTCATCGAGGTCGACACTGCTCGGGCCGAGCGAAGGCAATTCCGCTGCCACGGGATAGGCATCGGCCTCCGCAACAGTCTGACAGAAGGCGGGCACGTCACCTTCGCGCATGCCCGCAAGGCGGGAGCCCGTCGCAATCAGCAATGACGCGCCGCTGTCTGCAAGGATATGGGCAACCTGCGCATGCTTCAGCAGCGGATTGATGGGCACATGAACCAATCCGGCACGGGGCGCAGCCAATGGCATGATGGCGGACAAAACGCCCTTCGCCATCCAGCTTGCCACGCGGGCGCGAGGCGCGAAGCCGAACCCGGCGAGCCACCCGGCCACCTGCCCGACGGCGCGCTCAAGCTGCGCATAGCTCAGCCCGCCCGCTTTTGTCGCAAGCGCGATGTCGCCCGCCTCCCCCATGGCAGGCAGATGATCGATCGGCCGCACCGGCGATTCACTTAACGCCATTTGCACTACTTCCCGCTATAAGGTCCGCATGAACGGAGATAGAGGCATTCATCGGCCAACGCTAGAAGCGGTCGCAGACGACGGCAACAGCCCGCCCGCAAAAGATGCCTCCGATCATGGATTTGTTCGTCCAAAATGGTTCGGGATGCTCGCCGAGCATTGCTTCGCCGATCAGCGCCTGATTCAGTGCACCGCACAGGCCGGACGCGCCAAAGTCACGCTACCGCTCATCGATCAGGGCGACCGGGCCTGCGCGCTCGCCAATTATTACAGCTTTTCCTATGGGCCGATGTTCGAGGCCGCGAGCAACCCCGATACGCGCCTGACGCTCGTCCGGAAAGTCGCCGCAGACCTGCGAAAATCGCACAACCGCATCAGCCTATACCCGCTGGTCGACGATAGCGGAACGGCGGACATGCTGCGCCGCGCATTTGCGAGCGCGGGATGGATCGCCTTGCTGACAGACCAGAACAGCAATCATGTCCTCGACATCAACGGGCGCGATTTCGCCGCCTATTGGGAGGCGCGACCGGGGAATTTGCGGTCGGCGGTCAAACGGAAGAGGAAGCATGGCCGCTATAGCTATGAAATTTATGAAACGGTGAGCGAGCGGCTCTGGAACGACTATCTGAGCGTTTATCGCGCGAGCTGGAAGAATGCAGAGCCCTATCCCGACATGGTCCGGGCGATAGCGGAGGACGCCGCGAAAAGAGGTGTGCTGCGGCTGGGCTTCGCGCGCGAAGGGGAGCGTCCCGTGGCGACGCAAGTATGGACGATAGAACATAAAACCGCCTGTATTCATAAGATTGCTCATAATAGTTCAGATGATACGGGATCACCGGGCACATTGCTGAGCCATCATATGTTTGCGCATATGATCGATAGCGAGCAGGTGGCGCAGATCGACTATGGGACGGGCGGCAACGTCTACAAGCGCGACTGGATGGAGCGGGAACGCCCGATGCTCCGGCTCGACTGCTTCGACCCGCGTAAGGCGGCCATGTGGCTTCCGGCGCTAAAAACCCGCATTTCCCAGCTTGTCCGCCGCCCGAGTTAAAGCTAAAGGCGCAGAAATGCGGGCACTCTCTCAGAAAGATAACGCGCCGTCATCCTCGATAGAGGATCGTTTGCGCGACACGTTGCGGGACGTTTTGGGGCTTCAGGAAGACATCGCCAGTTCGATGGATGTCGATACCGAACTGTTCGGTGCCCTGCCCGAGCTCGACTCGATGGCCGTTGCGGCGCTGCTGACTGAGATTGAGGACCGGTTCGACATCATCATCGACGATGACGATGTGGACGGAGAGACATTTGAAACGTTCGGAACGCTGACCGCGTTCGTCACGGGCAAGCTGGGTCAATAGCGAAAAAAGCCCTGCCCCCGCGGAACCATGTTCTGGTTCAACGGAACTGATGCATATTTTCGATGGACTCTCCGCCTTCAATCCGTTCGGTTCGAGCGTAGTCGAGAACCGTCAGGGTTCTCGTGGCTACCGTGTCTCGACTTCGCTCGACACGAACGGGTTTGTCGGCGCAAAGGTTGCTTGCTGGCCTAGAGCGGGATGACTTTTGATGGAATCAAAACCCGCTCTAGATTCTTTGTTTTGGTGTGATTTTTCGACAAAAACCGGTTCCCACTTTTTGTCATCACACTCTAATAGGCTGCCTTGGCCGCCTCGAACTCGGACTCCGCGAGGAATTTTTCAGCGTCGAGCGCGGCCATGCAGCCCATGCCGGCGGCGGTGACCGCCTGACGATAGACCTTGTCGGTCACGTCACCGGCGGCAAAAACGCCCGGGATCGCGGTTTTCGACGTGCCTTTTTCGACGATAAGATAGCCGCTATCGAGATCCAGCTTGCCTTCGAACAATTCTGTCGACGGCTTGTGGCCGATCGCGACAAACGCGCCGTCGGTCGGTTCATGCGATGCTTCGCCCGTGACGGTATCGGTCAGATCAACGCCGACGAGGCCTTCGGGGTCTCCACCCCCGACGAAACGATCGACCTTCTTGTTCCACAGCACCTTGATATTGGGGTGCGCAAGCAGGCGATCCTCCAGGATCTTCTCACAGCGCAGCGAGTCGCGACGGTGGATCAGGGTCACGTCCTCACTGTGGTTGGTGAGGTACAGCGCCTCTTCGACGGCAGTGTTGCCGCCGCCGATAACGACGACCTTCTTGCCGCGATAGAAAAAGCCGTCGCAGGTCGCGCAGGCCGAGACCCCCTTGCCCGAGAGCGATTCCTCACCTTCGACGCCGAGCCATTTAGCCTGCGCTCCGGTCGCGATCACCAGCGTATCGGCGGTGTAGATGGTGCCGCCATCACCGGTCAGGCGAAACGGGCGGCTCGATACGTCAACGTCGACGATCTGATCCCAGATCATCTGCGTGCCGACATGCTCGGCCTGCGCCTGCATTTCCTCCATCAGCCACGGACCCTGAATGACATCGCGGAAGCCGGGATAATTTTCGACATCGGTGGTGATCGTCAGCTGACCGCCCGGCTGCATGCCCTGCACGACGACCGGCTTCATCCCGGCGCGTGCCGCATAGATGGCGGCGGACAGACCGGCGGGGCCGGAGCCCAGAATGAGCATGCGCGTGTGAACCGGATCAGACATGGAAGGCTATCCCCAACAAAGAATTTCGTTGGAGACCACATAAGCCGGAGACGCCGTGGCGCAAGGGCTTTGCCGACGCAGAAATGTTTGGCGGGCGGGAAGCGCGCCTATTCGACGGTGACAGACTTGGCGAGATTGCGCGGCTGATCGACGTCCGTGCCCTTAGCGACCGCAACATGATAGGCAAGCAACTGCACCGGCACGGCATAGACCAGCGGCGCGATGAGCGGGTGCACCTTGGGCATTTCTATCGTCGCCATGCAATCCTCACCGGCGAGCGCGATGCCCTCTGCATCGGAAATCAGCACAACCTTGCCGCCGCGCGCCTGCACCTCCTGCATGTTGGAGACGGTTTTCTCGAACAGCGGTCCGGACGGCGCGATGACGATGATCGGCACGGCTTCGTCGATCAGGGCGATCGGGCCGTGCTTCATTTCACCGGCAGCATAGCCTTCGGCATGGATATAGGAAATTTCCTTGAGTTTCAGAGCGCCTTCCAGCGCCATCGGGTAATCGGGGCCGCGCCCGAGATAGAGCACGTCGCGCGCGGGGGCGATGAGATGCGCCATTGCCTCGATCTCCGCATCATGGGCGAGCGCCTGGTTCATAGCGGCAGGCGCTTCGGACAGGTGCCAGACGATCTCCGCCTCTTCGTCCGGCATCAGGCGTCCGTTGGCGCGAGCGAGATTGGCGGCGAGCGCGGCAAGCACCGCAAGCTGGCAGGTAAAGGCCTTGGTCGAGGCGACACCGATTTCAGGGCCGGCATGCGTTGGCAGCAGGAGATCGGCCTCCCGCGCCATGCTGCTGGTCGGCACGTTGACGACGACGGCGATGATCTGCCCCTTTTCCCGCGCGTGGCGCAGCGCGGCGAGCGTATCGGCCGTTTCGCCCGACTGACTGATGAATAGCGCGAGGCCGCCCGGTTCCAGCACCGGGTCGCGATACCGGAACTCGCTCGCCACATCGATGTCTACGGGAACGCGCGCGAACTTCTCGAACCAGTATTTGGCGACAAGCCCGGCATAATAGCTGGTGCCGCATGCGACGATGGTGATGCGCGATATGCCGCCCAAGTCGAACTCCATATCCGGCAGGGCGACCTGATTTTCCATACGGCGCAGATAGGAACGCAGCGTCTGGGCGACGACGACCGGCTGCTCGAAAATCTCCTTCTGCATGAAGTGGCGGTGGTTGCCCTTGTCGATCATCGCGCCGGACGCGCCGGAAAGCGTGACGGGGCGCTCGACCGGCTGATTGTCGCGATCAAAGATTTGCGCGCCGTCGCGGGTGACGACAACCCAGTCGCCTTCCTCCAGGTAGGCAATGCGCTGGGTGAGCGGGGCGAGCGCCAGTGCATCCGACCCCAGATAGGTCTCGCCATCGCCATAGCCGACAACCAGGGGCGAGCCGAGGCGCGCACCGATCAGCAGGTCAGGGTGACTGCGGAACAATATGGCGAGCGCGAACGCGCCATGCAGACGCGGCAACACCTGCGCCACAGCGTCTTGCGGGCTGGCGCCCTGCTCCACAAGATCGCTGATCAGGTGGGCGACGACTTCGGAATCGGTCTGGCTGTCAAAATGGCGGCCCTTGGCGAGCAGTTCATCGCGCAGCGGCTTGAAATTTTCGATAATGCCGTTGTGGACAAGCGCTACTTCGCCGGTGGCATGCGGGTGCGCGTTGCTGGTGGTCGGCGGGCCGTGGGTCGCCCAACGGGTGTGCGCGATGCCGGTGGTGCCGGGGAGCGGCTCTGCGGCGAGCTCCTTACCCAGATTGACGAGCTTGCCCTCTGCGCGGCGGCGTTCGATGACGCCGTCGAATACAGAGGCGACGCCCGCGCTGTCATAACCGCGATATTCCAGCCGTTTCAGCCCATCCAACAGCCGGTCGGCGACATCATCCTTGCCCACTATTCCGATAATGCCGCACATCTACGCCTGTTCTCCCTGCTCACGTCCCCCGCATGTAGCGGCAAACAGGCGTTCGGGCTATCATGCAGCCCTTAAAAAATTCCGTCACCGCGCGGCGGGAACGAGGGTGATGATCGAAAATTCGGGTGAAACACCAAGGCGGATCGGCAGGCCGCTTGTGCCTACGCCTCCCGTGACGATGAGTGTGCGGCCATTTTCGTCATAGCGCCCGCAGGGATACGCCGCACCGACCTTGCTGGGCAGCCAGAGCGGGCCGATCCAGGGCAGCGATACCTGCCCGCAATGGGTGTGCCCGGCCAGCATCAACGGTTTGAAGTCGCGCCGGATCACGAAGATGTCGGGTTCGTGCGCGAAGATGACGGGAATGCCGCCCAGCGTGCGCGCTCGCTTGATCGTGCCGGAGACATCGGGCTTGCCGTTGATCAGATCGTCCACGCCGCCAATGGCCAGCGGACCGAGACGCACGGCCTGATTTTCGAGCAAGGTCACGCCCGACGCGCGCAATGCCTGTTTCACGGCTGGCCCCGCGCCATTCCAATAGTCGTGATTGCCGAGTACCGCCAGCACACCCAACGGCGCGCGCAACCCGGCAAAGGGCGCAATGGCTTTGGCCACCGCATAGCGTTTGCCAAAGGGCTTGTCGTTGCCGAGATAATCGCCCGCCAGCAAAATGATGTCGGGCTTTTGCGCATTCACCGAAGCGACGATCCGGGCGAGCCGCTCGGGCGGCATGTCGGGGCCGGAGACATGGGTATCGCTGATCAGCGCAAGGCGGATGGGTCGTGCGAGCAGTCCGTGCGGATCGTCGACCGCGACGGTCGTTTGACGGACCACCGGGTCTGAGGTCGCCAAACTATACATATGCCAGAGCAACGCGAGGCCGATGGCTGTCGCGATCAATGCGATCAGCCGCCAGTGGCGGCGCACCATCGCCTTCATTTCACGGCCTTTTTCGCCTTCATAATTGCGCGAAACTTGGCGGCCCAACCCGGTATCGCCTGCTGCTTGCCGCGCGCGACTGCAAGCGCATCGGCCTCCACATCGCGCGTCAGGACCGAACCCGCACCGACAATCGCGCCATCGCCAACCTTCACCGGCGCGACCAATGCGCTGTTCGAACCGATGAACGCGCCCGCGCCGATTTCGGTCCGGTATTTCAGGAAGCCGTCATAGTTGCAGGTGATCGTGCCCGCGCCAATATTCGCGCCCGCACCCACGCTGGCGTCACCGATGTAGGAAAGGTGATTGGCCTTCGCGCCCTCTGCGAGTGTTGCCTTCTTGATCTCGACGAAATTGCCGACCTTCGCCTTGGGGCCGATGTCAGCACCGGGCCGCAGCCGCGCATAGGGGCCGATCTCCGCGCCTTTGCGGACGGTTGCGCCCTCCAGATGGGAGAAGGCGTGGATTATAACGTCATCCTCCACCGTGACGCCAGGGCCGAACACGACATTGGGCTCCACAACCACATCCCGGCCCAGCACGGTATCATACGCGAAGAATACGGTCTCCGGCGCAATCAGCGTTGCGCCATTGCACATCGCCTCATCGCGCCGCGCAGCTTGCCATGCGGCCTCGACTGCGGCGAGCTCCACCCGGCTGTTGACGCCAGCGACTTCGTCGGCACTGGTTTCGATCACCGCGCTGGTCGCGCCAGGCAGCATGACGATGTCGGGGAGATAATATTCCCCGGCAGCATTATTGTTGTGGATGCTGTCGAGCAGGACGAACAGATCGGTCGAGCGTACAGCCATAAGCCCGCTATTACAGAGGTTTATGGCACGCTCTTCTGGTGACGCATCCTTATATTCAACCATCTTTTCAATGACGCCCTGCTGATCCGCAATGATGCGGCCATAGGCAGCGGGATCGGTCGGCCGGAAGGCCAACACGACGCTGCGCGGTTCATCGCCCCGATTGAGCCGCTCGATCATGGCGCGCATCGTTTCCGTGCCGACGAGCGGAACATCGCCATAGAGGATCAACACATCGCCCGCAAAGCCCGCCAATGCATCATGCGCCTGCATGACGGCGTGGCCGGTGCCCAATTGCTGATCCTGCACGGCAATATCGATGCCATGCCCCGCGACCGCGGCCTCTACCTGATCGCGCCCGGCGCCAACGACGACGACCTTGCGCTCAGGCTGCAACGCTTCGATGCTGGCGAGCAGGTGCAGCAGCATTGGCCGGCCGGCGACGGGATGCAGCACCTTGTGCAGGCCGGATTTCATCCGTGTCCCCTGCCCCGCCGCCAATATGATGACGGCCAATGGCCGTGCCGTCGCTGCGCTGCTCACGTGTCTGTTGATTCCCTACGCAAATGCCTGTTTCCGCCCCTGTGCCATGTTTGGCTTGCAACTTCCACCACCGACCGGGCATGGGCGCAAGGATGACACGCATTCCTTTCGATATTGTGGGCTTCGATCTCGACGGCACGTTGGTGGACAGCAGCCAGGATCTGGCCAATGCCGTCAATCACACGCTTTCGACCATCGGCCTGCCAGCCCATGAGGTGGACGAGATCAAGCGCTTCGTCGGCAAAGGCACGCGCGTGATGCTGGAGCGGGCGCTGAAAGCCTCAGGCGAGTATTCGAACGAGCGCCTAGCAACGCTGACGCCGGTGCTGATGGCCTATTACCAAGAGCATCTGACCGACCATACGCGTCCCTATCCCGGCGCGCCGGACGCGATCAGGGCGTTGCGCGCAAGAGGCATCCGCACGGCCATTTGTACCAACAAGTTCGAGCGGTTCACGCTGCCCATGATCGCCGCGTTAGAGATCGGCGACCTGTTCGACGCGGTTGTTTCCGGCGATACTGTGGGGCATGCCAAGCCCAACCCGGCCCCGCTGCATGCGATGGCGGAGCGCGCGGGCGGCGGGCGTTGCGTGTTCCTGGGCGACACGTCGAACGATATCGACGGCGCGAAAAACGCGGGGATGGCGAGCGTTGCTGTCAGCTTCGGTTTTGTCGATGCGAGCGCCGATCTGGGCGCGGACGCGACATTACATCATTTCACCGATCTGGTGCCGATGCTGGAGAAATGGGACGGTCAGACGGGCCGGTAGCCCTTGCGCCATTTGGTCCAGAGATGACGCGCCAGCATCATCGGCGGCATCCGCAGCAAGTGCGACCTTATATAGAAAGTCAGACCGAGCAGCTTTCTGCTGTCGCGACCCCATGCATCGGTGGCGAGGATGCGCCGCAGGAACAGCCGGTCGATCACCGATAGCCGCGCCTGCCCGTTGCCGTAGATATGATCCGCCAATCGCCGAGCCCGGCCCAGATGGGGCATCAGGCCATGGCGCGCGGCGCGTTTATCGAGCACCGCATGATCGGCAATCTCATCGAGAAGGCAGTGAATATCCCACAGGTTCCGCAAGCCGCCCGCAAGATCGCCATCGGCGAACATATGTGCGACGGCGTGGCAGACGCGATCTTCCGCCGACAAAATCCTCAGGTCGCCCGCCACCGCAACGCTGTCGGCGATAAGCGCGGACGCATCGGGCGAAGGACGCGCCGTCAGCGGCAGAATGGTGTGGTGCACATCGATCATCCGGTCGCGGTCGCGATGGATCAGCGGGGGCAGCTCATGCATCCAGCGCCGATAATAGGCATCGTCATAGGGATCGGGCTTCACCCATTCCCACCCGGCGTCGAGCAGAGCCTCCTCAGCGTCATCCAGCCGGTCACGCGGGACAAGGATGTCGAGATCGCCGATCATGCGGCCCTCCCCTGCCTTGAGGTCCGCGGCGGCATAGGCCGTACCCTTGAGCAGGATGACCGGGATACCGAGCGGCGCAAGCACGGCCTGCGCACGATCTGTCTCCCAGAGGGCCTGCCGCCTTTCGCGGTCCGTGTCCAGCACCGCATTGGCGAGGAGGGCCTCCACCTGATCAGGCAGTGTTTGATCGGCAAGGCGGTGCGCCAATGTTCCGAGCAGCCGTTCGGCGCGCGCCGCCGCAATGACGCCATTCCAATGGACGGCGGGGACCGCTGCGGCCTTGTCAGGCGTGCCGAGCAGCCTGGCGAGCAGTGCGGCGGTCATGGCAGATCCCCCCACAGCGACTCGATCCTATCGATCGCTTCCGCTCCATCGCGATAATCGACCGCCATCGCGGGTACGCTGTCAGTGAAGCGGTGCAGCGCCTCAAACCCGGCCTCGCCCAGCGCGACATAGTTGGTCGACGCCTGGGTCAGACGCATGAAGACCTCGCCTTTGCCGACCGGACGGATATCAGGCGCAAATCCGAAACGCGGGAAGAGCAGAAGCGCGGGTCTGGCAGGTTCGTTCATGCGCGCAATGGCGTCAGTGGGCGGGACGAGGTGGCGGATGTCGCCCTTGGGGGTCGCCTTCATCAACGGGCCGAACCGAGCCGGCTCGGCGATGTCAGAGCGCATGGCATCAATCGCTGCATTTTTAAGCGATACGAGGCGCGGGAATGGCGTGATAGAGCCGGTGATCACATCAAGTAGCGCGAACTCATCACCCATGAAGCGCCAGCCGCGCTCGCCGAGTTGGGCCGCCAATGTCGATTTGCCCGAGCCCGACTCACCGGTCATGATCAGCGCGCGGCCATCCTTTTCGACGCTGCTGGCGTGGATCAGCAGATGTCGCCGCCAACCCAGCGCCATTTGAAGGTTCATCCCCATTTCCGCTGCCAACAGGCCGTGCCGCAGCGCCATCGGCGCGGCATCGGGCAGCATATGATCGCCTGCGATGCGGACCGAAGGACGCCACCAGCGGCGCAACAGGCCCGCCGGTTCGAGGCGGACAGTGAAATCGGCAATGGCGTGTTCATCGACCGGATAGTCGTGGTAGAGTATGCGGAGCTGCTCGATCGGTTCTTGCCAGACAGAGCCGATGCGAAAGCGGGCAGGACCGATTTTCAGGGAAAGCGCATGCATCATCGCGCGATCCGCACCAAACCCAGCGCGGCAAGGCTATCGAGATGGAGCCCGATGCCTGCAAGCGCCTCCTCTTCCTCGCCCAGATCATATGTCTCGCGCAGGCGGTCGAGCAATTGAGCCGCCTCGACAGGCTCTACCCCAAGCGCCGCCATGATCTCAGGCAGCGGACTGTCGACGATGTGGGTCATACCCGACGGGCGGTGATAGACGAGGGTCAGCCCATCGAGATGGCGTGTGACCAGCGCCTCTTGCCGATCACGATAATAGCGCAGGGGCGCAGCGCCCATTCCACCGCTCAGTGCGGCATCTGCAGCGACGCATAGCAGGTGAAACCGCTGGTCCCGTTCTGCAGCCGCCGGATATAGTTCAGGTAAGCACGGTTCTGTTCATGACTGGTGCCGGGCAGTGAGCGCCCACCCCGCAGCGCCGCCTTCACTTCCTGCCCGGTGAAGGCGCGACCGCTGCCGGGAAAAGCGCCCTCCGTCCCGGGGGGAACGAGCGAACCATCGGCGGCGATGTGCTGGCTGGCACGCCCTGCGTCGGGCACCGGAATCTGGCAATTGAGGACCGAGGCGGCGCTTTGCGCGAGCGCCGGGCGGATCGAAACCACGGCAGAGGCCGCCGCGAGGCCGCCGCCCAGCATCAGCCTGCGGCGGGCAACGCCCTGTTCGGCTTGCGCTTCAGGGCCGTCAGTATCGATTTCATTCTTGTCGTCGCTCATTACCGCTTCCGCATCAGCGTCATGCCGAATAAAATATCTGATGACACCCCATCGCAATATTCGCGTGAATAATCCAGAGTGTCAGCCATGAATCAGGGTAAAGCACTGCAACTCATCACCGCCTTGATCGTGATCGCGGTCGCGTTCGTATCGGCGACGCTTGTCGAGGCGAGCCCGGAAGCGCTTTCGATATTGACCGTCAGCGGGCTTTTGCTGATCTTTGTCATGTGGGATCGCAGTGATCCCGTCCAACCGCCGCCATCCGCGCCGGCGCCCTTGCCTGCCGCACCCGATATTCTGGACAATGCAGGCTTTCGACACATTATCGAGGGGCTGGCCGCTCCGATACTGGTGGTCGAAAAAGGAAAGGTCGCGCGCGCCAATGCCGAGGCATTGAAATTGTTGGGCAGCCATATCGTAGGCGAGGATGTGCGCATCGCCATTCGGCATCCGGCAGCGGCCGAACGACTGACGGGAAATGAGACGATAGCGCGCCCGCTGCGAATCGATATTGTCGGCCTGGGCACGCGGTCGCAACGGTGGGCCATGCGGATCATTCCGATGGATGGCGCAGGCCACCAGCAGCGCCTCTTCGTCCACCTGACCGATGAAAGCGACATCATGGCCGCCGAGCGGGTGCGGGGCGACTTCGTCGCCAATGCGAGCCATGAATTGCGAACGCCGCTGGCCGCGATATTGGGCTTCGTCGAAACGCTGCAGGACCCTAATGCCGGCGGCGACGATGAGACGCGAGGCCGGTTTCTGGCGATCCTCGAAAATGAGGCGCGGCGCATGCAGCAGCTGATCGATGAGTTGATCTCGCTGTCGCGAATCGAGGGGGACAAGCACCGCCTGCCAGATACGCCGATCGACATACACATGCTGACCGACGAGGTCGTCACCCTCTGCCAACAGAATCTTGGCGCGCGCAGCGAGGATATCGTCACGGAGATCGCCGACGAAATCGCCCCGGTGCAGGGCGACAAGACGCAAATCGCCCAGGTGCTGCAAAACCTGATCAGTAACAGCGCCAAATATGGTCGCCCCGGAACGCCGATATTGGTTCGGCTGACGCCCGCGCCGCCCGCCATGATCCGCCTTGAAGTAACCGATGAAGGCGAAGGGATCGATTCGGATCACCTGCCGCGCCTGACAGAACGGTTCTATCGCGTCGATTCGGGACGCAGCCGCGCTATGGGTGGCACCGGTCTGGGCCTGGCCATCGTAAAACATATTGTCGAGCGCCACCGCGGCAGGCTCGATATTGCGAGCACGCTTGGGAAGGGAACAACCGTGTCGATACTGCTGCCGCAGGCCGATGCGGCGAAGAACGGTGAGCCTCCCGAAGAAGCAGAACCGGCCGCGTTGTCATAAATCTGCAAACAAACTGTCACAATGGCGGCCCCACTGGCCGCTATGGGGCAATCATGATGTGCGTTGGCATGATTGGCACATGGGCGGATGTTTAGGAGGAATTCATGAAGCACAGAAACATTCTCGCAATTTCGGCATTCGCCATGCTCGCAACCCTGGGCGCATGCCAGGATCAGGCCGGTGGCGGCGCGGCGCGTGATCAGATCCGCGCGGTTGGTTCGTCGACCGTCTACCCCTTCGCCACGGCGGTCGCGGAACAGTTCGTTCAGAAAAATCCCGGCATGAAGGCACCGGTCATCGAATCAACCGGTACGGGCGCCGGCATGAAGCTGTTCTGCGCTGGCGTAGGCCCGCAGCACCCCGACATCGAAGACGCATCGCGTCGCATGAAGAAGAGCGAGTTCGACCAGTGCGCCGCCAACGGCGTGACCGATATCGTTGAAATCCAGATCGGCGTCGACGGTCTCGCTTTCGCGGTGTCGAAGGAAGGCCCCGCTTTCGAACTGACGCCTGAACTGATTTACAAGGCGCTGGCCGCCGACCCGTTCGGCAAGGGCGAAAACACCGCTGAAAAATGGTCGGATATCGACCCGAGCTTGCCGGCCGTGACGATTTCCGTGTTCGGTCCGCCGTCCACATCGGGAACGCGCGATTCGCTCGCTGAGCTGATCCTCGAAACGGGTTGCAAGACCGACCCGGCGATGAAGGAGCTGAAGGAAAAGGACGAGGACGCATTCAAGGCGACCTGCACCAAGATCCGTGAAGACGGCAAATATGTCGATTCGGGCGAAAACGACAATCTGATCGTGCAGAAGCTCGTTGCGAACCCGCAAAGCGTCGGCATCTTCGGCTACAGCTTCCTTGAAGAAAATACCGACAAGCTGAAGGATATTCCGCTCAACGGCATCCCGGCCACCTATGACAATGTGGCAAGCGGTGAATATCCCGGTGCGCGCCCGCTCTACATTTACGTCAAAAAAGCGCACCTTCAGGCAATCCCGGGGTTGAAAGAATTCGTTACCGAGTTCACTGCCGGCTGGGATCCGGACGGCTATCTGGCCAAGCGCGGCATGGTTGCGTCGGCGCAAGATGTTCGGGCGAAGAGTGTCGCAACGGTTCAGGCAATGACCGTGCTTACCGGCGACGAACTGAAGTAAGGCGCGGATAAGCGGCCAAAGGGGTTTTGTAGTGAGCGGCATTGCCATCGTCACAATGATATTGGGTCTGGGGGTCATCGCGTGGCTGAGTGCACGTGCGAAGGCCTCCCGACTCGCGGCCGTGCCGGGCAAGGACAAGCTGCAGCGCTCCCGGGCGCTGCACTCACTTCCCTCTTATCATGGCTGGTACGTGGCCCTTTGGGTGCTTCTGCCAGCCCTGATATTTCTCGCCTTGTGGTCGAACATCATGCCCGGCCTGGTCACCGAGCGCGTGATGAACGACCCCGCTGCGCAGATCCTTCCGCAGGACAGCTTTACCCGCGGGGCGATATTGGGCGAGGCGCGCAATCTGGCGCGCGGCGCCACAAGCGTGGCGTTCGATCAGCGATCACGCACGCTGGTAGAGCCCTATCGTGCAGCCGAGCGGTTTTACTCGCTGGGCGGCGCGGTGGTGGCGTTGTTGCTCGCATTCGCGGGCGGCGCGTTCGCTTTCATGCGGGTGAAGACCGATTTCAGGGCACGGACCCGGGTAGAGCGCATCGTGATGATGAGTTTGCTGCTCGCTTCGCTGATTGCCATTGTCACCACGGTCGGCATTGTCGCCTCCCTGTTGTGGGAATCGCTGCGCTTTTTCTCTCTCGTAAACCCCATCGACTTCCTCTTTGGAACCAAATGGTCGCCGCAGTCCGCCGCAATGGGCTATGGCAATGACGACGCCTTCGGCGCGATCCCGCTATTCTGGGGCACAATATTCATCGGTGCGATCATCGCCATGGCGGTAGCAATTCCGCTGGGCCTGATGAGCGCGATTTACCTGACGCAATATGCCAAGCCCGCGGCGCGCGCGTGGCTGAAACCGATATTGGAGGTGCTCGCGGGCGTTCCCACCGTTGTTTACGGATATTTCGCGGCGCTGACGATTGCGCCGAGCATGCGCGATTTCGCGGCTTGGGTCGGCATTCCCGGCGCATCGTCGGAAAGCGCGCTGGCCGCCGGTCTCGTCATGGGCGTGATGATCATCCCGTTCGTCTCTTCCATGGCCGATGACAGCATCAACAGCGTTCCACAATCAATGCGCGACGGCAGCCTCGCCATCGGCGCAACGACCAGCGAAACCATAAAACAGGTCCTGATCCCCGCCGCCCTGCCCGGCGTGGTCGGCGGCGTGCTGCTCGCGGTCAGCCGCGCGATCGGCGAAACGATGATCGTTGTGATGGCGGCAGGTCTGGCCGCAAACATGACCCTGAACCCGTTTGCCAGCGTTACGACCGTGACCACGCAAATCGTCCAGCTGCTGACGGGCGATCAGGAATTCGACAGTGCCAAGACGCTGGCCGCTTTCGCGCTCGGCCTGGTGCTGTTCATCGTGACGCTGCTGCTCAACATCGTCGCGCTGCATGTCGTCAAACGCTATCGAGAGGTATACGAATGACCGGCATATTGTCTGAAGGCAATGGCGCACGCCGTCTGCCGACCGACTGGAAAAGCGACGCTATGCAGCGCCGCATCGCCACCCGCTATGCGTCGGAACGACGGTTCCGCGCAATCGGGCTAGGCGCGATCATATTGTCGGCGGGATTCCTCGCATTTCTGATCGTTTCAATGCTGGGCAACGGGCTTTCCGGTTTTGTGCGAACCGAAGTGGCAGTGGAGTTCGATTTTCCCACAGCGCCGATCGTTATTGACGCAGCCACGCTGCAGGGCGGCAATGCCGATATGGTCCTGTCCAATGCCAACTTGCCCGCGGTCACATCGGGCGCAGCCAAGGCAGCGCTCGGCGAGGATGGCGACTCATGGATCGGTTCCCACGCATGGTTGACCGTGCGGGACGCGATCAAGGACGACCCATCAATATTGGAACGCCGCGAAACGCTCTACCTCCCGGGTTCCGCCGATCTCGATCTCGCTGCGAAAGGCGAAGCATCGGCTGAAGCAGAGGCGGCCTATGCACGGCTGAGCGAAGCCGGTGTCATAAAGAGCGCACTGAACATCGATTTTCTGACGGCGAGCGACGCCACCGACCCGACGCAGGTCGGCATCTGGGGAGCGCTGAAGGGTTCCTTGTTCACCATGCTGGTGACCCTGGCGCTGAGCTTTCCCATCGGCGTGCTGGCGGCGCTGTATCTGGAGGAATATGCCCCACGGAACCGGTGGACCGACATGATCGAGGTATCGATCAACAATCTGGCGGCGGTGCCATCGATCATCTTCGGGCTGCTGGGCCTCGCGATCTTCCTGAACGTGATGCACCTGCCGCGTTCGGCGTCGCTAGTAGGCGGCCTGACGCTGGCGCTGATGACGATGCCGGTCATCGTCATCGCCGGTCGCAATGCGATCAAGGCCGTGCCTCCCTCCATCCGCGATGCGGCCCTGGGCATCGGCGCATCTCCCATTCAGGTGGTGTTCCATCATGTCCTGCCGCTCGCCCTGCCGGGTATCATGACGGGCACGATTATCGGCATGGCCCGCGCGCTGGGCGAAACCGCGCCGCTGCTGATGATCGGCATGCGCGCCTTTATCGCGAGCCCGCCCGGAGGCATCACCGACCCCGCGACCGTCCTGCCCGTCCAGATCTTCCTGTGGTCGGATGAAGTCAGCCGAGGCTTTGTCGAAAAAACATCCGCGGCGATCATCGTCCTGCTGATCTTCCTGCTCGGGATGAACAGCATCGCCATCTATCTACGCAACAAATTCGAAAAGCGGTGGTAATCCTCATATGAACGACATTTCTTCCCCACCGGCAAAAATGAGCGCCCGCAACGTCAACGTCTTTTATGGCGAGAAGCAGGCGATCAGGAATGTCTCGATCGACGTCGATACCGAGAATGTTACAGCGTTCATCGGTCCGTCGGGCTGCGGCAAGTCGACCTTCCTGCGGACGATGAACCGGATGAACGACACCGTTGCGAGTGCACGGGTCGAGGGCGATATCACGCTGGACGGAGAGGATATCTATTCCAGCAGCATGGACGTGGTGCAGCTGCGCGCCCGTGTGGGCATGGTGTTCCAGAAGCCGAACCCGTTCCCCAAATCCATCTACGACAATATCGCTTATGGCCCGCGCATTCACGGGCTGGCCAGCAGCAAGGCGGATCTGGACAGCATCGTCGAATCCTCGCTGCGCCGCGCTGGGCTATGGGAAGAAGTGAAGGACCGGTTGAAAGACAGCGGCACCGCGCTTTCCGGTGGCCAGCAACAGCGCCTGTGCATTGGCCGCGCGATTGCCGTCGAGCCCGAGGTCATCCTGATGGACGAGCCCTGTTCCGCGCTCGACCCGATTGCGACCGCCAAGATCGAGGAGCTGATCCACGAGCTGCGTGGGCGCTATGCAATCGTGATCGTCACCCACAATATGCAACAGGCGGCACGCGTTTCGCAGCGCACGGCCTTTTTCCATCTCGGAAATCTGGTCGAATATGGCGTTACTTCGGAAATATTCACCAATCCGCGCGAAGATAAGACAAAAGATTATATTACCGGTCGCTACGGCTGACGAGCGACGGCAGGAGACAAGAAATGGCTGAGCAACATACTGTCAAAGCGTTCGATGACGATATCGACCGTCTGCGCGGGCTGATCGCCGAAATGGGCGGCCGGGTGGAAACGGCGCTCGACGAGGCGATGACGGCGCTGGTCCAGCAGGATTTCAAGAAGGCGAAAGCCGTCGTTCTGGCCGACGAAAAGATCGATGCGCTCGAAGCAGAGGTCGAAAAGCTGGTTATCCAGACCATCGCGCTGCGCGCGCCGATGGCGGACGATCTGCGCGAAGTCATCGCCGCCCTCAAGATTGTTGGCGTGGTCGAGCGGATCGGCGACTATTCCAAGAATATCGCCAAGCGCGTGCCCAAGATCGGCGATCATCGCATGATCGAGCCGATCTCGCTGCTGCCATCGATGGCGCAGGTGGCAGGAGAAATGGTTGCTGACGCCTTGAACGCCTTTGCCGCGCGCAACGCCATGCTGGCCGAGGCCGTGATTGCGCGCGACAGTGTAGTCGACAGCTTTTACAACAGCATTTTCCGCACGCTCGTCACCTATATGGTCGAAAATCCCAAGACGATCAGCGAGTGTGCCCACCTGCTGTTCATCGCCAAGAATATCGAGCGCATCGGCGACCATGCGACCAATGTCGCCGAAATGGTCTATTATGCCGCGACGGGCAATTACCTGCCCGAACGCGACCGTGAAACCGAGATTGAGAGCTGATCGGAGACTGATCGATGAGTCGTGCCCACATGCTTCTGGTAGAGGATGATGCCGCGCTAGCGGAGCTGCTCATCTGGCATTTCCGCAAGGAAGACTTTGACGTTGCCCATACCGTTGACGGCGAAGAGGCGCTGATCCTGGCGCAGGAACAAACGCCCGACATCGTCCTGCTCGACTGGATGGTCGAGAGCCTGTCCGGCATCGAAGTATGCCGCCGCCTGCGCCGCCACGCCAACACGGCGAACGTGCCGATCATCATGCTGACCGCGCGCGGTGAGGAAGAAGACCGGGTTCGCGGGCTGGAAACCGGCGCAGACGATTATGTGACCAAGCCCTTTTCTCCGCGTGAGCTGGTGGCGCGCGTGGGCGCAGTCCTGCGTCGCGTGCGACCGGCGCTGGCGGGCGAAACGCTGACCTTCGGCGATATCGAGATGGATACGGTCGGCCACAAGGTGCGCCGCAGCGGGCAGATGGTGCCGCTTGGCCCCACCGAATATCGCCTGCTGAAGCATTTTCTGGAGCATCCGGGCTGGGTCTTCTCTCGCGAGCGCCTTCTGGACAGCGTGTGGGGCCGCGACAGCGATATCGAGCTGCGCACGGTCGACGTGCATATCCGCCGCCTGCGCAAGGCGATCAACACCGGCGGGCATCGCGATATCATTCGCACCGTGCGTTCGGCCGGATATGCGCTGGATTCCGAAGCCGCGCACTGACCCCACATCCATTGAAATAAAAGAGGCTGCGAAACGATGTCCCGCAGCCTCACCCGAACCTCATATCCTTCCGATCAGAAAGAAACCTGTGTACGTGCGCCAAGCACATCGACGCCGTAGGAAGCGTCGCCAGCCGCCCGTACGGCTGCGTTCTTATATTCCAACCGTGCATAGTTGAGCATGAAGCGCACATAGCTGACCGGCGTCCAGATAAGCGACGCCATATAGCCATCCTGCGTACCGCCAACGATACCCGCATCGGTAAGATCGAGATGGTCGTAGCGGACGTTGAATTGCACCGCGCCGATGCCGCCCTGTCCGACCGGGTTCTTGACCTTCACGCCCTTGAACACACCGCTCTTATATTCGCGGCTGTCGTCAGTCAGGAAAAAGCCTGCCTCGATCGCGCCACCGAAGAAGGTCGGGTCCGCCACGGTCGCAAATCCGGTTTTCTGCCAATAGGCTTCGCCCGCGGCATGGAAACGGCCAGCGATAACCGCAGCTTCCGCGCCGTAGCCGGTTTCATCGGATGGCGTTCCCAATGTGCCCGTATCGATAAAACGGGTGTCGGTGGAGTGTACCAGCGGCCGCTGGCGATAGCGCACCGATGTGACCGAATCGCCAAGATCGCGCCAATGGGCAGAGACGCCGAAATGAAGCTGCGCGTCCCCGAGCTTGGGCGCTAGGACGAGGCGCGTGTCTACACTGACGCTGTCATTTTCATCGCTGGAAAGATCGGTCGCATTGTCGGTGAAAACACCCGCCTGCGCCAGAACGATGCCGCTATGATATTGCGCCGAAACACCAATGCGCCGTTTGAAACCGAACGCATCGGTGAAGGCGGCGCGTTCCATGAAGCTTGTGTCGTTGGAACTGGAAAGCTCCTCAAGGCTCTGGAAATTATTGTGCTGGCCGACCGTGACGGTAAGCCCGCCGGATTTGTAATCGAGAAACGCGTCGGTCAGCTCTGCTTCGCCGGTCGCGAAATCAAGCTCGAACTTGTAGCCGAAGCCGCCGGGTATATCGCCCTCAACGCCAAGGCGCGCACGCCGCACTTCGTTGGAGAAGCCCAGACCGCGATCGGCGATTGCAGACGGCGCGTTGACCGAGGCAGCATCGAACAGCAGGCGACCGCGCGGTTTGAAGGACCAGCCACTTTTCTCGTCGCTGATTTCCGGCGCGCCCTTGAACTTGATCTTTATGCCGTCGTCTTTCTTGGCAGCGAGTTCGGTCGCCTTCTGGGCGGTTTCCGTCGCGGCTGTTGTTGCGGTTTCGGCCTGGCCGACGCGCGCTTCGAGCGCCTGAACCTGCGCCTTCAACGCCTGCAGCTCTGCGCGCAGGGCAGCAGCGTCTTCCGCGCTCAATGACTGCGCCGATGCCGTTGCGGTCCAGCTCACGCTGGTGGCGAGCACGGCAAGAATTTTCATGGACTTCAGTGTCACGATATTGGCCCCTTTACGTTGGTGTGACGCCGCTATTTCAGATTCATTACAGCTTGATGACAGTAAAAAGACCATTTGATGACAACCTGCAGAATTACTCTATTAATTTTGTAGACTGACACGAATAGCGATATTGGGGAAGCGGACTACGACATAATGATGGAGGCATGCACCCTATTGAAATGCACGCGAGGCCCGCGCGGAGGCCATTGCAACCGTCCTATTTCTCAATGAGGCGTACCAGCTTGCGTTCGACCGGGGCGAGAACGCCGCCCAGTTCCTGCCCGCGCTTCAATACCGCGCCCGCCTCGCCAATCAGCGCCCACATGCCCTGACGATGGCGCAGCGCGGGGCGCTTTTCAATGCGATATTCCGGACGTTCAGCGGCACGGCGGAATGCGGAAAATATCGCGACATCCTTGTGGAAATCGATCGCATAGTCGCGCCAGTGTCCGGCAGAGACCATGCGGCCGTAGAGGTCCATGATGCGCGACAGTTCCTGCCGTTCAAAGCCGGTCTGACTGGGTTGCAGATGTCGAGGAAACGGGGTGATCTCACCCATCAGGCGCAACCACGCTCCTCGCCTGCGTCATCTTCGGCGGTCCTGCGCTTGCCGTCACGTTCGGCCATCAACTCGGCGATCACCTTGTTGAGCCGCTCAACCTCGCACTGGAGAATTTCAAGCTTTTGCGTGGCAGGATCGAACACCTCGCTGCACGGCGTGCCATAGGGCACGAAGTCGCGCTGATAGGCGGTGACGTCGACCAGCATCTGCCGCGCGGGAATGCCGACCATCGTCGCGGCTTCGGGCACATCCTTGGTCACGACCGCATTCGCCCCGACCCGCGCGCGGGCGCCGACCGTGACAGGGCCAAGCACCTGCGCGCCCGAGCCGACAATAGCGCCATCGCAAATCGTAGGGTGCCGCTTTCCGCCGATGCCGTTGGCGGGATCAGTGCCGCCCAGCGTCACATGCTGATAGAGCGTCACATCATTGCCGATCTCGGCAGTTTCGCCGATGACCGTGAAGCCATGGTCGATAAAGAGATTGCGGCCTATCTTCGCGCCGGGGTGGATGTCATTTCCGGTGAGAAAACGTGACATATGATTGACCGCACGCGCCAGAAAATAGAGGCGCATGTTGAACAAGCCATGCGCGATGCGATGCCAGAACAGCGACCACACGCCCGGATATAGCAGGATTTCCATACGGGACCGGGGCGCGGGGTCACGCGCCTTTATCGAATCCAGATATGCAATGAGCGAGCCGAACATGGCCATACCCCTATTGTTTCATGCCGCTATATAAGCCCAAGATATCATGATTTCCAGAAGGGGCCGGTTAATTGCCCGGCGGGTCAATCTTTCGGCTTATATCCGAAAGCTTTGCGCGCTACCTTTTCCACGGCGGGGTCACGATCCGGCATGTCCATCGGCACCTTATCTTCCAGCGCTTCGACAATCGCCGTTATCGCCGAAATACGCGCAGATTTGCGATCATTGCCGTCGATCACGGTCCACGGTGCCCAGCGCGTGTTGGTATATCGGAACATGTCGTCCATCGCTTCAAGATAGTCGTCGCGACGGTTGCGGTTGCGATAATCCTCAAGCCCAGTTTTCCAACGCTTCCATGGATTATCCAGACGCTGCGCCAGTTGCCGGTCCTGCTCTTCCTGCGTCACATGGACGAAGATCTTCACGAAGTTGGTGCCCGCATCGATCTGTTGCGCCTCAAATTCGTTGATTTCGTCATAGGCGCGCTTCCATTCGCTTTCCGAGCAGAAGCTTTCGACGCGCTCCACCAGAACGCGACCGTACCAGCTGCGGTCAAAGATGCCGATCTCTTGCGCGGCGGGCAGCTTGTTCCAGAAGCGCCACAGGAAATGACGCTCCTTTTCCTCAGGGGTTGGCGCTGAAATAGGCCAGACATCGTAAAAGCGCGGGTCGAGCCGCGCCGTCAAGCGCTTGATGATGCCGCCCTTGCCCGCAGCATCCCATCCTTCGAAGACGATGACGCTTTTTTTCTCATGGACGATATGCGCGACCTGCACACGCTCCATGCGCTGTTGAAGCTGTTCCAGCTCCTTGTCGAAGTCCCCGTCATAGGACGGTCCATCTTCAAAATCGGCAAGGTCAATGGTCATGGAGCGACCCTATCGGCGAGCGCTGACACAGTCGAGCCATATGCTGCGGCAAAGCCGCCCCAAAAGGGAACAGCTTCACCCCCGGCAAATCAGCTCTTGCTGGGTTCCACCTGACGGATGTGCAGTTCGCGAAGCTGCTTCAAGGACACCTCATTGGGTGCGCCCATCATCAGGTCTTCGGCCTTCTGGTTCATCGGGAACAGCACGACTTCGCGGATATTGGGTTCATCGGCGAGCAGCATGACGATGCGGTCGACACCGGGAGCCGATCCGCCGTGCGGAGGAGCGCCATATTTGAACGCGTTGAGCATGCCGGAGAAGTTCTTTTCGACATCCTCAGGGCTGTAACCCGCGATTTCGAACGCCTTGTACATGATATCCGGGCGATGGTTCCGGATTGCGCCCGAGGACAGTTCTACGCCGTTGCAGACAATGTCATATTGCCATGCGAGGATATCGAGCGGATCCTTGGTTTCCAACGCCTCCATCTCGCCCTGCGGCATGGAGAAGGGGTTGTGCGAGAAATCGATCTTCTTCGCGTCCTCATCATATTCGAACATCGGAAAATCGACGATCCAGCAGAATTTGAAGCAGCCCTGCTCGATGAGGTTCAGCTCTTCACCGACGCGGGTGCGCGCCGCGCCTGCAAGCTTTGCCGCCTGCCCGACTTTGCCCGCGGCAAAGAACACGCCGTCATTGGGCCCAAGGCCGAGCGCCTCGATCAGCTTCGCGGTCTTTTCCTCGCCATGATTTTTGGCGATGGGTCCACCGGGCACGCCATCCTTGATGTTGATATAGCCCAGACCCGCAAAGCCTTCGCCACGTGCCCAGTTGTTCATGTCATCGAAGAATTTGCGGCTGCCCGCCCCTGCACCCGGAGCCGGGATTGCGCGGATGACGCCGCCACTTTCGACGATACCGGCGAAAATGCCGAAACCGGACCCCGCGAAATGATCGGTCACGTCGGTGATAATCAGCGGGTTGCGCAGATCGGGCTTGTCACTGCCATATTTCAGCATCGCTTCGGCGAACGGGATGCGCGGGAACGGCGCGGGCGTAACCGTTTTTCCGTTCGCGAACTCTTCGAACACGCCGTGCAGAACAGGTTCAATCGCATTGAAGACATCGTCTTGCGTGACGAAGCTCATTTCGAAATCGAGCTGGTAGAATTCGCCGGGCGAACGGTCTGCGCGCGCGTCTTCATCGCGGAAACAGGGCGCGATCTGGAAATAGCGGTCGAAACCCGCGACCATCAGCAACTGTTTGAACATCTGCGGCGCCTGCGGCAGCGCGTAGAATTTGCCGGGATGAATACGGCTGGGCACCAGGAAGTCGCGTGCCCCCTCGGGCGAAGATGCCGTCAGGATCGGCGTCTGGAACTCGGTAAAGCCCTGATCGATCATCCGGCGGCGCAGCGAGGCGATGACCGACGAACGCAACATGATGTTGGCGTGCAAGCGGTCCCGCCGCAGGTCGAGGAAACGATAGCGCAAGCGGATGTCCTCGGGGTAATCCTGCTCACCGGCCACAGGAAGCGGCAGTTCCTGCGCGGCGGACTGCACGACCGCATCGTCGGCGCGAATTTCGATCTCGCCGGTTTCCATGCGCGGGTTCACCGCCTCGGCCGTACGCGCGATGACCTTGCCGGTTACCGTAACAACGCTTTCGGGTTTCAGCGATTCGATGACCTTGAACACAGGGCCATCGACCTCTGTCACGATCTGCACCATGCCATAATGATCGCGCAGGTCGATGAAGACCAGATCGCCATGATCGCGCTTTCTGTGCACCCAGCCCGAAACCCGAACGGTTTCGCCAACATGAGAGGAGCGCAGCTGTGCGCAGGTGTGGGAGCGATATGCGTGCATGATGGTCGTTTCTTGCCTGTGTGTTCTTGGAAATGACAAACCGATGTAAACTGGCTATGCCGCTTATTCCGCCGTTTAACTTCGATGGAAGCGCCGATAGCGCGCCTGCCCATAATGTGATCGACCAACTTATGCAAATTCATCCGCTGATTACCGACAGCAACGAACTTAAAGCCCTGTGCGAACGCCTCGCCCGCTCTCCATGGGTCGCGGTCGACACCGAATTCATGCGCGAGAACACCTATTGGGCGGATCTGTGCCTGGTACAGATCGCCGACGCGCACGAGGCCGCCGCGATCGACCCAAAGGCGCCGGGGCTAGACCTGACGCCGCTGCTCGATCTGATGGTCAATAATGAGGACGTTCTGAAGGTTTTCCATGCCGGCGGGCAGGATCTTGAGATCATCTACAATCTGACCGGCAAGACGCCGCACCCGCTGTTCGATACGCAGATCGCCGCGATGGCGCTGGGGCTGGGCGAGCAGATCGGCTATGGCAATCTGGTCGATGCATGGATGGGCGTAACGCTGGACAAGGGTGCACGCTTTACTGATTGGGGCCGCCGCCCGCTCGACAAGCGGCAGATCGACTATGCAATCGGCGATGTGACGCACCTCATCCAGATATTCCCGAAGATGCTGGACAAGCTGCGCGCGACCGGACGCGGCGATTGGCTCGACGATGAGATGGAGCGGATTGCCAACCCCGAAAATTACGAGAACAAGCCTGAGGATGCGTGGCAGCGCATTCGCATTTCGACGAAGAAACCCGATGTGCTCGGTCGTCTGAAGGCACTGGCGGCGTGGCGCGAGAATGAGGCGCGCGACAAGAATATTCCGCGCGGGCGCATCGTGAAGGACGAGACGCTGGCCGACATCGCGTCGCACCCGCCGCGCCAGCAGGAAGATCTGGGCAAGGTCCGCGGCCTGTCCGCGACATGGAAGAGCAATGACATCGGCGCGCGGCTGATGAAGGCGCTGGGCAACGCCAAGCCGCTGGCGCGCGAGGATATGCCCGATCGCGGACCGCGCAAGCCGGGGCTGGGCAAGGATGGCGCGTTGGTCGCCGACCTGCTGAAATTATTGCTGAAAATCCGCGCCAAGGAAATCGACGTCGCCGCACGTCTGATCGCGCGCAGTGACGATATCGAGATGCTGGCCGCAGGCGTCCGCAGTGATCTGACCATATTGCAGGGCTGGCGCTTTGAGGAATTCGGGCGGGATGCGCTCGATCTGGTCGAGGGAAGGCTGGCGTTTGCCGTCGTCGAAGGGCGTCTGAAAATGACGCGCAATCAGGAAGACGATTGATGAAAATGCTCCCCATTTTCGCATTCTCGGCGACAGCTTTGATGACCGCCGCCTGCACAGCCTCATCGACCCCGCCGCAAAGTGCAGGTCCGGCGCCAGACGCCTTTATTTGCAAGGCGGATGGCCTTTCCGTGTTCGTCGGGCAGCTTGCCTCTTCGGACCTCGGCGCACAGATACTGGCGGCATCGGGTGCCAAAAGCCTGCGCTGGGCTCCTCCCCGGTCGGCAATGACGATGGACTATCGCCCCGACCGGCTGACGGTCAGCTATGGCGACGATATGCTGGTTACGCGCGCAGCCTGCGGCTGACCGGCTTCAGCTGTCGCTGATATCGATACGCCAGTCGGCACCCACGGCCTGCGACAGATGCTTGAGCCGACGGTTTACGGTCTCTCCACACAGCCCGGCATAAGCGCCTTCGATCTCCAACACGATCCCATCTGCATCCATGGAAAGGCGAGTCTTTTCGAGCGGCCCGGCAACACCGCCCGACAGGCGCTGCGCCAGACGGATGGCCAGCCCCCATTGCACCGCACGCATTAGCTGTTCCGGGCCCGTCAGCACGGCGAGTTCCGGCACCATCGACGTGCCTCCGCCGAAATTGGCGTAGAGCGCCTGCGCCAGCATCGCCCTGCCCCAGCCATCTATACCGACCCAGTTGCCATGCTGCGCGATTTCCATGCCGCGTTCGGCGCGGAAATCCGGGTTCGCGCGCCAACCCACATCGGCCAGCATACAGGCGGCTCGGCGGATGCGCGCCCATTCGGGCGGTTCGTTGCTGAACAACGGCGATATCCAGCGATCGATCTGCGCGCCATGATCGGGGAACCGCCCCTGCGCCGCGCCTTCGGCTTCTGCCGCGACAAGCAACGGGTCCAATGCACGTTCGTCGGCGCTGAGCCGTTCGAACAACAGGCCTTCGCGCAGGCCGAAAGCAGACGTGACCAGCTCCGAACTGCCCAACTGGCGAACCAATACAGCCAGCAATGCAGCGGCATGCGGCAGGGTCGCAGCGCGCGACGAGGAGATGGCGGGCACCTTCTTAACCTGAGATTTCCCCATCGAGGCCGTCACGCGCACGAGATAGGCGGCGCGCGCGGCGTCCATCCGATACTGGTGGATGACGGGCAGTGGGAATTGCGAGAGTTGCATGTCGAGATGGGCAAGCGCGCGCCACGAGCCGCCGACCAGATAAAGCGGCAGATCGCGCTCAACTTCGCTCCACCCGGCATCCTTGAGCGCCTTGGCGACGAATTTGGAGAGCGCGGTCTTGCCCTTCCCGCGCAATGCCTCAAGCCGCAGGACGCCGATGGGCAGCGAGACGACCTCATGGACCTCACCGTCGCTCACCCGCGCAAGCTCCAGACTGCCGCCGCCCAGGTCGGCGACAATGCCATCGGCACCCTGAATGGAGGAAATCACCCCATATCCGGCGGCCCTCGCCTCTTCCTCGCCGGACAATATGGCGATATCGAGACCGGCGCGACGGCGGCATTCGGTGATGAACGCCTGACCATTGGCCGCCTCCCGCACCGCCGCGGTAGCAATTGAGATAGTCTCTCCCACGCTCATTTCATCGACAAGCAAGGCGAACCGGCTGATCGCGTCGAGACCGCGGTCGAGCGCCGCATCGTCGATCCGGCCCGTCGCGCCGAGTTCAGCGCCCAAGCCCGCCGCAATCTTCTCATTGAACAGAACGAAGGGCGCGCGCGCAGGCCCATCATAAATGACGAGGCGGATGCTGTTGGAACCGATGTCGATGATGGCGCGCCGGATCGGGCCGGCTTTGGACGCAGAGCTTGCCGCCGGCCTGAGAAGATTTTCGAGCAACGTCATTCGGGCGCAAGCCCCCTTATTTGCGGTAACGAAGGCTGAGTTTCGGCGCGGACTCACCATGCGCCTGTGCCGCACCGCGCCCGGAAAGCGACGGGTTGGTCATGAAATAGCGGTGCAGGTTGAACGGCTTTTCGCCCGGCTCCAGCCGCGAATAGGTGCCATCGGCATTCAGAACCCAGCTTTGTTCCGTATCGATCAGATTGGCGACCATCACCTGATCGAGAATCTGGTCGTGCACGGTCGGATTTTCAATCGGCAGGAGATATTCCACCCGGCGATCGAAATTGCGCGGCATCCAGTCGGCCGAGCTGATCAGCACCTTTGCATCGTTATGCGGCAATTTCCGGCCATTACCGAATACGGCGATGCGGCTGTGTTCCAGAAAACGGCCGACAACCGATTTGACGCGAATATTTTCCGACATGCCCGGGACGCATGGACGCAGACAGCAGATCCCGCGCACCACCAGATCAACTTCCACTCCCGCGTTGCTGGCCTGATACAGCTTTTCGATAATGGCCGGATCGACGAGGCTGTTCATCTTCGCCCAGATCGTCGCGGGACGCCCGGCACGCGCATGCGCGATCTCGGCATCGACCAGATTGCACAAATCCTTGCGCAGATCGCGCGGCGACATGGAGAGCAGTTCCAGCGAGCCCGGCTCCACATATCCAGTGATATAGTTGAACACCGACGCAGCATCGCGGCCAACGCGCGGGTCGGCGGTAAAGAAACTGAGATCTGTGTAAATGCGCGCGGTGATCGGGTGATAATTGCCGGTGCCAAAGTGGCAATAGGTGCGGAACTGATCGCCCTCGCGCCGGATGACCATGGAAATCTTGGCGTGGGTTTTCCAGTCGATAAAGCCATAGACGACCTGCACACCAGCCCGTTCGAGCGCACTCGCCCAGAGCAGGTTTTGCTCCTCATCAAAGCGGGCCTTCAACTCGACGACCGCCGTGACGGACTTACCCGCCTCCGCCGCATCGATCAGCGCGCGGATCACCGCCGACTGCTTGCCCGCACGATAGAGCGTCTGCTTGATCGCGACGACATCGGGGTCCGCCGCCGCCTGTTTCAGGAAGGCGATGACGACGTCAAAGCTTTCATAGGGGTGGTGAACGACGATGTCCTTCGCGCGAATCGCCGCGAAGCAATCACCGCCATATTCGCGAATGCGCTCTGGAAAGCGTGGCGCAAACGGTTCGAATTTCAAATCCGGGCGATCTTCATCGACAACAGCCGAGAGGTCGCCGATACCGATGAAGCCGTCGACATCGGCAATCATCGCATCCTGCCCCTGAAGCAGCTCCTGCAGCATTTCCTCGACCGAATCGGGAATACCCTGTTCGATTTCGAGCCGGATGACGCGTCCGCGCCGTCGCCGTTTTATGGCGGTACGGAAATAACGGACGAGATCTTCGGCCTCTTCCTCGATTTCGATATCGCTGTCGCGAATGATGCGGAAAATGCCACTTTCGCGCAGTTCATATCCAGGGAAGAGAAGATGACTGAAGCGGCGGATCGCACTTTCCAGCGCCATGTAGCGCGCAGGCGTTCCCGGAATGCGGAAGAAACGCGGCAGGGATGACGGGATCATCACCAGCTCCCGCACATTTTCGCCGTCCGACTTGCGGATCAGGTCAAACAGCAGCGACAGGCCGAGGTTCGGAATGAACGGAAACGGGTGCGCCGGATCAAGCGCCTGCGGCGTAATAATGGGAAAAATCTGGGTCAGAAAATGGTTCTGAAGCCATGCCTCGACATCGGGTTCGACCGGTTCGGTGTCGATCACCTCGATACCGTTTTCCATCAGTTCGTGCCGCAGCTCGTGCCAGATGAGCTGCTGTTCCCGCATCAGAGCGTCCGCCTCAGTCCCGATAGCGGATAATTGCTGGGCAGGCGTCAAGCCGTCGGCGGAACGCAGGTCGACATTGTCAATCTGCTGCCCCTTCAGGCCTGCCACGCGCACCATGAAGAATTCATCGAGATTGTTGCCGCAGATCGAGAGGAAGCGGAGCCGTTCGAGCAGAGGATGCGCGGAATTCGACGCTTCCTCCAGCACACGCCGGTTGAACGCGAGCCACGACAGCTCACGGTTGAAATATCGGTCCCCGGTTTCAGCTAGGGAGATGACCGGATCGGCCTCAGCCATTGTCAGCGCTCTTCCTGTCTTGCCCATGCGCCGCATCGGACGCCGCGTCGCCATCCTCTATATGCAAAAACCTAAGATTTTGCAGCGCTTCTTTTGCCAGCGCGACCGAAATCTTGCGCGATGAGGCGAGCGACAGACGGTTGAGGTGGACCAGCAATTCGGCGACGGCCTCGTAGGTCCGGTCAATGCGCCGCGCGAGCCATTCGGAAAGGTCCGGCGCGAAGGCCGACCCTGCCTGCGCCAACCCGGTTTCGATCAGGGCGCGCACCAGCGCGTCATCGGGTTCCGCGATCCGCACATGCGGCGCGGCGGCGAGCCGGGATTTAAGATCCGGCAGCGATACCGGCCAGCTTTCAGGGACATCCCGAGCGACCAGCAGCAAAGGCGTACCGCTGTCGCGCGCCATGTTCCATGCATGGAACAGAAAGGCATTGTCGCGCGAAGGCGCATCATCGATTACGGTCCCGCCCGATAGCGCGACAAAGTGCCTGCCTAATGCCGATTTTCCCGAGTGGGCAGGTCCGGTCAGAATGGAAATCGGGATCGGCCAATCCTGCCACCCCTCAATATGCCGCAGCGCCACGGAGTTGGATTCACCGGGAATAAACTGATCTGGCTGGGCCTGCCCCCCCCAGTCGAAGGGGAGCCCTATCTGGGTCATGGGGCGGCGGGCGGAGCTGCCTGCGTGCTACGCCTGCTGATCCGCAATGTCGTTCCGCTGCCGGTGGCCTGAAATCCACGCGCCTGCAGGGCTGTCCGCAGATTTTCGATCGATCCATCGAAGCTTACCTGCATCACCGACACGCCGCCCAGTGCAAGGCTGCTCGTCGCCGCAGACTTGACGCCGTTGATGCCCCGCAACAGCGACTCAGCCTGGCTGACCGAGGCGACGTCGGGCGTGTCGAACTGGATCGAGTAGGTCGGCCAAGTGGTTGCCGGGACTGCACTGGTCTCAATAGGCATATCGGCGAAATTGCCGAGGTCGAGTTCGCTCGCGTCGATCGGCTCCTCGATGACAAGCGACGGATCGGGCCTCAGACGACCATCGCCCAGCGCCTGTGTGTAGATGGCGTTGATCTTCTCAATGCCCTTGTCGAGCATCGTCGGAATGGCCGCCTCATTGGGCGCGCGCAGCTTAAAATTGCCCAGAAGTTCATTGTCCGGACCATAACGCGCCGCGAAATAGCCTGTCACCGGGCCGCCGGGCCATTGCCGTTCCAGGCGGACAATCGGAAAAATGACGTCGGCTGCGCCATATTGATCGAGAATATTCCGCCACCAGTTGCGACCACGACGCCCCGCTTGCCCCGCCGTCAGCAACAGCGCATCCGGCCCCGTGCCGCTGGTTCGCACATAATCGATCGCGCTGTCCCCGGTGCGATAGCGCGCCCAGGCCTTTTGCCATTCATTGACGCTTTCAAACACTGTGGACGCCCCGCCCTGCCGCAGGATCGGGATAACGAGCAAGGGCGGCGAGCGCATCGCCATGCGGGTTACACCCAATATCTGCCCAGCGCGCGCCCGGTCGAACAAGATGCGCAAGGTGGCGATATAACGCTGTGGGCCGATCTCTTCCGATTCGACCTCGATACCCGACACAATCTGGTTGAGCTGTGAATCCGAGAGGTTGAGCAAGCCGCCATTGGTGCTGGCCCACAGCTTGTTCCAGGCGAGGCGCTGTGCCATTTTCCACCCTGCGGTGCGCGCCTCGTCCGCCGTACTGGCCTCCACATCGACGTCAATACCGCCCACTTCGAAATCGCCGCTGCTGGCAATCGGCGGCACGCCTCGCTCCCCTTCCATCTGCGCGACGAGCGCAGCAGCAAGCAGCCCCAATCCCACGACCAGCGGAATCGTCAGCAAGCGGATTAGGTTGGCGTTCCGCAAATAGGGTAGTGGACGGGCAAACGGGGTCACGGCGCCCTTTTGGCGACAAATGGCAAGAAATCCAAGCAGGCAATTTTGTCTATCGGGGTTATTTTC
This sequence comes from Sphingobium sp., assembly GCA_041396745.1. Classification (GTDB taxonomy): domain Bacteria; phylum Pseudomonadota; class Alphaproteobacteria; order Sphingomonadales; family Sphingomonadaceae; genus Sphingobium. Next base: position 57,594 of record JAWKXZ010000004.1, on the reverse strand, counting down.
GATTTCCCCTGCGGGACGAATGCGATAGGCGCTTGGCGCATGACAGACTCTTCCGACCCTATGGCCGACAAAGGTCCATCCTATAGCTACGCGCAAGCCGGCGTAAATATCGATGCCGGCAATGCGCTGGTCCGCGCCATCGCACCGCTGGCAAAATCGACCAAGCGCCCCGGCGCAGGCGCCGAGCTTGGCGGTTTCGGCGGTTTTTTCGATCTGAAGGCAGCGGGATTTCGCGACCCGCTTCTGGTTGCAGCCAATGACGGCGTGGGAACCAAACTGAAGTTGGCGATCGACAGCGGACGTCACGACACGGTCGGCATCGATCTTGTCGCGATGTGCGTGAACGACCTTGTCGTGCAGGGCGCAGAACCGCTCTTTTTTCTCGACTATTTCGCAACCGGAAAGCTTGATATCGGCGTTGCGGAGCAAGTCGTTGCCGGTATTGCCGAAGGCTGCAAACAAGCGGGCTGTGCGCTGATCGGCGGAGAGACCGCCGAAATGCCGGGCATGTATGCCGATGGCGACTATGATCTGGCAGGCTTCTGCGTCGGCGCGGTCGAACGGAGCGAAGTCCTGACCGGAAACCGCGTGAAGGCAGGAGACGTCGTGCTCGGCCTCGAATCCTCGGGCGTCCATTCAAACGGCTATTCGCTGGTACGGCGGTTGGCGGCTGATAAGGAGTGGAAGCTCGACCGCCCCGCCATCTTCGATCAGGACGTCCTGCTGATCGATGCACTGATGGCGCCCACGCGCATTTATGTGAAATCGCTCCTGCCTTCGGTTCGCAGGGGCGATATCAGCGCGCTTGCTCATATCACAGGCGGCGGTTTGCTGGAAAATATTCCGCGGGTCCTGCCGGAAGGGTGCCGCGCGCTGATCGATGCCAATGCGTGGATTCAGCCGCGGCTGATGGCGTTCCTTCAGGCGCAGGGCAATATCGAACCCGAAGAGATGGCACGCACCTTCAATTGCGGCATTGGCATGGTGCTGGTGGTTCCCTCCGAAAGGGCGGGGCATGTCGCCATCGATCTGGAAGCGGCCGGCGAAACCGTTCACCGCATCGGCTGGATCGAGAAAGGGCCCAAAGGCTGCACAGTGAGCGGATCGCGCGAAACCTGGAGCGCCCAGGCCGCATGGGAAGCGCATCACGATGCCTGAAAAGGCGCGCGTCGCCGTTCTGATTTCGGGCCGGGGGTCCAATATGGCCGCGCTGGTCTATGCAGCAAAGGCCATGGGCTGCCCGTATGAAGTGGTGTTGGTGGCCGCCAATGATCCCGAAGCAGCGGGCCTGCAGTTTGCCGCGGCAGAAGGCATCGCGACGTTCGGACACAGTCACAAGGGCATGAAGCGCGCGGAGTTCGATGAAATGATCGATGCGCAGTTGCGAAACGCAAGGGCCGATTTCGTCGCGCTGGCCGGGTATATGCGGCTGCTCTCACCGGAATTCGTTGCAAAATGGGAGGGGCGCATGCTCAACATCCACCCGTCCCTGCTGCCCAAATATAAGGGCCTGCATACCCATGAGCGTGCGATTGAGGCGGGAGACGTCAAGGGCGGTTGCTCGGTCCATATCGTCACGGCAGAGCTGGACGATGGCCCAGTACTGGGCCAGACCGAAGTCGCGATCATGCCGGGCGATACGCCCGACGACCTCGCCGCGCGCGTGCTGATAGCCGAGCATCAGCTCTATTCGCGCGTGCTGGCGGACTATGTAAGCGCGCAGCAGGCACCAATACCGTCAGAGTAAGCAGCGGACCGGTTGAAACTGCCGCAGTATTGCCCATCTTCAGCGCTCCCCCATTGCAGGAGCCATGATCCATGAAGACGACCGGCAACACCATATTGATTACCGGCGGGGGCTCCGGCATCGGACGCGGGTTGGCCGAGGCCTTTCACAAGCGCGGCAATGAGGTCATCATCACCGGGCGCCGCCAGTCGGTCCTGGATGAAGTGACGCAGGCGAACCCCGGAATGCACGGCTATGCGATGGACGTGAACGATCCATCATCGATTGAGACTCTTGTCGAAGCTGTGACTGCCAAGCATCCGAAGCTGAATGTCCTCTTCAACAACGCGGGCATCATGGTTCGGAACGAACTGACACCGGACACGCTCGACCTTGCAGCCGCCGAGGCCATCGTCACCACAAACCTGCTGGGGCCGATCCGCATGGTGTCGGCATTGTTGCCGCATCTAAGGAAACAGCAAGACGCCACGATTATCAATGTGACATCCGGTCTGGCATTCGTGCCGCTGGCAAACACGGCCACCTATTGCGCGACCAAGGCCGCTGTTCACAGCTGGACGCTGTCGCTGCGCTATATGCTGGCGGCGCAGGGCATCGAAGTGATTGAGTTGCCGCCACCGGCGGTGCAGACAGACCTTACCCCCGGCCAATCCGTCAACCCGGCTTATATGCCGCTAGCCGATTTCATATCGCAGGTGATGGACCTGTTCGAACAATCGCCCACCCCTAACGAAATCTGTGTGGAGAACACCAAGGGGCTGCGCAATGCCGAGCGTGAAAACAGGTTCGATGCGACATTGAAGACCCTGAACGAACGCATGGGTTGAAGGCCAGCCATGCTGACCGCCAAACGCCTGACGATATCAGGGCGCGTTCAGGGCGTCTGGTATCGCGCATGGTGCGTGAAAACCGCGCGTGAGCTTGCCCTGACCGGTTGGGTGCGCAACCGAGCCGACGGATCGGTCGAGACGCTGGTTCAGGGCACGCAAAACGCCGTCGAGCAATTCATCGCGCAGGCGTGGAATGGCCCACCGGCAGCCAATGTGCGCGACATCGCCGCATACACCGAAACCATCAGCGACATGCGCGATTTCGAACAACGGGCGTCGGAATGACGCCCGCGCCGGTTCACCGCGTCAGCTTCTTGTAGGCAAGCCTCGTAGGCCGGTCGGCGGCGTCGCCCAGGCGGCGGCGCTTGTCTTCCTCATAGGCTTCGAAATTGCCCTCGAACCATTCGACATGGCTGTTGCCTTCGAACGCGAGGATGTGGGTCGCGAGGCGGTCGAGGAAGAAGCGGTCGTGGCTGATGACCACGGCGCAACCCGCGAAATTTTCGATCGCGTCTTCCAGCGCGGCCAGCGTTTCAACGTCCAGGTCGTTGGTCGGTTCGTCGAGCAGCAGGACGTTGCCGCCTTCCTTCAGCATCTTGGCCATGTGCACGCGGTTGCGCTCACCGCCTGACAGCTTGCCCACATTTTTCTGCTGGTCCGGCCCCTTGAAGTTGAACGCGCCGACATAGGCACGCGTCGACATGTCGTGGCCGTTGACCTTCATATAATCGAGACCGTCGGAGATTTCTTCCCAGACATTCTTGGCACCATCGAGATGATCGCGGCTCTGGTCGACATAGCCCAGATGAACCGTGTCGCCGATCGCGATCTCGCCACTGTCGGGCTGTTCCTTGCCGGTAATGATCTTGAACAGCGTCGATTTACCCGCGCCGTTGGGGCCGATCACGCCGACAATCCCGCCTGGCGGCAGCGTGAAGGAGAGATCCTCGAACAGCAGTTTGTCGCCATAAGCTTTCGAGATGTTGTGCGCCTCGATAACCTTGCCGCCCAGACGTTCAGGCACCTGAATGACGATCTGCGCCTTGCCCGGCGCGCGACCGGCCTGCGCCTCCTGAAGCTCTTCGAACTTGCGGATACGCGCCTTCGACTTGGTCTGGCGCGCGGCAGGCGTCTGCCGGATCCATTCCAACTCGCGGCTGAGCGCCTTTTGACGACCGCTTTCCTCACGCTCTTCCTGCGCGAGGCGTTTGGCCTTCTTGTCGAGATAGGTCGAATAATTGCCTTCGTACGGGAAATATTTTCCGCGATCGAGCTCCAGGATCCAGCCCACCACATTGTCGAGGAAGTAGCGATCGTGGGTGATCATCAGCACCGCACCGGCATATTCCTTCAGGTGGTTTTCCAGCCACTCGACGCTTTCGGCGTCAAGATGGTTGGTCGGCTCGTCGAGCAGCAGGATCGACGGCTTCTGGATGAGCAGGCGAGTAAGCGCCACGCGGCGTTTTTCACCGCCGGACAGCTTGTCCACGCTCCAGTCAGACGGCGGGCAGCGCAGTGCCTCCATCGCGATTTCGAGCTGATTGTCGAGCGTCCAGCCATCGACAGCGTCGATCTTTTCCTGAAGCTCGCCCATTTCCGCGCCGAGCGCATCGAAATCGGCGTCCTCTTCGCCCATTTCAATGCCGATCTGATTGAAGCGCTCAACCATGTCGGCGACTTCGCGCGCGCCGTCCTTCACATTTTCAAGGACGGTCTTGTTCGGATCCAGCTCAGGCTCCTGCGGCAGATAGCCGACCGTGATATTCTCGCCGGGCCATGCCTCACCCGAGAAATCGGTGTCGATACCGGCCATGATTTTCATCAGGGTCGATTTACCCGCGCCGTTCGGCCCCACGATGCCGATCTTGGCCCCGAAATAAAATTGCAGGTTGATGTTGCTGAGCACCGGCTTTTGGGCACCGGGGAAGGATTTGGTCATGCCCTTCATGACGAAGGCGTATTGGCCGGACATCTTCGGAAAACTCCGCTTCTTTGATTGGTATCGAGATTTGCCTGCGCGTTAGCCCAGCACAGGCGCAATGGCAAATACGGAGTTCGCGTGCCCCTAAATCCCGCTTGCGTTCATATAAAAGCGATGTAGTAGACAAGAGATCGTCGCGTGATTCTCTGGGGGTTAGTGACGACAAAAAAGAGTTGATTTGTTGAACTAAGCCGTTAATTCGGGGCGCTCGTACGTATATAACTACACGGTTAATGCGCGCGACACACGCTATTGGGAGCCTAACAAAATGATGAAGATCGCTGCTGTTTTTGCTTCGGCTGGCCTGCTGGCCCTCGCCGCTTGCGGTGAAAAGCCGGCTGAAGAAGCTGACAACGCTGTTGTTGAAAAAGTTGTCGAAATGGACAACGCTGCTGAAGCGATGGACAATGCTGCTGACGCCGTTGAAAATGCTGGCGAAGCCATGGAGAACGCTGCTGAAAACGCGATGTAATTTCGCGAAAGCAGTTTCTTAAGAGTTAAAAAGGGTGGACAGCCATTTCGGTTTGTCCACCCTTTTTTATTGCTCGTTTACTTGCGGACCCTGACAGCCCCGCCGCGACCGATCAGAACTGCTTGCGCAGACTGATCTCAAAAAAGCGGCCGCGCGGGTCCAAATAGCCCGGCTGGTATGACAGCGGTACGGCGCCGGTGGAATCCCGCACTGTGCGGGTCGAATTTGTGATATTTTCGGCCTTCAAGCGCAAGCGCAGTCCATCGAGCCAAGGGTGGCGGTTTACGAGCTGCGCATTGCTGTCAAAATTAATGAAGGCACGCAGGTCCAGCGTGAACAGGTCGGAAAAAGCAAGGTCCGAACCCGTCAATCCGCCGTCGACGCGGCTGCTGCTTTGATATTTCGCCGAGGCTCGGATACCGACGCCCTTGAACGACCAGCCGCCGTCCAGTTCCACCAGATGCCGTCCCGGCCCGCCATCGCCATCAAGCGCGCCACCGTCCAGAAGGTCGAGCTTTAGCCCCGGACGCACAAGGATTTCGTCCTGCAGGCGGACCGAGTGGAAAAGATCCACGTTCCAGCGGCCGCCATCCCCGCGCATCCGGCGGCCAGAACCACCCGACCGGGGCCCGCGACCACCGCTGTCGCTGGCCCCGAAGCTCTTCGAATAGCTGAAGCCGTATCGCAGCACCTGATTATTGCTTTGCGCAAGATTGATGGAACGCCGGTCGATCGACACGAGTGCGCCGGACGCATCCCGCACTACACGCTCCGGAAGGGCGGCTTCGATTTCCGGTGTCAGCAGCGGAAAGTTTGCGAGACGCCCCCGATTATTATTGTCATAATAGTCGAGCAGCAGAGTCAGCCCTTGGGCGAATGGCGCTTCCCATGATGTGCTGATCTTCCAGTCCGTACGATTTTCCGGGTTCAACGTCGGGTCGCCACCAGTGATCGCATCGACCAGTACGGTCTGACCGCGAACGAAATCATACACCGTCACATTGGGCGTCGTTATCAACGGTGCGCCAAGTTGCTGAACGGTTGGCGCGTCCTTTTCATGGACCAGCGAGAATATGACGGAGAGATTGCGCGACGGTTTCCAGGTTCCCCCATATCCATAGGAATAGACCGTTCCGAAGTCGGAAAAATGCCGCATGGCCCCGTTGATATTGGCGGAAACGTCACCCAAAGCGCCGAGGGCACCGCGCCCGCCCTCGATAATCGGCACATCAAGATTTGCGCGCGCGGTTGTGTCGGTGCGACCAAGATTCTGAGCCGACATCACACCGGACCGTGTGCGCTCGCTGGTGAGCGCGGTATCCGCTATTCCCAAGCGCAAACCCAGCAAAGCGTCGCCAGCGGGCAGAGCGATCAGGCTGCCATTGGTATTGATGTCGGCATCGAGCGTCCTTTGGCGCGCCAGCCCGGTATCCCGCACACCGCCGCCGCGCAGCCCCAGCTCCGTATGATCACGCTGCCAGTCTGCGTTGGCGGTCATGGTCCATTGCCAGCCTGCGGTCACGCCATCGAGCGTGGCACCCAGATGCGTGGTGCGCGACTGTGCGTCCTGCTCGGTACGAAGGCCGCTCGCACCGTCGAGGCCCAGCCACGCAACGGAATCGCTACGCTCATGAGTAGCATTGAGGGTCAATCCCGTGGTGTCATTCAGAGATCGGCTGATCAGCGCATTGAGCTGAAGTTCGTCGGTTTCCGGCAACAAGGTGCGGAACCGCCCCTCATCGGACGCCCCGGTGGCGTACCGGATGTTCCTGTCACGCTCCAGCAGCGGCGTCGCGTGATTATATTCCGCCTCCAGCGAGACCCTGCCGCCTTCGGTCAGTTTGAGATAATTGGCTTCCAGCTGCCCTTCGCCGCGACCTCCCGCTGTACTGGCACCATATTCCGCCTCGGCGGTTACTGCGTCGAAATTCTTTTTCAGGATGAAGTTGATCACCCGCTGATCGGCGGAATATCCATAGCGAAGCGCAACCTCCTCGGGCAGCACTTGCACGCGTTCTATCGCCTCTGGCGGGATATGGAAAATTTCGCGCCTGTCGGAAATGCGGCGGCCGTTGAGAAGGAGGACAGGCGCACCGCCCCCCTCCCCGCGCGATGAACGAGTCAACGGAGCCAACTGGCTGATCAGCTCCTGAATATTCGACGCGCCGTAGCTGGCGATATCAGCCTCATTCAGCTCCAGCTCGACGGCCGCCTCACCCACTATCGCGCCGCGGGAATCATAACCCAGAACGACGATTTCGTTCTCTGTGCCATCGACATCGTCTGCTTCCCCATAGTCCTGCGCGAATGCGTTGGACGACAAGGCAAGCGCTGCAGCGCCAACAATCATAGGTTTTATGGAGTTGGTCCTCACAGGCGGCATCAAAAGCCGCCCTGATTATGTTGTGCGGTCATTGGCGTCTTTTCCCGAAGTGGTGGCAGGGATGTGTAGCGGCAGAAAGATTTCATCCCCATGAACTGCAGCGCACAATTTTTTGCTGCAACCCAAATGGACGACCGTTCAGCGACCTGCCGGTACGCCCTTGTCCGCATCCTTAAGCGCCGCTGTCACTTGGGGCTCGATCGCCTCCGCCCAAATTCGATAGCCATCCTCGCTCAGATGAAGATAATCGGGCATCAGCCGCCCCGGAATAGTTCCGTCATCGGCCACAAAGCGCTCGCCAAAGTCCACCCATTCCACCCGATCGTCGTCGGCCAAACGCTGGATGACCTGATTGACCTGCAACACCTCGCCCCTGGCTTCGCCGGGGTTTTCGCCGCGAGGGAGAAGCGAGACGAGGAGGATTCTGGATCTCGGCCAACGACTGCGAAGATCGCTCACGACCGCGCGAATGCCGTCGATGATCTGGGGGACGGTATTCGCGCCCGTCCGGGAAACGATGTTGTTGGTGCCGATCATCAGCACGACCAGCTGTGGCGACAAACCATCCAGCTTCGCATGATCGAGCCGCCAGAGAACCTCCTGCGTCCGGTCGCCGCCAATGCCAAGATTGAGCGCGCCCCGAGGGGCATAATATTCCGCCCAGATATGCTTTCCGGCATATTCCCAGCCCTGCGTGATGGAATCGCCGATAAAGATGATCCGCGCATTCTTTCCGGCTGCAGTGGCGCGTTCGTCAAGCAGTTCGAAGCGCGCTTTCCACACCTCATCCTGCATACGGGAAGTTGGCTCAACGGCACTGTGCGCCGATAGTGACGAGGGCGCCACAAGCGCCCAGCAGAGCAGGAGGGACAAAAAGCGCGGCTTCACCTCTTCTCACCCCTTCTGTTTGAATGGCCGTTCACATCGCGAATGCCGCGCCCTGCCGCCTTGTTGCGCGTGTCAGATATGCAACGCCCGTCCATAGGCAGCCAGCACGCTTTCATGCATCATTTCCGACAGGGTTGGGTGCGGGAACACCGTGTTCATCAGCTCGATCTCTGTGGTCTCCAGCGTCTTGCCGACGACATAGCCCTGAATGAGTTCGGTCACTTCCGCACCGATCATATGCGCGCCGAGCAGCTCGCCGGTGGTCTCGTCAAACACGGTCTTGATGAAGCCTTCCGCTTCACCGAGCGCGATCGCCTTGCCATTGCCGATGAACGGGAAGGTGCCCGCCTTGACCTTGTAGCCGGCTTCCTTCGCCTTGGCTTCGGTCAGGCCGACGGATGCCACCTGCGGGTGGCAATAGGTGCAGCCGGGAATATTGCGCGTGTCCATCGCGTGCGGGTGGACATCCTTGTTGCCCAGCGCCTGCGCGATCGCTTCGGCAGCAATCACGCCCTCATGGCTCGCCTTGTGCGCAAGCCATGGCGGCGCGGTGATGTCGCCAATCGCCCAGAGCCCGTCAACATTGGTGCGGCACAGACCGTCGGTCTTGATATGCCCCTTCACCTGTTCGACACCGAGGCTTTCCAGCCCGATATTCTCGCTGTTGGGAACGATCCCGACGGCAACGATGCAGTGCGAATAGTCGCCCGCCACGACCTTGCCGTCCTTGCCCTTGATCTTCGCACTGACGCCCTTGTCGCCAGCCTTCAATTCCTCCACGCCCGCGCCGGTCATGATTTTCATGCCCTGCTTGGTGAGCGCTTTCTCAAGAAACGCGGAGACGTCGGCATCTTCCACCGGGACGATGCGGTCCATCATCTCGACAACGGTCACTTCCGCGCCCATGTCGTTGTAGAAGCTGGCAAATTCGATGCCGATCGCGCCGGAGCCGATGACAAGCAGCTTGGTCGGCATTTCCGGCGGGGTCATCGCGTGGCGATAGGTCCAGATGCGTTTGCCATCGGCGGGCGCGAACGGCAGGTCGCGCGCACGCGCGCCGGTCGCAACGATAATATGCTTGGCGGTCAGTGTTTCGCTGCCCTTCTCGTCCTTCACCTCCAGCTTGCCTTTGCCGACGAGCTTGCCCTCGCCCATATGAACGGCGATCTTGTTCTTCTTCATCAGGTGCGTGACGCCCTGATTGAGCTGCTTGGCGACACCGCGTGAGCGCTTCACCACTGCCTCGATATCCGCGCTGATCTTTTCAGCGGCCAGACCATAGTCCTTCGCGTGGCTCATATAGTGGAAGATCTCAGCCGAGCGCAGCAGCGCCTTGGTCGGGATACAGCCCCAGTTGAGGCAGATGCCTCCCAGATTTTCACGCTCCACAATCGCAGTTTTCAATCCCAACTGACTCGCACGGATCGCCGCCACATAACCGCCGGGGCCGGAACCGAGGACGATAAGGTCGTAAGTCTCTGCCATCACATTTTTCCTTATGATCTCGCGCGTTAAACGGGAAGGATTTCGCGCGGTTTGTTCTGTTCGTCTACTGCGACAAATATGAAGCGACCGGTGGCCGCAAGATCGCTAACATCGCTATCGCGTTCCCGGCGCCATGCCTGCGCCGCGATGGTCATCGACGTCCGCCCTAACTTTTCCAGCTCCGCGAAGACAGACAATTCCTCACCGGCGACGAGCCCCGCTGGAAATTCGAAATCCGAAGCCGCCTTCAGGATAGCCCGCCCCCGCGAATGACGCGACGCGAGCGAGGCCGCGCCCAGCGCCATCTGGCTCATGATCCAGCCGCCGAACGCCCCGCCATAGGGATTGAGATCGGTCGGCATGACCGTAGCGCGGATCACGGGCTGCCCTTCCGGCATTGATGTCACGCCAGCATGCCCAGCGGTTTTTCAACCAGCTCCCTGAATACGCTCATCAGGCGCGCGCCGTCCGCACCGTCAATGGCGCGGTGGTCAAAGCTGCCCGTCGCGCTCATTACGGTCGCGATCTGGAGAGCGTCGTCAATTACATAGGGCCGCTTCTCGCCTGCCCCGATCGCCATGATCATTGCCTGAGGCGGGTTGATGACGGCCTCAAACTGCTTGATGCCCATCATGCCCATGTTGGAGATGGAAGCAGTGCCGCCCTGATATTCGGAAGGCTGCAGCTTGCCGTCCTTGGCGCGCTGCCCCAGATCCTTCATTTCGTTCGAGATCGCTGAGACGCTCTTGCTGCCCGCATCGGTGATGATCGGGGTGATGAGGCCAGACGGGATCGAGACGGCAACAGAAATGTCCGCGCGGCTGAACTTCAGCATCTGATCGCCCGCAAACTGTACATTGCATTCAGGAACCTGGACCAGCGACAATGCGAGCGCCTTGATCAGCATATCATTGACGCTGAGCTTGATGCCACGCCCTTCGAGCGATGCGTTCAGTTCGGCGCGAAGTTTGAGCAGCGCGTCAAGGCGCACATCCACCGTCAGGTAGATATGAGGCACCTGCTGCTTGCTTTCCGTCAGGCGGCGCGCGATCGTCTTGCGCATGCCGGACAGCTTGACCACTTCATGGGGTATGCCGAAATCCTGCGCGGCAATCGGCGCGCTGGGTTGCATCGCCGCTGGTGCTGACACTGCCGGAGCGGACGACTGCGATGCGGGAGCCGCTGCCGCTTCCACGTCCGCCTTGACGATCCTGCCATTGGGACCACTGCCCTTGATAGTCGCAAGATCAATACCGCGAGCGGCGGCGATCCGCCGCGCAACGGGCGAAGCCTTGACGCGATCGGTCGATACCGACACCACAGGCGCAGGTGCCGGTTGGGCAACTGACGTACCGCTTTCAGACTCAGCCGGTTTCGGTGCGGCCGTTGGAGCAGGTGCGGGAGCCGGTGAGGCAGGCTTCTCCACGGCCACAGACTTCGCATCCTCGCCCTCTTCGGCGAGAATGGCTATGACCGTCCCGACCTTGACGCCCTCGGTCCCTTCATCGACCAATATCTGGGCGATGGTTCCCTCATCGACGGCTTCGAACTCCATCGTCGCCTTGTCGGTTTCGATTTCCGCGAGCAAATCGCCCGAGCTCACTACGTCGCCGGGCTTGACAAGCCACTTTGCCAGTGTTCCTTCTTCCATTGTAGGGGAAAGCGCAGGCATCTTTATTTCTGTGGACATTGGGATGGCACCCCTCTCTCGAGCCGTGTTAATATTTGAGGCATGAATGAGCATGCATATCCAAAACAGGTCAACCAGCTCCGTCCAAATTGCAACAAAATAATGCAATTTTGGAACATTTTAGCTGAAGGATACAAAAAATGAGAACCTATTTGGTTATTATGGATGAAAGTCCCGAGGCGGAAAAGGCGATGCAGTTCGCAGCCCGCCGTGCAGCAAAGACAGGTGGCGCCGTCCGGATTGTGGCCCTTGTACCCCCGCAGGAGTTCGTCCAATGGGGCGGTGTTCAGGCCACGATGGAAGAGGAGGCGAGGCAGCGGGCAGAAGCACTCGTCACTGGTTCAGCAGGCACATTGATGCAGGAATCGGGCATCCGCCCTGTGATTACCGTGAAAAGCGGGGAGCCAATTCCGGTAATCCGGTCCATTTTGAAGGAAGATGACAGTATCGCCGCGTTGGTGCTGGCCGCTGCACCCGCGGGCGCGCCCGGTCCACTGGTATCGCACTTCGCCAGTTCGGAGGCGGGCACGATGCCTTGCCCGATCATGATCGTACCCGGCGGGCTCGACAAGAATGAGATCGATCGCCTGAGCTGATGAATGCCGACGCGCGGGCACTCTTGGGCCGGGCAGGCTCGGCCTACGCCCGCAACGCCGCCTGCTTGTCGCCGCTCAAATGTCCATCAAGCGCGTTGACCATCGCGCTCACCGGATTTGCGAAATCTCCGACACGCCAATCCTCCAGTTCATCGGCGGGCATCGGCATACCGAGCAGGAAGCCCTGAAGCTGATCACAGCCAATACGAGCAAGAAAGCGCATCTGCTCCTCACTTTCGATGCCTTCAGCGACGATATCGTGCCCCAGCGCCTTCGCCATGCTGACGATGGCCTTCAGCATTGTCTCGCTTTTAGAATTGATGCCGATGCCAGCGACCAGCGAGCGGTCGACCTTGATTTCATCAAATTCAAGCCGCGCGAGCTGCGACAGGTTGGAATAGCCGGTGCCGAAATCATCGATCGAGATGCTGATGCCGGCATCACGCAACTGGCCGATCCGCTCATTGGTGTGCACGAAGCTCGACATGGCGACGGTTTCGGTGATTTCCAGACATAAGAGCCTGGGCGGGATGTCGTGAGCGTCGAGAATGTCGAGGATGGTCCTGGCGAGCTTGGGCTGTTCAAACTGAACCGCGGAAACGTTGACCGAAACCGGTATCTCCAAACCGGCATCAAGCCAGCGCCGCATCTGGACGGCCGCCATCCGCAATATGCTCTCTCCCAGCGGAACCATCAGGCCGCGCTGCTCGGCAATGGATATGAAGATTTCCGGCGAAATCATGCCGCGCGTCGGATGGTGCCAGCGAGCGAGCGCCTCCACCCCATCCATTTGTAGGGTGCTGGCGTTGATTTTCGGTTGGAAATACAGTGAAAGCTGGTCCGAAGCGATGGCGTGCGGCAGATCTGCCTCGATGCCCGCGCGCTCCTCCACCTTGTCCTTCAGCGACTGGTCGAACACCTTGTATCCGTTCTTGCCGCTCTCCTTCGCCGAATACATGGCGATATCCGAATGGATCAGCAGATTGTCGAGATCATCGGCTCCACCCGACCTAAGCGCGACGCCTACGCTCGCGCCGATATGAATTTCATGCCCCTGAACGAAGAAGGTTTCGGCGAGACCCTCGACGATATTCTGGGCGTGGCTTTCCAGAACCTGTTGCGACAGGGCGCCGGGAATGATGGCGAGAAATTCATCGCCGGCAAAGCGGGCGAGAACGAGCTTGGTCGGACAGGCGGTGCAGAGCTCCCCAAATGTGGTGGTGCAGCTGTCGACATCGGACCGAGACCGTCCAAAGCCTCTTTCCAATATCCGGTCGCTGACCTGCCTCAGCAGTTCGTCGCCCACATCATGCCCAAAGGTGTCATTGACGCGCTTGAACCCGTCGAGATCGATAAACATCATCGCGCCGATGCACTCGGCCTTTTGCGACTTGGCGAGGGTGAGAATATGCGAGACGACAGCCCGATTGGGCAGGCTGGTCACCGGATCGGTGTAGGCCAACACGTTCATACGCAATATATTGGCATTCAGCCGAGCGACCATCGCGCGAAAGCTGTCGGCCAGGCCGCCGACTTCGCAGGCGCAGTCGACATCCACGGGGCTGTCGACATCACCGTCTATGATCGCCTGCGTGCTCGCACGAAGCGCCCGGATCATTCCGGCGAGCTTGTTGGCGGCGAGAAAGGTGACGATGGGCGGAAAAATTAAAGCCAGCGCTGCCAGCACCATCGTTGCTGGGGTCAGCTCAACATGGAAATGGGGCTTGAGCAGCGCATATTCCGCACCCGCTACTGCTACCATGAACACCGCGGACATGATCCCGAAGCGAACAGGGATACTATTGAGCCCCGTTCCTTTCGAGGCTGATGACGACCGCATATCTGTTTTACTCTCGCGAACGGATCCCCGCGAGCTTTTAACCGCCAAACAGTTTAACAATCGATAATGGACGAACCGGGTAAACCCCGGTCGATGGACGAGCGGACTGCAAGCCCGCTCATTCAGATTGCCGGAGCTTTCACGCGCAATAAGTCGTCAGGATAATTTCTTTGCGCCCATGACCCCAAGGACAATGAACAACGCCACGATGGCGAGGCCGACGAAGAACAGAATCTTCGCAATTCCAGCTGCCGCGCCGGCGATACCGCCAAATCCGAGAACTGCTGCAATGATCGCGACCACCGCGAAAATGAGTGCCCATTTAAACATGTTTGTCTCCTGAAAATATATGGAGACAACAGCCCAGACGCAGGTTCGGTTCCGCAAGGCTTGACCCAGGCCCCTGTAAAACGCAGCGGCTATATCGCTATCGCCGTTTGACCGGGCCACGCTTGCGGCTGGTGTGGCGGATGTTGGCGGGGCGTCCGCGGCGCTGGATAGGCCGCGCCCTGCCCCTGCCCCCACCCGGACGCGGCGCATAGGACGCGCCTTCGGGCAATTCGAAACGCAACGAGCCGATGGCGGGGTCGGCCTCCACCAGACGCAGTTCGATCGTCTGGCCGACATGATAACGGTCTCCACTCTCCTCGCCCACCAGTGCGCGATGCGTCTCATCGAAATTGAAACGCTCAGCACCTAACGTAGAGACCGGCACCAGTCCATCGCCGCCCAAACCCTCGACGGTCGCAAAGAAGCCGAAGCTCTGCACACCGGTGATGCGCGTCGTCATCACCTGCCCGACATGCTCGGCGAGATAGGCGGCTACATAGCGATCCACCGTTTCGCGTTCCGCCTCCATCGCGCGGCGTTCATGGCGGCTGATCAAGTCGCCGACCTTGGCCATGTGCTGATAGTCTTCCTGACTGAGGTCGGTCCGGTCCGGAATGGTACCGCCCTTAGGCGCGGGCATTTCAAGGTCGAACGCGCCAACAAGCGAACGATGAACGAGCAGGTCCGAATAGCGACGGATCGGCGAGGTAAAATGCGCGTAGCTGCCGAGCGCCAGCCCGAAGTGCCCGGCATTTTCCGGCGCATAATAAGCCTGCGTCTGTGAGCGTAGAATCTGCTCCATGATGATGGGCCGCACCTCGTGATCGGCAAGTTTCTCAATCAGGCGGTTGAAGGTCGCGGGCGTGATGACCTGCCCCAGCGCAAAGCCGATGTCATAGGTGTCGAGATATTCCTTCAGCGCGACGAGCTTTTCTCGGCTCGGCGGCTCATGCACACGGTACATGACCGGGGCCTTGCGGCTTTCCAGCGCCTTGGCGGCGGCGACATTGGCAGCAATCATATAGTCTTCGATCAGCCGGTGCGCGTCGAGCCGCTCGCGCACGGCGACGCTGACGATCTTTCCGGCTTCATCAAGAACGACCCGACGCTCGGGCAAATCCAGCTCCAGCGGGTTGCGGCGATCCCGCGCCTTTTCCAGCACGCGCCAGCATTCCCATAGCGGTTTGAGAGCGGCGTCCGTCAGATCATGGGGCTTGTCCCCGTTGATCGCCGCCTGAGCATCCTCATAGGGAATGTTCGCAGCCACGCGGATAATCGCGCGCGAGAAGCGCCAACTCTTCATGGCCCCCTTTGCGTCAAACACCATGTGGCAGGCCATTGCCGCCCTGTCCTCGCCCGCCTTCAGCGAGCATTTGTCCGAAGACAGCGCATGGGGCAGCATCGGCACGACAAGGTCAGGGAAGTAGACACTGTTGCCACGTTTGCGCGCCTCGCGGTCGAGCGCGCTGCCCGGACGGACATAATTGGATACGTCGGCAATGGCGACGATGGCCTTGAAGCCGCCAATGTTCGTGGGGTCATCATCCGGAGCGGCCCAGACGGCATCGTCAAAATCGCGCGCGTCAACCGGGTCGATCGCCACGATGGGCAGATGGCGCAAATCCTCACGCTTATCCTCGTGCAGCGACAAGGCGGAGACCTGCTCCGCCTCCGCTTCCACAGCATCGGGAAAAACATGGGGGATGCCATATTTGTGGATGGCGATGAGGCTGAAGCTGCGGGGCGCGAACGGATCGCCCAGCACCATTGCGACGCGGGCTGTAACGCGCGGCGGACGGCCGGTCGCCTCACACAGGACGAGGTCGCCCGGTTCCGCGCCGCCCAGATCGGAAATTAGCGTCGATTTGCGGATGCGCTTGTCGACCGGTTTCAGCCAGAAGCGGTCATTCTCGCCCTTCTCCACGACGCCGAGCAATTGTTCTTCGGCCCGCGAGAGCTTTTTCATCGGATGGGCGATCAGGCCCTTTCCGGCATCCTCGGTGCGCGCAAGAATGCGGTCGCCCACGCCCAGCGCGCCCGATTTGCGACCGCGCTCCACCACGCGCAGGCGCGGAGGCGGCATGCCATCGGCCTCCCAACGTTCGGGCACCGCAATCGGCTGATCCCCATCGACATCGACGACGCGCAGCACGGTGACACGCGGCACGCCGCCCATCTTGTGGAATGCCCGGCCCGGCCCGATGTCGATCAGACCCTCGTCGGCCATATCCTTGAGCAACGCCTTGAGCAGGATTTTTTCCTGCCCCTTCAGCCCAAATGCCTTTGCAACCTCGCGCTTGCCCGCAGGCTGCCCGCTGGTTTCGATGAATTCCATGATCTGCTGCCGCGTGGGCATGCCGGGGAGTGGGCGTTTTGCCATAAGCGCTCGCTACAGCGTCACGCGCCGCTTTGCCAGCAAAAGCAAGGTCAGGGCGCGATGAGGATCAACAGGGCGATGAGCGTGGAGACCCCGACCAACGGCCATGCCGCCGCAAGCCCTGCCCGCATGCCGCCCAGACCGAGCACCAGTACCAGCTTGACGCTGTTGTTGGCCAAAACGGGCAGCGCGAGCAACAAGCCCATGGCCCCGGCATCCCTGACAGCCGAAGGCAGACTCGCTGCCGCGATGATCGCCGCGTCGACATCATAAAGTCCGGTGAAGCCGATCACGAAATGGGCGCCAAGCGCGCCATAGCGATCAATCACCCAGTGCGCGGCGACGACGATGACTGCCACCAGCAGCGCAAAGCCGACGGCGGGCCAGAAGTCGAACGGGTTGCGCGTGGTTGGGGCACTGGCCCCATGATCCTGTTTGCTGGCTGCTTTGGTTGCGATGGCAGCATAAATTGCAGCAAACAGTGCCGCCGGAGCGATGCGCAGCGCGAAGTCACCGAGCGCGGACGGCGCGAGCACCGCGCACAGCAGCAGGGTGCGCAGCGGCATCATCGTCGTGGCCGCCGCGATCCCGGCGTAGAGCGTCGAGCGGTCTGCCGCATCGCCGCGCAATCGCCGCGCCAGCTCCAGCGTGACCGCCGTAGAGCTGTATGTCGCGCCCAGCGCCGACGCGATGATCGTGCCGCGCGCATTTCCAAAACGCTTTGCGGCCCAATATCCGGCAAAGGATACGCCGGTCACGAACACGACGATCAACCACAGCATGCGCGGATTGAGCGCGTCATACGGCCCCATCGCCCGATCAGGCAGGAGCGGCAGCGCGACGAGCGTGATTGCGCCATATTGGGCGACGGCGCGAATGTCCTTTTCCTCCAATGTTTGCAGCCATCCGTGGAGCTGGTTGCGCATCGAAAGGATCAGCGTGATCGCACCCGCCGATATCATCGCTTCGCGTGCAAGACCTGTGGTCGCCATCAAGCCGAGCACAGCGGTCAGGATACCGACGATGGCATTGGTGGCGGAAACATTGTCATCCGGTTCCCGAAGACGCGCGCGATGGGCGAGCAAAAGCGCGGTAGCTATCCCAGCGATGACGACAATGCCGATCCAGATGGAAAGCGCCGCGGACGCTAACCCGGCAAGTCCACCGCCCAACCCAAGCAACCCGAAGGTTCGAATACCTGCGATCCGCCCGCCATCATGCGTATCCCGGTGCCGCCACCCCCGCTCCAGCCCGATCAGCAAGCCGAGCCCAAGCGAGAGAAGCAGGGTCAGCGTCTGCGTCATTCGGCCGTGGGATGAAACGCACCGCCGGGAATAGCAGAGGCAACCGGACTCTCACTGCCGTCCGACGCAACCGAGGACACACCGAACACCCAGTCGTCGATGCGAATGCCCTTTGCGACATAGCCGGTCACATCGCCATCCACGCTGGCAAGCGCTGACCAGTCACGCGCATCGGTCGCCCGCCGGTAGACGCGATAGCTCTGCGCGCCCGGCACCGCATGCCACGCCAGGGTGGTGTTTATGTCGACCGCACCACTAGCCATCGGCGCGGGCGGCATCGGTGCCCGTGCGAGCGCGGCCAGCGCGGCGACGTTGAGGCGCGCGACTTTTGCGAGATAGGCAAAGTCCATCACCTCCGGCAGGTCGCCATAGTCGATACCGTTTTCGGTTCGCACGTCCTGATGCTGATGCTGATAATTTTCTACGCCAACGGAAAAGCGCACAGCCGAATAGCCTGCAGCAAGCATCGGCAGATGATCACCGCCGCGCCCGGACCGATCCGCACGGAATATCTGGCGGACGTCGATGCCGATGCCGCTGCGGTCGGCCAGCGCATCAAGCCAGCGGGAGAGATTGCGCGACGGGCTGTCATTTTCGCCGCCTTCGCGATAGGCGGCGGCGCGCAGTGCATCATCGCCATCGGCGCGCGACCCTTCGGAGAAAACGCGCACGCTGCCTGCGTCGACGGTGCCGTCCGATCCACGCGAATTGCCGATGATGTCATTGTTCAGCATTGCCTTGACGACCCAGCCCTGCGCCTTGGCATAGTTGGCGAGCAACTTTCCGCCGAAAAGCCCCTGCTCCTCACCCGAGAGGACCGCGTACACAATGGTCGTCGGCAAGCGTTCGCGAGAGAGTACCCGGGCAGCCTCCAACACGGCGACGGTTCCCGACCCGTCATCATTTGCCCCCGGCGCATCCGAGGTCGCGTCCATGACGTCACTCGCCCTGCTGTCGATATGCCCTGCAATGATCACGACCTCGTTGGGACGCTCGGTGCCTCGCTGTACCGCCAGCACGTTGACGATTTTTGCAGGGTGCGGGAGGCGGTCGCCCGTCTCCACCGTTTCCGGCAATGCTACCTGAAGGCAACCACCACATTCACGAGCAAGCTTGCGAAAGCGATTTTCCGTCCAGCGCCGCGCCGCGCCGATGCCTCGCCTGGGATCATCGGTAGACGAAAGCGTATGCCGCGTACCGAAAGCGACGAGTCTTTCCACGTCCGTTTTCAGTCGCACCTCACTGACGAGCGAGGCGGGGCCGGATTGTTCTTGCTCCTGCGCGAAAGCCGCGCTGGGCCATGCTGATCCCGCAAGCGCCGCCCCAACGAGCGTGAGGGCGGCAATTCGGCTCAATAGCTGCGTCCTACAAGCACACGCTCGGTCGCCTTGTCGCCGGTGAAGATGCAGGTCCCGGTTGCAGGCTGCGCGTCGAGCGGGACATTGCGCAGGGTGAGCTTGTGGCTCTTCAGCCACTCGATGACCGCATCGAGAGCTGCACCTGTTGGCTTGGCCCATTCGACCTCGACCCAGCCCGGCTTGTCGCCTTTGAAAGCATCGCCGAGCGCCGCCTTGTCGGAAATATCACGGCGGATATTGTCATCGAGCCGCGCCTTTGCCTCAGCATGGAGCGTCGCCTGAATATCGATCAGCATCGCCGCCGCTTCGGTTACGAACGCATCCTTCGTCATGATCTCGCTCGCGAGCTTGCCCGCATCATTGTAGAGCCGGTCACGACGCACGACGGAAACATTGCCGCCCGCGACATCGCGCCCGCCGACCTCGACGATGATCGGCGCGCCCTTCTTGACCCAGGACCAGCGCTTGTTCGATGCCTTCACCGGTTTGCGGTCGAACAGCACGCGCAGCGGCTCGCGGAACACGTCCACAGCCGCCAGCTTTGCCGCCAAATCCTCGCAATAGGCGATCACGGCGTCGTCTTCGGGCGTATCGCGCAGCATCGGCACAATTATCACCTGATGCGGCGCGATCATCGGCGGACAGCGCAGCCCGTCGTCATCGCCGTGAACCATGATGACGCCACCGATCATACGGGTCGATGTGCCCCAGCTGGTCGTGTGACAAAGCTGCTGAGCGCCCTCCTGATCCTGATATTTGATGCCGGACGCCTCGGCGAAGCCGGTGCCGAGATAATGCGACGTGCCGGCCTGCAACGCTTTGCCGTCCTGCATCATGGCTTCGATGCTGAATGTCGCAACCGCGCCCGGAAAGCGCTCATTCTCCGGTTTTTCACCCGCGACAACAGGCATCGCAAGCTCCGTCTCGGCAAAATCGCGATACATTTCGAGCGCGCGCATCGTTTCGACGCGCGCATCTGCTTCGTCGGCATGGGCCGTATGCCCTTCCTGCCACAGAAACTCGCTGGTGCGCAGAAACATGCGCGTGCGCATTTCCCAGCGCACGACATTGGCCCACTGGTTGGCGAGCAATGGCAGGTCGCGCCAGCTCTGCACCCAGCGGCTCATCGCCGAACCGATCACAGTTTCGGAGGTCGGACGGACAACCAGCGGCTCTTCAAGTTTGCTGTCCGGATCCGGTTGCAGCTTGCCGTCTATCGCCTTGAGGCGATGGTGGGTGACGACCGCCATCTCCTTGGCGAAACCATCGACATGGTCGGCTTCCTTTTCAAAGAAGGAAAGCGGGATGAAGAGCGGAAAATAGCAGTTCTCAACGCCCGCCGCCTTGATGCGCGCATCCATCAGTTTCTGGATACGTTCCCAGATGCCATAGCCCCAGGGGCGGATGACCATGCACCCGCGCACGCCCGACTCCTCGGCGAGGTCGCCTTCACTGATGACGGCCTGATACCAGGCGGCGAAGTCTTTCTCTCGGGTAACGGGAAGCGCGTGTTTCACTCAAATATCCTGATTGCGCGTTGAACCAGCCCTGCCCTTAGGCAAGCGGCGCGCGCAAGTCGAGAGTCTAAGGCGTGAGTCAGCCGCCCCGGAGAAATCAGGTCAGCTTGTCAATTTTCGCGTTCAGAGCCGAGAGCTGCGCTTTGAGGTCGGCGATTTCGCCGTCCTTTTCGTCTTCTGTCTCTCCAGCTGCGCCAGCCGTAGGTGGCGTGAAAGCGCTGGTCGCGGCTTCGAACATCTGCATGTTCCGCTTGGTCAGCTCAGCAAATGGGCCAGACGTGAATGCGCCCTGCATCGCTTCCTGAAACTGTTGCTGATTCTTGCGGAACGCCTCCATTGAGGCTTCTAGATATTGCGGTACCATCGATTGCATCGAATCGCCGTACATTGAGATCAGCTGACGCAGGAAATTCACCGGCAGCATGTTCTTGCCGCGCTGTTCCTCTTCCATAATGATCTGGGTCAGAACGTTATGCGTGATGTCTTCATCGGTCTTCGCATCGACAACCACGAAGTCCCGGCCCTCCCGCGTCATCTGCGAGAGCAATTCGAGCGTGATATAACTGGATGTTTCTGTATTATAGAGACGCCGATTGGCGTATTTCTTGATAATGATCGGTGAAGAGTCTCCAGCGCCCTTTTTCTGTCCCATGACCAATTCCGCTCCTCATCATCCCCAAGGCGAGAATGCACCAAAAATTCTTGCACCGCAACACGGACCGCGTCCGTTACCGTTATTTCTCGCACATTTATGGCAAGAAACCGAAAACGATCCCAATTTGAGACGCAATGCACTCAAAGGATTAAGGAAATATGAGGCGGCTCAGCGCCCTGATGCAATCACGCATGGCATCGTGCGTTCGCGCATGGGGGTGGCGCAATTGCTGCAGCTGGATGCGCAGCAAAAGAAAGACGGCGCGGCCGTCGTTTTGATCCCGTCGCTCGTCAATTCGCACCACATACTGGACCTGACCGAAAAGACTTCGCTTGCGCGATATCTCGCGGCGCAAGGACATGACCCCTGGCTTGTCGACTGGGGATATCCCGTTGCCGAAGACCGGGAGCTCGATATTGCCGGCCATATCGAACACCGGTTATTGCCATTGCTGCGCAGCATCGACCGACCATTGATCCTCGTCGGATATTGCCTAGGCGGGACGATGACGATCGCCGCCGCCCAGATTGCAAAGCCAAGAGCGGTAGCGACGATTGCTGCCCCCTGGCATTTTGACCGCTACCCAACCGAAGACATCGATCGCATTTCAGGTCTGTGGCGCGATGCCAAGCCACTGTGCGCGCGCCTTGGCTTCGTGCCGATGGAGGTATTGCAGTCTGGCTTCTGGGCGCTCGACCCCACACGAACCGTCCGCAAATATGCCGCGTTCGCTGACCTGGAAGACGGCAGCGAAGGACAGCGCGCATTTCTGGCCGTGGAGGACTGGGCCAATGACGGTGCACCGCTAACCTTTGCAGCCGCGGAGGATTTGTTCGAGCGCCTCTATGCTGCCAATATGACCGGCGCAGGCCAATGGCACGTCGGCGGGCAGGCTATCGACCCGGCCAAACTGGAGTGCCCCAATTTTTCAATATTGTCTGCCACCGACAAGATTGTTCCGGCGGCGTCCTCCCCCGGCCTGACACAGACCTTCGAGTCCTCTCTGGGCCATGTCGGGATGATCGTCAGTGCCAAGGCGCCCGAGCAAATCTGGACACGATTATCGCAATGGTTGTCCGACAACGGCGGTTAATGCTATGCGCCGGTCATTTCCGTAACCCTGCACTTTTCGGGAGCCACAATGTCAAACATCGTCATCACCGCAGCCAAGCGTACGCCAGTCGGCAGTTTCCTGGGCGCATATGCAACCACTCCTGCCCATGAACTGGGGCGAATTGCCATTGAGGCAGCGCTTGCGCAGTCACGCCTTTCCGCCAACGAAATTGACGAGGTCATCTTCGGGCAGGTGCTGACTACGGCACAGGGACAGAATCCCACCCGTCAGGCCGCCGTTAACGCCGGCATCCCCAAGGAACGTACCGCTTTCACCATCAATCAGGTGTGCGGATCGGGCCTCCGCTCGGTTGCGCTTGCCGCGCAGGCGATCCTGACCGGTGACGCACGCATCATGCTGGCCGGTGGGCAAGAGAATATGTCGATGTCCCCACACGCGCAAAATCTGCGCGGCGGGTTCAAGATGGGCAATGCTTCGCTGGTTGATACGATGGTGCTCGACGGCCTGACCGACGCATTCAATGGCTACCACATGGGCATCACAGCGGAAAATCTCGCCGAGAAATATCAGATTACGCGCGACGAGCAGGATGCATTCGCCGTCGCGAGCCAAAACAAGGCGGAGGCAGCGCGCGCTTCAGGCCGCTTCTCCGATGAAATCGTGCCGGTGACGATCAAGTCCCGCAAGGGCGAAACCATCGTCGATCAGGACGAATATATTCGCGCAGGCGCAACCATCGAAGCGATGCAAAAGCTGCGTCCGGCTTTCAAGAAAGAGGGAACCGTCACGGCGGGCAACGCGAGCGGCATCAACGACGGCGCCGCGGCGCTCATACTGATGACCGAGGAAGATGCGAAGGCACGCGGCGCAAAGATTTTGGGCCGCATCGCCTCATGGGCAACCTGCGGCGTCGATCCGACGATCATGGGCATTGGCCCGGCCCCCGCATCGCGCAAGGCGCTCGACAAGGCCGGCTGGTCGCTGTCCGATCTCGACCTGATTGAGGCGAACGAAGCGTTTGCCGCACAGGCGCTCGCAGTGGGTAAAGAGCTGGGCTTCGACCCCGAAAAGGTCAACGTCAATGGCGGCGCGATCGCCATCGGTCACCCGATCGGCGCCAGCGGTGCGCGTGTACTGACCACCTTGCTCTACGAAATGGAGAAGCGCGACGCGGGCAAGGGACTGGCGACATTGTGCATCGGTGGCGGCATGGGCATCGCCATGTGCATAGAGCGGTGAGTCCGATATTAATCTAGTTGCTGCTGTATTTCCTTAAACAACAGTGGTATAAGCGACCTGCAAGCGGGAATAGCGTATTCCCGGCTCTGTCGGTCGCATAAACAGAGATTCGGCGATTCAGCCGACCTATCAACGCTATTGTAGTCATCGTTAGCCGCAACAGCGGCAACGTTATGGTGGACCGAGAGGAAATCGCACTCCGGTGCGGTTTTCCTGCAGCATCGGGTTCGGATTGCGACCGGGACCTGGCGCTGCGCGGCGAGCCGCCCCGCATCTCGGAGAGGAGATCAACCAATGAACAGCGTAAGCGGAAATCCACCAGGTGGATCATCGGCCGAACCCGGTCGGAAGTTGCTTGTCGTAGAGGACGAGGCGCTGGTGGCGCTTCAGATAGCGATATTGATGGAAAATCTCGGCTGGACGATCATGGGGCCTGTGGGGTCACTGAAGGACGCCGATGCGCTGTTGGAAAATGGCGACCGGCCCGACGCCGCCATATTGGATATCAATATCGGTGGAGGAACGGTCTTTCCGTTAGCCGAAGAGCTGTACCGGAACGATGTGCCGATCCTGTTCTGCACCGGCTATGAGGATCAGGGCGAGACCGATCGGTTCGAGGGGTGCAGCCGCGTTCAAAAGCCGTGGGCAACAGGGCAAATGGTATCCGAAGTCAATATGATGATGGACAATCGCAAGGCAGCCTGACCGCAAGCCGATACGGTATCACCGACACGGCATGGTGTGTTCGGGTCAGACCCATTCGCGCGAAAAACGCCGTCCAAGCCCGGTCAGCAACTCATATTCAGAAAGCCCTGACAGCAAGGCCAATTGCGACAGGTCATAGTCCATATCGACCCAGTCGCCTTCCTTCAGGTCGCTCCGTTCACTGACATCGATTGACACCAAGTCCATCGAAACCCTGCCCAGAACTGGCAATTGGGCTCCATCCCTGATCGCCGATCCCAAGTTGGAGAAAGCCCGCGCATAGCCATCGGCATATCCGATGTGGATCGTTGCCGTTTCCAATGTCCGCTCTGCCACGAATGTAGCGCCGTAGCCCACCGACTCGCCGCCTTTGACGGTTCGCCGTTGCAGAATCTGCGCCTGCGGCGTCACCACTTGTTCAATACCAAGTTCGCATTCCAGATGCGGCTTGCCGCCATATAAAGCGAGACCGGGCCGCGTGAGATCGAACGCGAAATCGGCTCCTCTGCAGACTCCAGCGCTGTTGGCGAGGCTCCTGCGTTTGGCGGAGACCCGCGCCGCAATGTCGCTGAACATCGTGCGCTGAATATCGTTGAGATAATGTTCTTCCTCGGCAGCGACGAGATGGCTCATCAGCGTGTCGATTTCCAACCCGTCGAAAAGCGTCAGATCCAAACCGTCAAGCGATAGGCCGAGCCGGTTCATGCCGGTATCGATCATGACATCGCACGGTCCCCCACCCGCCTCCTTCCAGCGCGCAATCTGCTCCACGCTGTTCAAAACGGGACGCGCGCGGGACGCCAGCGCGATTTCCATATCCTCATCCCGGACGCCATGGAAAACACTCAGCGCATCGCCCTGCGCCAGATGCTTCTCCAACGCCTGCGCCTCAGCCCAGGTCGCCACGAAAAAATCGCGACATCCGGCTTCGGAAAGCCGCTTCATGACTTCCAGAGCGCCAAGACCGTATGCGTCCGCCTTGATCACGCCGCCGCAGGCTGCTGCTCCGCCGCGCTCGCTCAGCCATCGATAATTGGAAATCAGCGCAGCCCCGTCGAGCCGCAATCGAAGCGGCGCTTCATAGTCCATTGTCATTGCGGATGCAGCCCCAGCATTCACTCAGACCAGCTAATATCCCTGGTCTCTTCCAAACCCCACAAACACACGATCAGGGCCATCAATACGACACCGAGGGTGTACCACAGCCCGGCATAGATATCGCCTGTTCGCGCTGCAATATATTGACTGATCATCGGCAGAAATCCACCGAAATATCCGGTACCGAAATGATACGGTATCGACATTGAGGAATATCGGATTTTCGGGGGAAAATATTCTGCAAGCAATGCGGCGACCGGACCATAGGTCAGACCCGACAATGCGGACAGAACAAGCAATGCTCCGATAATGATCAGCGCGTTCAGCAAGGGTGGGCTTTGACGCGCGAACTCATACCCGGCCGCCTCCAGCGCTGGCTGGATAGAGGCGGTGTCCGCGAT
Organism: Sphingobium sp.; assembly: GCA_041396745.1. Classification (GTDB taxonomy): domain Bacteria; phylum Pseudomonadota; class Alphaproteobacteria; order Sphingomonadales; family Sphingomonadaceae; genus Sphingobium. The sequence continues at coordinate 31,623 of JAWKXZ010000004.1, read as the reverse complement.
ATCGACCTCCGCGCCGCCAACCAGCATGACAGGGGCAGCAGCATCGCGTTTCTGCACCTCATACCCCACGCCCAGCCGGGTAAGCTCACCGAGTGCCTGAGCGCAAGGCGTCGCCTGTTTCGACGCAAAGGGATCGAACACGCATGATTGTGCGACGACGATAACCGGAGCTGCCTGTTCCGCATCGGCGCGCGCGGGATTGGCGGCCCAGCCGAGCATCCAGAAGCAGGGAAAAAGCAGCAAAAGTGTCAGGATATAGCCGACAATGATGGGCTTCTTGCGTCCGACCCGATCCGACAGCGCCCCGAACAAAACGAAGAAAACCATGCCGAGAGCGGCACCTGTTCCCACAACGATTTCCGCCCATGTGTCATTGACCTGCAATGGCCCCTTCATCAGCGCAAGGCCGCTGAAAATAGCGGTGTACCAGATGACGGTCAGGCCGGCAGCGATACCGAACAGGGCGACGAAAATGCGCTTCTTGTTGCCGGGGTAGGTGAAGCTCTCAACAAAGGGATTGCCCGATATTTCTCCCTCGGCGCGCATTTGCTGAAACACCGGGCTTTCCGAGAGTTTCATGCGCATCCAGAGCGACAGCGCGAGCAGGAGGAGCGAAATGAGGAACGGGACGCGCCACCCCCATGTTGCCCAGATATCGGCGGGCAGCAGCACCTTGCAGAGCAGCACCACGATGACGCTGAGCACGAACCCGCCCGCCACGCTCGCCTGAATGAAGCCGGTGAAAAACCCGCGCTTTTCCTTGGGCGAGTGTTCGGACACATAGATCGCCGCGCCGCCATATTCGCCGCCCAGCGCCAATCCCTGACACACGCGCAGCAACAGAACCAACGCGGGTGCGGCCAGGCCGATCGCTTCGGCTGAAGGGATAAGTCCTACCCCCGCCGTTGCAATGCCCATCAACGTGACCGTTACGAGAAACGTATATTTGCGGCCCAGCTTGTCACCCAGATAACCGAACAGGATGGCGCCCAGCGGGCGGAACCCGAACCCGACCGCGAAACCCGCCCAGACGAGCAGGGTTTCCAGCGTTTCGCTACCGGTAGGGAAGAAGGTTTTTCCGATATACGCGGCCAGAGTCGCGTAAATGAAGAAATCATACCATTCGAAAACCGTGCCCGCAGACGAGGCTGCGATGACAAGGCGGATTTCCGACTTGCTCGGTTGACTGCCTTTCACACCCGCTCTCCCCCCGGCTCTTCAAGCTATTGGGAAAAGCAATAACCGAATGAACCACCGTTGCAACAGTGGTTTATCCGGGGGTTTACTCCAATTCGAGGATGATGCTGTCGACGGCAAGGCTCTCGCCCGCCGCGGCATTCACGCTCTTCACCACGCCAGCCTTTTCCGCGCGGAGGATATTCTCCATCTTCATCGCCTCGATAACCGCGAGCGGCTGGCCCGCCTCTACGGCATCGCCTTCTGCAACATGCAGGTTCACCAACAAGCCGGGCATCGGACAGATGAGGAACTTCGAAAGATCGGGCGGAATCTTCTCGATCATATGCTGCGTGTATCCCGCGATATGCGCAGGAAGCACGCGTGCCACATGGGTTGCGCCACGCGTCGTCAGTTTGAAGCCCGATGCCGCCGGCGCAATGCGGACCGAAAGCACATCCTCCCCGAACTCCGCGTCGATCATGCGATCGCCCGGCGTATATTCCAGGCTGACATCGATGGCTTCGCCGTTGACCGTCACGTCGTCACCGCAGATCGTGACCATGTGGTCGACCTTGTCGATCTGCACCTGCCAGTCCGTAGGCGGATTGAGGCGCTTGCCAAGCTGGCCATCGACGCGGCGCGCCCGGTCGGCCATGGCCATGCCTGCGAAAGCACCGATCGCGGCTAACTGACGTAGCAATTCGGGTGACGCAGGCGCACCGTGGAAGCCCTCGGGATATTCCTCGGCGATGAAACCGGTGGTCAGGCGACCTTCGCGGAACCGCTCATGCTGCATGATCGCGGAAACGAAATCGATATTGTGGCCGAGCCCCTCGATCTCAAAGCTGTCGAGCGCGGCGATCTGCTTGTCGATGGCCTCAAGGCGCGTCGGTGCCCAGGTGACGAGCTTCGCGATCATCGGATCGTAGAACATGCTGACTTCGCCGCCCTCGGCAACGCCGTCGTCGACACGCACGCCGTCTCCGGTTTCGGGCGGATTGTAGCGGATAAGGCGACCCGTTGACGGCAGGAAGCCGCGATACGGATCTTCAGCATAAACGCGGTTTTCGATCGACCAGCCGTTGATCTTCACATCGTCCTGACCGAAGGACAGCTTTTCGCCGTTGGCGACGCGGATCATCTGTTCGACAAGATCCAGACCCGTGATTTCTTCGGTGACCGGATGTTCCACCTGAAGCCGCGTGTTCATTTCGAGGAAGTAGAATCCGTCCCCAGTAGTATCCGAACCTGAAACGATCAGCTCGACCGTACCCGCGCTGAAATAGCCCACCGCCTTGGACAGCGCGACGCACTGTTCACCCATCTTCTTACGCATTTCGGGCGAGACGAAGGGTGATGGTGCTTCTTCGACAACCTTCTGGTGGCGACGCTGGATCGAGCATTCGCGCTCATTCAAATAAACGACATTGCCGTGCTGATCGCCCAGCACCTGAATTTCGATGTGGCGCGGGCTTTCGATGAATTTCTCGATGAAGACGCGGTCGTCGCCGAAGCTGGCAAGGCCTTCGCGCTTGGTGGCCTCAAACCCTTCGCGTACATCCTTTTCGGAATAGGCGAGACGCATGCCCTTGCCGCCGCCACCAGCCGATGCCTTCATCATGACCGGATAGCCGATTTCGTTCGAAATCTTCACCGCATGCTCGGTATCATCAATCACGCCGACATAGCCGGGAACGACGTTGACGCCCGCTTCCTTCGCCAGCTTCTTGGATTCGATCTTGTCGCCCATCGCAGCGATGGCGTTGGCGGGCGGGCCGACGAAGATGATGCCTTCCGCATCCAGCGCCTTGCGGAAGCTTTCACGCTCGGAAAGGAAACCATAGCCGGGGTGAACGGCATCCGCGCCGGTCGCCTTGCACGCCTCGATGATCTTGTCGGCCAGCAGATAGGATTGCGCGGCGGGCGGCGGACCGATGTGAACGGCCTCATCAGCCATCAACACATGCGGCGCGCGGCTGTCTGCATCCGAATAGACCGCGACGGTTGCAATGCCCATCTTCTTCGCCGTGCGAATAACGCGGCACGCGATTTCACCACGGTTTGCAATCAAAATCTTGGTAATGGCCATCTTCGGTCTCAGTCCTTCAATGCATGTCTTGCGCCGTAAACCGGCTTAATTCTCTGTCACCAGCCCCTTGAGCTGCTGCGTACGCTCGCGCGTCAGCCGCGCCTTGCACATCGCGACGAGCATGGGCTCCATCGTCCCTCCACGCGCATAAAAGCCCTCGCTCGTGCAATGCAGGTCCCGGTAGGAGAGCCATGCCCGCTGCGCCTTCAGCAAGGTCCCGAAATAACCGGGTCGCTTGTCAGTCGACCGATCGAGCGCGCCGTCGTCGTCCTTCATCCGCTTGGCCGTGATTGCCCATTGCGCGTTCAACTCCTTGTCCGCAGCCGCATAATCCTCGCCGGCGCAGATGTTCATATCCGTCTGCGTCTGCGGATCATCGCAAACAGCGATTGCAGCAGCACCGAGGAGGAGAACGGCAGTAATCACTCCGCCGCTTCCTCCAGATGGCCGTGCGGGGCGGCCTGCATTGCGCGAATGCCAAGCTTGCCGAGCAGGGCGGCGTCGCTGTCGTCGCCCGCATTGGGTGCGGTCAGCAGCTTGTCGCCGGTGAAGATGCTGTTCGCGCCCGCAATGAAGCAAAGCGCCTGACAGCTTTCGGACATGCTTTCGCGCCCTGCGCTCAGACGCACCATGCTTTCGGGCATGGTGATGCGCGCCACGGCGACGGTGCGGACGAACTCGATTTCATCGATCTTCGCGAGCGGCGTGTCGGCGAGCATCTCGCCCAGCACCGTTCCCTTGACCGGAACGAGCGCGTTGATCGGAACGCTTTCCGGGTGGGGCATGCTGGCCAGCGCATGGACGAAACCGATGCGATCCTCGCGGGTTTCGCCAAGACCGACGATGCCGCCGCAACAAACGTTGATGCCAGCGCCACGAACATTTTCCAGCGTTTCGATGCGGTCCTCAAAGGTGCGCGTGCTGATGATATTCGCGTAATTTTCGGGCGCGGTGTCGATGTTATGGTTGTAATAATCAAGGCCCGCATCGGCGAGCTGCTTAGCCTGACCTTCCGACAGCATGCCGAGCGTCATGCAGGTTTCCATGCCCATTTGCCGCACACCCTGGATCATTTCGACCAGCGCCGGCATGTCGCGTTCCTTGGGGTTGCGCCATGCGGCCCCCATGCAGAACCGGCCCGAGCCGTTGTCCTTCGCCTGCGCCGCCGCTTGCAGCACGGCGCGCACGTCCATCAGCTTGGTCGCCTTCACACCGCTGTCGGCTTCGACCGACTGGCTACAATAGCCGCAATCTTCCGGGCAACCGCCAGTCTTGATGCTGAGCAGCGTCGAAAGCTGGACCTCGTTACGGGGATGATATTCGCGATGAAGCGTCTGCGCCTCATGAACAAGGTCCATGAACGGCATGTCGAACAGCGCGGTTATCTCCTCGCGCGTCCAGTCGGTACGGGGTTCGGTCACTCTGCGGCTTCCTCCAGCGGTGGCATATTGTGGCCGAGCAGGCGCAGCACGTCCGCCGCGCAATCGACCACGTTGGAGCCGGGACCATAAATGCCCTGAACGCCCGCGTCACGAAGATAGTCGTAATCCTGTGGCGGGATGACGCCGCCGGCAACGACCTTGATGTCCGCCCTGCCCTCTTCCTTCAGCAGCTTGATCAGCTCGGGGATCAGGGTCTTGTGGCCGGCGGCCAGAGAGGACGCGCCGACGATATCGACATTTTCCGCCACCGCCAGATCGCGCGTTTCGGTGGGCGTCTGGAACAACGGCCCGGAGACGACATCAAAGCCGAGATCGGAGAAGGCCGACGCGATGACGTTCGCACCGCGATCATGCCCGTCCTGCCCCATCTTGGCGACAAGCAAACGGGGTTTCCGACCCAGGCGGTGCTCGACGGCCTGCACTCCGTCGAGCACCTGACGCCAGCGCGCATCCTCTTGATAAGGAGCGGCATAGACGCCTTTTACCGGGGTCGGAACGGTCGCATGGCGACCGAAAACATCTTCCATGGCGAGGCTGATTTCACCAAGCGTCGCGCGCGCACGCGCCGCATCGACAGCCAGCGCGAGCAAATTGCCCTTGCCGTTCGCGCCTTCGCGCAGCGCATCGAGCGCGGCTTGACACACCTCTTCGTCGCGGCTTGCTCGGACCTTGGCGAGGCGCGCAATCTGGCCTTCGCGCACCTTGGCATTGTCGACCTCGAGCGTTTCGATCAGCTCCTCGTCCTTCAGACGGAACTTGTTGACGCCGACGATGACATCGTCGCCGCGATCGACACGCGCCTGACGCGCCGCGGCGGCTTCCTCGATCATCGCCTTGGGCCAGCCAGCGTCGACAGCCTTCGCCATGCCGCCTTCGCGCTCCACGCGCTCGATGATCTCCCAAGCACTGTCAACGAGGCTCTGGGTCAGGCTTTCGATATAGTAGCTGCCGCCAAGCGGATCGACGACATTGCACATGCCGGTCTCTTCCTGAATGACGATCTGCGTGTTGCGCGCAATGCGTGCGGAAAAGTCCGTCGGCAGCGCAATCGCTTCATCAAGCGCGTTGGTGTGCAGCGACTGGGTGCCGCCCAGCATTGCCGCCATCGCCTCAATGGTCGTGCGGATAACGTTGTTATACGGGTCTTGCTCGGTCAGCGACACGCCAGAGGTCTGGCAGTGCGTGCGCAGCATCTTCGAACGCTCGTCCTGCGCGCCGAGCTGCGTCATTGCACGATGCCATAGCGTACGCGCGGCGCGCAGTTTCGCCACTTCCATGAAGAAGTTCATGCCGATGGCGAAGAAGAAGCTGAGGCGTCCGGCGAACTTGTCGATATCGAGGCCGGATTCGACACCATATTTCACATATTCCATGCCGTCGGCGATGGTGAAAGCAAGTTCCTGCACCTGCGTCGCGCCCGCTTCCTGCATATGATAGCCGGAAATCGAGATGCTGTTGAATTTCGGCATATGGTCCGCCGTGTAGGCGAAGATATCCGAAATGATCCGCATGCTGGGCTGAGGCGGATAGATATAGGTGTTGCGGACCATGAACTCCTTCAGAATGTCGTTCTGAATGGTGCCGCTCAGCTTCTCAGGGCCAACCCCCTGCTCTTCGGCCGCGATGATGTAGAAGGCAAGGCACGGAATGACCGCGCCGTTCATCGTCATGGACACCGACATCTGGTCGAGCGGGATCTGGTCGAACAGGATCTTCATGTCCTCGACGCTGTCGATGGCGACGCCCGCTTTGCCGACATCACCGACAACACGCGGGTGATCACTGTCATAGCCCCGGTGCGTCGCCAGATCGAAGGCGACCGACAGGCCCTTTTGCCCGGCCGCGAGATTGCGACGATAAAAGGCGTTGGAATCCTCCGCCGTCGAGAAGCCGGCATATTGGCGGATCGTCCACGGGCGCCCGGCATACATGCTGGCCTTTACGCCGCGCGTGAACGGCGCGAAACCGGGCAGGCCGGGGTCGGCAGTCACATCTTCCGCCGTGTAGAGCGGCTTGACAGTGATCCCCTCAGGCGTCTGCCAGTCGAGATCGCGTCCCTTGACTTCTTTGTCGGCGAGCGCCTTCCAGTCGTTGACGTCGGTCATTATTGCCCCTTGAATTCCGGTTTGCGCTTTTCCGCGAAGGCCTGGACCGCTTCCCGAAAATCGGCGGTGTGTCCGGCAGCGGTCTGATTGTCTTTTTCGATTTGAAAAACCTCGGCCAATGAGCTGTTCAATGCCGCCGCGACCTGTTTGCGGATCATGCCCAAAGCAATTGATGGGCCATTAGCAAGCTTGGCCGCGACTGTCGCCACGGCCTCGTTGAACTCGTCGTCATTCACGACCCGCGTTACCAGCCCGAGGTCGAGGGCCTTATCCGCCGAGACTTTCTCCCCCAGCAACGCCATTTCCAGCGCTTTGGCCCGCCCTGCCGATTTTGCCACAAGCCATGTTGCGCCCGCATCTGGCACAAGGCCGATATTGGCGAAGGCAAGCAGCAGATATGCCGAGCGTTTCATAATCACTATATCAGCGGCCAGTGCGAAGCTCAGCCCTGCGCCGACTGCAGGCCCGTTGATGGCGGAAATCACAGGAATGTTGAGGTCGGAAAGCGCTTCAACCGCCGGGCGGTAATAGGTTTCGAGCAATGCCCCCAGATCATCGGGCATGCCGCTGCCATCGCCGATCAGGTCAGCTCCCGAACAAAAGGCATCGCCCACACCAGTCAACACCAATGCACGCGCACCATCCGCTTCAGCCTGTTTCGCCGCTTGCGCGAGTTCTGTCAGCAGTTCGAGGCTGAGCGCATTCATCCGTGCGGGCCGGTTGAGCGTGATCGTGACGACATTGCCGCTCAGATCATAGAGGAGCGCGTTATAGCTCAATGGCCCGCGCCTTCCTTCGGGCTCTCCATGATCTCGGTCAGCATGCCGCCCATGTCCTTCGGGTGAACGAAGAAAATGAGCGTACCATGCGCACCGATACGCGGCTCGCCCAGAACGCGTTTGCCCAGCGCTTCGAACTCGGCCTTGGCAGCATGAATATCCGGCACTTCAAAACAGATGTGATGCTGACCTCCGAGCGGATTTTTCTCCAGCCATTTGCCAACGGCGGAATCCGCTTGGGTAGGTTGCAGCAGCTCAACCTGCGTTCCGGCAGTACCACCCTCGCCCGGCGTATTGACGAAGCAGACGCGAACCTTCTGGCTGTCCAGCACAAAAGGTTCGGTGATGTCCGTCGCGCCCATCACGTCCCGATAGAACGCGATGGAGGCATCGAGGTCAGGCGTCGCAACGCCGATATGGTTCATGCGGCCAAGTTTCATCATATCATACCTTTTCGATCACCAGCGCGATGCCCTGACCGCCGCCGATGCACATGGTGATGAGGCCATATTTGCCGCCGCTGCGTTCCAGCTCATAGAGGCACTTCACCGTGATGATGACACCGGTCGCGCCAACCGGGTGGCCGAGCGAGATGCCGCTACCGTTGGGGTTCACCTTCTCAGGGTCAAAGCCAAGTTCCTGAGCCACGCCGCACGCCTGCGCAGCGAACGCTTCGTTGCTTTCGATCACGTCGATCTGGTCGAGCGTCAATCCGGCGCGTTCCAGTGCGATGGGCACCGCTTTTACCGGACCGATGCCCATGATGTTGGGCTCGACGCCCGCATGGCCCCAGCCGAGGATCTTCGCACGCGGTTTCAGGCCTTGCTCATCGACCGCCTTTTGCGACGCGAGCACGACCGCCGCAGCGCCGTCGTTGATGCCGCTGGCGTTGCCCGCCGTAACGGTGCCTTCCTTGTCGAAGGCCGGGCGCAGCTTCGCCATATCTTCGACGCTGGCGTCGGCACGCACATGCTCATCGGTGTCGAACACGACCACGCCCTTGCGCGTCTTGATCTCTACCGGAACGATCTGCTCCTTGAAGCGGCCTTCCGCGATGGCCTTTGCGGCGCGCTTGTGGCTTGTGACGGCCAGTTCGTCCTGCGTCGTGCGGGTGATCTGATATTTCTTCGCGACGTTTTCAGCGGTGATACCCATATGGATATTTTCGAACGGGTCATGCAGCGCCGCGAGCATCGCGTCGGTCATCTGGGTGTTGCCCATCTTGGTGCCCCAGCGCGCGCCGTTCATGAAGTAGGGCGCGCGGCTCATGCTTTCCGCACCGCATCCGATAGCGACGTCGCATTCGCCCAGCGCGATCATCTGCGCCGCCGAGACAATCGCCTGCGCGCCCGATCCGCACAGGCGATTGAGGGTCATGGCGGGCGCTTCGACAGGTACGCCTGCATCGACCGCGCTGACGCGGGCAACATAGGCGTCCTTAGGTTCATTGGGGATGACATTGCCCATGACGACATGCTGCACCTTGTCGGGCGTGATCCCGGCACGCGCGATCGCTTCGGCAATGACCGTTTTACCGAGGGTCGTGACGGGCACATCCTTCAGCGAGCCGCCGAAATCGCCGATTGCGGTGCGGGCGCCAGAGATGATGTAGATGGGTTCAGTCGACATGGAATATCCTTATTCAATCCTGCTTAGAGCGGAATATTGTCATGCTTCTTCCACGGATTCTCAAGCTGCTTGTTCCGCAACTTGCGTAACCCCAGCGTGACGCGACGTCGCGTGGAGTGCGGCATGATGACCTCGTCGATAAATCCCTTGCTCGCCGCGACGAAGGGATTGGCGAATCGATCTTCATATTCTTTGGTTTTCGCTGCGATCTTTTCCGGCTCGCCCGCATCGCTGCGGAAGATGATCTCCACTGCGCCCTTGGCGCCCATCACTGCGATTTCGGCGGTCGGCCACGCATAGTTTAGGTCGCCGCGCAAATGCTTGGACGCCATCACGTCATAGGCACCGCCATAGGCCTTGCGGGTGATGACCGTTATCTTCGGCACCGTCGCCTCGGCATAGGCGAACAGCAGCTTCGCGCCATGCTTGATGATGCCGTTATGCTCCTGGCCGACGCCGGGCAGAAAGCCGGGAACGTCAACGAAGGTGACGATCGGGATTTCGAACGCATCGCAGAACCTGACGAAGCGCCCCGCCTTTTTCGAGGCGTTGATGTCGAGGCATCCGGCGAGCACCATCGGCTGATTGGCGACAATGCCTATCGTGCGCCCTTCGATCCGACCGAAACCGCAGATGATGTTGCCGGCATGGGTCGGTTGAACCTCAAAAAAGTCGCCTTCGTCAACGGTTTTGCGGATAAGCTCATGCATGTCATAGGGCTGGTTCGCGTTCGCCGGGACCAGTGTGTCGAGGCTGTCCTCCTGCCTGTCCCATGCGTCGGCAGTCGGTCTTTCGGGCACGCCAGCCTGATTGTTCGACGGCAGCATGTCCACCAGATCACGCGTGGCGAGCAGCGCCTCTATGTCATTTTCGAACGCCATGTCGGCAACACCGGACTTGGTCGTATGCGTAACGGCACCGCCCAGTTCCTCTTGCGTCACCACCTCATTGGTGACCGTTTTTACGACATCGGGGCCAGTCACGAACATATAGCTCGAATCCTTCACCATGACGATGAAGTCGGTCATCGCAGGCGAGTAGACCGCACCGCCCGCACAGGGACCCATGATGACGCTGATCTGCGGGATCACACCGGACGCGAGCACATTGCGCTGGAACACTTCGGCATAGCCGCCGAGCGATGCAACGCCTTCCTGAATGCGCGCGCCGCCTGAATCGTTGAGGCCGATGACGGGCGCGCCAACCTTCATTGCCATGTCCATGATCTTGCAGATTTTCTGGGCATGACGCTCAGAGAGCGATCCGCCGAATACGGTGAAGTCCTGACTGAATACGAACACCAGACGGCCGTTCACGGTACCCGACCCGGTGACCACGCCATCGCCGGGCACATGATTCTCGTCCATGCCGAAATCGGTGCAGTTATGTTCGACATACATGTCGAGTTCTTCGAAGCTACCTGAATCGAGCAAGACGTCCAGGCGCTCACGCGCCGTCAGCCGTCCCTTCGCATGTTGAGCATCGATACGTTTTTGCCCGCCGCCCAGCTTTGCCGCTTCGCGCTTTTGCTCCAATCGCTCGATTATCGCCAGATTCGTCATGCTCACTCCCGAAACATCCATCCCTAACGAATGGAATGGTGCTCCTTTCAGGCATCGGAGTGAAGTGCAAATGCGAATTTGCGAATTTGCAAATTGCGATTTTGCAAAATAAGAGTGAAAAATGGCCAAGGGAAACAGACTTTTCGTCGGCAGCAGGCTGCGCCAACTCCGCCTCGATCAACATATGGATCAGGCATCAATGGCCGGGATTCTCGGCATATCGGTGTCGTATCTGTCGCAGCTGGAAAATGACGACCGGCCTTTAACTGCAAAAGTGAAAGCGGCGCTGGCAGAAGCCTATCCCGTCGATTGGGCATCTTTCGACAATCGCGAGGACGAGCAACTTCTGGGTGCATTTGCCCACGCACTCGCTCAACCCGACGTCATCGGATCTCCGCTTGAGCCTGAGCGGATGGAGAAGCTTCACCTGCAATATCCCGAATTTGCGGCGCGCTATGTCGACCTTCACCGTGCTTTTCGCCAGACACAAGAACGGCTGAATATGGTTGAGGAAGCGATCGCCAACGACATGGCGGGCCAAGCACGCATGCCATGGGAAACGGTGCGCGACTGGTTCCACGACACCGGCAACTATGTCCATGAACTCGATTGCCTGGCCGAGGACCTGCGCACTCAAATCTGCCCGCATGGCATGCTAACGGAGACCGGTCTGGTCGACGCGATCAAACTGCGTCACGGCATCGAAACGATGATCGGGGAGACGCAATCCCACCTGATGCGCCGCTATGACCAGCAAGCAGGCACGCTGTTCATCAATGCTGCCGTGCCACCCGAAAGCCGGAAGTTTCTGATCGCACATCAGCTGATGCGCCTTTCGGCCAGTAGCTTGATCGACGCCATCGTAGCCAACGCCGATCTGTCCGTCACAGGGGCCAACCGGCTGCTGTCGGTGGGACTGGCGAATTACGCTGCCGGTGCACTGACGATGCCCTATGGCGCTTTCCGCCAAGCGGCGCGAGAGCTGCGCCATGATATCGACCGGCTGGCGCGGCGTTTCGGTGTCAGTTTCGAACAGGCATGTCATCGCCTGTCGACGTTGCAGCGCCCGGGCCTGCGCGGAATTCCCTTTTTCTTTTGCCGCGTCGACATGGCGGGCAACATCACCAAGCGGCATTCGGCAACGCGCCTTCAGTTTGCGCGCTTCGGCGGAGCGTGTCCGCTGTGGATCGTTCATGAAGCGGTCGCCATCCCCGACCGCATCATCACGCAGCTGGGTGAAACTCCAGATGGCGTGCGCTATGTCTCCATGGCGAAAGGTCTCGTCAAACCGTCAGGCAGCTTCTCGCGCGCACCACGGCGTTATGCCGTGGTGCTGGGGTGCGAAATAGAGCATGCCACCAACTTCATCTATGCGGACGGGTTGCAGCTTCACGATGAAGCGGCGGCGACCCCCATCGGCATCACCTGCCGCCTCTGCCCGCGCCGCGAGTGCGATCAGCGCGCGTTTCCACCGACCGACCGGGCCATCCTGGTCGATCCCGACAATCGCGACGTCGTGCCCTATTCGATCGAATGACTATTTGAGGAGTACCAGCTCCTCGGCCATGCTGGGGTGCAGTGCCACGGTGTCGTCGAAATCCTGTTTCGTCAGGCCAGCCTTCACGGCAACGGCAGCAGCCTGCAATATCTCCGGCGCATCGGGGCCGATCATGTGCAAGCCGATCACCCTCCCGTTGGGGCCATCGCAGATCATTTTGTAGAAACCGCGCTCGTTCCGCCCGGCGAGGACATTTTTCATCGGCCTGAAGTCCGAGCTGTATATCTGCACGTCGGTGAACTTCTCCCGCGCCTCTTTCTCAGTGAAGCCTACCCCTGCCATCGGCGGGTTGCTGAATACCGCAGAGGGTATGCAATCATAGTTGATGGTACGCGGCGCGTCGCCGAAAACGCTGTCGGCAAAGGCATGCCCCTCGCGGATCGCCACCGGTGTGAGCTGTACGCGGTCGGTGACATCGCCAACCGCATAGATGCTGTCTATATTGGTGCGGTTATAGGCGTCCACCTTGATTGCACCGCCGTCTTTCATCTCTACGCCGACCTCATCGAGCCCAAGGTCGAAACTCATCGGCTTGCGACCTGTCGCAAACATCACGATGTCGCATTCAATCGGCGCGCCACCATCCTTGAAATGCGCCAACAAGCTGCCATCGGCTTGCTTCTCAATCTTTTCGAACAGCGCATCGAGCCGGAAGGTGATGCCTTTTTCCAAGCTGATTTTCATCAGCTTGTCGCGGATTTCTTCATCATAGCCGCGCAGGATCTGGCCGGAGCGGTTGGCGATCGTCACGTCGCTGCCCAGTTCATTGAATATGCCGGCAAACTCATTGGCGATATAGCCGCCGCCGGCAATCACGACGCGTTTGGGCAATGTGTCGAGATGAAATGCCTCATTCGACGTGATGCCATATTCCGCGCCCAGAATTTCGGGCACCACCGGCCACGCACCCGTCGCGATCAGAATATAGCGGGCCGTAACAGCCTTGCCGCTGGCCAAGGTCACTTCATGAGGTCCGGTCAGGCGTGCGCGCTCGGCAAACGTTGTCACCTTGTTGCTATCGAGCGTATTTTGATAAAGCCCGTTCAGACGATTCACATCGGCCAACACGCGGTCGCGCAAGGTCTTCCAGTCGAAACGCGCGCCATAGACGGTCCAGCCAAAATTCGCTGCATCCGCCAGATCTTCCGCAAAATGGGAACCGTAAACCAGCATCTTCTTGGGCACACAACCGCGAATGACGCAGGTTCCGCCAACACGATATTCCTCTGCAACGGCAACTTTTGCACCATATGCCGCCGATACACGCGATGCACGAACGCCCCCCGACCCTGCTCCAATCACAAACAGGTCGAAATCAAACTCACTCATCCATCATTCCCCCATGGCCAGATCGATGAGGGCGCTCGTCGAAGGGTCAAACCCAGACGGACCGTCCTTCTCTATCGATTTGGCGATTTCCTTGCCAAGCTCCACGCCGAACTGGTCGAACGGGTTTATCCCCATCAGCACCGCATTGGCGAACGTGCGATGCTCATAAAAGGCGATCAGTGCGCCCATCGCTTCGGGAGTCACATCATCCATCAGGATCGTTGTCGAGGGACGGCCACCCGGATAGGCGCGGGCAGCATCTTCGCTATTCTCCCGTCCTTTCATCAGCGCTGCTCCCTGCGCAAAGCAGTTCGTCAGCAACACCCGATGATGCGCAGGGTCGAGCCCGTCACCGGGTTCCCGGCTCGCGATAAATTCTACCGGGACAAGGTGCGTTCCCTGATGCAGGAGCTGGAACACCGCGTGCTGCGCGTCGGTGCCAACGCCTCCCCATGTGATCGGCGCGGTTGGGCCGTCCACCGGCGAGCCATCCGTTTTCACGGACTTGCCATTGCTCTCCATCTCAAGCTGCTGAAGGTAGAAGGGCAGCAAGCGCAGGCGTTCGTCATAGGCGAACAGGCCACGCGTCTGGCAACCCCGCGCCCGCGCGTAATATTGATCGACAAAGGCCGCGATCAGCGGAATATTTTCCTCTGGCGCGGCCAGGCGGAAGTGCCGGTCCATCGCGGCGGCGCCCTCCAACAGGCTTTCAAATGCGTCCCAGCCCAGCCCCAGCGCGGCGGGAAAACCGATGGACGACCACAGCGAGTAACGCCCGCCAACCGTCTCGCTGAAGGGCAGGATACGGGTCTCGTCCACACCCCATTCAACCGCTTTGTCGGGTGATGCGGTGAGTGCAATCACGCGGCCATAGGGATCCTCTACGCCACCCGCGATCATCCAGTTGATCGCGCTCTGGGCATTGAGCATCGTTTCCGTGGTGGTGAAGGTTTTCGACGCGATGGCGAGCAAAGTGGCGCCGGGATCGAAATCCTTGACCGCTTCCTCCAGCGCGCAGCCATCGACATTGGAAACGATTGCGACATCATAGCGGCCGGAATCACGCCCGAGCGCATCCATCAACAGGTCAGGGCCCAGCGCCGATCCGCCGATGCCCACATGCAACACATGGCGAATGGGACCCAGTGCCTCTGCCTCGACCGCATCGGTCAGCGCGCGCATGCGTATGTGCAGTGCCTTGGCAGCGGCAACACTGTCCGGTGCGCCCTCCCCGCGTTCAGCGCTATGTTCTGCGGCACGCCCCTCGGTATTGTTGACAGGCTTTCCGGAGAACAGCGCATCCCTGCGACCGGCGAAATCCTGAGCCTGAGCCAGATCAAGAAAAGCGGACATCAGATTCGGCGTCATATGCGTCTTCGACCAGTCGAACCGCAGGTCGCCAATCGACAGGCAAAGACGGTCCAGCCGGGTCGGATCATCGTCGAAAATCGTGCGAAGATCGGGTTGGGGCAGCGCGATAATTCTGTCCCAAACCTGCTGTGTCATGCTGTTTCTCCGATAATGAGGGTGCGTAAATCAAAATATCGCCGGTCGAATACGGCACGAATCAAAGGCCAAATACACGCATTTGCTTGACCTCGCCACCGGCCCGACGCAAAGCCGTCCGGCAATTTGGAATGCAAGGGTACCATGAGCGACAAATCCGAAACGCGCGAGTTCGTGACTTTTCTCCTCAAGCTGGGGCTGTTCGTCTTCGTCCTGCGCAGCTTCATCGTTGCGCCGTTCAACATACCATCCGAATCGATGCAGCCGCGCCTGCTGATCGGCGACTATCTGATCGTATCGAAATGGAATTACGGCTATTCGCGCTATTCACTGCCGTTCAGCATTCCGTTGATCCCCGGGCGCCTGTTCGCCAGCACGCCAGAGCGTGGCGACGTCGTGGTATTCAAGGCGCCGCCCAGCCAGCGACAGGATTATATCAAGCGCGTCATCGGCCTTCCCGGCGATGTCATTGCGATGCGCGACGGCGTCGTCATCCTCAATGGCAAGGAAATCGCGAAGCAGAAGATTGCCGACCTCGTCATTCCGGTGACACAGAACATGATAGACGCGACCCGCAATGAGGCAGGCGAGAGCCCCTGCTATCGCACCCAATTTGAAGAGGTGAAGGGTGGCGAAAGCTATTGCCGCTATCCCCGGTTCCGCGAAACGCTGCCCAACGGAAAAAGCTATGAGGTGCTCGACGTCGAGCAGGGTGGCCCCGGCGACAATCGCGAACCGATGATCGTACCGGAAGGCCATTTGTTCCTGATGGGCGACAATCGCGACCGCAGCGCCGACAGCCGTTTCCCGGCGCAGGAAGGCGGAGCAATCGGCCTGGTGCCGGAGAAGAACCTTGTAGGCAAGGCGATGATCTCGGTCTTTTCAACCGACGGCAGCGCGAACTGGTTCCTGCCGTGGACATGGTTCACCGCGGCAAGGTGGGAGCGCATCGGAGAAGGCTTTTGACCGAATCCGAGCGCTTGCAATGGGTGACGGACCTTATCGGCCGCACGCCCATACAACCCGACCTCTTCGTCCAGGCACTGACGCATGGAAGCGCGTCGGCCGCACATTATGAGCGGCTGGAGTTTCTGGGCGACCGTGTGCTGGGCCTCGTCATCGGTGAATGGCTGTACGAACATTATCCCGATGAGCCAGAGGGCAAGCTGTCCAACCGATTCAACCAGATCGTATCGGGCGACGTCTGCGCGGAAATCGCGCGCGAGATCGAGATCCAACCCTATATGATCCTCGGTAAACAGGCCCGCGACGATGGCGCGACCGAGAGCACGAATGTGCTCGGCGATATGACAGAGGCGCTGATCGGCGCACTGTTTCTCGACAGCGGGTTTGAGGAAACACGCACATTCGTCCGCCGCCTGTGGGATGGGCGCGTCGACGGCATTGATCATGCCCCCAAGCACCCGAAATCGGCGCTGCAGGAATGGGCAGCGTCGAACAAACGCAAGGCACCCGAATATACTATGGTCGAACGAAGTGGACCCGCCCATGCACCCAACTTCACAATCAGCGTGTCGATCCACAATGTCGGCGACGCCAGAGCAACCGGTGCATCCAAGCAAGAGGCCGAAACCAAGGCCGCACGTGAGCTACTGGGTAAACTCAAATGAATGATGTAGCGGACCGGACCGAGCGGTGCGGCGTAGTCGCCGTGCTTGGTGCCCCCAATGCGGGCAAATCGACGCTGGTGAATGCACTGGTCGGCCAGAAGATAGCGATCACCAGCCCGAAGGCGCAGACGACCCGCACACGGGTACTGGGCGTTGCGCTGGAGGACGATGCGCAGATCATATTGGTCGACACGCCCGGAATTTTCGAACCCAAGCGTCGGCTCGACCGCGCGATGGTGCAAGCCGCCTGGGGCGGAACGCAGGACGCGGACCTGATCGCGCTGGTGGTCGATGCCAAGGGCGGCCTCGGCGACAAGGTGGAACGAATCGTGGCGGGTCTGGAGGGGCGGTCCGAGCCCAAGCTGTTGATCCTCAACAAGGTCGATATCGCGAACAAAGGCAAGCTGCTGATCCACGCGCAGCGCCTCAATGAGATGGTCTCATTCCGTGATACATTCTTTATCAGCGCTGCGACAGGCGACGGCTTGGCCGAACTGAAGACGGCGTTGGGTGGAGCGATGCCCGAGGGGCCTTGGCACTTTCCGGCAGATCAGGTGTCGAGCGCGACCGACCGCATGCTCGCCGCGGAAATCACGCGAGAGCAAATCTATCATCAGCTTCACGCTGAGCTGCCCTATGCGGCGGCGGTCCATACCGAACAATATAGTGAGCGGGCCGACGGGTCGGTTGAGCTGCACCAGCAGATACTGGTCGAACGCCCGACGCAGCGCGCCATCGTGCTGGGCAAAGGCGGCCAGCGGCTGAAAGAGATCGGGTCAAAGGCGCGCGCGGAGCTATCTGCGCTACTGGGATGCCCGGTTCACCTCTACCTGCATGTGAAGGTCAAGGAAGGCTGGGACGAAGATCGCGGCGTCTATCGCGACATCGGGCTTGATTGGGTCGAGTAGCCCTGAGCCGTTTCATTCGAACGGCCAAATTCCACACACACAACAAACAATTGTAAGTATATACTACACCCTGTACACGCCGTCTCGAATAATTTGAGAGGGCATGATGTTCACAAAAAAATTTAATACATCCATTATGGTAGTATTATTTTCTTTCTACTTCACACCTGTGAATGCCGAAGCTCCTTCCGGGCCACATATTGAGATTTCGGCAGGGTACGACTCACTTTCTCTAGGCAAAGGAATAGACAGTAGTTCGGGCGTTCGATACGGGTTGGAGGCGGGCTATGACGTGCCACTAGGATCAAGCGTCGCACTGGGGTTCAACGTTGGCCTATCTGATACAAGCGCCAAATCAAGACAGCAGATCAGCGTGTTTATCCCGGGGGCTGGGCCAGTCATCAGCCCATTTCCGCCCGCCCTTCCTACTCCGACAAGGGTTATCGACATTGAAACGTCCGCGGGACGGGAATTATATGTCGGCGGCGGTTTGACGGCATCCTTGAGCCGCAAACTGAACATCTCGGCAAAAGCGGGATATACAAATTTGCGCTTAAAAACGACGGCAATGGTGCAAAGTACAGGGGCCGTTGTTGCGGGACCGATTTCTTCCGGACCATTGTTGGCACCAATCTCGGCAACAGCATCTGACAATCTCAATGGCGTGCGCTTGGGATTCGGCGGGCAGCTTGAGCTCACTAAATCGCTATTTCTAGGGGTCGAATATTCCTATGCGAACTATGAGGCTGATGTTTCACGCAATCAGCTTCTGACAAGCTTAGGCGTTCGATTCTGACCAGCGCTGCTTCGGTTTCCCGATATCTGAACCCCGTCATAAAGAAGCCGCAGTAGACGGGAGCGCACCACCACCTCCCATGCCAGCCATGACAAGCCTAGTGTCAACATCATTACGATGCAGGCTTTCAGCAAGGCTGGCATGGCAACGGGCAGGAACAGCACGACCAGCCATGTCAGAATCGGCATATGAAACAGGTAGATCACGAAGGACGCATCGACAATGCGGTTGATCAGGCGGCTTTGTTGGCTGAATACGTGGCGAACCACCAGAAACAACGGCTGCATCAGCATTATTGCGGCAATCGTCTTGAGAAAGCGGCCATAGGGCGGCCAGAGCCCCTTGGCGTACAGCATGGCAAGCCCCGTAAAGACCACGGCGGCAACCACGATGACAGGCGACGGACGATAAAGCCGCCCCTTGATGTCGGTGGTTCGCGCGACGAAAAAACCAAGCGCAAAAAACGGCACATATTGGAACGCCTCGTCGAAACGCAATATTTGCTGCGGGATGTTGGTCGCCAGTCCCGCCATGTAGAAAAATTCTATCGATGCCGCTTCCCACACTCCGACCAGAACCGCCACAATGAACCAGAACAGTGTAAAATGCCGCGCCCATGATCCGTCGCGTTCGGGGGAAAGCTGCCGCCCCGCGAGCGCGGGGAACCACCCCACAAGCGCGGCTGCGATGGCGCAATAATAAAGCAGCACGATCAGGAACCACAGGTGTCGGATCCAATAGCCGCCCGACTTCGAGCTGTTGAGAACCCAAGAGCGCGCGGCGGCATCCAACGAGAAGTTGGAAAGCTCGCACGCAAGATTAAGCAGCGGGTTGAGCGTCAGCAGCGCAACCACAAACGGGATGGCCAACCGGCGCATCCGTCCGCGCATCCATTCGCCCGGAGTCCTGCGCGCGAGAAGGAGCGCCGCGAAATAGCCCGCAATGGCGAAGAAAGCCGGCATGCGAAAAATATGAAGAAACGCGGCGATTTCGGTGAATCCGGCAACGCCCTCATGCGCGTTAACGATCCACATCTGCCCCTCCCCCACCTGGTAGGTCAGCGCGACATGGTAAGGTATGCCAAGCAACATCAGGAACGCGCGCAACGCATCCCAATGATGTTCTCTTGGTTGGCCGCCCTGCGTCAAATTCTTCTCCGGTGCTGGCTCGGCCGTTCTACACTGCGCCGAATCTTGGCACGCTTACTAGCCGTGAAGCGTCGCAACCGCAAAGAAGCGGCCGATGCCCGCTATTTTGCGTGAGACGAACTGAACACAGACCAGTTGGTTGCCTCTGCCAGTTGTTCGAGCGCCAGAGTGCCAAGCATGGAATTGCCGCTGGCGTTGAGCCCGGGCGACCAGACCGCAATCGAGGCTTCTCCCGGTACAATCGACAAGATGCCGCCGCCCACGCCCGATTTTCCGGGAATACCGACCCGAAATGCGAAATCACCCGAAGCGTCATAGTGACCGCATGTCAGCATCAGGGAATTGATGCGGCGCGCGCGCCTCAACGAAACAACCCTGCCCCCGTCGGGGTGGCGGCCATCCAGCATCAGATAGCGCCCGGCCAAGGCAAGCTGACGGCAGCTCATTTCGATGGCGCACTGGTGGAAATAGGTTCCCAGAACGAGGTCTACCGGTCGCAACAGGTTGCCGAACGCGGTCATGTAGTTCGCCAGCGCCCGATTGCGAAAGCCGGTGTCATTCTCCCCCCTCGCTATCTCCTCATCAATGGTGATGGCGTCGTCCCCGGCGAGGTACCGGACGAACCGCAATATTTCGCCGATCGCCTCGCGCGGCTGATGATCGCCCAAGAGGACATCGGAGACGACGATGGCACCGGCGTTGATGAACGGATTGCGCGGAATGCCCTTCTCATGTTCGAGCTGAATGATGGAGTTGAAGGCCGTCCCGGACGGTTCGCGACCCACCCGGCTCCACAACTGATCGCCTACCTTGCCCAGTGCCATGGTAAGCGCAAAAACCTTTGATACCGACTGGATCGAAAATCCCTTGTCCGCATCGCCACCCGCAAAGATACGTCCGTCCGCAGTCGCGATCGCGATGCCGAAGCCATCCAGACTCGCCGATGCCAGGCCCGGGACATAGGTCGCCACTTCACCGCGTTCGGTCTCCGCCCGCATCCGCGTCACGATATCGTCGATGATGCGAGCCAGGTCCGTCATATAGGCTCGACCGCTAGTCCGCCTTCTTTTTCGCTGCCGGCTTCTTCTTGGGCGCAGCCTTCTTTTTCGGGGCGGCCTTCTTGCGCCCCTTCTTCGCGGGAGCCTTGGCGGCGCGATCGTCGATCAGTTGCGCGGCTTCCTCCAGCGTCAGGGCGTCCTTGTCTACCGTCTTGGGGATGGTCGCGTTGGTTGTACCGTCCGTGACATAGGGGCCATAGCGCCCCTCCATCAGCTTGATTTCTTCGTCCGTACGCGGATGTTTGCCCAATATCTTGAGCGGCTCGCGAGAGGCCCCTCCCCTGCGGCCACCGCCATTGGCGGCGTCAGCGAGCTTGGCGACGGCGGCGTTCATGCCAACCTCGAAAATCTCGGACGTGGACGAAAGGCGCGCATATTTGCCGTCATGCGCGAGATAGGGGCCATAGCGTCCGATGCTGGCGGTGATCGGGTTGCCTGTTTCCGGATGGGTTCCGACCTCACGGGGCAGTGAAATCAGCTTCACTGCCCAGTCGAGCGTCAGTTCCCCATCGGGCAGATCCTTGGGGATGGATGACCGTTTGGCCTCCTTGCCCGAGCCCATCTCTACATAAGGCCCAAAGCGACCCGATTTGCGGATGATGTCCTCGCCAGTTTCGGGATGCTTGCCCAGCACTTCGGGGCCGGTGTCCTCACCAGCGCTGCCGCCGCGCTGGCCAAATTTGCGCGTGAACTTGCACTCGGGATAGTTGGAACAGGCAATGAACGCGCCGAACCGCCCGCCGCGCAGAGCCAGCTTTCCATCGCCGCACATCGGACACTGGCGCGGATCCGACCCATCGCCTTTGTCCGGAAACAGCATGGGCGCCAAAAATTCGTCCAGATCGGCGGTGACGTCCGACGGCTTCTTTTCCATGACTTCGGCGGTCTTGGGCTTGAAGTCGCGCCAAAAGGCGTCGAGCACCGCCTGCCATTGCGCGCGGCCACCGGAAATATCGTCCAGTTCCTCTTCCAGCCCGGCGGTGAAATCATAGCTAACATAGCGCTCGAAAAAGCGCTCGAGGAAGGCCGTGACCAGGCGCCCGCTTTCTTCGGCGAAGAAGCGGTTCTTTTCGACGCGCACATAGTCGCGGTCCTTCAGCACCTGAATGGTGGAGGCGTAGGTCGAAGGACGACCGATGCCCAGTTCTTCCAGACGTTTGACAAGGCTGGCCTCGGAATAACGCGGCGGCGGCTGCGTGAAATGCTGTTCGGCAATGACCTCATGCTTGGCGGGAACGTCGCCGTCCGCGAGGCGGGGCAACAGCTTGCCGTCCTCATCCTCGCTGTCGTCCTTGCCTTCTTCATAGAGCGAGAGGAAGCCGGGGAAGATCACCATCTGCCCGGTCGCGCGCAGGCCATGCTGCCCGGTCGCGTCGAGCATTTCGACTGTCGTACGCTCCAGCCGGGCAGACGCCATCTGGCTCGCGAGCGCCCGTTTGAAGACGAGATCATATAACTTTGCGTGATCCCCGGAACCGACCTTGTCGCGTGAGAAATCGGTTGGGCGAATGGCCTCGTGCGCTTCCTGCGCATTCTTGGCCTTGGTCTGATACTGGCGCGGTTTCTCCGGCAGGTACCCGCCGTCGAAACGGTCGGCGATGGCCTTGCGCGCGGCGGAAATGGCGCTGCCGTCCATCTGCACACCATCCGTACGCATGTAGGTGATTGCGCCGTCCTCATAAAGCTGCTGCGCGATCCGCATCGTATGGCTGGCGGAGAAACCAAGCTTGCGCGCAGCCTCCTGTTGCAGTGTAGACGTGGTGAATGGCGGCGGTGGATTGCGGGTCAGCGGCTTGGTTTCGACGCTCTCCACCGTGAAGCGGCCCGCCTCTATATCGGCCTTGGCAGCGAGCGCATCGCCTTCCTTGCCGATGGTCAGGCGGTCGATCTTGTCGCCCTTCCACTTGACCAGACGCGCGGTAAAGGCGCGCCCGTCATGCTCCATCTGCGCTTCGACCGACCAATATTCCTGTGGCACGAACGCTTCGATCTCACGCTCACGCTCTACCACCAGCCGGAGCGCGACCGACTGCACCCGCCCCGCCGACTTCGCGCCGGGCAACTTGCGCCACAGCACGGGCGACAGGGTGAAGCCCACGAGATAATCGAGTGCGCGGCGGGCGCGATAGGCGTCGATCAAATCCTCATCGAGACCGCGTGGCGCGGCCATTGCGGTGGTCACGGCCTGCTTCGTGATCGCGTTGAAGGTCACGCGGTCGACCTTTTGCGGCAGCGCCTTCTTTGCCTTCAACACTTCGAGAACATGCCAGCTGATTGCTTCTCCCTCGCGATCAGGGTCAGTCGCGAGGATCAGACGGTCGGCCTTTTTCGCCTCATCTGTGATGGCCTTGAGCTGCTTGCCCTTGTCGCCATAATTTTCCCACAGCATCGAAAACCCATCCTCGGGATCGACCGATCCATCCTTGGGCGGCAGGTCACGAACATGGCCGTAGGAGGCCAAAACGTGGAAATCGCCCCCGAGATATTTCTCGATGGTCTTCGCTTTTGCGGGAGATTCGACGATGACAAGTTGCATGAAGGCGAGCAATTCCGGTTGTTATATGTACGCGCGCGAGGATGTAGGGTCCTCAGCCCGCCCGTCAAGCGCTGTTCTGTTCAAATCAGCGACACACGTCCCCCCGCATGCCGCTCCAGCCTTCCGGCCAGCTCAAGCTCAAGCAGGGTCATGTGAACTGCGGCGGGGGACAGTCCGGCCTGACGAACCAGCTCATCAACGGGCACCGCAGTGGGGCCAAGAAGGGCGTGAACAGCATCGCGGGATTTCTCGCTGGTATCAATGAGAGCCTCCTGCGCTGTCGGTGCGGACTGCGGCTCCACGCGAGGGTCGATATGGGCAATCGCCTCCAGCACGTCTTCCGCGCTCTGAATGAGGGTGGCTCCTTCGCGGATCAGGAGATTGCATCCCTGCGCGCGCTGATCAAGCGGCGAACCGGGCACCGCGAGCACATCCCGGCCATAGTCTCCGGCCAACCGCGCGGTAATGAGGGAGCCTGACTTGGGCGCGGCCTCAACGACGACCGTGGCGCAGCTCAGTCCTGCGATGATACGGTTGCGATGCGGGAAATGGCGCGCCTTCGGCTCTGCACCGGGAGATTGTTCAGCGAGCAGCAGCCCCTCGGTACCGACCCTCTCCTGAAGCTCGGCGTTTTCGGGCGGATAGGCGATATCGATGCCGCTGGCGATCACGCCAATGGTCGCACCGGGCGCCGCTCGATCATGCAACGCGCCCAGATGCGCGGCAGTATCGATGCCCCGCGCGAGTCCGGAAACTACCGTGACATTGTGCCGTACAAGGTCCCAGGCCAAATCCCGTGCAAAGCGCCGCGCCGCAGCCGATGCATTGCGCGCGCCGACCATCGCCACGCAAGTGCGGGAGGCCAATGCAGCATTTCCACGACAGGTCAGTACAGGCGGCGCATCGGCGATTTCAGAGAGCAGCATCGGATACTCGACGTCCCCCCATATCAGCCAGCGCGCGCCCAGTGACTCTACTCGATCAATTTCCCGCGTGACGGCGCGTTCATCGGCCGGCTCGAAAGGTTTTCCAGCCCCGCGCCGCGCCATATCGGGCAAGGCGCGCAACACTTCCGTGGCATTGCCGAAGCGGGCGAGCAGCTGCCGGAATGTGATGGGGCCTATGCGCGGGCTGTGCGCCAGCCGGATTGCATCAAACCGCGCCTGATCCACGCGGCGCTGGCCTCAGCTCTTCGCGCTGCCGATACGCGGTTCCTTACCGACCATCAGGCGCGCAATATTGGTCCGATGACGCCAGAGCACGATCAACGCCATTGCCGCACACGGAGCGAACAAATCGAGCCGCCCGGTCGCAAGGCACGCAATCGGTGCCCCCAGTGCGGCCGTGATGCCGCCCGCCGAAGAAATGCGTGTAATGACCAGCATGCCGAGCCACAGCGTCGCGAATATGAAGCCAAGTGGCCATGCCAGCGCCAGCACGACGCCCATCATCGTCGCGACGCCCTTCCCGCCGGCAAAGCGCAGCCAGACCGGGTAGCAATGTCCGATGAGGGCCATCACGCCGGCGATCGTGCCGCCGTTCGCCAGTGCCTCATTCGCAAGCAGGTGGCCCCCAATCGCAACGGCCAACGCCCCCTTTGCCAGATCCAGCAGCAAAGTCGCAGCGGCAAGACCTTTCTTGCCCGTGCGCAGAACGTTGGTCGCGCCCGTACTGCCCGATCCCATCTGGCGAATGTCGCCCGTTCCTGCGAAACGGGTGAGGATGATTCCAAACGGGATCGACCCCAGAAGATAGCCCAGCAGCATGATGAATGCGGGCGTTTGCCATATGATCATACGGTCTCGTTCCGTTTTTGTGGTCGGGCCTCTCCGACAGGGTGATCATAATAGGCGATGAATCGAGTGCAAGCCTTCGGTCGGAAAAGCGCTCTCAACCATATGGCAGGGAATATTCCGGCAGCGACTTGAACGCCTGTTTCAGGGCATTGCCCCAGCCGCTCGAAATCTCATTATAATAGGGGTCATCCGCCTCGATCCGCGTTTCGAACCCGATGCGACAGTCACCCGCAGGAACGATCTGAAAATCGAACGGCAAGCCCACGGAAAGATTGGCTTTCAGCGTGGAATCGAACGACACCATCAACAGCTTCGCCGCTTCCTCGAACGACATACCCGGCTCATAGGCGCGCACCAGGATCGGGCGACCATATTTGGTTTCGCCGGTCTGGAAATAAGGCGTATCCTTGGACGCCTCGATAAAATTTCCTTCCGGGTAGATCATGAACAGGCGCGGCTCCATCCCGGCGATCTGACCGCCGAGAATCAACGTCGCCCCGAACGCAGTTTCGGCCATGGCGCCGCCCATCGCCCCACCACGGACGGTTTCCCGCAATGTTTCGCCGACGATATTGGCGACCTGAAACATGGTGGGGGCTTCAAGTATCGACGGACGACGCTCATTGGGGCGCTTGCTGCGCTCTTCAAGCTGACTGATGACCGACTGTGTCGTGGCCAGATTTCCAGAGGTCAGGATCGTGATGACCCGCTCGCCCGGCACTTCCCAACTCGACATCTTGCGAAACACCGAGACATTGTCGACCCCGGCATTGGTGCGCGTGTCGGACATGAAAATAAGGCCAGCATCCAGCTGCATGCCCACGCAATAGGTCATTTACGCGCCCCCGAATCTCACGCCAATTTTCTTCGCCCTACTGGTCGACGCGCAGCGACACAACCATGCTCTTGTCGCTCGCGCCGAACGACATGGAATGGATCGGCGCAGCGTCGGAATAGTCGCGTCCGGTGGCCACCCTCACATAACGTTGATCAGGCGAAATTCCGTTGGAAACATCGAAGCCAACCCAGCCAAGCCCGTCGACATACGCCTCCGCCCAAGCGTGACCGGCCTCCTGCTCGACCTTGTCTTCCATAAACAGATATCCGTTCACATAGCGCGAAGGAAAACCCAGCGCGCGCGCGGCCGCGATGAAGATATGGGCGTGGTCCTGACACACGCCCTGCCCCAGACGCGCAGAGTCCTCCGCACTGGTCGTCGCGTCGGTCGCCCCAACCTTGTACGCCACGGCCTCCGCAATGGCCGCCGACAATGCGTGCAGCTGAGAAACAGGGCCATCATGCCCGGCGGAGCGAACTGCACTGGCAATGGCATTCACCTCTGTTCCCGCCTTGGTCAGCAGTGTCGGCTGCCGGAACAGCCACAGCGGCGCATATCCGCGGTGAGTGCCCAACACCCCGTTGAAATCAGCATCGGTGGTCACTTCGCCCATGCATGTAACATGGATGGCCTCAACGCCCTCCTTCACCCTGATCAGTGCGACATGGTTGAGATGGGCATCCTCATATTCGGCCTCGCACACGCCGCCTTCCACATGCATCGACCAGCTTACGACATTCTGCATCGCGCTGTCCTTCGGTTTCAGGCGCAGACGCTGCAGCGCATAGGGAACCGGGCCATCGAATTGATAAGCGGTGCTGTGATGGAAGCTGATTTTCATGAGGTCGAAAAGCTCTCCTAACGCAATATGTCCGAATTATTCGGTGAACCGGTAATCCTTCTCGATCTGTGAGGCGACGGCCTGATTCTCGGTCATGAAATCCTGCAAAAATTCATGCAGGCCCATGTCGAAAATCTTGTCCACCGACATGTCCTCCATCCGGGCCACCAGCGCGCCCGATTCCGATTGACTGGCCAAGTCCTCCCCATAATCGCGCGCAATCCATTTCAGGTTTTCATGGATCTTGCGGGTGCAAAACAGGATGGACCGGGGAAATGTGCCGTCCAGAATGACGAAACGCGTAACATCGACCGGCCGTGTTTCGTTGGGATAGAGCCAGCGATAGCTGCGCTGGGCCGACAACGACCGGAGAAGCATGTCCCACTGGCTGGTGTCCAGCGTTGTGCCGACATAGGCGACCGACGGCAGCAACAGGTAATATTTTACGTCGAGAATGCGCGCCGTGTTGTCCGCACGCTCCAGAAAGGTGCCGATCCGTGCGAAGTTATAGATGTCGTTGCGCAGCATCGTGCCGTGCAGCGCACCGCGCACCAGAGCACTCTGACGGCGGATGCCGCCAAGAATTGTAGGCAGGTCGGCCTCTCGCACCGGGCGCGCGAGCGAATCCCGCACCATGATGTAGCACTCGTTGGTGGCTTCCCACACCTCTCGCGTGATGGCGGTGCGCGCCACGCGACCGTTATCGCGCGCGCGCTCAACCATCGACAGAACCGATCCGTCATGGCTCTTGTTGCGCAACAGAAAGTTGATCACCTGAGACGAGGTATATTCGCCCTGCGCCTCTTCATATACGTCTTCCAGACCCGCTGTCAGGATGACCGAGCGCCATTCCTGCTCCGAAGACCCCGCGCGCGTCAGCGAGATGCGTAGGCCCGCCTCGATGAGACGTGCGAGATTCTCCGACCGCTCGAGATAGCGGAACATCCAGAAAAGCGCGCCGGCTGTTTTCCCTAAAGTCGCCATCAGCTCTCCAGCACCCAGCTATCCTTGGTGCCTCCGCCTTGACTGGAATTTACGACCAACGATCCTTTTTTCAGCGCCACGCGCGTAAGGCCACCGGGCGTTATGTCGATTTTCTCCGGAGAGACGAGCACGAACGGGCGCAGGTCGACATGGCGGGGCGCGAGGCCCTTCTTCGTCAGAATCGGCACGGTCGAGAGGGCGAGCGTGGGCTGCGCGATATATTTGGCCGGAGCGCGCTTCAACTTCGCGGTGAAATCGGCAAGCTCGCGCTTGCTCGCCGCCGGTCCGACCAGCATGCCATACCCGCCCGAACCATGCACCTCCTTGACCACGAGTTCGGCCAGATTGTCGAGCACATAGGCCAGCGATTCAGGGTCGGAACAACGCCATGTCGGCACATTCTGGAGCAACGGCTCTTCGCCCGTGTAAAAGCGGACGATGTCGGGGATGTAACTGTAGATCGCCTTGTCGTCGGCGATGCCCGTCCCGGGCGCGTTGGCGATTGTAATGCCGCCCGAGAAATAGACGTCCATGATGCCGGGCACACCCAGCATCGAATCCGGGCGGAAGCTGAGCGGATCGAGAAAATCGTCGTCGAGACGGCGGTAGAGTACGTCGATCGCACGATAACCTTGCGTCGTACGCATCGCGACGCGGCCATCGACGATTTGCAGGTCATGCCCCTCGACCAGTTCCGCCCCCATCTGATCGGCAAGGAAGGCGTGCTCGAAATAGGCGCTGTTATAGATACCGGGCGTCAGCACCGCGATGACCGGGCTGCCCGAACATTTGGCCGGCGCGCTCGCCGACAATGATCGGCGCAGGCGCTTGGGATAATCCGACACTTCCCGTACTTTCACCTGCGCGAACAGTTCGGGAAACATGTTCATCATCGTTTCGCGATTTTCGAGCATGTACGATACGCCCGAGGGCGTGCGCGCATTATCCTCCAGCGCGTAGAATTCGTCCGGCCCCGTCCGCACCAGGTCGACGCCGACGATGTGGCTGTAAACACCGCCGGGCGGCGTGAAGCCGATCATCTTGTCGAGATAGGCATCGTTGCTGCTGATCATCGCTTCGGGCAATTTCCCCGCCCGGACGATCTCTTGCCGGTGATAGATATCGTGGAGAAAGGCGTTGAGCGCTTTAACCCGTTGCTCAATCCCGGCGGATAGCCGCGTCCATTCATTGGCCGATATAATGCGGGGCACGATATCGAATGGGATCAGCCGTTCTTCGGCCTCCTCCTGCCCATATACCGCGAAAGTTATGCCCGTCTTGCGAAACAGGTCCTCGGCCTCACTGGCCTTTTTCAGCAGCTTTGCGGGCTCCTGCTCATTGAACCAGTCGCAATAGCCGCTGAAGGAACCGCGAGGATCGCCAGCGCCGTCGAACATCTCGTCAAAAAAAACGTTTTCGACTGCCATGGGGGTATAGTGTCGGAACTATCGGGCGTTAGCAATAGCGGTGTCGGCATAAAATTTATGCTGCACCGCAAAAACCAACCCGAACTCAGACGATTTTCGGGAGGGTTGCAATGGGTGCGTCGCAAAATTTCCTTCAATAGTTCACCGGATAGAGAGTGAATAACGGATCGAGCGCCTTCCCGGTCGCCGATTTCCAGCGGCCCAATATTTCCGTCGGCTTTGCGCCGGGGACGATTTTGCACTCACTGGAAACCCCGATGTCTTTCAGCTTTTCCAGCAGCTCATCGTCCTTTTTCGCGCATTTCGGCGCGTAAATACGATACCCGCCATCCTGCGATATCATCAGGAACAGACGGTATTGCGAGCCTTCCTTCTGCTGCCCCACATAAAAGTCATTTTCCCTGCTCGCGAACTTCCGAAACCGGTATGTGACGCTCTCTTCCTTGAAGACCTGGTCCGTTTTCTTCCATTCATAGGATTCGTATCCGCCGCTGACTTTCTTCAGGAACAGGTAGTTGCACTCCTTTTCCTCGCTGCACATCAGGAACACACGCTCGGCGAGTGGGTAGTCGGCTTCGGACGCCGAGATGAAGGGTTCGTCGCTGATGACGCACCCCGCAGTTGCGAACAGCGCAAACAGCCCAACCATCGATCGAAGAGATTGCATGATGGAACCGGTCGCGTCGCGCCAGCGGCGCCCATGGTTGTTCATTGCAAACCGTCCATTCTTGCTGCCGGTCCTGCCGTTCAGCATGCTCATGGCGACAGTCTCCCTCCCGTGAAGGAATGCCGTATGAATTGTGAATTACTGGCTACTTTGATCCGCGAGAAACCCGCGGTGCGATATCCTCTGCTTTCACAATTGGCGGTGCCGGAAATCCGGAACTCCTTGCCGTCACGTACGCACAGGTCATAACCCTTGCCCCAGTACGAGCCGTTCGCGCCTTTCGCATAGACATAGAAGGTCTCGCCCGGCGACGCGCTCCTCAACGCGGTCGTGCATTGCCCTCTCTCCAGCGCATACCAGCCCTTTGTCCGCCATGGGCTGCTGCTGATGAGCTTGTAGCCAATGGCCGCGTAAATTTTTTCCCGAGAGTTGTTACACAGTTTCACGCCTTTTTGCGTGGCAACCGTCGGCTTGGGATCGGCCCGTCGCCCTCCAGTGAAGGAATAGGTCAGATTGCGCTGACCACTGGCAACAGAAGTTTTCGTGAAGCTTGCAGTTCGATAGCCGCGCGCTTCACAATTATCGGTGCCCTGAATGAAGAACTTCTCGCCGTCACGTACGCACAGGTCATAGCCCTTGCCCCAGTACGAACCGTTGGCGCCTTTCGCATAGACATAGAAGGTTTCGCCGGGGGATGCGCTGGTTATCACCTTTGCGCACTCACCTACACCAAGAGCATACCATCCTTTTGAGCGCCACGAACCTCCACTTGTAGACCTATACCCAATCGCAGCAGAAATTCTTTCGCTCGACCGGTTGCACAGACGCACGCCGGTCTCGACACTGCCGGACGGTTTTGGATCGGACTGTTTGATGCCCAGCGGAGGTGTTGGGACAGGGCTACCGCCCGAGGGCGAAGGGAAACCGGATGATGACGCGCTTTTGCTGTCCGATTTCTTTCGCAGGTCGGCCCCTTCCGGCGGTTTGGCGGGAATATCGGAAGGTTGCCGGGGCAAAGGCTGGTCGGCAAGCTCAGCCAGATCGGGATAGAGATCTTCCATCCTGGGATCACCAGAAGCCTCTGGAGAGCATCCAGCAAGCAACGATGAAACCGGCAAAAACCACAGCAAGACCGCTCGCATATCGGTCACTCACCCCCGTACCTGACATCCGTATGGCACAAAGCTAGCCCGGAGTGATCCACGAACACAACCCTGGAACGGCATTTTTGCCGCAGAAATCCGATCAAAAGGGAAATGGTGCCAGAAGAGGCATCACATTCGGCCTATTTTTCTGAATATTTTCAGATATTTAGGTAATTCGCTTTATGCAAAGAGTCCGCAAAAGGCCCGCAAAAACCGTCTAATGCATTGGTTCGATGCCTTTTTCGGGACTCGAATCTTGATTTGCTTCTCCGTCAGGGAGTGAATGTTCCGGCAGGCTCTGCGTAGCTCTTGATGCTCTTTTCGGGGCTTTCATGCCAGCCGATATTGAATGCCCAATAGGTCGGAAAGAAATAGAGCGTTGAGTAAGGGAGGTGCTCGTGGATCCATCGAGCGAGTATCTGCCAATCGCCTTGCTCTTGGTGATTGGCCCAGAAACTGGGAACGACCACACAAGCCATCGCCCCAATGTGTCCGTTCACATCGAGGCGATCCCAGATGTGCCCCGCGAAATTGCTCTCGTTCGAAGCACAGGTGTAGCCGGCCTTCTTCTTGCGCTGCATCGCATTGCAAAAGCCATTTACCTCACACGAGTGAGAACGGCGGTGCAAAATTAGGCCACGGAAGCGGCGGGATAGTTCTGCTGCGGGCG
>JAWKXZ010000003.1:0-735267 GCA_041396745.1 Sphingobium sp. | reverse complement strand
GTTGAAGACTGGATAGGCCTTCAGCACCCTGCGGGCTTCATCGGTCTTTTCGCCGGTATCGGGGGCTTCGACCTCCTTGGTGTAGCTCTTGTAGAAGATCGCGATGGTCGACTTCTCGCCCTTGCGGACCTGGGCTCCGAGCGATTTTGCCTGGTTGTAGGTCATCCAGAACGGCGATGCGTAGCCGCACATATCGGCGACCATCCAGAGCCAGAACACGTTCACGCCGCGGTACGGGATCCCACAGGCCCGTAAGGGCCGGGAGACCGGGACACCGCGCCACGGCTTGATCCACGGCTTCGTGCCCGCTTCCAGACGGGCGATGATTTCCTGGGTGATACGTGTGGCGGGCGACAGGCCGCCGCCCTGCCCCTTGCGATAGGCCATGATAGTTCTCCTGATTGAGGCATCCGGACAGCTGGCGACAGGTTCGCCGGTCAGTGCCACCGGGTCCCGCGCCCCCTCCGCTCTCTTTCCAAAAAGGAAGCGGCCCTCCGGCATAAGCCGAAGGACCGCTTCACGAGGTGCGAGTGGCTGTGCCTGTCAGGAGGAGGTCAGGCGGCCAGCTCGCGGGGGGACTCATCTTCGTCGTCACCGCCCTGCTCTGCTCCAGCGGGGTCGATCTCTGCTTCGCCAGCATCCGGCGCAGGGCAAGCGAAGCGCATGACCTCGGGCACCCAGGCTAGGGCCTTTTCGCGAACCTCGACCTCGGTGATGTAGGTGCCCGCAAAGACGCGCTCGGCGCTCATCGCGAGGTCACCCTTCTTGACCGAGGCGAAGCGCGAGGAGAGCTCGAGACCGCCGACATCTGTCAGCGCATTGAGGATCACCTGCTTCGACACGCGGTCGAAGTAGTTGGCCGCGGTCGGCCGCCACCACTGCGCCATGTCGATGCCGATCAGGCTGCCAAGGTGATCCTGGAACGGCAGCTGACGCTCGCCCGTCATGTTGAGGCTTGCCTCGAGCGACCGGGCTACGACATAGCCCAGCCAGGCAGCGCGGCGGTCATCAGGCAGCGCGCGAAACAGGTCAAAGCGGGCAGTCGCATCGGTGCCCGCACGCCAGCTTTCGTCGAGGCCGGATCTGAACTCAGCAAGCGCGCTGCTCGCCGACGCATCCTTGGCTTCGAAGCCGATGATCGGGCCTGCTGGAACAGGCGCGCGCAGCGTGGTCGAAGGGCGTGCCCGCCAGTCGTGGGTATCGGCATCGGCGAGGGTGAAGACCATGATGTCGAGCGCCAGCCCGGGATCAGATGCAACGTGAAGTGCGAGAACATCGCGGCGCTGCATCGCGAGTTCGTCGATCAGACGTTTCGACAAGGTGGTCCGGCGCCTGTCCGAACCTTCTTCGCCTGCAACGACTTCGATCCCGTCATCGGCTTCGGCGGGTTCAGCCTGACGCTCGCCGTAGAACACCGGCTGGAGAACCGGCGTGCCATCGCGGGAGAGCACCAGCACCATTCCCGCCTCGGCCTTGAGCTCCGGCGCGATAACCGGCGGTCGGGCGCGGATTTCCTGGCATTCGCGTTCGATGGCCTCGATAGCCGTTTCGGCTGCAGCCACGGCCTCCTCGGCACTGTCCTCGTCTTCAAGGATCGCCGCGTGCTCGTCATAGGAGGCATCGAGTTCGTCGAGCCTCGCCAATTCTGCGTCGGTCAATGGCGCCGGTTCGGCCGGAAGCCGGACTAGCCCTTCGACCAGATCGTGGCTGGCATAGGGATCGAGCGTCGGCTTGACCCAGGCAAGACCCTGCTCGGCGACGAGGGCTTTGGCCTGCTCTTCCATCTTTGCCGCGGCAAGGGCTTCGAGCAGCGCAACATCGACCCAGGATTCGCTGTCGTCGTCATCGAACAGTTCGCGCTCGATCCGGCCGCCGGCAGCGACGTAGGCATCGCGGCCGATAAGCCGTGCTCGCGGATCGCTGCCTCGGACAGTCCCGGAGAGGACCATGCGCCTAACGCTGTCGGGATTGGGCGCGTAGTAGGCCGAGGAGACCTGCTCAAAAACGCAAGCCTGGATTTCCTGGTCGGAAGTCGCACCAAAGGCCTTGGCAATGTCGAGGGTGATTTCCCCGGACGCCAGTGCCTCGAACACGACGGGCGCAAGCGTCGCGAGGCGCAGACGGCCCTCGACGAAGCGGACCGTCAGGCCGAAACGGCGCGCAACGTCTTCGACGGTCGCGCCGCATGCGACAAGCGCGGCAAAAGCTTGGGCTTCATCGGCTGGGTTCATGGCGAGGCGGTGGAAATTCTCGGCGAGGCTGGTCTCGACGGCGGCTTCGGCGCTGTCTTCGACGACCAAGCACATGACTTCATGATCGCGGGCGAAGATCTTTTCGTCTGCGAGCGCAAGCATCGCGCGGCGACGACGCTCCCCAGCTTCGACCTCGAATTTGCCCTTGGCAGCGGGGCGGACGATCAGGTTCTGCAGCAATCCATGCGCTGCAATGCTGGCTTTGAGTTCGGCATCTGCCGCCGGATCGCTGTGACGACGGACATTGCGGGGAGACTGGACGAGTTTGTTCAGCGGGATCGACTTGATCATGGGACACACTCCTGACTGAGAGCCTTGTGCATCGACCTTCGACGCCCAACTGGCTCGATCAGGGCAAAGCCCACTCCACTCTTAATACGTTCGCAGCAAACCTGCCGATGGCAGCGGGCAATGACGAATGATCATGATTGCGGACTGTGGAGCATTTTATGTTTTTCGCGCCAATCGTTCAGCTGACCTAATTTCGCCGATGCGCGACTGCTCCGTCGGGCGATGCCGCAAATCAGAATCTTGAGCCGCAACTTCTACCCCATTGTGCACCACAGCTTTCCACCAAGTTTGAACCGTGCATCTTGCGCGACCGAAGGAGCACTCCCATATTGAAACGAATAGGGAACACCTTGGGGGGATCCATGCCCGTTCCGAATACACGATTCATCGAACTGCTGCAGGATATAGAGCCGAGCACGACAACCAAAACGCGGGCGTCCGGCGGACATACCGGCATCCGCGACCATCTGCGCACGCAGGCGAAGTTCAAGGACCGATATGTGACCAGCTTCCTTTCAGGAAGCTATGCCCGCGACTCTGCCATCCGCCCGCGCTCGACGTCGAATGGTCAGGAGCGGCCCGATGTCGACATCATCATCGTGACGAACTTTTCGACCGACGACCATCCCGACACGGTGCTGAAGGAGGTCTGTAAGGCCCTCGAAGACGGCGGCGACGGCTATGAGGTCGAGCGAATCAATAAACGCTCTGTGCGGGTCGAGACCTGGCAGGCGGAGATGGACATCGTTCCGGTCGCATCGACATGGAACGGCTACATGATCCCCGACCGCGACACCGGCACTTGGAAGTTTACCAATCCCCCGGTCCACACCAGCTGGAGTTCGGCGCAGAACACGCGGTTCGGTGGCCGGTTCAAGCCGCTCGTGAAGCTGTTCAAATGGTGGCGTCGAATCAACCCGCTAACCGGTCGGCGCCCCAAGGGTTTCGTCCTCGAAGTGCTTGTCGGGCTGCACGCGCCCACCGGCGAGACGCATTACGGCGAGGCATTCGCTCAACTGCTTGAGAATATCTACGACGCCTATGGCTATCATGCCTCGATCGGCCAAAAGCCATTCATCGCCGACCCCGCGGATGGCTCGAACGACATCTTGGGAAAGGTGTCGGTCGCCCAGTGGACTGAATTCATCGAGAAGGTTCGCGTCTATGCTGGCATCGCCCGCCGGGCGCAGGACGCCGACGATATCGAGGAAGCAACACGGCAATGGCGCCGGGTGTTCGGCGATCGCTTCAAGGCCACTGCGACGCCGGCCAAGGCCTCGACCTATGGCGGGTTCGCCGCAGCGGTACCGGTGGCCGCCGGATACACCTTCCCCAATGCGATGGCTGCGCCTCCTACCAAGCCGCGCGGCTTCGCTTGAGGTTCTGGTGGCTCACCGACTCTGCCCGGCTCGCTGCCGAGCGCGCGGTGGTCGAAGCGCTGGCGCGCGACGAGGACTGGCTGGAGTTCACCCGATGGAAGTTCGACGACGCGCGGTTCGCTGCCGAAGCCATCATCTCGGCCCACGGCCGGCGCTATCCGGTCCGGCTGATCTATCCTGACCAGTTTCCGCAGGTCCCACCCTGGGTCGAGCCGCAGGATGAGGCGCGCTGGTCCACTCATCAATATGGCAAGGGCGTGCTCTGCCTTGAGCTGCGACCGGACAATTGGACGGCAGAAGCGACCGGGGCCGATGTGCTACGTAGCGCACACAATTTGCTCGTGACCGAGGACCCGCTGGGCGAAGGCGGCGAACGCGCGCCTTCGGATCATCGGATTGGACAGGTCCAGGCCTATGACTGGGGCCTCAATCCCGTCCTGATCGGCCAACGGTGCGCCGAGCGGATCGAAGCGGGAATCGCCTTGGACTTGGTGGGACTGCGCTGGATGGCGGCTGACGAAGTCTGGCCGATTCTCGTCCATGACGCCGAGGACCGGCTCTTGCTTCGCCGGCCGCCAGGCGCAGACATCCACAACTGGCGCTTTGATATTCCGGTATTTGTCTCTACCCGGTCTGCGCCCGCAGGCGTGCCAGATCGTGCCGCGTTGGTGGCAGCTGCCGACCTGCAGTCGGACATGGCCAACTTGGCCCTCGAAACGAACGCTGCCATCATTCTCTTCACGGGCGAGGCGGACATTGCCGGGTTCCACCTGATGGCGGATGGCGCCACACACCGTCGCCGGGTTCTTGTGCTTCCGGACGAGAGCGGTGCGCGGTCCGCGAGATCGACAGCGGCTGAGTGCAAGCGCGTCGCGATCGTTGGCGCGGGTTCCATCGGTTCCAAGCTCGCCGAATCTCTGGTCCGATCCGGCCTCGGCCTCCTGACGCTAATCGACGGCGACGTACTCCTCCCCGACAATCTCGAGCGGCACGCGCTCGAGTGGCGCGACGTAGGGTTCCGCAAAGTCAATGGCCTCAAGCGCCGCCTTCTTGCCATCGCGCCCGGCGCCGACATCCGCGTGGTCGACAACAATCTCAACTGGCAGCGTTCGGCCAAATCACACGCTTGGCAGGTCGAGGCCGTTGCCGACTGCAGTGTCATCGTCGACGCCACCGGCGATCCGGCAACTGCGCTCTTCCTCGGTGCTCTTGCCGACGCGAACGAGCGCCCGTTCGTGTCGGTCGAGGTCTTCGAGGGCGGGCTTGGCGCGCTTGTGGCGACGGCGCTGCCCGATCGAGATCCGCCGTTCGTCGATGGGCGGGCGACCTTTCTTGCCTGGTGTGATGAGCAAGGCGTGGCCCCGCCAGAGCCCGGTCCCCGGCGCTACGAGATGCTCGCCGGCGACGGTGCGCCGATCGTTGCGGACGATGCCGCAGTCACCATGACCGCCGGGCATGCGGCGCGCGTCATCCTAGACATAGTCGACGGAGCGCCCGCTCCGTCGGACTCCGCTTGGCTCCTTCTCGGTTACAGCAGGCACTGGCTGTTCGACGGCCATGGTCACACGATCCGGCTGAGCGTCGGCGAACGGTGTCCGGGCACCAGCGGAGAGGATGCCGAGGCCCGGGCCTTCGCACTCGATTTATTCAAGGAATGGCTCGATGCGGCTAAGGCTGCCGGTTGATCAGACCGCCAGGCTCGTCGCGGCGCTGGAGAAGGCCGGCAAGCGCGAGATCGGCGGACAGCTGTTCGGTGAGCAGCTTGCGCCGTCCGACTTCGACGTGACCGAGCTCACCATCCAGGCGCGTCGCGGGAGCTTCGCGCGCTTTATGGTCGATCTGCTGCAGGCCGCACGCGATGCGATGCACTTTTTCGATCGCACCAAGCATCACTACACACGCTACAATTACATTGGCGAATGGCACAGCCATCCGAGCTTCGCGGTGTATCCAAGCGGCACAGACCTCGCGACGATGCGGGCGCTGGTGGGTGATGCCCGCTTCGCCGGCAGCTTCGCGGTGCTAATGATCGTTCGGCTTGACGGCGGCACACTTTCGGCGGCCAGCTGGGTGTTTGATCCGCAGGGCAATGAGTTCGAGGCCAAACTGGAGATGGATGTTGTCTGATAAACCTCCCGCGCCGGCCCTGACCGATGCCCGCGGCATGGGGGGCGTGATCGCCCAAGGCGGTTTCGACTATCAGCTTTGGGACGGCCTCGCGCGGTTACCCGCATGGCTCGCCAACCCGGCCTTCGAGGAAATAATCTTCGAAGGACTTGAAGATCTGGAAGCCCGCTTCTTCGCACCCCAGTCTCCCCGCCATCGTCTGCTCGAACGCTATCAGGCTAAGGCCGGCGCGCTTTCGCCAGGCGAGGTCCGCGACGTACTCAAGACCTTCCACGGCTTCGAAGAGCGGTTTCCCAACGCGACGCGCATCCACGCGTTGGTCACGCCGCGGTTGCCGCCAACACTCGCTTGGCTCGCTCGGGACCCGCTTCGCGTACGCCGGGCACGGCCCTTCTATGCGCCTTTCGCGGACATCATGGCGGCGAGCGATGCGGCACTACGCGATAGTCTTGTCGAAACTTATGGCCTGGAACTCGGTGAATTCGTAGCGTCCGCGGTCGAAGTGAGTGAGCGCAGCCTGCCCGACGCCGCCACTGCGCTCGCCACCTTCGGCGCCGCGCTCGACCAGGCCTTCCCGGCACTGGAAGCACCGTCCCGCAAAGTTGCCGATGCGTTCGAGGTGCTATCCTCCCTCGCACGCCGTTCACTTGGCACCCCGCTCGGCCGTTCAGACCTAAGAAGAGCGATGGAGCAGACGTTGGGCAAGCCGCTTCCACTCGGGCAAACTTGTGCGCTCCACATCCGATCCGATCGCAACGAAGCCGATGAGACCGCGCTGGAATTGGACGCGAGCCAGTTCTCGGGCGGCGATGCCGGCTTCCCGCCCCCGGACATCTGGGCCGAGCAGCTGCTTGGTCCGCTTGACCGCACGGCGCGATGGCTGCGCGCACATACTATGTCGAGAGTCGCGTTGAGTGGTTCCTACCGGCTCAGCACAGCGTTAGCGGTCGGCTGGTCGTTACGGTCCGCTCATGGTTTCGAGCTCGAAATCCAGACACGCGCTGGCAGCTGGTCGACTGACGATCGCCCTACGACTGGCGAGCCTGCTCCACCGTGGCGTATCCATCAGCCCTCTCGATTGGAAGGCGACGCTCTCATCGTCACGGTCGGGGTACTGCGCGACCCGTCTGCCGACCTTGAGGCCTCAGCGGGAATTGCGGCGGACTCGGTGCTAGGCCTTCATTTACCAGAGGCGATAGCCTCGGGGAGAGCGGCGCAGGCGAGTGCTTCGCTAGTCAAGCAGACGGTAGATGCGGCGGTCGCGCGGCTCGGTGCACGACAAATACGGCTCTATCTGGCCGGCCCCGCAGCCTTCGCCGTCGCGCTTGGCCACCGCTGGAACGCGATGCCGCCCACCCAGCTTCACGAATATCTGACGAGCGAAAGGCACTATGAGCCAACTGCGCTCTTGTGATCAGGAGTGGCGGATGAGATCTTGACCCATGCCATAAGCTCGCTTGCCCACTCGGTCCGCTGCGAACGCACGGGGGCGGAGGTTCGAATGAAAGACGGGAAGGTTTCACACGACCCAAAAAATGTGGCTAAGCAACCGCTACGGTCGCGGAGATTGCCATCCCCATGGCAAGGCCACTAGCGTCGATGGACTCACTGAGCGCCGAAAACTATCGTCCGCTCTGATGTTCCACCTCCATTGCACCAAGAAGCTACTCGATCGGATCAAACCGGAAGTCGCTGTGCCTGGGCAAAGCGACACGGCGCTGGGCAACTGGTACGCCACCGCCCTGTTCTGGAAGCCGCAATTAGCTTTGCTGGTTTCTGAGCGCACGCTTCTTCCCGTGCTAATGCCGCTGGCTCCAGCGGCCACGCTTGCTCGACGCTTCCCGGCGCAGCTGGCGCTTGTCCTGAAAGAGTACGGCGCCCCAAGCGAATTCATCGCAAAAGAAGTCTGGCGAATGGACCAGGTCCGCTACGCAAAGACTGTGAATCGGAGCGTTGTTGGCATCCTCAATGAGTTCGTTAAGCAGGCCGAATTCTGGCTGGCTGCCTATGCCTATGAGAAGGGTGATGACGACGACCTTCTGGCGATTTCCGCCAAGCTCGCGGAGACACCGTGTAGCCCGCTGTACAAGGGACCAGTTTCGCCGGACAAGGCCCTCGACAAACTCGTGAAGGCTGCTTCGCAGATTTGAGACTACTGGTCGGAAACGGTACTCGGAGATCCTACAGTAATCGGTCGGAAGCCTAACTCATGCCGTCAGACGAGATCGGGCGGCAAATCGACAATCCGGAAGACAGCGCCCGATCCCGCATCACGGACCAGATCAACCCGCGCGCCATCCCAGTGATAGTCGAGGTGCCGCCGCTGAAGGGGATTTGATGCGCAGTCCGGGTAGAATAGCGCAACGCATTCCCCACCCGGATGCCGGACGCTCGGGTAGGCAATCCCGTCCGATCCCGCACCCCAAAGGTGCCGCGCGAGCGCTTGAGATGCGGCATAGCTGTCGGGATCGAGCGCCGAATCCGGCTTCCCCGCCTGAGGCCGGAGATCATGCAGGTCTGCATCGACCGTCATGACGATCTCCCGGAACTGCGAGGTCCAGCCAGACGCTTCGTGGGTTCGTGCCATGAATCGGGCATGGTGGTGGATCGTCTCGAACAGCGCGGTCTCGAACCGGTCGCCAACGTAGAGCACGCCGTAGCTGCCATCGGTGAAGCGGCTCGGCCGGTCAGTGCTGACATGGGTGAACGGCGCCATAAGGTAAGAGGCGCCGTTGCCGCCGACACGGCGGTCAACAGGCACTAGGTCGAGATTGCCAATCGTCGTCATGATGCGAGGATTGGTCTTCTGTTCCGCCGAGATCAGCAGTGGCCAGTCGGCGGGATCAGCGATGTCTTCGAACAGGTCGATCGGTGGAAAGGCACTGCGGATGATCCTGACAGCGCCCCTCCACTCGACTCGAGAAACGGGGATATCTGCCGCTTCGCTCACCAGCCGCCGCGCTCGGCGTCGAGATAGCGACGCACCCGCATGATGTCGGTAAGCTCGCCTCCCAGCATCACGTCGAGTGCACTGACTCCACCGAACGCGTCGTTGGCTGCCCTGATCCAGGCATACCCGCGGGTCGCCTCCGAGAAGATGATTCGGAGCGCTTTATGAATCCCCATGAGGTTGGAAAGACGCGCTCGCCCATCGCGCGAAATACGCCCAGGGCCTTCAGCCTTCCATCGACGATAGGAGCGCACCGGCATGTCGAGCAGGGTTGCCGCCTGCTCATCGGTCAGTTCCCATTTGGCGAACAGGTTGAGGGCTGCCCGGAACATGGCAGCTGCCTCGTCCTGGGTAACTGGATCGGGCCGGAAGGCGGTAACGGCAGTATCGACGGGTTGCAGAGCCAGCATGGCGTTTCTCCATATGGCATCATATACAGCAACTGATGCCATATGGCAATAAGCTATGGCCATGCTGCCAGTCTGGCAATCACGCTCGCTGCGCCTTCGATCGGCACGAAAAGCCGGGTCTGGTAGCGGATGATCTCGGTAAAGCAGCCTTGGGCCTTGTACCAGTCGAGGCGGGCTACGCTCCAACCAGTGAGCTCAATTCGCTGAGAGCCATTGACCAGGCTGCGTTTGACCATGAGCTGCTCGCGGCCCGCAAATTCCATGGCCCGGCCAGTCGCAAGAACGGTCCGCACGATTTCATCGGCGGACAGCGTCAGCTCGCGCTCGAGACCCAGCGCCCGGCACAGCTCCGGAACAGAATGAACGGGAACCTCGCGGCCGAGGAGCGAACGGCCATCCGCCGCCGAGATGCGGCTCACCCTCACGAAATCCGAAGGGAGCTTGTCCC
Organism: Sphingobium sp.; assembly: GCA_041396745.1. GTDB lineage: Bacteria > Pseudomonadota > Alphaproteobacteria > Sphingomonadales > Sphingomonadaceae > Sphingobium. The sequence continues at coordinate 725,410 of JAWKXZ010000003.1, read as the reverse complement.
AGACCGGAAGCAGGAGGCCCGTCGCAAGATAGAGGCGCTCGCGTTTGTGGCTGGAACGGGCTTCTTCGACCTCGGTCACCCAGGAATTTTGAAGATCGTCGAGGGAGACATCCTCCCAGCTGCTCTCCACCAGCTGATCTTCGGTGATGTGGCTGCGCTTGAGGGGACGCAGCAATTCGAAGCGGGCCACGCGCGTACCGTCATCGGCAAGAATACTGCGGGTGGGCACAAGTATGGCGACCCGACCAGAGCGGGCGTTTCGAACCGGCCGCTGCCGCTGCCCGGTTAGGCCGTGAAGCTCTTCGAGCCGCTTCAGCGTGAGCGGCTTTAAGGCTCTGGCGATTTCCAGTTCCAGCAGATGGGTGGTCGCGCCCGAGGCCGGATCTGTGCGCAGCAGCGTGTCTGACAAGACAGCGAAGTCCTCGACTGCGATCGTCTCCAAGCCGAGATCGAGTGTACCGGCCTGCCGCGCGGCATCGATGCGCGCTTCGACCAGCCCCATGAACTCGTCAAAGATCGCGTTCTGCAGGGCGATAGGAAGCGCCAGGATGCGATTGAGCCACCGCTGGATCGACGGCAGGTCGTCGACCATTGAGCCGTCGGGAGCTTCGATCCGCAGGCCCGTCAGTTCCTGAAAGCGCCCGAGGCTTACCGCTTCGAGCTTGCTGGTGAACAACAGGCCGAACCAGCGATGGAGTGCTTCCTTGGCGTAGATGCTTTCGAGATTGTCGGCCGGATCGAACAGGTTCTGCCCGCCGGTCTGGCGCTGTCCGCGTGTCAGAGCGCCGAGGCTATCGAGGCGCCTTGCAATCGTCGAAATGAACCGCCGCTCACCGCGCACATCGGTTGTCACCGGCCTGAACAGCGGGGCCGAAGCCTGATTGGTCCGATTGGTGCGGCCAAGCCCTTGGATTGCGGCGTCAGCCCGCCAGCCCGGCTCGAGCAGGAAGTGGACGCGGCGAGCCTGGTTCTTCGCGGCCAGATCGGCATGGTAGCTACGCCCGGTTCCTCCGGCATCGGAGAACACCAGCATGCGCTTGGCACCGTCCATAAACGCCTGGGTCTCAGCGACGTTGGCGCGGGGCGAGCGAGATTGGAGTTTCTGGCGACCATCGCGACCGACAATGAGCCGACGTGTGCGACCGGTGACTTCCGCCACTTGGTCAACGCCGAAGCGCTCAATGATGGCATCGAGCGCGGTGGCAATCGGCGGCAGAGCGCAGAGCTGCTCAATCATCCGATCGCGTACGGCAAGCGCAGAGCGACATAGCACAGGTGCGCCATGCTCGTCGCTCATCGGCTCGGAGCGAGCATTGCCGTTTTCGTCTGTAAACACCGCCATCAGGCGGACAGGAAAGCTCTTGGCGAGATAGTCGATCACAAATTCTTTGCAGTCGACATTTATGTCGAGCATTGCGGCCGGAGGCGTGGGATTGCGTCGATTGGTCATGATTTTACTCCAGATAATATGGGTGTTGAGGGAATGTCCGGGGACGGGCTAAGCCCGCCTCCGAACGTCGGTGAGCATGGTGATCAAGGCATCTGAGGGCGGCTTGAAACGTCCGGGCTTGATCGCAGGGGCACCGTGAGCCGCGAGGATTTGCAGCTTCTCCTCGGGATCGGCCCGCAGGTAGGTCTCGGTGCTTTGGATGCTGGCGTGGCCAAGCCACAATGCGACCTTGCGAATGTCCCCGGTCGCCGCGAGCGTGTGCATCGCACAGGAATGCCGCAGCACGTGCGGTGTAACCCGTTTGCCAAGGATCGACGGCTGCCTCGTTGCCGCGGTCTTGACGTGCTCGGCCAAACGGAACGCAAATCCGTCGCGGGTCATGGGCTGCCCGTTGGCATTGAGGAATATCTCGGCAGCCTGCGCGTCGGGCCGTATCGCAAGCCACGCGCGCAATACGAACTGGGTCTCCTTCCACAGCGGCAGGACCCGTTCACGCCGACCCTTGCCCATGATGTGCACGGTGGATAGGGAGCGGTCCGGGAAATCGCGCAGTTGCAGCGACACGAGTTCCGACACCCTCAGCCCGCCAGCATAGGCAAGATGCAGCATCGCGCGATCGCGGGTGCCAAGGCGTGTCCGGGGATCCGGGGCATCGAGCAATGCCTTGATCTCGTCCCGGTCGAGGTAGTCTATGAGCGCCTTGTCCGTCTTCTTGCTCGGGATCGATCGGACCCGAAGCGCTTGATCAAGGCAAGCCGGGATCCGATACTCGATGTACCGGAAGAAGGACCGGATCGCGGCGAGCCTGCCATTGCGGGTCCGCACGGAGCTGCCGCGCTGGGCTTCGATATGATCGAGAAATGCCAGGATCATATCGGTGCCGAGATCCTCGATCTCGAGATCGGTCGGCCGACGCTTCAGCCGATCGGCAGCAAACCGGACCAGCAAGACGAAGCAGTTGGCATAGGTCTTCACCGTGTGCGGGCTGACGGCGCGTTCGCGTGGCAGGTGCTCGCGGAGGTATGCGGAAAGATGGGGAGCGAGCGCCGTCATGCTGCTTCTCCCAGAAAAAGGTGTTCGCTCACGGTTGCGATGTCGCGCAGCAGCACCGGAGTGGCCTCAAGATACCAATAGGTGTTGGCGATCGAGACGTGCCCCAGATAGACGCTGAGACCAGCCATGTGGTGCGCAACTGCTTCCCTGTCCGGCGGACATGACTCCAGCGATCGCACGGCGAAAGTGTGCCGCAAATCGTGAAGCCGCATACCGGCTGTTCCGGTCGGTCCACGATATCCGAGCTGTCGCGCCAGTCTGACGAATACGACGTGGGCGCGCACCTTGTGCGGTGCTCTCCCCCGGATCGTCACGAACAGATCGCTGCCCATGGCTCGGAGCCTTACCCGGGTGGCAAGATAGGCCTCGAGCGCCTGACGGGTCGATGGCTGCAAGACTATCAGGCGCTGCTTGCCGAACTTGCCGTTGCGAACAATCAGGCCATCTTCGACCAAGTCATCGCATTGCAGCGCCAGGGCCTCGGAAATCCGAAGGCCCGTCGCGGCCAGCAGTCCAAACAAGCAATGGTAGGTATGTGGGCTGATCATGCCATTGGGCGGGAGCTCCAACGCTGCCGTCATGATCGCCCGGATCTGTTCCGGTTCGATGATATGCGGCGTCGGGCGCGGTCGCTTGCCGCGGCCGAATACACCGGCGGGCGGAACCTCGTGGGCCGAATCCTCGGCTTGGGCGAAGAGACTGAAGTTGCGCAGGGTATCGAACCGTCTCCGCGCCACGTATTGCGAACTCGAGGTATGGCACCAGTCGTAGATCCGCTCGATCCTGGTGTGCCTATCGCCAAAGCCTGAAGCAAAGCCCGAGTAGAGTTGGAGCATGCGTTCCTGTTCGGCAAACTTGCGGCCCAGACTGCGATGCAGCCCAACATAGCGGGCGATATGTGTGTTCAGCATGGCAGGTCTCCCGGCCAAGGCTGCGCGATCTTCGTGAGCATCGGCAGATCGACCTTGGCGTAGATGGCGGTGGTCTCGGGCGTGCTGTGACGCAGGATGGTCCCAACGGACTCCAGACCCGCGCCCGCGCGCAGCATGTTGGTGGCAAGCGAATGCCGAAAAATGTGCGACCCGCTCGGCACCCCTTCGATCGCGCCCCGATCGAGAACGCGCGACACGATCCCTGCAATCTCGGCCGACGAGACAAATGGTGTGAACGGCGCCAATGCACGGAGGAAAAGATGTTCCTCGCCGGACCTGGGACGAGCTGTCGCCAGATAGGCAAGGATCGCATCGCCGACATCCTGCGGCAGTGGCAAGCGGTCCGGCCTTCGCGTCTTGCCCTTGACCCGGACGTACCCGCCCCGCCAATCGATATCGTCGAGCCGCATGTCCCTGACATCGCCCGCTCGCAGTCCGAGCCTGGCAAGCAGGAGAATGATCGCCTTGTCACGCACTTCCACCGGACGGTGGGTTCCACACGCCGCGATTATCCTCTCGATGGTCGCCGCATCGACGTAGCGCGGCAGGTTCGAAAGACGGTATCGCTGAACCGAGGGGATCGCGTGCAACAGCGCCGGTCGGCACTCGCCTTGGCCGATCAGAAAACGAATGTAGCTCCTCATTATCGTGACGAGCAGCGATGCCGACCCCGGCGTCTCCTTGCTTCGTCGTTGGAACGCGCGCCTGAGAGCGGCTGCATCCCATTGTGAAGGCTCGCCGAGCATGGGCATGAGCCGCGTGATATCGGTCCGGTAACGCCGGATCGTCTCGTCGGTCGCGCCGCGATGTTGCTTGAGCCATGTAAGATATGCCGCCATGTGCGGGTTATCGTCCACCACCGGTTCGACCGGTGGGATGACGCCCCGACCCCGCAGAAACTCGACGAAGTGCCGAGCGCAGCGCCGCCGGCGCTTGGTGCCCGTGGCGACCAGCTTGCCCCGCTTGCGCCAGACCGGGCAACGGCAATCGTGCGCGGCGTACTGGTCGATGATCGTGTCGTCGATATCGGCCCATCGCCGTCGCGCAATGCGAAGCCAGGCCACGACATGCTCGGCCTCGGATCGATAGGACTGCGCCGGTCCCTGCGCGAGTTGCAGGTAATCGACCGCATCGGAATAGTCGGCGAGGTGCCGTGGCAGATCGCCGATCCCATCGTCGACTTCGACGTAGCCTTGATCTTCCAGGAAGCGGACGAAGCGTCTGACCCGCGCTGCAATGTCCGTCTTATATACTGGCTGCTGCGCCGAATACCGGTGGCACCGGCACCGGTGCTTCTCGAACCGCCGAACAACCCGATCGTCGATCGTGCGGACCGCGATCCCATGGAGTTCCAGCCAATGCAGGAAATGGCGGGCAGCAGCGCCAAACAGAACCGCACAGGCTGACCTCTCGTCGAGCGACAAAGAGGAGAGGAATGCGGTGAGTAGGGTGCCGTGACTGGGCGGGTCTTCGACCCGGAGCGGGGCCGCTCGAAACGGCAATGATGATCGTGTTCGCATGTAGCTTCCTTCGACTTGTTGAGGTCGAAGGAACTGTAATTATCTGGAGTGAAATCATGGAAAACCGAAGGAAACCTGCGCCTCCCGCCGCCACGCTCGACATAAACTGCGACTGCAAAGAAGCCATTTAATGTTGAGGTCCAGATTACACATATTCCCGCGGGGACAGGTCGATCTCCAGAGCCTCGCGTTCCTCGTTCGATAGGTCTGCAAGCCGGCGGTCGAGCATGGCTTCTGCCGTCGAAACCAGCTGGACAACAACAGCGTGCCCCTCGGCGATCGCCGTATCGATCGCGGGCAGCAGGCTGGGGAGCTTCATAGACAGAAGCAGCTGCGCGAAGAAGCGCTGCTTGGTTCCCTCGAATATCGACAGGGCTGCGGACTTGGCACCAGAGTTGAGCGTCCCCCCGGTCTCGCTGTCGACGATCCGTGTGGCCTCCAGCGCGTCGCGCAGGTTGGCGTGAATGATCGCCCAGGCTTCGGCGTAGGCATCGTAGATCGCGATCTGATCCTCGGTCAGGCAATGCTCGAGGATCTCATATTCGACACCGGCGAATGAAAGGGCCCGGGCTGTGTAGAGTCCGAGCGACTTAAGGTCCCGCGCAACCAATTCCATCGCGGCGATGCCGCCGTCGCGAATGTCGGCAACGAAGGCCTCGCGATTGGCAAACGCGGTCTCCGGGCCCCAGAGCCCGAGGCGCGTCGCATAAGCCAGGTTGTTGACGTCGGACGCACCGGTGGCCGAGGCGTAGAGCACCCTTGCCCGGGGGAGGAGGTTTTGCAGACGCACCCCGGCAATCCCTTGCTCTGATCCTTTGACCTTGCCCCGCGATCCTTCGCCGCCAGCGGCGTTGGCCATGGCGTGCGCTTCGTCGAACACGATCACGCCGTCGAATTCCTCACCTGCCCAGGCGAGGATCTGGTCGAGACGGGTTGCGTCGCTTCGGCCCGACCGCAGGGTCGGGTAGGTCACGAAGAGTATCCCGTCGCGCATGGCGATGGGGGTGCCCAGCTTCCAGGACGCCAGCGGCTGGATGTCGATCGGGAGACCACCAAGGGCGGCCCAGTCGCGCCGGGCATCTTCGAGCAGCGCCTCGTTCTTCGAAATCCAGATATGGCGGCGCTCGCCGCGCACCCAGCGATCGAGAATGACGCTCGCGACCTGGCGGCCTTTACCGGCGCCGGTGCCGTCCCCGAGGAAATAGCCTTGCCGGTAGACCTGACCTTCTGCTGACGCCTTGAGCGAACAGCCCTTGTCCTCGGGCTCGAACCGGCCGGGAAGATCGCGGGCGTGAGCGCTGGCGGCGTAGATCAGGGTCTCTGCTTGGGCAGCAGACAGCAACCCCTTGGCGATAAGCCCGTCGGGCAGCTGCGGCACCGCGTCCGGCTTGGGTGCCGAGATCGACCCCATGGCGACGGACTCGACGAGCGGCGTTGGATGCTCGGCCGCGCCATCGATCACAATCCTGCTCGGGCGATAGGGCAGATAGTGGCCAACCTGAGGGGCAAGCAGCGCAGGGGTTTCGAGCGACTGGTAGGTGAGCGACGCGATGGCGGAGGCTGGGGGCGTGATCCTGGCTGGTGTCGGCAGCGGCCTGCGCGGCACCGTCACCAGGCGAAACGGCGCACGAGCCGGAAGGCTCGATTGCTCGGGAACGGCATCCAAGATGGCGCGATCCGGCAAGGCGTCGACAATATCGAACAGCTGGCGAAAGTCGTTTGTGCGGATCGCGACAGGCTCGTCGGAGCTTGCCACTTTATCGAGGACCAGCAGCCGCGTGGTGATCCCGGTTCCATTCTTGATGAAGGCACGTTCGACCGCGGCATTGAGCCTCAGCGACACTGGCCCCTTCGCCCCGGCCAAAAACCGCGCGCAATCGAACCATTCAGGCATGATCGCGACAAGCCGGCCGCCGGGGGCAAGCCGGTTCCAGGCCGATCGCAGATGCCTTGCCCCGGTGCGGCCATCGTGGCCCCGCTCGATCCCGTGAGAATACGGCGGGTTCACCAGCACGACGCTCGGGATGAGGGCCGGATCGAGCAATTCGTCGATCAGCTCGGCATCATGTCCGGTCACGCGGGCAGCCGGGAACACAGCAGTCAGGCAGTCGCGGCGCAGCGGCGAGATTTCGTTCAAGGCAAGGCGCGTACCGGCTTTGGTCGCCCAGACTGCGAGCATGCCGGTACCGGCCGAAGGTTCGAGCACGAGCTCATCCGGTATCAACCCACAGGCCCGTGCGGCAAGCCAGGCGAGGCGCGGCGGCGTTGCGAATTGCTGCCATTCGATCTGCTCGTCGCTGCGATTGGTCTGGGTCGGAATTCGGTCATCGAGGCAGCAGAAGAACTGATCCGCCTCGTCGATCGGGGTTGAGAGCTGGATCTGATGGAACGCTTGCAGGTGTTGAACCTGTGCCAGCTCTAGAGCTGCGTGGGCGTCACGCACCGACCAACGCCCGAGAGCATCGCTGCCCCCGAAGTGCTGGCTCATGATACGCGTAACGTCGCTGCGTGACAGCGCGCGGCCTGCTGCGAGCTCTGAAGCCATGATCTGGGCCGCAGTCGCAACAGCGGGCGGTGATGGTTCATCGAACGCAAAGGCGAGAGAAGAATTGGACATCGGAACCTCCTGACGAGGTCCTGCGGCGGGCAGGCCTCAATCAGCCTATGGCCCCCTCCCCTCTGCCCAACGGATCAGGTTTACGGGCAAGCCGGGACTTCAGCTCATCGTTCCAGTCAAAACCGGGCGAGGCCGGAGCTCGTGAGTGGATGACACGATGAGGCGCAGCGTAAGCCTTCAGCGCTCGCTGTTCCGCCAGAGCGCCTCCGGCATCATTGTCGATGAACAGATGGAGTTCACCCACGCTCTCCGGGATCGCAACAAGACCGAAGCGCTCGTTCCCGAGCGTTGCCCAGCAAGGGATCCCGAACAGCTGCATTGCTGAGAGGGCGCTCTCGATACCTTCGGCAAGGCCCAGTCGCCCCTGCTGCGCCGGGACAAGCCTGACGGCTCCGCAGCCAAGACTGCCGAGTGCGCGCTTGGGCCGTCCGAAGCCTGCCAATCTGCCGCTCCGCACGTCGAGAAACGTTCGGTGTACCGCGATTATGCCAATGTCGGTTGTGACTGCGGCCAGCATCGCGGGGAGAAATTGGACAGCACCGCGCGGCCCGAGCGGCGTGCTCGTCAGGTAACGGAGTTGATCGGATGCGAGCAGAATACCGCGCTGCGCAAGGTATCGTGCGACAGGGCTGTCGGAGATCGCCGTCGCCGATTGCCACAAGCGCCGCGCATTTGGACTGAAGTCGCCATATCTCTGCCTTTCGATGGTCTCAGCGTCTGAAGCGTTGAAAAGGTCGCGGCTGCGAACGCCCTGGCGATCCAACGCCGCAATGACGTCCTCAGTCAGGCATCCCGCGAAGCAGTGAAACAGGATCGCCTTTCTTCCCAGTGTCACGCTCAGTGATGGAGTTCGGTCGTCATGCGCCGGACAGCAACACATGCCTTTGCCCCGACTCCATGTACCCTGAAGGCTTTCGACGATGGTGCGGGCGCGGCGTTCGAGTTGATGAGCTTTGTCTAACGGGGGCATCGACCTACTCCGGTTGAGGTGCCCTCCCCGCGCAGCCTCCGCTCTGCACTCGCGCCAAACCAATTTCCTACATCGTTTGTTCTTTATATGTTCTAACTCGATTCGGCTAGACAAGGATCGAGAAATGACAATCAGAACTCTCTTGATCGCAGGCATCGCGATCACCTCTGCTATCCCCGCCAGTGCCCAGGACATAGCAGCGCCAGCCACGATCGACGCCCCGGCCAGCCATTCCGATGGCATCCGCATTGCTGAAACATCCAACGGCTTCCAGCTGGTCGAGCATGGGCTTTGGCGATCCGTCCAGGACGGGCCGGCACCTGTTCTGACGATCCCGCAAAATGGCCGGGTCAAACTGCCATACAGATACGAACCCAAGGCCAAACCCGGTCGATCCGACTTTCGGCGAGCGAGCTATCTGCCCCATGTCTATGCGGCGGAAGCGAAGTATTCATTGCCCTCGGGCCTGCTCGATGCACTTGTATGGACGGAGTCTCGATACAACCCCTTTGCCATCAGCCCAGCAGGCGCAGCAGGTCTCGGACAGCTGATGCCAGCAACCGCAAAGGAGCTTGGGGTCTTCAATCGCTTCGATCCTATGGCAAACATCTTCGGCGCTGCGCGATACCTGCGGCAGATGCTCGACAGGTTTGGCGTGGTCCACCTCGCGGTGGCTGCCTACAATGCGGGACCGGGGGCAGTTGAACGTGCTGGCGGCATTCCCCGGAATGGCGAAACGCCCGGATATGTCCGCGACGTCCTGCGGCACTGGCAGTTTTGATACGAACTGCGTCAAATGCCATTTGATCAGATTGAATGCTTCTCCTGACGGGCGTCACGCGGCGCGCTTTCGCCCTTTCCTGATGTCGACGACCTTACGCCCATCGAGGAAGTCAGCCCAATCCTGCATCATTCGCCGGCGGGGCGCGAGATACTCCGCCGCGTTGTAAGCTCCCCGGACATCATCCTTCTCTGAATGAGCGAGCTGCAACTCGACCCAATCCTCATGGTACTTCCGGATCCACATCGCTGGCTTGCCAAATTCAACCAATTGCTCGTTCGCCCAGGTGCTGGCGAGTCCTCGAAAGCCGTGGATGGTCTGGCGACTATGATATCCAAGGCGGTAAAGCGCATAGATCATCGTGTTTTCAGACAACGGCTTGTCTGGGTGGGTCCCGGGAAACAGGTAATCACCAGTCGCCGCCGATACCATTTTTCTAGCAATGAGTGCGGCCTGGGCTGACAGTGGAACGAGGTGTTCGCGCCCCATCTTCATGCGCGCAGCCGGAATTCGCCAAACGGGTTCCGTACCATCGAGATTTTCAAATTCGGATTTGACGGCCAGTCGAAGCTCTTTTGTCCTGACCCAGGTTAGCAAGGCGAATAGCACTGCATCGCGGGTGATCGCCGAGCGCCGGTCACCTTCCTCTTGGTAGGCTCGCAGCTTTTCGAGGAACGCAGGTATCTCCACCAAAGGAAGGCGGCTCATGTGCTTCACCCTCGGCCGAGGCTTGAGGGCGCCACTGAGGTGAGCAGTGGGATCGCTGGATGCCAGCCCGGCTAGCGTCCGCGGTCGTGGTGTAATTTCCGGTGTAGGAACTGGTGCATTTTGGGGTGGGGCATGCCCCACCCCAAAATGCAGCGGCTCTGGTGGCCACCGGGCTCATTGTTATGGTGGAGTTGCGAGACTTCAACCCTGACGAAGGAGTACCCGATGACCGAGAACAGACTACTGATCGAAGAGCTATCTGCGAAGAGCGGCGACGCAGATTTTTTACGGCTGATCGCTGAAAACGTGCTGCAGCTGATCATGGAGGCCGACGTTGATGGCCTGATCGGCGCCGGGCCATGAACGCAGCGGCGAGCGCGCCACCTGGCGCAATGGCCATCGCGACCGGACGCTCGACACCAGGCTGGGAACGCTCAACCTCAAGATCCCCAAACTGCGGACTGGTTCCTACTTCCCCGGCTTCCTCGAGCCCCGGAAGATGGTCGAGAAGGCACTGGTCGCGGTCATTCAGGAGGCATGGATCGGCGGGGTCAGCACCCGGCGCGTGGACGAACTGGTCCAGGCGATGGGGATGACCGGCATCTCCAAGTCGTCGGTCAGCAAGCTGTGCAAGGATATCGATGAGCGCGTCCATGCCTTTCTGAAGCGCCCACTGACCGGGGAATGGCCCTATCTCTGGCTCGATGCCACCTACCTCAAGGTCAGGCAGGGCGGCCGGATCATCTCGGTGGCGGCCATAATAGCCATGGCCGTCAACACCGAAGGCCGCCGCGAAATCGTCGGCCTGCATATCGGTCCGAGCGAGGCCGAGGTCTTCTGGTCTGACTTCCTCAAGGACCTGCTGCGGCGCGGCCTGACCGGCGTGAAGCTGGTGATCTCCGATGCCCATGAGGGACTGAAGGCCGCGATCACCCGCGTGCTCGGCGCCACCTGGCAGCGCTGCCGCGTCCACTTCATGCGCAACGCGCTGGCTTATGTGCCCAAAGGCCAGCACACCATGGTGGCCGCCGCGATCCGGCAGGCCTTTATCCAACCTGATCAGGACGGCGCCATCCAGACCTGGCGCCATGTGGCCGATCAGCTACGCGCCCGCTGGCCCAAGCTGGGCGCCTGCATGGATGACGCCGAAACCGATGTGCTCGCCTACACCGGCTTCCCCACCCAGCACCGCGTGAAATTACACTCGACCAATCCGCTCGAGCGGCTGAACAAGGAGGTCAAGCGACGCGCCGATGTCGTCGGCATCTTCCCCAACGAGGACAGCATCATCCGCCTCGTCGGCGCCGTTCTGCTCGAGCAGAACGACGAGTGGCAGCTCCAACATCGCTACATGCAGATCGAGGGCATGGCCGAACTCAATCAAACCATGATCGAGGAGGAAATCCAGCCTTTGCACATCACAGCAAAGGCCGCCTGACGATGACCCGTGGCCAACGCCGAATTTACACCATCTTGACGGACACGACCCCAGCCCGCAAGCAATCGCGAACTGAAAGACCTGCCCTACCCCTTGCTTGGCACGCCGACTGATATCGAGCGCGCCTCGTGTCTCAATCCTGCGGATCATGTCCAGGACCTCTGGGGCAGTGATCTCGTGGATCAGCTTCTGTCCTAGGGAGGGGAAAACGTCCCGCTCCATTCGTGACCAGACACGTTCGGCATGCGCTGGATTCAATGCCGACTGGCGGTTCTCGTGCCAGCGTTTCGCTACCATGTAGAAGGTGTCACCGTTCTCCGATATCACCTCCCCCTTGGCCTTCATTGGATCTTTGCCTTCGGCAAGGAGCGCCTTGGCCGCTTTGCGTTTGTCCCGGGCGGCGGCGATCCCCAACGCCGGATAAGCGCCAAACGACAGCAACTTCTCCTTGCCTGCAACTCGGTACTTCATCCGCCAAAGCTTCGTGCCGTTCGGCTGGACGAGCAGGAACAAGCCCTCGCTATCGGCAAGCTTGTACGCTCGCTCGCGTGGCTTGGCATTCTTGGCTTGAGTCTCCGTCAGAGGCATGGGGGTATCGCTCCTTTCCGATACTCCGCAAAACTACCCCCAAAATACCCCCACACCAAATCTGGCTGCATGTGGAAGGCCATGGGCGAATGCGGACGCGAATCACCCGCAACCCTCTGCTTTTATTTCGATTTTTGGAAAAATACGGAAGCTGTCGGAAGCTTCCGGATAAGGGATTGGTAGCGGAGGAGGGACTTGAACCCCCGACACGCGGATTATGATTCCGCTGCTCTAACCAGCTGAGCTACTCCGCCCCGAGATGCCGGAAAACCGGTGTGAGGCCCGCGAAGTGGTACTGTGCCCGAAGGCCACCCTTTCACGCGGTTCGCGCGCTATACGTGCGGTTTTTGAGACCGTCAACCTGTCAAATCGGGTCAAATAATGACACGGGGACTTGTCTCTCGCGCCAAAGCACGTCAAGCGGAACGATAAGAATTTGGGATTGGGGAAGATTTGATGGCATTTTACGATGTTTTGATTGTTGGGGCGGGCCACGGAGGAGCGCAGGCAGCCGTTCAGCTACGTCAGGCTGGCTTCGAGGGCAGCGTCGGGATGATCGGCAACGAGACTGAAATACCCTATGAGCGCCCTCCCCTGTCAAAGGAATATATGGCGGGCGACAAGGCCTTTGAGCGCATTCTGATCCGCCCGGCAAAATTTTGGGAAGATCGCAATGTCGACATGTTGCTGGGCAAGCGGGTCAAGCGCGTCGATCCCGCGGCGAAGACCGTCATGGCGGGAGACGAAGAAGAAATCGGCTATGGCAAGCTGATCTGGGCAACCGGCGGCAGCCCGCGGCAGCTGACCTGCCCCGGCGCCGATGCCGACGGCATTTTCTCGATCCGCCGCCGTGACGATGTCGACGGGATCATGGCGCGCCTGCCGGAAATCAATCATGTTGTCGTAATCGGTGGTGGTTATATCGGTCTGGAAGCCGCTGCCGTGCTCACCAAGCTCGGCAAGAAGGTCACCCTGCTCGAGGCCCTGCCCCGTGTTCTGGCCCGCGTTGCCGGCGAGGAATTGTCTCGTTTCTATGAGGCGGAGCATCGCGCCCATGGCGTCGACCTGCGCACAGAGGCGATAGTCGAGAGTATCGAAAGTGAAGGCGGCAAGGCAACGGCCGTGATCCTGTCCGACCAGACGCGGATCGAGGCCGACCTCATCATCGTCGGCATCGGCATCGTTCCCGAAACGGCACCGCTGATCGCTGCCGGAGCAAGCGGCGGCAACGGCGTGGATGTCGACGAATTCTGCCGCACCAGCCTGCCCGATATCTATGCCATCGGTGACTGCGCCGCCCATACCAACGCCTATGCGCGCGGCGCGCAGTTGCGACTGGAATCGGTGCAGAACGCGAATGATCAGGCAAAGGTCGCGGTGATGCACATCTTGGACCAGCCCGCGAAATATGATGCGGTTCCCTGGTTCTGGTCGAACCAGTATGACCTGCGATTGCAGACCGTCGGCCTGTCAACCGGTCACGACCAGACCATCGTGCGCGGCGACCCGGACAGCCGCAGCTTCTCGGTGCTCTATATGCTGCACGGCAAGCTGATCGCGGTCGATGCGGTCAATGCGGTGAAAGACTATGTGCAGGCGAAGGCACACATCCTGTCGGGCGCCGTGCTCGACCAGGAACAACTCGCCGATGCGTCCAAACCGCTGAAGGAAGTGGAGCTGGCCTGATCGGCCACCGCGCATAGCGCCAAGATGATACTGATGTGTGTGTGGGAAGACCTGTTACAGGTCTTCCCACATATCCTTGAGCTTGCTGAAAAAGCCCGATGATTGCGGGCATTCCTCACCGGTTTCGGTTTCGCGGAACGCCTGCAGCAATTCCTTCTGCTTGGCGGACAGGCGCGTGGGTGTTTCGACGTCGATCTGAACTACCATATCGCCGCGCGCGCCCCGCCCCTGCAGCGCCGGCATGCCTGCACCGCGATGCCGCAACTGCTTGCCCGACTGAATACCCGCAGGAATCTTGATCTTCACCTTTTCGCGATCGACACCCGGCACTTCAATCTCGCCGCCCAATGCGGCCGTCGTGAAGCTGACCGGCGCGCGACAAAACAAGGTCGTTCCGTCCCGTTCGAAAATGCGATGACGCTTCAGGTGCAAGAAAATATAGAGGTCGCCCGGAGGCGCACCGCGCGCGCCTGCTTCCCCTTCGCCCGCGAGCCGGATGCGATTGCCCTCATCGACCCCGGCCGGGATATCGACGTTCAGCGTCTTGGGTTTGTCCACCCTGCCCTCACCCCGGCAAGACCGGCAGGGCTCTTCGATGACCTGACCCGCGCCATGGCAGGATGGGCAGGTGCGCTCGACCACGAAGAAGCCCTGTTGCGCCCTTACCTGGCCATGGCCGCCGCAGGTCGTGCAGCTCTTGGTGCCGGTGCCCGGCGTTGCGCCCGAACCGTCACACACTTCACAGGACGCCGAAACCTCCAGCGAGATTTCGCGCGAAAGCCCCGTGAACGCCTCTTCCAATGAGATTTCCATGTCATAGCGCAGATCCGCACCGCGGCGTTGCTGCCGCCCGCGTCCACCGCCCGCGCCGCCAAAACCGGCCGCACCGAATATGGTTTCGAAAATATCTCCTAGATCGGAAAATCCGGCATTTGCGCCGCCTGCGCCCGGGCCGCCATTTTCGAACGCCGCATGGCCGAACCGATCATAGGCTGCACGCTTCTGCGGGTCTTTCAGGCATTCATAGGCGGTACTGACCGCCTTGAACTTCGCTTCGCTCTCTGTGCAGCCACCGGTCCGATCCGGATGATATTGCATGGCAAGCTTGCGATAGGCGGACTTGATCGTCGCGCCATCGGCGGTGCGCTCCACACCCAGCAGCTCATAAAAATCGACCTGCGTACTCATCGACGCCAGCCCTCATATCTTGCGACCACATCAACAATGCGGGCGGCATCGCGAAAATGCCGCCCGTTGTACGTGATCGGAAAAGACCAACCCCCGATCATGGATCAGGCCTTGTTGTCTTCGTCCACCTCGGAGAATTCGGCGTCGACGACATCGTCGTCTGCCTTGGCCGAACCGCCTTCTCCTTCCGGAGAGGCAGCCGAAGCCTGTTCCTTCTCGTAGATCGCCTGACCCAGCTTCATCGCTGCGGTGGCCAGTTCCTGCGCCTTTTCCTTCATCGCTTCGACATCTTCGCTTTCGATCGCGGTCTTGGTCGCGGCGATAGCGGTTTCGATCTCGGACTTCAGCGATGCGTCGACCTTGTCACCATGCTCTTCAAGTTGGCGCTCGGTCGTGTGGACAAGGCTCTCGGCGTTGTTCTTCGCCTCGGCCGCCTCGCGACGCTTCTTGTCGTCTTCGGCGAACTGTTCGGCTTCCTTGACCATCTGATCGATATCGGTGTCGGACAGACCGCCCGATGCCTGGATCTTGATCTGCTGTTCCTTGCCGGTGCCCTTGTCCTTGGCCGACACATTGACGATACCGTTCGCGTCGATGTCGAACGTCACCTCGATCTGCGGAACGCCACGCGGTGCGGGCGGAATGCCGACGAGGTCAAACTGGCCAAGCAGCTTGTTGTCCGCCGCCATTTCGCGCTCGCCCTGGAATACGCGGATGGTCACGGCCTGCTGATTATCATCAGCTGTCGAATAAACCTGAGACTTCTTGGCCGGGATCGTCGTGTTGCGGTCGATCATGCGCGTGAACACGCCACCCAGCGTTTCGATGCCGAGCGACAGCGGCGTCACGTCGAGCAACAGAACGTCTTTGACGTCACCCTGCAGAACGCCTGCCTGAATGGCGGCGCCCATCGCGACGACCTCATCCGGGTTCACGCCGGTGTGCGGATCTTTTCCGAAATATTCCTTCACGGCCTCGCGCACCTTAGGCATGCGGGTCATGCCGCCGACGAGAACCACTTCGCTGATCTCTTCCTTGGTAACGCCCGCATCGGCCATCGCCTTGCGGCACGGTTCCATCGTGCGCTTGATCAGGTCCGCAACCAGACGCTCCAGATCCGAACGCGTGATCGTCTTCACGAGGTGCTTGGGACCATTCTGGTCCGCCGTGATGAACGGCAGGTTGACTTCGGTCGACTGCGCGCTCGAAAGCTCGATCTTCGCCTTTTCCGCAGCTTCCTTCAGGCGCTGCAACGCCAGCTTGTCCTTGGTGAGGTCGATGCCCTCATCCTTCTTGAAGCTGTCGGCGAGATATTCAACGACCTTCGAGTCAAAGTCTTCGCCGCCCAGGAACGTGTCGCCATTGGTCGATTTCACTTCGAAAACGCCATCGCCGATTTCGAGGATGGAGATATCGAACGTACCGCCGCCAAGGTCATAAACCGCGATGGTCTTGCCGTCCTGCTTCTCAAGCCCGTAGGCGAGCGCGGCGGCAGTCGGCTCGTTGATGATCCGCAAAACCTCAAGGCCCGCGATCTTGCCGGCGTCCTTGGTCGCCTGACGCTGTGCGTCGTTGAAGTACGCCGGAACGGTGATGACCGCCTGCGTGACCGTTTCACCAAGATAGCTCTCGGCGGTTTCCTTCATCTTCTGCAGCGTGAATGCCGAGATCTGCGAAGGCGAATAATCCTCGCCACCCGCTTTCACCCACGCATCGCCATTGGTTCCCTTGACGATGTCATAGGGCACCAGCTCCATGTCCTTGGAGGTCATCGGATCGTCGAACCGACGACCGATCAGGCGCTTCACGGCGAAAATCGTGTTGTCCGGATTGGTGACGGCCTGGCGCTTTGCCGGCTGGCCGATCAGGCGCTCGCCATCCTTTGTGAACGCAACGATAGACGGCGTCGTGCGCGCGCCTTCTGCATTTTCGACTACCTTGGGCTTGCCCCCGTCCATCACCGCAACGCAGCTGTTGGTCGTGCCCAGATCGATACCAATTACTTTTGCCATTCTTTCCTCTTCAACCCCAAAAGTTCAGCGATTGAGGGCCGCCGTCCGCTCATGCTGAGCCGGAAAACCACCCGTTCGTGATGCGATATAGGGGCGCTTTCCCTTGGCACAAGACCAGTAAGCTCGTAGCTAAGGATCAAAGTCGAAAATGGGACAGATTCTAGAGGATTTCGTTATGCGTTTCAGCCAGCTCACCCTCACCGCCATTTGCCTTACCGCACCGTTCGCGCTTGTATCCTGCGCCGACCCTGCGCCGCTCTATGTCGATCAGGCATGGGTAAAGCTGAACGCCAACCCCGCCGCGCCGTCGGCCGCCTATTTCACCATTCATGGCGGCGCCGAACCCGTGAAATTGTTGCAGGTGGCCACCGAAGGCGCAGTGCGCGTCGAAATGCACAAGAGCGCGATGAAGGATGGCATGATGTCGATGCAGGCAGTGCAGGCTGTTGATGTGCCGGCCGAGACGGAGGTCAAGTTTGCGCCGGGGGGCCTGCATTTGATGCTGTTCGACGTCAATCCGGCAGTCGTCGATTATGGCAAGATGACCTTCACCATGGTTTTCTCCAATGGTGATCGCCTCATCGTCGATGCGCCAGTTCAGAAAGCGGGCGCTGGCGGGGCGGCTACAGGCGGCATGGAGAACATGACCATGCCATCGAATGAAACCGAGAGCGCCGACAAATAGAAGGCCCACGTGACGAGCCGCCGATTGACGCCGGACGAGCGGGATCTGGCCGCTTCCATGTTCGGCGACGCCATCGATTATGACAGGGTAAGACTGCATCACCGGCGCTGGTGGTGGTTCCACCCGCCCACGCATACTATGGCGCCCGATGGCGATCTGTGGTTTCACCCCCGCAGCGGGGCATATTGCACAAATTTTTGTGATCAGAGCCTGGGATTGCAGGCCCACTTCATGCACGAGATGACCCATGTGTGGCAGGCGCAAAAACGCGGCAAATGGTGGTTGCCGCTGATGCGTCATCCCTGGTGCCGCTATGAGTATCGATTAAAGGCGGAGCAGCCGTTCGAACGCTATGGCATTGAGCAACAGGCGGAGATCGTGCGCCACGCCTTCCTCTATCGCAAAGGCGTCACCCCAACAGGCGCAGCGCCCCGAGACGCGCTCGAAGCGCTGCTGCCCTTTTCGTCGTCTGCCAAACTGGTTTAGCGACGTGGGTAACCGTCCCGGCCATAGCAATCAGGATCAAGGCGTCCGTTTCGGTCATAGCCGTCGCAATCGCCGTCTTTCTTGATCTGCGAACCCACGACTCCGCCAGCCGCAGCGCCGATTGCCGCGCCTTCTTCGCCGCCCAGCAACGCGCCGCCTGCGGCACCGGCGGCGGCACCCTCTACAGCATAATTGTCAGCGCACGCGCCAAGCGCCATCAGCGGCGCGGCGGTCAGGGCAAATAAAAACTTTTTCATTGCATCACTCCCATATCTCTACGGGAACCAATGCACAGAACCGTGTTTTGTTGCGAAGGCCGCCCCGTGAGGGGCTCGCTTGGTCCTAATCCGGCTTTTTGGCGACGCCCACCAGCGCCGGGCGCAGCAAACGCTCCTTGATGCGGTATCCGGCCTGCATTTCCTGCACGATCGTGCCGGGGTCGGCGTCGGCATGCGGCACTTCCATCATCGCCTGATGCAGATTGGGATCCAGCGTTTCACCCAGCGCCTTCACCTTCTCAATGCCGTGACGACCGAACACGCTGGACAGTTCCTTGCCCGTCGCCTCCAGCCCCGCAACAAGGCCCTTGAACTTGTCATCATCCCGCAGCTCGGCGGGGATGGCATCAAGCGCGCGGCCCAGATTATCGGCCACCGACAATATGTCGCGGGCAAAGGATGTCGCGGCATAGGCGCGCGCATCGCCCAGTTCTTTCTCCAGCCTGCGCCGAACATTCTGCGTTTCGGCATGCGCATAAAGAATGTCCTGCCGCGCTGTCTCCAGCTCCTGTTCCAGCTCGTCCAGTCGCGTGTCTACCGCGTCGGCGGCCTCTGCCGCACTTTCCGTTTCCGCTGCCTGCTCGGCGTTCAGTTCGTCTTCTGGCTTGGGCATATCGATATTCTCGTTACTCATCTCATCAATCTCGAAAGCGTCTGTGCTGTGAAATCCACCATGGGGATCACCCGCGCATAGTTCAAGCGTGTGGGGCCAATAACACCGACCACGCCGACAACCCGATCGTCCCCGTCACGATAGGGCGCGGCTATGACGGAAGATCCCGACAAGGAAAAGAGCTTGTTTTCCGATCCGATGAAGATTTTCGTTGCAGACGCCGCCAACGCGCCCTCCATCAGACGCGAAATTTCCTGCTTCCCTTCCAGATCGCCGAGCAGCTGACGCACCCGTTCCAGATCCGCCGACGCATGCTCATCAATAAGATTGGCCTGCCCGCGTACAATCAGCACAGGCCGTTCGGCGGCATCGTTACTCCAGCTTGCCAGGCCGCGTTCGATAAGGCCACGCGCCGCCTCGTCCAGCGCAGCGCGGTCTTTCGACAGCTCTGAAGCGAGGCGTGCCTGAGCTTCGCGCAAGGTCAGGCCACTCAAACGATCGGATATATAATTGCCCGCCTCGGTCAGAGCCGAAACGGTCGTTCCGGCTGGAAGATCGACAATCCGGTTTTCGACGCTGCCGTCCGCGCCGACCAGCACGGCAAGAGCCTGTGCGCTGCCCTCGCGCGTACCATCGCCGCCCAACGGAACGAAGCTGAACTGGCGCAAGGCGGCCTCGCGTCGCGGGACCAGTACCATCCCAGCGCATGCAGAAAGGCCCGACAATGCCGTCGACGCCGCGGCCAACGCATCTTCGATTGGGCCGCTTTCGCCTACCTGCTGCTCAATCACGCGGCGTTCCTCGACAGAGGGCTCCGCCACCTGCATCATGCCATCGATAAACATGCGCAGCCCCATTTCCGTGGGCATTCGACCGGCCGAAACATGGGGGGCGGAAAGAAGACCCGATTCCTCCAGATCCTGCATGACATTGCGGATCGATGCGGGAGACAGATTGAGGCCGGGAAGCTGGCTGATCGTGCGGGACCCGACCGGCACGCCGGTACCGAGATAATTTTCCACCACAAGTCGGAAAATATCGCGGGCGCGGTCATTCAGTTCGGCGATGGTCGGTGTTGCCATGGCCCTTTATGTAGGGACGAGTTGCCGGAAGCTCAATCTCCAACAAAGCCGAAAGGCGCCCCCCCCCAAGGGGGAGCGCCTCAGAAGCGTGGTGCGATGCGTCCTAGTTGAAACGCGGTTTCAAAATGGGCGTGCGCTGACGCTTTCCATCGAACCGGTAAGTTACCTGTGTCGCCTCTTCCGGTCTGGCCGCATGGGCGGCTGCGGGAGCAGCGGCTTCAGACAGCGCCGGCTGAGGCGACGCGATATTGTCCTGCCGCATCAGGAAATTTGCGCGACGCAGCCGATTTTTCCGCGTCAAAAAAGGGTTGGCCTCACTCGGGGCCTCCGCAATCATCATCTCTCGGCGCGTTTCAGCATCCGCATACTCCTGCGACCTCGACACCATCGGAATTGCGGCGCTGGTCGCGGCTAGCTCGCGGTGACGCACTTCGTTATCCGACATGAAATCCTCGCGAGCAAGGTCGTCGGATACGACGGGCGAGATGGGTGCCGGACCCTCCGATGCTACCGCGGCCGGCTCGACAAATTCATGATCCCTATCCACAATAGGAGCAGGCACGGGCTGCTGCGACGACGCACGCCTGCCGAATGCGAGAACCCCTGCACCCGCCACAAGCGCCAGGGCGCCGAGGCCCAGAACCCATGCGACACCGTCTTCACCTGTCTGGGTTGCTGCATCCTCAAGCGCAGCCTCTCCGGTGTCCGCATCTGGCGTTGTTGCCTGCGCGGCGACCGGCGCGGACAGAGTTGAAGTCATAGCATCATCGACAGCCAGCGCATCGGACGACGAGGGTTCCTCACCGATACCAGATGCGGCTGATGCCGATATGGTTTTACTGGCAGCAGCAGCCTGCGCGTTTTTCGCGGGTGCCTGTTGCGGCGTTGCAGACGCCGTTGTCGCCTTCGCTACCGGAGCGGTCTTAGCCGCGACAGGCTCGGCTGTTTCCGGAACCGGCTGCACGACAGCCGAGGACGGAGCGAACACGGGTTGCGCTGTGGTCTGTGGCGTCGCGGGCGAGCTGCTGCCAACCGGGGCCGTTCCGATAGTCGGAGCAATAGTCGGCGCGACTACAGGCGCGGTCGTGCTCGGCGCCGCAACCGGCTGCGTCGGCGCAGAAATGACAGGCTGCGGCTGTGATGAACCGTCAGCTTCAGTCGTCTGCGCAGACGCTGCGAGAGGAGCCAGTGCCAGTACAGCGGCAATCGCGGTTCCGGCGGGGTGAGCAAGGGATGAAATGTACCTCATGCCCCATTAACCGTTGCCTTCGCGAAGAGGTTGCCTTTGCCTACCCATTCAAGAGACAAAATGATTTCCGCGCTCGACGAACCGATGCAACCGAGCCATTTCGACGACGAAGCGACGATGCATTTCCTGTCAACGGGCTTGTGCGGATGGTCCGACAGGCATAAGCGGCTGGGCAAACAACCATAACACTGAAAGGTTTCCCTTTATGCGCCCTTCCGGCCGTACGCCCGACCAGATGCGATCAATCAGCATCGAACCCGGTTTCACTTGCCATGCCGAGGGGAGCTGTCTTGTCAGCTTCGGCGACACGCGCGTGCTCTGCACCGCCAGCGTCGAAGAGCGGGTTCCGCCATTCCTGCGCGGAAAGGGCGAAGGCTGGGTGACGGCGGAATATGGCATGCTGCCCCGCGCCACCCATACCCGCGGCAGCCGCGAGGCCGCCAAGGGTAAGCAGTCCGGCCGTACACAGGAAATTCAGCGCCTGATCGGCCGATCGCTGCGCTCCGTGGTCGATTTGAAAGCTCTGGGCGAACGCCAGATCACACTCGACTGCGATGTCATTCAGGCCGACGGCGGCACGCGCACGGCGTCGATATCCGGCGCGTGGGTCGCATTGCGCATTGCCATCGACAAGCTGATGGCGTCTGGCGCACTGACAAAAGATCCCATCGTCACGCAGGTCGCGGCAATCAGCTGCGGGATTTGCGAGGGCACACCGGTGCTCGACCTCGATTATGTTGAAGACAGCTCGGCGGAGGCCGACGCCAATTTCGTGCTCACCGGCGACGGCAAGCTCGCCGAAGTGCAGGCAACTGCGGAAGGCGCGACCTTTGACGAGGAAGAACTGCTGCGCCTTCTGCGCCTCGCGCGCATCGGTTGCGGCCAGATTTTCGAGGCGCAACGCAAAGCGACCGGCCGGTAAGGAACACGCTGATGACGGACAATTGGGGCAACGAGCAGGCGATCCGCAAACTGGCGCCCGGCAAGCTGGTGATCGCCAGCCACAACGCTGGCAAGGTGCGCGAAATCGCCGAACTGCTCGGCCCCTATGGCATCGAACCGGTTTCCGCCGGTTCGCTCGGCCTGCCCGAACCGGAAGAAACCGGCACCACCTTCATCGCCAATGCCGAACTAAAGGCGATGCAGGCCGCCGACCTTTCCGGGCTGCCTGCCCTTGCCGACGACAGCGGGCTGTGCGTCGATGCGCTGAACGGCGA
The DNA here is from genome assembly GCA_041396745.1 of Sphingobium sp. Classification (GTDB taxonomy): domain Bacteria; phylum Pseudomonadota; class Alphaproteobacteria; order Sphingomonadales; family Sphingomonadaceae; genus Sphingobium. Next base: position 702,857 of record JAWKXZ010000003.1, on the reverse strand, counting down.
TCCGGGCATATTTTCGGCGCGCTGGGCCGGACCGGAGAAGAACTTCGGCATCGCCATGCAAAGCGTTCACGACGCGATAGAGGAAAAGGGCGCACAGGCCGGTCGCGACGCGCATTTTATCTGCGCGCTGGCGCTGGCATGGCCGGACGGGCATGTCGAGGCATTTGAGGGCCGCGTGGATGGCGTGATCGTCTGGCCGCCCCGTGGAGACAAAGGGTTCGGCTACGATCCGATATTCCAGCCGACCGGGCACGACATCAGCTTTGCCGAGATGGAGCCCGCCGACAAGCATGCGATGAGCCACCGCGCCGACGCATTCCGCCAACTGGTCGCCGCAGCCTTTTAAGGCATAGGTCCACCCGGGTTCCACAATGGACGCGCCCCTTGCCCTCTATATCCATTGGCCCTTTTGCGTTTCCAAATGCCCTTATTGCGACTTCAACAGCCATGTCCGTGAAACTGTGGATGTTGAGGCATGGCGCGCGGCATTGCTCGCGGATATGGCCCATGAAGCAACGATATTGCCCGGCCGGACTTTGGGGTCGATTTTTTTCGGCGGCGGCACGCCTTCGCTGATGCCTCCCGCGCTCGTCGCGGCGCTGATCGAAGCGGCGGGCTGCCACTGGGGCTTTGCCGACGACATCGAAATAACGCTCGAAGCCAACCCCAACAGTGTTGAGGTCGCCCGCTTCGCGGACCTTTCGAAGGCTGGCGTCAACCGGGTGTCGATCGGCGTGCAAAGCTTTGAACCCGGCCCGCTCCACTTCCTTGGCCGGGCGCATGACGCCGATGAGGCGCGGACGGCAATAGAGATTGCCCAACGGGAATTCGCCCGCGTCAGCTTCGACCTCATTTATGCGCTGCCCGACCAGAGCCTCGATCAATGGGAGCGTCAGCTCGCCCACGCGCTGTCATTTGGGACCAGCCACCTTTCCCTTTATCAGCTGACAATCGAACCGGGGACACGCTTTGAGACGCTCGTTCGGCGCGGCGATTTCACGCCCACCGACCCGGATCATGCCGCCGACCTTTTCGAACTGACGCAACAGGCGACCGGAGCTGCCGGAATACCCGCCTATGAGGTCAGCAACCACGCGCGGCCGACGCATGAAAGCCGTCACAATCTCGCCTACTGGCGCTATCACGACTATGCCGGGATTGGCCCCGGCGCGCATGGCAGGCGCGGCGCCATGGCAACGCAGCGCCACAAAAAGCCCGAAAACTGGCTGGAAGCCGTCGCCCGCAACGGCCATGGCTGTCAGGCGGAAACGCCGCTCTCCCCTGCCGATCAGGCGCGCGAGGCGCTGATGATGGGCCTGCGGCTGACCGAAGGCGTGGACATGGCCGCATTGGCGAAGCGCCTCGACCTCCCCATCGACCAGATGATCGATGAAGCAATGCTGCCCCGGCTGTGCGATATGAAGCTGGTCGAGGTCGAGCGACCCTTTGTTAGGGTAAGCCCAGCGGGGCTTCTGCTTCTCGACAGCATATTGGCCGAACTGGTCCTATAGCCCACCCTCCGATGAAGCTATGTTCATTGCCGGTCCATTGCCGTAAAACCACCATCATGGATGTGCGGAACGAAATGATTGCCCGCTGGCGTCGGCACCTCGCTCTGGAAAGGCGGCGTTCGGCCCACACGATACGCGCCTACGTCACCACCGCCGAACGTCTGCTGCATTTTCTGAAGGTCCACCACGGGCAAGTTCCCGGCGAAACACTATTGGCCGCCCTGCCCATCAGCGATCTGCGCGCCTATCTTGCCCATCGTCGGGACGAAGGACTGAGCAATGCCTCGACCGCGCGGGAGCTGTCGGCGATCCGCGCGTTCCTGACCTTCATTGGCGGAGAGGCCGCGGTGATCCCGTCCCTCACCGGTCCACGCGTCAAAAAGGGCGTACCCCGCCCCGTCTCGCCCGATGACGTCATCGCACTGGGAGAGGATGTTGCTGAGAATGCGCGTGAGCCATGGATCGCGACGCGCGATTGGGCGGTCCTTCTGCTCCTCTATGGCGCGGGCATGCGCATATCTGAGGCTTTATCGCTAACCGGCGCGGACATACCGGCGCAGGAAACCATTCGCATCACCGGCAAGCGCGGCAAAACGCGCATCGTCCCCCTGCTCCCGCAAATCCGCGAGGCGCTCAGCGCTTATGCCGAAAGCTGCCCCTATGGCATTGCCAAAGACGCGCCACTGTTTCGCGGCGCGCGCGGTGGACCGCTTGATCCCGCGATCATCCGCAAGGCCGTGCGAGAGGCACGCAGGCGGTTGATGCTGCCCGAACGCACCAGCCCGCATGCGCTGCGCCACAGCTTCGCGACGCATTTGCTCGGACGCGGCGCGGACCTACGCTCGCTACAGGAGCTGCTCGGCCATGCCAGCCTCAGCTCGACACAAATCTACACGCAAGTCGACGCCGCACATCTGCTGGACGTATACCGCAACGCTCACCCCAGGGCGTAATTATTCCGCAGGTTCGGTGGGCGGCGGTGGGCGGCGCACAAGGCGAACCAGATACCACAGCGCCACGGCGAGCAATGTCGCTGTCGTTGCGGGGCCAAGATAATCGTCGATCCCGCTGATGCTGGAGCCCAAATAATATCCCGCGCCCGCGATCAAAAGGTTCCATATCAAGGTGCCTGCAAGCGTCCAGGCAAGGAAACGCCCGTGACCCATTGCAAATATCCCGGCAGGCACCGACACCATCGTGCGGAATGCAGGCATGAAGCGCATGGCGAAAACAATCACTTCACCGTAACGGCGAAACCACTCATTGATCGCGCGCACATCGTCCCACTCGATGGTCAGCCATCGGCCAAAACGCGATACGATTCGGTGCAGGCCCTTCAGGCCCAGCACACGACCGGCCAGAAACCAGCAATAATTGCCAAGCGTCGACCCGATGGTGCCCGCGAACAAAAGCGGCAACATATCCATCCGCCCTTGGCCAGCGCGAACGCCACCGATTCCCATGATCATTTCAGAGGGCAAAGGCGGGAAGATATTCTCCAGGAACATCAGCAATGCGATGCCCCAATATCTTGAACCGTCTATAAGATCGATGATCCAGTCACTCATAAAATTTGGTCGGCTGCGCGCCTAGCCCTTTATCTTATTTTCGATAGCCTCCCAAATCATGGCGCCGGTATCGGTTCCATTAAATGCGTCGATTGACACGATTCCTGTGGGTGAAGTGACATTTATCTCCGTCAACCATTCTCCGCCGATCACGTCGATGCCCACGAACAGCAGGCCGCGCTTCTTGAGCTCCGGACCCATCGCGCGGCAGATTTCCCACTCCCGTTCCGTCAGCTCGGTCTTCGCCGCAGATCCGCCAACGGCAAGATTTGACCGGATCTCGCCCTTGCCCGGCAGGCGATTGACCGCGCCCGCCACCTCGCCATCGACCAGTACGATACGTTTGTCGCCCGCGCTCACCGCCGGAATGAATGCCTGCACCATGAACGGCTCAACCCAGGACGCATTGAACAATTCAACCAGCGCCGACAGGTTCGCTCCGTCGCTCCCGACGCGGAACACTGCATTGCCCGCATTGCCGTAGAGCGGTTTCACAACAATCTCGCCATGCTCGGCCAAGAAGGTACGCACCTCGGCCAGATCACGCGTGATCATCGTCGGGGGCATGTATCGCGCATAATCAAGCACGAACAGCTTTTCCGGCGCATCCCGTACTGATCCGGGGCGGTTGACCACCAGCGTCTCGCCCTCAATCCGTTCGAGCAGGTGCGTCGCCGTGATATAGGAAAGGTCGAACGGCGGGTCCTGCCGCATCAACACCACGTCGACGTCGCTGCCCAGATCGAGCGTCAGCGGCGCGCCAAAGTTGAAATGATCGCCCTCGACCTTTTGCACGGTCACCGGTCGCGCCGCCGCCAGCAGGCGACCCTCGCGCCATGTCAGGTCGGAGGCCTCATAATGGAAAAGCGTGTGACCTCGCTCCTGCGCGGACAACATGACTGCAAATGTCGAATCCCCACCGATCTTGATCCCTTCCATCGGGTCCATCTGAACGGCGACTTTTAATGCGGTCATTGAAACTCAGCTCCTGATTGCAGCCTGTCAGAGCGAAATCACCCGCCGTGCCAGACGTTGCTCAAATGGCGCGGCATATGCCCGGGCGCAAGGAGGATTACATCGATTTGCATATCGTCGCCCGATTTCAGATAGCGATGCGCAACCGCCTCGGCTGCCGCGGCCACGCGCGAAAGCCGGCGTTCGTCGATGGCGAGGGCAAGTTCCGGCTCGCTCGCGCGCGCCTTGACCTCAATGAAGGCAACGATGGACTGACGGCGGGCCACAATGTCGATTTCGCCCGCACCGGTGCGCACGCGGCGATCGAGAATGGTCCACCCCTTCAGCCGCAACCACCAACCCGCGATCCGTTCGGCCTGCCGCCCGCGCCTCTCCGCCGCGACGCGCGCGCCCGACTTCACGCGCCCTTCAGCTCCAGCGCACGCGCATATAGCGAGCGTCGATCGAGCCCCGTCTTCTTCGCAACCTCGCTCGCCGCCTTTCCGACCGGCAAGCGTTCCAGCGCATCGCGCAGCATCGCGTCGGCGTCCTCTTCCGTAGTCGGGGGTGCATCGCCGGGCGGTCCCACTATAACGACAATCTCTCCCTTGGGCGCAGCCTCGACATAGCCCGCTGCCAGTTCCGTCAGAATGCCTGTACGCGCTTCCTCGTAGGATTTGCTAATCTCGCGCACCACCGCGGCATCCCTGTCGCCCAGCGCCAGCGCCATATCGCCCAGTGACGCAGCGAGGCGCGGCCCGCTCTCGTAGAAAATCAGCGTCGCCCGCAAAGCCGCAACCTCCGCCAGCATGTCGGCGCGCGCCTTGGCCTTGGGCGGCAAAAATCCCATGAACAGGAACCGGTCCGTCGGCAGGCCGGAAAGGGTTAGCGCCGCAATTGCCGCGCACGGTCCGGGCAGCGTCGTCACCACCCTGCCCGCCTCGCGCGCGTCGCGCACCAGCTTGTAGCCGGGGTCGGATATCAGGGGTGTGCCCGCGTCGGATACCAGGGCTATCGCCTCGCTTGCCATGCGCTCGACAAGGCGCGCCCGGACACGCTCGTCGCTATGGTCATGATAGGGGATCATCGGACGATCCGAGCCTGCATGGCGCAACAGCTTTGCGGTGACGCGGCTATCCTCGACCGCGACCGCGTCAGCGCGGCATAATATGTCGGCTGCCCTCGGGGTGAGGTCAGACAAGTTGCCGATTGGGCCGGCAACGATATATAGGCCCGGACTCAGAGCTTCCACCATCAGGAGTTTCCATGGCAGAGAGGAATGCCGTTCGGCAAGCAGACATATGGACCATTTTGCGCCGCACAGGTCGGGCGATGCTGGCGGGAAGCGTTCTGTTTCTCGCCGCTTGCCAAACGATCGTGCCGCGTGGAGCGGGCCCTGGAACAGCGGGACCGGCCCAGCCGGGCCCGGTTTCCCCGGGCTTGCCGACCGACACGCAACGCCACCGAGTCGCATTGCTGGTCCCCACCACCGGAACCAATGCGGGCGTTGGGCAATCCATCGCCAATGCGACGACCTTGGCCCTGCTGGATACCGGCGCGAAAAATGTCCGGATGACGACCTATGACACTGGCAAGGGCGTTTTGGCCGCGGTCAACAGCGCCATCGCCGATGGCAACAAACTGATTCTCGGCCCCCTGACGTCGGACGAGGTCAAGGTCACGGCCGGCCCCGCGCGCAAGGCAGGCGTTCCGGTCATCAGCTTTTCGAACGACGCCGACGTTGCCGGCAACGGTGTTTTCATCATGGGCTATTCGCCGACGCAATCGGTTGAGCGCGTGGTCACCTTCGCCCGGTCCAAGGGCATCGAGAATTTTGCAGCCATCGTACCGACCGGCGTTTATGGCGAACGCACCGGCACAGCCATGCTGGACGCTGTCCGCAAATCGGGCGGCACGGTCGTCGCTATGGAAAGCTATGACCGCACATCCCGGTCGCTTGCCGCCGCGATCACCAAATTGCGTGACGCGTCCGGCTATCAGGCTGTTCTGATCGCGGACGGCGGGCGTATCGCCATTCAGGCTGCACCGCTGCTGCGGACGCAAGGCGGCGCCAATGCCCGCATCCTGGGCACGGAGCTCTGGAACACGGAAAGTTCGCTGACATCGAGCGCGGCCTTGCGCGGCGCTTGGTTTGCGAGCGTCTCTGACGCCTATTACCGCCAGCTCGCGAGCAAATACCGGACCCGGTTCGGCAGCGCCCCCTATCGTCTGTCCGCGCTCGGTTACGATGCCGTTCTACTAACCGTGAAGATCGCGCAGAACTGGTCGGCGGGCTCCAACTTCCCGACAAGCCAACTCACCGACAAAGGCGGATTTGCCGGGATCGACGGCGCATTCCGCTTCAACCGCAATGGCACATCAGAGCGCACGCTGGAGGTGCAGCAGGTAAGCGAAGGGAAGTTCACCGTCGTCGATGCGGCGCCGGGCGGCTTCTGAGCCAAAGCTTCTCCCGACCGGACGCGCCGCTCGCTCGCCGTTCGGTCGGGATTACCCGATAGTCTGGCCGGTCGCCTGCCAGTCCTTGAGGAAGCCTTCGATCCCCTTGTCAGTCAACACATGGTTGAACAGCGCGTGGATCACTTTGGACGGCGCGGTCATCACATCCGCCCCGATCTTCGCGGCCTGCAGCACATGGGTCGTGTGGCGCACGCTGGCGACAAGGATTTCGGTGTCGAAGGCGTAATTGTCGTAGATCAGGCGAATGTCCTCGATCAGCTCCATGCCGTCAAAGCCATTGTCATCATGCCGCCCGACAAAAGGTGAGATGAACGTCGCGCCCGCCTTTGCTGCCAACAGCGCCTGATTGGCGGAAAAGCACAAGGTGACATTGACCTGCGTGCCCTCGCTGCTCAGCGCCTTGCAGGTCTTGAGGCCATCGACGGTCAGCGGCACCTTGACGCAGACATTGTCCGCGATCTTCCGCAATATCTCGGCCTCTTTCATCATCGTCGGATGATCGAGCGCGACAACCTCGGCCGAAACCGGACCGTCGACGATCTCACAAATTTCCTTAACAACCTCAAGGAATTGCCGACCGGACTTGTGAATGAGGCTGGGGTTGGTCGTCACGCCATCAAGCAGACCGGTTTCCGCCAGATCACGGATTTCAGCTGTATCGGCGGTATCGACAAAAAATTTCATTGGGCACCCCTTCCAGAACGACAAGTATGAGTCGCGGCCCCCTATAGACGGTCGAAGCGCATGCTTTAAGCGCGAAGACGCAAATTCCTGCAGATGGGCAGAACCGCCGATTCAGGCAACGCTATTTCCCAGTCTCGCATGGAGCTGACTCCCGTAAACCTACATCGCGTTGGCGGCGGACAGGCCGGCTATCAACACCGGATCGTTCGTCGACCGCGGATCGGCACGGATAGCGATTTCCTCCTTGCCGATCTCGGCGAAGATCGCATCCACGGCCTTGCGAGTCACGTCGTCGCGCAGCCCGGCAAAGTCGATGCCGGTGGCCAGCCGCAAAGCCTGCGTCACGACGGCGGAATCAAACAGCCGCAACCCTTCGTCGACACTGGGCAGCATGACGGGGATCAGCGAACTGCCCATCTGTTGTTGCAGCAGCGCCGTCGCAATCGCGCCCTTGCCCCGAACAATCTGCGCCGCCGCTTCGGGTGAGATCGCCAGAATAGCGTCGGCAACAACCGGCGCAGCGCGCTCAGCGCCCTTCTCCGCCGCACGATTGACCTGTTGCAGCAACCGGTCCCGCAGCGCCGCGCCGATCAGCGCCATGGCGACAGACCCCTTGCCACTTAACCTGTCTGGCAGGGAAATGCGCGCAATCTGGCTGTCGTAAAATCCGCCCGGCGCCATCAACCGTGCGAAGGCACGTTGTGAGGAGAGCGTCAGCAACCGCTCGATCACCTCGGTCAGGCTGTATCGCAAACCACCGGTACATCCGGCGAGGCCCGCCAGCATCAGGACCGAGCCGCTTGCCAAAAACTGTCTGCGTTGCATTCTCTTTCTCCTCGCCTGATCCTGAACCAATCAAATTATCTGCCATTTACCCCTGAAAAGACAGCAACTTTATAGTAACGCATACACCTCATTAAAGAGGGATTCATGACTCGCGCCCGCATCATATTGTTGAACGCCGCGCTGGGGCCGTTGGACTATCGCGTGCCGCATGACATGCAGGTAGAACCCGGCTCAATCGTCGAGGTTCCGCTCGGTCCCCGCCGCATTTTGGGCGTTGTGTGGGATGAAGACAGCTTCCCCGATGTGGAAACGGTCGGCGACAACCGCCTGCGTCCGTTATTGGCGGTCGCACCGGTGCCGCCGCTGCCCGCGCCCTTGCGCCGCCTGATCGAATGGGTTGCGGACTATTATGTGGCGCCCGTGGCCGCCGTGCTGCGGATGGCGCTGTCGTCCAGTGCCGCCTTGTCGGGCGAGAAAAGCACCGTCGAATATCGCGCCAGCGGCGCACCGATCAACCGGCTGACAGAGCAACGCGCAAAGGCGCTCGATCAGATCGGCGACCTTCAGGCGACTGTGAAGGAACTGGCCGAACATGCTGATGTCTCAACCGGAATCATTCGCGGCCTGATCAAAAACGGCGCGCTGGAACCGATCGAAGTCAGTGGAGACGCGGCCTATCCGCGCCCGGACCCGGACCATCTGGAATCGGAACTCAATCCTTCGCAGCGTGATGCCGCCGACCGGATGATGTCGGCTGTGAACGCATCGGAGTTTGCTACCTTCGTGCTTGATGGCGTCACCGGCTCCGGCAAGACCGAAGTCTATTTCGAGGCCATCGCACAGGCCATCCGCTCAGGCAAGCAAGGTCTGGTGCTTCTTCCCGAAATCGCGCTGACGCAGCCATTTTTGAAACGCTTCGAAGCGCGCTTCGGCGTTGCGCCCGTCGCTTGGCACAGCGGGCTCAAGCAAAGCGAACGCCGCCGGGCCTGGCTGGCCGTCGCAAAGGGCGACGCGAAAGTTGTCGTCGGCGCGCGCTCCGCCCTGTTCCTGCCGTTCGCGCGGCTTGGCCTGATCGTCGTCGATGAGGCGCACGAAACCAGCTTCAAGCAGGATGAGGGCGTGCATTATCATGCCCGCGACGTCGCGGTGATGCGCGGCGTCAAGGAAGGCTGCCCTGTCGTGCTCGCCTCGGCAACCCCCGCCATCGAGACAAAGCACCAGATCAATCTGGGCCGCTATGAGGAGCTGCGCTTGCCGGACCGGTTCGGGGGCGCGCAAATGCCGGAGATCATCGGCATCGATCTGTTAACCGATCCGCCCGAGCGCCAGCGCTGGATCGCGCCGAAACTTGTCGCCGCGCTGGAAGAAACGCTGGAAAAGGGCGAACAATCGCTGCTGTTCCTCAATCGGCGCGGCTATGCGCCGCTGACACTGTGCCGCCACTGCGGATATCGGATCCAGTGCCCCAACTGCACGGCGTGGATGGTCGAGCACAAGCTCGCCAAGCGGCTCGCCTGCCATCATTGCGGCCATATGATGCCAACGCCGGATGCATGCCCGGAATGCGAGGAGGAAGACTCGCTGGTCGCCTGCGGTCCCGGTGTCGAGCGCATCGCCGATGAAGTGGCGCAGCTTTTTCCCGACGCGCGCACGGCGGTCGTCACATCCGATACGCTCTGGTCGCCCGAACGTGTGGCAGAGTTCGTGCAAGGCGTCGAAGATGGCGCGATTGACATCATCATCGGCACCCAGCTCGTGACCAAGGGCTATCATTTCCCCAATCTGACGCTGGTTGGCGTAATCGATGCCGACCTCGGGCTTGAAGGCGGAGATTTGCGCGCGTCAGAGCGCAGCTTTCAGCAGATCAGCCAGGTTTCAGGCCGCGCAGGACGTGGAGAAAAGCCCGGGCGGGTGTTCGTGCAAACGCGCATGAAGGGCGCGACGGTTATGAAGGCGCTGTTGTCTGGCGATCCTGAGCGTTTCTACGCCGCCGAAACGGAAAACCGCAGGATCGCGAACGCCCCGCCATTTGGTCGATATGCCGCGATTGTCGTGTCGAGCGAAAACCCCAATGCCGCCGAAGACATCGCCCGAAAGTTGGGCCACACAGCGCCCAAGCTCGACGATTTGCATATCTACGGCCCCGCCCCTGCGCCGCTCGCGCAGCTGCGCGGCAGACACCGTCACCGCCTGCTCGTGCATGCCGCGCGCGCTGTGAATGTTCAGGGCGCGATTACAGAATGGCTGGCGCGAGTCGACTGGCCATCGACCGTCAGGGTTACGGTGGACGTCGACCCCTACAGCTTCGTGTAAACGCCGCATTGTCACATCGAGCCACTGCCAAAGCGAGCGCGCGAACGTAAATAATAACGGAAACTCCTGCCCTTAGATACGCATTATCATTTCTCTACATGTTCAGTAGAAAATCTATCTTCCCCCCATCCTAATTCTCTATATTTTTTATAGAGAATTAGGATGGAGTTTCACCATGGACTTGATATGGGATAGCCTGCCTCTGCTGTTGCCTTTCATGGTGATCGGTTTCGCGGCACAGTTGATCGACGGCGCTCTGGGCATGGCCTATGGCGTCATTTCCACCACCCTTCTCATGGCGATGGGATTACCGCCCAAGGCCGCATCGGCGGGAACGCATGCCGCCGAAACCTTTACCACCGCGGCATCGGGCCTCAGCCATATCTGGCATCGCAATGTCGACTGGCGGCTGTTTTCCCGCCTCGCTCTTCCGGGGATCGCGGGCGGCGTGACCGGCGCATATCTTCTGTCCACGGTCGATAGCAGCGATGTAACGCCCTATGTGCAAAGCTATCTGATGGCGCTGGGCCTGTGGCTGCTATGGCGAAGCTTCTCCACCATTCAGAAAAAGCGCGATCCCCGATTGGTGGCACCACTCGGCTTGCTGGGCGGGTTCCTCGACGCCAGCGGCGGCGGCGGTTGGGGGCCGGTTGTCACATCGAACCTGCTGTTGCAGGGGAGCGACCCGCGCACCACGATCGGCACGGTCAACACCGTTGAATTTCTGCTGACGCTGGCAATCAGCGCCACGTTTCTCGTCAATCTGGGCTGGGAAACCTTCACCGTCGCGACCGTCGGTTTGCTGGTCGGCGGTGTCGCCGCTGCACCGCTGGGTGCCATGCTGGCCAAGCATGTCCCATCCAACCGGCTGATGATGATGGTCGGCATCGTCCTGTCGATGACGTCCGGATACGGGATCGCCAAATCGCTCCAGCTCGTGCCATGAAAAAAGGGCGGGTATCGCCCCGCCCTTACATCGTTCCGAAAGCCAATCCGATCAATTGTCGAAAAGACGCTCTGCCTCTTCCCGCACATTCGCAGGCGTGGACGGCGCGTTTTCAGCCTCGGGCGCGGGCGCAGCGGCCATGTCTTCCTCATGATCTTCATGACGGACGACATCGTCGCGCTCGCGGCGCAGCTCTTCGATCAACGCAGCCTTCGCACCGTCGAGGCGCGTATCGGTGGGCGTTTCAAGACCCGCCTTCTTGGCGGCCTTGGCGACCACCGCATCCAGTTCGCGCTGCGAACACAGGCCCAGCGTCACCGGGTCCTTGGGCTGGATGTTGGCGATATTCCAATGCGAGCGTTCACGGATCGCGCCGATGGTCGTACGCGTCGTACCGATCAGGCGGCCAATCGCGCCATCGGAAATTTCGGGATGGTTGCGCAGGATCCATGCTATGCCATCGGGCTTGTCCTGACGCTTGGATACCGGCGTATAGCGCGGCCCCTTGGTCCGGCGCACGGGCTCATTGCCCTTTGCAATCTTCAGAGCATAATCGGCGTCGGCCTCGCCCTTCTTGATTTCGTCCATCGTCAGCTCATGCGCACGAACCGGATCGCGCGGCGTATATTTGATGCTGGCGGTATCGTCGGCGATCGCCTGCACTTCGAGCATATGAAGGCCGCAAAATTCGGCGATCTGCGAGAAGGCTAGCGCGGTGTTTTCAATAAGCCATGCGGCGGTTGCATGAGGCATCAGCGGCTGAGACACAGTGAACGCTCCGGAATTACAAATAATAAGGGCCACCCTGACAGGGTGGCCGTGCTATCTTTATATTTAGGGCAATGCCCGCCGGAGAGCAAGCGAAATGCTATCAGGCGTGCTCAGGACAGCGAGAGCACGATCTTGCCGAAATGTTCGCCCGCCTCCATGCGGGCATGCGCCTTGCTCGCCTCCTCAAGCGGATAGACCCGATCCATCGCCGGTCTCAAGCGCCCTTCATTGACGAACGGCCATACATTGCGCTGTATCTCATCGGCGACCAGTGCCTTGAACATATTGGTTCGCGGACGCAGCGTCGATCCGGTCAGGGTAAGGCGGCGCGACATGATGTCGGCGATGGCGATCTCCGCACGATTGCCGCCCAGAACGGCGATCGAGACATGACGCCCCTCAATCGACAGGCATCGCAAATTGCGTGGCAGATAGGATCCGCCGACCATATCGAGCACCGCCTGACACCCCTGCCCGTTGGTGATGCGCAGCACCTCGTCGACGAAATCATGCGTGCGATAGTTGATCGCATGATCCGCGCCCCAGTCGCTCGCCCGCGCGCATTTTTCGTCACTGCCGCAGGTCACGATGATCTTCACACCGAACAGGTTGCACAGCGATATCGCCATCGTCCCGATGCCGCTCGTGCCGCCGTGAACGAGCACAGTATCCCCTTCCACCGCATAGGCGCGTTCGAACAGGTTCGTCCACACGGTGAACAATGTTTCGGGCAGTGCGGCGGCCTCCGTCATATCATATCCATCGGGCACAGGCAGGCACTGGCCAGCGGGGACCACCACATATTCCGCATAGCCGCCGCCATTGGCCAGCGCGCAGACATCTTGCCCGACAAGGCTTTCATCAACGTCATCGCCGGTCTGTACCACAGTGCCGGAAACCTCCAGCCCAAGGAGCGGCGATGCGCCCGGCGGCGGCGGATATTTCCCGGCGCGTTGCAAGGCATCGGGCCGGTTCACGCCCGCTGCATGCACCTTGATCAAAACGTCCTCAGCACCGGGTGTGGGAATGGGCAATGACACGGCGGACAACACATCCGGTCCGCCGGGCTGGTCAAACCCGATGGCGCGCATTTCCTTGGATATGACTTCCAATGTCATTGTTTTCAGCCTCCTATGGCACGCCACCGATCCTGGCCCGGCAGAAGAATGGTCGATGCGACGATCCGTTCTCACAATCTTCATCCCATATTGACAGGCCTCGCGATAGCGTCAACACTCATGGCATGGATACGGAAGACAATCTGCCGCGCCGCGCCGATGACCCACTTCGGCAAGTGATGCTGCAGGATCTCGATCCGCTTTCGGTCACAGAGCTTGAGGAGCGCGTCGCAGCGCTTGAGACGGAAATTGCCCGTACTAAGGAAAAGATTCAGTTCAGCGTTAACCATAAAGCAAGCGCAGAGGCGTTATTCAGGAAATGACAAGATTTCCTGCCTTTGCGGAATATTGCCACGCTGTAGGGGAGAGGAAGGATTGGGGTCGGCACCCTTGACCAACGCGTCATCGGTTCCGACATAATGGGTAAGGGTGCCCCCAAGGGCACCGGGAGAAAATATTATGCCGTCCTTTGCCTCCGCGCTTGAAACGACGCTGCACAATGCGTTGACCCATGCATCCGAACGCCATCACGAATATGCGACGTTGGAGCATCTTCTGCTCGCTCTCATCGATGACGAGCATGCTTCCAAGGTCATGCAGGCGTGCGGTGTGGACATGGGCGAACTGACCGATGCGGTCACCCATTATCTCGATACCGAGCTCGACAGCCTGAAAGTCGATAGCGACACCGACCCCTCACCCACCAGCGGGTTTCAACGGGTCGTGCAGCGTGCGATCTTGCATGTCCAATCCTCAGGCCGGGACGAGGTTACCGGCGCGAATGTCCTCGTCGCCCTCTTTTCCGAACGCGAAAGCTACGCCGTTTACTTCCTGCAGCAGCAGGATATGAGCCGCCTCGATGCGGTCAGCTATCTGAGCCATGGCGTCGGCAAGGGCGTTTCGCAGCCCGAGGCCGCTCCGGCCAAGGCCAGCGAGGAAGAGAAAAAAGGTCAGACCAAGGAAAAGAAGGACAGCGCGCTCGATCAGTTCACTGTCAACCTGAACGAAAAAGCGCTGGAAGGTCGCGTCGATCCGCTGATCGGCCGTTCCGCCGAGGTCGACCGCACGATCCAGATCCTGTGCCGACGGTCCAAGAACAACCCGCTTTACGTGGGCGATCCGGGCGTCGGCAAAACCGCCATTGCAGAGGGCCTTGCGCGCAAGATCATCGAAGGCGACGTGCCGGACGTGCTGAAGGAAGCGGTCATCTACTCGCTCGACATGGGCTCGCTGCTCGCGGGCACACGCTATCGCGGCGACTTCGAAGAGCGCCTGAAGGCCGTCGTGAACGAGCTTGAAAAAATGCCGGACGCGATCCTCTTCATTGACGAAATCCATACGGTGATCGGCGCCGGCGCCACCAGCGGCGGGGCGATGGATGCGTCGAACCTGCTGAAGCCCGCCCTTTCCGGCGGCACCATCCGTTGCATCGGTTCGACCACCTACAAGGAATTCCGCAACCACTTCGAAAAGGACCGCGCACTGCTGCGCCGGTTCCAGAAGATCGACGTCAACGAACCCTCGGTCGAGGATACAATCAAGATCCTCATGGGCCTGCGTCCGAACTTCGAAGAACATCACCATGTCCGCTACACGCCGGACGCAATCAAGGCTGCGGTGGAGCTGTCCTCACGCTACATCAACGACCGCAAGCTGCCGGACAAGGCCATCGACGTGATCGACGAAGTGGGTGCGATGCAGATGCTCGTTGCCCCTTCCAAGCGGAAGAAAACGATCACGCCCAAGGATATCGAGACGGTTATCTCGACCATGGCGCGCATCCCGCCCAAGACCGTATCGAGCGACGACAAGACCGTCCTCTCCACCATCGAGCAGGATCTGAAGCGCGTCGTCTTCGGTCAGGACAAGGCAATCGAAGTGCTGTCGAGCGCGATCAAGCTGTCGCGCGCGGGCCTGCGCGATCCCGACAAGCCGATCGGCAATTATCTCTTCTCCGGTCCCACCGGCGTCGGTAAGACGGAGGTCGCTCGCCAGCTCGCATCGCTTCTCGGCATTCCGCTGCAACGCTTTGACATGTCCGAATATATGGAGCGTCACTCGGTCAGTCGTCTCATCGGCGCGCCTCCGGGCTATGTCGGATATGATCAGGGCGGCCTGCTGACCGACGCGATCGATCAGAACCCGCATTGCGTACTGCTGCTCGACGAAATCGAGAAGGCGCATCCGGACCTGTTTAACATCCTGTTGCAGGTGATGGACAATGGCCGCCTCACCGATCATCACGGCAAGACGGTCGACTTCCGCAATGTCATCCTGATCATGACGACCAATGCCGGCGCATCCGACATGGCGCGCGAGGGCATCGGCTTCGGCGATGTGATCAGCAAGGAAGATGCCAGCGACGAGGCGGTCAAGAAGCTGTTCACGCCGGAGTTCCGCAACCGTCTCGATGCCATCGTGCCGTTCGGCTATCTGCCGACCGAGGTTGTGGCGCGCGTGGTCGACAAGTTCGTGCTGCAGCTCGAACTACAGCTCGCCGACCGCGATGTTCACATCACCCTCTCCGACGACGCCCGCAAATGGCTGACCGTAAAGGGCTATGACAAGCTCTACGGAGCCCGCCCGATGGGCCGCCTGATGCAGGAGAAGATCAAACAGCCGCTTGCCGAGGAGCTGCTGTTCGGCAAGCTCGTCAATGGCGGCGAGGTGGTCGTCGGCATGAAGGACGACAAGCTTACCTTCGAGGTAACGCCTGCCCCGCCCAAGACGAAGAAGGCAGCGGCCAAGAAAAAGACGGCTCCTCGGAAAAAACCGACCACGGACGCGAAATGACATAAGGGCGGGAATTTCCCGCCCTTTTATTTTCACATTTGCGTGGCATGATGCGCCATCGGCAAAGCCGTGGGATTTCCTGTGGGAGAACGCATCCATGTCCGACCTCATTTTCTACACCAACCCCATGTCGCGCGGTCAGATTGTCCGGTGGATGCTGGAGGAAGTTGGCGCACCCTATGAGCAGCGCCTGCTTGACTATGCGACGACGATGAAGGCGCCTGAATATCTGGCGATCAACCCGATGGGCAAGGTGCCTGCCATCGTGCACAAGGGGAAGGTCGTCACCGAATGTGCTGCCATCTGCGCCTATCTTGCCGATGCTTATCCCGAAGCCGGTTTGCTGCCACCGGCGGAAGATCGCGCCGATTATTTTCGTTGGCTCTTCTTCGCGAGCGGACCGGTCGAGGCTGCATTCACCAACAGGTCGGCGGGTTTCGAAACCACCCCCGATCAACAACGCACCTTCGGCTATGGCAATTTCGACCTTGCAATCAACGCGCTGGAAAATGCGGTCTCAGGCAAAGCCTTTATCGCAGGACGCTGGTTCAGCGCCGCAGATGTGTATGTGGCGTCGATGATCGACTTCATGCTCGGCTTCAAAATGCTCGATGAGCGTCCGGCCTTCATTGACTATGTGACCCCGTTGCGCGAGCGCCCCGCCTACAAGCGCGCAAAGGAAATCGACGCGGCGCTGATGACGCAGCCCCAACCCGCCTCCTGATTATAGTGCAAGTAGCATCTGGAAAGCCAAGCCTGCCGGGACCGCCGCAACGCACAGAAATGTGCCCAACGGCACCATCGCCTGCCCGTCTAATTTCGCGCCAGACCGTAGCGCCCCGACAAGCGCCCAGGCCAACCCGAGCACCGCCGCAAGCAGCAATATGAACGGCAGCGCCTGCCATCCAAACCATGCGCCCAGCGCGCCGAGCAGTTTCGCATCTCCCAAGCCCAGCCCTTCGCGCCCGCGCAACCAGCGGTAGGCAAGCGCGACGATCAGCAACACGCCATAACCCACGGCAGCGCCAATAAACGCGTCGGTCAAATCAACCCCCGTCACCCAGGGCGCGACCATCAACCCCAGTGCCGCCAAGGGCAGCGTCAGCGCATCAGGCAACCAGAAATGCCGCACATCGAGAACCGCCAGGACGAGTAAACACCATCCCAGCGCCATCCAGCCCAGCGCATAAGGGAACGGCACGACCCATGCCGCCGCCGCGCCAATCGCCGCGCAGCCAAGCTCCAACCGCCAGTGCATCGGATCGATGGCCTCGCCACATCCCTTGCACCGACCGCGTAGCCATAATGCGCTGAAGAGCGGGATCAACTCGCCCGCCGTCAATGTCCGCCCACACGCATCGCATTGCGACCGCCCCTTGAGCACCGACTTGCCCTCCGGCCAGCGCGACACCAGCGCCGCGAAAAAACTGCCGAAGATCAGGCCGAGGATGATCGCGCCTGCCACTGCAATCGGCTGCGCGATCACATCTGCCCTTCGAACGTCAGGACATAATCCTTGCCGCTCTGCGTCATACCGGCAAGCGCCAGCGCAGCGGCATTTGCGCCATCGCCTGCGGTAACCGCAACCTGCATCGTATATTTGCCGTCGCGCCAGATGCGCAGCGACAGCCGCTCCATGCCCGTCTGGCTCACCAGCGGAAACAGGATGGCTTTGCCGTCGCACTTCGCGTCGCCGGCCAGCCCCTGCGTCAGGTTCAGTCCGGCATATTGGCTGGCCAGTCGCAGGCGCAAGCGCCCCTCTGCCTTCGAACAGGTGTCGCCGGCGAAATGCGCGGTCACATCGTCAAATTCCATCGTCCCGACCGGCAGCGGCGCGAAAAGCCCTGCCGCAGGCATGACGCCGGTAACATCGTCGATGCCGCGCTGGTTGAAGCCGCTGGTCCATGCGCCCGCGATGTCGCCCGGCTGACCTTCCTTGCGCCACAGGTCGAGCCGCACTCGCCCAACCAGCAATTGCAGCGGAGATACCGCAACATTGACGGTCCCCAGATTGATACCGCCAACCATCAGGTCATCGATGCGGCCATACCATATCGGGCCGCGCACCTGTCGCGCGGACAGCTCGCCCTCGCCTATCCCCGCAAGCCCGAGCGCCAGACGCAGCGGCAGAAAGCCGATGGCCGCCAGGACGACGAAGGCAATCAGCGCGATTTTCGTACGGCGCGTGAATTGAGGCCAGCGCATCAGCGCCCCGCCCGCTTGAAAGTGACCTGCGCGCTCACGGTTCCCACACCGCCCGAGGGTCTGAGCATCGCACGCTCGACCAGCACGCCCTGTTCGCCAAGCGCCGCGATCCAGGTCATCAGCGCGGTCGAGCGTGCCGATGCTATCGCAACATCCACTCGGCCTGTTCCCTGCGCCTGCACCCGCTCCAGCGTGAAACCTGCCTCGCCCGCGCTCGTGCCGATAATCTGCTCCACCGGCAGGGAAGATGTAGCAGGCGCCGCAGTGCCTCCCCCCTTGAGCAGCGCAACCTTGCGCGCGACCTCGCCATAACGCTCTGCGGCTTCAAGATTGGCGAGCGCCGCATCCCGCAACCCATTCTCGACCGGGCGATAGACGCCAAGCCAGAGGATCATTCCCGCCGCCAGCGCGCTCATGATCGCCAGCAGGACGCGTTCCCGCGGCACGCGGTCCTGCCACCAGAGTTTCAGCGTCTCGATCATGGCTTCACCGTAATGTCCGCGACAATCCGCCCGCTGGTGTCCGCAGACGATGTCGCCGTTATCCTGTATCCCGCGGCCTGCAAGGCAAGCAGAACCGCGTTGATGTCATCGGCCCGGGCAGAGGCAAGCGTCGCGTGCACAAGCCCGTCGTCGCCCAGACTTAGCGTCGACAGGCTGACGCCCGGAACCGTCTGCATCGCCGTCATCAGCCCCGCAACCGACCCGGTAAAGCCATAGGCTCCGCCCGCCTGCGCCGCGAGCAGGCGGTCGATTTCCTCAGCGACCAGCACGGCGTCGTTCGCCGCTGGCAAAACCGGCTTGGCGACCTCAACGGTTTTCGCGTCAAGCTGCGCCGCGCTGATATGATATTTGACGATCAGCGTCAGGCTGATCGCCAGCGCAGCCAGCGCGATAAAGCCGATCCATATCGCAATCCGCTTCCAATACCCCGCAGTGATGCCGCTCTTGCGCGGCACGGCAAATTCACCACACCGCAAGTTGATCGGCGGATCGGCCAGCGCCGATATCAGCGCGCTGTCGATGACCTGCGCATCGAGCGGCGCAATCGGTGCGCCTGCCATTACAGGCTCAAGCCAGTCGACATCCGCATCGGCAATCAGCCCGCGCCCTCTGATCACCGCGCCGTCGCCCACCTGCGCGGTCACGAATCCCTCGGCCGGTTCGGGCAACAGAAAACCGGCAGGAAGCACGATGTCCGGCTCAACGTCGTGATGCCGCGCCCAGGCGATGAAATGTGCGATGTCGTCCCGCGCGATTACCGCCACGGTCTGCGGATCGTCGGCCGATGCCACGACGTGCAACCCGTCGCTTTCACCAATGCTCGCTTCACGCGCCAGCCGCAGAGCCGCGGCGCGTGCCTGCGCGGGCGGCATGGCGTCGGGCAGATCGACCCGGCGCACCGTAACCGCTGCCTGCGGCACCACCAGCATCACGGTTGTCGCGGCGGAGGTTTCTCCATCCATTCCCGCACGCGCTGCGCTTTCCGATCGCGCGACGATATCGCCGTCGACCACGCGCAGCCAGCTGGGCGCTCCGTCGGCCCGCATGGGCAACAGGATGATCAGGCCATCGGTCACGCTCAGAGCCTTTCCCCGGACGTGCGACGGACCAGCCTCACCGGCTGCGACTGCGCATCATAAAGCGCCCATTGCCGTATTTGGGTTCCCCCCAGATTCACGCTCAACTCCGCCCCAAACCACCGTGTCGTCAGGCGCACCTGCTGCGCCACTTCCGCAGGCGGCGTCAAGCCCCGCAATGCAGGTGCCCGCCAGAAAGCGACGGTGCTGCCATAGCCGCCTTCGGGTCGTGCCGCCAGCATCGCGCGCGCCATATCGACCGTCAGCTGTCCGGGCACCAGCATCGCGAAAAGCGGCGCCTGCGCTGGCAGCAAAGTGTTGATATTGATCGGCGACAAATCTGTCGTCGGCAGCGCACACACCCATGGCTGCAACAAATTATAGATGGCCGGTGTCACCCCTGCCACCGCGCGCAACTCGCTCGGGTCCGTCATCATCGCATTGGCCGTCCGGTAGGCGGGGGTCGCCTGCATATAGGTTTCATCCTCCGCGCCGCCCCGCTGCGCGACAGTGTCGCTGTCGATCCAGTCCGATGCCGCGACTGCGATGCCCTGCGCATTGGCAGGCGCCACGCCCAGCAATTGCATCAGCGCGGCAAATTGAGAAATCGCGACCGGACGCGCACGCAGGCTGACATCGCTTTTTTCAACCACCAGACTGTTGAGGTTGAAACAATTGCCCGCATCATAGGGCGTCACCGATGCAACGCCGCCCGGCACCGGCAAGGCCTGCGCGTGGCCCAGCCATCCGCCCTGCAACGTGACCTTCCCCGGTTGCGCCGCTATCAGATCACCCAAGCGGCGCTCGGCAAGCAGGCTCGCGCTGTCGGCATAGGCGCGGGCCTGATCAGAGGCCGCAGCATTGGCCGACAGCCGCGTCGCCAGCGTCAGTTTTTCCATAACGGCCGCCGACACCACCGCCATCACCGCCACCAGCAAAAGTACGGTCAGCAGCGCCGCGCCGCGTTGATCCTCGGGGATGCGATGCTCAGCCATCGGCGTTCGCCTGTTGTTGCTGCTCCGCGGGCTGGCCGCTGCCGACCCGGAACATCAGCGTGAGCGCTGGCTGACCCTCGCGATCGATAACCAAGCGCATCGCGCGCGGCATCGCCATCGGTCCGGGCTGTTGCCATTGGTCGACCCACTCGCCCTGCGCATCGCGAAAGGCGAACCCAAGCGCCTTCACACCCTCGACAAGCATGGCAGGATCGCCGCCCGCAGCACCATCGACCTGACCATAGGTGCGCCGCTCCAGCTTGTCGTCGCGCAGCCAATATTCGACCTTCTGCAAATCCGGGCGCGGTTTGTCGTCAAGGTTGGACCAACCGCCGCGAACGAACTGAAGGAATGGCTGATCGTCGGAGGGCGCGCGTGAGAAAAACACGGGCGCTAGCGTCCCGCTCTCGGTGCGGCTGATGCGCGGCACCGCCTCGCGCATATCCTGATCGATCAGCGCGATGACACGCACCATGCCGCCCTGTTCTTCCATATGCGCACTTATCTGGCCCTGTGCAGAGACGGTATTTCCCAGCAACATCACACCGGCTGCCGCGAGCATCGCGAAAATCGTCAGCGCAACGAGCAGTTCGATCAGCGTGAAGCCACGCTCGTCGGCACTCGAGCGTGCCCCCGCGAAGGCGGGGGCCCAGAGCCTCCGATGCGGTGCTCCCGGCTCTAGACCCCCGCCTGCGCAGGAGAACATTAGCTGTTGGTCACCGCCCCTCATTGCTGCGCCCTCAGAAACGTCAGGACCGACGGTGATCCCTCGCCATCGGCAGTAGAAACACGCACATCGACGCGCACGATATCGGCGACGTCGGTTGCGCCCACCTTTTGCGTCCAGCGCCACTGCCGCCCGCCATTTTCAAGCGCCCCATCACTCTCGCCCATGGCCAGCGGACCTGCCTCGGTCTGCGCCTCGACCATCAGGTTGTGCGCCACGATGCGCGCCACCTGCCGTTCGTCCAGATCGGCGGCAGTCCGCAACGACACCGCCTGCAACCGGATCAGCGCGAGCGCGGCCAGACTAAACACCGAGAGCGCCACCAGCATTTCCAGAAGCGTGAATCCGTTTTCGGCGGAGCTTCTGAAAGGATCGCATCCCGTTGGTCCCGAATGATCGAGCTTCCTAGCCACCGACCTGCACCCTGCCCGCGCCGTCCAGCGTCACTGACACCCGCTCATCGTCGCGCACCAGATCGAACCGTGCGGCTTCGCTGGGAATGCCGGTGCTATCGAACCGCAGCATGGCGCGGCCCTCGCTCGCGCCCGTGATCGCCCGCGTACCCTCTCGCCAGTTTGTCGTCCGAAACGGTTTTTCGTCCGAGCCCTGCCAACCGCCGTCGCGATATTCTTCGAACCCATAGCCTGTTGGCGACACCCAAACCGCGACAGGTTGCGCCGTCACCACAGCATTGTCGCGCATCGCGGCGAGGCGCACGGCGAACCGGTCCGCATCGTCCACCAGCCGCCCACGCGGATCGGGGATAGACAGCATGACCGCAGCCGAAGCAAAGCCGATGATCACGATAACGACCATCAGCTCCACCAGCGTGAAGCCAGCTTCTTTACTGTTGGCTGGAATAGATATCCGCATTTTCCGCGTCACCGCCGGGTTGGCCATCGGCGCCCAGCGAATAAATGTCGAAGGGACCGCTGCGTCCGGGAACCGCGTAGAGATAGCTCCGTCCCCAGGGATCGTCCGGCAGTTTCTTGATGTAGCCGCCCCGGCGATAGCGCTCGGGCTGCGGCAAACTGGGCGGCGCAGTGATCAGCGCCTGCAACCCGTCGGTCGGGTTGGGATAGGTCATATTGTCGAGCCGGTACTGTTCCAGTGCCTGCTCGATCACGGAGATATCCGCCTTTGCCTTTTCAGCGCGCGCAGTGCCGGTGGCCGGAATGACGTTGATCGCGACGATGGTCGCCAGCAGGCCAATGATCACGATAACGACCATTAGTTCGACCAACGTGAAGCCGTGTTCGGCGGAACGTCGCAAAGGCTCGAAGCCGTGTTCGGCGGAACGCCTTGAAGACGTGAAGCCGCGCCCGTCGGCACTCGAGCGCGTCCCCGCGAAGGCGGGGACCCAGAGCCGCACACGCCGCGCCCGGCGCACTGGGTTCCTGCTTTCGCAGGTACACACAAAGTTGGTCGATGTCTCGTCAGTCAACTTTCTTCTCCTCAAAGCCCGGTCAGGCTCTGCAATTGCAATATCGGCAGCAGGATGGACAGAATGATGACAGCCACAATGCCGCCCATCGCGATAATAATGATTGGCTCCAGCATCGCCAGCGCCGCGCTGGTGAAGCCGTCAAACTCCCGCTCCAGATAATCCGCCGCGCGCTCTAGCATCTCATCGAGCCGCCCGGCGCTTTCTCCGCTGGCGGCCAGATAGACGAGCAGGGGCGGAAACACGCCCGCCCGCCGCAATGCCGCCGACAGGCTGCCGCCGCCACGGATCGCCTCGACAATATCCTGCGTCGCCCGTTTAAGGACGCGATTGTGCACCGTCTGCGATGTCAGCGCGAGGCCATCCATCAGCGGCAGCCGGCTCGCCACCATGGTCGCGAGCGTGCGCGCCATACGCGCGGCGTGCAAATCGCGGATCAGACGGCCAGCGAACGGCAAACGCAGCAGCCAGCCATCGAAACGCGTGCGCGGGCCATCGCGCTGAAGGATCTGCCATGCGATCCCCCCCGCAACGATCAGAATCCCGGCGATCAGCCACCACCAATGCGCCAGCAGGTCGGAAATGCCGATGACGATGCGCGTCAGCAGCGGCAGCGTCTGCCCCACCGTATCGAACTGTTCGACCACCTGCGGCACGACGAAAATCATGAGCGCAACGACAACGCAGACCGCGAATATCGCAAGCACACTGGGATAGGCGACCGCCGTGATCACCTTGGACCGGATCTCTGCCTGCCGCTCCTGCAGCACCGAAAGCCGGTCGAGTATGACCGGCAGGCTGCCCGAATTTTCGCCCGCCGCGACCATCGCCCGGAACAACGGCGGGAAGCTCTTTGGTTCGGCGCCCATTGCCTCCGCCAGCCGACGCCCTTCCAGCACGCCAGCATGTACCGCAGAGACAATTGCGCGGACATGCTCGGTTTCGGTCTGGCGCGCAATCGTGCGCAATGCCTCTTCGAGCGGGCTTACCTGCGTCAGCGTTGAAAGCTGCCGCGTGAACAGCGTCAGTTCCTTGTGCGACAACCGCTTGCCACGCCGCGATATCAGCGCGCTGCCACGCTCTTTGCGCTCCACCGCAGCGCTCTGCTCCAGCCGCACGACGAACAACCGCTTGGCATCGAGTTGTTCCCGCGCCAGCTCCTGCGTTTCAGCGCGCACGCTGCCCGCCTTTTCCCGGCCATCGGGATCGATGACGAGATAGCGATATTCAGGCATCTGCCGGCTCGTCCGCCTGACTGCGGGAAATACGGATTGCTTCTTCCGCGCTGGTCTCGCCGGTACGCACCAGCGCGCGCGCCGCCGACCCGAGATTAGGCGCGTTGCGGAACGCCTGCTGCGCAATCAATACCTCATCGCAGCCCTCATTGATCAGCCGCCGGATCGTGTCATCGACGCGGATCGATTCAAAAACGCCGATGCGCCCCTTGTACCCCGTATTGCTGCAATCGCCGCAGCCCTTCGCCTGATAGATGACGGCGCCCAGATCGAGCCCGAGCAATGCGCATACCGATTTGTCGGCCTGTACCGGCTCGCGACAACTTGGGCACAATCGTCGCACCAGCCGCTGCGCGATCACCGCACGCAATGTCGAGGCCAGCAGGAACGGCTCGATCTTCATATCGCGCAAACGCGTGATAGCGCCGACCGCATCATTAGTATGGACGGTCGACAGCACCAGGTGCCCCGTCAGTGACGCCTGCACAGCGATATCGGCGGTTTCCTTGTCGCGGATTTCGCCGACCATCACGACATCGGGGTCCTGCCGCAAGATCGCCCGCAGGCCCGCGGCAAAGGTCAAGCCGACCTTTGCATTGACCTGCGTCTGGCCCACGCCCTCCATCGCATATTCAACGGGGTCTTCGACGGTCAGGATATTGCGGCTGCCATCGTTCAGTTCGCGCAACCCGGCATAAAGCGTCGTCGTCTTGCCCGATCCGGTCGGTCCGGTGACAAGGATGATGCCATTGGGTTCGTGCAAGGCAGCGCGGAATATCTCGTCGGCCTGCCCGCTCATGCCCAACACATCGAGCGACATGCCCGCATTCTCCTTGTCGAGAATGCGCAGCACCACGCGCTCGCCCGCCCGGCTCGGCAAGGTCGACACACGCACGTCGAGCAGCTTCCCGCCCAGCGTCAGGCCGATACGACCATCCTGCGGCACGCGCCGCTCGGCAATATCGAGCCGCGCCATCACCTTGATGCGGCTGACCAGCACCGGCGCGACATGCGGCGGCATGCGCAGCGTTTCGCGCAACACCCCGTCGATACGCATGCGCACGATCAGGCCGGTCTCATAGGGCTCAATGTGAATATCGGACACGCCCTGCCGCGCGGCTTCGGCAATGATGCCGTTGATCAGGCGGATCGCAGGCGCATCGTCCGCACTGTCCAGCAGATCCTCGGCTGTCGGAATATTCCCGGCGATCAGGTCGAGATCATCCTCGCCCACCTGCATCGATCCCGCCATCGCCGCGGCGCTGCCGTCCATTGCATAATGATCGGACAAATGCTTGTCGAAAGTCGGCGCGTCGACGAACACCACATCGAAACTGTCCGCCAGATGCCGCCGCACCTCCAGCAGCGCAACCGGATCGCCGCCTTCGCGAAACGCAACGCGCGAGCGTCCATTGTCGTCCGCACCGATCAACACGACGCCATGCGCGCGCGCATAGCCATAGGGGATATCGACCGCGCGCGGCGGCGGCACCGGCGCCATCGGCGGAAGGTCCGCCTCGCCGCCTGTCGGCAGGTTTTCCAGATCCCCCTCGCCGCTCATTATTCCGATCCGCTCGGGGGCACTTCCACGGGACGCACGACCGAGGTCGATTCGCGGACGACCGGCGTTTCCACGCCACCCGGCACGACCTGATCTTCCGGCTGCGGCGGGGCAACCGATCCCGGCGGCACCGCGCCCATATATTCGCGCACCAGCTCATCGATGCTCGGTTCGGCGTCGGGATTGCGCGAAAGCTGTTGCCCGCGAATATAGCCATAACGCTGCGCCGTCAGTCGCGCGGCATCTTCCTTGCTGCGCAATATCGTGGGCCGGATGAAGACCATCAGGTTCGTCTTGGTGCGGCTCTTGCTGCGCGACTTGAACAGCTCGCCAATGCCCGGAATATCGGACAGCAGCGGAATGCGCTCAATCGTCTTGCGTTCATTGTCGTCGAGCAGGCCGCCCAGCGCCAATATCTCGCCATCGTCGACCGTGACGGTCGTTTCAATCTCGCGCTTGTTGATAATCAGGTCGCTGCTGTCATTGCTGACCGGCCCAGCGATGCTGCTGACCTCCTGTCGCAGGAACAGCTTGATCGCGCCACCGGCATTGATCTGCGGACGCACCTCCAATTGCACGCCGACATTCTGCCGCTGAACCGTACGGAACTGATTGTCGAAATTCTGGCTCAGCGCCTCTCCGGTTGTTACCGGCACCTCCTGCCCGACCAGTATCGACGCTTCCTGATTGTCGAGCGTCATGACCGACGGCGTCGACAATATGTTGCTGTCGGTATCGGATTTGACCGCGTTGACGATCGCACCGAAAAAGCCGTTCTTGCCCCAGTTGGAGGCGACACCGCCAAACGCGCCGCTGGCATTCAGCAACGTATCCGCTGCCGCCTGTTGCAGGGTGCTCGCAAGCTGGCTGTTCTCGCGCTCAGTGGTCTTCGTCACCGTCCCGTCAGGCGCCGTCACCGTGGTCGTGCGCGTTCCGAGTTCATTCGCGGCATAAGCCCCGCCCAGCGTCAGGATATTAGGCTGCGCGTTGCTGTAATTGGTCGCGGCAAAGCCGGTCTTTGTGCTGCCCAGCAGAAACTGCACGCCCAGCTGCTTGGCCGCCGCATCGCTGATCTCGACAATGATCGCCTCGACCAGCACCTGCTCGCGGCGGGTGTCCAGCTGGCGGATTGTCTCCCCGATCATGCGTTGCACGTCGCTGTTGGCGGCGACGATGATGGCGTTCGCACCCTCGTACCGCGTGACGATGGCTGGGCCGTGCGTGGCAATGCCACCGCGAGAGGACGATGCGGCGACGGGCGCGGGCGCAACCTTGGCGGCCCCATTGCCTCCGGCCTCGGCGCTCCCCACAGCGGTCGCGCCAGCGCTCTGCCCCAATAACTGCTGCAATACCGGCATCAGCTTTTCAGCATCGGCATGTTCCAGCCAGTAGACGCGAATCTCCGTGCCGGACGCCGCCTGCTTGTCGAGGTCGCGCGCCATCTGCGCCAGCCGCGCCACTGCGCCCGGCTGGCCACGCAGGGCGATGCTGTTGCTGGCGTCGATCGGCACAACATTGGCGGCATTGATGCCGCCTTCGCCACCCGCCACCAGCGCCTGCAACGACGAAGCTATCTCGCGCGCGCCCGCATTTTTCAGCGTCACCAGTTCAGTTGCCGCGCTGTCACGATCGATCTGGCCGAGTATCTGCCGGATGCGCGCGATATTATCGGCATAGTCCGCAACGACGATGCTGTTGCCTGCGCGATTGGCGGTTACCGATCCATCCTTGCTGACGAGCGGCCGCAGCGTCTCCAGCGCGGAGGCGGCATCGGTCGACTGCAACCGGAATATCTCGGTCACGAACTGATTGCGATTATAGGCGCGCCCTACGCTGCTCGGCTGTCCCGCCGCGCCATCGGCGGGCTGGATGCGATAGGCCCCGCCCGGCGCAGGCACGGCGACGAGGCCATTGGCGCGCAACGTGGACAGGAAAATCTCGAAATATTCCGATCGTGACAGCGGCCTGTCGGTCACCACCGACACCTTGCCCTGTACGCGATTGTCAATGATGAACGTCCGCCCCGTGACGCGCGCCGCATCCTGAATGAACGCGCGAATATCGGCATCGCGCACGTTCAGCGTCTGCTGCGCGACCACCGGCTGCAGAGCCAAGGGCGCGCAGCACAGCGCGAGGGCACTCGTGAGCCTGACCAGCTTCTTTTTCATCATTTATCCTGCACTATCACGGCAATCGGCACGACATCCGCGCCGCGCTCAACCATTACACTCAGGCGCGCTCCGGGAACCAGCCCCTGTTGCAGCGCCGCCAGATCGCTCGCCGAGCCGACAGCGCGACCGTTGACCTGCGTTATGACATCACCGTCGCGAAATCCCGCCGCATGAAAGCCGGGGCCGCTTGGCGTGACGAGCAGGCCCGTGACGCGCCCCTCGCTCATCCTGGGCGCCAGCGCGATGCCGGTTTTGAGCGAATCAGCCGTCACAACACCCTTCAATGACTTGGGAGACACGCCCGATACCACTGCACCCCGCCGCGGCGCATCCGCCGGGGCCACAGGCGTCACAGGGTCCGACTGATCCAGAAAAATCGTTTCCTCAATGCCGCCGCGGTCGATCACCACATGGTCGAAATGGACGGATTTCAGCGTGACACCCGGCTGAACCTCGTCGCCGACCGCATAGCTGCCCTGCACCCCATCCTCTGCGCCAATGATCGCCGAACCCAGGCCCGACCCCTCATTGATGCGAACGCCGAACAGGTTGAGCGGCAGCGATGTGACATTTTGCGTGCCTGCGCCTGCTTCCGCCACAGGTGAAGGATAAAACGCATCGAATGAGCGAAAGAGGCTGGCTTGCATCTGCGCCGACGGGAGGGCGACACCGCGTCCGCGCCAGTCGCCCAACGGCCCGACCGGCGTCACCGCGACCCAGACAAGCCGCACGATTTGCACCGTTAAAATAGCGATCAGGCAAAGCTCAAGCAGCCGCGGCCACCCGCGCAGGACAACACCGGTCCGAAGCCTTCCCCCAATATTTGCCCAAGCCGGTTTCAATGTCCACATTCCTTCAGAAGCGGGCCCGCGCTAAGGCCGGATCATTACGGCTGGATGACGGCTATATGACGAAAATATTTCACTTTGCCAATCGCGGCTGAACGGTTGCATCTCACCATGATCGGCATAGTAACGTCGCAATGACAGATCATCCCCCGCTCTATGGCCCTGCCGATGCGAACCCAGCAGCGGTCGCGGCGCACGCGGGTGTCCAGCGCTTTCCGAGTCGCGCTTTGACGCTGTTTCAAAAGAAGGGGTTCCTTTCGGCAGAAGAGTGCGGGTTGCTCATCGCCAGAATAGACGAACGCCGCCGCCCCTCCACCATCGCAGATGCCAATGGCGACAGTTATTTCCGCACCAGTGAAACATGCGATCTGGACGTGCATGACCCTTTCGTCATCGATATCGACCGACGCATTGCCGCATTGTTGGGGATTGACCCTGTTTTTGGTGAACCGATACAGGGGCAGCGATATGACGTCGGTCAGGAGTTCAAGGCCCATACCGATTATTTCGAGCCCGACGGGCCGGACTTTCAGAAATTCTGTTCCGTCGCGGGCAATCGCACCTGGACGGCAATGATTTATCTGAACGAACCCAAGGCCGGCGGCGCGACACGCTTCACCAATGTCGGCAAAACCATTCGGCCGGCGACCGGCAAGATGCTGTTGTGGAACAACAAGCGATCGGACGGCTCATTCAACCCCGACAGCATGCATCACGGCATGAAGGTTCGCAGCGGCGCGAAATATATCATCACGAAATGGTTCCGCGAAAAGCCTTGGCAATAGCCCCTTCCTTCGCCTGAACAGTCCGCCAGAAAACTCATTTCCTCAGGCTTGAAAGATCATGATGCGCACGCGGCGACGGCATGAAGCCATCCAGTCTGGACCGCACCAGCGACCAGCGCACCGGCGTCGCGAGCGGAATGAACGCGCCATATGCCGTCATCATAGGCTCCGCTTGCCCGAGCAGCTCGACACGCTCGGCCAGACTTGACGCGGAGGCAGAGGCCTCAAGCAGGTCTTCTGCCTCCTGATAACATCGCAACCCACGCGCGCAGCTCAACCGCCCCAGATACCAGGACGCACTGTCATAGGGCGCGACTTCATCTATCAGTACAAGATCGCCATCCTTCTCCGCCCGTTCCAGACCGACGCCGACCTTCCGAAACTGATCCTTCAGCGCGATGAACAGCAACTCCATGCCCGGCCCCTCCGGCAAGCCGATCGTCAACGTCACGGGCTCCCCATCATGCTGGGCGCGCCATCGCGCGATGGTGCCGATTGCCCGGCTGCGACGTTCATCCATCGGAAGCCGGGTCCATTCAGGTGCAGTGGGGGCGTGCGGCAGATCGAATTGCTGCGGCATGATCTGCTCAGCGATTTTCCATCGGCTGATGTCGAAATATGTGACAATCGCTTCGCGTTCGATCGCCATCGCCAGCGCTTCGCGCACCTGCAAATCGTCGAACATCCGATTGCGCTTCGAAAAGGCAAGCCCGAACAGGCCCTGCACCGGATCGAACCGGACGGAACGGCCGTCAATCTCGGCCAGCGTCACATAGGGCAGATCGGCCAGAGACCCGCCGAGCACCAGATCCGTCAAACCATTTTTGAACCGGACCACCGATTTCGCGGCCCGCTCGGCCCTCATAACCCGCAGCTTCCGCTCATCGACCGGCTCATCGTCCTCATTGAGAACGTCGACGGGCGTAAGCAAAAGTTCATCGCCCGCAGCCGCACGCGCGGTCTTGCGATAAGGGCCCGATCCGCCGCTTTTTCTCGCAATCCCCAGCTCGGGTTGGGCAAGAGCCACCAGAAAATTCGGACGCGGGGCCTTCAGTCGAATCTCCAGAACATCCCCCGTCATCGCCAGAACCTCGGACACGGAAGCCATGCTGCCATAGGGGTCGACCTGCCGCTCGGCGCGCAATCTCTTTTCGAACGCCGCCTTGACTTCCTTGGCGTCGATCTGGTCTCCGTTCACCCAGTGCGAACGGCGCAGCCGGAAAATATAGCTTTTCCCGTCATCGACGACGATCCAGCGCTGGGCAAGGCCCGGAACGACGTCGCCATTCGCATCATATGTGACGATGCCTCGCGCCGTCGCAGCAAAGCTGACTTGCCCCGCACTCGATATGACATGCGTCAAAGGCGCCTCGATCTGTTTGGGGTCGCCAATAACGCTCACACGGACCGGCCCGTCATCTCCAGTGTCGCTGCATGCAGCCAACGGCATGGCCAGCGCCATAAGCAACAAGGTCGAAGATGAACGTCCCGTCAAAATGCGATACCGATTCCCGAAGTCAAGCGACGCCCTTTCCTATAGCGCGAAGCGCGCAAGGCCAAGGTGCCAGACATCATGGAGCGAGGTTTTACAAACAATCTGGGCCTGGTGCGGACGGCGGGACTCGAACCCGCACTCCCTATACGGGAAGCGGATTTTAAGTCCGCTGCGTCTACCGATTTCGCCACGTCCGCAGCACCAGGATAAAGTCCGGCGTACATTGCCACAGTAAGGATCTGCAGCAATGACCGACGAACATGAGCGTCCAGTGCAACGTGCAGCCTGCCACGTCAAGCGCAGACGCTCGGCAAGGGCACGCACGATTTCGGGGGGATGCCCTAACGGACTATTTGACGTTGAGACGCTCGCGAATTTCTTTGCCCGGCTTGAAAAAGGGCACTTTCTTCGCTGCGATCGCTACCGATTCACCCGTGCGAGGGTTTCTGCCGGTACGGGCGTCCCGCGCACGAGTCGTAAAGGCTCCAAACCCACGGAGCTCAACACGGCCACCGTTGGCAAGTTGCTCAGTAATCTCGGAAAAGAATATATCTACAATTCGTTCTACTTCCCCAAAAGTGAGGTCGCTATTCTTCTCCGCCAAATGTTGAACCAGTTCGGAACGGATCATCTATCCTCCTTATATCGGCAGTCCCACTCATTGCCGACACTCTTTCATTACGCAAATGAGCCACAAATGACAATGTCTCAATTTCGAACTCAAATTAGGATATTTCAGTCACTTACCGCCATTCGTTTAAATAAAGACTGGTTTGGTTCTTGATATAAAAATCCCGTCACAGCGTAACTATGACGGGATTTTACAATTACTTCGAGAATCAGCCCTCGTTCTTGGCTTTCAAGGCTTCGCCCAGAATGTCGCCGAGTGACGCGCCACTGTCCGAAGAGCCATATTGCGCAACCGCCTGCTTCTCTTCGGCAATCTGCAACGCCTTGACAGAGAAGTTCGGCTTCTTGCTGCGGTCGAAACCGATAACCATCGCATCGAATTTCTGACCGGTCTGGAAACGCTCCGCGCGCTGCTCGTCGCGGTCGCGGCCCAGATCGCCACGCTTGATGAAGCCGATGGCTCCGTCTTCGCCAACCTGAACTTCCAGGCCCGCATCGCGTACTTCCAGAACGGTGACGGTGACGACCTGGTTCTTCGACAGACCCGAGGACGTTGTTCCGCTTGCGCTCGGCGCACCCTTTTCGAGCTGCTTCATGCCAAGGCTGATGCGTTCTTTCTCGACATCGATATCGAGAACGATGGCTTTCACAACCTCGCCCTTGCGGTGCAGGTTCAGCGCATCCTCGCCGGAAATACCCCAGGCGATATCCGACATGTGAACCATGCCGTCCACGTCGCCCTCAAGGCCGATGAACAGTCCGAATTCGGTTGCGTTCTTGACTTCGCCCTCAACCGTCGAACCGACCGGGTGCGTTTCGGCGAAGCTATCCCACGGATTGCTCTGCGCCTGCTTGAGGCCGAGGCTGATGCGGCGCTTTTCGCTGTCGACTTCGAGGATGACGACATCGACTTCCTGGCTGGTCGATACGATCTTGCCGGGATGCACGTTCTTCTTGGTCCAGCTCATTTCGGAGACGTGGACCAGACCTTCAATGCCCGCTTCGAGTTCGACGAACGCACCATATTCGGTGATGTTTGTCACACGACCGGTCAGCTTCGCGCCGATCGGATATTTCGCTTCCGCGCCTTCCCACGGATCGCTCTCAAGCTGCTTCATGCCAAGGCTGATGCGCTGCGTCTCGCGGTTGATGCGGATGATCTGCACCTTCACGGTGTCGCCGATGTTGATCATCTCGTTGGGGTGGTTGACGCGCTTGTAGGAAAGGTCGGTGACGTGCAGCAGGCCGTCGATGCCGCCCAGATCGACAAACGCACCATAATCGGTGATGTTCTTGACCACGCCTTCGATGACTTGGCCTTCGGTCAGCGTCTGGATGAGACCGCTGCGCTGTTCGGCGCGGGTTTCCTCAAGGATGGCGCGACGCGACACGACGATGTTGCCGCGACGACGGTCCATTTTCAGGATCTGGAACGGCTGCGGGATGTCCATCAGCGGCGCGACATCGCGAACCGGACGGATATCGACCTGGCTGCCCGGCAGGAACGCCACGGCGCCGTCGAGGTCAACAGTGAAGCCACCCTTGACGCGACCGAAGATGACGCCTTCGACGCGTGCACTCTCGTCGAACTCCGCTTCCAGCTTGTCCCATGCGGCTTCACGGCGCGCGCGGTCGCGCGACAGCATCGCTTCACCATAGGCATTTTCGACTCGGTCGACATAGACCTCAACCTCGTCGCCGGGCTTCAGGTCCGACTTCTGACCGGGTGCTGCGAATTCGCGCAGCGGCACGCGACCTTCGCTCTTGAGGCCAACGTCGATTACAGCGAGATCGTTTTCGATTGCGGTAACGGTGCCCTTTACGACGCGGCCTTCGAAACCGCCATCTTCACCGCCAAGAGATTCATTTAAAAGCGCCGCGAATTCGTCACGCGACGGAAATGCCGTAGAGGCCATAATTTAGTCCTTTTTCAACACTTTGCTGGCCATCCGGTTGTCTCCGGAGGTCTTTCAAACTCGGTCCGCCGCGCACTTTGTTCATAAAGAAAAGTGACAAGCCGGGCCGCTGGCCAAACTGCCGATACGACCGAATATCGCACCGGCATCCGCCAGATGATCGTCCGTGAAAGCAGGGTTTAAACCAAAGCGAAAAGGGCGCGCGGAATTTCCGTGCGCCACCCTTCATCACTCTATATGGTGATGTTTCAACCGTGCATCCACCAGAGCAATCGCCCGTTGGATGGCCGCGTCTATAGTCAATTCGCTCGTGTCAAGCAAGTCTGCGTCTTTCGCCTGTGTCAAGGGGGCAGTGTCGCGGTTGCGGTCACGCGCGTCGCGCGCAGCGATTTCAGCCTCCATCGCATTCAGATCGACCTCAGCGCCCTGGCCTTCCATCTCCGCTGCACGGCGTTCTGCCCGCACACGCGGGCTGGCGACAACAAACAGCTTGGCGTCCGCGTCCGGCACAATCACCGTCCCGATATCGCGTCCATCGAGGACAGCGCCGCCCGGTCGATGCGCGAAGCTTTTCTGCCGCTCCAGCAGCGCCGCGCGAACGGACGGCCAAGAGGACACGCGCGATGCCCATGACCCCGCCTCCTCCGCGCGCAGTTCTGGATCCTTCAGCAGGCTGTCGGGAAAGAATGTCGCTGCGGCAGCATCGACCTCGCTCTCAGGATCGCCGCCAGCACGTTTCAGCGCGATGCCTACGGCCCTATACAGAAGTCCCGTATCGAGATGCGGTACGCCATAATGCGCCGCCAGCGCGCGCGCGATCGTGCCCTTGCCCGATGCCGCCGGACCGTCAACCGCGATGATCACAATGCCGGCTCCACACCCAAGGACCGCAGAAGATCGACGAACCCAGGGAAGCTCGTTGCGACGGGACGCATGTCGTCAATGGTCACACCATCGCGGCTCGCAAGACCCGCCACAGCAAAACTCATGGCAATACGATGGTCGAGATGCGTTTCAACCGGCCCGCCACCGGGCAAGGGTTCGCCCCCCGTGCCCTCTATCACAAGGCCATCTTCGGCTTCCTCGACGCGTGCGCCGATTGCGCGCAGGCCAGCAGCCATCACTGCGATGCGATCGCTTTCCTTGACGCGCAGCTCCTCAAGCCCGCGGAACACGCTTTTGCCCTTCGCCAGCGCAGCCGCAATGAACGCAACGGGAAATTCGTCGATCATGCTGGGCGCGTCCGCCGGATCATTGTCCGCGCCCGTCAACGCCGATGCGCGCACGCGCAGGTCCGCGACCGGCTCGCCCCCAGCATCCCGTTCGTTCAGCAACTCTATCTCACCGCCCATCGCCTTGAGCAGTTTGATCAGCCCCGTCCGCGTGTCGTTCATGCCGACCCCAGTTACCGTAATGTCGGAGCCAGGAACCAGCAATGCGGCGACAATCGTGAACGCGGCTGAGGAAGGGTCGCCGGGCACCACTATCTGCTGTGGCCGCAATTCTGCTTCGCCATGGATCGAGATGATGCGTACGCCATCACCATCCCGCTCCACCGACAGATCGGCCCCGAAACCGCGAAGCATACGTTCGCTATGATCGCGGGTCGCTTCCGGCTCGATTACGCGCGTGATGCCCGGAGTATTGAGTCCGGCAAGCAAAACCGCCGATTTCACCTGCGCGCTCGCCACCGGCAGGCGATATTCGATCGGTACGGCGGGTACGAGCCCGCGCATTGTCAACGGCAGGCGACCTCCTGGGCTGGCCGTAAAATCTGCCCCCATCCGCGACAGAGGTTCGATAATACGGCCCATCGGACGCTTCGACAGGGAGCCATCCCCAATGAATGTCGCCGTCAGATCATGGCTGGCAAGCAGCCCCATCAGCAAGCGCGTCGACGTTCCGCTATTCCCCATGTCGAGCGCCGTTTCGGGCTGCAACAGGCCACCCACGCCGACGCCATCGATATGCCAGACGCCGTCATTGTCGCGGACGATACGCGCGCCCATCGCCCGCAGCGCAGCGGCCGTTGCCAGTACGTCCTCACCCTCCAGTAACCCTTCGACCCGGCTCGTTCCGACCGCCAGCGCGGAAAACATCAACGACCGATGCGAAATGCTTTTATCGCCCGGGACCGTGACCACCCCGCTCAGCCCCGAAGACGGCGCCCGAAACATCGCGGGGCGTGGAACATCGTTGGCAGGCATCGCAGTCATCAAAATCGGCTTTCTCGGTAAAAATGCGTTCCGGCTTTTGACAGCGCGACAATGCTATGGCAAGGCGCGCGTCTTCCGGGCGGTGACATGGTCATCTCGCCCTATATTTTATATTCGCACTGGTTTTGAAAAAGGATGGACGGCGGCACA
This sequence comes from Sphingobium sp., assembly GCA_041396745.1. Taxonomy (GTDB): domain Bacteria; phylum Pseudomonadota; class Alphaproteobacteria; order Sphingomonadales; family Sphingomonadaceae; genus Sphingobium. Next base: position 666,978 of record JAWKXZ010000003.1, on the reverse strand, counting down.
TGGTGAAGCCTGAATGGGGTACGAAACGGACCTGCCCGAAATGCGCGACGCGCTTCTACGATCTCGGCAATGAAACGCCCGTGACCTGCATTTCCTGCGGTGTCACGTGGGAGCCTGAGCCGATCCTGAAGTCCAAGCAGCCACTTCCGTTTGAGGCGGCAACGCCTGACAAGCCGGAAAAATCCGCCGACAATGATCTGGCCGAAGTGGATTCGGATCTCGACATCGATGTCGATGAAGACGATGATTCGCCGGACAATGAAGTCGATCTGGGCGGCGACGACGATCTGGGCGTTGACGCAGGCGACGACGACAACGACGACGACAACTGATCGCGTCAGAAAAATATCTTGAGCGGTGCGATAAACCGCTCAGGAAGAAATTAACCACTTGCCACTAGGGGTGCTGCTCGCCTAAAGGCAGCGCCTCCGCTTCCAAGGCCCGATAGCCGGGAAACGAAGTGGAAGGATGATCCGTCGATTACCAGACGGCGGATGACAGGATTGGGGCCGTAGCTCAGCTGGGAGAGCGCTACAATGGCATTGTAGAGGTCAGGGGTTCGATCCCCCTCGGCTCCACCAGTCCTCACCTTCTCGCGAAACCCATCTTCTTTGGCGGCTACATCGTCAGGCCGGTCCAGGGTGGTCCGCTCTCTTCCGACCTATCCCCGGCCCAAACTCTCACAGAATCAGGTTTACGGCCAGCGGAAAGCTGGTCGCGACGAGCGGAAGCGGTTTCATCGCATTCACGTTGCACCACCTCGCCTCCCCCGACATTTTGCACGAACGAAGCGGATGGGGATCAGCATATGAAATTCAGCAGCATTTTCTGCGCAACGCTAGCGATGGCCCTCTTGCCAGCGCCCGCATGGGCCGACGACCCGAACGATCCGGAAATGCAGAGCGAGGCCGCTCTTGCGAGAGATCGCGAGCTGACGCGACGGCTCAACCAGGGTGAGCTTGCGCGCGTGCGAAAACGCGATTCTCGGATGTTTGCCGCCTATGATGGAGAGCGCGCAGCGCGGGATCGCGATCATGGACGAGCGATGGCCGACTATGCCGACCGCCGGTCGCGCTATGAGCAGGACTTGGCAGAGTGGCGCCGTGCAGTTTCAGCATGCCGCGCGGGATATTATTCTGCCTGCGACCGGTGACCGCGTCGCACCATCGGACCTTCAGCTTGAAAAAAGCCCCGCATAATCTTCGCGCAGGGCCTTCTTCTGCACCTTGCCCATTGCATTGCGCGGCAGCTCATCGACAAAGACGACCCGACGCGGCTGCTTGAAGCGCGCCAGATCGTCAGCAAGAGCCGCGATCAGGATCTGCTCATCGTGCGGAGCGCCATCCGCGGCCTTCACCACCGCGACGACTGCCTCGCCAAGATCCGGATGCGGCACGCCAATCACGGCGCTCTCCGCAACCTGAGTCAGCGCATCGAGGGCATTCTCCACTTCCGCCGGGTAGATGTTGAACCCGCCCGCGATAATCAGATCCTTGGCCCGCCCGGCGATATACACATACCCTTGCGCGTCGATATAGCCGAGATCGCCAGTGATGAAAAAGCCGTCGGACCGAAACTCTTCGGCGGTCTTTTCGGGCATGCGCCAATAGCCCTTGAAAACATTGGGGCCGCACACCTCGATCACGCCGACGTCCCCCTGATCGAGAGCTTTGCCGCTTTCCAGATCGGCAATCCGCACTTCTCCCCCCGGCAACGGAAAACCGACGCTGCCGGGCACACGCTCTCCCTCATAGGGGTTGGACGTGTGCATGTTGATCTCGGTCATGCCGTAACGTTCCAGAATTGCATGGCCCGTGCGCGCGCGAAATTCCCGGTGCGTTTCCGCAGAGAGCGGCGCGGAACCGGAGATGAAGAGCCGCATATGACTGGTCAGTTCGCGAGTAAAAGCGGGTTCTGCCAACAGTCGCATGTAGAAGGTCGGCACGCCCATCATGCATGTTGCCTGTGGAAGTAGCCGAACGATCTCTCCTGCATCGAAACGCGGTAGAAAGATCATGCTCCCGCCCGCCGCCAAGATCGTGTTGGTGGCCACGAACAGGCCATGGGTATGAAAAATCGGCAAGGCGTGCAGCATTCTGTCCTTGCTCGTGAAACCCCAATATGTACGCAGCACTTCAGCATTGGAGCGTAAATTGCCGTGCGTCAGCATCGCTCCCTTGGAACGCCCCGTGGTGCCCGAAGTGTAGAGGATCGCCGCAAGGTCATCCTCACCGCGATCGGCATCGCTGAACTCGACGGGCTGCCCCGCCATTGCCTCTACAAGGCCCCCGTCTCCATCTGCCCCCAGCGTCAACAGATTGGGCACGCCCAGTTCCTGCGCCAAAACCTGCATCGCCGCCTCATCTTCTGGGCGGCAAATGAACAGCGCGGGCTCCGCATCGCCCAGAAAATAGCGCACTTCACCTGCCGTATAGGCCGGATTCAGCGGCAGATAGACAGCTCCTGCCCGGACGGCCGCGAGATAGACGAAGAGTGCATCGACAGACTTTTCGGTTTGCACCGCGATACGATCGCCCGATTGCACGCCGAGCGAGTGGAACAGATTAGCCAGCCGGCCCGTGCGTCCCTCGATTTCTGCATAGTCGACAGCCCCACCATCCGGCGTAAGGAGGAAAGATGTGGCCAGCTCATCTGGAAAATTTTCGCGAAAATAATCGAAGAGATGGTTGGGCATGATCGGGCCTAGACTTCAAGTGCTGGTAAAGTCGAGGCCGATATCGGCCGCCGGTGCGGATTGCGTCAGACGCCCCACACTGATGTAGGTGACGCCCGTTTCAGCAATCGCGCGGATAGTCTCCAACCTGACACCGCCAGATGCCTCCGTTGGCACGCGTCCGCCGATCAGCGTCACCGCGCCGCGGAGTGTGGACACCGTCATATTGTCGAGCAGCAGATTTGTCGCTCCCGCCGCCAGAGCGGGTTCAATCTGATCGACCCGATCGACTTCGACGATGATGCGTTCCACACCGGCTTCTACCGCTCTGCGCACCGCCTCGCCTACCGATCCGGCAACAGCGACGTGATTGTCCTTGATCATCGCCGCGTCCCACAGGCCCATGCGGTGATTGGTCGCCCCGCCCATGCGCGTCGCGTATTTCTCCAACACGCGCAGGCCAGGAATGGTCTTGCGCGTGTCCAGAAGCGTTGCCCCGGTTCCGCTGATTTTCTCTACATATTCCCGGGTCAACGTCGCAATGCCGGTCAGGTGCTGCACTGTATTGAGCGCAGACCTTTCCGCCGTCAGCAGCGCTCGCGCATTGCCCGCAAGGCGCATCAGGTCGGTGCCTGCCGCAACGCTAGCGCCCTCATCCACCAACAACTCCACGTCAACCGTTGGATCCAGAGCGCGGAAAAACGCCTCGGCGATCGGCAGCCCGGCAACAGTCACTGCGTCGCGAGCGTCCATCACGCCGGTAAAGCGCGCATCGGCGGGTATCACGCTTTCCGAGGTAACGTCCCGCCCTCCCCCGCCGACAGGACCGCCCAGATCCTCGGCAAGCGTATCGGCAACAAAGGCGGAAAGGTCGAAATCGGGAAGCGAAAAAGCCATCGGCGCTGACTAACGCAACTGCGCGACAATGCAATGATTGGATGCAGAAAACCGGGTCAAGGTCGGGAGTCTCCGCACCCCACAACAGGCCTTTCATTAACCCTCACCCAGTAAAAACAAGCAGTTGCAAACAGGACATCCGGTAACGGAATATGGGTCGATTTTCTTTTCTTTGGCGCAATGCGGCGTGGCGAGACGCGCTGATTGTGGGCATCATTTTCATCGCCGCGTTCTCGATATCGGTTGCGTTTGAGGCATTCGAATGGGTCATAAAATTTTCGCTCACACACGAAGAATGGGAAGTTGACGAGCTTCTGACCGTCATGATGATGATGCCGGTCGCGCTGGGGATATATGCGGGCCGACGGCTCACCGAGGCGCGTACCGAGCTGAAGCGGCGCGAAGCGGCAGAGCAGGAAGCCAGCAAGATGGCGCTTCACGATCCGCTCACCGGCCTTCCCAACCGACGGAAAGCGATGCTGGAAATCGAGCAGGCGCTTACGCGTGCCAAGGAGCGTCCGGTCACACTGCTCGCCATTGACCTTAACCGTTTCAAGCCGATCAACGATCTGCACGGCCATGCCGCAGGCGATCAGTTGTTGCTGGCGATTGGCAAAACTCTCGTGGAATCTGCAGAGCAAGGCACCTTGGTCGCTCGCCTGGGTGGCGACGAATTTTGCATGATGTTGACCGGCAAAATGACCGACGAGGAAAAGATTTCCCACCTGGAAACTCTGTCGTCGCACTTTGAAAGACCGATCCAGCTTGATGCCGGGTCAGTTACGGTCGGCGCAAGCATCGGCGTTGCGACCACGAACGACCCGCACATGGACCAAGATGAGCTGATGGCGCAGGCGGACGCAGCCATGTACCGATGTAAGGCTGGCGGTCGCAACGGCTATTCCTTCTTTGAACCGGGTATGGAAAAAGTCGTGCAGCATCGCGCTCGAGTGGAAGCCGACTTGCGGGACGCGGTCGCAAACGGGCATATCCAGCCGCATTTCCAGCCACTGGTCAATTTGAAGAGCGGCGACTTGCTGGGCTACGAAGTGCTGGCACGTTGGAAAATGCCGGACGGCTCCATCCGTATGCCGGGAGAATTTATCGCGATTGCCGAGGAAACCGGCCTGATCAGTGACGTATTTTTCTCCATATTGGTGCAGGCAGCGGAGCGCGCACGAGACTGGCCTGAGAATCTGTATTTCGCCGTCAATCTGTCGCCGGTGCAGTTCAATGACCAATGGCTGGTAGAACGAATTCTCAAGACATTGCTGGAAGCACATGTTCATCCGGGCAGGCTCGAAGTCGAGATTACTGAAAGCGCACTGGTCACTGACCTGGAAGTGGCGCGCTATGTCATCAAATCGCTCAAAAATCAGGGCATCCGCGTTTCGCTGGATGACTTCGGCACTGGATACAGCTCATTGCGCCATTTGTCCGAGCTGCCGTTCGACAAACTGAAGATCGACCGCTCATTCGTTCATGACATAGACCGCAACGATGCATCCCAGAACATCGTGCGTGCGGTCACGGCGCTTGCGCACAATCTTGGCCTTGAGGTTACGGCAGAGGGCATTGAAACCAAGGACAACGCGTCGAGCATCCAGAAATATGGCTGCGACATTGGCCAAGGTTATCTCTACGGCCTACCGAGCGCAGACACGCTCTCGCGGGGGAGCGGGATCGGTCACAAGGGGGACAAGAAGGAGCTGGGGGACGACGTCGCGCCGACGCGCGAACACCCAGAGCCGGTAAACAGGGTCGCCTGACCGTGTACCGATTGAAGGCATCCACTCTATTGGCGGCGGCGTGGGTATGCGGCATGGCCGGACCGCTGCATGCAGGCGAAGGTCATGTTGATCAGGCCGAAAAGCTCGATGTGGAACGCGGTGCAATCGAAATGGAGCTTCAGACCGTTTGGGCGAAAGCACGCCAAGACGGCGAGAACAATTGGGCCATAGTGCCCACGGTCGGATATGGCGTCACCGATACATTGGCCCTCGGCGTACAAGTCGAGTTCGAACGGGAAGGACGCGACGCGCTCGCGTTCAGCACATTGGGACTGCAGGCCAAATGGGCCCTGCTCAACGGGGATGATGCGCCGATCGGAATCGGCATGCAGCCGGCCATCGTGATCGACCGAGCAGGCAGAATCGGCTCCGAGACATACTTCATTGCAGAGATGCAGCGAGAGCAGACAGACCTTGTGGCCAATCTAATTTATTCGACTGAGCCCGGACACTGGGGTGAAGATGCGCTCGCCTATGTGCTGCGCGCGGATCGAGAAATCGGCGAAGCGCTGGCATTCGGTCTCGAAACGGGAGGGGACCTGTCCGGCGAAAGCGCGGGTGCCCATTGGATCGGGCCGGTAATGACAGTGTCGCCCGGCGATGATGGCGGCGCTCTACCCGCTTTCGAGCTCTCTCTGTTCGGCCCCCTATCGGCGAAAGCGCCCGCGATACAGATCAGGCTGGAGATGGACTGGGACTTCTGAATAAAACCTGCTTGGCAGCACCCCCATGTCCGCCGCTTGCAAGCGCACGGCAGAAACCCCATCTTTCCAGCATGACCATATCACAAGACCAGTTTGAGCGAATGACCGCCGGCATGCCCGGTATGGGGCGCGATGCAGCATCTGTTCGTGCGCGTGTGGAAGCGATGGAGGTTCTGCTTGAGCGCATGTTCGTCGTTCCCGGCCTCAATCGCCCAATCGGACTAGACTCCATTGTCGGTCTCATCCCGGTTGTCGGCGATATCGCGACGGCCGCGATGGGGGCCTATATTGTTTGGGAAGCCCATAATCTGGGTGTCCCGAAATGGAAGCTTGCCCGAATGGCCGCCAATGTCGGCTTTGATACGGTGCTGGGTGCCATACCTTTTGTCGGCGATGCGTTCGACTTTTTCTGGCGTTCGAACAGCCGCAATCTGCGCATCCTGCGCAAACATCTCGACAAGCACCACCCGGAAACGGTGATTATCGAAGGTTAGCTAGCCAACGCTTTCTGAAAAGACAGAAGACGTTCTTCGAGCTCGGCGAGTGACGGACCTTCCAATTCCAACCTCGCCTGCTCGACCAGCTTTTCTCCTTCCGCCATGATCGAGGTCCGCCGGTTCGCGACGGAAAGCGTGGCGGCAGAAGCGAGACAGTCAAGAAACTGCTTTGCGGCAAGCGCATTTGCTGCTGCCGCGGCACGCAACGCCCCGAAGCCGCGCGCTAGAAAATGATCGAAATCATCGGGCAGCAGGAATAAGCGCTCCGCATTGTCGCCCAAATCCACCAGCGGGCTGCTTAGATCGCGCCGCGCGAACTCGGCTGTGGCTGCACCCAGCCAATGCATTGCCGTAATCGCGGTAAAAGGATCATTTATCCCTGGCGACAGCGCACGCATCGCAATTTCCACCAGTTCATCGATCAGAAACTCCGGATCCTGAACCGGAGTGCGCATTGCGCCCAGCGCGAAGCAGCGCCGAATGCAGTCATCGGTGTCATCGTTGGGAGCGATGCCGATTAGGTCAACGAGAGCAACCGAGGGGTGAACGAAATCACCAGTGCGCAGCCGCAATGCGATGCGCCCGCCCCACTGGGCGGCCAGCGTCGCAAGCTTTTCATGGTCGATATACTGAACATACCCCCTGCTCTGGGCCAAGACAGACAATCCACGCGGAGACTCTTTGGGCTCGGCGCCGCTATTGCGATCGGGATAGCGGCCTTCAATCTGCGTGATCAGGCGCGCGCCAATTCCTTCCAGCACTGTGTTGATACGAATGCTCGATGGGATGTGGTTGAGGAAATATACGAGCACTGCGATTGCGACCGCTGCAAGAACGGTGGCGAGCGCCAACGAAAGTTGCGGCACGAACCCTGCCGCCGCCGCTATGTCCGGCTCAATACCGGCGCTGCTTTCGTTGGCGCCGCGGACCGCCCGAAGCACAATAACGGAAAAGACGAAGGTAGCGATGAAGGTGCCGAGCGACAGCTGATTGCCGCGATCCTCCATGAAGTTGGTCAGCAGACGCGGCCCGTAATTTCCCGAAGCATAGGCGACCGCCGCAATCGTGATCGAGAAGACCGTGGAGGCCACGCCGATCATCGAGCCGGCAATCACGGTAAGAATGTTGCGTGCCCCCTCCGGTCGCGCGGGGCTCAGCCATTGGGCATCGGCCAGCCACTGCGATGCCCCTGCGCGATCGATCAGGATCGTCGAAAAGGCGATGAGGGCGGCCAGTATCGAAAACAGCGCGGGATAAAACCAGTAGCTTGCATTCACGGCCATCCACCAAGAACGCAGCTGCGCGACCATCGCCCTTACCAATGCGTACCGGGCTGGGCCAGATAATCCTGCTCTTCAGGCGTGCTTTTGCGCCCAAGCGCTTCGTTTCTGGATGGAAACCGACCGAAACATTCTATCACAGCAGCATGTTGCCGCGCGAAATCGAGATTGGTTTCAAGGCCCGGCTCACTGAAACAGCGCAAGGAAAAGAGCTGTAGCCCCATATTTTCGCAGTGCATCAGCGGCATATACAGAAATGCCCGGCGCCGCGCCGCCAGATCGGCGTGATATCCCGCCGCAATCGCCGCCAACGCAAGGTCCAGCGCCAACGGATCGGCGGCAAACGCCTCGGCTCGCCCGCGAAAGATGTTTCGCGAAAACTGATCGAGCACGATGATGGCGGCAAGCATGGAATTGCAGTCCTGCTGCCATCCCGCAGCGTCGGTCGCGAACAGCGCCTCACGCAGCGGAAGAAATCGATCGGCTATCCTCGCGTCAACTCGGTCGCTCTTCACAAAATGCGCAGCGTCATCAAGTTCCTGAAACCAGAAATCGAGAACGGCTTGTGCATCGGGAAGCGGATCAGTCACGGCAAAAGCTAGTCCCGCGCGCCCAGATCGCCCTGCCCCACGGTTCCGCTAGCCATTTCAAGCATGCGGTCGAGGCTCTTTTTGGCCGCCAACCGCAGTTCCTCGTCCATCTCGATACGCGGTTCGAGGTCGCGCAGCGCGATATAGAGCTTTTCGAGCGTGTTGAGCGCCATATAGGGGCAGATATTGCAGTTGCAGTTGCCGTCTGCGCCCGGTGCGCCGATGAAGGTTTTCTCCGGCACCGCCTTTTCCATCTGGTGAATGATGTGCGGTTCGGTCGCGACGATCAGCGTATCGCCCTCCATATCCTTCGCATATTGCAGGATCGCGCTGGTCGATCCGACATGGTCGGCATGGTCGAGGATATAGGCCGGGCATTCCGGGTGCGCGGCGACCGGTGCGTCGGGATGCTGCGCCTTGAGCTTGAGCAATTCGGTTTCGCTGAACGCCTCATGCACAATGCATACGCCCGGCCATAGCAGCATATCGCGGCCCGTCTTGCGCGCCAGATATCCGCCCAGATGCTTGTCAGGGCCGAAGATGATCTTTTGTTCCGGTGGAATTTGCGAGAGGATCTTTTCGGCCGAGGAACTGGTGACGATAATGTCGCTCAGCGCCTTCACGTCCGCGGAACAATTGATGTAGGTAAGTGCGATATGATCGGGATGCTCCTCCCGGAACGCCTTGAATTTATCGGGTGGGCAGCTGTCTTCCAGACTGCACCCCGCATCCATGTCCGGCAGGATCACGATCTTTTCGGGTGACAGGATCTTCGCCGTTTCCGCCATGAAGCGCACACCGCAAAAGGCGATGACATCGGCGTCGGTTTCCGCCGCCTTGCGCGAAAGCTCCAGAGAATCGCCGACAAAATCCGCCAAGTCCTGAATTTCAGGCTTCTGATAATAATGGGCGAGGATGACCGCGTTGCGCTCTTTCCTCAGCCGATTGATTTCCGCCAGCAAATCCAGACCGGCGAGCGATCCGCCCATACCATCACGCGCGTCCATTACCTTATTCCTCCTGCCCGGCGGCATGATCGCCGCCGTCATGATCCTCATGTTTTTTCTCGTCGGCAAAGCGTATCGTCAGCTTTACCTTGACTTCCGCTTCATGCAGCCGGCTTGAGAAAGCGCGCTCGACCAGCTTGCGAGCCGCGTCACGCGCCATTCCCATTGGAGCATCGTCGCGCGCCTGTTGCAGCAACTGGCCCAGCGCCTGTTTGCGCGCACCTTTCAACACCGTCCCCGCATCGCCGGGCTTCGTCCAGCTCTCGCCATTGTAACGCCGCATACCGTCCTGGTCGAATACAGGTTCGGCCAGCACCAACTTTGGGATGGTGACGGTCAGCGTTCCCGCTTCCTTGTCCCAGATAGCGTCTTTGGAATTGGCGTTGCGCAAGTCGAGATCGTAGCGGACCGTACCCGGGATGATCACGAAATTCGGCGCGGCACCGCTCCCTTCGCCTCCTTGCCCATCGCCAGCCTGCTTGACCGCCATCACGGCCATAAGACGCGCGGAGAAGACGGCAATCCGTCCCTGCTCCTTCAAGGCAGTCAGCCCCTCATCGGCAACCCGGGCAGCCTTTTCATCGGAATAATTCTGCCAATAGTGAAACATGTAAAACGCGCCACCAAAGGCCGCTGCGAACATCACGACACCGATGACAATGGGGAGGATCAGCTTCTTCATAACCTGTTGCCGCTCCAGAGTTCGCCGTCGATATGGCGGACCAATCCACGCGCCTGCATGTCCAGCAAATGCGCCAGCACAGAACGCCCTGCCGCAGGATGCAGGCGTTTATCCACGCCCTTATACATTTCCGCCACCATCGCCATGATGCTCTTGCCCTCGGTCTCCGCGTCCAATTGACGCTTGATCTGGCCCTCACGGCTTTTGCGATGTCCCATCATGCCCCTGACCAGCCGCTGCGGCGCTTCTACCGCCTCGCCATGAGCTGGGTAATAAATGGCATCGTCGCGGCCAAGCAGCTTTTGCAAGGAACGCATATAATCCGCCATGTCGCCATCGGGTGGAGAAACCACGCTTGTCGACCAGCCCATCACATGATCGCCAGTGAAAAGCGCTTTTTCCTCCCGCAGTTCATAACAGAGATGGTTGGAGGTATGCCCAGGCGTAGCAACAGCCACAATCGTCCAACCATCACCCGCAACATGCGCCTGGTCGAGCAGTATATCGTCCGGGCGATATTCCGCATCGAAAGCCGCGTCGGCCCGGGGACCGTCATCATCCAGCGTCAGCGGCGCACACCCGATGACAGGCGCGCCTGTAAGCGCGGCCAGAGGCCCTGCCGCGGGGCTGTGATCGCGGTGCGTATGTGTGCACAGGATGGCCCGGACGGGCCGGGAGCCGATAGCAGCGATCAGCGCGTCGAGATGCGCATCATCGGCCGGACCCGGATCGACAACCGCAACATCGTCGCGCCCGATCACATAGCTTTGAGTCCCGCTATAGGTGAAAGGAGACGGGTTAGGTGCCAGCACCCTACGGACCAAGGGCGACAGGGGCATGGCCTCGCCGGTCGGAAAAACGTCCTTATCTAATTCCTGATCCATATAATCTCTGTGCCGATCTGCCCGGAATATTCAAGGCTGGCCGCGTCAGTCAGGATAAAAACCCCGAAAATTGTCGGGGAATTTTACAATCGAGATGATCGTTAGAAAGTCGTTAACCAGCATAAGTGTCGTGAAACCGCCAAAACGCAAAGTTGGCACGATGGATGCGATGTTATGAGTACCTACCCTGCTTGACCCCCGGGGGATGCAGTTGGCAAGTCTCCGCCGCGCATCCCCCATCGGGCCAAACCTGGTTCTCAGAAAACCCGCTCAGATCTTATCCAGCGCGCGCCACGCCTGTATCGGCAAAAAGCTGCTCCAGTTCACCGGCTTCGTACATTTCCATCATGATGTCGCTGCCGCCGACAAATTCGCCCTTTACATAGAGCTGCGGGATGGTCGGCCAGTCGGAATATTCCTTGATGCCCTGACGGACTTCCTGATCCTGGAGAACGTCCACGCTCTCATAATCGACTCCCAAATGATCGAGGATCGCAATCGCACGGCTTGAAAAGCCGCATTGCGGGAACAGCGGCGTGCCCTTCATGAACAGCACGACACCATTGCCTGTGACAATCTGCGCGATGCGCGCCTGGGTTCCCTCATTCATTGTGCCTCGGCTCCTACGGCGATTTCGTGTTCTGCAGGTTTAGGTGGGAACCCCGGTCGTCAGTTGCAAGGCGTGAAGAACACCGCCCATGCGTCCACCCAGTGCCGCGTAAACCGCCTGATGCTGTTTTACGCGACTGAGGCCGCGAAAACTCTCCGCGCTCACCTTGGCCGCATAATGGTCACCATCTCCGGCAAGATCGGTGATTTCCACTTCGGCATCGGGTATCGCGTCGCGGATCAGGTCGGCAATCTCATCGGCGGCCATGGGCATGAGCGTATATCCGTTATTGCGGTTCGATGAACATGCGGCGGGCGATAACTGCCTGCTCTTCAAGAGCCGCACGGATGGTCGCTTCATCGACATCAACGCCAGCGCTGGTGAGATCACCGACCAGCTTGCGGATTACATCCTCGTCACCGGCTTCTTCAAAGTCCGCCTGCACGACAGCCTTCGCATATGCGTCTGTTTCAGCCGCATTCAGCCCCATCTTGGCGCCAGCCCACTCACCGAGCAAACGGTTGCGCCGCGCGGTGATGCGAAACTGCATCTCTTCGTCATGGGCGAACTTCGCTTCGAACGCGCGTTCGCGGTCATCAAAATTGGTCATATCTGCTTGGCCCCAATAGCGTTGATGGTCGTTGACTGAAAATAGGTGTTACCTTGCACTCAGGCAAGCACGGGCACCAGCCAAGGCTGATCTTTTGCACGCTTTTCTTCGTAGCTACCGATCGCATCCGTATTTTCGAGCGTCAGGCCGATTTCGTCCAGACCGCCCAACAAACAGAATTTGCGGAAAGGATCGATATCGAACGAGAAGCGGTCCTGAAACGATGTCGTGACCTTCTGCGCCTCCAGGTCGACGTGGATCGGATCGGTCTGAGCGACTTCCATCAACCTGTCGATCGCATCCTGCGGCAAGGCCACGGTCAAAATTCCGTTCTTATAGGCATTGCCGGAAAAGATATCCGAAAAGCTGGGCGCGATCACTACAGTGACACCCATATCCGTCAGCGCCCATGCGGCATGCTCCCGGCTCGAACCGCACCCGAAATTGTCACCCGCGATCAGGATTTGACTGCCCGCATATTCAGGATCGTCAAACACATTGTCCGGTTGCTGACGCATCGCCTCGAACGCGCCCGCGCCCAATCCAGCGCGGCTGATCCCTTTGAGCCATTTGGCCGCAATGATCATGTCGGTGTCGACATTCTTTACACCCAGAGGATAGGCGCGCCCTTCAACGGATTTGATCGGTTCCATTAGCGCGATACCTCGCTCTTCAAAACGGGGGTGCCCTCAACCGCAGCCCGGCTTAACGTTGCTGCCAGGATCGCGCTGGCGATCGCCCCGGCCGTCAGTGCCCAGAAAAACACCTTCATGCCACCTCTCCAGTAAATTCCCGGACATCGGTCAGGTGCCCCGTAATAGCCGCTGCTGCGGCCATCGCAGGTGACACCAGATGCGTACGCGCACCCGGCCCCTGCCGACCCATGAAGTTACGGTTTGACGTCGACGCGCAGCGCTCTCCACTGGGAACCTTGTCGGGGTTCATGGCAAGACACATCGAGCATCCCGGCTCGCGCCATTCAAACCCGGCATCGACAAAGATACGGTCCAAACCTTCTGCTTCCGCCTGCGCCTTGACCAAGCCAGAACCCGGCACGATCAAAGCCTGCTTGACGCGGCTGTCGACCTTGCGGCCTTTCACGACCTGCGCTGCCGCACGCATATCCTCGATCCGGCTGTTGGTGCAACTGCCGATGAAAACATGCTGGACGGTCACGTCCTGGATCCGCTGGCCCGCGGTAAGCCCCATATAATCCAGCGCCTTTTGCGCCGCCGCGCGCTTGGACGGGTCGGCGAAGCTTTCCGGAGCGGGCACGGTGCCCGTGATTGGAACGACATCCTCGGGGCTGGTGCCCCAGGTGACGCTCGGCACGATATCCGCTGCGTCGATGACGACGGTGCGATCGAAGGTCGCGCCATCGTCGGTTACCAGCGTCTTCCAATAGGCGACCGCCGCGTCCCAGGCTGCCCCTGTCGGAGCCATCGGGCGCCCCTTCAGATAAGCGAAGGTTTTCTCATCCGGGGCGAACAGACCTGCACGAGCGCCGCCCTCTATCGACATGTTGGACACAGTCAGGCGTCCTTCAATCGACATCTCCTCGAACACGCGTCCACGATATTCGATGACATGGCCTGTACCGCCGGCAGTTCCGATAACGCCGATCACATGCAGAATCACGTCCTTCGGCGTGACGCCGGGGCCAAGCTCTCCGTCGACGCGAATTTCCATCGTCTTGCTCTGCTGCAACTGCAATGTCTGCGTTGCCAGAACATGCTCAACCTCGCTTGTACCGATGCCGAACGCCAATGCACCCAGCGCTCCGTGTGCCGCAGTGTGGCTGTCACCGCAGACCAATGTCGTGCCCGGCAATGTGAAGCCTTGCTCAGGACCGATCACATGAACGATACCCTGCTCGATATCGGTCGCGCCGATATATTTCACACCGAATTCCACGGTATTGCGTTCCAGAGCTGCCAATTGCTCCGCGCTCTCCGGGTCCTCGATCGGCAGCCGATTGCCGGCGGAGTCGAGACGTGCCGTGGTCGGAAGGTTGTGGTCCGGTACGGCCAGCGTGAGGTCCGGCCGTCGGACCTTGCGTCCCGCCATCCGCAAGCCTTCAAATGCCTGCGGGCTTGTGACCTCATGGATAAGATGCCGGTCGATATAAATGAGGCATGTTCCATCCTCTCGCCGATCGACAACGTGGGTGTCCCAGATTTTTTCGTAAAGCGTGCGTTGCTGTGTCATGGCCGCGTCCATAGCGCCGTCACTCCATGAACGGAAGACAGAAAGACAGACAGGCCGAATTGAGCGGCGGAGCTTAGCCGGCCAGTCCCAGAATCCGCTTGGCCTGCTTGAGGTGGGGCGCGTCGATCATCTTGCCGTCAAGCTGGATAGCGCCAACGTCCGGGTTTTCAGCAAACGCCTGAACTATCGCCTGCGCGCGGCTGATCTCCACGTCGGAGGGAGTAAATGCGGCATTGATAGCGGGGACCTGTGAGGGGTGGATCGCCATCATGCCGGTAAAGCCGTCCCGCCTCCCCCTGGCGGCATAGGCGGCCAGCCCTTCCAGATCACTGATTGCGGGATAGACGGTCTCAATTGCCGCAACGCCAGCAGCATGCGCGCCGAATAATGTCAACGCGCGTGCAACTTCATAGGGCGCGGTATAACTGCCGTCATCGTTTCGCGCCGAGGACGCGCCTATCGCCGCCGGGAGATCCTCGGCTCCCCAAGTCAGGCCCGCGAGACGGTCTGTCACTTCAGCAAAGCTGCCGATCTGGAGCACGGCCGCAGGCGTTTCGGTGGCGATCGGGAGTACCGGCACAACATCGTCGCCCATCAAACCGACAATCGTGCGGATGTCCCCAGCCCCTTCCGCCTTGGGATGCATGATCATATCCGGCTTGCCCGGAAGGACTGCGTCGAGGTCAGCCTGCGTCATCCCGCTATCAAGCGGATTGACACGTACGATCACGATAACCGGCCGCGCCCCGCGCAAATAGTCAAGCGTCGCTTGGCGCGCATCAGCCTTTTTCGATGCGGCGACCGAATCCTCGAGGTCGATGATGATGGCGTCGGCGCCGCTCGCAGCTGCCTTGGCGAAGCGTTCCGGCCGGTCACCAGGTACGAACAGCAAGGATCGCAGATTCATGGCTTGCCCTTCAACAGCGCGCTGCGCATGCATTCACATACGACCTCGTCGTGCTGGTTCAACATCTGATGCTTCCAAGTGACGACGCCTTGGCCGGGGCGCGACTTGCTCGGGCGAACATCTGTCACCTCACTGGTCGCACGCAACGTATCGCCGATTGCTACGGACTTTGGCATCACCAGCTTGTCATAACCGAGATTGGCGACCAGCGTGCCGAGTGTGGTTTCACCGACACTCAGCCCCACCATCAGGCTGAAGGTGAAGGTCCCGTTCACCAGGATCTGCCCGAACTCGCTTGCCTTCGCCGCCTCGATATCGAGATGGAGCGGCTGCGGATTATGCGTCATGGTCGTGAACAGCAGATTGTCGGTTTCCGTTACCGTGCGCCGGATCGGATGTTCGATCGCTTCGCCAACCTGCCACTCATCGAAATATTTGCCCGTCATGCGGCAGCCTCCCCGTCAGGGTCAATCAGCACCAACAACGCCTCGACCTCGACCTGCGCACCTGCAGACGCATGGAGCTCAGCAACCACCCCATCGAACGGCGCGGTCAGCGTGTTCTCCATCTTCATCGCTTCCAATGTCATAAGCTTTTGACCCTTAGTTACTTTGTCACCGGACGCAACATCGACGGCAATCACACGACCCGGCATAGGTGCGAGAACAGCGCCGTCACTCACATGTCCGCCAACACCTCCTTCGGCACGCCAATGTTCGAGCCTCCAGACCTGCCCGCCTTCCGCCACCAGCGTCGTGGCGAGCGGAGCTGCGCTTCCCGGGCCTTTCAGAGGCACATCAACGGATGCGCCGTCGAGCAGAAAGCGGGCGCTCGATCTATCGGTTGCGTTCAGCCGGAACCCCGACAAGAGCGATTGCGGCACCATGGTCATGGCCGCTTGCGTCAAGGCGCGACCCGACGGATGAGCAGGCGGCAGCAGCGCATCGCCCTCCCGGGCGATCAAGCCGGTATCGACCGCCCCACTCGCAAAGTCCGGATGCGCCAGCGCCCTGACCAGAAATCCCGCATTGGCGCGCACCGGCCAGACCGCGCTATCCTCCAGCATCGCGGAGAGGCGTAGAATGGCCTCCTCCCGGGTTTGGCCATAGGCAATAACCTTGGCTATCATCGGGTCATAGAAAGGGGATATCTCCGCTCCCTGCCGGACTCCGGTATCAATGCGTCCACCCTCACCCGCCTCAAGATGGAACAGGTCGAGCGTGCCGGTGCTGGGTAGAAAGCCTTTGGCCGGGTCTTCTGCATAAAGCCGCGCCTCCATAGCCCAGCCGTTGATGGAAAGCTCCTCCTGCTTCTTGGGCAGCGGCTCTCCGCTTGCCACACGCAGCTGCCACTCGACCAGATCCTGCCCCGTGATCTCTTCGGTAACCGGATGCTCCACCTGAAGCCGGGTGTTCATTTCCATGAACCAGATGCGGTCGGCGCGCAGGCCCTCCGATGCATCTGCGATGAACTCTATCGTTCCCGCGCCAACATAATCGACAGCCTTAGCGGCCGCGACGGCAGCTGCGCACACGCTTTCCCGCGTTTCTGCATCCATCCCGGGCGCGGGCGCTTCCTCAATCACCTTCTGGTGACGCCGCTGCAACGAGCAATCGCGCTCAAACAGATGCACGACGTTGCCATGCGTATCGCCGAACACCTGCACCTCGATATGGCGCGGCGAGAGAATATATTTCTCGATCAGCACGCGGTCGTCGCCGAAGCTGGACGCCGCCTCGCGCTTGCAACTGCCCAGCGCATCGGCGAAATCGGCAGCAGCATCTACTCTGCGCATCCCCTTACCACCGCCGCCAGCAATGGCCTTGATCAACACCGGATAGCCGATCGCATCGGCCTCGGCCTTCAGCCGGTCGGGCGACTGGTCTTCGCCCAGATAGCCCGGTGTCACGGGGACGCCAGCCGCGATCATGCGTTCCTTGGCCGCGTCCTTTAGACCCATCGCTGTTATACTGGTGGGCTTGGGCCCAACCCAGACCAGCCCGGCGTCGATCACCGCCTGCGCGAATTCGGCATTTTCGGAGAGAAAACCATAGCCGGGGTGAATGGCTTCGGCTCCTGTCTTTTTGGCCGCAGCGATGATCTTGTCACCAACAAGGTAGGATTCACGTGCGGGCGAAGGCCCGATATTCACGGCTTCATCGGCGTGCCGCACATGCAGCGCATCCGCGTCCGCGTCAGAATATACAGCGACCGTGCGGATACCCATCCTGCGCGCCGTGCGAATGATACGGCAGGCGATTTCACCACGATTGGCGATCAAAAGGGACTTCATGTTCTGGCTCCAACGCCCTCATGATAAGGGCTCATCGTCTTAAGGACACGGCTCGTCGTCGATATGCAAAGGGCGACCCTCGGTTCATCGACAGTACGTTGACATACTTGCGGGCGAGGGAAATCATCCCGTCCAACGGTTCTGGGAATCAAAGGTTTTTGGCCATGAAAAAATTCGCGCGCATCGCTATACCCATTCTCGCCGGTTGCGCTTTCGCACCAGCGTCGCATGCTGCAACCATGCTCAGCACCGGCAGCTATGCGGCAGGAGAATTTGTTCAGGTTTTTGGATCGACTGACACGGGACCCGGCAAATACCGGTTCGACATCCAGTTTTCGACATCGCCCAATTATGTCTATGGCTATGCCGAGAAGACGACTGTCACCAATTTCTACTGCAGCGATCCATCCATCGCGCCCGGAATTTTCTATTGCGGCGGGGATGACGTGCCCACCCTCTATGATTTCATGCCGGGCGGCCCGACGGTCTATTCCGCCACCGTGACGGTCGCGGCGCCAAGCTCCACGCCATTTTTGAGCGACCCGATCGTTCGTTATGACGATTTCGAGACCTGTTGTACCTATCAGTTCGACTTCGACAGCAACAGTGCGGGAAGCTATATTTTCTCGGTGAGCTCGGTGCCAGAGCCAGCCAGTTGGGCGCTGATGATTATGGGGTTTGCGGCGGCAGGAACGGCCATGCGCCGGAAGGTACGCCGGGCGTTTCAGCCCTGTGGTGTCGGCGCGGCATAACTCGAGTCGTCCGGTCACATCCGGAACACCCCAAATCTGGGAGCCTCCGGAATGGGAGCGTTAAGGCAAGCTGCAAAGGCAAGGCCTAGCACATCTCTGGTTTGAACGGGGTCGATGACCCCATCATCCCACAGCCGCGCCGTGGCGTGATAGGGGTTTCCCTCTTCCTCATATTTCTGCCGGATCGGTCCCTTGAACGCCTCGGCTTCCTCCGGTGTCCATTTGGCTGCGTCGCGATGCACTGTCGCCAGCACTGAGGCCGCTTGCTCTCCACCCATCACCGAGATCCGCGAATTGGGCCATGTAAACAGAAAACGCGGGGCATATGCGCGCCCGCACATGCCGTAATTGCCTGCGCCAAAGCTGCCGCCGATCAACACCGTGACCTTGGGCACGCTGGCCGTCGCCACGGCAGTCACCAGCTTGGCACCGTTCTTGGCAATCCCCTCTGCCTCATATTTGCCGCCAACCATGAAGCCAGAAATGTTTTGAAGAAACAGCAAGGGAATGCGCCGCTGACAGGCAAGTTCGATGAAATGCGCGCCCTTCACCGCGCTCTCGCTGAACAGGACGCCGTTATTCGCGAGGATCGCCACCGGTATGCCCCAGATATGCGCGAAACCGCAGACAAGCGTGGTGCCGTAATGCGCCTTGAATTCATGGAATTCGCTGCCATCCACCAGCCGTGCGATTACCTCGCGCACGTCATAGGGCGCACGCACATCGTCGGGGATTATACCATACAGCTCTTCAGCGTCGAATTTCGGCGGACGCGGTGGGGCCATGTTGACATCCGGCGTGCGGTCTTGCGGCAGGCTCGACACGATATCGCGCACCAGTGTCAGCGCATGCTCATCATTCTCGGCGAGATGATCGACAACGCCGGATTTTTTGGCATGCAGGTCGCCGCCACCAAGATCCTCGGCGCTGATTTCTTCACCGGTTGCCGCCTTCACGAGCGGCGGGCCGGCCAGAAAGATCGTCCCCTGATTGCGCACGATAACGCTTTCATCCGACATAGCAGGCACATAGGCTCCGCCCGCCGTGCAGCTTCCCATCACGCAGGCGATTTGCGCGATGCCCTTGGCGCTCATATTCGCCTGATTGAAAAAGATGCGCCCGAAATGGTCGCGGTCCGGAAACACCTCGGCCTGATTGGGCAGGTTCGCGCCACCGCTGTCGACCAGGTAGACGCAGGGCAGATGGTTGGCTTCGGCGATCTCCTGCGCGCGCAAGTGCTTCTTCACGCTCATCGGGTAGTAGGTACCGCCCTTCACCGTCGCGTCATTGCACGCGATCATCACCTGCCGCCCCGCGACCCGGCCAATGCCGGCGATAATCCCCGCGCCCGGAACCTCGCCTTCATACATGTCGCATGCCGTCAGCTGGCCGATTTCAAGGAAAGGCGAACCGGGATCGAGCAGTTTTTCGACACGGTCCCTCGGCAGCAGCTTGCCGCGCGACACATGCCGCTCGCGCGATTTTTCGTTGCCGCCCAAAGCAGCCTGCGCGACCTTCGCCCGCAATTCGTTCGCCAGCGCGCGATTATGCTCGGCGCGCGCCTGCGTCGCCGGATCATCCGCGCAATACATGCTGGTGAGAACAGGACCGTTCATTTGATTGCCTTTTTGCGGATGAGGTAACGGTACACGCCGTTGCAGTTGATCAGGAGCAAGCCAACATTCTGCCAACCTATGCCTTCGCTATCAGGCTGGAGAAAGCCCCAGGAAATAAGCGCGATGGAGCTGGTCACAAACAGCACAAACGCCCATCCGGTCACGCGCCGGCCGAAATCCATCGACACAATAAGTGCCGCCAGCAGGGCCGCGCCTGCGCCATAATATTGCACTATATCGAGTGCGTTTTCACTCATGCGCCGATCAGCTCCCGGCCAATCAACATCCGCCGGATTTCATTGGTTCCCGCACCGATATCGAGCAGCTTGGCGTCACGCATGTACCGCTCCACCGGCCAGTCCTTCGTATAGCCTGCGCCACCCAGTGCCTGCACCGCTTCATTGGCGACCTTCACCGCACTTTCGCTGGCGTAGAGGATTGCGCCAGCAGCATCATAGCGCGTGGTCTTCCCAGCATCGCATGCCCGCGCGACGGTATAGACATAAGCGCGCGCGCTATTGAGTGCGACGACCATATCGGCGACCTTTGCCTGCATCAGCTGGAACGCGCCTATCGGTTTACCGAACTGTTTGCGCTCACGAACATAGGGCAGAACGACGTCAAGGCAGGCCTGCATGATGCCGAGCTGAATGCCCGCCAATACGGTGCGCTCATAATCGAGGCCGGACATCAGCACCTTTGCGCCGCCGTTGAGCGGACCCATCACATTTTCTGCGGGCACTTCGCAATCGTCGAACACCAGCTCTGCCGTGGGCGATCCCCGCATGCCGACCTTTTCAATATGCTGGCCGATGGAGAAGCCCTTCATGCCCGGTTCGATGAGGAATGTCGTAATACCCTTCGACCCCGCATCCGGTTCGGTCTTTGCGTAAACGACCAGCACATCGGCATAGGGCGCGTTGGTGATCCAGAATTTGGTACCGTTGAGGATGTAGCGATCGCCCTTTTTCTCGGCCCTCAGCTTCATCGACACCACATCGCTGCCCGCGCCCGCTTCGGACATGGCGAGCGACCCGACATGCTCACCGGAAATCAGCTTAGGTAGAAACTTATTTTTCTGATCATCACTTGCCCAGCGGCGGATCTGGTTGACGCACAGATTGCTGTGCGCGCCATAGCTGAGGCCGATGGAAGCGGACGCCCGCGCGACCTCTTCCTGCGCAACGACATGTTCGAGATAACCGAGGCCAAGGCCGCCCCATTCCTCCTCTACCGTGACGCCATGAAGGCCCAGATCGCCCATGGCTGTCCACAGTTCATCACGCGGGAACCAGTCTTCTGCGTCCACTCTGGCAGCCAATGGTGCAATTTGTTCGCGAGAGAAACGTTCCGTGGATTCGCGGATCATGTCCGCAGTTTCGCCAAGCGCAAAATCCAAATCCGACATCATTCTCTCCCGATTGCTGGGCGCGATCCTACAATGATGCCTGACAAAAGGAAAATTGAAATAAATCCGGATATATCATAGATGATATCTATGATGGAACGATACCTCCTGCGCTATTTCCTGAGCGTCATCGACCAGGGCAATTTCTCCAAGGCCGCAACGCATTGCCATGTGTCGCAACCCACGCTGTCCGCGGGCATCGCGAAGCTGGAGCGCGACCTGCGCAAACCACTGTTCCACAGGACCAATCGGCGCGTAGAACTGACCGAGGCCGGTGCGCGGCTTGCCCCGCTCGCCCGCCGCATCGAGGCGGAATTCGCTCAGGCCGAACGGGAGGTCACGGATTCAGGTCAGACTGACACTATCCGCATCGGCATCCTGATCACGACGCCAACCCGATGGACCGAGACCCTGCTGGTGGAAAATGCATCCAGCATTGGCCATGAGCGGGTCGAAATCGTCGAAGGCCGCGAGCGCGACATCTTAGAGCGCCTGACCCGCGGCCGAATAGATGTCGCCCTGACCATTATACGCGAGGGCGACGATCGGTTCAGAGCGATGCCCCTATTGACCGAACCCTATGGCATGGCTTTCCCACGTCACCACCGTCTGGCGGACCGGCAGACGGTGACTCCCGAAGAACTGCTTGGCGAAACGATGATTGTCAGACGACAATGCGAAATGCTTGCGGAAACCAGCCGCTTCTTCACAGCGCATGGCGTGCGGCCGTTCTTCTCTGCGCGGCCATCAGAGGAGGGGCGGGCGCTGGCCTATGTGCGCGCAGGCGCAGGCATCACGCTGATGCCCCGGTCACTCGCAATCGAAGACCTTGGCTTTTGTGAGCTGGAAGGCTTTGCCAAAGAGCGCCGCCTCGGCTTTTCATTTGCCGATCATACGAACCCCGCTCAACTCCTTCAACGCCAGCCATTGCAGCTATGGGAACGCTTCCTCTCGGAACAAACCAAACTTGGAATAGCAAGATAACGGCGCATTATTGTTGCACTCACTTCATTCAGGAATAAGGAATATATCAAAGGTCAAAGACTGACCTGAGAAGAAAAATTAAAATTTGACGCCGACGCCAAGAGATTTAATATGATTAAATTTAGTTTATTATCAATAGGTTGCGCGATATTGAGTGCGTTTGCAACAACACCCGCCTTCGCTGGTGGCGATGCAGCTAAAGGCCAAGCAGTATTTGCTCGGTGCGCTAGTTGTCATAACGTAACAAGCGGGGCGAAAAAATTGGGACCGGACCTAGGTCAACTGTGGGGCCAAAAGGCTGGCACCAAAGCCAATTTTTCATTTTCTCCAGCGCTGAAGAATTATGGCAAAGTCTGGAATGAAAAAACTCTGGATGTTTTCCTTGCGGCCCCGATGAAAGAAGTTCCGGGAACGAGAATGGCATTCGTGGGCGTAAGTAACGCAAATGACCGAGCGAACTTGATCGCCTATCTTAAGCAGGCGACAAAATAACGCCTCAAGCGCGCCGTGCGATAGTCTTTTTCTATTCGTTCTCCCGCAGCAGCAACGCCTTCTTGCGATCAAGCCCATAGGCATAGCCGCCCAGCCCGCCATCGGTACGCACGACACGGTGACACGGAATGACGACGGCGAGCGCATTGTCGCCGCACGCCGTTCCCGCCGCGCGTATTGCATTGGGGCGCCCGACCGCCGTCGCGATTTCGGAATAGGTGCGCGTTTCGCCCGTCGGAATCGCGCGCAAGGCCTGCCATACCGCCTGCTGAAACGCCGTGCCGCGCACATCGAGCGGCAAGTCGCTGCGCATTTGGTGCGGGTCATCAATGGCCGAAACGACATCGTTGACCAAGGCAGCAAACGATGAATCGGATGGCGCTATGTCTGCATGGGGAAAATGTGCGCGCAAATCCGCCTCGCCCTCATCAAAGCTGATGCGGCACAACCCTTTTTGCGTTGCCGCGATCAGGACTGGCCCGAGTGAACTATCAGCGATGGCGAACCATATCCGCTCCCCCGCCCCACCTTTTTTCCGTGCCGTCGGCGTCATGCCCAGTCTCCCTCGCGCGTCGGCATAGGCACCCGCAGCGCTTTCATATCCGGCTTCGTACAAAGCGCCGGTCACATCCCCGTCCTCGTCCAGAGCCTGCTCCAGCCTGCGCGCCCGCAATTGCCTGCCATATGCCGCCGGGGTGACGCCCACGATACGCTTGAACAGCCTCTGAAAATGATGGGGGGCATAGCCAACGGCCCGCGCCAGATCGTCAAGTGTCGGCAATTCGTCAGTGTCGCTCAGCAGCTTCAATGCTTGCTCAACGGCCTTCTCGTCCCTGCCCTGATCGTCAGGCAGGCACCGCCTGCACGCGCGATAGCCCGCACCTTGCGCCGCCTCCCCGTCAGGGAAGAACTCCACATTTTCACGTTTGGGCCGCCGGGCCGGACAACTGGGACGGCAATAAATGCCGGTCGTCTTCACTGCGACCACGAATCGACCATCTTGCGTTCTGTCGCGCCGCAGGAAGGCGGCGAAGGCAAATTCACGATCAATATGCATCAGCATCTGTTCACATATGCGGCAAAACAGCCATGAGCCGCGTTATGGGCGTGAATATAGGCAATGTCATCCCTGGCGAACAGGGCGCGGATTTCCAGGTCGGCTTTGCCCGGCAGTGCAAGCGCCGCCGCCTGCAACATCCCCTCCGCATCAAAGGCACGCAGGGCAATTGGCCTTCCTTCGAAAACCGGCGGGGTGCAATCGATATAGACTGGGGCATCTCCCATCCCGCCCATTTCCCGAACATAAATGGCAAAGGATGAACGATAGGGGGTCGATACGTCATGGCTCACATGGTTCAGCAAGATCACTGTTTCCCCCTCGCCCGCATCCTGCAGCGTGACCCGGCACGGATACCCTTCACCCGCGCGCGCGTGCACGCGCATCGCGCTTTGCCGCGCCAATTCCTCGTCGCTCATGGCAAACAGCGGCGCGAACTGTCCGTAATCCAGACCTTCAATTTTATAGACCATCGCTCATCTCCATTTGTACCCTGCCCCATGAAATATCGGGACAATCGGTTCGGAGCTTCCGCATTCTTGCGGTCAAACCCTGTGAAGATCATTTGCTTGCGATTTTGCCATTTGCATCACCTCCACGACAAAGGCATATCTCCCGCCAATGAAGCGCCTCTTGTTCTTTCTCGCATCGTTCGTTTTCGCGTCTGTATGGGCCATGCCCTCTCAGGCGGAACAACAGGATGTCGCCGCCACCGCGCGCGGCGTGGTGCGCGTTGCGCTGATCGCGACGAACGGCAACGACGCCTATTTTGTGGGCCATGGCAGCGGCTTTGCCGTGGCACCGAACAAGGTGCTGACCAATGCGCATGTCGTCGAGTTGTTGCGGACCGAGAAAAATCTGGTCGTGGGCATTATCCCTTCAGAGGGTAAACGCAGCTATGGCGGCAAGCTGATCGCCTATTCGCCGGGCAATGACCTGGCGCTCATTGAGCTGAAGGAAGGCACGCTGCCGGTCGCCACCTTCTTCTCAGGCGCGCTGACGGACGGGCAGCATGTGACAGCCATCGGCTACCCCGCCGCCGTTGACCGGGCGCAAGGTTTGAACCTCAAGGAGATCATCCAGCCGCTCTCTCCGGTAAAAACCAGCGGCACCGTTTCAACCGGTCGCGCCTCCCACGGCTTTGACACCGTGCTGCATACGGCGCCGATGGCGCAGGGGAACAGCGGCGGCCCACTGGTCGACGATTGCGGGCGCGTGATTGGTGTCAACAGCTTCGGATCGCAGGCCGAAAGCGATGCCGACGCCGAGTTCGGCTTTGCCGTCTCCAACCGGGAGATTGCGTCTTTCCTGCGTCAGGCGGATGTCGCGTTCCGGCGCACGGCAACGCCCTGTCGCAGCATCGCGGAACTTGATGCGGCCGAGGCCAAGCGCAAACAGGAGGAATTCTTCCAGCAACAGCGCCGCGAGCAGATGGAGGCCGACGCGCGCGAGAAGGCACAGTCCGAAGCGCGGTCGCGCGCAGAGCAGGAAGTGTACGCTGCACGTGAAAACATGATTGCGCTGGCAGGTGTCCTGTTGCTGTTCGGTGGTCTTTCGCT
Organism: Sphingobium sp.; assembly: GCA_041396745.1. Taxonomy (GTDB): domain Bacteria; phylum Pseudomonadota; class Alphaproteobacteria; order Sphingomonadales; family Sphingomonadaceae; genus Sphingobium. The sequence goes on along the minus strand of JAWKXZ010000003.1, from coordinate 641,477 downwards.
AGGCGCGGCGATGATGTTCCATGTCGAGGGGCGCGAGAAGGAGCGCCTGCGGGCTGGCGCGGCAGGCGTCCTGTTGCTGGTGGCGGCTATCGTCGCATTTCTGCTGCGACCGTCCTTCGACGGTATAGACGACCGCATCGACCGATCCACTGCTGCGAACAACACTCCACCCGCAGAAGCGACAAAAGATGCCTCCGGCGACAAAATTTGCAGGATCGAGGAAAGCCGGAGCAGGATGACCGTTTCGGACGTGAAGGACGTGCCGCTCCACTGGACAGAGACCGGGTGCGTCAACGGATCGACGCAATATGGCCAGAACGGCGCTGAATGGAGCCGCATATTCGTTCCCGAAAGCGAGGCCGTCGTCTCAGTCAACAGCTATGCACCCGATACCGCGCTCTACAAGGTCGAACGCTTCCTCGCCAATGCAGACACGCTGGAGAAGGCGCGCGAGCTACGCAGTCATTTCAAGTTCGAAGGGTGCACCGCGGATCCCGAAAAGCTGGGAGAACTTCAACAGATGCAGTCAGAGCTTCTGGCCATTTTGCCGAACGCTCCAAATGAGCGGCTGGTCTATCAATGCACACAGGCCGCGCCCGACGAGCCGCAATAAGAAAAAGTCACCAAGCGCTCACCCTCAACCCCACGCATCTTATTTCCGCACAAATCGGCGGCCGACGCGCGCGCTTTCGTCGCGGAATATGCAACATAGTCGCGCGACCATCTTGCAAGAGCGAAAGACCCCTGCTAACCGGCCCGCACGTTTGACGGGGGCGTTATTGACGTTTCCCCGGTTTCCAGACGCGGCACATCGAACTGGAGGACATAGGGCGCGTGGAGAATTCCGGCGGCATTCAGGCTAGCTTAAGCGGGCGTTACGCGCTGGCTCTCTTTGAACTGGCCCGTGACAACAAGCAGCTCGATTCGGTGGAATCGAGTGTTTCGGCTCTCAAGTCGGCGCTGAGCGAATCGGACGATTTGCGCGCGCTGATCAACAGCCCGGTGATCGGTCGCGATGAGGCGGCGAAAGCCGTTGCCGCAGTTGCGAAGGCGATCGGCCTCGATCCGCTGGTCGGAAACTTCCTGGGCGTTCTGGCGCAGGCGCGCCGTCTGTCGCAGCTTCCTGCCGCAATCCGCGCTTTTGAAACATTGCTGTCGCAGCACAAGGGCGAGAGCCGCGCCGAAGTGGTGTCCGCCTATGCCCTGACCGACGAACAGGTCGGCGCGCTGCAACAATCCCTTAAAACCCGGGTCGGCCGCGATGTAGCGGTTGACCTCAAGGTCGATCCGTCGATCCTTGGCGGCCTTGTCGTCAAGATCGGCAGTCAGATGATCGACTCGTCCATCCGCACCCGTTTGAATACCCTCGCTCACGCGATGAAAGGCTGAAGGCTACACCATGGATATCAACGCCGCAGAAATCTCGAAGGTCATCAAAGACCAGATCGCCAATTTCGGCGCCGAAGCTCAGGTGAGCGAAGTCGGCACCGTGCTGAACGTCGGTGACGGCATCGCCCGCATCCACGGCCTCGATAATGTGCAGGCCGGTGAAATGGTCGAGTTCGCCAATGGCGTGCAGGGCATGGCGCTGAACCTCGAAGCCGACAATGTCGGCGTCGTGATTTTCGGTTCGGACGCGGAGATCAAGGAAGGCGACACCGTCAAGCGTACGGGCACCATCGTCGACGTTCCCGTCGGCAAGGGCCTGCTCGGCCGCGTGGTCGACGGCCTCGGCAACCCGATCGACGGCAAGGGCCCGATCGAATATACCGAGCGCAAGCGCGTTGAGGTGAAGGCACCGGGCATCATCCCGCGTAAGTCGGTGAACGAGCCGGTGCAGACCGGTCTAAAGGCCATTGACGCCCTCGTCCCCGTCGGCCGTGGCCAGCGCGAGCTGATCATCGGTGACCGTCAGACCGGCAAAACCGCCGTCGCAATCGACACCTTCATCAACCAGAAGGGTGTCAACGCAGGCAATGACGAGAGCAAGAAGCTGTATTGCATCTATGTCGCCGTCGGCCAGAAGCGCTCGACCGTCGCGCAGATCGTGCGTCAGCTCGAAGAAAACGGCGCGATGGAATATTCCATCGTTGTTGCCGCAACCGCTTCGGAGCCTGCTCCGCTTCAGTATCTCGCGCCCTACACCGGTGTGACCATGGGCGAGTTCTTCCGCGACAACGGCATGCACGCCGTGATCGTGTATGACGACCTTTCCAAGCAGGCGGTCGCTTATCGTCAGATGTCGCTGCTGCTGCGTCGTCCTCCGGGCCGTGAAGCCTATCCGGGTGACGTTTTCTATCTCCACAGCCGCCTGCTGGAGCGCGCTGCGAAGATGAACGACGCCAATGGCAATGGCTCGCTGACCGCGCTGCCGATCATCGAAACGCAGGCAGGCGACGTGTCGGCCTATATTCCGACCAACGTGATTTCGATCACCGACGGTCAGATCTTCCTTGAAACCAACCTTTTCTACCAGGGCATTCGCCCCGCGATCAACGTGGGTCTGTCGGTGTCGCGCGTCGGTTCTTCGGCACAGACGAAGGCGATGAAGAAGGTTTCGGGCTCGATCAAGCTGGAGCTGGCGCAGTACCGCGAAATGGCGGCCTTCGCTCAGTTCGGTTCGGACCTCGATGCTTCGACGCAAAAGCTGCTGAACCGCGGTGCGCGCCTGACGGAGCTGCTGAAGCAGCCGCAGTTCTCGCCGCTGCCGTTCGAAGAGCAGACCGCGTCGATCTTCGCAGGTACCAACGGTTATCTCGATGCCATTCCGGTTGGCGACGTCGTGCGCTACGAAGAGGCGATGCTCGCCTATCTGCGCGCTGACCATGCCGACGTACTGAAGGGCATCCGCGAAACCAAGGATCTGGGCGACGACCTGAAGAAGCAGTTGGTCGCCGCGCTCGACAGCTTTGGCAAGACGTTTGCGTAATCCTATAAACCCGTTCGTATCGAGCGAAGTCGAGACACGCGTTTCGACGATGCTCGAAGCGAACGGAAACCAGAGAACTTGATCGAATGGCAAGTCTGAAGGAACTCAAGGGCCGGATCGGCTCGGTCAAATCGACCCAGAAGATCACCAAGGCCAAGCAGATGGTCGCCGCGGCCAAGCTGCGCAAGGCGCAGGCAGCCGCAGAGGCCGCCCGCCCCTATGCCGAGCGGCTGGGCGCGGTCATGGCCTCGCTCGCCAGCAAGGTATCGGGCGATGGCGCGCCGAAACTGCTCGCGGGCACCGGATCAGACCAGCGCCACCTGCTCGTCGTCGTCAACACCGACAAGGGCCTGTGCGGCGGTCTGAACTCCAACATCGTCAAGGCTGCCAAGGCCAAGGCGAAAGAACTGATCGCAGCTGGCAAGGACGTCGAGTTCTACCTCGTCGGCAAAAAGGGCCGCGCGCCCATCCGCCGCGATTATGCGAGCAAAGTGGGCGAAGGGTTCGACACCAGCACGGTGCGCACCCCCGGCTTTGCAGAGGCCGAGGCCATCGCAGCGCAGCTGATCGAAATGTTCGACGCAGGCAAGTTCGACGTAGCGCACCTGATTTCGCCGGTGTTCAAGTCGGCGCTGGCGCAGGACCCGACATCGGTGCAGCTCATCCCCGTCCCCGCCCCGGCGGATGCGGCGGGTGGCAGTGCTGTCGTCGAATATGAGCCCGATGAGGAATCGATCCTCGAAGAGCTGCTGCCGCGTTATGTGAAGACGCAGCTTTTCGGCGCGCTGCTGGAGCGCGAAGCATCCGAACAGGGCGCATCGATGACGGCGATGGACAACGCAACGCGCAATGCGGGCGACCTGATCAACCGTCTGACCATCGAATATAACCGCAGCCGTCAGGCCGCGATTACCACCGAACTCGTTGAAATCATCTCCGGCGCAGAAGCGCTGTAAGGCATAGCAGGCAAGGAAGCAGTCATGGCAACCACCAACAACACCGGCCGCATTTCACAGGTCATCGGCGCCGTCGTCGACGTGACCTTCCCGGACGCGCTCCCGGCCATTCTGAACGCGCTGACGACTGACAATAACGGTCAGAAGCTGGTCCTCGAGGTTGCGCAGCACCTCGGTGAGAACATGGTCCGCACCATCGCGATGGACTCCACCGACGGTCTGACCCGCGGTCAGGAAGTCGTCGACACCGGCGCGCAGATCTCGGTTCCCGTCGGCCCCGAAACGCTGGGCCGCATCCTGAACGTCGTCGGCGAGCCGATCGACGAGCGCGGCCCGGTTGGCGCCAAGCAGGCCGCCCCGATCCACGCCAAGGCCCCCGAGTTCGTCGACCAGTCAACCGAAACCTCGATCCTTGTCACCGGCATCAAGGTCATCGACCTTCTCGCCCCTTACGCAAAGGGCGGTAAGATCGGCCTGTTCGGCGGCGCGGGCGTCGGCAAGACCGTTCTTATTCAGGAACTGATCAACAACATCGCGAAGGGCCATGGCGGCACCTCGGTGTTCGCGGGCGTGGGTGAGCGCACCCGTGAGGGCAACGACCTTTATCACGAGTTCCTCGACGCAGGCGTTATCGCCAAGGACGCAGACGGCAACGCGATTGCCGAAGGGTCCAAGGTGGCTCTGGTGTTCGGCCAGATGAACGAGCCCCCGGGCGCACGTGCACGCGTTGCTCTGTCGGGCCTGACCATGGCGGAATATTTCCGCGATCAGGAAGGTCAGGACGTTCTGTTCTTCGTCGACAACATCTTCCGCTTCACGCAGGCGGGTTCGGAAGTGTCCGCGCTTCTCGGCCGTATCCCTTCGGCCGTGGGCTATCAGCCGACCCTCGCCACCGACATGGGCGCCCTGCAGGAGCGCATCACGTCGACCAATAAGGGTTCGATCACCTCGGTTCAGGCCATCTACGTGCCCGCGGATGACCTTACCGACCCGGCACCGGCAACATCGTTCGCCCACCTTGACGCGACGACGGTTCTTAACCGCGCGATTTCGGAACTTGGCATCTATCCGGCGGTTGACCCGCTCGACTCCACCAGCCGCGTTCTGACCGCCGCTGTCGTTGGCCAGGAGCATTATGCAACGGCCCGTGCGGTTCAGGAAACGCTGCAGAAGTACAAGTCGCTTCAGGACATCATCGCCATTCTGGGCATGGACGAACTTTCGGAAGAAGATAAGCTGACCGTTGCGCGCGCGCGCAAGATCCAGCGCTTCCTCAGCCAGCCGTTCCACGTCGCAGAGGTCTTCACCGGCATCCCCGGCAAGTTCGTTCAGATCGAGGACACCGTGAAATCGTTCAAGGCGGTGGTCGACGGCGAATATGACCACCTGCCCGAGGCGGCCTTCTACATGGTTGGCGGCATCGACGAGGCGATTGAAAAAGGCAAGAAACTGGCTGCAGAAGCGGCTTGATCTAACGCTCGATTTTGAGTTACCCTCTCCTTCACGCACTCGAGAAAATCGGGGCAGAAGGAGAGGATATGAACAACCGGCATTCATTTTCCGCCAAATCGGTCGTGCGGAACATATTGAACACAAACAGCGGCAACATCCAAAAAGACCTTGTCGCTATGGTTGGGATCACCTGTGGTCTGGTTGCGGCATCGCTGTTGATCGACCTCTGCCTGTATCGGGTTATGCAATAGGCCCACAAAGCCGCATCCGCCCGGACTGGAAAAAGCAGGGACACCCCGCAAGGAACGGACGGATATGGCACTGCATTTCGAACTCGTAACCCCTGAAAAGCTGGTCCGCTCTGCGGAGGTCTATCAGGTCGTGGTACCCGGCGCCGAGGGCGATTTCGGGGTGCTGGAAGGCCATGCGCCGTTCATGTCCACCATCCGCGACGGCGAAATCCTGGTATTCGAAAACGCCTCCGCACAGGCCGAAAGCATCCCGGTCGTCGGCGGCTTCGCCGAGGTCAACGAAAAGGGTTTGACGGTTCTGGCTGAAAAGGCGGGGTAATTTCCTAGCGTCAAAAGCCAGAATATTCGCAAGTTAGCCCAATTTCCTGCGTGCCTGCGTCGACAGCATCATAGTTCCAATCCCGAACGCCATCAAATCAGCAATTGTCGTCACCACCCGCAGAAGCAATGCCACAATGGTGGCGGATTCCGGGCCGATCAGAGGGGCCATGCCCTCGCTCAATATCCATTCGCGTATGCCCAGTCCCGCGGGAGCTCCGGGCGTTACAAACCCCGCGACCCAGGCCCCACAAAAGATCGAGACGACATAGAGGGTCGCGTGCAAGTCTCCCATGAAGTCTTCATGCAAAGGCAGTATGACGCAGCTATATGTCAGTGCGCATGACAGAGCCAAGATCAGCGCCAAACTCAAACGTTTTATTGCATGCTTGCCTGACAGATATTGGGCCAGAGGTAGACCCAACGACCGCAGCTTGGGAGCAAATATCCAGCACGCCCCCCCCGCTAGAGCCAGAGCCACTAACCCAAATGTGGCGTAGTTCACGACCGAGGACATATATCCTAGCAGAGCTGGAAAGCCGAGGATCATCATAAACCCCATAACGAGAGCCATCTCCGTCATCATCGCGGCCGCTGACACTCGCACGGGTACGTTATGAAATTTGGCGAGTGCAACGCGCCCGATATGCTGACCAATATTTCCGGGTAAATATTTACCGAGCTGCGTAGTAAGAAGGATTGCTACGGCGGAGCGCGGCGAGATGTTTGCTCCCTGCACCTCTACCAATGACCGCCAAACAAATGCGGCCATCGCGTAGGATATGAGCAGAGTGAATATCGCCACCAACATGGCAGGTGCCGAAATGGCTGCGGCGAAATCGATTCCCTTCCAAACATCAGCGGCGCGGTGCGCGAAGAAGTATAGACATATGATCGAAAGCAGCAGCCCCACACCGTACAACGAGTTACGGCCAAACGCGCCTTTCCGGACTATGCCAGTTTCGCTGGGCTTGGCCGCGTCAATCCCGGGCATCTGGCTTTCGTCCCGTCGCGACCCATCCAGTACCCAACTCCGTGTTCCGGAAAAGCCGTTGGACTTTGGTTCCCAGCTCAAGCAGCTGGCGACCGGGAAATGATGTCATCAAGGGGAACAACCGTGACTCTAATCCACGATCGACCCCACTGTTTTCGGTTGCTTCCTTCATGCCGAGATCTGCCACACCCTGTTTCAACCGGCGCTTGTGATGCGCATTTCGAAAAGGTTCAATGATATTCGAAACGGGGAAGCCATATGCTTCTATGGAGATATCGACCAAGCCAGCATGAGACATCAAATCTTGCAACTGCTGTTTCGAGTATCGTCTATAGTGGCCCGCATATTCGTCGGTCGCGCCCCAGAGTTTCATATGGGCGGGAACCGACAATACTGCAGTACCCCCCGGCTTGACCCAGTCGACCCACCGGCTCAACGCTTCCAAATCATCTTCGATATGCTCCAGCACCTCGAAACTGAATAGATAGGCGAAATGTTCCCGCCAATCGGCTCGAGGAGATTCAAGCACGGTCATATCTCGACTGCCGACCGAGAAAATATCCGCACAGCGCCGCCCCTCTTGCGACATCTCAACGCCGGTTGCCTTGAACCCGCGGTCAGCAAACTCGGACAACAATGCCCCAGTCGCGCATCCCACCTCCAAAATCTCGCCACGCTCCTTGTTCTTCATCGCGTCCAGAATGCTGGCACGGCGGAGAGCATAGCGGGGTGCAGGAACCCACATATTGTCGGATAGATATGGACCAAAGGCCGATTGCAATGCTTGCATACCGCTTACCCCTCGAAGCTCGCTGTGCGCAAAAGCAGCTGGACACCGGGCACGGACGAGAGCGAAGTTCTCATCTCTTCGGGAATGGGGCCGGCATTGTTCCCACCGCCCAGCATCTGTCCCGCTGCCACTGCCAAAGCCTTCGGATCATTGGACGGTACGAGCTTGATGGTATTTGGGAATTTTCCCGCAAGCTCAGCAACAGCAGGGCTTTCGCGCGTGATGATCGTGCCGCCAGCAGCGAGCACCTGAAACATCTTGTTCGGTATAACCCTGGCCGCCTTGTCGCTTTCACCGAAAATGCCAAGACACACGGCCGCTTTTCGAATGAGGGCCGACAAATCGCGATAGTCGACCCAAGGCAGCCAGGTCATATTGTTGGGACGATGTTCGGCAATGAAATCTTCAACCAGCTTCTGCTCTTGACCCTGGCCAACAATCAGCCAATGGAAATTTTGCGAAGCGCTCAGTTTCACTGCGCGTAATATGGTTTCTACGCCATGCAGCGGAATGAACTGGCCGTAGAACAATATGTACGGTGACGGGATATCTACTGGCAGGTCACCCAGACTGTCGTTGCTGCGGGCATTCCAAAAGAGCTCCTCTGCCCCCACAAGAACAGTGACGAATTTTTCCGGCTGTATGTCAAAACTGTCTGCAAAATAGCGTCCATGCGCATCGGTATCGACAAGAATGACATCAGCGAGCTTGAGGGCCAAGCGCTCAAGCTGCCACAAGGTCCGCGCGACGATGGTTCCGGGGCGCAAACGGTTTCGGTCGACCACGATAGTGTCGTAAAATGGAATGAACGCATCGAAAACGATTGTTTGGCGGCGAAGCCGTGCGAACGGCCAAACCACAAAAATGTCCGCTATTGCCGGGTAGGCGAGCAAAATGACGCAGTCCGATGGCGTTTTCAGGAGGCGATACAGGGCGCGAGGATAGCCAAGGATCAAACGGATGAGCGCTCCGGCAAGGCGCACCCATCCTGCGACAGACTTGTCCTCTATCCCGCGCCAGATGTCGATGTGGATTTCTGAGACGGACACCCCCAGACCTCTGAGTGCGTCGAACAGCAGGCGCACGCGAGGCTTGCCAAGATCATAACTACCCCAAGCGATAAAAGCCGGCGATGTTCCCTGCCCCGCCATCGGTCAGAAATATGTCCAATAGGGCCGGGGTGGAGGCGCCTGTTCGGGCTTCTTGAGATGATCGCCCCATGTCAGGTGCGCCTCCTTGCCCTCTAGAGCGCTCAGCCTATGCCTGCCCCTGTCAATGGCTATGACATCACCCGGATATGCCCTGCGACCGTCAAATTCGATCGCGCCGCCAGAAAGTGTATAAGGGCCGGGAACCAGGAACTCCACGTTCGCTTGCTGCGCATCAGAGGCCACGGTTTTGCCTGCGAGCCAGAACGGGCCCCAAAAGGGCTGATAGGTATCGCGCAGGGCAGCGGCATCCTGCGGCAGGAAATAGGATGCTGGGTCGTCAGGCTGGAACATCGCCGTGAACATGTCATCGAGTTCGATGACGAGCGGCACAGGTTTCTGCGCCATGACGCTCTTCATCGATGGCGCACCACCCTTGAGATAAATTTCTGTGCCCCATAGCGTCATGAACGCATTAGACTTGTCTTGATCGGGTAGGAACCCGCTGAAATCGAAATAAGAAACGCCCTCAGGGAATATTGTGTGCGCAGCGGCTTGCAACTCCCGCTGCCGATCGATGACGCCCTGATCTTCCTTGACCCACAGACCGAACGCCATGGCAAAAAATGCGATTGCGGGCAGGGCCGCTCCGTAGCGATCACGCAGCATCGAAAGCGGCACCGAGCATGCCACCACGACGGGCGGCAGCATGAAGGCATAAAAATAGGGAAGAGTGTTGAAATAGAAGAAGAGCGCGCTGAGCGGCAGGAACAGCCCCACCATCGCCACCTTGGCATGCTTGTTCAGCCGGCTTGCATATAGGGCAACCGGAAAACAGAGAATCGTCAGCACGAGAACTTCGGACATGCTGACAAATTTCAACATCAGCGCCCAGTATATCGGGATACCGAAAAAGAACATTTTGCCCGCCGAATTCTGCAGAACTTTTCCCGCGGAGTCATCCACCGTCACCCCGGCCGAATGATACAGGTAAATCACGGCGAAAAACAAAGCGGTGAATAGCGTGGCAAGCATCACGCGCAACATCAAGGAGACACCCTGGCCTTCTTCATTCCAACGCCACCATGCCAACCCCGCAAATGCCGGCGCCCAAAGCACGATCTTGATGCTGAACATGGCTGCCGCGGCGATCAGCGCACCGAACAAGGCGAGCCAGACACCCCTGAAGCGCGTGCATCCCAATATGCAGAGCGCACCCATCGTCAATGCGGTGATGATGGGGTCCGTGCGGAAGGAGAACCCGTGCTGCATCACAAAGCCGGACGACAGATAGGCCAGAGCGCAAATGAAGCCGGTTTTCAGATTCGTGAAACGTGTTGCCAACAAAGTGATGCCGCACAGCGTGAAGATTTCGCAGGCGAACATGAAGATACGCGCAATGACGATGTGATCGACGCCCGTTCCATCCAGTCCGGGCAACCATTGAAAAACCCTGACGTGCAGTGTTTGAAGCGGATATTCCAGCGTGCCTTTCGCGAACAGTTCCACCTGACGATAAAAATGGAACTCATCCCAGTTGATCGCACGATCGAAAACAAGTTGCAGCTGTATCAAGGCAACCAGCACCAGCGCCACAAGGGGGATATAGGGAGCATCAACCAGAGGACGCAGCGCATCCGCAATGCGCGACACCGGCTTGCCTTTCACTCCGTAGCTGGGCGAAGTCATGCTCGTTTTCTCTCCGGCGCGTGCGGTTGGGTGGAAGGAGACTGCGATTTCTCTCGCTGGTCGAGTACGCTCAGCCGGTCCTCAATCGCCCGCAGCCGTTCGAGATTGGCTTCCAGAAGCTTCCGGTTACTGCCGATCAGGTCAGCGAGAACGCCCAGCATGGTTGCCATCAGACCGAGGATCAACAGAGCGCCGCCCAGCACGAGCGACTGAACATGGCCTGCGCTTTGCCCTGTCACAAAGAAATACAGGAAGCGTAAGATCGGCAGAAGGCCCGCAACGGCGCAGATTCCGCCCGCCAGCACGAAAACGCGCAGCGGGTTATACATCGTGTAGGCGCGGGCCATCGTGATACCGGTGTTCACGATGAATTGCGGGATCGTTCGAAACAGCCGGGACGGCCGCAGCGTTTCATTCGTGGGTACCGGTACGCTGGTGATCGCCAGCCGCTTGCGCCCGGCCTGAATCAGCATTTCCGTGGTGTAGGAGAATTCGGCCGTCACCGTCAGCCGTTGCGCCGCATGGCGGCTGATAGCGCGAAATCCGCTGACCGCGTCCGGCACATCGGTCCGCGCCAGACGTTGAACGATGGCGCTGCCCAACTGCTGAAGACGCCTCTTTACCGGTCCGAAATGCGCGTTTTTGGCGACGCCTCTGTCGCCAATGACGATGTCGGCTTCGCCTCGCAACAAAGGAGCGATCAGATCGGGGATAGCCGAACCATCATATTGCCCATCAGCATCGGTATTCACGATGATATCCGCACCGGCAGCGAGAGCGGCATTGACGCCGCTTTGAAATGTGGCCGCCAGCCCTCGATTGCGCCGGTGCCGCACGATATGGTGAACGCCATAGCGTCGCGCCACATCGCTGGTGCCGTCCGAGCTGCCATCATCAATGACGAGAATTTCAACCTCGTCCACGCCCCCAACCTGCCGCGGAATGGCAAGCAGGGTGGCCGGCAGGCTTTCGGCTTCATTGAAGCATGGTATCTGAACGACCAGTTTTGTCATCGCCGCACCTGAGCATAGCAGGCAGCATCGTTAGCCGCTCGGTCGGGATTGGCGTCACCAAACGGGAAATGGCCCGGCAAGGGCTGTTCACAAAGGTTGATAGTCGACATGCCGGCTCCCGGATTGTGGCCAGTCTGTCTTAAGACTGCTTGGTTAACAGTCTCTTGCGATCCGGAGTCATAAAAGTCTCCTTAGCACTTTGTAAAAGTTTCCCGATTAATAGTTAAGCAGGGTGAAATTGACCGATATCGATGGGACTATCATGAGTGCATTTGGACGGAAAAACGGATCGTCAGGGATCAGGCCAGCCTTCGGCGTGGCCAAACCAATGCATGTTGTTACGCCCAACAGCCAACCCGAATCCCGCACCGCAGAGCCGCAAGAGCCCGAAGAGGCTCGCGGCGGAGACCAGTTTCCGCCGATAAACCCGTCCGAACTGCCGCCAGTCGAAGGCGCCGAGCCGGTTTCCGACGACCTGTCGCCACAACAGGCGAAGAATGCCGAGGCGATGTCGCGGTTGCAGGACCGCATGAATGCCGACCATACCGACATGAAGGCCGAAGGGTTCGATGCGTCGGTGCACAAGATCAAGGAACAGGTGCTGCCGCGCCTGCTGGAACGTGTCGACCCCGAAGCCGCCGCGACGCTGACCAAGGATGAGCTGGCCGAAGAATTCCGGCCGATCATCATGGAGGTTCTGGCCGAGCTGAAGTTGACGCTCAATCGCCGCGAGCAATTCGCGCTTGAGAAGGTGCTGGTCGACGAGCTGCTGGGCCTCGGCCCGCTCGAAGAACTGATCACCGATCCAGACATTTCCGACATCATGGTCAACGGCCCCATGCAGACCTATGTCGAAAAGAAGGGCAAGCTACAGCTTGCAGGCATTCAGTTCCGCGACGAAGAGCATCTGTTCCAGATTGCGCAGCGTATCGTCAACAAGGTCGGTCGTCGCGTCGACCAGACGACACCGCTGGCCGACGCCCGCTTGCCCGACGGCTCGCGCGTGAACGTCATCGTACCGCCGCTGTCACTGCGCGGCACCGCCATTTCCATTCGTAAATTCTCAGCCAAGCCGATCACGCTGGACAATCTGCGCGATTGGGCGGCGATGAGCCCGCAAATGTGCACCGCGCTGAAAATTGCAGGCGCGTGCCGATTCAATATCGTCATTTCCGGCGGTACGGGTTCGGGTAAGACGACGATGCTCAACGCCCTGTCGAAAATGATCGATCCGGGCGAGCGCGTGCTCACCATCGAGGACGCAGCGGAACTCCGCCTGCAGCAGCCGCACTGGTTGCCGCTCGAAACGCGTCCGGCAAACCTTGAGGGGCAAGGCGCGATCACCATCGGCGACCTTGTGAAGAACGCCCTGCGTATGCGCCCAGACCGCATCATCCTGGGCGAAATTCGTGGCGCGGAATGTTTCGACCTTCTGGCCGCCATGAACACCGGTCACGATGGCTCCATGTGTACGCTCCACTCCAACAGCCCGCGCGAGTGCCTGGGCCGTATGGAAAACATGATCCTGATGGGCGACATCAAGATCCCGAAGGAAGCCATTTCCAAGCAGATTGCCGACTCAGTCGACCTGATCGTGCAGGTGAAGCGTCTGCGGGACGGTTCGCGCCGCGTCACCAACATCACCGAGGTAATCGGGATGGAGGGCGAGGTCATCGTCACGCAGGAGCTGTTCAAATTCGAATATCTGACCGAGGACGACCAGGGCAAGATTGTAGGCGAATACCGCTCGATGGGCTTGCGCCCCTATACACTCGAAAAAGCGCGCAGCTTCGGTTTTGACCAGGCGCTTCTGGAAGCCTGCCTCTAAAACAGGACATAAGTTCGGGCCGGGATTGTCTCGATTTCCTTTTCGCGTAAATTTGGCGAAACAAGGAGAGACTCTCATGCGCCCAATTCCCCTCGCCGCCCTGACGGCATTTGCCATTCTGGCGTGCTCTGCATCACCGGTTGCGCTCGCCAATCATCATGAAGCCCAGCCGGCTTCGGCGATCGAGCAGGCGGTCGCCGGCCCTGCTCGTTCGGCGAAAAACAAGGCGCGCGACGCCTATCGCCATCCGTCCGAGACCCTTGCCTTCTTCGAGGTTGAACCAGCCGAAACAGTGGTGGAATTCATCCCCGGCGGCGGCTGGTATACGGAGATACTCGGACCGCTGCTAAGGAACGAAGGCACGCTTTATCTGCTGCAACCGGCATCCGGGGTCGAGAACCTCAGCGCCAAAATCGCGGCCAATCCGGGCGTCTACGGGAAGGCGGTTGTGACAGCATGGCCGCAGACCGAAGACGCCATCCCGGCAGGCAGCGTCGATACCGTCCTCACCTTCCGCAATGTCCACAACCTTGTCATGCGAGGCGTTGCCGAGCAGACCTTCGCGGACTTCTTCGCATTGCTGAAACCCGGTGGCGTGCTCGGCATCGTCGACCATCGTCTGCCGGATAGCAGCGATAGCGCGTTGGAAAAAAGCAGCGGCTATCTCAAGCTTTCGACCGTCAAAAAGCTGGCGGAAGATGCGGGCTTCGTACTGGAGGCGCAATCTGAGATCAATGCCAATGCCATGGACACCGCAAATTGGGAGAAGGGCGTCTGGACGCTGCCGCCCACTCTCAAAAACGGCGAGACGGATCGGGAGAAATATCTCGCAATTGGTGAGAGCGATCGGATGACACTGCGATTCCGCAAGCCTACATCCTGAGTCGCCGCCGCTGTATCTGCAGCTTCATCGTAAAGAGCGCGTTGATCCGCTGACATATCCGGCTAAAGCGGACGCATGATCGCGAACGCCCACGAAACTCGTCCTCTTTATGCGCTCGGGTTTCGTTTGGCCGCGATGGTCATGCTTGCCGTCATGTTTGCGAGCGTGAAGTGGTTGAGCGGTCATGGCGTTCACATCGTCGAAAGTCTGTTTTATCGCCAGCTGCTGACATTGCCCGTGCCAATCATCGCGATGATCATGGCCGATGGCCTGTCGATGATCCGCACCAGACGCCCCGGCGCGCATGTAAGCCGCACACTCGCGGGTCTGATGGGCATGGTTTTCAACTTCGGTGCGGTTATCCTCTTACCCCTGGCAGAGGCAACGACAATCGGGTTTACGGTACCGATTTTTGCTACAATTCTGTCGGTCATCTTTTTGGGCGAACGTCCAGGTGTTCACAGATGGGCCGCCATATTTATCGGCTTTCTGGGCGTTGTTGTCATAGTTGGTGCACCGGGCCATTTTGACCTGCCATGGCTGGGGTTCATCGTGGCATTGATTGCGGCCATTCTTACGTCCTGCATTTCTCTGTTGCTGAGACAGATCAGCCGGACAGAGCACCCAACCACCACGGTTTTTTATTTTTCCGCGCTGTCGCTCCCCATTCTGGGCGTCGGCATGCTGTATTTCGGCAAGATGCACGATGCACAGACCTGGGCCGTGATCATTCTGTTGGGACTATCGGGCGGGCTGGCCCAATTGTTCATGACCTCGGCGCTCCGTTGGGGGCCGGTGTCACTGGTGCTGCCGATGGATTATTCGTCACTGCTCTGGTCGACCTTGCTCGGCTGGGCGCTGTGGCAGCAATGGCCGGGGCCGGGAACATGGATCGGCGCGGTCATTATCGCGATGAGCAGCCTCTACATCGCATGGCGCGAACGAGTGCGGCATCGCGACCTGGTCAACAGGGGCGTCTCGGTCAGCTGAAGCGGTAGACAAGCGTGAGATTGTTCGCAGGCATCGGGTAGAGCGCCGTGCGCTGCAGTCCATGCGCCGATGCCGCCGTATCGATATCTTCAACCGCCCGAATGCCGAACCGCGCATCACGGGCGCGCAATTGCTTGTCAAAGGCCAGATTGCTCGGCGCTGTTTCGAGTTCGGCCCGAAGAAACGGCCCATAGATTATGAGCGGCGCGCCCGGACCGAGCAAACGCGTTGCGCCGTCGAGCAGCCCCAATGTCGCTTCCCATGGGCTGATATGCGTCATGTTGATGCACAATAAGGCATCGACATGGGCAATTGGCCAGTCCGGCGACGATGCATCGACATCGAACGGCGTCGCGACGTTGGCCAACCCGGCTTCGGCCGCCCACGCAATGATCGACCGGCGCGCGACCGGGTCGGGATCCGACGGCTGCCATTGGATATCCGGAAAGCGCCCGGCAAAATGGACGATATGCTCACCCGACCCGCTCGCTATTTCGAGCACAAGACCGGTTGCTGGAAGCTCTTGCGCCAAAATATCGGCAATCACATCGCGATTACGCGCGGTCGCGGGTGCGTGCCGCTTTGCCGCGCCGTCGGCCTCACCGGCAAACCACGGTTGCGGTCCCTTCACAGCCAGCGCCTGACGCGCACCTTGTATGCACGATAGGCTTCGCCGAACTTGGCTTCAAGATAGCGCTCCTCGCGCGCGACCACCTGCGTTCGGATAACGAAGATCACGACCGGCAACAGAAACAGCGCGCCCAAACTTTCGAAGGTCAGCGCCATGCCAATGTAGAACAGCGCCATGCCCAGATACATGGGGTTGCGCGTAAACGCATAAACGCCCTTGTCGACAATTGCGCTCACGGATTTCCAGGGCTTTACCTCCGTACCCGCACGGCGGAACAAGCCGTTTGCGGCCATCGGCAGGCCCGCACCCACTATAAGGAACGGGATCGCGAGCGCAGCGCGAACCAAGGGAGGCAAATCCAATGACCAAGGCATCACGCGGTCGGCCACCAGACCTATGAGTAGAAAGCCCAGATAGACGAATGGCGGCGGGAATGTGACCTTCGCACTGTCTTCGTC
Source organism: Sphingobium sp. (assembly GCA_041396745.1). Lineage (GTDB taxonomy): Bacteria > Pseudomonadota > Alphaproteobacteria > Sphingomonadales > Sphingomonadaceae > Sphingobium. Next base: position 625,147 of record JAWKXZ010000003.1, on the reverse strand, counting down.
GACATCCATGGCTCTCTCCCTCGCCTCGAAGCTACTCTCCGGCCTCGACCTCGGCAAGGTCCGGCTCCTGCCAGACGAGTTTCGGCTTGCGTGCGGCCAGCGTCTCGTCAAGGCGGCGGCGCGGCGCATACCAGGGCGCGCCCTTAAGAGCCTCGTCCCCGGCCTTGGCGCGTTCTGCCACACTGCGCAGCGCTATGATGAACTGGTCGAGCGCAGCCTTGCTTTCCGTTTCGGTCGGCTCGATCAGCATCGCGCCGTGCACGACAAGCGGGAAGTACATCGTCATCGGATGATAGCCCTCATCGATCAGGCCCTTCGCCACATCAAGCGTCGAAAAGCCCTCGGCCATGCCCTTGTCGCTGAACAACGCCTCATGCATGCACGGCCCGCTGCCGCCGAACGGTGCATCGAGCACATCCTCCAAACTGCGCAAAACATAGTTTGCGTTGAGCACCGCGTCCTCGGCAACCTGTTTAAGGCCGTCCGCGCCATGGCTCAGGATGTAGGCGAGCGCGCGCGTGAACATGCCCATCTGGCCATGAAATGCGCACATGCGCCCGAAGCTCTGCGGCATTTCCGCGCCAACATTTTCCTCGTCGATCAGGTGGATCGTGCCGTCAGCCGTGCGCGCGGTGTAGGGCAGCGGGCCAAAGGGTGCCAGCGCTTCGGACAACACAACCGGCCCCGACCCCGGCCCGCCGCCGCCATGCGGCGTGGAGAATGTCTTGTGCAGATTGATATGCATCGCATCGACGCCGAGGTCGCCCGGCCGCACCCGACCGACGATGGCGTTGAAATTTGCCCCGTCGCAATAGACGAACGCACCCGCTGCGTGCACCGCATCGGCGATATTCTTCATATCGCGCTCAAACAGGCCGCAGGTGTTGGGGTTGGTGATCATGACCGCCGCGACGTCCGGCCCCAGGCGCATTTTCAGCGCCTCAAGGTCAACACGCCCCTCCGGCGTCGCAGGGATATCTTCCACGGCATAGCCGCAGAAAGCCGCCGTCGCCGGATTTGTGCCGTGGGCACTTTCGGGCACCAGCACGACCGAACGGGCGTCACCACGCGCCTCCAGCGCCGCGCGAATGCACAGCAACCCGCACAACTCCCCATGTGCGCCTGCCTTCGGCGTCATTGCAACGCCATGCATGCCCGTAAGCTCAATCAGCCAGACCGCAAGCTGGTTGATGACGCCCAGCGCGCCCTGCACAGTCGATTGCGGTTGCAGCGGATGCACGTCGGCGAAGCCCGGCATGCGCGCCACCTTTTCATTGAGGCGCGGATTATGTTTCATCGTGCAGCTGCCAAGCGGGAACAGGCCTAGGTCGATGGCGTAATTCTGACGCGACAGGCGCGTATAATGCCGCACCGTTTCCTGTTCCGACAGACCCGGCAAGCCGATGGGCGCCGTACGCTCCATCCCGCCAAGACGGTTGGCAGCGGCCGGCGCTTCGGCCAAATCCACCCCCGTCCGCCCGGTATCGCCCAGTTCGAAGATCAACGACTCTTCCAGCATCAAGGCCCGGTTGCCGGTCGCGGTCGGCGGGCCTGCCATTTTTACAGCCTCGTTCATCTCAGGCTTCCATCCGCTCTGGTTGATGGTCATGACAGCATCTCCTCAAGCGCGGCGCACAGCATATCGACATCCTCGTCCGTGCTGGTTTCCGTAACCGCAACGATCAGACCATTGGAGAGAGCCCCCGCATCGGGATAAAGCCGGCCAAGCGACACGCCCGCCAGAATATTCCGATCAGCAAGCGTACGGACCGTTTCCCGAGCATCCTTGTCCAGAACGACAGTGAACTCATTGAAAAAATTGTCATTCAGAAGCCGCACACCGGGCACCGCGGAGAGTTTCTCCGCTGCCTGCGCCGCCTTAGCGTGGTTCAGCATGGCAAGATCGCGCAGACCCTTTTCGCCCAGCAAGGTCATATGGATGCTGAAAGCCAGCGCACAAAGCCCTGAATTGGTGCAGATATTTGAGGTCGCCTTCTCGCGTCGGATATGCTGTTCGCGCGTCGACAGCGTCAAGACAAAGCCGCGCTTCCCTTCCGCATCCACCGTTTCGCCACACAGGCGTCCCGGCATCTGACGCACATATTTCTGTTTGCAGCCGAACAGACCCAGATAAGGGCCACCGAATTGCAAGCCGACGCCGAGCGATTGCCCCTCCCCCACGACGATGTCCGCGCCGAATTCGCCCGGCGCCTTGATCGCGCCCAAGGCCACCGGCTCAGTGTTCACCACCACCAACAGCGCGCCCTTTGCCTGCGCTGCCTCCGCGATTTCACCCAGGTCGGGCAAGCGACCCAGAATATCGGGATATTGCACGACGACGCAGCTCGTCTGGTCATCGATCCGCGCGATCAACCCCGCATTGTCAGGGTTGGGCTGTATCGCAGGCATTGCGCCCGCAATCGAATAATCCGTGACCTTCGCCATGGTCTTGACGACCTCAGCATAATGCGGGTGAAGCGCTCCCGACAGCACCACGCGCTTGCGCTTCGTGATGCGCGCCGCCATCGCCACCGCTTCCCAGCAGGCCGTCGACCCGTCATACATGCTGGCATTGGCGACATCGCAGCCATAGAGGCGCGCGACCTGCGTCTGAAACTCGAACAGCATCTGCAGCGTGCCCTGCGCGATCTCCGGCTGATAGGGCGTATAGGCGGTCAGAAACTCGCCGCGCTGGATCAGGTGATCGACCGAGGCAGGCACATGATGGCGATAGGCACCCGCGCCCAGAAAGAAGGGGCCATCCCCAGCCGCCATATTCTTCCGCGATAGCGCGGCCATGTGCCGCTCGACAGCCATCTCGCTCGCATGATCGGGCAGGCCCGCAATCTTGCCGGAAAGACGCGCCTCGGCAGGAACGTCGGCGAACAGGTCATCGATGGTGGATGCGCCGACGACGTCGAGCATCTCGCGCCGGTCGGCGTCGGTCAGGGGGAGATATCTCATCAATCCGGTTTCCTCATGCTGAACCTCAGGCGGACATAGTCGGCGCGCCAGACGCCGTCCTTTCCGCACATATCTTGCGGCAGGCGCGCCGCCGCCGCCTTGAAAATCCCATCGCGCGCTTCATCGGGCACGCCAATCGAGTCGAGATAGCCGCTGCGAAAGGTATGGAACCAACCCTCTGGCCCGGCGGGCAAAGGCGTTGGCCTGTCGATCAGGCGCGCATCTATTTCGGTGAAGCCTGCCGCGCAGTAGATCGCTCCGAACGCCTCAACTGAGGGATACCATTGCTGGTCACTCGAAGGCAGCGTGTACCCATTGGCAACCAGTTCCGCGTTGAGCGCCGCGCGCATCTCCCGCACATTTCCGTCGCCGCCCATCTCACCCACGAAGCGCCCGCCGGGCCTGAGCGCGCCGAACACGCCCGCCGCCACCGCCGCGCCATCGAGCATCCAGTGCAAGGCGGCGTTGGAGAAGGCGGCATCGAACCTGCCATCGAATGCCAGTTTTTCGCCATCCATGACCTGGGCATCGATTCCGCGAGCGCGCGCCGCCGCAACCATGCTATCGGAGGCATCGACGGCGGTGACCATTGCGCCCGCGTCGATCAGCGCCTGCGTCAACGCACCGTCGCCACACCCCAAATCGAGGATATTCTCACCCCGGCGCGGCGAGAGCAAATCGACCACCGGCATGCCAAGTGCAGGCACGAACGCGCCGTTGCGACCATAGTCGGTCGCATCCCATTTGCTCGATCTGTTGGGCGCGCTCATCGCTGTTGTGCCTCAGAGGCCTTCGACGAACTTTGCGTAGGCGCTCTCGGTCATCAGCGATTTCAGCTCATCGGGCGCAGACAAGCGCAGCTTGAAGAACCAGCCCTCGTCCTCTGCGTCGCTGTTCACCAGCGCGGGGTCGTCCTCCAGCGCGCCATTGGCCTCAACGACTTCCCCGGAAACCGGCGCGTAGACGTCAGACGCGGCCTTCACCGATTCGACGACAGCAGCATCGTCGCCCTTCTCGAAAGTCTTGCCCTCTTCAGGCAGCTCCACGAACACGATGTCGCCAAGCTGCTCCTGCGCATAGTCGGTAATGCCGACCGTCGCGATGTCGCCATCGACTTCGATCCATTCATGATCTTCGGAAAAATAACGGCTCATTGTGACCCTCCCTTCGGGGCTGCAGGTTGGCGATGATAGGTGTGCGGAACGAACGGCATCGATGCGACAGTCGCGGCAATACGCTTGCCGCGCACTTCGATTTCGAGCGGCGTGCCGGGCTCACTGAGCGCAGCGTCTATGTAACCCATTGCAATTGGCCGCTGTAGCGTGGGTGAGAAACCTCCCGATGTCACGTTACCAATAGGATGCGGATTTTCATCATATATCGCAGCGCCTTCGCGCGCAGGAAGGCGACCTTCGACAAGTAACCCTACTCGCGACATCCCGCGTGCATCAGCAAGATATTCCAACACTCGCTCTGCACCGATAAAGCCACCATCTTTCCGCCGCTTAGGTCCAATTGCGAAAGATAATCCAGCCTCTACCGGATCCGTGGCCGGCGTCAGATCATGGCCGTAGAGCGGCAGCCCTGCCTCCAGCCGCAGCGAATCGCGCGCGCCGAGGCCAATGGGTTTAACCTCCTCCATTGCGCACAGCGTATCGGCGAAAGCTTCCGCTGCCTCAGCAGGCAGGCTGATCTCGAAGCCGTCTTCCCCGGTATAGCCAGAGCGGCTGATCCACAGGCTGTGCCCGTTCCAGTCGAACCCGCCGCACTGCATGAAATAGAGCGCTTCGACGCCCGGTATGAGCCGCGACAGCGCAGTCACCGCCTCAGGCCCCTGCAGGGCGAGCAGCGCCTGCTCGTCCATCAGGTTGATCGTCACCTCATCGGGCAGATGTTCCAAAAGCCAGCCGATATCGTCATATTTGGTCGCGCCGTTGACGACCATGTAGATGTCGTCGGGTCGGCGTGCGACCATCAGATCGTCGAGAATGCCGCCCTCTTCATCCAACAGCATCGAATAACGCTGACGCCCAGTGGCCAGCGAAGCGATGCTGGCGGGAATGACAGCCTCCAGCGCGGCATCGACATCCTCGCCGGTGAAAGACAGCTGCCCCATATGGCTGACATCGAACAGGCCCGCATGCGCGCGCGTCCACAGATGCTCGGCCATGATGCCTTCATACTGGATCGGCATATGATAGCCGGCAAAGCCAACCATCCGTCCGCCTTGCGCGCGATGCCATGCATCCAACGGCAACATACCGAGTTCGATCTCGGTGCCTTCTTCAGTATTTTCAGTCTGTTGAGACTCGCTCATATCAGTACTCCGTAACAAGGCCGGACGGAGCCGGACGCCATCGACGTCACGAAACCCGCCGCCCCCTCTGTCACGGAACCTGAGAGCTTTGACCGCTTCGCGCCAATGGACACGTTCGGCTTACCCCTTCGGTGGAACGGCAAAATCCGTTCGCTTTCCAGAGTGCCTGTTCAGAACGCGGTCCTTTGGCCTGAGAGTTTCCGGGGCGGTTGCTCCTTCGGCGGCCTGCGCTGATTGCTCAACGCCGACGCTCTCCCGCGTACTGACCACAGCGAATCCTCGCCGTGGAGACCTCACTGCCATCGCTCAATGGTCCGAAGCTGTCAATCGACTCTCGCGGGCATGATGATCAAAGGGCTGGTACGCTTCCGAAAACCGCCTCATATTGCCGTTCTGCAAAACGGTCGGTCATACCCGCGACATAATCACAGATATGACGGCTGCGCTGCGGCTCCGCCATATCGACCGCCTCTTGCCAGCGTGGTCCCATCAGATCGGGCCGCTGACGATAGGCGGAAAACAGTCCGGCAACGATTGTGCTCGCGCGACGCGCCTCCGCCAGCTGCGATTCGTTGAGGTACAGATTCGCATACATGAATTTGGAAAGCGCCCGCTCCCGTTCCGCCATGGCGTCGGAAAAGGCGACCAACCGCCGGCCTGCGTTGCGAACATCGGCCACGCTTTCCACGCCTGCGTCGCGAATATTGGCAAGCGTCGTTTCGATCACATCATTGACCATCGTGCCGATCTGGTCACGGATCAGTTCACGTAAAAGCCGCCTCTCCCCCACATCCGGATAGCGCGCACGAACAGCATCCCAACCGTCGCGCACAAGGGGTACAGTAGCAATCTGCTCTATCGTCAGCATGCCCGCGCGCAGCCCATCGTCGATATCATGATTGTCGTAGGCGATGTCGTCCGCAATCGCGGCCACCTGCGCCTCCAGACTGGGCCAACTGTCCAGATCGAGCGCGAACATGACGTCCAGCTCTCGCATTGCCCAATTGGGGTTGGCAACCGGGCCATTGTGCTTGGCCAGCCCCTCCAGCATATCCCAGCTCAGATTGAGGCCGGAAAAGCGCGGATAGGGACTTTCGATCAGCATCAGCGTGCGCAGCGTATGCGCATTGTGATCGAAACCACCAGCGTCGGCCATCGCCTGCTCCAGCGCATCTTCCCCCGCATGACCGAAGGGCGGGTGGCCAATATCATGGGCCAGGCACAGCGCCTCGGTCAGATCTTCGTTCAGGCCAAGCGCGCGGGCGATCGTGCGGCCGATCTGCGCCACTTCCAGACTATGCGTCAAGCGGACGCGATAATGGTCGCCGTCCGGCATGACGAAGACCTGAGTCTTGTGACGCAGCCGCCGAAAGGCGATGGAATGGATGATGCGATCGCGGTCGCGTTGAAACATGTCGCGCGGCCCGCGTGTCTCTCCGCCCGGTTCGGAGTGCAGACGGCCGCGACTGAAGTCTGCGCGACAGGCGTAAGGCGCGACGACGGACATCGCGCGCTATTCGCCTATTTTTTCGACAACTTCGCCTGCATCGGAACGCCAGACATAACCGTCGCTGCCAGCCTTGCGGACGGCAGTTTCCACTTCTTTGGCTTTCGCCAGATTGGAGAAGGGCCCGAATACGATGCGCTTCGTCTGGCCCATCTGCGCCCACCACGCGTCATATTTGGCGACGGCACTATACTCGCCTTTGATGCGGCGCACGGTGAAGGCATGGGCGGACTGGTTCCGTCCCACACCCATCTGCACAAAATAGCGCGCAGGGTTGTCGGCGAGCCGCTTGCGCTCTGCCTCGGCCTTGGCCTTCGCGGCGGCCTCCGCCTTGCGGCGGGCTTCTTCCTTGCGGGCCTTTGCCTCCTCGGCTTCGCGCGCCTTGCGTTCGGCGGCGTGAATAGCGGCGATTTCCGCGAGATTGACCGGCGCGACATCATTGCGACGCTCAGACGCGGGGATTTTTATCTCCGACATGATGTCCGCCAGACTGCGATCGGACTCGCCAGGCGCCGCCGGCTGGGTAGCCGGTACAGCGGCCTGTTGCGCAGAGACCGGGCGCGCAGGGGGCGGCGTTGGGTTGGGCGCAGACGAAGCGCGCCTATCGGCTTTCAGCTCCGGCGGGACAGCGGGACCTTGCACCTGTCGCGAGGGAAGCAGGTTTTTGGGCTTGGTTTGCGCGGGCGGTGCGGCGCGCGTTTGTGGCGCAGGCGCGGGTTGCGCCGCGGCCACCTGTGTCGCTGCCCGTGCCGGCGCAGAGGTCCTGTCTATCTTGGGCTTCTTTGCTGCCTTCGCTGCCTTCGCTGGCGACACAGTTGCACTGGCGGTCTTCACCGGCACCGACGGCGAGGCGATGCGCATGTTGACGAGGCCGGGCGGGAACTGTCCCATATGCACGGCGGCGGCCCGCTGCCCCGGTGTCAGCATCGCCATGCGTTCCATATAGGGCTTGATCGCATCGGCCAACGTCTTGGGCATCACCTGCTGCGTGATATCCAGCGCTTCAGCTGTTCGCCCGTTCATGGCGAGAATGAACGCCTTGTCGCGCCAAGCTGCGCGGTCGCTCTTGAAGAGCAACGGCTGGAGCATCGCCTGCGCCTGATCGAGCTGTCCTGAAATTCCGTAGGACACCGCCCGACGCCTGATCACCGTTTCATTGCCGGGGTCGAGCCGCAACGCTGCATCATAATCCTGCTGCGCGCCGCGCTGATTGCCGGTGAGGTCACGTGCGAGACCCCGGTCGGCCAACAGCCCGGCATCGCTGTAGCCGAGATTACCGGCCTGCTCCATCAGGCGCAGCCCATCGCCGATCTGTTCAAGCTGTAGCATCGACCGGCCAAGCCCGGCCTTCACGCGACCATTATTGGCTGAAATGTCGTCCGCACGGCCGAAGAAACCCATCGCCGACCGAGGGTCATCCAGTTCCAGCGCCGCCTCGCCTGCCTTCAGCAGCGCGTCCAGATTGCGCGGCTCGACAGCCAGTTTCGACATCGCTTCCGACAATATCTGGCTGGGCTGGCTGGTGCGCAGTTGCGACTGGGACACCGGTGCAGGGGACTGCGCCACAGCCTGCGTCGTCGAGAGCAGAAGAGCAAGGGCGGAACAGCCCGCACCCAGCCCTGCGCAATAGAGTCGGGAGGCAATTTTAATGGCGGTCGGCCTAGTCATCACAAACATCGAACAAACCATAAAGGAGCCCCGCCGCTTTGTCATTGCGCGCGCACGAGGCAAACCAAACGGCGGGACAACCCGTTCAGTCAGCGCGCCGAAACGACGTGCTGACGACAGGACTTACTGGTTCCCCTGACGATTGAGGAACTGAGGGAAATTGGTGACTGTGGATGGGCCGTCCCCGTCATCGTCATCCTCATCGTCGGAGGCGCCCAAACCCCGCGACAGGCCCGACATGCGTTCGAACAACGTCCCGCCCGACGGTTTTTTGGATACCAGCGGTGATGCACGCGGCTCAGGTTCCTGCGCCGGCGAAGACTCAGGCATCGATGCACTGGAATCGAGCAGCAACTCATCATTGCCGTCAATGTCATCAAAGCGCGCTGCGGGCGTGGGAGAGGCCTTTTCTGCTTCAACTTCCGCTTCTGCCTCGGGTGCGTCAGCAGCCTGCTCGGAAAGGGTCAGCTCGTCTGCAGCGTCCGACTCTCCCTCACCGCTGGCGGGGCCATCGAAAGGCCTATCGGCCGCAAAAGCGGCCTCCGGCGCTTCTGGCTCAGCAGCGGGTACTTCCGCTGCCTTGGGCGCTGACGTCACGCTGGCAAGGCTGAACGGCTGCGAAGCGGGCTTCTCCAACCCGTCGCTTTCGATGCCGGTCGCGACGACGGACACGCGGATCTTGCCATCGAGATCTGGATTGAACGCAGACCCCCAGATGATGTTCGCATCCGGGTCGACCAGTTCGCGGATATGATTTGCGGCCTCATCGACCTCCATCAGGCGCATGTCTTCGCCGCCGGTGATCGAGACGATAACGCCCTTCGCGCCCTTCATGCTGACACCGTCGAGCAGCGGATTGGCAATCGCCTTTTCTGCGGCGGCTAGGGCGCGGCCATCGCCGTCGGCCTCACCCGTACCCATCATCGCCTTGCCCATCTCACCCATGACCGAGCGGACGTCGGCAAAGTCGAGGTTGATCAGGCCAGGCATGACCATCAGGTCGGTGATGCCGCGTACGCCCTGTTGCAGAACTTCGTCCGCCATCAGGAACGCTTCCTTGAAAGTCGTGTTCGGATTGGCGACCAGGAACAGGTTCTGGTTGGGAATGACGATCAGCGTATCGACATGCTTTTGCAGCTCATCAATGCCGGCGTCGGCCGAGCGCGCGCGCCGAGCCCCTTCAAAGGTGAAGGGCTTTGTGACAACGCCGACGGTCAGGATCCCCTTTTCCCGCGCAGCCTTCGCAATGACCGGCGCCGCGCCTGTGCCCGTACCGCCGCCCATACCGGCAGCGATGAACACCATATGCGCGCCTTCCAGCGCTTCATCGACAGAGTTGATCGTTTCTTCCGCAGCAGCGCGGCCGATCTCCGGGCGCGACCCTGCACCCAGGCCTTCGGTGATGCGCGGGCCAAGCTGGATACGGCGCTCAGCAGGCGAAGCATTCAGCGCCTGGGCGTCGGTATTGGCAACGATGAAATCGACGCCCTCAACCTGCGCGGCGATCATGTTCGCGATGGCGTTGCCGCCCGCGCCGCCGATGCCGACCACGCTGATGCGCGGCTTCAGCTCGTCAACGAGAGGCGGACCGATTTCGATGCTCATAGCTTTGCTCCCTGGGCCTTTCCCCAACCTGTAATCCGACGCAACAATGCAATCCGGACGAATATTTCAACTTTGCTTCATGCACGAGATGAAGACGCAATTCACCCTATTTTTAACCATTTTTTTATTATCAGAAGGTGTTTCAGTAATTTGCCTTCACAACATTGACGAAACGCCTCCACCACGGGTCAGGCGCATCGCCTCCAACAGAACCCGTCGTCACCACTTTATTCCGTAAATCCATAGGGTTAGCGTACCCATATAGAGCAAGCCCAACGAGGGTTGCGAAGGCTGGTCCGGCATGCGCCTCTGGCAAGGCGGACAGGCCGCGCGGCCGTCCGACGCGAACCGTGCGCCCCAGCACGCCCTGCGCATAGTCCGCAATGCCTTTCATCTCGGCACCACCGCCGGTCAACACGACCTGACGCCCGGCAGGCGCGCCAAAGCCCAACTGCTTGAGCGCGTCGCTCACCTGCTCCAATATTTTCGTCAGTCGTTCACAGATGACGGCGATCAGCGCGGCACGGGTAATTTTTCCACCATCGGAACGCTCCCCTTCGGCGACATTGGGAACAATCTCGATCATCTCTCTGAAGTCACGGGGGTTTTGCAGCGCCGAGCCGTAAAAGCATTTGATGCGCTCCGCCTGGCTGCGGCGGATACCGAAAGCCGACGCGATATCATCTGTAATGTCGGACGCGCCCATCGATATGCTCTGCATTCCCGCCAGGACGCCGCCGATATAAACGGACACGTTGGTTACGCCCGCACCGAACTCCACAAGGGCAACGCCCAGTTCACGCTCTTCTTCCGTGAGGCAGGCCATGCCGGTCGCCAGCGGCGCGGCGACGATCGCGTTGACATTGAGATAAGCACCGCGCACGCAGCGCTCCATATTCGCGAGCGGAGCGCCTTCGGCAAGGACGACGGGTATGTCGACGCCCAGCCGGTCGGCATGCATGCCCTCCGGGTTGCGAACCCCTTCATTGCCATTGATGGTGTAGCAGGCAGGCTGCGCATGCAGCAGCACACGCCCAGCAGGATCAATGCTCTGCCGCGCGATCTGCAACAGGTCGTCAATATCGCGACGCTCGACGCGAAACCCGCCAAGCGGTCTGTCCACCGACACGATATCGCTGACCAGATTTCCCCCGGAAAAGCCGACCCATACATCCTCTATATTGGTGCCAGCGACGCGTTCGGCCTGCTCCACCGTTTCGCGTATGGCGAGTTCGGTCCGCTCCATATCAGCGACAAATCCGCGCCTGACGCCACGGCTTTCGCGCTGACCCGTGCCCAGAACCTCCAGTTCGCCACCGTCGTTCAGTCCAGCGATGAGGGCGGAAATTTTCGACGACCCGATGTCGAGCGCGGTGATAAGTTTGCGGTTTCTGGGGGGGGCCATGATCCTTATTCCTCCGTGCTTGCCAGCGAGCGGCCGACGGCAGGCTGATCGACGATCACGGGCGCGGCCTTCCCCTTGGGCATGCGCAGCACGAATTTGTCGGGGTCGCGCATGTCAAAACGCGGAATGCCGCGACCGAGCAGGCGGTTGATGCCATCGAGCCGGGCAAAATTTACAAGCGCCTCTGCCGCCAGAGCATCGCCTTCCGGCAGGGCGAGCGTTTCACCCGACTGGAAACGCAAGTCCCAGCGCCGATTACCCACCCATGTCGCGCCAGACACCACAGGCTTGAGCGCGGGCGCGGATTCCATGAGCTGCGCGAACCGCTCGGTCTGAAGGTTGGCGCCCTCCCCGACCAGCAACGGCAGATCCGGCATTCCCTTGACCGAAATCGCCTCAAGCACAGCACCGGTGACATCCACCAGCATCAATTTGCCCTGATATTGCCAGATGGCCGCGGGTTCCCGCTCTACGATATCGACGACGAGACCATCGGGCAGACGACGCGACACCCGCGCATCCTTCACCCATGGCAGGAGAACAATATCTTCGCGCACCTTGGCGAGATCGACATTGAGCATCGACCGGTCGACCTGCCCCAATGCAATGGCGTAGACCAGTTGTTCGTCCATACGCTTGGTGCCGTACACCTTTACCTCATGCACTTCATATCCCGCGCGCGCAGCGAGTTCTGCCGCCTCCATGCGCATCATTGCAGGCAGGCCAAAAAAACTGGCGAGCCCCCAGGCGCTCAGCAGCAGCAGCCCCACGATGGACCATGTGAGGCCGCGTTGACGCGTCGCGTGACTGACAGGCAGGCGCTCGATCAAAGCGTTGAGCGAAGTTTTGGTCTGCTTGCGCGCACCGCCGCGCGCCGCCTTGGCCCCCGTGGCCAGTTTGCTGGCGCCGCCTCGGCGAATGCGCGTCTTGGTCACAACGCTTCCTCGATGATCCGCTCTACCAACTCTGCATAGTCGATGCCCATCTTGGCCGCCTGCTCGGGCACGAGGCTGAGCGGCGTCATGCCCGGCTGGGTATTCACCTCAAGCAGGAACAGGCCATCGACGCCCTTCTCATCATCCCAGCGGAAATCGGACCGCGACGTTCCCTTGCAATCAAGCAGGCGGTGCGCGCGGAGCGCGATATCCTTGCATGCCTGCGCGATCTCGTCAGGTACATCGGCCGGACAGATATGATCGGTCATGCCGTCGGTATATTTGGCATCGAAATCATAAAAACCGGATTTCGGGCGCAGTTCCGTCACCAGCAACGCCTCACCGCCGAGCACTGCGGTCGTCAGCTCGCGCCCGCGGATATAGGGCTCGGCCAGCAATTCCTCGAAATGCTGCCACGGCCCCTCGGCATCGCGACCGATGGGATTGCCGAAATTGCTTTCGTCGGTGACGATGGCGACGCCGACCGAGCTGCCCTCGTTGACCGGCTTGACCACATAGGGGCGCGGTATAGGATCGCCCTGATACAGCGCTTCGCTCATCACCACCTGCCCGCCCGGCATTGGGATGCCATGCGGCGTCAGCATCATCTTGGTCAGTTGCTTGTCGATTGCGACGACCGATGTCGCCAGCCCGCTATGGGTATATTTGAGCCCCATCAGGTCCAGCATGCCCTGAACGCTGCCATCCTCGCCGGGAACGCCGTGCAGTGCGTTGAACACGACATCGGGTTTGATTTCGGCGAGGCGCAGCGCGACATCGCGATCCATATCGACCCGCGTAACCTTGTGCCCGCGCGATTCAAGAGCCTTCGCCACGCCCTCCCCGCTGGAGAGCGAAACCGACCGCTCCGCCGACCATCCGCCCATCAGAACGGCGACATGCCACGGACCACGGCTCACTTCACAATCCCCACGCGCTGAATTTCCCACTCCAGTTCAATGCCGCTTTTCTCTTTAACCCGCTTGCGCACTTCCTCCCCTAACGCCTCGATATCGCTCGATGTTGCATCGCCGAGGTTGAGCAGGAAATTGGTGTGCTTCTCGCTTACCTGCGCGCCGCCGAGCTGAAGCCCCCGGCACCCGGCCTCATCGACCAGCGCCCATGCCCGGTGTCCCGGAGGGTTTTTGAAGGTCGAGCCGCCGGTGCGGCTGCGCAATGGCTGGGACGCCTCCCGCTCCGCGGCGATGCGGTCCATCTCCGCCTGTATCGCCTGAGGCTCTCCGGCCTGTCCGCGAAAGGTCGCGGACACCACAATTGCGCCATCGGGCAATTCGCTGTGGCGATAGGTATAGTGGAGGTCTTCGACCGGCAATGTTACGCATTCTCCCGAGCGCAAAACCACGTCGCACGCGACAAGGATGTCTTTGGTCTCTCGCCCGTAGGCGCCGCCGTTCATGCGCACGAAACCACCGACCGTGCCGGGAATGGAGCGGAGAAATTCAAGGCCGGAAATGCCCGCATCGCGCGCCGCCGACGAAACCGCGATACCGCTCGCGCCGCCGCCACATTTCAACGTCAGCGGTTCCGTCACCTCAACCTTGCCGCATGCCTTGCCGAGGCGGACGACCACGCCGGGCACGCCGCCATCGCGGATGATCATGTTGGATCCGAGGCCCAGCGCCATGACTGGCGTGTCATCATTCAGGTCGCGCAAAAATTGTTGCAGATCGGCGATATCGGCCGGCTCGAACAGCCATTGGGCGCAGCCGCCGCTTTTGAACCATACGAGCGGGGCCAGCGGCGCATCCGCCGTCAGCTTGCCCTTGATCGTGTCAGGAACATTAGCCGTTGCATTCACTTTCGCCAGCCCCACAATGAAAGCCAGTTCTGCCATGCCGCCATGTTGGCGTTGGTCGCGTCGCGCATCGCCTCTTGCATTTTTACGGCTGCATCGGCGGTGCCAAGGCTTTTGCGCGCAGCCTCCATGCTCTTTTCATGAGCATCGATCACGCGTTTCTGCATGTTGATGGCAAGATCGATATATTCGATCATGCGGCTTTTTCCGACAGGCGTTCCGACACGGCATCCGCGAGGCCAGCCGCCCATTTGGTTATGTCGCCCGCGCCCAGACATACGATCATGTCGTCGGGGCGAAGGTCCGCCGCCAGCGCATCGGCCAGCGATTCCGCACCGTCGACTTCGGCTGCGGCGCGATGGCCGCGCCGTTTCAGCCCGGCGACCAGCGCCGCGCTGTCCACGCTCTCGATCGGTTGTTCGCCCGCAGGATAGACCGGCGTCGCATAGACCATGTCAGCATCGTTGAATGCCTGCTGAAACTCGTCCATCAGATCGCGCAGACGGGTGAAACGATGCGGCTGCACGACCGCGATCACCCTGCCCTGAGCGCCCTCGCGAGCGGCGGCCAGCACCGCTTTTATCTCGACAGGGTGATGACCATAATCGTCAATCACCATCGCTTTTCCACCACCGGATACAGCAATCTCGCCAACCTTGGTGAAACGCCGCTTCACACCGCCGAACTTGCCGAAGCCCGTCTGGATCGTCGCATCATCGATGCCCATGTGCAGCGCCACGCCGATGGCCGCCATCGCGTTCTGCACATTGTGCCGTCCCGGCATCGGCATTTCGATTCCCTCAATGCGGCGGACCGATCCGTCCCGTTCCCGCACCTGAACGTCGAAGCGGTTGCCGCCGGGAATAGCCTGCACATTCTCACCGCGAATATCGGCCTGCGCCGAAAAGCCGTAGGTCACGATGCGACGGTCCTGCACGCGGGGCAGGATCGCCTGCACTTCGGGATGATCGAGGCAGACGATAGCCGCGCCATAGAAGGGTACATTCTCGACAAACTCGACGAACGCATCCTTGATCTTGTCGAAGCTGCCGTAATGATCGAGATGTTCGGGATCGATATTGGTGACGACCGCAATCGTGCCGTCGAGGCGCAGGAAACTGCCGTCGCTCTCATCGGCCTCGACCACCATCCAGTCGCTCGCGCCCAGACGCGCGTTGGAGCCATAGGCATTGATGATGCCGCCATTGATGACGGTCGGGTCGACGCCTCCTGCATCGAGCAGCGCCGCGACCATCGATGTCGTCGTCGTCTTGCCATGGGTGCCGGCGATGGCGACGGTGGACTTGAGACGCATCAGCTCAGCCAGCATTTCGGCGCGACGCACGACAGGCACACGCTTTTCCAGCGCCAGTTCGACCTCCGGGTTGCCGCGCTTGATCGCGGTGGAGGTGACGACCACGGCGGCATCGCCCAGATTGGCGGCGTCATGGCCGATCATCACCTTGATGCCCTTCTTGCGCAGGCCCTCGATCACATAGCCCTCGGCAACATCGGTACCCTGCACCGTGTAACCAAGATTGTGCATGACCTCGGCGATGCCGGACATGCCGATACCGCCGATGCCGATAAAGTGGATCGTCCCGATATCGGTGGCGACGCCTTTCATGCGGGTACTCCATTGAAATCGATATTGGTCGCGGGGGCTGGCGCGGCCTTGGTTGTGACAGGGTCGTTCATCAACGGCGCAGTGCCGATCGATTCGAGCAGGTCCGCCATATCCGACGCTGCATAGGGACGCCCGCAATTCCATGCGCGCTTGGCCGCGTTCTGCAATGCGCCGGGCTCCAGCGCCATTTTCTGCATCTGCTTGGCCAATTCGACCGGCGTGAACCGCTTTTGCGGGATCGCGCGCGCCCCGCCTGCCTCGACCATTTCGCGCACGTTGGCGGTCTGGTGATCGTCCATCGCGCTGGGCAACGGAATGAGGATCGCGGGACGACCGGCAACCGTCAGCTCGGCCAGCGTCGATGCGCCCGCCCGCGCGATGACGAGATGCGCCCAGCTCAGCTTTTCGGGCATATCGCCGATATAGGTGGCAAGATCCGCCGGGATCTCCAGCTCGGCATAGATCGCGCGGACCCGCTCTATATCCTCGGCGCGGCATTGCTGCGTCACCTGAAGGCGGCGGCGCAGCGAAATGGGCAGCAGCGACAGCCCTTCGGGCACAACCTCCGACAAAATGCTCGCGCCCTGACTGCCGCCGGTGACAAGCAGGCGGAACACGCTTTCTTCGGTCAGCGTGGGGAATTCCTCATCCCGCAATTCCAGCACTTCTTCGCGCACGGGATTGCCGACCAGATGCACCTTGGGCTCATATTTATATTTCAGCCGCTCAACGGCGGGATAGGCGGTGGCGATGGCGTTCACCTTGCGGGCCAGCAGGCGGTTGACGCGACCCAGCACGGCGTTCTGTTCATGAACGACAGTGGGTATGCCGTCCTTGATCGCGCCCAAAAGCGCAGGCAGTGCAGGATAGCCGCCAAAGCCGCAGACCACGGTAGGCTTGAACGTCGAATACATGCGCCGCGACATTTCGCGTCCGGCCCTGATGCCCTTCATTGCCTTCAACCAGCCGAGCGGCCCGCCCTGGATGCGTCCGGCAGGCAGCACGTGAACGGCGGCATTTTCGAATATACCGGGAATTTTCGCGCCCCGCTCATCGGTCACGAGCGCGACATGGTGGCCGCGCGCCATCAGCTCCTCGGCGACGGCGTGCGCGGGGATCATATGCCCTCCGGTCCCGCCTGCGGCGAGCACGAAGTGACGGGTAACGCTCATCGGCCACTCCAGTTCGTCATTGGCCCCTGCCCCTTCCGGCCCGCGGCCTGCCATCCATGAAGGGGTTGCGCCGCGTGAATGCCAGAAGCAGCCCGACCCCGATACAAAGCGCCAGCATAGAGGAGCCCCCATAACTGATAAAGGGGAGTGTCATGCCTTTTGATGGAAAAATATGTGCGTTGACCCCCATGTTGATGATGGCCTGCGCCGCGAACTGTATGGTGAGCCCGGCCGATGCGAGCAGGACGAAGAAATTCTCCTCATCCAGCAGCCGCAGCAGGACGCGCATGACGATAGCGAGATAGATCAGCACGATGGCGATGCAGGCGATCAGGCCGAATTCCTCCCCGATCACCGAGAAAATATAGTCTGTATGCGCCTCTGGCAGGTTGAATTTCTGTTGCCCGCCGCCCGGCCCAACGCCGGTGAAGCCGCCATGGGTGATTGTGCGCATAGCCAGTTCGGTCTGGCCCGGCCCGGTGTCCGCAGCCTTGTCGATGCCAAGGAAGTCGTTAATCCGATACCGTGCATTGGCATAGAAGATGTACACGGCCACCAGCCCGCCCAGCAGGATGGAACCGACAATGCCGATGACGCGCCATGACACGCCGGACAGCAGCAGCAGTGCGCCCCAGCTGGCGCAAAACAGCATGGTCTGCCCAAAATCCGGCTGACGCATCAGCAGCAGCACGATGATACCGGTCATGAAGCCGGTGAGCGGCACCAGCGGCAGGCTCCGATCCCGCTCCCGAAGTGAGAGCAGCCACGCCATTGTCACGACATAGGCGGGCTTCAGAAACTCGGACGGCTGAAACCGCATACCCGGAAGGTCGATCCAGCGCTGGGCGCCGTTGATGCTGCTGCCCAGCAGAGGCACCAGCAGCAGCGCGAACATGCCGAACCCGGCCAACATGATGGCGAAACGACGCGCCTGTTCCTTGGGCAGCATCGATACGAACAGCATGACAGGAACACCAACGCCGACCCAGAGAAGCTGACGATAGAAATAGATGAGCGGGTCGACGCTGATGCTGGTCGTCGAACGATCGACAGCGGCCACCGGCGAGGCCGCGGCAACGGCAACCAGACCGATAGCGACCAGAATGAAGATCAGCGACAGCAGAACCCGGTCGATTTCCCAGAACCAGTTCGACAGTGCGGTGCGCTCTCGCGGCACGGTACGCGCCCGGAAATCCCGCATCATCTGCGTTGGCCGAAATGCCCGTCGCGGGGCCTGACCGCCCTCACGCATCGGATGGTCGTCCCGGTTCGGCGGTTTCCGCGCCAACAGCGGCAACCGCTGCGGCGAAAGCGTCGCCGCGCGCTTCGAAATCGCGAAACTGGTCGAAACTGGCGCAGGCAGGTGACAGCAACACCACATCGCCCGGCTCCGCCACACGAGCGGCGCGGCGTACAGCGGTCAACAGCATCTCGCTATCGTCCACCTGCATCACGGGGCGCAGCAGGTCGGCGAACATATGCCCAGCCTCGCCAATCGTGTAGGCACATTTCACATTGCCGAAATGCGGCGCGCATTCATTGAGATTATCCGTTTTCGCCAGTCCCCCGACGATCCAGTGGACGCGCGGCTTGCCATCTGTCGGCGGATAAGCTGCGAGTGCGGGCGCGGTTGAGGCGGCATTGGTCGCCTTACTGTCGTTGACAAACAGGACGCCACCCACTTCGCCGATCCGCTGCATCCGGTGCGGCAGGCTGGCATAGCTTTCCAGCGCCTGCGCGATCAAAGCGTCGGGCAAGCCCAGCGCGCGCGCCACGGCAGTGGCGGCGTCCGCATTGCGCCCATTATGCGGGCCTTGCAACGAGGGCCAAGCGGCCTGATCACCCGGTGCCGTGACATCGTCGATCAGGATCACGTCGACACCTTCGGGCGCGTTGCGCAAAATATGGTGCCGCTCCGCCGCTTTTCGGTCGACAATGGCGGTATGGGCGAAGGACTGCATCGCGAACAGGCGCGCCTTGGACGCGGCATAGCCTTCAAACCCGTCATAGCGGTCGAGATGATCGGGCGAAATATTGAGCAGCACCGCGACATCGCAGTCGAGGCTATAGGTCAGATCGATCTGATAGCTCGACAGTTCCAGCACATAGACGCCGCCTTCGGGCAACGGCTCCTGCCCGAGGATTGGCAAGCCGATATTGCCGCCCATCATCGTGGGGATACCGGCGGCCTCTATCATATGATGGATCAGCGCGGTCGTGGTGGACTTTCCGTTCGTGCCGGTGATGCCGACCACCCGGTGCGGCGGCAAGGTCGGCCGGGCAAGCGCGAACAGCTCGATATCGCCGATCACAGGGACGCCCGCGGCCTTGGCATGTTCCGAAATCGGATGGCGGTTGAGCGGCACGCCGGGTGACACGACCACACCATCAAAGCCCGTGAGATCGATCGTCAACGGGTCGGTCAGCTCCGCCTTCAGCGCAACGGCCTGACGCGCCTCTTCACGCGAATCCCAAGCAACCACATGTGCCCCGCTCGCCGCGAGGCAATTGACGGTAGCAAGGCCCGACCGCGCCAGACCCAGCACCACATATCGCTTTCCGGCAAAGGCGCTCGATACGATCATCGCAGCTTCAACGTGGCAAGGCCCGCCAGCGCGAGCGCAAAGGATACGATCCAGAAGCGCACGACGACGGTCGTCTCGGGCCAGCCGAGCTGCTCGAAATGGTGGTGGATCGGTGCCATCTTGAACACCCGCTTACCGGTGCGCTTGTAAAAGAAAACCTGAATGATCACCGATAACGCCTCGACAACGAACAATCCGCCGATGATGGCGAGGACGATTTCATGGTGGCAGACGACGGCGATGACGCCGATGGTTCCGCCCAAGGCGAGACTGCCGGTATCGCCCATGAAGACGGCAGCCGGCGGCGCATTATACCACAGGAAGGCGAGGCCCGCCCCGATCATCGCACCGGTTAGGATCACCAGATCGCCCGCGCCCGGGACATGGGGAATGCCCAGATATGCCGCAAAATCCGCGCGTCCCGCCAGATAGGCAATGGCGGTGAAGGCCATGCACGCGATCACCACCGGCATTGTCGCCAGACCATCGAGACCATCGGTGAGATTGACCGCATTGCCGAACGATACGATCACGAACGCGGCAAAGGCATAGTAGAATGGCCCCAGATCGATGGCCGGACCGTTCCAAAATGGGACATATAGCGCGGTGCCATTCTGATGAACAATGATGGCTGCCGCCACACCCGCGACGAGAAATTCGCATAATAGACGGAATTTCCCCGACAATCCCTTGTGACTAGCCTTCGTGACCTTGTCATAATCGTCGAGAAACCCTATCGCGCCGAACGCCATCGTGACGCACAGGCAGGCCCAGACATAAACCGAGGACAGGTCCATCCAGAGCAGCACCGACACGGTGAGCGAGGTCAGGATCATCAGCCCGCCCATTGTCGGCGTGCCGCGCTTGGCCAGATGGGTCTGGGGGCCGTCGTCGCGGATCGGCTGCCCTTTACCCTGACGCACACGCAACCAGCCGATGAAGCGCGGACCGATAAGCAGGCCGACCACCATAGCTGTTACAATCGCTGCGCCCGCACGGAAGCTGAGATAGCGGATCAGGTTCAAAATGCCGGGAAAATCAAGTTCCTGGGCGAGCCAATATAACATGTCTTAATCTCCGCTCGCCAATTCCGCCACCAGCCGCGACAGGCCGACACTGTTGGACCCTTTTACAAGTATGGCATCGCCCGGCTGTACGAACGACCTGAGGGCAGCCGTCGCTGCTTGGGCGTCGGCGACATGCTGCAACATGACTTTCCCTTCAAGCGCTTTTGCGAGCGGCTGCATCTCTTCGCCGACCAGTATCGCCATGTCGACTTCCGCCTGCTGGACCGGATCCGCCAGACCCGAATGCAGCGATGCGCTGCGGTCGCCCAGTTCCTTCATCGCGCCCAGCACTGCCACGCGGCGGGACGCCTGTTCGCGCCCCAATTGCCGGATCGTCGCCGTCATCGACAGCGGGTTCGCGTTATAGCTCTCATCGATCATCAGCGCCGTGCCGGATGTCAGCGGCACCGCCATGCGCGCGCCGCGACCGGGCAGCCCCGCCATTTCGGCCAGCGCAAGGCCTGCCGCCGCCAGATCGCCGCCGACCATCTCGACAGCGGTGACAACAGCTAGCGCGTTGGAAACCTGATGCTCGCCCGGCGCTGCAATGGTGAAGCAGAGTTCGGCCTCAGGGAAATGCGCGGAGACAAGCGTTCCGCCCGATTGCGACGGCACGGCTTCGGATGCGCGCACGTCCGCGCCTTCCTTCATGCCAAATGATATGGTCCGTTCCGCATGCTGTTCGGCCTTGCCGTGAAGCAACGCATAATGCGGGCTGTCATGCGGCACGATCGCAACGCCATGCGGCCCGAGCCCTTCGAATATCTCGGCCTTGGCGCGCGCGATATCCTCTTCGCTGTTGAAGAACTCGATGTGCGCAGGGGCAATGGCCGTGACGATAGCGACATCCGGGCGCACGAGGCGGGTTAGCGCCGAGAGTTCTCCGGCATGATTCATGCCCATTTCGAAGACACCGAACAGCGTATCGCGCGGCATGCGCGCGAGGCTGAGCGGTACGCCGACATGGTTATTGTAGCTCTTGAGCGAACGGTGCGCCTTACCGGGGCGGAAGCGGGCGAGCGCCTCGAACAGCATTTCCTTGACGCTGGTCTTGCCGACCGAGCCTGTGACCCCGATGACCTTTCCGGCCATGCGCGCGCGGGATGCTGCGCCCAGCGCGTTGAGCGCCTCTGTCGTATCGGGCACGAGGATATGCGGACCATCGACCGGCTGCGACACGAGAACACCCGCCGCGCCGGCACCCAGCGCCTTGTCGACGAATTTATGGCCGTCGGTCGTTTCGCCGGTCAATGCGATGAAGAGATCGCCCGTGCCCACCTCGCGGCTGTCAAAGGCGACACCCGAAATATCGAAATCGCCCGATGCCGTGCCGCCGGTCGCCTCAGCAACTTCCGCAGCTGTCCAGAGGGGCGTTGCAAGGCCGCTCATTGCGCGGCCTCCCGCGCGACCTGAACATCGTCGAACGGCAGAACGCGATCGCCGATGACCTGTCCTTGCTCATGCCCCTTGCCCGCCAGCAGGACGATATCATCGGCTCCGGCTTGTGCGATAGCGGCGCTGATCGCGGCGCGGCGACCGTCAATCTCTTCGGCATCGGGCGCGCCCGCCATGATCGCCGCACGAATGGCGACAGGATCTTCGGACCGCGGATTGTCGTCCGTGACGATGACATGGTCGGCCAGCTCGGTTGCAACCTTGCCCATCAGGGGACGCTTGCCCGCATCACGGTCGCCGCCTGCGCCGAACACGATGATAAGCCGCCCCTTGGCATGCGGACGCAAGGCTTCGAGTGCGGCGCGAAGGCCATCAGGCGTGTGCGCATAGTCGACATAGACGGGCGCGCCCGCCTTGGTCAGAACCGCGCGCTCAAGGCGCCCGCGCACTGGCTGGAGGCGAGAAAGAAGCGGAAGGACCGAGGACAACGCCGTTCCCGATGCGATGACGAGGCCTGCCGCAACCAGGGCATTGGCGGCCTGATACGCGCCGATCAGCGGCAGGTCGACCTTGTGCTGATGCCCCACGCTTTCGATTACGAGTTGCTGGCCGAGTTGCGTAGGAGTGCGGTTCACCAGTTTGAGTGCCTCGCCCTGCTCACCCACCGTCAGAATATTGAGGCCGCGCCGTTTCGCGCGCGCGGCGACATCCTGCGATTTGGGATCATCGGCCCATATGACCGCCGCCCCGCCATCGCTCACCACCTCATCGAACAGCCGCATCTTGGCGTCGAAATAGCTGTCCATATCGCCATGATAATCGAGATGATCGCGCGAAAGATTGGTAAAGGCGGCCGCTGCAACGGGCAGGCCTTCGGTACGATATTGCGACAGGCCGTGGCTCGACGCTTCGAATGCGGCGTGCGTGATGCCTTCCTTGCGCAGGCCGGCCATGTTGGACAGGAAAGTCACGATGTCCGGCGTCGTCAGGCCGGTCGAAACCTGATCGACCGAGGTGGTCACACCCAATGTCCCGATAGAGGCCGATTTATGCCCCAGCGCCCGCCAGAGTTGACGCGTCAACTCGACAGTGGATGTCTTGCCATTAGTGCCGGTAACGGCGACGCAGGTTTCGGGAAAAGGCGCGAAAAACTGGGCCGCGAGCCGCGCGAACAGCCGGCGCGGGTTGGCGTCGGCGATGTGGACTGCGCCTTCGACGGTTGCCTCTGGCCGGGCCACGACCGCAATCGCGCCCGACGCTATGGCCTGCGGGATATAATCCTCGCCATTGACGCGCGCGCCCTGAAATGCGCCGAAGATCGTGCCCGGCGCGACCTTGCGATTGTCGATGGCAAATCCGGTAACCTGTTCGGTAGCGCGCGATCCGGCCAGATCGCCGATCAGTGCTTCAAGGCGCATCACTCATCTCCCTTGTCCTGCGACAGGAGAGGCATTAGCTCCGACAAATCGACGTCCCGGCGCTCGTCCGGTATAATTCCAAGCATTGGTCCGATGCGCATGACTACTTTCTTGACGACCGGCGCCGCCGTGTAGGCTGCGGTCCGCACACCGGGAAATTGCTTGCTGCCTTTGGGTTCATCCATCATCGTCAACACGATATAGCGCGGATTGTCCATCGGAAAGGCGGCTGCGAACGTCGTCACGAGCGAATGATGGGCATAACCGCCCGCGACAGGCTTTTCCGCCGACCCGGTCTTGCCGCCGATCCTGTATCCCGGCGCGTTGGCGCTGCGCCCGGTGCCATCCATCACGATCATGCGCAGAAGCTGACGCATGCGCGCGCTGGTCGCGGCTGAAAACACGCGGCGGCCCTTCGGCACATCTTCCTCACGCAAACGCTGGAGCGTAGCCGGACGCCAGATGCCGCCGTTCACAAGGGCCGCATAGGCGCTGGCAAGGTGGAGCGGGGTCACGGCGATGCCATGGCCATAGGAGGCCGTCATCGTGGTGATCCGTCCCCAGCTCGATGGCCAGAGCGGGCGGGCGCGTTCCTTCAATTCAATGCTGGGCCGTTCGCTGAATTCGAGCGCGCGGTAGACTTTCTGCAGCGGCTCGGGACCCATTTCATCGGCGATGCGCGCCGTCACGATATTGGAGCTGTGGATCAGGGTTTCAGGAACGTTGAGCCAGCGGCCCAATGGGTGGTCGTCCTTGATGCGAAATCCGCCGACCTTCAACGGCTCGGTCGCGTCATAGCGCTTTGCCATGGAGGTAACGATACCTGCGTCCATGGCCGCCGCGACGGCCAGCGGTTTGAATGTCGAGCCGAGCTCATACCGCGACTGCACGACGTCATTCCGCCTTGGGCGCGGGTCTGCACCCAATTTGTTGGGGTCGAATACCGGGAAGGACGCCATGGCGACCACCTCTCCGGTGTTCGCGTCCAGCACAATGCCGGTCGCGCCGTCGGCGGACTGCTCGGTCATGCCCGCATAGAGCTCGCTTTCAAGCGCGCCCTGCACACGGCTGTCAATCGAAAGGACCATTGGCTTGCCGCGCTGGGCGGGGTCGATCAGCCGGTCGTTGAACGCGGCCTCCACGCCCATGCCACCGACATAGCCGCCCGCGCCATCCTTGTTCGGTGCAAAGCCGAGGACATGCGCTGCAAGCGTGCGCTGCGGATAGAGCCGCTCCTTCTCGCGCGGATATTCGATGGCGATTTCGCCCAGTGCGTTAACCGCCCTGACCTCTTCGGGCAGCGCGCGCTGGCGCAGATAGGCCCAGCCCTTGCCCGTCAGATCGCTGTAAAATGCGCTAACCGGCTTGTCGGGAAATATCGCATGAAGCTTGCGTGCAAGGTCGCCCGGATCCCCGATCAGGCGGTCGGGCCGGACCGAGATGGAATAGGCGTCCATCGTCCGCGCCAGCGCGACACCGTTGCGATCGACAATGTCCGCGCGCGGCGGCAAGCTGACAAGGTCATAATTGGCCGACGCCTTGCCGCCGGTCGCAATGCCGATCCAGGTCAGGCGACCAATCAGGAGAAGCGCAACCGCCCCAATAAGCAACAGCGCCATCATCAGGCGCTGGTGCGTTATGGCCGTGAGGTTCTGTCGCTCGCGGTTCAGGGGTAGTCGATCGTGCCTGACGACGATTGTCGCCATTAATGCAGCCCTCCCCTGATCTCGGCGGCGGCGCGGCGCCCGATGTCGCCCAGCGTGCTGTCGTCAAGCAACCGCGCATCGAGCAATGCCATTCGTTCTGCGCGACGGGCGGTTGCGCTCACCGCATCTGTGGGGGCGCTCTTCACGCCGGCGGTTTTGACCGCAGCCGTTTTGACCCCTACCGTTTTGACCGCGGCGATTTCCGAGCTGCCCGATTGACCGACTGCCCCAAGATCTGACCGGATCTGCAACGTTGCGGGACGTGGCGCAATGACCTGACCGGCGCCCGCCGCGCCACCTTCGGCTTCGACCATTGCCACAAGCACCGGCTGGGCCACGAAGGCGGGGCCGTTGGGCTGGATGCCGTCAAGATGAGCAAGCGCGCGCTCGCCATCGAGATAATGATCAGCCGTCAACGCGGAGTAGCGAAAATCCTCCGCATTCCAGCGTTCCAGCTGTCTCATGTTGGCGCGCGCACTGAACTCCGTTTCGAGATACCGGATATCGTCGCGGGCCGCTGCGATCTGACCGCGCACGTCCATCAGCGCATTGCGCTCCGTCGCAACCTTCAGCGATACGAGATAGGCGCCGAGCACCCCGACCGCGACCAATAGCAACCAGAACAGGCTCTGCAGGCGCTTGACCGCGATCATCTTTCACTCTCCCTTGTCGTGACGTGTTCAGCGAGGCGTACGGCACTGCGCAATGTTGCCGAGCGTGCTCGCGGGTTATTCTCCAGCTCCTGCTGCGACGGGCGCACCGCTTTCGCAGGCTTCGCGAAGGCCGGACGCGCCGCGGCCTGCAGCTGGGGGCGGTGGCGCGATCCGGCCGCTTCGCTGCCGCTTCTGCGCCGCAGAAACTGTTTGACTATCCTGTCTTCCAGACTGTGAAAGGTGACGACGGCCAGCCGACCGCCCGGCGCCAACACCGCCTCTGCCGCCTCCAGCCCGCGCTCCAGCTCATCCAGCTCGCCGTTCAGGTGAATACGGATCGCCTGGAACGCACGCACAGCGGGATCTTTCTTGTCGTGCGGCTTGTGGCCCAGCGCGCGCCGAATGACGGCTGCCAACTCCAGAGTACGCGAAAGAGGCCGCGCCGCGACGATCGCCCGCGCAACCCGGCGCGAGCGCGGCTCCTCGCCATAGCGATAGAGCACGTCCGCGATATCTTCTTCGGCGGCCGTGTTGACGAAATCGGCGGCACTCATACCCGCTTTGCTCATCCGCATGTCGAGCGGACCGTCAGCCTGACAGGAAAAGCCGCGTTCGGAGCGATCAAGCTGCATCGATGAGACGCCGATATCGAGCGCGATGCCGGAGACCTCTACAACACCCGCCTCTTCAAGCAGCGGACGCATAGCCGAAAATGCCCCCTCCAGCAGCACGATGTCGCTGCCCTCGCGCTCAATGCGCGCACGCCCCTCTGCAATGGCATCGGGGTCACGATCGATCGCCACCACATGCGCGCCCTTCGCCGCCATCGCCCGGCTGTAACCGCCCGCACCGTAGGTGCCGTCGACATGAGTTTCGCCGACACCAATCGCGAGCGCATCAAGCACTTCATCGAGCAGGACAGGAATATGCGGGGACGTCGAGGCGGTGTGTGCGACGGTCATTTGGACCCGCCCTTCGCCTGATCGGCGAGAAACTGTTCGACCATGTTGCGCACGCGCCGCGTGCCGCGACCGCTTTCGAGCAGCGTCCTGGGGTCCCACATCTGAATGTGAACGCCCAGACCGACAAACACGATGGCGTCGGTGATGCCCATCATCTGCTTGATGTCATCCGGCATGAAAAAGCGGCCGCCGTCGTCGAAGTTCAGGTCTTCTAGATCGGCGAAATGCTTTTCGCGCGCCGCTTCGGCGTCGAACTCTTCGCCACGTTCCCGCGCGGCGCTTTGGTCGGCGGCGATTTCGCTTTCCAGCCAATGCTTGTGGGAAAGGCCGAAGCCGATGGCGCAAGAGAGGTCTTCAGGGTGCAGCGTCAGGCAGAGCTTGTTTTCTCCGCTGCTGTGCTTGACGGATTTTCGCATGTCGAGCGGCAAGGCAAAGCGCCCCTTGCCGTCAACGGTTCCGATACCGTGTCCTGAATAGATGATGCCTTCTGACACCGCTCGCCTGACCCCAATTTGCCGCGCCGCCGAAGTCCGCACGAAGCCGTGCGGAAAAGCGCATTGGGGAACGCCGATCCGCGACGGGAATCACACAGCTTGAACAGCCCCTACGCCCTTTTCCTATCAAGGGCTTGGGTGGGATGAAAGGGGAATTTTTGGGAAAAGCTGGGAATCTTCAGTTTTGACTGGATTTACGTGGTTTTCCTTCTCGCAGAGCATTGCCAATTCGTTAACATTTTGCGTCTCGCGACACGCATCGGTCGGCCTTGCCGTCAGTGAAGCGACGCTGCCCGATCCATCCCAGCAGGACCCAGCCCAGCGAGACAAGAATCGACCAGCGCACGGCGGCGAGCAGAGCGTCATCATTGACGATACGGCGCGGCGCGGCGGACCCGGCATCCTGCGTTGGATCGACGATCCATGCGCGCAACAGCGGCATGATGTCGGACGCGTATGCGGAGGCGCGGTCAGGCCAGCGGCTATCGGCCAGCCACAGCCGTTCATCCAGCATGTCGGCGTCCGCGACGAGGCGCGCTGTCCCTGCCCCCACGCGGCAGACCGCCATCAATCCTCGTTCCCGCAACACACAGCTGCGGCCCTCGCCGGCCTTGCCCTCCAGCGTGAAGCGAGACGCGCTTGAGACGAGCAACAAATGGCCGGTGGAAAGCATGCGCCGCGGCATCGCCTCCTCTTTCTGCCCGACCGGCTCCAACCGTACCCCCCAATGCGACATCAGCGGATCGAGCAGGCTGGTGAGCGGCGGTCGGCGTGGGTCTCCCAACGGCAGCTCGTTCGGCCACGCCAATAGCGGATCGGCGAAAATTACGGCCTTTCCGCCACGCGCCAGCCATTCGTCCAGCGCAACCAGCTCTTCTGGGTGCAGCAGGCGCGGCTGGGCCAGCACCACCCGGTCGAAACGAGTGAGCGTTGCCGTGTCCAGAAAATCGATCGGCTGTGCGCCCAACTGACCGGCCAGCGCGCCACGATGCCCGTCCCGGCCTCCGCGCAACAGCGTCTCGGGCGATTGCCCCTCCGGCCAGAATAATGGCAGTGCGGTGGCGATACCGATGGTCAGCGGGGCGCGTTCATCCCCTGCCGGTCGCCCTGCCTCGTGGCGCGGCTGACCGAGGGACGCCCTCCAGCAGAAAAGAGAAACAGCGACAATAATGCCGGTGGTGAGGACGACTAGCCACCAGCCCCGCGCTCGCGCCGGCAAACGCCAGGTGATCGCGCCCTGAATAACAATGGCCACTGCGGCGACGAGCCACCAGCGCGAAAGGTCCAGCAGCCCCGTTTCGAGCACACCGCCCGCCGCCACACCCAAGGGCATGGAAAGCGGTAAAAAACCACCGAACAGAGCAGCGAATATCAGGACAAAACCAAGCGCGGGAAGGATGGCCAGAGTTGCGGACCGGAACCGTCCAGACATAAGCGTTGGTCGCGCCTATTGCGCGGGCTTGTCCGCAGGCTGTTTGTCCTGTGGCAGAGTGGGCGTTACCGGCGGCGCCCGGTCCATCGGTTCGCGCAAATTGGGGTCAGGCTGCAAATCCGCGACAACCGGCGGCTGCGCGGCCGGTTTCTCCGGCGCCGGGGCCACACCCAGCTCAGCCAATGGCTCAGTGGGCTTTTCCTCGACCGGAGCGGCGACAGCCATATTGGTCATCAAGTCGCCATTCGGATCCATGGCCGCTTCATCCTTGCGCACATTGTCCACAACGACATTGGCCAGGCCGATTAACAGCACCACGCCCGTCAGGCCGGCCAGACCGACCTGAATACGTTGCATCGATTCCTTGCGATTGGACAAATTCAGCATCTGCGGACCTTTCGCCAGCGGCATCGTGGGATGCTATTTGGCGTCTTCTTTCTGCATGAGCCACGGGAACACGGTCAAGCCCTTCGCTTCCAGCCACTCCCGGTTATACAGCGAAGACAGGTAACGGAAACCGGTGTCGCACAATATCGTGGCAATCCGGCTGCCCGGGCCAAGCTGCTTGCCCAGCGCGACCGCGCCCGCAACGTTGATCCCACTCGACAGACCAAGACACAGGCCTTCTTCCGACAAGAGCCGCCGCACCCAGTACAGACCTTCCTCGTCGGATATGCGGAATTGCGTATCGATCGGCGCGCCCTCAAGATTTCCGGTGATGCGCCCCTGCCCGATGCCTTCTGCGACCGAGCTGCCCTCGCCTTTCAGCTCGCCATGCGCGTAATAATTATAGAGCGCCGCACCGTGCGGATCGCTCAGCGCGATCGTGATGCTGTCGTCCTTGGCCTTCAGCCCCATGCCGACACCGGCGATGGTGCCACCCGTTCCCGCGGCGCAGGTGAACCCGTCGATGCGCCCATCCATCTGCTCCCAGATTTCTTCGGCAGTGCCCGCAATATGCGCCTTGCGATTGGCGATATTGTCGAACTGGTTGGCCCAAACCGCACCGGAGGTTTCATCGGCAATGCGGCGCGAGGTATGCACGAAATGGCCGGGGTTGGCGTAGGGCGCGGCGGGAACCAGCACAAGCTCCGCCCCCAACGCGCGCAGCGTATCCATTTTCTCACGGCTCTGCGTTTCGGGCATCACGATGATCGTGCGATAGCCCAAGGCATTCGCGACCAGCGCGAGCCCTATTCCGGTGTTGCCCGCCGTTCCTTCGACAATGGTTCCGCCCGGTTTGAGAAGCCCCTTCTCTTCCGCGTCGCGAACGATGAATAGCGCAGCGCGATCCTTGACGGATGCGCCGGGGTTCGCGAACTCGCACTTGCCGAAGATCTCGCAGCCGGCCTCTTGCGAGGCGCCCTCAAGGCGAACGAGCGGCGTGTTGCCGATAAGCGCGATGCTGTTTTGGGCGATAATCATGCCAGTCCCATAGCGCACCCCCCGGAAGCTGCCAAGCGAGGGAATGTTGGCCTGGCTATAGACAAATCTTTAGTATCCGAAACACTTCACCGCTGGAACGAGGCAGGTCGTCGGCGCGGGGGCCTGTAGTGATTTCGGCCAGAAAACTCCGTTCGTCGCGAAATTCGGCTACGCCTCAGGCGTTCACGCAAAATTTCCGATGTAAGCCATTGAATAGATGTAATAATTTTTATTGATATTTTTTCGTATTTTTCTTCGTTTCGAGGGAACCAACGGGCTCACCCCTCGTTCTCTATTGCGGATGGCGACCCTTTGCCCCCCGCTACGCTGTCCGAAAACAAGAGCCCGGAACGCTTCCCCCCACCCGCGTTCCGGGCTCAACAATTTCCGGGCAGCTCCACGCACTCTATCGCTGATATGACGGAACGAAAAATCGACGTCCGCGTTTTCCCGTCGATATCCACGAGAAGAGGAGGTGCGTCATGCTTAAGAAGATAATTGGCCTGTTTTTGATCGGTTCGTCCTTCGCGCTCGCCGCGTGCAACACGGTCGAAGGCGCCGGCAAGGATGTCGAAAGCGCCGGTGAAGCGGTGCAGGACGCCGCCGATTAATTGATTAATCCTGCGGGGCGAGGCTCTTTTTGTCCTCGTCCCGCCGCTTTCTGTCGGTAAACCAGATGGCGATGAGCGTCACTTCGTAGAGCACCCACAACGGCAGGGCCAACATCAGCTGCGAGACGACATCCGGCGGTGTGAAGATCGCCGCCACGATGAACGAACCAACGATCATGTACCGGCGCATGCCCTTGAGCTGATCCCGGCTGACAATTCCCGCACGGTTGAGCAGCATCAATAACACCGGCAGCAAAAAGCTGATCCCGAATGCAAGAATGAACTGCATGACAAGGCCGAGATAGGCGTCGGTGCTGGGCAGCGCCTCTATCTGCAAGCCGCTGCTTTCCCCCTGAAACGTCAGGAAGAAATGAAACGCGGTGGGCATGACCACGAAATAGGCAAGAGACGCCCCAGCCACAAAGAGCAAAGGCGTGGCCAGAAGAAAGGGCAGCAACGCCTTCTTTTCCTTGGCATAAAGACCCGGCGCGACAAAGGCCCAGAGCTGGTTGGCGATGATCGGGAAAGACAGGAAGAAGGCGCCGAAGAAGCCGACCTTCACCTGAACGAAAAACGCCTCATACAGCTTGGTGTAGACCAGCTTGCCGCCGGAGGTTCCGAACGCCTCCTTCAGCGGATGAACCAGCACCGCGAAAAGCTGTTCCGAGAAGGAAAAACACAACACAAACCCAAGAAACAACGCGATCACGCATTTCAGAAGGCGTGACCTCAGCTCGATCAGATGATCAAGCAGCGGCGCTGTGCTGTCGTCGATATCCTTCATGCGCGCTTTCCAGCCGGCGATGCCGCGTCGGCGGGATCGGAAGGCGTATCCAGCACGTCGAAGGAGAGCTGATCACCCGGGGCAGCGGGGCGTTTTTCGACCTCGTCTTTGCCCGCCTCATCTTTGCTGGCTGAGTCTTCACCTGCATTCGCATCGGTGTTGGCCTGGGCATTGCTATCGGCCTGCGCATTGCTGGCCTGCGCGGGGGCAACGTCCGCAATCGCGGCCTGCGGCTCCATTTCCGGCGCAGGTAAGGCTTCGGGCGAAGGATGCTGTTCCATGATGCGCCGGTTTTCCGCCGCCCATTTTTTCTCCAGCTCCTCCATTTCCACTTCATGAATCATCGCATCGATGCCGGATCGAAAATGGCGCGACATGGCGCGCGCCTTGCCGACTAGCTTGCCGACCTTATGCAGCGCGCGTGGCAGATCCTTCGGGCCGATCACCACGACCGCCACGATCACAATCATCAACAGCTCGGTGGAACCGATATCCAGCATCGATCAGTCCGGTTTGGCCAGCAGCCGGTCCTTAGCTCTGCTTCTGTTCGTCCTTGCTGGTCGAAACAGAGGGATCTGCGGCCGTTTGACCCTCGATTCGGGTCGCCGGTCGGGGCGCAGGCTGATCGTCATCGTCAGACATGCCTTTCTTGAAGGCCTTAATGCCCTTGGCTACGTCACCCATTAGCGAGGAAATCCTGCCGCCACCAAAGAGCAGGACGATGACGAGCACCACCAGCACCCAGTGCATCAGCGAGAACGAACCCATGTAAAGTCTCCTTGAAACGGAGCCCCTATCTAGGCGTTCTCTTCCTCGTTTGCCAGCGATGAATCCTCATCTTCACGCTCGGTCAGCCCCTCCATCGCGAGGTCGACAGGATCGAGCAATCCGGCGGCGCGCAGATCCTCCAGCCCTGGCAGATCCCGACGATTCGCCAATCCGAAATGCGTGAGAAAATCAGGCGTTGTCGCGTAAATAAGCGGTCGCCCAGGCACCTCCCGCCGTCCAGCGGGGCGAATCCACCCTGCCTCCATCAGCACGTCCAGCGTCCCCTTCGCCACCTGCACACCGCGAATCGCCTCTATCTCGGCCCTGCTGACCGGCTCGTGATAGGCAATGATCGCCAGCGTCTCCATGCCCGCGCGGGACAGCTTGCGCGGCTCCTCCTTGTCGCGGCGGAGCAGATGCGCCATGTCGGACGCGGTCTGGAAATGCCAGCGCCCGCCCCGCTCGACCAGATTGATGCCGCGACCGGCGTAATCGTCCGACAGTGCATTGAGCGCGGCAGCGATCCCTTCCTGGTCACCAACGAACTGCTTGAGCTGCACGATCGTCAGCGGCTCAGTGCTTGCAAAAAGCGCCGCCTCCAGCGCGCGTTGCAGATCGTCCGGTCCGTTTTCCATCAGGCTTGCGCCCCTTCCCGCTCAGCGGGCGCAGAACCAGCCGCGCTCGCCCCACGCAGAAAAATCGGCGCGAACACCCCTTCCTGCCGGATATCGACACGCCCCTGCCGCGCCAGTTCGAGCATCGCTACAAAGCTCGACGCCAGCGCCGAGCGCCCCAGCGCGCCCGACAGCCCCTCCGGCAGAAAGGATTCGAGCCGAGTCCAGTCAAGACGCGCCCCGACCAACTTGCCGACCCGCTCTATCGCGTCCTCCAGCGTCATCACCGGTCGGCGCGCAATCACATGGGTCGCGGGTGCCGTGCGCGCCTTCACCTGCCCATAGGCCGCCACCAGATCGTACAGGCTTGCGTGCCACAGCGCGACCTTGTCCACCCGCAACCCCTCGGGCGCGCCGCGCTCAAACACGTCGCGACCCAGCCTGTCCCGCGCCATCAGCCGCGCACCGGCATCGCGCATGGCCGCCAGCCGCTGCAACCGCAATTGCAGACGCAGCGCCAGCTCCTCGGGCGACGGATCCTCCTGCTGCGATTTGGGCAGCAAGAGTGCGGATTTGAGATAGGCGAGCCAAGCGGCCATCACCAGATAGTCGGCGGCAAGCTCCAGCTTCATGGCCCGCGCGCTGTTGATGAATTCAAGATATTGCTCGACCAGCGCAAGAATGGAAATCTGCTTCAGGTCGACCTTTTGCGAACGCGCAAGGGTGAGCAGCAGGTCGAGCGGCCCTTCCCAGCTGTCGAACGTCACGGTCAGGATTTCGCCCTCCGCGCGGGGCGGAGAAAAGAGGTCGACGGCGTCGTCCGCCCCGGCCATCAGGCCACTACCCGCAACAGCGCATCGCGCTGCGCCAGCAACTCTTCCAGCGGCTCGACGTCTACCTTACCGGTGATCGTCGCCATCGCGCGGCCGAGGCGTGCGCGGGAAATGTCGCTGATATCGGGCAGGCGTTCCGCTATCCCCATCATGTCATCCATCTTCGCCCAGCAATTGAGCGCCAGGTCGCACCCCGCCGCGACCACCCCCGCGGCCAATGTGGGAATATCGCCCTTCAATGCCTTCATGTCGAGATCGTCGGACATCAAAAGACCGTCAAAACCGAGCTTGTCACGAATTATCCTGTGGATAACCTCCGCAGAGAGACTGGCAGGGCGCTCCGCATCCCAAATGGTGTAGACGATATGCGCGGTCATCGCCATCGGCGCCCAGTTGAGCGCCCTGAACGGCTCCAGATCGGTGGCCAAGGTCGCTTCGTCTGCGGTGACGGTCGGCAATTCATGATGGCTGTCCACCAATGCACGACCGTGGCCCGGTATATGCTTGACGATCCCGACAACGCCGCCGGCGCGTAGCCCATCGACCACGGCGCGGCCCAGCGCAGCTACCCGCATCGGCTCTTTCCCGAATGTGCGGTCTCCCATTACCGCGCTTGCCCCTTCCTGCCGCACATCGAGCAACGGCAACGCATCGACGGTGATGCCGCATTCGTGCAGGATGTTGGCAATCGCGAGCGCGTTCAGACGGCAAGCCTCGATCGCGCTGGATGGAGCGACATCATAGATCGCGTCAAATATAGCGCCGGGCGGGAATTCCGGCCAGACCGGCGGTTTCATGCGCGCCACGCGGCCGCCCTCCTGATCGATCATGATCAGCAGATCGTCGCGACCGTGGAGCGCGCGAAGATCATCGGTCAGCGCACGAAGCTGATCCCTACCCACACAGTTGCGCTGAAACAAGATATAGCCAGCCGGGTCGCTATCCCTAAAAAAGGCGCGCTCATCCGCGCTCAGGCTTTCCCCGGCCATGCCGAAAATCACGGGTTTCATGGCGGAATCCTAGCGGCTTCGCCTCAATGCGCAAAGGAGAAATGCAGCACAGGCGGCGACGTTCGTCTCATCGCAAATCAGCGGCCATAAACGATGCGACACCGGCGGCGACCAAACCAGGCATTCCGCCCGGCCTGCCCCGTTCAGTTCACCACGTTACATTTCTCGCCAGCGACCTTCAGCTTGCCGCACAAGGTGCTCGCATCCTTTTGCGCGGCGACGCGAAGGCGATAATATTTGACCCCTCCGACGACGGCAGGCTCAATGCTGTGCGACAGGTCGGCGAGATAATCGAACCGTTTGGACAGGCGCGTCCACGCCTCTCGCGCGACTGCATCGCTGGGGTAAGCGCCGAGCTGGACCACAGGGCCGGACAGGGTGGATTTGGGCGCGACAGGCGCGGGCTTGTCAGCCTCTCCCGTCTTGTCCTGAACGGGGGCCTTGACCTGCGCGGATGCGACCGAAGCCTGCGCCTTGTCATCCTCACCCAGCCCCTTGGCAGCCGTCACGGGCGCTTCGGGCAAACGCGACGCATCGATCTTGCCATCACGGTCCAGCCCTTCGCTCGTCGCGAAGCTGGAATCGCCCTCCCCTTCGAAGGTCTTGTCGTCGGCATCCTCAGCGGGAACCTTGAAGCTTTCGTCGGGAGCCGCGATCACCTGGGGGTCGTCATTGGATGCCAGGTAATTGCGAAGCAGATAGACGCCGCCGACAATCAGGCCCAGCAAGGCAAGCCCGGCCAGAATGAACGCGCCCAGACGGACCAGCGACACTTCCTCTTCCTGATCGTCGTCATAGGCCGGTTCCAGCCAAGGCAGACGATCCTCGTCCTCAAAGGCGAGACTGTCGTTGGTCCCGTTCATCATCGCTCACTGCATCTCCGAAAGGGCATCGACACCCATCAACGCCAGTCCATTCCGGATTATCTGCCCTATTTGACGCGCCAAGAAAAGCCTCACGGATGTCATATCCGGGTCGTTAACCACGATTACCCTTCGCGCTGCATCATCGTTCCCCATGTTCCACCAGCTGTGGAATGCAGATGCCAAGTCATTCAAATAAAACGCAATTCTATGCGGTTCGCGATTGTGCGCTGCACCCTCAACCACACGGGGGAACTGGGCCGCAAGCTTCACCAGAGCGAGCTCGGATGTATCAAGGCGGGACAGGTTTGGCGCAGATAGTTCCATTCCCTGTTCCTCCACCCGCCGTCCGAGCGACGCGATCCGGGCATGCGCATACTGAACATAGAATACCGGATTGTCCTTCGACGCCTCGACAACCTTGGCAAAATCAAAGTCCATCTGCGCGTCCGCCTTGCGCGTCAGCATAGTGAAGCGCACCACATCCTTGCCGACCTCCTGCACCACATCGGCCAGCGTGACGAAGGTGCCCGCCCGCTTGGACATCTTCACCGGCTCTCCGTCGCGCAACAGATGCACCATCTGCACGAGCTTCACGTCGAAGCGCGCCTTGCCTTCGGTCAGCGCGGCGACCGCGGCCTGAATGCGCTTGACCGTACCGGCATGATCGGCTCCCCAGATATCGATAAGCTGGTCGGCGGACTGCGCCTTCTGGAAATGATAGGCCATGTCGGCACCGAAATAGGTCCAGCTGCCGTTGGATTTTTTGATCGGGCGGTCCTGATCGTCGCCGAATTGGGTCGAGCGAAACAGCGGCAGCTCCACTGGCTCCCAATCGTCGGGCACCTCGCCCTTAGGCGGATCCAGCACGCCATCATAGACGAGGTCATGCGCGCGCAGCCATTTCTCCGCGGCCTCCGGCTTTCCCGCCGCCTGCAATTCCGCCTCTGACGCGAACACATCATGATGGATGCCGAGCAAGGCGAGGTCTGACCGGATCATGTCCATCATCGCCGCCACCGCGCGCGTCCGGAACAGGACCAGCCAGTCGCCTTCCGGCGCAGCCACATATGCCTCACCAAATTCCTTGGCCAGCGCCGCACCGACAGGCACCAGATAGTCGCCGGGATACAGCCCCTCGGGTATCGCGCCGACATCCTCGCCCAGCGCCTCGCGATAGCGCAGGTGCGCCGAGCGCGCGAGAACATCGACCTGCCCGCCCGCGTCGTTGATATAATATTCGCGGATCACCTTATGCCCGGCATATTCGAGCAACGTCGCGAGCGCATCGCCAACCACAGCGCCGCGGCAATGGCCCATATGCATAGGTCCAGTAGGGTTGGCCGACACATATTCGACATTGACGCTCGTGCCCGCGCCAGTGGTCGAACGGCCATAGTCGCCGCCAAGCGCATCGATCTGTTCCAGCTCCGTAACCCATGTGGCAGGCGTCAGCGTCATGTTGATAAAGCCCGGTCCGGCGATGGACACGGACGCGACTTCGTCCAGCGCCTCAAGCCGCGCCACGATCTTTTCCGCCAGCGCGCGCGGATTGGTTCCCGCCGGTTTGGCCAGCACCATTGCCGCATTGGTTGCGAGGTCGCCGTGCGACGGGTCACGCGGCGGCTCTACCGTCACCGCCTTGCGATTGAGGCCTGCGGGAAGATCCCCCGCCTGTTCCATGCCATCCAGCAGAGCGTCCATGTGCTCTGCGAACCGAACATAAAGTGTCACTTGTTCATCCTGTCGTCTGCCCTCGGCGCGCCGTCGGGCAAATCGCCGAGAATGATCCCGTTATCTGGTTGCGTTATATTTGAACTGGTCCTGCGTCAGGTTGAACCCGACGAGCAGCTCAAAGCTGGTTCGCTTGAGCGCTTCCTTTACCTCCGGCTGCGCGAACGGGTCGAGCGCCGCATCGGAATCGCCGGTCTTGCGCTTGCGCGTGATCTTGTCCTGAACATCAGCCGGAAGGGTCGCGACCGAACGGTCGACATAGGATGCCGCATGGGCAGACGCGCTGGCGCGATACTCGCCCGGAGCGAAGGACACGCGAACTTGGCCGACGCGCTTTGCGACAACAGCATCTCCGCCGCGTACGACGACCGAGAAATAGGGCAACATGACGTCGCGCGCCTGACTCGCGTCCGTGCGCGTCGCCAGCACATCGAAAGTCGCATCGGTGTAGAACTGATCGCCCGATTCCGAACAGGTGGAGCGCAGATGCGTCATTTGGGCGACGACATCGATGGCCGATGCATCGGTGCTTCCCGCCGGGTTGAACAGGGTGATATCGCCCACCTGCGCGGGGATTGCCGCCACCGGGCAGGAGTTGCGCACAGCGACGATACCGCCGGTCGCATCGATCTCTCCCTTGCGCGAACAGCCTGCCAAAGCCAGCATGGCGACGGCGGCAACGGTCAATTTCATGGTCGGGGAGCGAAAATTCGTCACATGCAATCCCTTGGGCTTGTCGTTGGCGCTTCGGCGGGAAACGGAAATATGCATTCCGGCCTGACACCCTGATGAACGGGCTTCTTATCGAGCCGCAGGCACAGGCGCAACACAAAGTCCACCAACCGCCAACACCCCTAGCCAGAGCATGCAAACCCGCTTAAAGGCTCGACCATGACCGCAGCCGACCCCATCCTGCCGCCGCTGGACCTCCTAATCGCCGCGCCGCGCGGTTTTTGCGCAGGAGTCGACCGCGCCATCATCATCGTCGAACGCGCCTTGGAGAAATATGGCGCGCCGGTCTATGTTCGGCACGAGATTGTCCACAATAAATTCGTCGTCGACAGCCTGCGCGCGAAGGGCGCGATCTTTGTCGAAGAGCTGACCGAGGTCCCCGACGGCGTGCCCGTCGTCTTTTCGGCGCA
Organism: Sphingobium sp.; assembly: GCA_041396745.1. Lineage (GTDB taxonomy): Bacteria > Pseudomonadota > Alphaproteobacteria > Sphingomonadales > Sphingomonadaceae > Sphingobium. The sequence continues at coordinate 586,635 of JAWKXZ010000003.1, read as the reverse complement.
TGGCGTACCCAAGTCCGTACCCGCCCGCGCAGAAGAGCGCGGCCTGGATTATCTCGACGCGACCTGCCCGCTGGTATCGAAGGTGCATCGGCAGGCCGAACGTCAGGTAGAGGCAGGGCGCCATATCCTGTTCATCGGACACAAGGGGCATCCCGAGGTCATCGGCACCTTCGGCCAGGTGCCGGACGGTTCGATGACGCTGATCGAGACGGAAGCGGATGCGCGCAAGTTTGAACCAGAGGGCACCGGCGAGCTGTCCTATCTGACGCAGACCACGCTGTCGGTCGACGATACGGCGGCGATCATCGCGATCTTGAACGAACGCTTCCCGGCGATTGTCGCGCCCAAGGGCGAGGATATCTGCTACGCAACGTCCAACCGGCAGGCGGCGGTGAAAGCGATAGCCCGCAAGGCCGATGCGGTGCTCGTCATCGGTGCGCCCAACAGCTCCAACTCGCTGCGCCTCGTCGAGTGCGCGGAACGTGAGGGTGCCAAGGCCATGCTTATTCAGCGAGGGTCGGAACTCGATCTCGCATGGCTGGAGGGTGTTCACGCGTTGGGGGTCACGGCGGGCGCGTCCGCGCCGGAGGTTCTGGTTCGCGAAGTCGTCGATGCGCTTGCCAGGCATTTCACGCTGACCGAAAGCGAGGTTGAGACCGCCGAGGAGAATATCTCCTTCAAGCTTCCCCGTGGACTGGAGGCGGCCTGACCGATGGCAGTCTATACCCATGTGCCCGCCGAACAGATGGTGGCGTTTCTGACGCGATATGACACCGGGCATCTGGTGTCGGCCAAAGGCATTGCCGAGGGTGTAGAGAACAGCAATTATCTGGTCGAAACCCAACGCGACGACGGCGCGAATACTGGAGCCAGTGAGCGGTTCATCCTGACGCTGTATGAAAAGCGCGTGGATGAGGCCGACCTGCCCTTCTTCATGGACTTGCTCGACCATCTGGCGAAAGGCGGATGCCGGGTGCCGCGCTTCATTTCCGACAAGAACGGGCAGAAGTTGCAGCAGTTGGCGGGACGCCCCGCCTGCCTGATCGAGTTTTTGTCCGGCATATCGGTGACCGAGCCGACACCGGCGCAGGCCGAAGCCGCCGGTCGCGCCCTGGGCGACCTGCATGTCGCGGCAAGAGGGTTCGGGCAACAGCGCCGCAATGCGCTTGACCTGCCCGGATGGCATGACCTTGCGGACAAATGCGGCACCGATCTCGACGATATCCTGCCCGGCCTTGCGGACCGCGTCGCAGAGGAATTGCATTTTCTCGAAGCGAACTGGCCGACAGGGCTGGAGCTGTCGACGATCCATGCCGATCTGTTCCCCGATAATGTCCTGATGGACGGCGACCGTGTGACGGGGCTGATCGACTTTTATTTCAGCTGCACCGATATTCGCGCCTATGATCTGGCCATCACGCACACGGCCTGGTGCTTTTCGGTCGATGGCGCGACCTTCCATGAAGAGCGCGCGCACAAGATGGCCCAAGGCTATGATGCCGCGCACGGCCTCACCGACGAAGAGCGGGCCGCTTTCCCGATATTGTGTCGCGGGGCGGCGCTGCGCTTCCTGCTGACCCGCGCCTATGACTGGATCAATACGCCCGCCGATGCGATGGTGACGCGCAAGGACCCGCTCGCCTATCTGCGGCGGCTGGATTTCTACAAGAATGCCAATGCGGCGACGCTGCTCGGTCTATGAACGATCTGACACGCGTTGAGGTTTTCACCGATGGCGCCTGCAAGGGCAACCCCGGCCCTGGCGGTTGGGGCGCGATCGTGCGTTCGGGCGCGCATGAGAAGGAGCTGTCGGGCGGCGAACGCGACACTACCAACAACCGCATGGAGATGATGGCCGCGATCGAGGCGCTCAATGCGCTCAAACGCCCGTGCCATGTGATCTTGACAACAGACAGCGTCTATGTGCGCGACGGCATCACCAAATGGATCCATGGCTGGCAGAGAAACGGCTGGCGCACGGCCAACAAGAAGCCGGTGAAGAATGTCGAGCTGTGGCAGGCTCTGCTGGAAGCCGTGAAGCGCCACAGAGTCGAATGGCACTGGGTGAAGGGCCATGCGGGCCACCCGGAAAATGAGCGCGCCGATGCGCTGGCGTGCGCGGCGGCCGAAAGCCAGATGCGCTGAGGCGCGACATCCCCGTTCATCGCAGCTTCAGCTTACGGACTTGATTGCGGTTGCAGCATGTCCGGGCATTGTTATGTTCGCGACCAAACCGGTTCAGTCCCTGGAGAAATTTTCCATGTCGGGCACATCTGCACGCCTTTTTTCGTCTGCTTTCGCTGCGCTGGCCTTCATTGCCGCGCCGCTCTCCGTTCCTCTCCTTGCCTCTTCCGCTTCGGCGCAAGTCGCCGCTTCGCAACTCGTGGACAAGGTCGATATCCCTTATTCCGAATTCACGCTGAAGAACGGGTTGCGCGTTATCGTGCATACCGACCGCAAGGCGCCGGTCGTGGCGGTTTCGATCTGGTATAATGTCGGATCCAAAAATGAGCCGGAGGGCAAGACAGGCTTTGCGCATCTGTTCGAGCATCTGATGTTCTATGGCTCCGAAAATGTGAAGGGCGGCGTGTTTGCTCCGCTTCAGCAGGTCGGCGCGACGGACATGAACGGCACGACATGGTTCGACCGGACCAATTATTTCCAGACGGTGCCGACCAGCGCACTGGAAGTCGCGCTGTTTCTGGAAAGCGACCGGATGGGCCACCTGCTTGGTGCGGTGACGCAGGAAACGCTCGATGCGCAGCGCGGCGTGGTGCAAAACGAAAAGCGACAGGGCGACAACCAGCCCTATGGCATGGTCGAATATGCGCAGCTTCAGGCGTTGTTGCCCGCCGACCATCCCTATGGCCATTCGACCATAGGATCGATGGCCGATCTGGACGGCGCGACGCTGGAGGATGTGAAGAACTGGTTCAGAGGGCACTATGGCCCGAATAATGCGGTTCTCGTTCTGGCCGGCGATATCGATGCGAAGACCGCCAGAAAGCTGGTGACGAAATATTTCGGCGATATTCCCGCCGGGCCGAAAGTTGAGCCGGTCTCCGTCCCGATCCCGACCTTGCCCGCGCGCAAGGATATCGAACTGCACGATCAGGTCGCCACGACACGGCTTTATCGCTGGTGGACCGCGCCGGGCCTGAACGATCCCGATGCCGCGCCGCTGGCCGTGGGGGCCAGCGTATTGGGCGGTCTTGCCTCCTCGCGGCTCGACAATATCCTCGTCAAGGATGAGCAGCTCGCTGTCAGGGTGACGGCCAGCCTAGACGATTTTGCCCAGATCAGCTTTTTCGAGGTAACGGCAGATGTGAAACCAGGCGTCGACCCGGCGGTCCTTTCCCGGCGGCTCGACGAAATCCTGAGCGACTATATCGCCAAGGGCCCGACCGCGGACGAAGTGAAGCGCGTGGCCATGGTCGATGTATCGGGCCGCATAGCGGGCATGGAACAGGTCGGCGGTTTTTCCGGCAAGGCGAAAATCCTTGCCGAGAGCGAACTCTATTCCGGCAGCCCCGACGCCTATAAAAAGCAGATGGCCGCCGTTGCCAACGCCACACCGGAAACGGTGCGCGCGGCAATGAAGAAATGGCTGTCCCGCCCCGTCGCGGCGCTGTCCGTCGTTCCGGGCAAACGCGATGCCTATCAGGAGGCCGGTGGCGCGGCGGAAGTGCGCGGCGGCATCGTCAGCGCACCCGCGCATTTCGTTGGCGAAGGCGGGGTTCCAACCCAAGCCATGAGCGCGGCGGTGGATCGCAGCAAGCTGCCGGATGTCGGGGCGTTTCCCGATGTCGATTTCCCGGAAGTGGAAACCGCCACCCTGTCGAACGGCATCAAACTGCACTTTGCGCGGCGGGACACAGTGCCTACCGTCCGGCTGACCATGTCCTTCGATGCCGGGAAAGCCGCCGATCCCAAGGACGCGCAGGGTACGCAGGCGATGATGCTGGCGATGCTGGAAGAAGGCACAAAATCGCGCAACAGCATTGAAATTGCCGAGGAGCAGGAACGGCTAGGCGCGTCGATCAGCAGCGCGGCGTCGCTCGATCGCACGACCATCTCGCTTTATGCGCTGACGCCCAATCTCGGACCCTCGCTCGATCTGCTGGCCGATATCGTGCTGCACCCCTCCTTCGACGCCAAGGAGCTGGAGCGGGTGCGTAACGGGCAGCTTGCACGGATCGCGCAGGAACGGACCGACCCGCGCGGCCTAGCGCGGCAGGCGTTTTACCCGATGCTGTACGGACCCGACCATCCCTATGCGTCGGCCGGGAGCGGATTTGGCGACCCGGATGTCGTCCAGGCGCTGTCCCGCGAGGACCTCGCCCGGTTCCACCGCAAATGGATCCGCTCCGACACGGCCGAGATATTCGCGGTCGGCGACACGACGATCGAGGAACTGAAGGCGGCGCTGGAGGCGCGCTTTGGCGCATGGCCGATGACGCGGGATATGCCGGGCGAGAAACGCTTCGATGCGGCGGTGCCAGCGGCCAAAGCACGGATCATCGTCGTCGACAGGCCCCAATCGCCCCAGTCGATGATCTATGCCGGACAGGTACTGCGCGGCACAGGCGGCGATGACCTCGTCGATCTGCTGGCAGCCAATGACATATTGGGCGGTAACATTCTCTCCCGCATCAACGTGGATTTGCGCGAAACGAAGAACTGGTCCTACGGAGCGTTCTCGCTGGTCGATCGCAATGAGAAAAATGTCGCCTATATAATCGTCGCGCCGGTTCAGGCAGACAGAACCGGGGACAGCATCGCCGCCATCCAGAGCGACATAAAGGCGTTTCTGGGCGACAAGGGCGTAACCGAAGCCGAGCTTGAGCGCACGGTCAACGGCAGCATCCGCGAGTTGCCGGGCGGTTTCGAAACATCGGCGGCGGTTCTTTCCGAGATGCAGCGCGACGCCCTGTTCGACCGGCCATTTGATTATGTCGAAAGCCTTGGCGACAAATATCGCGCCCAAACGATCACAGCGCTCGACACTGCCGCGCGCGACGCCATCGATCCTGATGCCATCGGCTGGGTTGTGGTGGGCGACAAGAATGTCGTCCTGCCCCAGCTCGAAAAACTGGGCCTGCCGATCGAGGTCGTTGAAACTGCGGGCGCGATGCGGAATAACGCTGCACAATAGAGCAAGGAGTCTGAATTCATGGCAAGTGTTGACGGAGCATATGACTGCACGACGAAAACGCCGATGGGCGATCAGTCGAGCGTGTTCACCATTGTCAGCAAGGGCGGAACCTTTCACGGCACCAATGCCGGTCCGCTGGGATCGCTCGACGTCAAGGACGGCAAGGTCGACGGCAACAGCCTGACCTGGAAAATGGAAATGGTCGTGCCGATGCCGATGACACTCGACTGCGAAGCGGTCGTTGAGGGGGATACGCTGACCGGTACCATTCAGGCCGGGGCATTCGGCGCTATGGCAATGACGGGAAAACGGCGTAAATAAGCAGCGACAAAGAGCGTCGGACAACCCGGCGCAACAGTAAAGGAGCAGGCGAGGATGTCCGCAATATCGGTAGCAAAATACAGCGCCGTGGCGCGCCTGCTTCACTGGCTTATCGCCTTGTCCATCATCGCCCAGCTGGTTCTGGGCTTGGGGCATGAAGCATGGCGGGACGTGTTCCCGGCCATGCCGATCCACAAGGCGCTGGGCATGACAGTGCTGGTTCTGAGCCTGTTGCGGCTGTTCTGGCGGTTCTCTCACCCTGCCCCGGCACTGCCGTCTAGCCTGCCGGGGTGGCAGGCGGTCTCCGCCCGTGCGACGCACTGGATATTCTATTTTCTGATTATTGCCGTGCCGCTGACCGGCTGGATCTTCTCATCGGCGGGCACCTATCCGCTCAGCTGGTTCGGTCTGTTCGATATTCCCAAACTGCCGGTGATGAAGGGCAGCCTGCTTGCCGAGGCCACGCATGAAGGCCATGAAATTATGGGGCTGCTGTTCATTCCGCTGATCGCCTTGCATATCGGCGCAGCGCTGTACCATCATTTCGCGCTGAAGGACGATGTGCTCCGGCGCATGCTGTAAGTCTACCCACCCTGTGGCGGCGCCGGGTCTGACCGGAGCGATGCCAGCGCGGTTAAAGCAAAAATTCATTTTGGCGGCCTATGAAGGCGGCTGATCAATGAGTGTGGAAGGGGCGAACGCGGCACAGCGCCAGCGATGCCCCCTCATGTGGACCCGATGGACATGGCGAAACATAAAAAATTGCGAGCAATATCTGCCCTATGTACGACACTCGTGCTGCTGTCGGCGTGCGGCGGCGGAGGTGGCGGCGTCAACTCAACCCCGACGCCCAGTCCCTCCCCCACTCCAACACCCGCGCCGGCACCGGCACCAGCCCCCACGCCGACGCCCACTCCCACGGCAGTGAATTTCGATACCGCCGAATATCGGCGGTCGGACAGCGCCAATTTTAGCGGCGCGATCACCGCATGGCAGGATGGCGCGACCGGCCAAGGCATTTCGGTCGGCATCATCGACAGCGGGATTGACCGCTCCAGCCCGGAATTCACCGGTAGAATCAGCAGCGCGTCGGCGGCCTTTGGCGGCAATGCGAGCTATCAGGACGAAGATGGTCATGGCACGGCAGTCGCCGGAATCTTGGCCGCCGGGCGCAATGGCAGCGAGATCATGGGCGTCGCGTTCGATGCCTCCATCATTGCGCTGAGAGCGGATACAGCGGGCACGTGTGGCGATACGGACGGATGCAGCTTCAACGACTCCGCTATTGCCCAGGCGCTGGACCGCGCGAGAACCAGCGGCGCGCGGGTCGTTAACATCTCGCTCGGCGGCGCGGGAGCGCTGACATCGACCCTGCAGCAGGCCGTGGACCGTGCGACACGCGAAGGCGTGGTCATCGTCGTTTCGGCGGGGAATGAGCGGGATCAGGCGACGCCGGAATATGATCCGAACAACCCCTCACCATTTGCCGCGTCGATGGCGGCGGCTGGAAACGGGCTGGTCATCATTACAACATCTGTTCAGCAAAACGGGCAGATATCGGATTTCAGCGATCTTGCCGGGACATCGCAGGATGTGGTTCTGGCAGCGCTGGGCGAAAGAGTGCGGTCGCTCGATCTCGAAAATGATCCGAGCACATATTATCTGTATAGCGGTACCAGCTTTGCCGCGCCGCAAGTTGCGGGAGCCGCAGCGCTGCTGGCGCAGGCCTTCCCCAATCTGAGCGGTGCACAGATCGTCGACCTGCTGCTTCAGAGCGCAGACGATGCAGGCGCGACCGGGACGGACGCCGTCTATGGGCGGGGCATATTGAACATCGCGGCTGCCTTCGCGCCAGTCGGGACGACCAGCCTGGGTGACGGCGGGACGGCGATCTCCCTGACCGACAATGGCGAGCTGTCCTCCGCCATGGGGGACGGCGCAGGCAGCACGGGCACCAATGCCGTCGCCATCGACGCACTCGGCCGCGCCTATTCGATCACCTTGCAGCGCAGCCTGACGCGCCGCGCACCGCGAACAGTCCTCTCCCCGCTCGCTGATGGAACCCGGCGCAGCGCGGCGTTCGCGAACGCCGCATTTTCAGGTGCCGTGAATTTCGCAGACTCCCCGGTCCGCACCAACCGGTTCGGGGAAGTTTCCGGCGAACTTGGCAGGCAGACCCTATCGGGCCATCTCTCGCTTCAGCCGACGCCCGACATTTCCCTTGCCATGGCATTCCGTGGACGCGGGACGGATCTGGTGCAAGCGCTGGGGCCGAGCCAGCAAAGCGGCAGCTTTCTGGCGGCACAGGATCCGGTTGACAGTCCGGGGTTCGAAACCTCGCCCAATCTTGCGATGGCGCTGCGTTATCGGTTGAGTGGCGCGTTCGGACTGGCTTTGACGAGCGAGAGCGGCGTTCAGGCAGCCCGCCGTACACGTATCGCCTCGCAAGGGGAACGCGACCGCAGTTATCGCACTGTCTCCGCCGGTCTCGACTGGCACGCGCGACCCGTCGCGCTGACCCTGTCAGCCTCACTTCTTGATGAACCCGACAGCATGCTGGGCGCGCGGCTCGCGCCGTTTTTCGGCGTGACGGGTAGCCAGACCGTTTTAACAGACGCAAGCGCGGCATTCGCCCTGCCCCATCGCTGGGCGCTGAACCTCGCCGCACGGCGCGGGTGGACCCGCGCGACGCAGGGCGGCAGCGCGGATATCCGCACATTGGGCTGGAGCGCCGGGATCGAACGCGCTGCCCTGCTGCATGGGCAAGACAGGTTCGGTATACGCATTGCGCAACCCCTGCGCGTTGAGGCTGGCGGCGTCGACGCGCTGCTGCCCGTGGCCTATGATTATGGCACGCAGCGCAGCGAATGGCGCATGACGCGCGTGAACCTGTCACCGAGCGGGCGGGAGATCGATACGGAGCTGAGCTATGCCCGTCCCGTGGCGGGCGGCTGGGTGCATTTCAACGGATATTGGCGACGCCAGCCGGGTCATATCGCATGGGTGTCGGACGATTTCGGCGGGGTGGTACGCTTCTCTGTCGGTTATTGAAGGCGGTATTCGCCGGCCTATCGCAGCGCCTTCAGGTCCATCGCCATTTTCAACGACGCGCGCGCGTTGTCGAGGAAGATCCGGTCGCCCAGTTCGAGATACAGCGCGAGCATCTGCTGCGCCGCATCCAGTTGGACGGCAATCGCGGCGGACCGCAGCAAGGCGCGATTTGGAGCGTTGCCGAGCCGGACGAGATCGTTGTTCTGACTGCGCGCATAGCGCTCCACGCGGCGCAGCGATTCGGATGATCGATAGAGGCTCATCTGAATATCGACGGCGCTGCGGCGTTCATCCGATGACATGGGCGCGACCAGAGCAATCGCATCCCGCAGCTCCACCGTCACTTCGTTAAGCTCGTCGAGATAGAGTTCAGGCACCTGTGCCTGTGCCTGTGCCTGTGCCTGTGCCTGTGCCTGCACATGGGCAGGCAGGCTGACCGACAGCAACAGCGCCGCGCCTACATATCTCATGATCGATTGTCCCGCACGCATGCGCGCGAGACTATGCGGTCAGCATTTGCAATCGGTTAACGGCGCGAGCCAGCCTGAAAACGGCCTAAATGAGCGCGCAATGCCGGTGAGATACCTCCAGCATCCGCTGATAATGTTCGAGATGGGCGAGATGGATATTCTTGATCTCCGGCGCTCTCGCCCGGTCGGCAAGCGCGCGACACCGTTCAATGCGGGTACGAATATAACTCGGCTCTAGCGATAGCGGCACGTGGTCCTCCTGCCTGATGATCTCTATGAAATCGCCACGAAGCCCGGAGTTCCGCCGTTAACCATGATATTCAACGTTTACGAAATACTAACCAATTTATGTCCATAATGGATCAACGAAGGGGTTCCGACCCCACCGGGACCACTTCAGTATCGGCTTTCATCAGCTATCGGGGCCCCGCATAGCTGATGAAAGCTGATACACACTTCACCCACAATGCAGTTACCCGGAGTTGCGCTGTCGTCGCGGTCCAGCGGCAGGCTGTGCATCTGCGCGTAGGCTAAACGGTGAAGCTCTCTCCGCAGCCGCAGCTGCCAGTGGCGTTGGGATTTTCGAACACGAAGCCGGCGGTAAAATCATCCTCTCGCCAGTCCATGGTGCTGCCGATCAGGTAGAGTACCGACGCCCCGTCAATGTAGAAGGTGCCGCCGGGCGTCTCGATCTTTTCATCGAGCGCCGCTTCCTCGCTCACATAATCGACCGAGTAGGCAAGACCCGAACAGCCGCGGCGCGGCGTGGAGAGCTTGACGCCAACGGTGCCGTCGGGCGCCTTCGCCATCAGGTCGGCAATTCGCTGCTCGGCCGAGGGGGTCAGAATGACCGCCGCAGGGCGCGGTCTTGCGGTTTTGGTTTCTGCGTTCATTACAACATTCCCAATTCGAGCTTCGCTTCGTCGCTCATCTTCTGCGGGTCCCAGGGCGGATCCCACACCAGATTGACCTCCGAATGACCCACGCCCGGCACCGCGCCGACGCGCAGCTCCACCTCGGCAGGCATCGATTCCGCGACCGGACAGTGCGGCGTCGTCAGCGTCATCGTGACCACCGCATGGCCGTCATCGGTAACATCGACGCCGTAGATCAGGCCAAGGTCATAGATATTGACCGGAATTTCAGGGTCAAAGATTTCCTTCAGCGTGGCGATGATCGCATCATAGGTGTTGCCGCCCGGTTCGCCGGCTTTATCCTCCTCCGGCTTCTGCGCCAGAAAGCCTTCGAGATAGTCGCGTTTGCGCTCCAGCTTTTCGGGTGCGGTTTCGTCCACCGCATCGGTCACGCGCGCCTTGGGCGGAGCCGCGACGGCGTCCACTTCCTGGGCTTCGACCTTGCCTTGCTCGTTCATCTCTTCAGCCATTGGCGAAAATTTTCCTTACCCGTTCTATTCCCCGGACCAGCGCCGCGACGTCGCCGCTGTCGTTGTAAATGCCGAAACTTGCGCGCGCTGTCGCCGGGACGCCCAGATGCTCCATCAGCGGCTGCGCGCAATGATGCCCTGCGCGGATGGCGACGCCTTCCTCATCCAATATGGTGCCGACATCGTGCGGGTGAACCCCCTCGACCTCGAACGAGAGAATACCCGCGCTGTCTTCCGGCCCGAACAGACGGACGCTGTTGAGCGCGGACAGCGCCTCGCGCGCCTCGCGCACCAGCGCAGCCTCATGCGCATGGATGGCGTCCAGACCGATGCCCTCGACAAAATCGATCGCCGCCGTCAGCCCCACCGCCTCGACAATGGCAGGTGTGCCCGCCTCGAACCGTGTCGGGGCGGGCGCATAGGTCGTCTTTTCGAACGTCACGCGGTCGATCATCGACCCACCGCCCTGCCAGGGCGGCATGGCATCGAGCAGCTCCTTGCGGCCCCACAGCACGCCGATGCCGGTAGGGCCATAAAGTTTGTGCGCAGAGAAAGCGTAGAAATCACATCCAAAATGAACCAAGTTTATCGGCAAGCGCGGAACGGCCTGACATCCGTCGATCAGGATCTTTGCACCGACGCTGTGCGCGATATCGCTGGCGCGCTTCACATCGAGAACGCTGCCCAGCACATTGGATACATGCGCCAGCGCGACGAGCTTATGCTCCGGCCGGATCATCGCCGCCATCGCATCGAGATCGATGCAGCCATCCTGCGTCAGCGGCACGATATCGATATGCGCGCCCTTGCGCTCGGCCAGCAACTGCCACGGCACAATATTGCTGTGATGTTCCAGCATGGAGAGCAGGATGCGGTCGCCCGCGCCAATGTTGGTTTCGCCCCAGCTTGCCGCGACGAGGTTAATCCCCTCCGTCGCGCCGCGCACGAATACGATTTCCTGATCGCTCTGCGCGCCGATGAAGCTCGCGACTCTGCGCCGCGCGGCCTCATAAGCGAGCGTCATGTTCGCCGAGCGCGCATAGACGCCGCGATGCACGGTCGCATACTCCGCGCCCATCGCGCGTTCGACGGCATCCAGCACGACCTGCGGCTTCTGCGCGGTCGCGGCGGTGTCGAGATAATGCCAGTCTTTTACGCCGGGAAATTGTGCCCGAATGCCGTTCGTGTCGAGCGTAGTCGAGACATGGTTCGCGCCCTGCTTCTCGACGCCGCTCGAAGCGAACGGAGGTTGTGCGGTCAGGCTCATGCGAGCGCCTCCAGCTTGGCGAGGGCCGCCGCTTCAAACCGTTCCCGCGTGGCTTCGTCAGCAATGCCGTCGAACACGCCTGCGACGAACGCGCGCAATAACAATGTGCGGGCAACCGCCGGATCCATGCCGCGCGACGCCATGTAGAACAGCGCGGCCTTGTCCAGTTCGCCAACGGCACATCCATGCGCGCATTTCACATCGTCGGCGAAAATTTCCAGCTCGGGCTTAGCATTGGCGGTCGCGGTGCGATCAAGCAGCATCGCCTTTACCGACTGGCTGGCGTCGGTCAGCTGCGCGTCCTTTGCCACGGCGATCTTGCCGAGATAGGTGCCGGTCGCCTTGCCACCCAGGATCGAGCGCACCGTCTGTTCGCTGGTGGCCTCTGGCTCTGCATGAGTGACCTTGGTGACGATTTCGAGCGTCTGTTCATTCCCGCCGATAATCGCCGCGTTGAGCGCGAAATGCGCGCCCTTGTGCAGCGTAACGTCGAAGGTCACGCGGCCGAGCCGTCCGCCGATATTCAGCAGGTGAAAATCGAACCGCGCGCCTGCCTCCACGATGATACGATAGTCGCGCACGACCACGGCATCGTCGCTCTCATGCTGCAACAATTGCTGCGCAGCATTTTCGCCAGCGGCAACCGTGACTTCGGTCGGCGCGGGCAGCGGCCACACGCTCGCCAGCGCGTCGATGTCGCTATAGCGCCATTGCTCCAGCTTGCGGGTGGGCAGCGCGGTCATAGCCCCTCCCTTTCAAGGGAGGGGTTGGGGTGGGTCGTGAGCACAGCGAGCGTCCAGCCTCTGCCCCACCCCCGGCCCCTCCCCTGAAGGGGAGGGGTGATTTGAAGATATCCGCTCACGCTGCAATCACCTCCGCATAGCCTTCGCGTTCGAGTTCAAGCGCGAGTTCGGGGCCACCCGATTTCACGATGCGTCCGCCCGCCAGCACATGGACGAAATCCGGCTCCACATAATCAAGCAGGCGCTGATAATGGGTGATGAGCAGCACGGCCTTGTCGGGCTTGCGCATGATCGTATTGATGCCCGCGCCAACCGTCTTGAGCGCGTCGATATCGAGACCCGAGTCCGTCTCGTCGAGGATGGCGAGCTTGGGATCGAGAATGCCCATCTGCACCATCTCGTTGCGCTTTTTCTCGCCGCCCGAAAACCCGACATTAACGGGGCGCTTGAGCATTTCCATGTCGAGGCCGAGAAGCCCTGCCTTTTCCTTGGCAAGCTTGATGAAGTCGCCGCCCGACAGCGGCTCTTCGCCGCGCGCCTTGCGCTGACTGTTCAGGCTTTCGCGCAGGAATTGCAGGTTGGACACGCCGGGGATCTCGACCGGATATTGGAAGCCGAGGAACAGGCCAGCGGCAGCGCGCTCATGCGGTTCCAGCGTCAGAAGATCGACAGCGCCCTCGTCCCGTTCGGTTCGAGCGTCGTCGAGAACCGTTTGCGCATCCGTGTCTCGACTGCGCTCGACACGAACGGCGTTGGGTTGAAATGTGACCGTGCCGCCCGTCACCTCATAACCGGGTCGCCCGCCCAGCGTATAGGCGAGCGTCGATTTGCCCGCGCCATTGGGGCCCATGATCGCGTGGATCTCCCCCGCATTGATGTTGAGCGACAGGCCCTTGAGAATGGGCTTGTCCGCCACGGTGTTCGAGAGATTTTCAATTCTGAGCATTCAATGCTTCTTTCAATTTCTGAAGTTGTTTGAGATCACCGCTGTAGCGGCGATAGACCGCTTCCAACTCGCGCAAATCCTCATCGGAAATGTTGGTCGTATCGATATCGAGATACAGCCGGTTCCCACTTCCTCGTATATCGCGAACAGCAGATATACGGTTAAGCCACTGGAAGTGAGCCCACTCGTCCCCTTCCGCCCAATATTCGGTACCCTGAAAGAAGAACGGACTATCCAACCGAGCCCTCCAGACTTATTCCAAGCAATTTCTGTGCCTCGACGGCGAATTCCATTGGGAGTTGTTGCAGCACTTCCTTCGCGAAGCCGTTGACGATCAGGCCCACCGCGCTTTCGGTGTCCAGGCCGCGCTGCATCGCGTAGAACAGCTGATCGTCGCTGATCTTGCTGGTCGTTGCTTCATGTTCGATCTGCGCGCTGGGGTTTTTGACCTCGATATAGGGCACGGTATGCGCGCCGCATTCGGACCCGAGCAGCAGGCTGTCGCACTGAGTGAAGTTGCGGACATTTCCCGCCTGCGGCGCGACGCGCACGAGGCCGCGATAGGTGCCGTTGGATTTGCCCGCGCTGATCCCCTTTGAGATGATCGTCGAACGGCTATTCTTGCCGTTGTGGATCATCTTGGTGCCGGTGTCGGCCTGCTGAAAATTATTGGTGACGGCGACCGAATAAAATTCGCCGACGCTGTTTTCCCCATTCAGCACGCAGCTGGGATATTTCCAGGTGATGGCAGAGCCGGTTTCCACCTGAGTCCAGCTGACCTTGCTGTTTTTGCCCTGACACAGCGCGCGCTTCGTCACGAAATTATAGATGCCGCCCTTGCCCTGCTCATCGCCGGGATACCAGTTTTGCACGGTCGAATATTTGATCTCCGCATCGTCGAGCGCAACCAGTTCCACCACGGCGGCATGGAGCTGATTCTCGTCGCGTTGCGGCGCGGTGCAGCCTTCGAGATAGGAGACATAGGCGCCCTTGTCCGCGACGATCAGGGTACGCTCAAACTGGCCGGTGTTTTCGGCATTGATGCGGAAATAGGTGGACAGCTCCATCGGGCAGCGCACGCCCTCTGGAATGTAAACGAAGGTACCATCGGAAAAGACCGCGCAGTTCAAGGCCGCGAAATAATTGTCCGCGACTGGCACGACCTTGCCGAGCCAGCGCTTCACGAGATCGGGATATTCACGGATCGCCTCGCTGATCGAGCGGAAAATGACGCCCGCCTCCTCCAGCTCCTTGCGAAAGGTGGTGGCGACCGAGACGCTGTCGAACACGGCGTCCACCGCGACCTTGCGCGCGCCCTCGACGCCCGCAAGCACCTTTTGCTCCTCGATCGGAATGCCGAGCTTTTCATATACGCGCAGGATTTCAGGATCGACCTCATCGAGCGAGGCGACCGTTTCCTTCTTTTTCGGCGCGGCGTAATAATAGGCGTCCTGATAATCGATCGGCGGCACGTTGAGCTTCGCCCAGTCCGGCGATTCCATCGTCAGCCAGTGGCGATAGGCCTTCAGCCGCCATTCGAGCATCCATTCCGGCTCCTGCTTCTTGGCCGAAATGAAGCGCACCGTGTCTTCGGAAAGGCCCTTGGGCGCGAATTCCTGCTCAATGTCGGAGGACCAGCCATGTTCATAATCCGCAGCGCGGGCGGCGGCGGCATGGGCCTCTGCATCGCGGATGTCGACGTCTTCGCTCATAGTAATACTCTCATTTCCTGCGGCGCGACGGCAAGGCTTGCCAGCGTGACATCGCCAAGCGCACTGCGCACGGCGTTGTTTACCGCGCCCCAATGCGGCTGCACCGAGCAGCTTCCCTCCAGCGCGCAATCATGCTTGCCGCTTTCCACGCAAGACGTCATCGCGATTGGGCCTTCGACCGCCTCGATGATATCGGCAAGACTTATTGCTGCGGATGGGCGCGCCAGCTTTATGCCGCCGCCCTGCCCGCGCACCGATGTCAGCAAACCCGCGCGCGTCAGCAGGCTGACCAGCTTTTGCGCGGTCGGCACCGGAATGCCGGTCTCGTCAGCCAGCTCGGCCGCGCTGGTGCGCATGCGTTTTTTGCCCTCGCCATCGACAAGCGACGCAGAGCCGCAATGACGGGCGGCAGCGCCCATCATCACAATCGCATAATCGGCCAGGCTGGAAAGCCGCACGTAATTCGCTCCATCAAATCAGACTGATTCGCTCTGATTACGCAAATGGGGCCGCAACACGGCAAAATCAACCTGCAAACATCGGAAATTCGGGGATCAACTGATGCGATTGAGCTTCGTCAAACCCGTCAGCGCCCGCCGCTGAACCGTCAACCGCGCGACTGCGGTGGGGTCGCTCAGCAACTGGTGCGGCGTATGCCCCAGGAACTGCTTGATTTCACGAATGAAATGCGACTGGTCGTAGAAATTGCCCTCATCGCACAATTCGGTCCAGTTCTTCTTGTCGATGACAATTTGCGATGCGCAGCGCAGCGCCCGATATTTTCGCGCCAGCAATTTGGGCGGCGCGCCGTAGAGCCTGTTGGTATACCGCGCCAGTTGCCGCGCCGATAGCCCGGTCGACGCAACGATATCCTCTATCTGCGGCGAGTCCGCGTCGCTCAGCCACAAGTCTATCTTCGACACAAGTTCGATCATCGAAGCGGAAACCGGCTTGAGCTGGCTCTCCAGAAAGCGCCAGAGCTCTCGCACAGCCGCCTCCTCGTCAGAGTCCACCAGGTCACGCAGAGTGTGCAGCTCATCCTTGTAGGAGGAGCCATGAACCTTCTCGGCATCGTACAACCGATCGACCCAGTTATGTGCGCTGTCACATTGCATCGCCACCCATCCCAATGGCAGCACGGAAACCCCGAAAACGACAGCGCTCTCCTTCAGGAAGAAGCGGGTCGCCCCCATGGTCGGGCCAAGCATGCAGATTTCCGGCGTTTGCGCGGTTTCGTCATCGTAAAACTGATAATGCCCACTGCCGGAAACCATGAAACGGAGCTGCGGCATATCAGCCCGCGTCATGTCATGATAATCGGAGACCTGCGCCCGGAATAAGTAGATAGAGCCGAAAAAATAGCGAAGCTTTTCCGACGGCTGCCAATATTGCAGTGAAACCGGCTGGGATAGGTTTTCTGCGCCGAACGAGATCTGGTCCATGCCGCTGCCTCCTCGGCCGCAAATAAGGTGCGCTTCATTGCCGTTTTCGCGCAGCGACCAAACTACGAGGAGCACGACTCGATAGGCAAGTCGATTCTGTACAAAAATGCTCCAAATGGAAGGAAAAAAGCCCGGCAACCCTGAGGTTGCCGGGCATAGTTTTAAAGGTCTCTCAGCCATGTGACCAAAGAGCCCTTCGGGTCGCACCCGCTATGTAGGACATCGCGGTCGTGTCCGTCAAGGTGGTGTAATTTCGGCTGTGGCCGTGGGCCATCGTCAGGCGGCTTTGGCGGTGATGTGTAGGGGCTGATTTTCCTCCTCGATCATGGGTTGGTTGAGTTCGGCCATGCCTTCGATCTGCATGTATCGGTGCTGGAGCTGCCACTCGTCGTTCTGCTCCATCAGCACAGCCCCGACGAGGCGGATGATGCTGTCCTCGTTCGGGAAGATTCCGACGACGTCGGCGCGGCGCTTGACCTCCTTGTTGAGCCGCTCGAGCGGATTGGTTGAGTGTAACTTCGTGCGGTGCTGGGTGGGGAAGCCGGTGTAGGCGAGCACGTCGGTTTCGGCCTCGTCCATGCAGGCGCCGAGCTTGGGCCAACGGGCGCGCAACTGGTCGGCGACCTGTCGCCAGACCTGCGTGGCGCTTTTCTGATCGGGCTGCAGGAAGACCCTGGCGGATCGCGGCGGCGACGACAGTGTTCTGGCCTTGGGCACATAGGACAGGGCATTGCGCATGAAGTGCACCCGGCAGCGCTGCCAGGTGGCGCCCAGACGCGGGTGATCGCGCCCTTGAGGCCCTCGTGAGCATCGGAGATGACCAGCTTCACGCCGGTAAGACCGCGCCGAACAAGGTCCTTCAGGAAGTCGGACCAGAAGACCTCCGCTTCCGAGGGGCCGATATGCAGGCCGACGATCTCGCGCCGGCCCTCGGTGTTGACGGCCATGGCGATTATTGCGGCAACGCTGATGATCCGCCCGCCTTCGCGTACCTTGAGATAGGTGGCATCGAGCCAGAGATACGGCCATTCGCCGGTGAGCGGGCGTTTCAGAAAGGCATGGACGCGCTCGTCAATGTCCTTGCAAAGCTTGGAGACGGTGGACTTGGAGATGCCGGTCATGCCCATGGCCTGGACGAGTTCATCGACCCGCCGGGTGCTGACCCCGCCGATCCACGCTTCCTGGATCACCGCAACCAGCGCTTTCTCGACCATCTTGCGGGGCTCAAGGAAGCCCGGAAAATAGGACCCAGCACGCAGCTTGGGGATTTTCAGGTTCAGCGTGCCTACCCGGGTATCCAGCGAACGGTCGCGATAGCCGTTGCGCCAGGTCGCGCGCTCGCTGCTGCGTTCGTGGCGACCCGCGCCGATCAGGCCATCAACGTCGGCCTCCATGATCAGCTGCAGCACGTTCTCGGCGATGGTGCGCAAAAAAATCCGGTTGGCCGCCCTTTGCAGCCAGCTCTTCGATCAGTAATCTGTCCTCGGTCATCGGGAACTCCTCTTCGTCACGGTTGAAGTGTGCAAACTCCACCATAACGATGAACCCGGTGGCCACCAGCGACGCCGCATTCCGGGGTGGGGCATGCCCCACCCCGGAATACACCATCGCCTACACCGGAAATTACACCACGAGCGCGGACGCTAACGGACATCGCCCCCCGGCTTACTTGTATGAATTGGACATATGCGGTGAAGCACTCGCCAACTGGAGCCGTTAGACACCGGATTGGATACAGATGTCCGGTCAATACAGCCTGGATGATCCCTTTGACGGCACGAACGCCAGTTGGCATAGGCTTCCCATGATATACCGGCTACTCAGCTCTCTCCTGTTCTGCCTGGATGCAGAAGCCGCTCATAAAATGGCGATTTTTGGCCTTCAATTGCTGCCGGACAAAGAACCCGGGCAACCCGATCCAATGCTCTCCAGCACCGTCGCCGGCATCCATTTTCCAGGCCCGGTTGGCCTCGCTCCCGGTTTCGACAAGAACGGACAAATCGGCCATAAAATGATCCATTTCGGATTTGGTTCTGCTGAGCTGGGAACGCTCACGCCCCTCCCCCAATCCGGCAACCCCAAGCCCCGCCTTTTCCGGCTGAGCGAAGACCGGGCGGTCATCAATCGCATGGGGTTCAACAATGACGGTCTGGCGCAGGCGGCGGCGCGCATTGCCAAAATGCCGCGATCTGGCCGGGTCATCGGCATCAATATCGGTGCGAACAAGGATAGCGCGGACAGGGTTGCGGATTATGTGACAGGCGTCAGGGAGATGGCGCCGCTGGCCGACTATCTGACGGTCAATATTTCTTCGCCCAACACGCCGGGGCTGCGCGCGCTGCAAGGTCGGGAAGCGCTCGACGAACTGCTCGGCGCGGTGATGCAGGCGCGTGGACCTTCGGGCCCGCCTGTTTTCCTGAAGGTCGCGCCCGATCTTCAGCCCGCAGACATCGATGATATTGCCGCCTGCGTCACCAGCCATGCCATCGACGGACTGATCGTTTCGAACACAACGATCACGCGGCCGCCGCTGCGGTCCAAATGGGCCGACGAGACCGGAGGATTGTCGGGCGCGCCGCTGCACGACCTTTCGTTGCAACGCCTCAGGGATTTCCGATCCGTGCTTGGGACGTCGGCACCGCTGATCGGCGTGGGCGGTATATCAAGCGCGGAGCAAGCCTATGCCCGCATTCGCGCAGGTGCGTCGCTGGTTCAGCTGTACAGCGCGATGGTGTTTGAAGGACCTTGGCTCGCCGCGCGTATCAACCGGGGATTGAAAGCGCTTTTGCAGCGTGACGGGCTTTCCAACATTTCCCAGGCCGTCGGCCTCGACGCGTCAGCATGATAAAGGCGGTAGCATGATCCGGTATTTTCTGAGCTTGTTGCTGCTGTGCAGCCTGCCCTCAACAGCGCTGGCCACAGGCACCGTGTCGTCGGCCGATGCGCGCGCGAGCGAGGCGGGCATGGAAATGTTGCGTCAGGGCGGCACCGCAACCGATGCGGCCATGGCGATGATGCTGGCGCTGACGGTCGTGGAGCCTCAATCGAGCGGGATCGGCGGCGGCGGATTTCTGGTGCATCATGATGGCAAGCGCGGCCTGATCGACACCATCGACGGTCGCGAAACCGCGCCCTCATCAGCGAGGCCGGACCGCTTTCTGGACGAGAACGGCAAACCCCTGCCCTTCATGCAGGCCGTCGTCGGCGGCAAGTCGGTAGGGGTTCCGGGCAATATTGCGCTGATGAAGAAGGCGCATGACAAATGGGGCAAGCTGCCCTGGGCGACGTTGTTTCAACCCGCAATCAAACTGGCGCGCGATGGCTTTGTCGTCGATGCGCCGCTGGCCCGTTCGCTGTCACTGGTCAGCCGTTTCTGGACCGACGATATCGCGGCGGCGAAGGCCATATATTGGATCGACGGCAGGCCCGCTCTGGAAGGCGAAACAATCAAGAACCCTGAATTGGCGGCGCTGCTGACACGCATTGCCAGTGAAGGCCCGGATGCTTTTTATGTGGGCGCCGCCGCAGAGATCACCGACACGCTGGCAAAGGCGGGCCATAACCCCGCCCTGATGACGCTTGACGATCTGCGTAGCTATCGCGCGAAGGAGCGCCCCGCCGTGTGTGCGCCCTATCGCGTCTATACCGTGTGCGGCATGGGGCCGCCGTCGTCCGGCGCCACGACAGTGTTGCAGATATTGGGCATGCTCGAGCGGTTTGACCTGCATGCGCTCGGCAGGGACAACCCGCAAAGCTGGCACCTGATCGGCGAGGCGATGCAGCTCGCCTATGCGGACCGGGGCAAATATCTCGCCGACCGCGATTTTCTGGACGTGCCCGTCGCCGGGTTGCTGGACCCAGCCTATATGCGCCGTCGCTCCGCACTGATATCGCCGTCGAAGGCGCGGGGTCAGTATGAGCCGGGCACGCCGCCCGGTGCCGCCGCCCGCACCAACGCGCCCCATGACGAAGTGCCCGGCACCACCCATTTCATCGCAATCGACGATGCAGGCGACATCGTGTCGATGACATCGACCGTCGAAGGCCCGTTCGGCAGCCAGCTCGTCGTGCACGGCTTTGTGCTGAACAATGAGCTGACCGATTTCAATTTCGCGCCGGAGGAGAATGGCGCACCCGTTGCCAATCGGGTCGAGCGCGGCAAGCGGCCGCTTTCATCCATGTCGCCCACCATTGTTTACAATGCCAGTGGCAAGCCTGTGTTCGTGGTCGGCGCGGCGGGCGGCAAGACCATCATCATGCAGGTCGCCAAAGCGATAATCGCCCATCTCGACTGGGGCATGTCGGCCCGCGACGCGATTGGCCTCGGCCTGCTCTATTACAACAAGGACGGCCTGCTGATCGAGCAGGGCAGCACTATCGAGGATATGAAAGCACCGCTGGAGGCGATGGGCCATCGGGTCGGCGCAATGACTTACAAGCTGAAAGCCAACGCGGCAGAGCGCCTGCCCGATGGCGGTTGGCGTGGTGCGGCTGACCCGCGCAGCGTAGGGGTAGCCGTTACGGAATGAGGTGTTTATAAACGCGGAAAAAGCGACCGGAGAGCAGATGCGCGCGTTCGAGCATTTTCCCAACCTCGTCACCATGTTTTTCGCCCGTGCCGAAGAGAAGGGCGACGCCCCGTTTCTTTGGCGCAAACAGGACGGCCAATGGCACTCGATCAGCTGGGCGGAAACAGCCAGGCTGATTGCCACACTGGCCTCCGCCTTGCGTGCCGAGGGCATTCAGCCGGGCGACCGGGTCATGCTGGTCAGCGAGAACAGACCGGAATTCTGCATCGCCGACATCGCGATCATGGCGATCGGAGCGGTGACGGTGCCGACATATACCACCAACACCGCGCGCGATCATGAGCATATCCTGACAGACAGCGGCGCGCGCGCCGTGATCGTTTCAACCAAGAAGCTGGCGAAGGCGCTGATGCCCGCCGTGCTGCGGTCCAACTCGGTTCGCCTTGTTGTCGGTATGGACGCGTTGCGGCAGGAGCAGGCGGGCGACGTGAAGGTACGGCAATGGGATGACCTGATCGCCGGTCATGCCGATGACCCTCTCGCCGATCCACGAGCATGTGCGGGTGCCGTCACCGCGAAACGCGACGATCTGGCCTGCCTCATCTATACCAGCGGCACCGGTGGCGCGCCCCGCGGCGTACAGCAGCATCATGGCGCGATATTGCACAATGTCGCCGGTTGCGTGGCGGTGATCGCGGAGGATTTCGGCTGGGGCGACGAAACATTCCTGTCCTTCCTGCCGCTGAGCCATGCCTATGAGCATAGCGGCGGGCAATTCTTCCCGATCGGGCTGGGCGCACAAATCTACTATGCCGAAGGGCTCGACAAGCTGGCGAGCAATATCGAGGAGGTGCGTCCGACGATCATGGTCGTCGTGCCGCGTCTGTTCGAGGTGTTGCGCATGCGCGTGTTAAAGGCCGTTGAAAAGCAAGGCCGCGTACCGGCTTTTCTACTCGATCAGGCATTGCGCCTCGGCATCAAGCAAATGGATGGCGGCATGCTCGCCCCATGGGACTGGCCGCTGCGGGCGCTGATCAACCGGACGATCCGGCCCAAGGTGCAGGCGCGCTTTGGCGGACGGATCAAGGCGCTGGTATCGGGTGGCGCTCCACTCAACCCGGAGGTTGGCAATTTTTTTCAGGCCCTCGGTCTTACCTTGTTGCAGGGCTATGGTCAGACCGAAGCCGGCCCGGTCATCAGCGTCACGCGCCCGTCGACCGGACTCAAAATGGATACGGTCGGCACGCCGCTCAAGAACACCGAAGTGCGCATCGCCGAGGATGGCGAGATATTGGTGCGTGGTGAGCTCGTCATGCACGGCTATTGGCGCAACCCGGACGAGACCGCGCGAGCGCTCAACGGCGGGTGGCTTCACACCGGGGACATTGGCGAGTTTGATGCGAAGGGCCGCCTGTCCTTTACCGACCGCAAGAAGGACATCATCGTCAACGACAAGGGCGACAATGTCTCACCGCAGAAGATCGAGGGCATGCTGACGCTGCAGGAGGAGATCGCGCAGGCGATGGTGAGTGGCGACAAGCGGCCCTATCTCGTCGGGCTTCTGGTACCGGAGGCGGATTGGCTGACGGCGTGGGCCAAGGACATCGGCGAAGCCGGATCGCTGGAGCAGTTGAAGGACGATCCCAGATTGCACGCCGCCCTGCGCGCCGCCGTGGACCGCGTGAACAATGAGCTGGCAGTAACGGAAAAGGTCCGTCAGTTCATCGTCGCCGATGCGCCATTTACCGTTGAAAACAAAATGCTGACCCCGTCAGTCAAGATCAGGCGGCATGTCATACGCGAGGCTTATCGGAACAGGCTGGACGCGCTGTACAAGGCCTGAGGGTCAGGACCCACAGAGTATCCGGCCGATACCGCGTCTTGTGACGTCGCAGACGGCATTACCGTCGACAATCGTATCGCCAGACCCGGTCGAAACCACCTTGGCCGTGCCATTGACGGTGACATGCGCGGATCCGACGCCGTCATTGCCGATCGTCGCGTTGCGGGCCACCAGATTTTCCGCCTCCAGCGCGCCCGGGCCATTGACCGAGGCACGCACATCCTTTGCAGCACCATTGATCGTCATCCTTCCGCCGCCGCTGACATACAGGCTGAGGCGGTCGACATCGGCGTGCTCCACGATCAACTCGCCATTGCCGTTCATCGACAGGTCGGCCTCAAGACCGGACAGTTCCTTGATCGTCAGCACACCGCCGCCCAGCACCATCGCGCGCCGCAGCTGGCTGGTCGACAGATAGATGGTCGGAACTTCCGCCGCGCCATCATCCAGTTCGGGACCATCCGTCATTCGCACGATCAGCGTTCCACCCGAGACGGACAGCTTGACCCGGTCGAGCAAGGCGCGCTCCCCCTCCCCGCTGCCGCGAACGCCAGTGCCGGTGGTAAGAATGATGCGGACCGGCGCCTCTACGCGGATCGTATCAAAATTGGTGACGATGAACCCGCGCATCGCCGCGTGCGCAGGCGCACTGACCGCCAGTGCCGACGCCATCAACGCGGCGCCCACTGCCTTCAACGCGAAAAAGGGGCGCCACGAAGGACGCCCCTCTTCAATTTTCGTCAGAACAGGCAAGGCTTACTCCGCCTTTTCCTTGGCATATTTCGGCGCCGCCTCGTTCAGGATCTCGAGGATTTTCTTGAGCGCGTTCGGCTCATCGGTTTCTTCCATCGCGGCAAGTTCGCGGGCCAGACGGCTCGATGCCGCCTCGAAAATCTGACGCTCGGAATAGCTCTGCTCGGGCTGATCGTCCGCACGGAACAGATCGCGCGTCACCTCGGCTATCGACACCAGGTCGCCCGAGTTGATCTTCGCTTCATATTCCTGCGCGCGGCGCGACCACATGGTGCGCTTCACCTTGGGCTTGCCCTTGAGCGTTTCGAGCGCCTCACCCAGTGTCTTGTTCGACGAAAGCTTGCGCATTCCAACGCTTTCCGCCTTGTTGGTGGGCACGCGAAGGGTCATACGCTCCTTTTCGAAGCGCAGCACATACAGCTCCAGGTCCATGCCAGCAATTTGCTGGCTCTGCAGTTCGATCACACGACCTACGCCATGCTTGGGGTAAACAACATAATCGCCGACGTCGAAGGACAGGGCTTTTGCAGCCATTGGGAACCTTTCCATTCTTTCAGGGGGAGCGTCAAACCGAGGCATCGCACCGAAAAACATGAGTCTTCAGTGCCATGCGCTTTAACGCTTCAAGCATTGTGAACAGTCTCCTGACGGACAGCAAAATGCCCGTCTTCCTGTCCTATTTAACAGATTCGTAACAAAAATTCCAGTACGGCCCATATTTCAAGCCGAACAGTGGTAAATTCCTACAAAATCCATAGAGTTGGAGCGTTAACGCTCCGCCCCTTAATCGCCCGCGCCAGGCTCAGCCGAGAAGAATTTCTCGAACTTGCCTTCTTCACCCTTATGATCATCGGCGTCGGCGGGCTGTTCGCCTTTCGTCGTGATGTTGGGCCATTCGGCGGAATATTTGGTGTTGAGCTCCAGCCATTTCTCCAGACCGTTTTCGGTATCGGGCAAAATGGCTTCCGCCGGGCATTCAGGCTCGCACACGCCGCAGTCGATGCACTCATTGGGATTGATGACCAGCATGTTCTCGCCCTCATAGAAACAGTCTACGGGGCAAACTTCGACGCAATCCATATATTTGCAACGAATGCACGCGTCGGTAACAACATAGGTCATCTTATCTTTCCCTTCCCGATGGGGATTGCTGCGCGGCACGCAAGCACATCATTGTCGCCCTGCTATTCGCGCCATTCGCGCGCGTCAACACAGTTTCGTTTGTTGCCGGTGCCAGCAATCCTTTATTCGCCCAGCTTGAGATCTTCGTAGCACAGCCGTGCTTCGGAAGCGGGGCCACGCCGCTGCGGCAAGGCCAGCACGCGCACGACACGAATCTGGTCGCCATGCACGAGTGTGATGAGATCGCCTGCGCGAACAGGGCTGTGGGCGCGATCGATCCTGCGGCCATTGACGCGCATGATGCCGCGTTCGGCCATCTGCTGCGCCACCGACCGGCTTTTGGCGAGGCGCGCGAACCACAGATATTTGTCGATGCGCAACGTCGGCGCATATGCCGAAGCATCGGGTGCGGCCTTCAAGCGGCGCACCCCTGCATGTTCAGTCTTTACGCCCCAAAAGGGATGCGAGTTCGGCGAATGCGCCACCGCCAGCGGGCCTGCCCTTATTGTCATCCCTGTGCGCAAAACCGCCGCCCGCGCCAGCACGCTTGTCGTTCCGCCGACCTGCGCTCTTCTTGCCAGGCCCGCCGTTTTTCGCGGCATGCGGGCGCTTCGCCCGATCGTCGGCGGCACCTTTGTCAAAGCCGCCGTGCGGCCTTGGTCGCGGTTTGTGACGACCGCGGAAGACCCAGTTTGCGCCTGCCGGAACCGGCGTTTCGCCCGCTTCGCCAGCGGGTTCAGCCTGCGCCTCTGCCGATGCCTCGAGGCTCGGCGGCGGTATTTCCTGCGGCGGGCTGAGCGGCGGGGTTTCGGCCGGAGGCTCAGCCGGAACCGGATCGGACGGAACGCCCGGCGTTTCGTCAGGCCCCTGCCCCGGATGATCATCCGGCGGGCTGAGCGGCGGCAATTCGGTCGGCATCGGCGCCGGAGCTGGGGCCGGAGCTGGGGCCGGGGTTGGGACCGGAGTTTCAGGCTCCCCACTCACCGCTGCCATGCTTGCCGCCTCTGGCTGCGGCGCATCGTCCGCTTTCACCGCGACCGGGCGGAACCCGGCATTGCGCATGACATGATTGAAGAGATTTTCCGACAAACCCAGCGACACGATGAAGGGCGACGTGGCGTCGTAGCGTTCATTTTTGGCAATTGCCTCATGACCGCCGCGTGCGATGCGTTCGACCATGTCGATGCGTATCTGCTCATCACCAAAGCCGCGATATCCGGCATGGCGCGCGCCCATCTGCTCCTCACGCGCCTTGAGCGACAACAGCACCGCCCCGGCGGGCGGCAAGGGCAACATCGGCTTTTCGCGTTTCAATGACATAAGAGCCAAACGCCACAAGGCCGCCCCTGGTTTCAAAAGCGCATGATGATAAATATCAAGAACACCGATGGTGAAGCCAGCCTTGCGCAAAAGCTGCCTCTGGTCCTTATCCAGCCGGTTGAGCGCGTCATCGATGTCCGTGCGCGCGACGATGCCGCCTGCATCGGCGAGCTGAATAAACAACGCCCGGACTACTGCTGGCGTTTCTGGCAGCGTCGCCTGTTCGCCGATCTTCAAAAGCGGCGCGAGATGACGCTCATGCTGCGCGGTCATCCAGCCCTGCAACCGCGACACGACGCGATTGGCGACGTCCTGCCCCAAACCCAGAATCGCCTTGTCCACGCGGATTTCCGGATTGAGCAAACCAGTGCCTGCATGCAGCGTCGCAACGCTTTGTCCGCCCCAACCGATGGCAGGATTCGCGCCCGGCTCGGCGAGCAGCGTAATGTCGCCGTCTGGCGCGGCAATAAGTTCTTCGGCCTTCACCGTCAGCATCTTCCCCAAACGCCGCTCCGCAGCGGCCAGTAACAGCTTCCTGTCGCCTCCCCTTGCGAGCGGATCGACATGAAAACGGAATCCCTGAAGACGTCCTAACGTCTCGCCTTCCACCTGCACAAGCCCATCTTCACCGATATCGACGGGAAGATAGTCATTTTTTCGTCCAATATCGCGCAACAGCACCGATGTGCGCCGGTCCACGAACCGTTGCATCAGTGCCGCATGCAGCGCATCCGACAATTTTTCTTCGAGTGCGCGCGTCCTCTCGGCCATTTCGGCGGGGTCAGCCAGCCAATCGGGACGATGCGCGATATAGGCCCAGGTGCGCGCCGCGGCGATTCGACCCGACAGCGTATCGACATCGCCCTGCACCGTATCGAGCCGCGCGACATTCTGCGCAAACCAGTCCCGCGGGACATGGCCGTTGCCTTCGCTGCGAAAGCGCCAGAGGCGCGCAACGAGGCGATGATGATGCTCCGGCCCGAGTTTTCGGAAATCGGGCAGCCCGCAGACATCCCAGAGGCGCCGAACCTGATGCGGGGTACGGACCCGGTCGAGAACCAGTGCATCGTCGGCCATGGCCTTTAGCACGGCAAGGTCGGTCGCCTGCGGCGCGGCACGCAGTTCGCGACGGTCGGGGCGCGCCTCCAGCCCGGCGATCAGGTCTGCAATAGTGTCCATCGGCGGCGTGCCATCGCGCCAGTAGAGCTGCTCTATGCGCGGAAATTCATGCGCCTCGATGGCTTCGACCTCTTCGGGGCGGAAAGCGCTTTCGCCCTCTTCAGACCCCAGAGATCCGAACGTGCCATCCTTGTGATGCCGCCCCGCCCTCCCCGCGATCTGCGCCATTTCGGAAACGGTCAGGCGGCGGGTGCGATGGCCGTCAAATTTGCGGAGCGACGCGAAGGCGACATGCGTCACGTCGAGGTTCAGACCCATGCCGATGGCATCGGTCGCGACGAGATAATCGACGTCGCCGTTCATGAACATCTGCACCTGCGCATTGCGGGTGGAAGGCGACAGCGCGCCCATCACCACGGCCGCGCCGCCACGCTGCCGCCGCAGCATTTCGGCGACGGCGTAAACCTCCTCGGCGGAAAAGGCGACGATTGCCGAGCGTTTGGGCAGGCGCGACAGCTTCTTCGCGCCCGCATAGGAGAGCGTTGAGAAACGCGGGCGCGAAATGATCTCCGCATCGGGCAGCAGCGCGCGGACCATCGGGGCAAGCGCTTCGGAGCCGAGGATCATCGTCTCCTCACGGCCGCGGGCGCGCAGCATCCTGTCGGTGAAGATATGGCCTCGTTCGGGATCAATGCCGAGCTGCGCCTCATCAAGCGCGACGAAGGCGAAATCCCGCAGCTTTGTGTCGCCGTCTTTGGTGGGCATGCCCCTATCGAGCGGCATCGACTCCGCCGTGGCGAGATACCAGCGCGCGCCGGGCGGCTCAATTTTCTCCTCACCGGTGATCAGCGCGACTTCACCCGGCCCCTTGATTGCGACGACGCGGTCATAGACCTCTCGCGCGAGCAGGCGCAACGGGAACCCCATCATGCCGCTGGAATGCGCCGTCAGTCGCTCAACCGCGAGATGCGTCTTGCCGGTATTGGTAGGACCGAACACCGCCGTTACAGGCGCGCGGGAAAACTGAACCATGCTTGCCTTGTCGGCTATCGCGGGACCATGTGCAAGCCCGTCTTGAAGCGGGCACGCTGGATCGAGTGGTTCGGGCCCAACTGGGTGAACTTCAAATTCGGGTCACTAGCCGTGTAGATAGCCGAGCCGGGAAGGCAGCGGCAATGCGTGTTCGCCTTCGTGGATTGACAGGCCTGCGCCTTCGGCAAAACGGCCGACTTTGGTCAATTGCGCACGCTGACTGTTGGCCACGACCTCAATCTCGGCGCGGCGGGAAGGGTCGACGGCAAACAGCAGCCGATAATCGTCGCCTGCGGTGGCAGCGAACAGCCGGTCTTGCGTGCTATTTCCGCGCAGCGCGACGAAGTCAGGCGACAAGGGAACCATGGCAATATCAATCGATGCGGCGCAACAGCTCGCTTCGGCAATACGCCGCGCATCGATCAGCAGGCCGTCCGAAATATCGGCCATGGCCGTGACAAACGGTGCCAGCACCTGCCCGAGCGCCATATCCGGCATGGGCCGGCGATAGGCATCGATCAGGGCGGCAGCTTCAGGCACCTCCGGCGTCGGGTTGTCGCGCAAGATTGCCAGCCCTGCGCCAGAGCTGCCCAGCGCCCCCGAAACGAACAGCAGGTCGCCCGGCTTCGCACCCGTACGGCTCGGCACCTCACGTATGGATGCCGCGCCTATGGCCGTCAGCCCCAACGCGCGCGGCGCGCCCGCAGGCATCGACACCGTGTCGCCACCGAGAAGCGGAACATTGAAATATGTAAGCGCCTCGTCCAGCCCCTGCACAAAGGCTTCATCCCAGTCATCCCCGCCCGTCAGCGAGAAGCCGAGCATGACGCCCAGCGGCTTCGCTCCCTTGGCCGCGAGGTCCGACATATTGACCGCAATTAGCTTCCACGCGACGCTGTGAGGAGGATCGTCAGGCAGATAGTGGACGCCTTCGACCAGCATGTCATGGGTCAGCACCAGCCCCTGCCCGCCCAGGTCGAGAACGGCGGCATCGTCCATCAACCCGCGTGCAGCAGGATGGGTCGCCAGTCCGCGCAAGCGGGCGATGAATTCGGATTCGTTCACGTGAGGGTGGTTAGCATTATCGGTCCAGCTTGTCCGCTTCGGCACGGTTTCAATTTGAATCCGACCCTGATCGTCAGCCAAGTCCTGCGAGGCTATGGTTCCCGCTTTGCGCCATCCAGCGTGCGGTCCGCGCGCGCTTTTTCGGCGGCGTCCGCCTGCTTCTGCGCCTTGGTGCGTCCGTGCAATGCCCGGTTTGTCGCCGCCAGTGCCTCCGCCTCGCTCCGCTTCTTGGCCTTGCGCGCCATGCGGAGGTTGACGACATCGCCCATCAGCTGCGCACGGCCTTCGCGACCGCATCAAGCAGGCCGTTGACGAAGCCCGCCTCGCGCTTGTCGTAAAAGGCCTTGGCGACGTCGACATATTCGCTGATGACGGTTGCCGTGGGCACATCAATCCGCGCGAGTAGTTCATAGCTGCCCGCCCGCAAAATCTGGCGCATCGGCTTGTCCAGCCGCTCCAGCGACCAACCGGTCGACAGCTTGCCCGCGATCAGTTGGTCAATCTCGTCACTGCGCGCATCGACGCCCTTCACGATATCGTCGAAGAATGACACCTCCGCATCGGCATAGGTCACATCCTCGATTGTCGCGCCCAACCGATGCTGGTGAAATTCATGCAGCAACAGCGGGATCGGCGTTCCCTCCATCTGTTGCTGATAAAGGGCCTGTACAGCCGCAAGCCGCGCGGCCGAGCGGGACCTTGCACACGTTTTATCGCTGGCGCTCATGCTGACGTCTTGATCCGAGGCCTGCCGATAAAATCGCGTTTGCCGATCTCGATTCCGGCATGCCGCAGCAGGTCATAGGCGGTAGTCGCGTGGAAATAAAAATTCGGCAATGAAAAGGACAAAAGGAAATTCTCTGCGGTGAAATCCATCTCGGTGTCCGTGCCGGGAATGGCAAACTTCATATCCTTGCCGACAAAGCCGTCGATTGCTTCCGGTGTCTGCGAATTCAACGAGGAAAGCGTTGATTCCAGCTGATCACGCAGATCCGCAAAACTGCCTGCCGGCGGATCGCGATCCGGCACGAACAGCCCCCTTCTCACGCCCTCGATAGCGCCGATTGAATGCGACGATGTCCATTTGATCTGCCAGGACAGAGGCCGCATATCCGTTCCCAAATGACTGTTCAGAAGCTCGGCCTCATCCATCTCCTTTTCGGCGCAGAACGCTTCTGCCTTCTTGGTAAGCGCTTTCAGCGACGTGATAATCTGTACAAAGCTCGGTACGGTGGCCTCATAAAGCGATATCGTCATCATTTTTCTCCTGCGGCAGAGAGCCGGTTGGCAACACTGTTGGCGTGGGCCGGAAGTCCTTCGGCGCGCGCCAGCGCAACGGCTGCCGGCCCGATGTGCTCCAGCGCCTTTTTATCGAGCGCGATGAAGCTCGTCCGCTTCATGAAATCCAGCACCGACAGACCTGATGAGAAGCGCGCCCGACGCCCGGTGGGCAGGACGTGGTTGGGGCCTGCGACATAATCGCCAACGGCCTCCGGCGTCATCCGGCCCATGAACACAGACCCGGCATGCCGCACCTTTGCGAACAGCGCATCAGGATCGTCAACCGCCAGCTCCAGATGCTCGGGCGCCAGCCGGTTGACCAGCGGCATTGCCTCATCGAGTGAAGCGACCGTTATGATCGCGCCATTGTCGTCCCAGCTTTCGCGGGCAACCTTGGCCGTGTCGAGCAGCGGGATCTGCCGCTCCACCGCCGTCGCTACATTGCCGGAAAAACAGGCATCATCGGTGAAGAGGATCGACTGGCTGCTGGGGTCATGTTCGGACTGGCTCAGCAGGTCAGCGGCGATCCACTCCGGGTCATTTTGCGCATCGGCCACCACGACAATCTCTGATGGGCCCGCAACCATGTCGATGCCCACGACGCCGTAAAGCTGCCGCTTGGCCTCGGCCACCCACGCATTGCCCGGCCCGACGATCACATCGACGGGAAGGATTTTGTCGGTACCATAGGCAAGCGCGGCAATGGCCTGCGCACCGCCCACGCGCCACATCTCCGTGACGCCCGCGATTTTGGCCGCGGCCAGCACCAGCGGATTGATCTCTCCGCCCGGTGTGGGCGTAACGATGACGATCCGCTCGACGCCTGCGACCTTCGCGGGGATCGCGTTCATCAGCACGCTCGACGGGTAAGCGGCGCGTCCGCCGGGCACATAGAGCCCAGCCGCATCGACCGCCGACCAGCGCGCGCCGAGCCGAACGCCTGCTGCGTCGACCTCATCGCGGTCCTCCGGGCGCTGCTTTTCATGATAGGTTGCGATACGCTCGGCAGCGAGCTCCAGCGCGGCGCGAAGATCCTTGGGTAGGCCCTCCAGAGCCGCGTCCATCTCCTCAACCGTCACCTGCCAGCCGGTCTCATCTAGATTATGGCTGTCGAACCGCGCCGTGAGATCGGCGAGCGCCACATCGCCCTCGTCCCGTACCCGGCCGATGATATCGCGCACAGCGTCGGCAACATCCTTGCCCGCCTCTCGCCGCGCATTCACCAGCGCATCGAATCGCTCGGCGAAATCCGCCGCTCCGGCATCAAGCCGCTGCATCGCGACCCCCTATCGCCTGGCGAAATGAGTCGACCAGCGGCGCAAGCTCCGCCGCGCGCATCTTGAACGCCGCGCGATTGACGATAAGGCGCGCGCTGATCTGCATGATTACGCTCGTTTCAACGAGGCCATTGGCCTTCAGCGTCGCGCCCGACGACACCAGGTCGACGATGCGGCGCGAAAGGCCAAGGGAGGGCGCAAGCTCCATCGCACCATTCAGTTTCACACATTCCGCCTGCATGCCCTGTGCCTCGAAATGGCGGCGGGTCAGGTTGGGATATTTGGTCGCGACGCGGACATGGCTCATCGCCGTTTGATTTTCAGCGACGGCATCCTTGGGTTCGGCGACCGACAGGCGGCAATGGCCGATATCGAGATCCACCGGCGCATATATCTGAGAATAGTTGAATTCCTCGATCACGTCGGATCCGACAATGCCGATCTGCGCCGCACCATGCGCTACGAAGGTCGCGACGTCGAACGCGCGCACGCGGATGATCCATGTGTCGGGGCGGTTCGTCGCGAATTTCAACGCGCGGCTGTTCTTGTCATGAAAATCGGCGGCAGGCTCGATTCCGGCCTTGCCGAGCAACGGCAAAGCCTCATCCAAAATTCGCCCCTTGGGCACGGCAATGATCAACGGTGCAGTCATGATCCGCGCGCTTTACTTGCGCTGTCCAAAAAGGGCAAGGCGGCTCGCTTTTACGAGATGGCTGGCGTACACTGCGCCGGTCCGAAGGAGAGAGACATGAAACGCTGGATCAAATGGAGCGCCGCGACCGCAGGCGTGGTGGCAATTGCCGCGCTGCTGATCGTACCCAAGGCAGCGACGAGCGCGCTGTCGGTCGGCGCACAGGCACCCGATTTTACCACGCGCGGCGCGATTGCGGGCAAGGTCTTCACGCTCACACTTTCGGACCAGCTGAAGAAAGGCCCGGTCGTTCTGTATTTCTTCCCCGCCGCCTTCACGCCCGGCTGCACCGCAGAGGCCCATGAGTTCGCCGAAGCGAGCGATGATTTCAAGGCGGCCGGTGCGACGGTGATCGGCATGTCGGCGGACCCGGTGGACAAGCTCGCCAAATTTTCGGTCGAGGAATGCCGGAACAAGTTCGCCGTCGCCTCAGCAGGGCCTTCCATTATAAAGGGATATGACGTGGCCCTTCCGCTGAAGGCCGGGATGACCAACAGAACATCCTATGTCATCGCGTCGACGGGACGCATCGCCTATGTGCACAGCGCGCTCAGCTACAAGGATCATGTAAAGAATACGCTGGCGGCAGTGCAGGCAATGCAGCCCGAGTAAACCGGCCCTTGTCAGCGCTCCGAAGCGGCGAGTTCCGCCGCCGAGGGTTGGGTCATAGCGTCGGCGATGGCGGCCTGCCGCGCAACGCGGGCGCGCTGCTTCAATATCTCGCGACATGCATGCACGGTTTTCTGGCCGACGATGTCGACGGATGATGCCGATCCGCAAGCGGAACGCACCGCGATATCGATGCGACGGTCGAGCAGGGCACGATCCCCTGCCCGCGTCAGATCGAGATCGGCGTAGCGAACCGTCTTGCTGTGAACGACAATGTTGTCGCTGCGGATTTCGGCGTGAGCGGGCGCAAGGCAAAAGGCACCTGCAACCGCGAGCAGCGCGATTGAGTTTTTCATGATGATTTCCCCGTAATTTTGTGTGTCAGGTCATGCACCAGCGCCGGTACAGGAGCCTTTTACATCCGGTTCGACCTGCGCCCTAACAACGATATTGCTTTTCCATTCTGCAAAAGTGCAGAATGGAAAAATGTTCGACTGGAATGACTTGCAATATTTTCTCGCGGTGGCGGAAAAGGGCAGCACCCTGTCCGCCAGCCGCGACCTTCGCGTTAGCCAGACGACGGTAGCGCGGCGCATCACTGCGCTGGAACAGGCTCTGGGCCTGCCCCTGTTCGACCGGCAACAATCAGGATATGTCCTGACCGGACCGGGTGAGACGCTGGTCGACAAGGCCCGCGCCGTAGCCGACGCATCCAGTGCGCTGGAACAGGCCGCCGCCGGGTATTCGCGCGACATCAGCGGTACGGTGAGGCTCACCACTATCGAACTGTATGCCGTTACCCTGATCCCGGAAGTGCTGCGCGATTTCCGAGAGGCCTACCCTGCGATCATGATAGAAATCGACGCGACCGACGATATTCGCGACCTGACATCGGGCGCGGCGGACATCGCACTACGTCACGGGACGGGACCATCGGAGGGCGGCCTCGTCGGTCGGCGGATCGCCGCCAATCCATGGACGCTATATTGCAGCCGCAGCTATGCGGAAATGCACGGGGCGCCACGCAGTCGCAAGCATCTCCATCATCATGTCTTTGTCGGCGGTGGAGGGAAATATATTTGGCCTAAATATCGGGAATGGCTGCGGCAGCACGGGCTGGAATCGGCGGTCGCCATTCAGCACGGGTCGCCGACCGGACTGCTTTCTGCGGTGCGTTCGGGTGCGGGCCTCGCCGTATTGCCCAGCTTCATGGCGGACCGCGACCCTGAGCTAGTCCGGTGCCTGCCCCCACCCCGCGAAGACCGGGGCGCGATATGGCTGCTTACGCACGAACGGCTACGGCACACGCCCAGGGTGCGCGCCGTGCTCGATTTTCTCGCTGAAAAACTGACCGTCAGATCCAGCAGCTAGCGGTCTATCCCGCCAGACGCCGCTTCGGAGCCAGCGATTTCCCCTCGAACAGAGGATAGAGTTCTTCATTCTCACGCTCAATACGTTGCCCAAGGCAGGCGAGTATATGTTTGATCTCGGCCGAATAGCCCGGCCAGTCATCGGTAATTTTCTGGTCGGTCCAGTTGGACATATGTTTGGAAAATGCATCGGCGAGACCACCCATTTCCTGCTGAAAAGCCAGCGCAAGATCGGCAACCGCGCGGTCGTTTCCGGCGATGGCCTTGGGATAGAGAAATTTGTCTTCGACCGCGAGATGCGCGATCAGCGAACGGGCGAGGCGCCAGCGCAGTTGCGGGACGGACTTTCGGTCATTGGCGACCACCGCTTGCAACAGGGCCGCCGCGGCACATTCCAGTTCTTCATGCTGCTTTTTCAACAGCTCCATGTCCATCGGCCAGTTCCCTATAATGCACAGTCAAACGCGGCGCGGCGATGCTCTCATTATAGATGCCATAAACCGCCCTTCGTTAATCATCCGTAAGTTACTGCAAATAAATGCTATTTTTCGAATTAGAGGATGAGGGTTTTTATCAGCGTCATGGCGCGAGAAAATCGCCACCCGCGATCATCGGCAACCCGTCGACCGGCAGGTTGAAGATATAGGCCCATGCTGCGATCCTATCGGAGGAGGTTTCGACCATGATCTGTTCGCGTCGATATTCCCACGGCTCGGGAAAGTCGCAACCGACGCCTTCATAGTCGTCCAACACCGCCAACATTGCTGACGGATCATGAAGCCGAAACAGGTCGCCGATGACATAGTCCGCCCGATCATCAAGGAGCAGGGCAGGATACCAGCCTACGCGATATAATCGCCCACGCACTCGGGCCGCCCCCAGCCAATCCGCTGACGCATGCAGCGACCGCGCGCGATCATTGAGGCACCCGCGGCGCAATGTGCCATAGACGAACATCGGGTTTTCATTCGCCTGCTGAAGCGCCTTATTTTTCATTGTTCCCACTTCCCCACGTCCTCAGCCTTTACACACCAACAACAATGACTTCGGTATGATTGAAGGACAAAGATTTTCCCGCCGCAGACCGTAAGCCGCCTGCTTCTTCCTATAATATCGGCACAGATTTCGACATCGGGAGAATGATATGCAGAGTGTTTTCGCCGTTGCCTCCGCCGTGGCGCTTGCCTGGGGAGCCGCAGCCGGTCACGCGCCGCACTGGAGCTATGAGGGGGCTGAGGGGCCCGGTCATTGGGGTGCAATATCGCCTGATTTCGCAACATGCGGCACCGGGACGGCGCAATCACCCATCGATATCGGAGGTTTCGATGCCCATGGGGCGACGACGATCTCGACCGACTATCATGCCGGCCCGCTGACGCTTCTGAACAACGGACACACCGTGCAGGCTAATTTCGCGCCCGGCTCAAAGCTGACAAGCGGTGGCCACGACTTCACCTTGATACAGGTTCATTTTCATACACCGTCCGAGCATATCGTTTCGGGTAAGCATTACCCGCTGGTCGCCCATTTCGTGCATGCGGACAGCCATGGCGCGCTGGCCGTGCTTGGCGTGTTCTTTGAAGAAGGCCCAGCCAACCCTGAACTCGCCAAGCTCGTCGCCGCCGCGCCAGCGCATCCCGAAGCCGCGCATGCAATCGATGGCGTCACGCTTGACCCCAACGGCCTCGTGCCTGCGTCGCACAGCGTCTATCGCTACAGCGGCTCGCTCACCACGCCGCCGTGCACGGAAGGCGTGAACTGGCATGTGGCAATGGAACACATGACCGCTAGCAGCGAACAGATCGCCGCGCTCCACGCCATCATGGGCGACAATGCGAGGCCCGTGCAGGCCCTGAATGACCGGCATCTCGTTAGCAATTAAATCCCCATTCCTTATCATCGGCTAACAAGGGCGGGAGGCTGCACATTGCCTCCCGCCCTCATTTTATGGGAAAACGCCATCTTCACCTTGGAGGCAAGCCGCGTTTTCCCTATAGCCCTGGGATGCTACCCACCGATCCGTTTTCTTTAGCCCTCATCTTTAGCGCGCTGTTATGTATAGGCTTCTCCAAAGGAGGGCTCGCCGGTCTCGGAATGTTGGCAATGCCACTGATGGCCATAGTGTTTCCCCCGGTGGAGGCAGCGGCAATCCTGATGCCTATTCTTATCGTTCAGGACGTTTTCAGTGTGTGGTTCTATCGCAAGACCTGGAACCGCACCATCGTGATTTGGGCGCTGCCGGGCGCGGTGCTGGGAATCGGCGCCGCTGCCTTTTTCGCGGCTTCTGCATCGGTCGAGAATATTCTTGTGCTGTTGGGGATTATATCAATCGCGTTCGGCTTGTGGCGGCTGTGGGCGTCCCACCACGATTTTGAGCCGCGCCCCTTTTTCAAGAAACAATGGCCCGGCACCATTTTCGGCTTCTTTTCGGGTTTCACGAGCCAGATCGGACATGCCGGCGCGCCACCATTGCACATGTGGCTGCTGCCCAAGAAACTGCCGCACAGGGAATTTGTCGGAACATCGTCGGTTCTGTTCGCCATCATCAACTGGGCGAAAGTTCCCGCCTTTGTGGCTCTGGGCGCATTCAGCCGGGAGTCCCTCATCCTCGCGGCGGTTTTCATACCGGTTGCGTCAGTGGCGACCTTTGCCGGCGTGTGGGTGGTCAACCGCGTCAACGGTCCTCGCTTCTACGTGTTCGCCAATATCATGCTGGCGCTCGTGGGAGCGAAGCTGCTCTGGGACGCGCTGATCTGAGATCGAAGGCGACTTATGCCGCCTCCGACACCCGCTTGGCCTTCTTGCGCTCATGCGGATCGAGATGACGCTTGCGCAGGCGGATCGACTTAGGCGTCACCTCCACCATTTCATCGTCGTCGATATAGGCGATGGCTTGTTCCAGCGTCATCTTGCGCGGCGGGGTCAGGCGGATGCCCTCATCCTTGCCGCTGGCGCGGAAGTTGGTGAGCTGCTTGGATTTCAGCGGATTGACTTCCAGATCTTCCGGCTTCGCATTCTCGCCGATGATCATACCTTCATACAGAGCTTCACCAGGAGACACGAACAGCACACCGCGATCTTCCAGCGCATTGAGCGCATAGGCGACCGCGTCGCCCGTGCTGTTGGAGATGAGCACGCCGTTATTGCTGTTGTCGATGACACCCTTGTAGGGGCCATATTTCTCGAACAGCCGATTCATGATGCCCGTGCCGCGAGTATCGGACAGGAACTCGCCATGATAGCCGATCAGGCCACGCGACGGCGCGGAGAAGGTGATGCGGGTCTTGCCGCCACCCGAAGGGCGCATGTCAGTCATTTCCGCCTTGCGCAGCGCCATCTTGTCGATGACCGTGCCGGAAAATTCGTCATCCACATCGATGACGACCGTTTCATACGGTTCCTCGCGGCCATTACCTTCATCGCGGAACAACACGCGTGGGCGGGAAATGCCGAGTTCAAACCCTTCACGACGCATCGTTTCGATGAGCACGCCAAGCTGAAGTTCGCCGCGCCCGGCAACCTCGAATGAATCCTTGTCCGCGCTTTCGGTGATGCGGATCGCAACGTTGCTCTCCGCCTCTCTGAACAGGCGGTCACGGATCATGCGGCTCGTTACCTTGTCGCCTTCGCGGCCCGCCATCGGGCTGTCATTGACGGCAAAGCGCATGGAAAGCGTCGGCGGGTCGATCGGCTGCGCTTCAATCGGCTTGGTCACTGACAGATCGGCGATGGTGTTGGCAACGGTCGCCGTCGTCAGACCGGCGAGCGAGATGATATCGCCCGCGCGCGCTTCATCGACCGGGACACGCTCAAGCCCGCGGAACGCCATGATCTTGGTAGCGCGCCCCTGCTCGACCACCTTGCCGCCTGCATCAAGGGCATGGATCGGCTGGTTCAGCTTCAACACGCCGGTCTGAACACGACCGGTCAGAATACGGCCCAGGAAATTGTCGCGATCCAGCAATGTGGCCAGGAAGGTGAAGGGCGCGTCTTCTTCCACCGCATGGGGCGGAGGCACATGCTCGACGATTTTCTCGAACAGCGGCGTCAGGTTGCCTTCACGCGCGTCGATATCCTCACTGGCATAGCCGTTGCGGCCCGATGCGTAGAGAACGGGGAAATCGAGCTGCTCGTCATTCGCTTCCAGGCTGACGAACAGGTCGAAAACCTCGTCGAGCACTTCGACCGGACGGCCGTCAGGACGGTCGATTTTGTTGACGACGACGATGGGCTTCAGGCCTAGCGCCAACGCCTTGCCGGTGACGAACTTGGTCTGCGGCATTGCACCTTCGCTGCTATCCACCAGCAGGATTACGCCATCGACCATCGACAAGATACGCTCGACCTCGCCGCCGAAATCGGCGTGCCCCGGCGTGTCGACGATATTGATCCGGGTGCCATTCCATTCGACCGAGGTGCACTTGGCGAGAATGGTGATACCGCGCTCTTTTTCCAAATCGTTGGAATCCATCGCGCGCTCTTCAATGCGCTGGTTGTCGCGAAATGTACCGGATTGCCGAAAAAGCTGGTCAACCAATGTCGTCTTGCCATGATCGACGTGCGCGATGATGGCCACGTTCCGGAGAACTTGGGGGCGGGTGCTCATAAAATATGCTCGTTTTCATGGAAATGCGTTGTTGGCGGCGGCCCATATCTGATTTTGCGGTGCAGCGCAATCTATTGCATCGCACAGCCCCCGTTTTCCGGCAGCGGGCGGACATGCAGGCGCCCGCGATGGTGCGGTACGTCACGAACAATGC
Source organism: Sphingobium sp. (assembly GCA_041396745.1). GTDB lineage: Bacteria > Pseudomonadota > Alphaproteobacteria > Sphingomonadales > Sphingomonadaceae > Sphingobium. The sequence continues at coordinate 547,373 of JAWKXZ010000003.1, read as the reverse complement.
GTCCGCAGCTTCGGCCAAACGACGCCAATACCGTAAAAAAATGTTTACTTTTAATGAGTTATTTCCCACCTCCGTGGAACCAACATTCCAGGTCGACGGTTGATCTGAACATAACAAACGAGAAAAGTTGGTGAGAGGGTGCTTGCATGGAGAGGATGGTACAGCAGTTGACGTTGTTGGAGGAAACCTACCGGAAATTTGCCGATATCGGATGGCGCAAGGACGAAGAACGCAAGCGTGACCTCGTTGAAACCCGACGAAACCTCTCGGAACAGCTGTTGGATCTGGAGCGCTATGTGACCGATGTCAGTGCCCCCTTGATGGAGGCTTCGCTCAAGCGTGAATTCGGCGCGCGCCTGTCAAAACTTCGTAGCGAAATCGCTTATCATCAGGCAACCTGGCCAGCCGTTCGCCTGGAGGAGGAACCCGCCGAATACCGTCGGGCTACCCAACAAGTCGAGGCAACCTTTCGGGATTTCATCCAATGGGGTGGGCGGTCTCTTCCGAGAGACGCCGACTCTCACCAACGGTTCGTATAGGGTCAGGACGCCGGTGTGGTGGATTTGAAATACGCATGATTATGGCGGCTGAGGCCGGGGGCGTATTTCAAATCTGTAAACCACATTAGATTCATATATTTGTCAGTGATCCTGATGAATCTGAAGTGCGTTGAACGCGTACACAACAGTGTGCCGAACATCAGATTTGGGTCACTAGGGCCAGGATCTGTAATTGCGTCGCTAGGCGATATCGATCAACGCTTGCTCGGCCGCCTGTGCGGCACGCCGTGCCGCGAGCAACAAGTTGGTTTGAAAATCCCCAACGCTTTCGCCATTCGCGTCGTCGGTCGTCGCCTTGATGCCAGACCAGGGAATGTCGAGCCGCTGCGCGACCTGCGCCAATGCGCCCGTCTCCATATCGACCAGATCGCCCCCCAACCCGTCCCGCAACCGCATGCTGTGATCAGGGCATTCGACGAACGCGTCTCCGGTGACGATACGCGCTTGCGGCAGCCCGATGTCGGGCAACGGGTGCGCCAGAAAAGCCTCCACACTCGCGGGGCCGATCGGCCAACTGCCCGCCGTATAATGGGTAAAGCCAGCGCTTCTCTGTGCGCCATAATCGCCTTGCACAGCCTCATCGATGACGAAACAATCGCCTGCAATATCGGACAATTTTCCGGCCGTGCCTATGATCATCAGCAACTCGGCACGGTGCAACGTCGCCAGCATCGTCGCAGCAATCGCCGCATTCACCTTGCCAACGCCGCAGCAGGTAATCGCGACCGGATGCCCGCCATGTTCCAAAAAACGGACAGACAAATGCCCATGCTGCTCGACACGCTGATGCACGCCCGGCGCGAATGCATCGGCCTCCTGCTCAACACCGGTGATGATCGCCACGCGCATGCTCAATCGCCCTCATAGGCGAGCAGCGCCGCGCTCTCGATACCCGCATCTGCCAATCGCCGTGCTCCGCCCAGGTCCGGCAAATCGATCAGAAAGCGGGCCTGCGTCACGACCGCGCCCTCGCCGCGTAACAGTTGCGCGCCGGCGAGCGCCGTTCCGCCCGTGGCGATCAGATCATCGACCAGCAAGACCCTCGCGTTGGGCGTAACCGCACCCACATGCATCTCGATCCGGTCCGTACCATATTCCAGCGCATAGTCGACGCCGACCGCTGCCCCGGGCAGCTTGCCCGATTTGCGCAGCATGACCTTGCCCTTGGTCAACGCATAGGACAGCGCCGATGCGACGATGAACCCGCGCGCTTCGATCCCGGCGATCAGATCGACCGCATCGGGGTCGAACGTCTCGATCAGCCGATCAATCGCCATGCGGAAGCCCGGACCATCGAGCAGCAATGTCGAAACGTCGCGGAACTGTATGCCGGGCTTGGGGAAATCGGGAATCGTCCGCACCAGCGCAGCAAGATCTTCATGCGTATCGGTTTGTGTCAGCATATTTCCCCCAATTTCCATTCCGCTTCATTCGGCGGCGACCGGCGAGCCATCGCGCCGCGTATAGCCCTCGCCCGCCTTGTAGCGCATGTCGATATCGGAATAATGGCACACCCCCTCCGCCGCTCTGCCGAGCGCGACGAAAATGCAGTCCGACTCGCTTTCATTGACAAGATGATGACCGTTGCCGTCATTTTTCGGGAAGATCGCGACGTCGCCCGGCATCATCGGTGTGCGACCGGTGTCGTCGATCAGCACCGCCTCACCCGACAGCATGATGACCATTTCGTCCTCATCCTCATGCCAGTGGCGCTGCGACGACCATGCTCCGGGTTTCAGCACGACATGGCTGGCACCGAAATCGGTGAGCCCACCCTCGGGCGCGAGCCGGCGATACCAGCGCCCCTCCACCGCTTTCGCCTGCTCTGGCGGATAGCCGGTGGCGTTGGTCAGCGGGATGGACGAAAGATCGAGCTTTGGCATCGTGAAACATGCTCCGTATCAAGGCGTTCTGGCAAAGCCGCGAATCATTCGCTATCGCAGCGCGATGACCATGTCCAACTCTGTGACCAACCCTGCCGCGGCCGTACCTGCCGACCCGTTGCCGCTGGCCGAGCGGCTGATCGCCTGCCCGTCCGTCACTCCCGCGCGCGGGCCCGTGTTCGATGCGCTAGAAAAGATGCTGACGCCGCTTGGGTTCGAAGTCGACCGCTTTGTCGTTGGCGAAGCGCCCGACGGTCCGGTCGAAAACCTGGTAGCCCTGCGCAAAAATGGTACGGGCCGCCATTTCGCCTTTGCCGGGCATCTGGACGTAGTGCCGCCCGGCAATGGTTGGGCAAGCGACCCGTTCACGCCGGACAGGCGCGGAGATCTGCTGCACGGGCGCGGCGCGGTCGACATGAAGGGCAGCATCGCGAGCTTCGTCGCAGCATTGCCCGCTTTGGCGGACCTGTCCGGCACGATATCGCTGCTGATCACCGGTGATGAGGAAGGCGCCGCGGTCTATGGCACGCGCGCGATCATGGGCCGGATGGCGGAGCGCGGCATCGTTCCCGATCTATGCCTTGTCGGCGAGCCGACATCGGTCAACCGGCTGGGCGATATGGTGAAAATCGGGCGGCGCGGATCGGTCAACATGTGGATCAGCGTGGGCGGAACGCAGGGCCATGTCGCCTACCCGCACCTGGCCGACAATCCGATCCCGAAGCTTGTGCAGATATTGGCGGCGATAGACGCGGTGAAGCTCGACAACGGCACCGACTGGTTTCAGCCGAGCAATATCGAGGTCACCGATATCGCGGTCGGCAATGAGGCGACCAATGTCATCCCCGCGCAGGCGCGCGCGCGCCTTTCGATCCGGTTCAATGACCTGCACACCGGCGCGGGCCTGACCGACCGCATCGGCGCGATCGTCGAGACGGGCGGCGGCACGCTGGAGGCGAAGATCAGCGGCGAAGCGTTCCTGACCCAGCCCGGCGAACTTTCAACGCTGGTCAGCGAGGCGATCACCGGCATCACCGGCCTGACGCCGGAGCTGTCGACCAGCGGCGGCACATCGGATGCGCGTTTCCTGTCAGCGCTGTGCCCCGTGGTGGAATTCGGCCTGACCAACGCGACGATGCACAAGCTGGACGAAGCCGTGGTGGTGCAGGATCTGTCGGCGCTGCGCGATATCTATACCGAGATTGTGCGCAAGGCGCTGGGCTAGGGCGTCAGTGAGAAGTTCATGATCAAATCGGTGCTGACTTCTCTGGCATTCTGCATGAGTTTGATGTGGTTCGCCCCTGCCCACGCCGATGAGGTGGGGCACCAAGGGCTGCTGATAACAAATGTACGCATTCTCGACCTGAGCGGATCTGAACCAGCGTTCCAAGATGGAATGTCGGTTCTGACACGCGGTGATGTGGTCGAACAGGTCGGCCCCAAAAACGCACTCGCCATTCCCGAAAAGGTCGCAACATTCGACGGCCAAGGCATGATCCTGATGCCCGGCCTCGTCGACATGCACGTCCACCTTTGGGACGAAGCCGCACTTGGCGCCTATCTTGGCCATGGCATAACGACGATCCGCAATGCCTCCGGCATGCCTTTTCACCTGCGCCTTGCACAACAGATCGCCTCGGGTGATGTCGTAGGCCCTCGGCTGATAACGACAGGGCCGATTTTGAACGGCCGCGGTGCCAATACGCAGCTCAACCATCAGATTGTCGAGAATGAAGCACAGGCACGCGAGGCGGTTCGCAGTCAATATGCCGCCGGGTATCGCCACATAAAAGTCTATTCAAACCTTTCCCGCAATGCCTATTTCGGCGCACGCGATGAAGCGCGGAAGCTCGGCATGACGATCATGGGCCATTCGCCCGAAGGCATCCGGCCAGCAGGCGCGCCCAAGGAAAAACCGTTCCGCCTGCCCTTTGAAAGCCTGATCGATGACGGTTTTGTCAGCTTTGAGCATATCGAGACCATCGTCTGGCATGGCCTGCGCAATCGCTATGACGAGCATGGCGCGCGAGCGCTGGCGCGACGTATAGCCGCAGCGGGTGTGGCGGTCGATCCAACGCTGCTTGCCTTTTATAATTTGGTGCGTGTGGCTGAAACCCGGGGCGAATATGTTCACCGCAATGGCGTTGACCTGCTCAATCCTTTGCTAGTGATGCAGGAACAGCCCAATTATGACCGGTGGGCGCATGAGGATGTTGGGGCGGCCCAAGAAGCATTCGACTTCTTTAAGCGTGCAACGAAGATTTTCGCAGAGGAAGGGGTTACTCTCGTGGCCGGCTCCGATGCCGGAATATTCACTAATATTCCAGGTCAATCTCTTGTCGACGAGTTGCATTTGCTCGTCGATGCCGGGCTCTCGCCGTTCATGGCCCTTAAGGCAGCAACCTATAATGCTGCCTTGACGCTGGATGAGGAAACCAGGGTCGGTAAAATTGCGCCGGGATATCGCGCCGATTTCCTGCTGCTAAGGCAAAACCCTCTCGCCGACATCGGCGCGATCGACCATCCATATAGCGTGGTGGCCGCTGGGCGACCATATGACCGCACCATGCTTGACCACCTGCTGGAAACGGCGCGCAAACATGATCCAGGCAGGACATTGCGAAATGTTCAGGAGGGGTTGGCCGCGCAAGGCGGAGATCCGGACATTCTCAACGCATTGGCGGAATGACGGGAGCGCTGCGGCATGAGTGCCGCGGCACACTCTCCATCCCGTTCAATGACCTGCACACGGGCGCGGCCCTGACCGACTGCACCCGCGCTATTGTCGAGATGGGTGGCAGCACATCCGATGCGCGTTTCCTGTCGGCGCTGCGCGATAGCTATACGGCAATTGTGCGCAAGGCGCTGATCGCAGCTTGAATTACACAGCATCCATTATGGCACCAATTCAAAGATCGGCTCTCACCTTCTCGTAACCAAGTTTGCATAGGCTAAGAGCATGACCCAGCCAGACAAAATATTTGAGCTGCAGCGCCTGTTTATATCAGTCGCCGAAAAAGAATTGCCTGAGAGTTCCGAGACAAGTTGGAACGAATACAGCATTCTGACCTATTTCTGGCCTTCTCCTTGTGCGCGGATGCAAGGACTATGGGCGAATGTGAACGAGCATGAGATAATGTTGGCGACGGCGCTTTCACACACGCATATCGACAAAGCTCACCCTGATATTCGGAGCGTCCAAACTGACGATGTGCCTGTTCGGATCGTACAGCAAACCGTTGCTGAGGTGCTTGAAATATTCAGCGGAGAAACGGTTTTTACGAAGAACTATACCCCAGATGGACTGGAACATTCTTCATCCAGTATGTCGCCCCGTTGGCTTTGGAAAGATCCTCACCATCGCTCAAAATGGACCGAGTATCACGGCGAGGGGTGGTCCACACGCGCATGGGATTGGCGAGGCGCGATAGTCGATTGATCATCGCCTGCCGAAAAGACGGGGCAGGCATCGCCTGCCCCGCATACACTACATTCCGTCGACGCTCTTGCTGACGAGGACGTTCACCGACACGCGGCGGTTTTGCGCACGGCCCTGCGCCGTGCTGTTGTCCGCTGCGGGATCGGATTCGGCCATCCCGGTCGGGGTCAGCACGCGCCAGGGTTTCCAGCCGCATTTCTGCTGAAGATAATTGACGACGCGACCGGCGCGGCGTTCGCTCAGGACCTGATTATAGTCCTCGTTGCCGACCGAATCGGTGTAGCCGACAATGAGCAACAGGGCGTTCTCCATAGCATCAGCTTCCGATGCCGCGGTGCAGAGGTCCTGTTCAGCCTGACGCGACAGGTTCCACTTACCCGTGTCGAAATAGACATTGGTCGTGCTCTTGATGTTGTACTTATCGATATCGCCAACGCGGCCACGCAGCGCCTCTGCCAGCGCGGCATTTTTCTCGATCGCCGCACCTTGCTCGGCAAAACGCTGCGAGGTGCCGTTGCGGATCATCGCTGCAGTCTTCAGGTCCTTGTTCTTAAGCTCAATCTGGCTCGCGACAAGGCCGCCTTCCCACTGGACCGTCTTAACCGTCACGGGCAGACCGTTCAGCAGCGAGTTTGCAGCCAGCTCATTGCTGTTCAGACCCAAAAATCCGCCGCTCGACTTGATTTTGGTTGCATCGCTGATCAACACCAAAGTGCTGGTGCCGTCCTCATTGCCGACCTGCATCCGCTGACCGGTTCTCGCGGCGATAAAGCCCTCAACGTCAGGACCATCGGGCAAGCCCGTAAGGTCAGCCGGCGGTATGCCGATAACCGTGACATCATTTTCGGGCGTACCCATCTGTGCAAAAACGCCGGCCGGCGCTGAAACCGCACACATGGCGAGCAGGGTAAATATACCCGGCTTCCTGGACTTCATATTCATTACTCTACTCCTTCGGATTAAATCGACCGGCTCCACAGGGTTCGCGACGCAACGCCCCACCCCCCATCAATCTCCGGTCGTCAGAATTCGTTCCCTTCACCTGATCAACATATTCAAGCGTGCACATGGCGTTCAAAGATGGTTAACGCCGTGCTCAGGCGCACGTTTCCCTTAGATGAACGCGCCAGTCAACACCATCAGCCGAAGGGATAGTATGAACAGATCGTGCGACGAACCGTTTTTCTTTGCATTTTCGAACTACATAAACAGTATGCGCACGCAGGCTGGCAGCGAAATAATTCAATAAGTGCGGCCGGCGGCGATGGTATCTTGTCAGTGTGAGGAAGTCGAGATGAGCGAGCATTATTGAAGGCTCGCAAACCTCGTTCTGCTTTACGCTCGCTTGCGCAAGATCACATAAAGCGCGCCCTTGCCGCCATGCCTGGGATGAGCGGTGCGAACGCTGGCAATCGAATCGGCGTGGCCTGACAGTGCGAGCCAATCGCCAATTTCCGCGCGAATCGCGCCGCGCGCCTTTTCGCCGAGCGGTGTAGCGGCAACAGGGCGCGGATTGCCCGTCACCACCAGCAGCACGCGCGCGCCTTGGGAGCGGGCCATGCCCAGCGCCTGATCCAGCCGTCGGTGCGCGGTGGCGAGCGTGTGGTCATGCAGATCGACCGTCATATCCGGGGCGAGGCTGCCGTTCGCGATTCTCCGCTCCCAGCTCGAATCGAGTATGGGGGTGGGCATGCGCCGCGGCGCTGGCCTGGGCGGTGATGACGAGACTGGCGCGGGCATCGGCGAACGGGCCGCTTTCCTGCCGGGCAAGCCAGCGGCAGCTGGCGCTGTTGGCTGTTGCCTCCCGCTAAGCGGCGTCACACTGCGCGCAACCTTCGCCCAGATCTTTTGTTCTTCAGGGCTGAGTGGTCGTCCAACCATTTTCCGCCGCCAACCGCGCATAGGTTCCTATGGGTACCAGCAACAGCGCACTGCCGCGTCCCGACATGCCGCCCGCGATGCCGCGCGCCCGTTCGCCCGCACCCCAGAAGGTATCGACCCGGTTCGCGCCCTTGATGGCGCCGCCGGTATCCTGCGCAATCCATATGCCATTGGGCTCGGCCCGATCCAGCGACAGCACGACTGGGGCGCCAAGCGGGATATAGCGTGGATCGGCGGCGACCGTTGCCTCGGGCGTCACCGCAACTCCCATCGCGCCGATCGGCCCGGCCCCGGTCAATTCGCGAAAGAATACAAAGCTTTTGTTTTCGTTCATGATCGCGCGACCCTCCGCCGGATGCGCGCGCAGATAGGCCATGATGTCCTGCATCGAGCCTGCTTGGATCAGCCCGCGATCCTTCATCAGCCTGCCGATACCGGTGTAGTCGCGCCCGTTCTGCCCGTCATAGCCGATGCGCATGACCGAACCGTCGGGCATACGTACACGCCCGCTGCCCTGTATCTGAAGGAAGAACAGCTCGACCGGGTCCGCCGCCCAGGCGAGTTCCAGCCCCTGATTGGTCAGCACACCCGCCTCAATGTCCGCGCGCGCGGCATAGGGCACAAATTTACGCCCATCGACGCGCCCGCGGATGGTCTTGCCCTTCAGATTGTCGCTGAACTGACCGAGATCGACATCGACAAGATCATCAGGACGGCGATAAATCGGTGTCTGGTATACGCCGCCGCGCACGCGCGCGCCCGCAATCTCCGGCTCGAAATATCCGGTCGCGAACGCCCTGCCATCGCCTATCTGCACCGCTTCAAAAAACCGCGCGAAGAATTCTGCCGCGCTTGACTCCGGCCAGCTCGCCGCCGCTGCGCAGGCCTGCGTCCAATCCTGACCGCGCGTCAGCCCGGTCTGATCGGTGCGCCGCATCAGGGACGGGCAGGAAATGCGAAAGGCGGAGAGCGCAGCGCGCGTACGATCATTGTACCGTACGACTTCCGAGACCGGTGGCCCCTGCACCAGGCCCGCGCCCAGTGCATTGTCCCCGGCGGCGATAACCGGTGGCGCAGAAGGCGTGATGACCGGTCGCGGTGTTGCCGGGACGGGCCGCGCTGCGGTAGCGGGTGGCGGCGTGGGGCGCGTGGGCGGCGGCCCCGCTGTCGGCGGAATAAGACCGCCTGAGCAAGACGCGAGAAAAAGAGCGCACAGCGCCAGTGGCCAAGGCCGTTTCGGAAACGATTTGGGGAATTGTCTCATTGCCCGACGAGACATAGCAGCGTCGACCATAGTGACAAGCCGGTCAATGCCCGGTGCGGAGGGAACGCGAGCGGCTTACGCCGCTTCGTCGGTTTCGCTCAACTTCCAGTTCGGATCGGTGTGGCCAATATCACGGCTGAACGTCCAGACATCATGCGACGTGATCGCATCGCTCAGCGAGCCCGCGATAACGGTGCCGTCACGATCACGTGTAACGGCGGCGATGTCGGCATCGAACTGTATCGTGATATGCGCCGTGCGCCCGCGCAGCATCGCCTCGACAATCTGCGCCTTCTCAATCCGAACCAGCCGGTTGTCGAGCACATGGCCATCGGCCTCGCGCTGATCGATCGCATCCTCAAAAGACTGCGCCACATCGGAATCGCACAGCCAGCGCAGATCATCCTTCTTGCCGGCCCAGAACGCCTCAAGGATCATGCCATAGGCTGACTTCGCGCCGTCGACGAACTGGTGCACGTCAAACTGGCGGTCCGCATCGATGATCGCGCGGATTCCCTGTTCGGCGTCTGCCATGATCGGCATGTCGGCCAGACGCGCCCGATCCGTACCATAGGCAGGCGGCGTATTGGGCTGCACGGCCTTGGGCGCGATTCGCTCATCGGGATGGCGCGGTGCGGGTTGCTGCTCATGACCAGTGCGGCGCCCCAGCACCGAGTACAGGCGCAGAGCCAGAAAAGCGGCAACCAAAGCCAGAATAACGATCATGTACACGCGACTATCGACCTTCCGCAAAAAGCATGGGAACAGTTAACATAGGCAGGCCCGGCTTAATTTTCAAACAACATCGCGTAAAAATCGGCGCGGAAAGGGAGCAAAATCTGTCCGATTGCAGGCCTTCGCGCATGTTGCCCTCCACAGCCGAGGCTGCTAAGCGCGCGGATTGATGCAGCGGCGTCATCTCGCCGCACCAAATATAAGGAAAGATTTGCTTCATGGCCGATGACGCCACCCCCGCACAGCCGATGTCCAACGGCGCCGACACACAGCCCGCGATCGGCCTGATCACGCAATATGTGAAGGACCTCTCGTTCGAGAATCCCAACGCGCCGGCGGTGTATCAGTGGCAGAATCAGCCTGATATCGACGTCCAGTTCAACATCAGCGCCGAAAAACCGGGCGATGACGTGCATGAGGTCGCGCTGAAGATCGAGGTAAAGGCCAAGACCAGCGAAGGCATGGCGTTTGCGGTGGACGTGGTGTTTGCAGGCCTGTTCGGCATGCGGAACATCCCCGAGGACCAGATTCAGCCGTTCCTGTTTGCCGAAGCGCCGCGTCTGTTGTTCCCGTTCGCCCGCCGTGTGCTGGCCGATGCAGTGCGCGATGGCGGTTTCCCGCCACTGATGCTGGACCCGATCGATTTCAACGGCCTGTACCTCCAGCAGCTGCAGGCGCGCGCCGCCGAAGAGCAGCAGGGTGACGTACCGGCTACCGGCAACGCCTAAGCGGGCGATGATGCGCGGTTGCGCATCGGCGGTCGCTGAAAGCGCCCGATGGGCCTGATCCGCGCAACCGGAACCATCGGCGGTCTGACGCTGGTCAGCCGCGTGCTCGGAATGGTACGCGACATGCTGGTCGCGCGCTTTTTAGGCGCAGGGCTGGCATCGGATGCCTTCCTGATCGCATGGCGGCTGCCCAATCTGTTCCGCGCGCTGTTTGCCGAGGGCGCGTTCTCGGCCGCCTTCGTGCCGATGTTCAACCGAACGATGGCCGAGGCCGACAGGGAGAATCCGGGCTCCGGCAAGTCGGCCGCCGTCCTGTTCGCAGGACAGGTCCTTTCGGTCTTGTTCCCGTTCCTCGTGATTTTCACCGCAGTGATGATCATGCTGGCTGTCCCGGTCGTTTGGGCCATGACCGGCGGGTTCCCGGATGGCGGGCCGGAGAAATTCGCGCTGACGGTCGAACTGACGCAGATCACTTTCCCCTATCTGGCGCTGATCAGCCTCGTCTCGCTGCTGGGCGGCATTTTGAATTCGCTCGACCGTTTCTGGGTCAATGCCGCTGCGCCGATCTTGCTCAACATCTGCATGATTGCCGCCATCCTGTTCTTCCGGGGCGATACCACGATAGCGACGGCTTACAGTCAGGCGGTTGCGGTGACCGTTTCCGGCGCGATGCAGCTACTCTGGCTCATCTGGTCATGCCGTCAGGCCGGCGTCGTTCTGCGCCTTGGCTGGCCGACATTCCCGCCGCGCGTCAAGAAGATGCTGGCGCTGATCCTTCCCGCCGCCGTGGGCGCGGGCGCGGTACAGTTTAACCTGCTGATATCGACTTCGCTCGCCGCCCGCTTCCTGCCTCAGGGCTCGGTCAGCTATCTCTATTATGCGGATCGGCTGAACCAGTTGCCGCTGGGTTTGATCGGCATCGGCGTGGGTACCGCGATCCTGCCCGCCCTCTCCCGCCAGATCGGGTCGAATGATGAACGCGCGGCCACGCAAACGCAGAACCGCGCGATAGAGCTGGCGCTGTTCCTTTCGCTTCCCGCCGCCATCGCGCTCTGCATTGCGGCCACCCCGCTGATCCGCGGCTTGCTCCAGCATGGCGCATTTACCGCAGCCGACACGGCGGGCAGCGCGTCGGCCCTCGCCGTCTTCGCACTCGGCGTTCCCGCCTATGTGCTGATCAAGGTGCTCACGCCCGGCTTTTATGCGCGGCAGGACACCAAGACGCCAGTTCGCGTGGCACTGTTCTCCATGCTGTTCAATCTCGTCGGCAACCTCATCCTGATCTGGCCGCTGGGCCATGTCGGCGTTGCGGCGTCCACGGCGATCGCCGCCTGGGTCAATGTGCTCGTCCTCTATTGGTTGCTGCACCGGCGTGACCATCTGAGGGCGGACACGCGGCTAGTGAGCCGCGGCACACGTATAATCATGGCCAGCATCATCATGGGCGGGGTCTTATGGTTCGCCAGTCCCTACGCAGATCGCTTCATGGCGGGCGACCTCATCACCCGCGTGACCGCGCTTAGCCTGTTGTGCGGCAGCGGCGCGATGGTCTATGCGGTCGCGATCTTCGGAACGGGGGCCTATCGTCTCTCCGAACTCAAGGCGCTGGTCACGCGGCGCAAATAGGAAAAGTCAGGATATCATGCGCGTTCTTTCCGGCATTCAGCCCACCGGCAATCTTCATCTCGGCAATTATCTGGGCGCGATCCGCAACTGGGTGAAGATGCAGGAAGACGGCGAGTGCTATTTCTTCCTCGCCGATATGCACTCGATTACCGTGCACGAAACGAAGGATCAGCGGCTCGCCAATGTGCGCGACATGACCGCCGCGCTGGTCGCCTGCGGGATCGACCCTGACCACTCCGTCCTGTTTAATCAGGCGCGTGTGCCCGCACACGCGGAGCTGTGTTGGTTGCTGAACGGGACAGCCCGGATCGGCTGGCTCAACCGCATGACGCAATTCAAGGACAAGGCCGGCAAGAACCGCGAAGGCGCGTCGGTCGGCCTGTTCGTCTATCCGGTGCTGCAAGCCGCCGATGTGCTGCTGTATCAAGCCACGCATGTTCCCGTGGGTGAGGATCAGAAACAGCATCTGGAACTGACCCGAGATATCGCCATCAAGTTCAACACCGATTTCGATGTCGAGCTGTTCACCCTGCCCGACCCGATCATCCCCAAGGAAACGGCGCGCATCATGTCGCTGCGCGATGGCTCGTCGAAGATGTCGAAATCCGATCCTTCGGACATGAGCCGCATCAACCTGACCGACGATGACGATATGATCGCGCAGAAGGTGCGCAAGGCAAAGACCGATCCCGAGCCGTTGCCGTCCGAAGCGAAGGGCCTGGAAGGACGCGCCGAGGCGCAAAATCTGGTCGGCATCTATGCGGCCTTGACCGACAGCAAGGCGGACGCCGTATGCGCGCAATTTGCCGGGCAAGGCTTCGGCGCGTTCAAGCCCGCGCTCGCTGAGGTGCTGGTCTCGCACCTGCGCCCGATTCGCGAGCGCTATGTCGCGCTGAAGGACGATCATGCGGCGCTCGACGCGATTTTGGAAAAGGGCGCGCACAAAGCGTCGGCCACCGCCGAACCGACCCTGAAAGGGGCCTATGCGGCGATGGGCCTGATGCGATAGGCGGACCTTTCTGGCCGTTCAGCCGTTCAAACCCTGTTCAGTTGCGCAATGGCAAACTTCGGCGCATGAATGTCGAAAGTGCGCGCATTCCGGCGACGCGCGACAGGATGCAGGACAGGACAGATGAAACATCGCAGATTGATCGCAACGGCACTCGCTTCCGCCACGCTCCTGATGGTCGGCGGCTGCGCACAGAGTTTCAAGGCCGACGTCGCACGGTTCCAACAGCTTCCCGCGCCGCAGGGCCAAACCTTCACGGTCGTTGCCGATGATCCGCGTCTGGCGGGCGGTCTGGAATTCAGCCAATATGCAAGCCTGGTCGCGAGCAAGCTGGGCGGCGTCGGTTACGTCCCCTCGCAAGACCCGGCGAACGCGGACCTGATCGTCAGCATGCACTATGATGTCGACAAGGGCCGCGAAAAGGTCCGCTCCAGCGGATTCGGCTATGACCCCTTTTATTACAGCTACGGCCGATATGGGTATTGGGGCCGTCCCTATCGCTGGGGCTTCTACGACCCCTTCATGTTCGGACCTGGCTATAACGATGTTGAGAGCTACACAGTTTACACGGGGTCGCTGGAGTTGAAAATCGACCGCGCCAATGGCGGTGAGCGTCTTTTCGAAGGCAAAGCAGAGGCCCAATCCCTGAGCAACAAGCTCACTTACCTAGTTCCGAACCTGATCGATGCGATGTTCGTCGATTTCCCCGGTCAATCGGGCGAGACGGTGAAAATCACGCTACCACCCGAAAAGAAATAGGCTTTCGGGGTTTTGTCGTGACAAACCCCTGTTATTCACATGTTTTTTGGGCTCAACCGAATGGTGCGTTAGGCATTTTTTTGCAAATTTCTGCCTATAATGATGTCCTGACCGTTGGCAACATGGGTGGTTGAAACTCGACGAAATGGGCAAGGAATTTCAGCGGCTCGACGCGAATTCGCCATCCGGCCCTTCAAACACGCGCCAATTCGAATTTCTTCCCGGCTCCAGTCCCCGCTCACTCCGGATCATTTTTCGCGGGTTCTGGGATATGGAGAGTAACCGCCGATACCGGCACACCCTCCATCAACGCGCGATCCAGTCCGGTGGCGTATCGCCGGTACGGCGGGTCTTGATCGACCTGACGGATTGCACGGTTCAGTCAAACGACGTCATTGAAGGTCAGGCGGAGATCATCAGAGCCTATTCCTCGCAGATCGATGAATATGCCATGCTGTTCCCGCCATCATCGCTCCTGAAAGTGCAGATGAAGCGGCTCATGCAATCCACGAAAGTGGTCTATTTCGATACCGAGCGCGATGCCCTGTTATGGCTGAATCACGGAGAGGGGTGACTACTCTCAGAATTCCAATTGACGCTGCAGCTTGCGAATATCCGAATCCATCTCCGGATTGCTCTGGCGCAACTCCTCGATAGTACGAACGGCGTGGATCACCGTGCTGTGATCGCGTCCGCCGAAAATCCGGCCGATCTCCGGTAAAGACCGCGGCGTCATTTTCTTGGCGAGATACATCGCGACCTGACGCGGGCGCGCAACCGCCCTTGCCCGGCGCTTTGAGCGCATTTCGGACGGGTCGATCCGGAAATGAGCCGCACAGGCCTTCTGGATTTCATCAACCGTGATGCGCCGTGCATTGGCGCGCACCGAATCGGCTAGCATCACCTGCGCGAATTCCATGTCGACGACGCGCCCGGTCAGCTGGCCATAGGCGAGCAGCTTGTTGAACGCGCCTTCCAGCTCTCGCACGTTGGAGCGAATGGAGCGGGCGAGGAAATCGAGCACGATATCAGGCATTTCAACGTCGGACAGCGATTCGTGCTTGGCGTCCAGGATCGCCCGGCGCAGCTCAAGGTCGGCAGGCTGAATATCCGCAACCAGCCCGCCTGCAAATCGCGAGAGAATGCGCGGATCGATCGCATCAAGATGTTGCGGTGCGCGGTCCGCGCTGATGACGATGCGTGCGCCGGATTCGGCGAGCTCATTGATCGTATGAAGAAATTCTTCCTGCGTGGACCCCTTGCCCGCAATGAACTGAATGTCGTCGATCAACAGCAGTTTCGCAGCCCGCAACCGCGCCTTGAACGCCATGCTGTCATTCGCGCGCATGGCAGTCACGAATTCCATCATGAATTTCTCGGCGGACATATAGATGATCGCGTTGCTCGGAAAATGGCCGATATACTCGCTGGCGATCGCATGCAGCAGATGGGTTTTGCCCTGCCCCGTACCCCCGTGGATGTACAGCGGATTGAACAATGGCGTGCTTGCTGCGGCCATCGACCGAGCAGCTGTGAACGCCAGCTTGTTGCTGTCGCCAACGATGAAACCGTCGAAGCTGTGGCGAAATTGGAAAGCGCGGCTGCGCGCCTGTGCAATCAAAGCCGAATCGGAAGCGGCCATAGCCGGAACCGCTTCCCGCACGTCTCCGTCGCTGGCGGCGAGCGGCTCGGTCGTGCGCAAGCGGGCACCGGCGGAGCCTTGGGCGCCGCGCACGACTTTAACATCTTCCACGCCGACACCAGCGGAGCGCCAAGCCAAGCGAATACGGTCGCCAAATTGACCAGTGACAAAGGTGGCGGAAAAGTCAGACGAAGCCAGCAGTTCCAGCGTCCCGTTTCGCGGGCCTGCAGCGTTCAGCCGCAAAGGTTTGATCCACTGGTCAAACATGCGAACGCCGACCACGGCGCGCAGACCCTTGCAGATATCAGCCCAAACCAGCGTCAGATCGTGTGAGTCGCCGGTCACCACGGCCTCCTTAACTGGCTGTTTCAGGACTGCAGCGATTTCTCCCCCCATGGACACGCGACCACCTCTCCCATCAAAAAAACCGCCAGAAAACCACATTTCGCAGGTCAAAACTTCCCCCCACCGTCTCCGCGACCGGAAACGGCTTGTTTCTCACTGCTCATGCTAAACCGCGAATCTGAATCAGCCCGCGGGCAAGGAAGGGATTAGGCAATCGTTAACACTTGGATCAAGCGCAACATCGTCAAAAAACTGAAATAAAAGATTTGACAGGTCGCAACGGGCTGAAATCCGTCACGTCTCTTTATATCTTTGAATCTAAACACTATTTTTTAGCGCTATCGGCCCCGCACACAATGCGAATCAGCGCGATTCCTCGGCTTCTCTCGACGTCATGTTGCAGCGCAAAACGGCCGTTTAATATGTATCGTGGGTAACGATATTATTGAGCAGCGCCTGTGCGCCCCTGCCACCTCTCGACGCCTTGGTCATATACGAAAACGCCCGCCAGATAGTCTGGCGGGCGTTTTCAAAATTCTTGAAAGGGTCGGGTTCAGCCGAGCGCGACAACCGCCTTGTTCAGACGGCTGAACTTGCGCGATGCCGTATTCTTGTGCAGCACGCCGCGCGCAACGCCGCGCTGCAGCTCGGGCTGCACGACCTGTAGCGCGTTGACCGCAGCATCCTTGTCGCCAGCCGCGACAGCGCTCTCAACCTTCTTGACGAGCGTACGGATGCGGCTCATGCGGCTGCCGTTGATTTCGGTCCTGCGCGCATTGCGGCGGATACGTTTTCTTGCCTGCGGCGTATTGGCCATATTTTCCTCAAAAACCTGTCTTGAAACGATGTCGAAAGGCGCGCGCTCGCGCATGCACCTCTCGGAAGCCGTGGCCCATAGCGATTGTGCGACAGGACGTCAACTCCGCCACCCGCTTTTATGCCGAATTACGCGCCCGACAAGACAGGGCCACAGGCGGAACGAACCGTGCGCAGGCCCTTATTTCACTTCTTCGCAAAATCGTCTAGCGGACGGGGATGGTGCACGCCCTTTACCTGATCTGCGCAATCAGCGCGATTGCGTTTCTGCATCCCTATGTCACCTACCCGCTCAGCCTGCGGCTGATGAAGCAGCGGTCATTGGGCACAGAACATGGCCCGAGGCCGTCGGCGAGCCTGCTCTTCTCCTGCTACAATGAGGAGAGCGTCCTCCCCACCAAGCTGGATAATCTCGCCGCAATCAAGGCGCTTCACCCGGACATAGACATTCTCGCCTATGCCGACCAATGCTCCGACAATAGCTTGGCCATCCTGCAGGCCCGGCCCGACCTGCTCCGCGTCATCGCTGCAACCGAGCGGACCGGCAAAGCGATGGGCATGCGCACACTGGTGCAGGCCGCAAAGGGTGAGATTTGCATCTTTACCGATGCCAATGTCACGCTCGATCCGCAATCGGTTGGGCGCTTGCTCGACTATTTCCGGATCGCGGCGGTTGGCGGCGTTGCCGGCACACTCCATTATGTGAATGACGATAGCAGCGCCACTGCCGGGGCCGGCGGCCTTTATTGGCGGCTTGAGGAGTCGATAAAGGCGCTCGAGTCGCGATGCGGCTCCATCATGGGGGCCGATGGCTCGATCTTTGCCACGCGGCGTGCGCTCTATCCCGAGGTGCCGCCGCATCTGCTGGACGACATGACCGCCTCGATCAGCGTCATGTTGCACGATCGGCGGCTAATAAGCGCGCCCAACGTCATCGCGTTTGAACGCAACGTCACGATGGCAAGTGAGGAGTTCAGGCGCAAAAGGCGAATTGCCTGCCGTGCCTTCAATACGCATCGCCACTTGTGGCCCCAATTGCGTCAAACGCTCTCACGAACCGATCGGTACAAATATGTGAGTCACAAATTGCTGCGCTGGTTTGGCCTGCCTTTTTTGACCGTCGGGGTTGCTGCAGGCAGCCTCGCCCTCTGGCTTGACGGTGCGCAGACGCTGCTGGCGCTCCTTTGGGGGGCGATGGCATTGGTGCTTGTGGGGGCGATTGCCGGAGTCAAAATATGCGCCACGTTGATGAGCATCATGGCCGCCATCGCCGCGACCTTTTTTGGCATCATCGATGCCTGGCGCGGAAAGACCTATCAAATCTGGTCGCCTGCCCAATCCCGCAATTGAGAGCGCGCATTCAGCTTGGATCGATGGGGCATGGCAATCGCTGGCGGTGACAGCCCGCAATAGCGAGAGGCCCACACCCTCTATCGCGCCGCCGTCTGGATCGTCCAGGCCTCTTCGTCCTCGATGCCGACCGCCGTCAGAACACCCGTCCGATAGGCGGCCGTGTCGATACCGATCCGGTTATGCAGCAGCTCAACCTCATCGCTCTCGCTGTGGCCATGAACAACGCGCCAGGGATGACGCACATCGCTTGAGAGAAAGGGTTCGCGTATCCACAACAGATCGTCCTCAACCTGCTCTTCCAGGCGAAGCTGCGGGCGAACGCCGGCATGCACGAACAGATAGTCGCCGTGGATCCGGTGCGCTGGCAGGGATCTGAGCCATTTGATGAAAGAAGGTGGCACGACGCGCTGAAACGCTTTGATCAGCTGTACCTGCCCGGATTCACTCATATAGGCTCGCTCGATCAGGACCGGGTCGATGCCCCAACTGATCAGCGTTTCCTCGCCGCCATATTTGAGCCAGAAGCGCAACGCCATTCGGTTGCCATCCAGCACGTCGAGCATTGTTTGCTCATGATTTCCGCGCAGGCAGTGAAAATAGGATGAGGTATTCATCGCATGGAGCAACTGGCAGACATCGCGCGACTGCGGCCCACGGTCGATATAATCGCCCAGCAGGATGACATGGGTTTCCAGCGGGGTGCGCGCCTTCTGGTCGCGCTCAATCAGTTGCAACAACTCGACGAGCGAGGAAAAGCAGCCATGAACGTCGCCGATCGCATAGAGTCGGCACCCGTTCGTGCTGAACGTTTTCGTTTTACGGATTCGATTCCAGAGCCCCATGGGCTCGCGTTATCAAAACCGGCTGGCGAAATGAAGCGACTCTGTCGCCATTGCGGCGCCAACATAGAAAAAGGCCCGGTCGCACTGGACCGAGCCTCATTTTCTTAGCGATCAAGCGGATGATCAGTCGCGGCTGCCCATGAAGCGCAGCAGGAACAGGAACATGTTGATGAAGTCGAGATAGAGGCTCAGCGCGCCCATCACCACCGACTTACCCACCATTTCCGTGCCGGCAACCCAAGTGTACATGCTCTTGATCTTCTGCGTGTCATAGGCGGTCAGACCTGCGAACAGCAGTACGCCGATGGCGCTAATCGCCAGATCCATCACGCTCGACTGCAGGAAGATGTTGATCAGCGACGCAACGATCAGGCCTACCAAGCCCATGATCAGGAATGTGCCGAAACCCGAAAGATCCTTCTTCGTGGTGTAGCCAAAGAGGCTAAGCCCCGCAAAAGCGGCAGCCGTCGCAAAGAAGGTCTGGGCAATCGACGTACCGGTATAGATCAGGAAGATCGAGGACAGGGACAGGCCCATCACTGCGGCATAGGCCCAATAGATGCCCTGTGCAGCAGTCGTCGAAAGGCGGTTGATGCCAAAGCTCAGCACCAAGACGAACGCCAGCGGTGCGAACATGATGACATATTTCAATATGCCTGGACCGGCCAATATCTGGTACGCCAGTCCGCTGGTTGCGAACAGCATCGCCACGATGCCTGTCAGCAATACGCCGCTCGCCATATAGTTATAGACAGACAACATATAGGACCGCAGCCCAGCATCATAGGCCGCCTCGCGGGGTGCTGTCGCGGCCGCGCCGGCCCCAACGCCGCCCATTCGGGGATCAGACCAATTCGCCATTGTCAGAATACTCCTTGTCACTGGCTCCAATGCCAATGACTATAATATCGGGTGATTACCGTAAAGTTTCAAGCAAAACCGGTACCTCGGCAAGGCATGTGCGCCTCGCCGAGACAGGATTCGCTATTCAACCGATGCGCCGCGTACTGCGGTCAGCCTGCGCTGAACACTCCACATGCCACTCGGGAACCGGCATCGCCGGCAGGGTCCGACTTCATGTCGTCCTCGCCTGCATGAATAACGAAAGCCGCGCCGTCTTCATCCAACAACGCACCCGCACCGCCTTCGATCGTCGCATCGCTGACCGTGTAGCTGAGCGTACCGTTGCCGTCGGACCCGATTTCGAGATTGGGCAGATCGCCCTTGTGTGCGCCCTGTGGGTTATCGAGGCCATGCTGCACATTGGCGGGATTCCAATGTCCACCCGCGCTCTTGAAATCGGGCGCGTCGCATGCGCCCGTCATATGGATGTGTGCGCCGTGCAGCCCTGGCTCGAGACCTGTACCCGAAACAGTAACGGACAGGTCTTTCCCCTGTTGAAGAATGACAACCTCACCCTTCTTGCCGCCTTCCGCATCCAACAACTCTGCGCGCACGGACGTCGCCGCCGGAGCAGCCGCGTTTTCGGCCGACATCATGTTGGTGCTATTATCGCCAGCCTCGGGCGCACCGGAACAGGCCGAGACAATCATCAGCGTGGTGGCCATGAATGCAGTGCGGCTAATGGAGGACTGAAAAGGCATGCTATTCTCCCGTTGATCCATCTGGACAAATGGTTTTGGAGAACAAAGCCTATAGAACAAGATTTGTTCCGGCCAGCAAAAATCAGGTAATTACACGCCTTACGCTATAAGCACGCCCCTGCATGGCGCCCAACAAAAAAGAGGCCAGTCTTACGACCGGCCTCTTCCTTTGGTTCGTTCGGGAGAAGTTTCTCCCGAAACAACTCTTACATGCCCGAACCCGGACCGTAGGTGATTTCCACACGGCGGTTCTGCAGTTCGCGCACACCGTCGGCGGTTTCAACGCGAGGCTGGGCTTCACCGAAGGCCTCAGTCGAAATCACGCCATCCGAAATGCCCTTCGACACGAGGTAACCCCGGACCGAAGCGTTACGACGTTCCGACAGGCCAACATTGTAGGAGGCGCTGCCCGAACGGTCGGCGTGTCCAGCGAGCATGACCTGCGCGCTGCCGCAATTGCCATAGGCTGACACGGCGTTGTCGAGAATCGTCGCAGCATCCGGCGTAATGTCGGAGCTATCGAATTCAAAGAACACGATATACGGCCCAGGCGTGCACTCCACAACCGGCGGCGGAGGCGGCGGCGGGGGTGGCGGCGGCGGCGGCGGGGGTGGCGGCGGCGGCGGCGGCGGAGCTTCCGGCTCACCGAAGTTGTAGGTCAGACCAACCAGCAAGCTGTGCGAACGGAAATCTGCGTTTGCATCTGTTCCAGCAGGCGAGAAACGCGAGCTCGGCTGACGGCTAACTACGGTGTCAATGCCATCATGATTGAAGAAGCGGTATTTCAGCTCCGCATCCAGACGGTCGGTCAGCGGCATGCGAACGCCGGCCAGAGCCTGCCATGCAAACCCTGTATCGGAATCGTCGACAACCGAGTTGTAAAGGTAGGTACGAGCAACACCCGCACCGCCGCCGACGAAGCCTTGCAGACCATCATCAGGGCCAAAGTCCAGCAAACCGTTGAGCATGAAGCTCAGCGAGCGTGCGTTACCCTTGGTGCTGCTGGGAGCTCCGTTTGCGAAATCTACAATATCGGTCCACGCCCGGCGGAACCCGACTTCCGCCTCAAGGCGGAACATACCAAAATCATAACCGATAACGCCGTCAATATCATAGCCGGTGTTATAGTCGTTGGTTGCGTCCGACGCGCCATCTGCGGTGCTGATGTCAACATCCTCAACCAGCATCGCACCAGCGTGCGCGCCGATGTACCAGGCATCGTCACGGGCGAGAGCAGGTGATGCCATCGCCGTGGTCGCAAGAGCCACTGCGAGAGTAAGCTTCTGCATGTTTTTCCCCTTCCAAGTTTGTCACTAAGACTGCGAGAACTCCGTACTCCTCAGAAAGTTGCATGGCAAGTTCACTTTTCGACAGAAGCACGATGGCTGCCATCCTACTGAAATGTTTAACAAGCATTACAGTCGAAAAACATCCATTCCGGGGTAAATTGCGAAAAATTTTGAGATTTTATAGTTAATCCGGCACTCTCAAACCGTATAAATAATGCCATGATTTCGTAACATGGTCAGTATTGCCCCAAGAGTTGTTCTTGCTTCGGAGTCTACCACGCTACCACCGGCGGGATCAGCAATTGCGGCCTCTCTTGCGCCAACAATACGCACATCCCCAATGTAAAAGCCATCAGGGCGTACAGGGTCGAGCAACCATCCACTACCGTCATGCACATAGGTCTGCCCATCGTCGGCGGCGGATACGCGCATTCCTTTGCGCGGAACGACAAATCGCCACCCGCCCGATGTCATGCAGGCCAGTTCGCCGTCATGCCCCGACCATTCGGCGCTTCCGCCGCTCGCCACTATCCAGCATTGGCCTGCCGCAGCCCCGCCGGGTGGCGCAGAAACCACAGCGCTCTCCGCTTGCGCATGCATAATCGCGTCAATCAGGGTCAGCGCCTCATTGTGCGTGATCTCCTTTTGCGCCTGGCCGGCCTGCAAAAGGGGGAGGAAAAACCGGTCGCTTGCATCGCTGGCCATAGAAAGTGCTCCGAAAGGTTCAAATGGTGATGATCATGGTCGCGGACCGCCCGGCCCCGAATGTGCCTACCTGTCGCACCGCGACATCGACCGTGCCGGATAATCCCGCTCCGGTATCGGCAGCGATGCTGGCGGCATCATAGATCCACTGCGGCACCGACACGGTCGCCGAGCGAAATATCGCCCCGCCTTGCGAGAGGTCTATGCGATACAGCTCTTGCTCCTCGCCCAGCGGCGCGTCCGCCCCGTCAGTCCAGCTCCAGCCCAAACGACTGCGACGGATCCAGCCGAAGCGCCAGTCGCCCGAAGACAGCGTCCCGCTCAGAAAAACTGGCGAAACCGGCAATATCGCCTGCCCCGCTATCTGTTCCGAGCCTTGTGCAGGCGTGACGTCGCCGATGCTGATCGCATCGATCAGCACTGTGGAACCATAAACCGCGTAGGTCGATGGCACCGCTGCGGACGTATTTTCTTCCAACAGCAGGAAGCGCTCGCCAGCGCCGTGACCCGCCATCGCCCATTCGGTTCCCCGCCGCCCGCGCAGAAGGCGTCCCAGCCGCCAGCTTGCCGGGCCTGTCTGAACCGCCGTACCGAACTGCACGACCTCCCGCCCCAGCAACGCCGCATTTGCGCCAGACAGCAAGGCCGCATCATCCGCGTTCGACAGCGTCATCTGGCTGTGAAGAAGGTCGATATTCACCGATGACACCGTATCGAACAATTGTGGTGCCACCTCTGAATCCGGCACGGTGGAGACCGTTCCCATGGTCGCAGGTGCAGCCGTGCCGCCGATGGAGGTAAGCCCTCCACTCACCGCATCTTCGACAAACAGCTCTGCCGACCGCCAGCCCGCCTGCGTCCCCGCCGCGGCGATCGCCACCACCGGCGCGGTCGGCAGCGCATCGCCCGGCACCGGCAGATCAGCAACAACCAAACTCGTTGCGCCGTGGAGAAGATCGGCCTGCATGATCGGAACGCCCGGATCCGCAGTCGGCACAACAACGCCGCCGCCGCCCGCCTGGGTCAGCTTCAGCCGAACGCCGCCGCCCTCCCATTCAAGCTCCTTGATGCGCCAGCTTCCGCCGCGCCCTTCGAGCGTCACGACCATGCCCGGCTCCAGCGTCAGCGCGCGCCAGTCGCAGCGCAGCTCAACACCCTTTCTCGCCGCCCACAACCCCTGCAACCGTTGTTCCGCCAGCGCCCGCGCGTCCGATGCCGCCAGCACCGCCGGCATATCGAAATCGCGCTCCTGCCTACCGGGGCCGGGCCGCACCGATGTCTGCACACCCGCCTGATAATCGCGCGCCGCGTCATAATGGCGTATGTTGAGGCGCACCGGCACGTCCTCCGCCTTCCCGCGAATAATCCGCTCGCCACGGCCACTCTTGCCGTTAAATGCCGCGCCGATGAGGTTCTCCGCGAGCGCGGCCTCGCTTGGGCCGTCTCGCGTCAGCCGCAATCCTGCCCCACCGCTGCGCAGCGCCAGATCATAGCCATCGGCAAGCGGCGAAAGCGCATCGGCCACCGTCCCGCTCGCTGCATAGCCCGCAACCCGAGGCGTCGCCGAACTGTCCTCCGCCGCAATTGCGCCGCCGCTGATATCGCTGGCAATATCGGCTATCGCCACGCTTGCTCCATCGGCGACAAGCTCGAATGTCAGCGACGGAATGCGGTTGCCAAAATCCGCCAGTTCCAGCCCCTCAAACACGGCATAGGCGGTACCGCGGTGCGCGGGCGTAACCATGCTGCCCTTGTCGGCCGCGATCAGCGGATCGAGCGCCTGGTCCTCACTGCCGTCATGAATACGGAAACTGCCGAGCGCTGTCTTGAAATCGCCTGCCGCGCCGCGCAACAGATTGCCGTCCGCCCAGATCCGCCCGATGTCCACGATCCCGCGCGAGGACAGCGCCACCGCAAAACTCGCGCTATAGCTATAAGTGGTGACGCTCGGCTGTCCCTTGCCACCGCCCTGCTTGTTGCGATTTTCCTTCAGGTCCGTCGCCCAGATGACCGATCCAGCGACCCGCATGGTCCCGAATATGCGCGGCACCTGGTCGCCATAGCGCGATGTTTGCAGCCGCAGGTCCTCCAGCCGCCGCCCTTCCCGTCCCTTGGGCTTGAACAAGATGGCCTGATCGACCGTCTGCCCGATCAGCGCTCCGATCGCGCCGCCAATCGGCCCACCGACAACCGTGCCCACGACGGTAAGAACAAGTGTCGCCATGCGTCATTTTCCCCAGCGACAGGTTGCGATGACCGGCCATGGCGAGGGGCCGGGCATTTCCACCACCCGGCCCAGCCCAGCATGCGCATGAACATGCCCCGCACCACTCATGATCATCAGATGAAATTGCGCGACGCCCGCCCGCACCAGAACGATGTCGCCCAGCTTGCCATGACGCACCGGTCGCAAGCCCGCCGCCTGCAATATCTGCACAAACCGTTCCAGCGCGCCGCCCCTGATGCTGTAGCGGGCAGGCACCAGAGGACGCAGCCGCCCCTTCCCCGCCCCCTCCAGCGCCAGCATCGCAAGTCCGATACAGTCGATCCCCGTTGACGGATCGCACCCGTGCAGCCGGAACGGCGTCCCCACCAGCGCATGCGCCGCTTCGACTATCTTGTCGCCTCGCTTCACACGACTTTCCTTTGCAATGATATGTCCAGCGGCCTGTTCGGAATTTCGTTCGGGACGAGCCAAGAATGACCGCTTTCGAGAACCGGAGTGCAGCGTACTTAAAGGTACGTGAGCACCGGAAGCGCAGAAAGTCGCGTTCGCAGGCCATCCTGAACACAATCCCTATTCGCTCAGTGCCGTACGCACATTCCTGGCAATCTGCCGCGCACTGCGCGCGAGCGCCTGCGGCGCGCCCGCATCGGGCGAATTGACGTTTATCGTCACGCGCACATCGCGGCCTCCTGCACCGCCGCCCGCAGCGACTACGCGCCCGCTGCTCGTCGGCACGAACAGCTCCGGCCCGCGCTCACCGACGCGATAGGCCCGCCCCGGGGATACCGGCCCGCCGGTCGCCCTGCCGGGCGCGCCGCCGAACAGGGAGCCAGCGAGCCCGCCGAGAAATCCGCCCAGCCCGCCGCCACTGCTGCTACCGCCACCGAACAGCTTGTCCAATCCGCCCCGCAAGGCGTCGCGCGCAATAGCGTCCATTGCGCTCATCGCCACCCGGCGAAGATCTTCGAATCCGAACTTGCCGGTCTGCACCGCACGCAGCAAGCTGCGCTCAATGGCGCGCCCCGCCCGATCGGCGCCCGATGCGAGCGGCCCGTCAAGGCCGGCGCGCATCGTTTCGACATCCTGCGCAAAACCCTGCGTGTCGGCTCGCACCGAAAGGATCATCCGGTCGATTTCCTCATCCATCGGGAAACATCTCCTGCAATCGCGCGATCTCGCCCGCCGACGGCGCACACTCGCCCACCATCAACAGGCCCGCGCCTGACTCATCAGCACCGAGCATCGCCCGCACCACGACTTCCATCTCGCGCGGCGTCGCGTTCCAGAACCGGTCGGCGCTCCACCCCAGATGCCAGCCCGCCAGCCCCGCGAGGCGCAGCGCAACCTCACCGAATGTCTGTTCGGTCACGCCCGGCCAGAGAGGATCTGTTGCAATATCCCCTTCAGGATTGGGGTTACGGCCATCAGCCCCTGCGATGCGACCGCATTGCCTATGTCATCGCGCGTGATCATATCGGGCCAGTCCCAGCGGCAATGCCAGAACAGCGCGACCATTTCGGACAGGCGCAGTTCACCCGCCGACGCGCGTTCGACCAGCCCGAACAACGGACCCAGTTCCTCTTCTGCGGCCACCAGCGCGGCAAAGCTCGGCCTCAGCGTCAGCATTTCGCCGCGCACGAACATCGCCGCCTCGCCTCGCAGACCATTGGCCGCGCGCTCCTGCGTCATCCCGGCGCTCACAGGCTCGCCACCGCACCGGAGCTTTCCAGGCTGATCGTGTAGTTGCGCTCGCCATTATAATCGCCTGCATAATCGAGCCGCGTCACCAGAAACCGGCCCTGCATGCGCTCGCCGCTTTCGAAGCTCAGCTCATAATCGTCGATGGTCCCGGCCAGCGCATGGGTGCGGATCTTCACCTCTCCGACGGAGCCCGTGAAGATGCCCGCTGCCGATACGCTGACGGCTCTTACCCCCGCGCCCGAAAGCAGCTCGCGCCAGCCGCCCGAATCCTTGTTGGTGATGTTCACCGCCTCCCCGCTCACCGACAATTGCGTGGTGCGCAAACCGGCGATTGTGGTATAGGTCAGCGGCACGTCGCCATTGCCCACCTTGAGCAAAAATGCGCTTCCTTTCTCGACGCTCATTGCGATATGCTCCTTGTGAATGAAAACAGCCGTCAGCGCGCTTCGTCAGGCGCTCTGCGACACAGAAATGGGTTAGAGAGGTCTCTATGATTATCGTTGCGATGATTCTGGCTGCGGCCCCGGCAGATGCCCTGCCCAAGGCGCGCCAAAGCTATGGCTCCTGCCTCACCGATTTCACCAGCAGCGCCGTCGACAAAAAAATGGCGCGGGCAGACTTTCTCGCCGGTCTCAAAAGCAAATGCGCCGACAAGGAAGCCAAATTCCGTGAGGCGCTGATCGCCACCGACAAGGCGGACGGAATGAGCGACGCGGAATCCGCCGAAGATGCGAACGATCAGGTCGCCGAATATATCGAAAAGATGACAGAGGATTTCGACGGCGCGCAATAATCTTCCGCTCCTCCCCGGCATGGGGAGGGTTACGCCGCCAGCACTCTAATCCGATACTCCATCAGGGCGTTCCACCGCCCTGCATTGGTGCGCAACAACCGCGACCGGATAAGGCGCAGGCTGCCGACATGCCAACCGGCAATCGTTCCGGTCAGCCGGTGCACCGCCGCATCGGCCAGCGGCATGATGCCGCTGATCCGCACGGGCGTTTCGATGTCGTCCTCAATCGTGATCGCGAGCCGCAGCTCCCGTCCAACCTTGTCCTTCGTGCCCCAGTCGCCACCGATGCACTCTCCCACGACCAGCGTGGGCGGCGTCGATTTGACGGGCGCGGCATCATAGACCCGGTTGATCTGCGCACGCAGCGCCGCATCATTGCGCAACTCGGTGATCAGCGCGGCGCGCATATCGCTCTCGGCGTTCATAGGTCCAACCTCCCGATATTGCGCAGGCTGGCATCGCGCAGCCAGCGATCGAGCAGGCCGCGCCCTTCCAGCACAACCTGCTCATCCTCGATATGCGCGGTGACGCCCGGCATCGCACCGGCGGCATCCGCAATCGCCTCCCGCTGCCGCTGCGCCTTCGCCTCGACCGCGCGCCGCGCTTTGGGCAGCAGCTTGTCCAGCGCGCCCGTTTTCATGCCAGCCGCATCCGACGCCAGGGTCGCCACAGCGCGGTGATGATCGTCGGCGCGGGGTCGCTGCTTTCCCGCTCGGTGAAAAGATGTGCGGCCAGCCGAACGATCCCCTGCCGCAATGGATCGGGCAACGACGCCCAGTCGGCAGCGATACCGGCCATGATATCCACCTCCACGCGCCCCGCCGACCCAGGCTGGATCACCCGCACCCAACCATCGCCGTCCGCCGTGATGTCGATGGCATAGGCATCCGCCGCCAGCGCAAAGCTCGACCCTTCTGCGGGCAGCCCCCGCGCAGCCGTTATGCTCTGCACCGGGCAGGCGCGCAGCCGCGTCCACTCGCTGCTCGCGCCCAGCGTTTCCGTGCCGCTCCGCGCGAACATCAGCTGCGCGCAATACTCCTCCGCTGTGCCGATCGCCGCCGCGACCAGCGTGCGGATCGTCGCATCGTCGCTTGTCGTTTCGATCCTCAGCCAGGCTCTGGTCTCCGCCCGCCCCGCATCGACAATCGCCGGCGCGACTGCCTGCATCTGCACCGTCATCGCCCGTGCCTCCGCATGTTTTCGTTGTTCTCCGAAAGGCCTCCCTCAAAGAAAAACCTCCCCGGCACGCACGCACCGGAGAGGTCAGTTCAGGGAGACCTCTGCTCGATTTGGGGCCTTAAGAAGCGGAAAACTTCATCAGCTTGATCGCTTCCGAATTCGTCACCGCGCCGCCGATCCGCTTCACAGCATAGAAGTGCACGAACGGCTTATTGCTGTATGGATCGCGCAGAATGCTCGTCTCGTTGCGCTCGGCAATGACATAGCCATGGCTGAAATTGCCGAAGGCGATCGACAGGCTGTTGGCCGCGATATTCGGCATGTCTGCCGCCTCGATCACGGGATAGCCCAGCAGGGTCGCGGGCTGCTCCGCGCTGAGCGAGGGCTGCCACAGAAACGCCCCATCCGCCGTCTTGAACTTGCGGATCACGGCCAGCGTCGTGCTGTTCATCACGAACGCCGCGCCTTGCCGATAGGGCGCCTTCAGCGATTGCACCAGATCGACCAGCCTGTCCTGCGGGTTGGACGCCGCGAACGCGCCCGCCGCACCCGATGCCACATATTGCAGCGACCCGAATGCGCGAACCCCGTCCGCCTCATTGGTGGTGGTATAGGTCAGGAACCCCTTGGGCTGGTTAGTGCCGGTACCCGAAACGAACGCGGTGCCCTCGGCCTTCGCGAACTCCATCGAGATCTCGCCGGCCAGCCAGCTTTCCAGATCGAACTGCACATCGTCCAGCATCGCCTGCGATGCCGCGGGATTGGCAAACAGTTCGCCCGCAGGAGGAACGATCTCGTTGAAGGTCGGCGTTCCCGTTTCGGCGCGCGCGCCGGTCTCGCTTGCCCAGCCCGAGGGCGTGCCGCCCGATGCCACCAGCTTGCGGTAGCCGGCCGATCCGGTTTGCACCACATTGGCCACCTGCCGGATCGGCGAGATCGCCTTCAGCGTCGACGCAATCATCGCGTCGATTTCCCGCGGTACGGCAAAGCCGCCGACACCGCCCGACGCTCCCGACAGGCTCTTCAGCTCCAGTCCGGCTTCCTGCCCGCGCCGCAGATATTTGTCGACGAACGCCACTCTCGCCGGATCACGCTCCGCGCCCTTCACGCCGTCCAGCGCGGGACGGTCCACAGCCCTTCGCTGAACCGCAGCCACCTGTCCTTTCAGCGCGGCCAGATCGGCTTCGAGCGTGGAAATCTTATCGGCCTGGGCGAGCGCGTCAAAGCTCCCCTCCAGCGCATCGGCTTTCACTTCATACATAAGCTTCTCCTGTCTAGAAAAGAAAAGCCCCTCCTCTTCAGGGGAGGGGTTGGGGTGGGGTCATTCGACCGCATGCACCCGCGCGCCCGGCTGCATCGGGAAGGTGACGAGGCTCACCTCGACCAGATCGAGATCTTTCAGTACCCGCGGCGCGCGCCCGTCGGCGCGGGTGACGCGATATCCGAAGGACAGACCATTCACCTGCCCGCGTTTCAGCAACGCTGCGGCATCTCCGGGTGCGTTCATTCGCAATGCGCCGATTACGCGCAGCCCGCGCGCATCTTCCTCCAGCATCTCGACCTCGCCGATCACGGCATCGGGCCTGTGCTGCCACAACAGCGGCACCTTGCGCCCCCGCCACGCGGCAATCGCCCGTTCGAACGCTCCCCGCCGGATGATATCCCCGCCGCGATCTTCCCGATCGAACAGCGCCGCATATCCCGCGAAGCGGACGGAATTTCCGCTCTCTCGTGTTCCTGCGGAAGCAGGAACCCAGGGTTCAAGCGACCTGCCAACCAAACTGGGCTCCTGCTTTCGCAGGAGCACGGCCTCTTCCTCAATCATCCCTTCACGAGTCCAAACAACCCCAACTTCACCGCCATGCCGATCAGCATCAGCGCCAATATCGCCCGCACCGCCCAGCCGATCACCGCGCCGCGCGCTGCCGTCTTGGCGTCACGCCATGCCGACAGCAGCTCCCGAAGTTCGCGCACGTCATTTTCCGCCGCCCGGTCCGACAGGCCGATGCGGTCGAGCGCCCGGCTCGCGCCCATCTCGCTCGCCTCCTCGACCAGCGCGCGGATCATCACCAGGTCGCTGCCGTCGCCTTCGGCCTGCGCGGCGAGCCCGGCCAGCATGTCACTGTCCCTCATCGCGTCCTCCCGCACCGATGCCCAGCAAGGCCCGCTTTTCCTCATCTGACAGGAAATCGGCCCCGCTCACCCGCTCCCAATAGGCCGCACGCTCGTCCGACATCTCCGGCACGCGGTCGATGTCGACTGCCAGTTCGAGCCCGGGCATCCACCCTTGCAACCCCTGCGCGACCCCGCCGAGGATCTTGCTCATCAGCGGCAATATCGTCTGCCGCCACAGCGCCTTGTTCGCCTCGCGATAATTGGAATAGGTGTTGTCGCCCGGTATCCCGAGCAGCATCGGCGGCACCCCAAACGCCAGCGCGATCTCACGCGCAGCTGCGGCCTTCAGCGCCACGAAATCCATCTCGGCGGGCGACATGCTCAGGCTCTGCCATTTAAGGCCGCCCTCCAACAGCATCGGTCGCCCCGCATTCACCGCACCCTGAAACGCTGCCTCCATCTCCGCCTTCAGCCGCGAAAACTGTTCGGCGGAAAGCGCCGCGCCGTCCTTACCGCTGTCATAGACCAGCGCGCCCGATGGCCGGGCCGCGTTGTCGAGCAGCGCCTTGTTCCATTGTGTCGCCGCATTGTGGATCGCCACTGGCCCCGACGCAGCGCCCAGACAGCCAAGCCCATAATGATCGTCGAGCGGATTGATCGCCCTGAGGTGGATAATCGCGGTGCGCCCCACCCCATCTTCCGTCGCAAGCCGCGTCAGCCTGTCTCCCACACGATAGTGATAGGCGACCGGCCAGCCCCGCGCGTCGACATTCACACTGACCCGCTCGGGCCGGAGCGCGAACAGCTCTGCCGGTTCGCCCGCCGCATCCGCCGCAATCTGCACATAGGCGTTGCCGTGCAGCACCAGATGCAGCGCCAGCGTCTCGATCAGCCCCTGACCGCCCGATGTGCGTCGCACGAGGTCGAGGGCACGCGCATTGTCCGCGGCGCTCGCCCCTGCCGTGCTCAGCGCCGCGCCGCCGGCAGCCTCGGATACCAGTCGCACGGCGCGCTGCGCCACCGGATTGGAAAGCACGGCAGCGCGCACCTGCGGTTCATAGGCGGACGGCCATTCGCCCAACAGCGCGCCACCTGCCAGATAGGCATGCGACAAGACCGGGCGCGGCGATGCCGCACCCTTCCATCCGAACAATTTCATGAATTTACTCCACGTTTTCGCGCCGCAGGCTCGCCCGACCGCTACAAAATTTCGGTCAGGCGAAGCCGAGGACGTTGATTTGCGAGTACCGGCGCGCAGCGTACTTATAGTATCTGAGCACCGGAAGCGCAGGAGCTCGCCATTTGCAGACCGAACCGGGGCAAATCAGTTAGGCGGTGATCAGGCCCATGCCGACGCCGCGAACAGCAGCCGACGTTCTGTCCGAAACCTCCAGCTTCTCATAGATCCGCCGCAGATAGGTATCGACCGTGGCCCCCGACAAATGCAGGATATCGGCGATCACGCTGTTGCTCTTGCCCCGCGCGACCCAGTCGAGAATTTCCAGTTCCCTTGCCGACAATGGCTTTTCCAGCGCGGGCCGGTCCGGCAACAGCCAGCACAGGCGCATATGCGCCGCCTGGGCGATCAGATGCATTTCTTCCACCGGTGCCTGTTCAACCAGTTCGTCGGTCACATTGCCCGTCAATATGCAGCCATTTCGGCCCGACGGTCCAAATACCGGCAGGGTATATCCATCACCCAGTTGCTCTGCCTTGATGCGCTCGAAAAAATAGAGCTGGTCCGCATCCGGCTCGATCTCCTGCCATGTCTTGCGCCACCGTACGGGCGCGCCACGCGACAGGGCGATCGCTGGCAGCGGATCGTCGCTGCCCAGCCCCTCGTCGATATACACGCGCTTTACCGCCCGCGAAAATCCATGGTGGAAAATGTGAAAACCCTTCCGGTCGCCACTACTACCCCGGCTGCTGGCGAAATAGGCCAGCCCCTTGAAGCCGAGCCCTCCATAATATTCGCGAACAATTCGCCATAAATCGGCAGGGGCCTGCGCATCGCCGATCAGCTTGAATATAGCATTCACGCAATACGCCTCGAGATTCTATTGATTGCCCGGACCCGATAATTGCATTTTTTCGTCATGATGTCTCGTGAATAGAAATGCGTCGACACAATAGTTCTAAAGACTGCGAACAGAGTGGTGCGCCCGTTTGCCAAGCAATAATTCGGTCAGCGCCCAAACCAGCGCATCTGCACGGTCCGGGGAGCGCCCCGGTCCCTCATAGCCTCCGCCGATCAGCATGCCGCACATCTGGTCCTCCATCTGCGGAAATGCCCCGACATGGGACACCCGTTTGCGCTCGTACAACGCCGCCACGGGCTCCGCCCGCGCGCTTTTTCCACGACTCGCATGCACCAGCTTGACGGGAAGGTCCATATCCGCCGCGCGCAGCACGCTCGCAATCATCGCTCCGCCATTGTTCGCCTCGGCCACAACCCTGTCGGCGCCATGGCGCGCCGCCGCTCGCGCGACCTGCGCGGCCCATCGTTCCGGCCCCGCCTTTTCGACCGAGGCATCGTCGATCACATAGCCGCGCCCATCCAGGCCCAGCCCCACCGCAACGATGCCGCATGCGTCACCTTCGGAACCTGCTGGCGGATCGACCGCGATGACGACGCGAGAAAACGACCATGCCCCGTCATTCCATAGCCCTTCCTTTCTGGCGCGGCAGCGTTCGATCAGCGCGCGTGACCATAACGCGCCATCCAGCTCCTCGATCAGTTCGCCTTCCAGTTCCTGCCGTCCCAGCGCGGTCCCGCCATAGTCCCGCTCCATGGCGGCCACAAAATCATTTGCCAGATGCGCGCGGTTGTCGCGCGTCGCGCCGCGCGTCACCGCCACCCCCGGCTGTTTCAGCAGCCGCCGGATCAGCGGCACCGGGCGCGGCGTCGTCGTCACCAGCACTTGCGGATGCCGCCCCAGCCGCAATCCCATCATCAAATTGTCCCACGCCGCTTGCGCATAGGCCCATTTGGCGAGCTCATCGGCCCAGCTATGCGTGAACTGCGGCCCGCGCAGGCTGTCCGGGTCCGCCGCGCCATAGAGCATCGCCTGCGCGCCCGATTTCCAGACCAGACGCCGCAGCGCCGGATGCCAGGCGGGCCTGTCCCACCACGGCGCAATGCCGAGCAAGCCGCTCTCGCCCTCCACCATCACCGCGCGCGCCTGCTGGGGAGTCGCCCCGATCAAGGCAATGCGCGCGCTGCCGTCCCGCTCGGCAATTTCGCGCACCCATTCCGCGCCGCTGCGGGTCTTGCCGAACCCGCGTCCGGCCAGCATCAGCCAGACGCGCCAGTCGCCCGGCGGCGGCAATTGCTGCGGTCGCGCATGCACCTGCCAATCATGCAACAGCGTCTCGCGGCCAACCTCGCCCAATTGCTCCAGAAAGGCGTCCAGCTTTTCGGGCGGCCAGCCCGCCAGTTCTTCCCATTGCGACTGGCTCATGCATCATTGCCCTCCGCTTCACCCTCTTCCGCACTGGCGCAATACTCACCACCCGGATCTTCACCGCCACGCGCCCGTACGGCTGCGATCCTGCGCTGGATTTCCTCCCGCACGCCCCCGCTGCCGGGCCGTTCGATCCCCTGTTCGTTGCGATACGCCTGCACACTGTTCTTGTGCGCCAGCAGCAACCGCAACGCAGTGACATGTGGGTAGCTGTGCACCGTCTTGGTCTTCCGCTTGCCCTTCTCGTCGCCGTCGTCGATCGTTTCCGTGGTCTGGCTGCCAAAGATCGATTGCCGCAACAAATGCATTTCCAGCTCGGCATAGCCCTGTTCCAGCGCCTCGGCCCACCCCGCCGCGAATTCGGGATCGCGTTTGCGCAGCGCATAGGCCGCAGGCAGTGTCAGCCCCACCGCCCGGACCGAGTCCGTGACGTTGCAGCTTTCCTTCAACAGGAGCAGAAACCGGGTCCGGCGCGCCTTCGTCCATCCGGTCTTGCGCGGGGTGCGGCGTTGGACGATTTTCCGCGCGCCCTCTCGCTTGCCGATCCCGACTCCACGAATATCCTTTGCACCGGCATCGCTCCTGCCAGGTGCCGCGCTCTTGCCCGCCCGCGCCATTCCGCCTCCGGTTCCGCGCCGGAAATCACGGGCATCGCGCAGCAAAAAGGGCCGGAACGCCCTGCGGCTCCAGCCCATGCAACGCAACCGCCCCGGCGCGACTCACATTTTCTCACTATAGATACATGTACCTAAACAGCGTTACTATGTCAATATAAAAGTGCCATATAGGTTATATTTCTGCATTCACCTGCAGCTGGACGGGGCCATCAGCTTGCTGTAGTCAACGCCCATGACATTGCTGAACCCTGACAAGACCTATCCGATGGTGATGCCCGACGGTACCGAGATCAGGACCGTCGTGCATCTCAATCAGGTGATCGACCATCCCCGCATCACGATTGGCGACTTTACCTATTTCGGCCATCTTCAGGTGCTGGAAGACTATGCTGCCTTTCTCACGCCCTATCTCTTCCCGCTCAGCCCGGAAAAGCTCGTCATCGGCAAATTTTGCCAGATCGCCCATGGCGTACGCATCATAACCAGCTCGGCCAATCATGATATGACCGGATTTTCGACCTATCCGTTCAACAATTTCACCATGACGCCCGAGACCGGCTTCGATGAGATCAAGCGGATGTTCAACGTGCCGGGGCGCAAGGGCGATACCGCCATCGGCAATGATGTATGGATCGGCATGGAGGCGGTCATCATGCCCGGCGTCACGATCGGCGACGGCGTCATCATCAGCGCCCGCTCGGTCGTCACTGCCGATGTTCCGCCCTACACCATCGTCGGCGGCAACCCCGCCAAGCCGCTGAAACAGCGTTATGACGATGCCACGATATCGGCGCTGTGCGATATGGCGTGGTGGGATTGGCCGGTGGATATCATAGAGGCCAACGTGCCCGCCATCACCGGCGCGGATCTCGATGCATTGCGTAAGGTTGCGGACGGCCTGGCCTAGAGCGAAACCCGTGTCTCAGCGCGCGACATGGGTGATCGCGTCTCCCTCCGCCACGCCGAGCAGCTTCCCCGCCGCCGGGTCGAGCACCACGCCCTCGCCATCGCCCTGCTCCACCGCGCCATAGCAGGCGCGAAACCCGTTCAGCCGCCCGTGCGCGACAATGTGCACGCCAGCGTCATCGCGATCCCCGAACGCCGCGATCCGGTCCGCCCGCGCCTGCGCCACCGTCGCGATCTTGTCGGTTGGCGCGATCATCGCCGGGCCGCCATCGAACACGTCGATATAGTTGTCGAAGACGAACCCTTCCTTTTCCAGCATGCGCATCGCCGCGCGCCCCGATGTGTGCGGCATTCCGATGGCCGCGCGCGCGCTGTCCGGGATCATCGCGGTATAGATCGGGTGCTTGGGGATCAGGTCGGCAATGAACTGGTTGCCGTGGATTGCGTTGAACTCGTCCGCCTCGCGAAAGCTCATGCCGAAAAAGCGGCCCGTCATCCCGTCCCAGAAGGGCGAGCTGCCCGCATCGTCCTGCACCCCGCGCAGCTCCGCAATCGTGCGGTCGGCGAACCGCGCGCGGTGCATCTTGATGAACAGGTAGCGCGCCCGCGCCAGCAGCGCCCCCGCACCCGATGACCGCTCCGTCGGCAGCAGGAACAGCCCGCCCACCTCGGTCGCCCCGTCCAGATCGGTTGAAAGCGTCAGCATCTCGGCACGAAACGTGCGCTCCAGCTCCTTGCTATATTGTGTCAGCGCGCCGACGCGAAAGCTGTAGAACGGCCATACCGCCCCGATCTTCGCGAATATCTGGCATGTCCCGATGCATCGACCCGCCGACACATCCTCCAGCATGAACACATATTGGTCATTCTCATGCGCATCTTCGGCCCGGTCAAACGCGGCAAGCGCGCGCGTCACCTTCGCCTCCAGTGTGTCGCGGTCGGGCGCCAGGTTCGTGAACCCGCCCCCGGTGCTCTTCGCCATCGCGTACAACGCATCGACATCATCGGCGCGAACCGGCCGGAACAACAGGCTCATGACGCCCTCGTCATGGAGAAGATGCCGGTCGCATTGCCGCTATCGAAACTGAGGTCGAGCCGCCCGGTGTCCGGGTCGATATCGCGGCTGATGAATTCGTAAAACGAACCCGGCACCTCACGCTGCGCCACGCTGCCGTCGTCCAGCACGAAGTCGCGCCTCACCTTGTCCGCCAGAAAAGCCGTTTGTCGCACCCGCCCGTTGGTGGAGATTTCGACATCGGGTTTGATCGGATAGCCCTCCTCCCGTAACGCGTCGGCCAGCGCGGCGACATCGTCCACGCGGTCCGTCGCATGGTTGAACGCATTGCCCTCGGTCGCCATCCACGCCCCTTCGGCACTATCCGCGCGCAGCATTTCATAGTCGCGCAGGTGCGGCACGCCATGCTGACGCCCGAACGCCCTGACGAGCGAAGGCAGGCCAGCTCGTGCCAGCGCGAACGCGCACCGGCCCTCCTTGGCAAAAGCATCCAGCATCGCGCGCGCGTCATCGTCCAGCGGATCGACGGATTGCCCGAATATCCGCTCTACCGCCCCCTGCGCCTCTTGCGACAGCTCCCCGACATGCAGCTCGCTCACGAAGAATTGCGGCACGGTTTCGGGAAAATCCGCATGCGCATAGGCACGCCCGGTCATCCTCAGCCGGGGCAGCGGATACACCCCGCCGACCCGATATCCCAACGGTTCCAACAATCGCGCAAAGGCTCCATGGCCACCGGGCAACCCGCCGGTCGGCCCGTCTATCATGCGCAGCGCGCCATGGTCGAACCGGACCTTCGCACCTCGCGCCACCACCGACGCTACATAGCGCGCCCCGGTCGGCACCCGGTCCAACAACCCGGCGAACAATATCGCGTTGAGCGCAATCGCAAACGCCGCGCGGTCCACTACCGCTACGGTCTCTTCCTCGCGATCAGGCAGAGGCGCAAAATCCAGCGCCCCCAATATGGAGCGTGCCCGGGTCTCCCCCAGCACCGCCGCCGTCAGTCGATGAATGCTGCCATCCATGCCTGCTCCATCCTCGCCCGCGCGCTGCTCAAAAGGGCGCGCCGCTTAAGCCTCCACTCTAGGCCATTATAGCCTCCTGTCGAGGGGGCCGTTGCGTCCAAGCGTTCGGACGTGCGCCGATTGCCCCTAGCCTCCCTTTCGCAATTGCGGTACGGCCCACGTCGATGCTTACACGCCTTTACCACTGGATGCTGGCCAAGGCCGCGCATCGGCATGCCGACCGCTGGCTCGGCGTTATTTCCTTCATGGAATCGAGCTTCTTTCCGATCCCGCCAGACGCTTTGCTGGTGCCGATGTGCCTCGCACAGCCCAAACGCGCCTTCTACTACGCTTTCGTCTGCACCGCCGCGTCCGTCATCGGGGCGCTGCTGGGCTATGCGATCGGCTATTTCCTGTTCGACACCATCGGCCAGTCCATCCTCGGCCTCTATGGGCTGGAGGATAAATATGCGACCTTCGCCGACGCCTTCAACGATCAGGGCTGGATCATCGTGTTCCTGGCCGGGTTCACACCGCTGCCGTTCAAGGTCATCACGATCGCAGCCGGCGCGACGGCCATGCCGCTCTACATCCTTGTCGGCGCCAGCATCGTCTCCCGCTCGGCTCGCTTCTTTCTGGAAGCCGCCCTGCTGTGGAAATTCGGTGAGCCTATGAAGCGCATCATCGACCGTCATTTCGCGCTGATCACCACGCTGGGCGGCATCTTGCTGGTCGGCGGTTTTCTGGCGATCAGCATGCTCGCGGGCAAACATGGGGGCGACGGGGCCGAGACCGCCCCCACGCAAAACGCATCGTCCGCCGCGCCCTGACAATGATTTCCCTGCACCGGCACAGGCATTGGTTTGCGCCCGTGCTGGGCGCGCTGGCCGCAACCGGATTTGCGCCGCTGGGATTGTGGCCGGTGACCCTGGCCTGCATCGCGGGTCTGCTCTGGCTCGCGGAACGAACGCATACGCGCAAGCACGCGTTTCTGCTCGGCTGGCTGTTCGGCGTCGGCCATTTTACGATCGGCAATAACTGGATCGCCCGCGCTTTCGTGTATCAGGACGCGATGCCGCACTGGTTCGGTTACGGCGCGGTCGTCGCCCTCTCCCTCTATCTCGCCCTATACCCCGCGCTCGCGACCTTGGGCCTGCACCTAGTCCGCGCCCGCTGGCCGCATTCCGCCGCAACGCCGCTGTTCGCCGCGCTATGGATGCTCACCGAATATGGCCGGGCAACCATTTTCACCGGCTTCGCGTGGGATCCGCTCGGCATGGTCTGGCTCGGCACCGGCGTCGATCAGGCCGCGCGGTGGATCGGCGTCTATGGCCTATCCGGGCTGACCGTCATTGCCGCGGGCGCGCTACTCACCCTCTTCCGCCGTCGCTGGCATGTCGGCGGGCCGATATTGGCCGCATTTCTCGCCATTGCGATCCTCGGCCATGTCGACCTTTCCAAAACCGTCGAAACGCCCGCCATTTCGGTCACCGTGGTGCAGCCGAATATCGACCAGAGCGAGAAATATGATCCCGCGCTCGAAATCGCCAATTTCCTGAAGCTGGAAAAGCTTTCCGGCAGGTCTTCTGCCGATAATCCCCGCCTCGTCTTCTGGCCCGAGGCGGCCATAGAAGCTTTCTTGGATATGGAGCCGGAATGGCTCGCCCGCGTCGCCAGCACGCTGGGCCGCAATGACCTGCTGATGACCGGCGGGTCGAAAGTGTATTTCAAGGATCGCAAAAAGGGCCTTTATACCGACCGCACGCTGGAGGGCGCGAACAACAGCGCCTGGGTGGTGACGCCCGACGCGCGGCTCATCGCGCGCTATGACAAGGCGCATCTCGTCCCCTATGGCGAATATCTGCCGATGCGGTCGCTGTTGGAGCCTATCGGCCTTTCCCGCCTCGTGCCGGGCAATGCGGATTTCTGGCCGGGACCGGGGCCGCGTTCGCTGCTGCTGCCCGCCGCCAAGGGCCGCCCGCCTCTCAAGATGGGCGTACAGATCTGTTATGAGATCATTTTTTCAGGGCAAGTCGTCCACCGGCAGAACCGCCCGGACTTCCTCTACAACCCATCGAACGACGCGTGGTTCGGCGATTGGGGTCCGCCACAGCATCTGGCGCAGGCCCGCATGCGTGCGATAGAGGAAGCAATGCCGATCATCCGCTCCACCCCCACCGGCATCTCGGCAGTCATCGACGGGCATGGCCGCCTGTTGGACAGCGTTCCGCTGCATAAAGCCGGAGCGATTGAAACGACATTGCCACCCGCCCTTCCGCCCACGCTTTTCGCGCGTTTCGGCAACCTTCTTCCTATGGCTTTTGCGGCGTTTCTCATCGCGTTAACCGCGTTGTTGCTTGCCCGCCGACCCACTTCGCGCTAATGCGGCGCGGCACATAAAGATTTCTTTATACGCAGACACAGCAACACTGACTGGGAAAACCATGCGTTCCAACTATCTCTTCACGTCCGAAAGCGTTTCGGAAGGCCACCCCGACAAAGTGTCGGACCAGATCTCCGACGCCATCGTCGATCTCTTCCTGTCCAAGGACCCTGAGGCGCGCATCGCCTGCGAGACCCTCACCACCACGCAGCTTGTCGTGCTGGCCGGAGAGATCCGCTGCAAGGGCGTCTATGAAAATGGCGCATGGGCGCCCGGCGCGCTTGAGGAGATCGAGCAGACCGTCCGCAATACAGTCAAGGAAATCGGCTATCAGCAGGACGGCTTCCACTGGGAAACGCTGAAATTCTACAATAATCTCCATGGCCAGTCCGCGCACATCGCGCAGGGCGTCGACGCCAGCGGCAACAAGGATGAAGGCGCCGGCGACCAAGGCATCATGTTCGGCTTCGCCTGCGACGAGACGCCCGACCTCATGCCGGCGACGCTCTATTACAGCCACCGCATCCTGCACCGTATGGCCGCCGACCGCCATTCTGGCGCCGCCCCGTTCCTTGAGCCAGACGCCAAGAGCCAGGTGACGCTGCGGTTTGAAAACGGCAAACCGGTCGCCTGCACCGCCATCGTCGTGTCGACCCAGCATGCGCCGGGCTATGACGAGGGCGACAAGGAAGCGGAACTCCATGCCTATGTAAAGAAAGTCGTGGCGGATATCCTGCCTGCCGAGTTGCTCTCGGAAGAGACCGTCTACCACATCAACCCGACCGGCAGCTTTGAGATCGGCGGACCAGATGGCGACGCGGGCCTTACCGGCCGCAAGATCATCGTCGACACCTATGGCGGCGCGGCTCCGCACGGCGGCGGCGCATTCAGCGGCAAGGACCCGACCAAGGTCGATCGCTCTGCGGCATACATCACCCGCTACCTTGCCAAGAACATCGTCGCAGCGGGCCTTGCCACCAAGTGCACGATCCAACTTGCCTACGCCATAGGCGTCGCACGACCGCTGTCGCTCTATGTCGACACGCACGGCACCGGTACGGTTGGCGACGACAAGATCGAGGCTGCGATCAACGGCATTGAAAAGCTCGGCGGCATGACCCCGCGCGGCATCCGCACCCATCTTGGCCTCAACAAGCCGATCTATCGTCGCACCGCCGCCTATGGCCATTTCGGTCGCGATGCAGAGGGCGACTTCTTCCCTTGGGAAAAGACCGACCTCGTCGACGACCTGAAAGCGGCTCTCGCCTGATCATCGGTTGGGGGCAGCTCACCCTGCCCCCTCCCCCTATTTCCAGCGTGCCAAAATCGCGCCGGCCGCCATGTGCCCGGTCAGCAGATGCGCGCTGTCGATCCACACGATCGCAAACGACCCGACACCATAGACCCATCCGTACAGGATCGTCGGTATGGCGGACGCAAACGCAATCAGCGCGCCCCATTTCAAGCCATTCATGAAACCCGAAACGCTGCCCCACTTGAACACTATGGCCATGCCGATTGCCGTCATTATCGGCATGACCGGACTGTAGACCATCCGCGCCATGCCGACACGTTGCATGTCGGCCTCGCTGATTCCGCTCAATTCCATCCAGAACTTCGGATCGAGAACAACGCCGTAAATAATGAAGCCCACCGCATAGATTGCAATGGCCGCCGCCAACGTCGTTCCCCAGTTTATCCCGGCTACTTTCATACAGCCTCCTCCCGGCTCCCGCCTGTCCGCGCCGGCTCAACAGACCGGCAAGCCCGTCTTTACCATTGACGGCCTGGTCCTTCCACAAGACCGGA
This sequence comes from Sphingobium sp., assembly GCA_041396745.1. Taxonomy (GTDB): domain Bacteria; phylum Pseudomonadota; class Alphaproteobacteria; order Sphingomonadales; family Sphingomonadaceae; genus Sphingobium. The sequence goes on along the minus strand of JAWKXZ010000003.1, from coordinate 505,677 downwards.
TCCGAACGATGACTGCCCGCAAATACTCCCACCCGGCCAAGCAGACATTTTGGGATATCCGCACTCAAAAAGTCCGCTCCATCTTGCCGCCGCCTGCGCCACGCGATAGCAGCGCGCCATGACCGCACATAAATCCGGCGACCCGACCACATTGAACCGCCTCTATGGCCGCGCCAAGGGCAAACCCCTGCGCGCGTTTCAGCAATCGCTGGTCGAAGATCTCCTCCCCCAGATCGCCGTACCAGAGGATGGCCCTGTGACCGCCGAGCGCCTGTTCGGCGAACCGCGCCCTCTCCACTTCGAAATCGGCTTCGGTGGCGGGGAGCATATGGCGTACCGCGCCGACATGCTGCCCGATCATGGTTTCATTGGCTGCGAACCGTTCCTGAACGGCGTGGCTGCGGCACTCGCCCATGTGCATGGCGACGCGCAAAAGCCCGGCATCCCCAATGTACGCATTCATCATGGCGATGCGCTTGAAGTGTTATCCCGCATCCCGGACGGCGCGCTCAGCTTCGTCTATCTGCTCCACCCGGACCCATGGCCCAAGGCGCGCCACGCCAAGCACCGCATGATGAACAAGGGCCCCGTCGACCTTATCTCGGCGAAGCTGAAGCCCGGTGGCGAATTCCGCTTCGGAACCGACCACCCCATCTATCTGCGCTGGGCGCTGATGGTCATGCAAAACCGTCCGGATTTTGACTGGCTGTGCGAAAAGCCCGGCGATTTCCTGACCCGTCCCGGGGGCTGGCCAGAAACGCGCTACGAGGCGAAGGCGCGCAAACAAGGCCACGAAGTCTGGTATTTCCGCTATCGCAAGCGGGCATAAAAAATGGGGAGGAAAAACTCCTCCCCATCCAGTCGGTCGCTTCTCAAAATAATTTAGTCTTCGCCATTGTCCTTGACACCAACAGTCGGGACATCGACTGTCGTCTCGGTCGTACCGACAACAACTTCCTTGGAATCAAGGTCGACAGCGGGCATCTCGCCACCCTCGGCGCTGACCTCTACATCAGGCAGAGCACCTTCCTTGACGTCGGCACTCCAGAAACCGGTTGCGAACAGCAGGGCAACAATCAGGGCTGCAATCACAGCAACGATTGCGACTACCCGGCCTGTGCCGCCGCTACGGTGAACAGTGGGGTTGGGGTCATTGCGATATTCAGTCATGAGTTTCTCCTCTCTCGGCTGCAAATAAACCGCACAAGAAGAGAATTGGTTCCACGGGCTTGTCGAAAGCCCTGACCCACCCAGCGTTAAACGACTGAAAGCTGGAGCTTTATCAACTCATGGAAATCAGTTGGCAGCTTTGCTGATGTCGACCTTTTCCACCCATTCGGGGTAGAAACTGGGCTCGCGGTTGGACCAGCCGATGGCTGTCGCCGCCGCTTCACTGATCGATTGCAGCAACGCGCGACGCTTGTCGGGATGCAGGTTCGGCAGGCTCGCCGCTGCGCAGAATGCACCAGGCAGCCAGGGACGCGCACCCGCACCCAGCAGCCGTTCGTACAGGAAACGATATGATGAAAAACTTGCCAACCGGTCCTGCCCCAGATCAAAGGCAGACATGCTGATCAACGGCGCCATAAACGGCTCAATCTGTTCCAAACCGCTGTCGTCGGGAACGATGACCCGCAAATCCTGAATGCGCTCGTAAACGCGAGACTGCGCCCGAATGCTTGCCGCTTCAACGACATCACGGCACCAAAGCTCCATCGCGTCGGCCCGATGAAAGGCGACGTCGAGTGAACGGCGGATATAGCGTTGCGTTGCGGCGGGAAAACTGGCGAACTCTCTCATCTCTGAAAGAGTGATGGTCCCATCTGTGGACTTGCCACTGGCATTCATATTCTTGGCCTCCGAACCGCTTGAACCCGGATCAGCGTATCATGCGCCCGCAATGGTTAGCGAACCCTTAAGCGCGTGTTGTGTACGATTAATATTGAGGTTGCGAAGCAATGCAAGCCATATTGTTGCGGTGCAGCATTCTTGCTGTGATCCGGTTTCGGCGCTGACCTTCGAAAAGCAAAAAATAAGCGCCCCCGGAGCAAGGGATGTCCGGAGGCGCATCCTGGATGCTGTCGGGCACTTCAGGATCTCGAAATAGCGATGTAAAAATCTGCGAAAAAACCAAAGGATCAACGCGCACAAACAAAAGCCCAGCGGACTTTCGTTTCTCCGTTGATCGTCAGTTCCCCTGTTACCCCCGCAGATAACAACCAACGAATCGCGGGTATCGTAACGGAAGGCACATCGATTGGCGAGAGAAAAAATGTAGAAATCGGTCATCTCGTCGATTCCGTAACGTTTGCTTTCATTGCGACGCCGCCACTCGTCAAATCGCGATGACACCTTATCTCCGGTCAGACGTTAGCGCTGACAAGCACATTGCTACTGGCGAATTGAAAAGAACAGAGATAGAACGCCCTTTATGAGTCTTACCCATATTTCGGTGCGCGGCGCGCGCGAGCATAATCTCAAGGGCATTGATGTCGACCTGCCGCGCGACAAGCTGATCGTGATCACCGGCCTGTCCGGTTCGGGCAAATCGAGTCTTGCGTTCGACACCATCTACGCCGAAGGGCAGCGCCGCTATGTAGAGTCGCTTTCCGCCTATGCGCGGCAGTTTCTGGAGATGATGCAGAAGCCCGATGTCGAGCATATCGACGGCCTGTCTCCGGCGATCAGCATCGAGCAGAAAACGACCAGCCGCAACCCGCGCTCCACCGTCGCTACTGTCACCGAGATATATGATTATATGCGCCTGCTCTGGGCGCGCGTGGGCATCCCTTATTCGCCCGCAACCGGAGAGCCGATCTCCGCCCAGACCGTCAGCCAGATGGTTGACCGCGTCATGGCGCTGCCCGAAGGTACGCGACTTTATCTGCTCGCGCCGGTCGTACGCGGGCGTAAGGGCGAATATCGCAAGGAGCTCGCCGAATGGCAGAAGGCGGGCTTCACGCGCGTCCGCATCGACGGCGAGTTCTATAACATTGAGGAAGCGCCCGCGCTCGACAAGAAATACAAGCATGACATCGAGGTGGTGGTGGACCGCATCGCCGTGCGTGACGACATCCAGACACGCCTTGCCGACAGCTTCGAAACCGCGCTGCGCCTTGCCGATGGCCTCGCCTATGCCGATCTTGCCGACGGCGTCGTGCCCGGTCGCGAGGATGAAGGCGCTGAGGGCGGCGCGATGAAAGGCGCGGGCATTCCCGCCAACCGGATCGTATTCTCCGAACGCTTCGCCTGCCCCGTCTCCGGCTTCACGATACCGGAGATCGAGCCGCGCCTCTTCTCCTTCAACGCGCCGCAGGGCGCCTGCCCGGCATGCGATGGTCTTGGCGAAAAGCTGCTGTTTGATGAGCAGCTCGTGGTTCCCAATGAAGCGCTCAGCCTCAAGAAAGGCGCGGTCGTTCCCTGGGCCAAGTCCAATCCCCCCAGCCCCTATTATATGCAGGTACTCTCCAGCCTCGCGCGCGCCTATGGCTTCAGCCTTGAAACGCCGTGGAAGGATCTGGAGCCCGACCAGCGCCTCATCATCCTGCACGGCACAGGCGGCATGCCGGTGGAGCTGACCTTCAAGGATGGACGCAAGGAATATACCGTCACGAAGCCGTTCGAAGGCGTCATCGGCAATCTCAACCGCCGCATTCTATCCACCGACAGTGCATGGATGCGCGAGGAGCTTTCGAAATATCAGACCGCCCAACCTTGCGACACGTGCGGCGGTGCGCGACTCAAGCCCGAACCGCTCGCCGTGAAGATCGCGGGCGAAGATATCGCGCGCCCCACCCGTATGTCGGTCGTTGATGCGCTCGCATGGTTCACCGCCCTGCCCGACGCGCTCAATGCGCAGCAGAACCAGATCGCCAAGGCCATCCTCAAGGAGATCGTCGAGCGGCTCGGCTTCCTCAACAATGTCGGGCTCGACTATCTCAATCTCGACCGTACCTCCGGCACGTTGTCCGGCGGCGAAAGTCAGCGTATCCGTCTCGCCTCGCAGATCGGCTCCGGCCTGTCAGGTGTGCTCTATGTCCTCGATGAACCCAGCATCGGCCTGCACCAGCGGGACAACGACATGTTGCTCATCACGTTGAAACGCCTCCGCGACCTTGGCAATACCGTCATCGTCGTTGAGCATGACGAGGACGCGATCCGCGCAGCCGATCATGTCGTCGATATGGGGCCGGGTGCGGGCGTACACGGGGGCGAAATTGTCGCTGAGGGCACGCTCGCTGATATCCTGCGCACATCCGGTTCACTCACCGCCGATTATCTTAACGGCACGCGCGAAATCGTCGTCCCGGCCAAGCGCCGGAAGGGATCGGGCAAGAAACTCACCGTCCACAATGCCCGCGCCAACAACCTGACCGGCGTCACCGCATCAGTGCCGCTTGGCACCTTTACCTGCATCACCGGAGTATCGGGATCGGGCAAATCCTCGCTGACCATCGACACGCTCTATGCTGCGTCGGCACGCGCCCTCAACGGCGCCCGCATCGTCGCGGGCGGGCATGACAAAGTCACCGGCCTCGAATATCTGGACAAGGTGATCGACATCGATCAGTCTCCCATTGGCCGCACCCCCCGCTCCAACCCGGCAACCTATACCGGCGCATTCACCAATATCCGCGACTGGTTCGCCGGCCTGCCGGAGGCGCAGGCGCGCGGGTACAAGCCCGGTCGCTTCAGCTTCAACGTGAAGGGCGGGCGGTGCGAGGCATGCCAGGGTGACGGCGTCATCAAGATAGAGATGCACTTCCTGCCTGACGTCTATGTCACATGCGAGGAATGCCATGGAAAGCGTTACAACCGCGAAACGCTCGAAGTGAAATTCAAGGGGATGAGCATCGCCGACGTGCTCGATATGACGGTGGAGGACGCGGTCGAATTCTTCAAGGCCGTGCCGCCAATCCGCGACAAGATGGCGATGCTGGCCGAAGTTGGCCTAGGTTACGTCAAGGTCGGCCAGCAGGCCACGACCCTGTCAGGCGGCGAGGCGCAGCGCGTAAAACTTGCCAAGGAACTCTCCAAGCGTGCAACTGGCAAGACGCTCTACATATTGGACGAGCCCACCACCGGCCTCCACTTTGAGGATGTGCGCAAACTGCTCGAAGTCCTCCACGCGCTGGTCGAACAAGGCAATAGCATCGTCGTGATCGAGCATAATCTCGACGTCATCAAGACGGCCGACTGGATTATCGATATGGGGCCGGAAGGCGGCGTCAAAGGCGGAGAGATCCTGGCAGAAGGTACGCCGGAGGAAGTGGTCCATGTGGAGCGCAGTTATACGGGAAAATATCTCAAACCGTTGCTGGAGCGGGAAAAGGCGGAGGCAGCGGAGTAACCAACTTCGCTAACCGTTGACCGAAACTGTTACACACTATCTGTTCTGCAATAAGCGATCTGCACCGAGCGTTGATCACCACTGACCCAGCCAATGCTCGCCGAACTCAGGTTTCGCACGAGAATTATTGCTGACAGTCTTGAGCCTCTGGCCAACTCATTGAAAATATGGTGGAGGCATAAGAGTTAGAACCTGGACCTGCTGATCAAAAGTCACCAGAATTATGACGGATGCGCGTGGTCGCAATTGATCTATCCCCTTCAGGGTAGTCCAAAATCGATGTTATTTTGGATTATGAAGGACACAGGGGATGCCGTTCAAGAAGTACAAGCCGATGGAGATTGTCGGCAAGCTGCGTGAAACGGAGGTTATACTGGCTCAGGGTGCATCAGTTGGAGAGATGTGTCGCCGGTTGGCAGTCAGTGAGCAGACCTACTATCTGTGGCGAAGCAATATGGCCGTTACGGCTATCGCCGGATCGCGGCGCCGCTGCGCTCTGCGGGATGGAAGGTGAACCGCAAGCGGGTCGAGCGCATCTGGAAGCGTGAAGGGCTGGAGGTTTCGCAAAAGCAACCCGAGCGCAGCCGACTCTGACTCAACGATGGATTATGCATCCGGCTGCCCATGAAGATGTGCTTGCCGCGCTGGCGGAGTTGTTCATCGCGCGTGCCCCCCCTGTCCCGGAAGCCGTTTGATCGCCAGCGCCACCCTCCCGTTCCGCTACCAGAGGCGGCGATGGATACGACTCCAAATCAAATGGGGATTTCTTCTGCCAACTTTATGCGCTTGGACCTGAAGACATGATTCATGATGATAATTAAAAAGAGGCCGAAAGCAGCCAAGGAATAGACGAGACCTGGATATATAAGACCTGCCGATACGACAATTAATCCAACGCGTTCAGACCAATTAAGCGGGGTAATGAGAAAGCCTTCTATTGCGGCATACAAAGATGCAATGCTCAAAAAAGCCCCAATCGCATATAGCAGATGCTCAATCCATGTTGCGTTTATACCGATGATTTGTGGATGAGCAATAAATAGAAAGGGAAGAAGAAACCCCGAAAGACCAAGCCTGACACTTGCCAGCGCCGTGCGCATATAAGAAGCTCCTGCAATATTAGAGGCTATTAATGAAGCTATTGCGACCGGTGGCGTGATGGACGACATGCAAGCAAGATAGAAAACGAAGAAATGAGCAGCAAGAAGTGGAACTCCGAGCTGCAACAACGCCGGTGCAGCCAGCAGCGCAACGAGCGTGTATGCTGCAGATGTTGGCATACCAAAACCAAAAAGAATGCACGATAATCCGGTAAGCAATACGAGCACAACCAAGTTACCGTCTGCCCACAATAGCATGAGGTGAGAAAGTTTTTGCGCAAAACCAGTCACGATAAAAATTTCCACAAAAATTCCGATCACACCTACCATGACCGCAACTTTCGCGCCCGTTGACGCGCCTTCCACTACTCCATTGATCGTTTTAGCGAAAAAATCTTTGATGCTGCCTGCCAACGATGCTGCTGGCTTTACAATCGCTTTTATGAATTCGCTCATTACCAGTATAGCGATCGCGATGCTCGCAGAATAGCCAGGCGAAAATTGAGTGACCAATAAAACAACCAAAACAAGGACTGACAAAACAAAACCAAGTTGTGACATGAATTGATTGGTAAACGGCGGCGCACCTTCTGGTGCGGTTTCGTTAGAGGGGGCAAGACCGATTTTATGTGCACGCAGATGCACCGCCATTGCAAGACCACCAAAATATATCAGTGCGGGAACCAGTCCCGCGGTAATGATTTCACTGTATTTTATTCCGGTGACAGCAACGATAAGGAATGCGGTCACACCCATAATGGGGGGCATAATTTGCCCCCCGGTTGAGCCAACAGCCTCAACGCCCCCGGAGAAATGCGGCGAAAACCCATGCCGCCTCATCATCGGAATCGTAAATGTACCGGTAGAAGCAACATTCGCGACGGAACTGCCTGAGACTGTGCCCATCAGAGCGGTTGCAGCGATGGCGACCTGCGCTGGACCAGCCCGAGAACGGCCAGCAACTCTGCGTGCCAAGCTGATGAGAAAATCCAGCCCGCCAAAACTCGTCAAGAACCCCGCGTAGAGCATAAACACAAAGATAGCGTATGCCGATATAGTAGTCAGACCGCCAAGAGCGCCGCGATAATATGGAATAGACGTGTAGCTAATCAATCGCTGCCATGATATGCCGTTATGAAACAGAAGATCATTTGCGAATACAAACCCATATTTTGCATAAAAAAGTGCAACTATGGTAAGAATAGGGATAAGCCAACCCCAAAAATGTATGGTTAATATCAGTATTATTACTAACATTGTAGATGCTATTACAATATCACTAACCGCAGGATAAATACTACGGTCAAATGATAAATTTTTATCTTCAATGTGAATATATGCTAAAGTCACCAATGCCAGAATTAGACCGATACCGCAGAATATTTTTCCTATTTTTGAGTCGGATTTGGTATAGAACAAAGCAAATAGAAGGACAGAAGATAGATTTATATTAATATTCAGAAATTGCCCACTCGAAAAAATATAAAAATTTACTTGCGCCAAATGAGCGGCCGCCAATAGAATGCTAATAGTGACAATCAGAGGCCGTAATTTATCAGACCATTCTTTTTTAGTTTCAGTCATCGTAAACCTTGCTCTGGGTTGAGATTAAACGGTGGCTCAGATGTCAGCGATGAGCAGGTCATCTCGCCAGATCCCTACCTCTTTAAAATAACGCGCTGCTCCCGCGTTTACCGGTGCAAATGGAACAAGACGATTAAGAGCGAATTTTAGATCAATGAACTGGAAAAGCCTGCCAAGTCTTTTTATATCTTCAGGATGACTGAAAATTGATTTAGTTATTTTATATCCTGTTTCTTCATCTATAGCGCTTGAACACCCCATTATACCTACGAATGAAGGTATCATTGAAGATTTTTCAATAAGGCCGAAGGTTTCCGGCGAAACCTCCGTTAGAGACAGACCGGGATTTTCAGCGATAGCCCGATCTGTAATATGCGCCGGAATATCTATAACACGCAGTGAAGTGCTTAGAGAAAGTTCTTCAGCTCCGCCTGCAATTTCACCGCCCAACATGATTGCAACCGTTGCATCTGCCGCGCCGTCGCGCACGGCGTCATAGCTCTCGTTCCATGAGCTAAACATCCATTGGACTTTGTCGTGTAGCCCTGCAGCTTCGAAAATCAGTTTGTAACAATCATATCCGGCACCGGCGGCCGGACCTATCGCGATCCGCCGCCCTTCAAGCGCTTCAAAGGAGTCTATTCCGGAATTTTCGCGAACTACTAAAGGAAGCTGCCATTGGGCGTAATTAAAGAGTTGATGCGCCTTTATTGGCTGACGGTACGGAGATTGGCCTAAAAAAGCTGGCCGCCAGTTAAGCGAAGTAGTTTGCGCAATGTCAAATGTCTGCTCGCCCAATAACGCCATATTTTCTGGAGAACCATTTGTCGAATAGGAGGAATTGCTAATATCCGTATACTTGTTCACTATCGACGTAAGACCTTCGACGATGACATAGCCAGTGGAACCAAGACTGCTTGAGCCCCATGACAAGCGTCGATGAGTAGGCAGAGAATTGCAGCCGACCAACCCGGTTACAGAGGAGGCGAGAACAAGCCGGCCGGAAAATTTACAGAAGCTACGTCGCGTGATGGCGCAATTTCCGACCAGATCTTTCATATTAAAATTCCATCTATGAACGCACAAGGAAATTCAATCGATCAAATATTCTGCGACATAGCCACCACTTTAATGACCATCTACAAAATTTGATGATAGTATTATGAAATTTAGGTTGTTAAAAAGAAATTTTGATCATTTTCCCATCTATTATCCAATAATAGATCTTTTCATGTGGAAGAAATAGAAATGCCATGAGCGGCATAGTGTTAAAGGCATCACAGATATAAGAATTCCACAGTCGGCGATTACACGCCGACTGTGGAGCATTAATTGCCTTAAAATGATTTTCGAATTCGACCGCCAAATACACGCGGCTGTAGAGGCTGCACAAAAAGCTGGTCATCAGATAGCGGTGAGCTAACTAGAAAATTCCGTGTCATGAATTTATAATCATAAGAATTGAGAACATTGTTGACAAAGAACGTGAACCGCCAACCGTCATCATTGTACAGCGATGCACTTAGATTCAAACGATAATATGCATCGATAGGAAGCTGAGCGTCTCCACTCGCACCTTGATACCGGTCTTGTACCTTATAAGAACCGACATAGAGACCGTTTGCAACAAACTCCATGCCCCAATCATCGTTGAACGGCCGCTTGTAGGTGACCACCTGCTGAGACGTCAATTCTGGAACGTCCTCAAAATCAAGGCCGTTGAGTGAGGCGCCCTCCCTTTCAGCGTCTAAAAATTCTGTATCCGCGTAAGCAATATTGGCCGACAGACTTAATGAATCAGTAGGCGCGAAAAAGATTTCGGCCTCTACACCGCGAGAACGGCTTTTCCCTATGTTGGTTACAATTCTGATTGGCGTTCCTCCATTCGGATCATCAACGACAGTTGTAAGTTGTTGTCCGCGAATTTTCACCAGGAAGGCCGTAATGTTGGCCGTCAGCCGCTTATCAAAAAAGCTCGATTTCAGGCCGACCTCAAAATTATTTGACCTTTCTTCTCCGAAAGGAAGTGTTTGGCCTTGGCGTGAAGGATAGCGCTGCAATCCGCCTGCCTTCCAGCCCTGTGAAAATGTGAAATAGGCCAGTGCGTCGCGGGTCAGGTCGTACGCTACGGATCCCATGAACGAAATATTGTCAAAATCCTTATACGCTGTTTCGTCCACCGGGGAGTTTGAGAATGTACCGTTTCGATAAGTAGTCAGAAGACGATTACGAACAGCATCAACTTGCTCATAGGAATACCTTGCGCCGAAAGTAAACTCCAATGGCCTAATTGGCCGCACACTTGATTGGCCGAAGAACGCATAACCATCTCTGTAGTCGTCAAATTCTTCTCGAATCATCAAGGGAGGAAGTACCGTAACAGCACCCGGGCCAATATCGAATTCGCGTTCCTGATGTTGGCGCTGGTCGAAATAGTATCCACCAACCAGCCAATCAACCTTGACCTGCCCTAATTCGTTACTTCCTTCAAGGCGAAGCTCTTGGCTAATGAAGCGCTGGCTAACGCGCTGGGCCTGACGAACACCCTGTACTGCTACTTCATTACCATAAACCAGAGGCGTTCCGGCTGGGACCGGAAAAATCAATATAGAGCCGTCATCCGGAATGCCGTCGCGATCGACTGTAACGTCCGATTTACTTCTACGCGTGCCAGTAATGGATTTAAGAGAAAGGTTGTCATTCAGATCATAAGTAACATTCAGCTGAATTCCCGAAGATTTTTTGCTATCATCATCAAGTGGATCTGATGTCGAAGTAAATCCCCTGCTGAGATACGGAACGCCGAAACCGATTTCATTATAGTCTTCCAGGGAGACATCGCCAATAAGTTGGGCCTCCAGCTTATCAGTCGCCTTCCACACAAAAGAGGCTCTCGCGGCAACTCGTTCACTCGGGTTTTCTGACTTTCCGGTAATAGCATTTGTAATATAACCATCGGTCTTTGCATAAGCCGCCGAAACTCCGCCGAACAAGGTGTCGGAAAATGGACCATTCAGACTGACATTGACCTTTCTGGTATCAAACCTGCTATATTCGACTTGCGTGCTCCCTCGGAATATATCCGACGGCTTGCGGGTGACGATGTTTACAGCGCCAGCCTGAGTATTTCGGCCAAACAATGTGCCTTGAGGACCACGAAGAACTTCAATCCGCTCAACATCGAGAAACGCCGTATCCGATCCGAGCTGAGGCGAATACATGCCGTCCACAAAGATGCCGGTCGCTGGTTCTAGGCCAGCGTTAAAGCCTACCCCCCTAATTGCGATATATTGAAAGTCGGAAGTCGGCACTTGCCCACCGCCGTAAGATGCAAACAGGCCAGGCACACGAGCATAAAGGTCAGTGGTATCAGAAATGCCTTGCAAAGCCATTGCTTCTCCGCCGAGAACGCTGACTGCCATTGGCACGTCCTGAATGCCTTCCACGCGCTTACGTGCCGTGACAACAATCGCACCTTCGTTTTCACTTGCCCCGGTGCCCTCTTCGGCATTCGCCATTTGAGCGCCCGCCAGCTCCAAATCAGCGCCGTTTCCCGATTTCATTATTGCGATCAAGCTACCATCGGTCCGTGTGGTAAAGCCAGTCCCAGCAAGAAGCGTAGCAAGCGCGGCTTCCGGAGGAAGTTCACCGCGGACACCGGAGGATTGGACTAGGCGAACCTGATTGGCACGGTAGATAACCTGCTGCCCGGATTGCGCCACATATGCGTCAAGCACATCCTTCAATGGGCCTGCTGGGATGTTGTATTCTTTCGTCTGCGATGCCGCGGGAGTAGCCAGAGCAAAGATACAGGTGCTGGTTGCCAATGCGGCTGCTAGTGTCCGGATCATGAAATCCCCCTTGTTTGCCGAATAGTTGATCTACCCGATAATTGCCTCTGACAATCGAGATTCATATTTTGGTAACGTTACGGACTTGAAATTTTCACAACGCCCTTATGCCGCACAACTTTCAGCCCATATGCGTCGTGTAACAGCCTGATAAACGGCTCCACGCCCAACGCCTCAAAGGAGCCACCGATGAGGATCTGACCCGCCTCTGGGTCGGACACTACAATCTTGATGGTGTTGTAGCGGTTGAAATCGGCAGCCACTTCTGAGAGCGGCGCTTGGTCATAATTCAGCAGGCCGTCGCGCCATGCGAGTGCATTGCCAACCCGCTCAGGCGACTTGGGAACAATGAGCGTCGATGCACCGCGCGAAATGGACGTGTCGCCTGCAGTGATGATCGCTGCATGCGCGTCAGGTCCTTGGCTATCCTGCACCTGAACCTTACCTTCGAGTACATTCACTGTCACGCGCTCGCCATCGCGTCTGACCGAGAACTTCGTACCGAGATCGGTAATCGTCTGATTACCGGCGTAGACGACAAAGGGCACCTCGTCGTTATGTACGACATCGAAGAACGCCTCACCGGATTCGAGCCATACCTCACGACTCTTGCGACTCACGCCTGCGCGCAGTTTGGTCTGTGTGTTGAGCTCTACGCTGCTGCCGTCGGTCAGGCCGATGATCTTGCGAGATCCCGTTGGAGTAGCGAAGTGCAATACATCTATCGAAGCCGATCGCTCGTTGCCGACGTGCGGCGCGATGGCGAACCCGGCAATTGTCACCGCAACGACAAGGCTGGCCGCTATCGCGGCATGTTTCAACCAGGCGTACCTAACCTCTCTATCGTCCGGCTGATCGTCATTATCAAAACCGAGCGAGCGCAGACGGTCAGCCTGCTTCCATCCGTGATCCGCACGCCAAAACGCCGCCTTATGCGCCATCGATTCCTCAAGCCAGGCATCGAACTCTGATTGTTCATCCTCGGTCCTGTCAACGGCGGAGTAAAAGTCGGCCATTGGGCGGAGCAAAATCAGGCCACTTGAGCCGTGTGTTGGCGAGCGCCGGGAGGGCGTAGCCCGAGCGGGGTCGCCAACACACGGATTGCCGTTTCTGTCAGGGATTAGGGCGTGCCTTGCGTGCCTGGCTCTGGGCCAGACGGTAGCTCTCGCCGTTCATCTCGAGGATGCTGACGTGGTGGGTGAGCCGGTCGAGGAGCGCGCCTGTCAGGCGCTCGGAACCGAACGTCTCGGTCCATTCGTCGAACGGCAGGTTGCTGGTGATCAGCGTCGAGCCGCGTTCGTAGCGCTGCGAGATCAGCTCGAACAGCAGTTCCGCGCCGGTCTTTGACAGGGGCACGAACCCCAGTTCGTCGATGATGAGGAGCTTGTATCCGGCCATCTGCTTGTGAAGCCGCAGCAGGCGGCGTTCGTCGCGTGCTTCCATCATCTGGCTGACCAGCGCGGATGCGGTGACGAACCCGACTGTCAGGCCCTTCTGGCAGGCCGCGAGGCCCAGGCCGATTGCGACATGGGTCTTGCCGGTTCCCGACGGGCCAAGGGCGATGACGTTCTCGCGACGGGTAATCCAGTCACAGCGCGCCAGTTCCAACACCTGCATCTTGTTGAGCTTTGGGATGGCGGTAAAATCGAAGCTGTCGAGGCTCTTGGCCGCCGGGAACCGTGCGGCTTTGATCCGGCGCTCGACCATCCGGCGTTCCCGGTCGATCAGCTCCAGTTCAACAAGCCGGGCAAGGTAGCGGACATGATCCACGCCTTCTGCCGCGCATTGCCGGGCCAGCTTGTCATGCTCGCGCAGGAACGTCGGCAGCTTGAGCGTCTTGAGGTGGCTGGCCAGTAACAGCTCGGGCAGCAGTTCGGGAGCCTGGCTGCTCATGCCGCTGCTCCGCCGGTCAGCAGCCGCATGTACGAGCGCGCCGATGTTGTCTCCACTCTGGCCCTGGGCAGGTAGGGATAGATCGCCATGTCCAGTCTGGGCGGGCGGCGCTCCACCCGGCATAACAGGAGATGCTTCACCGCATCAAAGCCGATCGCGCCCATATCGAGGGCCTGCTTCACCGCGCCATGCAGATCGGCCAGAGCAAAGCTCTCCAGCAGGCGCAGTACCTGCACATACTCGCGCCGGCCATGCTTGCCCATGCGCGCTTCCATGAGGCGGCGCAGCGACGCAAACGTCTCGGGCAGTTCCCAGCCCTGCAAGGGCGCGGCCTGATCGAGGGCATTGATCTTCTGTTCGATCAGAGGAAGGTAATGGATCGGATCGAAGATCACGTCCTCGCGCTCGTAGCTGCGCACATGGCGGGCAATGATCTCACCCCGGCAGCCGATCACTACCTCGCCGACATAGCCCCTGATCCACACCTCCTGGTGACCGAAGCGGACCGGCACCGAGTAATCATTGGTCCGGTAGCGCACCAGCGCCTGCGACGAGACCTGGCCGCTGGTCTGGTCACAGGCCTCGAATGGGGAACCCGGCAGGTTCTGCATCGCCGCCAGATCGCGTTGCAGCCTCTCGCCAATCGTCTCGCTCTCGCCCCGCAGCCGGTCGTTCCGGCGCTTGCGGCATTGCTCCTCGAGCCACAGGTTGAACGCCTCCCATGTCGCGAACCGGGGGATCGGAACCATGAAGTTACGGCGGGCATAGCCGACAAGGCCTTCAACGCCGCCCTTGTCGTTACCCTTGCCGGGGCGGCCATACCGGTCCCGGATCAGGTAGTGCGACAGGAAGGCGCTGAACAGCCTCGCGCGCAGCCGCGTCCCGTCAGGCAGGATCTTCGAGACCAGGCAGCGGTCATTGTCGTAGACGATCGACAGCGGCACCGCGCCGAAGAACGCAAAGGCGTGAACATGGCCGTCCATCCATGCCTCGGCTACGGCAGCCGGATAGGCGCGTACGTAGCAGGCGTCGCTGTGCGGCAGATCGAGCACGAAGAAGTGCGCCTTCTGCTCCACCCCGCCGATCTCGACCAGTGCCTCTCCAAAATCTGCCTGCCCATGGCCGGGTGCGTGTGCCAGCGGCACGAACATCTCCCGGCTGCGCTGATCCCGCTCCCGGATGTAATCCTTGATGATCGTGTAGCCTCCGGTGAAGCCATGCTCTTCGCGAAGGCGGTCGAACACACGCTTCGCCGTATGGCGCTGCTTGCGCGGAACCTGACGGTCCCCATCCAGCCACGCATCGATGACCGGAATGAACGGTCCTAGCTTGGGCCGCCGAACCGCCGCCGTGCGACGGTAGCCGGGTGGCTCGGAATACGACAGCATCTTGCGGACCGTGTCGCGCGATAGGTTGAAACGCTTCGCCGCCTCGCGCTGGCTCATCCCTTCAGCGCAAGCCAGGCGAACCCTCAGATAAAGTTCCACGGTGTAAATCCCTCATCCCTCCTCGCCCAATCTGCGAAAAGGGAAAAAGTGGACGACTTTTACGCCGCCCGCAGCAGAACTATCCCGCCGCTTCCGTGGCCTAATTTTGCACCGCCGTTCTCACCTTGTTTTCCAGACACAACCGAATGGTCCGGACGTAGTTGGCGTTACGCTCCCTATTTTGGACCTGTCGCAGGCCCTTTTTTATGAGCCGATCAGCGAAATATTGGAATGTATAAGCCTTTTCGACAGGCTTTCGCTCAGCGAAGAATGAGTCCGCTAGTTCCTCGGCGGCCCTTCTGGCCTCTATTCGGGATTTCTCTTTGGTGGAGCGAACTATGTATCCGTCTCGAGAGCGGTCCCGGATCCTTACCTGCCAATATGGGCTGGCATTGACCTTATATATCGCTACGCCTTTCCGGACGGTGACGATGTTTTCGGCTAGGGCACTAGGTGATTTTTTTGTCATTTGTTGTTTTCCTTATAGCGACAAGGCACCTAAAATATAAATATTACCTATATAAAATCAATAAATTACCGATTCCATCCCGAACAATTTATCATACTATAAATAAAATAATTATTCTGGAAAACTTTTATTTTATCAATCAATTAAATCATGAATTCAATAATTAAAAATTATCATTCTAATATATATCATTAAATATGAAAATTATTTCATTTCCAATAAAAATATTATTAATATTACTGTATTCATTAAATGTTACAGATACAACTCTAGCTTAGCCTTAAATCATGTGCGATCCAAAGCCGAGCTAGAGTATGTCAGGTCCTCGGTATTACTCAGGGGTGTATATTTACACCCGTCAGGTTCAGAATAGCTCGTTGCCGAAATTCAGTGTCTCGGTGACAAGCGATTCAGGGCCGTCTTTTAGAGAGTAGGAGACACATTTGCCGCTCCTCTCCATAATTTTAATGTCTGGCATAGTCCAATCGCAGGAACGCCAAACCTTATTTATTTTTCTCCTGAAGGCATCGAACGCCATCGACTCCGGTTTGCGGAGAAGTATGTTCAGATGATACCGAACTTTCTTCTTACTCCGGAAGGCGGACTGGATTGACCTACCGTTTCCGTTGCCTTCCAATGTAATCGCATTGGGGACAAGTAGCTTGAACCGTTGATAGATCGTTTTTCCATATAGGGCCTCGGACAAGCGAGCTGTGAATTGAGATGCTCGCTGGCGTATCGTCTCTTCCTTAAGCGGAACCCAGATTGGAGACCCATTTCGCCAAATTTTTACCGCCTGCTTGAGCGTCCCGACACAATATACATCGGGCCGCAGGTTCGTCTCTATCCATTTGACGTAATCTCTTGTTTTTGCCATCTATTTCCTTTCGTTCTGGTAGGTGGTGATCCGACAATGGCGATTCGCCGAAATAACTTCAACGTTTTTCGTGATGCACCAAGTTTCTGTAAATAAAGGATAATTAGGTATTTTTTGCTTGCCGACCCACAAGCCGATGAGCTCCAGCTTATTGCTGGCGCACGCCTCCATTGCTTGGTGAGCGGGTAACAGGAGAAGGGGCGGTTGTTGCAGCAGCTAGCTTTGCCTTGCCCGGCTTGCCGGCGGCCCGTTATAATGAAATTATATTATCCACATGAAACCGCTCAGACCCGCTGTTTCGCTCGGCTTTCGTTGAGCCTTCTTCAAGGCCTTGAGCGAATTTTATTATGGTATTACAATAACTTGTGAAATCATAATGGGGAGTATCGATGCTCGGAAAGCAAGCTAAGGTCCTCTCACCTACTCAAATCAAGACCGTCATCCGCTATCTGGAATGCTCTCGCTGGCCAGAGCGCAACATCGTCATTTTCCTGCTGTCTGTGAGAGCTGGGCTCCGAGCGAAGGAAATTGCTTCTATCACATGGGACATGGTAACGGACGCAGGAGGCGATTTGCGGGACTGCATCTGTCTCACCGATAGCGCCACAAAAGGTTCGAGCGGTGGCGTAATCCCAATGTCCAGCGAACTCGGCAACGCTTTGAGAGCGCTCCAAATCAGTTCCAACCCGTCTTCGCTCAGCGACCGGATCATCCGAACCACCAGATCAAGACACACATCGGCTCAGGTAATCATCAACATGTTTCGGCAGTGGTATTCCAGCCTTGGCTTGCTCGGCTGCTCCAGTCATAGTGGCCGGCGTACATTCATCACACGGGCGGCAAAAAATATCGGTCGGTTCGGTGGAAGCCTCAGAGATGTGCAGGCATTGGCACGGCACCGATCCTTGGCAATGACCCAGCGCTATATCGAAATCGACACGGAGGCCATGAGGAAGGTCGTCGATGCCTGATTCGGAAAAGCTGAACGGAACAATCAGGCTTTGGCTGCCTTATTAAAACCCTGCCAAGTATCCGCTATTTCGAGGGTCTGAGAAATCAAGCGACGGCTTATAAGGTTTCATGCCGCTAACTAGCTCTTGCAAATCCCTAACCAGCTTATCTGCCTGATAGCAAAGTTGCTCAATTTCATTCCAGCTTTTGCGGATGTCCGTTACGCTCAATTTCACTTCCCGTACAACCGCTCTTCGAAATGTAACTCCCTTTTCGGTTGACGAGAAAGGGCAATGCGCAAAAATGACCCTAGTTTCGTTTAGGCTCATGATTTTGCTGCGAATTTCTTTCAGCCTCTTCCGGCGCTCGGAATCCGGAAGCGATGCCACTAATCCTTCTGCCGAAAAAAATACGTTCACCTTTTTTGCGAACGGGATGCTGGAACAGACAATATCAACCTTACCGCCCGCAAGCCCCAACAGCTTGCCAATTCCACTGTTGAGCGCCTGTTCGGTTTCGGCGAAATGCTGTAAGAATTTGCCAACGTACCTTTGAGCCTCGGCTTCAGTTTTTGGGCAGGGGCCAGGAGCTGTCATACTCTTCTATCTAACCGCTATCGATTGGCATGCAAACAGATGCTCGTCGTCAATCCTGTGTTTCAGATTATCGCTCCAAAGAGCCAACCACTTTCGTCAGCAGCTTCTCTGCTTGTAGCCCCAACGCTTCGGCAATCTGGATAAACTCCAACACATCCATCCGGCGTTCCAGCAGCTCGATCTTATTAATGAAGGATGGCGGTTTTCCGAGCCGACGAGCAAGCTCTCTTTGGGATACATCTAACGACAACCGAACGGCTTTCACCGTCTCAATTATCGAACGATATTCGGCCGAGACGACCCACCCTCTTTGCATCCGCTGGTTCCGCTTGATTTCAAGCGACGGCACATATACCCAATAACAAGTGTCCCCATTTTGGGGACGTTTGTTATTGCATCAATGAGGGAGAGAGGTGCCACCTTGCAGTTATTGAAGAGCATCGTCGCTTGGGTCGTATGCGTCATCCTTCCAGCAACGATTGTATGGAGACTTTGGGACGGCGGGCTTCGTGACCACAATTGGGGAGTGAGCTTTTCAAAACCGGCTGACGCCCAACCCTCTGAGCTTTCAGCTCCATCCTTCTTCCCAACCAACGATACCAACATCTGGAAATTGAGCGAAGATGCTGACCCCATGACCGATGATAGGATAACGGTCGCTCAAAGGGACTATCCCATCAGCAACGGTGCCATTGAATTACGTATAGAATGTAAATCCAACGGATTGCTGACGTACCGATTTACTGCCTTTAACAGCGATGGAACTGGTTCTTCATTCGATGGCCAGATTGGGCCAAATTCTGCAGGTAATTATGGCCGGTATATCCGGTTTTCGGTCCGCATCGATTCCGAAGATGGGTACAAGATCGTCAAATTGTCGTCACCGTTCACCGAGTTCGACAACCAGTTTGTCTTTCAATCCCGTTTGACCGACCCAAGGCTGAAGAATGGTCCGGGATACAACTCGTTCAAATCACATCTCACGTCAGCGACTATGGATATGTTGGCAACGGCCCCAACTCTTCGCTTTCAGATTCCGGTAGTGACGGGAAAAGAGGTGCTGCAGGTCGATCAGTCAGACCCAACGGTACAATCAGTCATCAAAGGGTGCTTGCTGGATTGAGATAGCCGAACGATTCGGAACTCCGAACTACCTCCGGCTACTTTATAGGTCTTTATAGGTTTTTTAAGGCCGGAAATCTGCATTTCCGATCACCAAATTTCCGTTTATCTTATTGATTTATAATGGAAATTTGGTGGACGCACTAGGGCTCGAACCTAGGACCCGCTGATTAAGAGTCAGCTGCTCTACCAACTGAGCTATGCGTCCATCCGTGGCGGAATGCCGGAAAGTCGGCTGCAGTTCGCTGCCGAGGCGGGGCCGGTAGCATGCACAGTCAGCCATTGCAAACGAGAAATGTGCCCTTGTCCGGTTTTTGGGCATCGAAATTGTCCACGCCACCCATTCACAGTGCGTCCGCACTTCTCGTGCCCGCTCACCAAAAGCGTTGCAAGCCCGCCCCTCCTCCCATAATGCGCGCGCATGACACCCGCCTCCCGCCGCACGTTCGCCATCATTTCCCACCCCGACGCCGGTAAGACGACGTTGACCGAAAAGCTGTTGCTGGAGGGCGGCGCAATCCATCTCGCCGGTGAGGTCAAGGCGCGCGGCGCGAACCGGCGCGCCCGGTCCGACTGGATGAAGATAGAGCAGCAGCGCGGCATTTCCGTCACCAGCTCCGTCATGACGTTCGAGCGCCCGGACAAGGACGGCAACACCATCGTCTTCAACCTGCTCGATACGCCGGGCCACGAAGACTTTTCCGAGGACACCTACCGCACACTGACCGCCGTCGACAGCGCTGTGATGGTAATCGACGCCGCCAAGGGCATCGAGCCGCAGACGCGCAAGCTGTTCGAGGTGTGCCGCCTGCGCAACGTGCCGATTATTACCTTCGTCAACAAGGTCGACCGCGAGGGTCGCGAGGCCTTCGCCCTGCTCGATGAGGTCGCCGACATGCTCGCGCTCGACGTCTGCCCGATGAGCTGGCCCGTCGGCATGGGCGGCATGTTTGAAGGGATCTACGATTTTTCCACCAATATGCTGCGCCAGCCATCAGGCCCATCGAAGGAATTCGAAGGCAAGCAGGCGCAGTTCAAGGGGCTTGAAGACCCTGCCCTTGCAAATGCCATATCTGCTGACGGCCTGTCCCTGCTGCAGGAGGAAGGTGGCTTGGCGCAGGCGGGCTATGAACCCTTCAACCTCGATGCCTATCGGTCGGGCGATCTGACGCCGGTATATTTCGGATCTGCGCTCAAGCTGTTTGGCATTACAGAGCTGCTCGACGCGCTGACGAGCTTCGCCCCGCCCCCGCGCGAACAGCCCGCCGAGCCTGCTCCGATCTCCCCCGACCGAACCGACGTCACCGGCTTCATCTTCAAGGTGCAGGCCAATATGGACCCGCAGCATCGCGACCGCATCGCGTTCATGCGCTTGTGCTCGGGCAAGTTCAAACGCGGTATGAAGCTGACGCCCTCGGGTTCCGGCAAACCGATGGCCGTGCATTCACCGATCCTGTTTTTCGCGCAGGATCGCGAGCTCGCCGACGAAGCCTTCCCCGGCGACATCATCGGCATCCCCAATCATGGCACATTGCGGGTTGGCGATACGCTCTCTGAAAAGGCCGATGTGCGTATCACAGGCCTGCCCAATTTCGCGCCGGAAATATTGCGGCGCGTGGCATTGAAAGACCCGACCAAGACCAAGCAGCTGCGCAAAGCGCTCGATGACCTGTCGGAGGAGGGCGTCATTCAGGTGTTTTATCCCGAAATCGGCAGCCAGTGGATTATCGGTGTCGTGGGTCAGCTTCAGCTGGAAGTTCTGATCTCGCGGCTAGAGGCAGAATATAAGGTAGAGGCGATGCTGGAGGCCTCTCCATTCGATACCGCCCGCTGGCTGACCGGCCCCGATGCAGCGCTGAAATCCTTCATCGAGTTCAATCGCCCCAATCTGGCCAAGGACCGGGACGGCAACCCCGTGTTCATGGCGAAATCTGCCTGGGACGTGGGATATCAGCAGGAGAAACATCCTGACATCGCGTTTAACGCGACCAAGGAGCGGTAAGGGGGAGAGTCATGCCGCGCATATGGAAAGTTTATCTTTCGGGCGAAATTCACACGAACTGGCGCTCTGAAATAGCTGACGCGGCGGGCGCACGCGAGCTGCCCGTCCAATTCTCGGCCCCTGTGACGAATCATCCAGCTTCCGACGATTGCGGTGTCGCCATTCTGGGTGGCGAGCCGAACAAGTTCTGGCATGATCGCAAGGGCGCACTGGTCAACTCGATCCGCACCAGCACGTTAATCAACGATGCCGATATCGTGGTTGTCCGGTTTGGCGACAAATATAAACAGTGGAACGCCGCGTTCGATGCGGGCTATGCCGCTGCATTGGGCAAGCCGCTGATCATCAACCATGACAAGAGCCTTATCCACCCATTGAAGGAAGTGGACGCGGCCGCAATGGCCGTCGCCGAAACGCCTGAACAGATCGTCGACATACTCGACTATGTGATAACCGGAAAACTTGCCGGATATTGAGCGGCGGAATTTTGATTAAAATCAAAGCGAACCATGGCCGATCTGGCATCATCGCTGCCGTGGGATGGCCTTCTTCCTCTAGAGCAAGGCTAGTAGGCATGGCCTGGAGCTAGACATCCGGTGGGGATGACGCTTTTCGCCATTTGATGCTTGCGAGCGTATAGATTGCGATTGCGCACCAGATGACGTTGAGCGCCATCGGAGGAATAGCTCCGTGCCATGCCGCATTGATCACGAACCCCAGAGAACCAACGAGGTTGAGCAGCTGAAACTGCACAGAACGCCCGCTCAGGCGTCCGCTCGAAACAAGTACATAGCCCAGCAAGATCAGCCCTCCGCCAAGCCAGCCAGCGATTTCAACAAGAAGAGTGGTCGTCATTCTGCCTTATTGGCTGCAGGGATAGGCTTCGGTCAAGGCGGAGCGAATTGCCACTACCGGCGGCGCATCGCCCTGTTCGGTATGGCGGCGCAGATAACGCTGCACGGCTGTGACTACACCCGACGCATAAGAGCTACCCGTAAAGCATATCATGCCCATAGCGGAAAGCTGGTCGGCAACCCCCAATATATAGCCGGTGCAGGGCGACAGCGCAAAACCGCCCTCAGCCGGTTGCCACTCCCCATCTCGCGCGCAGATACGGTTGAGTTCGGCGGCGGTCAGGCTGCTGATCTGCGCATAATCCTGTGTCAGAGCGTGCGCTGTGTGAGGCATGCCGATTGCGCCAGCGACCAGTGCCGCGGGCGCCGAAGCTCGCAAAGTGCGCACCAACAACTTTGCTATTTTCGACCTGTGCTGTGTGCATTTTTGCGACATGTGCCCCGTCCCTGTTTTAGAGGCCTCCCCGGAATTTCTCGTTTTTTTTGCTGCGGGCACCATGCCGCTCGTCAGGGCTTGGGGCAGCCGGCTTGCGATGAAACGCCCGGGAAATGCCAACAAGGCGAACGGTGCATATAAAAAAGCGGCGCACCTCCTGCGAGGCACGCCGCTTTCTTCAAATATTGTCTAGCGGTTAGGCTGCGAGCTTGCGCAGCACATATTGCAGGATGCCGCCATTGCGGAAATATTCCACTTCATTGGCGGTATCGATCCGGCACAGTGCGGTGAAGGTGAAGCTGCTGCCGTCCGGCCGCGTAACCTTCACTTCGACATCCTGACGCGGAGAAAGGTCCGCAACGCCGAGGATGGTGAAGCTGTCGTCACCGGTCAGACCAAGCGACTGGCGCGTATCGCCATCCTTGAACTGAAGCGGCAACACACCCATGCCGACGAGGTTGGAACGGTGAATACGCTCAAAGCTCTCGACGATCACCGCACGCACGCCCAGCAGGTTCGTGCCCTTGGCCGCCCAGTCGCGGCTGGAGCCGGTGCCATATTCCTTGCCCGCCACGACGACCAGCGGTGTGCCGTTCGCCTTGTGCTTCATCGCCACGTCATAGATCGGCAGCACCTCGCCATCATAGCGGCTCATGCCGCCCTCAACGCCCGGCACCATTTCGTTCTTGATGCGGATGTTGGCGAAGGTGCCGCGCATCATGACCTCATGATGGCCGCGACGCGCGCCGTAGCTGTTGAAATCGGCCTTGGCGACCTGATGCTCCATCAGCCACTGGCCAGCCGGGCTGTCCGCCTTGATGGAGCCAGCGGGCGAGATGTGGTCGGTGGTGATTGAATCGCCCAGGATGGCGAGCGGCTTTGCTTCGACGATGTTCGTCAACGGCTCCGGCGTCATCGTCATGCCATCGAAATAGGGCGGGTTGGCGACATAGGTCGACCCTGCGCGCCACTGATAGGTTTCCGAACCGGTGACGTCGATCGCCTGCCAGTGCTCGTCGCCCTTGTAGACGTCGGCATAACGCGCCTGGAACATTGCGCGATCCATGCAGCCCGTCATGGTCGAATAGACTTCGTCGTTGGTCGGCCAGATGTCCTTCAGGAACACGTCCTGACCATCCTTGCCGGTGCCGATCGGGGTAGTTGTGAAATCCTCAATCACCGTGCCCTTCAGCGCGTAGGCGACAACGAGCGGCGGAGAGGCGAGGAAGTTGGCGCGCACGTCCGGGGACACGCGGCCTTCGAAGTTGCGGTTGCCCGAGATGACGGCAGCGGCGACGAGGCCGTTGTCGTTGATCGCCTTGCTGATCGGCTCGGCCAGCGGACCGGAGTTGCCGATGCAGGTGGTGCAGCCATAGCCGACAAGGTTGAAGCCGATATTATCGAGGTGCGATTGCAACCCGGCCTTGTTGAGATAGTCGGTCACGACCTGCGATCCGGGCGCGAGCGAAGTCTTGACCCAAGGCTTCGGTTTCAGGCCCAGCTCATCGGCCTTCTTCGCAACAAGGCCCGCCGCAACCAGAACGCCGGGGTTCGACGTGTTGGTGCAGCTCGTGATCGCGGCGATCATCACGTCGCCGTCGCCAACGTCGAAATCCTTGCCGGCGACCGGTACGCGCGACTGCGCCTTCTTGTAGAGCTCGGCCATGTCCTTGTTGAACACGTCGTCGACCTCGGTGAGGTCCACGCGGTCCTGCGGGCGCTTGGGACCTGCGAGCGAGGGCACGACCGTCGAAAGGTCGAGTTCCAGCGTCGAGGAGAAAACCGGCTCCGGGCCGTTGGCATCGAGCCAGAAGCCCTGTTCCTTCGCATAGGCTTCGACCAGCGCGATATTTTCTTCGGTGCGGCCGGTGAGGCGCAGATAATCGAGCGTCTTGTCGTCGATGCCGAAGAAGCCGCAGGTCGCGCCATATTCCGGCGCCATGTTCGCGAGCGTCGCACGGTCAGCCAGCGTCAGCGCGGCGAGGCCCGGTCCATAATACTCGACGAAGCGGCCGACCACGCCATGCTTGCGCAGCATGTTGGTGCAGGTCAGCACGAGGTCGGTTGCGGTCACGCCTTCGTTGAGCTTGCCCGTAACCTTGAAGCCGACCACTTCGGGGATCAGCATCGACACGGGCTGGCCAAGCATCGCTGCCTCCGCCTCAATACCACCGACGCCCCAGCCGAGCACGCCCAGACCGTTGATCATCGTGGTGTGGCTGTCCGTGCCGACGCAAGTGTCGGGATAGGCAACCGCCTCGCCGCCCGCATCCTTGCTCGTCCACACCGCCTGCGCGATATTTTCAAGGTTCACCTGGTGGCAGATGCCGGTGCCGGGAGGTACGGCGTAGAAATTGTTGAGCGACTTGGAGCCCCATTTCAGGAAGTCGTACCGTTCCATGTTGCGGTGATATTCGATTTCGACATTCTGCTCGAACGCCTTGGGGTGGCCGAATTCATCGACCATCACCGAGTGGTCGATCACGAGGTTGACCGGAACCTGCGGGTTGATCTTGCTGGTATCACCGCCCAGCTTCGAAATGGCATCGCGCATCGCAGCCAGATCGACGACGCAGGGAACGCCGGTGAAGTCCTGCAGAAGCACGCGCGCGGGGCGGTACTGGATCTCACGGGAAGGTGCGACCGGGTCTTTCTGCCAATCGACAATTGCCTGAACATCCTCGGTCGAAACGGTGAAACCGCCATCTTCGAAACGGAGGAGGTTTTCGAGCAGAACCTTCATCGAGAAAGGCAGGCGGGAAACATCCCCGAGCTTTTCCGCAGCCTTCTTGAGAGAGTAGATGGCATAGCTTTTGCCACCCACGCTCAAATTCTGGCGCGTACCCAAAGTGTCCTGTCCGATTGCTGTCATGATGCACGTCTCCGTCGCTTGAGCGCTTGGCCCGACCGGGCTGGGGGGAGAAATGGACAAGGCAAGGTGATGCAGGCGCCCCGTCCATCAATCCGGTGGTCTAAGCGGATGATGTTTATGCCGCAGCGCAATAGCGGATGCGGGCCAAGAGTCAACGCGCTCAATCGGCATCCGGGGATGGACTTTCGTCGAAGGCGTGATAGGCGCGTTTAATGAAATCTATAGGCATAATCGGCTTTGGCGAGTTCGGACAACTGGCGGCGCGGCATCTGTCCGACCGCTTTTCTGTTGGAGCCTTCGACGCTCGGATGTCCGTTGCCGAGATCGAGGCGCACGCCGCGCGCGCGCTGACGCAGAGCGAGGCCGCGGCATGCGACATCGTGATGATCGCCGTGCCGGTTCAGGCGATGGAACGGGTGATCGCCGAGATTGCGCCGCATGTCCGCGCAGGCGCGACGGTGGTGGACGTGGCGTCGGTCAAGCTGTTGCCCAGCTGCTGGCTAACCGAATATCTGCCGGAGAGCGTGCACATCGTGCCGACCCATCCGCTGTTCGGACCGCAGAGCGCGGAGCGGGGCGGTATTGCCGGGCGGCAGCTGGTTATTTGCCCGGTGAGGGGCGAGCAGCATCTGAAAGTCGCGGCGCTGGGCGAAGAGCTGGGGCTGCGCATCCGCATCACGACCGCCGAAGAGCATGACCGGGAAATGGCCTATGTTCAGGCACTTACACACCTGATCGGCCGCAGCCTGTCGATGATGGATATTCCCGACGAACAACTCAAGACCCAGACCTATCAGCATCTGTTGGATCTGACCGGCCTGATTGGCAATGACAGCTTCGAGCTGTTCACCGCGATCCAAACGATGAACCCCTTTGCCCAAGAGGTAGTCGAGGATTTTGTGCTTCGCGCCCAAGGTCTGTTGCAGCAGGTGAATGGCGAGCATCGGGATTAAGCCGCTTTTTCCGCCATTTCCCGCAGCATGGCCACCACGTCTTGCATATGCTCCTGCGTGCCTATCGTGATACGCAGCGCATTGGGAAGCCCCTGCCCCGGCAGCCAGCGCGTGGCATAGCCGCGCTCCATCAACCCCTGAAAGGCGGCTTCGGCACTCAGGCGACCTTCGAACAGCACCAGGACGAAATTCGCCTTGCTCGGTACAACCGACAGCCCGAGATTGCCCATCGCCGATATTTCGGAAGAGAACCATTCGCGGCAGTCCCGGTTATGTGTCCGGCTGCGCTCCACCCATTGCGTATCGGCTATGGCGCTGGCCGCTGCCGCCTGCCCGGCGGTGGTCACGTTGAAGGGCGCGCGTATCCGGTGCAGCGCATCAATGACGCCTGCAGACCCATAGCCCCAGCCAATCCGCTCGGCCGCCAACCCATAGATTTTTGAAAAGGTGCGGGTGACGAGCACATTGGGTTGGCCAGCTGCCAGCTCCAGCCCGCCATCGTCGTCAGCCGGATCGAGATATTCGGCATAGGCCTGGTCCAGCACCAGCAACACATCGCGCGGCAGAGCCGCATGAAGCCGCGCGATCTCCTCACGGGTCGACATCGTACCCGTGGGATTGTTCGGGTTGGCAACGAAGACGACCTTTGTGCGATCCGTCACGCAAGCGAGCAGCGCATCGACATCGGTTCCGAAATCCTTGTCAGGCGCGACCACGGGAACCGCGCCCACGCGCCGCGCCGCAATGTCATAGACCGAAAAACCATAGCGGACGTGAATGATCTCATCGCCCGGCCCGGCATAGGCGCTGGCCGCGATATGCAACAGTTCGTCCGAGCCGGTACCATAGATAATCCGCGCAGGGTCCAGCCCATGCTGATTCGCGATTGCCGTGCGCAACGCGTTAGCACCTGGGTCCGGATAAGAGGCGAGATCGACAGTGGCTGCTGCGAACGCCGCACGGGTCAAATCGCTGGTTCCCATAGGATTTTCATTGGCGGACAATTTGATGACGGGCTTTCCGTCGGCATTGGACGCCTTGCCCGGAACATAAGGCGCAATGGCGGAAATCCAGCTTTTCGGGACAGGCCCCTGGGGTGCTCGCGTGTCGTTCATCGCGCCGCTTTAGCTCCATCCCCGCAGGTCGCAAAGCCTTTCGCGCCAAGCCCCCGAACTCGTTGGAAAAATTTTCAGTTTAACGCCGAATTAAGCATGTCTCGAAACCGGCGGATCAAACTTCTTCCCTATTATGAGAAGCGTGGGATGAGCTGTGCGATGCGCCAAACATGCAGGAACTACGATGCTACACGAAAAAATGCCAGTCGCGGGATCGGGAAAAGAGGATGATTTGACGGAGGACCGCCGCCGCGGTTCCCAACGTTATGTCACCGTGCTGAAAGTCGGTCGTGCCGTCGTCGACGGTCAGGATCAGCTTTGCCTGGTGCGCAACATGTCCCGTGAGGGTGCGCGCCTCGATATCTATCATGGCGTGACCAAGGATCAGCGGATCACCGTTGAGCTGCGCTCCGACAAGGTCGTGAACGGCACCGTCCGCTGGGTCGGCGATCATGCCGCCGGTATCGAATTCGACGAACCCGTCGAAGTCGGTGACCTGCTGCAGCCCAAATCCCATCGCGGCGTGTTGCGCAAATTGCCGCGCGCGCCTCGTTTCCTCGCAAACGCCAATGTGACGCTGGAGCGTGAAACCGGCGTGACCAAGGGCAAGCTCATCAACATTTCGCTGCACGGTTTGTGCATGGAGAGCGAAGAACGCGTCAAAAGCGAGGAACGGGTCATCATCCGCATCGATGGCCTGCCGGGGCGCAGTGCCGCCATACGCTGGAAAGCCGAGAACACCATCGGCCTGCATTTCGACATGCCGATGGGCTTTTCGGAGCTGGCGCGCTGGCTGGAGACACACCAGCCCATCCTTTGATGGTCTCGGGCTGGCCGCGTGGGCCAGTCCCCGTTCCTGACCGTGCACAGCCTTTTCGGGCCGGATAGCGCATGTCCGGCCCAAATATTTATCGGCCCCGCAAATGCCAGCCGACACGGTTGCCACTTTTGCTTTTGCCGAAAATGCTCTAGCGCCAGCGGCCTATGAAAACAGACGCCACACCCGATCAGCGCCATGGGCTTGACCGCAAGGTCACGCTGTCCGGTCCGCTTGCGCTCGACGGCGGCGTAAACCTGTCTCCCGTCGATTTCGCCTATGAAACCTATGGCACTCTCAACGCGGACAAATCCAACGCTATCCTGATCTGCCACGCGTTGACCGGCGACCAATATGTCGCCTCAGACCATCCGGTAACAGGAAAGCCCGGCTGGTGGACAAGAATGGTCGGCGCAGGCAAGCCGGTCGATCCCGACCACCATTTCATTGTCTGCATCAACGTGCTGGGCAGTTGCATGGGCTCATCGGGCCCAGCGAGCATCGACCACGCCACCGGCGAGAAATGGGGCATGCGCTTTCCCGTTATCACCATCGCCGACATGGTCCGCGCACAGGCCATGCTGCTCAACCATCTTGGCGTCGAAAGGCTGCATGCGGTCATCGGCGGATCGATGGGCGGAATGCAGGCGCTTACCTGGCCCAGCCTTTATCCGGACCGGGTCGAGGCAGCGATCATCGTCGCTTCGACCGCGCGGCACAGCGCACAGAATATCGCGTTCCACGAGGTTGGGCGGCAGGCGATCATGGCAGACCCGCGCTGGCGCGGCGGCGCATATTATGCCGATGGCGACGCGCCCTCTTCGGGCCTCGCCGTCGCGCGCATGGCGGCCCATATCACCTATCTGTCCGAAGCGGGACTGACGGAGAAGTTCGGGCGGCGTTTGCAGGCGCGCGACACGAAGACGTTCGGGTTCGATGCGGATTTTCAGATCGAGAGCTATTTGCGGCATCAGGGGATCAGCTTCGTCGAACGGTTCGACGCCAACAGCTATCTCTACATTACCCGCGCAATGGACTATTTCGACCTGGCCGAAGACCATGGCGGCGTATTGGCGCACGCGTTCAAGGCATGCCGCAATACCCGTTTCTGCGTCATCAGCTTCGATACCGACTGGCTTTACCCCACAGTCGAGTCCCGCCATATCGTCCATGCCCTGAACGCCGCTGGCGCGCCGGTCAGCTTCGTCGAACTGTCGAGCCCGTTCGGCCATGACGCGTTCCTGCTGGACGCGCCGGAGATGAACCGCATCATCGACGGATTTTTGAAGGCGGGCAAACGATGAACACGGCTTTGCGCCCCGATCTGGCGATTATCGCCGACAATGTGGCGGATAACGCCCGCATCCTCGATGTGGGTTGCGGCGACGGCGCGCTGCTCTCCGCGCTGGCGAACAAACCCGGCATGGACCTGCGCGGGCTGGAGCTTGACCCCAGCAATGTGGCAACCGCCGTGGCGCGCGGGCTTTCGGTGGCGCAGGGCGATGCCGACACCGATCTGGGCTATTATCCCGACAAGAGTTTCAATTACGCGATCCTGTCGCAAACGCTGCAAACCACCCGCCGCCCCGACCGGGCGGTGGAGGAGCTGTTGCGGATCGCCGGGCAGGCGTTCGTCAGCTTTCCCAATTTCGCGCATTGGCGGGTACGCGTATCGCTGACCCTTGGTGGCCGCATGCCGGTCACCCGCCTGTTGCCCGAACGCTGGTACGACACGCCCAACATCCATCACCTGACCATCGACGATTTCCGAGCGCTGGTGAAGGAGCGCGGCTGGACGATCGACGGGCAATGGTTTCTGAACAAGGGTCGCGCGACGAGGCATGCGAACGCCAATCTGTTCGCCGAGCATGCGGTTTTCCTGCTGCGCGGCTGATGGCGGAAGGAGCGGTGAAGCTCCGTCCGATATCCCGCCCTGTCAGATGCGTCCGGCGAGACGCTCCAGCGCGGCCGCATGGATGCCTGGCGCGGTACATAAAATGCCGAAGTCGGTCGGATCGGGCTTGTTGAAGCAGAGCGGCTGACCCAGCGCGTCCGTCACGCTCGCCCCCGCCTCCTGCGCAATCAGCGTCGCCGCCGCGATATCCCATTCCGCGCCCCTGCGCAGCCCGACCGCCATATCCGCCTCATCCGCCGCGACCATGGCAACGCGCAGCGCAATGCTGTTGGGCCGGTCCACCGCGATCAGGTCATGATCGCCTGCCGCCAACCGGTCGGCAGGCACCCGCGCCCCGGCGAGCTTCGTCCTGCTCGCCGCTGCCAGAACCTTGCCGTTGCGTCTTGCGCCCTGCCCCGCTTGCGCGATCCATAGCTCATTGCGCGCAGGAGCCGCCAATATGCCGATAACCGGTCGTCCCTGCTCAATCAGTGCGACCGATACCGTCCATCCGCGCCGCCCCGCCAGGAAATCGCGCGTCCCGTCGATGGGGTCCACCACCCATAGACGTTCATTGGCCAGCCTTGCCGGATTGTCCGCTGTTTCCTCGGAAAGCCACCCGGCATCGGGCGCAATCGCTCCCAGCGCCTCATGCAGCATGCGGTCGACCGCGATGTCGGCCTCACACACCGGTTGCCCCGGCTCCTTTTCCCAGCGGTCTACCTTTGTCGCGCCGCCTGCCCACAGATCGAGCGCATGGTCCGCCGCCTGCGCAACCGCGTTGATGAGTGCGCGCAGACCGTCGTCAGCCACCCGCGACCGTCATTCCGTCAATTCTGAGCGTCGGCACGTTTATCGCGTATCGGAAGGCAAGATCATTGGCGGGCGTGAGC
Organism: Sphingobium sp.; assembly: GCA_041396745.1. Lineage (GTDB taxonomy): Bacteria > Pseudomonadota > Alphaproteobacteria > Sphingomonadales > Sphingomonadaceae > Sphingobium. Next base: position 474,561 of record JAWKXZ010000003.1, on the reverse strand, counting down.
GCCGCGAACATGTCCTTCAAATTGCCCGCAATCGTGATTTCGGTGACGGCATGCGCCACCGCGCCGTTTTCTATGAGAAAGCCGGATGCACCGCGGCTGTAATCGCCGGTGACAGGGTTGACGCCCATGCCGATCAGCTCGGTAACGTAGATGCCGCGCTCAATGCCCTGCAACAGATCGCCGGGCGATGCCTCGCCCGCCTCGATATAGGCGTTGGTCGCCGAAACACCCGGAGAACCGCTGGTGCCGCGGCTGGCATGCCCCGTGGGCCGCTCTCCCAATTGCAAGGCGGACGCGCTGTCCAGCATCCACCCTGTCAACACGCCCTTGTCGATGAACCTGGTCTGGTGCGTCGCCAGCCCTTCTCCGTCCATCGGGCGGGAGCGCAGGCCGCGCTTGCGCAGCGGATCGTCGACGATGCTGACACTAGTGTCGAACAGCTGCTTGCCCATGTCATCAAGCAGGAAGCTGGACCGACGGGTGATCGCAGGACCGGCGATGGCACCGATCAGATGGCCGATCAGGCTGCTGCCGACGCGCGGATCGAAGATAACCGGCATCGCCCCGCCCTTTATCTTGCAGGCGCCCAGCCGCGCCATCGCCCTGTGTCCGGCGCGGCGGCCGATATGCTCGGCATCCTCCAGTTCCTTGAGATGGCGCGTGCTGTGGCTCGCATAATCGCGCTGCATCGACGCGCCCTCGCCGGCCAGAACGCTAGCCCATGTGCCGTGGACCGTGGTTGCGTAGCCGCCGCAAAAGCCGTGGCTGGTTGCGAGTGCGATCTGGGTGCGGCCCTTGCTCGCGCCGCCGCCCTCACTGTTGGTGATGCCGGGGACAGACCGCGCGGCGTCCTCCGCAGTCAGCGCGCGCTCCTTTAGGTCCGCCGGGTGCGGTTCATCCTCGTCGCACAGGTCGAGCGCCGGAAGCTTCCCGCGCATGAGCTGATCTTCGGGGGCGAGCGTGGCATATTTGTCTTCGGGGGCCTCGCGCGCCATTGCGAGACAGCGGCTCACCAGTGCGGCGAGCGATTCCGGTTCAAGGTCGGAAGCCGAGACTGTCGCCGACTGACGTCCGACGAAAATGCGCAGGCCGATGTCTTCGCCCTCCGACTGCTCGACATCCTCCATCTCTCCCAAACGGACCGAAACGCCGGTGGAGGCATTGCAAGCATAAATGGCGTCGGCTGCGTCTGCGCCCGCCCTGCGAGCCTGTTCGACCAAAGACTGGGCGCGATCCTGAGCGTCGCGAAGTGAAAGCATGAACTATAACATCCGATCTGGCATATGATGACTTTGGCGAACGGCAATAGCCTCCCCGCCTCTGCCGTGCAACGAACGAAACCGCGCGGTGATCCGCAAGCGAAGTGACATCAGGGCTGTTGATTGACCCAGTGCAGCAGCAAATGCCGGGCCACCGCCATGCGCGGCGGCGCGACGAACCGAGCGTCGGCATGCCCTGCGAGCGCAGCCCGCACCTCTTGAGCGCTCACCCACATCGCGTCTTCGATCTCGGTCGTGTCGAGCGTCAACCGGTCATCGTCAACCTTCGCCATGCAGGCGATCATCAACGATGACGGGAACGGCCATGGCTGATCCATGACGTAGCGCACGTCCCGCGCCCGCACGCCCGCTTCCTCGAACAGCTCCCGAATGACGGCGCCTTCGAAGGTTTCGCCCGGCTCGACAAATCCCGCCAGCGCCGAATAGCGCCCTGCCGGAAAGCGCGACTGACGCCCGATCAGGACGCGCCCGTCATGTTCCGCCAACATGATGACGACCGGGTCGACGCGCGGGAAATGCTCCGCGCCGCACCCTCCGCACTTGCGCGCCCAGCCTGCCTTTGCAGGCAGGGTCGGCGAACCGCATACCGCACAAAAGCCGTGCCGGGCGTGCCAATCGACAAGGCTGCGCGCGCAACCATAGAGGCTCAGCTCTTCGGGCGACAGTTCCGTCGCGGCCTCCCACACGCGCGGCGCAAACTGCCCGCCATGGGGGATGTCGCGGCGCATCGCCACGAACAACGGCCGCTCATCGGCGTCCTGACCGAGCAGGATATAGTCATCGACGCTGTCGGAACGCGGGATCGGCTCGCGGATCAGTTGCTCCCCATCGACAGCCGGGTCGAGGCCGTCGAGTGCGAGCCGGAGGGCGCGAGAATCCTTGAAAAACCAATGCAATTTGGCAGGGTCGACGCGAATATCGTCGCGCCGGTCGAGAGAAATGGACGAAAAGGCGGGGCGAGTATCTGCGTCGGTTTCAATCATTGCGGAGCCTTATGACGCTTTTCGCGACCTTGGCAAACAGAGTCGGGAACCCGGCCTCCTCGATCCTGTCGACGGGCCACCATTGCCCGGGTCCGGCAGGAGCGGCATCGGACGGGACGCACAGCTGTTGCACGGTGAGCGTCAGGCGGAAATGGGTAAAGACATGGACAACCGGCTGATTGAGCGTGATCCAGTCACCCGGCAACGGGGGCGCGCCATGCACATCATACCCGACGCGGCTGTCCCACTCGGTTCCCGGCAAGCCCGCCATGCCGCCCAGCATCCGCGTGTCGGCACGCCGTTCGATCCAGACATGCCCATCCTCGCGTTCGATCCACCAGACGAGCCCCTGACGATGCGGCTTTTCCTTCTTCGGAGCCTTGCGCGGAAACTCTTCGGCCTTCCCGAGGCGGTGAGCGACGCATTCGCCCCGCAAAGGGCATAGCAGGCATTGCGGCGCGCGCACCGTGCAGATGGTCGCGCCCAGATCCATCATCGCCTGCGCGAAGTCCCCGGCGCGATTGTCGGGCGTGATGCTGTCTGTTCTTTCCCGGATTTCCGGTCGCGCGGCGGGCAATGACGCCTCTATCGCGAATAGACGGCTGACCACCCGCTCCACATTCGCATCGACCACCACGGCCCGCCTGCCGAACGCGATCGCGGCGATTGCCGCAGCCGTGTATGCGCCGACGCCCGGCAACGCCAAAAGCCCCTGCTCCGTATCGGGAAAGCGCCCGCCCTGCTCCGCCGTCACCTGCCGCGCGCAGGCGACCAGATTGCGCGCCCGCGCATAATAGCCGAGCCCCGCCCAGGCAGCCATGACGTCCGCATCCGCCGCCGCCGCAAGCGCCCCGACCGTTGGCCAGCGTGCGGTGAATTTCTCAAAATAGGGGATGACTGCCGCGACCGTCGTTTGTTGCAGCATGATTTCCGACAGCCACACGCGGTAGGGATCGGGACGGTCTGTGCTCCGGGGCGGCGCGCGCCATGGCAATGCGCGCGCATGCCGGTCGTAATGGTCCAGCAGCGCGCCGGCGACGCGGTTCATCCGGTCGGTGCGCGGGAGAGTCTCGACGGGCATGGCCGCGATATGGCATGATGCCCGCAATGACGGAACAGAAGAAACCCGGCACGGCGAAAAAGCAGCGCAAAACCCGCGACGAGGAACCTCAGCGCGTCGGCGGTCCGCGCGCCATCGCCGACCTGATGCCGCGCATCGGCGGCGCGGCTTTCCGCCGGTTCGGCTTCGTGCAATCGAGTATCGTCACCCGCTGGGCCGAGATTGTAGGCGACCGCTATGCCGCGATTAGCGCGCCCGAATCGATCCGTTTTCCGCCTGGCAAGAAATCGGACGGGACGCTGGCTCTAACCGTCATGAGCGGCCACGCGACGATCATCCAGCATGTGCTGCCCGAGATCATCGAGCGGGTGAACCGCTTCTTCGGCTATCGCGCGGTCGCGCGCGTCGCCATTCGTCACGGAGAGATCGCCCGGTCCGAACCCGAGCGCCGTCCGCCACCGTCCAACCTGCGGCCCATCCCCAAGGAGCTGGGGGATTCCCTGCGCGACATTGGCGATCCGGAATTGCGCGCGGTACTGGAATCAATGGCGCAAGGGCTTGCCAACGGCCCACCTTTGGGCAAGATCAGCTGATCCTGACAGACGAAAGTTCCAACGTGCGGTTCCTCCATTTCCCCTTGATAGCCGCTGTATTTATGCTGGCGAGCGCGCAGGCCCCCGCCAACACGAAGACCGACTGGACGCAAAAGCTGACGCAGACGGCGCAAGGCGCCTATGTCATCGGTAATCCGGCGGCAAAAACGAAGCTGGTCGAATATGTCAGCTACACTTGCTCGCATTGCGCCGCGTTCGTGGCGCAGGGCACGGGCCCGCTGAAGGCGCGCTGGGTTGCACCGAGCCAACTGACCATCGAGATCCGCAATGTGGTGCGCGACCGCTATGACCTGACCGCGGCCCTGCTGGCACGATGCGGCGGCCCCGCGCGCTTTCTGGGCAACCATGAAGCCATTTTCGCCGCCTTCCCCAACTGGATGCAAAATGTCATGGCTTATAATCTGGCCTCGCCCGTCGCACCGCCCGGCATGAGCCAGTCGGCAGAACTGTTCGATATTGCCGAAAAGACCGGCCTTGTCGCCCTGATGGCAAAGCGCGGGATAAATGCCGCGCAAAGCAAGGCCTGCCTCGCCGACGAAAAGACCATCGACACGGTCATCGCGATGACGAAAGCAGGCATCGAACAGGACAAGGTGAGCGGCACGCCATCCTTCCTAATAAACGGCGTCATGGCGAAATCGCATGACTGGGCGAGCCTGCGGCCTCTGTTGCCGACGCCCGCAAACTGATCTAGACCTTCACCACATTCCAAGGGAGCTGTTCTGGCGTGAAAAATTTCTCTGTTCGTCGTCCTGCCATGCTGGTTTTTACTGCTTTTCTGACGCTGGGCGTGGCGGCATGCGGCGACAAGGATGCGTCCGACTCGCCGCCTGCCATTCAGGCCGGCGAAGCCGTGCCGCCGCCCGCGGGGCAAGAATGGACCGATGTCGTTAGCCAGACGCCGAGCGGCGGCTATGTGATGGGTAATCCAGACGCCGCGATCAAGATTGCCGAATATGCATCGTTCACCTGCCCGCACTGCAAGGATTTTGCCGAAGCGTCGGATGGCGAACGCGACGAAATGGTGAAGACGGGCAAAATCAGCTTCGAATATCGGCCCTTTGTTCGCGACCCGCTGGACATGACGGTGGCGCTGCTGGCGGCATGCAACGGCCCGGAAACCTATTTCCCGCTCGCGCATCAGCTGTTCGCCAATCAGGCAGCGATGTACGAACAGGCGCAGGGTGCGGGCGAAGAAGCCTATGCCAAGGCGGTACAGGCACCACCCAAGGAACGGTTCGTCATGATCGCGCAGCTTGCGGGGTTGATCGATTATGTCAAACAGCGGGGCATTTCCGAGGAAAAGGCCAAACAATGCCTGTCTGACGACAAGCAGGCCGATGCGCTTGCAGCCCAAGTGCAGGAATCGACTCAGAAATATAATATCACCGGCACGCCGACGATCCTGATGAACGGGTCGGTACTGGAAAATGTGCTGACATGGGATGTCCTGAAAGCCAGGCTGAAGGAGTCCGGCATCTGATCTGTCGCACCGATCACCGCTGCTCTTCGATACCGGCGCGCAGAGGCTGACCGTCGATGGAAATTCGCCGCCTGAAGCTTTCCGGATTTAAAAGTTTCGTCGACGCGACAGAACTGCGCATCGAACCGGGGCTGACCGGCATTGTCGGTCCCAATGGCTGCGGCAAATCGAACCTGCTGGAGGCGATCCGCTGGGTAATGGGCGAGGCCAGCGCGCGGTCGATGCGCGGCGGCGGCATGGAAGACGTGATTTTCGCAGGCACCGCGACAAGGCCGCAACGCGACTTTGCCGAAGTGATGCTGCACGCCCAGGTCAGGCCGGGCGAAACGACCCCCGCGATGGAGGTCGGCGCGGATGGCGAGCTGGAAATCGTGCGCCGGATCGAACGCGGCGCGGGCAGCGCCTATCGCGCCAATGGGAAGGATGTCCGCGCGAAGGACGTAGCGCTCGTCTTTGCCGATGCCGCCACCGGCGCGCACAGCCCGGCGCTGGTGTCGCAGGGCAAGATCGCCGCCGTCATCGCCGCCCGCCCGCAGGAACGGCGCGCGATGCTGGAAGAGGCAGCCGGGATCGCGGGGCTTCACGTCCGCCGCAAGGATGCCGAGCAAAAGCTGCGGGCCGCCGAGAACAACCTCTCCAGACTCGATGAGATTCTGGCCGATATGGACGTGCGCGCCAATGCGCTGCGGCGTCAGGCGAAGGCCGCGGAGCGTTATACCCGGCTGAGCGAGGCGATCCGCATTTCCGAGGCGCGCGCGCTGTTTTCCCGCTGGCGGGAGGCCGATGCCGCCGCCACCGCGGCGCAGGAAGAGGCAAAGACACGGGAAGCGGCCGTCCGCGACATGCAGGAGGCGCAGGCCGCCGCCGCCGCGCATACCACCGCAGCGACCGAAAGACTGGCGCAGGCACGATCGGCCGCGCAATCGGCGCGCGATGCGGCCAATGATGCGGGTCATCGGCTGTCCGCGCTGCGCGCCCGGCAGGACGAGATCCGCCGCCGCCTTGCCGACCTGGAGGCGCAGGCCCGGCGGCTGATCGAGGATCGCGCGCGTGAGGACGAACTGGCGCATGACGCCGCGCAAGCCATTGAGCGGCTGACCGGCGAGGTCGCGTCGCTCAAGGCCCGCGTCGCCGAGGCGGAACAGCGCGCGCCTGAATTTGCGAGCCGTATTGCCGCCGCACAGGAAGAGGCGCGGGATGCGGAGCTCGACCTCGCCAAGGCGATGGCAAAACAGGCGGGTGAACAGGCCGAGCTGAAGGTCGCGCAGGCGGCGCTATCGGCGGCCACCGGGCGGCTGGAACGCGCCCAGCGCAATGCGCACAAGCTGGAGGCGGAACTCGCCGCGATCCCGCAGGCAGAGCCACTCGAGGCCAAACGCGAGGATGCCGCCGCCGCGTTGCAGGATGCACAGACCCGGCGGGAGCGAGCCGAAGCCGCGCTGTCGCAGGCGGAAGCGGACCGCGAAGCCGCCACGCAGGCGCGCACGGAAGCGGAATCGGCGCTTTCCGCTGCGAAGGCCGCGCTGTCCGCGTTGGAAAGCGAGGCGCAGGCGTTGAACCGCGCGTTGGGCAGCGGCGGCTCAGTCAAGGACCGCATGCTCGACCATGTGAAAGCCGCGCCCGGATATGAGCATGCACTTGCCGCGGCGTTGGGCGATGAGCTGGAGGTTGGTCTCGATGCAGGCTCCGCGCGGCACTGGGCCGGGGCAGATGCGCGCGATGACGACCCCGCCCTTCCCACGGGCGCCCGTTCTCTCGCCGATCATGTGAAGGCGCCCACAGCGCTCGCCCGTCGCCTCGGCCAGATCGTGGTTGCCGACAGCGATGACGGTCAGCCGCTCGCCGTGGGTCAGCGCCTCGTCACCACCGACGGGCATCTGCGCCGCTGGGACGGATTTGTCGCGCGCGGTGGCGAGGAAGCGGGCAGCGCCGCGACCGCGCAGCGCCTGATCCGCGCCAATCGCCTGGAAGCGATCGAGGCGCAATTGCCACAGGCGCGCGAGGCGGTGAAGGCCGCGCAATCCGCTTTCACGGCCGCCGGCGAGATCGTCGACACCGCGCAACAGGCGATATCGACGCACCGCGGTGCACTCTCGGCCGCCGAACGCGATGCCGCCAGCGCGACGCGGGCGCGCGACGATGCGACAGCGCAAATCGAACGGCTGTCGGCGCGTCGCAGCGATATCGCCGAGCGCGCCGAGGAAGCGCGCAACGAACTAGCGGCGACGGTTGAGGAACATGAAGGCGCGCAGGCGGCGCTGGCGGAAATGCCCGATGGCGCGGAAACACGGGAACTGGTCACGACCTTGTCGCGCGCGAGCGAGGCTAGCCATGCGCAGGTGAGCCAGCTTCAGGCCGACGCGACGCTCGCCGAGCGCGCGCTATCCGGCGACCGCAGCCGACTTGGCGATATCGAAAGCGAAATCCGGCGCTGGAAAAGCCGTTCGGGCGAAGCGGGCAAGCGGCTTGCCGACATGGCGTCGCGCGAAGACGCCATCACGCAGGATCGCAATGCGCTGACCGGCAAACCGGAGACGCTGGAAAGCGAGGCGTCCGCACTTGAGGCCGAGTCTGCGACTTTGAGCGAACGCGCGGAGGGCGCACAAGGCGAAGAACGCGCCGCAGAGGTTGCGTTGCGCGAGACCGAAGCCACCCATGCGCAGGCGGGCGAAGCGCTATCGCTCGCACGGGAAGCGCGCGCTGGCGCCGTCGCCCGCGCCGAAGCCGCCGTCGCCCACCGCGTCGAGACCAACCGCCTGTGCGGCGAGCGATTCGAATGCCCTCCCCCCGTCCTGCCCGAGAAGATGGGTTTCGATAGCGCGGACATGCGTTCGGCCGGTGCGGAACAGTCCGAACTGGAGCGGCTAACCACCGAGCGCGAACGGATCGGACCGGTCAACCTGATCGCCGCGCAGGAACTGGCCGAGCTGGAGGAGCAACAGGAGACCAGCCGAACCGAAAGCGCCGAGATCACGCAGGCGATCCATCAGCTGCGCGGCTCCATCGGCAGCCTGAACCGCGAGGGCCGGCAACGGCTGCTCGCAGCATTCGAAGCGGTAGACCAGCATTTCCAGCGGTTGTTCACGGCACTGTTCAATGGCGGTCAGGCGCGGCTTGAACTGATCGAGAGCGATGATCCGCTGGAGGCCGGCCTCGAAATCCTTGCGCAGCCGCCAGGCAAGAAGCTATCGACGCTCACGCTGCTGTCGGGCGGCGAGCAGGCACTAACCGCAGTCGCGCTTATTTTCGGACTGTTTCTAACCAACCCGGCACCAATCTGCGTACTGGATGAGGTCGACGCCCCGCTCGACGACGCCAATGTCGAGCGTTTCTGCGACCTGCTCGACAAGATGGTGCGCGATACCAGCACCAGATATCTGATCGTCACCCATAATGCGGTGACGATGAGCCGCATGCACCGCCTGTTCGGCGTGACGATGATCGAAAAAGGTGTGAGCCGCCTCGTGTCGGTCGATCTGGGCGGCGCGGAAGAACTGCTCGCGGCGGAGTAACGAGCTGTCCGGTCTGCCCCGGGGTCAGACCTCTAACCCCAGACCTCCCGATAAAGCGCTTCAATCTCCGCTACGCTGGGCGCGCGGGGGTTGTTGGCGGGCGAGCCGGACTGCACGGCCTGCGTGGCCATCAGCGGAATATTGTCATGCCAAGCCGCCGCATCAATGCCATAGGCGGCAGGGGTCGGCACATCGAGGTCGGCGTTGAGCGCCTGCAACGCCTCGATCAGGCGCGCGGCGGCACCCTGATCCCCCTCATGCGCGGCGGCATATCCGCACGCACGCGCGCAATCGGCATAGCGTCCGACCGCGCCGGGCACTGAGAATCGCGTGACCGCCGGCAGCAGCATCGCATTTGAGAGGCCATGCGGCACATGGAACAGCGCGCCGATGGGCCGGCTCATCCCGTGGACCAGCGCAACCGAGGCGTTGGAGAAGGCGATCCCTGCCTGATGCGCGCCCGTCATCATCGCCTCGCGAGCGGCACGGTTGTCCGGTTCGCTGCACGCCGTGCGGATATTTGCCGCCAGCAGACGCATCGCGGAGAGCGCCATCGCGTCGGAAAACGGATTTGCGAGGCGCGATACATAGGCCTCCATCGCATGAGTCAGCGAATCAATGCCGGTGTCGGCCGTCAATCGGCGCGGCATGCCCATGGTCAGCTCAAAATCGACTATCGCTGCCGTGGGCAGAAAGGCGAGGCCCGCGCAAAGCATTTTTTCACCGGTTTCCTGATTGGATATGATCGTGAAGCGTGTTGCCTCCGACCCCGTTCCCGCAGTGGTCGGCACCGCGACGACCGGCAGGCCGGGCTCATCGATCTGCGCGGGCACCTTCAATTCGTTGTAGCCGATCGCACGCCCCGCCAGCACCGCAATCGCCTTGGCGGTATCGATCGGGCTGCCACCGCCGAACCCGATCACACAATCGCACTCTGTCTGCTGCAGCGCGGCGACTGCGGCGTCGATTACAGTCGTTGTCGGATCAGCCACGCATTGCGTGAACAGGCCATAGCCGATGCCGTCGGCATCAAGCATGTCGGTCAGCGCGTCGAGAAGGCCGCTTGCCGCCAGAAACGGGTCGGTCACGATGAAGGGGCGATGGACGCCCAGTTGCGCCAGAGCTTTGGGCAGCGCGCTCAGGCTGCCGCCGCCATGATAGATTATCCGTGGTAATGCCAAGCGTTCCATGCACCGAAACCTAGCGCAGGCTTCAACTCCCGCCAACCACAACGCATGCGGCGAACATCAGAAAGCCTGCGAAACGGTTGGACCGGAACTTGACGAGCGGGTCGCTTCCGTCCTCTTTCAACATCGCGACTTGCCACAGCAGGTGCAGCGCGAGTGGAAGCAGCGCGACCAGCGCGAGCGTATCGGGTCGCGCAAGCCAGATCGCACCGCTCCACAGCATCAGCGCGAGCGCGTAGAGCGCTGCCACGCCGATACGCACATGTCGCCCCATCGCGAGCGCGCTCGACTTGATGCCGACCAGCGCATCATCCTCCCGGTCCTGCAACGCATAGATGCTGTCATAACCGACTACCCAGCAGATGCTGCCCGCATAGAGCAGCAGCCCGGCAGCGCTGATGCCGCCGGTCATCTCCACCCACCCCACGAGCGCGGCCCAACTGAACACAAGACCGAGCCAGACTTGCGGCCACCACGTAATCCGCTTCATGAAGGGATAGGCCGTGACCAGCGCCATGCTCGCCAGCGCGACGATCTGCGCCTGCCAGCGCAACTGGACCAGCACCGCCAGCCCGACAAGGCAGAGCGCCCCCATCCACAGCCCGGCCTGTTTCACCGATACCCGTCCACTTGCAATCGGGCGGCTCGCCGTGCGCGCCACTTTCCGATCGAGATCGCGGTCGACAATGTCGTTCCAGACGCAGCCCGCGCCGCGCATCGCGATGCTGCCAAGCAGGAACCAGCCGATCATCCGCCAATGTTCCAGCCCGTTGCCCGAAAGTGCGATGGCCCATGCGCCCGGCCAGAACAGCAGCCACCAGCCGATCGGACGATCGAACCGCGCCATCTGCGCCAGATCGCGCAGACGCGCGGGCAACAGAGCCATCAGGCCCTTTGCTTCGCTGTCCGGTACAATGCTTTGGTTCACGGGCGCCCCTCTCGACTAGTTGGGTCAATCACGCCATTAAGGCGGCGAACGCCACAAGGAAAGCCCACCATGCCCGCAACCCCCGCCTGGCCGCCCCGCAGCGCCCCGCGCCTGTTTGTCCCGGTCGATTTGGGGGCTGGCGTACAGGTGGCGATAGATGGCAATGCCGCGCATTATCTTATCGCTGTGATGCGGGTAAAGGATGGCGATGCAGTGTTGCTATTCAACGGGCGTGACGGCGAATGGGCCGCGCGGGCGCAGAATATTCGCAAGCGCGACCTGACGCTGGAATGTGTCGAACACACCAAGCCGCTCGAAAATACACCCGATTTCTGGCTGTGCGCCGCGCCCATCAAGAAAGGCCGGATCGACCTGATCGCGGAAAAGGCATGCGAACTGGGCGTAGCCCGGCTTGCACCGGTGCTGACGCAGCGCGCCGTCGTCGACAAGCTCAACCTTGACCGGCTGCGCGCGCATATGGTCGAGGCCGCCGAACAATGCGGGCGCACCGCCGTGCCCGACCTAGTGGAGCTGATGAAACTCGACGCCCTGCTGAAGGAATGGCCGGAAGGTCGCCATCTCTTTTTCGCCGATGAGCTGGGCGGTACGCCGATGAAAGCCGCCTTCGTCGAACATTCTGGCCCCGCCGCGCTGCTGATCGGCCCGGAGGGCGGCTTTACCGACCAGGAGCGCCAAGCGATCCGCAACCACCCCGCCGCCCGGCCGATATCGCTCGGCCCCCGCATTTTGCGCGCCGAAACCGCCGCGATTGCGGCCACGGCCTGCTGGATGGCGATGAACGGCGATTGGTAGACGCGGCCATTGTCGCAACGGTGAAATACTCTTTTACCGCTCGTCATGATTGATTGCAGCCTCCCGCATCCCTATCTGGGCGCCACACTGGGGACGAAGGCGCACCGATGAGTACGAGAACAGACGCTGGGGGAGACGATCCCGTCATTGAAAGCCGGGATCAGCTGATTTCGGTCTTCTCAGGCGGCGAAAAGCCGGCGGAGCGCTGGCGCATCGGCACCGAGCATGAGAAATTCGTCTATTCCACCGTCGATCATCACGCGCCCAGCTATGAGGAAAAGGGGGGCATCCACGCCCTGCTGATCGGCCTGACACGCTATGGGTGGAAGCCGGTCTATGAGGGCGAAAACATCATCGCTCTGTCCGGCGAGGATGGGACGATCAGTCTGGAACCTGCGGGGCAGCTGGAACTGTCGGGCGCGCCACTCGAAAATCTGCATCAGACCTGCGCCGAAACCGGGCGTCATCTGGAACAGGTGAAAGCCGTGGGCGATGCGCTGGGCCTCGGCTTTCTGGGCGTCGGCATGTGGCCGGACAAGCGCCGGGAAGACCTGTCGATCATGCCGAAAGGCCGCTATGGCATCATGCTGCGGCACATGCCCCGCGTCGGATCCCTCGGCCTCGACATGATGCTGCGAACCTGCACCATCCAGACCAATCTCGATTATTCCAGCGAAGCCGACATGGTGCAGAAATTCCGTGTCTCGCTGGCGCTGCAACCGCTGGCGACGGCGCTGTTCGCCAATTCGCCGTTTACCGAAGGCAAGCCCAACGGCTACCTCTCCTATCGCAGTCATATCTGGTCGGACACCGACGCCGCGCGCACAGGCATGCTGCCGTTCGTGTTCGAAGATGGCTTCGGCTATGAGCGGTATGCCGACTATATGCTCGATGTGCCGATGTATTTCGTCTATCGCAACGGCGGATATATCGATGCGGCTGGCCAAAGCTTCCGCGACTTTTTGAAGGGCGAGCTGCCCGCCCTGCCCGGCGAAAAGCCAACGCTGGGCGACTGGAACGACCATCTGTCGACCGCCTTTCCCGAAGTGCGTCTCAAAAGCTTTCTGGAAATGCGCGGCGCGGACGGTGGGCCGTGGAACCGCATCTGCGCCCTGCCCGCGCTGTGGGTCGGCCTGCTCTACGACCAGACCGCGCTCGACGCCGCATGGGATCTGGTCAAGGACTGGACCATGGCAGAGCGTCAGGAATTGCGCGACAGCGTGCCCCGGCTTGGGCTCGACGCGCCGGTTTCCGGCGGCAGAAAGTTGCGCGATATCGCATCCCAAGCGCTCGATATCGCGCGTTCGGGCCTTGCTCGCCGCGCGCGCCTGAACTCCAGCGGCGACAATGAAACCGGCTATCTGTCGGCATTGGATGAGGTCGTCGCACGGGGCATGACGCCAGCGGAGCTGCTGCTGGAGCGATTCCACGGCGCATGGAATGGCGATATTTCGAAGATTTATGGCGAACAGAGTTTCTGACGGCGAAAACGCCTGAAACCCGCGCTATCCACATCGAAACGATCCGCCTCTTGTGCGACGGTGCCGCTCGCCCTAAATTCCGCCCATGGCTGAGCATCATCATCACGACCTGAGCGGCAGCAAGCTGCGCACCGCCGCCGAGCAATCGCTCAAGGAACAGGGCGAGCAATGGACGGAGATGCGCGCCGCCATTTTCAATGCGCTGGCCGCGCAATCCAAACCAGCATCCGCCTATGACATTGCCGATGCGGTGTCGCAGGCGCGCGGCAAACGCGTCGCGCCCAACAGCGTCTATCGCATTCTGGACCTGTTCGTGACGTCGAACCTCGCCCTGCGCGTCGAAAGCTCCAACGCCTATCTCGTCAATGCGCATCCCGGCTGTATTCACGATTGCATGTTTCTGGTCTGCACACAGTGCGGGAAGGCCATCCACGTCGACGATGACACCTTGACCAAGCATGTGCGGGAGCGCGCAAGCGCCGAAGGTTTCGCGACCGAGCGCCCGGTTATCGAGGTTCAGGGGCGGTGCGCGGACTGCCTGCCCGCCTGAATTTTCTTGTACCTATATGCCGCAATGGGTTCGACATGCAGCACCGCAATGTCTATGGTCTCGGGCGGAGATTAGATTTCAATGAATGACCGCCCCGTTACGCCGCTGCTCGATCAGGTCAATGATCCGTCAGACTTGCGCCGCCTGAAGCCCGAACAGCTTCGCCAACTTGCCGATGAATTGCGCGCGGAAACGATCAGTGCCGTCGGTGTAACCGGGGGCCATCTGGGCTCTGGTCTTGGCGTCGTCGAACTGACGACCGCAATCCATTATGTGTTCGATACGCCGAACGACAAGCTTGTCTGGGATGTCGGCCATCAATGCTATCCGCACAAGATACTAACCGGGCGGCGCGACCGCATTCGCACATTGCGGCAGGGCGGCGGACTTTCCGGCTTCACCAAGCGGTCCGAAAGCGACTATGATCCTTTCGGCGCGGCCCACAGCTCAACCAGCATCAGCGCCGCGCTGGGCTTCGCCATCGCCAGCAAGCTTGCCGAAAAGCCGGGCAAGGGGATTGCGGTCATCGGCGACGGCGCGATGTCTGCGGGCATGGCCTATGAGGCGATGAACAATGCCGAGGCCGCGGGCAACCGGCTGGTGGTAATCCTCAATGACAATGACATGTCGATTGCGCCGCCGGTCGGTGGGCTGTCGGCCTATCTGGCGCGGCTGGTGTCGAGCCGTGAGTTTATCGGCCTGCGCGGAATCGCGAAGAAGCTGGTCAAGCACCTGCCGCGTACGCTGCACAACGCCGCCAAGAAAACCGACGAATATGCGCGCGGCATGGCGATGGGCGGGACATTATTCGAGGAACTCGGCTTCTATTATGTCGGCCCCATCGACGGGCATAATCTCGATCAGCTTATTCCGGTGCTGGAAAATGTCCGCGATATGGCGGAAGGGCCATGCCTGATCCATGTCGTCACGAAAAAGGGCAAGGGCTATGCCCCCGCCGAAGAGGCTGACGACAAATATCATGGCGTGCAGAAATTTGACGTCGTTACCGGCGCGCAGGCAAAGGCGCCTCCCGGCCCGCCCAGCTATACCAGTGTGTTTGCCAAGGCATTGATTGCCGAGGCGCAGCGCGACGCAACCGTGTGTGCGATCACCGCCGCCATGCCGTCGGGCACGGGCCTCGACAAGTTCGAGCAAGCCTTTCCCGATCGCTGCTTCGATGTCGGCATTGCCGAACAGCATGCGGTCACCTTCGCGGCGGGACTCGCGGCGCAGGGCATGCGCCCGTTCTGCGCGATATATTCCACCTTCCTGCAGCGCGCATACGACCAGGTGGTTCATGACGTCGCGATCCAGAACTTGCCCGTCCGCTTCGCGATGGACCGCGCCGGGCTGGTCGGTGCGGACGGCAGCACCCATGCGGGCAGTTTCGACATCACCTATCTGGCGACGCTGCCCAATTTCGTGGTGATGGCCGCCGCCGACGAGGCAGAGCTGGTGCATATGGTGCACACCTGCGCGATGCATGACAGCGGGCCGATCGCGGTGCGTTATCCGCGCGGTTCGGGCACCGGCGTTGCACTGCCCGAAACGCCCCAGCGCCTGGAAATCGGCAAGGGCCGCATCGTACGGGAGGGCAAGAAGGTGGCGATCCTGTCGCTCGGCACCCGGCTTGAGGAGGCGTTGAAGGCCGCCGACGCGCTCGATGCGCGCGGGCTGTCCACAACGGTCGCCGACCTGCGCTTCGCCAAGCCGCTCGACGAGGCGCTGATCCGCAAGCTGCTGACCAGCCATGAGGTCTGCGTCAGCGTTGAGGAGGGCAGCATCGGCGGGCTGGGCGCACATGTGCTGACGATGGCGAGCGACGAGGGCCTGATCGACGCGGGACTGAAGCTGCGCACCTTGCGCCTGCCCGACATATTCCAGGATCAAGACAAGCCCGAAAAGCAATATGCCGATGCCGGTCTCGACGCGGATGGCATTGTCGCTACGGTATTGTCAGCGCTGCGCCACAATAGCGCCAACGTCAACGAAGCCGGGGCAAGAGCCTGACCAGCACGCGGCGCATTGGCCTGCTCGGCGGGTCGTTCAACCCGGCCCATGGCGGACACCGCGCGATCAGCCTGTTCGCGCAGAAAGCGCTTGCACTCGACGAGGTGTGGTGGCTGGTCAGTCCGGGCAATCCGTTGAAATCCGGCAAGGACATGGCCCCGGTCGCGACCCGCCTGTTTCACGCGCAGCGTATCGCGCGCGGAGCCCCGATCCGCCCGACCGCGATAGAGGCTGACATGGGCACGCGCTACACCGTCGATACGCTGCGTGCACTCGTCCGCAGATACCCCCGCCACCGCTTCATCTGGCTGATGGGCGCGGACAATTTGCAACAGTTCGGCCAATGGAAAGACTGGCGGGACATTGCGCGCACGATGCCCATTGCCGTTATCGCTAGACCGGGCTATAATGTACGGGCTCATGGCTCTCCGGCCATGAACTGGCTGCGGCGCTTCGTCCGGCCCGCCGGCCAGAGCACCAACTGGACGAATTGGAGAACACCGGCGCTCGTGCACTTGCGCTTTCGCCCTGATCCAAGATCGGCAACCCTGCTGCGGCAGGCGACCCCTCTCTGGCACCGCGAATATCAAGGCCGCCACGTGCGTGATGCCGTCACGCGTCGTGATCGGCCGGTGTGAACCATGATGAAGGAGTGGTATTGAACTCTATGCAAACCGCCAGTGTCCCGGCGCGCGACGCCGGTTCCTCGGCCGACGACCTCCATGCCATCGTCATGCAATCGCTGGATGACGACCAAGCACAGGAAACCGTCTCCATCCCCCTGTCAGGCAAAAGCAGCATCGCCGACCATATGGTCATCGCCAGCGGACGCTCCTCGCGTCAGGTGGCGTCGATGGCGCAGAAGCTTGCCGAACGCATCAAGCAACAGACAGGCAGAAGTGCGCGGATCGAAGGTCTGCCCACCGCCGACTGGGTGTTGATCGACGCAGGCGACGTGATCGTTCACCTGTTTCGGCCGGAAGTGCGCACCTTCTACAATCTGGAGCGGATGTGGGGATTCACCGACACGCCGCCCGTTGCCCAGTCGGCCGCACACTGAAACCCTGAACCGGCGGCGAAGCGGAAATCGCCGACCCCCTTCCGCCGCCCGGTATATTGGATTAGACCCGCGCCATGTTGTTGCACATCATCGCGCGGGGAAAAATCGGACGGTCTCCCGAAGCAGAACTGGTGGACCGGTACCTCAAGCGCGTATCCTGGCCGACACGGATTAGCGAACTGCCCGACACGGGCGGAAAAATCCCGGCACCCGGCGCTTCTCCCCATGTCACGCTCTTGCTCGACGAGAAGGGGAAGCAGCTTTCCTCGATGGAATTTGCCACCCACCTGTCGAACTGGCGCGATCAGGGCATGCGCGAATGCCGCCTGATGATAGGGGCTGCAGACGGGTTCGATGATGCCGCGCGGCAGGATGCCGACCTGCTGATCGCCTTCGGTCGCATGACATGGCCGCACATGATGGCGCGGGCGATGCTGGCAGAACAGCTCTGGCGCGCAACGTCTATCCTTGCCAACCACCCCTATCATCGCGAGGGATAGCGGCATGGCGAAGCCCTGGCTGATCCTGGTAGGTGTAGCAGGTCTGGCGTCCGCCGTCGGATGGGCGGCGATGGCCCAGGACCAGCAAGTCATTTCCGGCGCGGCGACGACGGTCGGCGAACAGCAAAAAGCTCTGAAGGACGCCAAGGCCCAGGCGGAGAGCGCGCGTCAGCGATCAGAGGAAATGGAAGCGCGAGCAACGCGCGCCGTGGCCGAAGCCGACAAGCTCAATGCTCGCGCCGCGGCGCTTGCCGCGCGCATCCAGCAAAGCGAGGCGGAACTGCGTGCCGGGCAGGCGCGCGCCGTCATCATCGACCGGCTGATCGCCGCACAGTCCGCCCGCCTCGCGCAACAGCAGCAGCCGCTTGCCCGGCTGATGGCCGCGCTGCAGAGCTTTTCGCGCCGCCCGCCGATGCTGGCGATGCTGCAACCGGGCAGCCTGAGAGATACAGTCCATGTGCGGGCCGTATTCGACCGCGTGCTGCCCGTGATCGAGCAGCGCACCGCCGACCTGCGCGACGAGCTTGGCAAGGCGCGCAGACTCAAAGCCATGGCCGCTCAGGCGAAGAAGGCGCTTGTCGAAGGGCGCAAGCAACTCGCAGACCGCAGAATATCGCTGCGCAGGCTGGAGGCCGAAAAACGCGTCGCCGCCCGCGGCCTTTCTTCAGGAGCGACCATTGAGGCTGAGCGAGCGATGGCCATGGGGGAACGCGCCCGCGACATCGGCGACCTGATGACCCAGCTAGAAGCGGCGGGCGATGTGCGCAACCGGCTGATCGCCCTGCCCGGCCCCACGCTTCGTCCCGCTGACCCCGGGCGAAAGGTCCAACCGTCCACCACAAAAGAGGCCGCACCTTCCCCAGCAGCGGGCGCCCCTGCCTATCGCCTACCCGTGATGGGTGCGGTTGTAACCGGGATGGGGGAGTTGTCGGACAGCGGCGTGCGTGCGCGCGGCATAACCATCGTCGCGCAACCGGGCGCGCAAATCGTCGCGCCAGCCGACGGGCGCATTGCTTTTGCAGGGGAATATCGCGGTTTTGGCCAGATACTGATCATCGATCATGGCGGCGGCTGGTCCACACTGATCACCAATCTCGCGCGCTTGTCCGGCGAGGTCGGCCAGGAATTAAAACAGGGCGCGCCGGTCGGTGTGGCAGGCGCGGGCGACAAGAGCGCCGTCACGGTCGAGCTGCGGCGACAGGGACGACCGGTCGATATCATCGCGCTGGCCGGGACGCGATAGGGTGACCGCCCGCTGATCGAGAGGGCCAGGCGGCACCCAAACAAGGCTTCGCACAAAAACAACGCTTTGCGCGGCCGCTGCAAGCCCCTATATTCGACCGGAAGCATAGTTGGATAGAACACGCATGAAGTCGAATTTCTTTCGTAATGCGACGGCGCTCGCCGCCCTCGCACTCATACCCGCGACCACCGCCGCGCTGGCGGAGGCCGAAGGCAGCAATTATGCGGCGATGGGCGAATTTATGGACGTGTTCCAGAAAGTGCGCAGCGACTATGTCGATCAGGTCGACGACGAAACGCTGATCCGCGGCGCGATCAGCGGCATGCTGTCAAGCCTCGATCCGCATTCGACCTATCTCGATGAGTCCGATTTCACGAACCTGTCGATCAAGCTCGAAGGCTCCTATGGCGGCCTGGGCCTCTCCGTCACGACAGAGGACGGTGCGGTGAAGATCATCGCGCCCATTGAAGATTCGCCGGGCTATCGCGCTGGCCTGAAATCGGGCGACTATATAACGCACCTCGATGGCGAGCTGATCTATGACGTATCGCTCGACGAGGCGGTCGAGAAGATGCGCGGCGCGCCCGGCACGCCGATCAAGCTGACGATCGTGCGGCCCGGCCGCGACAAGCCGTTCGACGTTGAGCTGATCCGCGAAAAGATCGACCTGAAGCCCGTTAAATGGGAAATCTCCAACGGTGTCGGCATCATCAATATCAATGAGTTTTCGGCCAATACCGGTAAAGACGTGCATGCGGCGATTGGCGGTATCGACAAGGCGCTCGGCCACAAGCCCAGCGGCTATATTCTCGATCTCAGGTCCAATCCGGGCGGCATATTGGGCGAGGCTATCTCTGTTTCAGACGTGTTTCTGAACGGCGGGGAAGTCGTATCCGACCGCGGACGGCGCAAGGCCGACATCCGTAGATATTATGCGGAGAAGGGTGACGATTCGAAGGGCCTGCCCGTCGTCGTACTGATCGATTCGGGTTCGGCATCGGCTTCCGAGATCGTCGCGGGCGCGTTGCAGGATCATCATCGCGCGCTGATCATGGGCGAGCGCAGTTTCGGCAAGGGCAGCGTACAGACAGTCGTGCCGATCAGCCCCTCGACCGGGCTGAAGCTCACCACATCGCGCTATTACACGCCATCGGGCCGCTCCATTCAGGAAGGTGGCATTAAGCCGGACGTGCGCGTACCGCAGATATCGGACCCCGACTACAAGACGCGACCGCGCATTCGCGAGGCGGATCTGCGCCGCCACCTGGTCAATGAGATCAAGGCGGGCGACCCTGCGCTGGAAGAGGACAACAAGGACGATCCCCGTTTCGCGATGACTGCGGAACAGCTGAAGGCCAAGGGCATCGAGGATTTCCAGCTTCACTATGCGATCGAGACGATAGCGCGTCTTGCCAAGCAGCCGGCGAAAAGCGCTGAAAAATCGACCGATCAACTGAAGAAGGTGGCCACGTCCAAATAGACAGGACTACCTGCTTGGTTCTTTCGTTCACGCGCCATTCGGTTTTGATCCAGCACAAAGCCGGGATGACGCCATCCTGCTATCGGGCTATAGACACGCCATGACTTCGCACACTTCCCTCTCCCATGCGCGGCTCATCGCCATTTTGACGCCGTCGTTTCTGCTGGGTGGTGCGCTGGTCTCGCAATATATCGGCGGGCTGTATCCGTGCGAAATGTGCATGTGGCAGCGCTGGCCGCACTTGGTCGCGATCTTCTTTGCGCTGGATGCCATCGCGCTGCGGTCGCGCCCACCGCTGAGCGCCCTTTTCGCGGGGCTGGCAGCAATCGCCATCGCCATCAGCGGTGGCATTGGCGCCTTTCATGCGGGTGTGGAATATGGCTGGTGGGAAGGTGTGACCGCTTGTTCGACCTTCGCTGCCGGTTCGACCACGCAGGATATGCTGGACAGCATCATGGCGGCCCCGCTGACCCGCTGTGACATCGCCCCATGGTCGCTGCTGGGTATTTCCCTTGCAGGCTATAATGCTCTATTCTCGCTCGGAGCGGCGGCCCTTGTCGCCACCCTGCTACTACGCTGGAGCAAGGAACAGCCATGACCGATTTTCCGCGCCCGACCGCTGCCCAGAAAAACGCCGCGTCCATGCTGCGCGTGGATCAGGCCGGCGAATATGGTGCGACGCGGATCTATGCGGGT
Source organism: Sphingobium sp. (assembly GCA_041396745.1). Lineage (GTDB taxonomy): Bacteria > Pseudomonadota > Alphaproteobacteria > Sphingomonadales > Sphingomonadaceae > Sphingobium. The sequence continues at coordinate 453,681 of JAWKXZ010000003.1, read as the reverse complement.
CAGCTTGCCGTGATGGGGGGCCGGCACCCGATGGCGCGGTCCATCGCCGCCATGGCGCGGCAGGAGGAGCGGCATCGCGCGCATTTCGATGCGATGATGGCGGAGCGCGGGGTTCGCCCTACCGTTCTTCAACCCTTCTGGGACGTCGCCGGATTCGCGCTGGGCGCGGTGACCGCCGCCATCGGTCCAGAGGCCGCAATGGCGTGTACCGCCGCGATAGAGACCGAGATCGACCGTCATTATGAGGAACAGCTCGGCGAGCTGGGCGATAAAGACACCGCGCTTTCGGGCGCGATCCGCGATTTTCAGGCCGAGGAAGTGGAGCACCGCGAAACGGCCATTGCGCAGGGTGCGGAAAACGCCCCGGCCTATCCGCTGCTTTCGGGCGCAATTCGCCTCGGCTGCCGCGCCGCCATCGCCCTTTCGAAGAGGATATGATCATGAAGAGGATGCTTGCCGCCACACTGCCCCTGACGGCGCTGTTTTCCGCGCTGCCAGCGACGGCGCAACAGACGCCAGCAGGGCCGCCCGCCGAAAGGATCAAGCAGGTCATCGTCTATGGCGATGACCCCTGCCCCGTCAGCGAAGGCAATGAAATCGTCGTGTGCGCCCGTCAGGAGGAGAGCGAGCGTTTTCGCATTCCTGAAACGCTACGCGGTACGGAACCCGACTCTCCCCAAAACGAGGCCTGGACCAATCGCGTCAAATCGATCGAATATATCGGCGCATCGGGAACCGAGAGCTGCTCCCCTGTAGGCGGAGGCGGTTTTACCGGATGTTTCGAAAAGATGGCGCGCCAGGCCAAGGCCGAACGGGCACGGATGGGCGACAAGAGCTGGGCCGATCTTGTGGCGGCAGAGCGCGCCAAGCGCCTGTCGACGATCGACGCGGATTCCGAAGAGATCGAGGCCCAGGTGAAGGCCGAGGAAAAGGCGCGGGCGGAGGCCAAGGCCGCCGAGACTGCCTCGGAAGTAGATCATAACGCGACAGCTCCGGTCGAAGAATAGCCAAGCCGGAACAGCCATACAGGGCCAGTTCATGCGGCGGAGCCGAAGCTTTCGTCATGCTCCGAACCGCGCCCTTATTCCTTCTGGCCAGCTTTTTCACATCGGGCGCTGCGGCGCAGGCCGAACCGCCCGAGCGGGTTAGCGCCCTCGTCGTGTATGGCGATGACCCCTGCCCGCAAAGCGACGACGGCGATATTGTCGTGTGCGCGCGTAAGCCGGAGGCGGAGCGGTATCGCATCCCCAAACCTGTTCGGGAGAAGCCCAAGCCGCAGGGTGGCCCCGGCTGGGCCAGTCAGGTCGCGGAAATGGAGGATGCGGGGCGCGCGGTTATCCCCGGAAGCTGCTCGGTCAACGGCAGCTATGGCTTTACCGGCTGTACCGCGGAAATGCTGCGCCAATGGTTCGCCGAGAAAAGAATGGAAGAATCGAAAGGCGTTCCCTGAGTATCAGGGACCTCTCCGGGGCCGATTCTACGGCTTCTTGAGGAACGCGAACCCGGCATATTCGCCATCGGTCCAGCGCAACTGTGCGGGCACCATGCGGCCATCCTCCAGCTCGATCATCAGCGACCGTGCCTGTCCGACACCGGGGATATACTCGCCCTTGACGCCGCCGTCAGAAATATCCTCCAGCTTGAAGGGGTGGGGCGAGCCGTCGATATGCAAGCCGAGGACGCGACCATCGCCGGGAACACGCTGATCCTCGCGCCGCTCGGGCGCGTCCACCTTTTCGGCGATTTCTGACACGATATGAAGCTTCACGGCCTTTTGACCGACCGGCATGACCGGGCTTTGCTGTGCGTCTGCTAGCGGCAGCGCGGTGCCGCAAATGCCGCATTCGGCGGACATGCGACCGACAAACCATTGCGAATGGCCGCAACCGGGGCAATGATTCGACTGATCCGGCCGGAACAGCACGGCATATCCCCGCGCCGTCAGGTCGAGCTGAAAGCTTTCCTCTGATTTCAGAGCTTTAATCGCACCCATGGGGCGCTCCCCCGTTACGAAACCAGTCCGCAGGCCCCGCTTCCACGCCATTAAAGCATCCGAGTGTTACCAAGTGATTATGTTTGGGAAACTCACCGCATTTATCGAAATTGTTTTGAGGTCAGATGCTTACACTAGGCCAAGCCGCCCCAGCTCGCGCGCCATATCGGGCGGCATGACGTCATCTGCTGCTTCGCCGGGCGCCAGATCGGCAGGCGCGTCCTTACCCTCAAGGTAGCGCCAGCCCTGATGCGCACGTTTGGCGCGCGGGTGCACCAGAATAAGGCGCGGTTCGATCTTGAGCCAATAGCGCCCTTCGCCATTTTCCTCGAACCCGATAATCGGGCTGCGCCCCACGATCATATGAGCATGGATCCAGTAGAGCGAGCCGCCCGCCATCTCCGCGATGCGCTTGGGCAGATATCGCGTCGTCAGCCGCGCCTCACCGACACCCGCCTGACGGCCCAGCCGCTCGGCAAGGTCGGCAGGTCCATCGCAGCCAAAGGCAATTTTCGTGATATGCAGCGGCATCAGCCTTCAAATGGCCGCGCGCACGGCCATTTTCAACCGCCTGTAAGGCCCGCCAGCGTTGCCAAACCGAGAAACGCCAGAAATCCAATAGAATCGGTGATCATCGTCACAAAGATCGACGATGCGACGGCAGGGTCGGCATCGAACTTTTCCAGCGTCAGGGGCACTGCCGCCCCGGCCAGCCCGGCGGTGACGATATTGACCAGCATCGCCGCCGCTATCACCCCGCCCAACGCACCGTTGCTGAAGGCCAAAGCCACGCCGCCTCCGATCACCACCGCAACCGTCGCGCCATTGAGCACCGCCACGCGGATTTCGCGCATGATCGTGCGCCAGGTGTTAGACGCGGTAATCTGATTGGTGGCGAGCGCACGCACCGTGACCGCCATCGCCTGGCTACCCGCATTGCCGCCGACGCCCGCGACGATCGGCATCAACGTCGCCAGCGCGACCATCTGCTGGATCGTGCCCTCGAACGCGCGGATGACCGAGGCCGCGACCAGCGCCGTCACCAGATTGGACAGCAGCCAGCGCACGCGGGCCTTGTAGCTTTCCAGTATCGGTTCGTTGATGTCGCCGTCGCCGGCACCGGACAGACGCAAAATATCTTCGCCTGCCTCTTCCTGAACGATGTGGAGGATATCATCGACCGTGATCATGCCGACAAGGCGTCCGGTATCATCGATCACGGCAGCTGAGATCAGCGCGTACCTCTGGAAACGCAGCGCCACTTCTTCCTGATCCATATCGACCGGGATCAGCGTCTGTTCGCGCTTCATCACATCGGCCATCTCGATACCGCGCGGGCAGGTCAAGATCCAGGACAGCTGACATGTACCGATCGGCTTGTGGCCTTCATCAACCACGAAGATTTCCCAGAAATCCGGGATCAGTTCGTGATTGTCGCGGAGATAGTCGATCACCTGCCCAACATTCATATGCTGCGGCACGGCGACCAGATCGCGCTGCATCAGGCGACCGGCAGATTCCTCGGGATAGGACAGCGCGCTTTCAATGGCGGCGCGATCCTCCGGTTCCATCGCGTCGAGGACGGCCTGCTGATCGGCCTCTTCCATGTCCTCAATGATAGCGACCGCATCGTCGGTCTCCAGCTCGGCGGCGAGTTCTGCGACGCGCTCGGGGTCGAGCGCCTCGATCAGTTCCTCGCGGACATGCTCGTTCAGTTCCGAGAAGACCTCTGCGCCGACGATATCGCCCAGCGCGGCGACCATGTCTGCCCGTTCGTCATTCGGCGTAAGCTCGATAAGGTCGGCAAGGTCGGCCGGGTGCAGCGGCGCGACCAGTTCGCGAGCACGCTCGCCCTCTTCGGCCTCCACCGCGTCGCGCACGGCGGACACGAATTCCGGTTTCAGCCGGTCATCCTCATCATGGCGGGATTCGACCACGACCTCTTCGTCGCGATCACGTTCGGGATCGCGACTCCGGCTGCCCGATGTGAAAGCGTCGGTGTCGTTCATCGCCGCCTTCTCCAATGTCGCCTTGATCCGTCATTGCTTCGCTTTCGCTCATGCACAACGGAATTGCAACGGGAAATGCGGAGCGGGCGGGCACGGGGCTTTTCTCTTTAAAAGGCGCGATGAACAGCTATATGGAGGCTTCGTTTTTTTTCGGAACGGCTTTTGATCCACAGGGTCAGGTCAACCGCTCCGAATTATTGTAGAACCGCGATTTCCAAGTCAGCAGGCAATTGGGCCTGCTTCGAAATCGCTCTGAACCGGAGTAGCAAGCATGGCCGACGAAACCCTTACCCTGACGCTTGAAGGCGGCGACGTCGTCATCAAGCTGCGTCCCGACCTCGCCCCAGGCCATGTCGAGCGCATCACGTCGCTCGCCCGTGAAGGCTTTTACGACGGTGTTGTCTTTCACCGCGTCATTCCCGGCTTCATGGCGCAGGGCGGCGACCCGACCGGCACGGGCATGGGCGGTTCGCAGCTTCCCGACATCAAGGCTGAGTTCAACGCCGAGCCGCATGTGCGCGGCGTGTGCTCCATGGCGCGCGCGATGAACCCGGACAGCGCCAACAGCCAGTTCTTCATCTGCTTTGACGACGCCACCTTCCTCGATCGGCAATATACCGTCTGGGGCGTCGTGGAGAGCGGAATGGAACATGTCGATGCGCTCCCCAAAGGCGAGCCACCGGCAAATCCCGGAAAAATAGTCAAAGCGACAGTTGGTTGATTTTCTTCGACAGACTGAATATTTGGATGAAACAAATAAAGGGCGGGTTTTACCTGCCCTTTTTTGTTAATAATTCAGAAATCTCTCATTAATTTACAGTTCAGAAACCGTGACAACTTTGCCGCACTGTCGGCATTTTTCCAATTTTCAGGGATGAGACGAGCAACTTCTTTTTCACCCAGTCATTGAACCGGATGCTGACACGCCGAAGCGCGTTCACCCCGTCAGCCACCGGGTCCACACCGGCTGTTATCATAGAAAGAACAAGAGGTTACTCCGATGAGCAAACTGCTTTTCGCGGCCATGGCCGCTGCATCCCTGACCCCGCTTGCTGCCCATGCGCAGGACGCGGATGCCTCCCCGACTGCCAACAGGCTGGAGCCCTATGTCGGCGTGATGGGCGGGTATAATGATTTCGACAATCCGCAGTCCGAAAATCTTCCCGACGGCATCCCCGGCGATTATGCGGGCACGATGGTCGAAGGCGTCGCGGGCGTGAATTATAATCTCGACCGCTTCGTCGTGGGCGTGGAAGGCAACGTTGCCAAGGGCATCGACGGCGATATCGACTGGGAATATGGCGTTGCCGGTCGGGCTGGCGTGAAGCTGGGCAAGGACAGCATGTTCTTCGGCAAAGTCGGGTATCAGTGGAGCAACTTCGACGCGCTTGGCCCCAACAGCAAGGATTATGACGGCATGTCCTATGGCATGGGCTTCGAGCTATCCGCAGCCGATATGGGCATGAGCGAAAACCGGAGCAATATCCGCTTTCGCGGCCAAGTCGACACGCGTGGCAACTTCCACTCGATCCGCCCGATGGCGGGCATCGTCGTCAAATATTAAGCGGCGCGTGAGGTAGGGTCAGGCCCCTAAGAAAGGAGTGAGGTCCATATCGGTCCTCGCTCCTTTTTCCTATCCGCTGTTGCGCAGTGCTGTCGCTATCGCATTAATGGAAAGCTCTATGCCCTCACGGATGCGCGGGTCATCCTCACCCGACCGGTGACGCTTCAACAATTCGACCTGCAGCAGATTGAGCGGTTCGATATAAGGCAGGCGCAGCCGGATCGAGCGGTCCAGCGCGGGATTATGGTCCAGCATCCGGCTCTGTCCGGTCGCGCCCAGCAAGCCTTCGTGCGCCATGGTCCAGCCATCGCGAATGCGGTCGAAAATCTTTGCCGCAGCCCCCTGATCTTCAACGAGTGGTAGGTAGCGCTCGGCGATATCGAGGTCCGACTTTGCCAGCACCATTTCCATATTGGCGAGCGTCGCCTGAAGGAACGGCCAGCTTTGCGCCATATCGGCCAACAGTGCCTGATCCTTGAACCCCGCAAGAGCATGACCGACGCCATACCAGCCCGGCAGCATCACGCGCGCCTGCGACCAGCTGAACACCCAGGGGATCGCCCGCAAATCCTCGATCGCGTCGCTTTTCGTGCGGCTGGCCGGACGCGACCCGATTTTGAGACCGGCGATCTCCTGAATGGGCGTAAGCTGCCTGAAGAATGTCTTGAAACCGTCGGTTTCGTAAACAAGGTCGCGATAGGCAGCGAACGCGCTGGCTGACAGCTGCTCCATCGCGGAGCCGAAGCGCGCAGCATCCTGCTTACTCAGTTGCTGCGGTTCCAGCGTGGCGAGCAAGGTCGCCGCCGTCATCGCCTCCAGATTGGCCGCCGCGACATCGGGCGTGCCGAACTTGGCGGCGATAACCTCACCCTGTTCCGTGATACGAATGCGCCCCTGAACGGTGCCCGCCGGTTGCGCGCGGATGGCCGCAAAAGCCGATCCGCCGCCACGCCCCACGGCACCGCCGCGCCCGTGGAAAAGCTGCATCCCCACACCCGCCTGTGCGAACACCGGGGCGAGCGCCTGGCTGGCCTCATACAGCCCCCAATTGGACGTCAGATAACCGCCATCCTTGTTGCTGTCGCTATAGCCGATCATCACTTCCTGATGACCGCGCGCGCGCGCGACGGCGCCAATTTCGGGAAGGGCAAAATAGGCGCCCATGATCGCAGGCGCTGCCTCAAGGTCGGCGATCGTTTCGAACAACGGCACCGGCATCACCGCGCATTCGGGCGGATCCCCGTTACTCGCGGCGCGCCACAGGCCGACCTCCTTCAACAGGATGGCCACCTCCAGCATGTCCGAAACGCTTTCGGCCTTGCTGATGACATATTGGGTGATGCATTGCGGGCCATAGGCGCGATGCGCCTGCGCCGCCGCCTCGACGATGGCCAGCTCGCTGGCGGTTTCCTCGCTATGTTCGGTAAAGCGCGACACCAACGGACGGTTGGTAGCAAGCTCCCGCCGCAACAGAGCCACGCGGGCATATTCGTCCAGCGCGATATAGTCCGCCTCTACCCCGGCTTCCTTGAGAAGTTCGGCGACCACACGTTCATGCACGGCGCTGTTCTGCCGCATATCGATGGTCGAAAGGTGAAAACCGAAGGTCTCAACAGCGCGGATCAGACGACCGAGCGCGCCGCCGGTCGCAAGCGCGCCTTCACCTTCGCTCGCGAGACCCTGCGCGATGACAACGAGGTCCGCTCGCAACTCCGCCGTCGTCGAATAGGGCTTGCCGGTCAGGCCAGCAGGGCGCGGCGGCGACTTGCCCACAAGATGCGCATAAGTCGCATGCAGCCGCGCATAGATGCCGGACAGCGCCCGGCGGTAGGGCTCGTCGGCACGGCTGGGTGACCCATCGCCGCTTGCATCTGCCAGGTCGATGACGTCCTGCGGGACATGGGCCAGCTCGGTTGAAAGCGAAAGCTCCGCACCAAGCGCATGCACCGCATCCATGTAGAAAGCGAGCGCCAGACCACAGCCGCGCGACAAAAACCCCCTGAGCTGGTCGGCCTGCACATAGGGGTTGCCGTCGCGATCACCGCCAATCCAGTCGCCAACGCGCAGGAAACTGGGCGGGCGATCGCCCAGAACCCGTTCCCACCGCGCGTACAGCGCTGGCAGCACGGGTAAAAAGACATCGCGGAAATAGGTCAGGACATTGTCGATCTCGTCCTGCACGTACAGGCGCTCGCGTCGCAGGGGCCGCGTCTGCCACAGCAGCGCGATCTGACGCATGATCGCCTCGTCGATCGATTCGCCCTCGTCCGTCTCCGTCCGGCCAGCATCGCGCACATGCATCAGGTCGGCGACGCGGTTCTTGTGGTCGATCATCGACTTGCGGCGCACTTCGGTCGGATGCGCGGTGAGGACCGGCGCAATCAGCGCGCCCTCCAGCATCGCGGCAACGGCTTCGCGATCTATGCCGTGCTTTTCCAGCTCGGCAACGGCGGTTGCGAAATCCATGCCCTTGTCACCACCCGCACCCTGCCGGTCCTCGGCCAGGTTGGCGAGCATGGAAAACAGCATGAAACCGCGAACGAACGACAATGTGTCGTCCAAGCTGAGCGCCTCAAGGCCAGTATCGACCAGATGCGCGCCCTCAACGCCGCGCGCGCGGTCGACCGAGGCCGAGCGGATATATTCCGTCTGTCGGTATAGTTTTTCACCGCCATAGGCGCGGATCACTTCGCCCAGCAGCCGCCCCAGATAGCGGATGTCCGGGTTTTGCGAGATCGTTGCTTCCGGCTTCGAGTCAGGTGCAGCTGCTGTTGCCATGGCGTCATGCTGCACCGCAACGAAGCGGAGGTCAAGGGTCGGACGACCCTCGACATGCGGTACGCTCTATTCTGGGTCGCTGCTCTGACGCGCGGTCACACTGGACCAGTCGATCTTGCGCGTTGCCCACATGATGAAAGCGAGCGCGAGGAACAACAGAACCGACCCGATAAGCAGCGAGTAGGCCTCAAGATTGAGCAGAACATACAGCGTCGCGTATAGCCCCACCAGCAAGCCGCCGATGATCCGCGCTCGCACCCAGCTTTTTAGCACCGCGGAGGAATATGCGGTAAGGAGTCCGGTGATCGCCGCCGCCGCGATCAAATAGGCCGGGGCGAAGCCGACAACTTCGGCAAAGGCTAGCAGCAGAGTGAAAAACAGCACAAGGCCGCTGCCAACGAGCAGATATTCGGCGCTCGCGACATGCGCGCCGCCGACAACATCAAACATCAAGAACGCGAGAAAGGTAAAACCGATGAACAGGAATCCATATTTGATCGCGCGGTCGACCTGTGAATAGGGATCGACCAGTTCGACCAGCCCGATCGTCGCCGCAGCGCCGCTTAGCGATTGATCACGCCTCGTCGGGCTGATCGCATAGGGATTATCGCTGATCAGAGGCGCGGCGATATCCTGCGTCAGCACCAGAGCCTGACCCAGCGCGAGGTTGCTGATCGAATAGCTCGCTGAAAAACCTGCGTCCGAGATGTCCCGTGAAACCGGCAGGAAATCGCCTCCAAAGCTCGGGTGCGGCCAAGGCGAGGATACTTTCCAGTCGGTTCGCCCGCCGCGCGGGACAAGCGTGACCTTGCCGTTGCCGCGCACCGAAAAGGCATAGTCCACAGTAACGGGCGCGCCACCGGACCAATCGAGGAAGCCGAAAAAGCCGGCATTTTTGGACGCAGCAAGCCCCTTGCCTGGTTGCAGCGGAAGCGTATTGCCGTCGACGCGCAGTGTATTTTTCGAGGAAAGGCCGCGCGCGTCGGAAATGCCCAGACGGATTTCAGCGCGATCGAGATGAAGCTGCTCTGCTGTCGCACCATAGCGGACGAGATCGCCCGGCAGCTCAAACTGGGCCCTACCGTTAAAAGTCGCGTCGAATAGTACGGTTTCGTATATCGCCTTGCGTCGCCGCTCCGGCTTTATAGTTGTGGCGACGGAGTTAACGGAAGGCGAGAGGAACAGTTCCCGCTCAACCTGTGTCGTGCGGCTGGTCTGCCGCCCGTTCTCGGTCACGGTCTCGACCTCGCTCCGCGTATAGGGAATAACGATGACCGGTCCGACCACGACCTGTTGCCCGCCCCAGCCCTGAGCAATGGAGGCGCGCGCAGTGTCGGACTGGTTCTGGCGATCCCAAACCAGCGCATAGGTCGCGAACAGCGGAATTGTCAGCACAAGGCCGATGACAACGCACAACAGCAGCTTGAACCCGGGACTACGCAGTTTTGCGGTCATATCCCATGCCTCCTCCGTTCAGGAGCGATGCCCTGCGCCTGTCTATCGCCGGCGACGCTCCATCAATATACGCGCGCTTTCGGCTTGATATACTCGACCTCGTCGGTGAGCGTGTAGTCGTGCACCGGACGATAATCCAGCGTTACCTTGCCGCCCGATCCGCCCCAGCCTTCGAACCAGGCAACGGTGTGCTTCATCCAGTTCGCGTCATCGCGGTTGGGGAAATCCTCATGCGCATGCGCGCCGCGCGATTCCTGGCGAGCGTTTGCGCCCTCCATCGTGCAGACGGCCTGCGACATCAGATTGTCGAGTTCCAATGTCTCGATAAGGTCGGTGTTCCAGATGAGGCTGCGGTCGGTGACATTCACATCCTGCAGGCGGCTGTTCACCTTCTGCATCATTTTCGCGCCTTCCGCGAGCAGTGCGGAATCGCGGAAAACCGCAGCATGCTTCTGCATCGTCTGCTGCATGTCGAGACGGATTTCCGCCGTCGACGAACCGCCCTTTGCATTGCGGAAGCGGTCGATACGGGTCAGCGCGAGGTCAGCGCTGTCCTTGGGCAGCGGTTTGTGCGGGCTGTTCGGCTTGATCGTTTCCTTCAGGTGCAGGCCGGTTGCGCGACCGAATACGACAAGGTCGATCAGGCTGTTGGAGCCCAGACGGTTCGCGCCGTGCACGGACACGCACGCGGCCTCACCCACGGCATACAGGCCGGGCACGAGGACCTCCGGATCGTCGCCCTTCTTCGTCACCACCTGCCCATGATAGTTACAGGGGATGCCGCCCATATTATAATGGACCGTCGGGCAGACCGGCAGCGGCTGACGCGTCAGGTCGACACCGGCGAAAATCTTTCCGCTTTCGGTGATGCCCGGCAGACGCTCGGCCAGCACCTTGGGGTCGATATGGTCGAGGTGGAGGTAGATGTGGTCCTTGTTCGGGCCGACGCCGCGTCCTTCGCGAATTTCCATCGCCATCGAACGGGAAACGACGTCGCGGCTCGCCAAGTCCTTCGCGGACGGTGCATAGCGCTCCATGAAACGCTCACCTTCCGAGTTGGTGAGATAACCGCCTTCGCCGCGCGCGCCCTCTGTAATCAGCACGCCCGCGCCGTAGATGCCGGTCGGGTGGAACTGAACGAACTCCAGATCCTGCAGCGGCAATCCGGCGCGCAGCACCATGCCGCCGCCGTCGCCCGTGCAGGTGTGCGCGGAGGTTGCCGAGAAATAGGAACGGCCATAGCCGCCCGTTGCCAGCACGACCGCGTGGCTGCGGAAACGGTGGATGCTGCCATCCTCCATGCAAATGGCGATAACGCCACGGCATTCCGGTCCGTTGGGCCCGTCTTCCATGATCAGATCTACAGCGAAATATTCGATGTAGAAATCCGCCGCATATTTCAGGCTCTGCTGATAGAGCGCATGCAGCATCGCGTGACCGGTACGGTCGGCGGCTGCGCAGGTGCGCTGCACCGGCGGGCCTTCGCCCATATTCTGCATATGGCCGCCAAACGGACGCTGATAGATCGTGCCGTCGGCATTGCGGCTGAACGGCACACCTGCATGTTCCAACTCGTACACGGCGGCGGGCGCTTCACGCACCATATATTCGATCGCGTCCTGGTCGCCCAGCCAGTCCGACCCCTTCACGGTGTCGTACATGTGCCAGGTCCAGTGGTCGGGCGTATTGTTCTGCAACGAAGCGGCGATACCGCCCTGCGCCGCGACGGTGTGGCTGCGCGTCGGGAACACCTTGGTGATGCAGGCGGTCTTCAGCCCCGCCTCTGCGCTGCCCATGGTGGCGCGCAGGCCCGATCCGCCCGCGCCCACGACGACGGTGTCATAGATATGATCGATAATCTTATAGTCTTCCGACATCAGGCCGCGCCCCCTGTGAATGCGATCTTCGCAATGGCGAACAACCCGAGTGCTGCGCCGCCGATGGCGTAAAAATTGAGAAGCAGGACGGCGAAGAATTTCAGGCCGTCATCATGGACATAATCCTCGATCAGCACCTGCAGGCCGAGCTTCAGGTGCCAGAAAACGCTGACCAGCATCAGCATCATCGGCACAGCGACAAGCGGCTGCGACAGCCAGCTTGTGACGCTGCCATAGTCGAGCCCCGGCATCTGCAGCAGCGCGAAGATGAGCCAGAGTACCAGCAGCATGTTGCCGACGGCGGTGAAGCGCTGAATGATCCAGTGATGCGTGCCCGATTTGGCCGAGCCGAGGCCGCGTACGCGACCGATTGATGTTCCGTTACCCATCAGAGCTTCTCCGCCAAGATCCAGAGCCAGAGCGCGGCCGTCACGATGATGGACAGCGCCGGTATCGCCAGAGACCATGTCTTGTTGGTCTGCAGCTCATAGCCGGCCCCCATATCGAGCACGAAATGGCGCAGGCCGGAAAAAAGATGCTGAAAGAATGCCCAGGTCAGACCGACCAATATGATCTTCGCAAAGATATTGATGACGCCGCCCACAGCATCCGCCGGATCAGCCGACCAGACATAGTAAACGAAGGAGGCATAGGCTTCGGGCCCCATGGCCGCAGCGACCAGCCACCAGACGAGGCCCGCCGCGCCGAATATCGCCAAGCCATCCCCTGAAACGCGATGGAGGATGGAAACCGCCATATGCGGCCCCCAACGCCATATCGATAAATGCGGCGATAATGGTCGATTTTTCGACGCTTTTTGCGCGTGAGCCATGCCGGTCTCATTCCCCTGTACAATCCAGAATCACGTCCCTTTAGCGTGTGGATTCCCGCCACGCAAATTATCAGACCGGACTTGTTTTTTGCGTGCCCGTTTTTTGCCGTACCCTGTGGACATAAGAAAAGATTAACCATCCTTCTCTATAGCCCGGTGAAGCTCGCGTGGGGCGAACGCAAAACAGGGAAAACAATGCCAGTCCAAGAGATACAATCGGCCAGCATTGAGATGAAGAGCAGGCTGAGCGAATTCGATCCGCGAGGCACCCTCGCCGATGATGCGCGCGCCATCTGGACGCTGGTCGGAGATGACTGCAACGCCGCCGACAGCTTCTTCAATGCCTATGTATCCCACAGCGGTCTGGACACGATTATTTCCCTCGATGCACTGGCAGCGCTCCGTTCTGAAATCGGACGCTATCTCAAACTGAAATATTCAGCATTCGAAGAAAACGCCTGGGCCGCATCCGTGCAAGGCTGCGTATATCATGCACGCAAGCAGCGGATTTCGCTGCGCGCGGTATTGGTGGCGCTCAACGCGGCCAACCAGTCGATTGCCGATGCCATCTGGCACCGCACAGAAGACGAAGAGATGCGCCGTCGCCTGATCAACAGCATAGTGCAAATCACCACGATCGAAGCCGAGATGATGTGCTCGTTCATCGCCGAAGAGAATGCCCGGGACGAGCAGGATGAACGCCAGCGCTATGGCGAAATTTTTGAGCAGCGAATCGCCGGTGAGGTCGACGACGCATCCCGGTTCGGCGAAGGTCTGAAAGATCAGGCCAAGCACGCCTCGGAAGCGACACGCGGCATGCTGGACAAGGTTTCCGAAGTGGCGGCGGCAGCCGAACAATCCGCCCTTGCCATGCGCGAGGCCGCACAGATTTCCGCAGGGCTGATCCGCGCGATTGAAGAAACGCGTGCGCAGGTCGAAAATTCCTCTGACATCGCCCACCGCGCCAGCGAACAGGCGGGCGAAGCGGTGTCGATGTCGTCGACATTGTCAGAGCATGCTCAGGCAATCGAATCCATCCTAGGCCTGATCCGCGATATTGCCGGTCAGACGAACCTATTGGCGCTGAATGCGACGATCGAGGCCGCGCGCGCAGGCGATGCCGGTCGCGGCTTCGCCGTCGTTGCCCAGGAGGTCAAGTCGCTGGCGAGCCAGACTGCCCGCGCGACCGACGATATCGCGGGCAAAATCGCCGCGATCCAGAATTCCACACTCCAGTCGGTCGATACCAACCAGCGCATCCGCGAAACGGTGAGCGATGTTCAGGATAGTTCCGAACGGATCCGCACCGCGATGGAGCAACAGGCGCAGACCGTGACGATGATCACCGCCGCGGTGGATGAAACCGCTCTTGCCGCCGATTCGATGTCGGGCACGGTTGCAGCCATCCGCCGTGATACCGAAGTGGTCGCGTGCGAAATCGACGATCTGGAGCAAGGCTTCACAACCGTTCAGGGCATGCTCAACAAGCTGCGCGATGCATCGGGCGATTTCAGCCGCAACGTCGCCTGACCGCAAATCATAGAGACACCCAAAGAAAACCCCGCCAGTGGCGGGGTTTTTGGTGTTAGCGTAAAGCGCGTTACCCGATCAGGCGGCGTCCTCGGCCTTCTTGTCCTTGTCCGCAAACACGCGCACCGGTTCCTTGCGGCCATCCACGACATCCTTGTCGACCACGACTTCGCTGACGCCTTCCATCGACGGCAGGTCGAACATCGTGTCGAGCAATATTCCCTCGATGATAGACCGCAGGCCACGCGCGCCGGTCTTGCGCTCGATTGCCTTTTTCGCGATCGCCGTCAGCGCGTCGTCGGTGAAGGAAAGCTCCACCTCCTCCATGTCGAACAGCTTGCGATATTGCTTCACCAGCGCGTTCTTGGGCTCGACGAGAATCTTCATCAGCGCGGCGACGTCCAGATCTTCCAGCGTGGCAATGACCGGAAGACGACCGACGAATTCGGGGATCAGACCGAATTTCAGCAGATCTTCCGGTTCGCTCTGCGCCAGCAATACGCCTGTACGCCGCTCCTCGGGTGCCGCGACATGTGCGCCGAAACCGATGGACTTTGCCTCCAGCCGGTCGCCAATGATCTTTTCGAGGCCCGCGAACGCTCCGCCGCAGATGAAAAGAATGTTGGTGGTGTCGACCTGCAGGAATTCCTGCTGCGGATGCTTGCGGCCGCCCTGCGGAGGAACCGAGGCGGTGGTACCTTCCATCAGCTTGAGCAACGCCTGCTGCACACCCTCGCCCGAGACGTCGCGCGTGATCGACGGGTTCTCGGCCTTACGACTGATTTTGTCGATCTCATCGATATAGACGATGCCGCGCTGCGCCTTTTCGACATTATAGTCGCTGGCCTGCAACAGCTTCAGGATGATGTTCTCGACATCCTCACCGACATAGCCGGCTTCGGTCAGCGTCGTCGCATCGGCCATCGTGAAGGGCACGTCAAACGTCTTGGCAAGCGTCTGCGCCAGCAGCGTCTTGCCGCAGCCGGTCGGACCGACAAGCAGGATGTTGGACTTGGCGAGTTCGACATCGCCCGCCTTCTGCCCGTGGTTGAGACGCTTGTAATGGTTGTGCACCGCGACCGAGAGTACGCGTTTCGCACGCGCCTGCCCGATCACATAATCGTCAAGGACGTCACAGATTTCCTGCGGCGTCGGAACACCGCCATCCTTCTTGCCGACGAGGCCGCTCTTGGTTTCCTCACGGATGATGTCGTTACACAGTTCGACGCATTCATCGCAGATGAAAACCGTGGGCCCCGCGATCAGCTTACGCACCTCATGCTGCGACTTGCCGCAGAAGGAGCAGTAAAGGGTGCTTTTCGAATCAGAACCGGTCAGCTTGGTCATTCCTGTCTTTCCTGACCCGGCGGGAGCAACGGCTGTCGCCCATCTATGGCCGGGCTATTTATGCGGTCATCCTAAACCGCCCATTCCGTGTTTCACAAGGGGGAGAATAACGGATCATCATTAATGTCCCCTTATGACCCTCTTAGGCGTCATCCGCTTCCGCAGCGACGGGACGCTTGTCGAACACCTGGTCCACGATACCGAAAGCCTTGGCTTCCTCGGCCTCCAGGAAGGTGTCGCGATCCATCGCGGTTTCGATTTTTTCGAGCGGCTGGCCGGTATATTGCGAATAGAGCGAGTTCAGCCGCTGGCGGATTCGCAGAATTTCCTTCGCCTGAATCTCGATATCCGACGCCATGCCCTGCGCCCCGCCCGAAGGTTGATGCACCATGATTCGCGCGTTCGACAGCGCGATGCGCATGCCCGGCTCACCAGCCGCCAACAGGAAGCTGCCCATGCTCGCCGCCTGACCGATGCACACGGTGCCGACCTTGGGGCGGATATATTGCATCGTGTCGTGGATCGCCATGCCCGCCGTCACCACGCCGCCCGGCGAGTTGATGTACATGAAGATGTCCTTCTTCGGATTTTCCGATTCGAGGAACAAGAGCTGGGCGACAATGATCGAGGCCATGTGATCCTCGACCTGCCCGGTGACAAAAATGATCCGCTCCCGCAGCAGACGCGAATAAATGTCAAAGCTGCGCTCGCCGCGGTTGGACTGCTCGATAACGACCGGAACCAGTGCGGCCATCGGATCAAAATTGCTGTTGTGCATGCGTTTCTTTCAGACGGGTTGAAGTGTCTCGACCTACATCGTGCCAAATCGGTGCAGGTTCAAGGGGGTTTACCTTTGCAGACACGCTAATGCGGAGGGATTAACGGACCTTTATCGGCGCACCAGCAAATCTGCCGGAGCCGTGTGGCCCAGATAGGCGAGCCTTTTCACCTCTTTGCGGCCGCGCACGACGGTATCGAGAATAAGCCCGCACATGCCGTTCAGAACCGCGACGATCATCATGCCGGTAACGAGGATCGCGGTCGGGAAACGCGGCACCAGCCCGGTTTCGAGCCATGTTATGACGAGCGGCAGCGCCATGCCGAGCGCGACTGCCGCGAACAGCCCACCGATAAACCCATAAAACCAGATCGGCCGCTCAACCCGGTACAGCGTGAAGATCGTCCGCAAGATCCGCCAGCCATCGCGATAGGTCGACAATTTGCTGACGGACCCTTCCGGGCGCGCCGCATAGGCCGTGACCGTTTCGGCCACCGGCATCGCCAGTTCAAGCGCGTGCACGCTCATTTCGGTTTCGATCTCAAACCCGGCGGACAGCACCGGGAAGCTTTTGACGAACCGGCGGGAAAACACGCGATATCCCGACAATATGTCGGTGAAGGTCCGCCCGAACAGTCGCTTGAGCAATCCGTTGAGCAGCCGGTTGCCCAGACGGTGTCCCCGCCTGTACGCCGCCTGCACCTCAGTCTTGCGCGCGCCAACAACCATGTCGATATTGTCGTCCAGCATCATCGCGATCATGCGGGGGGCGGCCGCCGCGTCATAGGTCGCGTCGCCGTCCGCCATCACATAGATGTCGGCGTCAACGTCCGCGAACATCCGGCGTACGACATGCCCCTTGCCCTGCTGCCGCACGGTGCGCACGATAGCGCCCGCATCGGCGGCAATCTGCCGCGAGGCATCGCTGCTGTTATTGTCGTAAACGTAGATGGCCGCATCGGGCAGCGCGGCGCGGAAACCCGCAACCGTCTGCCCTATCGCGCCTGCTTCGTTATAGCAGGGCAACAACACTGCGATGCGCAGGCCGGAAAGGTCGCCCCCGTCAACCAGGGAAGAGACGGTCATACCGCCACTCTCATGCCGATCCGGCCGTATCGCTTATTCCGCCTTGGCGGCAGGCTTCTTGGCTGGTGCCTTCTTTGCCGCGGGCTTTTTGGCAGCAGGCTTCGCCGCAGCCTCATCGGACTTCGCCGCAGCCTTGGCCGCAGGCTTCTTCGCCGGTGCCTTCTTGGCGGCGGGCTTGGACTCGTCTCCAGCTTCTTCCTTCGCAGCAGCCGCTTTCTTGGCGGGCGCCTTTTTCGCAGCGGCCTTTTTGGCGGCAGGCTTGTGATCATGGTCATGATCGCAATCGGGCCCATGGACGTGACCGCCCTCGCCCTCTTCCGCCTCAATCGCGGCTTCCAGCTCTTCCTTCGTCACGGCGCGGTCGGTGACATCAGCCTTTTCGAACAGGAAGTCGACAACCTTGTCCTCATAGAGCGGCGCGCGCAACTGGGCTGCGGCCATCGGCTCGTTCTGGATATATTGCACGAACCGCTCGCGATCTTCCGGGCGATATTGCTGCGCAGCCTGCATCATCAGGCGCTGCATTTCCTGCTGGCTGACCTCAACGCCATTGGCCTGACCAATTTCGGAGAGCAGCAGGCCAAGGCGGACGCGACGCACAGCGATGTTGCGGTAATCATCCTTGTCCTTTTCCAGCTCGGCAAGCGCAGCCTCGGAATCCTCTTCATGGCCCGCTTCATGCTCAAGCTGCTGCCAGATCTGGTTGAACTCGGCCTCGACCATCGAGGGCGGAACGTCGAAATCATGGCTTTCGGCCAGCTGATCGAGCAGCTTGCGCTTCATGTGCGTGCGGGTGAGGCCGTTATGCTCCTGCTCGATCTGCCCCTTGAGCAGTTCGCGCAGCTGGTCGAGCCCTTCAAGGCCCAGGCCCTTGGCGAATTCATCGTCCAGCTTAGGCTTGGACTTGTCGAGGATCGCAGTGACCTTGATGTCGAAGGTCGCATCCTTGCCCTTCAACGTATCGACGCCATAATCTTCCGGGAAGGTGACGTTCAGGACTTTTTCGTCGCCGGTCTTCACACCGACAAGCTGGTCTTCGAAACCGGGGATCAGGTTGCCCGATCCAATTTCCACCTTCATGCCGGTGCCGGTGCCGCCATCGAACGCCTCGCCGTCGACCTTGCCGGCAAAGTCCATCTCCACGACGTCGCCTTCCTTCGCCTTGTGGCTGGCGGCGAACGCTTCATAGGCGTTCTGCTGCCCGGCGATACGGCCTGCGGCCTCGTCGACGGCTTCGTCAGCGACTTCGACGGTCAGGCGCTCCAGCTTCAGCCCTTCGATCGAGGGAGCAGGAACGTCAGGCAGCACTTCGAGAGAAACCTTGACCTCTGCGTCCTTGCCGAATTCAAACTCTTCATCCAGCTCGACGGCGGGCTGCATCGCGGGGCGCAGCTTGTTGTCAGCCATCAGCTGCTGCACGCCTTCCTGAATGCTGTTGTTCAGCGCATCGGCCTGCAGGCGCTCGCCGTGCATCTTGCGGATCAGGTTTGCAGGAACCTTGCCGGGGCGGAAGCCGGGCATGCGGATCTGCGGCGCGATGGTCGCCACTTCCTTGTCGACGCGTGCGTCGATATCCTTCGCGGAAATTGTCAGGGTGTAGGCGCGCTTCAGGCCCTCGTTCAACGTCTCGACAGTCTGCATTTTTTTACTCAACGCTTTCTTGTATCTCGGAAATCTCGTGAGGCGCGACGCCCGCAAGCGGAAGCCGTCCGACTAGGGCTGGCACACTGGTGCGGGCGAAGGGACTCGAACCCCCACATCTTGCGATACCAGAACCTAAATCTGGCGCGTCTACCAGTTTCGCCACGCCCGCATCGGTCGCCGGTCGGCGCGGCATAGAGCAAGGGGGGCGAAAGGGCAAGGCCTGAGGCGAACGAGTTGCGCCTTCACCTGAATGCCACCACGCCCCGGTTACCCCAGCGCCTTTTTCAGCAGTTCGTTGACCACCTTTGGATTGGCCTTGCCCTGTGTGGCCTTCATCGTCTGACCGACGAAGAATCCGAACAGCGCTTCCTTGCCTGCCCGATATTGCTCAAGCTGGCCGGGGTTCTTCGCCAGCACCTCGGCGATGACGGCCTCGATCGCGCCGGTGTCGGATGTCTGCTTCAGGCCCTCGCGCTCAACGATAGCTTCCGCGCCATCACCGGTTTCCAGCATCTTTTCCAGCACCTGCTTGGCGATGGAGCCGGAAATCGTGCCGTCGCCGATCAGCGCCAGCAGCTCCGCCGCGCCCTCGGGCGAAACGGGGCTGTCGTCCAGCCCCTTGCCGAGCTTGTTCAATGCGCCGAACAGTTCGGACAACAGCCAGTTCGCCGCAGCCTTCGCCACGTCGCTCTCGCTCTTGCCCTGCTTGGCCGCACTCTGCCCAATCAGCGTTTCGAACCAGCGCGCGGTGTCGGCGTCCGCCGTCAACACGCCCGCATTATAGGGCGAAAGGCCGAGATCATTCTCATAACGGTGGCGCTTGGCGTCCGGCAGTTCGGGCAGCGACGCGCGGCATTCCGCCAGAAACGCCTCGTCCAGTTCCAGCGGGAGCAGGTCCGGGTCCGGGAAATAGCGATAATCGTGTGCGTCTTCCTTCGACCGCATCGACCGGGTTTCATTGCGGTCGGGATCATAGAGGCGCGTTTCCTGAACGACCGTGCCGCCGTCCTCGATCAGGTCGACCTGACGGCGCGCCTCGCTTTCGACCACGGCCATGACGAAGCGCACCGAGTTGACGTTCTTCGTTTCGGTGCGCGTACCGAATTCCTCGCCCGGCTTGCGCACGGACACGTTGACGTCGGCGCGCATGCTGCCCTGATCCATATTGCCGTCGCACGAGCCGACATAGCGCAGGATCGTGCGCAGCTTCGACAGGTACGCGCCCGCCTCCGCCGGGGAACGCATGTCGGGACGCGAAACGATTTCCATCAGCGCCACGCCCGAGCGGTTGAGATCGACATAGGACCGCGTGGGATGCTGATCATGCATCAGCTTGCCCGCATCCTGTTCGACATGGATGCGCTCGATGCCGATGGTCTTCACCTCGGCTTCGGGATTCTTGTCGTCGAGGCTGATCTCGATCTGCCCCTCGCCCACCAGTGGGTGATAAAGCTGGCTGATCTGATATCCCTGCGGCAGATCGGCATAAAAATAATTCTTGCGATCAAAGCGCGACCATGTGTTGATCTGCGCCTCGATCGCCATGCCGGTGCGCACCGCCTGACGGATGCATTCCATGTTCGGGACGGGCAGCATGCCGGGCATCGCCGCATCGACAAGGCTTACCTGCGTGTTCGGCTCCGCGCCGAATGCGGTCGCCGCGCCGGAAAACAGCTTCGCCTGCGTCGTGATCTGCGCATGGACCTCCAGGCCGATCACGACCTCCCAGTCCCCGGTTGCGCCCTGTATGCGGTAGGTGCTCTGTGTCATGGTATCGCTCACCACCATTTCTCCGGTCGGGCGGTAAAGCCCGCGCGTTCTTCCAGCGCCAGCGCGGCGTTCAGCACGCCCTGCTCATCGAGGGACTTGCCGATGATTTGCAAACCGAGCGGCAGGCCTGCGCTGTTCAACCCGCCCGGCACCGACATCGCCGGAAGCCCGGCAAGCGAGGCAGGCACAGTGAATACGTCGTTCAGATACATGGCCAGCGGATCGGCCTGTTTCTCGCCCAGCGCGAAGGAGGCGCTCGGCGCGGTCGGCGTCAACAGCAGATCGCAGCTTTCCCACGCAGCCTCAAAATCGCGCGCGATCAACGTGCGCACCTTGCAGGCCTGCGTATAATAGGCGTCGTAGAAACCGGCGGACAGCACATAGGTACCGATCATGATGCGGCGCTTTACCTCATCGCCGAAACCGGCGGCGCGGGTCGCGGCATACATGTCCTGCAAATTCGCGCCATCGGGCAGGTCGCGCAGGCCGTAACGCACGCCGTCATAGCGCGCGAGGTTGGACGACGCCTCGGCAGGCGCGATGATATAATAGGTCGGCAGCGCATATTGGGTGTGGGGCAGCGAGACCTCCACGACCTCCGCGCCCGCATCCTTGAGCCAGGCAATGCCCTGCTCCCACAGCGCCTCGATCTCCGCATTCAGGCCATCGGGGCGATATTCCTTGGGAATGCCGACCTTCTTGCCCTTGAGGTCCGAAGAGAGGCCCGCTTCCCATTGCGGCACGGGTGCGTCGAGGCTGGTCGCATCCTTCGCGTCAAACCCGGCCATCACCTCCATCAGCAGCGCGTTATCGCGCACGGTGCGCGCCATCGGCCCGGCCTGATCGAGCGAGCTGGCAAAGGCGACGATGCCCCAGCGCGAGCAGCGGCCATAGGTCGGCTTGATACCGGAAATGCCGGTGAAGGCGGCGGGCTGACGAATCGAACCACCGGTATCGGTGCCGGTCGCCGCCGGGCAGAGCCGCGCGGCAATGGCCGAGGATGAGCCGCCCGACGAACCGCCCGGCGCCAGATCCTTGCCCGACGCATCGCGCCACGGAGACACGACATTGCCAAAATAGCTGGTTTCGTTGGACGAACCCATCGCGAACTGATCAAGATTGAGCTTGCCGAGCATGCCGGCACCAGCTGCCCAGAGCTTGCCCGAAACGGTCGATTCATAGGTCGGCGTGAAGCCTTCGAGCATATGACTGGCCGCCGTCGTCTGCACGCCCTGCGTACAGAACAGGTCCTTCATGCCGATGGGAACGCCCGAAAGCGGCTTCAAATCGCCGGACGCGCGCGCCGCATCGGCGGCATCGGCGGCTTCCAGCGCCTTTTCGGGCGTTTCGACGATATAAGCGTTGAGCTTGCGCCCCGCCTCCACCTGCGCGTTGAACGCAGTGGTGACTTCGCGCGCGGAAAATGTGCCCGCAGCCACGCCGTCGCGGATTTCCGCAACCGTCAGATTGGTCAACTCGCTCATTATTCGATCACCTTGGGCACCGCGAAAAAGCCATGTTCTGCCTGCGGCGCATTTTCCAGCACCTTGTCGCGCACATCGCCGCCGGTCAGCGGGTCGGCGTTCACCTTGTCCTCTCGCAAGCGGAGCTGGTTCGGGATGACGGCGGTCATCGGCTCCACGCCGGACACATCAACCTCACCCAATTGCTCGACCCAGCCGAGGATATTGTTGAGTTCGGGGACCAGCGTTTCGGCCTGATCGTCCGTAACGGCGATCCGGGCAAGGCTGGCAACCTTTTTCACGGTAGTAATGTCAATGCTCATGAGGCGCGCGCTACCACCGGCTCGGGGACGCATCAAGGCCGATTGCGCTTGCCGTATGCGACAGGATGCATAAAACGCAGCCGGATCGAGGCTGGAATCACTTGCCAGACTCCCAATTCTATGTTGCAGTGCACAAATGGAGCGACGATGGCAGCCAGGAAGTTCCTCTATGTCGTGGCAGCGCTCATCGTGCTGACGCTGGGATCGGCCTTTGCCTATCGCATGTGGGGCCAGCGCATGCTGAACGCCGTTATGGTGCCGAGCGCGCGCTTTTCCGCGCCTCGGCTGCTAACTGCCGATGATTATGCGGACAGGGCAAATTGGCTGGCGCGGCCAGATATCACGCAATCGAACGCCTCACTGTGGGTGCCCAAGGGCATACGTAAGACCGAACCGGGGCCGGTCGCGGTATTTTACGTGCATCCCACCAGCTATTTGGCGCCCTTCAACACCGCGCGCTGGAACGCCCCCTTGCAGGACAAGGAAAGCACCGAGCTGGCAGCACGCTTCACGATGATGCAGGGCAGCGCGTTCAACAGCGTCGGAAATATCTGGGCGCCACGCTATCATCAGGCGCATTTCGGCGCGTTTCTTTCGACGCGGGACGACGCCGCAAAGGCAATCGACGCGGCCTACAAGGACGTCGCGGCGGCCTTCACTGCCTTTTTGGCGGCCAACCCGAGCGGGCCAATCCTATTGGCGGCCCATAGTCAGGGGTCGCTCCACCTGATGCGCCTGATGAAGGAAAAGGTGGCGGGAAAACCCGTCGGCGACCGAATCGTCGCCGCCTATCTGGTGGGCTGGCCGGTTTCGATAACAGCGGACCTGCCGGCAATGAGCCTGCCGGCGTGCGAAACTGCCAATCAGACCCGCTGCATATTGAGCTGGCAAAGCTTTGCCGACCCTGCTGACACCAGCCATGTGCTCGAGGCCTATAATCGCGACAAGGGCCTGAACGGCAAGAAACGCGAGGGCACGCCCATGCTGTGCACCAACCCGCTGACCGGCATGCCCGACACTTCGGCCCCGGAAAAAAGCAATCGCGGGTCTCTTGTGTCCACCGATGACGGGGACACGGCGCCGACACTGGTCAAGGGAGCGATTCCGGCCCGTTGCGAAAACGGCTTCCTGCTGATCGGTTCGCCGCCGCAGGTCGGAAATCACGTGCTGCCCGGCAATAATTATCATGTCTATGACTATGCGATGTTTTGGGCCAATATCCGCGCCGACGCGGAACAGAGGCTGACGACATTTCTGACACAGCAATAATCACGACCGACCGGTCAGAATTTCGGAACGCCCTCCTCCATGGCGGGCGGCTGATCGGCATGGACGTCGGCACGAAGACGATCGGGCTGGCGCTGTGCGATGCCGGATGGACGATCGCCAGCGCGGCCGAAACGATCGCCCGCACCAAATTTTCCAAGGACAAGGCGAAGCTGGCCGAATTTATCGCCAAGCAGCAAGTGAAAGGCATCGTCATCGGTTTGCCGCTGAACCTAGATGGATCAGAAAGCCCGCGCAGTCAGGCAAGCCGCGCCTTTGCGCGCAATATCGCCGAACTGGGCCTGCCGGTTCTGCTGTGGGACGAGCGCTGGTCGACACAGGCCGTCACGCGGATGATGATCGACGCGGACACGAGCCGCGCACGCCGGGGCGAACTGGTCGACAAGCTGGCGGCAAGCTACATATTGCAGGGGGCGATCGACGCATTGACCATGGGGTGAGTTTTTCCCTCCGTTCATGCTTGCCCTCGCCGCGCGGCTGGCCTATTGGACCGCCCCATGCCGAGCGAGAATGACGCGCCCTTTGGCCAACCTCGCCCCGCCGCATCTGGCGGGCGTGACCTGTTTCCCCACAAGCATCTTCTGGGAATAGCGCAGCTAAAGCCATGGGAAATCCGCTTCCTGCTGGACGAGGCCGAGCATTGGGTGGGCGTCAACCGTTCGCCCGACCGCAAGCATGACGACCGGCTGGCGGGCCTGACGCAGATCAACGCGTTTTTCGAAAATTCGACGCGCACGCTGCTGTCGTTCGAAATCGCGGGCAAGCGGCTTGGTGCCGATGTCGTCAACATGCATGCCGCGCAATCGAGCGTGAAAAAAGGCGAAACGCTGATCGACACCGCCGTCACGCTGAATGCGATGCGCGCGGACGTCATCGTCATCCGTCATGGCAGTTCGGGCGCGGTGCAACTGATCGCCGACAAGGTCGATTGCCCGGTGCTGAATGCAGGCGACGGCTGGCACGAACATCCGACGCAGGCGCTACTCGATGCGCTGACGATCCGGCGGCGACGCGGCTTTATCGAAGGCCAGATCGTCACGATATGCGGTGACGTGCTGCACAGCCGGGTCGCGCGATCCAACATGCTGAGCCTGGCGGCGCTGGGCGCGCAGGTCCGCGTCGTCGCGCCGCCCACGCTGATGCCCGCAGAGGTTGAATGCATGGGGGCAACACCCTTCACCGATTTCGATGCGGCACTGGATGGGGCGGACGTCGTCATGATGTTGCGGTTGCAGAACGAGCGGATGGACGGCGCGTTCATCCCCTCCCCGCGCGAATATCATATGCTCTATGGCCTGACGCCGGAACGGCTGGCGAAGGCGAAGCCGGATGCGCTGGTGATGCACCCCGGCCCGATGAACAGGGGTGTCGAAATCATCAGCTCTGTCGCCGACGACCCGGAACGCTCGGCGATCACCGAGCAGGTCGAGATGGGCGTGGCCGTGCGCATGGCCTGCCTGGATGTGCTGACACGCGCATCACGAGGCGTGGAGGGATGGGCGTGAACATCCCGACCAACAAAAAACCGCGAGGGCTGGGCATGAGCAGCAAAATAGCCATCACGGGCGGGTTGCTGGCCGATCCGGCGCTGGACGCACCGGCAAAAGGCGCGTTGCTGATCGAGGACGACATGATCGTCGCAAGCGGCGTGTCGGACATCCCGTCCGACGCGGAGATCATCGATGCAGGCGGACTGGTGGTGGCACCAGGGCTCGTCGATCTGGGCGTGTTCCGCACCGACAAGCCGGCCTTTCATTTTGGCGGCATCACGCGCGCGGCGCTGATGCCCGACCAATCCCTGCCGCTCGACGATGTCGGCCTGATCCGCGAAGCCGCCCGCATGGGCAAACCAGATTTCTGGGTGCATCCGATCGCGGCGGCCACGCGCGGGCTTGCCGGCAAGGAAATGGCCGAAATCGGCATGATGCAGGCGGCGGGAGCGAAGGCAGTCGGCACCGGGCGCGGCTGGATCGCCGATTCGGGCGTGATGTACCGCGTGCTCGCCTATGCGTCGGGCCTTGGTCTAACTGTTATCTCTCATCCCGAGGATGCAGGCCTTGCGGGCAAGGCGGTCGCCACCAGTGGCGAGACCGCGACACGGCTGGGCCTTTCCGCGGCACCCGCCTGCGCCGAGGCGATGGCCATTGCGCGCGATATTGCACTGGTGCGCGAAACGGGAGCCGCCATCCATTTCCGGCTCGTGACGACGAGGGCGGGGTTCGACCTCATTCGTGCGGCCAAGGCCGAAGGGCTGTCCGTTACCTGCGGTATTTCGCCCGCGCACCTGTTCCTGTCCGACAATGCGGTGTCGGATTATCGCACCTTTGCCCGGCTTTCTCCGCCGCTGCGGTCGGAGGCCGACAGGCAAGCCGCGCTTGCCGCTGTTGCTGACGGCACGGTCGATGTCATCACATCCAGCCACGATCCGCGCGGGCCGGAGGACAAGCGTCTGCCCTTTGCCGATGCCGCCGCCGGTGTCGCCGGGGCAGAGACCCTGCTTGCGCTGTCGCTCAATCTGGTGCGGGACGAGGGGCTGAACCTCACAACGCTGATGCGGCTGCTATCCGCCAATCCGGCGCGGATATTGGGCGTGGATGCGGGCAGCTTTGCCGAGGGAAGTCCTGCGGACATCATCCTGATCGACCCGGACGCGCCATGGATCGTGGACAGCGACAAAATGGCCGCGGCTGCCGGCAATACGCCGTTCGACAAGATGCCGGTGCAAGGCCGCGTCAAGCGGCTGATGAAGGGCGGAATATTCTACTGAAATAAAAAGGGCCCCGTCCGGGGCCCTTCAAGCGGTCGATGCGCAATCAGCGCATGGCGAGCAATCTTGGCTTTTCAGCCAGCGCCCAGCGTGACGGCGCCGCCTCCTGCCCACCTTCACGCACGAAGCATTCGCCGCCTTCGGTCACGATGCGTGCGCACAGCGCCGCAGCTCCGTCACGATTGCGGAACCCTGCAATCGCGACGCGATGGAACTGACGCCCACCGACAACGGCTTCGCTTTCGACCAGCGGGAACAGGCTCAATCTTTCATTGCCGCGCACATAGTGACTCCACCCTGCCCGCGCATTTTCGGGCGTTGAGAAAGCCCCCAGCTGAACAACCCAGCGCGACCCTTTTGAGGGGTCAACCGGGTTCCAGAGCGCGGCGGCACGCGCCTTCGGGATATCGGTGCGCATCAACGGATGCGATGCTGCTTCGGGTGCAGAAGCGAACGCATCAGCCGGTGCGGCCTCGCGCATCGGACCCTGCGGCGCGGCGATAAATTCCGGCGTTGCGGACGAACCGTCTTCGGTCATGCCGAACGACGCCAGTTCCAGCGGCATGGTATCGGACGCCGACTCGGCCACCTGTGCCTGTTCGGATGCGGGCTCGACATTGTCGGAAACAGCGGCCTGCTGGATCGGTGTGCTCAGCGTCGCTTTGCCCAATGCAAGTCGCGTGGGTACGCCAGCATCATCGGCGCGCGGTGAAACGCCCATCATCGCGACGATGCGCTTCGGTTCGGCACCCGGCTGTGCGGCCTGCGCCCATCCCTCAACGCGCTTGGCGGCGTCAAGCGGCGGCAGATCCATCGCGGCCATCTGGCGCGCTTCGGCCCATTGTCCGGCCATGGCATAGGAGTAAGCGAGATTCTGGCGTTCCTTCGCCCCTGCGCCCGGCGCATGGATCGCCTGCGAGAGCATGCGAACCGCCTCTTCGGGGTTGCCAGCCATCGCCATGGCAAGGCCGTAATCGGCAGCCGAGAGGTCATTGATATGGTCGGCGAGCAGACGCTGGCCCTGTTCCTTGCGGCCCTGAACGACGTGGATCAGCGACAGGTTCACGATCGTCCGAGCGTCCGTGCTACCCAGATCAAGCGCATCGGCAAAAGACGCGCGCGCAGAATCGAAACGCCCGGCCATCAGATAGGACCGGCCCAGCAATGTGCGATATTCGGCTTTCTGCGGGTTGGCGGCCACAGCAGCCTCGGCAATCTGGATCGCCTTGCCTGCATCACGCTCGGCCAGCGCCTTTTCCGCGCCATGCGCCTGCGATGCGGCCATGGTTTCCATCTTGCCGGCGCTGACGCCCGCGCGGTTGTTGAGCGCGGCGCCGCTGCATCCGACCATCGACGCGGCAATAATCGTCGAAGATGCCGCGATATTGAACAATGCCTTGCGTTTCATGGTCCTACCCACCTTCACTTGGCGCCGGATTTACCGGTGCCGTTCTTTTGCTGAACCTGACTGGCCAGCGCCTCCAGTTCCGGCTGGCCGTCGAGAAATGCGTCCAGTGCTTCGGTAACGATCTGCTGGGCGCTGCGATTATGTACTGCGCAGGCGAGACGCAGGCGCAGATGCCGCTCCGGGTCGAGCCGCAGCGTGAACGCCGCCTTGGCTGTGCGTGGACGCAGCGCGATCTTCCGTTTCGGTTTGTCCACTTCGCCTTCGAATGCCTGAGAGATTTCGGCTTGCTGCGCGAGAACCTCCGGCCGCGAGGCGGCGTCCTGTTTCACTTCACCATTGGCCTTGATCACGGTCAGCGGAGGCGGCGATGCCTCGGGAACATCTTCGTCATGCCCCATATCGTTCCAGCCCAGATCGTCCTGAACGGATGCGGGCAGGTTGAGCGACATGCCGGGCACATATCCGCTGCGCATCGCCGGACGCGCCCCGCCTTTGCGAGCCAGAAGGCTGGATGACAACGAAGCGAAAGGCTTTTGGTCCATCAACGCCTGCGCTCCTTATTGGCCGACTATGCGGCGGCCAAAACCGCCGGTGGGACGATGAAACCCTGCGGGGGCCGCCTGTGCGGCGGCATGCGGAACCGTGAAAACGGTCCTGCGGAAATTCTTTTCAAGCCGGTCGGCGATATAGGCCCAGAGCTGTTCGATTTCGCCTGCAGAGCGGCCCTTGGGGTCAATCTCCATCACGGTGCGGCCGTCGATCATGCTGGCTGCGAAATCGGTGCGCTGGTGCACGACGATCGGCGCCACGGTGCCATGCTGCGACAGCGCGATGGCGGCTTCCGACGTGATGCGCGCCTTGGGTGTGCCGGCATTGACGACGAAGATCAGCGGCTTGCCTGCGCGTTCGCACAGATCGACGGTTGCTCCGACGGCGCGCAGATCATGCGGGCTTGGCCTGGTCGGCACGACGATCAGTTCGGCGACGGAAATGACACTCTGGATGGCCATCGTGATGGCAGGCGGGGTATCGATGATCGCAAGCTTGAACCCCTGCTGGCGCAGCGTCTCAAGATCATGCGCCAGCCGCGCGACCGTTGTCTCGGCGAATGCGGGCAGTTCGGCCTCGCGCTCATTCCACCAGTCGGCGAGCGATCCCTGCGGATCGATATCGATAAGAACGACCGGACCTGCGCCTGCAAGTTCAGCCTGAACGGCGAGATGCCCGGACAAAGTGGTTTTGCCCGATCCGCCTTTCTGTGATGCCAGTGCCAAAACGCGCACGCACTACCCCTAATATTGATGCAGCTAGGGAAAGAATTGCCACGGTCGTCCTAACATTGTGTTAATTTCACTGAGACGCACTGGTGGACGAGCTGGGCGGAACGCCGCCATCGGTTAACCCGGTATCCACCCTTTTCGGGCAGTATGGCGGGTGTTAGGGTCATGCCCTCTCATCTGGAAGCGGGCGCGGGGCGCGACGGAGCGGACCAACATGAAATTCGTGACGACAACGGCATTGGCAATATTGGCCGCAACGGCGGTCAGCATACCCGCGCGCGCCGATGTGAAAGCGGGCGTCGATGCCTGGGCGCAGGGGGATTATGCCAAGGCCGTGAAGGAATGGCGCGCACTCGCGCAAGCGGGCGATGCGGACGCGCAGTTCAATCTCGGCCAGGCCTACAAGCTGGGCCGTGGCGTGCCAGCGGACCTCGCGCAGGCGATGTCATGGTATGGCAAAGCGGCGGCGCAGGGGCATGCGCGCGCGGAAGACAATTATGGCTTGCTTCTGTTCCAGCAAAATCGTCGAGAGGAGTCGATGCCTTACCTCGCCCGATCGGCCGAGCGGGGCGACGCGCGCGCGCAATATATCGTCGCGACCGCCCTGTTCAACGGCGACCTGCTGTCGCGCGACTGGGTACGCGCCTACGCGCTGATGAGCCGGGCGTCCGCGTCTGGCCTGCCGCAGGCAACCGCATCGCTTGTTCACATGGATCGTTATATTCCCGATGGCCAGCGCGCCGACGGACTCGCGCTGGCCGCGGCGATGGCCGAACGCGCGCAGGAGCAGAGCATGCTTGCCTCCGCCGCGAAGCCTGCCACTGCAACGCCCGCTGCCACGCGTCCAACGCCCAAGCCGCTGCGTGAAGCGCCGCTTCCGCCATCTCGCCCGGCTGCCCCACCGCCGGTGCCTGCCGCCGCCGAGCCGCCGCCTACACAGGCCGCTACCGGCAAATGGCGGGTGCAGCTCGGTGCGTTCAGCAAGTCCGCCAACGCGGAGACGATGTGGAAAACCATGTCCGCCAAGGTGCGCGGGCTGTCCGGTTATCAACATTATCTTGTGCCCGCAGGCGCGATCACCCGGCTTCAGGCCGGGCCGCTGGCGAGCAAGGCCGACGCGGATGCGCTGTGCACCACGATCAAGGAGAGCGGTTCGGACTGCATCGTCAAGACGATGTGACGCCCAGTCAAGGACCGCTGGAAGGCGAAAAAGCCGCCCGCCGGAGTTCAGCGGGCGGCACAGTGATCTACTTGACGATTTCGTTCAGCTTGCGTGCCGCAACGTCGCGACCACCGAGCCCGAAGGCCAATGCGAAGGCGACGCCCGAGCCGATAGCTATGGCCAGGAACGCATAATCGACGATCAGCCCGCCGATGTTCATCTGCTTGATGCCGATGAACAGGAACAGCGCCACCGTCAGCCAGTACACCACAGACGGCGCAATACCGTCGCCTGCCGCCGTCGCGATCAATGTCTTCAGCACGCGCGCAAGGATCACGCCTGCCGCGATCAGCACCGCGCCGAATATGACATTGGCGCCCTGCTCCAGGATCGTCTCGACGATATTGGTGAGCTCTGGAAAGCCAAGCAACCGCGTCGCCGCAATCGCCATGAACAGCATGATCGCGACCTTGATGATCGCCACAACGACGCCCGAGGCGCTGCGCCCTTCGGGCACAATGCCGATGGCCGCAACGGCCCGGTCGAAGCCGAGACCCGGCAATATCTCCGCCAGCATTTTTCCGACCCACTGGGCGATGACATAGCCAAGGCCCAGCAGCAGGCATGCACCAACGATAAGCGGAACGGCGCGTAGCACCATCTCCAGCATGTCTCTCGCGGGAACAGTGATCGACGGGATGTCGAGCACATCGAGCGCGGCGATGCTGACCGGCACGATGATCAGAATGAACACGATTGTGCCGATCGTCTTGCTGATCGTGCTGTTGCCGGTGACGACTTCTGCGCCGCCCATATTGGCCCATTTGTCGAAATTGACCGAGGAGAGCGCGGTTTCGACGATTTCCCGCACGATCTTCGCAATCATTGCGCCGACAAAGAAGATGATACCCGCACCGATAATCTTTGGAATGAAAGCGATAAAGCCGTTGATGATACCCTCGACCGGCCGGATCACGCTGTCGAACTCGAGTGCCTGAAGAATGGCAATCAGGCCGAACAACCAGATAAAGAGCGAGACGATCTTGCCGAGTGAAGCGCCGATACTCTGGCCGGACGCCAAAGATCGCTGAAACAGGGGCACGGTGTCGATCAGCTTGGCAAAGGACCATTTTGCGCCCTTTGCAAGCAGCCATGTGACGACAAGAATGACGGCGACGATGAGCGCCTTTTCGCCGATCTGCATCGCCATTTCGGGGTCGTAGCGATACGCCCCTATCTTCCAGTGTTCCATCTTGTTCTCCTAGGTCTCATAAAGTGATGCCGGAGAGTCTTGAGGACAGTAAGAACGGGAAGGATCGTGCCCCCCAGACGGCACCCCGATCCTATGGCGTATGGGCCGGAATTTCAAATCCGCCCCAAATACCTGATTTATGATGTTTTTCTTCAGGAGCGCGCAGCTTTCTCAGCAGACGTCAGACGCAGGACGTAGCTGATGATCTCCGCCACCGCCGCATAGTGCTCGACCTTGATGGGCTGGTCGATCTCCACGCCGGCATAGAGCGCGCGGGCGAGCGGCGGACTTTCGACCAGGGGCACGGCATTTTCCGCGGCGATTTCCCTGATCCGTGCAGCGATCAGATCCGCGCCCTTGGCGACCACGATGGGCGCGCGCATCTGCCCATGATCATATTTCAGCGCGACGGCATAGTGGGTCGGGTTGGTGATGACGACGCTGGCGTCCGGCACCGCTGCCATCATGCGCCGCCGCGCGCGCTGCATTGCGATGGCGCGGATCCGCGCCTTGATCTGCGGGTCGCCCTCGCTCTGCTTCAGTTCGTCCTTCACCTCCTGATAGCTCATGCGCATTTTCGCGAACCATGCGCGGCGCTGATAGGCGAAGTCGGCGAGCGCCAGCACCCCGACCAGCAATGCGACCGTCCACACCATCTGCCGCACGATTTCGCCTGCATAGCTGCCGATGGTCGCGGCATCCGCGCCGATCAGGTGATCGAGCCCGACCAGTCCGGGCCAGACGATGAAGCTCAATATGATCGCCACGAACGCGAATTTTGCGATGGTCTTGGCAAATTCGACCCAGGCCTGCCGACCGAACAGGCGCTTGATACCAGCGGGGAGCGAGAGGCGGTCCCATTTGAGCTTGAGCCTGCTGGCGCTGACCGAAGGCCAGCCCTGCAGGAACAGCCCGAGCACCGCCATCGCAACCGTCATCAGCAAGATCGGGCCGATCGACATGAACAGCCCACCGACCGCTGTGCGCGCGAGCTTTGGGGTGTTGGCCGTATCAAGCCTGCGGTCTCCCGCGCTGGCCCAGAACCCCTCGGCCAGCCCCGCCAACCCATGCGCGGCAAACACCGTGACGATCAGCAATGCACCCGCAAACATAGCCGCATGGCGCATTTCCGGCGCGCTCGGCACGTCACCCTTCTTGCGCGCATCCTCCAGCTTCTTGGGAGTGGGATCTAGGCTGTAGTGACATTTTAGGAATTAACGGCGGCGGCGATTTCTGATTCAACACTGGCTTTTGGAGGCTGGTGTGGAAGGTGAGGTTTTGCGGGACGATCAGTGGGAACGGTTGCGCGAGTTCGTTCCGGGCGGGCGTAAGGGCAAGCGCGGTCCGCACAGCGACGGGCGGCGGTTTCTGGATGCGCTGTTATGGCTAGCCCGTTCAGGCGGTCGCTGGCGAGATTTGCCGGAGAGGTTTGGCCCTTATCAGACTGCCAAGCGGCGTTATTATCGCTGGGTCGAGCAAGGCGTAATTGATCGCATCTTCGAAGCCGTGTCAGATGATCCCGACATCGAGTGGCTGGCGATCGATGCGACCGTGATCCGCGCCCAGGCCCAGGCAGCCGGGGCACGGGTAAAAAGGGGGGCGCTCAAGCCCAGGCTCTCGGCCGATCCAGAGGCGGGTTCGGCACCAAGGTCCACGCCGTAGTCGATGCGCTTGGCCTGCCGATCCTTTTCATTCTCGGCCCCGGCCAGCAGAATGACATGGCGCCAGCCTGCGATCTGATCCGGGGCATTCCGGCGGGCAAAGTTCTGGCCGACCGCGCCTACGATGCCGACCGCTTGCACGACCTTATCTATGAGCAAGGCAGCGAGCCGGTCATCCCGCCACGACGCCATCGCAAATATCAGCACCGCTACGACCGCATCGCCTACAAACAACGCTGGGGCATCGAAGGCTTCTTCGCCAAGCTCAAGCAATGGCGCCGCATCGCCACCCGTTATGACAAGCTCGCCGCAAACTTCCTCGGCTTCGTCAAACTCGCTTCCATCATGCTTTGGCTCAAATGATTAAATCGTCACTACAACCTAGAGAGCGCTGCATTTAATCTGAATCAGACTGCGCGCCCTGTCTTTCTGCGGTCGCGTCGTTCTTACGGAAAACCGGTCCCCACTTTTCCACATCATGCTCTCAGTTGTTCAGAGTTTGGCAGAGTCATCCGGGCCGATAATCTCACCCACTTCCAGCCAGTCGATGCGTAGTTTCCGAATGAGCCCCTTGCGCAGGGCCAGTTTGCCGACAGAAAGACGGCCGATCGCGACTATGCCGACCGCAAGCGCACCGATCGCGACAGCTCCGGCGGCCAGCGCGCCCGCAGACCCTCGGCCAAGCGCTCCTGCACGGATGACGGTAGCATTATCACCACATGACGAAACCGGAACTGGGGAAGCGTTATCCCCGGCTATCTCGTTTCTATTCGCATGCGCATTCATTCGGCGGCTTCTGCACTGCAGTTGGCGGCTTCGATTTCCGCCGCCTTGGCTTCCACCAACCTAACGATATGATCGACCATATCGGCGTCCTGCACATGATGATCCGTGACGCCCGACAGGTAGACCATATGCTTGCCATTGCCACCGCCGGTAATACCGATGTCGGTTTCACGCGCCTCGCCCGGACCGTTCACCACGCACCCCAGAACCGAGAGCGAGAGCGGCGTGCGAATATGCTGCAGCCGGTCCTCCAGTGTCTGAACGGTACGGATGACGTCGAAGCCCTGCCGTGCGCAGCTGGGGCATGAGACGACCCGCACACCGCGCGTTCTGAGGCCCAGCGATTTCAACATTTCATAGCCGACCTGCACTTCCTCTTCTGGCTCTGCGGAAAGCGACACGCGGATCGTATCGCCAACCCCGGCCCAGAGCAGGTTGCCGATGCCGATCGCGCTCTTGACCGTGCCGCCGCGCTGGCCACCCGCCTCCGTAATGCCCAGATGCAGCGGGCAATCGACCGCTTCGGCGAGCTGCATATAGGCCGCAACCGCCAGAAACACGTCGCTGGCCTTTACCGCGACCTTGTATTCGTGGAAGTCCTGATCCTGTAGCAGCTTGATATGATCGAGCGCGCTTTCAACCAGCGCCTCGGGACAGGGTTCGCCATATTTTTCGAGCAGGTCCTTTTCCAGACTGCCCGCATTGACGCCTATTCGGATTGCGCATCCATTGGCCTTCGCCGCATCGA
This sequence comes from Sphingobium sp., assembly GCA_041396745.1. Lineage (GTDB taxonomy): Bacteria > Pseudomonadota > Alphaproteobacteria > Sphingomonadales > Sphingomonadaceae > Sphingobium. Next base: position 418,881 of record JAWKXZ010000003.1, on the reverse strand, counting down.
CCACTTCCTTGACGCGCGCCTCGCTGCCGATGTTGCCGGGGTTGATCCGCAAGCAAGCCGCGCCGGCGTCCGCAGCCTCCAGCGCGCGTTTATAGTGGAAGTGGATGTCGGCGATGATCGGCACGCGCGCTGCGCGCACAATCTTGGACAAGGCCGCCGTCGATTCCTCGTCAGGGCAGGATACGCGAATGAGGTCAGCGCCGGCTTCCTCGCACCGGCGGATCTGCTCAATCGTCGCCGCGGCGTCAGAGGTCAGCGTGTTCGTCATCGTCTGCACCGTGATCGGTGCATTGCCACCCACGGGCACGTCGCCCACCATGATCTGACGGCACTGACGGCGCGCAATGTCGCGCCATGGCCTCAGTCCGGGATTATGCTCTGACATTCATTCTCCACAATCATTCTGCGCGATATCGGTGAAACTGGTCTGCACGCCTCATAGCCTGTTGGCGACGCGGGCGCGAGGGCGTTTAGCGGACCATGCCTTATTTCCAGAAACGCTTCGCCTCTTTCAGCAGGTTCATTACCTGTTCCGCCTGAAGCAGGTGAAATGCGCGCATCCCGGTCTCGGTCACCTGCAGATCCGCCAGCGCCGGATCGAGTCCGAGGCCTTCGAACAAGGTTTCCATCGTCGCTGCGTCATTGAGCGCGCCGAGATGATCCTGCAGCTCTTCCAACGCCGCGAGATAGCGAATGCGCGCCTTTCGCCGCTTTCCGTCGTCGAACAGCAACGCGAAAAATTCGACCGTATAGCGCAGCTTCTTCGCCGTCTTTCGCAGTTCGTGACGCTCCCTACCCCCGGTATCATCGGTGTCATCCGGCCCGGCAATGGCAGCAGATTGTTTCAACAACCGCCTGTGCAAACGGTCTATGGCCGTAGCACCGAATTCCCCTGCCGGTGCGTGACGCGCCTTTTTCCTGCTTTGCGTCCAGTCTCCAACGCTGAACCATTCGGCAAGGTCCAGCATCAGCTCCCGCGTCAGTGCGGAGTTCATTGCCCGGCGTGCGTCGTCATAGGCCACGCTGCGCGCTTTCTTCAGTGTCCGTAGCACCCTTGGATCGCTGACGCGCGGCATCGCAACGTCGATATTGCGCGCGCTCGCGAGCTGCCGCGCCAGCCATCGCAAATCACTATTCAATCTTCGCGCAGTGTCGCCCTTGATGATTGGACGAAATGCCGTCAGCGCGGACCGGAACCGGCGCAGTGCGACACGGGCCTGATGAAGCGCGGAAGCGTCATCGCCCGCAATCAGGCGTTGTTCGTTCAACCGGTAATGGCGCAGGCAGACATGACCGATGGCGCGGAAGGCATCCTCCGCCGTCATGTCCGGCAGCAAGCGCACAAGTCGCTCCTTATCCGGCCCGGCATGGGGCTTCGCGAGCCGCCGCGCCCGTTCCACCTTGGACAGCATGCCGAGGCGCACGGGCACCAACTTGCCAACCCGGCCTGCGAGCGCAAACAGCGCGGCCTGATCGCCACGCTTCAGCTCCAGTTCGACTTCCGTGAACGAGACGGCCGCATCGCCTGCCCTTGCCGTAGCGCGATCGGCAGCCAGTTCGATGGAGGCACCTTCATACGCTATCGTCCAGCACCTGCGCAGCGTCTCAACCTGAAACCTCGGTTCCAGTCGCGCTACATCATCCCCCAATATCGCGCGAACGGGGCTGTCGGATCCCAGCACCGGAGCGTTGCTCCGCACCACCTGCTCCCATTCCCGGCGCGCGAACGCTCCCACGCTCGCACCGCCTGCGAGTTTGATTGTCTGGATGCGCCGTCTGCCGTTGCGGCGGATCCGCAACGAACAGCCCCGCTCTGCCAGCCGCAGATCGGGCGTGTCGAAATAGACGGCAGAGAGCCTCTGTGTCTCAGGTGGCCCGAGGTCCAGCATATGAGCAAGGGCATCGGCCTGCTCGGGGCCGTCCAGATTCAGCTTTATTTCGAATTCTGTTTCCATCCCCGTCCGCATATTCTGCGGCGCAGCCATGAAACTGTTCGCGCCCCGTTATTGACGCCCAGATGTACAACAGACGACGCGCAAATGCGATGCTGCACAGCGGGTCACGCTGTAACGTTATGAAACATCCGTATTTTGAAACAGTCGTCAGAAACGCGTGGTCAGAGAGGTTGCGATCATATCGACATTGCCGGAGTTGCGCGCACGCGTCGTCACGGCGATCGCGCCAGAATAGAAATCTTCCGGGCGGATCATCGTCTGCTGCTGAATGAACACATGCGCATAGGATGCGTTCACCACCATATGATCGTTCAGCCGATAGCTCAGCCCCATGCTGGCCCAACTGCGGTCTCCATCGGGCACGCGCGTACTCAGGAACTGGCTGTTGGTCGGAGTTTTGTCAAACATCGCGCCACCACGCAGCGTAAGGCGCTCGTTGACGTCATGATCGATGCCGGCCGACAGGCTCCAGCTATCCTTGTAATTGAAGTCGATGGCTCCCGACGCGCCGCTCGCGAAATCAAGGCGAACATCCCGGAACCGCGACCAATTGTAAAAACGGCCGGTTGCCATCAATCGCGTATTCTTGCCGACCGGAGCGCTGACGCTCGCGGTCGCACTATCGGGAAGAGCCAAGCGCGCGCGGATGGGGGATGACATCGCCGTTCCTCCCAGTTCCGCCTCATAGTCCCCCTTGAGGCTATGCGTGATGCCCGAACGATAGTGCAGACCCAGACGCACTCCGCTGTCCAGTTTGACCAATATGCCCGCGTTCCATCCCAGAGAGATGTCGTCGCCCGACAATCGGTTCACCCCGTCGGGATCTCCCGGCGCGAGCGGCGGCAGCGCGCTTGTCAGTGTCGCGTCAGCATATTGAATATCGAGTCCGCCGCCCACGGAGACGGCGTCGTTCAATTTGTATGCGACGCTGGGCTGCGCATTGAGCGTCAGGAGGTTCGAATAGACCGAATTGTAGCGGCCGAAAAAATCCTTGTCGTAGCGCAGCTTGAGGCCAAATGGTGCACTCAGGCCGAAGCCGAGCCACAGTCCGCTGTCGCCGACCTGCCAGGACGCATAGGATGTCGGGACAGGAACGACCGGAGCGAAAGGATTGCCCCCTGTGCCGCCGCCCACCAATTGGGTCGGCGTTGCACCGGGGCCGGTGCGTGTGGTTCCAAGATCCTGCTCCGCCGCATCGACGAAAAGAACCGTCAAGCCGGTCGATATCTGCAGCCCGTCCAACTCGGTCATACCGGCGGGGTTATAGAAGACGGTGGACGGCCCGTCGGCGCTCGCCGCACCACCGGAAAAAGCACGCCCAATCTCAAGCTGCGATTGTTCCTGTAGCAAAAATCCACCCGCTTGCGCAGTGCCCGCCGGGACGGCCAAGCCTAATCCGAACAGTCCGGCCAGTGCCCTCTCGAAACGCATTTTATTTCCCACAATAATTATCGCTTTATGATCGCTACGATTGAACTGACCTGTTGTGTAAACAGCCGAAGTTAACAGAAATCTTAAAAAGCCACACGCAAGTGGCAATTTATCGCCAAAATGGAGCAAAAAAGGTCATCTGCGGGCAGTAACCAAAAACGGCGCCTCCCTAACACCGGGCACCAGTGCCGTGAAGCTGAAAAGCGAACCGGCCAGCGGCTGCGCGGCGAGTTGCTCTGCATCGAGGCCGGCGCGCGCAGTCGTGATATAGGCGGTTTTCATATCCTCGCCGCCAAAAGCGATCATCGTGGGTCGGCTGACCGGCAGTTTCACCGTGGCGATGACCTCGCCAGCAGGAGACAGACACACCACCCTGCCGCCATCGAACAATGCCGACCAGTAGCACCCTTCCTCATCAACCGATCCGCCATCGGGTCGTCCCTGCCCGATCGGGAACTGATGAAAGATGCGGCAATCATGCAATGTCCCGGTCGCAGCATCCGCATCATACACCCGCAGCGCGTGGGACGGCGTATCGGCATGGAAGAAACGTGCGCCAGTTGCGTCGAATGCCGCGCCATTGCACGTCGTCATGCCGTTTTCGATCAGGGTGATCGCTCCATCGCCGTCAAGCCGGTAAAGCGCAGCATCTTGCGCGCTTTTCGCGGTGTTCACGCTGCCCGCCCAAAACCGCCCCGCGGGATCGGTACGCCCGTCATTGAGGCGCAGGTCCGGGTGGTCGCGCAACATCTGATCGCCAAATGGTTTGGGCTCCGCATCCCACCCGGCCAGCAGCGCAAAACCATGCTTCATTCCGAGGATGAGACCGCCATCATCGGTGAAAGCGAAGCATCCCACTGGAGCATCGAACCGGCGCGTCTCATTATGCCCGGTTGCCGGATCGAAACGGTGCAGCAGGGATGCAGCAATATCCACCCAGTAGAGACGCCCCTCCTCCGCATGCCAGCGTGGACACTCACCCAGAACAGAATCAATTTCTAAAACAACATCGCAGTTTTGCATTGTTTTGGACAGCTTTCGGTTTATGGTTCGATTGACAGAACGATAATAACAAGAACGAAGTTTTAGGGAACGGACAACCACAAGGGGTCACTCATGGCAAAGCCCGAAATATGGCGCCTCCAAGCAAGCAGTTACCCGGTTTCCATGATCGTTCAGCCCCGATATCAAGATCTCGACCCGCTGGGCCATATCAACAATGTGGCGATGGCAGGGATTTTTGAAACGGCGCGTGTTCATTTCCATCATCTTTTCGGACGCCATCCCGCCGACCAGGGCGTGCGCTGGCTGGTGGCGGCAGTGAATCTCAACTATATCGAGGAGGCGCACTTCCCGCATGATATCGTGGTGTGCAGCGGCATTGGCACAATCGGCAACAGTAGCTGGCGGCTTTTTTCCGCTGCGTTTCAACAAGGCGAGTGCGTGGCGACCTGTGATACCGTCATGGTCATGGCAGGGCCGAAGGGTTCGCGCATTATCGATTCTGAAATCCGCGAGATCATGGAAGCGCATAGCGCGCAACCGGCCGAACACAGTATCGCGGGCTGATCAGGGCGCGCTAGCGCTAACGCTCATCACCCTGCTCTATTTCCTTATGGAACAATAATTCCGTGCGCACACGCACCACCCTTGATCCTATGCGGGTTTCGATAATGAACAACGCGAAGGCGAGACCGATCAGCAGCATCGCGCTGACGAACAACAGCGCGATGGGTGTTTCCAGCCGGTTGTCGAAAAGCTGGTTGGCGAACAGAAGCATGACCACCAGACAGATGAAACACGCACTCAATACTGTTAGAAGAATGCAGAGGTTGACGATGCCGATACGCCGGTCGAGCGTGCGGATCTCATCGACCAGCCGGTCATGATCGGCCCCATGCGAATCCACGATCTTGTCTTCTACGACCCGCGCACGGTCGACGACGCGGGCAAGCCGGCCAGCGCACACGTTGAGAAAGCCGCCAATGCCCGCGAGCAGGAAAACTGGCGCAACAGATAGCTGAATCGTCTGCGCCACATGCGAAACATGCGGCAGGCCCTGCGTCACCTGATCAAACATACCCTCATCCCGCGGCGGACTTGTCCGTCCCGACATTGACGCCCATGCTCTGAAGGTACCGTTTCACATTGCGCGCCGCCTGCCGGAGGCGCTGCTCATTCTCGACCATCGCGATGCGGACATAGCCTTCACCGTCCTCGCCATAACCGACGCCCGGTGCGACGGCGACCTTCGCCTGCGTCAAGAGCTGCTTGGAAAACTCCAGGCTGCCCATATCCTTGAGCGCATGGGGCAATGGCGCCCAGGCGAACATCGAAGCCTTGGGGCTGGGGATATCCCACCCAGCCCGACCGAAACTCTCGACCAGTACATCGCGACGCTTCTGATAGAGTTCGCGGTTTTTCTGCACGATGTCCTGCGGCCCGTTGAGCGCGGCGCAGGCGGCGGCCTGGATCGGTGTAAACGCGCCATAATCGAGATAGCTTTTCACGCGCGTCATCGCCGCGATCAGACGCTTGTTGCCCACAGCAAAGCCCATGCGCCAGCCCGCCATCGAATAGGTTTTGGACATTGATGTGAATTCGACGGCAATGTCCTTCGCGCCCTTCACCTGCAGGATAGAAGGCGTCGGGTTGCCGTCATAATAGAGTTCGGAATAGGCAAGGTCGCTGATCACCCAAACCTCATTTTCCTTCGCCCAAGCCACCAGCCGTTCGTAAAAGGCGAGGTCCACCGTTTCCGCCGTTGGGTTGGAGGGATAGTTGACGACCAAGATCGACGGGCGGGGCACGGTGAACGCCATGGCGCGTTCGAGCGACCGGAAATAATCATCGTTCGGCGTCGTCGGAACCGCCCTGATCGTCGCCCCGGCAATGATGAAACCGAAGGTGTGAATCGGGTAGCTGGGGTTGGGTGCGAGTACCACGTCGCCCGGCGCGGTGATTGCGGTCGCGAGGCTGGCCAGCCCCTCCTTCGAGCCCATCGTCACGACGACCTCGTTTTCGGGATCGAGCTCCACGCCAAAGCGCCGCGCATAATAATTGGACTGCGCGCGGCGCAGGCCGGGAATGCCTTTCGACTGCGAATAGCCGTGCGCATCGGGTTTCTGCGCGACCTCGCACAGCTTTTCGATGACATGGCTTGGCGGCGGCAAATCGGGATTGCCCATACCCAGATCGATAATGTCCTCGCCCGCCGCGCGCGCGGCCGCCCGCATCGCGTTCACTTCCGCGATAACGTAGGGAGGCAGGCGCTTTATGCGGTAAAACTCTTCGGACATTTCGTATCGGCCTTTGTTTATGTTGCAGTGCAGCAATTATCGTTGGCACTATGCTCATGCTGCTATATACTGCGATTCGACTGGTCGCCAGTGGTACGATAAAAATCCTGCACGACCTCGCCCACGGCGAAATTCAGGACCAAGAAACAGGAGAGAACTGTCATGACCGATGTCGACAAGACCGATAAGACGAATTCTCCCGTTCCGATGCCGACGTTGCAGGACATGCAGCAATGGACACGCTCGATTGGACAGGCGCAGCAGCTTTTGCTGGAACATGCAGCGGGGCTGATGGAGGGCGGGAAGACGGTTCCTGCCATGTCGACCCGACCTCAGGCCGCTTCGCTATTTTTTCAACCCGACATTCTGGCTCAGGTGCAGAGCGATTTCGCCAAGGAATCGATGGCGCTGTGGCAACGCTTTCTGGACAGCGACGGAACGGGTTCGCTCATTCCCGCGGAAAGCCCCGCAGCGAAAAAGGACCGTCGCTTTGCCGATGCGAAATGGGGCGAGCATCCTTTTTTCGACATGGTCCGGCAGAGCTATCTCCTGCTGGCCGATTACCTGCTGCGCCTGTCAGAAACCGTCGACGGGATCGACCCGCACCAGAAGCAACAGTTGCGTTTCGCGACGCAGAATATGGTCGACGCCCTGTCTCCCAGCAATTTCGCCATCACAAATCCGGTGGTTCTGGAAAAGACGCTGGAGACGAAGGGCGAAAATCTGGTGCGCGGCCTGAAAAACATGCTGGCGGACATCGGCAAGGGCCAGCTGACGCACACCGACGGCGGGGCCTTTGAACTGGGTGTAAATATTGCCGCAACGCCCGGTAAGATCGTCAAGGAAACACCGCTTTATCAGCTGATCCAGTACACACCCACGACGAAGAGCGTAAACGAAACGCCGCTGATCATCTTTCCGCCATGGATCAATCGTTTCTACATTCTCGACCTCGCGCCGGAAAAAAGCTTCGTCAAATGGGCCGTGGATCAGGGACTCTCCGTCTTCATGGTCAGCTGGAAATCGGCCGATGCGGACATGAAGGACATCGAGTGGGCCGACTATATCGTGCGTGGGCAGGTCGACGCCATCGATACGGTCAGAGAGCTGCTGGACGTGCCGGACGTTCATACGATCGGATATTGCGTTGCCGGAACTACATTGGCCGCGACGCTCGCCTGGCTCTCCGCCCGTGGCGAGGCCGACAAGGTGAAAAGCGCGACCTTCTTCACCGCACAGGTCGACTTCAGCGAAGCCGGCGACCTGTCGCTGTTCATCGATGACGAGCAGCTCAAGCTGGTGGAGCAGCTGTCGGCGCCGGGATATCTCGACGGGCGCTATATGGCGGCAACGTTCAACCTGCTGCGCGGCCGCGACCTCATCTGGAACTATGTCGTCAACAATTACCTGCTCGGGTCCGATTATGCGCCGTTCGACCTGCTGTACTGGAACGGCGACACCACCAACCTGCCGGCCAAATGGCACCGCCAGTATCTGGCCGACCTCTATCGCGACAACAAGCTTGCGGTGCCGGGCACGATCAGCATCGACGGCACGCCGATTGACCTGCGCAAGGTTCAGCTGCCCTGCTATGTTCAGGCCGGCCGGGAGGACCATATCGCTCCGCTGAAAAGCGTGTGGAAGCTGACGGAACATTTCAGCGGACCGGTACGTTTCCTGCTCGCAGGATCGGGCCACATTGCTGGCGTGGTAAACCCGCCAAGCAGCGGAAAATATCAATATTGGACCTGCGAAGAAACAGCCTCCAGCCTGGACGAATTTATCGCCCGGGCGGAGGAAACGAAGGGAAGCTGGTGGCCGGACTGGATCGAATGGATCAAGGCTTTTGACGGGAAAGATGTGCCGGCCAAGGGTTCCCGGGTCCCCGGAAAGGGAAAGCTGCCCGCTCTGGAGAACGCTCCGGGACGCTATGTAAAGACCCGCTGAAGCGGCCGGATACGGCAAATTTCCTGCCGATCCGGCGACTAAATGACACTTTTGTTGCAGCGCACAAAAAACACTTGATTTCTTCATTCAGCTCGACTATGTTGCAGTGCAGCAAAAGGAGTTTGCGATGACTGGCACGACCAAGACGCCCCGACGCAAGCCGGCTGCTCCCAAAAAAGCGGCCGCAAAGCCCGCTGCGACCAAGAAGACGGTCGCAGCCAAAACGAAATCCGGATCGGCGCCGGCCAGAAAGCCCGCCCCGGTCAAGGAACCTCAGGTTGTCGCCGAACTGACGGCGGCCGATATCGCCAATGCGTCCAAGTCCACCGCGGACACGGTCGTGGAAGCGGTCGAAAAAGTGGAAATGCCCGAGCCTGTCGAAGCTGCGGCGGAGACAATCACGGAAGTTACGGACAGCATTGACGAGAAAGGAACCGAGATCATGTCGGACGTTATCGAGACCACCAAGAAGTACACCGAAGAAGCCAAAGAGCGTTTCCAGAGCGCGTTCGCTGAAATGGGCGAAAAGACGAAGGCAAGCGTCGAAAAGTCGACCAAGGCGTTTGAGGAAATGAGCGACCTGGCCAAGGGCAATGTCGAAGCGCTGGTCGAATCAGGCAAGATCGCCAGCAAGGGCATGGAATCGATGGGTCACGACGCCGCCGAATATGGCCGCGTGTCGTTCGAAAAGGCTTCCGCAGCGATGAAGAGCTTCGCCGCCGTCAAGTCGCCGACCGAATTCTTCCAGCTTCAGAGCGAGCTGATGTCGAGCGTGTTCGATGCCTTCGCAAAGGAAAGCGCGAAGAACAGCGAAGCGATGCTGAAGCTTGCCGGCGACGTTGCACAGCCGATCAGCACGCGCGTTTCGGTTATGACGGAAAAGGTTCGCGGCATCGCCGCCTGAACCCCGACATTTCCATAACAGTCAGAAGAGCCCTGCGTCCCCGCGACGCAGGGCTTTTTCGTGCGGACTATTACAGTAACCTTTCGTTTATGAGCCCCCGCTAGGGTTCGGCGCTCATAGTCGAAAAGGTTCGACTCAAATTCGCGAGCGCAGCCTCTTGCCGAAACAGCCCTCACCCCTCATATTTAGCGATATGATCGACCTGTCTCAGATTCCAGTATTCCCACAGGTGACGGGGATGGCGGAACGCGAGGGTGACGACGATGGCTCCAATGGGCCGGGCGTCGGCATCGCTACGCGTACACGCGCGCGCACCAAACGCCCTTCGCTATACAAGGTCCTGATGCTGAACGACGATTACACACCGATGGAATTCGTCGTGCATGTCCTTCAGCGCTTCTTCAAAATGGATATGGAAGAAGCCACGCGCGTAATGCTGCACGTGCATCAGCGCGGCGTCGGTGTTTGCGGCATCTTCAGCTATGAAGTGGCCGAAACCAAGGTCAATCAGGTGATGGACTTCGCCCGTGAGAACCAGCACCCGCTCCAGTGCACCTTGGAAAAGGCGTAACGACGCCCGCCGCTCGGCTGCCGCGCCAAGATCTGAAAACGCTCTGGCGATCATTCCCGCAATCTGACGCTTGGCGAAGGCCATGGCCTGCGTTATGAGCAGGCGCATGCAGTTCCATTTCCCCCGGCCCGTGCGCTTCGCGCTGGGCGCTCTCGCCGCAGTCAGCCTGCTTTCCGCCTGTTCGACCGGCAAGAACAAGGCCGACACCCAATATGTCGCGCGCGACGTCTCGACGCTGTATAACAGCGCGAAATATCGTCTGGACCGCAGCCAGTACAAACTCGCCGCTGCATTGTTCGACGAGGTGGAACGCCAGCATCCCTATTCGCCCTGGGCGCGCCGCGCGCAGCTGATGAGCGCGTTCAGCTATTATATGAATCGCGACTATACCGAGGCGATTTCGGGCGCGCAGCGCTTCCTCGCGATCCATCCGGGCAACAAGGATGCGCCCTATGCCTTCTACCTGATCGCGCTGAGCTATTATGAGCAGATCGCCGACGTTACGCGCGACCAGAAGACGACCGAGCAGGCGAAGGGCGCGCTGGGCGAACTGATCCGCCGCTATCCGCAATCGCGTTATGCCGCCGACGCGCGACTGAAGCTTGACCTCGTCAACGATCACCTTGCCGGCAAGGAAATGGAGATCGGCCGTTTCTATCAGCGGCGCGGGCAATGGCTGGCGGCGACCATCCGGTTCCGCAATGTGATCGACGATTATCAGACGACGACCCACACGCCCGAGGCGCTGGAACGTCTGGTCGAAAGCTATCTGCGCCTGGGCATCCCCGAAGAAGCCAAGAAGGCCGCCGCCGTGCTGGGCGCGAACTATCCCGGCAGCAAATGGTATGAGCATGCGCACAAGCTGATCCGGGAATATGCGCCCACCGCGTGATTGCAGCGCGCACGGGCACCATATTCCAGTTGACGGCATCGGCTGACACCGGTCAAATCGCGCGGCCATGCTGACCGCCCTTTCGATCCGCAATATCGTCCTGATCGAGGCGCTCGACCTTGAGTTCGAGGGCGGCCTCGGCGTGCTGACCGGGGAGACCGGCGCGGGCAAATCCATATTACTCGATTCGCTCGGCCTCGCGCTCGGCATGCGTGCCGACAGTGGGCTGGTGCGCAGCGGCGAGGCGCAGGCGAGCGTCGCGGCGACGTTTGAGCCAGGCGCGTCCTCCACCCGGATCATCGCGCTGGCCGAGGAGAGCGGGCTCGCCATAGAACCGGGTGAACCGATCCTGATCCGGCGTACGGTGAAGGCCGATGGCGGCAGTCGCGCCTTCCTGAACGACCAGCCCTGCTCGGCGGCGCTGCTGCGCGAGATCGGCGGCGCGCTGGTGGAGATCCACGGCCAGCATGACGACCGCGGCCTGCTGAACCCGGCGGGGCACCGCGCGCTGCTCGATGCGTTCGGACGATGCGCCAGCGGCGATGTCGCGCAGGCGCATGATATCTGGCGCACGTCGGTGGAGGCACTGGACCGCGCGCGCGATGAGGTCGCCAATGCGGCGCGCGACCGCGATTATCTGAGCCATGTCGTCTCCGAGCTGAATAGCTTTGCGCCGCAGCCGGGCGAGGAGGCAGAGCTGGCCGAGGAACGCGCCGCCATGCAGAAGGGCGAGCGGCTGGGCGAGGACCTGTCGACGCTCAACGATCTGCTCGGCGGATCCGATGGCGGCCTGTCCCAATTGCGGCAGGCGGCGCGGCGGTTGGACCGGATCGCGCCCGACCATGAACTGCTCGCCGAGGCCCTGTCGGCGCTCGACCGCGCGGTGATCGAGGCAAGCGAAGCAGAAGAGCTGCTGGAGCGCGCCGCCGAAGCGCTGAGTTACGATCCCGCCCGGCTCGACGCGATAGAGACGCGGCTGTTCGACCTGCGCGGGCTGGCGCGCAAGCATCAGGTGCAACCCGACGACCTCGCCGCGCTGGCCGACGAACTGGCGGGCAAGCTGTCGCGCATCGAGGCAGGCGAGGAAGGGCTCGCCGGGCTGGAGCAGACGGCGCGCAAGGCGCAGGCAGATTATGAAGCAGCGGCACGGGCCTTGTCGGCCCAGCGGACGGAGGCGGCCGCGCGTCTCGACACCGCAGTCGCTGGCGAACTCGCCCCGCTGAAACTCGACGCAGCGCGGTTCCGCACGGCGGTCGAACCGCTGCAGCAAAGCCAATGGGGGCCGCAGGGCGCGGACCGGGTAGAGTTCGAGATATCGACGAACCCGGGCGCACCGTTCGCGCCGCTGACCAAGATCGCGTCGGGCGGCGAATTGTCGCGCTTCATCCTAGCGTTGAAGGTCGCGCTCGCCGAACAGGGCGGCGCGCAGACGATGATTTTCGACGAGATCGACCGGGGCGTGGGCGGCGCGGTCGCTTCGGCCATCGGCGAACGGCTGGCACGGCTCGCAGGCTCGGGTCAGGTGATCGTCGTCACCCACTCTCCACAGGTCGCCGCCCGCGGAGGCGCGCACATGATGATCTCCAAATCATCGGACGGCGTCGTCACCCGCACCGACGTCCGCCCGCTCGACGATGCTGGACGCCGCGAGGAAATCGCCCGCATGCTGTCCGGCGCGGACGTCACGCCCGAGGCGCGCGCACAAGCGGATCGGCTGCTGGAGCGGGTGTGAAGTGATGATTGGGGACGCAATCGCAATTTATGGAGCGCTTGTCGCAAGTCTGGTCGCATTGATTCAGTTCCAGAAGCATCGGACCGGAAATAAGGTGTTCCAAGTAAGGTGCTCCGATGAATACAGAATTGCCGATGGCTGCGTAAGTTTGACAATAACAAATTTCAGCAGTCGTGAAGTTGATATCGATTTTGCAGGTGTCGGATTTGGATATAGATCTTGGTTCAAGCCGTGGAAAATTCGTTTTAATGAACTTATAGGTCTAAAGATCTTCATTCTAAACGATAATTTCGAGGATGTTCGGTGGCATAAGCCGTTGAAATCGGGTCAACTTGTGTATGCAGAACTAGAGGGTGGAATAGCTTCACTTGAATTGGGTTCTGCGTGGAGCCGCCATGGTTTCTCCGGCAAGCTTTACATCGAAATCACCCATTCGCTTTCCAGCCACTGTTTCATAGAGCAGTTGAAGTGACCGACCAAAAAATACTCTCCGAAGCCGATGCGGCGAACCGTCTGATGCGGTTGGCGCGGGAAATCGCCAAGCATAACAAGCTGTATCATGCCGATGACGCGCCGGAGATCAGCGACGCCGAGTATGACGCGCTGATCCGCGAGAATAACGCACTCGAAGCGGCCTTCCCCCACCTCGTCCGTGCGGACAGCCCGAACGCGCTGGTCGGCGCATCGGTAGAGGCATCGCCGCTCGCCAAGGTGCGGCATGAAAAGCGCCTCTACAGCCTCGACAATGCGTTTGCCGATGAGGACGTCGCCGAGTTTATCGCGCGGGTGCGACGATATCTGAACCTGCCGGACGACGAACCCATCGCGATGACGGCGGAGGACAAGATCGACGGCCTCTCCCTCTCGATCCGCTATGAGGACCGCAAGCTGGTGCTCGCCTCCACGCGCGGCGACGGGCAGGTCGGCGAGGATGTGACCGCCAATGTCCGCACCATTTCCGACATCTCCGACACCCTGCCCGCCAGCGCGCCCGACCTGTTCGAGGTGCGCGGCGAGGTTTATATGTCGAAGGCCGATTTCGCGGCGCTCAACGCGCGCCTGATGGATGAAGCCCGCGCAACCGCGCAGACCAAGGGCGTGGAATTCGACCCCGAAACGGTCCGCCAGTTCGCCAATCCGCGCAACGCCGCCGCCGGTTCGCTGCGTCAGAAGGATGCGAGCGTCACCGCGTCGCGCCCGCTGCGTTTCCTCGCCCATGGCTGGGGCATGGCGAGCGCGGTGCCGGGCGAGACCCAGGCCGAGGTCATCCGCGCCATTGAAAGCTGGGGCTTTCCGGTGTCGGAACATTTCGCGCTGCTGGAAGGAGCAGAAGCGTTGCTCGCGCAGTATCGCAAGATCGAAACCGAGCGGGCAGAGATGCCCTATGATATCGACGGCGTCGTCTACAAGGTCGACAGGCTCGACTGGCAGGAGCGGCTGGGCTTTGTCGCCAAGGCCCCGCGCTGGGCGATTGCGCACAAATTCCCTGCGGAAAAGGCGCAGACCACGCTGGAGGCCATCGACATTCAGGTCGGGCGCACCGGCAAGCTGACGCCCGTCGGTCGCCTGACGCCGGTGACGGTGGGCGGCGTGGTCGTTTCCAACGTGACGCTGCACAATCGTGACGAGATCGCGCGGCTGGGCGTGCGGCCCGGCGACCGGGTGGTGGTGCAGCGCGCGGGCGATGTCATCCCGCAGATCGTCGAAAATCTGACGCGGGAAGAGGACCGCGCGCCCTTCCCCTTCCCCGACCATTGCCCCGCCTGCGGATCGGAGGCTGTCGCGGAGGAAGGCGAAGTCGATGTACGCTGCACCGCTGGCCTTATCTGCCCGGCGCAGCGGATCGAGCGCCTCAAGCATTTCGTATCGCGCGGCGCCCTCGATATCGAGGGCTTGGGAGAAAAGAGCATTGAGGAGTTTTTCGGGCTCGGCTGGCTGGAGCATGGGCCGCCCGATATCTTCCGCCTGCATCAACACAAGGACGCTCTTCTTGCCCGCGAGGGGTGGAAGGAAAAGTCCGTCGCCAACCTGCTGGCCGCCATAGAGAGCAAGCGCGAACCCGACGCCGCCCGGCTGCTGTTCGGCCTCGGCATCCGCCATATCGGTGCGGTTACCGCGCGCGACCTGTTGAAACGGTTCGAGACGCTACCCAAGCTGCGCGCGGTGGCTGAACGCGCGCGGGATGATGAAGCAGCGCAGGCCGAGCTGACCTCCATTGACGGCATCGGCGGCGCGGTGGTGGAGGCGCTGGGCGATTTCTTTCACGAGGAACATAACCGGCAGGTATGGGACGACCTGCTGTCCGAAGTAACACCGCCGCCCTATATCGTCGAAACGCGCGAAAGCCCGGTGTCGGGCCAGACCATCGTGTTCACCGGCAAGCTCGAAACCATGAGCCGCGACGAGGCAAAAGCACAGGCGGAAAAGCTCGGCGCGCGCGCGGCAGGATCAGTCAGCGCCTCGACCAATCTGGTGGTTGCGGGCCCCGGCGCGGGATCGAAGCTGAAAAAGGCAGCGGATCTCGGCATCAAGGTGATCGATGAGGCCGAATGGGCGGAGATCGTGAAAGCAGCGGGTTAGAGCCTCGTTGTTTTTGCGACGTGACATTGAAACATTGACGCAATAGTGGAGCGAGCATGCAGACCGACCCCATCAACGCTCCGCTTCGCCCCCTTCCTCTCCTGATCTTCAGTTCGCGCTGGCTTCAGTTGCCGCTCTATCTCGGCCTGATCGTCGCGCAGTGCGTCTATGTTTTTCTGTTCCTGAAGGAACTGCTGCACCTGACCCTGCACGCCTATGAATTCACTGAGCAGCAGATCATGCTGATGGTCCTCGGCCTGATCGACGTGGTGATGATTTCGAACCTGCTCATCATGGTGATTGTCGGGGGATATGAGACATTCGTGTCGCGGCTCGGGCTGCGCGGCCATCCGGACCAGCCGGAATGGCTCAGTCATGTGAATGCGGGCGTGCTAAAGGTGAAGCTGGCGATGGCGATTATCGGCATTTCCTCGATCCATCTGCTGCGCACCTTCATCGAAGTGGGTGCACTCGGCACGCCGACAGGCCGCGTCACGGGCGAAGCCGTCATGTGGCAAACGATCATCCACACGATTTTCATCCTGTCGGCAATCGGCATCGCCTATGTCGACCGCATGACGCAGCCCAAACATATGGCTCACAAGGGCGAAACAGCCGGTCAATAATTGTGTCGGGCGGCTCTCGCTCAGGCAGCGCGCAATAGCTGCTTTACCCCGGTCAGGCCGACGACATTTCCGTTGTCGAGTACCGGCGCGCCGGACAGCTTCATCCACGCGCGGCGCGTCTGGGAGGGGCGAATTTCGACGTTCAGGGTAAAGCCCCGCCGGTGCCGTATCGCGTAGCTGCGCAATGCCTCCATCGCGCGCCGTGAGTCTTCCTCATAAAAGCGAACAATGTCATCCCGCAGGACCCGCGCCCCGCGCGCAATACCGAAAATGTCATAGACCCCCGCCGACCATGTCAGACTGTCGTCGGACAGGTCGCATTCCCACAGGCCGATGTCATGCTTGGCCAGTTCCTCGCCATCATCCCGCGCCGACGCCCCTTCGAACGGATAATCGAAACCGCCCAGCAACGGGGCGAGGCTCATCTCGCTCATGCTGGTCGGCGAGCGTCCAGCTATGATAGAGCGGCAATGGTTCCTTTGGGCGCACATGATATCCTTCTTTCCGAGTGGATCCCCCTATGCGGACGGCGTTAACAAAATAGGTCCAAAATGGTTATAACTCAGCCCCGCCAGAAAAAAGTCCTATCCTAACGCCGATCCCCAGCGTAGCCGATCACCCATCGCGCCCAAATGGCCATTGGATGACATGCGCGCTCCACAGCGCAAGCCAGACGAGCACCGGCTGAAGCACCATTCGCGGGGCATGATAGACCCAGCCGAGGCCATGGTCGGGGCGCGCGGAATCCATCAGCATATGGTTGATGTTCGCCGGAAATACGCAAACGGCATAAAGCGCAAGCATGCCCCCTGCGGCTTTTCGCAAGCCGGGGTTCCACCACTGTGTCAGGGCAATCGCGCCCGCAATTTCGCACAGCCCGGTCAGCGCGATGACAAGCGAGGGCTGCGGGACCCAGTTCGGCGTGATTTTCAAAAACGGCGCGGGATGGGCGAGATGAAAGATACCCGCCGCGAGATAGACGATGGCCAGCGACAGCCGCGCATAGCGACGAGCCTTCCGCTCAGCCAATATCCAGCTTCCATTCCCAGCGCAGCGGGTCGCCGTCCATCACGTCCACCCCCTTGGCGGCAAGGCCATCGCGAATGGCGTCGGACGTCGCAAAATCCTTTGCCTCGCGCGCTTCCTTGCGCAGGTCGAGCGCGGTTTCGATCTCCGGTTCGGTGACGATTGCGCTGGCCGGACGGATGCGCAGCTCCTCGCGCGCCAGATCCAGCAGGCCAAAGCCCAACACCGCATCCATCGCTTCGACCAACGCGCGTTTCTGCTCCATCGGCACCTTTTTCGTGCCGATCGCCTCATCGAACAGCGTCAGCGCGACGGAGGTGTTGAGGTCGTCGCTCACCGCCTCCTCAAACTTTGCGAGCAGCGGCGTCAGCTTGGGATGAACAACGGCGGGCGCGGTCGTCACATCCTTCAGCGGGGCGACCGCCATCACCATCCGCTTCAGACGCGTTAGCGCGGCGGCGAGATTGTCCCAGCTGAATTCCAGCTCGCTGCGATAATGCGCCTGCAGACACATCATACGATAGGCGAGCGGGTGGAAGCCCTTGTCGATGAGCAGCTGTACGCGCAGGAACTCGCCTGATGACTTCGACATCTTGCCCGAACGGTCAATCAGGAAATTATTGTGCATCCACATCCGCGCACCGGAATGTTCCGCGCAATCGAGTGATCCACAGCCGGTGATCGCCTGATTTTGCGCGATCTCATTGGGGTGATGGATCTCGCGATGGTCTATCCCGCCAGTGTGGATATCGAACGGCAGGCCGAGCAGCTCGCGGCTCATCACCGAGCATTCGAGATGCCAGCCCGGCGCACCCGGCCCCCACGGCGAATCCCATTCCATCTGGCGCTTTTCACCGGGCGGTGTTTTCCGCCAGATCGCGAAGTCGGCGGCATGGCGCTTGCCCTCTACCGCCTCGATGCGCCCCTCGCCCTCTTCCGTCGCCGCGCGCGCCAGCCGCCCATAATCGGCAACCGTCGCGGTGTCGAAATACAGCCCGCTGTCGAGTTCATAGCAATGTTCATCGGCGATGCTCTTCGCGAAATCGAGCATCTGCGGAATATAGTCGGTGGCGATCGACCAATGGGCGGGCTGGCGGATATGGAGCGCCTTCACGTCCGCCCAATAGGCCTGCGTATAATGCTGCGCGATGTCCCAGATGGATTGCGCCTGCTGCGCCGCCATCTTTTCCATCTTGTCCTCACCCGCGTCGGCATCATCGGTCAGGTGCCCGACATCGGTGATGTTGATGACATGGCGCAGCGCATAGCCCTTGAAACTGAGCACACGGCCCAGCGTATCGGCGAACACATAGGCGCGCATATTGCCGATATGCGGATAGTTATAGACGGTCGGCCCACAGGTGTAGACGCGCGCCTCGCCCGGATGAACCGGACGGAATTCCTCCATCTGTCGGGTCAGGCTGTTGAACAGGCGAAGGGTCGGCGTGTCGGTCATGGCCCGCACATGCGCAGTTGGCCCGCGCCCGTCAATCCTTCTCTTTGGGGGGAACCACGCCGCGGGCGCGCCAATAGAGCGTGCCGCGGTGCGATATCACCATCGCCAGCACGAACAGCAGCGAGCCGACGATGGCGCGCGTATCGCCATGGCTGACCGCGCTCGGCCCGATACCGAAATATTCGCGACTGATATGACGCGCAAAACCGATGGGGATCAGCAACAGCAAGGCCGACAGCGAAAACCCGGCCATCAGCTCGCCACGCTCATGGTCATAGCGCAGCCTCGTCGCACGCGCCCGGATCAACCCTGTCGCAGTACCCAGCACCAACGCGACGGCGAATATACCGTAATCGACCAGGCCGAATGGCTTGTGCGGCTGAAAATAGAGCAGCGGCAATATGATCGCCGTCAGCAACGTTGGCAGCAGCCACAGTCGGTTGTAGCGCAGCACCCGCTCCGGCTTGCGTTGCCGCCGGCGATAGCCGAGATAGAATATCGCGGCTGCGCACGGGATCAACACCCACAGCGGAACCGGCAGGTTCATCAGCCGTCAAAGCCGATAAAGCGCACCTGCTCATCCAGCGGCACACGTGTGCGCTCGAAATTGTTCACAGGCATGTCGGCATTGCGATACCCGATGGCGAGGCCGCAAAAGAAAATGTGGGTCTCATCACTAACGCCCAGAAAATCCTTTATCAGCCGCGCATACCGCCAAAGATATTCCTGCGGGCAACTGTCGAGCCCTTCCTCGCGCAGCAGTAACATCACGGTCTGCAGCCACATGCCGACATCGGACCATTGCGGTGGCCCCATGAAGCGCGGAAAATAACAGAGCAACAGCGCAGGCGCACCGAAAGAGACGGTGTTGCCCTGATAAAACTCCCGGCGCGCAGCCCTGTCTTCGCGCGCTATACCCATCGCGCCATACATGCCCGCGCTGACCTGATCGAGACGCGCTTTGTAGGCGGGAGATGCGCTCGGCGCTGACCAGTCATATTCAGGCGGATCCTGCGGAGCCGCATCTTTCAACTTGTCCTGTAACGCGCGCAACGGCTCGCCGGTCAGGATACTTGCTTCCCACGGCTGAAAGTTGCAGCCGGAAGGCGCAAAACGGGCCTTGTCCATGATACGCTTCAATGTTGTCAGATCAACGGGTGTGTCCAGAAAATCCCGGATCGACCGGCGCGTGGCCACCGCCTCGCTAACGCTCGTCGCAGTCATGAAGGCTTCCCTTGATCAATCCTCGTCAAAAAGCGATGCGAGCTGTTCGACCATGGTTCCGCCGAGCTGTTCAGCATCCATGATGGTAACGGCGCGCTTGTAATAGCGGGTCACGTCATGGCCGATACCGATGGAGATAAGCTGCACCGGGCTGCGCGTTTCGATCCATTCGATCACCTGCCGCAGATGCCGTTCCAGATAGACGCCGCTGTTGACCGACAGCGTCGAATCATCGACCGGCGCACCATCGGAGATCACCATCAAGATGCGGCGCTCCTCGGGTCTATGGACCAATCGGCTGTGCGCCCAGAGCAGCGCCTCACCGTCGATATTTTCCTTCAACAGGCCTTCGCGCATCATCAGCCCCAGATTGGTGCGCGCGCGCCGCCATGGCTCGTCGGCCTTCTTGTAGATGATGTGGCGCAGGTCATTCAGGCGCCCGGGCAATTGCGGGCGCCCCTCCGCCAGCCAGTCCTCGCGGCTCTGACCGCCCTTCCATGCACGGGTGGTAAAGCCCAATATCTCGGTCTTCACGCCGCAGCGCTCCAACGTGCGCGCCATGATGTCCGCGCTGATCGCGGCGATGCTGATCGGCCGCCCGCGCATCGAGCCGGAATTGTCGATCAGCAACGTGACGACGGTGTCGCGAAACTCCATGTCGCGCTCAATTTTGTAGGAGAGCGAGCGGGTGGGGTCGATGACGATGCGGGCAAGCCGGGCGGCATCGAGCAGGCCTTCTTCCTGATCGAACTCCCAGCTGCGCGATTGCTGCGCCATCAGGCGGCGCTGCAACCGGTTTGCGAGCTTCGTCACCGCGCCCTGCAGGCTCGCCATCTGCTGATCGAGGAAACCGCGCAGGCGGGTGAGCTCATCCGCATCGCACAATTCCGTCGCGGCAATCACCTCGTCATGCGCAGTCGTGAATGCCTTGTAATCGAAACCGGGCGGAAGGTCGCTCATCGGACGGTTCGGACGGACGGGCATCATGCCCTCATCGCCCATACCCTCCATATCCTCGTCGCTCATGGCATCGAGGTCGTCGCTATATTCGGTCTCGCCTTCTTCGCTATCGCCTTCGCCATCCTGACTGCGCGCATCGGCCTGCGCATCGCTGTCGCCGGCCTCCTCTTCGCCCTGATCGCTCTCGTCCTGCTGCTCTTCCTGCTGCTCGTCCTCGTCGTCGCTCTCTTGCCCCTCCGACTCCGCCGGGTCATCGCTTTCAACAAGCGCGAGATGTTCGAGCAGGCTTGCCGTCAACTGCTGAAAGGCCCGCTGATCGTCGAGCGCCATGGGCAGCGCATCCAGATCGCTCCCGGCCTTCTCCTCAACCCAGTCGCGCACAAGGTCCACCCCCGACCGCGCCGGCTCCGGCACCGCCTGCCCCGTCAAACGTTCCCGCACCATCAGCGCGACCGCCGTGGACAGCGGCACCTCCTCCGCGTTGCGCGCCCGGACAATCGCATCGGATTTCAGACGCAGATCGAGCGCGTGAGAGAGATTGTCGCGAACGCCCGCCATGCTGCGCGACCCGATCGCCTCAACGCGCGCCTGCTCTGCCGCATCGAAAACCGAGCGGGCGACAGCGTCGGCGGGAGCAGCACGTCCATGCAGAGCCGGATCATGATGGCGCAGTTTCAGCGCGTTCGCGTCAGCGAATCCGCGCGCCAGCGTCACCTGTTCGGGCGGCAGCGTGCGAGATGGCGCAGGCACCTTGATCTGCTTGCCGATCATGTGCGGCGCATCAGCCGTATAGGCGACCTCAATCTCCGCGTCGCGCGCCATGGCCCTGGCGGCGCCGGAAAGGATCGCCTTGAAGGCGTCGAGAGGAGACTGGTTACTCACGACCTCTCAGCCTGCCGGTCATACCGCCTTGCCGACAACGCTTTCCGGCAGATCCTTGTTGAAGACGCGCTGATAATATTCGGCGACCAACGGGCGCTCGGCCTCGTCACACTTGTTGAGGAAAGACAGGCGGAAGGCAAAGCCCACATCCTTAAAGATCAGCGCGTTCTGCGCCCAGCTGATCACTGTACGCGGGCTCATGACAGTCGAAATATCGCCATTGATGAAGCCCTGTCGCGTCAGCTCGGCGACCTTGATCATGTTCGCAACCTCTTCGCGGCCGCCCTCATGATCATATTCGCCGGACTTGGCGAGAACGACCTGCGCCTCCACCTCGGCGGGCAGATAGTTCAGCGCAACGACAAGGTTCCAGCGGTCCATCTGACCCTGGTTGATCTGTTGCGTGCCGTGATAGAGGCCGGATGTATCACCGAGGCCCACGGTGTTGGCGGTCGCGAACAGGCGGAAATGGGGGTTCGGCCGGATGACGCGGTTCTGGTCGAGCAGCGTCATCTTGCCGTCGGTTTCCAAAACGCGCTGGATCACGAACATCACGTCCGGGCGACCCGCATCATATTCGTCGAACACCAGCGCGACCGGGCGTTGCAATGCCCATGGCAACAGCCCCTCGCGGAACTCGGTGACCTGCTGCCCTTCCTTCAGGACGATGGCATCGCGACCGACAAGGTCGATACGGCTGATATGCGCGTCAAGATTGATACGGATGCACGGCCAGTTCAGCCGCGCGGCAACCTGTTCGATATGCGTCGATTTGCCGGTGCCGTGATAGCCCTGCACCATCACGCGGCGGTTGAACGCGAAACCCGCGAGGATGGCGAGCGTCGTGTCCGGGTCGAACACATAGGCGGGGTCAAGGTCCGGCACCCGCTCATCGGCTTCGGAGAAGGCGGGCACCGACATGTCGCTGTCGACCCCGAACATCTCGCGCACATTCACCGTGCGGTCGGGCGCTTCCATCAGCGTTTCGCTGCGCATATCGGGGTTCGCGTTTGGTATGTCGGTCATATTCGGGCCTTGATTAATTCTCATAATCCGTTCGTGTCGAGCGGAGGTTTGCGCTTGTCGCCGACCGAGGTCGAGCCAAGCCGTCAGACAGATGCATCTCAACCATGCTCGATGCGAACAGCAATTGTTTCAGACTCAAGCGAACGCCGGAGCCTTTCGCAAGTGCGTATAGGCCGAGATGACATCCTGCAACGCCTTTTCGTGGCTGCGGTCGCCACCATTCTGGTCCGGGTGATAGCGGCGCACCAGCTCGGTATAACGGTTGCGCAGCGCCCTGCGGTCGGCATCGAGCGGGAGTTCGAGCTGCCGCATCGCCTTGCGATCATCGGGGGAGAGCGGCTTTCCGTCCGCCCGCATACCCATCTCCATCTGGCGATCCCGCATCTTCTGTTTGAAGCCCGCACCGATCGCATCGATCGGGTCGCTGAAATCCGCCCAGCGCGGTCCTGGCGAAGCGCCGTTGGAAGAAAATGCGCGCGTTTCCCGCTCCCACCCCGCATAGGGGCGCTGCGCCGCCGCGATCTCGTCCGCGCTCATCCCTGCGAAGAAATTATAGCCCGCGTTGAATTCGCGCACATGGTCGAGGCACAGCCAGCGCCAGCTGGGCGGGCCATCGGAGGGTGACGCGCCGTCCTCCCGTGCTGGCGCGCGGAACTCGCCCGGCTCCTCGCAACCGGGGACCGCGCAGCTTTGCGTGGCGCCCTCGACCCTGCCATGGAACCGAGGGCTGCGGCGGCGGTTTTCGGATTCGGACGTCAAGAACAGAGTATCCCGTGAACGGCAAAAGCCCTATATAGGTTTTATGGACACGCAATCAAAAGAAACTCCGGCAAAAGGTCCTGTCGCGACCGAAATCGAGTCCCGCCTGCGGCTGGCGCTCAACCCGACGCATCTGCTTGTCATCGACGATAGCGAGAAGCATCGCGGCCATGCCGGGCATGACGGATCGGGCGAGAGCCATTTCACGGTGGAGCTGGTTTCCACCGCATTCATCGACATCAATCGCGTCGCGCGGCAGCGGCTCGTCAACGCGGCGCTGAGGGACCTGCTCGCCGAAAAGATCCACGCGCTGAGCATCCGCGCGCTGGCGCCGGGCGAACATCCGGTCTGAGCGGACGGGGCAAGCCCACCCCGCCCCACAGATCAGAACGCGCCATATTGCTCATTGCCGACAAAGCCGATGCTGCTGACGCCGGACCGTTTGATGTCGGCGAGGATCAGGTCGACCAGCTCATAGCGCGCCTCGCTTTCCGGCTGAAACAGGATCACCGGTTCCACGGTCATTCGGGCCGCATAGGCCAACCTCTCGCGCAGCTGCGCGATGCCTACCGTTTCGCCATTCCAGCTGATGGCGCCTTTGGCCGAGACCCCCACGATATTTTTAACAGGGTTGACTGTCGTCCGGACATCCTTGGTCTTGGTGCCCGGAAGGTCCATTTTCACCGAATGCGTCGCAAGCGGCATGGTGATGATGAACATTATCAAAAGCACCAGCATAACGTCGATTAAAGGCGTGGTGTTGAGGTCCGCGATGGGCGAACCGCCCGCATCATTTGCTTGAGCAGCCATGGCACTCTCCTTGTATAGTTATGTTATACTATAACACTTATCCACATTCCATCATGCAGGCAACAGTTCTTCTTTCGCTGTGTTATAGGCACACCAGCAGAGACAGGAGTCTGGTCATGACCATCTTCTCCATCGCTCAGACGATCAGCCCCGCCACTCACGATCTGGGCGATTTCAAGGTGTATCGGTCACTCCCCGCGCGAGAGCGGACGATGGTGGGACCATTTGTCTTTTTCGATGAGGCCGGCCCGGCATCGTTCGCGCCCGGCCACGGCATCGACGTGCGTCCGCACCCGCATATCGGGCTGTCGACCGTCACCTACATGCTGGACGGCGCATTCATGCATCGCGACTCGCTCGGCAATGAGCAGGTGATCGAGCCCGGCGCGGTCAACCTGATGACGGCGGGCAAGGGCATCGTCCATTCGGAACGGTCGCCAGACAAGGACCGCGCTGCCGAATCGAACCTCTCGGCAATCCAGACATGGCTCGCCCTGCCGGACGCTCAGGAGGAAATGGACCCGGCGTTCGAACATGTTGCCGCCGAACGCCTGCCGATGATCGAGGGCGACGGCGTCGCAGCGCGCGTCATCATGGGGTCGCTCTGGGGCGAAACCGCGCCCGTCACCACTTATGCCGAGACAATCTACGCCGACATCGCACTGCAGCCGGGCGGCAGCATCCCCATCGATTCGCGCGCCGACGAACGCGCGCTGTATACGGTGCATGGAGATGCAAAGCTGGATGGCATCCCGCTCGAACCGCGCACACTCTATGTGATGCGCCCGGGCGCGGTGGCAACGCTGGCTAGCGCCACAGGCGCGCATGTCATGCTGTGCGGCGGTGAGGCGTTTGCGACTCCGCGCCATGTCTGGTGGAATTTCGTATCGTCCTCAAAAGACCGGCTTATGCAGGCGCGTGAGGATTGGGAGGCGATGCGTTTCCCGCTGATCCCCGGCGATGACGCCGAGCATATCCCGCTGCCGCAGGGCCGCCCCAAAACGGTCAGTTATCCCTGACCCGATCCGGCACAGGAAATCGGTGCTTTCGCCCCCTATATATATTTCTACTTTGCTGCCGCGGCATTACAGTCGTAGGAAGCCACGCTGAATTGGGCCGTTTTGGCTGAATAGGATCGTGAAATATGGCGAGTGTTGCCGAAAAAATTTCTTCTGAGGATATCCGGGAAATAAATGCACCCGAATCCGTAGTCGTTCGTTTCGCCGGAGACAGCGGCGATGGCATGCAGCTGACGGGCGGACAGTTCACGCTGTCGACTGCGCTGGCGGGCAATGACCTCTCGACCTTCCCCGATTTTCCTGCAGAGATTCGCGCCCCGCAGGGCACGTTGTTCGGCGTGTCCGCGTTCCAGATCAATTTCGGATCGTCTGACATCACGACTGCAGGCGACGCGCCCGACGTTCTGGTGGCGATGAACCCGGCGGCGCTGAAAACCAACGTCAAGGATCTGAAGCCCGGCGGCCTGATCATCGCCGACAAGGGCGAGTTTTCCGACCGCAACCTCGCCAAGGCGAAATATGAGGTCAGCCCGCTGGACGATGACAGCCTGGCGCAATGGCAGGTGCTGGCGTTCGACATCTCCCAGCTGACGATGGACAGCGTCAAGGAATTCGGCCTCGGCAACAAGGAGGCACTGCGCTGCAAGAACATGTGGACGCTGGGCCTCGCGCTCTGGATGTTCGACCGCGACCGTCAGCCGATCATCGATTGGCTGCGCGTGAAATTTGCCAAGGCGCCCGAACTCGCCGACGCCAATATCGCCGCGCTGAACGCCGGTCATGCTTATGGTGAAACGGCGGAAATCGGCGGCACGGGGCTCGGCCTCAATCAATATCATGTGGAGCCTGCACCGCAGCCCGAAGGGCTGTATCGTACCATCACCGGCGCGGACGCCATCGCTTATGGGCTGGTCGCGGGCGCGAAGCTTGCCGACCTCAAGATGTTCTACGGCGGCTATCCGATCACGCCGGCAAGCGCGGTACTGCATACGTTGTCGAAGCTGAAGGAATTCGGCGTCACAACCTTTCAGGCAGAGGATGAGATCGCGGCGATTTCGGCGGCCATCGGCGCAAGCTATGCAGGCTCGCTCGGCGTCACCTGCTCGGCTGGCCCCGGCATCGCTCTGAAGGGCGAGGCGATGGGCCTTGCCATCATGACGGAACTGCCGCTCGTCATCGTCAATGTGCAGCGCGGCGGTCCCTCGACCGGCCTGCCGACCAAGACCGAACAGTCCGACCTTTATCAGGCGGTCTATGGCCGCAACGGCGACGCGCCGCTGCCGGTTATCGCTGCCTGCTCGCCCGCCGATGCGTTCGATTGCGCGATCGAAGCGGTGCGGATCGCAACGCAATATATGACGCCGGTGATGCTGTTGTCCGACGGCTATATCGGCAATGCCGCGGAGCCGTGGAAGGTGCCGGACGTGGAGAGCTTCGAGCCGTTCCCGGTCACATTCCTCGACAAGGCGCAAGAAGGCGGCCTGCAACCCTATGCCCGTGACGAGCGGCTGGCGCGGCCGTGGATCAAGCCCGGCACGCCCGAGCTGATGCACCGCATCGGCGGCATCGAAAAGCAGCTCAACACTGGCCATATCGACTATGCGCCCGCCAACCACCAGGCGATGACCAATATCCGCCGCGACAAGGTGCTGGGTGTTGCCGATTCCATTCCCGATCAGCAGGTGTCGCTGGGCAATGAAGGCGGCAAGCTCGCCGTCGTCGGCTGGGGTTCGACCTTCGGCCCGATCCATCAGGCGGTGCGCCGTGCGCGCAACAAGGGGCTGGACGTCAGCCATATTCACATCCGCCACATCTGGCCGATGCCGAAAAACCTGGGCGAGCTGCTCAAGGGCTATGACAAGATCTTGGTGCCGGAAATGAACACGGGTCAGCTCAAGACCGTGCTGCGCGATCAGTATCTGGTCGATGCCCAGCCGCTCAATAAGGTATCGGGCCAGCCCTTCCGCATCGCCGAAATCGAGGCCGGTATTGAGGATATACTCAACTGAGCTGTTGCGAAAGTTGAGCACAAGGAAACTCCCATGAATGACATGACTCCTCCGCAGAAGATGACGCCAAAGGATTGGGAAACCGATCAGGAAGTGCGCTGGTGCCCCGGTTGCGGCGACTATGCGATCCTGAAGGCGGTGCAGCGCACGCTGCCGGAAATCGGCGCGCGCCCGGAAAATACCGTGTTCATTTCCGGCATCGGTTGCTCGTCGCGCTTTCCCTATTATGTCGAAAGCTATGGCTTCCACACGATCCATGGCCGCGCGCCCGCGTTCGCGACTGGCGTAAAGCTCGCCAATCCGGAACTCGACATCTGGCTCGTCACCGGCGACGGCGACGGCCTGTCGATTGGCGGCAATCACACGATGCACATCCTGCGCCGTAACCTCGATTGCCAGATCCTGCTGTTCAACAATGAGATCTATGGCCTGACCAAGGGGCAATATTCGCCGACCAGCCGCGAGGGCACGCGCAGCCCCTCCACTCCCTATGGCTCGGTCGACCGCCCTGCCCGCCCGGCCGCCTTCGCGCTGGGATCGGGCGCGCGCTTCGTTGGGCGCGGCTTCGACGTATCGAAGCACCTGCCCGAAGTGCTGAAGGCCGCCCATGCGCACAAGGGCGCGGCGTTCGTCGAAATCTTCCAGAACTGCATCGTCTACAACAAAGACGTATTCCACGATTTCGCCGCTCCCAAGGGCGCGGAGGATCGTCAGCTGTGGCTGAAGAACGGGGAACCGATGCTGTTCGGTTCGGAAAAGACCGGCGGCGTGAAGGGCATCACGCTCGACCGCGACAATCTCTGCCTGAAGGTTGTCGACGTAGCCGATGGCGACTGGCAGGCCGCTGGCGTCATCGTTCACGATGTAACCAACCGCTCCATCGCGCATATGCTGGTCGAAATGCCGTTCGGCGAATTCCCGATGGCCCTGGGCGTCCTCTATGACGACCCCAAGCCCAGCTTCGAAACTTCTGTTGTCGAACAGAACGCAACTGCCGCGTCGGGCAAAACCCCCGACTTGCAAAAGCTGCTTTCGACCGGGCAGACCTGGACGGTCAGCGCCGGGCCGCAGACCGAAGCCGCCGATGCGGGCAGCGCTGGCAGCGGGCACGAGCTGTAACGATGCATGAGGGCGGCCATCGGGTTGATGCCGAGCCGCCCTATTACGCTGTGATCTTCACCTCCCGCCGGTCGGGCGAGGATGATGAAGGCTATGCCGAAGCCTCTTCGCGCATGATGGAACTGGCCACAGCCATGCCCGGTTTTCTCGGTGTAGACAGCGCGCGGGAGGACGTCGGCATCACCGTCTCCTACTGGCGTGACATCGATGCGATCAAGGCATGGAAGCGCGACGCCGGACACATGCTCGCGCAAGGCGAAGGCCGCGACCGCTGGTATGA
This sequence comes from Sphingobium sp., assembly GCA_041396745.1. GTDB lineage: Bacteria > Pseudomonadota > Alphaproteobacteria > Sphingomonadales > Sphingomonadaceae > Sphingobium. Next base: position 390,374 of record JAWKXZ010000003.1, on the reverse strand, counting down.
TGCCTATCGCCTGCGCATAACGAAGGTCGAGCGCGACTATGGCTTCACGCGCGAAGACACAATGGCCCTGTAGAGACTTGCCGCAGCGCCAGTTACCGGCCAGAAGCGATACATGGATAATCTGACCCACAGCATGGTGGGCGCGGTGTTGGGCCAGACAGGACTCAAACGGAGAACCGGCCTTGGCATGCCCGCCCTCATCATCGGCGCGAACATTCCCGACATCGACGCGACCTGCACTTTTCTGGGCACGCAATCGCTGGCGATGCGGCGCGGCCTGACGCATGGCCCTCTCGCGATCCTGATCCTGCCGCTGATACTGACAGCGCTGCTGCTGCTCTATGATCGCTGGCAGACGCGGCGCGGATCGAGGCCGGAGGGAAGACCTGCCGTGCGACCGGGCTGGCTGCTCGCCCTCGCTTTCATTGGCACGCTCAGCCACCCGGCGATGGACTGGCTCAACAGCTATGGCATCCGCCTGTTGGAACCTTTTTCGCACCAATGGTTCTATGGAGATGTGCTGTTCATCATCGACATTCTTCTCTGGGCCATGCTGATCGGCGGCTTCCTCTGGTCGCGACGCGCGGAAAAGCGCGGCGGTGCAAGCTGGCAGCAGCGCGGCATCGTCACGATCACCGCCGTGTGCGCCTATATTTTCGCCAATGGCGCGATCACCGGACTAGCCGAGGCGCGCGCGTCGCGCTGGGTGGAAAGCCATACGCACACGCACCCTGCTGCGGTCGTCGCCAACCCTGAGCCCTTCGCCTTCTGGCGACGCGACCTGCTATGGCGCACGCAGGACGGCCAATATGGCCATTACCCGTTCAGTATTTTTGCGCCCGATGCCGTTCCCGCCAACGCCCCCGAAGGCAAACGCATCGGCATCGACAATCCCGAACTGTGGCGGAAGGCCATGACCGATGCGGACGCACGCGCCTTCCTGTTCTGGTCACGCTTGCCATTGGCAACGGTCGCGCCGGACGGCAGCCTCACTCTGACCGATCAGCGGTTCAGGGAGATGGGGCGCGACCGCTTCACCGTTATTGTGCCGCCAGCCGCGCCATGAGCGATCCGGTCATCCTCTGGTATCGACGCGACCTGCGCCTGTCGGATCAGGCCGCACTACAGGCGGCGGCGGGCGAAGGGCCGGTTATCCCGGTTTACATATTGGATGATGAAACGCCCAAGCATCGCGCCATGGGCGGGGCGAGCCGCTGGTGGCTGCATCACAGCCTCGCCAGCCTGGACTCCTCGCTGCGCGACAAGGGGTCGCGGCTGATCCTGCGGCAGGGCAAGAGCGCCGATGTGCTGCAAGACCTCGCCAGTGAAACCGGGGCGAAGCGCGTCCATGCCCTTCATCATTACGAGCCGTGGTGGCGCAATGCCGAGCGCGATGTCGCCAAAACGCTCGACCTATGCCTGCACGACGGCAATTATCTCGTGCCGCCCGGAACACTGAAAACCGGGAGCGGCGGGGTCTACAAGATCTATACGCCGTTCATGCGCTCTACCATGGAGCATATGCCGCCGCCCGAACCCACGCGCACGCCGCAGAAAATAGATACGCCCTCGTCATGGCCGAAAAGCGACGCGCTCGACGACTGGAACCTGCTGCCTACCAAACCCGATTGGGCGATGGGTTTTGCCGAAGAATGGGAACCGGGCGAGGAAGGCGCAAGAAAGCGCCTCGCCTCCTTCCGCAATCATGCCGCAGGCTATGACGAGGCGCGCAACCTGCCATCGCAGGAGGGTTCTTCGCGCCTCTCCCCGCACTTGCATTTCGGGGAGATCTCGCCCGCCGCCATCTGGCATGGCGTTGAGCGCGAAAGCGGCGACCACAGCACCTATTTGAAGGAACTGATCTGGCGCGACTATGCGCAGAACGTGATTGTCGCCTTCCCCGAATATGGCAAGGCGAATGGGCGCGACCAGTTCGATACCATGCCGTGGCGCGACCTGCGTGAGGCGCGCGACGACCTGATGGCATGGAAGCAGGGCCGCACCGGCTATCCCATTGTGGATGCCGGCATGCGGCAGCTCTGGGCGACCGGCTGGATGCACAATCGCGTACGGATGATCGCCGCGAGTTTCCTCGTCAAACATCTGCTGATTGACTGGCGCGTGGGCGAGCAGTGGTTCTGGGACACGCTGGTCGATGCCGATTATGGCAGCAACGCCGTCAACTGGCAGTGGGTGATGGGTAGCGGCGTCGACGCCAACCTTTTCACCCGGATCATGGCCCCGCTGACCCAGTCGGAGAAATTCGATGCGGGCGACTATATCCGCCAGTGGGTGCCGGAGTTGGCCGACCTCGACGATACTTATGTTCATGATCCGGGCGAACATGGCTGCCGCCCAAAGGGATACCCCGAAAAACTGATCGCTCACCGCGCCGGGCGCGAGCGGGCACTTGCAGCCTATGCCCACATCCGGTCATAAAACGCGCGCGCACTCCCAGAAGAAGGTAGACGATGTCCACACTCCCCCACCGCACCCTTGGCCCCTATTCCGTATCGGCCGTATCGCTGGGCTGCATGAATCTCGACCATGCCTATGGCGACCATCTGAGCGAGGAAGACGGAGCCAGCTTACTCAACCGCGCCCTTGATCTGGGCTGCACGATGCTGGACACCGCGACGATTTACGGTGCCGGACACAATGAGCAACGCCTGAGTCGTGCGGTGATGCACCGCCGCAGCGAGTTCACGCTTGCCAGCAAATGTGTGCTCGCCATTCGCGATGGCGAACGCATTATCGATGCGCGACCCGAGGCGATCACGGCGGCGGTCGAGGAATCGCTCAAACGGCTGGGCACCGATCATATCGACCTCTATTATATGCATCGCCCCGACCCGCAGGTGCCGATCGAGGAGTCGATGGGTGCTTTGGTCCGCGCGAAGGAAGCGGGGAAGATCGGCGCCATCGGGCTCTCGGAAATGAGTGCCGAAACAGTGCGCCGCGCGCATGCGGTCCATCCAGTGGCAGCATTGCAGACGGAATATTCGCCCTGGGTCCGCAACCCGGAAATCGCAGTGCTGGACGCCTGCCGCGAACTGGGCATCGCCTTTGTGGCATTTTCGCCCGTGGGACGCGGGTTTTTCGGCGGCACCGTTACCGACGCCAATTATCGCCAGGGGGATTTGAGATCAGTCTTCCCGCGTTTCGTCGAACCCAATCTTTCTGCGAACCTGAAGCTGCTCGCCTCCTTTCAGGAAATCGCGGATAGTTTGGACATCACCGGCGCACAGCTCGCGATCGGCTGGACTCTGGCGCAAGTGCCCCATGTCATCGCTCTGCCCGGCACCGTGAACGAAACGCACCTGAAAGACGACCTCACCGCTGCCCAGCTCACCATCCCGCAAGATGCTCTGGATGCAGTCAGCGTCCTCTTCGCGCATGGAGCAGTCGCCGGAAGCCGGTATCCCGCAGCATTGCAACGGATGGTCGGCACCGAAATGTTCGACGATGAAAGCGCCGCGCTGGAAACAACTGGCTGACCCCCCACATGCATGGATTGCCCTTCAGCCGCGGCTGAGGCACAGTCGCGACTCATGAATGCGATAGACCCTCAACGCGGGCAACATCTTGTCAAAGCCGATAAAATGCTTCCCCAGGCAGGCTTGCCGCTGACCGAACGGATTATGGCGCGCTTCGGCCACAGGGTACTGGATCGCATCGATGCCGGTCTGGAGCACGGGCGGCTGGAAGCATGGCTGCCCGATGGGTCGTTCCGGGTGCTGGGCGCGAGAGCCGACGGTCCAGCGTGCGAAGTCCGGCTGCGATACTGGCGGGCGTTGCTGCGCCTGATGGTCAATGGCTCGGTCGGCTGGTTCCGCGGGTGGGAAGCCGGGGAATGGGATAGCCCCGACCCGGTGCCGCTGTTCGCCCTGTTCATGATGAACGCGCCCAGCCTCGGCAAGGTCGCCCGTTCTCGCGGACCGCTGCGCTGGATCGCGCGCAGGATGCACGCCCTGCGCGCGAACGACAGACGGCGCGCGAAAGACAATGTCGCGTTCCACTATGATCTGGGCAATGATTTCTATGCGCTTTGGCTCGACAAGGGGATGAATTATTCGAGCGCCCTTTTCGCCGACCCTGGAAGGCCAAAAGAAGGGCTGGAAGCAGCGCAGGTCGCCAAGATCGATGCGGCGCTCGACCGGCTGCATCTGAAAAATGGCGACCGACTGCTGGAAATCGGCTGCGGCTGGGGGGCGCTGGCCGAACAGGCGCTGGACCGGGCCAGCATCGGTTATGACGGGCTGACCCTTTCGCGCGAGCAGGCAGCCTGGGCGAAAGCGCGCTTGCCTGCCGACCGGGCCGCAGTCCACCTGACCGACTATCGCGATGCCCGGGGGCAATATGACGCCATCGCCAGCATCGAAATGGTGGAGGCCGTCGGCCAAGAATATTGGCCAGATTATCTTGCGGCCATCCATCGCCTGCTGAAGCCGGGCGGCCGCGCGGTCGTGCAATATATCAGCATCGACGACCGCATCTTCGAACGATATGCCGCCAGCGCCGATTTCATTCAGACCTATATTTTCCCGGGCGGGATGCTGATGTCAGAAAGCCGCTTCCGCGCACTGGCGGAGGAACAGGGGCTGGAGTGGCAGGACAAGCACAGCTTTGGCCAACATTATGCGACCACCCTGCGGTTGTGGCGGCACCGGTTCGATGCCGCTGTTGAAGAAGGACGGATGCCGCCCGCCTTCGATGCCCGGTTTGTGAAGCTGTGGCGCTATTATCTGATGTACTGCGAAGGCGGTTTTGCTGGAGGCGGTATCGACGTCGCGCAGGTTACGCTGGTAAAACGCTAAGCCCTGGCCCTAGGGTCAAGACCTTAGGCTTCCACCCGGATGCGGTGACCATTGGGGGCGTCCGTGGTGATCAGATCGAGAATCGCCCGCCCGACAACCTCCGGCCCCTTCAGCGTCGCGGCGTCTTCACCGGGGAACGCCTTGGCGCGCATGGCGGTGCGGGTCGCGCCCGGATCGACGATATGCGTACGGATGGCGGAGATGTTTTTTACTTCCTCGCCATAGGAAAGCACCAGCGTTTCCAGCGCTGCCTTGCTCGCTCCATAGGCACCCCAATAGGGGCGCGGTGTTGCGCCCACACTGCTGGTAACCGCGAGTATCCGCGCATCTTCGCTTGCCCGAAACAGCGGGTCGAACGCGGCGATCAACGCCTGATTGGCGCTGACATTGAGGGTCAGGAGCTTTGCGAATTCCTTGGTGTCGATGGCAGGCACGGCGGCCAGTGTCCCCAGCATGGCGGCATTGAGCACCAGAATATCGAGTGCTTTCCAGCGCCCTGCGATGGCATTGGCGAGACGCCCGATGCTTTCGCCGTCGGTGAGGTCGAGCGGCGCGATGGTCGCCGATCCACCCGCCTCATGGATTTTCTGCTCGATCTCTTCAAGAGCACCCGATGTGCGCGCAACAAGGATCACATGGGCCCCGGCGAGCGCAAGCGCCAGTGCGGTTTCCGCGCCAATGCCGCGGCTCGCTCCGGTCACGAGCGCCAGCTTGCCGGAAAGGGAGTGGTTGGTCATGGAATATGTGTCCTTGCGTCCGTTCGGTTCGAGCGAAGTCGAGAACCGGGCCGGGAAAATCGTGTCTCGACTGCGCTCGACACGAACGGAGATCAGAGCATCTTCAAACGACGCGTTCGGAGAGAAGTTCGAGCTGATCGCGCACTTCGGCCTCATCCTGATCGGTGAGCGATGTGGGATAGTCGCCGGTGAAGCAGGCGTCGCAATATTGCGGGCGGATGTCCGCACGCTTCGCCTCGCCCAGCGCCTTGTACAGGCCGTCGATCGACAGGAAGGCAAGGCTGTCGGCATGGATGAATTCCTGCATGCCGCCGATGTCGAGCTTGTGCGCCAGCAGCTTGGTGCGTTCAGGCGTATCGACACCATAGAAACAGCTATGCCGCGTCGGCGGGCTGGCGATGCGCATATGCACCTCCTTCGCGCCGGCTTCGCGCATCATCTGCACGATCTTCAGGCTGGTGGTGCCGCGCACGATGCTGTCGTCGATCAACACGATGCGTTTGCCATCGATCAGCGCACGGTTGGCATTATGCTTCAGCTTCACACCAAGGTGGCGGACCTTGTCACCGGGCTGAATGAAGGTCCGGCCAATATAGTGGGACCGGATGATGCCCAGCTCAAACGGGATGCCTGATTGCTGCGCATAGCCGATGGCCGCGGGCACGCCGCTGTCGGGGACGGGAATTACATAATCGGCATCGACCGGATTTTCCGTCGCCAGTTGCGCGCCGATTTCCTTGCGCACGGAATAGACGCTGTTGCCATCGACAATCGAATCGGGGCGCGAGAAATAGACATGCTCGAAAATGCACGGACGCGGGCTCATCTCGCCAAAGGGGCGAAGGCTGCGAATTTCATCCGCCGTCGCGCCATTGGGAACGACGATCATCTCGCCGGGCTCGACCGAGCGGACATAGTCGGCACCGACCACGTCGAACGCAACCGTTTCAGACGCGAAGATGACCGCATCGCCAAGGCGCCCCATCACCAGCGGACGAATGCCCAGAGGGTCGCGACAAGCGATCATGCCTTCGGGCGTCATGCAGATAAGCGAATAGGCACCCTCAATCTGTTTGAGCGCATCGATAAACCTGTCCAGCAATGTCCGGTAATTGGACGTCGCGACAAGGTGGATGATGACCTCTGTATCGCTGGTCGACTGGAAAATCGAACCGCGCCGCACCAGTTCGCGCCGCAACTTCATTGCATTGGAGATATTGCCGTTATGCGCAACCGCGAAGCCGCCCGAGGACAGCTCGGCATAAAGCGGCTGCACATTGCGAAGCGATGTCTCGCCCGTCGTCGAATAGCGCACATGACCGCAGGCAGCATTGCCGGGCAACGCGCGAATCGCCTCGTCATTGTCGAAATTGCCTGCGACATGTCCCATCGCGCGCATGGTATGAAAGTCCTGCCCATCCCAGCTCGTGATACCGGCGGCCTCCTGCCCCCGATGTTGCAGAGCATGGAGGCCGAGAGCGACCATGGCCGAAGCTGTGAAAGCGCCGGAAACGCCGAAAACGCCGCACTCCTCGCGCAGCTTGTCATCATCAAACGGATGCGTGGTGAGCATGATCCTATCGGGTCCTGCACTGTAGATTAATGCCGGTCAGGGCAAATATGGGCGACCTATGGCGCGCATATAGGGCGTTTATCCGGCTTTGTCGCCCCCTGATTGTTTCAGACGTGTCACATTTATGGGCAGCTGCAGCGCCACACGCCAATAGAGCCAGAACTCTGGCTAGCCAGTGCGCAAACTCGCGGCTAAAGAAGCGCCGATGCATGCGTTTGCCAACCCTGCGCGCTTCCTCGGACTAGCGCGGCCGTTGACGCCCTGGCTGTTCTGGGGCGGCGTGGCGTTGATTGTCGCCGGGTGCCTGTGCGGCCTGCTCGTGACGCCGGCGGACTATCTGCAAGGCGAATCGGTCCGCATCCTCTACATCCATGTTCCCGCTGCCTGGCTCGGCATGGGCGGATGGACGGCACTGGCCGTGGCGGCGTTGGTGCAAATGGTGTGGCGGCATCCACTGGCTGGCGTTGCAGGCCGTGCGATAGCCGTACCGGGCGCGCTGTTCACCGCGATCTGCCTCGCCACCGGGTCGATCTGGGGCCGCCCGACATGGGGTACATGGTGGGAATGGGACGGGCGCATGACGTCGATGCTGGTCCTACTGTTTCTGTATTTCGGCTATATCGCCCTGTCGCGCGCCAGCGCCGATCAGGCCGGCGGCATGGGCGACAATGGCGGCGTCAGCCGCGTGACCGCAATCTTTGCGCTGGTCGGCGCGATCAACCTGCCCATCATCAACCGTAGCGTCGTATGGTGGAACAGCCTGCATCAGGGGCCGAGCATCACCATGCGCGGATCGACGATCGACATGGCGATCCTGTGGCCGCTGGGTCTCACGGTCCTCGGCTTCTCATTGTGGTTCGGAGCGATCGTCCTGATGCGGATGCGCACGATCCTGGCCGAAAACAAGGTGGAGGCGCGGATGGCCCGCATGGCGAGAGAGGGCGGCGTACAATGAATCACTGGCCGTTCATCATTGCCGCCTATGCGATCACGCTCGCCGGGGCTGGAGCGATGAGCTGGGCGAGCTGGCGCGCGATGCGCAGCGCGGAGACGCGCGCGGACGCCCTGAGGCGGGACCGGTAAGGTCATGGCCATGAAATCCAAGCATCAAAGGCTGACGCTCGCCATCATTGCCCTTGTCGCCGTGATCGCCGCTGGGCTGCTCGCAGCGTCGGCGCTAAAGGACGAGGCCGCCTATTTCTATGCGCCCGATGACGTAAAAACTAAGGGCGTCGAGCCGGGCAAGGCGATCCGGCTGGGCGGCATGGTCGTTGCCGGCAGCCTGCAGAAAGCATCGGACGGCGTGACCATTCACTTCGATGTGACCGACGGCAAGGCGACCGTGCCCGCTGTGTTCAAGGGCATAGCGCCGGATCTGTTTCGCGAGGGCTCTGGCGTCGTTGCGGAAGGCGCATTCGATAAGGATGGAACCTTCGTCGCGTCCGAACTGCTCGCCAAGCATGACGAACGTTATATGCCACGGGAGCTGGAAGGCATGAACTACAATGCCGCTACGCACGAATTGACGGAAACCGACAAGCCGTGATTGCGGAGCTGGGTCTCGGGGCGCTGTGGCTGGCGGCGGCTTTTGCGGCGTTGCAACTGCTGCTCGCGGGGCTCGGCCTGGCCCAACAGCGCGACGACCTGTTGCTGGGCGTGCGGCCCGTGGCGGTGGCGCAGGCGGCGCTGTGCGCGGTTGCGTTTATATGCCTGATCCTGTTGTTCCTGCGGTCCGACATGTCGGTGCTGCTTGTCGCCACGAACAGTCACAGCGCCAAGCCGTGGCTCTACAAATTCGCGGGCACCTGGGGCAATCACGAAGGGTCTATGTTGCTGTGGGTGACGGTGATGGGCGTCGCGGGCGCGGGCGTCGCCCTGCTCGAACGCACGCTCAAGCGTAACACGCATATGGCGACACTGGGCGCGCAGGCCGCGATCAGTCTGGGGTTTTACGCGTTTCTGCTGTTTTCATCCAATCCGTTCGCACGGCTCAACCCCGCCGCGCCCGATGGACAGGGGCTCAACCCGCTGTTGCAGGACCCCGGCCTCGCCTTCCATCCGCCCACATTATATTTGGGCTATGTCGGCCTGTCGGTCGCCTTTTCCTTCGCCGTCGGCGCTCTGCTGACCCGCACTGTTGATGCCGCCTTCGCCCGCGCGATGCGGCCATGGGTGCTGGGTGCATGGGTATTGCTGACCATCGGCATCGTCGCGGGCAGCTATTGGGCCTATTATGAGTTGGGCTGGGGCGGCTGGTGGTTCTGGGATCCGGTCGAGAATGCCTCGCTGATGCCGTGGCTGGCGGCGACCGCCCTCCTCCATTCCGTCACTGTGCTGGCGACCCGCGACGCGCTGCGCGCATGGACGGTGATGCTGGCCGTCATCGCCTTTTCGATGTCGATGGTCGGCACATTCCTCGTCCGTTCGGGTATATTGACCAGCGTGCATGCGTTCGCCGTCGACCCTGAACGCGGCAGCTTCATTCTGGTGCTGCTCCTGATCTACATAGGCGGTGCGCTCGCATTGTTCGGCTTGCGCGTGGGGACCGTGCGCGAAGGCAAACAGTTTGAGCTGATGAGCCGCGAGACGCTTCTCGTCGTCAACAATCTGCTGCTGACGGTCATCCTCGGCATCGTCCTTCTGGGCACACTCTACCCGCTGATGACCGAGGCGTTCGGCCACAAGGTGTCGGTCGGGCCGCCCTATTTCAACCGGATCGCGGGGCCGCTGGCCCTCATCCTGATGCTGGCGATGGTCGCAGGGCCCATCATGCGCTGGCGCCGGGACAAGGTGGGCGCGGTCGCGGGGCGCATGCTCTGGCCCGCCCTCGTCATGCTGGCCATTGTCGCGACCCTGGCGGTCGTCGGTTGGGGCCGGATCGGCATTCTCCCCTTCCTAGGCCTGGTTGTCGCGGGCGGCGTCGCCATCGGCAGCCTCATTCCACTCACCAAACGCAATCTGCGCCGGACGCCACTGTTCGTATATGGCATGGTGCTCGCGCATCTGGGCTGTGCGGTCAGCATAGCCGGGATGGCAGCAGACAGCGCCTTCACCACGGAAAAGCTTGTCGCCATGCAGCCCGGCGACACTGCGCAGGCAGCCGGGTGGACGCTGCATTTCGATAAGGTCGCGCCGATCGCGGGCGACAACTGGACGGCGATGCAGGGCGACTTGACGGTCCGCCATGGCGATGGCGGGCGGACGACGCTCCATCCACAAAACCGCTTCTTCTTCGACCCGCCGACGGCGACGACCGAATCGGCCATCCTCACCCGCTGGAACGGGCAGCTCTATGTCGTGATGGGCGACGAACTGGATGATGGACGCTGGCAGATGCGGATCTGGTGGAAGCCGTTCGTGACGCTGATCTGGCTGGGCGGTTTCATGATCGCCGCGGGCGGCGCGCTGGCGCTGGTCGGGCGGGAACGGCGCGGCTGGCTGATGAAATGGCGGCGCACCCATGCGGAGGAGTTCGCATGACGTCGCGCTGGCTCCTCTGGCTACCGCTGGTTCTGTTTGCAGGGCTCGCCGCGTTCTTCATCGGCGGGCTGGTTCAGCCCGATGACCGCATGATCGAATCGAAGCTGGTGGGCAAGCCCCTGCCGCAATTCACCCTACCGCAAGGCGCGAGCGACCGCCCGCCGCTAGCCAGCACGGATTTCAGCAAGGGCGCGCCGCGCATGCTCAACATCTTCGCGAGCTGGTGCGTGCCCTGCGCCGCCGAAGCGCCGCAGCTGGAGGCGCTCGCCAAGGCTGGCGTGCCCATCGACGGCATCGCCATTCGCGACGCGCGCGCCGATGTCGACGGGTTTCTCACACGTAACGGCAACCCCTATGGCCATATCGGGCTGGATGCCCGGTCCGAAGTGCAGATCGCGCTGGGAAGCTCCGGTGTGCCGGAAACATTCATCATCGACGGCAAAGGGCGAATCGTGCACCAGCACATCGGCGAAATTCGCGCCGACGATGTGCCAAAGCTGATTGCAATGTGGAAGGACGCGCGATGAGAGCGCTGCTTTTCCTCCTATTTTGCCTGATCGCAGCGCCGCTGGCCGCACAGACCGCGTTGCCTCCCGCGCCCTATGCCAACCGGCAGCTCGACGACCCCGCGCTGGAGAAGAAGGCGAGCGATTTCATGCTGACCATCCGCTGCCTGACCTGCCAGAGCCAGTCCATCGCCGACAGCAATGCCAGCATGGCAGGCGACCTGCGGTCCCAGATTCGCGAAAGGATTGCGGCGGGCGAGGAGCCTGAAGAAATTCGCGCGTGGCTGATTGAGCGTTATGGCGACTGGATCAGCTATGAACCGACGTCCGATCCGGTCCTGTGGCCGCTTTGGGGTGTGCCGCTATTGCTGTTGTTGGGCGGCGGCCTGCTCGTCTCGGCCCGTATCCGCCGCAAAAGGAAAACCGGATAATGGGCTGGGGCATCGTTTTCGTGTTGGCTTCGATCACCGCACTCGGCCTCCTCCTTCTTGGCAGGCTGCCGCGCAAATTATGGGAGTTGACGGGCGCGGCTCTGCTCATCGGCGTAGCGGGCTATGCATGGCAGGGCAGTCCGGGGCTGCGCGGCACCCCCCGCGACCCGGCGAAACTGGCATCGCGCTTCGATGAGGATCTGGCGAAGATGCGGCGCAGCTTCGGCGACGAATATGGCGAGGCCGGGTCATGGCTCACCCTCTCCGACGGTTTCGCACGGCAAGGAAAAACGCGCGAAGCAGCCAATGTGCTGCTCTCCGGCTTACGCTCCCGCCCTGATGATGCCGCGCTGTGGGTCGGCATGGGCAATGCGCTTGTCGCTTATGGCAACGGGTTGCTCTCCCCGGCTGCCGAATATAGCTACAAGAAGGCGATGCAGCTCGCGCCCAAATCGGGTGCGGCGCCGTATTTCTACGGCCTCGCGCTTGCACAATCCGGCCAGTATCAAGGTGCCCGCACCGTCTGGCAAGCGCTCTACGACCAGCTACCAGAGGATGCGCCGCTTCACGCCCAACTGGCGCGTAATCTCGCCCTGATAGACCGTATCCTTGCGGGACAGTCCTCGTTCGCGCGATGACCTGTTCCACCCTCATGTTGCACCGCATTATGGCCTGTGCTACCTCGCCGCGACTGGTCGCCCAATCACAAGCGCGAAATCGAGCAAAGGCATTTGCCCATGGCTGATGACACTAGCAGAGCGGCGGGCGACGGGTCATCGACCTCTCCCGTCCTGACAGCGCATCACCCCTCCCACGTCCGTGATGCCGGCATTGTAAAGCTGGCCGTCGGCGCCATCGGCATCGTATTCGGCGATATCGGCACCAGCCCGCTCTATGCGTTTCGCGAAACATTCGCGGGACACCATAAACTCGCTCTCGACGCCGATCATATCTTGGGCGTCATCAGCCTGATGTTCTGGTCGATGATGCTGGTGGTGACGCTGAAATATGTCACCATCATCATGCGCGCGGATAACAAGGGCGAAGGCGGCAGCCTCGCGCTGCTCGCGCTGATCAACAGCCAGAGTTCAAGCAGGCGCTGGACATCGGGCATTGTGCTGCTGGGCGTATTTGCGACCGCGCTCTTCTATGGCGATTCGATGATTACGCCTGCGGTTTCCGTTCTCTCGGCGGTCGAAGGTCTGGCAGTTTACAATCCCAAGCTCAGCGGCCTGATCCTTCCGGCAGCGGTGGTAATTCTGGTCGGGCTGTTCAGCCTGCAACGCGGCGGTACCAACAGGGTCGCGGCATTGTTCGGGCCGATCATGCTGGTCTATTTCCTTGTGATATCGACGCTGGGCGTGATCAGCATCGTGCAATCGCCCGACATTTTGGTCGCGCTCAACCCCTATTGGGCGGTGATGTTCTTTGTCACCGACCCGATGCCCGCTTTTCTGGCGCTGGGCGCTGTGGTGCTCGCCGTAACAGGGGCCGAGGCGCTTTACGCGGATATGGGCCATTTCGGCCGGAATCCGATCCGCGTGTCATGGCTCGCCTTCGTGCTGCCTGCGCTGATGCTCAACTATATGGGACAGGGCGCGTTGCTGGTGCGGGAAGGCTACGCTGCGCTCGATAGCCCGTTCTACAATCTGGCGCCCAATTACCTCCAGCTTCCACTGGTCGGTCTGGCGACACTGGCGGCGATCATCGCGTCGCAGGCGGTGATTTCGGGCGCATTCTCCGTAACGCAACAGGCGATCCAGCTGGGCTTCATGCCGCGCCTGCGGATTGCGCACACCAGCGCATCGACCGTGGGGCAGATTTATATCCCACTGGTCAACTGGGGCCTGATGACGATGGTCATCCTGCTTGTGTTGACCTTCCAGACATCGTCGAACCTGACGGCGGCCTATGGCATCGCCGTGACCGGTGCGATGTTCATCGACAATGTGCTGCTGACGGTCGTCCTGTTCCGCCTGTGGAAATGGCATTGGTCCGGCGCGGTCGCGTTGCTCAGCGTCTTCTATATCGTCGATGGTGCCTATTTCGCCGCCAACCTTACCAAGATTCCGGACGGCGGCTGGTTCCCGCTGTTCATCGGCTTCGTCATCTTCACCCTGCTGACGACATGGTCGCGCGGCCGCAAATTGATGATCGAGCGGATGCGCGAGGCCGCAATGCCGATACCCATCTTCGTCGCAAGCGCGGCCAACAGCGCAGTGCGCGTGTCGGGTACGGCAGTGTTCATGACGTCGAGCGCAGACGGGGTGCCGCATGCGCTGCTGCATAACCTCAAGCACAACAAGGTTCTGCATGAGCGGGTCATCCTGCTCACGGTCAAGATTGCCGACGAACCTATCGTGCCCGATCAGGGGCGGTGCCAGCTTGAAGATCTGGGTCGCGGCTTCTTCCGGCTGGTGCTGCACTATGGCTTCATGCAGGAACCCGACGTGCCCGCAGCGCTCAAACGCATTCATGAATGCGGACAGGATTTCAAGATGATGGAGACGAGCTTCTTCCTCGCCCGCCAGACGTTGCTGCCTTCGTCACGCCCGGGCATGGCCGTCTGGCGCGAGAAGATATTCGCATGGATGCTGCGCAACGCGGAAAGCGCGATGGAGTTCTTCCGCCTGCCCACCAATCGCGTGGTGGAACTGGGCAGTCAGGTCGAGATCTGATTTCCCGACCCGACTGCTCCCCGACCTGATCACTCAGGGCCCGCCCCTAGCCTGCCTCTAGTCCAGTTTATCCCGGTTCGGAGGCGTCAGGCGCGCTGCGCCAGCACTGCGTTCGCCGCCGACAGCACCGCCTGCACCGAAGCCGTGGCAACGTCTGCATCCATGCCTGCGCCAAAGATGGTCTGGCCGTCGGGCGTCTTGCACTCGACATAGGCGGCGGCGTTCACGTCCGTCCCCTCACCCATCGCATGTTCACTATAATCGACGACGTCGAGATCGACGCTCATCTCGTCGCGCAGCGCAGCAAGGATCGATGAGATAAGGCCGTTGCCGCGCCCGGAGATGCTGCGTTCCGCACCCTCATGGCTGATCTTGCCGACAAAGATCCGGTCACCGGCGGCACCCGTTTCGTTATAGTCAATCAGGCGCACGGGCTGGCCGTCGGCCAGACGGTAATGCTGCTGGAATGCGTCCCAGATATCGCCTGCATTGAGTTCGCGGCTGGTATTGTCCGCGACATTCTGGACCACGCGACTGAAGTCCGCCTGCATGCGCTTGGGCAGTTTCAGGCCCTTGTCCTGTTGCAGCACCCAGGCGACACCACCCTTGCCGGACTGCGAATTGACGCGGATCACCGCCTCATAATTGCGGCCAAGGTCAGCGGGGTCGATCGGCAGATAGGGAACATCCCACAGCTGGTCATTGCGCGCTTCCTGCGCGGCAAAACCCTTCTTGATCGCGTCCTGATGGCTGCCCGAAAAGGCGGTGAACACCAGTTCGCCCGCATAAGGGTGGCGCGGGTGCACCGGAAGCTGATTGCAATATTCGACCGTCTGGATGACCTCGTCGATGTCCGAGAAATCGAGACCAGGGTTCATGCCCTGCGTATACATGTTGAGCGCCACGGTCACGATGTCACAATTGCCGGTACGCTCGCCATTGCCAAACAGGCAGCCTTCGACGCGATCGGCGCCCGCCATCATGCCCAGCTCGGCAGCGGCGACGCCCGTGCCGCGGTCATTATGCGGGTGCAGCGAGATGAGTACGCTGTCGCGCCGCGAGATATTGCGGCACATCCATTCGATCTGGTCGGCATAGATGTTGGGTGTCGCGGCTTCGACCGTCGCGGGCAGATTGAGGATCAGCGGCTTGTCCGGTGTGGGCTGGAGAATATCCATCACCGCCTCACAGCATTCGAGGCTGAAATCCAGCTCCGCCGTCGAGAATGTCTCGGGCGAATATTCAAAGCGCCAGTCGGTATCCGGCTGCGCCGCGGCATGATCCCGCAGCAACTTGGCGGCGGTGATCGCGATTTCGCGCACTTCGCTGCGCTCCATGCCGAATACGATGCGCCGCCATGCGGGCGAGACAGCGTTGTAGACATGCACGATGGCCTGCTTCGCGCCGCGCAGGCTCTCGAAAGTTGTACCGATCAGGTCCGCGCGCGCCTGCGTCAGCACCTGCGGCCAGACATCGTCAGGAATAGCGCCGGTTTTTACGAGGCCGGAGATGAAATCGAACTCGGTCGCGCCCGCGCTCGGGAAACCGACCTCGATCTCCTTCACGCCCACCTTGCAGAGCAGCTCGAAAAAGCGCTTCTTCTTCTCCGCATTCATCGGATCGATCAGCGACTGGTTGCCGTCGCGCATATCGGTCGACAGCCAGATCGGCGGCTTGGTGATCGTGGCGGACGGCCATCGGCGATCAGGCAGGTCGACCTGCGGGAAAGGCCGATATTTAACGGAAGGGTCTGCGAGCATGTTCATACAAAATTCCTGAGCTTCGGGCGGCTTGTACGCCTGATTTTACGACTGTCGAGAGTTTATCTGCCCTTAGGCTGTGTGCGCGGCGATCAGCCAGCGCGAAAGACACGCCTAAGGGCGTGTAAGTCGTAGAAGCAGCAGAGATGCGTTCCGTGTCATCGCGACTGCCTTTAACGGCACAAGGTTAATTTAGTCCAGCTTTTTTTCTCTTCGCCTTTACGCAAAATCTGATTGCCTGCCGCCCGAGATATTCCCTTGAAGTGGTAAAGCCATTCCGCCATCACCCGCGATTGACAAAACCAGTGCCCATTCCACAAGGCTCCACTGGGGAACCAGAAAGACCGGCACAGATGAAAGCTGACGACACTATATTACTTCTTACCATCAGCTGCCCGGATGAAATCGGCATCGTCGCCGACGTCTCTGCATTTCTCGCCGAACACCAGTGCAATATCGTCGAAAGCGGTCAGTTTGAGGACCGCATGAACAACATGTTTTTCATGCGCGTCGCCTTTGTGTCCGAAGGCGGAGCGGATGAAGCCCTGCTGCAGGACGCATTCGCTCCCATCGCCGAAAAGCATGCAATGCAATGGCAGCTGGCGCCGCAGAACAAGCCGATGCGCACGCTGATTATGGTTTCCAAGTTCGGCCACTGCCTCAACGACCTGGTGTTCCGGTCCAATACGGCGGCGCTGCCTTCCATAGACCTGCGCATGGTTGTGTCCAACCACACCATGTTTGAGCGTTTCGTCGAGGCGGCAGACATCCCGTTCCATCATATTCCCGTCACGCCCGATACAAAGGTCGAGGCGGAACAACGCCTTGTCGACCTGATTGAGGGCAACGGGATCGAGCTGATCATCCTCGCCCGCTATATGCAGGTTTTGTCGGACGAATTCTGCACGCGCTATTCAGGCCGCATCATAAATATCCACCATTCCCTGCTGCCCAGCTTCAAAGGCGCGAAGCCCTATCACCGCGCTTACGAACGGGGGGTCAAGATGATCGGCGCGACCGCCCATTATGTAACCGCCGACCTCGATGAAGGCCCGATCATCGATCAGGGCGTCACCAAGGTCAGCCACACAATGCTGCCCGACCAGCTTGTTGCCAAGGGCCGGGAGATCGAAACCGCGGTGCTGTCAAACGCGGTCGAGATGCATTTGGAAAGACGCGTATTCCTCAACGGCAACCGAACCGTCGTCTTCCCCTGATCTATTGCGCGCGGTGCGGTAAAAGCCCTATTTCGCCGGAACCGGCTTTTCAAAGCCGGCGGTGATTTTCAGCTCAATCGTGTCAGCGACCAACGGAATGCCATAGCCAAGATCGAAATCGCTGCGCTTGATGATCGCCTGCGCGTTGAAGCCTACGGTTTCTGACGCCTTTCCGCCCATAGCGAAGGTGCCCGCGCCGACGAAATCCGCATCCAACGTAACCTCTTTGGTTTTGCCCTTGATCGTCAGATTGCCGGTAATCTCAGCCTCGGTCCCATCCACCTTCACCGAAGTCGAGGTAAAGGTCGCGGTTGGGAAATTCTCTGCGTCGAAAAAGTCGCCATTCATCAAATGTTCGTCGAGACCGGGAACGCCCGTGCGGATATTCTTCACCGGAAATGTCACCGCGACCTTCGCCTTTTCAGGCGCTTCGGGGTCGAGCGTCAGGCACCCCGAAGCTGGTTCGGCAATGATCCCCATATTCTTTGTGAAGCCCATATGGTCGAACGCGAACAATACCTGCGTGTGGCCGGGATCGACCTCGTAGGTGCCGCCCGATATCAGTTTCGTGTCGTGCTTTCCGGGCGCCTCGGTCGGCATCTGTTGTGCATGGATGGCGACACCGGCCGATGCAGCGGCAAGAGCGAGAGCAAAGGTTCCAACGGCACGCATGAAATTTCTCCCCACGAAAAAAGGCGCCGCCACTATGGGCGCCGCCTTTTTCTTGTCCAGCACTATGCGGCGGATCAGTTCTTTTCCTTGTCCACCAGCTTGTTCGCGCCGATCCAGGGCATCATCGCGCGCAGTTCCGCACCGGTCTTCTCGATCGGATGCTGGCCCTGCAGCTTGCGCTTCGCCTTCATCTCGGGATAGCCCATCTTGATGTCGGTCATGAACCGCTGCACGAACTTGCCTTCCTGAATGTCCTTCAGAACGCGCTTCATCTCTGCCTTGGTCTCGTCGGTGATGACGCGCGGGCCAGTGTGATAATCGCCATATTCGGCGGTATTGCTGATTGAATAGCGCATGTTGGCGATCCCGCCTTCATACATCAGGTCAACGATCAGCTTCGTTTCGTGGAGGCATTCAAAATAGGCCATCTCCGGCGCGTAGCCCGCCTCGACCAGCGTTTCGAAGCCGGCCATGATCAGGTGGGAGATACCGCCGCACAGCACGGCCTGCTCACCGAACAGGTCGGTTTCGCACTCTTCCTTGAAGTTCGTCTCGATGACGCCCGAACGGCCGCCGCCCACGCCGCTGGCATAGGCGAGCGCGACGTCATGCGCGTTGCCGGTCGCGTCCTGATGGATGGCGATCAGACAGGGTACGCCGCCGCCGCGCTGATATTCGCTGCGCACCGTGTGACCGGGGCCCTTGGGTGCGATCATGATGACATCGACGTCGGGGCGCGGCTCGATCAGGCCGAAATGCACATTGAGGCCGTGGGCAAAGGCAAGCGCGGCGCCGGGCTTCAGATTGGCGTGAATATCAGCCGCATAGATGTCGGCCTGATTTTCATCGGGAGCGAGGATCATCAGAATGTCGGCCCAGGCCGCCGCCTCGGCGTTGGTCATGACCTTGAAGCCCGCGCCTTCCGCCTTTTTGGCGCTGCCGGAGCCCGCGCGCAGCGCAATCGCCACTTCGCCAACACCGCTATCACGCAAATTCTGCGCATGCGCATGTCCCTGGCTGCCATAGCCGAGAACGGCGATCTTCTTGTTCTTTATGAGGCCGAGATCGGCGTCACGGTCGTAATAGACTTTCATTGGACTTCATCTTCCTGATTGAGTTGAGGTTTTAAACCGGTTGGCCTGCCATCAATGCTGACCATATTCTTTTGGGAGCGATATGTCGCCAGCCCCTCGTCGCCCTTGCCTTCCGCCCATTTGACAAGCGTCTGGCGCTCCGCAACGAGTTCCATCTGCGGCACGGCATAGCCACAGGATGTCTGGACGCTTTCAACATCGATCACGAAAATCTGCCGCGTGCCCGCAATGGCCGGGAAGTGCCCGATCAGCGATTCCCACTCCGTGTCGTCGGGCTGCACATTCCTCGCCCGGCCATAGATTCGCAGGATCAGGGCATTGCGTGTGAACGAACAGATCATCAGGGTGATCCGATCATTCTCCCGCAGATGTGCCGATGTTTCATTGCCACTGCCGGTCAGGTCGAGATACGCAACCTGCATGGGCGATAGGACCCGCAGGCTGTCCATTCCCTTCGGGCTGAGGTTGATGCGCCCATCCTGCGGCGCAGTCGCCACAAAGAAGACCGGCGCGGATTCCAACGCGGTCTTGTGTTCGTCGCTCAGTTGGGAGAAAAATTCAGCCATAGCTCATTTCATCTTTGCCGTGCCGAAGCAGGCGGTCAACCCTTCCCGCGGACCATTCCGACGATGCCGGTGCGCCCCACTTCGATGAGGCCGAGCTCGCGCATCAGGCCGACGAACGTGTCGATCTTTTCGGTCGGGCCGGTGATTTCGAAAATGAAGCTGCCGGTCGTGGTATCGACAACCTTGGCACGGAATATGTCGGCAAGACGCAGCGCCTCTATGCGATGTTCGCCGGTCCCCGCCACCTTGACGAGGGCCAGTTCACGCTCGACGAAGGGGCCGTTTTCCGTGAGGTCGGAAACCTGGTGCACCGGCACCAGCCGGTCGAGTTGCGCAATAATCTGATCGATCACGCGCGGCGGCCCATTGGTGACGATAGTGATACGGCTGACCTGATGATCGTCCGAGATATCGGCCACCGTCAGGCTTTCGATATTATATCCGCGCGCGGTGAACATACCTGCGATGCGCGCGAGAATGCCAGCCTCGTTCGTGACCGTGATCGACAGAACATGCCGTTCGCTCAGTTCCTCGGCGATATGCATCGGATTCCTTCCACCTTGTTCTTCCTCATTCTTCTTCGTTGTCGCGACGCAGGGACAGCATGCCCGTCATCGCATAATGCCAGTCGCCCTCCAGCCGGTGCGCGATGCGGATCGGCAGGCCGACAAGCGCATCATGCACCTTGCCGAGATGTTCGCCGACATAGCGCGGCGAAACCAGCACCCGGCCATGGTGGACCTCATGAAAGTCATACCCATGGTCGAGCATCACTTCCCATTCTTCCTGCTCCGCATCCACATAGTCGACGGTCCATCCGGTCAGGTCATCCCTGCCTTCATTCTGCCGGGCAAAATCGAAGGGCTCGCTCACATGAATGCGCAGCTTGAGATGGGCGGTCATGGCCGGTTTCCTTCCTGCGCCCCCTAGACCAGTGCCTTGGCCTCATCCGCCATGGTGCCCGACACCTGGCTGGGATCAAGCAGCATATCGGTGTGCGAAGCGCCGGACGGGATCATCGGGAAGCAGTTGGTCAGTTGCGCAACGCGACAATCGACCAGTACGGGGCCGGGCGTTTCCAGCATCTGCGCGATGCCCGCCTGCAATTCCTGCGGCCCCTCGATCCGGATGCCGGTCCAGCCATAGGCTTCGGCCAGCTTCACGAAATCGGGCAGGCTGTCGGAATAGCTTTCCGAATAGCGGCTCTCATAGGTCAGTTCCTGCCACTGGCGAACCATGCCCATATATTCGTTGTTCAGGATGAATATCTTCACCGGCAGGCGATATTGCGTCGCGGTGCCGAGCTCCTGGATATTCATCTGGACCGATGCGTCGCCCGCAATGCACACGACCAGGCTGTCTGGATTGCCCATCTGCGCACCCATGGCCGCCGGCAAGCCATAGCCCATCGTGCCGAGCCCGCCGGACGTCAGCCATTTGTTCGGCGCATCGAAATGATAATGCTGCGCCGCCCACATCTGGTGCTGGCCAACTTCGGTCGTGATGATCGCATCCTTGCCACGCGTCGCCTCGAACAGGTCGGCAATCGCGCGTTGCGGCATGATCTCTTCGCCGTCTTCGGCATAGTTCAGGCTATTGACCGCGCGCCAGCCCTCTATCCGCGCCCACCATTCGCCCAAATCAGCCGCCTTGTGCCCGGCGGCCTTCCAGCCCGCGATGATGTCCGCCATCGCACTGCCCGCATCGGCGACGATGCCCAAATCGACCAGCACGGTCTTGTTGATCGAGCTGCGGTCGATATCGATGTGGATCTTCTTGCTGTCCGGCGAAAACGCGTCGAGACGCCCCGTCACGCGATCGTCGAAGCGCGCACCGATGTTGATAATGACGTCCGCCTTGTTCATCGCCAGATTGGCTTCATAGGTGCCGTGCATCCCGAGCATGCCGAGCCATTCCGGCGCGGACGCAGGGAAAGCCCCCAGACCCATCAGCGTCGAGGTGACAGGTGCCCCGGTCAGCTCCACCAGTTCGCGCAGCAACGCCGACGCCTCAGGGCCCGCGTTGATGATCCCGCCGCCGGTGTAGAAGATCGGACGTTCCGCCTTGGCGATCATGTCTACCGCCTGTGCGATTGCCCCGGCGTCGCCCTTTACCTGCGGACGATAGCTGACATGGTCCGACAGGTCAGGCCGTTCATAGGGCGCGGTCGCGACCTGCACGTCCTTGGGAATGTCGATCACCACCGGACCCGGACGGCCCGATGTGGCGATATGAAATGCCTCGTGAATGACATGCGCCAGTTTCGCGGGCGATTTCACCAGATAATTGTGCTTCGTGCAGTGGCGCGTCAGGCCGACGGTATCTGCCTCCTGAAAGGCGTCGCTGCCAATCAAATGCGTCGCGACCTGCCCCGTGATGACAACCAGCGGAATCGAATCCATCAGCGCATCGGTGATACCGGTGATCGCGTTGGTGGCGCCCGGGCCGGAGGTCACAAGCACAACGCCGGGCTTGCCGGTCGAACGGGCATAACCTTCCGCCATGTGCGTCGCGCCCTGTTCGTGACGGACGAGGACGTGCTTGATCTTCGGATGATTATAGAGTGCGTCGTAAATCGGTAGCACCGCCCCGCCGGGATAGCCGAACACGACTTCGACTCCCCGATCCACCAGGCATTGCACCAATATATCCGCGCCGCTTTTCTCGGCCACACTCAATCTCCTTGCATATTCATGCTTTGTCGCCCGCACATACGGAATTGTGCCGGCACCTCGCCGCTCGGGATGCGGTCGACGATCCGCCCGCGCATGCGCCATGTGGCAGAGAATCGCAACCCCAAGCGGAAGTCGCGCTCTATGAGACATAAAATGTTATGTCAATTACATCTTGTGAAATTTAATTATAAAATTATCGGCTATTTTGTTATCGATTAAATCTTCCTGCCGCGGCCATGTCGCCGGCGGTTGATTGGCGAACCACGTGTATTGGCGCTTTGCATATTGCCGGGTCGCAATCTGGGCGCGTTCGATCATCTCGGGACGGTCGCATTCCCCCGCCAGATAAGCCGCGATTTCGCGCACGCCGATCGCCCGCATGACCGGCTTGTCAGGCGACAGGCCGCGCGCCAGCAAAGCTTCGACTTCATCAATCCCGCCCCCATCGACCATCGTTTCGAACCGCACATTGCAGCGTTCGATCAGCCAGTCGCGCGGCGGCAGCAGGATCAGCGGATGCAGTGCCACCTGTTCCCCAATCCCGCCTTCCTTGCGGGCACGCCATTCGATGATGCTGCGCCCCGTCGATCGCACAACCTCCAGCGCGCGCGCGATCCGGCTGCTGTCAGCGGGCGCCAGCGCGGCAGCGGATGCGGGGTCTTCCCGTGTCAGCGCCGCATAGGCATCGCCGACCACCAACGCGCGGACTTGCTCGCGAATTTCAGGCTCGATATCCGGAACAGGCGCGATGCCATCCAACAGGGTCCGGACATATAGGCCCGTCCCTCCAACAAGGATGGGCAGCTTTCCAACAGCGTGCGCCGCCTCAATCTCGGCTTTCGCATCCGCCGCCCAACGCGCGGCGGAACAGGCCTCGGCCCCGTCGACATATCCGAACAGGCGATGTGGTGCGCGCGCCATCTCTTCTGCCGATGGCCGCGCCGATACTATAGAAAGATCTCTATAAACTTGGCTGGCATCGGCATTGATCACAACGCCGCCCGTTCGCTCGGCCAACGCGAGCGCAATCGCGCTCTTGCCGCTGGCGGTCGGCCCGGCAATAAGCGCGAGCGGCGGCCGATCGGATTCGGCGTTTATATCATCGGGAGTTTGCATGTTCGTTGCCACCATAGTCGCAAGCGCGTCCCTCGGGCAGGGGGATATTGACGAAGCGGCCGATCGCGCGTCCGCGGCGGGCGCACAGCTTGGCGAGCGGACCGTGCTGGAGCCCGGCAAGGCGGCCGATATCCTGTTCGATGGCGATGCGAAGGCCGTCCGGGCAGCACTGCAGGCAATGCCGGGCGAGATCGACGTCATCGTGCAGCCCGCAGCCAGCCGCGAAAAGAAGCTGCTTGTCGCCGATATGGATTCGACGATGATCACGATAGAATGCATCGATGAACTGGCCGACTATGCAGGCATCAAGGCGCAGATCGCGGAAGTGACGGAACGCGCGATGCGCGGCGAGCTGGATTTCGCCGAGGCCCTGAAAGCGCGCGTGGCTCTCCTCAAGGGGCTGGACGAGGCGATGATCGATATCTGCCGCACCGAACGTGTCCGACTGACGCCGGGCGCCAAGGCGCTGATCGGTACGATGGGTCGGCGCGGCGCGCGCACCATCCTTGTCTCAGGCGGCTTCACGCGGTTCGCCGACCCGGTCGGCACGGAGATCGGCTTCGACAAGGTCGTTGCCAACGTCCTCGATATCGCCGATGGCAAACTCACTGGCACAGTAGCAGAGCCCATCGTCGATTCCGCACGCAAGCAACGCGAACTGGAGGAAGCGACCGCCGCGCTAAACCTTGCGCCCGATCTCTCCGTCGCGATCGGCGACGGGGCAAACGACATCCCGATGATCAAGGCGGCAAGCCTCGGTGTCGCCTTTCACGCCAAGGAAAAAACGCGCGCGGCAGCCGACGCCGAAATCCGCTATGGAGACCTTTCCGTTCTCCTCTATGGCCAAGGCATTGTACGCACTGAGTGGGCACAGGCCTAGTCAGACAGCGATATCGAATTTCGCGAGTTCGACGCGGACGCGCAGCTCGATATCTTCGAACAGGCGGGCAAAACGCGGGTCGTCTTCGTGCGCATCCGGGCGGTCGCCCCCCTCACCTTCAATCCATTGTTTCAATGCATGAAGCGTCGGCGGGTTGACGGTCCCTTCCATCAGTTCACGGTGAAGCTGCTCCAGCCGGTCAAGTCCACGCTTGGCCAGCGCGACCTGCTCCCTGCGCCGAACCTCGGCAGGGCTCAGCGCCGCAAGCGCAACCAGCATCTGCACGGAGCCGAGCACAGGCGCCGGCTGCTGCCCACCTGAAGAAACAGGCGTTTGAACCGCCGGAGGGACCCCGCCATCCTTTGCCGCCCCGAGCAACCGTTCGGCAATTTTCGCGGTGGGCAACGCCTCTCGCAATAGCGCTGCTGCCTGCAATTGCGCCGTCGCGCCTATCGCTTCAATGCCGCTGGCCATCCGTGCCGTACCGATCCTCCTCCATCCTATAATAGGAAGCATGGAACTGGCTCAAAAATCGCTATTGTGGCTGATTGGCGTGCTGATCGCAGCGCTCCTGCTGCCATCTGCGGCGGCGGCCGCGCCACGCATCAAGGATATTGTCGATATCGAGAATGTCCGGCCCAATCAGCTGATCGGCTACGGCCTCGTCGTGGGCCTTGCGGGCACAGGCGACAAGATCCGCAATGCGCCCTTCACCGAGGAATCGATGCAAGCCATGCTGGAACGCATGGGCGTCAATGTGCGCGCCAGCCAGATGAAGACGCAAAATGTCGCTGCCGTCTCGGTTACCGCAACCATGCCGCCCTTTGCCCGCACCGGCTCGCAGATCGACGTCAATGTCAGCGCGCTCGGCGATGCGACCAGCCTGCAAGGTGGCACGCTGCTGATCACGGCGCTGAAAGGCATGGATGGGCAGATTTACGCGGTTGCCCAAGGGCCCGTCGCGGTATCCGGTTTCAAGGCAGGCGGTGCGGGCGCAAATATCAGCCGCGGCGTTTCGACATCGGCGCGTATCGCAAGCGGCGCGATCATCGAGCGGGAGGTGCCCTTCGCGCTCAAATCCTCCGACACTTTGAAGCTCGCGCTGCGCAACCCGGATTTCTCGACTGCGCGGCGCGTGACGCAGGTGATAAACAAGGCTTTTCCCGACAGCGCGGAGATGCTTGACCCATCGACGGTCCGCCTGTCCGCAGCCGACGGAGCAGCGCTGATCGACCGGATTGCGCAGATCGAGAATTTGGTCGTGGAGGTAGATGTTCCCGCGCGCGTGATCGTCAATGAGGCCGCAGGTACAGTGGTGATGACCGCGGACGTGCGCGTCAGCCCGGTCGCGATAGCGCAAGGCGGCCTCACCATTTCAGTCGCCGAAAATCCCGTCGCGTCACAGCCGGGGCCTTTGTCCAATGGCGGCACGGCCGTGCTCCCGCGCACACAGGTTGAGGTCGACGATGGCGGCGGCGCATCGCTTGCAATGGTCGAGGGCGCATCGCTCAAGACGCTGGTCGGCGGGTTAAACGCGCTGGGCGTCTCCCCGCGCGACCTGATCACCATCCTGCAGGCGCTGCGCACGGCCGGCGCGTTGCAGGCCGATATAGAGGTGCAATGATGCCCGATCCGCTGTCCCCCACTTCCCCCCTGCCCCCGACCCCTCCCCCGGCAGCGCCGAATGCGCAGGCGCGCAAGGCTGCGAAAGATTTCGAGGCCGTCTTCATCGGTCAGATGACCAAGCTGATGATGGAAAGCGTCGAGCAGGACAGCGCCTTTTCTGGCGGCCATGGCGAAGAGATGTTTCGCGGTGTGCTGGCGGAGAAGTTGGGTGAAGCGGTCACGCGCAAAGGCGGAATTGGCCTTGCCGATGCGGTGTTGGCCGAAATCGTGCGGCTACAGGCGGGAGAGGTGAAATGAAGACCGATGAACCAATGGCCACGCTGATCGATACGATGCTGGCTCTGATCCGCGTGATGGAGGAAGAGAGCGAATTGCCATCGCCATGGCACCGCCAGCCAGCACACCACCCAGCAACAGTCTGCGATCGATTTCCATAATTCTTCCCTTTTTCGCCTGTCATCATCACCAGCGAAGGAAAAGGATAGAGCAAAGGAAAGCAAGCAATTATCGGGAGGTAAACCATTGGGCTATGACTCTCGGCTGCCGCCGAGACCAACGGAAATATAAGCTAAACTATTGGGTTAGAGCCATGGCTCCTGGCTCTCAAAATAGTTTAGGTAAGACTCTTCGCAGTTGCACAACAAATCGCCGGATCATTATGGTTGGCCAAGGTAGACGAACTAATGTCGGATATGAGCCTTTTGTTGCGAGCGCATATGTGATGGCGATGACCGGTTTTCATCGAGAATCGCTTCTAGGGCCATGCGTGCCCGCCCTGCTGGCCGTCCTGCTGGCCATCGGCGGCGTGGCGGCGTTTACCGCGCGGGCGCATGGCGCCGAGTGCACGGTATCGCCCGGATCAGACGGACAGATCCTGATCCGGGCAACCGTGTTGGCCGGCGAAACGGAGATCGAGAAGGGCGAGGTTCTGGTGGACACGCACGGCATGATCGCCTGCGTGGGCGCTTCCTGTGGGGCGCAGGCAAAGGCCGCGACGCATATCGATTGTCCGAATGCCATCCTGTCGCCTGGCTTCGTCAATGCTCATGAACATCTGGCCTTTGGCAATATTCCACCAGTGCCGGACAGCCGCATTCGCTATACGCATCGCCATGACTGGCGGAAAGGCCGCAACGGATATGCCTCGATCGAGACCTTCGAGCCGGCCACCGACACCGACCTGATCGCCTGGATGGAACTGCGCCATTTACTTGCGGGCGAAACCTCGGTGATCGGCGGCAACATGGCCCCCGGCCTCCTTCGCAATCTCGATTTTTTCGAGGGGCTGGAGGGACTGGAGACCCCTCGCGCGACCTACGCTGTCTTCCCGCTCGACGATGCTTCCGGCATGGAGCGCACCAGCGACTGCGACTATGGGGCGTTGGCCGCGACCAGCCAGCAGGTTTCCGCCGCCCATGCCTATGTGATCCATCTCGCCGAGGGCATCGGCAACGCCGCGCGCAACGAATATCGCTGCACGACCGATGCGGACTATGACACCGTACCGTTGCCGGCGGGCGGCGGGATCGCGAATGACATATTGCATGGCAATGTTTCCGTGCTGCACGGGATCGCACTTGATGAAACCATGCTGTCGGATCTCGCGCGCCGCCATGTTATGCTTGTTTGGTCTCCCCGCTCCAACCTGTCGCTTTATGGCAAGACACTCGACATCAGTGCGGCGATGCGGCTCGGCATTCCGGTTGGGTTGGGGACGGACTGGCTGTTCAGCGGGTCGATGACGATGGTGCGCGAGGCCGATTGCGCGCTGACTTACACCAGTCAGGCGGGTCATCCGTTGAGCGGTAAGGCTTTGTGGAGGATGATGACCTCCAATAGCGCGCAGGCCGCGCGGATGTCCGGACTGATCGGCGTCATCGCGGTCGATGCTGCGGCTGACCTGATACTTGTTGAAAGGCCCGAGCCGACGGCGGACCCTTACACCGCCGTCGTCACGGCCCGCCCGTCGCAACTGAAGCTCATCCTTCGCGGCGGCAAGGCGCTTTCCGGCGATGCTGCATTGCTGGATACGCTGGGCGCCGTCGAATGTGAGACGGTCGATATGGCCGGCCACCTCAAGCGCATCTGTCTCGCTACCGATGGCGGAAAAAGCTATACCGCGCTCAAGGCCCGAGCGGACAAGGCAGGGCTGTGGCCTGCTTTTTTCGATGGTCTTCCCCCGGTCGAGCCGACCTGCCGCGCACTCCCTGCCGAGCGGATTGACAGCAAGCCAGGGGCCACATTGGGTGGCGATACCGAGAGATGACAGGAGGCCATTAGTGACCAACCCCTCTTCCACGTTGACGCTGGCGGCCCGGCCAGAGGATCTGAACCTGTCGGTGGGCGAGACAGCGGTTGTCGTGATCGACATGCAGAACGGCTATGCATCGCCTGGCGGCTATGTCGACCTGGCGGGCTTTGATATTTCGGGGGCCGCCTCGACGATAAGCAACATCGCCGATATCCTCGCCACGGCACGATCAGCCGGAATACAGATCATTTTTCTCCAGAACGGCTGGGACCCCCACTATGTGGAAGCAGGCACCAGCCTCTCGCCCAATTATCACAAATCGAATGCGCTCAAGACCATGCGCCAAAAGCCTGAATTGCGTGGCAAATTGCTGACGAGAGGAAGCTGGGACTATGAGATTGTCGATGCGCTGAAGCCGCAGTCGACCGATATTCGCATCGCCAAGCCGCGCTATTCCGCATTCTTTAACTCCCAGCTCGACACGATCCTGCGATCCCGGGGCATCCGCAACCTGATCTTCGTCGGCATCGCCACCAATGTCTGTGTCGAATCAACGCTGCGTGACGGCTTTCATCTCGAATATTTCGGGATCATACTGGAGGACGCCACGCACCAGTTGGGGCCGGAATTTCTCCAGCAGGCCAGTATCTACAATATCGAAAAGTTTTTCGGATGGGTCGCCACGGTCGAGGACTTCAAGAATGCCGTGAACAGCATGCAAAGTACCCATGCGTGAGTGCGTAGCCGGACCGGCGCGCCTTGACCACAAGGTAAGCGGTGATTAATTTATTTACGCGATGAGCAAGGGACAAGGAGAATAGGCCCTGAACCGAGTGCTTCATGAAGATATGATCGAAAGGCAGGACGATACGCAACTGCGTATAGTGATCGCGGATGATCATGTCATCTTCCGTGTCGGCCTTCGTCTCGCTTTGGAGGCGCATGATACCGTGGGAAGTATCGTTGAAGCCGGCTGTTTCGATGAATTGCTCGCACTGTCGGAAATGTCCGCGCCCGACGTGCTGATCCTCGATCTTCAGATGCCCGGCCTTGCGATGCCGGACGGGTTGAAAATGCTGCGTCGCCGTTTCGAGAAGACGCCGATCCTCATTCTTTCGGCCTCAACCGACGCGGACGACATGATTCTCTGCCTTGGCGCCGGTGCCCAAGGCTATGTCACGAAAGCCTCGGATATCAGTATTCTCTTCAAGGCCATCCATATGGTCCGGGCCGGGGGGATCTATGTTCCGGCTGATATTGTCGCGGAAAGGTCGCAGGGCATCGGGGTGCCCTCGCCGACGGAATCCTCGGCGATACCGCGCCTGACGCGGCGGCAGGCACAGGTGCTGGATCTGGTTCTGGAAGGACACGCGAACAAGGAAATTGCCTATCGCCTGGATATGAGCGAGGGTACGGTAAAAACGCACCTCGCTTCGGTAATGCGCTTGTATAATGTCAACAACCGCGTTCAGCTGCTGCGACAGGTTGAGCGCATCGGCTTTCGGCATTAACCTGACACCATGGCGCTTCCAGTCTAACGCAAACTGTTCTCTACATGGCAGATTTCTGCGATTAGGGAGGCCGCATGAAAGCCATTTCCTACAAGCGCCACCGGTTCCCACCGGGGGTAATTCAGCATGCCGCCTGGCTCTATTTCCGGTTCACACTGAGCCTGCGCGACGTCGAGGATTTGCTCGCCGAACGCGGAATCGAGGTCAGCTATTAAACCGTCGATGCTGGAGCAGGAAGTTTGGATTGGGCATTGCGCGGAACCTCCGGCGGTTCCCTGGAAGGCCCGACACGGTGTGGCATGCCGACGACATGGTAGTGAAGATTGGCGGCAAGCGCATGTACCTATAGCGTGCCGTGGATAAGGAGGGCGTTGTTCTCGATGCTATAGTCCAGAAACGTCGGAACAAGGCCGCGGCGCTGAAACTCCTGAGTAAATTGCTCAAGCGGCAGGGCTTTGTACCGGACAAATTCATCATCGACGGCCTTGCGTTCTAAAAGACCGCAATGAAGGAGCTCGGTTGCCAGGCCCGTCACGAACCCGGGCGCCTGCACGAAAATAATCGAGCGGAGAACAGTCACCTTCCCGTCCGAAGGCGAGAGCGAAAGATGCAGCGATTCAAGTCGCAAGGCCAAGCCCAGCTATTCGTCTCCACCCACAGCGCCGTTTACAATACATTCAATATCGACCGCCACCTGACCTCACGAAACACCATGCGTGACCTCCGAAGCGCCGCTATGGAGAAATGGAAAGCCGCGTCCGCTCCCGCCGAATGAAAGTCTGGTTAGAGCTTTCGCTCGCGCAATAAAAGTTTCCCTGAGAGTTCCAGTGTATGCGCCGGCCTCTTATCCGCCGCACACCGGATTTGCTTAGACAAGTTCGCCGAGTACCGCCGGGTTGAAGCCCTTAAACTTCTCGATGCTCCCGTTTTGCACTTTGGCGACCCACTGCGGATCGGCGAGTAGCGCCCGACCAACCGCGATCAGATCGAATTCGTCACGATCCATGCGTTCCAAGAGTTGATCGAGCGCAACACTTGTTGATGATTCGCCGCCGAAGGCTGCAACGAATTCACCCGACAGGCCCACCGATCCGACGCTGATGGTCGCGGCGCCGGTGAGCTTCTTCGCCCAGCCCGCGAAATTCAGCCCGTTGTCGCCATCGATCTCGGGAAATTCTGGTTCCCAGAACCGCCGCTGCGAGCAATGCAGTACGTCCACACCCGCATCCACCAGGGGCTGGAGCCATTCAGCCATTTCACTCGGCGTTTCCGCCAGCTTCGCGCCATAGTCCTGCTGCTTCCACTGGCTCACGCGAAAGCTGACCGGAAAGTCTGGTCCTACCGCGGCTCGCACTGCTGCAACGACGTCCCGCGCGAACCGGGAGCGCTCGCCTATGCGGCGACCGCCATATCGATCATCGCGTAAATTTGTCCCGGCCCAGAAGAACTCGTCGATCAGATAGCCGTGAGCGCCGTGCAATTCGATGATGTCGAATCCAAGCCGCTTCGCCTCTGCGGCTGCCTTGGCAAAAGCCGCGATCGTGTCGGCGATCGCGCTGTCGCTCATCGTTTCGCCACGCGGCGTATTGGGAGCCAGTAAACCGGACGGGCTCTCGATAACTGCGTCAGGCTCCCAGCCGCTCATGCCTTTCGTTGAACCCGTGTGCCAGAGTTGCGGCCCCATACGTCCGCCAGCCGCGTGCACCGCGTCGATCACTCCCTTCCAACCGGCGAGCGCCGCCTCTCCATGAAAGAACGGGATGCCTGGCTCGTTGCGTGACGCCGGACGGTCGATCACCGTGCCCTCGGACAGGATCAGGCCGACACCGCCTTCAGCCCGTCGGCGATAATAATCCGCGTTAGCGGAGCCAAGCACACCGCCGGGTGCTAAGCCGCGCGTCATCGGCGACATCACTATCCGGTTGGGTAGCTTGAGCGAGCGGATGCGAAATGGGCGGAAAAGAATGTCGGTGTCGGTTGAAGTCACGGTTTCGTTGCTCCTTTGAAATCAGGGCCTTAAAGGTATACAAGGGAAATTTAGGGTCAAGAACGCACCTTCAGTCGCCCAGGTATACCGGAGTAAACCATATGCCCACACCGCAACGCTTTTCCGTAGATTGTCCGAGCCGTCTCCTGTTCGATCAGATCGCCGACAAGTGGTCGATGATGGTGCTTACCGTCCTGGATGATGGCCCGATGCGGTTCAATGCCGTGAAGCGGTCACTGGAAGGCGTGACGCAAAAGGCGTTGACGCAGTGCTTGCGTCGCCTTGAGCGCAACGGATTGGTCTTACGACGTGTGGTCCCGGTGTCTCCGGTTGCAGTCGAATATGAGATCACACCGCTGGGCCGGTCGCTGCAAGCGCCTTTCAAGGCGCTCTACTCGTGGACCTTGACCCATTTTGACGAGGTCGAGGCAGCGCGCCAGAACTTCGACAAACGAACAGCCGCTTAGGAATTAATCCTAGCCTCTCGCACACTTGCCGGGTGCTGTCAGTGTAACGCGAACCCGTCTCCACATCGAGGTTTTCTGCGGCTAAGCAATCTCACATGAAAGCCATTTCCTACAAGCGCCACCGGTTCCCTCCGGGGGGAGTAATTCAGCATGCCGTCCGGCTCTATTTCCGATTCACGCTGACCCTGCGTGGAGTCGAGGATTTGCTCGCTGAGCGCGGAATCGAGGTCAGCTACTAGACCGTCGAGGCTGGAGCAGAAAGTGTGGATTGGCCATTGCGCGGAACCTCCGGCGGCTTCAAGGAAAGGCCGATACGGTGTGGCATGCCGATGAGATGGTGGTGAAGATCGGCGACAGCAAGCGCATGTGCCTATGGCGTGCCGTGGAAAAGGAGGGCGTGGTTCTCGATGCTATAGTCTAACAACGGCGAGACAAGGCGGTAGCGTTGAAACTCCTGAGGAAATTGCTCAAGCGGCAGGGCTTTGTACCGGACAAATTTGTGACCGATGGCCTCTCATCTTACAAGGCAGCGATGAAAGAACTGGGCTGCCAGAACCGACACGACCCCGGGCGCCTGCGCGAAAATAATCGCGCGGAGAACAATCACCTTCCCGTCCGGCGGCGAGAGCGAAAAATGCAGAGGTTCAAGTCGCGAGGCCAAGCTGAGCTATTCATTTCCACCCACAGAGCCGTCTACAACACATTCAGCATAGAACGGCATCTCACTTCCAGAAACACCGCGCGCTATGTCCGGAACGCCGCCATGGAGAAATGTAAAGCCGCGTCCTATCCCGCCGAATGAAAGTCTGGTTAGAGCTTTCGCTCGATCTCAGCCGGTTAATTTGGCAACTCCGTCGAGCCGCAAGATGGCGGCGGCGCTGGAGCAGGCGCATGAGCGCACACAGGATACGGTCGGAGGCATCGCCGATGTGTCGGAGCGTATGCGCGGGCTTTTGAACACCGCGCGCGAACTCGAAGGGATCGCCGATCAGATCGCACAGCAAGCGGGCACCCTCAATTCCGAATGCGGTGTGTTGACCAACGCTGTCATGGATGCGGAGCGAATGCAGGCTGCTGCATGAGAGCAGATGCCGGCCCGTGCGGCGGCTTTTAGGCGCGCTGCAACAAAATAGTCATTTGATCGTCTCCGATCGATAACCAAAGCGACCAACGCGTGAACAATTTCGCGTTCATGAGCGCCCCCGAAACATCAGCCAAAGGGGGAAAGCATGACCGATTCTCTATTCAATTCTATCGCATGTCATAAACGTCTTCGCAGGACAGTATCCGTTCTGTCTCTCAGCATAGCGGCGCTGACCAGCCCAGCTGTAGCAGAAGAAGCCGCGCCAGCGGCCGATGCTGCGGCACTGGGCAACGCCGAGATCATTGTTACTGGTCGCGCGACGACATATAACAACAGCGAAGCCAGCGCACCGATGCTGTTGCAGCAGACGCCGCTGACCAGCGCCCTCGCGGTGGTCGACAATCTGCCCGGCGTATCTGTGCAGGAAGGCGACACCTTCGGCTTTGACGACTGGTCGACAACGATTTCGATCCGCGGGTTCCAGACGAACCTCGACGAGCAGCAGATCGGCATCACCATCGACGGTCTGCCCAACGGCAATAGCGGCTATGGCGGCGGCGCGAAGGCCAACCGCTATATCGACAACGCCAATATCGGCACGGTTTCGGTATCTCAGGGTACGTCGGATATCGCCTCGCTGTCCAACGAAGCGCTGGGCGGCACTATCGACTTCACAACGCAAAGCCCCGAAGACGAGCGCCGCATCCGCTTTTCGGCGTCGATCGGCGAGTTCGATGCGATGCGCTATTACGGCCGCTACGACACCGGCCGCATCCTGGGCGACACCACAAAGGCATGGATCTCGATTTCGCATCAAGAGGCAACCGATTGGGTCAACAGCTCGGCCGAGAATGAGCGCGATCACATCGCCGCGAAGTTCGAGAGCGACATGGGCGGTTTGCGCCTCACCGGCTATATGTCTTATGACGACACGCACGAGGACAACTATCAGCGCGTCTTTTCTGCCAGCGATTTCGTGCTTTATCCCGAATGGGACCAGCTCACCGCCGAATGGACCGGCATTCCCTTTGTCGACCAGAGCTATCGCAAAGGTTGGTCAACGCTGCGGGAAAATTTCTTCACCTATCTGAAGGCCAATGGCGAGGTCGCCGACGGCCTGACACTTAATGGCGCGGTCTATTATCACAAGAACACCGGACGCGGCGATTGGGTGCCGCCTTATATAGTGAACCTTACAGATGACGGCGCGGGCAACCCGGAGAGCGAGCTCGGCAACACGACCGTGTCTGGTGGAGCGCCTTTGTTAAACAACCCGCGTATCTATTTCGTCGATGCAACCGGTGTCGCACTGACTCCGATGGCCGGCTGCGAATCTTCCCTAACCTTCCCTTACGGCGGCGGTGGGAACACACAGGAAAGCCGACTGGCGCATGCAGTCTATGACCCCGCTTGCTATCCGGCAGGCGCTGTTGGCGTTCAGTCCTATCGCCATACCCATTATGAGAAGAGCCGCCTCGGCTTCACCGCCGACTTCAATTGGGAGAAGGATTTCGGCTCGGTCAGCAACGTCCTGCGCGGTGGCCTCTGGTATGAGGACACAACCCGCTACGAACATCGCGACTGGCACAAGATCGTCGATACTCGCGTCGGTTTCGAATATAATGAGGCCACGCCCTATTGGACGCAATATGACCGCAAATATCCGCAGACCACGTTCAAATGGTATGTGGAAGATCAGGTCAGCTTCGCAGGCATCACCGCCACCTTCGGCGTGAAGCAGTTCATCAACGATGTCGAGCGTGTCGACCTGTTCGGCGAAACAACCGATGTGAAGCTCGATTCCGACTCCGACATTCTGCTGTCGGGCGGCTTGCAATATCGGCCGATGAACGGGCTGGAGCTGTTTGCGGGCTATGCCGAAAACTTCAAGTCGATCACCGACGACATTCTTGAACGCCCGGATTCGGACCTCAATATCGAACCGGAAACGGCACGCAATATCGATGTGGGCATCCGCTACAACAAGGGCCCGATCTCAGCGTCAGCGACCTATTTCAATATCGAGTTCGACAACCACATCATCTTCCTGTCGAACAATACATCTGCCGGCCCGAACTATCTGATCGGAACCAATGGTAGCTACTTTAACGCGGGTGGTATCGAATCGGAGGGCATTGAGCTGGCGGCTACTGTCAATTTGACCGAGCAATTCAGCGCCTATGCGTCCTACACTTACACCGATGCGACCTATATCGGGTCGGGCGATCCGCTGGTTGATACCGCGCTCGGCATCATTCCCGGCAACCGCGTCACCGGCCTGCCCGAGAACATGTTCGTGCTGTCGGCAAACTGGGCCGATGGTCCGTTCCGGCTCGGCATTTCCGGCAAATATACCGATGACCGCTATGTCGATGTCGCCAATAGCTTCGTCGCCGAAAGCTACTTTCTCACCGACCTCTATGTCGGTGTGAAGGGTGAGGCGATCAGCGATGCGTTCAAGGCGCTGGACCTCAGCCTGACCGTCAACAACCTGATGGATGAGGATTATCTGGGCGGCATTTCGGGCGGTGGCGCCTGGATCGGCGCGCCGCGAACCGTCGTCTTCACGCTGACGGCGGACTTTTAAACAAAGGTGGAGGGGCGGGCCTGCATGGGCTCGCCCCGTTTCCTGCAAGGCACGAGGGGAGAGTGAAGATGATCACGAAAGACTGGACACGGCGCGAAACGGTAACGGCCCTTGGTTTGGGTGGCGTCGCCGCTACATTGCCGACCGATCTTCCCGCTGCCACGAAGAACATGATTTTCCGCCATGGCATCGCCAGTGGCGACCCGGACCAGACCAGCCTGATCCTGTGGACGCGCGTGACATCGGAAGGCGATCGCGAGCAGGTGGAATGGGAGCTCGCCCTCGACGCGGAATTTGCGAAGATCGTCAAATCGGGGAAGATCGAAACCTCGGCGGGCCGCGATTTTACTGTAAAGGTTCTGGTCGACGGCCTGCAGCCGGGTCAAAAATATCATTATCGCTTTCGCGCAGGCGGCGAGGCCTCCCCTGTCGGCAAAACGCGTACGCTTCCCGAAGGCGCGCTCGATCGGCTCGGCATCGCGCTGGTAAGCTGCTCCAACTACCCATTCGGTTATTTCAACGCCTATGACGCCGTTGCCAAGGATCCGATGGTCGACATCGTGCTGCATACCGGCGATTATATCTATGAATATGCCGGCACAGACGGCTGGGGCCATGAGACAGGTGAGAAGCTTGGCCGCGTGCATGAGCCCGCGCACGAAATCGTCAGCCTGTCGGACTATCGGACCCGCCACGCGCAATATCGCGCGGATCCCGGCCTACAGGCGATGACAGCGGCGCATCCCTTCATCGCCTGCTGGGACGACCATGAAAGCGCCAACAACCCGTGGGTGCTGGGCGCGCAAAATCATCAACCGGAAACCGAAGGCAGCTGGCTCGTCCGCCGCACTGCGGCCATCCGTGCCTATTATGAGTGGATGCCGATCCGCGAACCGGGCGTCGGACGCAATCGCGCCGAATTCTGGCGCAGCTACCGGTTCGGCGATCTGGCGACATTGGTGACGCTGGAAACACGGCACACCGGACGCGCCGAGCAAGTCGATTATCTGAAATATGCCGAAACGATCAAGACGCAGGCCGATGCCGACCGCCTGAAAAACGACATCATCGGAGCGCCGGACCGGGCGATGATCAGCGCGGAGATGGAGGAATTCCTCTCGGGTGAACTCAGCCGGTCGGTGAAGGCGAACGAGCCATGGCGCATCATCGGCAATGCCACCCTGTTCGCGCGGATGAACGTGCCGGACCTGATCGGTGCAGACCTGCTGCCCGATCCGGCGACGGACGGCATTGCTTTTGAAACCAAGGCGCTCGCATGGAAGGCGAAATGGGGGTTGCCGATCTACACTGATTCCTGGGATGGATATGGCTGGGCGCGGGAACGCTTCTACTCGCTATGCCGCGACACGGGCGCCAGCGACCTGATCGTCCTGACCGGCGACAGCCACAGTTTCTGGGCGAACCAGCTGGCCGACGGCGAGAAACGGCCCATGGGTATTGAGCTGGGGACGGCGGGCGTCACATCCCCGGGCGATTTCCTCGCCAGTGGGTTCGGACCGGAGCTGTCGAAGAAGCTCGATCAGGCCTTTGTCGACAAGGTGGAAGAGGTCGTGTGGACCGATAATTTCCATCAGGGCTATGTGCGGCTCGATCTTCGACGCGATGCAGCCCAGGCGAATTTCATCGGCATGTCGACCATCATGAGCCCAAACTACAAGCCGAACATCCTCCGGAAGTTCGCTGTTAGCCGCAAGGGGGACGCGCTCAAGCTGCTGGGGTGAGCGGGTTTTCTTTTCAAGCGACAGAGTAAGAGAAGCATCGAACATGTCGGCGACCAGATGTCGCCGGCCGAGCCGATATGCTGCAGCCCGCACCCCTGACGCGAGCGGGTGTCAGCATGCTGATCGTCAAGCGGCATGGCGGCGGGCGTTCAGAAGAGATCGGTAATCGCGAAACAGCGTTTCGAAATGCATGTCCATTGAGCGCACAGTGGAAGCGGCATCGCGTGCCGCAAGCTGCATCGTATCGCGGTCCGCACGCAAGAAACGCCGGATCGCTCGGTCCAACGACTGTGGATTGGCCGAACTGTAGCGATAGCCCGCACCGGCCATCAGCTGATCGGGTGCACCGCCGCCATCGGGGACGATCATCGGCAGTCCGCTGGCCCGCGCCTCGACCGCGACCATGCCGAATGTTTCCGCCTCGCATCCATGAAGCAGACCGTCGGCGCTTGCGAGCCAGCGGGCGAAAATATCGCGATCCCGGATCGGCGGCATCAGACAGACGTGCGGGTTGCCGCCGATGGCGCGTTCCACCTCGGCCTGCGCACGCCCTTCGCCCAGCAACAGCAGGCCGACGGGCTGTTTATAGCCTACCCGGGTCACCGCATCGACCAGCATGGGAACACGCTTTTCAGCGGCCAGGCGACCGGCCGCAACCAGCAGCGTTCCGCCCTCGTCCAGATTGCACAGACGCAGCATCTCGCGGCGCAATCCGGCCGAGCGCAGACCGGGAGAGAAGATGCCGTCTTCGACGCCCATGGGGTTGAGCACGACATTGCCGATGCCGCCCGCGCGAAGCCGCGATGCCAGCCCTTCATTGGCCACCAAGAAATGATCATAGCTGAGGTGCAGGCGCCGCAAATGCCGCCAGAACCACCCGAAACCACGGTCTATCGTTTCCCGGCTCGCCAGCGTACCGAACCAGCGATAGGCGTAGGCCGAAAGCGGGTCGGCATGCATCACCAGCGTTCGTGGGACGGGCGAACGCCAGCGCGCCACCATCGAAGCACTCTGCCAAGGCGATGACATCTCGACAATGTCAGGACGGAGAGCATCAAGCGTCGCATGCAGAGCCGCTTCATCGGAAAACATGCAATAGCGGGGGTCGAGCGGGAAGCGCTTGCCCGCAATATATTCGATCCGGGCGTACGGGCTGACAATCTCGGTGCGCGGCTGTGTCGAGGGCGCGACGATGATCATTTCGTGCCCGGCTGCACTGCTCGCGCGCAGTTTGCGATCAATATAGGTTTTCACGCCGCCGCCCGCCGGCGTGTAAAAGGCGCAAATATCGACGATACGCATGCCGCCGCCCTTCACCGTCCGCCAATAGGGCCGAAGGAGAAAAGACCCCGGCGATAATTCATGATCACATCGGTTCGCACCACGCCATCGCCAATGCCGATAGAAACCTCCTTCGCCTTCGGCTTGGACAGGCCCAGGCTGGGGTTGCGGGTGAAGCCGACGCCATCCTTCGAAAGATCAAATTTGCGGTTCGCATTGCGGTCATGCAGGATTGTCACGGCATAGGTGCCGGAACGGGGCACGCGCACGCACAGTTCTGCCGTCCCGCGCTGCGGCACGGTCTGGACGACACGGCGAAAGACTTTGCCCGCCTCGATCAGCTTGTTGTCGTCCTCCAGAAAATCCTTGTCATTTGCCGGGTAAACCTCAAGTTTGAGGATCCCCTGCCTGTCCTTCAGTCCCTCGACATCGACGATCAGTGCGGGACCGCTCTCATCTGTCCGGCACCGCGCCTGGGCCGTGCCGAGATCGGGGGTTGACCGCAGGTTCGAAAGCGCAGGAGCGGGCACGATCAGCAAGGACGCCAGATAGAAGGCGAGTGCGCGCTTCATGAGCGCACCAGCTTGCGGAAGAGATCGCCGCCGCCAAAGACCAGCCCCGCCACCAGATGGGCCGCAAGAATGAGCCCCGCCATCAGCGCCATCAGCGATGAGATGGCGACATGCGGACCGATAAGCAGGACAGCGAATCCGGCGAACACCACATCCTTGTTGGGCAGGAGTGGAAGCCGCGAGAGCAGCTGACGCAATGTCACAAGCAGGAACCACCAGCTCACATCCACATCCGGCAACACGAGGTGCCAGAGCAGTGCCGTGAGCGCGAGGCTGCCGAAAATACGGACATAGTGCATCGCCATCACGAACCTGCGCTCGCGCTTGGGCAGGCTGAACAGCCTTTTACGAAACAACAGCGCCAGCGCCGAGGTGCCGCCGACGATGGCGATGGACCATGTCAGCAGTTGTGCGTCAATGACGCCATCATGCGTGGCGAGAAGAGGCAGCGCAGGCAACAGCAGGAAAAGCGTGACAAGGTTACCCGCAAGCGCCGAAAGCACCGCGACATCTTTTATCGCACCATAGGGCGTATTGGTGACGGCGGCATGTTCGCGCGCCCAGCTATAGAAATAAACTTCGCCGACATAGCCCAGCAGCATCTCGTTACTGAGGCGCTTGCGCAGCAACGCGCCGATACCCTCGACCGGTAATGCCCAAAGCCGCCGGAAGATGATGAACTCGGTCAGCGGGGTGAGCGCGTAAGAAAGCAGGAAGAGCAGCCAGAACAGTGGGTTGGCAGGCAGCATCGCCAAAACAGGCGCAGCGTCGAAATGACGAAGCGCGAACAGCGTGGCGATCAATATCGCGATGGAAATGAAGGGACCGAACCAGAAGGTCCAGCTGCGCAACACCGACATGCGTGGCAGCGCGGGCATTTCGGGCAAGGCCGCGATGGGATCAGCCGCAAGGGCCTGTGTCTTACTACTCACCGGACAAATCCTGTTTCAAGAGCGGCGGCTGGCGGGGCGGCGACATTCCGCCTGACGGCGAGGCGGCCGACGGATTCGAAAAGGCGAAGATAGACCCCCGCGATGCTGCCGATGCGATGCCTGTAGGCCATCGCTGCCGCAGCGTCGGGGTTACGCTGGCCGCGCGGCGCTTCAGCGATAGCCCGCGCGAACGCGGCTGTGTCACCGGGCACGACGAGATCTCCCAGCCGCCCGTGATCGAGAAGCCAATCCATGCTGCAACAGCAGTCGGTGGCAATGACATGAAGTCCCGCGTCGATTGC
The DNA here is from genome assembly GCA_041396745.1 of Sphingobium sp. Classification (GTDB taxonomy): domain Bacteria; phylum Pseudomonadota; class Alphaproteobacteria; order Sphingomonadales; family Sphingomonadaceae; genus Sphingobium. The sequence goes on along the minus strand of JAWKXZ010000003.1, from coordinate 349,830 downwards.
CTCCAGCACGACGGAGGGCAACCCTTCGTACTGGCTGGTCAGCAGCAGGACATCGTGAAGTGGCAGAGTGAGCGCTGGGTCAGGCACAAAGCCCGCGAAATGAATCCTCTCCGCTATTTGCAGCCGGGCTGAGAGCCGCATGAGGCGCGCCCGTTCCGGACCATCTCCATAAAGCGTCAGTCGGTCGTCCTGATGCGCGCCTGCGGCGAATGCGCGCAGCATAAAAGACAGATTTTTTTGCCGTGTCAGGCGCCCCACAGCGCAGAAAGACCGTCCCGCTCGTTCGTTCCGCTCCGGTCGCGACGAGGCTGAAACAGGCATATCGAGCGACGGATTGGCGATGGTGTCGATCCGGGCGGGAGCAACACCCATTTCCCGAGCGATCTGCTCGCGCAGCGCATCGGACATCGCAATGAACCGATCGATCCAGCGGCCCTGCATCCGAAGCCACAACCGATATAAAAAGGCATATGGTGCCCACATATCTGGCCGAACCAGATCGTTGCTGATCTTCATCACGACCGGCGGACACGAGCGGCCCAGCAACCATTTGAGCGCAACAGCAACAACCGCATAGCTGTTCCCGGCGGCGAAAAGCATGTCCGGCTGCGTCTTGCGCACATGCCCCGCGAGCTGAAAAATCATCCACAGCGTTTCAAAATGCCGGACAGGCAGGGTCGTCGCGCGGGCATGTTCGTAGCGCAGCTTGCCGGAAAATTGCCGGGCCATGGCGCCATCCAATCGCCCCATGAACAGAGCGACCGGCGCATCCGCTTTTTGCCATTGCGCGATCAGCCGCAAAGCAATGCGCTCCACTCCACCAGGTTCAAAACTATGCAGGAATGCAAGGACGGAAGGCTGTAACGCCATTGTGGAATTACAGGTTGGCATAGTGCACTGCCTCCCTGCGCTCTGAGAAATGGCGGACCGTCCGATCGATCGAGCGCATCAGGCTCGGCACCGTCGTATCACCGGGATGCAGTGCAATGCGCACCAGCTCCTGACGCGCAAGCAGCACGGGAGCCATACGGGCAAAGGCCAGTGAAGAGGCGATGCGCGTGGGCGACCGGCTCGCCCAGCTTATCACAGGCCCCCGCGCCAGAGAGGCGCCCGTTGACGGATTCCATACGCGCATATGATCTTCGGCTATCGTAAAGCCGCCGTCGGCGAGCGCGTTTCGCGCCCCCTCCCCATAAAGCCATGCGGGTGCCACGAAGGCTGTGACCGCTCTGCCGGTGATATCTTCCAGCAGTGCGCGGCCGTTTTGCAACCGTTTGTGCGCCTCGTGACGGGAAAGGCCGAGAAACTCTCCCTCACCCGCCGTCATATGACGGGCGCGCAGCCGCGCGCTCCACCCGCTATGCACGCTTTCATCACGGTGCGACCAGCCATGCAGGATCATCTCGACCCCTGCGTCCGACCATTCGCGCAGCCGGTCGGAAAAGTGACTGTTGGTCGTAATCGCGCCACCCTGCCAATGGTCTGGTACGACCAGCATCGATATATGTCGTCCGCCACGGGCCTGGCTCGTCAGGTCGACGAGCCGGTCCACCGCGCCCTCGAAGCCAGGGCTGACATCGTGGATCGAGACAACAAGTCGTCCGCGCGTCGTGCAGGCCTCTTTCGAAACTTCCGGCCGCGTCGGCGAGCGCAAAGCGGAAAAGGCAGGTTCGGCAAACATCGTAGCTCGCCTAAGCCATGTTTTGGTTTCATCCGCGTGGCCAAATGATGACCGATTTGTTTCGCACTTGCGAATGAGGTTTTGCACTTGTTTTGACGTGGCGCGGCAGAGCGGAAATGACGATGGAATATCAACCATTCTGCAGAGACGCCGCCAATTTCAATGCACCGCATCTCATGATCTGGCTTCATGAAAAACTTGTCCCGTGCTCTCAAAAAATGACGTTCCGCATTTCATCGATACGTCATCGATTGGTCATTTCGCTGTCATCGGTCGGCCATAGGGGCGGCGGCGAAAGGGAGAATCATTTTATGAAATTTCGTTATGGCACGACCGTCGCGCTGTCTGCGCTATGCGTATCCAATGCTGCATTTGCACAAAGTACAGGCGAAGAGATTGTGGTAACGGGCCAGCGCGCCCAACAGCAAAAGGCGATTGCCGCGAAGCGCGACGCGCTTGGCCTTGTCGAGGTCGCATCGTCCGACGAAATCGGCCAGTTGCCTGACAAGAATGTGGCCGAGGTCATCGAACGTCTGCCCGGCGTTGGTGTACAATATGACCAGGGCGAAGGCCGCTATGTCGCCGTGCGTGGCGTACCATCCGCCCTCAACGGATATACGCTGAACGGATTTGAAATCGGAAATCCCGACGGCAATACGCGCCAGCTTCCGCTCGACATTGTTTCGGGCCAACTTTTAAACCGCGTTGAGGTGGTGAAGGTCAAAACGCCTGACCTGATCGGACAGGGCATCGGTGGCACGATCAATCTGGTGCAGCAGACCGCATTTGATTTCACCGACCCCTTCGTTGTCGCAGCCACGGCTCAGGTCGGGTATCAGGAACTACGCGACGACGATTATCCGGTGAAGGGCGACATCTCCGTGGGCGGACGTTTCGGTGCCGACGAGGAATTCGGCATCCTGCTGGGCGCGAGCTATTCCAACCGCACCTACACCAGCTACGGCATGTATCCCGATGACTGGTTTCAGGTCCCTGCTGCCGCGCGCGGAGGCATGCCGACCAACATCAAATATACCGACTATCGCCTGAAGCGTGAGCGGCTGGCGTTTGCCGGATCGCTCGACTGGCATGGCGCGACGACGGAACTCTATCTGCGCGGCGTCTATTCCAAGTTCACTGAAGACGAATATCGTCAGCGTTTCCGCCTCGATTTCGCCAGCGCGGACGATGTGGCGGACGGCTCGGTCCTGTTCAACGCGGATGGCGTCACCGGCACATCGACCGCGACGGGGCAGCGGTCTGACCTGCGCCTCGAATATAAGGAAAAGTCGATCCTCTCCGTCATGGCGGGCGGCAAGACCGAGCTGGATGGCTGGACGTTCGACTATGGCGTTGCCCGCACCCACAACGAAGTGATCGAACCCAATCAGGTCTGGCAGTTCCGCGGCAACCCCGGCACCGTCGCGTTCGATTTCACGAACAAGCTCTATACCGCCGCACCGGTTGCGGGCCCGCTGACGCCTGCGGATATGGAATTCCGCAGCTATGCGGAGCAGGATGAAACGGGTGATGAGGATATCTGGCAGGGCCGTATCGATATTCGCCGCGACCTTGCGATGGGCGAAGACAGCTTTTTCAAATTTGGTGCCAATGTTCGCGCGACCGACAAGAGCTTCGATTCCAACAACACGGGATACGGGCGGGGCGATGCCGCCAACCGCTTCTCGATGGTCGGACTGTCCGGCCCCAACGTCTCGGTTTATCCCGCAAAGGGCCGCCCGTATCTGATCGCGCCGACGATCGACGAGAACCTGATCCGCGAATTCACCGTTGCCAATCTCAACAGCCCGCTATTCGTGCTCGATACGTCCGGCACGCTGGAAGATGCCGTGCTGGGCGATTTCAGCCTGAACGAGGATGTCTATGCAGGCTACGCTATGGTCAATCTGGACTTTGGCCAAGTCGCCATCACCGGCGGCCTGCGCGTGGAAAAAACCGACCTGGACGTCACCGGCTTCCAGCTTGAGAACGGGACCGATGTCGTCGCGGCCAGTCAGTCGTCCAGCTATACCGACTGGCTGCCCAGTCTGACCGTGCGCATCAAGCCCGCTGACGATGTTGTTGTGCGCCTCGCCTATTCGCGCAGCGTTGGTCGACCCAATTACAGTGATTTGTCGCCCGGTGGCGGCGTCAGCTATGTGGATCTGGGCACGGGTCAGTTCGACGGCAGCGTGTCGCTCGGCAATCCCAATCTGAAGCCCTATGTCGCCGATGCGCTGGATGCGAGCGCGGAATGGTATTTCGCACCCGGCGGCCTGCTGTCGGTGGGCGTATTCGCCAAGTGGATCGACAACCCAATCTTCACGCGCAGCTTTACCCTGACCGATACCACTTTCGGTGCGCGGGACTATGCAACGCTGGAGTTCAGCCAGCCCGAAAATGCCGACAGTGGCGACATTGTGGGACTTGAGGCCGCATATCAGCAGCAGTTCACCTTCCTGCCCGGCCTTCTCTCCGGATTTGGTGTCAACCTCAATCTGACGCTGATCGAGTCCAGCCTGCGCGTGCCGGGCCGCTCCAACAGCGATTTCGCCGAACAGTCCGACATGCTGTGGGGCGCGCAGCTCTTCTATCAGAAGGGCGCAGTTGAAGGCTCGATCGGCTATCACCACACCGGAAAGGCGCTGATCGGCGTCGCCAACAATCCGCTCGACGATCAGTATAATGACGATCTTCGCCGCCTGGATGCCAAGATCGCGTTCGACGTGACGCCCAATATCCGCATCTTTGCCGAGGGGCAGAACCTGACGGACGAGCCGACCCGGCAATATCAGGGCGGCATTCGCAACTGGGTGATCCAGAATGAACGCTATGGCCGTACCTATTATGCGGGCGTGTCGCTAAAATGGTGATGGCGGCGTTGCTGCTGGCGGCGGCATCGGGCTCGGCGATTGTCGCCGACCCCGGTGCCCCGGTCACCGTCGAGCGGCAGTATCAGGCCGATGAAGCCGATCAGGGCGTCGCGTCGGACGGCACCCATTTTTACGCCATAGACAACAACCGGATCGGCAAATACCGGATCGCGGACGGTGAAAAGGTCGCGGAATGGCAGGGCGACCCAGAGAAATTTCCTCATATCAACAGCTGCACCGTCGTCGCAGCAGAGCTTGTTTGCGCGGCCTCCAACTACCCAGCCGTCCCGCAGAGCAGCTCCGTCGAAGTTTTCAGCCTTGAGCCGCTGGCCCATGTGCGTTCGATTGCGCTCGACAAGACGCCCGGCTCGTTGACGGTCATGGACCGGCATGACGGCCACTGGTGGGCGGTGTTCGCCAATTATGACGAGCGCGGCAGCCCGCAGGGCCAGGACCATCACGATACCTATCTCGTGCGCTATAGCGACACTTTCCAGGAGGACGGGCGATGGTCGTTCCCCGCCGCAGTGCTGGACCGTTTCGCGCCGTCGAGCTGTTCTGGCGCGAGCTGGAGCGACCGCAACGTCCTGCTCGTCAGCGGTCATGACAAGCCGGAAATCTACAAGATGGCGCTGCCCGAACAAGGAACGGAACTTGTGCATGTCGCGACCCTTCCGGTCTCAACGCATGGACAGGCAATAGACCTTGATCCCAGCCGGTCCGACAGCCTCTGGTCCATCGACCGGAAGACGCGCACTGTGGTGGTCAACAAGATCGATTCCAACGACTAGACGCTTTTACCAGCTCGTTCCGATACTCAGCCTGATCTGCGGTTGAAGATCACGGCTCGTCACGGCCCAGCTATCGCCATCATCGATGTGCGGGCCGGAGCGCGCCGTCATGCGTAGCCGCATGTCCGGCCAGCCCGCTCCCAGGATCAGGGGACGTTCCGCCGACGCTTCGGCCACCCATTGCGGCCGATAGGGGAGGCCGGCGTTGCCGGACATTCGCGCGGCGTGCTGCCGACCCACGCTCAGCGAGAGCCGCCGGTCATGCGCGCTCTTGGCGAGGACAAGGGCCCACGCTTCCCTGCTCACCGATGGCCCCTCGCCCGGCTCAATCACTTCGTGAGAGAAGTGCGCGTTCAACTGTGTGCTGCCGTCAACCTGCCAGCCGATGTCAGAGCGAATCCGCGTCGCACTCGACCGCCCCTCCACCATGTGGAACAGTCCACGATTGTCGGCGATCAGACGGTCGCGATAGGCACTGTCCTGCAGCGTGACGGTGAAAGCAAGATCTGCGCGCGGTTGCCAGCCGATCACCGCCTGATCGGATACGCTCCGTTCAAAATCCAGGTTGCTATGGGCCCGCGCGCCGGTGTCCGGCATTGAGCGGGGGCCGAAAATTGCGGTGTCGATGTTCGCCCGCATATGTTCGCGATGGCCCGCCTTCACCCAGAGCCGAGGTGTCAGGTCGGCCCGCACCATGAGGTCGGGCAGGAAATAGTCCGACGCCTTGTGACGATACGCCTTGCTGCCATCCGCCCGGACGGTTCCGTTGTAATTTCCCAACCGGGCGATGTGCCAGGCAAAGCTGCCGGTAACACCGGGCACGATCTTGCGCTCGATTGTCGCGGCGGCATGAAGGTGTCGCACCGAGGATACCGGAGTATCCGAAGAAGGAAGTGGGAGGAATGACATCCGTTGGCGGTACGCGGTCAGGGCCACGTCAGGCGCGATCGCGCCCGTCGGCGGATTCACGTGGCGGAACCTGAAGCGGGTCACTTCAAGAGCCGGGCCCTGTTTCTCCCTATTGGCAGACCAGGGCACGCCCGCCATGTCCATGCGCTGGGGCAACATGAAATCAATTCCGGCCATCACGATTCCTTTGGCGGGTGCAGGCCCCTCTTCGGCAGGTCGGGCAACCTGTGGAAAGGCGAGATTGATAAGCGCAATAATGCCCGCCGCGCTGCTCCGATGAAATGCCGTCATGATCCTGGCTCCGTCGCTTTTTTGGGCGAATCCTTTCGCGCCGCAATTTGCGCCATCGCGGCGCTGCCATCAGAAGGAAGCGCGAAGTCGATCCGGTAGCCGAAATGGTCGGAAAGTGCGGAGCCATCCACCTCTGTGCCGAACGGTACGCTCGCCTTAATTGGCCGCAAGGCCGAAGAAAAGAACATCAGATCTTTCGAACGCCGGGCCACCGCGCGAAGATCGGCTCGTGAAAGGGCGGTGGCTGTCAGACTCTGGGCCAGCGCAACCGATGGCGCTGCCTGCTCCAGCTTCATGAATGCGAGATGCGGCTCTGACGCGGCCATTGTCGAAAATGCTCGACGCCGACTGCTGTCCGAACCGATGTTGAAATCCCCCGCCACGATCACAATGTCGGACACATCGATATGATCGCTGATGAACCGCCCGGCGATCTGCAACTGGCGAAGAACCGCTCTGTTCGCCTGTGCCACCGTTACCCCTGAAGCCTTGCGGGCATTGAGATGCGTGTTGAATATCGTAATGGTTTTGTCGTTGCCGGGCAGGTGCAACGCCACTTTCATGATGCCCTTGTTGGCCAGGCAATCGAACCCCGCGCAGGCTTGCTCACCAAATGCCAGCATTTCGACCGTCTGGATCGGATGGTCAGATAGGATTGCCAGCCCGCTGTTCAGTTGTCGCCCCACACCTTCGCCGCGCGTCCAATCCCGCGACAACTTGACGTCAAAAGTATAGCGCGCCGATCCGCTGACATCAGGGCCCAATGCGATATGGCGATAGCCCGCGCGGTGCGCGATCTGTTGCGCTGTCTCGCCGAAGGCTTCCTGCAGAATGACGACATCGGGCTGGTCGGCGTGACGACGCATTGCTGCCAGCCGAATACCGATTTCATCAATCGCCGCCTCTCTGCCCCAGGCAACGGGCCAAGGAAGGCCTTTGACATTGTACGACAGGATGGAAATGCTGCGCGGCGCAACAAGACGCGCTGACAGTGATTGCTGACGCTCATCGAACTGCGCGCCGTCAGAAACCCCCATGGCCGGGCTATGGCTGCCAACCAGATTGACCGCTGCTATCAACATCAGCTGTCGAACATGTTTCCGCATGCCGAACCCCCTATGGAGAGCCCTATGACAGCGTCATGAGTCAGCCTGATGTATGTTGCGTTGCAAAATGATTGCAGAGAGCCAGTATTTATGGCGATTAAGCGTCATATATGCTGATCTCGCACTCCGCACCCGAGTTTCGAACGGCCGTGTCAGTTAGACGTGAACTACAGTTCCTCTTGATACGCGGTGGGCGTTTCATTTCAGATCACCCCCATGTCGATGCGATCCAAATCTACATAACAGCGTCATTTCGACTAGACTTCGCTTGCCGTTCGAGCATTGCTATGAGGGTGACACGCGGCGCCTGAGTTGAGCGCCGCTGCCCGGAAGAGGTTGCGACTTTCCGGGCTCTAGGTGGTGGGAGCGGCGATTAGGCTGCTCTGCAAATGGAGACACCACTCATGTTCAAGAAAACCCACAAACCTGTTGTGGCCAATGATGCAATTCCCACCGACGCCAAAGGTTCGGAAGCAGCATCAGCGCCAACGTCCAGAACCTCCCCCACCGCTCCCACTAAGCGCTCACTCGTCGTTGATCTTCTCCGCCGCGACGACGGTGCAACGCTGCCCGAGCTTTGCGTCGCCACCGGGTGGCAGGCGCATTCGGTACGTGCGGTGCTGACGGGATTGCGCAAGCGAGGGTATGTGCTGGAGAAATCGATCAGGGATAGCGCGACCTGCTATCAAATATCGGGAGCGTCCGATGCGGAGCGTTGATCTGGATGCTGCACTGGCATCGCTCGATACGATGACCGGCGAGGAGCTGCGCGCACGCTGGGTTGCGCTCACGGGTCGTCCCGTCCCGCGCGTCAAGCTTCGGCTGCTGCGTCTGGCGCTGGCCTGGGAGATGCAAGCCAAGGTGCACGGCGGCCTGCCACGCCGGGTGACGCAGCGGCTCGACCAGCTCGCAGGCGGCAAGACGCAGACGTCGGCGCTACGCCCCGGCATGCGGCTGGTGCGCGAATGGAAGGGCGTGCTGCATCAGGTAAGCGTCGAAGAGGATGGCGCGATTGTCTGGAACGATGCGACATGGAAGTCGCTCTCCGAGGTTGCCCGCGCCATCACCGGAACGCGCTGGTCTGGCCCTGCCTTCTTTGGTCTCAAACACAAGGCCGCAGCATGAGCGTGGTCCGCTGCGCGATATACACGCGCAAGTCGAGCGACGAGGGGCTAGAGCAGGATTTCAACAGTTTGGATGCGCAGCGCGAAGCCTGTGCGGCCTATATCCTCTCACAAGCCTCGGAAGGCTGGACACTGGTCGATACCGTGTATGACGATGGCGGGATATCGGGTGGTACGCTGGAGCGCCCTGCCCTTCGTCGCCTGCTTGCCGATATTGAGGCGGGGCATGTCGATATCATCGTCGTCTACAAGGTCGATCGCCTGACCCGGTCACTGCTGGACTTTGCCAAGCTGGTCGAAGCCTTTGATCGCAAGGGTATAAGCTTTGTCTCTGTTACCCAGAGCTTCAATACCACCACCAGCATGGGACGCTTGACCCTGAACATGCTCCTCTCCTTCGCCCAGTTCGAACGCGAGGTGACCGCCGAACGTATCAGGGACAAGCTTGCAGCGTCGAAGGCCAAGGGCATGTGGATGGGCGGCATGCCGCCATTGGGCTATCGCCCCGACGGACGTAGCTTATCGATCATCGATGACCATGCCGATATTGTCCGCGCCATCTACGCGGGCTATCTCAACCTCGGCACGGTCCGAGAGCTGGCCGATCATCTTAAGGATCAGGGCATCGCCTCGCCCCGGCGCACGACAGGCAATGGTCGCAATTATGGCGGTGGTCCCTTCTCACGCGGACAGCTCTATCAGATCCTCAAGAACCCGATCTACACAGGGCATATCGCCCATAGGCGACGTTCGGGTCTGTCCAAAGGCAAAGCTACTCACGAGACCAAAATCTATCCCGGCAACCATCCTGCGATCATCAGTCAGGACCAGTGGGACACGGTACAGGCACAATTGAAGGAACAGACACAGGGCACGCGTAGAGGCCGCAGTCCCTCGACCAGCCTGCTCGCTGGGCTCCTCGTCGATGAGGAGGGTGAACCACTCATCGCCAGCCATGCCTGCAAGCCGGCCAGCCACAAAAGCAGTAGCAGCAATGCCAGACGCCGTTATCGCTATTATGTCAGCAAACAGCTTGTCCGTGACGGTGCTGCCCAGGCCAAGAGTGCCAATACCCCTGCCTGGCGCATACCAGCGCGCGCAATCGAGCAGCTGGTGATCAAGGAGATCGCCACCCTTTTCGCCGATCCGCTTGATCTGGCGGGCAAAGCCGAGCTCATATTGCAACCCGCCGACCTGCCACGGCTTGTCCAGTGCTGTGACACGATCATAGACCAGCTGAAGATAAAGCCCGCAGCCCTGCTCCAGCAGCTGATCGAACGCCTCGCCCTTTCGTCAACCGGGCTCCACATCTCCATTCGCGCCGATGCCCTTGCCGAGCAACTCAAGCTCGAAAGGCAGCAGACATCCACTCCCAGCTTCACACTGACAACCCATGTCCGCCTTACCCGCACCGGTCATGCGATGCGGCTCATCGCTGGTGCGGGCGGATCAGCTGTCCAGCCGACGGGCGAACCGCATCTTATCAAGCTCCTCATCCGCGCACGGCGCTGGTGGCAGACATTATCTGAGGGTGAGATCACACCCACCTCGCTTGCGACACGCGAGGGGGTCACTGTCTCCTATCTGCTGCGTGTGGTTCGCCTCGCCTTTCTGTCCCCCACCATCGTCACCGCCATAATCGATGGCACGCTCAGGGCCGATGTCGATGCAACCAAGCTTCTCGACGCCGAGACCTATCCGTTCCAATGGCGCGAACAGGAGGCCATGCTGCTCCCGAATTGATCGCAGTCCTCAGCGCTTTTTCTTCGCCCAGGCCTTCTCCACACCATCCATAAGCCGGGCGGTCAGCACATCCTCGGCCCTGGCGCGCACAAACTTGTCCGCAGAATTCAGATCATGACGCACCCAGGCAGGCGTCTTCGTCATCAGCTTGCGCGCCACAACGGTCAGTTCGTCAATATCCATTCCACCGCTAAAGCAGCGCAAGCTCACATTGGCAATGGCCGGTATTGGGACACTCCGGAACGGCAGGTTTTGGAGGATAGCGTGCAGATAGCTGCCCTTCGAAGAGGCTATCTCCAATGGCAGCTACGCGACACCGTCTCGGCCATTCGGATCAGCACGACAGCTCCCGACACCATTCGTTCCATCTGCTTCAAATAAGACACAGCAGCCAATAGTCAGCTGCGAGGCTTTATTTGACGTGGTATTGTTCTATATTCGTTCTGATGCGAAGTTTGGGCAAAACTCAAAAATATGTTCCTGGAAAGACTACGCGCACAATCCTACGAGCGATCCGAACCGGGAGCCCGTTGAAACCATGAGCGATGCCATCCGTGCCGAAATTCTGGCTCATGCGACCAACGGCTCGCTGTTGCATGCCATCTTCCACGATTATGGACGGCACAGGCTCGATGACAGTGACCCGGCGATCGCAATGCTCGGCGAGCTTCATAATAGCGGCGAGATCGATCTTATCGGCTTGGTGACGCGCGAATCCATCCAGGCGTTTCAGGGACAGGTCTTCTGGGGTGGTCAGCAAGTCTACCGCGCCCTGATCAGCCGTCTTCAGGCGCCGGCCGAAGCGCTTCTCAACGTGGTGCAGATTCTCATCGAGGCGGCGGGACAGGACATGGCCGCCGGGATGCCGGTCGAGGAATTCTCGAAATGGTGCGGATCGGAGCCGTCGCGCCCTGAGAACGGCGGTGCAAAATTAGACCACGGTGGCGGCGGCGAAGTGCTGCTGCGGGCGGCGTAAAAGTCGTCCACTTTGCCTTCTTTGCGCGAGCAGCGGGGCGTGGAATATATACCGTGGATCTTTACCTGAAGGTGCGTCTTGCTTGCGCGGGCGGCATGAGCCAGCGTGAAGGCGGCATTTCAACGTATCGCGCGACACGGTCCGCAAGATGCTGTCGTATTCGGAGCCCCCCGGTTACCGCCGGACGGCGGCGGTGCGGCGGCCCAAGCTGGAAGCGTTCGTTCCGATCATCGATGCATGGCTTGATGGTGACCGTCAGGTTCCGCGCAAGCAGCGTCATACGGCGAAGCGGGTATTTGACCGCCTTCGCGAAGAGCACGGTTTCACCGGCGGCTACACGATCATCAAGGATTACATCCGACAACGAGCAGCGCAGCCGGGGAGATGTTCGTGCCGCTGGCGCATGCGCCCCGGCCATGCCCAGGCAGATTTTGGTGAGGCCATGGTCGAGATCGGCGGTGTTGTGCAGAAGGCGCATTTCTTCGTGCTCGATCTACACAGCGACGCCTGCTACGTGCGCGCCTATCCCGCTGCGATTGCCGAGGCATGGATGGTTGGCCACGTGCACGCCTTCGCGTTTTTCGGCGCGGTGCCGCTGTCGATCGTCTACGATAACGACCGCTGCCTGGTCTCCGAATCCTGCCCGACGGCACGGGCAGCGCGCCCGGCACCTTTCAGCGGCTTCCTGTCGCATTACCTGATCCGCGATCGTTACGGCCGTCCCGGCAGGAAGGACGACAAAGGCAGTGTTGAAGGGCTGGTCGGTTATGCTCGCCTGCTTCATGGTGCCCGATCCCCCGGTTCGCGACGTGGGAGGCGTTCAACCTGTGGCTCGAGGAGCAATGCCGCAAGCGTCAAGAACGACCGGCTGCGGGGCGAGCGAGACGATCGGCGAGGCTGAAGCGCGATCTGGCGGCGATGCAGGAACTGCCGGCTGCCCCGTTCGAGGCTTGTGACCAGACCAGCGGCCAGGTCTCGTCGCAGGCGCTGGTGCGTTACCGGACCAATGATTACTCGGTGCCGGTGCGCTTCGGCCATCCAGGAGGTATGGATCCGGGGCTATGTCGGCGAGGTGGTGATCGGCTGCCGGGGCGAGGTCATTGCCCGTCATGTGCGCAGCTACGAGCGCGAGGACGTGATCTTCGATCCCATCCATTACCTTCCCTGATCGAACAGAAGATCAATGCGCTCGATCAGGCGGCACCTGCGAGGCAGCACCTGCCGAAGCGTTTGCAACGCTGCGCCGCCTCATGGAAGCTCGTATGGGCAAGCATGGTCGGCGCGAGTATGTGCAGGTGCTGCGTCTGCTGGAGAGCTTCACGCTTGCCGATCTGCATGCGGCCGTAAAGCAGGCTCTCGATATCGGGGCGATCGGCTTTGATGCCAGCTGGCATCTCCTGCTAATGCCGGGTGGAGCGCCGACCACCCCGATTGGACATGGCGATCTATCCCTATCTGCCCAGAGCCAGGGTGGAGACGACATCGGCGCGCTCCTACATGCAGTTGCTCTCGGGCGATGCGAAGGATGCGCGGCATGAGCGATCCGTCCCCCGAGCTGTTACTGGCCCACATGCCTCAAGACGCTCCGGCTACCAACCTTCCTGCGCGAGCATGACAGAAGCTGGCCCGGCGATGCGCGGCCGAGGGCGCAGATGCGTCCGCTACCTTGCCCGGCTTGTCGAACTGGGCTGATCGACCGGGAACGCCGGATGGTCGAGCGCCGGATCAAGGCTGCAGTTCCCGGCCGCCAAGAGCCTCGACAGCTTCGACTTTGCCGCGATCCCCAAGCTCAACAAGATGCAGGTGCTGGAACTGGCACGCTGCGACTGGATCAACCGCCGCGAGAACGTCATGGCCCTTGGTCCCTCGGGAACCGGCAAGACCCATGTGGCGATCGGCCTCGGCCTTGCCGCCTGCCAAGAGGGCCTGACGGTCGGCTTCACCACCGCGTCCGCGCTGGTCAGCGCGATGATGGAGGCACGCGACGAACGCCGCCTTCTGCGCCTCCACAAGCGAGGAAAATACCAATAAATTGTGATGGATAGTTAAATGTCGCGCCGCATCATTAGTACCTAGAATTAAACGATATTATAGATATTAGTCCAAAATGGAGTAATATCTGTTCGAGAAGCATCGCTTCCTATGCATTTAAATCGGCGGCGGAGGTCTAATTTAGATCGACAATCCAGGTGGAAGAGTCGCTGCGGCTCGGCTTGAGGCCGGGCCGCAGAAAGAACCATATGGCTCGACCGGTCATTTCACTGTCACTGCCGTGTGGGTGGTAGCTACAGAAGCAGCTGTACATTGGGGCTTATGGTAAGGCCGTCAAAGCTTATTCATGAGGTATAATATGGGTCGCGCAGAGTTTTTCCTTCAATGAGCCCCAATCGTCGATCCAAGCCAGACCCAAAGGCGAACGCCCTTTCGCCCGTATCCCGCGCAGTTCCCTGCTGAATGTTCATAAAGAAGGTGGTGCCGCTTACGTGACTCGAACACGTGACCCCATCATTACGAAATCAAGTCTATAATTCAGGAAAATTCATGTAATTCAGTATGATAATGGGTGCCAGGCTTGGCTATTTCCGATTTACCCAGCTACGACCCAAGCGCAGACAAGAAGCTTACTTCGCCGGTTCCTATCGAAAGCACTTTGGTAGGAAGCAAGTTCGAAAAGCGACCTCACGCGGACCTACTGAAGCGGCTTGGCAATTCACACTAATCTCAGATGCACGGACAATTCTGGACCACCAGCCGGTGTGCTGCTCTCGGGGGAGCCGCATCCGACAAAATTTCATCCTATGCGACCGCTTCATTCCAGGAAATAGGTGCGTCAACGTATGCCGTTTCGAGCGTTGATCCTTGTGTGCACCCGCCCAAACCCCAACAGGTTACGGCGCACGGTCTGCACTTTATTTGATGTGCATCCATGTGTGGCTATGAACTTGTCGACCCCTGTGCGCACGGTTCGTTCGGACAGACCATAAACATACCAGTTATAATAGTCCGCTGTTCGTGCCGCGAACACAGTCTCAACTGGTATATATTCCTTTCCAGTGACGCGCGTACTGGGGGACGACCAAGGTCGCGTCGTGGTCTCGGTGGATGTCCTGACGAGCGCGCTCAAGCTGCTGATATTCGCGCGGCATTTTTGAGCATAGCTGACAGCGAAGTGATAATATAATCGCGCTAAGTGTGGCTGAAAACGGTAGGTCAGTTCGATAAGATCCAAGTGGCCATTGAACAAATTGGGGAGAAACTGAAGCGAGCCGAAGGCATACGTCTGAAAAAACTCGCGATCGACTTCGGGCGTCAGCGCAAAAAATGTCCAATTATTGCCCAGATTATACGCACCATATTTGGAACGAACGTTACGTGTGCCGTCGACAATCTGAATCACGCAACCGCGCAAGCATTGGCCGACCTTTGCATCTATAATGTTTCGCATCCTCATCGCCAGCGAACGATCGTTGTCGCTTTCTCTCGTGAGGCCGAAGCTCGATTCCGGAAAGTTCAAATAGGTGATGCCGGCAATAATGTTGCTGCTACTTGTGACTTTCGATTCACTCCCTGCGCATGCGCCCTGCTCGGTCGCTCCAAGCGCCATGTCGGCATCACCAAAGCGACGAAAGCCAAGATCCCTTGAAAACCCGATCTGCAGATTTGGAGCGGTGCGATCGCAAAAAAAGTAGCTCGCCTCTTTCTGGAACTCACCGGGGGAATCTATCATCGCGCCGTTGATGGAAAGAATAAAATAGTCCGGAGTTATCCCGCGACGGCTGGCCCAACCGCCGGGTGTTACAGATGCGATTCCGACCCCGACCAACTTGCCCCAGTTTTGATATATATTAGGAGACGTGGGCCGCCCATTCTGCGTGAACGTAACTCCCAGAGCGGCTTCGGCGCGTTTACGAAAGGCTTCATCACCAATCCATGAATTGGAATCCTGTGGTCGCGCGATTTGTGTACAAGACAACCCAATGAACCCAGAAACAACACAAACCAAGACTCTGCAAAAATCTCTAGGATACCATTTATTCACGCTGATTTGCCCCATCATTGGTTGGAATCTTACGCGGTTTCATGACAACATCGCGAAAGCTACATCTTACCACGGTATCGGCAGATCGTACCTTTCGCAATCGCCAGGAACGGGTTCAACTTTGTCCGCCGCCCCCTAATCGGTCAAATCGCGTTGCAATCTGTCGTAGTGGCAACAAATGTCGGCAAGCTCGCCATCCTGTGCTGGAACAGCCGGCATCAATGATATGAAAATATTAAATTCAAATAGTGTTATCTTATTATATCTATTGAAAAATCATCAATGCAACTATTCCTCATATATTTAAGTTTTGGCTTATTCTCAATTATGGACTCTCGGATTTTTAACGGAAATTTCAAAAAATCATTGCGCGTTTTTAGGCACATGTTCCGTAGCGTGTAATTTATACCTTTAAGCTCTTCATCAATTTTTTTGACAGATGTTTTTGCGGCACTTAGGGATTGGTCAGTCTTCTCGATAGTTGCAGAAATTTCGGCCTTTTCAGATGCCAAGTTTCGCTGCTCGTTCGCGAGGTGCTCCAACTTAACACCCTTTTGCAGTCGGTCGCGGGCACCGCAACTGTCAGCAAACCCGCCATCACACGCCTTGGTGTACAGGGACAGGGCTCGCGATTTGTCCTGCGAAACGCCTTCACCTTGCTCGTACATGAAGCCGATACTGTGGCAACTCTGAAAGTCACCCCCATCACAGCCCTTTGCAAAGAAAGATGCGGCCTGCTGTTCGCTCAGCGCAACGCCTTTTCCATATCTATACCTTACACCCAGAGAATCGCAGATTTTGACGATTCCGCCGTTACATGCCTTCGTATAGAAAGATATGGCTGCCTTTTCATTTTGTGTGACACCGATTCCGTATTCGAGCTTGTATCCTAATGCGTGACAAGCTTCGGCAACGCCGCCATTGCACGCCTTTGTAAAGAGGGACGTGGCCTGCATCGCGTCTTGCGGGACGCCTAGGCCATACTCCAGCATGGCCGCCAAAGCATCGCAGGACTGGGCGATGCCGCTGTCACACGCCTTTGTGTAATAGCGTACCGCCCGTGGACCATTCAGCTCAACTTCTGCGCCAAGTGCATATATCTGGCCGAGCTTGTGACAGCTCGGTGCGTGCCCCTCCTCACAATATTTTGAGTAATCAGCAAGCCTATTTTGTTCACTGTCAAGCGATGCATCCGAACTGCCGATTTTGGCTTGGGCACCATTCCGAAGAAAGGTGGACACCACCGAGGCCTCCACCTTCTTGCCGTTCAGAAAATAAGCGGGGATGCCATCGATATGAGCCCAACGGAGCCGGTCATATCTCGCTTGGGCCACCTTTCCGAAATCACCGTTGCATTGGGAAACGTCGAGTTTTGTCCGATCGACCATTGCCTGCGTTATGAAGTTGAAATTCATATTTGCTTTACTGGGCACCTGCGACGGGTTCAAATGCACCCAATTCTGCCAGACTGGATGCCCCTTTCTCCAATCTCCTTGAGCAATGATGTTTGTCTTCGCAGCGTCTATTACGGCGCTAATGCTACTCAAATAGGCCACGGGCACTCTTCGTTGGGAGACGCAGTGAAGTATGAACGAAGCTGCAGCGTCTTTGCCTTGTGCGTTCTTGTCGGGACCTGCTGAAACGGCGCCGGGCAATTCAACGAATTCGATAAAAAGGCGGCCTCTGTCCGCCTGGGTTTTGAGAGCTTGGATATTTTGATCGAGAAAATCCAGGCAATGGTTGCACCCGACTGAGAAATACATTTCCAGCTTGTTTTTTGCGTTTGGATTTCCATAGAGAACAGCGCCGCCGCTGTTGGCCGAGCGATCACTCAGGCTGGCGGCACTGTTGTATCTAACCGGCTGACCGCCCACGATCACCGGGTCAAGGAACGACACTTTTGTTTCACCATTTCGTGAAAACATGACCCGCACTTTGCCGCCCTGAAATGTCCGCAAAAAATTACTGGCGTCGCCGACCCTGACGATCTCATGCCCTCCGATGGATTTTAGTATATCCCCTGCTTGCAACTGCGCTTTATGGGCTGCCCCCCCAGGATAAACCTGCGTAATCGCCACACCATTCCCGGTATTCGCGACCCCGGCACCAATCTCCCATCTCCCCTTGGTCGCGTCTGTCGTTGACGCAGTTTGTTGGGCAACGGCCGGATGATTAAACCCAGCGCCGGCAATGACAGCTCCGGCAAGCAGAATAAGGCATACTTTCGGGAGCTTGGAACGCGCCATAATTAGGATTCCTCTGATCAAACCAAGTATGTGGTAATCACTGGCCTATAGAAATGCGAATGGCGTGCCACGGGCGTGGTCAGAACCAGCTCTGCGGACATCAACACATAAGCGCTTGAGTTCACGATCCCGATGCGCACCTTACACCTCATGGGCTCGCAAACGTTGCGGGGCAGCTTGATCGGGTGCCTTTGGCGATTGGTGCCAATCCTTTCATCACGTCCTGGCCAACATGGATATGTCCTTCAAGCCAGAACACGCGTGAGCGCGTGAACCCCGGACGTGAATAGTAGGTGCATTTGAGCCCCAATGTCTTGGTATTGAAGACCGCCATCGAACTGAGATGAAAACCCGGGGCATTGCGCACTGTCTCGTTTGAAGTGAGGTAGAGAACTGACGACGAAACCTCATAATTGCGCAATGAGCCCGGTGTCTTACGTTCGCTCAGGAAGCGCCCTTCAATCATCCGCGTGCCCGATGGCACAGCAATTTTCGGCGCCGCACCCTCTGGAACATAGGCATGGAGAAATTTCGAAGAGTCTCGCCCACGCGTGATCTGGGTCGGATAATTCGCGCCGATGATCTGCTGGCGCTCCCCCTTCAGATAGCCTGCCAGTCCGTCCATAAAGGCCGTAGCGACCGGCTTGCAGCCATTGGTGCTGAAGAACGTTCTTGCCGCACGCTGAAATTCGGCAACGCGTTCAATCTTGTAATAAACATAGGCGACAATATCGCGATCGATGGTTGATTTTCCGTGTTGACCAAAGTGCTGCAGGGTTGTCGGTATAAAGCCATGCAGCAATTGAAGATAAAGATCATAGTGCCGTCGATCTAAAGTGATGGTCTTTCCTTCATATTGCTCATAATATCGAGTGACGGCGATTCCGGGAACGCCTCTCTCGCCCACATAACGTGTGCGCACCGGCGTATAGGTTCGTCCAGCGCTTCCTAACGATCTTCCACAAATGTCGCTGAACGCCTCCACTGCACCGGGAAAGATCAGTTTCACAAACTCCTGTTCGTCGCGGTCTTTGTCATAAGTAGCGAATAGGTAGGAGGCAAAACTACCCGTGGTGAAAGCGGAGAATATTTCCCGGTGCGTAGCGGGGTACCGTATGTTCCGTGTGCCCGCCAAGCTGCCCGGAGGATATATATTGACATATTGCACGGTTGGCTTCGTCGGCTGATCTGCTGCCACTACCACCGGCGGAGTCCTCGCAGTCGAGGGAAAGGCGGTGGCAACCAAAAGAAAATCATTCTTGCTCGATAAGCGAGCAAACGATACTTCCAATGCGGCAGATGTTCCTGAAGAAGCGGTATTCCTGCGAGCCTCCGCAATATAACGCGCTATGCTTTCCCAGTCATATATATGTCCGTTATTATCTTTTACACCAAAAACTCTCTTGATCATATCACCTTGGCGAACGCCTAATTTGTAGAGCATGCCACTTTGATCAATCTCCGAAACAAATATTACATTGCGAAGATCGGGCTTCCTGAAATCTCCATTTCGCAACATGGTGTTGAATGTGCGTTCGCCATGCCGCGTCGGGTTCGCTATCGGCGACTTGGGCAACCCAGCATGAATATCAATTACACCAACCGAAAAACGGACACCCCAGAAGCGTTCGAGCGCTGTCACCTCAGCGCCCTTCACCTTCTGGTATTGGCTTGGAATTTCCTTAATCTCTGCGCGCGTCACATAAGGGAGATTGAATTTTTGATCCATTCGGGACGAACGCGGGAGTGGACGAGATGCCTGTTGGGAGACCGCGCTTTGCGGTCTGCCCATTGCCTCAGCGCGCGTGGGCTCTCGGCGATCGCGATCACTGGCCACGCTACCCGATATGAAAGGCGGCTGCGCATTTATCGCCTGGAGGGGAAACAGCAAAAATGCCGCTGTTATAAGATAGTCAATGGGACGCACCACTAATCTCCCCCTGTAAATACATTCATACTATTTTCGGAGCCCAGGCAGGCCGCCCAACACCTACTTCCAGAACAATCGGGTGGAGCGATGATTTTTCACGCTCAAGATTTGACGGAGACAAGACCCGCTGAAAACAAAAGCAAGGACTTTGCCTCGGTCCGCCATCAGGCCTGTCAATTCCCGATACCCCGGCTCAAAATCCACCGAAGATTCCCTCAAGCTTCTTCTTCATCTTCTTTTTTGCGGCATCAACAGCATCGTTAGCCTCGTCAGTGACCGTCTTCTTGCTTGGCACTGAACCCGATGAGCTTTGCGTGCTTTGAGAGGATCCCGACAGCCATTTGTTTTCGACCGCCTTGTCTACCGTGCCGCCTTCACAATATGTGCGGGCCATGGTTCCCGTTTTCACAAGGTTTTTTGAGCTGATTTCCAAATTTCCGGCGGCAAAGTAACTTGCCTTCCGAGCGCCCGAACATTGGCACAGTTTGTCCGCTTGGGATGCCGACATTTTCCCTGAAGCTTGATCCTTATTGTGACTGCTTCGACAGGCCTTGTATTCTTCCTCTTCAATATAGGTGGTATTGATGCAAATGGTCTGATCGCCGCCCTTAATGTTTGTTGGGCTGTATGATGCAGGCGCGTTGAGCAATGTGCACATACGATCGAAATTGCGCTGCGGGTAGGCCGCAATCTGGCTACGATATTTTGACCTTGCGGCAGGATTTGCGCATGTGCTCGCGGCGGAACCTCGCGTCAGCTTTGACAAGCTGCCAACGGAATTGTTGACAATTTCCAGTTCCGAATCAACGTCATCCCAATACTGCTTTGTCCGCAAATAAGGGAAAGCAGCGCTTTGACAGGACGCATCCATATAGACCGATTTGTTGCTTTTTAGATAGATTGCCGTCTGCTTGCTCTGCTGGCCGGGAGCGAATGCGATAGGCTTGAGAGACGTGAGGCTGCCCGGCAGACTATAAGATGCGGGCTTTGACGATTTTTGTGATGAGGCGCTCGCCGGGGCCGCTTTTGATCCTGAAGAGGCCTGGGCCTTGCCTACAGCAAAACTTATCGAGAATAGGGCATTCGACGCGCCCGCCTTGCTAACAGAAATTTGAACGTTGCTGACGCTTGTAGAGGCATTTTTTATCATCGAGATAAGGCGCGCGTCCTTACTTTCGAAGGTTGCCAGATACGACCTGTAAGCTTTGAATGGGATATTGAAGGATGTGCCATTAAGATGAACGGTAAGATTGGGGGATTTATCCGCTTTTGTTAACCCGCCTCCCCAGTAATTTGCCAATACGGAAGATGTATTTGGGTTGTATATTATTTCAATGACTCTTTTTAAACTATATTCCACATCTCCTGCAGCCACGTGGATTTTTCCATCTTGGACAACGGCTTGTGATACCTTCTTCTTTCCGTGTAAAACGCTATCATAATAAACGGGTTTTGCATTAATTGCAGATGAGAAACTACCTGATATGACTAACGCAATTGCCAATAGCCCATATACAATATTTGTTGTTTTCATAATGTCCCCGCGCATGAAGCTCTAGCGACAGGTAGCAGATCGGTTTTTGCAATCAAAGTGCCTAGGTGGGGCCGAATGATACCGGCCAGCCTTTTGTGGCAGGGCGCGAAGGAGAATCGCCTGACTGATGCTTTCCATACCTCCGCGTTGATGATCGATATGACCAAGTGAATCTCAATGACATGGTCGCCTGATGTCCTGCATAAAAGCGATACCATTATAGAAGGTCGCATTGTCTTCGGGAATCCAATGGCTATCCCCGCAGCCGAGTGTCTGAATGTAGGGCAGCTTTCGGCGAGCGGATCCGGAGCGCGGCATGGCCGCTATGTCGGCGACACCAAACTCCCCACGCAATTCCCTTAGAGTGTTCTAACCTAGGGCGAAGCCTGCCGCTGGGCTGCGTGATGCTCGGCGCGCAAAAGCAGAGCTTCGAGATCCTCCCTCGCAATATCGAAGCTCTCGTGCATATCGTCGAGCGCGGCATCGATGTCCTGCAACTGTACACCGGTTGTGGGCATTGGAAACGGAGCGATAAGCCGGTGTGGGTAGCTGTGGCCGGTCATCCGGTGAAACAGCATCGCCGCTACGACTAGAGTGATAGAATTCAGCCCTATGGGCACGAAAGCGAACATGTAACCGGCAATGTGAATGTTCTGACTTCCGATCACGGCGGTCAGCGCGGCTGCTCCACCGGGCGGATGGAGGCAGCCGAGCATCGACATCGCCAATATCGCCACACCCACCGCTACACCGGCGGCGATCGTCAGATCGGGAATCGCCTGAAAGATGGCCACGCCAATCAGCGTGGATATGATGTTGCCTCCAATGACAGGCCATGGCTGCGCCAGAGGACTGGAAGGCACGGCGAAAACCAGAACCGCCGATGCGCCAAGCGGCGCAACGATGATCGGGAGATCCGTGATCTCGTGCGGAATGCTCGCGCAGACCATCACAGTCACTATGATACCGAGTACCGCGCCGATGCAGGCAAAAATTCGATCTTTGCGGTGCGCGCCCGCCAGAATGGGCTTGAAAAACTTCACGTATGAATGGTCCAGATTCTATCGTTCCCACCCCGAGGGGCGAGACCAATGCTGATTGGGATTTTGAAAGGCGCCTGCAGGGCGCGGTTCGATCCGTTTCGAGGCTCAGAACAGCCCGTGGCTGCCCGCGACAGCGCCAAGCACCGTAACCACTGCGATCAGGAGAAGAATGCGGTGCAGCCGCTCCATGCGCCTGAAATCCTTTGCAGGGTCGGACGAATTCTGCATGCGCCGGTAGAGAAACAGCGGCTCGACCAGGAACAGCATGGCGAAGAAGATCGCCCACAACCCGATCATCGCATGCATCCACCAGAACTGCGGATAGGCAAACCGATCCCACATTTGCGCGCGATGGATCATCCAGAAGCCGCTGGCACCGGCGAGCAGAACCCAGACCCGGGCTTGCGGCGCAAAGCGCCCCTCGATCCGGCGGAATGCGGCAAGCCTGTTATCCGGGGCGGTGGAGCCGCGAATGGACGGCATCACCAAGAGCGTCACGAAGCCCACCCCTCCGATCCAGAAGAGGACTGAAAGGACATGGATCGCGCGCGCCATGATGATGTCGTCCATAGGTCTCTCCGTCAGGCGGCCAGCAGCTCGTCGGCGGGACCGAAGAACTCATAGTGGATGCGATCGGACGGGACGCCCGCCAGCGACAGAGTTGAGACCGCATGGCGCAGGAACGGCTGCGGTCCGCAGATATAATAATCGGCCTCGGCAACAGGCGTATTGGCGACAAGCCATTCATCGGTGATGATGCCGGCTTCATCGTAATCCAGGCCCTTCACCTCGTCGGCCAGCGGCGTCTGGTGGAAGTCGACGATCTGCACCGCCTTGCTGTTCTCCGTTAGTACGCGAATGTGGCCACGCATCGCATGCGTTTCCCTGTCGTGCGTCCCGTGAATGTACTGCACAGGGACTTCAGCGCCGCTCTCCACAAGAGCTTCGAGCATCGCCACCATCGGCGTCAGGCCGACCCCGCCGGACAATAGCACCACTGGCCGTTCGCTCTGTTCGCCCAGGAAGAATTCGCCAGCCGGCGCCGCGACTTTCAGGATGGTTCCGGGCTTCGCCTCGTCATGTAGCCATCCGGACGCCAGCCCGTGCGGTTCGCGCTTGACCGAAATGCGGTAGGTTTCGCCATTCGGCGCGGAGGAGATCGAGTAGTTGCGCTTGACCGGCGGATGGCCGGGAATCTCGAACCAGAAGGTGAGATACTGGCCTGGCTTGTGGTTCATCACCGGCCCGTCATCGGCGGGGCGCAGGATGAAGGAATTGATGACACTGCTTTCCCGGATGACGTCGTCCACACGGAAGTCGCGCCAACCGTTCCAGCCACCCGTCGTTTCCTTCTGCTCGGTATAGATGCGGTCTTCGCGTGCGATCAGGATGTTGGCGAGGAACCAGTAGGCTTCGCCCCAGGCTTCCAGAATTTCTTCCGTCGCGTCATGGCCGAGCACCGCCTTGATCGCGCCCAGCAGGGCTTCGCCGACATGAGGATAGTGTTCGGGCAGGATCTGCAGGCCGACATGCTTCTGCGCAATCCGTTCCACGGCGGGCGCGAGCGCGCCGAGATTGTCGATATTGCTGGCATAGGCCAGAATGGCGCTGGTCAGCGCGCGGGGCTGCGAACCGGCATCGCCGTGATGCGACTGGTTGAACAGGTCGCGGATTTCCGGGTTCTGGAACATCCGCGAATACATCTCGTGCACGATGTCCAGACCATGGGCTTCTAGCGCGGGAACGGTCGCCTTGACGAGCGCAATGGTCTGATCGCTGAGAGGCTGCGACATCGAAATCTCCTGTGATGGAATAGGGAACGAGTAAAAACCGGGTGTCAGCCGCCGGGCGGCGGCTGATCGTAGAAATCGACCTGCATTTTTATCGGCCCCGAGCGGCGTCACGAAATGCGGCTGTTGCGGAAGGATTAGCCCCGGCTTGCCGGGCGTCAGCACTATTTCCGAATGCGGATCGAGATAGGTAAGCTGAAGCTCGCCTTCGATGACCCGGACCAGTCCCCACACGCCGGCCTTGGTGTCGTGGCGGGCGCGCAAGGCAGCCGGAAGCGTATCCTGGTCAAAAACCGGCGTGGACCGATAGGGGCGGATATCAGTCATTGTCATGCGACCCGGCGGGCATCGCCAGCGTCAGGCCTACGATCCAGACGAAAGAACATGGCGAGTTGCAGGCTTTCGGCGATGCGGGCCGCCTTGGCCTGAAGAGCGAGAGCCGCGTCGGGCTCCATCAGTTCCTCGGTGGTCTGCTTCCACAGGTCCAGCCAGCGATCGAACAGTTCGGGCGTGATCTTGTCCTTGTGCTTCATATGCGCGGGAACAGGCTGTCCCTTGTATAGCCCGCTGGTGAGCATGACGGACGACCAGAAAGCGGTCAGCTTTCCGAGATGGTGGGGCCAGTCATCAATGGCATCATTGAAGATCGGACCAAGTTCGGCGTCCGCGCGAACCCGTGCGTAGAACGCTTCTATCAGCGCTTCCAATCCTGCATAGTCCAGTTTCAATCCGGCCATTACCGCGACTCCAAATCATGTATCATGAATGCATCTATACCGATGCAGAAAAACATGCAATGATTATACATCTTTTAGTCAGACGAGGATTTAGGCCATGCGCCTCACGCGCTACACCGATTATGCGATGCGCGTGCTGCTCTATCTGGGGCGGCAGCCCGGCCGGCTATGCTCGATCGCCGAGATCGCACAAGCCTATGCCATCTCGCAAAACCACCTGATGAAGATCGTCAACGACCTGGTGAATACCGGCTATCTGGAAAGCGTGCGCGGGCGCAATGGCGGCATTCGGCTCGCGCGCCCCGCCGAAGAGATCAACATCGGCGCGCTGATCCGTCACACCGAGGACGATTTCGATCTCGTCGAATGCGGGTCATGTCTGATCGCGCCCGCCTGCGGCCTGACGAGTGTGCTGGACGAGGCGCTGCGGGGCTTCCTCACCATCCTCGACGGCTATTCGCTTGCTGATGTGCTGGCAAGACGCGGAGATTTTGCACATCTGCTCAATCCCATATCCGACAATCCAAGGCCAGCTCGCCCTGCAAACTAAGCATAGAGCGAGGCCGATTAAACAAAACGGTTCCTGAAGCAAGGCGGACAAGCAGAAGGTTTGGAAACGGATGGAACCAGCGACAGCTAAGCTCATAAACGACTGGCAGCTTCCGATGAGCTGAATTGAAACGTGGAATGACGGCAATCGAGCGATTCCACCAACAAGCGACCTCACGAAATCTCCGGTCCCGACCGTCCTCTTCCGAACGTCCAGCTGATCCCGCCTTCGCGCATGATGCCACTCGCCTGTTTCCCGATTTGCTTTTCCAGTACCTGCCGCCAGGGTAACAGCGTGAACTCGCGAGATTTTTCAATGAGCGCAAACCGGCCTGAGGCCATGTCGATCCGGCGGGCCACCCTGCCCTCGACCCGCTCGCCTGATTTCGCTTCAACAAACTCCTTGCCCAGCTCCTCCGACAGCCCTTCCGCGACCTTCAAAAGTTCGCGCCGCTGAAGCATTGCAAGCGCATTTTGCCGCAGCCGAACTCCTTGTCCCGTGTCTTCCGCCAAATCCTGTTCGACCAGCCATTGCCGCCGCGCATCGAGTGCGGCACGCACCTCGCGCCCGAACCCCGCGTCACGGGCATGAATATCGGATGGCACTGCAAGTTCGCGATCGAGCCAGGTCGCGCCGTCGATCCCGGCGAGACGTTCAACCAGCTCCACCGACAATATTTCAACCTCGACTGGCTTGTCGCGAAGCTGCCGCTGCTCGAACCGTTCGGCCTCGGAAAGATGGTCGCCGGGGATGCGCCAGGTTCCATCGGGGTCGCGCGCCACATCGATGCGGGCGCGCCGCATCGCTTCGAGTCGGCGGACATGAGTCTCGGCAAAACCCTGCGTCGCCGAAGGATCATGACGCAGATGGATGTCCACCGAATAGCGGCCTTGATGGGCGGCGGCGACCTCGGCGACGGTCCGGTCGATATCGCGTATTTGGGACTCAACAGGCACGACCCGGATCGTCGCGCCGTCGGGCAATGGTTCGATGGAAGAACCCACACCGATATCGACATAATGTGCCTGCCCATCGACACCGTCGACCAACAGAAAATGCCTGTCACGATGTTCGTCGGCGAGCCCGCGGGTGATCAGCCTGCCGACCAGCGGCCCGTCCTCGGACATATGGATGCGGTGCTCAGCCCGCGCGAGCTTCACGCGCGTCATCTCCCGCTGCATCAGCCGGATGATATCGCCGCGCTCGCCCATGCGGCGCAGCGTATCGTCCAGCCCTTGCGCCATCCGCCAGCGTCCGCCATCCAGATCTTCGGCGAGCTCCATGTGCTTCAATTGCTGCAACCGCACTGCTTCAAGCGCGCGGAAGAACGGGTCATTGGAGCGTGGTGCGACGATGCGATCCTCATCCATCCGATTGAGCAACCGCCGGTCGATCGCAGTCAGCCGTTCCTGGGTGACATCATGCCGCAATCGCTCCTCGATCTCGCGGGTGGTACGTGGCCCCAGATCGAGCGTCACCAGTTCGCTCGCGCGCTCGCGCAGGCCATGGGCAATATATTCGCGCGCGATCACAAGATTGGCGCCCTTATCGTCGACCCCGCGTAGCACGATATGGCTGTGTGGGTGCCCTGTGTTGAAATGGTCGACCGCGACCCAGTCGAGCTTCGTTCCAAGGTCCTGCTCCACCTGATGCATCAGCCGCCGGACAAAGGGCTTCAGATCCCGATATTGGTCGGCATCTTCGGCGGAGACAATGAAGCGGAACTGGTGCCGGTCCCCGCGGCAACGTTCGAGGAACGACTTGCCGTCGGCAAGGTCACTCTCAGCGCCATAAAGTTCACCGGTGGTTCCCTCGCGCGTCACGCCGTCGCGCTGGATATAATGGAGATGCGCGCGCGCTGCCCCAAGGCTCTTGCCCTTCAAACGCACCAGCCTTGTCTTCACCACCGCGCGGCGGGAACGATAGCCGTCAAGCCGATCACGGCTCGAAAGCAATCGGCCAATGCTGGCACCGCGCCCGATGCGGCTACCATCGAACCGCCGCGCACGGGTTTTGGATTTCGCGGCATTGAGGCCAGCGGCAATAACTACCCGGCTGGCATATTTGGCGCCACGCTTGCCAGCGCCTTTAGCCCGCTGACGGCCCAGGCGCGGCTCGAACTCCTCCTCATCGCTCATGATACGATCTCGAAACACGCACGTCTCGCATCTGTCTCGCGATCAGGCGGTATGTCTCGCGAAAAAACGACGTGCAGACAAGGCTGCCGCGATGTCTGGGAGACATTGCCTTTATCTTGTTGTCCCTGCCTTCCTCCCCCTTTTCCGCTCCCAGATCCCAAAATCGCAGGAATGACGCCCTGACGGACAGCCGCGAGCGAAAAATGCGGTTCAGCGGCCATCGGACCGGATCGCAAAGAGCGGATCGATGCGATTGGGCTTCGCCTCTGCGTCCACAGTCTCACCGGAAACGCGCTGAACTACGAATAGTGAAGGAGGTTTATGAGGCGCAGGAGAAGCTACTTTCTCGCCTATTCCCGCAAGATAGGCGATGGTTTCAGCGGGCAAGGGACGTCCGGCAAGATGTTCGGCATAGCGTCCGGGACCGGCATTATAGGCGGCGAACAGGCCGGGATAACCGAAGCGATCATACATCAGCCTGAGATAGAATGTGCCCGCCAGGATATTGTCGCGCGGGTTGTCGGGATCGTTGCCCAATCCCAGCCTTGAGCGCATTTCAGCCCATGTTCCGGGCATCAATTGCATCAGCCCCATCGCGCCTTTGCGACTGCGGATCGGGCGGCCATTGAGCTGCGTCCGTCCACCGCTTTCGGCCCGCATCACCTGCTCGATCCAGCGCGTGGGGATACCGAAACGGGTCGATGCTTCCTCGATAAAGGGTCGCCAACGCGCCACTTCATCGGCCTGTGCCGGTGTCGCGGAGAGCAGCGCGACGGCAGCAATCATACCCCTTATCGACGCCATATTAGCCGCGCCGGACCGATGATGTTGGAGCCTTGGCTGACTCCAAAATAGCGCCCGTCAAACGAGGCAGGACTGTCGGTCATCAGCAGAAAATATTGACCGGAGCGCAATCGAATGCAGCCCTCCCAACGCGGCATTGGACGGCCCTTGCCATCCCTCTCGAGCCGTTGGACGATGGGCTTGCCATCAAGGAAGATCGTCGATCCCAGCGCGCAGATTTCGTCACCCGGCCGGGCGGCAACACGCTTCACCAGCGGGACATTCATCGGCAGATAGCGACGATCGGCGGCCATCTGCCGAAAGCGTTCCGGCACCCGCGCGATCACCATATCTCCGGGTAATATCGCTCCACCGGGCGACACGAGATAGAGGCCGATGGGGGCGCTGGCGCTCGCATTCCACACCAGACGCGGCGCGGGCGGAAAGGCGATGGTGAAGCCAAGAGCGAGCGCACCCAAGCCAATGCCGAGCGCGAAACGGTGCAGTTTTCTGCGACGCTTGGCACGAGCGCGCAAGGCCTCGCCCCAGGCGAGCAGCGGTGCATCGGTGGTCGAGTTGCGCCGCCGGGTCATGACCGGATTCCCTTCGCGCTCTGCTCACGGCTCCATGCGTCCAGGTCGTCGATATGATATTGGACGAAGCGGCAATGGCGGCGAAAGACCGGCCCTTCACCCTTGACCCGCAGGCTTTTCAAGAGCCGGGCTGATATCTTGAGGTACGCCGCCGCCTGCTCGGTATTGAGGAAGGGTGAGCCGCGCTTGGCGCGGTTCGCGCGGGCGATGTCGTCGTCGCTGTCCATGGGTCCGCCGGTTTTTGTCAGGGCGGCCCTATTGCCGCCTGTTGCACCGGGCATGCCGCGCAGGACACCGGCTTGGGAGTGTCGAAAACGCGGGTGTCAAAATCGACACCCCTGAAGAGAAGACCCCGCGCCTGAGCGCGGGGCCGCCCGGTCAGCGCGACCAGATGAGCTTCATTTCAGCGTCATCGCCCTGCACCAAAGTCGCGTAGATGGGCGCCGGAAAGGACGGATCGTCGAGCTTGACGCTGAGATATTCGGCGCCGGTGTCGCGCGCCGCCTTGGTCCAGCATGCGCCGAACTCGACGCCTGAGCTGCTCACCCGGTGGTCGGGCGCCTTGTCATTGTCGCGCTCGACAGGCCGGATGCTCGCCTTGACGCGTAGTGTCAGGGTGCGGATTTCGCCGGTGTAGATGCCGTTCTCGCCGCGCGTGAATGTGCCGATCTGTGCCATGATATGTACTCCTTTGATGTCGAGCGCCGCCCAATTGCGGCCTCGATGGCAGTCGTTGAGGCGGCGGGATTGACGGGCTGCACCCCGCTTGGGGTCCCATCGCGCTCGCGCGATGGGTAGGGGCCGAAGCGCAGCGGAGGACGGCGAAGCCGGTCTTTCTTGGTCCGCGAGGAGGCGTGGAACACGCTGGGGAAGAAAGTCCGGCGCAGCCGTTGCAGGCCCGGCAAGATCGCCGCCAGACCTGCCATGCGAGAGGCCGTGCGGGCGGCTGATTATCCAAAAGGAGGAGCAATTAGCGGCAAGTGTTGGCTGTCACGCGGGGACAATTCGGCCTATAGCCGGAGCGAAAGGGGCATCCATGGCGACAGTACTGGACAGGGTCAGGGCATTGATCGAGCGGCTGGCGCCCGAACCGGTATGCGACGATTGCATCACCGAGAAGCTGGACCTGACGGTGCGCCAACATGCCAATCACAAGACGCGCGAGCTGGCCGGAACCCATGGGTTCGAGCGGCGCAAGGCGCGCTGCGTGCTCTGCGGCGCGGAGAAGCTGGTGATCCGCGCCAAGGGCCGCTGACCGGATAACTCGACGCAATTTCAGGAAGCCGGGAGGCGGTTTCCCGCCTCCCGAATGAGTGTCAGGCGGCGATCCGCTCCGGCTCGGCGGGAACCCGATTGTCGTCCAGATCGGCATCGCTTTGCTCCGGTTGTTGCCGCGCCGCCGAGAGCCTTTCCTGCGCCGCTACCGTGCCGACGCCACCCCGCGCGGTATAGGCGCTGGGTGGAAAGCGCATCCAGCGCGGCACCCAATTCTCATGCTTTGCGCGCCCGTCCGTGCCGTCCAAATGGTCGCGGGCGATCTTTTTCAGGACCTTCGCTTTCTCGCCAACATTGGCGCTGGCGACGACTGGACCAGCAACCTCGGCAACGAGTGCGTCCAGCACTTCCCTGTCGCGCAGCAGGCCGAAAAAGGCATCGTCGGCCTGCCAGTATCGCGCCATATCGATGCCGATTTCGCTGCCCACCGCTTCGATAGCGGCGCTGCCGCTCGCCAGAGTTTCGCCCATGACAATGGCAATCACGTCCATCACCACAGGATCGGGAAGGTCGAGCAGGCGCAAGAAGACGCCCACCAAACCATAATCGTCACCATTGCCACCCGTCACGGTCGGTTCCTCCGCCGAGAAACCGAGCACGGCCAGAACCGCGCGGCGCTTCTCATCGAATTCCGCCTCGGAAACGCAAGTTTCGACCGACTCGCGGACCTCGTCATTGCGGGTGCTCTGCGGCTCTGGTTTTACCGTCCACAGATGCGATCCGGTGATGGCATGGGCAACCATCAGGCGCAGCGCAACATGAGGATGCGCCGTCAGTTTCGTCCGCACAGCGGCATGACGGTGCAAATCGACATAAGTCTGCATAGTGCTGGTGATCTCCGGTCGAGCGGCCTTCTGGCCGGTGCCAAGATGCTCCCCGCTCTCGATGCGCCGCGCCTCTTTGCGCGTTACATAGCCCTCGTGGAAACTCACTTCGCCGGTGCCGCGCACGTCGATATAGATGCGTCCACCCTTGCGCTTGCCCGCCTTTTCATATTCCCAGACATGAAAATGGTCGGACGGCGGGACGATCATAACATCGCTCCAGCCCGCCTCGAGATAGGCGGCGCGGCGCACCTCAATGGCCGCATTCTGTGCCTCCCAGAAAGCATCCGGGTCCGCGAAATAGCGGTCCTCGCCGAACAGGTCGGCGACCAGCGTGCCCTTGAACTCGGCCAAGTCGAAGAGCGCGACGCTCGCCTTGATCGACTGGCCGCCGAACAGCCACGCCTTTAACTGATGGCCGGTCGGCACATAGGCGTCCGCATCGTCATAGAGCGCCAGCCATGCCTGCTGCTGCCGCTTGCTCGCCATGGTCAGATGGCGCACGGTCGCCGCATCGATTTCCTCGCGCCGGTAGAGGTCACGAATGCGCGGCAGGAGGTTGCCGAGCGCTAGAATACGCCGCACAGCGGCATAGGGCAGCCCGAAGGTCGCGGCGATGGTGTCGATGCTGCGGCCTTCCTTCACCAACCGGGTAAAGGTCTCCCACTGCGTCACTTCGTCGGGGTCGAGGCGGGCAAGATTTTCAATCAGCGAGGCTTCGATGGCGGCGGCATCGTCGCCTTCCTCGAGGATGGCGCAAGGAAGCGGCGCGGCCTCGCCGGTTTCGGCGGCAACGATGCTCGCGGCATGAAAGCGCCGCGCGCCCGCAACGATTTCATAGGCGTCGGGCGCACAATTTCCACGCACAATGAGCGGCACCAATACGCCGCGCGCACGTACGGTCGGCAAGATATCGGACACGTCCGGGGCTTTCCTGGCATAGCGCATATTGGCCTTGCTGACGCTGAGCTTGCCAAGATCGATAAAGTCGAGTTTCATCGGATTCGCCTTTCATAGGTGCCGGTCCGTTGTTCTTTCCGGGATGGCGGATCGGCTTTGCATTGGCGGGAAACGCCCGCCCGCGTCATCCGCTGGAAAGCGGAAGCTCGGAAGCGCCGCGCACAGCGCGGAGCACATCAATTTTGACGGTGGCGATCACGCCGCGCGCCGGTCTTCGGCGCGAGCTTCTCCGGCCTCGCGGTGACGCGCGAGGAGCCAGTCGGCGGCTTTGCTGGCGGCACTCGCCGCGCGGAAGATGGCGCGATTATCCTCGCGCAACACCTCCAGCCATGAGCCGAGATAGTCGGCATGACGCACGGTCGGCACGATCCCGAGAGCGGCGCAGAGGAAAGCCGAACCCATTTCGGCGACCAGTTCCTCGCGCGCATAATCCTTGCTACCGAAGCTGTTGAGAAGATTGCGCCCCAGCCGTTTGGGATGGCCCGTCGCGTGGGTCATCTCGTGGAAGCTGGTGCGGTAATAATTGATAGGCTTGTAGAAGGCGGGTTGCGGCGGCACCTGCACATAGTCGGGGTCCGGCGCATAGAAAGCGCGATCCCCACCGACTCGAAAATCGATACCCGATGCGGCGATGACCTCCTCGGCAAGGGGTACGATTTCACGCTCGGGTAGCGACGCGGGATCGGACGCCAATCCTTCCCTCAGCCCCTCGCATTGCGCGAGTAGGGTAGGCCGGCAAGGTCTCAGAGAGAACATTGCTCGGCCCCCCTCCGAACCGGACGTGCACCTTTCAGCGCATCCGGCTCTCCACGACTGCGTGCTATCCGCCGTTGGCGGTCGGTTGGTTGACCGGCGTGGATGCTATTGTGGCAAGCTACGCAGAGGACAACGCGCTTGCGCTGCCGTGCTGCCTGCATATGGCGAGACAGTCCGGCATATTGCATCTCCGCGACCCGACGGACGTGATGGATTTCGCAGGGCAGGTCTTCCCGACCACAGCGCTCACATTGGCGAGCATTGAGTCGTTCGACCAACTCTGTCCTGCTAAACACGAACTGGGCTGAGCGGGGGTTATCGACCCCGCCCCACGTTCGCACATGTTGTCGCAGGTCCTTCAACTGCCACAGCTTGATCGCGCGGGTTTCATTTCCCACCTCGAAGCGGATGAAGAAGTCCATCCCACGCCGCAGTCTGGCGAAGACGCTACGAGCCGATGTCCTATGCTTGGCGGCGATGGTTTTGACGCAGGAGAACAGGGCGAAGTAACCGCCTTTGTTCAGCTTGCGCTTCACGTCGTCAGCTAGGGCATAATAGTTCGCAAAGCCGCGCCATTCGGCATTGTAGGCAAGGACGATCTCCACATCGCTTGCGAAGCGCAGCGCGGGACGACCACGCGGGCGGAAGGCTTCATAGTCGCCCCAGCCCTTGTCGTTGACGAACCGGACAACCCGATCCCTCGGAACGCGAAGCCGTAACCGATCAGCCAAGCCGCGCCGCAAGGTCGGACGACCATCGAAGATCGCCTTATGCGGATTGCGGTTGGTGCTGGTGCAGACCTCGTATCCTAAGAACCGCGCCCCATCCGTGGCTTTTCGGATTCCGCTTTTCTCGGCGGACATTTCCAGCTTCAGGGTGTCGGTCAGGAAGACCCTGACCTCGTCCATCAACTGGCGTGCATCCGCTTTGCTGCCGGTCACACCGATGAGGAAGTCATCGGCATAGCGGCAGTATCGCAGTCTCCTATAGTTGGGATCGAGGGCGTCGCTGGCCGGAACGGTTGCCCGTTCTGCCTTGAGCCGACCGATCTCCTCCAACATGGAGGTGATCTTCGGGGAGTCCACAGGCCCTTGGGCCCGCAGCGCATCCACGTTCCGACGAAGGTAAGAAGTGCGGTTGCGGATTCGACGATAATCTTTCGTGAACCCGCGTTTGTCGCCCTTGGTAAAGCTGGCGACCCGGGCCTCAATGAACATATCAAGCTCATGGAGGTAGATATTCGCCAGCATCGGCGAGACGACACCGCCCTGAGGGGTGCCGCTGTAGGTCCGATGATAGACCCAGTCCTCGATATAGCCCGCCTTGAGCAAGCCTCGGATCAGGCGCACGAAGCGACGATCCGCGATCCGCTTTTCCAGCAGGCCGATCAGAACATCATGATCGATATTGTCGAAGAACCCGACAACATCGACGTCGATCAGCCACTTCACCCCCGTCCATTTGGCGCGGATCGATTCCAACGCCGTATGGCACGATCGCTCTTTCCTAAACCCATGCGAGTGCTGCGAGAACAGCGGTTCATAGATTTGCTCAAGGAGCGTCCGCACCACTTCCTGGACGAGTTTGTCCTCCGTGGTCGGCACGCCAAGCGGCCGTTTCTTGCCGTTGGCTTTCGGGATATACACCCGACGTACCGGCTTGGGCCGATAGCTTCCGTCCGCCAACCGGTCGATGATCGACCTGACCATCTCGGGCGAGAAGCCGTCGAGTGTCTTGCCGTCAACGCCCGGCGTCATCGCACCCTTGTTGGGTGCGATCTGCTGATAGGCATGCTCCCAAAGGAGCGGGCTTTTCATGAGGCGAAAGAGTCCATTGACCCGCCGACCCGACCTGATGATGGTCGGGAGTGATCTGACGGCCCTCTCGATGGTATCTGGCAGCATTAGCACACCTCCTCGTGAGGTTGTCTGATCGCAGTCGCTGCCGCCCTTCCCCCGAGCGTGGAGGCTTTTCGCACGGGTTGCCCCGCACTTATGGCCGCGCTCGTTCCCCACTGGAGTGGAGACTGTCCCGGCCATTACGCCGGGCATTTGAGTACTATGGCGGCTCCGTCGCCATGCAGGTCCGACAAGCCGTCCTGTTTAGGCGATCCCGCAATTACGGAAGTCGGAGTTCCGACGTGGTTAGGTGCCCCGTTCGTTCACTTGCCCCTCCCTACAGAGGGTGCGCCGGAGAAGCTGGCAGGCTCGCGGCATGACCGCTTGCTCGGGAGGAACTCAACGCCCTTTCCTCCATTTCTCCGATGTGCCGCGTCAACCATTCTGCGGCACCGCTCCGTTATTAGCCGCTGCAAACTGGGGTTCAGGCAGTATAGCTTTCACCATACACGTCTTGCCCTGATCCATGACGCCGCGAATGGTTCTGGCGCTTCCGGACCTTTTCTGAACATGCTACTTTTCCCCGTCCCTTTCGGGATTACAGCTATTGCTAGCCGAGGTTAGTCCAGTGGGCATGATCTATAGCCAGCAAGATCATCTACTCATGGTAGAGCTCCTTTATACTTCCGCCGTTACGGCGCACCATTGAACACGGTGAAACGTTTGAGGAATGAAACGGTCTTGGCGTCGTCACCGTCGCGCGCGGCGCGCTCCTTCTCAGACCCCGGCGTGAACCTGTCGGCATAAACCACGGTCACGCCGCGTTCGCCCTTGCGGACGCACCCACCGGCATTGAGCGCCTGCCGGAAGGTGAGCCAGCTTTGCGACGGCCAGCCCTGCTCAATCACCGCGCCCCACAGGATCAGGATATTCATCCCCGAATAGGGCCGCGCGGTAAGCGCGTTCCTCGGCAGGCCGGGTCCGGTCCCCTCGACCCGCCCCCATGGCTGCACCCATGGGAAGCGCCCGGCTTCCAGCTCGGCGATAATCTTGGCGGTCACCTCGTCATAGAGGTTCGCGCGCTCGCGGTTCGCGCCCTTTGCCCCGTCCTCGGTTTTGGCACTGCGCTTGGATCGTCTCGGCATGGCTCCACCTTCCCGCCACCCCAAAAAGGCACACAGCCTCCCCGCGAAGGCGGGGGTGGGCGGCACCCAAGCGGCCGGCAGGCCCGGACAAGCGGACGAAGACACCGTAAGGGCGCAGCGCAGCGGAGCACCCCGAGAGCATAGCGGCAGGGGTTGGCTTCGGTCGCGACGGGCCTAGAGGCAAGCGCCGCCCGTACCCGCCTTCACGGGAGAGGACAGACAGCGCCGCCGCGCCGTGCTGAAAGTTACAAGGATTTCCAGGCCATGCGCACCGAGCGCGGCGTCATCAGGAACCGCGTCAGCGATCGAAACCGTCAGGCCGAGACCGGAACGGGCTTGGCGGCGAAGCATTAGCGTAGCCGTAGAGCGCGGTCGCGGCATCGCCGCGAGACGCCATATACTCGCCTATACCTCCCGGCGACCGAACACCTCGATGGCCGATGCCAGTCCCTCGCCGATAATCCAGCGCGCCCGGTCGAGATGCGACTGCCAGCAGGCCATCGCATCCGGCCCGTCCGCGTCGATGTCCATCAGCCCAGTTGCCGCCTCGCGCCAGTCCTGCCCGGAATCGGCCGCGTCCAGCAAAGCCGCATAAAGAGCAAGATGGCGGCGATCATAGTCTGTGGCCGGACCTTTTGGCGCAGCATCTTGAAGCATGATTTGTCCATAATGTAGAATATACAGGTGTATTTGACTGGTATAGGCTATGGGCAAATTTACCGCAAGCAGGCTCATGTTCCGGCATGTCGAGCCGAAAAATACTTGCGCGCAATTTGCGCCTCTTAAGAGTTGCCAAAGGTCTTTCGCAAGAGGCGTTAGCCGACTCAGCTTCTATCGCACGCAGCTATGTCAGCGCGCTGGAGAGGGAGCGCTATAGCGCAAGTGTTGATCGGCTGGACAAACTGGCCGCGGAACTCGGTGTTGAAACCTATATCCTGTTGATGAAGGAGCTCCCCTCCGAAGCATTGAAGGGTTGATACTAAAAATCTTTTCTATAGGCTGCTGTCACCGCGCCAATATTGGCCAGGGCCCATCGCAGATCAGTCTTTCGCCGATAGCCACCAACCGTCGCGCTGCTGACTTGCGGCACTCTCCAGGGCCAGGCCAATCTCCTGGTCCCCACATCTGAATGGCGATGTCGCGCAACGACGCGCCCGCTATGCGCGCATCCCGAGCCTGCAAAGCGGCTAACCGGCGCGATATCCAGCCCGCAGTGCCAATTCGCGCCTGTTTATTTCCCACGAGGCATCGTTCCAGACGACGGATGGTCTCGATTTGCTTTTGCAGCCGCCAGTCCCGTTTAAGCAGATACTCAAGTTGCAATGGGCTTTTCGCTAACATCCCATCAACGACATCCAGCCGAAATATTTCGTCTTCAATAACCAAACGGACATGCTCGACACCATCGCTGCGCAAGATGCGCGCATCGAATTTCCGAAAATCGATGCCATGTGGCGGCGCGCTTGCCTGCATGAAAACCAACAATACACACGGATCAATGTCCGCTCTCCATAGCGGTGCGGCTTGAGTGCAATCCAGCCCCGGATCTTCAGGGAAAGTGCAGCCCCCAACGCGCCGTGGAGGCGGAATCGAATACCACAGTGCCATCCTGGCTTTTGAGCAGCGCCTGGTACTCCCTCCTGTATGACGCGCTTCGGCGCAGAACCTCCCAAGCCAGACCTGAGCGATCAACCGACACACCTGCTACGTGAGCAAAGGGATCAAGGAACAACGGCATAAGGTCAGCCCATCTCGCCCATCTGGTTTCGGACAAACAGCTCCGCAGCCTCGGCCTGGTCAGGCCGAAGCGCATCGATGGCTGGCAGAAAGGTGGGAACATCGCCACTTAGCAGCACCGATGGACATTGCCCCTCGACATTGCCAAGATTGGGGCGATGCCGGGCATAGCCGACCAATGCGGCAAGCTCCGGCGAGAAATGCCGCGCTACGCTGGGTGGATAGACCAGCCATTGCAGCTCGAAGGGTTTGAGCCAACCGAGGCAATAGCTGATAACGATACCGCGACGCGGTGCCGCACTCCTGTTGCCGCCGCCTCCATGCAGTGTCGATCCGAGAAAGATCAGCGCATCGCCTGGCCGCACCTGCGGCACTACGGCCTCTTCCTCTGGCAATACCGGCACATCCTGATCGTACTGGCTTCCGGTCCACAGCCGCGTCCCACCATTTTCGCTTGTGAACGGTGTCAAAGGCCACATCACATTAACGAGATATTCGAGACTGCCCTTGGGTCCAGCCCACATATCCTGATCGCGATGCGGCAGTTGCGGCAATGCACCGAGATGGATTTCGATGGCCTGCGTGAGGTTGAGCGCGATCCGGTCGCACCAGGGCAGCAATAGCTGCTTGACGACCTTTAGAATAAGCGGATGCAGCACCAACTGCTGTGCCAGCGGCGACCGGATCAGCAACGAACCGAAGCGCCGCGTGCGCTCGCCATAGAAGGTACCCTGACACAGCGGCGTCTTTGCAAACGGCTCCGCCAGATCGGTTTCGAGAGCATGGATAATGGCTGGATCGAGCGCCCGTTCGATCGCGCACCAGCCATCGCGATTGAGCGTGGTGGCATGCCGATCTGCAACCATGCTCATGCCTTCCCCCATAGGGTTTTGCCGGTATAGGTGCCGGTCCAGCCCAGGCGCTCGGGCGTATCGGTATCAATATTCACAGCAAACGACCCGACAGGTCCGCCGGGCATCGGCACCGCTGGCCCAAGTGGCTCGGCCCGCCATCCCATGGCGAGCACCTCCTTGCGGAACGGATCGGGCAGGACACCGGTATAGCGCTCGATGCCCCGCTCCAATGCCAAGTCAGCCATCGCCGAAATCAGCCGGTTGCGTAAAGTTTTGCGTCCCGTGGCGCCATGACGCTGCGGCAGGCATAGCCGCGTGCTTTCCCAGATTTTATTACCCACAGGCACGCCGACCGGGCAAAGGTGCGGAAACAATGTGTCGAGCATATGCGGCCGTCTGGTTGGCAGCAGACGCAGCGACGCAAGATGCTCACCATCCTCGGATATGACGATATACACTGCATTTGCAGTGTCGAACTGGTCGATCTCATATTGGCCATCAACCACCGGCACGTCCCAGTGGAAAAGATCAACAAACAGACGTTTGCG
This sequence comes from Sphingobium sp., assembly GCA_041396745.1. Taxonomy (GTDB): domain Bacteria; phylum Pseudomonadota; class Alphaproteobacteria; order Sphingomonadales; family Sphingomonadaceae; genus Sphingobium. The sequence continues at coordinate 311,016 of JAWKXZ010000003.1, read as the reverse complement.
ATCGGCGAACATGGATTGCAGCAAAGACTGACATCCTGCTGACAAATGATTGTCGATGATATGGATCATGGGGATGCTCCCGCTTCATGGCTTTCGCGCACAAAGGGAGCAGCTGTCGGCGAAGTAAAATAGCCGAGTGATTACTCGGATTGACGGGGTCTCAATTCATACAGGCCAACCTCGCCAGCTAAGAGAGCACCTATTACCAATTCGGTGCGATCATGCGCGCCGAACAAACGACGCGCTTCGGTCAAATACCCGTCCACCGTGCGCGGTGTAATCGAAAGTGCCCGGGCAATTTCCTTGTTTGAATAACCGCGTCCGGCCAACACGACACAATCCCTTGATCGCGGATAGAGTTTAGTTTTGGTCGCAATTACGGGTAGCGGTCCGGCAATCAGCCTGCGTGCTGCTTGAAAAGCGAATATGCCGATCATTTGCACCGGCCCGAGGAACCGCGCAGCAGAGTCAGGTTGGGAGATTCCTGCCAAAGTGCAAGATCCCATGCATTCGCCCAACCGAAACCACGGAACTGTTATTCCCTCGTTCAAACCTTCTCGCATACCCTGTTCAAAGCAGTCATGATCTTGCTTGTTGAGGTGAATAATCCGATGAAGATCGGACCATAGAAATGCGCTATCGGCAAATATGCAGCCACGAATGATCGGATCGCGGCGGAAGCGACGTTGACCGAACAATCGTTCCGTCACTGCACTCGGATAATATTTGATATCCACGCACCCGGACACTTTTGCGTCCAAATCGTCGTGATGGATGAGCGCATAATAGCGAAAGCCTAGATCACGAGTTATGGCTTGCATTAACCCTGCCAAATCTCTGCTTGTACTAACTGTCCGCAAGGCTTTGATTACAACGTCCACGAGATCGAGACATGCGCTATCCGTTACCAAAGGCGTCTCACGCAGTGCCACCTCGATGTCTCCCCTTGCCTGCTCGGCTAATTGTCATTTAGCCAGGGTCCTTGCAGTCTATTTATCGATTGTAGACCTCAACGACGTGTTGAAATTAGATAGCGTTAAGCATCACAAGCTGCCGTTCTATAGGCGCGAAGAACATCTAATATTGGACATGAGAACCGAGGCGAAGGCCTTTTAAGGTCTGCATATCCTACTATTGGCACGGTCCTAATTCGATCGCGATGTTTCCGTGGCAATAAGGAGGCAGACGTCCAAACGACAGGCGCCAAACAAATCTCCCAACTCACTTAGCCAACGCAAACGCTTCACGAAAATCTAGGCTTCTACTCATAACGCAGTCAATCGGTTATAACATAAACTTATCATTAATGCCGATGTTCGGAATTTAGAGATCCAAGAAAACGCCCTATCCATCCAGAGAGGGCGACGTGGTTGGGTCAAGAGTAGTCATGTAACAATAGCTCAATCGGATACCTCGCCTGTGTGACGGAGGATGTAGGCACATTCACTTCTGTGATTGCAAACGTCTAAAAAAGGGGAGTTAGGACATGAAAGTGGAAAATCGCAAAAGCCGGTTCTTGATGCACGCGAGCCTGGTGGTAGGCGCGGCAGCATTTTTCACACCTTGCGAAGCATATGCCGCAAAGGTGCGGGCGCAGGCTAATAGCGGCGACGAGGCTTCCTCTGATGGAGTCTCCACAGTAAGCGGTGCAGAATTCGGAGAGATTGTCGTCACCGCGCAGAAGCGCGCAGAAAATTTACAGAACGTTCCAATCGCCATATCTGTGTTGCAAGGCAAACAACTCGACAAGTCAACCGTGGGCGTAAATGAGCAGCTTTCTCGTGTCCCTGGGGTGTCGATCAATCAAACTGGCTCTAACGGTGCTACAATATCGGTGCGCGGTGTAGGTCCGGCTACTGCGTTGTTCGCTGGTGGCAGCCCAATTGCCTTTTATCTTGATGCTGTACCGTTCGGCTTCGTCAAGCAGGGCGCGGTGCCCGACACGGGAGCATATGATCTTGACCGTGTTGAAGTTCTGCGGGGCCCCCAAGGCACGCTTTATGGAGCCAGCGCATCGGGCGGCGTCGTCCGCATTCTTACGCGCGATCCGGACTTGGACGAGTTCGGCTTGAATTGGCGAGCGGCGGTGTTGGGTACGCGGCGCGGCAAGGAGAGCTATCGGTTCGATTCGGCGCTGAACATCCCTGTAGTCGAAGACAAATTCGCCGCACGTGCCGTATTGAGCTATCAGAAGAACGGGGGTTGGATTGATCGCCCCAACCGCGAAAATGCAAATGACGGCGAGCTCATTACGGCGCGATTGAAGCTTGCCTTCCAGCCGAGCGACCAACTCTTAATCATGCCGTCGGTCTGGGTGTCGCGCTCTGACTACTACGCGCTTCCCTGGTCACCTGACGGTCGAACCGCGCCATCGACGGCCGAGGAATATGTGAAAGAGGACTACAATGTTTTCGGACTGAAAATCACATATGACTTTCCGGGCTTCACGCTCAGTAGTTCGACGGGTTATATTGATTACGATAATGACTCCTTCAATGACGCTGTAACGCGCGGCGATCCCGCTACAGCGATCAATCGCCTCTATGCGAGAACTTTTTCTGAAGAAGTCAATCTTGTTTCGACAGGTGTCGGACCTTGGCGCTGGACTACAGGCGCGATTTATCGCAACAGCGAAGATGGCTCATTCCAGAAAATTTCTACTTCGCCGGCGCCATTTATTTTGGACTATACTGCGAAATCCTATGCAGTGTTTGGTGAAGTTACCCGTTTATTTTTAGACGATCAATTGGAGATCTCGGCCGGGTTGCGCTACTTTCATGAAAGAATTACGGCAGAGGAGAGTTCGGATCCCCTTGGGCGCCTGCCAGTGCTCGGCGTCTATTCTGATGACACCTTCACCGCGACAACACCTCGCTTCGTAGTGTCATGGCATCCAAGCAAACAAGCCACGCTTTATGCCTCTTACACGGAAGGCTTTAGAAGCGGGGTGCCGCAAAGCTCCTTTGTTCAGCGCTCCGGCGGGTTTCCGGCGGGAGATCCTGACAAACTCAAGAGTTATGAAGTGGGTGTAAAAGGAAATCTGTTCGATGGTGTCGTGAACTATGAAGCGGCTGCCTACTATATGGACTGGGCTGGGGTACAGCAGCAGGTAGTTCTGCTCCCACCCGTCGTTCCGATCGCGATATTTGCATTAGTCAATGGCCCCTCCGCAAGCGGGCCGGGTGTGGATCTGGCCCTGAACTTTCAACCCGCAAGGAGTTTGAAGTTCGGCGTCAATGGTAGCTGGAACGATTTGACCATGGATAGTCAGATTTTTTCCGCAGGCGCTCTCGTGTTTGACAAGGGCGATCGTCTGAACAACTCACCCAAATATACTGTCGGCGCATTTGTCGATTATGAATTCGAGTTGGGGGACGGGTTCACAGCACTAGCTTCAGGATCGGTCAATCATACCGCGGGCCAAGAGGTTCACTCTTTGGGCGTCGACACGAAAACAGATCCGCAAACGCAAGCAAGGGCAAGCCTCTCTGTCAGTGCTCCAGAGCATTGGACGGCTACTCTTTTTGTTGAGAACCTCACGAATGAAAACGACATCTTGAACGGCGCTATTAATTCCAACCGAAACTTGGATATTCGTCCACGCCCGCGGACTTTTGGTGCTCAACTTCAGTATCGTTTTTGAGATGGCGTCATGTTGGCAATGACGAGGTTATTTCGGTGATGTTCCGCTATTTCAGAAACTGAAAATGTTTCTCTCAGGAGCATCACCGATCCAATTTTGTGGAGCAGCTACGAAGAGGTAAATGGAGATTCAGGCTATTCTTCCTCCTTCTGCTTGCGCCAACAGTGTAGGTATAATATATAATGCCGTTAAGCGCACAAACTCCGAATATATCTTGGAATGTAAATCCGTTTATAGACGGAAAGTACACATCCTCGCTAGCCGATGATCTTGTAGACAATATAAATCCGGCGACAGAGAGCGCTTTGTGCACCTTTTCGCAAGGTAATGCTGAAGATTTAGATGTAGCGGTAAGTGTTGCCCGGCGCCGTTTTGAGGAGGGCAAATGGTCTCGTTTGCCGCCCGCAGCGCGCGCTGAGGTCTTGCAGAATCTGGCTGATCTCATCGAAGAACATAAGGAAGAGCTAGCTCTTTTTGACACTCTTGAAATGGGAAAACCGACTCGGGCAGCAGTCTTTGATGCGGGTGTGACGGCGCCCAACAAGCTTCGAACAACGGCCGTCCACGTCATGCAATTGCTAGGACAAAGCACGCCCCTTTTTGATCAAACGGTTTCCTTCAATATGTTCGAACCGCGAGGGGTCGTTGGCCTGATCACCCCTTGGAATTTTCCCACGGTTAACGCGATTACCAAGCTAGCCCCTGCGCTGGCTGTCGGAAACTCGGTTGTATTGAAACCATCCGAGATCGCACCGAGTTCAGCTTTACGGATCGCCGAATTGGCATTGGAGGCAGGAATACCCGAGGGCGTGTTAAATGTCGTTCCAGGACTGGGCGAAACAGTAGGCGCTGCGTTGGCCCTGCATCCGAATGTCGATTTGATTTCATTCACCGGTTCTACCCGAACCGGACGGTCGGTTATGGAGTTGTGCGCGAAATCGAACGGAAAACCGGTCATTCTTGAGTGCGGCGGAAAATCGCCTCACATTGTTTTTCAAGACACGGTCAATTTGGACTACGTGGCGACCAGCGTAGTTCAGACCGCGTTCGCTAATTCTGGTCAAGTGTGCGTCGCGACAACTCGACTGCTCGTACATCGTGCTGTCAAAGACGTGTTACTTGAAAAAATTGTCGAGTTAGCAACCCATATTCGTCCGGCCGACCCGCTTGATGAAAAAACGGAGTTTGGACCGCTGGCTAGCCCAGCGCAACGCGATCGTGTCGACCATTATATCCAAGCAGGAATTGCCGACGGAGCCCGCGCCGTCGTGATGGGTGCGGTTCAACGAAGCGGCGGTTGTTATGTTGCGCCTACGATATTCGATGAAGTCGATGGATCTATGCCAATTGTTCGCGAAGAAATTTTTGGTCCGGTCCTTTGCGTACAAGGCTTTGATGACGATGCGGAAGCCATCGCGATGGCCAATGATACGCCGTTCGGGTTGGTGGCAACTGCTTGGACGCGCGACTGCGGATTGGCCAGACAGGTTGCGCACGCGCTTCGCGTTGGAAGCGTTACGGTACGGACAGGTGGTGAAGAGGAAGCCCCATCTGGAATCGTGTTGGGTAGAGAGCCCCAAGGCCATTCAGGATATGGTGCCGAATTGGGGGTTGAAGGCCTTAAATCATTCGCTTCACTCAAACTCGTTACGATGATGGGGGCATGATGGCAGAGGATTATGCCGAGTCGCAAAAAGAGCGCATGTTTCAGCTGGCGCTGTTAGCGGTGGCCGCATGGAGTGTAATTTACGCCCGTTTCGCGCTCGGTCCTCTCCAAGAAACGATGCGGATTGATCTTGGTTTTTCCGACAATCAAATTGCCATCTTAAATGGCCCGGCAGTAGCCATTCCAACTGCGCTTGCGGCGTTCCCCGCCGGCTTTGCGGTTGACCGATTCAAGCGCACCCCCATAGTTATCGGTCTCCTGGCGACAGGATTTTTCGCACTAGTATTCACAGCGTTCTCGACCAGCATGATCTTGTTGCTTCTCGGTCGCATTCTAACCGGAGTTGTGGTGGGAGCGGCAGTGGTCGCTGTTTTTTCCATAATGGCCGATCTATGCAAGCCCTCCCACCGTGGCCGTGGATCGATGATCATTATCCTCGCTGAGGCGGCGGGCGGACCTGCGGCCTTTTTTCTAGGAGGGACTTTGCTGGCGGCGGGTGGGTCGACTGGTATTCTTTATCTAGATGGCTGGCGCGCAGCGCTTCTCTGGATGTGCCTACCCCTGCTCCTATGTTTCGTTCTGGCCCTATTGATGCGCGAGCCGACCCGCAAGGGAGTACGTCTAGCCAATCCGTCTTTTCGCCAAATTTGGCCTGAATTATGGAAATTTCGCGCGATCATCGGCGTGCTGATCGTCGGACGCGCAATGGCGTGGATTGGTGATGGCGCTGCCCAAATTTGGGGGGCGCCAACCTTCGAGCGAATCTTCGGATTAGCCCCTCAAGAGGCAAGCTCAATCATGGCTACAGCAATGCTGATAAGCGGTATTGCAGGTCCCCTATTGGGGGGCTCTCTTGCGGACTACTGTTATAGTCGCGGAGGCCCACGTCAAACTATAACGATTTTAGCTTTTGCGATGACGATAAGCATTCCGGCAGCGTGTTATGGAATCATGCCAAATGCAACGATTGCGGCATTCTCTATCATAATATTCTTATTAACCGGATTGACTGGTGTTGCGGCGGCAATGGCAATTGCCACTACTGTGATTCCCAATGAAATCAGGGGAGTTTATATCTCGATAAGCATCGCCGGTGCGGCAGTAGTCTCTTACGGTCTTGCCCCCGTTATTGTCAGCGGACTATCGACTTTCTTGGGTGGGCCGATGATGATTGGGTACGCTCAAGCCATGGTCGGTGGCAGCACGGCAGTCATCGGAGCCTTGATCTTTTACACTGGAAGAGTGCACTTCCCAGGATGCCCAACGCCTGAAGCCGTTCACAGGGAAGGAGCGGCGCATGGGTGAGTTTCCGCCCGCGCTGGCCGTCTCTGATGCCATTACGAAAGAAGGCATTGTGTGGCGCCGCCATCTACATCAGCGTCCAGAACTGGCGTTTGAAGAGCATGAAACATCCGATTTCATTGCTCGGCAACTAGAAAGCTTTGGTCTGGATGTGCATCGAGGGCTCGGAGAAACGGGCGTCATAGGCACCTTAAGGCGAGGTACGTCTGCGCGCTCCATCGGCATTCGGGCGGACATGGATGCGCTGCCGATCACCGAACTCACAGGAATGGACCACGCATCCCAGGTTCCCGGCGTGATGCACGCCTGTGGCCATGACGGACATGTCGCGATGGCGCTGGTTGCTGCCAAGGTATGTTCCCAACTGTCCAATATCGACGGCAGCGTACATTTTATCTTCCAGCCGGCCGAAGAAGGAGGTGGCGGTGCAAAGCGAATGATTGAGCAAGGCTTGTTCAATTCGTTTCCGTGCGCGCGCATTTTTGCAATTCACAATCAGCCACTCTTACCTTTCGGAACCTGCGTCGTCCGCAATGGTGCAATGCTGGCTGCGCTGGCACAGTTTACTATCGAAATTGTAGGCGAAGGTTGCCACGCTGCTCGTCCACATCAAGGCAAAGATGCTATCTTTGCAGGCTGTCAAATTGTGACTGCCCTCCAAAGCATCATAAGCCGTAATACGGATCCCCTCGAAACAGGCGTGGTATCTGTGACGAAGATCAATGCCGGCAATAGTTTTGGCGTGCTTCCGGAGAATTGCCTGATCTGCGGTACAGCGCGCTGGTTCGACGAAGCGACTGGTGATCTTATTGAGCAAAGATTACGCACTATCTCCGTAGCAATTGCTGAAGGATTCGGCTGTACGGCAACTGTGACAGTTGACCGCCGAAACGCGGCCACGATTAACGATGCGAAATCAGCGGAGTTTGTTCGTGCATTAGCGTCCAAGATAGACGGACTTACTGTGGAGGAACATCCGCCAAGTACGGGCTCCGAAGATTTTTCGGAAATGCTACGGCTAGTTCCCGGCTGTCAAATCTGGCTGGGCGGTGGTCGCGCAGTCAATGACGCAGGACTTCATTCTCCTCGTTACGACTTCAATGACGCGTTGATCGCCAAAGGTGCATTGCTTTGGGTCTCCATTGTCTTGGAAAGTCTTTCGGCATGACCGAGCGACGAAAATGCTTTCGCGAGCGCTTGAGCAATGATCAGGCTTTGTTCGGCGTGATGCAGGCGCATCCCAACAGCTTGATAACGGACTTGGCAAGTGTTTGCGGCTATGATTTCCTGTTTCTGGATGGGGAACACGGCCTGTTCGGCCTGGGTGACTATGCCGACGCCTTGCGCGCGTTAAAAGCATCGGGCGAAGACATATTGGCGATGGTCCGCCCTCCCAATCACGATCCACATCTTATCGGACTTTATCTCGACATGGGAATGGACATTATCGCTGTTCCTAATGTCACCACGCGAACCGAAGCCGAGATGCTCATGCGTGCGATGGAATATCCGCCCGGCGGAAATCGCGGCGTCGGGGCGGCAATGCACCGGGTCACCCGTTATGGAACCGAAGCGGCTTCCTATCATTCGGATTCCCGTAATGGCGCCGGCTTGATCGTCATCATCGAATCCCAACTGGGCGCGGCGAATGCCGACGAGATACTCTCCGTCGACGGTGTAGATGGAGCGATTATAGGCCTTGCCGATCTTTCCACCGATCTGGGGTGCTACGGCGATTATCGGCATCCCGATTATCTCTCCGCCTTTGCAGAAATTGAGCGGGCGGCGACAACGAACCAAAAGCTGCTTGGAACGGTTCCTCACGGAAACAATTCGATCGAGAGCCTATATGATCGCGGGCATCGCCTGTTCATCCTTGCATCTGACGTGTCACTCGTCCGGGAGGCGATGACCACCAAACTTAGCATGGCACGCGATGCCTTGATCAATGAGCAAGGGACAAATGTTCGATGAACTATGTAAGAAATGCTTGGTACGTTGCGTGCTGGAGTCACGAGCTGATAGAAGGAAAACCCTTTGGCGCGCGGATACTGAATGAATCCATAGTATTATGGCGCTCAGATGATCGAATTTCTGCGCTTGAGGATCGATGCGTTCACCGATTGGCTCCTCTGTCGCTTGGTCGATGCGAAGGTGTCAACCTTCGCTGTGGCTATCACGGACTGTTGTTCGATCGGGAAGGGCGCGTTGTAGAAATTCCCGGCCAAGACCGGATTCCAGATATCGCAACTGTCAGGCCCTATCCCGTGATCGAACGCCATGGCTGGGTATGGCTTTGGATGGGAGACTTTCCAGCCGATGAGGGCCGCTTACCCCCCTTGCTAGGCCTCAACCATCCGGACTTCCAAACCGATTGTGGCACTCTCGACTATGCCGCCGAGGCGCGCCTGATCAATGACAATCTACTGGACCTGAGCCATGTCAGCTATCTTCATACCGGAAGCTTCGGAATGAGTGAAAGCTGGGCACGCAACCCACCGCAAGTCACCAAGCATCATCAGATGGTAAGAAGCGAACGGTGGTTCAAGGGCGAAGGAGAGCTTGGCAAGCAGGCCGGAATCAACGCGGTAGACACGTATTTCCGATATGATTTCTTCGTGCCGGGTGTGCTTGAAATGGCGCACTGGACTTTTCCGACTGGCACAGCCGACCGGTTTGGCGGAGAGCAGCCGCCTCTTAATGCGCGCGCCGAAACGTTTACAAGCCAGGCCGTTACTCCCGTGACCGCAAAGACGGCCCGCTATTTCTTCGTCATGGGAATCCACAACAGCCTTGGCAGACCTCCCGACATGTCGATCGCCGCCGGAGCGTTCAAGGAAGACAAGGACATGATCGAGGCGCAACAGCGCAATATCGACGATTCTCCGGATCAGGCGATGATGCCTATCGCGGGGGACAAGGGGGCAACCCTTTACAATCGTATGCTCAACCAGATGGTTCGGGCGGAACGTGAGTCAGCCTGAGTAAGCTGGCACGGCTTTAATTTTATACGGTCGCGCGCGACCTGAAACTTTTTGAGGAAGCAGATGAACAGTCTCAATGGAAAAATTGCGATCATTACGGGAGGTGGCGCGGGCATAGGGCATGCGATTGCTAGCCTTTTCGCGGAGCAGGGAGCGATGGTTGCTGCCGTCGTGCGTAGTGAGAGCAGTATGAGGAAGTGGGACGGGGCTACCGGCGTCGTCGCTGTTCAGGCCGATATCACTCAGGCCGAAGAGATTGAGCGTTTGTTCGCCGATGTCGAACGCGATCTGGGTAAGCCTGATATCGTGTGCAATGTCGCGGGGATTAACGACCTCTCTTTTCCGGTCACAGAAACGAGCGACGAGCGATGGGATGCTGTTATGGACCTCGATCTGAAAGCACCATTCCGCATTTGTCGCCGGGCGATTCCAGGCATGGTCGAGAAGGGTTCGGGGGCCATACTCAATGTTGGTTCCTATGCAGCTTTGCGCGGAAACCATGGTCCTAGCTACACCGCTGCCAAGAGCGGCCTTATCGGCCTGACCAGAAGCATAGCGGTTTATTATGCTAAGAGCGGAGTTCGCTGCAACATCATTAATCCCGGCGCGGTCAGGACAGAAATAGGGACTCATTCCGGCGGTGAGTATCACCCCGAAGGCTATAAGATGTTTCGCGGCATTGTTAACGAACTGCCGGTCAACTGGATTTGCGATACCAACCAGATCGCGCCGACCGCGCTCTTCCTGTGCAGCGAAGAGGCCCGCCATATCAATGGTGCGGTAATCTCTGTCGACGGTGGCATGAGCGCGTGCTGACCACGCGTATGGGCCAACGGTTCATGACATATAAATCAGCGGATCCAATTTGAATGACAACAGAAAATGATCTTGATCGACTATTCGATATTCTGATTGTAGGCGGTGGTGCAGCCGGATGCGTCCTAGCCAGCCGGCTGTCAGAGCGTGGCGACAAACAAATCCTATTGCTCGATGCGGGTCCTGATCCAGTAGCTCCGGGAAATGAGCACCCCGACATCGTCGATCCGTTCTGCTTGGTTGCAAGCGGCAACAGTGCTTTTCGCTGGCCCGGTCTGAAGGCCAATGTGGGCGTAGGTCATCGCTCCGAGTCAAGCGCATCGACTCCCTACATCCAAGGCTATGGCGTTGGGGGTGCATCCAACATTAATGGAATGGGCGCAGATAGAGGATTGCCTGGGGACTATGACGAGTGGAGCTTAAAGGGGGTTTCAGGATGGAATTGGAAGGATGTTTTGCCCTATTTCAAAAAGCTTGAGCATGACTTGGATTTTCAAGAACCTCGGTTCGCCGCGATCCATGGGCGAGATGGACCCATGCCAATACGTCGTGTTCCACGGGATCAATGGGGTTCATTCGCTGCTGCCGTCGCAGAGGTAGCGAATGAAAAAGGTTTTCCATTTTTAATTGATTACAATGCGGAATTTGGTGATGGCGTCGCATCCGTTCCGACAAACTGCCTCCCTAATCGCCGTGTATCTGCCGCAATGGCGTATCTTTCCCGGGAAGTTCGGCAACGGCCTAACCTAATCATTAAGCCCCATACTTTAGTCAAACGGATACTGTTCTCCCAACAACGCGCGACGGCAGCGCTGGTTCGTATCAACGGTTACGATAGAATTATCAAAGCAAAGGAAATTATCATCTGCGGTGGCGCCATCCAGACCCCTGCGCTCCTCATAAGGTCAGGTATTGGGCCTAAAACGCAAATAACTGAGCTTGGCGTTCAACTGGTTCGCGATTCTCCCGGCGTGGGAATCGATCTTCAAAACCATCCATGCATAACTTTAAACACTTACTTGCCTGAGCACGCCTTTCAACTGGCCGATAACCCGCATTTTCTTCAAAACTGGATGCGCTTTTCATCCCATCATGAGCAATGCACTCCAAGCGATATGCATCTCATGATGTTCAATAAAGGAGCATGGCACGCTCTTGGTCAGAGAGTAGGGTCGGTGACGGTAACTGTGCTAAAACCATATTCCAAAGGCAAAGTTACCGTCGAGAGCCAAGATCCAGGCGTCTCACCCAGGATCGATTTCAACATGCTTTCTGATGATCGTGATGAAGCGCGCCTTACCAATGGGTTGAGATTTGCATTTCAGCTCCTCGCTCATCCGAAAGTCGCTCGCATGCGGCACGAAATTTTTATGCCAGATTATCGAATTGTCCAAAGTCTGAGTAGACCCACAAGGTGGAACGCGTTCAAGGCTTCGATCATCTCATCCATATTGGATAGAACGCTTGCTCGACGGCTGCTTCTAACAAAACTGCTCGTGGACATGCCTGCATTGCTTACAAACGAGAGGAGTATGCGCGCATTCGTGAGCAAGCATACTCGACCGCAATTTCATCCTTGTGGTACATGCCGAATGGGCGCCGAGCACGATACTGAAGCGGTAGTCGACGGAGCAGGCAGATTATATGGCGTTAGCGCATTGAGGATCGCGGACGCATCGATTTTTCCATCTATTCCGCGTGGCTATACGCATCTTATCACTATCATGGCCGCTGAAAAGTTGTCGGATGAGGTAAAGCAGACATGGCAAAGCAAGCAGTCTGATCTCCGGATTCCATCTGAACGAAGGGCGCAAGGGAGCTAATAGGTAATGGCCATCCCCGGAATGCAGGATGAGACCTTTTCGGAACAACCGATCGAACCGGACCTGCCTATCATCGATTCTCATCATCATCTTTGGTTTCTCCCGAACGAAACTTTGTCAGCATTAGAAAGTCAGAACACGATTTTCGCCACGTCCATGGCGTCGGTATTCCGCAAATACAGGAGATATTTGTTTGATGAATTTTCGTCGGACGTGCACTGTGGCCACAATATTCGCGCGACCATATTCATTGATGCCCACGCTATGTATCGGGCAACTGGCCCAGAAACGATGCGGTCAGTCGGCGAAATTGAGTTCGTCAACGGAGTAGCCGCGATGTCCGCTAGCGGACTGTTCGGAGATGTGCGACTATGCGCGTCAATTGTAGGCGGCGTTGATCTGCGAATGGGTGATGCAGTTCCGGAAATTTTAAACGCCCATATGCTTGCCGGTGGTGGGCGATATCGCGGTGTTCGGGGGCAAGCGATTGTTCACGATACCGATGCACATATTCTCAGTTCCAAAAGCAGTGCAGGCGTCATGCTCGATCCGGCCTTTCGATGTGGATTCAAATGGCTGAGAGAATTTGACCTTTCCTTTGATGTATTTCTTTTTGAGCCCCAGCTTCCTGAACTGCTGGACCTCGCCCGCGCCTTTCCTGAGACGCGGATCATTCTTAATCACATGGGATCGCCACTGGGTGTAGGGCGCTTCGATGGGAAACTAGACGAGCGGTTTCCGATCTGGCGCGATAACATCGCAATGCTCTCGCAATGTGAAAATGTAGCAGTGAAGTTGGGCGGCCTTGGAACGCCGTTTGCCGGCTTGCCATCAAGCAGGCGTCGGCGTTGGTCAACCTCGTCGGAATTGGCCTCTGAATGGCGCCCATATATCGAAACCTGCATAGAGCAATTCGGACCCAAGCGCTGTATGTTCGAAAGCAACAGTCCCGTTGACAAGGCTGTCGGTTCCTATGGAACCATTTGGAATGCTTTTAAGATAATCGCTTCTGGCGCTTCGGATTCCGAAAAAAAGCAATTATTCTATTTGACTGCTGAAAATTTATACAAGCTAAACACTGATAATATTTATACAAATTCGACCCGCCAATCTTACACGAACTCTTCAGAAACTTCTCTCAATAGCTGAAGCATTTCCGCCTGAACCGCCGTTGGATGCCAACTTCTACGATAACAAAGACCGATAGGAATCGGATCGGGTTCATGTTGCACTGGTAACAACGCCAGCCGGTTTTCTTTTAGATCGGAGCCGATGCGGCTGATTGACAAGAGAGCGGCAAAGTTAGTGTTCTCCAATAATCCACGAGTAGCTGCAATTGATCCGCATTCAAGGAAGCGAGTAGGAAATGCTGTACCGTTGTCACTCAAATAATTTTCAAATTGAACGCGAGCAGGTGTTCGCTCCGGCGGAACAATCCAATCTAATGTTTGTAAAGAAATATCCTTATCGCGTTTTAGAATTGGGTGGCTCGCGCGAACCACACCTGATAGTCGGTCAAAAATAAGCGTCTCTTGAATAAGATTCTCATTTGGAATAGGATTCCTCAGCGCGCCGAACACAACGTCTACCTTTGCTCGTATTAATCGGTCTAACAAGAAAGCAAACTCTTCATCTACAATCTTGATCTTCACATTGGGGTAATTGCTGATTATTCTTGAGATCGCGATAGGGATCAACTCGGTTTGAACATGTGGCAAGCAACCAATTATAATGGTCGACTGATGCTTACCTCTCCTTTCAAAAAGTTCATCAAAGCTTTGCTGTATTTCACGAAAACCGAGGCTTATGTCTGGCGCAAGCAGTCGAGCTGTCGAAGTGAGCTCCAAACCGCCATTATAGGAGTGAAATAATTTCTGTCCAAGAAACTTTTCTAAATCACGAATGGCTCGATGAACATTAGGCTGTGATACACCTAAATAACGTGCAGTTTGCGTATAGTTACGTTGTTCTACCATCTCAAGGAATATTGAAAACTGCCTAGTTGTAGCGAGGCGATGATTCGCAGCCGATCTTTTTGATATTTCACCAGCAGCCACCGCTTTATGCTGGGCATCAAAAAAATAGCTCAACGCTCTATTGATTCGCCGTGCAAAAGCCAGCCCACTTTCCGTTGGTCGAGTACCATGAACGTCCCTGCGAAATAGACGCTCCCCAAGTTCATTTTCTAACTTACTGATTGCTTGGCTGGCAGCAGGCTGTGACATGCCTACTGAAGCGGCCGCCTGTCGAATGTTCCCAAGCTCAGCGGTTGCTGCCACAATCTGTAATTGGCGCAACGACCAGCTGATCGCCAATTGATTGTTTCTGCTGTTCAAAGCCGCTGATCCCAACTTACAGAGATTATCTATGCATCGGTACGAGCCGTAAAGCAAACGTCCATAACCAGGCGCGACATAGTCGTGCCAATCGCGAGTAGATCAAGGCGATGTAAATGCTCTATTGCTGATCAAGCCCGTCTGAAAAGCTTATAGCGGTTTTGTCAATGATGTGCGAATGGCGACCATTCGGCGGCGACATCAGCTGAATATCTGCCAACATCCAGCCTTTTCCAGACGATCTGTTGGTGTTATTGATGGTTCCGGTGATTTCTTTCCGTCAATTTGCATGAGAAATCAGGTTCTTGAATGCCCAATGTTAGTGTTCTTCTGGGCATGGCATCAGTTGGCGGTTTGAAACCCTACGTCGTCTCCACCGCGCGCGCTTCAAATGCAAGGCCTAGTTTCTTGCGTATCGCTCCGAAGATGGCGGCGAGATTGTCCATGCTCGGATTGCCTTTCTCCGACAGCATCCGGTGAAGACTCTTGCTTGGGCGGTTGGTCTCGAGCGCCAAATCCTCGAAACCAACCGAAGCATTGACGAGATCGCGCAGGATGAGCCGCGTCACATGCGGCTCTCCATTGAGGAATGCGGTAGCCGCTTCATCGAGCATCGCTTTGGCGAAAGTGGGATCGCGCGCAGCGCGCTCCTTCACCGTTTCCTTGAAATAACGAGTCAGTACCATCTTGTCACGTCCTGTCTTTCCTGGCCGCTGCCTTGCGGGTCTTGTATTCGCTCAAGAGCAGACCGGCCCGTTCGACATCGGACTGCTGCCGCTTCTTGGTCCCGCCCACGAACAGGATGATGAGTTCATCCCCGTCCCGGGTGAGATAGAGACGGTAACCCGGCCCCCAATCGATCCGATATTCTCCAAGCCCACCGCCGATCCATTTGACGTTCGACAGATTGCCAAGCTCCAATCGCAGGATAGCAGTGGCCACCTTGGCCGAAGCCAGGGAGTCCAGATCGTCGAACCATGACCGGAATGGGCTTGAGCCGTCCTCGCGAACATATTCCTCTATGATCACCTTATCGCCTTTCTTTGGTAACACATGTGTTACCAATTGTCCAGAACTGGTTATCGGGATGCCCGATACCGAACCGGAAACCGGAAGTCTGGCTCTACCGGTGGTGGTGGCCTTCGCCGTGGGGCAGAGCCAACCTCCTTCGCGGGTCGATCAACGAGAAGCGCGGGATCAGGTAGCCCATCGCTCAGCATGTCTGCCCAGAGGGTCGCAAGCTCGCGGCGACGCGGCATATAAGCAGCACGGTTGTAGGCTCCCTCGATCTTGTCCTTGGGCACATGGGCAAGCATCAGGTCTATCACCTTGCGGTCATGTGGATCGCCATTGCGCTCTGCCCATTCGTTCATGATCGTGGAGAACGCCGCGCGGAACCCATGCGGGACATGATGCCCGTGATAGCCAGCCCGGTTGAGGAGGTAACCGATGGCATTCTCGCTCATCGGGCGATGCGCATGTCGGTTGCTCGGAAATACCAGCGGTCCGCCACCCGTCAGCGGCCAAGCTGCCCGGAGCACAGCAACAGCCTGCGGTGGAAGCGGCACCAGGTGGTCGCCGCCCAGTTCGTCCTTACGGTCGAGGTCTCCCTTCATTCGGAACGACGGGATGCGCCAGAGCGGGAGTTTGCCATCCAAATCCTCGAACTCGGCCCATTCGGCGCCGCGCAGTTCACTCGGCCTGACTGCTGTGAGCGCCAGCATACGGAGGCCCAGCCGTGTGACCGGCCGCGCATTGTCCTCCTCGGCGGCCAGGATCATCTTGCGCAGCGGCACCAGGTCGGTGATCGCCGGTTGTCGGCCCTTGCGCACCGGCTTCAGCACAGCGCCTAGTTTCTCGGCGGGGTCGCTCGTCGCGATGCCTTGAGCGATGGCATAGACGAAAACGGCGGAGATGCGCTGACGAACCCGCTTCGCGGTTTCAATGGCGCCACGTGCCTCGATCTCGCGCAGGACGCCGAGGATGAGGGGTGGGGTAAGCTGTGCGGTGGGCAGAGAGCCGATGTTCGGGAAGACGTCGCGTTCCAGGCTGCGTATGACGTCGCTGGCATGGGTCGTCGCCCATTGCGCCCTGGAATTTTCATACCACTCTCGAGCCACCCGCTCGAATGTCTGGCGATACACTTCGAGCGTGGCTTCCTTTTTCAGCTTCTTGACGACAACGGGATCGTGGCCTTCGCAGAGGATAGCATAGGCCTCGTCGCGTTTTGTGCGTGCATCGGCGAGCGACACAAGCGGATAGGCACCCAGCGCCATCGTCTTGTTCTTGCCGTCATATTCGTAGTTCCAGCGCCAGAGCTTCCCACCACTCGGGGTGACAAACAGAAACAGGCGATTGGCGTCGGCAATCTTATAGGATTTGGGTCGCGCTTTGGCGCTACGCACCCTGGCATCGGTCAGCATGGTTCGGTCTCCAAAAATACCTCGTTTTTCGACCGCGCGTACCTCGTTATATGCCTTCCGATTCGCTGGATAGGCATGGACGGGTACGAACGGCCCAGGCCGAACTGGTCTGTTAAATGTCGGTTTTCAGGAGGAAAAAGTCGATACCAGTGGTCTTTTGCGGACCGCTATGGAATGGGCCGTGGCGGAGAGGGTGGGATTCGAACCCACGGTACGGTTGCCCGTACACCGCATTTCGAGTGCGGCGCATTCGACCTCTCTGCCACCTCTCCGGGCCAAGGGGAAACGGCGCATTCACACACGCCTTCCACATCTCGCCAAATTTCGATAGCGGGTCGAGCGGCGGCACTTAACCGAGACATGAGCCTTTGCCAAGCGGGATTGCCGCATTTTTCTTGTATGCGCCGCAACATGCCCTACATTAAGAGCATGATGACGCAATTCGTGAACCTCGGTCAGTCTGGGCAGGCCCCTGGCGTTGCGGTGCCCGACATAGCCCATGCGCAGTTCAATATCGGTGACGTGGTACAGCACCGGATGTTCGGATTTCGCGGCGTTGTTTTTGACGTCGACCCCGTCTTCGCCAACAGCGAGGAGTGGTATACCGCCATCCCCGAAGATTTGCGGCCGGACAAGGAGCAACCCTTTTACCATCTGCTCGCCGAAAATTCCGATGGCAGCTATGTTGCGTATGTAAGCCAGCAGAATCTGGTGCCGGACGAAAGCGACGAGCCGGTCGATCATCCGGCGATTTCCGGCCTATTCGACACGTATAGCGATGGTAAATACCGCCTGCATCCGCTTTATCGGCAGTAAAACACAGGACGCGCTTTCACACGCGGCAGAGGAATCTATGCCCTGAGCGAAGCGTGATTTAGGGCCTGATCTTCCACCCGCTTTTGAGAAGTTTGTAGCAGAGAGCTGCCAATACGACATTGAGCAGCAAAAGCACTACAGCGCCGCGCGCAACCTCTGTGTCCGCCGCCGACAAAAATCCGTATCGGAAGCCCGAAATCGCGTAGAAGAACGGGTTCACATGGCTGATGGCCTGAAATGCGGGGGACAATCTGTCGACGGAATAGAATGTACCCGAAAGCAGCGCCAGCGGCGCGATGACGAAATTGGTGACGGCCGCTGCATGATCGAACTTTTCCGCCCAGATGGATGTCAGCACGCCCAGAAAGCTGACGAACATCGTTCCCAAAAGCCCGAATACAACGATAGCCCAAATATGGCGCGGGGTAAGGTGAACGCCAGGCCACAATGAGATGGCAAGTGCAATCGCCCCTCCCACAAAAATGGCGCGTGTCATGGCTGCGGCCACCTGTGCGAACAACAATTCCGATGTCGACAAAGGAGGCATCAGATAGTCGACGATGGTCCCCTGAATCTTTCCCACCAACATGCCGAAACTGGAATTGGCGAAGGCATTCTGAACCATCCCCATCATGATAAGGCCCGGCGCGATGAAGTCTGCAAACGGCACGCCCAGCACGGTACGGCCCTGACGACCGAGCGCCACGGTAAAAATGATGAGGTACAAGAGCGTCGTGATCGACGGCGCCCAGATCGTCTGCAACTGCACCTTCATGAACCGGCGCACTTCCTTTACATAGAGCGCGCGTGTACCTGACCAGTTGACGTTGCGGATATGCGGCACCCCTGGCTCAAGAAAGTTCACCTTGGACCCGGGGCGGCTAGCAGATTCAGTCTGGTCGTTCATGGCCGGATCGACTATCGGCTCTCTGCAACGGGGGCAAGGATTAATGCGGGCAGAACCCATGGGTTGAAGTTGCGCGCCACTGCCGCCATATCACGTGCGCGCGGCCAGGGACTCGCCGCCACACGACATTGCGGAATGATTGGAGCATATTTTGTCCTGGACCGATGAACGGATAGATCAGCTGAAGGCCATGTGGGAAAAAGGCATGACCGCCAGCCAGATCGCGGAGGAACTCGGCGGTGTCAGCCGAAACGCCGTTATCGGCAAGGCGCATCGTCTGGGCTTGCAATCGCGTCCCTCGCCGGTCAAGGCCAATGATGCACCGCGTAAGAAGGCAGCCGCACGCAGAGCGAGCACACCGTCGCCCGCCTCTGCGCCAGCCGGCAAGCCGTCACAGGCGCAGCCGGCTGCGCCACAGCCCGCGCCTTCGGCCAATGCGGCCGGACAGAATCAGCCCCCCCCTCGCCCCGCCTCTTCCCAGCCGCAAATCGTCTCGATCGGTCCGGGCGGGTTCCTGCGTCAGGGACCGGGCGACCAACAGGCGCCCATTCCGCCAGCTCCCCCGCGCCGCCTGGTTCCCGCCAAGCCGAGCCCCGAAATCGCCGACAAGACCAGCCTGCTCGATCTGACTGAAAAGATCTGCAAATGGCCAATGGGGCATCCGGGCGAGCCGGATTTCCATTTTTGCGGCGAGAAGGTGAACCCCGGCTTCCCCTATTGCGTGGAACATTGCGGGCGCGCCTATCAGGCGCAGTTGCCGCGCGGCACACGCCGCCCGCCTCCCCCGCTGCCCTTCGGCGGCCCACGCGTTCGCTGACGCACAAGAAAACGAGTGACAGCAATATGTCGAGCGCCTATGCGCGCCGGCAATGTCTGCGTTTCGCGCCCTGACAACCAATAGGCGGATACTCGCCATGCTGCTGATCGCGGCGGCGTTGTTCGTGCGCGCGATAATACCGGCCGGATATATGCCATCCGATGAGACGCGCAGTTTTTCGATTATGTTGTGCGCCGATCAGAACGCGGCGAGCGTACGGATCGACATACCGGTCGACACCACTTCATCGCAGCACGACAAAAACCAATCGCCCTCCGATCACCCCTGCGCATTCGGTGGCCTGTCCGCCGCGTCTTTGAGTGGGGCCGACGCGGTCCTGCTCGACAGCGCTATCGCGCATATCATCGCGCTTGGCGTTGCGCCTGTCGCGACGCCTGTGTTGCAGGGCTTTTTCCACCTGCGTCCGCCGTTGCGCGGACCGCCCTCTTTTTCCTGACAATCGCTTAGCTTCCACCTGACGCTTTTTCGCAAGGCGCGGGCCACATCGCGCGCAGCCACGCCGTGCGCTCTCGATTTCAGGAATTACCGTGACTTATCAAACCTATCTTTATGCTGCCTGCGCAGCAACCAGTCTCATGTCCGCTCCGCTTCATGCAGAGGACGCTCCCGATGCGGGCGGCGACAGCCGCGTCATCATCGTCACCGCTTTCGGTCAGGCGGATAACGCCCAGAAGGAAGCCGACCAGACGCCCGGCGGCACCGACATCATTTCCTATCAGGATTATGCAGACAAGGCGGTCATGTCGCTACGCGATACGCTGGCCTTCTCGCCCGGAGTCTATCTTCAGCCGCGTTTTGGTCAGGAAGTCCGTATCTCGATCCGCGGGTCCGGCCTGTCGCGTGGTTACCATATGCGCGGCCTGACGCTGTTGCAGGATGGCGTGCCCATCAACCTTGCCGACGACAATGGCGACTTTCAGGAGCTCGAACCGATCTTCTTCGACCATCTGGAGGTGTATCGCGGCGCCAACGCCTTGCGCTTCGGCTCTGGGACATTGGGTGGCGCTATCAACGGCGTGACGCCCAAGGGGAGCGACGCAGAGGGGCTCTATCTGCGCGCCGATGCCGGTTCAAATGAAACGCTGAGGGGTCTGGTTTCATTTGGCGGGGCATCGGGCGTTGCCGATTACTGGGCCGGCGTCAGTGCGGACACGTCCGACGGCGACCGCGATCATGCCAAGCGGCGGTCTTTCCGTTTTCACGGCAATATCGGCCTACAGCTGAGCGATAGCGTCGAAACCCGCTTCTACGGCAGCTTCAACGATATCGGTCAGGAATTGCCGGGCGCGCTGACAGTGGCGCAGGTGCAAGACATGCCTACGTCGGCAAATGCCGTCAGCGTCGCGGATGATCAGGCGCGCGATATCGATTCGATCCGCCTGCAGAACCGCACGACATGGACTATCGATGAGAATGCGACACTGGAAGGCGGCGTATTCCTCAACATGAAGTCGCTGTTCCATCCGGTCTTTCAGGTGGTCGATCAGGAGACGGTCGATCGCGGAGCCTATGCCCGGCTGAACTGGGCGCACGGTCCTCTGGCATTCATGGTCGGCGGCGAGTTTCGCTATGGCACTGTCACATCCAAACGCTTCGTGAACACCAACGGCAAGCGTGGCGGCCTGACATTCGATGCCGATCAAAGGGCACGGTCCGCCACGCTATACGGTGAGGTGCGATTCAAGCCGACGGCGAGCCTGACACTGATCGCGGGCGGCGTCTATGCCGATGGTTTCCGCCAGCAATATGAGAAGTTCAACATGTTCGCGGGCGGCTCCACCGGCGTCCTCGGTCGCGCCGAGTATAGCGAATTTTCACCCAAATTCGGGCTTTTGTTCGATGCTACAAGCGATGTGCAGATATACGCCAATTACAGCCGCTCGGCGGAGTTCCCAGGTTTTATTGAGCTGGCGCAGGTGAACAGCTTTGTCACGCTCAACCCGCAAACCGCTTGGACGGCGGAAGTGGGAACACGAGGGCATTCAGGCATGGTCAGCTGGGATCTGTCGCTCTATCGGGCGGACATCCGGAACGAGATGCTCCAGTACCGGATAGGACCGGACTATCCGGCATCGACGTTCAACGCAGGCAGGACGCGGCATCAGGGCATCGAAGCGGCGCTTACATTGGAACCGGCCGACTGGCTGCGGCTGCGGCAGGTCTATCAATATAGCGATTTTCGCTTCCGTGATGACGCGGAATATCGCAACAACCGCCTGCCCGTTGTACCGCGCCATGTTTACCGGGCGGATTTGCGGATCGGGACGGACGCGCTGCATATATCGCCCAATATCGAATGGGTGCCGCAAGGGGCCTATGCCGACTATGGCGACGTCAACGGCAACCAGTTCCGCACAAAGGGCTATGCGCTGCTCGGCCTGACGGCGGGCGCGAGCGTCAGAGATGGAATCGACATCTTCCTCGACGCCCGCAACCTGACGCAAAAGAAAGCGGTGGGCGATATCAGCGCCGCGATCCAGTATGTCAGGGATGACCCGGCCACCGCGCCGGACGACAGCAGCGCCATTTTCTATCCGGTCGAACGACGCGCCGTTTATGCCGGTGTGCGCATGCGTTTCTGACGCCAGCGAAGGATGAAGGGCATGAAACGCACCGCTGCCTATCGCACCATCTGGCGCTGGCACTTTTACGCTGGGCTGTTCGTCATGCCCTTCATCCTGATCCTTTCGCTGACCGGTGCGGCCTATCTGTTCAAGCCGCAGATCGATCGGTGGGAGGAACGCCAGTATATCGGCCTGGGCATGGCGGGCGCCGTCTCGCCCAATGTTCAGGCCGAGGCCGCGCTTGCCGCTTTTCCGGGCGCAACCTTCTACAGCTATCGCCTGCCTCGCTCGGACGGCGATGCGGCGATGATCCATCTGGGCATGGCGGACGGGCGCTCGATGCGCGACGTCTTCGTATCGCCACAGGGGAAGGTGCTGGGCAGTACCGATCCCGAAACGCGCCTCTCAACCCTCATCGCACACTTCCACGGTTCACTGATGATCGGAAGTGTTGGCGACCGACTCGTCGAGCTAGCCGCAAGCTGGGCCATCGTCATGATCATCACCGGCCTTTATCTTTGGTGGCCTTCAGGGCGTGGCTTGAGCGGTGTGCTCTGGCCGCGCCTGACTAAGGGTGGCCGCGGTTTCCTGAAAGACCTGCACGCCGTCACAGGGTTCTGGGTTTCCGGTCTGGCGCTCATTCTGTTGCTGACAGGTCTTCCCTGGGCCGGCGTCTGGGGCAGCGCGTTCCGCACTGTGCGGGCCGAAATGGGCTGGGTTCATGGGGCACAAAACTGGAAAACCGGCGCCCATGCCGCACATGATCATGACGCCATGGTGCAGCAGCAGTCGGCGGGCATTCCCCTGGCCTCGCTTGCTGACATGGTGGCAAAGGCACAAGTCGAACATCTCGCCTTTCCCGTCATCGTAGTCGTACCGGGCGCTCCGCAGCCGTTCGGTCCGCCGGCCGGTATGGCTTGGACGGTGAAATCAGAAGCGCAGAACCGCCCGCTGCAACGAACGATCACCTATGATATCGCATCCGGCAAGGAGCTTTCTCGCAGCGGGATTGAGGACAAGCATGCGATAGACCAGCTCATCAATTATGGCATCGCATGGCATGAAGGACAGCTTTTCGGCTGGGTCAATCAGCTCATCGGTGTCCTGACAGCGCTCACTCTCATCACCCTGTCCATATCGGGGTTTCTCATGTGGCGACGTAGCAAACCTGAAAATAAGCTGGGCGCGCCGCTTCCGCCAAGCGGGGCAAAAGTCAGGGGGTTGACCGTCATCATCCTCGTTCTCGCCGCCCTGCTGCCTCTGCTCGCCGCCTCGCTCATTGGGCTTTGGCTGATGGAACGGTTGATCGTGCCTCGTTTTCCTCGCCTTTCTGCATGGCTCGGGATTATTCCCGTGGCCCCGGCCTAGACGGTTGCGCCGCCTTGTTCGCTGTTGCACAATCCCCCCACACGCGATAAATGCCGCCTTACGTGCAGACATCGTGATAACACCTGTCCCGGGGGTTCGCTTTTGACCGACCGCTCTGCCACGCTCATATTGTTCGGCGCCACCGGCGACCTTGCCGGTCGCATGCTTTTCCCCTCGCTCTACAATCTTCAGGAAGACGGCTTGCTGCCGGACGATTTTCTGATCGTTGCATCAGGGCGGTCGGAACATAGCGATGAGGAATTCTGCAAGGATGTCGACGCGCAGCTTGCAGAATATATCGGCGAGGAGCGCTATACGAAGGAAGCCTCCGAAAGGCTGACGGCGCGCATCATCTATTGCGCTGCGGAAGCGGGCAACGCAGATCAGTTCGCGGCGATTGCCGAACGGATCAAGGGACGGGAAGAACGCGGCATATCCGTATATCTTTCCACGCCCCCTTCCCTGTTCGCACCCACGGCGCAAAGTCTTGCCGAAGCAGGCCTTGTCAACGGCTCCACCCGTATCGCAATGGAAAAGCCGATTGGCCACGACCTTGCATCGTCCAAAGAGGTCAATGACGCGATCTGCGATCTGTTTGACGAAGAACGCATCTTTCGCGTCGATCATTATCTCGGCAAGGAGACGGTGCAGAACCTGATCGCCCTACGGTTCGGCAACATGCTGTTTGAGCCGCTGTGGAACGCGAGCCGCATCGACCATGTGCAGATCACGGTCGGCGAAACGGTCGGGCTGGAAGGCCGCGTATCTTATTACAACAAGGTCGGCGCGCTGCGTGATATGGTGCAGAACCATATGCTGCAGATCCTGTCGATCATCGCGATGGAACCGCCCGCACAATTCGATTCAACCTCCGTGCGCGACGAGAAGGTGAAGGTGTTGCGCTCGCTGCGCCCGATGACCGGTGCGGATGCCAAGCAGTTGAGCGTACGCGGCCAATATGCGTCCGGCGCGGTCAATGGTGAGATCGTCAAGGGCTATGCCGAGGAACTGGGCGAAGCATCCGATACGGAGACCTTCGTTGCGCTGAAGGCCTATATCGACAATTGGCGCTGGACCGGCGTGCCCTTTTACCTGCGCACCGGAAAGCGCATGCCCACCCGGCACAGCGAGATCATGATCCAGTTCAAGCCGGTCGCCCACTCAATATTCGCAAGCGGCGGACCCCAATCGGCGCTGGACCCGAACACCCTCATCATTCGATTGCAGCCCGAAGAAAACATCCGCCTGCTCATCATGGCGAAGGAGCCGGGTCTCGACAGGGGCGGCGTGAAACTGCGCGAGGTTGGCCTCGACGTGTCGCTGACCGCCGCGTTCGAAGGCAAGCGCCGCCGCATCGCCTATGAACGGTTGCTGCTCGACCTGCTGGAAGGCGATCCTACCCTGTTCGTCCGCCGTGACGAGGTCGAGGCGCAATGGCAGTGGATCGATTCCATCATCGCCAGCTGGCAGGAGGCGGGCGTGAAGGTCTCCAACTACAACGCAGGGAATTGGGGCCCCTCCTCGGCCATTGCCCTTATCGAACGCGATGGAGAAAGCTGGCATGAATAATCTCCACCCTGTCGTCGAGAAGGTCACGCGGCGTATCGTCGAGAAGAGCGCGCCTGCGCGCCGCAAATATCTCGACCTGATTGAGCGGGGCCGCGATGCGGGCACCAACCGAGGTCAGCTGAGCTGCGGCAATCTTGCCCACGCTTTTGCGGCGTCCGGCGATGACAAGCCCGCGATCCGCGCGGCAGCGTCGATGAACATCGGTATCGTCACCGCGTACAACGACATGCTCTCCGCGCATCAGCCCTATGGCCGCTACCCAGAACAGATCAAGCTGGCCGCGCGCGAGCTGGGCGCAACGGCGCAGGTCGCGGGCGGTGTTCCCGCGATGTGCGATGGTGTGACGCAGGGGCAGGCGGGCATGGACCTGTCGCTCTTCTCCCGCGATGTCATCGCGATGGCGACTGCCGTGTCGCTCAGCCACGCAATGTTCGAAGGCGTGGCGATGCTCGGCATTTGCGACAAGATCGTACCGGGCCTGCTGATCGGCGCGTTGCGCTTCGGCCATCTGCCCGCGATTCTGATCCCGGCAGGGCCAATGCCGTCGGGCCTCGCCAACAAGGAAAAGGTCCGCGTGCGGCAGCTCTATGCCGAAGGCAAGGTCGGTGAGAAGGAACTGCTCGATGCCGAGGCCGCCAGCTATCATGGCGCGGGCACCTGCACCTTTTATGGCACCGCCAACAGCAACCAAATGATGATGGAGATGATGGGCCTGCATGTGCCGGGTGCCGCCTTCGTCAATCCGGGCACGAAATTGCGGCAGGAGCTGACACGCGCAGCGGTGCATCAGCTTGTCGGCAATGGATGGGATGGCGGAAATTACCGTCCACTCGGCCACTGCGTGGATGAGAAGGCGATCATCAACGCAATCATCGGCCTGCTCGCGACCGGGGGCTCCACCAACCACGCGATTCACTTGCCCGCCATCGCGCGCGCGGCGGGGATCAGCATCGACTGGACCGACTTTGCCGAACTGAGCGGAGTGATCCCGCTGCTCTGCCGCGTGTACCCGAATGGATCGGGCGACGTGAATGATTTCCATGCAGCGGGCGGCATCGGCTTCGTGATTGGCGAACTGCTCGACAATGGCCTGCTGCATGGCGACATCATGACTGTCGCTCGCGACGGCCTCGCCGATTATGCCCGGACGCCCGAGTTGGCCAACGATGCGTTGGCGTGGGGCGAACGCCTTCCCGAACCGCGCGACACCGCCATGCTCAGCACCGTTGCCGACCCGTTCAGCGCGGACGGCGGCATGAAGCTGCTCTCCGGCAATCTGGGCCGTTGCGTCATGAAGACGAGCGCGGTTGACGCCTCCCGCTGGACCATCGAAGCACCCGCCCGAGTCTTTGCCGATCAGAACGAGGTGCTCGCCGCGTTCAAAGCTGGCGAGCTGGACCGGGATGTGGTGGTCGTCGTGCGCTTTCAGGGCCCGCGTGCCAATGGCATGCCGGAACTGCACAAGCTGACGCCGCCGCTGGGCGTGTTGCAGGACAAGGGCTTCAAGGTCGCACTCGTCACCGATGGACGCATGTCGGGTGCAAGCGGCAAGGTGCCCGCCGCCATCCATGTGTCGCCGGAGGCAAAAGGCGGCGGACCGCTCGGCAAATTGCGCGATGGCGACTTGGTGCGCGTCTGCGCGGTCGAAGGTACGCTGGAGGCCTTGGTCGATCCGGCGGAATGGGCCACGCGCGATCCTGCCCCCACCCCGCCCCCACCCTATGACACGGGCCGCGAACTGTTTGCGATGATGCGCGACACCTGCGACGAGGCCGAACGTGGCGCTTCGGCCATGCTGGCCGCGATGGAACTGGAGATGACGACGTGACCGTTGACGATGTAATGGAGCTTGCCCCGGTCATTCCCGTGCTGGTGGTGGAAAATGTCGCGGACGCGCTCCCTATCGCTCAGGCGCTGGTGGCCGGTGGCCTGCGCGCGTTGGAGGTCACTTTGCGCACGCCCGGCGCACTCGACGTAATCCGGGAGATGAGCCGCGTCGAAGGCGCGGTTGTCGGTGCCGGTACCGTAGTCAGCCCGCATCAGCTCGATGCCGTGGTGAGCGCGGGCGCCAAGTTCGTTGTCTCCCCCGGCCTGACCGAACCGCTCGGCCAGGCAATGGTTGCGAGCAACATTCCCTATCTACCCGGCGTCGCGTCCGCAGGCGATATCATGCGCGGCATGGACCTTGGCCTCAACCGCTTCAAATTCTTCCCGGCGGAAACGTCAGGCGGCATCCCGGCGCTGAAGGCGCTGGCAGCGCCCTTCTATGAAGCGCGCTTCTGCCCGACGGGCGGCATCACCGAAGCGTCCGCATCCGACTGGCTGGCGCAACCCTTCGTTAAATGCGTCGGCGGCAGCTGGATCATTCCGAAAGGCCCGGTCGATCCGGTCAGGATAGAAGCGCTCGCGAAGGCGGCATGCGCTCTGGGCACGGCCTGAACAGGAGCCTGCGTCAGGCGCTTTGTCGCGTCTCGACCGAAGGATCGACCGGCAGGCCTTCAACGATGCGCGGAACCATTCTCGCCAGAATTTCGGCCGTCATGATGAAGTTGCGTTCGGCATGTATCACCTTCGCCGTGACGTCATCTCGATCATAGGGAGTGGCCGACGCAGCTTCCTGACGCGCCGCTTCCAATCGATCATATGTCTGCCTGAAATCCATCAGGAGTTTTGCGCGAAAAGGCATGTCCTCTCTCCATGCGCTGCTTGGTTGCGCCCATTGATTTCCCCGATTTCACAGGTTCGTCAAGAGATTGCGGGCTGATTTTGCGACGAACCGCTGCACCTCTTTTGGACTCGCATCCACACAAGCGCCTGCCTTCGCACAAGCTACCTTATCGTTCCAAATGGCTTGCACGAAAAGTAACCCCGCCGGAGCAAGCTCAACGACGGGGCCTAGGTTCAGGGATCGTCACTTCCTGCAAGGGGAGGGGTCAAGAAGTGACAAGAACTTCAATAGCATATTCGCATGAACGGCATATGAAGCGCTGCCGCGCGTAACAGCGCCGAAATGAGCGCTGCCTTGCTCCATCCAATTCGGACCGATTGCCCGCCGTCGAAGTGATGCTTTGGTAACGAACCTTCCCTAGCCTGCATCCAAACAGGGGAAACGGCATGCGATACAGGTTACTGGGAATAGCGATGATACCAGCCATGGCGAGCATGGCTTTCGCCATCCGTGCGAGTGGCAATCAGACCGCCAACGCCGCACCGACCGATATCCTCGATGAGCGGCTCCATGCCGGGGCGACGATCGAGCAATATGTCGCGCAGGTTGTGGCTCCGCTTCGGAGCGCGGACCGCATGGGGGACGGTTTGGATCACGGCGACGTGATATTTGCAAAACTGCGCACCGCCGCCCAGCAACGCGCCGGAGAGATCGGGAGGGTTCTGCGGTACGATCTGGATGGCGATTTGAAGGTGACGCGCGAAGAGATCGACCAATCGCAAAGCAATGTACTGGTCATGGCCAGGCGGCAAAGTGCAAGCGAGAGCGAATTATCCCGCTATGACAAGGATGGCGACGGCACGATCACTATTCAGGAAGCAGCCGCGAATGCGACGCGGAATAGGCGTTCCGACTATCAATTGTCTGGCCTTCTGGCGCTCGACCCCAATAGCGATGGCCAGTTGACAGCAAAGGAACTGCGCAAGCTGGCAGAACGGCATTTTTCCACCGTCGATACCGATGATGACGGCAAAATCTCACCCGACGAGTTCGCGCCAATAGCGCAACGCAAGCGCACCGCAATGATGGAGCGCAACCTGCCGGTGTGCAACCTGCCAGCCGTTCCCAAAGGCGCAAAACTGGTCGTTTTTGGCGGATATGAAGGGGACGCCATGTCGTCCGCCGTGATAGGCGGACCAGATCAGGAAACAAACCTGATCGACGTTAACATAGAGTCGGGGTCAAGCCCCCTGTACCTGATCCTGACATCCTATGAATCAATGGTCTGGCGCGTCAACGGCGACACAAAGCGGATCGCACAGGTCGTCGTCTCGTCGGCTAAAAGCGCACAGCATGGCGGGTCATCGCTGTCAGGTGTAGAAGGCCTGCCTCGCGGCAAGGTGACGATCGCCGACAGGCAATGCCCGCGCCCCTTCTACAAAACGGACGGCCGTAGTGAGGTGACAGCACTTGCGCCCGTGACCAAGGCACTGGGCCGCAAGCCGGACGCAATATTTACCGGTTATTCGGTAAAAAGCATCTCATTGCCCTCAGGTCGGCCTACAAAAGCCAATGTATCGGAAACCCCACTTCCCCGTGGTTTCGATCCCGAAATGTGGCAAGCAGCCATCCGGTTCTGGCCCGGTGGGCTGGTCACTGTCAAACCGGGCAACGTTGTTTCAGACGCCAAGGTTGAGGCATATAAGGTTCTTCCCAGCCAGATGGGGCTATCCCAACTGATCGGACAGGGCGCGGTGGAAAAAACGGGCTCCCGCACATTTCGCATTGTGCGCCCAATTCCGCATCTGCCCCCCAGCATGGGCGGCGCACATTCCGTCACTTTCAATCTGGCATCTGATGTTCCCATGCCGCCGGGAAACCCCGTTCACAGCTGCATCAGGTCGGAGAAAACGGGTCAGGTTGTTGGCAACGAAACCATCTGCAAACGCTAAGGTTCACGCACAGGCGCGAACACTCGGCCAGACGCCACGCGCCTCTTCCAACCCTGCCTCAAACTGGTCCGTGCACCGTTCCCATTGAAAGGAACGGCCATAATCTGACGCAGCAGCGCGCTCGACACGCAGCGCGCCGCGTATCGCCACGACCAGATCGTCGTGCAGCGCGCCTACCGGCCGCGCCAGCGTCGCTTCGGGTCCACGCCCGGTCGCTCCGATAATATCCAGCGGCCCCTGCACCGGAAAACCGGCAACCGGCGTACCGCAGGCGAGCGCCTCTATCATGACGAGACCGAAGGTATCGGTCAGGCTGGGGAAGACGAAGACGTCCGCGGCGCGATAGGCATCGGCCAGTTCCTCGCCCGCCAATGCGCCCATGAACAATGCCTCTGGATATTGCTGGCGCAGTTGTGGCAACGCAGGCCCATCGCCAACGACGACCTTGGTGCCGAATATGTCCGCGTTGAGGAATGCTTCCAGATTCTTTTCCGTCGCCACACGCCCGACATAGAGCAACACCGGGCCCGACTGGCTGGCCAGCGTAGGATGTCTGCCGCCGTCGCGCCGGAATATGCTGGTATCTATCCCCCGCGACCAAATGCGGCCATTGGCGATGCCGCGATAGTTCAGCTCATCGCGCAGACGCGCAGTGGAAACGAACACCGCCGAGGAGGGCTGGTGAAAGCGGCGCATCACCGGCCAGAACCAGTCGGGTGACACGCCCGTGCGAACCGCAAGATAGTCCGGAAATCGGGTATGAAACGCGGTGGTAAACGCAACGCGCTTGTTGATGCACCAGCGCCGCGCCGCCCAGCCGATCGGCCCCTCCGTCACGACATGCACGACATCTGGCGCAAACATATTGAGCGCACGACGCATCCCGCCACGTGGTGCGATGGCGAGGCGGATTTCGCTATAGCCGGGCATGGGCATGGTCATGAACTGGTCGGGCGAAATCAGTTCGACATCATGACCGCGCTCTTCCAGCTGCGCTATCGTCATTTGCAGCGTGCGGACGACACCATTGACCTGCGGCACCCAGGCGTCGGTGGCGATGGCAATTTTCATGCGGGAACGGAGGCGTTCTGCAGCTGCTCAGCCTGAATGTGGGCGGGCCAGTCGAGGATCGCCATCTCGCCTGTCGCGGCTTCCGTCAGCGCGGTGCAGCTTTCGACCCAGTCGCCATCATTATAATAGGTGATGTCACCGATCTGTCTGATTTCGGCAGTGTGGATGTGCCCGCATACAACGCCGTCAAGTTCACGATCCGCCGCTTCGTGGGCGACCGCTTCTTCGAAATCATAAACGAACTGAACCGCGTTCTTCACCCGCTTCTTGAGATAGGCGGAGAGCGACCAATAAGGCATGCCCAGCGCCTTGCGCCCGCGGTTGAACCAGCGATTGGCCTTCAGCATCAGGTAATAGGCCTGATCACCCAGAAAGGCGAGCCATCGGGCATACAGCACGACGCCGTCGAATGCATCGCCATGCGTCACCAACAGGCGGCGGCCATCGGCTGTGGTGTGCACCGCTTCGTTGGTGAGCGCGATGCCGCCGAACTCCATACCGGCATAGTCGCGCAACATTTCGTCATGATTGCCGGTGACATACACGACATGCGTGCCCTTGTGCGCCATCTTCAGGATGCGGCGGATCACTTCGTTGTGCGCGTCTGGCCAATACCAGCCCTTGCGCAGCCGCCAGCCATCGACGATGTCGCCCACCAGATACAGCGTTTCGCATTCGATCGAGCGGAGAAAATCGAGCAACAGGACCGCGTTGCAGCCCGGCGTGCCGAGGTGGACATCCGAAATCCAGACGGTGCGGAATTTCAGCTTGGGCCGGAAACTCTTCGGTTCGGGCAGGTCCAGCCAGTCGGGGACCTTCCCCCCAGTCTCGATAACTGTGGACGCGCCCGTCTGCTTGAGAAATGTGCCTATGTGGTTCATATGCCTTCCCCCTTTTCGGGAAGGCGCTTAACAACCGGGCATTACGCCCGTATGGCGGATTTGGGTCACTTTTGTTGCGACGCAGCGTGGATATGCGTCATTCTGGAACAGGGAATAAATAGCACCGCAGTCGCCTGGGACTCATTGCCCTAAACGAAAACAGGCGCCTCCGGTTTCCGGAAGCGCCCGCTTCAGCATAAGTCGATCGCTGAGAGGATCAGCCTTCGCTGCGCGTATCGCGACGCTCGGCGATACGAGCGCGCTTACCGGTGCGGCCACGCAGATAGTACAGCTTGGCGCGACGCACGACGCCCTTGCGAACGACGGTGATGCTGTCGATGTTGGGCGAATAGAGCGGGAAAACGCGCTCAACGCCTTCACCGAACGACATTTTGCGCACGGTGAAGTTGGAGCCCATGCCCTTGTTCGAACGCGCAATGCACACGCCTTCAAAATTCTGAATACGGGTACGCTCGCCTTCAACGACGCGCACACCAACGCGCAGCGTGTCGCCCGCGCGAAATTCCGGAATAGTCTTGCTCGCCTTGGTGATTTCCTCGGCTTCAATCTGCTGGATGAGGTTCATGTGCCCTTCTTCCTTCGTCTACCGTCGCGCGCCAGAGGCAGGTCAGTCCCGAACGCCCCTGTGGCGCTCCCAAAGGTCCGGCCTGCGTAACCGTGTGTCATCCTCCGCCTTTTGTTTCCGCCAGGCGGCAATTTTCGCATGATCCCCCGATCGCAACACTTCAGGGATCATACGCCCTTCCCACTCCTGTGGTCGGGTATAGTGCGGATATTCGAGGATACCGCTTTCAAAGCTCTCCTCGACTCCGCTCGAAGCCGCGCCCATTACCCCGGGCAGCAGGCGAATGCAAGCGTCGAGCAACGTTAACGCTGCCATTTCTCCGCCCGACAGGATGATATCGGTCAACGACACCTGTTCAATCTGCGGGCGCGCCTCGAACAGCCGCTCGTCAAAGCCCTCAAACCGGCCGCACAGCAGCGTCATCCCGGGGCCCTCGGCAAGCGCGCGGATACGCGCCTGAGTGATCGGCTTGCCCCGCGGCGTCATGGCGAGAATAGGCACGTCCGGCACATGTCGCGCCGCCTCGTCCACCGCCGCCGCAACCACATCGCAGCGCAGGACCATCCCGGCTCCGCCCCCTGCGGGCGTATCGTCAACGGTGCGATGCTTGTCAGTCGCGAAATCACGGATGTTGATCGCCTCGCACGACCATATCCCCTGCTCCATCGCCCGCCCTGCAAGCGATACGCCCAAGGGACCGGGAAACATCTCAGGATAAAGCGTCAGAACCTGAGCAGCGAAGGTCATCCCACGAACGCCGCGTCAATCTCGATACGGTCGGGCTCCACGCGCGCCGCGTGCATCGGCACCATGAAGCGCTTGCCGTTGGGCCGTTCGATTTCGAGTATGTCGCCCGCGCCAAAATTCTCGACCGCTGCAACAACGCCCAGAGCCTCTCCGGCATCGGATGCGCATGGAAGCCCGATCAGATCGACATGATAATATTCGCCGTCGTCCAGCGGCGGCAACGCCGAACGCGGCACCGTCAACTGCGCACCGCGTAGCGCCTCGGCATCGTTGCGATTGGCAAGCTCGGCAAAGCGCGCAACAGCGCCATTGGAGCCAGCGCGCACCGACTTGAGCGTCAGCGTGCGTCCGCCCGCGTCAATGGTCTTATACTGTTTGAGGCTGTCCGGCCCATCGCCAAACAGCTTCAAACGGACCTCGCCCGTCACCCCATGCGCGCCGATGATAGCGGCCAGAGCGACGGGCGCGTCGTCCAAGGATTAACCCTCGGCCTTTTCTTCACCGGCCTCTGCGGCAGGCGCTTCTTCAGCGGCAGCTTCTTCAGCCGGCGCTGCTTCTTCCTCAGCAGGAGCGTTGGCAGCTTCTTCAGCGGCCTTCGCCGCTTCTTCGGCCTCGGCCAGCTTGGCAGCGCGCTCTTCCTCACGCTCCTTCGCCTTCTCGCCCGGCTGACCCTTGTTCGGGTTGTTGCGAGCGGCGCGTTCCTTCACACCAGCGGCATCGAGGAAGCGAGCGACACGATCGGTCGGCTGCGCGCCATTCTCGACCCAATATTTCGCGCGCTCGACATCCAGAACGACGCGCTTCTCGTCACCCTTGGCCAGAAGCGGGTTGTAGCTGCCGATGCGTTCGATGAACTTGCCGTCGCGCGGCGCGCGGCTGTCGGCCACGACGATGCGATAATAGGGCCGCTTTTTCGAACCGCCGCGTGAAAGACGAATTGCTGTTGCCATTGTACCTAACCTAACCTTTCTGAAACAAAATCAAATCGTTGAAACCAAAATCACTTTTTACCGAAATTTCCGAAGCCGGGCGGAAGCTTTGGCATGTCGCCACCGGGAAGACCGGGCAAGCCGCCGCCTGCTCCACCACCCATGCCGCCCAGCATCGCGCCAAGGTCGCCGCCTTTGCCGCCCATGCCGCCGAACATCTTGGCGAGCCCGCCCAGACCGCCCATCTTGCGGATCTTCTTCATCGCCGTGCCCATTTCCTGATGCATCTTGAGCAGGCGGTTAACCTCCTGCACCGTTGTGCCGGACCCCTTGGCGATACGGATCTTGCGCTTGGCGTTGATGATCGCCGGGCGTTCACGCTCCTTGGGCGTCATCGATCCGATCATCGCATCGAGATGGATCAGCGCCTTGTCGCCCATCGCGCTGTTCGCCATGGCCGCCTGCGCCTTTTTGAGGCCGGGGATCATGCCCGCGAGCGCACCCAGTCCGCCCATCTGCTGCATCTGGCGCAGCTGCATGCGCAGGTCGTTCATATCGAACTGACCTTTCGCCATTTTCTTGGCGAGCTTGTCCGCTTCCTCCGCGTCGATGACCTCGGCAGCCTTTTCGACGAGGCTGACGACATCTCCCATGCCGAGAATGCGGTTGGCGACGCGGGCCGGATGGAACGCCTCGATTGCGTCCAGCTTTTCACCGGTGCCGGCAAATTTGATCGGCGTGCCCGTGACAAACCGCATCGAAAGCGCCGCACCGCCCCGCGCATCGCCGTCCATTCGGGTCAGCACCGTGCCGGTCAGCGGCACTTGCTCGGTAAAGCTTTTCGCGACATTGACGGCATCCTGACCGGTCAGGCTGTCGACGACGAGCAGGATTTCGGCAGGCGTCGATGCATCGGCAACCGCCTTCATCTCGTCCATCAGTGCCTGATCGACGTGGAGACGGCCCGCCGTGTCGAGCATCACGACATCATAGCCCTGCAGCTTTGCGGACTGGAGCGCGCGCTGGGCGATCTCGACCGGACGCTGACCCGGAATGATCGGCAATGTCGGTACGTCGGCTTGCGTGCCGAGCACCGCGAGCTGTTCCTGCGCGGCCGGGCGGTTGACGTCGAGCGACGCCATCAGCACCTTCTTGCGCTCCTTGTCCTTCAGCCGCTTGGCGATCTTGGCCGTGGTGGTGGTTTTACCCGATCCCTGCAAACCCACCATCATGATGACGGCGGGCGGCGTCACGTCGAGCATCAGGTCGCTACCGTCAGCGCCCAGAAACTCTGTCAGCGTGTCGGAGACGATCTTGACGACCATCTGCCCCGGCGTGACCGAGCGCAGCACATCGCTGCCAACCGCACGGTCCGTCGCGCGATCGACGAATTCGCGCGCGACCGGCAGGGCGACGTCGGCTTCCAGCAGCGCGATTCGCACTTCGCGCATCGCCGCCCGGACATCGTCCTCGGTCAACGCGCCGCGCCCGCGCAGCTTGTCGAATACGCCTGTCAGACGATCGCTCAACGATTCGAACATCGACACCTCATAACCGGCGGAAAGCCACCAAATTCAACACTTCACCCAAAACGACAAGCACGCCGGTGGGCGAAACCTCGCCGACCAGCGTCGATCCGTGGACCACAGGAGCATGCCGCCCCACCCAGGGATGTCATCAGGGCATCGAACAGCCTGAACCGTTCGATTGATGCCGTGCCAATACGCATGAAACCGCCAAAAGGCAAGACCAAGGCTGCATCACGAATGCGACGAACCGAGGGCTATGGTTAGCAACAGCTTAACCTTTGGTCCAATATGGAAAGGTTTCGCCGTGGGGGCGATACTGTCGGGACTGAATAATGAATGTTGCTCAAGAAAGCACCAGGGCCGCGTGGGATGCCCTGTGTAGATCACAAGCCGTTATCGAATTTGATTTGACCGGAAATATCTTGTGGGCAAACGCCGTTTTCCTCCGCGTGATGGGGTATCGGCTGCAAGATGTGCAAGGTCGGCACCATCGGATATTCTGCACCAAGGACCATGCCGCTTCGCCAGAATATCAAGCATTTTGGCGGGAGTTAGGGCAAGGCGAATTCAGGTCGGGCCTGTACCGTCGGGTGGGCAATGGCGGCCGTGAAATATGGCTGCAGGCGACATATAATCCGATTCTGGATGACGCAGGGCGACCCGCACGCATCCTCAAATTTGCGTCCGACGTCACCGAGGCGCAGCTCCGCCATGCTGAATATGAGAGCAAGATCAATGCGATTTTGAAATCGTTGGCGGTCGTGGAATTGTCGATCGACGGCATGGTTCTGGACGCGAATGAGAATTTTCTCACCGATGTCGGATATAGTCGCGATGAACTGGTTGGGCGGCATCATAGCATGTTGTGCGACCCCGACTATGCCAACAGCATCGAATATCAAAGCTTCTGGCGTCGGCTGTCATCTGGCGAATTCGACCGCGGCACCTATCAACGCTTCTCGCGCGACGGGCGGGAAATCTGGCTCCATGCGACCTACAACCCTGTGCTCGATGCCAATGGCAGACCTACCAAGGTCATTAAGCTGGCAAGCAACGTGACGCGTCAGGTTGAACTTGAAAACGAGGTACGACAGCGCCTGCTTGAGGGCAGCGCCTATCAGGAGCAACTCGCCTCGCGCGGTGATGCACTGGAAAAGGTGGTCAGCAATATCTCCCATATCGTGACGACGATCAGCGACATCGCATCTCAGACAAAGCTGCTTGCTCTCAATGCGACGATCGAGGCCGCACGGGCGGGAGATGCAGGACGGGGATTTGCCGTGGTCGCGAACGAGGTAAAAAAGCTCGCGTCCGAAACGCAGGCCGCAACCGAGCAGGCGGCAGCGATTGCAAGCGATGAACTGCTGACCTGGCAGAGCAAGCTGGCAGGCGAAGACGAAATTGATGTCCGGAACATATTCCGTCGCGACGCGGCGTGAACTTTGCGGACACTTCAAAAACATCAGAGCGCCCGAACAAATCTCATAAAGCCGTTATATATCAATAGCTTTATCTAAAGCGCACCCCATTAATCGTTTTTAAAACGGATTACGGCACATTGCAGGGGTGCGACATTAATCCTCGTCTGCACGCTCGGGGACCTGAAAGTGCAAGAAACGGCTACCAAGAACGAAGCCCCTGAATTGCAGGGCGTCCAGAGCGAGCTAATAACCGGCAGCGTCGTCGTCGCAGCCATCGTCATATTCATCTGGACTGGCGGTTCGGCGATGACCGCCGTCGTTCGTTACCTGACGGGGGTTGGCCCTAATGTCGAACAGGTGCTGCTGACAACGCTTCTTCTCAATATCGCGCTGATCCTGTTCGGCTGGCGTCGTTACCGAGACCTGCAAGTCGAAGTGCGACTGCGCCGTGATGCGGAAGAACGCGCGAAATCGCTGGCCGAGACCGACCCGTTGACTGGTTTCCTCAACCGGCGTTCGCTTTCCGAAAAGGGGGAATCCCTGTTCGAAGAGGCGCAGCGGACGGGCCAGTCTGTGGCGATGCTGCTGCTCGATCTCGACAATTTCAAACAGGTGAACGATGCGCACGGGCATGCCGCAGGCGACCTTGTCCTGACCACCGTCGCCTCGCGCATCAGGATGGTGATGCCCGAGGGCGCGCTAACTGCACGGCTGGGCGGCGACGAGTTCGCCTGCGTTCTGCTGTGCGAGCCCGACGCGCAGGAAATTCTCGACCGATTGGCCGGCGAACTGGTGCTGGCGACCGCCCATCCTATTCCATATGACAACTTCCAGCTGAAAGTCAGCCTGTCTATCGGCATCGCCAAGTCAGAGCTCGAAACCGAGAATATCGACACGCTGGCGCGCAGCGCCGATGTGGCGATGTATCGCGCCAAGAAAAAAGGCCGGAACTGCTATGCCTGGTTCGATGGATCGATCCGGCACGAGCTTGCAAAGCGCAATCAGATTGAGGCGGAAATCCGCGAAGGCATACCGAAGGGGGAGTTCACTCCCTTTTATGAGCCGCGCGTATCGCTTGCCAACAACCGGCTCACCGGATTTGAGATGCTGGCGCGGTGGCAGCACCCGACCGACGGGCTGCTTACGCCTGAAGACTTCATATCTATTGCGGAAAAGGCAGATCAGATCGGCGAACTGTCGCTCGCCATCATGCAGAGAGCTTTTCTCGACGCCCGCGAATGGAACAGCGGGCTGAAGCTGTCGGT
Organism: Sphingobium sp.; assembly: GCA_041396745.1. GTDB lineage: Bacteria > Pseudomonadota > Alphaproteobacteria > Sphingomonadales > Sphingomonadaceae > Sphingobium. The sequence goes on along the minus strand of JAWKXZ010000003.1, from coordinate 272,912 downwards.
CAATGTCTCGCCCCGGCAGCTGAAAGACCCGTGGTTCAGCCAGAAGCTCCAGAAACTGTTTATCGAAACAGGTTTTCAACCGAGCCGTCTGGAGCTTGAGGTATCCGAAGCGTCTCTCTTCGAAGATCTCTCGCTGGCGCAGACAATCATCGGATCGCTAAAGGATCAGGGCGTCCATATCGCCCTCAACGATTTCGGCACGGGCTATGGGGCATTGTCCCATCTGCGGTCGCTACCGTTCGATCGGATCAAGATCAGCCGCAATTATGTGTCGTCGGTCAACCGGAACACGGAAAGCGCCTCGATCGTCAGCACGATCATCCATTTCGGCGAGAGCCTTGGACTGCCCGTCACTGCCGTCGGCGTGGAAGACGCGGCCATTCAGCAGACGCTGAGGGAATTCGGGTGCGATGAGGGGCAGGGCTGGATATTCGGGCGGCCCATGCCGGTCGAGGATGTACGCCACGTTCTGGCAGAACAGAATCTGCTTCTCTCTCCGCACATGGATCAGGCCGCAACCGACCGACTGGCATCGGCAAAGCTTCTTCCGCTCACCAGCGGGCGGCGCGCCAGCTGACAGAGCATTGACATCCATGCCTGCGTGACGGCCGCTATCCAACCGGCCAAACCGCATGCCATGGACTTTCCCACGCTCCACGCCTACATGCGCGACCATGGGAATGTTCGCCAAAATGCACGGCCTCGGCAATGATTTCGTCGTGATCGACGGGCGCGAAAGCGCGGTCGAGATAACCAATGCCCGTGCACGCGCAATCACGGACCGTCATACGGGGATCGGCTGCGATCAATTGATCCTCATCGGCACCTCTTCCCGCGCAGATGTATCGATGCGGATTTTCAACGCGGACGGGTCAGAGGTCGCTGCCTGCGGCAATGCGACGCGCTGCATCCCGCTCTTCATCGGTCGCGATGTTACAATCGAAACGGCGGCGGGATTGCTGGCAGCAAAGCTCGATCAAAATGGCGTCAGCGTCGATATGGGTGGACCCCAGTTCGATTGGGAAGCGATACCGCTGGCCTACGCCATGGACACGCTCAACATGCCGACAAGCTGGGAGGACCTGCCGCCCCCTGCCTGCGTCAATGTCGGAAACCCGCATGTCGTGTTCTTCGTCGATGATCTGGATGCGCTGGACATTAGGCGGCTCGGCCCACTTATCGAATGCGATCCGCTGTTCCCTGAGCGCGTGAACGTCAATTTCGCGGAGATCCTCAATGACGGACATATCCGCCTGATCGTGTGGGAACGCGGCGCGGGCCTGACACAGGCATGCGGAACCGGCGCCTGCGCCACCGCTGTCGCCGCCATACGGCGCGGCTTTGCCGTCGGCCCGGTGACGGTCACGCTGCCCGGCGGCGATCTGGTGATCGACTGGAAGACGGGCGACAGCATTATGATGACCGGCCCCGCCACCCACGTGTTCCACGGCGAGGCGGACTGGAGCGCGTTCGGTTGACCGGACCGGAACTCATCACCTTCGGATGTCGCCTCAATATCGCAGAGAGCGAGGCCATGCGCGGTCTTGCCGCTGATCAGGGCGACCTTGTCATCGTCAACAGCTGCGCGGTGACGGGCGAGGCCGTAAGGCAGGCGCGGCAGGCGATCCGCCGCACACGCCGCCAGCGCCCGGACGCTCGCATCATCGTTACCGGCTGCGCCGCGCAAACTGATCCAGCCATGTTCGCCGCAATGCCCGAGGTTGATCAGGTACTCGGCAACCGCGAAAAGATGGCCGCCGCTTCCTTCGCACCCGCCGAAGAAAAAGTACGCGTTTCCGACATCATGGCCGTGCGCGACACCGCGCCGCATCTGATCAGCGCCTTTGCCGAGCATGCCCGCGCTTTTGTCGAGGTGCAGAATGGCTGCGATCATCGCTGCACTTTCTGCATCATTCCCTATGGGCGCGGAAACAGCCGCTCGGTCCCTGCCGGGGCCGTTGTCGATCGTGTGAAGGCACTGGTCGATGAGGGCTATCGCGAGATCGTGCTGACCGGTGTGGACGTCACCAGCTATGGCGCGGACCTGCCCGGCGCGCCGACGCTGGGCAGCCTTGTCGAGCGTATCCTCACCCATGTGCCCGCCCTGCCCCGCCTGCGCCTCTCCTCCATCGACAGCGTGGAGATCGACGACCGGCTGTTTGCATTGGTGACGCAGGAACCGCGCGTCATGCCGCACCTGCATCTGTCATTGCAGTCAGGCGACGACATGGTCCTGAAACGTATGAAGCGACGCCACAGCCGCGCGGACGCCGTGCGCATCGTGGACCGCCTGCTAACCGCACGACCGGAGATCAGCATCGGCGCCGATATCATCGCCGGATTCCCGACCGAGACGGAAGAGATGTTCGCCAACAGCCTCAATCTCGTGCGCGACTGCCATATCGTCCACGGCCATATTTTCCCTTATTCGCCACGCGAAGGCACACCCGCCGCTCGCATGCCGCAAGTGGAAAAGGCTGCGACAAAGGGCCGCGCCGCCCGGCTACGTGCCGCCAGCGCGGACAACCGCGCACGCTGGCTCGAAAGCCTTGTGGGCACACAGCAGCAGGTTCTCATCGAAGGCGACGGAACCAGAGGGCATGCCGCGAATTTTGCTCCCGTGTCCTTTGCCCATCCCAAAAAGCGCGGAGAAATTTACGCTGCCACTATCGTCGGGCTTGAGAATGGCATGGTGATCGCGCATGAGGTCGCCCCATGAGTGAACAGAAAAGCTGGCGCGACCGCCTGTTCGGCGGCCTCAAGCGAACTTCGGAAAAGCTGGGCGACAATCTCAACGGCTTGTTCGCCAAGGCGCTCGATGAGCAGACGCTCGACGAGATCGAAGAGGCGCTGATCGTTTCCGATCTCGGCCCCGCAATGGCGATGCGTATCCGCGACCGGCTGGCCGAGGGCCGCTTCAAGAGCATGATCACCGAGGAATATCTGCGCGAGGTGATCGCCGACGAGGTTGAGAAAGTGCTGCGACCGGTTGCAAAGCCGCTGGAAGCGACGGGCGGCCGCCCGCAGGTAATCCTCGTCATCGGCGTCAACGGGTCGGGCAAGACAACCACCATCGCAAAGCTCGCCAAGCGTTTTCAGGAACAGGGCAAATCGGTGATGCTGGCGGCGGGCGATACATTCCGCGCAGCGGCCATCGGGCAACTGAAAATATGGGCAGAGCGGATCGGCGTACCGATTGTCTCGGGCAAGGAAGGCGGCGACGCGGCGGGCTTGGCGTTTGAGGCGGTCAAGCAGGCAACCGAACAGGGCATCGACATACTGATCGTCGATACCGCGGGGCGGCTGCAGAACCGCACGGAGCTGATGGACGAACTTGCCAAAATCCGGCGCGTGCTGGGACGGATCGACCCCGCCAGCCCGCATGACGTGGTGCTGGTGCTTGATGCCACCACTGGCAACAACGCGCTCAACCAGATCGAAGTGTTCAGGGATGTGGCGCAAGTGACGGGGCTGGTGATGACCAAGCTGGACGGCTCGGCGCGCGGCGGCATGCTGGTCGCAGCGGCGGAAAAATATGGCCTGCCGATCCATGCCATCGGCGTCGGTGAGACGATCGACGACCTGCGCCCGTTCGATGCGGCAGACATGGCCAAGGCGATAGCAGGAAGCGCTTATGCCTGAGACGCCGGCTCCTGCCTCCCCATCAAAGCCCGCCCATAGCGGCAACCTGTCGCTCGCACTCGATTTCGGACCATTGTTGGTCTTCTTTCTTGCCTATAAATTTTATGGTGTGATCGCAGGCACAGGCGCATTCATGGCGGCAATCACGCTCGCGCTTATCGTTTCGAAAGTGAAGCTCGGCAAGGTATCGCCGATGCTGTGGCTGTCTGCCGCGCTGGTTATCTTTTTTGGTGGGCTCACCATCTATTTCCACGATGAGCGCTTCATCCAGATCAAGCCCACGATCATCTATGGCTTCTTCGCGATATTGCTGCTCGGCGGCCTCGCGCGGGGCAAGTCATTGCTCAAATATTTGCTTCAGGCGGCCTATGATGGACTGTCTGAGGAAGGCTGGCGCAAATTGTCGCGCAACTGGGCATTCTTCTTCATCGCGATGGCGGGCGCGAACGAGGTGATGCGCGCGTCGCTGAGCTTCGACGCATGGCTGTCGGTCAAGGTTTGGGGCGTGTCGATTGTGTCGTTCCTGTTCGCCGCTGCCAATATCCCGATGCTTATGAAGCATGGCCTCAATCTGGAGAAAGGCGGCGCTGAGGAAGCAGCCGCCCAAGGTGATCCGCCGCAGGGGTGATCATTCAGAGCTGATCATTCGCCCTTGATCGCGCCCGGTTCGTTGGCGACGATCGACAACACTGCTGTCCATGCCGCTACATTCTGCTCAAGCTGTGCCGGATCGATCTTGTCGAGCGTATCGTCGGGCGTGTGGTGCAGATCGAAATAGCGTGTCCCGTCCTGCCGCAGGCCGATCACCGCGAGCTTTTGCCGCTCTACCATCGGTTCGACATCGGTGCCGGCAAAGGGCTCCCCTTGGGCATGGACGATTCCCATCGGACCGAGCGCCATGACGATCTTGTCGCCCAGCTTGTCGCCTTCCGGTCCAAGCTTCATCTTGACAGCCCAGATCCGGTCCGCCCCGAAATCGCTCTCCATCGCGAGCGCATGCGGTTCGTCGGCATGCTTTTGCGCATAGGCTTCGCCGCCAAAGCCGCCCAGCTCTTCGCTGCCCGCCCACAGCACCCGGATTGTGCGCAGCGGTTTGCCGCCCTGTTGCGCCCTCAATGCCGCGGCAGTGACAATCGCGCAGCCTGAAGCGTCGTCGATCGCGCCCGTGCCCAGATCCCAGCTATCGAGATGGCAGCCGACGAGGATCATCGGCAGCGACGGGTCACGCCCAGGAAGGTCCGCGATCACATTGCCCGATGGCAGATTGTCCGTCGTCTCGCCCGTCAGCGTCAGCGCGACGCGGATCGGTTTGCCGGTTGCCGCAATACGGGCGATCTGGTCTGCATCAGGGTTGGAGATAGCCCCCGCCGGGATGGGCTTCACACCCTCTGGCCAGCTGGTCGCCCCCGCATGCGGATTGCGATGGCTATCTGTCCCTACAGAGCGGATGATCGTCGCCATAGCGCCTTTTGCCGCAGCAATGGCGGGACCCTGGCGGCGAACGTTGCCGTAGGGGCCATAGCCGCTGCCGTCCTGATTGGCCTTCATCGCATGGTCGATATAGGCGATCCTGCCCTTCAGCGACCCTGCCGGTGCCGCCTTGAGCGCATCGAGCGTACGGAAATAGACCAGTTCGCCCTCAATGCCTTTGGCCGGTGTCGCACCGCTATAGCCCAATGCAGTAATCGCCAGCTTTTGCGGATAGGGTGCGATCAGGCTCGCACGATCTTCGCCGCGCACATAGCCGCGCATCGTGAAAGGTTCGACCGCGACGTTGGAAAAGCCCAGCGCGACCAGCCTGTCCTTGGCCCAGTCGCGCGCACGCGCCTCAGCCTCGGTCCCGGCGAGCCTCGGTCCAACCTGCGTGGTCAGGTCGGCGACGATGTCCCAAGCCACACTGTTACTGGGCGGCTGCGCAAGCGCAGAGGATGTCGCCAGCAAAGCTGCGCCCAGAAAAAGAGGCTTCATCGCGCCCATACTTGGTCAGTCCTCGTCGCCGAGCTTCGCCTTGATCTTGTCCCGCACCGCCCGGATGCGCTCCGCCGCTTCGGAGAAGGTGACGACATCGGAGCGGTTGCCGTTGGCGCGCGCGTCCTTGATCGAGTCCTCATACCCTTCCATGTCGGCGTCCAGTGCATCGACAAGGATTTCGGCCTCATCCTCGGTGAAGGTAAAATTGAGCTTTTCGTTCATCACGCTATCCAATTGGCATTTAAAACAGAAGGCCGCCCTTTCGAGCGGCCCTCCAGACATAACAACGCTTGGCGCGCGTGTCAGGCCATTTCCGACACTTTCTGATCGGCGCGCGAAACGCCCTCACCGTCCAGGTTCTGCGATACGAAGTCCCAGTTGACGGCGTTCTTCAGAATGGCTTCGGCATAGTTCGGACGCGCATTGCGATAATCGACATAATAGGCATGTTCCCAAACATCGAGAATGAACAGCGGCTTCACATCATAGGCAACCGGCGTGTCGGCGTCATGATAGGAGGTAACCTCCAGCTTGTCGCCCTTCAGGACGAGCGCGGCCCAGCCGCTGCCGAAATGACCGACCGCTTCCGCCTTCAACTTGTCGAGCAACGCATCGGTACTGCCGAATGCCTCGTCGATCTTCGCTTGCAGCTCAGCGCTGGGCGCGGTCTTTTCGGGCGACAGGCCGAGCCAGTAAAAGCTGTGATTCCAGATCTGGCCAACCTGGTTGAACAGGCCCGGCTTGGCCCCGCCCTTCGACAGTTCGATCAGCTCGACGAGCGATTTGCCTTGCAGCGCAGCATCGGCCGCAACCAGCTCATTGGCTTTCGTGACATAGGCGTTGTGGTGCTTGCCATGATGGTAATCGAAAGTCTCGGCGCTGATAAGGTCGCCGAAAGCGTCCTTTGCATAAGGCAGTTCGGGAAGTTTGAAGGTCATGAGATGCTCCTGTAATCGGTTCAAAATGAGGGCGTCATGCAACGGCAACGCATCACATGCGGGGAGGGTCCCACTCATTTAGGAAATTTACGCCGCCTTGCAACACAGCGAATCATTGCCGCTTCGGCATCCCTGATTAACCATGTGACTTTCAAACCCCGATACCTTAAACTGGTCGACGCAAAAGCACGGTTCATCGTGTTCGCAGATAAAATCTTTTGGGGGAAGCCATGGCAAAATTTTTTGGTAATTTGCATCTCGTTCTGATTGTCAGCCTGTTGCTGACGGTCGCGGTTATCGTCGGCATCGGACAGCCTGGTGAAATAGTGAACGCTATATTCCGTTGGGCGCATCTGTTCTTCGGCGTGCTCTGGATCGGCCTGCTTTATTATCTCAACTTCGTGCAGGTGCCGACCATGCCGAAAATCCCGGCCGAACTGAAGCCGGCGATCGGCAAGCATATTGCGCCTTCAGTCCTGTTCTTTTTCCGCTGGGGCGCCGCCTTCACCGTTCTGACCGGACTGATCGTCGCCTATCTGACAGGTTATCTGGTGGAAGCGCTGACGTTGCAGCCGGGCTATCACCTCATCGGAACCGGCATGTGGCTAGCACTTATCATGGCGGCCAATGTATGGTTCGTGATCTGGCCATGCCAGAAAAAAGTGCTCGGCATCGTTGAGGCAAGCGATGAGGCAAAGGCCAGCGCGGGCACGACGGCGATGATGTTCAGCCGCACCAACGTGCTGCTGTCGCTGCCGATGTTCTATTGCATGGTGAACGCCAACCTCGGCTAACGCCGCTTTCAGGATAATCTTTACAGCCCCGGTTGGACGAAAAGCCAGTCGGGGCTTTTCACGTTTAAATTACCCGCCGCTTTGACCACCCAGAAGACCGTGCTTGCGCAGGCAATGGCGGAACTGGTCATAACTGAGCTTCAGCGCCTTGGCCGCCGCCCGTTGATTATGGCGATATCTCGAAAGAGCGTTTTGGACCAGCGATCGCTCATAGGCAGCGACAGCTTGCTTCAGGTCATCGACACACTCGGTCGCGACCGGCCCCGGTTTCTCGACAGGCTGCACGTCAGCAGCATCTTCGGCGGGCGCAGGCCGCTTGGATACTCTCGGTGCCCATGGCGACGCGAACGGGTCGAGCGTCATCTCCGCAACCGGCTGCGCCTCCTCCGGCCAGCGGTAGACGGCACGCTCGACAACATTGCGCAGTTCCCTGACGTTGCCCGGCCAGGCATAGGCTTCCATCTCCGCGAGCAGGGCGGGCGCGAAACCCGGCCATTCCAGCCAGCCGATCTCCGACGCCATGCGCCTGCCAAAATAGTCGGCAAGTACCTCGACATCCCCTTCACGCGCGCGCAACGGCGGCAGCGTGATTACCTCGAAGCTCAGGCGATCCAGCAGATCGGCGCGAAATGTGCCGCGCTCCGCAGCGACCGGAAGATTCTCATTGGTCGCCGCGACAATTCGCACATCGACGGTCATCGCACGCGATGCGCCGATGCGCGTCACCTCACCATATTCGATCACGCGCAGCAGCCTTTCCTGCGCGGCCATCGACAGCGTGCCCAATTCATCGAGGAACAGGGTGCCGCCGTCCGCCTCCTCAAACCGTCCGGCGCGTGCGCGCGTCGCGCCGGTAAACGCGCCTGCCTCATGGCCAAATAATTCCGCCTCGATCAGCGTTTCAGGAAGCGCCGCGCAATTCATCGTCACCAGCGGCTTGTCCCAGCGCTGCGAAAGATGGTGCAGGCGCTGAGCAACCAGTTCCTTGCCCGTGCCGCGCTCCCCGATCACGAGCACGGGGCGATCAAGCAGCGCCGCGCGCCCCGCCAGCTCTATTGCGTCGAGGAAAGGAGTTGATTGGCCGATGAAGCTCTGATGGTCCATAATCCCACTATTTGGCATTATTTACTGATTTATAGCAAATAATATTATGCGACTGATAGGGGCAATTGGCCCGAAATCCGCAGAAAACCGCACTTTCCTGAAATTGGCACGCCCCATGCAATTCACTGGACATGAGCCGAACGCGAATGAGGCTCACCGATCTAATTTTGACCAAGAGCTTTTAGCAACAGGGGAATTATCATGACCGACAGCAACATTTTTCTTTCCGACACGCTGACCCGCGCCGCGGCGGGGGCCCTCGCCATTGCGATGACCTTCGTCACCGTTTCGGCGGCCAAGGCGGAAACCAACAATGAATACCGGACCAATGTGGAGGCAGGCATTGCCCAAAAAATGCGGATGCCCGTCACCGCTGGACAAGGCCGCCATGGCGTCGCGACACTTGCCGTAACGATCAGCGCCGAGGGCGCCGTCCAATCGGTCGATGTGGTCAAGTCAAGCGGCATTGCTGCTTTCGACCGCGAGGCGATCCGCACCGCGCAGCAGGTGACCTATCCGGCTACCGCGAACAGCCGCACCATCGCGATGGTGTTGGGCTTCAACCAGAAGGTGCAGCCCGCTCATCAACGCGCCGGCCAGAAACTTGTGGCCGCTTATATCGGCGATCAGAAAGTGATGCTCGCCAATTCGACGACCGCCCAGCAGCCCGACAGCTGAGCGCTCTACTGGGAGTGCGGCCCCGGCCCACTCCCCGATCAGCCGGGGCGGGGCACATTCTCGTCCCTTGCGCTCCGTCCCGGCACACGAGATAGTGATATCGTAAAGGAGTAAATCGAAATGGGTATCTTTTCCCGCACCCGCGACATCATTGCCGCCAACGTGACCGACATGCTCGATCGCGCGGAAGATCCGGCCAAGATGATTCGCATGATCATCCTCGAAATGGAGGAAACCCTGGTGGAGGTGCGGGCCTCGGCGGCGCGCACCATTGCAGACCAGAAGGAAATGCGTCGTGCGATCGGCAAGCTTCAGGTGGCGCAGGCCAACTGGACCGAAAAGGCCGAGCTCGCCCTCTCCAAGGACCGCGAAGATCTCGCCAAGGCGGCGCTCGTCGAAAAGCAGAAGGCCTCCGATATGGCGGCTCAGCTGGAAGGCGAAATTGCCGAACTGGACGATGCGCTCAAGGCCGCAGAGGATGACATCGCCAAGCTGCAAGCCAAGTTGCAGGAGGCGCGCGCGCGGCAGAACAGCCTTGTCAAGCGGATGGAAGGCGCGCAAAATCGCCTTCGCCTTCGTGAAATGTATGCCGGTGAGCGGACGCGCGAGGCCTTTGCGCGCTTCGAAATGCTCGAACGTCGCGTCGATCTGGCCGAGGGCCATGCCGAAGCGATGGCGCTGGGCGGACAGCCCAAGACGCTTGAGGAAGAGATCGCCGAGCTGCGCATGAGCGACCAGGTCGAAGCGGAATTGGCAGCGCTCAAGGCCAGGTCAGGAAATCCTGCACCGGCGCATGAGAGCGCAAAAGAGGATGATGCATGATGGAAGATGTTTTTCTCCCGATTGTCGTCGTTGGCATGCTGTTCATCGGCCTGCCCTGGCTGATCTTCCATTATGTCACCAAGTGGAAAACCTCCTCCAGCCTGACGCGCGAGGACGAAGATCTGCTCGACAGCCTTCACGACACAGCCCGGCGGCTTGAGGAACGGCTCATCACGATCGAGCGCATCGTCGCCGCCGACCACCCGGACTTCAGGCCCGACTACAAACCCCATCATGGCCCGGCATCGGTTGACCCGGCCGGCTATCACAGGAGCAACTGACATGACCGCCCGCCGCACCAAATTTTACCTCGACAAGCAGAATGCGAAATGGTCGGGCGTGTGTTCCGGTCTCGCGGACTATACCGGCATCGACGTCCTGTGGATCCGTGTCGCAGCGATTGTCCTGACCATCATGGGCGGTTTCCCATGGACGCTGATCGCCTATTTCATTGTCGCATGGATGGCAGAGACCAAGCCTTACGGCCTGTATGAAGACGCCGAGGAAGCCAAGTTCTGGCAGGGCGTTCGCGCCAACCCTGCGCGGACCACCCGCGATGTCCGCTCACGCTTTCGTGACATCGATCGTCGCCTGGCAGACATTGAGGTGCATTACACCAGTTCCAATGCCCGCCTGGCGCGGGAAATCGACAGCCTGCGCTGAGGGCCAAACCCTCTCTAAAACAGTATGAAACACAGGGGATGCGCGGTGCCGGAAACGGCACCGCGCCACACGTCGCTTTTCACTGGGGTGATTATCGCTATATGGGCGGGATGACCGCACTTTCTGATATTTATGAGGAATATGAGTTCCTCGACGCCGATGACCGCTATCGCCTGTTGATCGACCTGGGCCGGGAATTGGAACCGATGCCCGACCCGCTCAAGACCGACGCGACGCTGGTGCGCGGATGCTCGGCGGCCGTGTGGGTGTACCCCACCCGGCTGGACGATGGTCGCCTGCACTTCTTGGCCGACAGCAATGCCGCCATCACCAAGGGCATTATCGCGCTGGTGCTTAAAACGGTGCAGGACAAAGCGCCGGCTAACGTGGCGGCAGCGGACATCGAAGGGGAGCTGGCACCGTTCGATCTGAAGAACCAGCTCTCCTCGAACCGAACACAGGGCATTCCCAACATGATCGCCCTGATCCGCGAAACAGCGCAGCGTTATTCATAAGGCACCGAGGCACCCCAGGGTCAGGGCCTCAGCTGATCGGTGGCGGTAGATAATCGCCTTCTGTGCGATCCGGCGCTTCCTCGTTCCAGCGGACAGAGCCGACAGGGCGATCAAGATATCGCCTGACGCCAACCTTGCCACCCTCCGACATGGCCGAAACTTCCGACTGCAGGTTGCGCTCCGCCTCCGTATCGCGATTGCGATTGCGCAGGAAATCATCCCAGGTCGCATAGCGGTATCGCTCCATCCATATTGCCGGATCGTGAAGGTCGCGGGCTATCACCCACATGCGTGCGCCATTGCGCTGCTTGACGCGACCCAGCTCAGACACCTGCCGGTAAAAGTCACGAGCCTTTGCCGGCTCTATCCGATACTCCAGCTCCATCATGATCGGCCCGCTGCGTCCCGTAATTGCGAGTGCGATGTTGGGTTCGGGGCGCATTTCGCCTGGCGGGCTGGAATGGCCATCCGCCCGCAGAATAGGCTCGAGAAAACCGATGCCGAGGAAAAGAATCATCGTTCCGGCGGCCGAGACCATGGCGGTCGTGAGGCCCGACGTCGACGCGAACTCACCCCAGGTCCAGCTTCCCAATGCGGTGCCCGCCGCAAACAGCGTTTGAAACAATCCCAGCGCGCGCGCCGTGACCCAGCGCGGCGCACCCATTTGAACGAGCACATTGAGAAGCGTCATCACCGTCATCCAGCAGGCGCCCGCCAAGGCGAGCAAAACTATGGTCAGAAGCGCAGACTGGCTGAGCCCGACACCGGCAATTGCGATTGCGATCAAAACCATCGCCACCCGCAACAGCGTTTCCGGTTCATATTTTGCCTGTAGTCGCGAAACGAGGAGCGCGCCCCCAATCGAACCAACGCCCATGCTTGAAAGCAGGAGGCCGTATAGATCCGCCCCCCCTCCCAAAACGTCGCGCGCGATCAGCGGAATGAGGCCCTGCAAGGCGGAGATAGCGAATGCGATCGTGAATACGCGTATCAATATGCGCTTCAAGCCCGGCGAATAATAGGCGTATCGCAATCCGGCGGCCAGCGCGCCATGCAGTTTTTCAGGAGGCAAGCGGGATGGTTCCTGAGAGCGTCGCCATGCAAGCAACGCGAAAAACAGGGGGACGTACAGGGCAAAGCTCACGCCGAACGCAACCGCTGTTCCTGCGGCTGCCACCAGAGTACCGCCGATTGCCGGACCGATCGCCCTTGCGACATTGAAACTGATACCATTTAACGCAATTGCCGCCGGCAGGATTCGTCGCGAGACCTGCTCACCGACCGACGCCTGCCAGGCGGGACTGAAAATCGCGAGTCCCAGACCGACGAGAAAACAGAACGCCAAAAGCGCGAAGGGTGTCGCAATGCCCAACACGGTAAAGAGTGTCAGACCCAACGTGCCAGCAGCTGGAAAAACAAGGGCGAACAAGCCAATCTTCCGCCGATCGAATATGTCGGCAAGTGCGCCAGCCAACATCGAAAATATCATGAACGGTGACATGATCGCAGACTGAACCAACGCGACCAGGGACGGGTCGCCGCTCAACCGCGTCATCTCCCATGCCGCAGCGATGCTGACGACAAGCAAGCCAAAGTTCGATAACAGGCTCGATATCCAGATGCGCCTGAACAACGGCTCGCGCAGCGGCGCGATCAAGCTCATATCATCGTGCGCAGCAGATCCTGTCGACATTGATGTCTTTGCTGGAGGGTCGTCCATTCAATTCCGATACCCTCAATTTTATTGGGTGCAAAGGGGTGACGCCGCAATCGGCGGTGCCCATATAGCAACGATGGCGAAACTTTCCCTGCTCGATCTGGTGCCTGTCATTGAGGGTGGCACCGTTACGGAAGCGCTGGCCCGCGCTGCCGATCTGGCCGCGCATGCGGAGCGTCTAGGCTATGCACGATACTGGACTGCCGAACATCATGGAATGCCCGGCATTGCATCTGCCGCGACATCGGTCGTCCTCGCCCATATTGGCGCGGCGACGTCGACAATTCGCATTGGCGCTGGCGGCATCATGCTGCCCAATCATGCGCCCCTTGCGATAGCCGAGCAATTCGGCACGCTCGACGCGCTGTTTCCCGGACGGATCGATTTGGGCCTGGGCCGCGCGCCTGGGTCGGACCAACGCACCTCTCAGGCGATGCGGCGCAATCTCATGAGTGGTGCGGAAAGCTTCCCACGCGACATACAGGAACTGCAAGCCTATTTCGCCGGCGATGATCAGATGGGCTTTCAGGCAACACCGGGTGCAGGAGCGAACCCGGAACTCTGGATTTTGGGGTCCAGCCTCTATGGCGCGCAACTCGCCGCGCATCTCGGCCTTCCCTATGCCTTCGCATCGCATTTTGCGCCAGACGCGCTGGATGAAGCGCTCACAATCTATCGGCGCGATTTCAAGCCTTCACCGCAGCTGCGGCAGCCCTATGTCATGGCCGGATTTAATATTTTTGCCGCCGACACGCGGGAAGAGGCGGAGTTGATTGCAACATCACAGATGCAGGCTTTCGTCGCGCTGCGCACCGGAGCTCCGGGCCGCCTCAAACCGCCAGTCGAAGGCTATCGCGACATGCTCCCGATGCAGGCGCAAGCGATGCTGGCCCATGTCCAGCAATGCGCCAGCATCGGCACTCAGGAAGATGTCGAGCGCGATCTTGCCGCTTTCCTCCGTCGCACACGGGCCGACGAGGTAATCGTCAGCGGCATGATCTACGACAGGGAGGCGCGCAAGCAATCCTTCGAAATCGCGATGGCGGCGGCGAACCAGCTCAACCTATGTGACACCGCCACCTGAGGGATAGCGTGTTATCCGCCGAGCGCGTGCTCTTCGGCCGTCACCGGGTCGCCGCGCGAGGGCATGAGTGAAACCGCGCCGGTGATCCACGTCAACGACATCGCCACTATCGCCAACAAAAGGCCGAAAGCCAGAACATAACGCACAATATGCGGGGTATCCCCCGCGCGCGCTTCGTCGCTGTCGAGATGCACCTCTTCTCCTAATCTTCTCATTGCCATTCTCCAGTCCGGGCCGCGGCATTCGCAGCGATCGCCGCCCGATATGTCAGGCGATCATCATCGCAGGTCTGGAGGATACCGGAACAGCCCCCGGCACTCCGGAGCATTGCAGTCCGCATAGGGCGGACCAGCCGCGCACTGGGGACAAATTAGCACTTCATGGTGAGTCAGACAAATATATTGGGTGTTTTGCGGGCCGCCCGGACCAGGCTAGGGCTTCCAGGTCCTGCGTTCCTCAGCCGCCTTCAATACGTCATAGGCGGCTTGGATTGCCTGAAATTTGAGCGCGGCTTCCTTGTCGTCCGGCTTCACATCGGGGTGGTTCACCTTGGCCAGACGCCGCCAGCTTTTGCGCACGGCCTCGAAATCGGCATCGACCTCCAGCTCCAGAATCTCCAGCGCGCGCACTTCGTCGCGGCTGCGCGTACCGTCTCCCGGCGCGCCCCAACCGTAGAAAGTGCCGCCGGAAAAACCGCTGGCATCACGCCGCTCGGTATGTTCGCGCTGCGCCTTTTCTTCTTCGTCGAGCCCCTGAAAATAATCCCAGCCCTTGTTATATTCTGCAGCGTGCGCCTGACAGAAATACCAGCGCTCCGGGCTGTTGGGCGATTTGGGTGCAGGGCAATCGCCGGGCTGGTCGCAGCCGTGCCGATCGCACAGGCGCACCTGCTGCGCCGCGCGCTCACTGCCATAGCCGCCCCAGCGGGGAAAGCCCCAGTCATTTCTACGTCCCGGTCTTGCCATAAGACATATAGTGTAGTGCGTGGACAAGTCAGAAGGAAGATGGCGGGACATGTTTTCGCATTTTCGGTGTGATTTTGCTCAGGGCGAGGCGAGAATTGTGCCTATCGAGAACCCGCGCGCAGCGTACTTATAGGTACGTGAGCACCGAAAGCGGAGAGACGCGCCATTCGCAGCCCGGCATGGGCAAAATCACACCGAAAATGGCCAGAGGGTCTGTAAGCCGGGTTCTGTCCACCGCGCCGCCGTATCCGATAGGGACGCACGGGCGGATGGGCGGCCATTCCTCTAGGGGCAGGATCGCTCCTGCCCTCAAGCAACCAACCCGGATGGTCTGGGGCGAAACACCCTGCCACGCGTCGCCGCGCAGCGCGCCATCCCTATTCGGTCTTGCTCCCGGTGGGGTTTACCGTGCCGTTCGCCGTTGCCGGGAACGCGGTGCGCTCTTACCGCACCCTTTCACTGTAACATGGCCGAAGCCGTTGCTACCTGCTTTCTGTTGCACTGTCCCTTGGGTTTCCCCAGCCAGCAGTTAACTGGCACCGTCGTTTCGTGGAGCCCGGACTTTCCTCGCCTTGTTTGCACAAGCCGCGACCGCCCGACCCTCTGGCAGGGCGCGTATAGTGAACCACACCGAAAAAGGGAAGTCACTCGTCGCCGGTTGGCTTGGGCAGTAGCAGCGCCAGCAATATCGCACGAGATTCACCGTCGATAATGCCGTCGATCATTTCGGGGCGAAAGCGACGCTGGAACGCGCGAACGGCCGCCTCCGGCTCCTTGATGTCATAACCGAAGCGCTCGAGCGCCAGCATGAAAGCGCTGTCGGACCAGAGCGGGTCCATCAGGTGCTTTGTCGGTCGCGGCAACGCGAGGCGCAAGCGCGCCAGCCGCCACCATGGAAACAACTCGCCCGGATCGACCTTCCGGTCGGGCGCAACGTCTGAATGGCCCACCACATTTCCGCGTGTGATGCCATGCCGCCCAATGATCTCGTGCATCAACGGGATCAGCGCGTCGATCTGCGCATCGGGAAAGTTCCGATAGCCCCATTCATGGCCTGGATTGACGATCTCGATGCCGATGCTGGCGGAGTTGATATCGCTGATCCCCCGCCACCAGCTGCGCCCCGCATGCCAAGCGCGCTTGGTCTCCGCCACCATGCGGATGACTTCACCGGCCTCGGTCACGACATAGTGGGCGGAAACCTTCGATTCGGGATTGGCAAGCCAGTCGATCGCGCTCTGCGCATCGGGCATGCCCGTATAATGCAGAACCAGCATGCTGATCGGCAACTTGCGTTCGTCGAAATTGGGCGAAAGCTGTTCTCTCACACCATCCCTTGTCACCGTCACGAGGTCGAGCGCGCATAGAATAATGTCTCGACCGGAGCAACCATCGCTGACACCGGCAATTCGATCAAGCGAGAATGGTACTGGGCAACGCTCTTTGGGACGATTTACAGACCGTCGGCGGCGAGCGGCGACTTGGTTCGTTGATAAGTGCCGCGGTAGCGCGGGCAGGTCACGAAATCGGTGGTCAGCCCCATGACGGTCTCCCCCGCGCCAAGCAGGAGGTGTCCACCCGGTGCGCTGTGCCTGGCAAGCGTTTCGAACAGCATTTTTTTCCGGTCAGCGGCGAAATAAAGCATGACGTTCCGGCAGAAGATAAGGTCATATTCGCCCATCGGAGCCGCCGGACTGAACAGGTTGTCGGCGCGAAAATCGATCATTCCGCGCAACGCGCCATCCATTTTCCAGTCTTCGCCAACAGGGGCCATCCATTTGAGCAAATCGTTGATGGCAAGCCCTCTCTGGGCATCCATCTGCGATATCACACCGGATTTCGCCTTTTCGATCACAGCGCCGGACACATCCGTCGCCAATATCTGCATGCGCCACCCTGGCCAGTTGGCCCTGTTATTCTGGAACATCATCGCCAGCGAAAATGCCTCCTGCCCGGTCGAGCAGCCTGCGCACCACACTTTGACCACGCGTTCCGCCCCACGCTCTTCAGCGTCGGCGACAAATGCAGGCAATAATTCCTGGGCTAGCATCCGGAAAATATGGGGATCCCGGAAAAAACTGGTCTCATTATTGAGCAGCGCGTTGACGGCTGCATCCGCCAGCGGACCGTTCAGGTTGGACATCACCGATGCCACCAGCTCGTCCAGCGTCGTCATGCCATGCGCGCGCACAATCGGCCGGAGCGACGTTTCAAGCCGCCATAGCCTGTTTTCCGACAAGACCTGGCCGGTTCTGTTTTCCAACAGATTGGCCAACAGCCGCATCGACTGCGTAAGCGCGCCCTCCCTCATGCCCACTCCTCACATTGTTCGCGAAGATAGGCAAACATCTCATTTGGCCGCAGATTGGCGCAGGCCAACCCCGCCCGCGTAACCGACCCCGGCATACCCCAGACGACGCTGCTTTCGCGGTCCTGCGCAATAATGGCGCCGCCGGATTCCACTATCTTGCGCGCGCCGGCGGTACCGTCGCGGCCAATTCCCGTCAAAACGATCCCCAGCGCGCCATCGCCGTAACACTCTGCAATGGCGGAAAACATGTGATTCACCGAAGGTCTGGTGTTTGTGATGGGGTCACGGTCAGGCGACAGCACAACACGAACCTGCCCACCGTCTCGCCTGCAAGAGAGACTGCTGTTCCCCCCCGCAACATAAATGGCGTTTGCCTCCAGAACCTGCCCGGTATGCACAACCCGCACCGGCAAGCTGGTCATCCGGCCCACCTGCTGCGCATAATAGGGAATGAAAGTGTCCGGCAGATGTTGCGTGATCAGGATGGGCACTCCTGGTTTTGCGGCAAGCCCCGCCAGCAATTCTCCGAGCGTATGAATTCCGCCGGTAGACGCGCCTATTCCGATGCAACTCAGCGAAAATCCACTCGGGAAAGCGCGAAATGTCGAATGCGCGAGACTATTTTTGCCACTGCCTTTGGAACGGGCAAGACGGCGTAGCCGAAAGAGCAGGTCGTCCCCGAAAGCTGCGCCGGATTGGCCGCGAACAGGCTTTTCTATCGCATCGCTCGCGCCCATCGATAGCGCCGAGACTGCGACTTTGCTCCCTCGCTTGCAATGAGAGGACAGCATGACCACATGGGCTCCCTTGGCCGCGGTGATGATGTCCGGAAGGGCATCAAGGCCCTTCTGGCTTGGCATTTCATGGTCAAGCAGAACGATATCGACCTGATGCGCATTCAGAAACGCGAACGCTTCGGCGGTCGTGGCGACCTTGCCGACCAGATCGACATCGGGGCAGGTATCCAGAATACGCTCAACGATCGAACGCATGACGACCGAGTCGTCGACCATCAGAACCTTGAAAGGCGTCGCACCTGCCCGTTGCCATGCTCTTTCGGGAAGAATTGCCGACATGGCGACGCCCTAGAAGAAGAAGAAATTGAAAGGTAAGGGTTTAATGGTCAGATGACGCCGACAAGCTGCAATTTGCTCTCCAGCGTATCGCGATCGAACGGTTTCATGACATATTCGTCGGCACCCGCCTCAAGCGCGGCCTTGATGTGACCGAGGCCGTTCTCTGTAGTGCAGAAAATTACCTTGGGCCGGGTCGCCTTGGTCGCCTGCAATTCCTGCAGAAATTCCATGCCGCTCATCACAGGCATGTTCCAGTCGAGCAGAACGACGTCATGGTCGGTGCTCTGACACTGGGTCAGGGCATCCCGGCCGTCGCATGCTTCGGTAACACTGATGTCGAGCGATTCCAGGATATGGCGCGCAACTTTCCGGATGACCTTGGAATCATCCACCACCAAACAATTCTTCATATCGGCTTCCCTTAAAATATGACCCTTTGTCCGCATTATAGGCGAGAATGTTGAGCGAAACGTAAACTCTACGCTCAGGCGGCCTGTGCGTAGAGGCAGCTCTCCAGAAAATCTGTCATCGACAAAATGAAATGCGCGCTCCCGTCATGTTCGATGACGGTCTTTGCATAGGGTTGCCAGGCATCGCTGACGCGCCCGCAAATCGGCAACGGCGCGGTGTCGATCGTCTGAATGTCATCGACGCTATCGACCATGATCCCATAGCTGTGGCCGCCGATTTCACAAACGACGGCAAAGTGCCCCTCTTCGCAGCCCGGCCTGCAGTCATTGTCGGAACCGGCGACCAGGGCTGCAGCATTGATGATCGTCAGCACACGACTGCGAACGGCAAAAAGCCCGGCGACATATGGAGGCGCGCCCGGCGCAGGCGAAAGCTCTTTCAGGCGGACGACAGCTTCTACCTCGTCGGTGCAGATCGCAACCGGCGTACCGGCGATTCGCGCGAATAAATAAAGGCCGCTCATGCCGCCCCCCTTCGTTCATGGGCGGACGATATGGCCGAAAGAAGCGCATCGCGATCATATCGATAGACACTCTGGTCATCGGGTCCGCCGGGCTGACTTTTGCTGCGCAGACGAACGACGGCGTCCGGTTGCACCTCCAGAGGCGAAGCCTCCGCCGAAGTCAGCACAAGCACGTCATCGGGACGGCTTGCTCCGCTCTGATGGCCCCATACAACCTCATATCCTGCCTGCACCAGCAATGGCGCCAATATCTCGCGATTCCAGCTGTCTGCCTGATCGGCTATGACGCAGCGCACCGATGTGCCCTCGCTTTGATCGGAGGGCTCGTGAACACCCGCGAGCAGCGCCAGGCTGTCAATCGCTTCAACCTGATGGCCCTCGATCAGAACGACGCCAGCAACCATCCCATAGCGCGCCGACATATCGAGCTTCGCGGGAAGCTCATGAATATCGACGATGCTGGCAATCGGGTAGCATAGTTCCCGAGCGCCATCCCGAATGCGCAGGCAGGTGACCTCCTTGCTGTCACCGGGAATATTCGCCGCCTCGAAATGCGCGGCGCAGGCGACAAGTCTATCGGCGACGGAGACATGGGAGACGCCCCCGACCGAACTGAAGCAGTGTGCCGGGATATCCTCAACCCTGTCCACCAGCGCCAGCCGGATCACCCGCTCCTCTCCGGTCAGCTCTATGAATCGCAGCGCGGCAAATGTCTCGGTCGCTTCGTCAACCGCAGCAACGCCGCGATCTTCGCGTTCAACATGCTCTGCAATCAACGGCAATTCGGCGGCCTGGGCAATGCCTCCCGCATCGAGCAACAGCATCGGCTGGCCATTATCCGGCAGGGTCATGCCCGCATAGATACCCGCAGCCATTACCACCGGCGCGGCAGGCCGTATGACCAGCTCCTCATGATTCTCGACCGTGCCGACCCCCAGAATGAACGGCTTGCCACTCGCGGAGCGGACGATCATCAGCGATCGCGGTCCGATCTGATCGACTTTGGGAATATTGATAACGTCTTCCAGATCGACCATCGAATAGCGCATGTCGCGGATCGTGGCCGTCAATCCGCCGCCCAGTTCAGCCACCGTCACCGTCGGGTTGTTGCTGTGCAGGATCTCGACGACCGCCGTTCGCGGGATCGCGAAGTTGAGGCCGCCGGCGTTCAGGATCAGGCCCGGGATGATGGTCAGCGTCAACGGCACGCGCATCGTGATCGTCAGGCCTCGGCCAGGGTCATTGGCAAGCGAAATAACGCCGCCGATCCGCTCTACATTGGCGCGAACGATGTCCATGCCGACGCCGCGACCCGATATCGATGTAATGGCCTGCGCGGTCGAGAGGCCCGGCGTAAAGATGAGGTCCAGTTTGGCTTGCTCATTAAGCTGCGCAACGTCCTGCGCGGTCATCAGCCCTGCCGATATGACCTTGTTCGTCACCGCGTCCACATTGATGCCGCGACCGTCATCGGCCACTTCGATCACGATCTGGCTGCCCGATTGCCGCGCCGAAATAACCAGCGACCCGGTCTCCGGCTTGCCCGCCTCGCGCCGCTGAGCTGGCGCTTCTATACCGTGGTCGATCGCATTGCGAACGATGTGGGTCAGCGGATCCACCACCATCTCGACCATCTCGCGGTCCATCTCGACCTCTCCGCCTTCCAGCACGAGATCGATCGACTTGCCCAGTTCTCGGCCGAGATCGCGGGCCATGCGGGGTATGGCCATGAACAGCCGTTCAACCCGCTGCATGCGCGTCTTCGAAATACTGTCGCGCATGTCCGCGATACACCCCGAAAGCCGCTCAAACGCAGTTTCCAGTTCCGGGTCGGCATCGCTGGTCCGCAACTTGCGCGCAACCTCGTTGCGCGCGAGCACCATGTCGGAAACGCCGTTCATAAGCTGGTCGATCAGGGTAAGCGGCAAGCGAATGGTGCGGGAGGTGCCGGCGCCTCTGACCGGGGCGCCGTTCTGGGGTATCGGCACTTCATCCGCCGCAACGGCAAGCCCTTCGGGCGCAGAAATCGCAACACCCGCCATTCTGTGACAATGGCGCAGCATTTCGATCAGTTCATCGTCATTGGTGTCGGGTAGGGAGGTCCCCGAGTCGACAGCCATACACAGCTCGGCGATCCGGTCCATGACGGCAAGAACTGCGGTGATAGTCGCGGCGTCCGGCGCGCCCTCGCCCGCACGAATGTCGGACAACACATCCTCAGCAGCGTGGCTCAGCCGTTCGAAGCGCGGCAGATTGAGAAAGCCGCAGCTACCCTTGACCGTATGAAAAAAGCGGAACAACTCATCAAGCAGCTTGCGGTCGGACGGGTCCGCCTCCAGCGCGACAGCCACATTGGCCAGCGCCTCCAGCGACTCCTGCGTCTCTGCCACAAATTCCGATAATAGCTCGTCCATCGATCCGCCTGCGATATCGTCTCGCGGCCGATCATTGGACGGGCATGGTTAATTCGAGGTTAAAAGGCAGTCGCTTCCGGCACTTAAGCGGGTAGAGCAGCGCCAAAGACCAATGCAGGTTCGCCGGGCGGCGACAGCATCATCTCGCCGCCAGCCTTTTCGACGAGCTGCCGCGTCATCCACGCCGCCGCCGAACGGGATGACAGCGCCTCATCGCGCAGGGCGCCCGAAAGAGCCGCACGCAACTCCTCATCGAGAACGATTTTTTGTCCCTGGGCGCGCACCGCCAGTTCCACTGTCGAACCCTGGGTTTCAATTCCGACATCAAGCTGCCCGCCACGCACCAGCGCATCGCCGGCGATCAAGGCGAGATTGAGCAAAACCTTCGCCGCACGCTTGTCCAGCATGTCGCCGGATACCAGCCAGCCGACCTTCACACGCCCCGAAGATGCGAACATGCCTTCTATTGCCTGGCGCGCCTCATCGGCGGGAATGCTGTCGCCATATCCACCCGCCGAACCGAAGGCGAGTCGGAAGAATTTCAGCTTGTTGGCGGACGTCCTGGCGCTTTCCGCCAGCAGGTCGAGGCACCGCTCCCGCATTTCCGGGTCGGTTTCCTCGGCCATGAGTTCCAGCCCGTTGTTGAACGCACCGACCGGACTCAGCAGATCATGGCACAGGCGCGAACACAGGAGCGCCGCAAAATCGAGCGCCGCCTCGTCATTATTGTCTGAATGTGCGCTCATGCTGCTGCCCCTGCTCCGTGGCGATACCATGCACCGCCTCTGTCGCCGACCTGTTAGCCGTCATGACGTCGTCGATGCAAGTGGCATGGAAGGATCGTCGATATCAAGCTGCTGCGGCAGGAAGCGGCCATGCAGACCGCCATCTCCCGTTTTCCAGAGCGCATGAGCACCACCGGGGGAGCAGATCAGCCAGAATTTACCATCTTCAAAGGCCATGTCCGCATCGCAAGCCGAAGGGCGCGTGTCGCCGCCGGGATGGGAATGATAATGTCCGATGACTGCGGGTTCCCCCTGACGGCTGGCGCGATGGGCGGCGATCAGCACAGCCGGGTCGATCTCAAACCGGCGCGCAGGGTCATCGGCCACATTGGCCGCCGGGCGAACCGCGCCTATCCCGCCCTGCCCGTCATCGAGCAACAACCCGCAAATCTCGCGATCCGGATCAGCCGACGCCAGGCTCAAAATGCGGTCGAGTGCAGCTCTTGATATGCGTGGGTGCATCCCCACATCTGTAGCGCATGGGGGATCAGGGTTCCATAGTGACGGCGGCAATCGAAAATGGCTGCTCCGGTTTAAGACTGGACAAGGCGCTGGCGGCCTGTTTGCCATCGCTTTCCCGTGAACGAGTGAAGGCGCTCATTCTCGAAGGACATGTTGCGGAGATGCACGGCGAAGCGGTCCGCGATCCGGCGCGCAAGGTGCAGCCCGGCCAGCAATATGCCGTCCGCATCCCAGAACCGATTGCCGCGGAGGCACAGCCGCAGGACATTCCGCTCGATATCGTCTATGAAGACGCCGATCTGGTAGTGGTCGACAAGCCCGCCGGTCTGGTGGTTCATCCCGCCGCAGGCAATCTGGACGGAACGCTGGTAAACGCGCTGCTGCACCATTGCAGCAAAGACGGGAAAAGTCAGCTTTCGGGCATCGGCGGAGTCGCCCGACCGGGCATCGTCCACCGAATCGACAAGGATACGTCCGGGCTTCTGGTCATTGCCAAGAACGACGCCGCGCATGAAGGGTTGGCGCGGCAATTCAAGGATCACAGCATCGCGCGACGCTATCTTGCTATTGTTTCCGGACACCCCGCGCCTCCGGGAAGGACGGTCGACACATGGATCGGCCGATCGGAGCGGGACCGCAAGAAGATGGCCGTTCAGCACGAAGGGCGCGGAAAACACGCTGTAACTCATTATTCTACCAAGGAATTATTGACCCATTCGGCACTCGTCGAATGCAGGCTGGAAACCGGGCGCACACATCAGGTGCGCGTTCACATGAGCCACATCGGTCATCCGTTGCTTGGCGACCCCGTTTATGGCCGTGCAAAGGGCAAGTTCAGCGATGTGCTGACCAAGCTTTCCTTTCGCCGTCAGGCGTTGCATGCGGCCTCGTTGGGCTTTATTCATCCTATAAAGGGTGAAAAGCTCCATTTTGAAAGCCCATTACCTGCCGATATGCAGGAACTGTTAAGCCAGCTTCGCGTATAGTTGCTGGTGGTGTTGAATGCCGTCGCCCAGCAGGGGACGGAAGGAAAGGACCAGGGTAAGATACATGGCCAATGGCAACACATCACGGGCGGTCGTCCCCGCGTTGGCAAGCGATGCGGGGCTGAACCGCTATCTCGCGGAAATACGGAAATTCCCGATTCTGACGCCGGAGCAGGAATATATGCTCGCCAAGCGGTATCAGGAGCATGAGGACCCGGAAGCCGCAGCACAGCTCGTCACATCGCACCTGCGTCTCGTCGCGAAAATCGCGATGGGTTATCGCGGTTACGGGCTGCCGGTCAGCGAACTGATTTCCGAAGGCAATATCGGACTGATGCAGGGCGTGAAGAAATTCGAGCCCGATCGCGGTTTCCGCCTCGCCACCTACGCGATGTGGTGGATCCGCGCGTCCATACAGGAATTCATCCTGCGCAGCTGGAGCCTCGTCAAGATGGGCACCACCGCAGCGCAAAAGAAGCTGTTCTTCAACCTGCGCCGGATGAAGAGCAATATCGAGGCCTTCGAGGATGGCGACCTGCGCCCCGAGGACGTCACCAAGATCGCAACCGACCTTGGCGTGTCCGAGGATGAGGTCGTCAGCATGAACCGCCGCATGGCGATGGGCGGCGACACGTCGCTCAACGTGCCGATGCGCGAGGATGGCGAGGGACAGTGGCAGGACTGGCTGGCCGACGAAAATCCGCTTCAGGACGAACGCGTCGCCGATGCCGAGGAAACGACCGTTCGCCACGAATTGCTCGTCGAGGCGATGGACTCGCTCAACGATCGCGAACGGCACATCCTCGCCGAGCGGCGCCTGGCCGAAGATCCCAAGACGCTCGAAGAGCTCTCGCAAGTCTATGGCGTATCGCGCGAGCGCGTCCGCCAGATCGAGGTGCGGGCGTTCGAAAAGCTGCAAAAGGCAATGATGCGCCTTGCCGGCGAAAAGCATCTTCTACCCGCCTGACCGCGGGAACAGCGCCAAACGCATGGATTGACTTGCCCGGCTCCGCGGCTACCCTTGCCGATAGCGATATCGGTTTGGGGGCGGTCTTCTGATGTGGAAATGGATTCCTGTTCCAAAGGGCTTAGCGCTTGCCGCGTTTCTGTTGCCGTGGATGACGGTCAGCTGTTCGGGCCAGACGATTGCGAAGGCGACCGGCTTCGGCCTCGCATTCGGGCAGATTTCCTTTCTGGGGCAGGCTGCGCAGCGCACCAATGACACGTCGATCAACATCTGGCTGATCCTCGCGCTCATCGCGATTGCGGGTGGCCTTTATCTGCTGCTGACCAAGGAAAAGGACAAGGCGAAACATGTTCTCGGCACGACAGTTGCTGCGCTGGTGCTGATTTTCATGGGAACGAGCCGCTACAGCAAAAGCGCAGCGATGTCCGAAGCGTCCGGCGACGGGTCCGCCTATGGCCTGGACAAGGCGGCCTTGTCGATGATCGAGGTCAGCTGGCAATTCGGGTATTGGCTGGCGACAATCGCCCTGATCGTGGCCGCCGTGATGAGCTGGCTGGTGCTGGCGGGCAAGGACGATGAGGCGGAGGCGAAATTGCGGGCGATGACGTCCAATGCCGCGGACAGCATGAAATCATCGCAACGTCCGGCGGATACCCCGTCCTCTGACGAGGACAATGGCGGCAAAAAAGACTAGGCCCCTTCCCTCAGACCCTGCCCTATCGCATCGAATGCCCGGTGCGTCCGTAGGCACACCGGACAGTGGATGGACGGAACCGAAGCCCAGCCCATCGGGTCGCCGGACGATCTTTACCAGTACGATGACGCCGGTCCATGGTTTCGGTCAATGTTCGATGCTTTTGCATCAGCGCGCGAGTCCGCCTATATCGTAGTGATGGCCATATTTCCCCGCCCTGTTTCCCCGCGCAGCGCCGCTGGCGACCTGTGGTCATATTTGACCGAACACCGGTCGCACAAATGGCCCCTGCTCGGCGTATCGATCGCTTTGACATGGATCATCGTGTGGGCGTTTCTGGTGGATGCCAACACCAACACCATGCCGCGGCAGAACAAGATCACCTATTTCCAGAGCTGGAACGGCGATCGGGCGGACAGCGCGATCATATTGCAGCAGATGCGCGACCTAGAACGACGTGAAGAAGCGCTGCGCAAAAAACAGAAAGAGATGCAAAAGCTGGCGGATACATTCGGCATTGAATGGCGGAAAGACGCCGAGCGCAATGACAAGCGCCGCGCCGAGGCGCTTACCTATATCCGCGCCATGTTGGAAAAACGCCTTGCCGACGCACGCGCGAAAGAGGCAGCGGGCGTCCAGGTCATAGCAACAGAATGACGCAGGCGAACGACGCGCGCTTCATGCGCGCCGCCATCGCCCTTTCGTCAAGAGGCTCTGGCCGGACATCGCCCAACCCCAATGTCGGCTGTCTCATTGTCCGGAACGGCAAGATCGTCGGGCGCGGCTGGACCCAGCCGGGCGGGCGCCCCCATGCCGAAGCACGGGCGCTCGACGAGGCGGCAGGCCAGACCATGGGAGCCACGGCCTATGTGACGCTGGAGCCCTGTTTCCACCTGTCGTCGCGCGGCCCACGCTGCGTTGAATTGTTGCAAAGGGCCGAGATTGAACGCGTCGTGATCGCCGCTGCCGACCCCGACCCGCGCACCAATGGGCTGAGCATCGCCTGGCTGCGCGATCAGGGCATCCGCGTGGATATCGGGATACTGCAGGACGAAGCGCAGTGGGCCATGCAAGGCTTCTTCCTGCGCCAGATGTTGGGACGGCCTATGGTCACCCTGAAACTGGGGCTTTCACTTGATGGCTGCATCGCGATGGCCGATGGCACGAGCCAATGGATTACCGGCGACGCCGCGCGCGCGCACGCGCATCTGATGCGCGCCTGCAATGATGCAATATTGGTGGGCCGGGGCACATGGTGGGCCGATGGTCCGCGCCTCGACGTGCGTTTGCCCGGGCTGGAAGATCGCTCACCCCGGCGCATCCTGCTGGGGCATGGCGACGCACCGGACGGCTGGGACATAGTTACTGACCCTGCACAGATCGCTGCGGTCGGCGGCATATCCAGCATTCTTGTCGAGGGTGGCGCCCAAACCGCTGCCGCATTTCTTCAAGCCGATCTGGTCGACCGGCTGCTGCTTTATCGCGCGCCGATTGTCATTGGCGCCGGCAAGGGTGCCATCGGCGATATCAGCCTGCCCGCGCTCGATGCCGCCCATGGCCGCTGGCGCCTTGCGGACCGGCGCATGTTCGGCGAAGACAGTATGGAGGTTTACCTGCGCACGCGGGACGGTTAGAGCGACTCCATGTTCACGGGTATCGTCAGCGACATCGGCACAATCCTCTCCGCAGAGCAGCGGGGCGACCTCCGTTTGCAAATTCAGTGCGGCTATGACGTCGATACGATCGCCATGGGCGCTTCGATCGCCTGTTCCGGCGTATGCCTGACTGTTGTCGACAAAGGAACCGATAGCAAGGGTTCGGGCTGGTTTGCCGTCGATGCCTCGGCCGAAACGGTGACGCGTACCGCGCAAGGCATGTGGGAGGCAGGCAGCACGCTGAACCTCGAACGCGCTCTGAAGCTGGGCGAGGAATTGGGCGGCCATATCGTCACGGGGCATGTGGACGGCATTGCAACGGTGCTGCGCGTCGCGGAAAATGGCGAGTCTCACATCGTCGCATTCTCTGTACCAGCTGATATCGCACCCTATGCTGCACCCAAGGGCTCGGTCACGATTGACGGCGTCTCTCTGACCGTCAATGAAGTTCGCGATGTAGGCGAAGAGGCGCATTTCCGCGTCAATATCATTCCGCATACCTGGGCTGTCACGACGTTGAACCGGCTGACACAGGGCAGTCGGGTCAATGTCGAGATAGACGTGCTGGCCCGCTATCTGGCACGTCTTAAAGACAGAGACGCCGCCTTCTAATGTGATATTTGGCATTGACGATCACATTGTAATGTGATTTTATTCGTGCATGTCTACAGAACTTATCGAACAAATAGAAACTCTCATCCGCGATGGCGAAATGTCGCGATCAGGCCTTGCACGCGCGGCGGGACTGCATGCGAACAGCCTGCGCAAATTGGGTGAGGCCGATTGGAACCCGACTGCCGACACGCTCAGCAAACTGGAAACATATCTGTTCAAACGGGAAGGCGGCACGGCGCTGTCTTCGCCCGAAGAAATTATCAACGAGGCGCGCAACGGACGCATGTTCATCCTCGTCGATGACGAGGATCGCGAAAATGAGGGCGATCTCGTTATTCCCGCGCAGATGGCGACGCCAGATGCGATCAATTTCATGGCGACGCATGGCCGCGGCCTTATTTGCCTCGCCCTGACGAAGGACCGGGTCGGTCAGCTCGGCCTCGACCTGATGAGCCGACATAACGGCACCCGCCACGAAACGGCTTTCACGGTTTCAATTGAGGCGCGCGAGGGCGTAACAACCGGCATTTCGGCAGCGGACAGAGCCCGCACCATTGCGGTCGCCATCGATTCGTCCAAGGGGCGTCAGGATATCGTTTCGCCCGGACATGTGTTTCCTTTGGTGGCGCGCGACGGCGGCGTTCTGGTGCGCACGGGTCATACGGAGGCCGCAGTGGACGTCGCGCGGCTGGCAGGGCTCAATCCATCCGGCGTAATCTGCGAGATCATGCGCGACGACGGTACGATGGCCCGGCTCGACGATCTCATCCCCTTCGCCCAGAAGCACCGGCTGAAAATCGGCACGATCCGCGACCTTATCGCCTACCGCAGACGGCACGATCATCTTATTGAAAAACGCGCCGAAGCGCGATTCACCAGCAGGTGGGGCGGAGAATGGAAGGCGCTGAGTTTCTATAACCGGGCTTCCGGCGGTGATCAGCTGGTTTTGCAAAAGGGCCATATCGACCCCGACAAACCGACGCTCGTCCGCATGCACCAGCTGACTATGTTCGACGATACTTTTGGCGCGGAAAGCCCCCGCGCCAACATATTGTCACGATCGATGGAGATCATCGGTGAGGAGGGGGCAGGTCTGATCGTTGCGATCAACCGCCGCGCGCCCGATATGTTTACCCGCCTTCTCGAGCAATATTCGGGAGTGGCTCAGCGCGATATGGATGAGCTGCGCGACTATGGCGTGGGCGCGCAAATTCTGGCGGAACTCGGGGTCCATGACATGATCCTGCTGACCAACACCAGCCACAGTCTGGTCGCCCTTGATGGCTATGGACTGACCGTGGTGGGTCAACGCCCGATAGATTTATAAGCTGGAGAAATATTTTGGCGAAATTCCTGATCGTCGAGGCGCGCTGGTACGACCATCTCAACGACCTGCTGATCGAGGGCGCGGTTGCCGCACTCGAAGCAGCGGGGCACAGCCATGAGGTGCTGACCGTGCCGGGTTCGCTGGAGATACCGGGCGCAGTAGCCATGGCTGCGGAAAGCGGCCGCTATGACGGGTTCATCGCCATCGGTGTGGTGATCCGCGGCGAAACCTATCATTTCGAAATCGTTTCCAATGAGAGCGCCCGGGGCCTGATGGCGCTGTCGATGGATGGAATCGCGATCGGCAACGGGATATTGACGGTCGAAAATGAGGCGCAAGCGCTGACCCGCGCCAGACCCAGTGAGAAGGACAAGGGCGGCGAAGCGGCCAAGGCCGCTATTCGGATGCTGGAATTGCGCGAGCAGTTCGGCGCGTAACCTGCCGCTGCACCTCGCGCTGCGATGAGCGGTTTCCAGACGCGGCTCTCTGTTCTAGAAGACATGCATGGCCGATCCCGAGCTTAATCCCGACCCGACACTGGACGAGGTACGCGCCGCCCTCGCTCCCATAGTCGCGCGTAACGCGGCATTTGACGGATGGTCGACGGCTGCCGTCGATATGGCGGCGGACCAGCTTGGTGTTGCATCAGCAGTGGCGCGCTTGGCATTCGATGGCGGCGCGATCGCGATGATCGACGCATGGTTTGCGCATATCGATGCGCAGATGCTGCGTACCTGCACCGCCGAAACGCTAACACCCCTGAAAATCCGCGAAAAGATCGCGACTCTCGTCGAGACCCGGCTCGATCTTCTGGCCCGCGACAGGGAGGCGTTACGCCGCGCGCTCGCCATTCTCGCCATGCCGCAAAACATGCCGCGCGCAGCGCAACTCAGCTGGCGCGCCGCAGATATGATGTGGCGCGCGGCTGGCGATACCGCTGTCGATTTCAATCACTATACCAAGCGCACGCTGCTCGCAGGCATCTATTCCGCGACTTTGCTCGTTTTCCTCAATGACGAGAGCGAAAGCCACGCGGAAACCCGCGCTTTTCTCGCGCGCCGAATCGAGGGCGTGATGCGGTTCGAAAAGTCCAAGGCACGCATGCAGGCGCGCACGGAACATCGGCCCAGCCTGGCACGTTTCATAGGCCGCCTGCGCTATCACGCACGCTGAACACCGGGTTTCTGAAACATTCAGAACCTGTTCAATCGTCCCTCTGCATTTTTGTGGAAGGACAAGGAGAGAGTGATGATGTCTGTTCGCAATGGATTGGGATTGATCGGCCTGGCCGCGCTTGCAACGGCTTCGGCGCCGTCGGCTGTCGTCGCCGCGCCCGCCCAGCAGGCGGCTGCGACCTCTCAGCAGGCAGACCTGGCGCGAGTCGCCAGCTATATCCGCGCGGTGAAGAGCCTGAAGGCGGATTTTTCGCAAACCGACCGCAACGGCCAGACGTTGACCGGAAAGCTGACCCTGAAACAGCCGGGCAAGATCCGCTTTCAATATGGGCAAGGCGTTCCGATGCTGATCATCGGCGATGGCAAGGCATTGACGCTGATCGATTATGAGGTGCGTCAGGTGCAGCGCTGGCCGATCGGCAGCTCGCCGCTCGGCGCACTGATAGATCCGTCGCGCGATTTCACGAAATTCAGCAAGGTCGTGCAAACCGGCGACCCCAATGTGCTGGCGGTCGAAGCGCATGACCCCAAACGGCCGGAATTCGGCACCATAACGCTGGTTTTCAATCGCAAGAAATCCGCCCCCGCCGGGCTTGACCTCTATGGCTGGGTCGCGCGCGATGCGCAGGGAAGCAGGACAGCCGTTCGCCTTTCTTCGCAGGCCTATAATGTCGCGGTGGACGATTCGGCTTTCCGCTGGCGCGACCCCCGCCAGACCACGAAGCGCCCTGGCGGCTAAACGCATTCCACCGGCGACAAACGGCGACTATATTTACAACCGTTCATCCTGTGGACAGCCAGAATCGGATAGAAAGAGATAACCGCAGAGACGGCCCCGGGCTTCCCCCTGTTACCCGGTAAGCCACCTTTGTGTTTGCGCCCAATAGCGCAAGACTGAGGCCCCCGTTCCACGCCCCCGGAACGGGGGTCTTACTTATTTCGCATAGCTGTGCCGCAAACCGTCCGCCCGCGCTTGCTTCGCTGGCGGATGCCTCCTAGTGGAGAGGCCATGCCGAAAAATCTCACAATTGCTTCGTGGAACATCAACAGCGTCCGCGCCCGTATCGATATCGTGACGCGTTTTCTGAACGAGGAAGCGCCCGACATATTGTGCCTTCAGGAAACGAAGGTCGTCGATGATATTTTCCCCGGCGGCGTATTCCGCCAGATGGGCTATAATCATCAGATATTGCACGGGCAGCCGATGCACCATGGCGTCGCCATCCTCAGCCGCGTGCCGATCCGCGAGGACGACCGGCTCGACTGGCAGGCGAATGGTGAGGCGCGCCATGTCGGCGTGCGGCTCGACAATGGTGTGCGGCTGGAAAATGTCTATGTACCAGCCGGCGGTGATGTGCCCGACCGGGCGGTCAATCCGAAGTTCGGACAGAAGCTCGATTTCGTCGACCGCATGGTGGAATGGGCCAAGACACTGGAAGGCCCCACAATTCTTACCGGCGACTTCAATATCGCGCCGCTGGAATCAGACGTGTGGAGCCACAAGCAGCTGATCGACGTGGTCAGTCACACGCCGATCGAGTGTGAGGCGCTCGCCCGATTGCAGGCCGCGCATGACTGGGTGGATCTGGGCCGCCACTTCCATCCCGAACCCGCGCGCCTCTACACCTGGTGGAGCTACCGCGCGAAAGATTGGGCGAAGTCCGATCGCGGGCGCAGGCTCGATCATATGTGGGTCAGTCCGGAGCTGGTGGAAAAGGCCGTCGGCCATCGTGTCGCCGAAAACTGCCGCAGCTGGATCAAGCCCTCCGACCACGCGCCGTTGATTACCGAGTTCGCGTTCTGATGACGGGCGCGGCGGCCGACCGTGCTGTCGCGAGGGCGATTGACGCGCTGCGGCGCGGCTGGCCGGTTGAGGTCTCTGCGCCTGACGAATCGCTCATCCTGCTCGCCGTCGAAAGCGCCGAAGACGCAAGCCTTGCCGCGTTCGATCCGCAGGCGCAGGCCGACATCCTGATTTCTGCGGCACGCGCGCAAACCCTGCGCCTTGCCAACCAGCTGGAAGCGGCCAACCCGGAGGCGCCCGTTCTGGTGCGACGCGAACGCTGGATAGACCTCGCAGGGGCCGTCGCATTGGCCGATCCCGTGCGCGATCTGGCGACCCCATTGAAAGGACCCTACCGCGCGCTGGGCGTGTCTGCGCCACAGGCGGCCGCTGCCGCGCTGCGCCTTGCGCGGCTGGCCGGCATCTTGCCCGCTTTCTTCGTGGCGTCCCATCCCGTCGAGGTGGAAGCGAGCGCCGAGGCCAGTGCGATACAGGACTATGGCGGCGGACCTCAACTGCATATCGCAACACGCGCGCGCCTGCCGGTCGAGGCCGCGGAACAGGCCGAAATCGTCGCTTTTCGCACGCGAGCCGACCCGTGCGAGCATGTCGCGCTGGTGATCGGCAAACGCGACGGCAGCGTTCCGGTCGTTCGCCTGCACAGCGAATGCCTGACGGGCGATGTGCTGGGCTCGCTCAAATGCGATTGCGGGCCGCAGCTCCATGGCGCGCTCAGGGAAATCGCCCACGCGCAATGGGGCGTATTGCTATACCTGCGGCAGGAGGGGCGCGGTATCGGCCTCATCAACAAGCTGCGCGCCTATGCGTTGCAGGATCAGGGGTTCGATACGGTCGACGCCAATGTGCGGCTCGGCTTTTCGATAGACGCGCGCGATTTTTCGGTGGCGGCGCAAATGCTGAAGCTGCTCGCAATCCCGAAGGTCCGCCTGCTCACCAACAATCCCGCGAAGGTTGCCGGGCTGGAAGCCGAAGGCGTCATGGTGACGGAGCGACTGGCCCACGCGATAGAGCCCAACCCGCATAACGAGCGCTATCTCGATACCAAGCGCGACCGCACCGGCCACCAGTTGTGACAGAGATGGTCTGCGTGGACACCGCCGCGCGTACGCTGAAATTCGGGGCGATCACGATCCCCTGCGCCATCGGCAAGGGCGGTGCCTGCCCCGCCGAAAACAAACGCGAAGGCGACGGGTGTACGCCGCTGGGCATCTGGCCGATCCGCGGCGTACTGCTGCGCCCCGATCGGGTGCCCTTAAAGGAAGCGCCGCATATTCCCTGGCGCTGGACACGCGAAGGCGACGGCTGGTCGGACGGCCCGGCGGACCCCGCCTATAACCGCCCAGTCCTGTTGCCCCGCAACTTTTCGCATGAGCGGCTGCAACGCGAGGACACCGCCTATGACATCGTCATTGTGCTGGGGCATAATGACGCGCCGCCCGTTCCCGGCCACGGCAGCGCAATTTTCTGGCATATCTGGGTGCCGGGCGATGACGGCGCGCCCAAACCCACCGAAGGCTGCATCGCCGTAGCGCGCGAGGATATGGACCGAATACTGCCGATGCTGGGTCCGGGCATGAAGATGAAAATCGTCTAGCGCCACAGTGCTTCTGCAAGAGCTGAAGCGAAACGTTCAAGCGCCTAAGCCGCCAGCTGCTCCATCACCTCGGCCTCCGCAGCGCTCAACAGGCGTTTTTCCAGTGTCTGCAGCCGCGTCTTACTCTCGATCTTCTCGCCCAGCAAATCGGTGATATAGAAGGTGTCGACCGCGCGCTCGCCATAGGTGGTGATATGAGCGCTGTGCAACGTCACCTTGGACTGGAACAGCGCGTAGGCGAGGTTGAACAGCAGCGCAGGCTTGTCGCGCGCGTGAATCTCAATCACGGTAAATCGGTTCGATGCCTTGTTGTCGATCAGGACATTGGGCGGAATGTCGAACGCCTCCGCCCGCGTACGGGGCAAGGGCCGCGCGGCGAGCTTGGGCTGCAGCTTCTGCTTGTTCGCCAGCGCATCTTCTATCGCGCTTTCCAGCCTTGCGAGCTGATCGGGGCCGTCGAACGGCCTTCCAAGCGGATCCTGCACCAGGAAATTATCGATCGCCATACCATCGCGCATCGTGTGAATGCGCGCATCGATGATGCTGCCGCCGACAAGGTGGATTGCGCCCGCGATGCGATAGAAAAGACCCGGATGGTCGGCCGCATAGACCGTCACCAGCGTCGCACCGCGCTCCGGATACACCTCCGCCACGATGGACAGCGGCTGGTCTTTCGCGCTCAAGATATGGCGCGCATTATGCACCAATATGTCGTCGGCCTCGGCAATCCAGTAACTGTCCGGCAACCGCTTGGACAACCGCTTGAATGCCGCGTCCGAGATATCGAGCGCATCACGCAGCATGCGCTGCTTGGCCTCGATCTTCTCCTTGCGGCCATTGCTCTTGTGGCCCAGGCGCAAGACTTCTTCTGCCGCATTATACAGATCGGCCAGCAACTGCCGCTTCCAGCTGTTCCAGACGCCTGGTCCCACCGCGCGGATATCGACGACCGTCAGCATGAGCAGCAGACGCAAACGCTCCGCGCTCTGCACGACGTCGGTGAAATCCATGATCGTCTTGTAATCGGAAAGGTCGCGCTTGAATGCGGTCGCACTCATCAGCAGGTGATGGCGCACCAGCCACGCAACTGTTTCGGTTTCAGCAGCGGTCAGGCCAAAACGCGGGCACAGCTTGCGGGCAACCTCCGCGCCCAGCACGCTGTGATCGCCGCCGCGGCCCTTGGCGATGTCATGCAGCAGCACCGACATATATAACACGCGGCGCGAGATCAGCTTGTGCATCAGCACTGTCGACAGCGGATGATCTTCGGCGAGATCCCCCTTTTCTATCCTCGCGAGCAGGCCGACGGCGCGGATGGTGTGCTCATCCACCGTGAAGTGGTGATACATGTCGAACTGCATCTGCGCGACGACCCGGCCGAAATCGGGCACAAAACGCCCGAAAACGCTGGCCTCGTTCATCCAGCGGAGCACCGTTTCGGGGTCGCGCGGCGAGGTCAGGACCTCCATGAAAAAGGCATTCGCCTTTGCATCTTTGCGGATCTTGTTGTCGATCAGCGGCGCGTCGCGGCGCGCGGCGATCATCGCGCTAGGGTGGATTTCCAGCCCATGCTTGTCCGCGAGCGCGAACATTTCGAGCAGGCGCACGGGGTCTTCCTGGAAGAAATCGTCGTTGGGCAGCGCGATCCGCCCGCGTTCCAGCACAAAGCCGTCGAGTTTCCTCGGGCGGC
The DNA here is from genome assembly GCA_041396745.1 of Sphingobium sp. GTDB lineage: Bacteria > Pseudomonadota > Alphaproteobacteria > Sphingomonadales > Sphingomonadaceae > Sphingobium. The sequence goes on along the minus strand of JAWKXZ010000003.1, from coordinate 237,530 downwards.
GGAAGAGATTGGGAACATAGCGCCGCCCACGTGCAGCCCATTGATCGTCGAGATGGGCGAGGAACACCGCAGTCAGGTCCCCCACCATCTTCGCCATCAGAAAATAATAGCGCATGAAACGTTCGACGCCGGATCGGCCCGAGCGCCCCGCGAAATTCATCCGCTTTGCAACCTCTAGCTGCAGATCGAAGGTCAGACGGTCTTCTTCACGGTTGGTGATGGCGTGCAGATGACATCGCACGGCCCACAGGAAATTCTCTGCCTTCTGAAACTGTTTCAGCTCCTGCCGTGTCAGCAGCCCTGCGTCCACCAGGCCGGCCACCGAATCGACGCGATTCACATATTTGCCGATCCAGAAAAGCGTGTGCAGGTCGCGTAGCCCCCCCTTGCCTTCCTTCACGTTCGGCTCGACGACATAGCGGCTGTCGCCCATACGTTTATGCCGCGCATCCCGCTCGGCCAGCTTTTCGGCCACGAATGTCCGCGCGCTATCCTTGACAACGTCCTTGAAGAAGCGCGCGCGCGCCTCATCGTAAATCTCCCGGTCGCCCCAGACATAGCGGGCCTCCAGCAATGCCGTCCTTACGCTGAGATCGGCATTCGCCATCCGCACCATTTCATCGATGGAACGGCTGCTGTGCCCAACTTTCAGGCCCAGGTCCCACAGCGAATAGAGCATCGATTCGATGACCTGCTCGGTCCAGCCCGTCGTCTTGTAAGGGGTCACAAACGCGATATCGACGTCGCTGTGCGGCGCCATCTCGCCCCGCCCATAGCCGCCGACGGCCAGCAGCACGACCTGCTCGGCGGTACTGCGGTTGCCCCGCCGGTAAAGATGATGCGTTGTCGCGTCGAACAGGATGCGCAGCAGCTGATCGGTCAGAAACGCATAGGCCTGCACCGTTTCCCGCCCGTTTGTCGGGTGCTTGTCCAGCCTGCGCGCGGCCTCTTCCCTGCCCGCCGCCAGCGCGTCTGCCAACACAGACACGATAATCGCGCGCAACGCGGACGTCTCCGACGTGTCGGCGTTTTCAATCAGTTCGGTGAGACGATCGGCAACCTCGCGCCGGTCGATGATGGCGCGCCGGTTGGTGAGAGCAGAGAAATTCTGGTTCATAGGCCCAACCTAGTGATCCCCGGCCCGATCCGCCAGCGCCTTGAGCCGGTAGACCAGATCCAGCGCCTCACGCGGCGTCAGCGCGTCGGCATCGACAGCGGCTATCGCCTCTCGCAACGCATCGGGCGCGGCCTCTTCCTTCGCGTCCGCCGAAGCGGCAAAAAGCGGCAGGTCATCAAGGCCTGCGGCGATGCCGCCGGTCTTCGCACGGCCCGCCTCCAGCCGCCGCAGCACATCCTTCGCGCGCGCCAACACCGCAGGCGGCAGACCCGCGAGCCGCGCAACCGCAATGCCATAGCTGCGGTCGGCGGGGCCTTCGGCAACCTCGTGCAACAGCACCAGATCGCCCTTCCATTCGCGCGCACGCACATTGTGAAGCGAGAGGGACGGCAGGGTTTCAGCGAGCCGCGTCAGCTCATGATAGTGTGTCGCGAACAGGCAGCGGCATTTATTCACCTCATGCACCGCCTCCACCACCGCCCATGCGAGCGCGAGGCCGTCGTAGGTGGAAGTCCCCCGCCCGACCTCGTCCAGGATCACGAAGCTGCGCTCGGTCGCCTGGCTGAGTATGGCGGCGGTTTCCACCATCTCGACCATGAAGGTGGATCGCCCACGCGCCAGATTGTCCGATGCGCCCACACGGCTAAACAGCCGGTCGACCAGACTGAGTGTCGCTGCCTGCGCGGGCACATAGCCGCCGGCCTGCGCCAGCAGAACGATCAGCGCATTTTGCCGCAGGAAAGTCGATTTACCGCCCATATTGGGACCGGTCACGAGCCACAGCCGGTCTTCGGCGCGCAGTGCGCAATCATTGGCGACAAAGGGCTGACCGTCGCGACGCAAGGCGTCCTCGACGACCGGGTGACGTCCGCCGACAATATCGAGCCGCTGCTCATCGGCAAAATGCGGGCGGGCCCAGCCGCCTTCCGCAGCGCGCTCGGCAAGTCCCGCCGCGACATCCAGCCGGGCCAGCGCCTGCGCAGCCAGCGTGATCGCCTCCTTGCGCGCCAAGGCCCCCTCGATCAGCGTTTCGAGATGGGCAGCCTCCGCCGCCAGCGCATGCGCGCCCGCCTGCGCCACGCGCGTCGCCTGCTCATGCAGGTCGACCGAATTGAAGCGGACAACACCCGCAAGCGTCTGGCGATGGGTAAAGCCTGACCCCTCCTGCATCAAGGCATCGCCATGCTTTGCCGAGACTTCCACATGATATCCCAGCACGGCGTTGTGCTTGATCTTGAGCGAGCTGATCCCGGTCTGATCGCGATACCGCGCCTCAAGCTGCGCGATGGCGCGGCGTCCGTCACTACCCAGGCGGCGAAGCTCGTCGAGCGCGGCGTCATAGCCTTCCGCGATATAGCCGCCATTGGTGGTTTCGGTGGGCGGCGTCGGAACCAGCGCCCGCGCCAGTTCATCGACCAGCGCCCCGTGCCCATCAAGCGCAGGCAACAACCGGTCCAGCAGGCCGGGCCTGTTGTCAGCTCCGCTCAACCGCTCCCGCAGATTGCGCGCCTCATTGAGGCCATCGCGCAACTGGCCAAGGTCGCGCGGACTGCCCCGGCCCATCGCCAGGCGTCCGAGCGCGCGGCCAATGTCAGGCAAAGCGCGTAGCGACGCGCGCAAGGCATCGCGCCGTCCGCTGGCATCATGCAGCCACTGAACGAGGTCCAGCCGCGCCTCGACCTCCTGCCGGTCGAGCAGCGGCGCGGCGAGGTCGGCGGCGAGCATACGCGCCCCAGCACCCGTTACCGTGCGGTCGACACTGTGCAGCAGGCTTCCCGCCCTGCCGCCTGCCATGGTGGCGACGATCTCCAGACTTTCGCGCGTCGCGGCGTCGATCGCCATATGGCTGCCCGGTGCGATATGCACCGGCGGCGCAAGATGCGGCAGCCGACCCTGCCCGGCATGATCGAGATAGGCGAGCAGGCCGCCTATGGCGCTCAGCTCCCCCCTGCCAAACGAGCCGAAACCGTCCAGGGTAGCCACGCCGAACACCGCTTTGAGCCGGGCCTCGGCGCGCATTGAGGAAAAGGCGCTCTTGTCGAAAACATGCGCATCGGACAGGTCGAGCGACGATCCTTCCGCCACGACCACCTCGCTCGCGCCCAGCCGCGCCAGCTCGGCCGCCAGCGCGCCTTCATCAACCGTCATCGTTTCGAACCGTCCGGTCGAAATGTCGGTGGCAGCAATGCCGATCTCGCCCGCAGCTTCACCCACAGCCACCAGCATATTGTCGATGCGCGCGTCGAGCAGCGTATCCTCGGTCAGCGTGCCGGGCGTTACATAGCGGATGATGCCGCGCGCGACGAGAGCCTTGCTGCCGCCACGGGCCTTCGCCTGCGCCGGCGTTTCGGTCTGCTCGGCAATCGCGACGCGATGCCCGGCCCTGATGAGCCGCGCGAGATAGGCCTCGGCACTGTGCACGGGCACGCCGCACATCGGGATCGGTTCTCCGTCATGCTCCCCACGGGACGTCAGCGCGATATCAAGCGTTGCAGCGGCCGCTTTCGCATCATCAAAAAACAGCTCGAAAAAGTCGCCCATCCGGTAAAATAGCAGGCAATCGGACGCCTGCGCCTTCAGCGCGAAATATTGCGCCATCATGGGCGTGGGTTGTGCGTCTTTCGGCAATTTTTTGGAGGGGCGACTGGCCATAGTCGCACGGCGATAGCGGCTCGTAAGGCATCGCGAAAGAGGATGGGCGCAAGAGAGCAAGAAAAAAGCGCGCCACAGCCCTTGTGGGACGCCTATAAATGAAGCTAGGGCAAATCTGCCTGCGCACGCGAAAAATATCAATCAGAGGACAAGCATGGCCGACAAATCCACCGTTGAATTTTCCGAGCGTGAAGCCCTGTTTTTTCATTCCACCGGGCGCCCCGGCAAAATCGAGATCATTGCCTCCAAACCGATGGCGACGCAGCGGGATTTGAGCCTCGCCTATTCACCCGGTGTCGCAGTTCCCGTGAACGCCATCGCGAAAGATCCGACGACCGCCTACGACTACACCGCCAAGGGCAATTTGGTAGCGGTCATTTCCAACGGCACGGCAATCCTTGGGCTCGGCAATCTGGGCGCACTGGCCTCGAAACCGGTGATGGAAGGCAAGGCTGTCTTGTTCAAGCGCTTTGCCGATGTCGACTCCATCGACATCGAGGTCGCGACCGAAGACCCGCAAGCCTTCATCGATGCCGTCGCGCTGCTCGAACCCAGCTTTGGCGGCATCAACCTTGAAGACATCAAGGCTCCCGAATGCTTCATCATTGAGCAGGCGCTCAAGGAAAAGATGAACATCCCGGTGATGCATGATGACCAGCACGGCACAGCGATCATCTGCGCGGCAGGCCTGATCAATGCGTTGCACATCACAGGGCGCGACATCAAGGATATCGACGTGGTGGTGAACGGCGCGGGCGCCGCCGCCATTGCCTGCACCGAACTGATCAAGGCGATGGGTGCCAATCCCGCACGCATCATCATGTGCGATCGTCAGGGCGTGATCTATCAGGGCCGCACCGACAATATGGACCAGTGGAAGTCGGCGCATGCGACCAAAACGGATCGCCGCACACTAACCGAGGCGCTGAAGGGCGCGGACGTGTTCATCGGCCTTTCCGTCGGCGGCGCGCTGGAACCGCATATGGTGACGGACATGGCGGACAAGCCGATCATCTTCGCCATGGCCAATCCGGACCCGGAAATCACGCCCGACGATGCGAAGAAAGTGCGCCCGGATGCGGTTATCGCAACAGGCCGGTCGGACTATCCCAATCAGGTCAACAATGTGCTCGGCTTCCCGTTCATTTTTCGCGGCGCGCTCGACGTGCGGGCAACCGCGATCAACGAGCATATGAAGATTGCCGCCGCGCAGGCGATTGCTGACCTCGCGCGCCAGCAGGTGCCCGAGGAAGTCGCGCGCGCCTATGGCAAGAGCCACAGCTTCGGCGTGGACTATATCATCCCGGCGCCGTTCGACCCGCGCCTGATGGAGGTGGTTTCCGCAGCTGTTGCGCAGGCGGCGATGGAAAGCGGCGTCGCGCAAAAGCCCATCGACGACATGGAAGCCTATTGCCAGTCCCTGCGCGGTCGCCTCAACCCGACAACCTCGGTGCTCACGCTTGCCTATGAAGGCGCGAAGGCAGAGCCCAAGCGCGTCGTGTTTGCCGAGGGCGAGGAAGAAGTCGTGCTGCGCGCGGCCATTCAGTTCCGCGATGGAGGCTATGGCATTCCGGTTCTGGTCGGCAGGCAGGACGTCTATGACCGGCTGCGCGCGCTCGGCGTATCGGACCCGCACAGCTTTGAGGTGCACAACAGCGTCAACTCGCCGCTGGTGCCGAAAATGGTCGATATGCTTTACGAGCGCCTCCAGCGCCGCGGCTATTTGCGCCGCGATTGCGAACGCATGGTTAACCGGGACCGCAACATCTTCGGTTCGCTGCTCTTGAAAATGGGCGAGGCCGACGCGATGATCACCGGCACCACGCGCACCTATTCACAAACGATGCGGGAAGTGCGCAGGGTGATCGACACCGTGCCAGGCCGTACCAATTTCGGCGTACATATTCTGGTGGGCCAGAGCCACACTGTCTTCATGGCCGACACCACGGTACATGAGCGGCCATCGGCAACCGAGCTTGCCGACATTGCGGAGGGCACCGCGGCCGTTGCGCGCCGCATGGGCCATGAACCGCGCATCGCCTTCCTGTCCTATTCCACATTCGGCAATCCGTGGGGCAACTGGCTCGAAAATATTCGCGAGGCGGTTCACATCCTCGATCAGCGCGGCGTCGATTTCGAATATGAGGGCGAAATGGCTCCCGACGTGGCGCTCAACCCCAATGTCATGAAGAACTACCCGTTCAGCCGCCTGACCAGCCCCGCGAACTGCCTGATCATGCCGGGCCTGCAATCGGCCAATCTATCGGCCAAGCTGCTGCGCGAACTCGGCGGAGACAGCGTGATCGGACCGATGCTCGTCGGTATGGAAAAGCCGGTGCAGGTTGCGACCATGGCGTCAACGGCGAGCGAACTTGTAACACTGGCGGTTCTGGCGGCGGGCGGCATCACGGGGTAACCGCCGCGGGTGATTACCCCGCCTCTCGGGCGCAGGCGCTTGCATCCCCCACGATAGGCGGCATTTTGCTGTCTGTATCGAATCGTGGGAGATGATCATGACTGAACCGCTTATCGGCCGATGCTTATGCGGCGCCGTGGACTATATGGCCGATGCCGAACCCATGCTGGTCGGGCATTGCTATTGCGTCGATTGCCGCAAAGCGAGCGGGACCGATCACGGAACGCATGTCGGCGTGCCGGAGGCGGCGTTTACACTGTCCGGAGAGGTGAAGGCCTATGAAAGCGCGGCGGACAGCGGCAGCATGATTGCGCGCAATTTCTGCCCGGAGTGCGGGAGCGCGATCTTTTCCCGCAACTCATCGATGCCCGGCATGATATTCATTCGCGCGTCGAGCCTGAATGACCCCTCGCAAGTCACGCCGCAACTGTCAGTCTATGCCGCCAGCGCGCCCGACTGGGCCGTCTTTGACACCAGCAAGCCGGTATTCGACTTGATGCCCGAAGGTGGCCCGCAGTCCGCTTTGCCCAGCTGAGGCAAGCACTACGGTCAGGGCGCTGAACGATATTCCGTCGCTTCGGCCAGCAACAGCATGAAGTCCTCCGCCTCGTCCATCCATAGCCGGCGCGGGGTCCAGCCGCCCGACTGGAGCAGAAGCCGCGCCTGTCCGCTGGTATATTTGTGACTGTTCTCGGTGTGGATTGTCTCACCTTGCGCCATTGAGAACGCCTCACCGCTTATCGTGAAGGCGACCTCGTCCTGCGCTTCGAGATGCATTTCGATGCGGCTCCATTCGGCATTCCACAGCGCGCGATGGCGGAACTGGCCCACTGGAATGTCGCCGCCAATCTCACGGTTGATGCGATGGAGCAGGTTGAGGTTGAACTGCGCGGTAACGCCCTGCCGGTCATCATAGGCCGCCTGCAACCGGCCAATATCCTTCACCCGGTCCATCCCGATCAGCAGTTGCGATCGCGGTCCCAGCGTCTGGCGCATCGTGCGCAGCAAATCGATCGCCGTGCGCGGCACCAGGTTGCCGATGGTCGACCCCGGGAAAAAACCCAATATGTCCAGGCGCTTGACGCGCGTCGGTAGCTGGACCGGCGACATGAAATCGGCCTCTACCTGCAATATCGGCAAGCCGGGGAAGCTCTCGCGCAGTTGCGCCGCCGATTGATCGAGAAACTCGCCAGAAATGTCGATCGGTACATAGACGGCAGGATCGACTTCGCTGAGCAGAAGCGGCGTTTTGGCCGAGCTTCCCGAACCAAACTCGACGACGGCACGGCCCTTCCCCGTCAGCTTGGCTACCTCAGACCCGTGACGCGACAGCAGCCCGCGCTCCGTGCGCGTCGGATAATATTCGGGCAGCCGCGTGATCTCCTCAAACAATTCGGATCCGGTCAGGTCATATAGCCAGCGCGCGGGAACGGCCTTTTGCGCCTGCCGCAATCCCATGAGCACATCTGCGCGAAATGCCGCGTCTGCGCCCGTATCCTGTGCGCTGGCCAAAGGGCTGGTATCTAGATCGATCCGCACGTCAAAGATCCTTTGCAAGTCGCACGCCAGTAAATTGCCAGCGCTGATGGGGATGGAAGAAATTGCGATAGCTGGCCCGGACATGGCCACGCGGAGTGGCGCAGCTTCCGCCCTTCAGGACGAACTGCCCGCTCATGAACTTGCCATTATATTCGCCGACTGCGCCATCCGGCGCGCGAAAGCCGGGATAGGGACGATAGGCCGAGCCGGTCCATTCCCACACATCGCCGAACAGCGACTGAAACGCTCCCTTCTCCGCCCCAGGCGTGGGCGACACCTGTCTCGCGGCGTCCAGAAAATTGCCGGTTTGCGGGTCATGGTGCTTGGCCGCCACCTCCCATTCCTGCTCGGTCGGCAGGCGCGCGCCCGCCCAATGGGCATAGGCATCCGCCTCATACAGGCTGATATGGCAAGCAGGTGCCGCGGGGTTGAGCTTTTCCCAGCCCGACAGCGTAAAATGCTCCCAGCCGTCATCGCCCCGGCGCCAATATAGCGGCGCGTCGATAGCTTCCCCGTTAACCCACGCCCAGCCGTCCGAAAGCCAGAGCGAAGCGGTCGCATAGCCGCCATCCTCGATAAACGCGATCCACTCGCCATTTGTCACGGGCCGGTTCGCCAGCGCATGCGGATAGAGATAATGGCGGTGGGCGGGGCATTCATTGTCGAATGCAAATCCAGCCTCGCTTGCGCCGACCTCTATCAGCCCCACGGGTCCCGCTTGCCAGGAGAGCGGATCGACCTCCACGCTATCGGTTCCGTCATAGGCCAAGCGATCATATACGGCGGGGCCAAGCGGGTTGTGAAAGAACAGGTGCTTGATGTCGGTCAGCAGCAATTCCTGATGCTGCTGCTCATGATGGATGCCCAGCCCCAACAGATCGGGCGCGCGCTCGGCAATCTCCGGCAGAGCGGCGATCATCGCCTCTTCGACATGCTGGCGATACGCCATCACCTCGGCAAGCGACGGCCGCGTCAGCAAACCACGTTGCGGACGCGCATGCCGTGGCCCTTCGGCCTCATAATAGCTGTTGAACAGATAGGACCACCGCTCGTCATAGAGCCGATACCCGGGCACATGATCGCGCAACAGAAACGTCTCGAAGAACCAGCTGGTATGCGCCAGATGCCATTTGGCGGGCGAGGCATCGGGCATGGATTGCACCGTCGCGTCGGCGTCGGAAAGAGGGGTCGCCAATTCGCGTGTGAGCGAGCGGACCTGCAAAAACCGTTCCGCCATCGTATACGCCGATTCATTGGACCCAATGGCCGGGCTGATCGATGCCATGCTCCTCCCTCCCTTGGTTACTGACGCTAGACGCCCATCTTTTCGACGGCGCGTGTCAGGGACGGGCGTATGGCAGCCCCCCCAGCTCTGTCCGTCCGAACCTCCCTGCTACTACGTCTGGAAGGCCGTTTGGTTACATGGGGGGCAAAGAAATTGCCGCCTACCCCGCCTTCGCCAGCGCCTGTTCCAGATCGGCGCAGATATCATCGATATGCTCCAGCCCGATGGACAGACGCACATAGCCGGGCGACACGCCGGTCGAAAGCTGCTCCTCTTCCGACAACTGGCTGTGCGTGGTTGAAGCCGGATGAATGGCGAGGCTGCGCGCGTCGCCGATATTGGCGACATGATAGAATAGCTCCAGCGCATCGATGAAGCGCTTGCCCGCCTCCATGCCTCCCTGCAGCTCAAAACCAAGCAATGCGCCCAGACCCCCGGTCAATATGCTGTTGGCCCGCACGCGCTCCTCCCCGGATTGCTGAACTGGGTGGATCACCTTCGTGACCGAGGATTGCTTCGTCAAAAATTCGGCGACCTTCAGCGCATTCTCGCAATGCCGCTCCATGCGCAGCGGCAAGGTCTCAATGCCCTGCAAAATCTGAAACGCATTGAACGGCGAAAGCGCCGAACCCAGATCGCGCAGCAGGATCGTGCGGGCGCGCAGGATATAGGCGATGGGGCCGAGCGGTTTGGCCGCCTGCGCCCACACCGCGCCGTGATAGCTCGCATCGGGGGTATTGAGATTGGGTTGCCGGTCCGGAAAAGCCTCCCAATCGAAATTGCCGCCATCGACGATCACCCCGCCAATCGACGTGCCATGGCCGCCGAGATATTTCGTCGCCGAATACACGACGATGGCCGCGCCATGGTCGAACGGCCGCGCAATCAACGGCGCTGCGGTGTTGTCCACGATCAGCGGGATGCCCATCGGTCGACCCGCTGCAGCAATCTCACCCATCGGGCACACGACAAGTTTCGGGTTGGGCAGCGTTTCGACATACCAGGCGCGGGTGCGGTCATCGCTTGCATTGACGAATGCCTGAGGGTCGGACGGATCGACGAACCGCGTTTCGATGCCGAGGTCCTTCAGCGTGTTGGCGAAGAGATTGTAGGTCCCGCCATAAAGGTCCGTACCCGAAACGATATTGTCGCCCGCACGCGCGAGGTTCTGCACGGCAAAGGCTGACGCCGCCTGCCCGGAGGACACCGCGAGCGCCGCCGCGCCGCCTTCCAGCGCGGCCACACGCTGCTCCAATATGTCGGTCGTCGGGTTGCCGATTCGGGTGTAGATATTGCCCAGCTCCTCCAGCGCGAACAGCCGCGCGGCGTGGCCGGTATCCTGAAACTGGTAGGAGGTGGTCTGATAGATGGGCGGGGCAACCGAGCCGGTCGCAGGGTCTGCGCGCCAACCTGCATGCAGCGCGAGCGTTTCAGGCCGATACCCGTTTGTCATATGTCCATCCTTCCTATTCCGGCCTGTTCCGGCCTATTTCGATTTATCTTGCTGTCCTTTAAACCCCTGCGCGATGACATACCATTCGCTGCTGCCCTTGCGGCTCGCTGGGGGCTTGGCATGCTTTACCGTCGTAAAGTTTTGTTTCAACATGGTCAGCAGTTCGCGGTCCGTGCCGCCTGCAAAAACCTTGGCGACGAACGCGCCGCCGGGCTTCAGATGCTCAACCGCGAACCACGCCGCGGCCTCTACCAACCCCATGGTGCGCAGATGGTCGGTCTGCGCATGCCCCACGGTATTTGCCGCCATATCGGACAGCACGAGGTCGGGCGCATCGCCCAGCGCCTCCCGCAATTTCGCGTCTGCCGCCTCATCGAGAAAATCCATCTGCAACAGGACGACACCCTCAATCGCGTCGACCGGCAACAGGTCTATGCCGACCACCCGCGCCTGCGGCACCTGTTTGCGCACCACCTGCGCCCAGCCGCCCGGCGCGACGCCCAGATCGACGACACTCCGCACCCCTTTGAGAAAACCGAACTTCTCGTCCAGCTCGATCAGCTTGAACGCGGCACGGCTACGCCATCCCTGCGCCTTTGCCTGCCGCACATAGGGGTCGTTCAGTTGCCGTTGCAGCCAGCGCGTCGATTGCGCGCTGCGGCTTTTCGCGGTCTTCACCCGCACCTTGCCGCGCGTACCCCGCGTCACAGTCGCTGATCCATCAGGCAGCGCAATATGCCTTCACGGATCCCGCGGTCCGCGATGCCGAGCCGCTGTGCGGGCCAGATGTCCAATATGCTCTCCAGAATTGCGCAACCCGCCACCACCAGGTCGGCGCGCTCTGCCCCGATGGACGGCAGCGCACGCCGCTCTTCGAGGCTCAACCGGGAGAGCCGCCCGGAAATATCGCGCATCGATTGCGTCGGCACGATCAGCCCGTCGATCAGCTGCCGATCATATTTCGGCAGGTCGAGATGCACGCTCGCGAGCGTCGTCACCGTGCCTGAGGTACCCAGTAGGCGCAGATCGTCGCTTCGCATCGGAAGGCGCGCTGCAAACGCCGCAACGCTCTCCGCAACGCGGGCGCGCATGCGCCCATAGGCCGCCCCCCGCTCATCGGGCCTATTTTCCGCTTGAGGCTCCGTTTCAGTAAGCGACACCACGCCCCACGGTATGCTGAGCCAGTCGATAATCTTGGGGGCCGCGCCGCTGCTGTCCACCAACACCAGCTCGGTCGATCCGCCGCCAATATCGAAAATCAACGCCGGGCCATCGCCCGGCTCCAGCAGCGCATGACAGCCCAGCACCGCCAGCCGGGCCTCTTCGCGCGCCGAAATGATGTCGAGCGCGATGCCCGTTTCATCCTTCACCCGCGCAATGAACTCCGCGCCATTCGACGCCCGGCGGCACGCTTCGGTCGCGACAGAGCGCGCAAGCGTCACCTGCCGCTGACGCAGCTTGTCGGCACAAACCGCCAACGCCGCCACCGCGCGATCCATCGCCGCCTGGCTCAGCGCCCCGCTCGCGGCCAGCCCCTCGCCCAGCCGGACGATGCGCGAGAAAGCGTCGATCACGACGAAACCGTCGGCGGATGGCTTTGCGATCAGGAGGCGACAGTTGTTGGTGCCGAGGTCGATCGCCGCATAACTGTTGCGGCTGGGCCAGCGCGCCGCGCGCGCGACGGGCATATCGGTCGCCCCGGCTTGCTTGTCCTGACGCCGCGTCGGCGCACGGCTGCGTCGCGGCGATGGGCGGCTTTGATGCCCCATCTCATGCACTCACTTATGTTCTCCAAGGCCCACGACCCCGGTACTTGGGGCCAAGGTTAGGACCAGTCCTCCCTTTGCGCAAGTGCACAGTTAACCGCCTGCGCGCGCTGAAACGGCGCAGAGGAACGGCAATCTGAACAACGCAGGGCGGACATTAAGCTCCCATTGACACTCTTCGTTTAGCATCTTGTTGTTTTCGGGACCAAAGGACTGGATTTATGCGGACAGGGTTTCGAACCCTCATGGCGGCATCGCGCGGGGCGGCGGCCGTCGAATATGGCCTTATCGCCGCACTGATCGCCAGTGCCGCGATCGTCAGCCTATCCAGCATGGGCCGCGGCGTATCAGCCACAATGAACAAGGCGAATGACGGCCTGAACACCCATGGCTATGGCGGATCGTCATCATCGGGGGGCGGGTCATCCGGCGGCGGCTCGTCGGGCGGCAGTTCGTCTTCCGGCGGTAGCAGCTCCAGTTCAACGTCCAGCGGCGGATCGTCCTCGACCAGCAGCGGGGGCAGCTCGTCTTCGGGCGGCTCCTCGTCGTCCTCCGGCGGATCGTCATCATCGGGTGGTTCATCCTCCTCAAGCGGAGGCTCGTCGTCCTCGTCAAGCGGCGGATCTTCCTCGTCATCCAGCGGTAGCAGTGGCGGCGGAAGTTCTTCTTCCAGCAGCTCGTCCTCCAGCTCTTCGTCGAGCGGCGGCAACAATGCATCCTCCGGGGGGAACAATGCATCTTCCGGCGGTAACAACGCCTCGTCTGGCGGCAATAATGCGTCATCGGGTGGCAACAACGCATCCTCATCAAGCTCCGGCGGCGTCAGCTACAACAATGACAAGGATGACAAGGACAAGAAGGACAAAAAGAACTGAGTTGAACTGGGCGGCCCGCCGTGGCGGTCTCTCCGTCATCCAACCGTCTTGACAGTGATTTTGACCGGGCCTAGAGCGGCCCACCTATTGCCCCGTCGTCTAAAGGTAAGACTACGGACTCTGACTCCGTCAATCGAGGTTCGAATCCTCGCGGGGCATCCAAGTTTTCGGTATTATGTAGTAGACGCACCAAGGCATGACTGTCCTACAGCATAGCCGATTGCTATGCGCTGGGTATGGGCCTCACCAATTACCAGCACGCGCTACGGAAGAAATATTCCGCGCTGACAGGCGAACTGGAGGAAGTCCGTGCGCAGATCGAATGCATACACCGCGAGCAAGTCAAGCTGCCAGCCCTTGAAGCGCGCATCCCGAAGCTGGAAGCCTTGATCGCCAGCGCCGCGATGCTGCTTAAGGACGCCTCGTGTGAGTGGGGACCGGAACAATCACCTCCAGTGCGACCTTGGACGCATACAATCTCCATCCCGTTCGGACCATGTGGGCGGCGCGCAATGAATATCCTGCGCCAAGTCGACAAGTCCATGACGGTACGTGAGATAGCGCTGGAAGTGTTGAAACAGGCAGGCGTGGCGAAGCCCGACCGCAAGATCATACAACGGACGCAAAACGCCGTGGATTCGTCGCTCAGGGCGCATCGTGGGCGCGGTGTAGAGTCATCCAGCAAATGCCCCGCTCAGTGGCGGAGTATGGCTAAGCCGGGGATTGAGTTTGATCCATGAATCCTTACTCCACTGGCAGCTTAAGGGGGGAAAGATGGGGAGCCGACGGGGCGGTGGAAGAACGGCAATGGTTAGAATCCCTAGGATTCCTGCGGCTTATAAACTTTACCTTAAGTAATTTTTGTCTTGAATCCGCTGACAAAATGCGGAATAAATCCAGCACGGCATTAGCCTTCAGTGGTAACCGTGCTGCCATTCATCAGACCCTAGGCATTAGAATCCAAACGAATACTGGCGAGGCCAACGGCGAGTGTGCTGACACACATTCTCCCGTCGGCCGAACCGCCAGCGCACATACGCACGTACAAAAACGCGACGCATAGTGCACCTTCCTTTCTGCGTGGAGGACTAAGCCCCTCTCCGGGGTCGCCCCTTGCGCCCCGCGCCGTATCAGGGCTTAGGGGTATGCGGAGTGCAGAAAGTGCAGCAGCACGGCTACCGGAAATACTTATCGACTCAAATATTAACGAGAGTCAAGCGCCGGTGTTCTCTATTTATTCTTGATGATTTTGCAGGATGGATTGCAAAAGTTGCAATCACACCGCCCGCTGCCAGTACCCCTTCCAATTCCGGCTCACCCGGCAAGCCATCGTAGCGGCTGTCACCATGGTTGCCTGAGTGCCAATCGGAACGCGGCGATTATCCTCACGCCATGAAGCCTCACGCGCGTACTGGCCGATATAAGGGCCCAGCGATATGATGGTGCGTCCCGATTTCCATCCGGCGCAGGCGCGATAAATAGCTTTCCGTGTGATTGGCGCAGATCACCTTTACGCCCACGAAACCACACCTGTTTATCGTCGGGCAACCCGCCGTTTCCTAGTCATGGCAAAACCGGCATATGGGGTACGGGCCATGGCACAGCGGATTATCCACGACGAGAAGGGCGCGACGGCGATTGAATATGCGTTGATCGCGGCGCTGATTTCGCTGGCGTGCATCATCGCGTTCCAATCGCTCGGGCTCAATCTTTCCAACATATTTTATAATATTTCCAACGCGATGGGATGAGGCGCGCCGCCACACGCGGATCGTCGCTTATCGCTGACACGCGCCACAATAGAAGGTGCTGCGCCCGCCCTCTGCCCGGCGCAGGACGGTCGCGCCGCAGGTACCGCACGCCTCGCCCTCTCGCCCATACACCCGCCATTCCTTCGCGAAATAGCCGAGCTGCCCGTCAGGCCGGGCATAATCGCGCAGGGTCGATCCGCCCGCCGCGATGGCCGACAGCAGCACCGCCTTGATCGCGGCGACCAGCCGGTCACACCGTTCCGCCGATATCTTGCCCGCCATCCGGCTGGGCGCGATGCCGGACATGTGCAGCGCCTCGCACACATAGATATTGCCGAGCCCCGCAACCACGCGCTGATCGAGCAATGCCGCCTTGATCGGCGTAGCCTTGCCGTTGAGCGCCGCCTTCAGCACCGCCCCGGTGAACGCATCCGACAATGGCTCCGGCCCCATGCGGGTAAAGGGCGGATAGCTCTCCAGCGCATCGGCGCGCACCAGCTCGACAAAGCCGAACCGCCGTGGATCGCACAGCGCCAGCCGCCGCCCCTCATCGGTGTGCAGCACCAGATGGTCATGCTTGCCGATATCCTCCGGGTCCACCCGCCAGCGTCCGGACATGCCGAGGTGAAAGATCATCATGTCGCCCCGGTCGGTTTCGACCAGCCCATATTTGGCCCGCCGCGCAAGCCGCTCCACCCGCGCGCCGGTCATCCGCTGCCGCAGATCGGGCGGAAACGGCACGCGCAGATCGGGGCGGCGCGGCTCGACATGGGTGAGCACATGGCCTTCCAGGACGGATCGCAATCCGGCGACGGTCGTTTCAACTTCGGGCAGCTCTGGCATGGCTGCTGCTTACTCACTTCCCACGAGCGAGAACAGAGGGTAGAGGCATGGCCATGAACGATACGGTGTCCTTTGGCTATCGCGAGGTCGACCCCGATGAGAAGGCGGGGATGGTCCGCTCTGTCTTTTCTGGCGTCGCGGGCAAATATGACCTGATGAACGATGCGATGTCGGGCGGCATGCACCGGTTGTGGAAGGATCATTTCGTGCGCCGGGTAAAGCCGCGCGCGGGCGAAGCGATACTCGATATGGCCGGCGGCACAGGCGACATCGCCTTCCGCATGCACAAGGCGGGCGCGCAGGTCACGGTGTCCGACATCAACCCCGAAATGCTCGCCGTGGGCCAGGAACGGGCGCAAAAGAAGCAGATTGAGGGGCTTGCCTGGTCGGAACAAAATGCCGAACAGCTGACATTTGCCGACCGCAGCTTTGACGCCTACACCATCGCCTTTGGCATCCGCAACGTTACCTATATCGACAAGGCGCTGGCGGAGGCGCACCGCGTGCTGAAGTTTGGCGGGCGCTTTTTCTGCCTTGAATTCTCGACGACGACATGGCCCGGTTTCGGCGAGATATATGACGCCTATTCCCATCGCGTCGTGCCCAAGCTTGGCAAGCTGCTCGCAAAAGATGAGGAAAGCTACCGCTACCTGATCGAATCGATCCGCCGTTTCCCGACCATGCCGGAATTCGAAAAGAAGATCCGCGCCGCCGGGTTTACCCAGACGAAGGTCGAGCCGATTTTGGGTGGGCTGGTCGCGATACATAGCGGGTGGAAGGTGTGAGCGCGCCCGCATGACATCCCATGTCACCCATCTCTGGCGCCTGTTGAAATGGGGCCGCACGCTGGCGCGTCACGGCGCGCTGATGGGCGTGGAGCGCGACATCAACACACCTGCTCCGGTGCGCCGCCTTGTGCGGCTCGCCCGTTTTGGCGCGCGCATCCCGAAAAAGCCGCGCTATGCCGAGGCGTTTCAGGCGATCGGCCCTGCAGCGATCAAGCTCGGCCAGACGCTCGCGACCCGGCCCGATCTGGTCGGCGACGAAGCCGCGCAGGATTTGCTGAGGCTGCAGGATGCCTTGCCGCCAATGGCATTTCCGGCAATCCGCACGCAGATCGAAACCGCGCTCGGCAGGCCGCTCGAACAGCTTTTCTCGCATTTTGACGAGGTCGCCGTCGGCGCCGCCTCCATCGCGCAGGTGCACCGCGCCACGACCAGCGAAGGGCGCGACGTCGCGGTAAAGGTGCTGCGTCCCGGCATATCCGAACAATTTGCGCGCGATATTGAAACCTATGAATGGGCGGCCGCGCATCTGGAACAGCTCGGCGGAGAGGCCAAGCGGCTGCGCCCGCGCCTCACCATCGCCAACTTCAAGCGCTGGACCGTGCGCGAGCTGGACCTGCGGCGCGAGGCGGCATCCTCGTCGGAACTCGCCGAAGCGATGGCGGCGGAGGACGGCTATACCGTTCCAGAGATCGACTGGGACCGCACGGCGGGCCGCGTGATGACGATGCAATGGATCGACGGCATCAAGATCGCGGATCGCGACGCGATCATCGCCGCCGGACATGATCCCAAGCTGCTCGCGGCGCGGCTCGTCAACACGTTCCTGCATCAGGCGATTTCCGAGGGCTTTTTCCACGCAGACATGCACCAGGGCAATTTGTTCGTGACGCCGCAAGGGCAGATCGCCGCCATCGATTTCGGCATCATGGGCCGTATCGACCGGCGCGCGCGGCTGTGGCTGGCCGAGATCCTCTACGGCCTGATCACCGGCAATTACAGGCGCGTTGCGGAAATCCATTTCGAGGCGCAATATGTGCCGGCCCATCATGACGTGCGGGAATTCACCACCGCCCTGCGCGCGGTGGGCGAGCCGATGCGCGGCAAGCCGGTGAAGGAACTGTCGGTCGGCCAGATGCTCGATGGATTATTCGCGATCACGCGGGACTTCGACATGGAAACGCAGCCGCACCTGTTGTTGCTGCAAAAGACGATGGTGATGGTAGAAGGCGTCGCGACCGCGCTCGATCCGGACATCAACATGTGGGACGTCAGCGGGCCTTATGTGAAGGCATGGCTGCGCGACGAGCTGGGCCCCGAAGCGAAGGCCGCCGATGCGCTGGTCGAAAACTGGCGCACGTTGCAACGGCTACCCGACCTGATCCGTCGCATCGAGGACAAGTTCCCCTCCCCCGGCGGCGCGCCCCCACCCCCGCCCCTGCCGCCCGTGCGTATGATGGAAGTGAAGGGCGGCTGGGTGCTGCGCTATGGCGGCGTGGCCATATTGGCGGCCGGGATCGGCGCGGCGGCGATGCATCTGCTTGGGTAGAGGCCCGGGGTTGCATTCCGCGCCCTGATCCTTAAACCGCGCCGACATTGCATCGCAGCATGGACTGCGGCTTCACCAGACGGGATTTCATCATGGCATTGCACAGCGATTTTCGCCGCGACTGGCTGTCCAACCCGCGCGTCGAGTTTCTCTCCGGCCTCGTTGTCGCGCTGGCGCTGATCCCCGAAGCCATCGGCTTTTCGATCATCGCGGGCGTCGATCCGCGCGTCGGCCTGTATGCCAGCTTTTCCATCGCGGTGATCATATCGCTTGTTGGCGGGCGCCCCGGCATGATCTCCGCCGCGACCGCCGCAGTCGCCGTGCTGGTCGTCCCGCTCGTTCGCGACCATGGCGTCGAATATCTGTTCGCCGCGACGATCCTGATGGGTATATTTCAGTGGATCGCCGCGCTGCTGCGGCTCGACCTGCTGATGCGTTTCGTCTCGCGCTCGGTCATCACCGGCTTCGTCAACGCACTGGCGATCCTCATCTTCATGGCGCAATTGCCACAGCTGACCGGCGCGGCCGCGACCGTCACCACCTATGCAATGGTGGCCGCGGGGCTCGCGATCATCTACGGTCTGCCGCGTCTGACAACCGCCGTGCCCGCGCCGCTCGTCGCGATCATCCTCCTCGCCGCCGTCAGCATCGCCCTGGGTCTCGACGTGTTCACCGTCGGCCAGATGGGCGCGCTGCCCGATGCCCCGCCCAGCTTCCACCTGCCGCAGGTCCCGCTGACGCTGGAGACATTGCAGATCATCGCGCCCTATTCTGCGGCAATGGCGGCGGTCGGCCTGCTTGAATCGCTGCTGACCGCGTCCATCGTCGATGACATGACAGAGACCCGGTCCGACAAGCGCCGCGAAACATGGGGTCAGGGCCTCGCCAATTTCTTCACCGGTTTCATCGGCGGCATGGGTGGCTGCGCGATGATCGGCCAGTCCGTCATTAACGTGACGTCGGGCGGCAGGCGGCGGCTTTCCACCTTCGTCGCGGGCAGCATGCTGCTGATCCTGATTGTCGCGCTGGGCGATTGGGTCGCGCGCATCCCGATGCCCGCGCTGGTCGCGGTGATGGTCTTCGTGTCGATCAGCACCTTCCGCTGGCGCAGCTTTCTGGAGATGCATCATCACCCGCTGCCCTCGACCATCGTCATGCTGGCGACCGTAGTCATGGTGGTGGCGACGCATGATCTGTCCATCGGCGTGCTGACCGGCGTACTGCTGTCCGGCATTTTCTTCGCGTGGAAGGTGCGCCAGATGCTGACCATCGACATCAGCCGCGACGGCGCGACCCGTCGCTATATGGTGGGTGGGCAGTTGTTCTTCGGCTCGGTCGACGTCCTCTATGAAGCAATGGAATTCAATGAAGCCGAGATCGACACGGTCATCCTAGACGTGCACGAAGCCCATATCTGGGATATTTCGGCGACCGGCATGATCGACAAGATCGTGATGCGCCTGCGCGGCGAAGGCAAGACGGTTGAGCTGATCGGCCTGAATGAAGCGAGCGCCACGCTGGTCGATAAATATGGCGAGCATCAAAAGCCGTTCGAAAGCTTGGGTGTGACCGGCCACTGATCGCAGCGGAGGCTGGACAGGTACCGTCGAAAAGGTGCACATACGCGGCATGACCACGCCTCGCGTCCTGCTGATCGTATCGGGCGGCATCGCCGCCTATAAAAGCCTTGAACTTGTGCGCTTGCTGAGGCGCGACGGCATTGCCGTGCGCGCGGTGCTGACCAAAGGCGGCGCGGAGTTCGTGACTCCGCTGTCGCTCGGCGCACTCACTGAGGACAATGTCTATACCGGCCTGTTCGACCTGAAGGACGAGCAGGAAATCGGCCATATCCAGCTTTCGCGTCAAGCCGATCTGGTGGTGGTGTGCCCCGCCTCTGCGGATATCCTCGCGAAAATGGCGGCGGGTATCGCAGACGATCTGGCAACGACATTGCTGCTCGCCACCGACAAGCCAGTGCTGGCGGTGCCCGCGATGAATGTCCGCATGTGGGAACATGCCACCACGCAGCGCAACCTGCGCCAGCTGGAGGCAGACGGCGTCGCGATCATGGAACCGGACGAGGGCGACATGGCCTGCGGCGAATGGGGCAAGGGCCGCCTGCCCGACCCCACAGCCATTGCCGGAGAGATCAAACGCCTGCTGGTCACGACCGAAGACGATGTCATCTCCATGCCGCCGCCGCGCCTGCTGCCCGACGCGCATCGCTCGCTGTCCGGCAAGCATGTTCTCGTCACCGCAGGCCCGACGCATGAGCCTATCGACCCGGTGCGCTATATCGCCAACCGGTCATCGGGAAAGCAGGGTTTCGCCATTGCGCGCGCCGCAGCGGAAGCCGGCGCTCGGGTCACTTTGGTCGCAGGGCCGGTGGACCAACCGACACCGCGCGGCGTAACGCGCGTGGATGTGGAAACCGCCCGGGAGATGCTGGCCGCGGTCGAAACCGCCTTGCCCGCCGATGTGGCGATCATGGTCGCTGCCGTCGCCGACTGGCGCGTCGCCAGCGAATCTGGGCAAAAGATCAAGAAGGATGGAGCGGGCGCGCCGGAACCGTTGCCACTCGCGGAGAATCCCGACATTCTCGCGACACTCGCGATTTCGACAAAGCGCCCGAACCTGCTGGTGGGCTTCGCCGCCGAAACAGAGAAGGTCGTCGAACATGCCCGCGACAAACTCGCACGCAAGCGGTGCGACATGATTGTCGCCAATGACGTGTCGGGCGACGTGATGGGAGGCGCGCGCAACAGCATTCATCTCGTGACGGCGGACAATGTCGAAAGCTGGGAAGATCTGCCCAAGGAAATTGTTGCGTCAAGACTGGTCGAACGCATCGCCTCTCGTCTACAAGAGAAGGGATGACACAGCCGATCACGATTCAGTTGAAGCGCCTCCCCCATGGGGACGGCCTGCCTGCCCCCGCCTATGCGACATCCGGTGCCGCCGGAATGGACATTGTTTCCGCCGAGGACGTCATCCTTGCGCCCGGCACCCGCCATGCGGTCGCCACCGGCTTTGCGATGGCCATTCCGGAGGGCTATGAAATCCAGGTTCGCCCCCGCTCCGGCCTTGCGCTAAAGAACGGCATATCGCTGCCCAACACACCGGGCACGATCGACAGCGATTATCGCGGCGAACTGAAGATCATCATGATCAACCTGTCCGACGACCCCTTCGTAATCCGCCGCGGCGACCGCGTGGCGCAGCTTGTGGCGGCCCCCGTGCAATTGGCGGCCTTCGCCGAAGTTGCAGAGCTGAGCGACACCGCGCGCGGCGAAGGCGGGTTCGGATCGACCGGCGTGAAGAGCGCGGTATGAGGCGCTTGCCATGAGGATTTTTCGGTGAGCTTGGGCGACGATCAGCTTGATCGCTATGCGCGCCATATCGTCCTGAAGGAAATCGGCGGCGCAGGGCAGATGCAGCTGCTATCGAGCCATGTGACAGTGATCGGTGCGGGCGGAATCGGCTGCCCGGTCATTCAGTATCTCGCCGCCGCAGGTGTCGGCACTATTCGGGTCATAGATGACGACGTGGTCGCGCTGTCCAATCTTCAGCGACAGACATTATTCGCCTCCGAGGACATCGGCGAACCGAAAGCTGAGGCAGCCATGCATGCGGTCGGGCGTCTCAACCCGCAGGTGAAGCTGATTCCCATCGTTCAGCGGCTCGACGCGGACAACGCCGAAACATTGCTGCGCCATTCCGACGTGGTCATCGATGGGTGCGACAATTTCGCGACGCGCCTGATCGTCAGCGACACAGCGACGCGGTTGCGCACGCCCTTGGTATCCGCCGCAGTGGGGCAGTTCGAAGGCCAATTGGGCGTGTTTCGCGGATGGGAAGAGGGTCAGCCCTGCTATCGCTGCCTTGTCGGTTCCGACCCGGCACGCGCGGACGCAAGCTGCGCCGATCAGGGTGTGCTGGGTGCGCTGACCGGAGTGATGGGAAGCCTGGCCGCACTCGAAACAATCCGCGCCATCGTCCCCTTTGGCGAGGACAGCGCGGGCAGCCTGCTGATCGCCGACCTGCTGTCGCTGCGTTTCAGGAAGCTGACAGTACCCGCTGACCCAGGCTGCTGCGTGTGCAATACAGAGGCTCTTGCAGCAGAGTCATGTCCGGCCTGAACATCCTCGTCCTGACCGATGATCCCGAGCGCCTTCGCGGCGCGCTGACGCTCGCCCTTGCCGATGCGGCGTTGGGTGGTGAGACCCGAATATTCCTGCAACTCGACGCCGTGCGCTTGCTCGCCTCACCGGTCACGGCGCCGCGCGACACCGATCATCGCGCCCACGGGCTACCGAAACTCGCAGCCTTGCTCGCCGAAGCGCTTGAAAGTGGCGTTGCGATCATCGCCTGTCAGAGCGGGTTGGCGCTGGCGGAACTGGACGCCGCAACACTGGATCCACGCATCGAGGTAGGCGGACCGGTGTCGTTCCTGCAATCGATGGGGCCGGACAGCCGTCTGTTAAGCGTATAGCTTGACCGCGTGCACCCAGCCATCCGGGCCGGGCAGCTTGCCGCGCTGTATACCGGTCAACCGCTCCCGCAGCTGTTCGGTGCGAAGGCCGGTGCCGCCATTGCCGATCGTGAAGTCGCCATGCACGGACTTGACCTGTCCGACCGCCGCAAGAACCGCGGCCGTTCCACACGCGAACACCTCGGTCAGCTTACCGCTTGCCGCATCGGTACGCCACTCGTCGATGGAATAGGCACGCTCCTCAACATTCACGCCTTCCTCCCGCATCAACTGGAGGATCGAGGCCCGCGTAATACCGGGCAATATCGTTCCGAGTGGAGGCGTAACGACACTGCCGTCATCGAACAGGAAGAACAGGTTCATACCGCCCAGTTCCTCGACCCATTTATGCTCGGCGGCGTCGAGAAACACGACCTGATCGCACCCCTGCTTGATCGCTTCGGCCTGGGCGACGAGGCTTGCTGCATAATTTCCGCCGCATTTCGCTGCACCCGTTCCACCCGGTCCGGCGCGCGAATACTCTTCCGACACCCAGATCGAGACCGGCTTGGCACCGCCCTTGAAATAAGCGCCCACAGGGCAGGCTATGACGCAGAAAATGAAATCCGACGCGGGCTTTACACCTAGGAAGGTCTCGTTCGCGAACATGAATGGCCGGATATAAAGGCTGCCGTCACCGCCTGGTACCCATGCCTCATCGATGCGGATGATCTCTTCGCACGCTTGAACGAATACATCTTCCGGCAGTTCGGGCATGGCCATGCGTTGTGCGGACGTATTGAACCGGCGCGCATTCTGTTCCGGACGAAACATCGTGACGCCGCCGTCATCAGCGCGATACGCCTTCAGCCCCTCAAAGATTTCCTGCGCATAATGCAACACCGCAGAGGCGGGATCGAGCGTGAATGGCTCACGCGCGCGCACCTGCGCATCGTGCCAGCCCTTGCCCTCGGTCCATCGGATCGTCACCATATGATCGGTAAACACGCGCCCGAAGCCGGGATCCGCCATCAACGCAGCCCGCTGTTCATCGCCAAGCGCGGCAGGGTTAGGGTTTCTCGTAAACTGCATTGCGGTCCTCTTACTATGGCAGAAAGCCGGATGCCCCTATGCCTTCCGACGACGATTCTTGCAAGAAAAATAGGGAATAAACACTGACCTATTTTCAGTAATTTAATTTCAAGAGATTGGAATAATATTATTCGCCAGCCTGTCAACCTCTGTCTGGTCATGGCTGACAAAGAGTATCGGCAGCGCAAGCTGGTCACGCAATTTTTCTATCACCGTAATTATCTCTTCACGCCGATCAACGTCAAGCGCGCCCAAGGGTTCATCCATCAACAGAAATTGCGGATTGCTCAGTAATGCGCGAGCGATTGCAACGCGTTGTATCTCTCCGCCAGAGAGGCTCGCCGGCCAGCGGGCCGAGAGATGCGCGATGCCGAGAAAGGCGATGACGTCCTCCACGGTCATATTTGCGCTTTTTGTCGTACTGCGCGCCTTCAGTCCATAGGTGAGGTTGTCGAGCACGCGCAGATGCGGAAACAGGCGCCGGTCCTGAAAAACATATCCCGCGTAGCGTTGATTGGGCGGCACGTCAGTTTTTTGAGCACTGTCAAAGAGTGTCCGGCCCGCAACGCAGATATGTCCCTCATCCGGCTGAAGCAGACCAGCAACCATGTTGAGCAGGCTCGTCTTGCCCGCACCGGACGGCCCGACAATGGCGGTCAGTCCGCCCGCCTGCGTCAGGCTTAGGCTGATATCGCGATCTCCGACCCGGCGACGAATGTCGATATCAAAGGCCATAGACGCCCCGCCTCGCGCCGGACCGGCGCACCAGCGCCTCGGACACCACCAGGGCGCCCAAAGACAGGGCGATCGAAATGAGGGACAACCGCATGACCATCGCGTCGCTGCCCGGTGCCTGTAGTGCACTGTAAATCGCGAGCGGCAAAGTTCGCGTTTCTCCGGCGATATTGGCCGCGAAGGTTATCGTTGCGCCGAACTCACCCAGCGACCGCGCGAACCCCAAAATGCACCCTGCGGCGATGCCGGGCAGGCACAGCGGAAGCGTGATAGTGCGAAGGACATGTCCGCGCGATGCGCCCAAAATCCGCGCCGCATTTTCGAACCGGATGTCGACCGCCTCAATCGCCAGCCGCATCGATCGCACCATAAGCGGAAAGGCCATCACCGCCGCCGTCAATGCGGCGCCCGTCCAGCGGAAAACGAGCGTGACGCCCAGCGCCTGTTCCAGCCAGGCGCCAATCGGCCCGCCCGGACCGAATAGCAGCAGCAGCACCCACCCCGTGACCACTGGAGGCAGTACCAGCGGTAGGTGGATCAAGGCGTCGAGCAGGAACTTGCCCGGAAACCGGCCCCGCGCGAGCGCCCATGCCGCGGCAAATGCGGGGATGATCGACAGCAGGATCGCGATGCCGCTGACCCGCAGCGACAGATGCACGACCTCCCATTCTGCGGGCGACAGCAGGACCATCTAAAGCACTTCGAAGCCGTAGCGCTGAAAAATCGCGCGGGCGGGCGGAGACATGAGGAAGCTGCGAAACGCCTGCGCATCCGTGCTGTCCGCCCCCGCAATGGTGACCAACGGATAATGGATGGGCGGATGGCTGGAGGGAGGAAACAGGCCCAGCAACCGAACCCTGCCCGAGCCAGCCGCATCGGTCGCGTAGACGATGCCCAGCGGCGCCTGCCCCCGCTCCACCATCGCCAGTGCGGCGCGCACATTTTCCGCCGGGGCGAGCTTGCCCGAAACCTTATCCCACACGCCCAGCGATTGCAGCGCAGCCTTTGCATATTTGCCTGCTGGCACAGCGTCGGTGTCGGCGACGGCAAGCCGCCCCCCTCCCAGCATCCGGGCCAGCGGGAACCCCGGCGCGATCTCAACCATCCGGTCATCGTCACGCGCCGCCACCAGCGCCAGCCGGTTGCCGAGCAAGGTGATCCGTGAGCCTGGAGCGACGCGGCCCCTGCGTTCGAGATAGTCGGCCCAGTCCTCGTCAGCGGAAAGGAACAGGTCGGCGGGCACGCCCGATTCTATCTGGTGAGCGAGCGATGATGACCCCGCAAAAGAGAGGGTCGGGGCGTCATGCCCCTGCGCGACCCAAGCATCCGATACCTCTTCCAAGGCGGGTTCGAGACTGGCCGCGGCAAGCACGACGGGGGCCTTCGCAGTATCGCCGCAAGCCGCGAGACCGACGCAAAGTAGAAACAAAATTATAAGCTTGCGAACAATGTCCGCAAAGCCGGTCCAACAGGGCGTCGACACAGGATCTCCAACAAGGATAGCGCTATATCCGCTCGTATACTGCGCCTAGCGCCAGACACAAGGGACAACCGTTCATCTACGATAAAGCACGGTTCGGCTACGAAACGGTCACGCAACCAGAGGGAGGACCAGCATGAGCTTCAGCGACAACCGGAACATGGCGATATTGGCGAGCGCGGGCTTGCTGACCGCGGGCCTGATCGTCGGCGGATATTTGCTGGGCGACGGATTGCTGCGCGCGCGGGAAGCCGACCGGTCCGTCACCGTGCGCGGGCTGGCTGAAAAGGACGTGACGGCGGACCTCGCGACGTGGACTATCGCCTATTCCGCCAACGGGTTCGACCTGCAAAGCGTACGCAGCGACATCGACCAGAATACGCAGCAGCTGAAGGAATATTTCACGCAGCTCGGCTTCAAACCCGAGGAGCTGAAACCCATTGGCGCGGGCGTGAACCAGTATATCAACAATGGCGTGCGCAACATTACGATTACGCAGCGTATGCAGCTGCGCACGACCGACATTGCCCGCGCGCAAAAGGCGGTGGCGAACCAGTTCGACCTCGTACGGCGCGGCGTCACGCTGCAAGAAGGGTCGGGCATGTCGTACAGCTTCACGAAGCTGAATGACATCAAGCCGGCCATGGTCGCGGAAGCCACCAAGGACGCGCGCAAATCAGCCCAGCAATTTGCCAATGACAGCGGCACCAATGTCGGCGGCATCAAGAATGCGACGCAGGGCTATTTCTCGATAGAAGCACGCGATGGCGATTCGTCAGGCGGCTACGGCTCCAGCGACACGCCCTACAAGAAGGTGCGCGTGGTCACGACCGTCAACTTCTATCTGGATTGAGCGGGCGCGGGGGCGGGCGTTTCCGCCCCTTCTCCATCAAGCTGATTGATCATCTCGCGGGCCGCGTCGGCCTGCTCGCTCATCGGTGCGAGTTTCAGAACGCGCGCCCATTCCTGTTCCGCACCAGCTTCGTCGCCCGACAATATGGCGATCTTGCCAGCCTCCAGCGCGACGGACGCATCGTCGGGCGCAAGCTGTTTCGCCTGCGCGATATCCTTGGCTGCGCGCGCCAGATCGGTTGTGCGCCGCGCCAGCGTCGCCGACAGCAGCCATGCAAGCGGGTCGTCCGCCGCCAGCGTCAGCGCCCGGTCGAGATCGTCGCGGGCACTGGCCGTATCGCCGAGCGCCACCAGCGCCCGCGCCCGGTCGAGATGAATCTCGCCCTTGGCCAGTCCATCGGGCAGCCCCTCCGCCAGCGCCTTGTCGAAAAATGTCCGTGCCCGGTTTGCGTCGCCGCCTGCCAATGTCGCGTTGCCCGCCTGCGCCCATAGCCGCGCCGCATCGGCGGGCGAGCCTGCAGACAGCGCCTTTTGCGCCGCGCCTTCAAAGGCAATCGCCGCGTCGGTCCAGCGTTCCCCGCGCGCGAAGGCGAAACCCAGACATTGCCCGGCGGAAAACCCGCCATCGTGCGACGCCCATTCGCGGGCATAGCCAACGCCCTTTGCCGGGTCGTCGACCGCCGTGTCGATGCACCGTTGCAGGCGCTCGGCAATTTCTGCGGGCAGATAGAGCGACATGCCGTTCAGACGCGATGCCACCTCGGCGGACGGGGCCGCATTCTGCTCCGCCGCCTCGCGCCGCGCGCGGTTCATCACCGCTTCTGTTTCCGGGGCATAGGCGGCCTGCATCAACAGGAGGCTGGCAAGGATCATCGGGTCAGCAATCCATCAATTAGGGCGAGCAACTGCGCGATATCCGCGTCGCGCGACAATCTGTGGTCGCCATCCTTGATCAGCAGCGTCTGTACATCGTCTGAACGCAGTTTGTCGGCAGCGCGCAGCGGGATCTCCCACGGGACGACATCGTCGTGCTGGCCGTGGATGAACCGGACCGGACAATCGAGCGCTATGGCGCCCTGAAGCAACAGGTTCGCCTGCCCCGATTCCCAGAAACCGAGCGTCGTCACATAGCCCGCCGGATCATAATCGGACGGCTCGACCAGTTTGCCATTGGCGCGCATCTCCGCGGTTTGCGCATCGGTGAAACCCCAGCTTGTGAAATCGGGCGCCGCGGCAATGCCGACCAGACCCGCAACGCGATCCCCCAGCGCCAGCGCGACGAGCAGCGCGAGCCAGCCGCCCATTGAGGAACCGATGGGAATGACCACGCCCTGCGGCCAGACATGCGCGATCAGCGCGAGCACATCGTCACGCCAGAGGGTGAGCGTGCCATCCTCAAACGCACCATCGCTCGCCCCGCACCCCGAATAATCGAGCAACAGGCACGCCCTGCCGTTCGCCCGGGCGTAGGCAAACACCGCCTGCGCCTTGCCGCCCTCCATATCCGACATATAGCCGGGCAGGAACACGAGCAGCGGGCCTTCGCCATCAGTAAAGCGATAGGCGAGCCGTACGCCGTCGGCGCGGGCGACATGGGTGATCGGGGTATCTTCGGTCATGCGCGCCATATGACGAGGTGTGCGTCATGCTGGCAAGAGAAAGGGTGCCGCGAGCCGATGAACCGCCCAGCGATCAAGGACGTCACAGGGTCAGAACCAGAAATCGCGGTCCGATTTCACGGTGCGATCATCAACGCACATATTCTTGAGCGCCTCCCACTGCCGCGCGGTCAGCGCGGAGGTGTAGCTATGCCCCTTCTCCGCCGCGTCATCGAATAATTCATAGCGGCTGCGCGATGTGGGGTGGCTGGCGAGCCATCCCGTCGCCTGCTCAATGCGGTCGCGGGTGCTGTCCACATCCCCCTTCGCTTTCTGGTCGGATTTCTTCCCGCCCTCCTTGTCCGGCACCCCGCCCAGACGCTGGAAAAATGTCGCAGTCGGGCGCGGCGAGATATTTGCAGCCTTGAGCGAATCGATGGCGGCAAGGTCCGCCTTATGCTCAGCCTCGCGGCTGAAGCTGAGGCCCAGCGCCGTATTGAGATAGGTGCCGCCGCTGCCGTCCAGGCCGCCCAGAATGACGGATAGCCCCAGCTGCCGCATCAATGCCGTCAATGTGTCGCGATGTTCGACATGGCCAAGCTCATGCCCCAGCACGCCCGCCACCTCATCGGGCGACTCCGCCTTTTCAACGAGGTCGGTGAACAGAATGATGCGCCGCCCCGGCAGGGCGATGGCGTTGACCATGCGGATATTGGCGACCTCTATCGAGCGGGCATGGCCTTCGGGATCGATCTTGCCCACCAGCGCGCGCAAGGCCGCGTCGCCTTCGGGCGTGTGGCAATAGCGCCCACCGAAATCGCCGACCATCGCATCGCCCAGATTATCCTCCCAGCTTTGCGGGACGAACGGCGCGACCCAGCCGGGCGCCTTTATGCCGACGAACAGGACAAGAGCAGCGACGCAGGCGAGCGCGGCGCTCGCCCGCCACAGGCCCACACGGTCGATAAAGCCGCCATAACGCGGACGCTGCGGCAAGAGCGCGGCGACATCAGCCGGGACATCGGCCGCAAAGCCGAGACGCCAGCCCTGCTCTGCCACATGCCCGAACACCGCATCCGGCCCCGCATTGTCGAGCGCCACCAGATCGGCCCAGCGATAGGGGCCAGCCTCCCAATCGTCGCCAAGCAGCCGGAAGCCCTCGCTATCCCCCAGCAGGCGCGGCTGCCAGCGATTGGCGTTGCGCCCGTCATAGTGCCAGACGTTTACTTCGATCATGGTCCCTCGATCATGCGCGGTCAGAACGCCCCGACATCCAGTGCATCGAGCAAGCCCTCGCCATGCTTCGACAGCGTGGTCGTCGATTGGGTCAGTTCATCGAGATTAATCTCGCCGGTCGCCTCCATATGGGTGATGAAGAATTTCCAGTGGCGATATTGCAGGAAGATGATGCCGATGCCGAGGGTGCAGAGCACGAGCAGGACATCACCGAGGAACAGCTTGATCCAGCCCCATGTCCGCGCAGTGAACTGAAATTCGAGGGTCGAGAGCGACAACCCGCCAACGCCTTCGCGGAAGAACTTGGCGTAAAAGGCCATCATGATGAGCGGAATACCGATGTAGAGGAACAGGACTGCCATGAATCCGATCAGAATCAGTCCACCCAATGCGGGCCGGGAACCCATGGTCATGTTGGCCGCGAAGACCATGGCCGCTGGCACCAGCAAGAACGGCAGGAGGTAGATCAGCAGATATCGCTTGAACGTCGCATGCCAGTCTCCGCTCGAATGAAACGCGTGGGACCCGAAACTCATATGATTCCAGCGCTCATTCCACAGCGACATCATGGCGCGCGGGACCAGCAGGCCAAGCGGGATATAGCCGACGATAGTTTTCCAGACGTAGGACCAGCCATATTTCAGGCCGCCATTGTCGCTGCCGCCCCTGATCCCATGCCAGTAGGTGCGCCCCAATCGATAGCGCAGCGCGCGAAAACGGGCGACGCCAATGAGGTAAAAGATGATCACGAAGGACGCGAGGCTCAGCAGGCCCGCTATGCCCGCATATCCCTGAATAATCAGCGCCTGCGCCCCGAATTGCAGGATGAACAGCGGCAAGGCCAGCAGGAGGATGACCATGATGAACCCGAAGAACAGCTCCTTGCCGGTGCCCGTCCATTCCAGCCGGTCATCGATGAAGCGGGTGCGCGACCAGAGATAGCGCCGCGTGCGCGTCGTCGCCCAGAAGCGGTAGATGCCGAGCGTCACCAGCGTCAGCAGCAGGTTGGTGAACGCAATCGGCGCATATTCCTTCCAGCTGCCGTCGAAACCGAACGCGCTCCCAGCATTCTGATCTTCCATGACATCCCCCCGCATAGTCGGGCGGGAGTGAATAGCCCCGCCCCGCCCCCGTCAAGCGGCAAATCATGGTCACTGCCAAAGCGGATGCTTTATGTTGACGCATGTTGACAGCGCCCGCCCTAGGTTTAAGGACCGGACCGTGCGCCTTTCCGCCACCAAACCGCATTTTGAAGAAGCCCGCCATGTCCGCACTGCTGAAAATCACCCTGCCCGACGGTTCGTCACGCGAAGTCGCGCCCGGCACCACGCCGGCAGATATCGCGGCGGCGATCGGGCCGGGCCTTGCCAAGGCGGCAATTGCCGCGCGGGTCGACGGCGAGCTGCGCGACATCATGCGCCCGCTGGAGCAGGACGCCGACCTCGCGCTGATCACCGCGCGCGACGAGGCGGACGCGCTGGAGCTGGCGCGGCACGATTATGCGCATGTGCTGGCCGAAGCGGTGCAGGCGCTGTTCCCGGGCACGCAGATCACCTTTGGCCCGTCGACCGACGATGGCTTCTACTATGACGTGATGGCCCCGGCGTCGCGCGGGCCGTTCACGCTCGACGACCTGCCAGCGATCGAGGAGAAGATGCGCGAGATCATCCGCGCCGACAAACCGCTGCGCCGGGAGGTGTGGACGCGCGAAGACCTGATCGCGAAATGGCGGGCGGACGGCGAAAGTTTCAAGGCGGAATGGGCGGCAGAACTCCCCGAAGGCGAAGAGCTGACCGTGTATTGGTCGGGGAACGACTGGCTCGACATGTGCCGCGGGCCGCATCTGGCGTCCACCGGCAAGCTCGACCCGCAGGCGTTCAAGCTGATGCGCGTCGCGGGCGCATACTGGCGCGGCGACCAGAAGAATGCGCAGCTGACCCGCATCTACGGCACGGGCTGGCTGAACAAGAAGCAGCTCGACGCGCACCTCGTCCGGCTGGAGGAAGCGGCCAAGCGCGACCACCGCAAGCTGGGGCAGGAAATGAACCTGTTCCACCTGCAGCAGGAGGCGCACGGATCGGTGTTCTGGCACCCCAAGGGCTTCGTCATGTGGCGCGAGCTGGAGGCCTATATGCGCCGCGCGATCGACGATGCGGGCTATCGCGAGGTGAAGACGCCGCAGGTGATGGACGCGCGCCAGTGGGAGCAGTCCGGCCACTGGGGCAAATATCGCGAGAATATGTTCGTCATTCCCGACGAAGTGCCGAATACAGAGGATGAGGGCGACATCATCAGCGGCGACGCCGACTGGATGGCGCTGAAGCCGATGAACTGCCCGGCGCATGTGCTGATCTTCAAGCAGGGCATCAAGAGCTATCGCGACCTGCCGCTGCGCATCTACGAAAATGGCTGTTGCCACAGGAACGAACCGCATGGCGCGCTGCACGGCCTGATGCGCGTGCGCCAGTTCACGCAGGACGACGCGCATATCTTCTGCCGCGAAGACCAGATCGTTGACGAGGTCCGTAAATTCTGCGCGCTGGCCGACCGGGTCTACAAGGAATTCGGCTTCACCTACTCGATCAAGCTGGCATTGCGCCCCGAAATGCGCTTTGGCAGCGACGAAATCTGGGATCAGGCCGAGGCCGAACTGCGCGACGCGGTCGCCGCCGCGGGCCTTGCGAGCGACGAATATGGCTGGGAAGAGCTGCCCGGCGAAGGCGCTTTCTACGCGCCCAAGCTGGAATGGCACCTGACTGACGCGATCGGCCGCACATGGCAGGTCGGCACGATCCAGTCCGACCGCGTGCTGCCCGAACGGCTCGACGCAACCTATGTGGGCGAGGATGGCGACAAGCACCGCCCGGTGATGCTGCACCGCGCGATCTTTGGCAGCTATGAACGGTTCATCGGCATATTGATCGAGCATTATGCGGGCAAGCTGCCGCTGTGGCTGGCGCCGGTGCAGGCAGTCGTCGCGACCATCGTGTCGGACGCGGACGATTATGCGCGCACCGTCGTCGAGAAGCTGAAGGCCGCGGGCATCCGCACCGAAATCGACCTGCGCAACGAGAAGATCAACTACAAGGTGCGCGAACATAGCCTGGCCAAGGTGCCCAATCTGCTGGTCGTGGGAAAGCGCGAGGCGGAGGAAGGCAAGGTCGCGCTGCGCGTGCTGGGCGCGGACCAGCCGCAGCAGTTCCTGACGCTCGACGAAGCGGTCGCCATGCTTGCAAAACAGGCGCTGGCACCCGATATGGATTGATGCAGCGGAGCAACAGTGTTGCCGCAGATCGGGCGCATCGCGCGTCCCCCCTTTCGCGCGCCGCAGAAAACCGCTAAACAGCCCCGATCATAACCACAGGAGAAACTGCTATACGTCCCCCGATGATGCGCCGCCCGATGGCGCCAATGCCCAAATCCGGCCCCCGATACAATGATTTCATCACCGTGCCTAAAGTGCGCGTGATCGATGAAAATGGCGAAAATCTGGGCGTTCTGTTGACGAACGAGGCCATTGAACAGGCCGCCGATGTCGGGCTCGACCTGGTTGAAGTTTCTCCCAATGCGGACCCGCCGGTCTGCAAATTCCTGGATATCGGCAAGTTCAAGTACGAGGCGCAAAAGAAGGCGAACCTCGCGCGCAAGACGCAGAAGACGCAGGATATCAAGGAAATCAAGATGCGTCCGAACATCGACGATCATGATTATGATACGAAGATGCGGTCGGTGACGAAGTTCATCGAAGAGGGCGACAAGGTGAAGGTGACGCTGCGCTTTCGCGGACGCGAGCTTTCGCACCAGCAGCTGGGCATGCAGCTGTTGCAGCGCGTGGCCGAAGAGGTTGCCGAAACCGCCAAGGTGGAGGCCTATCCCCGGATGGAAGGCCGCCAGATGCTGATGGTGCTTTCGCCCAAGTGACACGAGCCGGGCAGCCGCCCGACTCCATCAAACTCCCGCTGGCCGATGCCGACCTGACCCTGATCGACCCTGTCGATTGGGGTTTGCCCGCGCCTGACATCCTCGCCCGGCTGATCGCAGAGATAGCGTGGCGGCAGGAGACCATCACCTTGTTCGGCAAGACGCATGCGCAGCCGCGCCTCCTCTGCTGGATGGGCGACCCGGGGTGCAGCTACGCCTATTCGGGCAAGCGGTACGCGCCCGCGCCCTGGCACCCGCTGGTCGCCGACCTGCGCACGCGGGTTGAGGCACAGGCGGCGGGCGTGGCGTTCAATTCGGTACTGCTGAACCAGTATCGCGACGGGCAGGACAGCATGGGCCTGCACTCTGATGACGAGCCGGAACTGGGCCCAAACCCGGTCATCGCGTCGCTAAGCTTCGGCGCGCAGCGGACCATGCATTTCCGCCACCGCCATGATCGCACCCGGCCAACGCAACGCATCCCCCTGCCCAACGGCAGCCTGCTGATCATGCGCGGCGACACGCAAGCAAACTGGAAACACGCCATCCCGAAAACGCGCAAGGCGATGGGGCCGCGGGTCAATCTGACGTTTCGGAGGGTTTTGGTGTGAGGGATTGGCTGTTGGGGGCATCAATGCGGCCCTCCGCGTGTTCCACAAGCATCCTGAAAGCAGGGCACTCCAAGCGTCATAAAACACTACCAGCAATAATATTCCAATAATAATTATTTATTTTCAGATACTTATTTAATTTTCTACCGTTTGAAGAATAGATGTTGCACTCATGCTTTATAGTCACCGAAGATGCTTTTCGATAATTACTTCGAGTATTGTTGCACAAAGCTTGACGTCTAGGGGTGCATGTTCCTATCATGTTCGCGTTGGCTCTAGCTGGAAGCGCGGCTGGCGGGATAACCGTCGAGAGCGAGCGAACCTGCTACGGCGAGGCGACGGCGCAAGTCGTCACCCCGATTGTGCGGCAAGGGCCGAAAGGTACCGCTGCTGAGTTCAGCACACCGTCAGGCGGGTGAGGTTAACCGACAGGACCCCAAAGACGCTTGCCCTCTGATCTGATCAAAGCTGTAAGAAATCTTCGAAATCTTGAACACGCATGGAGCGTGATTCAGCGAAATGGTCGCACGTCCAAATCTGAAGAGGTTCGCCTTGAGTTGGAGGCCTTTGCTGAAGACGCGCCTTCTAATTTAAGATCACTCAAAGGAAGACTTGCGCGTGGGTCATTCAAGTTTGCTCCCGCCAAAGGCGTGCCGATCCCCAAACTTGATAAGAATGGAAAGAAGACTGGGAAATTTAGGCCTATTGTCCTTGCACCAGTCGAAAGCCGTATCGTTCAGCGAGCGATCTTGAATGTGCTGCTTGAAGTCCCTGATTTGAAGCCGTTCATCCAAACACCCTACAGTTTTGGAGGCATAAGAGGTGAGCGCGGGGCGCAAAAAAATGGAACCGCTCGATCAGACTCAGTTTCAGCTGTCCCTGCCGCGATCCGGGCCGTCCTTGACGAAATCGGTAATGGTGCGCGTTTCGTGGCGAGCGCCGATGTCAGTTCATTCTTTACGAGAATATCAAAGGATTCTGTGACAAAAATCGTTGCGACGGCGGTCAATGATGAGGAGTTAGTCACCCTGTTTCGTGACGCGATCGACGTAGAACTCTCTAACATGGCACAGCTTCGAGGTAAGGGCGCCGATTTCCCGATCGAGGATATCGGTGTGGCGCAAGGTAACTCGCTTTCGCCTTTGCTCGGCAACATCATCCTCGCAGACTTCGATAGAGTGATGAACGAGGGCGACTGCAAATGCGTCCGATACATCGACGACTTTATAATTCTCGCTCCTTCAAAAGGAGCAGCCGCAGCAAGGCTTCGAAAGGCGACTGATCTGCTCAAGATGCTGGGTATGGAACTATCACCTGATAAGAGCTCCAAGGGTGGCATTTCAATAAATGATGGCTTCGATTTTCTGGGCATCAACCTTTGCCCAGGAGCGATTCGCCCAGGTTCAAAAGCGCAAGGAAAAATTCTTCGTTCGGTGCGATCTGCCTTCAGTGATAGCTTGAAAATGATGCGCGGAATGAAGCACGGCCAGCCCTTCGAGAGAGCCAGCTCGCTGACGAGTACGCTCAAGCGGGTGGACGGGATGATTGACGGATGGGGCAAGCACTATTGGTTCTGCAACGACAGACAGGTGTTCGAAAATCTGGATCAGAAAATCAGCGAATACATCCGCCAATATCTAGGTGAATACAGTGCAATTCGAGCCGATACGGTGGTCGCAAACCACCAGAAAATGCTCGGGGTCTCTGAATTGCGGCATATCCCCCGCGAGCCTTTCGCATATCCTAAGCTTAGTTCCGGCAAGCGAGGTATCAAAATCCTATCGCATACTCTTTAGTCTGGTCTCGACTGACGTATTCCTCAATGCAAATGCTGCGATTTGACACGTCGAGTTCCACCAATGCGCCGATTGAATAGCCACAAACGTGTTTGGCAACCCTACGCCGCGACCGCCTTGTTGCGGCCGCCGCGTTTGGCCTCATACAGCGCCATGTCGGCGTCATGTTTCAGCTGTTCGAGAGTTTGGCCGCCCTGCCATTGTGATACGCCACAGCTGATATTCACTGTAACGCTTTTGCCTTCGGGAAGCGCCACGGGCGTGTCGGCGATGGAGGCGACGATGCGGTCGCACGCGTCGTGGGCCTGTTCCCTGGTGATGTTGTTGAGGACGATGGCGAATTCATCGCCGCCCAGTCGGCCGATGATGTCGGTGGAGCGCAGAAGGCCCTGCATCTGGCATGCGATGGCGGTCAGCACCGCGTCGCCCGATGCGTGGCCCAGATTGTCATTGATCAGCTTGAACCGATCCACGTCGATCATGACGAGGAATAGGTCGCCTTCCTTGGCTTGCGCAATCTGTCGCTGCGCCTTGTCCGTGAACCCGGCCCGGTTGAACAGCCCGGTCATGCCATCGACATGCGCCTGCGTCACCAGCTCGCCCTCGCGCCGTTTGCGGTCCGTGATGTCCTGTATCGTCAGCACAGCCTCAAAATTCGCCAGACGGTCAGCCTCCAATATGCGGAATTTTGCCTCCAGCCAGCGATGCGCCCTGCCCGGCGCCGCAAATTCAAGCGACTGATCGAAGCTGTCATAGTCCATCATGTCCCTGAAAGACGCGAACAGCTGATCGCCGATTTCGGGCCACAAATTCTCTATGCCCGTGCCAAGCAACTCCGCCTCGGTCTTGCCGGTCAGGGGTTTGGCCGCGCCCACGACCTTGATGCAATGGCCGGTGCGATTGAGGCTCAATATGAGCAATTCGGCCCGTTCGGCCAGCAGGTGGGTTGCCTCCTCGCTCTTGGCCAGCCGATCGATTAGTTCGGAGCGTGAAGCAAGCGCTGCCGCTACCGGCATTTGCAGGATGAGCAATGCCGCAAGGTAGAACTGCGCGAAAAAGACATGCGGCAGACTGCCCGTATCCGCCAGCATGATCGGGCCGGAGCCGTCTATCGTCGCCACCGTCACGACAATCGCGACGATCATCACCGCCATCTTGGTGCCGAGCCACCCCTGTCGGAACGTCACCAACATGATGGGCAAGGGCACAAGGAACAATATGGGCAAATGGTCCGTATGGAAAACGACCGCAGCCGTCGCGAGCACCAGAGCCTGCAGCGAGAGCATTTTCAGCCTTTGCTTCACGCTTTTGCTTTTGAAACACTGAACGAACTCGCCGCCGAACAGCGCAAAAAAGAAGGGCGTGAACACGATCAGGCCCAGGGCGTCGGCCGCATACCATGTTCCCATCGCCGACAGGAACGGTTGATCGAACGTCACCCATGCGGTTGTCGCGCCCAGCACCGAACTGATCGCAGGTCCCGCCATTCCGGCCCAGAACAGAAAACGCCACAGCGAATTGGGTTGGCGCAATATACGATCTTTGGCGATCGCAGCATGCATGCCCCATGCTACGATAAACACCTCCACCATGTTGGAAATGCCGAACAGGGCGGGTCCGAATGCCGATCCTCGGGTCACGACATTGGCCGCGATATTGGCGAAAAATCCGGCAGCTAGGATA
The DNA here is from genome assembly GCA_041396745.1 of Sphingobium sp. GTDB lineage: Bacteria > Pseudomonadota > Alphaproteobacteria > Sphingomonadales > Sphingomonadaceae > Sphingobium. Next base: position 200,024 of record JAWKXZ010000003.1, on the reverse strand, counting down.
TGGCGCCATGTGGCGCGCGGGCTTTGCAGCATCAATGCGACCAGCACGGCGTTGGCGGGCCACAGCGCCGCTATTTCGCCGCCATTGCCGGTCAGAGCAATCATCGCAGCGGCCAGAGCGAAATAGAGCAATCCCGCCAGCATTATTGTGAAGGAAAGTTTCGACCCGACAGCTTTTAGCATTTTATTTTTCCACACTTCCGAGCCAGACACTTGCTCGGAAATGGTTAAAAATGCTTTCATCCATCGATAAAAATGGCGGTTTTGCGATGAATTGAGCGTTCGCACCTATCGGAAATCGATGATGCGCAAAGAGGAGGCACAGCCTTGCCGCGACGCCCCGTCGGGTGTCTGATTACCTGCTCGCCTTCGCGCTGTATAAATCGGGGTAGAGCCGTTTGAACGCAGCCAGCTTCGGCGCATCCCAGCGGACGATATAGGGGTGGTTGGGCTTCTTCTCCATGAAGTTCTGATGATGGCCCTCGGCCTTCACAAAGCCGGTGAAGCGCTCCACCTTGGTCACGACCGGTTTCTTCCACAGCTTCGCGTCATCAAGCTGTTCCAGATAGGCCTTGGCTGCGCGCGCCTGACTGTTGCTCAACGGGAAGAGCGCGCTGCGATATTGCGTGCCATGGTCCGGGCCCTGATAGTTGAGCGTGGTCGGATCGGCGATGACGGAGAAGAACACGCGCATCAGCGTGCCATAACCCACGATTTTCGGATCATAGGTGACGGCAACCGCCTCGGCGAAGCCTGTCTTGCCGCCCGATACCTGATCATAGCTGACAGACTTGCCCTTGGGCCCGCCCGCATAGCCGGACTGCACAAGCTTCACGCCCTTCACATGGCTGAACACGCCTTCCACGCCCCAAAAGCATCCGCCTGCGAATATCGCGGTTTCCAGTGTACGGGTGGGCACGGCATCAATGTCCGGTTCGGGCGCGCGCAGCACGGTCTCCGCATGCGCGCGCAGCGGATTGACGAGCGCCATCAACGCGACGCCGATCAGAAACCCGACAAAGAACCGCCGGAACCCGTCGGCCCTGAAAATGCCCGTCATTGCGTAGACCTTACTCATCGTCATCACCTGTAATGCGCCCGGAATCGGGCGATGGTTACAGGGCGAGATTATAAAACTGGCCTTGCCATGCGATTAACCGTCCGGCGAGCCGTTCGTTATTTAAGGGCGGCGCAGGCTTCCTGAATGCGTGTGCACGCTTTTTTCAGCACCTCTTCCGACGTCGCATAGCTGACGCGGAAGGCAGGCGAGAGGCCGAACGCCGCGCCATGAACGGCGGCGACGCGCGCATCGTCGAGGAAATAGCCGATCAGATCCTCATCGGTTTCGATCTTCTTGCCCTTGGGCGTGGTCTTGCCGATCAGGCCGGTTGCATCGGGATAGACGTAGAATGCGCCCTCGGGCGTCGGGCAATCAAGCCCCGGCGCATCGTTCAGCATCGCGACGACCATGTCGCGGCGCTTCTTGAACGCGGCGTTGCGCTCATCGAGGAAGTCCTGATCGCCGGTCAGCGCGGCGGCAGCGGCAGCCTGGCTGATCGAGCAGGGGTTGGAGGTCGATTGCGACTGCAGCTTGCTCATCGCCTTGATGATCCATTCCGGACCGCCCGCGAAACCGATGCGCCATCCGGTCATCGCGAACGCCTTCGAACAGCCATTGACCGTCAGCGTGCGGTCATACAGGTCCGGGCACACCTGCACGATGGTGGCGAACGGCGTGGGCGCGTACCAGACATGCTCATACATGTCGTCGGTCATCACCATGACATGCGGATGCCGCAGCAATACCTCACCCAGCGCCTTCAGCTCATCAGCGCTATAGGCCGCGCCCGACGGGTTCGACGGAGAGTTGAGCATCACCCATTTCGTGCGCGGCGTGATCGCGGCGTCGAGCTGTTGGGGCGTGATCTTGTAGCCCTGGCTCGCGGGGCCTTCGATGAATACCGGCGTACCGCCCGCAAAGTTGACGATATCGGGATAGCTGACCCAATAGGGCGCCGGAATGACGACCTCATCGCCCGGATCGACGCTCGCGACGAGTGCATTGAACAAGGTATGCTTGCCACCCGCGTTCACGCTGATCTGGTTGCGCGCATAGACAAGGCCGTTGTCACGCTTGAACTTCAGGGCGACGGCGTCCTTCAGCTCTGCCGTGCCGTCGACGACCGTATATTTGGTCTGGCCCGCGCGAATGGCGGCGATGGCGGCATCCTTTACGAAATCGGGCGTGTCGAAATCGGGCTCACCCGCCGACAGGCCGATAACGTCCACGCCTTCGCTCTTGAGCTGAGTAACGCGCGCGCTCATCGCCAGCGTTGCGGAGGGCTGGATGCGGCCAAGGGCTGCGGAAGTCTTGCTCATGGGTGATGCTTTCTGTTCGCTGGACGCCGAAATAACGGCCCGCCTTTAGCGCCGCTTGCCGCTGTGAGCAACAGCGCTTCGCATCTGCGAAATCAGTCCGTTACAAGTTGCGCCGCCACCAGCCCCCGCGCGGCGTTGCCGATGAAAAATCCGCGCTCCAGATCCTTGGGCCGCAGGTCGGCCTCGATGGCCTCGCCCATGTCGATCAGGCTCTGGCGCAATACGCCGGGCAGCAGGCCGCGCGACAAGGGCGGCGTGGCGAGCTTTTCGCCGCGCTCAACAAAGATGTTGGAGAAGCACCCTTCGGTCAGATAGCCTTCTTCATCGAGCAACAGCACCTCATAGGTGCCGCCTGTCGCCAACGCATCGCGATAAAAGCCTCGGTCGGTCGTCTTGTGCCCCAGCCGCCAATCGCCGGTCGGCACCGGACGGGGGACGGCGGACACGCGCATGATCGGGTGCGGCCATGTGCGATATTCGCGCACCTCTATCGCCAGCGCGCCGCCGCGCGAGGCCAGCATGCGCACCCGGCATTTCTTGCGCAGACGGAAGGTCGCGGCCTGAAGCTCATTGCGCGCGGCATGCCGGTCAAACGCGAAACCCAGCTCACCCGCGCTATGCTTCAGGCGCGCAAGATGCAATTCGAGCAGCGGCATGCCGTCCGATGGGTCGAACGCGATGGTCTCGATCAGGTCGAAACGGCCGGTGTCAGGGTCGGTCATCGGCCTAGCCCTTTTTCACCGGTGCAAGAAATCGCGCCTTGTCGAGACATTCGTTCCATTCGCTCGTCGCATCGGAGTCCGCGACCAGCCCAGACCCTAAACCAATTGTTCCCCATCTCTGCCCATGTTTCACACAAATGGTGCGGATGGCAACATTGAACGATGCGTTTCCTTGCGCATCGATCGCGCCGATCGTCCCGGTATAGGGGCCGCGGTGCCAGTTTTCGACTTGGTGGATGATCTCCATCGCCCGGATCTTGGGCGCGCCAGTGATGGATCCGCACGGGAACAGCGCAGCGAGCGCATCCACCGCGTCGAACCCCGCGCGCAGGGTCGCGGTGACGCTGGACGTCATCTGGTGGACGGTGGGGTAGCTTTCCACCGTGAACAGCGCGGGCACGTCAACGCTGCCCGGCGCGGCGATGCGCGACAGGTCATTGCGCAACAGATCGACGATCATCAGATTTTCGGCGCGCTGCTTGGGATCCTCGCTCAACGCGCGGGCATTGGCGGCGTCGCGCGCCGGATCGACATCGCGCAGCGCCGTGCCCTTCATCGGGCGCGTTTCGAGATGGTCGCCGGTGAGCGAGAAGAAGAGTTCGGGCGAGAAGCTGAGCAGCCAATGGTCGCCGGTAAAGACCAATGCGCCATGCCCCGCGGCGGCCTGTGGGCGGATCATCGCGTAGAGCGCCAGCGGATCATCGCCGACATCGACCCTGCTCGGGAAGGTCAGATTGGCCTGGTAGATATCGCCCGCGACAATCTTGTCCTGCACCGCGTCGAAGGCCGCGCGATAGTCGGCGAAGCGCACGCCCGGCTCCAGTGTGGCCGGCGCGGGTGTCGCACCACCGCCCAACAGCGTGCCCAGTTCATCCGACGAGATCTGTTCTGCCGCATCGAACAGACCGAACCATAGGAGCGGCGGATCACCCTGCCCGCGTCGCGTATCCAGCCCGGCCAATCGAGGCTCCAGCGCATGCCCCGCCTCATATCCCACATATCCGGCGGCATGCAGCCCCTGTATGCGCGCGCTGCGCACTCTTTCCAGCGCCGGGGCGACATCGGCCAGCCGATCTGCGCGCACCACCTCCACCGGATCGCGAAACAGCCGTGCAGCCCCCCCGACGCCCGGGCGGGCGTCATCGATCAAAATGAAGGGCAAGGAGGAAAGGCGCGAACCCATGGGCCGCCTATCGCAGGACGAGGGCCACGCGGCCACCTGTTTTTTGGGGTCAGGACCCTAAGTCTATAATTGCCAGAAGGACATCGACCGGCATATGGGCTTTCTCATGACCGAACAGCATTCCCATGGCGAAGAGGCAGAGCGCCGCCCGGTGCGCCCCGCGATCCTGCGCGGGCTGGCCGGGCGCTGCCCCGCATGCGGCAAGGGAAAGCTGTTCGCGCGCTTCCTGAAACCCGTGCCCGCCTGCCCAAGCTGTGGCGAGGCGTTGACCGGGCATGCCGCCGACGATTTTCCGTCCTATATCGTCATCCTGCTGCTCGGCCATATCCTCGTGCCGACGATGATAGAGGTCAACCACGCCTTCGCCATCCCGCTCGTCTGGCAAGCGGTGCTGTGGCCGACGCTCGGCCTCGCACTGGCCGTTGCGATGATCCAGCCGGTCAAGGGCGCGGTCATCGCCCTGCAATGGGCGCGGCGCATGCATGGATTTGCGGCGCGATAGTAATTATGAATTAGCGCAATCTCAGATCAAACTAGCACTTCAAGCAATTCAACGCGCCAGGATTTCCACTTCATCCAGGTCGATCCCATGTGTTCTTATTCTGACAATTTTTCCTTCAATCTCAATTTCGTCGCCAATATGTAGAATTGACGCGACAGAGTTATCCTTCAAATCCGCTGCTACACTACGAAGCGACTCAACTTGAAACCATAATGTGCTGCTTTCCCCTACCGCTGTAACGTCGGATATCTTTCCTCTATATCTTAGCCATTTATCTAAATATGGCTCAACGGCCTTGTCCCCATGTAAACTGGTTTTGCCCTTTCGCATGTCCATGAGGACCACCGGGTCAATGTTAGTGGCAAGAAAAACACGCCCGTCATTTGTTGGAGGCCGAATATTAATCTCTTCCGGTTCCGCAATCTCTACAGTCCCAAATTGTCTAGTGGGAGCAGACAAACCGCTAGACTGACTAGATATCCTCTGTCTGCCATGGGTTTTATCGAAGCTCATTAGAACCATGACGACGAAAGTTACGATCAATGCAGCGCCAAGCGCTTGCAATTGCCACGACTGGAATTTGGTGAAGATATTAATGGCTTGGTCAATATAGCCAAGCACGAGCGAAATGGCACCGATAGTGCCCACTGCAGAGGCCCGCACATGTTTGCGGAAGAAGTCGTGAATCCCGGACATAGCGTATCCTTACCAACAGCTTTTTATTTACGATACATCTGAAGAAATTTGATCCATGCCCTTGTGTGGCAAAAATACAACATTACCTTTGTTCGGAAAGGAACAAGGGGTAAACGCATATGGACCTCGAAAAATTCACTGATCGCGCCAAGGGCTTTCTGCAGTCCGCGCAAACCGTCGCTGTCCGCATGAACCATCAGCGGATCACGCCGGAGCATTTGCTCAAGGCGTTGCTGGAGGACAAGGAAGGCATGGCCGCGGGCCTCATCAAGGCGAGCGGCGGCAATGCGCCGGTCGCCGTGCGCGAAGTCGACGCCGCGCTGGCGAAAATTGCCGCCGTTTCAGGCAGCGGCGCGTCGCAGCCGCCCGGCCTCGACAATGATGCGATCCGCGTGCTCGACACCGCCGAGCAGGTCGCGCAGAAAGCGGGCGATTCCTATGTGACGGTCGAGCGCATGCTGCTCGCCCTCACGCTGTCCACCACGACGGCGGCGGGCAAGGCGCTTGCCAGTGCGGGCGTCCGTGCCGAAGCGCTCAATGGCGCGATCAACGAACTGCGCGGCGGGCGCACCGCCGACACCGCAAGCGCGGAGGACCGCTATGATGCGCTGAAGAAATTCGCGCGCGACCTGACGGAAGCAGCCCGCGACGGCAAGCTCGACCCGGTGATCGGCCGCGACGAGGAAATCCGCCGCACGATCCAGATCCTTGCCCGGCGCACGAAGAACAACCCCGTGCTGATCGGTGAACCGGGCGTCGGCAAGACCGCGATTGCCGAGGGCCTTGCGCTGCGCATCGCCAATGGCGACGTGCCCGACACGCTGAAGGATCGCACGCTGATGGCGCTCGACATGGGGTCGCTGATCGCGGGTGCGAAATATCGCGGCGAGTTCGAGGAGCGGCTGAAGGGCGTGCTCGATGAGGTGAAGGCCGGCGAAGGGCATATCATCCTGTTCATCGATGAGATGCACACGCTGATCGGCGCGGGCAAATCCGAAGGCGCGATGGACGCGGGCAATCTGCTGAAGCCCGCCCTTGCGCGCGGCGAGTTGCACTGCATCGGCGCGACGACGCTCGACGAATATCAGAAATATGTCGAGAAGGACGCCGCGCTGCAGCGCCGGTTCCAGCCCGTATTCGTGGGCGAGCCGACGGTCGAGGATACGATCTCGATCCTGCGCGGCCTGAAGGAGAAGTACGAGCTGCACCATGGCGTGCGCATCACCGACGGCGCGATCGTTTCGGCGGCGACGCTGTCCAACCGCTATATCTCCGACCGGTTCCTGCCCGACAAGGCGATCGACCTGATGGACGAGGCCGCCAGTCGCCTGCGCATGGAGGTGGAGAGCAAGCCCGAGGAGATCGAAACGCTCGACCGCCGCATCGTGCAGATGAAGATCGAGCGGGAGGCGTTGAAGAAGGAGACCGATCAGGCGTCGAAGGACCGTCTGACGGCGCTGGAGGAGGACCTCGCCAATTATGAGCAACAGTCCGCCGAGCTGACCGCCAAATGGCAGGGCGAGAAGGACAAGATCGCGGGCGAACAGCGCATCAAGGAGGAGCTTGACGCCGCGCGGCTCGAGATCGAGCAGGCGCAGCGTTCGGGCGATTATGCGAAGGCGGGCGAGCTGCAATATGGGCGCATCCCCGACCTGGAACGCCGCCTTGCCGAGGCGAGCGAGGCGTCGCAAGGCGCGATGCTGCGCGAGGAGGTGACGAGCGAGGATATCGCGTCGGTCGTTTCGCGCTGGACCGGCATTCCCGTCGACAAGATGATGGAGGGCGAGCGCGAAAAGCTGCTTCAAATGGAAAAGGAGCTGGGCAAGCGCGTGATCGGGCAGGAGGACGCGGTGCGTGCCGTTTCCACCGCCGTGCGCCGCAGCCGCGCAGGCTTGCAGGATCCGAACCGGCCGCTGGGCAGCTTCCTGTTCCTCGGCCCCACGGGCGTCGGCAAGACCGAGCTGACCAAGGCGCTGGCCGGCTTCCTGTTCGATGACGACAATGCGATGGTGCGCATCGACATGAGCGAGTTCATGGAGAAGCACAGTGTCGCGCGGTTGATCGGCGCGCCTCCGGGCTATGTTGGTTATGAGGAAGGCGGCGTTCTAACCGAATCGGTTCGTAGGCGTCCCTATCAGGTCGTGCTGTTCGATGAGGTGGAGAAGGCGCACAGTGACGTGTTCAACGTGCTGCTGCAGGTGCTGGACGATGGCCGCCTGACCGATGGGCAGGGCCGCACCGTCGATTTCAGCAATACGATCATCGTGCTGACGTCGAACCTTGGCAGCCAGTTCCTGTCCAACATGGCCGAGGGACAAAGCACCGAGGACGTCGAACCGCAGGTGATGGAGGTGGTTCGCGCGCATTTCCGCCCGGAATTCCTCAATCGCCTCGATGAGATCATCCTGTTCCATCGCCTGGGCAGCGAGCATATGGCGCCGATCGTCGATATTCAGGTCGGGCGCGTCGGCAAGCTGCTGAAGGATCGCAAGGTGACGCTGGAGCTGAGCGAGGGCGCGCGCAATTGGCTGGGGCGGGTCGGCTATGACCCCGTCTATGGCGCACGGCCGCTGAAACGCGCGGTGCAGAAATATCTGCAGGATCCGCTCGCCGAAATGATCCTGTCGGGCGAGGTGCCTGACGGATCGACGGTCAAGGTCGGCGAAGGCGACGGGCAGCTTGTGCTGAGCGTAAGCTAGGCCCCGCCAGCGACACCAACGAAAAAGGGCGGCCCCGCAAGGCCGCCCTCTTCTTTTGTTCCGGTGAACGATCAGAACTTGACGGTCGCTCCGATGAAGAACGAACGACCCAGAACGTCATATGTCGCGGGATAGGTATTGCCGCTGTTCTCGGCAGTGCCACCATAGTCGTTGCCGACAACCGGGGGCTGCTTGTCGAACAGGTTGGAGATGCCGCCACGCAGCGAGAAATTGTCGGTAATGTCGACAATGCCGGACAGGTCGAAATAATCGTACGCCTTGATCTGCGGTACGACGAAGTCTGACGGCAGGGCGTCACCGAAGGCAACGGTGTCCTGTGTCAGCTTGCCCAGATGCTGCCATGCGAGCTGCAGCGTGACGGGGCCTTTCGTCCAGGTCGTGGTCTGCGTCCAGCGCCACTTGGGATCAGGCCGCAGACAGGTGTTGCCCACGAGACCGACGCAGTGGTTGACGGGCAGGAAGCTCGCAAACTGCAGGTCCGATTTCAACTGACGGGTCAGGTTGATGCCGACCCCAAGGTTGCCCGCATTGCCCATGTCGAACTTGTACGAAGCCGAAACGTCGATACCGCGAGCGCGGAGGAAACCAACGTTGCGGACCGCGGCATCGACACCCGTTTCCGTACCGCCGATCAGGCGACCGTTGAGCGGATTGCGGAAGATGAGCGAGCAATAGGTGCCGTTCGCATCCATCTCGATCGTGTAGCACGCGTCGAGAATGGCCTGTTCGGGAACCTGAACGATCGCCTTGTCGACCTTGATGTCGAAATAGTCGACCGTAGCGGTGAAGCCCGGCAGGAACTCGGGATCGAACACTGCACCAACCGTGATCGTCGTGGATTTCTCCGGCACCAGGTTCGGGTTGCCGCCAACATAGTTGTTGATCTGGCCCGAAATCGGCCCGCCTACGCTGCCGATATTGGCGGCGGGGACGCCCGTTGCGATACAGAGCGCGGTCAATGCCGCATCACCGACCGGCAGGCTGCCCTGACACGGATCGACCTGCGCGTCACCGGTGGACGGCGTTTGCGGCTGACCGATTTCACCAATGTTCGGTGCACGCACCGCGCGCTGGTACATGGCGCGGAAGCGAAGCGATTCGACCGGTTTCCAGTCGCCGCCGATCTTCCAGGACCAGTTGGTGAAGCTGTTGCCTACGCCCAGCGAGTTCACCTTGTTCTTGTAGTCGGCGTAGCGAACGCCGCCTTCAAGGTTCAGCTCCTCAACAAAAGGAACATCGGAAACGATCGGCAGCTTGACTTCCGAATACAGCTCCCAAACGCGGAATTCGGCGTCGATCGGGGTGGAAGAACCGAAGCCGATGCTGTTGCCCTGAACAAGGTTGATGTCCGGGTTGGCTTCCGCCGTTTCCTTGCGATATTCGATGCCGACCACGAAAGCGCCGGGCTTGCTGGCCATCGGAACGCTGAACGGAAGGTCGCCCGACACGAAACCGCCAGCGACCATCTGCGTGGTGCTGTTGTCTTCATGCAGGTCAAGACGGATGAAGTCCGCCGCGGCGTCGGTCAGGTTGCCGGGACCGAAGATGTTGGCCGGAACGCAACCGTTGCTGGGGTCCGAACAAGCCGGTCCGGGGACGGCGAGAACGGCCTGCTGCGCACGGTCGAACGCAACGTCGTTCAGGAAGTCCTGCGTACGGTTGGTCTTGCCATATTGGGCAAAGACTTCCCAGTTGAGCGTCGGCGAGAATTCGCCGCGGAACCCGCCGACAATCTGCCATGCTTCGTTTTCATACACGGAGTCACGGGTGCCCAGCTCGGTCAGGCGCCGACCGATGCCTGCGGTCACAATACCATCGGAGTCGGTATCGTAGGTCGCGATGATCGACTTGGCCTGATTGCTCAGGAACGGGTTGACCGAATAGTTGATGTCGAACGGGAAGAAGAAAGTGCCCGTCGGAGCGATGATCGTCGTGACCTTGCTCTTGCCGTACGAACCGCGGCCGAAGAATTCCACCGTGTCGGTCAGTTCATAGCGCGCGATCGCCGTTGCCGTATATTTCTCGAACGGCGATTGCAGCAGGTTGAACGGGTTGAAGTTGAACGGCTGGAACGCGCCGGGGTTTGTGCCCATATCAACAAGATCGCCCGAAGCCGTGAACTGATACCCATCCGGGCCAAGATCGAGGAAGCCGGGGGCGTTCGTGAAGCTGCCGCCTGGGCTGAAGTCAGACGAAGCCAGCGCTTCTTCCGAGAATTTGCGAGCGCCCTGATAGACCGCCTTCTGCTTGCTGTAGGATCCGCTGACGGTGATATTGCCGCGCCCGTCTGCAAAGTTGGTGCCGCCCGTCAGGCTGAGCACATAGGTCTGGCCATCGCCTTCTTCGCTGATGCCATATTGGGCGTCAGCCTGGATGCCCTGGAAATCCTTCTTCATGACAAAGTTGACGACGCCGGCAATGGCGTCAGAACCATAAACGGCCGAAGCGCCACCGGTTACAACCTCAACGCGCTCAACAAGCGCCTGAGGGATCATGTTGAGATCGACGATGCCGTCATAGTCATAAGGCACGAACCGCTTGCCATCGACCAGCACCAGAGTGCGCTCTTCGCCAAGGTTGCGAAGGTCGACCGTGGCGGCACCTGGGTTGCCGTTATTTGTGCCGCTACCGATCGCGGCCACAGCCTGCGGAATATCACGCAGAAATTCTTCCACGCCCGGCTTGCCTGCCAGTTTGATCGATTCCTGGGAAACGACCGATACGGGGCTGGAGCTTTCCAGGTCAGGCCGCGCGATACGCGTACCTGTTACGACGATCACCTGATCGCCGAAGCCGGCTCCCTGAGCCTCTTGAGACTCCTGCGGCGCATCTTGCGCGACAGCGATGGAAGGAGAGACGAGAGCCGCCGCGAGGATGAAAGGCGCGACTCCACAACGCAGCTGAGCTGCAACATCGAGTTTTAACATTATTCCAGTCCCTTGCTCTGGAGGGCCGGGTATAACCCAGCCCGTGGTTATGGTGATGTGGGAGAGACCATAACTTCAACAATCGTCCGACAACGATTGGCGAAGTGCCCGACAGCAAATCTCTCCCCATCCCTGACGTTTACTTGTCGTTCATATTTTAGAAGAGTAAAGCGCGCTGCGGTCTGCACCCGCCGATTTGACGGCGAATGTTGCAATATTGTCACAAAAAAATGATCACTAATACACACTTGTCACGCAATCGCGTGACAGGGGGCAATATCACGGCATTGGCCCGGCCAAAGCAACCGGATCGAGCCGGGCATCGCGCCATTTCATGCCCCAGTGCATATGCGGACCCGTCGCCCGTCCGCTGGAGCCCACAGTGCCCAGAACCTGCCCCTGACGCACGACGTCACCCTGATTCACCGCAAGGCTGGAACAGTGCAGAAACGCGCTGTTGAGACCCATTCCGTGATCGACGATCAGCAGATACCCCTCCAGCGTGAAGGGCCGTTCGGCAGCAAGCACCACGACTCCGTCGGCGGGCGCGACAAAGGGCGTGCCGGTCTTTGCCCTGATGTCCACGCCGCCATGATAGCTGCCGGGCTTTCCCTGATAGACCCGCTGCGATCCGAAGCCGCTGGAAATCGGCCCGCTGACCGGCCAGCGAAAATTCTGCCGCCATCCGTCCGATTGCGCATTGATGGCCCGCGCCTGGGCGATCTGCGCAAGCTCACCATCGCGCAATCTGCGAAACTCGGCGCTTGTCGCACGGCCGGTATAGGGCGCGTTGATATATTCGAGATGCCAGTCGCCGGGTGCAACGGACAGGGATCGCGTCACCACCGTTCCATCGGATAGCTCGGCGCGCAATATCGCCGTTTGCTGCGAATCGCGGTCGAACGCGATCAGGAACTGGCCGTTCCCATCGACCGCAACCGATGCGCCATCGAAAGACAACGCGCGCGTGCCCGCCGGAACCGTGCCACGCATCACGCCACCCTGACGCGCGTCGCCGATCAGGACGAAATCGCGTGCCCCTTCGGGGCGTTGCGCAGCAGCAGGCGTTGGCGGTTGGACCGGCGGCGCAGGAGCGGCCCGGGGTGCGGGCGGCACAGGAGCGTCAGACGGCGCGACACAAGCCGCCAGCATCAGCGGCAACGACAGCGCAATCGACCTCATCACAGGCTGTCCGCGCACCTTATGCGGGTAGACCCTGTTCCTTGCGATATTTGATCTCCGCCTTCACCGAGGCTTCGGCATTCGCATAGGGTTCCTGCCGCACGATCGACCAGTAGCGCAGATCGTCCAGCAATATCCGCTGCCCAGTCACCGCACACAGAACATGATCGCCCGGGCTGACCACGCGAAAGCTATAGGGCATATAATGCAGCTTCGCCGCCTGATCCCTGCCGCTCATCAACATCAATTGTCCTTCTCGTTTTCGTCACCGGCAAACAGGTCGGCCTGCACGCCCGCGCGCCGCACCGATGTCGATTTGCCGATCCTCGGCTTTGGTGGGGATGATAACCCCTTTGTGCCGTTACGCTCAAGCCCATCGCGCACACCGACATCGACCGAGCCGTCCTGAAAACGGAGCGTCATGTCGCCCGCGCCGCGCGCCTGCTCTGCGGTGGTCAGGACATGCCCGTCGCCGCCCGTCACCAGCGCGAAGCCCTGCGCCAACGGGCGACGCGGGTCGAGCGAGAGCGCCAACCGCCAGATATGGTCCAGCCGGTCCTTCGCGCGGGTCATGCGCTGTTCCAGCAAGGCAGGACGCAACGCGCCGCCTGCCTCGGAGAGCTGTCGCCACGCAAGCGTCGTGCGTTGCCGCAGGCCACGCCCCAGCCGCTCGCCCAGATCGTCCGCGCGCTGGCGTTGCGGGCTCAACAGATTTTCAGGCGTCGGCAGCAGGCGCGCGGTCATCGTCAGCCGCTCGCGACGCTGCTCCGCCGCACGGCGAACGGCGCGGTTGGCGCGCAGGCCCATTTCGGTGAGTCCGGCCATCAGCTCCGCTCGCACCGGCACCGCGATTTCCGCCGCTGCGGTCGGTGTGGGCGCACGGACATCGGCGGCATAGTCGCACAATGTCGTGTCCGTTTCATGGCCCACCGCTGAAATGATCGGAATCGAGCAATCGGCGACCGCGCGGACCACGGCTTCCTCATTGAACGCCCACAGATCCTCGATAGAGCCGCCACCGCGCGCAACGATCACCAGATCGGGCCGTGGGATGGGGCCGCCGGGCGTCATCGCGTCAAACCCGCGCACGGCATTGGCGACCTGCTTCGCCGCGCCTTCGCCCTGCACCAGCACCGGCCAGACCAGCACATGGGTGGGGCAGCGGTCGGCCAGACGATGCAATATGTCGCGGATCACCGCACCGGTCGGCGAGGTCACCACGCCGATAACGCGGGGCAGATAGGGCAGCGGCTGTTTCCGCTCCCGGTCGAACAGCCCCTCTGCGGCCAGTTGCTTTTTCAGCCGCTCCAAAAGCTGCATCAACGCGCCTTCGCCGGCCAGCTCCATCCGGTCGATCACGACCTGATATTTGGACCGGCCCGGATAGGTGGTCAGCTTGCCGGTGACGACGACCTCGACCCCGTCCTGCGGTACGAAGGCGATGCGGCTGGCGTTCCCCTTCCACATCACGCCATCGATGACGGCATTTTCGTCCTTCAGCGCGAGATAGACATGACCGGACGCCGCGCGTTTATAGCCCGAAATCTCGCCGCGCAGGCGGACATGGCCGAAGCGATCCTCCACCGTACGCTTCAGCATCGCCGAAAGTTCAGACACCGATAGCGCGGGCGCGTTGTCCCCCGTGCGCTCTTGCGCTAACAGGCGGCCCGAAGCATCGAGGTCGACATCATTTTCCGGGGACATAACGAATGAAAATCCTGCTCTTGGGTTCCGGCGGACGCGAACATGCACTGGCGTGGAAGCTGGCGCAATCGTCGCGCGTGGAAAAACTCTACGCCGCGCCCGGCAACCCCGGCATAGCGCAGGATGCTCAGATCGTCTCCCTTGATGCGACAGATCATCCGTCGGTTATCGATTTCTGCCAGAGCCATGATGTCGACCTGGTCGTTATCGGCCCGGAAGCGCCACTGGTCGACGGCCTGGCCGACAGCCTGCGCGGTGCGGGCATCAAGGCGTTCGGTCCCAATAAATTTCCCGCGCAGCTCGAAGGGTCAAAGGGCTTCACGAAGGATCTGTGCGCCCGCGCGAATATCCCCACCGCAGGCTATGTGCGCACGACATCGCTGGATCAGGCGCGGGCCGAGCTGCCGCGCTTTGGCCTGCCGGTCGTCATCAAGGCGGACGGTCTTGCCGCAGGCAAAGGCGTGATCATCGCCATGACGGCGCAAGAGGCGGACGCTGCGCTCGTCGATATGTTCGGCGGCGGTTTCGGCGCGGCGGGCGCGGAAGTGGTGCTGGAAGAATTCATGGAGGGCGAGGAAGTCAGCTTCTTCGCGCTGACCGACGGCACCGCAATTGTCGCCTTCGGCAGTGCGCAGGATCATAAGCGTGTGGGCGACGGCGATACCGGGCCCAACACGGGCGGCATGGGTGCCTATTCCCCCGCACGCGTGCTGACGCCCGAATGCGAAGCGACGGTGATGGAGAAAATCATCCTGCCGACCGTCTACACGCTGGCGAGCGAGGGCGTACCCTATAACGGCGTGCTCTATGCGGGCCTGATGCTGACCGAGGAAGGGCCCAAGCTGGTCGAATATAACGCCCGGTTCGGCGACCCGGAATGTCAGGTTCTAATGATGCGGTTGCAGGACGACCTTGCAGAGCTTCTGATGGCGGTCGCCGACGGCACTCTCGCCGACTATGGGACCGTCAAGATGTCGGATGCATGTGCGCTGACGGTAGTGATGGCCGCAAAGGGCTATCCCGGCACACCGGAAAAGGGCGGCACGATCGACGGAATAGACGCAGTGGAGAATGCCACGGTCAAGGTGTTCCACGCAGGCACGGCGATCAAGGGCAATGTCCTTGTGGCCAATGGCGGGCGGGTGCTGAATGTCACGGCGCTGGGCGACACCATCGGCGAGGCGCAGACGCGCGCCTATTCTGCCGTAAAGGCCATCGATTTCCCGAGCGGCTTCACCCGCAGCGATATCGGCTGGCGCGAGGTGGAGCGCGAAAAGGGCTCATAACCTCCCCTGAGAAAAACTCATTCAATATATTGATATTGCTGAATAAATTTCCTAAACCCCGCACTTCCTTATGGTTAGCGGGGCGTTACCGGGCGTGTTAATTTTTCGTTAGGACGACAGGACATAGCATTGATCCCGGTCGTTGGTTCCGACCAAGCAAGCGGGGGGTTTGTCATGCGATTGAACGCCATAAACGGCTTATTGGCTTTGCTGGCTTCTGCCCATGAACAGGTCTCCGCGCAGCATCGATTTTCTCCCCTCCTGTGCCGCCGGGCATGACAGCAATGGTCGGCAGTCATCCCGGCGGCTCATTTTTCGCGAGAGAAAATCGGAGATATTTTTCTCCCTTGCCCATCATCGCCATTGCATTGCAGGCCGCCCCGGCGGGAGCGTGGAGCGACCAGGGCGCCGGCAAGGTAGAGCCCGGGTTGATCGCGCCTGCTCCCATGGACGAGGACATCAGGCAGCTGATGGACGATTGGGAGCCTGCGCCGCAGGATGGCCTTCCCTTCAACAGTCCCGGCATCGAGTTTCCGCTCGACGATATGTGGCTCGCAGGATCGGGCCTTTACTATCAACGGGGCCGGGCCACCTTTGGGGTCGATGTTGATGGCGATCAATCCGCTCTGACGCGGGTGTCCAAGGAAAACGAGATCATGGGAACGGTCAGCTACCCGCTCAACGAACAGATGCGCGTGCTGAGCTATGGCTATACCGGCCGATCGAACGGCAGCGCCAATATCGGCGGCGGGTTTCAGATCGTCTATCGCTTCGGCGGTTAGTGTCAGGCCCCAAGGAGCAGGGCGCTAACTGGCCGGGGGCGGAGCACCCAGCTGCGTCACCAGTAGCCGGTCGATCTTGCGACCGTCCATATCGACAATTTCAAACAGCCAGCCCTGATCTTCAAAGGTTTCGCCAATTTCCGGCAGGTGCTTGAGATGCCACAGCGCATGCCCGGCGACCGTCGCATAATCGCGCTCTTCGCCCAGATCGATGCCGATGCGGTCGGCAAGCTGATCGATGGCGAGCTGCCCCGACACCAACAGGCCGCCATTGTCGCGCTCCACAACATCCGGCTCGTCATCCAGATCCGCGTCCGATACGAAATTGCCCGCGATGGCCG
This sequence comes from Sphingobium sp., assembly GCA_041396745.1. Classification (GTDB taxonomy): domain Bacteria; phylum Pseudomonadota; class Alphaproteobacteria; order Sphingomonadales; family Sphingomonadaceae; genus Sphingobium. Next base: position 183,601 of record JAWKXZ010000003.1, on the reverse strand, counting down.
AGAGCAGGTCCGCAGGCGTCACGATCCCCTCGAAATGGCCATATTCATCATGCACCATCAGCATCGGCACATCGGACTGGCGCAGCACCTCCAGTGCGTCCATCGCATCGACCTGATCGGGCACGACCTCGACGGGACGCATCAGCGCGCGAATGTCGATCTTTTCGCGACGCAGCAGCGCCAGCATCATGTCGCGCGCCTGCACGACGCCGACGATATCCTCAACCGAGCCTTCGCCAACCGGCAGGCGCGAATGTGGCGTGTCGGTCAACCGCGCGCGCAACGCGCGGGTATCCGCATCGATATCGATCCAGTCGACATCGGTGCGCGGCGTCATCACCTCGCGCACCGGGCGGTCGGCAAGGCGCACGACACCTGAAATGATCGCGCGCTCGCTTTCCTCGATGATGCCGGACTTGGTCGCCTCCGCCACGATCAGGTGCAGTTCCTCCGCCGTTACATGCGCGGCGGATTCGCGGTCCAGCCGCAGCAGGCGAAAGATGAGCGCCGACGAGCTGTCGAGCAACCACACCAGCGGCGCGGTCAGCCGCGACAGCCAAATCATCGGGCGCGACATGATGATCGCAATCGGTTCGGGCGAGCGCAGCGCGAACTGCTTTGGCACCAGTTCGCCGATAACGAGCGAAGCATAGGTCGTCAGGCCAATGACCAGCGTAAAGCCGACGGTCGCCGCCATGTCCGGATCCAGCCCCAGCCCCACAAGCCGCTGGCCGACGGGTTCGCCAAGGCTCGCGCCCGAATAGGCACCCGCGACGATACCGATCAAGGTGATGCCGATCTGCACGGTAGAGAGGAACTTTCCGGGATCAGCGGCCAGCTGCAACGCCGCCCCCGCGCCTGTTTTCCCGGCCTTTTGCGCCGCCAACAGACGGGGCCGCCGCGCAGATACGATGGCCAGTTCGGACAGAGCGAAAAGGCCGTTGAGCGCCACCAGCGCCAATATGATGACCACATCCACCCAGGGAAACGGCGCTAGTGTTAAAGTCTGGTCCATGATCCGACCGCCTTATTGCCGGGATTCTTGACGATTCACAACAACCAGATCACACGTCGTTCATGTGCACTATGGAACATTTCGTCGCGTCAGGTGCTGACTAACGGCAAATGACAAGCCGTGTTGGAAAGGATGGCATGATGAAAACTGTTTCAACGAAGCTGGCGATAGGCGCTGCGCTGACCGCGCTGCTGGCGACTTCCGCCTGCGTTACGAACCCCGAAACGGGCGAGCGCCACATCTCGAAGGCGGCAATCGGCGGCATCGGCGGCGCGCTGGGCGGTTACCTGCTGGGCGATCTGGTTGGCGGCAAGAAGGACCGCACCGAAAAGATCGTCGGCGCTGGCATCGGCGCGGTCGCAGGCGCGGGCATCGGCGCCTATATGGACGCGCAGGAAAAGAAGCTTCGCGAAAAGACCGCAGGCAGCGGCGTCGACGTGATTCGCGATGGCGACAATCTGTTGCTGCGCATGCCGTCCGGCATCACCTTCGCCTATGACAGCGACGCAGTGCAGCCGCAGTTCCAGCCCACGCTGAACGAGGTTGCAGGCACGCTGGCCGAATATCCCAAGACCTATATCGACATTTACGGCCATACCGATTCGGATGGCTCCGAAGTGTATAATCAGGGTCTTTCGGAACGCCGCGCCCGGTCGGTTGCCAGTTATCTGTCGGCCCGCGGCGTCGTGTCCGCGCGCATGGCAACCAAGGGCTATGGCGAAATGCAGCCCATCGCCAGCAACGAGACCGCCGAGGGCAAGGCCGCCAACCGGCGCGTCGAGATAAAGATTGTGCCGGTGACGGAAGCGGACGTCGCCGCCAGCTGATTGCGCGCAGCCAAGCTAAGAGAATATGGGGCGGGGCGACCGGGTCGCTTCGCCCTTTTTCTCAGAATTTGGCGACGATACCGTCGATGACGAACTGAACAGCAAGCGCCGCCAGCAATACGCCGAGCAGGCGGGTGATTACCGCCTCCACCTTGTGCCCAAGAAACGCCATGAGCGGCCCCGCGGCAAGCAGTGCAGCCAACATTAGGGTCAGCACGCCGAACATCGCGCCCAGCACCACAAGCCGTTCCGCGATGCCGTCCGCGCGCGCCATCATCAGCATGATCGTCGTGATCGACCCCGGCCCGGCAATCATCGGCATGGCCATCGGGAAAACGGAGACGTCCTCGACCTCATTGGCGTCCATGATCTTCTGCGCGCGATCTTCGCGGCGCTGCGTCCGCCGTTCGAACACCATTTCGAGCGCCATCAGGAACAGCATGATCCCGCCTGCGATGCGAAAGCTGTTGAGGCCGATGCCCAGCAGACCGAGCAGCTGTTTCCCGTACAGCGCGAACACCAGCAGGATGATGACCGATATGCCAACCGCGCGTATCGCCATCGCCCGGCGCTGGGCCGCGTTCGCGTTCCCGGTCAAGCTCGCGTAGATCGGCGCGCAGCCCGGTGGATCGATCACCACGAACAGCGTGACGAAGGCGGATATGAATAGTTCCGTCATGGCTTCGCACTCACCCTGTCGTTGATGACGGTGTCATAGCTTCCGCCGTTCCAGACGCGCACAGTCACCCGGCGGCTGCCATCGTCCTGCACCGTATAGCTCCACAGCAGGCTTTGATCCTGCGGCCGTTCCTCCGCATCGGGATCGTTGCTCCGTCCGCCCCTTATGCAGGTGGCGACATGGCCTTCCAGAAACTCCGTCTCGGGCAAGGGCGCGGTCAGCACGTCGCCATGATCGAGCACCCATTTCCACTCACCCTTGTCATCGAGCTGCCAGACGGTGGTGAAATAGCCAGTGCCGCCATCGGGCCGCTGCCATGCCCCGGTCGACGCGGCGGTGCGCCGGTCGCAGGAGATATAGATGCGCTGCGGTTCCCACTGAACCGGCTGCGCGGGGTCAGGGCGCTTTTTGAGCCAGTCCTTCGCCAGCACTTTCTCGGGCACGAACAGAATGGCGTCATCGGCCGCGGTTTCGCGAAAGGCGGTCCATTGCCCCTTCTCCCGCGCCAGCCGGTTGAACGCATATTCAACAGCGGCAATCGTGCTGGGATTAGCGAAAGACCGCTGCCGCGGGCGCTCCCCTGCCAGTGCTGGCGTGGCCGCCCAAGCCAATATCGCGGTCAGGGCAGTCAGTCGCTTCACAGACCTTCGGGCTTGGCGATGCCGGCGCGCATCGACGCGGCGACGAGCGTGTTGCGCAGCAGGACGGCGATAGTCATCGGGCCGACTCCGCCGGGGACGGGTGTGATCGCGCGGACATGGGCCAATGCTTCTGCCGTCGCCACATCGCCGACGATGCGGCTCTTGCCGTCCTCCTCCGCCGCGATCCGGTTGATGCCGACATCGATGACGACGGCGCCCGGCTTGATCCATTCGCCCTTCACCATTTCGGCGCGGCCGACGGCGGCGACAACGATATCGGCACGATGAACGACGCTGGCGAGATCATGGGTGCGGCTGTGCGCAATAGTGACCGTGCAATTCTCGCCCAGCAAAAGCTGCGCCATCGGTTTGCCGACGATATTGGAGCGACCGACAACGACCGCTTCCTTGCCCGAAAGGTCGCCCAGTTCATCCTTCAGCAGCATCAGGCAGCCAAGCGGCGTACAAGGAACGAGCGCCTCCTGACCCACGGCGAGCTTGCCGCTGTTGACGACATGGAAGCCATCGACATCCTTGGCGGGATCGATCGCGGAAATCACCGCTTGTTCGTCGATATGCTTGGGCAGCGGCAATTGCACCAATATGCCATCCACGCGCGGATCGCCGTTCAGTTCCTCGACCAGTTCGAGCAGCTCGTCCTGGCTGATCGTGTCGGCGCGGCGATATTCGAAGCTTTCCATGCCGACCGCGACCGTCATCTTGCCCTTGTTGCGGACATAGACGGCGCTTGCCGGATCTTCGCCCACCAGCACGACGGCAAGGCCAGGCTTGCGGCCCTGCGCGTCCACAAAGGCGGCGACGCCGTCCGCTACACGCTCCCGCAAGTCCGCGGCAAATGCCTTTCCGTCAATCAGCTTACCGATGGTCATGATCCGTCCAACTCTTTCACTATCCGATCCGCCGATGCCGCCCAGCCCACGAGGCGGAGGCGTTTCAAGCGGCTTGTATCGCCCGATTCGATCTCAATGTCCTTTGCCGGAACAGACAGACGCTTGGCAATGATTCGTATCAATGCGCGGTTGGCCTGCCCCTTTTCCGGTATCGCCCGCACCTGCGCCTGAAGCCAGCTTGCGTCCTTGTCATCCCGCCAGATGCCTCCAAGGCCCTCTTTGGCGCTGCGCGGCGTCAGGCGGATCGCCACTATGATATCGTCTCCGTCAGTCCGAGCGAATGCAGCGGCCACCGTTACATCATGGACATGAAGAGCGGAGGCAGGATTTGCTGGACGATGATGATAAGCAGCAGCACGACCATCGGCGACAGGTCCAGCGCGCCCAAATCCGGCATGATGCGGCGGATCGGGCGATAGATCGGCGCGGTCAGCCGGTCGAGCGCGATCCAGATCGAGCGCACGAAATCATTCTGGGTGTTGATGACGTTGAACGCGATCAGCCAGCTCATGATTGCCTGAACGATGATGATCCACCACAGCACGTTGAGCAGGATCATGATGATCTGAAACAAGGCTAGAACCATGAAATCTCCGTTTTTCTGGCGCTCGCGTCGCGTCCTGCCCCGGCCTTAGCCCGTGCGGATCGCGCAAACAACCCGGCTCACGCCCTTATCAGTGTACCTGCACCGCGTTTCGTGAAGATTTCGAGCAGCATCGCATGCGGAACGCGCCCGTCGAGGATGACGGCGGCGTCCACGCCGCCCTCCACCGCGTTGACGCAGGTTTCCAGCTTCGGGATCATGCCGCCCGAGATCGTGCCGTCCTGTTGCAGCTCGCGAATGCGCGCCGGATCGAGATCCGTCAGCAGGTCGCCTGACTTGTCGAGCACGCCCGCCACGTCGGTCAGCAGGAAGAAGCGCGTCGCGCCGAGCGCCGAAGCGATGGCGCCGGCCATCGTGTCCGCGTTGATGTTGTAGGTGTGCCCATCCGCGCCGATGCCGACAGGCGCCACGACCGGGATGATGCCGTCCTTGGTCAGGCTGTCGAGGATACGCCGGTCAACCGTCTTGGGGTCGCCGACAAAGCCCAGATCGACATGCCGTTCGATCCCGCTATTGGGGTCGGCCTCGCGCGTGCCGCCAACCTTCTCGCACAGGACGAGCCCGCCATCCTTGCCGGAAATGCCGACCGCGCGACCGCCCGCTTGGCTGATCCAGCCGACGATTTCCTTGTTAATGGAACCGGCCAGCACCATCTCGGCGATCTGCGCGGTTTCGGCGTCGGTCACGCGCAGGCCGCCGACGAACTGCGATTCCACGCCCAGCCGTTTCAGCATGGCGCCGATCTGCGGCCCGCCGCCATGGACGACGACGACATTGATGCCGACCGCCTTCATCAGCACCACGTCCTCGGCGAAATCGCGCGCCGCCTCCGGATCGCCCATCGCGTGCCCGCCATATTTGACGACAAACGTCTTGCCTTCATAACGCTGCATGTAAGGCAGCGCCTCGACGAGCGTTTCGGCCTTGGCGAGAAGAGCGGGTTCGGGAGCGTGCTTATCGTTCATGGGCGGGCCCTTACCCCCTTTTTAACGCGGGGAAAAGGGTCGTGAACTAATCAGAAGCTCGGTACGGGCTCCGCGCCGGAATAGTCATAGAAGCCCTTGCCCGTCTTGCGGCCGAGCCATCCGGCCTCCACCATCTTGGTGAGGATCGGCGCGGGGCGATATTTCGGATCGCCGAAATCGTCCTGAAATACCTTCAACACGTTCAGAAGGGTATCGAGGCCAACCATGTCGGCGAGCGTAAGCGGGCCCATCGGATGCCCAAGGCCGAGCTTGCAGCCCTTGTCGATATCCGGGATCGACGCAAGCCGTTCGCCGGCGGCGAAAGCAGCTTCGTTGATGAGCGGCAGCAGGATGCGATTGACGACGAAACCGGGGCTGTCAGCGGCAACGATCACCTGCTTGCCGACCTTTTCGCCATAATCGAACGCGACCTTGGTGGTCGATTCGGCGGTCGCCAGCCCGTTGATGATTTCAAGCAACGGCATCAGCGGCACAGGACTAAAGAAGTGCATGCCGATGAAGCGTGCGGGATCAGCGGAATAGCTGGCGAGGCGCGTGATCGAGATGGACGAGGTGTTGCTGGCCAGCACCGCGCCGTCGGCCAGTACCTTGGATGCGTTTTCGAAGACCTTCGCCTTGATCTCCTCACGCTCGGTCGCGGCTTCGATGATGATCTGCGCGTCGCTCATCGGCGCAAGATCGGCCACCGGCTGGATCCGCGAGAGCGTCGCATCGAGCGCGGACTGTTCCAGCTTCCCCTTCTCGACCTGCTTGCCGAGGATCTTGGCGATCCCGTCCTTGCCCGCCTGCGCGCGCGCCTGATCAACGTCGGACAGGAACACATGATAGCCCGCCTGCGCAGAAATCTGGGCGATGCCGCCACCCATCAACCCTGCGCCGATTACACCGATTGCATCCATGTCATTCCCTTTCCGTTTCCGTAAACGTCAAACCCGTTAACGGTTTTCGCCCGTCGAGGCCACCCCTGAATTCGATCAGGCCGTTTATATCAGCGCGATGCGCCCGGAACCCATTTGACGTCGCCTAGACCGCCCAGTTCCTTTTTCGCGTTCACATGACGTGCGAGTACGAACAAAAGATCGGACAGTCGGTTGAGGTATAGCTTTGCCGGCGGATTGAGAGGATGTTCCACCGCTGCCGCCACGGCGCTCCGTTCGGCCCGGCGAACGATGGCGCGCGCCAGATGAATGGCCGCCGCCGCCTGCGAACCGCCCGGCAAAACAAAACTGTCGAGCGCAGGCAACGCCTCATTCAGGACATCGATTTCGCGCTCCAGCCGCTCGACCTGCGGAGCGGTGATGCGCAATGCCCATTCCGGGTCCGCATTTTCGGTCACTGGAGTCGCCAGATCGGCGCCAAGGTCGAACAGGTCGTTCTGGATCATTTGCAGCAGCACGGCCTCATCGCATTCGCCCAGCGCGGCGATGGCAATGCCGATCGCGCTGTTTGCCTCATCGACATCGCCGACCGCCTGCATGATCGGCTCATGCTTGGACACCCGCGAGCCATCGACGAGGCCCGTCGACCCGTCGTCCCCGGTACGGGTGTAGATCTTGTTGAGTTTGACCATGTGCGCGTCAGTGGCCGCGCATCATAAGCAACAGCGCAATGATGATGATCGCCACCGCCTGAAACAATATACGCCCCATCATCGCACGGTTTTGCCTGAGGCCCGACGCACTCGGGCCGTCCGGACCCGATTTCAGATCCTCCTCGGTCGTCTTCAGGAAAGTAACGATGCCCTTGATCAGCATGAACAGGGTCGCGCCCATGGCCGCGATCAGCAAGATGATGAGAAAAGCGTTCATAGGGCCTATCTAGGCCGATGCCAGCGTGATGCCAACCGGAAAGCGCCCGGCACGCAGGTCGGCGCCCAGTCGGGCGGGGTCCACGCCGCTTTCCCGCAAATCGGCAAGCGCAATGCTGCCCGTGCGCTTGGCAAGCCGCCGCCCCTGCGCATCCACCAGCAACGGGTGGTGTCGATAAAGGGGCGTGGGCAGGCCAAGCAGCGCCTGCAATAGCCGGTGAATATCGGTTGCCGCGCGCAAATCCTGCCCGCGCAGCACATGGGTTATGCCCATGTCCGCATCATCGAGCGTTGCGGCGAGATGATAGCTGGTCGGCGCATCCTTGCGCGCCAGCACGACGTCGCCGGCGCGTTCGGGGTAGGCCGGGACCGCGCCAGCATCCATATCCTGCCACTCCAGCGCGCCCGCCTGACTGACCGCTTGCACCATATCCAGCCGCCAGCAATGCGCATCGCCTGCAGCCATGCGATCGGCCCGTTCGCTCTCTGCCAGACTGCGGCAGGTGCCGGGATAAACCGCCCCCTCCGGCCCGTGCGGCGCCGACCCGCTGGCGGCAATCTCCGCCGCGATCTCCGCGCGTGTGCAGAAACAGGGATAAACCAGTCCCATCGCCCGCAACCTGTCGAGCGCCGCATCGTAGAGCGCCAGCCGCTGCGACTGGAACACAACTTCGCCGTCCCATTCCACGCCCAGCCAAGTCAGATCCTCGATGATCCCATCGACATGCTGGGGGCGCGAGCGGGTGCCGTCGATATCCTCGATCCGCAGCCGCATCTGCCCGCCTGCCCCACGCCCGAAATCCATCGCCATCAGCGCGGACCAGCCATGGCCAATATGCAGCCTGCCGGTCGGACTGGGCGCGAAACGCGTCACCATATGCGGGTGTTTGCAATCTGACGTCATACAGACTCTTGACGGAGGGAGTCATGGCGTGCTGTCATGTCCCTGTCACGCTTATCGGCAAAGAGCAGGGCGTAACAAGGGGGCAGAGACGATATATGTATCATCCCGACCTTATAAGACCGGACGAAACGAGGCACGTCGAAAGTTGCCCCGCGCTCGTCCTCAATGCCGACTACACGCCATTGAGTTATTACCCGCTGAGCCTTTGGCCCTGGCAAACCGCCATCAAGGCGGTTTTTTTGGATCGGGTGGACATCGTCGCCAGCTATGACCGCGAAGTGCACTCGCCCAGCATGCAGATGCAGATTCCGTCGGTCATCGCGCTCAAGCAATATGTCCGGCCCAGCCAATATCCCGCCTTCACCCGGTTCAACCTGTTTCTGCGCGACAAATTCCAGTGCCAATATTGCGGCAGCCTGAAAGATCTGACGTTCGACCATGTGGTCCCACGCCGCGCGGGCGGGCGCACGACATGGGAAAATGTCGCGACCGCCTGTTCACCGTGCAATTTGAAAAAGGGCGGACGTACGCCCAAGGAAGCGCATATGCGCCTGCACGTGCCGCCGATCCGGCCAACGACATGGCAGCTTCAGGAACATGGCCGCGCGTTTCCGCCCAACTATCTGCACGAAAGCTGGCACGACTGGCTTTATTGGGACGTGGAACTGCTGCCCTGAGGGCGCACCGGCATTCAGCCCATGCGGAGCCAGAATTTTCGCTATTGAATTATTTCAGTGCAGCAACTGGTACCCGGCGAGGCCCACCAGACAGGCCGCGAGCGTCGCGGACACACCGCACAGGAAATACCCCACCGCCACCATGATCGGGGGCGTGGGCTGCGCCCGCTTTTCATTGGTGTGGAGGCTCGAAAACACGAAGCTCATCAACAGCCCGTAAGTTACCGCCGCAAATTCGACCATATCTTCAACCCACCCAATTTCGCTTTACCCTGCACCGCACAATAAGAGATTTTTCTTAACGTCCAGTAGCCAGACGCGATAATGCGACGAATGGCGCGAAATTGCCGATACTTGCACACGGCCCAATAGCCGCTATTACCCGGTCGATGGATCGCATTCTCATTCGCGGCGGTAACCGCCTTTCCGGTCGCCTTCCCATTTCAGGCGCAAAGAACTCGGCTCTCGCGCTGCTGCCCTGCGCGCTCTTGACCGATGAGCCGGTCACGCTGCGAAACCTGCCGCGCCTCGCCGACGTCGACAGCTTTGGCCATCTGCTCAACCAGCTTGGCGTTTCGACAATGATCGAGGGCGCGCGGCCCGAAGATTTCGGGCGCGTGATGACGCTGCGCGCGGGGCGCGTCACATCGACCGTTGCCCCCTATGACATCGTGCGAAAGATGCGCGCGTCGATCCTGGTGCTCGGCCCGCTGCTCGCGCGCGCGGGCGAGGCGACCGTGTCGCTGCCCGGCGGCTGCGCCATCGGCAACCGGCCCATCGACCTGCATTTGAAAGCGCTCGAAGCGTTCGGCGCGACGATCGAGATCACCGCCGGATATGTGAAGGCGATCGCGCCCGACGGCGGCCTGCCCGGCGGCAGCTACACCTTCCCGGTCGTTTCCGTCGGCGCGACGGAAAATGCGGTTATGGCAGCAGTGCTGGCGAGCGGCACCTGCACGCTGGAGAATGCGGCGCGCGAACCTGAAATCACCGATTTGTGCCATCTGCTCGCCGCGATGGGCGCGGATATCGAAGGCATCGGCACCGACCGGCTGGTGATCACCGGAAAGCCGCGCCTGCACGGTGCCACCTATGCGGTGATGCCGGACCGGATCGAGGCGGGCAGCTACGCCTGCGCCGCGGCGATCACCGGCGGCGACGTCGAACTGGTCGGCGCGAAGGCCGACGATATGCAGGCGGTCCTTTCCGCACTGCGCGACACGGGCGTGCATGTCGAAGCGGGCCGCAACAGCATCCGCATCGCGGCAGAAGGACGCCTGCGCCCGCTGACATTATCGACAGCCCCCTTCCCCAGCTTTCCCACCGACATGCAGGCGCAGTTCATGTCGATGCTGTGCCTGGCCGACGGCGCGAGCGTCCTGACCGAGACGATTTTCGAAAACCGCTATATGCATGTGCCCGAATTGGCGCGCATGGGTGCGGATATCTCCGTCAACGGGCGTACGGCCATTGTACGCGGCGTGGAAAAGCTGACCGGCGCGCCGGTGATGGCGACCGACCTGCGCGCGTCAATGAGCCTAATTCTCGCTGGCCTCGCCGCCGAGGGCGAAACGCAGGTCAACCGCGTCTATCACCTCGACCGCGGTTATGAGCGGCTGGAGGAAAAGCTGCAGGCGGTCGGCGCCGACATCGAACGCGCCAGCGACGGTTGATCTGGGCGCGCTCCATCCCAATCTTGTATGCGGTGCAATCGCGGTAGATTGCCCACACGAAATAAGGAGAGCATCGTCATGACCAGTCCCGTCGCGCATATTCCCGTCGATACCATCCTCGGCAATGCCACCACGCTGGCGGAATATAAGGGCAAGGTCCTGCTGGTGGTTAATGTCGCATCCAAATGCGGGCTGACGCCGCAATATGAGGCGCTGGAAAAGCTCTATCAGCGCTTCAAGGATCAGGGCTTCGTCGTGCTGGGCTTTCCGGCCAATGATTTCGCCGGACAGGAGCCGGGGACCAACGAGGAAATCCAGCAATTCTGCTCCACCAATTTCGACGTCACCTTCCCGATGTTTGCAAAGATCCCGGTGACCGGGCCGGAGAAGCACCCGTTCTACGATGCCCTTATTCAGGCGCTGCCGTTCAAGCAGGATGAAACGGAGAGCTTTCGCCAAAAGCTGCGCGACCATGGCATCGCGCCCAATGACGATCCCGAAGTACTGTGGAATTTCGAGAAGTTTCTGATCAACCGTGAGGGCCATGTCGTGGGCCGCTATGCCCCGGCGACGCCGCCGGATGCGCCCGGCCTGGTTGCCGCGATTGAGGCGGAGCTGGCGAAATAATCTGCCGCTAGTGTGGTGGATTTGAAATTCGCCTCATTGACCGGCTGGCTACGAAGCGAATTTCAAATCCCAAAACCACACTAGAATCATGTAGTTTCTAGTGACCCTGATGAATCTGAAGTTCGTTCCACACTATCAGCATAATGAGACGAACTTCAGTTTCGGGTCACTAGCCGCCCACCCATCCGATCCCGAGCGCAAACCGCCCGGCGATCATTGATGCGAGCAGCAAGAGCAACGCCACCCACAGGGCGAAAATGCCGCCGGTGATGCGCCAGTTTTTGGGTGGCAGGCCCTGAATGAGGAAGGTCGCGATGCCGGCCACATTCAGGCAGACGAGGTTGACGGCGAACAGGAACAGCGCGTTTGCCCCGGCGAGCGCATCGCCTGCGCCCAAATAAATGCCCGACGCCGCCAATGGCGGCACCAGCGCGACGGCGATCATCACACCCACCAACGTCAGGGAAGCGGCCCGGCTGAACGCCAGCACGCCCGCCGCCCCGCACGCCAGCGCAAGTGCGATATCGGCGGGCTGGACCAGCGTGCGGTTGCGCAGTTCCGGTACCGCAGGATCAATCGTCACCGTCGCGCCGATAAGGATACCGGCAAGGACGGCAATCAGGCTGCCGACCGCAAGCGTCGCCCCCGCTTTCCTCCCCAAGTGGGGATCGCCGACCGTGGCCGCCAGCGCGATTCCCATGGTCGGCCCCAGCAGAGGCGCGATAATCATCGCGCCGATCACAACCGCCGTCTGCCCGCTGCGCATGCCCAGCCCCGCAATCACGGCGGACAGCAGCACTGTCAGCAAATAGCTCGGCTTGATATGAATATTGTCTTCGATGTCGTCGTACAGCTCATTCGTGCTGATGCGATCCCGGGTGAAAAAGCGCTCCAGCGCGGTCGGCGGTTTCACGCCAACCAGGGCTGGCAGCTCCGTCGCCAGAGTCTCTTCGAGCGGTGGCAAGACCGCCTCCAGCTCGGAAACCAGCGCATTGAATGAGGGGATGGTGCCGAAACTCCGGTCCAGATCGTCCAGCAGTCGCTCGGTATATCGTTGCTGAACGATGCAGCTATATTTCTCCTGCCCGCCCGGCACGGTTTCCCGCCAGAAGCGGCGGCAATGGAGCGGCAGCAATGCCTCCAACCGCGCGATCTGCGTTTCCGGCAGGTATATTTCGACAAGTCGTGCTGACATCCCCCACCCCGCCTTCAGACAACGAAAACCGGCCCGAAGGGCTTTCCTACATCAGTACATCTATCGTGTGAATTGCCAACCCGACCAGCCCGCCGACCAGTGTGCCATTGACGCGGATATATTGCAGGTCGCGCCCCACGGTGCGTTCCAGCCGGTCCGTCACGGTGCTCGCGTCCCAGCCGCGCACGGTCTCGCTGACCAGCTTGACAATGCCGTCGCCATAGCTGGCGGTCAGGCCCACGACCGCGCGGCGCGCGAAGCGGTTGATGACGGTTTTGAGGGCCGCATCGCTTTCCATGCTGGCGCCGATTTGCTTCATCACCTCGCCCAGCCGTCCGGCCATCATCGCATCGGGATCGCGCGCGGCCTTCAGCAGCCCTGCGCGCGCCTGCTCCCACAGTCCGTCGATCCAGCGCTGCATCGCCGGGTTGGCGACGATTTCATCGCGGATGCGCGCGACCTTCGCCTGCATTTCCGGTTCGTTCTGCAACCGCCAGGCGAGTCGCTCCATCCCTTCGAGCGCGCGCTGCCGCACAGGGTGCTGCGGGTCTGCTTCCATCTCCATCAACAGCTTGAGCAGGCCGTCCAGGATCGCATTGGCCAGCGTCTCATCAAGGCCGGTCCAGCGCATTATCTTGCCCGCGCGCTGATGCACCATGTCCCGGATCATGTCGGCCTGTGCGTCCAGCATGTGCGCCGCCCAGCGAATGCCATTGTCGATCACCGGCTCGTGCCGGCCTTCGCGCATGGCCGCCTCCAGCGCCTGCCCCAGCAACGGCGCGAGATTGAGCGCGGACAGCCGCTGTTTCAGCGCTGTCTTGGCCATACCGCCCAAGCGCTCCTCATCCATCGCCTCCAACAGATCGGCGGCGAGCCGCGATGCGCCCTGCCGCAAGCGCCCGGCGAGACCTTCGCCGGGATGCGCCAGAAAACGCCCGGCCGCACCCGCGACATCAAGTCGCTTCATGCGCCGGGCGACGACATGGGGTACGAGGAAGTTGCTGCGCAGGAAGGTAGCGAGCGCCTCGCCGATCCTGTCCTTGTTCTTCGGGATGATCGCCGTGTGCGGGATGGGCAGGCGCAACGGATGCCGGAACAGCGCTGTGACCGCAAACCAGTCCGCGAGACCACCGACCATCGCCGCCTCGGCAAAGGCCTGTACAAACCCGGCGGCGGGATGCACGTCCGCCAGCCAACGCGCGGCGACAAACAGCGCCGCCATCGCCAACAGCAACCCAGTCGCGACGGCATGCATGCGCCGGTCGGGGCGATCTGCCTCGGTTATTGTCGATGAAATTCCGGTCACAGCCTAATAACAGCCGATGACGCCAAGCGTTGCAAGCAACGACTGGGTCTCATCGATATAGTGCTACTCCGCTGGCTGCGGCGGGGGTGCGTGACGCGGATCGTCGGGGTCATAGGTCAGCAGGCGCTTGCGCAGGCGTGGCGCAACCCACTGTTCGATCTCGATGGCGAGGCTGAACGATGCGGGGACGATCAGCAATGTCAGCATCGTCGAAAGAATGAGGCCACCGATCACTGTTATGCCCATCGGGGCGCGCCATGCCGCATCGCCCGACAGCGACAGCGCCGTCGGCACCATGCCCGCGACCATCGCCACCGTGGTCATGACAATCGGCTGCGCCCGCTTGTGGCCCGCATCGATAACCGCGTCATAGATGGAAACGCCCTTGGCCATTTCCTCCAGTGCGAAATCGATCAGCAGAATCGAGTTCTTTCCCACGATGCCGAGCAGCATCAGCACGCCGATCAGCACCGGCATTGAAATGGGGTTGCCGGTAAGATGCAGAGCCAGCGCGCCGCCCAAGGGCGCGAGCGCCAGCGAGCCCAGGTTGACGAATGGCGGTATGACGCGCTTGTACAGCAGCACCAGCACCGCCAACACCAGCAATATGCCCGAAATCACGGCGATGGCGAAATTGGTGAAGAGCTCCTTTTGCACCTTGGCTTCGCCCACATTGATCTTGCGAACGCCGGTCGGCAGATTGCTATATGCAGGCAGGGCCTCGATTTTCTTCATCGCTTGGCTGGTTACAACGTCGGGTGCCAGATCGGCACCGATGACGACCCGCCTCACCTGATTGTAGCGGCGTATCTCCGTCGGCCCCGCGCCGAAGCTGATATCCGCAACCAGTTTCAGGGGAACCGAGCCGCCGCTGGCGATCGGAACCGCCATATTCTCAATCGTCGAGATATCCTTGCGTTCATTCTCGTCGATGGAGACGCGGATGGGAATCTGCCGATCGGACAATGAGAATTTTGCGCTATTTTGGTCGATGTCGCCCAGAGTGGCGATGCGCACTGCCTGACTCAACGCCACCGTCGTAACGCCAAGGTCCGCGGCGAGATCGAAGCGAGGTTTGATTATGATCTCTGGACGTTTGATATCGCCATTGACGCGCGGTGCCCTGATCTCGGGAATTTCGGACATTTGCGCGACAAGCTCGTTCGCGGTCTTTTCCAGCAACGCCGAATCGTCACCGCCAAGCATGATGGTAAGGTCGCGCCCGCTACTCGCGCCGCCGACGCCGGACTGCGACTGGAAGCTCACCCGAGCATCGGCGATTTGCAGCAATTTCGGAGCAGTGCGCCGCTCCCAATCCACGCTGCTGATCGGACGATCCCTTTTCAACGTCAAATAGATATCGGATTTGACGGGCTCGACATCGGCGAAGGCGGTGTCCACAACCTTCTCATCCTTCATCAGGACATCCACCACCTGCTGCGTGACTTTGCGTGACTGCTCCAAAGTCGTGCCAGGCACCATCTCGACCTTCACCTGACTATAGTCGGTGTTCATCGTCGGCTGGAACGTGACGGGCAAGGTCACGAACGCCAGAATCGTCGCAGCTAACGCGCTGCCACCACCCAGCAGCACCACTTTCCAGCGATGTTCGAGCGACCATTTCAGCGTAGCCATATAGTGGTCCATCAGCCAGCCTTCCCCGTGAGAGGCTTCGCCGTGCGCCTCCAGGAAATAGGCCGCGACCATTGGCGTAATCATGCGCGCCACCGCCAGGCTCAGGAGCACTGCAACCACGACCGTCATGCCGAACTGGATGAAGAACTGCCCGGACACGCCCGGCATCAATGCCACAGGCAGGAACACGGCAACGATGGACATCGTGGTGGCAACGACGGCGAGCCCGATCTCGTCCGCCGCATCGATCGAGGCCTGATACGCCGATTTGCCCATGCGCATATGCCGCACGATATTTTCGATTTCGACAATCGCATCGTCGACGAGCACACCTGCCACCAGACTGAGCGCCAGCAGGGAAAGCCCGTTCAGCGTGAAGCCCATCATGTCCATGAACCAGAAGGCGGGGATGGCCGACAAGGGAATGGCAAGCGCCGAGATGACGGTCGCCCGCCAGTCACGCAGAAACAGATAGACGACGATTACCGCCAGGATCGCGCCTTCGACCATCGCGGTCATCGCTGAATGATATTGGCCGCGCGTATACTCAACGCTGGAGAAAAGCTCCTTGAATTGAACCCTTGGGTTCTCCTTCGCAATAGCCTCCAGCTCCTTTCTCGCCGCGTCATATACGGTAACGTCAGACGCGCCCTTCGATTTTTCCAGCGAGATGCTGGTCACCTGGCGCCCGTTCATCAGCGCCACCGACCGCTGCTCGGCATACATGTCGCGCACCTCGCCGATCTCGTCCAAACGCACGGACCGTCCACCAGACAGCTGGATCTGGCTTTGCCCGAGCGCGTAGGCCGTCTGAGCATTACCCAGCACACGAACGGATTGCTCCGCGCCCGCGATTTCGGTGCGACCGCCCGCCGTATTGATGTTGACCTGCCGCAACTGCTGATTGATTTGCGCAGCCGTGATGCCCAGCGCCTGGAGCCGATCATTTTTCAGGATGACCCGAATTTCCCGGTCGACGCCGCCATCGCGGCTGACCGCAGCCATCCCTTCAACCCCCAGCAGCCTTTTCGCCACGGTGTTGTCGACAAACCAGGACAGCTGCTCCAGCGTCATGTCGGTCGCCTGGACACTTAAATAGGCGATGGGTCCACCATCGATATCGACGCGCGTGACTTGCGGTTCCAAAATGCCCTCGGGCAGGTCGCTGCGTATCTGGGACACAGCGTTGCGAACATCGTTCACGGCACGATCGACGGGCGTGCCGATTTCGAACTGCACCATCGTGAAGCTGCTGCCCTCACGCGCATAGGAAATGATTTCGTCCACGCCATTGATACCGCGGATCGCAGCCTCAACCCGCTGGGTGACCTGTGTTTCCAGTTCAGACGGCGCGGCGCTTGGCTGGGCAACCTCGACGCGAACGGCAGGGAAGCTGACATCCGGGTTATTATTGATGTCCATTCGCATGAAGGACACCAGCCCGGCCAGCAACAAGCCAGCAAACAACACGAGTGGCAATACCGGGTTGCGGATCGACCAGCTGGAAATATTGCGGAAATTCATCTCGTCATGCCTTTATCGAAACCGCACAGACGGCAACGCGTCACGGTCACTTGGCCGGCGCAGCGCCCGAACCCGGCTTTTCCAGCTCCGGTTGCACCTTCTGGCCCGGATGGAGGAACCCGCCGGCCAATGTGACGACCTGCTCCTTACCGGTCAGGCCTTCCACGATCGACACGCCTTTCACCGATACCTGCCCGATTGTAACGTTGCGGCGCTCGACGACATTGTCCTTGCCGACAATGAACACATAGCTTCCCTGCGGATCATTTTGCAGGGCGGATTCAGGCAGAACCGGCGATTGCGACGTCCCGCTTGTGATGCTTGCCGATGCAAAGCCGCCGGGCCGCAGATCCCGCTGGTACGGCAGCGCGATGCGAACCATCCCCTGGCGCGACTGCGGATCGATGACCGGCGAAATCTGCCAGACCTGCCCTGTATGACTGGTGGCGCCGCCAACGGGCGTCACTTGCGCGGGGACGCCGACGGACAGCCTCGCGAGATCGGCTTCACTGACTTTCGCCAACATCTCCATCTCACCGCCTTTCGCCATGCGAAAGAGTACACCGCTACCGGCCCCAATCACCTGGCCCGGTTCGACGTCGCGCGTCAGCACGAGTCCCGAAGCAGGCGCGCGAATATCCAGCCGGCCAATTCTGGCTTGCTGCTCTTTCAGCTGCGCCTCAGCCACATTCACGCGCGCGTTAGCCGCATCGCGCGTCGCTGTCTTGCGATCCAGGTCAGCCTTGCTGATGAACCCGCGCGAGACAAGAGCCTGTGCGCGGTCAAGGTCATTTTGCGCCAGACGCGCGTCGGCCTTGGCAACCTGAAGCTGCGCGACAAGCGATTCGCGTTGTTGCGACTGAACCGAACGCTCAACCTGCGCCAGCACCTGACCAGCCTTCACCCAGGCGCCCGGCTCAACCAGAACCCGTGTCACCTGGCCGCCTTCGCCCACGGCACCGACCGGCATCTCGCGGCGCGCGGCCAGCGTGCCGGTTGCGTTGACCAGTACGGAAACGGAGCTGCTTCCAGGGCGAACAACAGTGACATGGGGGACACTGGCACCTTCCCCGATAGCCTTCCCGTCGTCTCCACCACCGTGCAGAAGCATGAAAATCGCAATCAGGGCGACAAGCCCGGCCGCTGCGATCACGATCAATTTGCGCCGACGCGCAATTTGACCGTCTTCAGGATTCAGGCGATCGCCAACAAAACCGGTTTCAAAATTCATGTCAGCCTTCCCCAGCGGATTACAACATCCGCAGTGACGCCCCTCTATATCTATATGCGTGGCGGCTGTCATCGCTTTGCCCGACAAAGGCGACCAGCCAGCGGCAACATGGATGCGGTTTGTTACTAAATCAAGTCTGAACGGCCTGCTGAGAGGCGCGTCGGGGTCATTTTTGGCATAATTCCGTCTATTTTGTCCAATCTGGACAGACATCTCGATGACGTTGGCACAAAAAAAGGGCCCGCCTGAGCGAGCCCTTTCATCCTCGTTGCGGTACGCTTTAGCGCACTGAACCTCGGCGTACGAGGTTCACGATGGCGAGCAAGATGATCGCGCCAACCAGCGACACGACAAAGCTCGTCACGCTGATACCGCTGTTGATCGATCCGCCGGCAATCAGCAGCCCGCCAATGAAAGCGCCGATGATTCCGACGACAATGTTAAGCAAAATTCCCTGCTGCGCATCGGTACGCATCACAAGGCTGGCCAGCCAGCCGATGACGCCACCTACGATAAGCCAAACTATCAGTCCCATGTGTGTCCTCCTCTCTTGCGATCAGCTTTCGCCAAGAAAGTGATCTTGCCGAAAATAACCCGCAAGAATGGAGAGAGTTCCTTGGTCCGGTTTTGAGCGCGTACAAAAAAATGGCCGGCTGCTCATGGGAGCAGACGGCCAGTCGTCGCACAACATGTGGGAGCCGGCACCCGGAAAGTGCCGGAAATCCGGCTTAATATCGCTGCTGACGCTCGTAGAGAGACTTGTAATGCTGAATGCGGGTGACGCGCAGGCCGGGCATTCCCGAGCGGTCCACGGCGCGCTGCCATCCGGCGAATTCCTCAAGGGTAAGAGAATAGCGCTCGCATGCCTCGTCAACGGACAGCAGACCGCCATTGACTGCGGCTACCACCTCGGCCTTGCGGCGAACCACCCAGCGCGTCGTCTTGGGAGACGGAAGCGAATCCAGGGTCAAGGGCTCCCCGAGGGGACCGACCACCTGAGCTGGACGAATTTTCTGGTTCTCTATCATTCTTACCTCAAATTAACGGCTCGGGGCCCGATTTTTTCTCAATGACGTCCTTATGCAGCTCAGCCTTGAACATCGGCTAAATCGCGACGGTTAACGCCATCTTCACTCTGTTTTCCCCACCATCAATTGGCGTGCGACCCGCGGATTGAAACTTCCGCTCAAGGCGACGGCATCGACCCAACCGTCACCTCTGGGCGTTAATGTGCACGCCAGAGCATGGACCCAGTCCCCCTTCTTTTCCTGCCCCCCCGGCAGTGAAGCCTCGACACGCTGGGCGGCGGTTATGCGCCGCTCAGCCGCCGATGCCCTGATATCCGCGAGCGACGCGACCCATTTACGGGCGCGGCGGGTTTCCCGCGGGTTCAAGGTGAAACTCAAATCCATGTTCAGCACCCTAGTCCAAAATGGATAAGGCTCGGTAAATCGGCTGGTTACGCGCTGTTAGCTTTCCCTAACGCGGTTATACGCAAACCCACCAATCGAACCGGCGCAGCGATTGCTTCAATTATAGGGTGCGATGGAGCGTTCCGGTTTCTATATGCGTGCCCATGACAAGTGATATCGATCTCGCCGATTTTCAGCTCGCAGCGCCCGCGAACGCATCGAAAATCGTCGTCGCCATGTCCGGCGGCGTCGATTCGAGCGTGGTGGCGGCGCTTGCCACCCGCACCGGCGCAGAGGTGATCGGCGTCACATTGCAGCTTTATGACCATGGCGCGGCGGTCGGCAGGACGGGAAGCTGCTGCGCCGGACAGGATATCCGGGACGCGCGCGCGGTCGCGGACCGGATGGGCATCGCCCATTATGTATTCGATTATGAAAGCCGCTTTCGCGACTCGGTGATCGAGGATTTCGCCAACGAATATATGGCGGGGCGCACACCGATCCCGTGCGTCAAATGCAATATGGGCGTGAAGTTCACCGATCTGTTTTCGCTGGCGCGCGAACTGGGTGCCGATTGCCTCGCCACCGGTCATTATGTGCGGCGGGTCATCGGGCAGGACGGCGGGGCGCAATTGCATCGCGCCGCCGACCCAGCGCGCGACCAGAGCTATTTCCTGTTTGCAACGACGCAGGACCAGCTCAACTATCTGCGCTTTCCGCTGGGCAACCTGCCCAAGGGCCGGGTTCGTGAAATCGCGGCCGAGCTGGGCCTATCGGTAGCGCTGAAACCCGACAGTCAGGATATCTGCTTCGTACCCGAAGGCGATTATGCCGCCATTGTCCGTAAGCTGCGGCCCGATGCCGACGAAAGCGGCGATATCGTCCATATCGACGGGCAAGTGCTGGGTCGTCACAAGGGGCTTATCCATTATACCGTCGGGCAGCGACGCGGCCTTGAAATCGGTGGCCTTGCAGAACCGCTCTATGTCGTGCGGCTCGATGCCGAACAGCGACGCATCATCGTCGGACCGAAATCCGCACTGGCCGTCAGCGAAGCCATTCTGTCCGACATCAACTGGCTTGGCGGAGATTTTTCAGGGCCGCTGCGCGCGAAGGTGCGTTCGCTGGCGAAACCGGTCGCCGCACGGCTGGAGGACAATCGCCTGCTGTTCGACGCGCCCGAATATGGCGTCGCGCCCGGGCAGGCCGCCGTGCTGTATGATGGAGACCGGGTGCTGGGCGGCGGCTGGATCGACAGCACGGTGAGCGCAGACCAGTCCCCTATTGCGGCAACATCAGACAGCCAAAGCCTGGCTTGAATTGGGCGGATGCGCTGCCCAGCATGGGAATGCTGGCGTCTACCCGTTTCTCTTCGGGGGCTTCCGATATCGAGACGAACCCGGCGTCCTCCTCGATATCGCGCGCGCAGCTGCCGGCGCTGCGCCCCTCGACATAGCGGCACGAACAGGTGAGCCGTGCCGCATAGGCCGACCCGGCATGGGCGGCGGCGCGCCATTCCGACCATTTCCAGACAGTGAGCGCCACCAGCGCGACGACCAGCGCCACCGCTCCCCATTTTAATACGCTTTGGCGATCCATCCCTGCCCTTTTTCTGTTCGCATGATACATCCCCCGCTATGACAAGCGCCATGAACAGCAAAAGACTTCTGCGTGCAAGCGCCGCCCTGCTCATCATGGGGCTGATCGGCCCTGCGCTCACCGCGCAATCGGCACCGGTCGCCCAATATGAGCGGCTGGAAAAGTCGAGCGGCGTTTCCGCCTCCGCGCTGGCAACGGCCATCGAACCGATTTTCGATGATGACGCGATGGGAACGACGCAGGCGCTGATCGTGATGCATGCCGGCAAGGTCGTCGCAGAGCGATATGGCGCGGAGATTGCGCCGGACACCAAATTGCTCTCCCGTTCCATCGGCAAGACGATCACAGCGGCTCTGGTGGGGCTGATGGTGTCGGACGGGCGGCTGGCGCTCGACAGCCCGGTGCCGGTCCATGCATGGAGCCAGCCGGGCGACCCGCGCGGCACGATAACGCTGCGCAACCTTTTGCAGATGACCTCCGGCCTCGACCATCGCGAGGGCGGCGAGCCGCTATATTCGAGCGATACTGTGCGCATGCTGTTCCTGAGCGGTGAACACGGGGGCGCTCAGGATATGGCCGCCTTTGCCGAAGCCAAGCCGGTGGCACGTCCGCCCGGCAGCCATTTCCTCTATTCAACCGCCGACACGATGATCCTGTGCGACCTGATGACCCGCATGCTGACCGACAGCGAGCGCCCGGACGCGCGACGCGATGCGATGATGGAATTCATCCGTGGACGGCTGATGAAGCCGGTCGGGCTCGAAAGCCTGACCCCGGAATTCGACGCGCACGGCACGATGATCGGCGGCGCGATGCTGCACATGACCGCGCGGGATTATGCCCGCTTTGGCGAGTTTTTGCGGCATCAGGGGCGCGTCAACGGCCATCAGGTGCTGTCCGCGCGCTGGGTATCGTTCATGACCAGCCCGAGCGCGCAGAACCCGGCCTATGGCGGACATGTCTGGCTCAACCGCGAAGGCGCGGAAAGTTCGTTGTTTCCCGGCCGCGCATCACGACGCCTGTTCGGCGCGGTCGGCCACCATGGCCAATATCTGCTGGTCGACCCGTCGCGGCAGCTTGTGGTGGTCCGCATGGGCATTTCGACCCAGGAGCAGCGCGGCGCTCTGCGCGATGCGCTCGCCGATCTCGTGGAGCGCTTCCCTAACTCTTGAGGTCGTCCGACATTTCCTCAGCCAACAGCGTCTGGGCATCTTCGCCCCGCAGCGGATCGCGCCCGCCCTCCACATGCCCTTCCGGGTCCGGATGGATCAGGATTTCCACGCCGGGAAATTCCTTCATCAGCGCGTCCTCGATCTCGTCCATAACAATATGCGCCTGCTTCACGGTCATTTCGGGATCGACCGACGCGTGAAATTGCACAAAGCGATGCGTACCGCTCGACCGCGTGCGCATATCGTGAATGCCGCACAATTGGGGATGGCGCGACGCGATGTCGAGAAAATGCTGGCGATCCTCCAGCGACCATTCCTTGTCCATCAGATTGTCGACCGCGTCCGACGCCGATGACCATGCGCTCCACGCGAGCCAGACCGCGATACCGATGCCAAAGGTCGCATCCGCTCCGCCGACTCCGAAATACTGGTCCAGCACCACCGCAACGATGACGGACAGGTTCAGGAAAAGATCCGACTGGTAGTGGATATGGTCGGTTCCGATGGCTAGGCTGCCGGTGCGGGCAATCACGCGCTTTTGATAGAGTACGAGCGCAAGGCTGAGGATGATCGCGATGATCGACACACCGATCCCGGCCTCCGGCGCCTGCGTTTCGTGCGTGCTGCCCAGCCGGTGGATCGATTCCCATCCAAGCCCAAGCGCCGCGATGGTAATCAGCACGACCTGAAACAGTGCCGACAGGGCCTCCGCCTTGCCATGGCCGAAGCGATGATCGTGGTCCGCAGGCATCGCCGCCCAGCGCACGCCCATCAGCGTGACGAGGCTAGCGACCAGATCGAGGCTGGTATCGGCGAGCGAACCCAGAACCGCGACCGACCCGGTGCTCGACACAGCATAGGCCTTCAGAATCAACAAGATACTGGCAACTGCCACGCTGGCCAGTGCGGCCCGCTGCGTCAGCCGCCCACGCTGTTCAGGGCTTTGGCGCGCGTTGCTCATGGATAGAGCATCCCGCTGTCCCATCCGCCCGAAGCATTGCGCGTGAACAGCCAGCGTTCATGCAGCCGATGTTCACGGTCCTGCCAGAATTCGATGTGTTCGGGCACCAGCCGGAACCCTGACCAGTGCGGCGGGCGGGGCACATCCTGCCCTTCGAACTGCTGCGCCATCGCTTCATACCGCGCCATGAAAACGTCGCGGCTTTCGAGCGGGCGGGACTGGTCCGACGCCCATGCGCCCAGCTGACTGTCGCGGCTGCGCGTCGCGAAATAGGCATCGGCGGTGGCGTCATCGACCCTGTCGACCGCGCCTTCAATTCGTATCTGCCGACGCAGCGATTTCCAGTGGAACAGCAACGCGGCATGGCTGTTGGTGAGCAGGTCGGCTGCCTTGCGCCCCTCAAAATTCGTGTAGAAAACAAAGCCGTCCGGCCCATGCCCTTTCAGCAGGACCATGCGGACCGATGGCCGCCCTTGCGCATCCGCGGTCGCCAGCGCCATCGCATTGCTGTCGTTGATCTCGCTCTGCCGCGCCTCGCCATACCAGAGGTCGAACCAGGAAAAGGGGTCTTGCATCATCATTTTCTCCTACTGCGGGGCACCGATCCTGTCGAGGACCAGCTACTTTTCCTTGCACTCTTTCCTTGAAGCGCGCCGGTGTCTGCGCCACATGGTATGCGAACCGCGAACGGAATATGGTATCAGGCAGGAATGGCAGACCCGTACAGCATATTGGGCGTCTCACGCAGCGCGAGCGAGAGCGACATCAAGTCTGCCTATCGCAAGCTCGCCAAGGAGCTGCACCCCGACCGCAACAAGGACAACCCGAAGGCCGCCGAACGCTTTTCGCAGGCGACCAACGCCTATGACCTTCTGTCGGACAAGGACAAGCGCGCCCAGTTCGACCGTGGCGAGATAGACGGCGACGGCAACCCGACCGCCCCCTTCGGCTTTGGCGGGCGTGGCGGCAATGCCAACGCCTACTCAGCCTATGGCAGCGGCGGCGCGAGCGGACCGGAAGGGTTTGAATTTTCAAGCGGTGGCGACTTCGGCGATATTTTCGAAGGTCTGTTCGGCGGCGGCAGACAGGCAGGCGCAGGTGCGGGAAGCGCAGGCGGCTTTGCGGGCTTCGGGCGCGGACGCGCGCCGCGCGGCGCGAACGTTCAGTACCGGCTGGCCGTCGATTTCGTCGATGCCGCGACACGCGCCTCCCAGCGCATCACGCTGCAGGACGGTAAGACCATCGATGTAAAGCTGCCCGCCGGTGTCGAGCAGGGAACGCAGATGCGCCTTGCGGGGAAGGGCCAGGCCGCGCCCGGTGGCAACGGCGACGCGATCATCACGATCGAAATCCGCGACCACGCCTTTTTCCGGCGCGATGGCGACGATATTCGCCTCGACCTTCCGATCACGCTGAAAGAGGCGGTGGAAGGCGACAAGGTGAAAGTGCCGACCGTCGACGGTGCGGTAATGATCACCATTCCGGCCGGAAGCTCATCGGGCAAGACGTTGCGCCTCAAAGGCAAGGGTTTTTCGACCAAATCGGGCGGGCGCGGAGATCTGCTCGTCACGGTGATGATCGATATTCCCGCGGACGATGCGGAGCTGCGCGCCTTCGTTGCAGGATGGCAGGATACGCGCAATACGCGCGGAACCATCGGCGGCTAAAACCGTCCTTACATGTTGCGACGGCATAGCAGCCGTTGGAAAGGTAAATGCAGGAAAGCTCGCCCCAATCCCCCGAAGCGCGGCGCAGGCGATATGGGTTTCGTCTGAAACGCGCTCCGTGGCGCGACCGGGACGGCCATCTGCGCACCGGAGCGTTCAGTTGGGAAGTCGCCAAGCGAGTCGGCGTCGGTGTCTATAATGACGGCTTCATCCATGCGGGCAACCTCGCCTATCTCTCGTTGCTCGCGCTGTTTCCCTTCTTCATCGTCGCTGCATCCATCGCCAGCGTGCTCGGGCGAACCGACGACGGAATCGCGGCGGTCAATGCGTTTCTCTATACGGTGCCGCCCAGCGTCGCCAACGCGTTGCGAGGCCCTATCGAGAGCGTGCTGAGCGCCAGAACAGGCTCCGGCATCGTCTGGCTGGGCGTGCTGGTCGCACTGTGGACCACAGCCAGCCTCATCGAAACGATCCGCGACATACTACGCCGGGCCTATGGCACGCATAGCGGCACGCCATTCTGGCAACACCGGTTGCGATCGATCGGCATCGTCGTCGTCAGCGTGTTTGCGGTGATGGCGGCCTTTTCGGCGCAAGTGGCGTTGACCGGCGCGGACCAGTTTCTCCAGCGCGTGCTGCCATTCGCCGACGACACCATCGGTTTCGTCAATGCGACCAAGATCGTGCCGTTCGTCGTGCTGACCTTCGCGCTCTACGCGCTGTTCTACACATTGACGCCCAAGCGGTACCGGGCGCCCGAATTCCCGAAATGGCCCGGGCCGATTTTGACGACGCTCTGGTGGTACGGCACATTGATGCTGTTGCCTGTGGTCTTGTCCCACCTGTCCACCTATGACCTGACATACGGCAGTCTTGCAGGCGTGATGATAACGTTGATTTTTTTCTTTCTCGTTGGGCTGGGCGTGGTAATTGGCGCGGAATTGAATGCGGCGCTGGCGGAATTTCCGCAGGATGACGCCAAAGATGTTGAAACGAATGAAGGGGTTGTGGGCAAATGACGGGTTTGATGGCGGGGAAAAAGGGCCTCATCATGGGTCTGGCCAACGACAAGTCCCTGGCATGGGGCATTGCCAAGGCGCTGCATGCGCAGGGCGCGGAAATGGCGTTCTCCTATCAGGGTGAAGCGCTCGAAAAGCGCGTACGCCCGCTGGCCGCAGAGGTCGGTTCGGATTTCCTGATCCCCTGCGACGTGATGGACATGGCCAATCTGGACGCGGCGTTTGACACGATCGCGTCGAAATGGGGCCAGCTTGACTTCGTGCTGCACGCCATCGGCTTTTCCGACAAGAATGAGCTGCGCGGCAAATATGTCGATACCAGCCTCGACAACTTCCTGATGACGATGAACGTGTCCGCCTACAGCTTCGTGGCGGTGGCGAAGCGCGTGCGCGCATTGATGCCGGACGGCGGATCGCTTGTCACGCTGACCTATTATGGCGCGGAAAAGGTGATTCCCCATTATAATGTGATGGGCGTCGCCAAGTCGGCGCTGGAAACCAGCGTCAAATATCTCGCCGCCGATCTGGGGCCGGAAAATATCCGCGTCAACGGCATATCGGCCGGGCCGATCAAGACGCTCGCGGCATCGGGCATCGGCGATTTCCGCTATATCCTCAAATGGAACGAGCTGAACTCGCCGCTGCGCCGCAACGTCACCATCGAGGATGTCGGCGGCGCGGGTCTCTACCTGCTGTCCGATCTGGCATCGGGTGTCACCGGCGAAATCCACCATGTCGATGCGGGCTATAATGTCGTCGGCATGAAGGCCGAGGACGCACCCGACATCGCGCTGGACAAAGCAGAGTGAGCTTCAACAGTTTCGGCCATATCTTCCGTTTCTCCACTTGGGGGGAGAGCCATGGTCCGGCCATTGGCGCTATGGTCGACGGGTGCCCGCCCGGATTGACGCTGTCAGAAGGCGACATTCAGCCCTGGCTCGAAAAGCGCCGCCCGGGCACATCCAAATTCACGACGCAGCGGCAGGAACCCGATCAGGTTCGCATCCTGTCCGGCGTGTTCGACGGCAAGACCACCGGTACGCCGATCAGCCTGATGATCGAGAATGTCGATCAACGGTCGAAGGATTATAGCGAGGTCGCCAAATCCTACCGCCCCGGCCATGCCGACTATGCCTATGACGCCAAATATGGCTTTCGCGACTATCGCGGCGGTGGACGCTCCAGCGCCCGCGAAACCGCATCGCGCGTGGCGGCGGGCGCGGTGGCGCGTCTCGTCATCCCCGAAGTCACGATCCTCGGCTATGTCAGCGCGATCGGCGGCGATACGATAGACCCCGCCAGCTTCGACGCAGGCGAGATCGGCAACAACCCCTTCTTCTGCCCGGACAAGGCGGCTGCTGCGCGCTGGGAGGCGCTAGTCGATGGCGCGCGCAAGGACGGCTCATCGCTCGGCGCAGTCGTCGAATGCGTGGCAACGGGCGTGCCCGCCGGATGGGGCGCGCCGCTCTACAAAAAGCTCGATTCCGAAATCGCCAGCGCGATGATGTCGATCAACGCGGTGAAGGGCGTGGAGATCGGCGACGGGTTTGCGGCGGCGACCCTGCGCGGTGAAGAAAATGCCGATGCGATGCGCCCCGGCAAGGGGGGAGCGCCCGAATTCCTGGCCAATCATGCGGGCGGGATCGCAGGCGGTATCTCGACCGGCCAACCGGTTCGCGTGCGCGTCGCCTTCAAGCCGACCAGCTCCATCCTGACGCCGGTGGAAACGATCACACGCGACGGCGATGCGAGTGAGATCGTCACCAAGGGACGGCATGACCCGTGCGTCGGCATCAGGGGCGTGCCGGTGGTCGAGGCGATGATGGCGCTCGTGCTGGCGGACCAAAAGCTGTTGCACCGCGCGCAATGCGGCTGAGCTGATGGCGGAAGAGCGGCCCGAGCGTCGTGGCTATCAACCGCCCTTTTTTGTTCAGAAGACGTCCCGAATCATCGGATATAGCTGCCTCATTGGGTGGAGCGCGCTCAGTCTGCTCGTAATCCTGTGGTGTATTTCCACCTATGATGATTACACCGGCGATCCAATGATGAGACTGTCATCGAGTTGCCAGCAGGGATTTGCCGCGGCCGTGGCGGCGTTGATGCTTCCGCCCTTTTTACTCATATTGGCGTATCAATTTTGGGGCCGGAGACAAAAAACGAACCTGATTTTGGCCGGCTTCTGCGCGCTTATGAGCCTTGCGCTCATTGGCGGCATAGCGCTGGTTGATGCAGCCGATATAGAGCAACCGGAAAGCTGCAATTAAGGTGCGCCTCAACGGCTGTTGGCACCGCCCGATGCGACCCTGTCTCCCACTGCGATCCGCCCTTCACCTTGCGCGATGGCATTCATTCCGAAGAGCACGCCTTCGGCATTGAATTTTCCGAGCCTGCGCAGGGTCGATGTGACCGCATTTCCCTCTTCGCGCTCACCCGTTTCGGGGTTTTGCGTAACCACGATACAGCGCGCGCAAGGTTTTGTGAGGCGGAGCGGCACGGTTCCGGCGGTCAGCGTGGCCCAATCCTCCTCGGCCCATGCGTCACCGCTACCGTCCAGCACGATGTTCGCGCGGAACCGCGCCATCGTCACGGGTTTCTCCAGCGCGGCGTTCAGCGCATCGAGCGAAGCGGTCCGCGTGACCAATATCGGAAAGCCATCGGCAAAGCTCACTATCTCATCTGCAGTCGCATAGCCCGGGTCGACGGGTCTGATCGACCGGTCCGGCATATAGGCCAAACGTAGCTTTCTCCCGGCCACTTCGGAAATAAGGCGGCTCGCCTCATTATCGACGACAAGCGCGGCGACAGTGTCGCGCCAGACCGTCACGGGCGTGATATCTTCCCCCTGCACGGCGACAGGCAGCGTCGCGTCCCCTTCCGGCGCGGTCAGGCGATAGCCGCCTTCGACCATGCTCATGGCTATCCGCGCCAATGCCGGGACTTCGCGGCGCGTCACGAAGCGCCCGCTGTCATCCACGATCATCCAGCGGCGGTCGCCCGTCAAGCCGCGCGGCTCCACCGCCGAAGATTGCAGCGCGACCGGCCCCAGGCTTTTGACAGGATAGATGGAGAGGGCCGCAATCCGCATTACGCTGTCCTACCCCCGAAGCCCGCGCGGCGCCATAAAAGAAGCCCGCCCGTAGATCCTGTCTCCGGGCGGGCTCTCTCTATCGTTGCGAGCGAGGTCAGACCCCGCCCACATCTGATCAGTTCATGTCTTCGGTGGTGAAGTCCTCACCCTGAACCTTGCCGAGCGGATCGTCGCCGATGGCGGCTTCCGGACCCTGCTTCAGCTCATACTCATGCTCTTCGGCGGCGGTCTCAGGCGCAACGAGGTGCGCCTCCAGACTGCGGAGCGAAGCGCGAAGCGCCGCGTCGCGCGACGATGCCGCGATGCGCATGCGGTTCATGCCCGCGCCCGTACCCGCCGGGATGAGGCGGCCGACGATGACATTTTCCTTCAGACCGATCAGCGTGTCCTTCTTGCCCTGAACCGCTGCCTCGGTGAGGACGCGGGTGGTCTCCTGGAACGATGCCGCCGAGATGAAGCTGCGCGTTTGCAGGCTCGCCTTGGTGATGCCGAGCAACACCGGCTTGCCTTCCGCGGGCTGCTGCCCCGGCTCAAGCTTGGAGTTGATCTCATGCATCTCTTCGGCGTCGACCTGTTCGCCCGCGAGCAACGTGGTGTCGCCACCCTCGGTGATCTCGACCTTTTGCAGCATCTGGCGAACGATCACCTCGATGTGCTTGTCGTTGATCTTAACACCCTGCAAGCGATAGACTTCCTGAATTTCGCTGACCAGATATTCGGCCAGCGGCTCGATTCCGAGCACTTCCAGAATGTCGTGCGGGTCAGGCGAACCACCGATCAGGTTGTCGCCGCGCTTCACATAGTCGCCTTCCTGAACATCGATCACCTTGGATTTGGGGATCAGATATTCAACCGCCTCGCCATCATCCTCGGGCTGGATCGCGATCTTCCTCTTGGCCTTGTAGTCCTTGAGGAACTGAACGCGGCCAGAGACCTTCGCGATGATCGCATTGTCCTTCGGCTTGCGCGCTTCGAACAGTTCGGCAACGCGCGGCAGACCACCGGTGATGTCGCGGGTCTTGGCGGCTTCGCGGCTGACACGAGCCAGCACGTCACCGGCCTGCACCTGCTGACCGTCCTCGACCGACAGCGTCGCACCCACGGCCAGCATGTAACGGGCGGCTTCGCCGCTTTCGTCATCCAGCAGGGTGAGGCGCGGACGCAAGTCTTCCTTGCTGCGCGACGGGGCGCGATATTCGGTGACCACGCGCTGCGCGATACCGGTCGCCTCGTCGGTCTGCTCGGCGAGCGTACGACCGTCGATCAGGTCCTGATACTTCACGACGCCCGGCTTTTCGGTGATCACCGGCATGGTGTACGGATCCCACTCGGCAATCCGGTCGCCCTTCTTCACCTTCGCGCCATCGGCCAACAGGATGTTCGAACCATAGGGCATGCGGTGGACCGCGCGTTCACGACCTTCGTCGTCGATGATCGCCAGTTCGCCGTTACGGGCAAGGCTGAGGCGACGGCCACGGCTGTCCGTGATCGTCGGCATGTCGCGCAGTTCGATCTTGCCGTCGGCAACCGCTTCGAGGTTCGACTGCTCGTTGAGCTGCGCCGCGCCGCCGATGTGGAAGGTCCGCATGGTCAGCTGCGTGCCCGGCTCACCGATCGACTGGGCGGCGATAACGCCGACAGCCTCACCGATGTTGACCGGCGTACCGCGAGCGAGATCGCGGCCATAGCATTTCGCGCAGACGCCCATCGTCGATTCGCAGATCAGCGGGCTGCGGATCTTGACCGACTGCACACCGATCGCCTCGATTGCCGCGACCAGCGGCTCGTCGAGCAACGTGCCTTCGGCCACCAGCGTGCTGCCGTCCTTGCTGTCGACGATATCCTCTGCCGTCGTACGACCCAGAATACGCTCGCCAAGCGATGCGATGACCGAGCCGCCCTGAACGATCGCCTTCATTTCCAGCGCCTTTTCGGTGCCGCAATCGACCTCAACGATCGTGCAGTCCTGCGACACGTCAACCAGACGGCGGGTCAGGTACCCCGAGTTCGCCGTCTTGAGCGCCGTATCGGCGAGGCCCTTGCGCGCGCCGTGGGTGGAGTTGAAATATTCAAGGACGGTCAGACCTTCCTTGAAGTTCGAGATGATCGGCGTTTCGATGATCTCGCCCGAGGGCTTTGCCATCAGGCCGCGCATGCCGGCAAGCTGCTTGATCTGCGCCTGCGAACCACGCGCACCCGAATGGGCCATCATGTAGATCGAGTTGATCGGCGCTTCACGCCCGTCATCCTGCTTCTTGATCGCCTTGATCTCGTCCATCATCGCGTTTGCGACAACGTCACCGCAACGCGACCAGGCGTCGATCACCTTGTTGTATTTTTCCTGCTGGGTGATCAGACCGTCCTGATATTGCTGCTCATAATCGGCAACCATCGCCTTGGTCTCGTCGATGTTCTTTTCCTTCGACGCCGGGATGACCATGTCGTCCTTGCCGAACGAGATGCCCGCCTGGAACGCGTGACGGAAACCGAGCGCCATGATCGCGTCGGCGAACAGCACCGTGTCCTTCTGACCGGTGTGACGATAGACCTGGTCGATGACGTCGCCGATTTCCTTCTTGGTGAGAAGGCGGTTGACGATATCGAACGGCACCTTGTGGCTTTGCGGCAGGCACTCGCCGATCAGCATACGGCCCGGAGTGGTCTCGAACCGCTTCATATACTCGTTGCCGTCCTCGTCGGTCTGCGGCACGCGGGCAATGATCTTCGAGTGCAGCGTCACCGACTTGGTGTAGAGCGCCTGATGCACCTCCGCCATGTCGGCCAGCATCATGCCTTCGCCCGGCTCGCCACCGCGTTCCATCGAAAGATAATAGATACCCAACACCATGTCCTGCGACGGCACGATGATCGGCTTGCCGTTTGCGGGCGACAGGATGTTGTTGGTGGACATCATCAGGACGCGCGCTTCGAGCTGGGCTTCAAGGCTCAGCGGAACGTGCACGGCCATCTGGTCACCGTCGAAGTCGGCGTTGAACGCCGAGCAGACCAGCGGGTGAAGCTGGATCGCCTTGCCTTCGATCAGCACGGGCTCGAACGCCTGAATGCCAAGGCGGTGAAGCGTCGGCGCGCGGTTCAGCAGAACCGGATGCTCGCGGATCACCTCGTCAAGGATGTCCCAGACTTCCTTGCGTTCCTTCTCAACCCACTTCTTCGCCTGCTTCAGGGTCATCGAAAGACCCTTTGCGTCGAGACGGGCGTAGATGAACGGCTTGAACAGTTCGAGCGCCATCTTCTTGGGCAGGCCGCACTGGTGCAGCTTGAGTTCCGGGCCGGTCACGATGACCGAACGGCCCGAATAGTCGACGCGCTTACCGAGCAGGTTCTGACGGAAGCGGCCCTGCTTGCCCTTGAGCATGTCGGAAAGCGACTTGAGCGGACGCTTGTTCGCGCCGGTGATCACGCGGCCGCGACGGCCGTTGTCGAACAGGGCGTCGACCGCCTCCTGCAGCATGCGCTTTTCGTTGCGGACGATGATGTCCGGCGCGCGCAGCTCCATCAGGCGCTTCAAGCGGTTGTTACGGTTGATAACGCGGCGATAGAGATCGTTGAGATCCGACGTCGCGAAACGGCCACCGTCGAGCGGAACGAGCGGACGCAGTTCCGGCGGAATGACCGGAACGACTTCCAGGATCATCCATTCGGGACGGTTGCCCGATTCCAGAAAGCTTTCGACGACCTTCAGCCGCTTGATGATCTTCTTGGGCTTCAGTTCCGACTTGGTGACGGCCAGCTCTTCGAGCAGCGCCTGCTTTTCGCCCTCAAGATCGAGGTCGATCAGCATCTGCTTGACCGCTTCCGCGCCGATGCCGGCGGAGAAGGCGTCTTCGCCATATTCGTCCTGCGCTTCGAGCAGTTCGTCTTCGGTCAGCAACTGATATTTGTCGAGCGCGGTCAGGCCCGGTTCGATGACGATATAGTTTTCGAAATAGAGCACGCGCTCCAGCTGCTTGAGCTGCATGTCGAGCAGCAGGCCGATGCGGCTGGGCAGCGATTTCAGGAACCAGATATGCGCAACGGGGGCTGCCAGTTCGATATGGCCCATACGCTCACGGCGGACCTTCGAAACGGTAACTTCGACACCGCATTTTTCGCAGACGATGCCCTTGTATTTCATGCGCTTGTACTTGCCGCACAGGCACTCATAATCCTTGATCGGGCCAAAGATACGCGCGCAGAACAGGCCGTCGCGTTCCGGCTTGAACGTACGGTAGTTGATGGTTTCCGGCTTCTTGATCTCACCGAAGGACCAGCTGCGGATACGCTCCGGGCTCGCCAGACCGATCTGGATCTGGTCGAAGGTTTCCGGCTTCTGGATCGGGTTTGCGAAATTGGTCAGTTCATTCATGTCTCAATCCTCAAATGAGGTGAAAATTTCTAGGCGAAGCGGAGGGGAGCGCCGCGCAAGCGACGCCCCCGCCTCCCTTATTCCGCAGCCTCCGGCAGTTCACCGGCCGCATCGTCGTCACCGTCCATGTTTTCAAGGGCCGCCAGTTCGACATTGAGGCCGAGCGAGCGCATTTCCTTGACAAGGACGTTGAAGCTTTCGGGAATGCCTGCCTCGAACGTGTCGTCGCCCTTGACGATCGCCTCGTAGACCTTGGTGCGTCCGACCACGTCGTCCGACTTCACCGTCAGCATTTCCTGCAGCGTATAGGCAGCGCCATATGCCTGCAGCGCCCAAACCTCCATTTCCCCGAAGCGCTGGCCGCCGAACTGCGCCTTACCGCCCAGCGGCTGCTGGGTGACGAGGCTGTAGGGGCCGATCGAACGTGCGTGGATCTTGTCGTCGACAAGGTGGTGCAGCTTCAGCATGTAGATGATGCCCACGGTCACCTTGCGGTCGAACCGGTCGCCGGTGCGTCCGTCGAACAGATCCGACTGGCCGCTTTCGTCGAGGCCGGCAAGCTTCAGCATGTCGGCAACGTCGGCTTCCTTCGCACCGTCGAACACCGGCGTACCCATGGGAACGCCCGTGACGAGGTTCGATGCCAGCTCCACGATCTGGTCCGGCGTGCGCGCCTGGATCTCGGCGGCATATTTGTCGCCATAGACGGTCAGCAGGCGCTCCTTCACGGCCTCCGGCGGCGCGGCGGCCTCCGGATTCGGGTTGGCTTCGCGCCAATCCTCCAGCGCCGTCTTGATCTGCTGACCAAGTCCGCGCGCCGCCCAGCCCAGATGGGTTTCGAAGATCTGACCGACGTTCATACGCGAAGGCACACCCAGCGGGTTCAGCACGATGTCGACCGGCGTACCGTCCTCAAGGAACGGCATGTCTTCGACCGGCAGGATGCGCGAGATGACACCCTTGTTACCGTGGCGTCCGGCCATCTTGTCGCCCGGCTGCAGCTTGCGCTTCACCGCGACGAACACCTTGACCATCTTCAGCACGCCCGGGGGCAGCTCGTCGCCGCGCTGCAGCTTGTCGACGCGGTCCTCGAACTTCTCGACGATCGACTTCACCGCTTCGTCATACTGCGCCTTGACGGCTTCGAGGTGCGACTGGACGGCGTCGTCCTGCACCGCGAACTTCCACCATTCGTGACGCTCGACCTGCTCAAGCAGCTCCTCGGTGATCGCTTCGCCCTTCTTGACGCCCTTCGGCGTGGCGGTGGCGACCTGCCCTGCCAGCATTTCGCGCAGACGGTTGAAGGTCGCGCGGTTGAGAATGCCGCGTTCGTCCTCCCGGTCCTTCGCCAGACGGTCGATTTCCTCGCGCTCGATAGCCATCGCGCGCTCGTCCTTGTCGATGCCGTGACGGTTGAACACGCGCACTTCGACGATCGTACCGGCAACGCCCGGCGGCAGGCGCAGCGACGTATCGCGCACGTCCGACGCCTTTTCACCGAAGATCGCACGGAGCAGCTTTTCTTCCGGCGTCATCGGGCTTTCGCCCTTCGGCGTGATCTTGCCGACCAGGATGTCGCCCGGCTCAACCTCTGCGCCGATGTACACGATGCCCGCCTCGTCGAGGTTACGCAGCGCTTCCTCACCGACGTTCGGGATGTCGCGGGTGATGTCTTCAGGCCCAAGCTTCGTGTCGCGGGCCATCACTTCGAATTCCTCGATATGAACCGAGGTGAAGACGTCGTCCTTCACGATACGTTCGGAAATGAGGATGGAGTCCTCATAATTGTAGCCATTCCACGGCATGAACGCGACCAGGCTATTGCGGCCCAGCGCCAGTTCGCCCAGCTCGGTCGACGGGCCGTCGGCGATCACGTCGCCGGCCTGCACCAGTTCACCCACCTTCACCAGCGGACGCTGGTTGATGCAGGTATCCTGGTTGGAGCGCTGGAACTTCATCAGCGTGTAGATGTCGACGCCGGGACGGCCCGGTTCGACGTCTTCAGTTGCACGAATGACGATACGGGTCGCATCGACCTGATCGACGATACCGGTGCGACGCGCAGCAATGGCAGCGCCCGAGTCATGCGCGACGGTGTCTTCCATGCCGGTGCCGACGAACGGCGCCTCGGCGCGCACCAGCGGCACGGCCTGACGTTGCATGTTCGATCCCATCAGCGCGCGGTTGGCGTCATCGTTTTCCAGAAACGGAATGAGCGATGCCGCGACCGACACGAGCTGCTTGGGGCTGACGTCCATCAGCGTGATCTGGTCGGGCTGCGCCATCAGGAACTCGCCCGCCTCACGTGCGGAGACCAGTTCCTCAGAGAAGCTGCCGTCATCGTTCAGTTCAGCGTTCGCCTGTGCGATCGTGTGCTTGGCCTCTTCCATCGCGGAAAGATAGACGACCTCGCCCGTCACCTTGTTGTCGACGACCTTGCGGTACGGCGTTTCGATGAAGCCATATTTGTTGACGCGGCTGAACGTCGCGAGGCTGTTGATCAGACCGATGTTCGGGCCTTCGGGCGTTTCAATCGGGCAGATACGGCCATAGTGCGTCGGGTGAACGTCGCGAACCTCAAAGCCCGCACGCTCACGCGTAAGGCCGCCCGGGCCAAGCGCCGAAACGCGGCGCTTGTGGGTGACTTCCGACAGCGGGTTGGTCTGGTCCATGAACTGCGACAGCTGCGAAGAACCGAAGAACTCGCGTACAGCGGCAACCGCAGGCTTCGCGTTGATGAGATCGTTCGGCATCACGGTCGACACGTCGACCGAGCTCATGCGTTCCTTGACCGCGCGCTCCATACGGAGCAGGCCGACGCGATACTGGTTCTCCAGCAGCTCACCGACCGAGCGGACGCGGCGGTTGCCGAGATTGTCGATATCGTCGATCTCGCCCTTGCCGTCCTTCAGGTTCACCAGTTCCTTGACGACGGCGAGGATATCCTCACGGCGCAGGGTAGTGACGGTGTCCTCGGCATCGAGGCCAAGGCGCATGTTGAGCTTCACGCGGCCGACCGCCGACAGGTCGTAGCGTTCACCGTCGAAGAACAGGCCTTCGAACAGCGCTTCGGCGGTTTCGCGGGTCGGCGGTTCGCCCGGGCGCATCACGCGATAAATGTCGGCGAGCGCGTGGTCGCGATCCTCGGCCTTGTCCACCTTCAGCGTGTTGCGGATCCAGGGACCCGTTGTCACATGGTCGATATCGAGCAGCTCGATGCGGTCGATGCCCGCCTTGTCGAGACTTTCGAGATTTTCGGGCGAAACTTCGTCGCCTGCCTCGATGTAGATTTCGCCGGTGCTCTCGTTGATGAGGTCATAGGCGGAATAGCGACCGAAGATTTCCTCGGTCGGGATCAGCAGCGTTTCCAGACCGTCCTTGCCCGCCTTGTTGGCGGCGCGCGGGCTGATCTTCTGCCCGGCGGCGAATACGACTTCGCCGGTCTTCGCGTCAACGACGTCGAAAGCGGGTTTCATGCCGCGCCACGCCTCAACCGTGAACGGGATCTGCCAGCCGCCCTCGCCACGGACGAAGGTCACCTTGTTGTAGAATTCGCCCAGGATTTCTTCGTCATTCAGGCCCAGCGCATGCAGCAGTGCGGTGACCGGCAGCTTGCGCTTGCGGTCGATACGGACATTGACGATGTCCTTGGCGTCGAATTCGAAATCGAGCCACGAACCGCGATAGGGAATGACGCGAGCCGCGAACAGATACTTGCCGGAAGAGTGGGTCTTGCCGCGGTCATGATCGAACAGCACGCCGGGCGAACGGTGCATCTGGCTGACGATGACGCGCTCTGTGCCGTTGATGAAGAAGGTGCCGTTCTCCGTCATGAGCGGCATATCGCCCATGTACACGTCCTGCTCCTTGATATCGAGGACGGAGCGGGTTTCGGTATCGGGGTCGACCTCGAAAACGATCAGGCGCAGCGTCACGCGCATCGGGGCGGCGAAGGTGATGCCGCGCTGACGGCATTCCTCAACGTCGTACTTCGGGTCTTCCAGTTCGTAATGGACGAAATCCATTTCGGCGGTGCCGGCGAAATCGCGGATCGGGAAGACGGAACGCAGCGTCTTTTCAAGGCCGGAGACATAGCCGATCGACGGGTCGGAGCGCAGGAACTGTTCGTAGCTTTCGCGCTGAACCTCGATCAGGTTCGGCATCTGCACCACTTCGTGGATGTTGCCGAAAATTTTGCGGATGCGCTTTTTCGCAGTCGGGGTGGGTACCGCCTTGGTCGCCATAATCTCTGTGCCTTCCGGGCTTGTCAGTCCAAAATATTTTCGCATCGCAGCGAAATACAGCCGATTCTTGCGCGTTTCAGCCACGCAAAAAAGTGCGGGCCGGGGCTGTCCGATCCGCACTACCAGCGTATGAATTCCCCATATTCCGCCCCATTCGTCGCGATTTGATCGCCAATCAAATCGTGGCCCGGGCTGGACGGGAAACATCTCCGACCGGAAATAAACCGTTCGGGAGATGAAACAAGTGACGCGGTATATAGGAGCGCTGTTGGATTTTGCAAAGCGCTAAATATGGGAAAATCGGATCAGCTACGGCGTCAGGCCGCGCTTTTTGCTCTCGGATCGTCCTTGCGCAGCGTCTCCAGGAAGTCGTTACTGGTGCCCCGCAGCGCTTCGGACTTGGCTTGGAGGGATTCCATGATCCCCCGGATTTCCTCCGCCAGCGCATCGGCTTGCTTGGCGCTTTTCGCAACATCGTCTGCGGTCATGCGAACCTGCTGGGACGCACTCGCCGTGCGCGCCGCCGCTTCACTGATATCCCAGGTGGTCTGGCGCTGGCCAGTGACCGCATCGGCGATATGCCCTGCGCGCGCCGACACCTTGCCGATCGTTTCCGCGACCGAGCGCATCGCGCTGTCGGCTTCGCCCATGCGTTCGCGCGTACCGCCAATGATCTCATCGATGCGTGCCACTGCGTTGTGGGTCTGCGCCGCGAGCTGTTTGACCTCATTGGCAACGACCACGAAGCCGCGCCCCGCCTCCCCGGCCCGCGCCGCCTCGATCGTCGCATTGAGCGACAAAAGGCCGGTCTGACCCGCAAGATCCTGGATCATGCGGATGATTTCACCGATGCTGTCGGTCTGGTCGGCAAGTGCCCCCAGACTGCGCAAGCCGTTCTCCCCCGCCTCGCGCGCAACATTGCCGATAGCCACTTGCTCTTCCGCTTCGGAGGCGATGTTGGCCGCGGCATCGTTCAGCAGACCGGTAGCGTGCGCCACCGATTCGACGGCGTCGGTCGTACTGATCGCGAGATCGAGCACGCGCTGCGCCTTGTCACGCGCCTGCGCGTTGATGCTGCTGATATTCTCTGTAGCAAAGCCTAGCGCATTGATTGCTTCGTCGAGATGCTCCGCAAGGGCGGCAACCGACTCTTCGTAACGTGTGGCCAAAGCGACCATCGCGGCCTGACGCTCTGCCATCGCCCGTTCGCGGTCCCGCTCGCGCTGCATGCGCGCCGCCAGTTCCGCCGCCGACGCCCGCTCAATCTCCTGTCGTTCCGCTTCGGCGATACGGCGCTCGGCATCGCGCCGCTCCATATCGAATTTCATCCGCTCGACGAACTGCTTGGCCATCTGCATATACGCCTGCGCCAGCATGAACGAGAACAGCAACACCAGCGCGTTAAGGAGCCACAGATCGGCGCCGGAAATGCTGAGAATATGAATCTGGGCAAGCAGGCCGATGTTGAAGATGTAAACCAACGACGCCCGCGGTATCATCGCAAACGTCAGTCCACCGACGCAAATGACACCCACATGGGTTGCCAGCAAGATCATCTGTTCAGCAACATCCGATCCTTGGCTGGCAATCGTGAACAGCAATCCCCAACCCAGCGATATGCAGAATGTGTAGACGGTAAAGGCCTGAAAGCAGCCCGCTACCGTGTGATACTGAATGCGGGAATGGCGGCCGAACGGAATCAGGAACTGCGCGGCGATCGCCGTTACGACCTGCATCACAGTGAGAAGCGACAGGATCAGGCGGTTTTCGTCATTGGCGAAAAAGGTACCGATCGTCAGCGCGAGAACGATGACAGGCAGCGACGTCCGGGCGACGCCCCGGCTCGCTTCGCGGGCCTGCTCCATACCGATATGCCGCAACATCGGCGTCGAATCGACGCCTTTCGACGCGACCAGACGCAGCATCCAATTGCCGGGCAATATCGCCGTTTCTTCTTTTCCGGCCACCAAGACTCCCGTCCCAAGCTTTCCGCGCACAAAGTGATTGGTTGAAATTATAGGTAAAAAATGGTTTCCAAATGTTTACCTGCGGCAGTGCCGCCGCAAAGCGACCTGCCGGCCATGCAGCCGACGCGGCCTGCGCCCCGCAAATTACGCAAAGCGGTTCAAAAATGAGCGATTATCGCTTTTTTACAAAGACCTATCGATTCGGGTCGATTAGATATTTCTGGCCGGTCGCCTTGCGCTCATAGGCGCTCGCAATCTCCGGGTTCAATGCATCGGCAAGACTGATGGTGGCGGTATAGTGGCTGGCAAAGGTCGTGTTCCGTTCCTCCACCACGCGGCGGCGCATCCGCGCCAGTATTTCGGGACCTGCTTTCTTCAGGAACGGGAACAGCAGCCAGCCACCGACATTCCATGTGAAGCCGAAGCGGCGCACCAGCGTGATCGGCGCCGGGTCGAGCATGCCATAGACATACACCTGCTTCATGACCTCAGAGCCATAGCGGCTATATTCGGCAAGGTCTTTCTGCGCGACCGCTTCCATCGCGTTCAATATCTCGCCCGCCATTTCGCCGCCGCCAATGGCATCGAACCCGATGGTCGCGCCCGTCGCGGCGATGGCCTGCACCAGCTTGCCACGGAAATCGGGCGCGCTGCTATCGACGATATGGTCCGCGCCTATCTGGCGCAGCAACTCCGCCTGCGCCTCACTGCGCACGATGTTGACCAGCGGAACAGCGTCATCGCGGCAGATCCGCACCAGCATCTGTCCGAGATTGGAGGCCGCCGCCGTATGCACGATGGCGCTGTGCCCCTCGGCCCGCATCGTTTCCACAAACCCTAACGCGGTCAACGGGTTGACGAACAGGGCCGCACCCTCGGCAGCGGTCGCGCCTTCCGGCAGCGCTATGGCATCCTTGGCCGCAATCTTCCGGTAGGTCGCATACATTCCGCCGCCAACCATCGCGACCGTTCGGCCCATCAGTTGTTCGGCACCGGCCCCCGCCTGCACGACCGTACCGGCACCCTCATTGCCGACCGGCTGTGCCTGCCCGATGCGCGCCTTGACCAGGGGAAGGCGGCTGGTGGCCAGATCCGCTTCCAATCGGGGGCAGTCCGGCGTCCCACCCGCCTTCAACGACATGACATCAGCCGGGCCGAACATCAGCCCCAGGTCAGACGGGTTGATCGGTGCCGCTTCGACCCTGACGACGATTTCGCCGGGCCCCGGTTTACCGATGGTCACCGGGTCGAGACTGATGATCAGCTTGCCTTCATCCGTGATGAGCGACCGCAACTCAACTCCGTTCAGTTCAGCGTCCATGTCATCGCTTTCCTCTCTGGCCGGACGGCATAGTGCGCAGGATGCTGCATCCGGGTCAATCGCTCTTGCTCCGGTTTGGACGCAACTGTTACAAGGCGCGCCATGCTCATGCGTCTGGCCATATTCGCGTTGATCGCCTCGGGGGTCGCCAATGTCGGGTTCGCCCTGGCCGATCCCAGCTGGTGGATGATCCCCGCCCTGTTCGCGGGGTGGTATGTCGCCGACATGATGTCGGGCATCGTGCACATGGTGATGGATTACCACCCCGCACGGCTCGGCGTTGGCCTCGACCGGATATATTTTTACGAAGGATCGCGCGCGTCGGACGAATATCAGGGTCTGTTTCGCGCCTCGATGAAACGGCTCAATCCGTTCGAGCGGCTGGTCTATGATTTCAAGAACCACCACCCGCGTCCGCATGCACTGGGCCGCCGCACGATGCTGCGCCAGATCGGATCGACGATCGTCGCGGGGTCACTGCCCTTTTCGCTGATCCTCAACATCGCCTGCCTGCTCTGGCAGGTGCCCGGCTGGGCGGTCGCCGGCGTGCTCAGCATGCTGGTGGGCGGCACCTTCGCGCAATATTTTCACGGGACGCTCCATCGCGACAACAACCCGTGGATCGTTCGGGCGATGCGTCGTACGGGCCTGCTGATGACGCCGGCCGCGCATCAGTTGCATCACGACACGCTGCGCCGCGACTTCGCTACCAATTGCGGGTGGAGCAACAGGCTGCTCAACCCCGTCTTCGCGCTGGCCCACCGCAAGGGCTGGCTGACCGACGCGGGGCTGGAACCGCAGGGTTAGCGCGCGCGCCGGATCGACAGTTCGCGCTTACCAGAACCCCATGCCGTAAAAGGCATTGATGTTGCGGTAATAATCCGCGCTGAATTCCGGCTTGTCATCCGGCGGATAGCTCGGGGCATCCATCAGCTGCTCGCGGGTCATGTCCACGACATAGCCATGTTTATCGACATCATAGTCCAGTTTTGCCCATGGCAGCGGATAATGCTCACTGCCGAGACCAAAAAGCCCGCCGAACGACAGGATCGCATATTCGACCTGCCCGGACGCTTTCTCGATCATCAGCGTGTCGATCGTCCCCAGCCGCTCGCCTTCTCGATTGTAAACCGCCGTGCCTTCGACCCGGTCCGAAGAGATGAGCATGTGCGCATCGACAGGTTTGCTTTCCGTCTCCGTCATAATTGCCTCCTTGTATCAACAAGGCCTGCGTACAGACCAACGAAACCCCGAGTCGCAATGTCCCACAAGCGGCTGATGATGTCATTGATTTCGAACAAAGTTGCGTCCTGCTAACGCAGCGGCTCAGCCGCCTTTCAGCAGGCGGATAAGGCCCCTTTCCTCCCGCGTCAGCCACCGGGTCCGGCGCGGCAGCTTCAGCTTGCATTTCAGCTCCGCCGGCTCCGTTCCGCACAGCTCGATCAGCATCGGGTGAATATAGCTTTGCCGCGCAATGGTCGGCGTGTTGCCCAGACTCTCGGCGACCGGCTCCGTCAGCTGCCTGATCGTGAGCGGCGCATCGGCGGCGACCAGTTCGGAGAACGCGATCACCGACGCGCCGAAGGTGCGGAAATGCTTGGCGCTGAACCCCTCCCCCATGGCGGCGCGTATATAGTCGTTGACGTCCTGCGATCCGACGGGATGCGCCACACCGTCATCGCCGACATATTGGAACAGATGTTGGCCAGGCAGGTCCGACACATCGCGCACGAAGCGGTAGAGGCCGCTGTCATCGACGCGCAAATCGCGTTCCTTGCCGGATTTTGCGCGGAACCGCAGGTGCAGCACCTTTCCCCGGCGCTCGGCATGACGGCGCAACAGGGTGGACGCGCCATAGCTGCCATTAGTGCGTGCATAGCTACTGTTGCCGATGCGCAGCTTGCCTTCGTCCAGCAAGCGGACGACGGCGGCAATTGCGCGTTCGGGGCTGAGGCGGCGGCGACGCAGATCGGCGGAGACACGCTTGCGCAACGAGGGCAGCGCCTCCCCGAACGCAGCGCAACGGGCAAACTTCTCCTCATCCTGTCCAGCGCGAAAATCGGGATGATAGCGATATTGCTTGCGCCCGCGATCGTCATAGCCGGTCGCGAGAATGTGGCCGTCGGGCTCCATGCAATACCAGCAGTCCCTGTAGGCAGGCGGCAGGCCAACGGCCATCAGGCGCGTGACCAGTTCCGCATCATCGACAAGGTTGCCGTCCGGATAGTGAAAGGAAAAGCCCTTGCCCCGCCGCACCCGTGTGAAGCCGGGGTCGCAATCCGACACGAACCGCAGCGTGCCGGATGCTTGTTCGTTGGCGGGCGCAGATGCCACTTTTGCTCCACAGGATGAAGGGTGTCAGGTGCGCTGTTCAACGCGAGGGCCGATGATGCAGTTCCCGATCATCCGCCCAGCGCCATCGGCTCGTCGCAAATCGCTGTTTTACAATTGGGTTTTCGCGGGATATCAGCTTTCACAAGGGCGACCGGCGATAGGGTTCATCGAGTCCCTCTCGCTACCTACCCCGGCGCGTGCGGGTCGCATGAGAGTGAAGCATGCAGAGAATAACGAAGCTCGATGCGCAGGATCTCTTTCCAGCGGTATCTCCCATAGTCGTAACATTGGCGACATCGGCTGTATTTGTCGGACTGGCGGCGGGACTGCGCGCGGGCGTGGATGCGGTCTGGCCCTATGCCGGGCCGTTTTCCGTCAATATCCCGGCAGTGCTGCTCGCAACGCTGGTCGGACGGATACAGTCCGGCATGATTGTGCTGGTCCTTTCCGTATTGATGACATGGTATTTCGTCCTCCCGCACCATGACAGCTTTCTGTTCGAAAATCCCGGCGATGGACCGCGTACGGCGGTGAACCTGATCATGGGGGTTCTCGTCGTGCTGATCACCGAGGTTGCCCGCCGCGCGGTGCGCATCGCGATTGCCGAGCGGGAGGAACGCATCAGGGAGCGTGACTTCCTGTTGCGCGAAGTCGATCACCGGGTGAAGAACAACCTGACGATCCTCGCCAGCCTGTTATCCGCGCAGCAGCGCAAGACCGAGCTGCCGCAAGTGCAGGAGGCGCTGGAGGACGCGCGCGGGCGCGTGTTCAGCCTGGCGCAGGCCTATGACTTTCTCAATCTGCGCCATACGCGCGACAATGATATCGAGATGAAATCCTTTCTCGAAAGCCTGATCGACGCAATGCGCCGGGCATCGGGTTTTGGCGACAATGTGCGGGTGGAGGTGGATGCCGACCCGTGGCGCCTTGACCGGACCCATGCGGGCGCGGTCGGCCTGCTGGTCAATGAGATCATCACCAATGCCGTCAAACATGCGTTTGCGGGCCGGGAACACGGCACGATCCGCGTATCGCTGAGGGCGCAGGGCGACGAGGCCATCATGACGATAGAGGATGACGGCGTCGGGTTCGATGCCGATGCGTCCGGCGACGGCAAGGGCCGATCCTTCCTCAACGCGCTCGCACGCACCGCGCGCGCCGATTTGAGCTGCACCTCAACCCCCAACGGCACCTGCTACACCGCAACGCTGAGCGCAGCTGACGCGTAACCGCTGCGGGCCTTTTGAAAATTCAGGTCAGGTGCAGCCGAAGAGTGTGATGACGAAAAGTGGGGACCGGTTTTTGTTAAAAAATCACACGAAAACAACGAATCTAGAGCGGGCTTTGATTCAATCAAAAGTCATCCCGCTCCAAAGGTACGTGAGCACCGAAGCGGAGGAAATCGCGCACTACAGGCCCGCATGAACTGAATTTCCAAAAGGCCTTCAAGCGTCGATCATATCCTCGTCGACCGCCGCGGCATTATCCTGAATGAAGGCGAAGCGGTGCGCGGGGTTGCTGCCCATCAGCCGGTCGACCAGATCCTTGACGCCCGCCACTTCCTCATATTCCTGCGGCAATGAGATGCGGATCATGCCGC
Organism: Sphingobium sp.; assembly: GCA_041396745.1. GTDB lineage: Bacteria > Pseudomonadota > Alphaproteobacteria > Sphingomonadales > Sphingomonadaceae > Sphingobium. The sequence goes on along the minus strand of JAWKXZ010000003.1, from coordinate 138,609 downwards.
GCGTTTTCGGGTCCATCGTCGTTTCGCGCAGTTGCCCTGGGTTCATCTCGCCCAGTCCCTTGAAGCGGGACACATCGACTTTCTTGCCCTTCAGCGCACCGGCCAGCAGTTCATCCTTGTGCGCATCGTCGCGGGCATAGACGCTCTTGCCGCCCGTGGTCAGGCGATAGAGCGGCGGCTGCGCCAGATAGAGATGCCCGCGCTTCACCAGCTCCGGCATTTCCTGAAAGAAGAAGGTCATCAACAGCGTCGCGATATGCGCGCCGTCGACATCGGCGTCGGTCATGATGACGACGCGTTCGTAGCGCAGATTATCGGGGTTGCAATCCTTGCGCGTGCCGCAGCCGATCGCCTGAATGAGATCGGCGATTTCCTGATTGGCGAGGATCTTCTGCGCGGTGGCCGACGCGACATTGAGGATTTTACCGCGAATGGGCAGGATCGCCTGCGTCTTGCGGTCGCGCGCCTGCTTGGCCGATCCGCCTGCGCTGTCGCCTTCAACGATGAAGATTTCGGTGCCCGCCGGGTCATCCGCGCTGCAATCGGTCAGCTTGCCGGGCAGGCGCAGCTTGCGGCCCGAGGTCGCCGTCTTGCGCTTCACTTCCTTTTCGGCGCGGCGGGCGAGCCGCTCCTCCATCCGGTCCACGACATAGGACAGCAGCGCCTTGCCGCGGTCCATATTGTCGGTCAGGAAATGGTCGAAATGGTCGCGCACGGCGGCCTCCACCAGCTTGGCGGCCTCCGGGCTGGTGAGGCGGTCCTTGGTCTGGCTCTGAAATTGCGGGTCGCGGATGAAGACCGAGAGCATCAGCTCGCAGCCGGTCATCACATCCTCGGCGGTGATGTCCTTGGCTTTCTTCGTGCCGACCAGCTCGCCAAACGCGCGGATGCCCTTCACCAGCGCCGCGCGCAGGCCCGCCTCATGCGTGCCGCCGTCGGGCGTCGGGATCGTGTTGCAATACCAGCTGTACGAGCCATCCGACCAGAGCGGCCAGGCAATCGCCCATTCCGCGCGACCCACGGAGCCTGCAAATTCCTGCGTGCCGGAGAAGAAATCCTTCGTCGCGCATTGCCGCTCGCCCACCTGCTCGGCAAGATGGTCGGCAAGGCCGCCGGGAAACTGGAATACCGCCTCGGCAGGCGTCTCGTCGATGATCAGCGCCGGGTCGCATTTCCAGCGTATCTCCACGCCCGCGAACAGATAGGCCTTGGACCGCGCCAGCTTGTGCAGCCGGGCGGGCTTGAAATGATGCGCGCCGAAAATCTCGCTGTCGGGCACGAAGCTGACCGATGTGCCGCGCCGGTTGGGCGCCGCGCCGACCTTTTCCAGCGGCCCTTGTGGATGCCCTTGCGAGAATGCCTGCCGATACAGCTCTCGATTGCGCGCAACCTCGATCTGCGTATCAACCGACAGCGCATTGACCACGGAAACGCCGACGCCGTGCAGGCCGCCGCTGGTCGAATAGGCCTTGTCCGAAAACTTGCCGCCTGAATGAAGCATCGTCATGATGACTTCGAGCGCCGATTTGTCCGGGAATTTGGGGTGCGGATCGACCGGCATGCCACGACCATTGTCGGTGATGGTCAGGCGGTTGCCCGCTTCCAGCATCACCTCGATGCGCGTCGCATGCCCCGCAACCGCCTCGTCCATCGCATTGTCGAGCACTTCGGAGGCGAGATGATGAAGCGCGCGCTCATCGGTGCCGCCGATATACATGCCGGGACGGCGGCGAACCGGCTCCAGCCCCTCCAACACCTCAATCGACGAGGCGTCGTAATTACCGGAAGATGTGGAGGGCGCGGACCCGAACAGATCGTCAGACATGGTATTTCTATAGGGCGGCGGGAGTTGGGCGCGCAAGAGGAATGGGTGCGCCTCAACGGAACATCCATTTCGGCCCGTCGCAATAAAAACGTGAATCGACGAGCCGTTGGAACAATCATTTTATAGACTTCGTTTGCCTTTTCCGTTCCGAAACGGAGAAAAGGGAATTATTAATGTCTGTTAATATTAAATATATGCCGCTGGCTATTATTGGATCTATACTTGCAGTCCCGGCGATGGCGCAAGATGAGACCGTCAGCAACGACTGGTCCGGTCCTTATATCGGCGGATCCCTTGGATATGGATGGCAACCCAATCATGATCGCGAAACCAAAGAGAGCATTCGCTTCGACACGGATGGCGACGGCACTTTCAATGATAGCGTGACCACCACGACAGGCGCCAATGCGTTCAGCCCCGGTTTTTGTCGCGGTGCGACGAATCAGCCGACCCCTGGCAGCTGTCGCGGCGACAATGATGGCCATGTCGGCTGGTCAGTCCATGCCGGTTACGATTATCAGATGGGCAATTTCCTCGTCGGCGGGGTGGTGGAATATGGCCGCAACGTCGTCAGCAACAAGGTGACGGCGTTCAGCACGACGCCCGCCTTCTATTCGATGAACCGCCGCCTGAATTGGGATGGCGCGGCCCGGCTGCGCGCCGGATATGTTCTCCCCACCAACACGCTGGTGTATGGAACCGGCGGCCTGGCCTATGGCAAGTTCAAGAATGATTTCTTCACCAGCAACGGGTTCAACAGTTTCACCGAGGAAAGTCGGAAGGAAGACGACTGGGGTTGGACGCTGGGCGGCGGTATCGAGCAGAAAGTCAGCGAGAATTTCTCGATCGGGCTGCTGTACAAATATACGCGCTTCACGCCCAACGATTATCGCGTAACCGCAGGTCAGGGCACCCCGCCCTCAGCAACAAATCCCTTCGTCATCACCCCTGCGGGCGAAACGGTGTTCAAGCGCACGAACGACAAGTTCGACGTGCAGGCGGTCCGCGTAACTGCCAGCTATCGCTTCTGAATTTCCGACAACTCAAAACGAGAAGAGGCTCCGCTGCGGGGCCTCTTTTTGTTCACCCCACCAACGCCGCGACCAGCGCCTTGACCTTTTTCTGTCGCCATTGCGGGGTGGGGGCGACCAGCCAGTAGCCGCGCTCGTGCTGCGTCGCCTTGCCGACTTGGCGGACGGCGCCCGTAGCAATCGCGGCCTCGCCCAGCAGGCGGGGCACGCAGGTGCGGCCAAAGCCGCTCGCCGCCGCCTCGATCGCGAGGCCTGCATCCGCCACGCGGATAACTGCGCCTTCCGCCGGGCCGCAGCCCTGCCAATCGATCAGTATGTCCGCGCTGCCCGCCACGGCCTCCACCGTGATGAAGCCCGCATCGTCAAGCGACACGCCCTCATGCTCGCCCGGCCCCTCCGTCAGCAGCAGCGCAAGGTCGAGATTAGCCTCGGTGAAATCGGGCGGCGTGTCGGCGGCGATCAGCGTGAAGAGCACATCCGGATTGTCGCGGCGATAGTCGGAGAGCCGCGGCATCAGCCACGCGGCGCTGATGTCGCGCGGCGCGGCGATGGTCAGCGAGTTGCTGGACTGGCCCGCCTGCATCGCCTGCACGGCCTCCTCAAACATCAGGAAGCCGCCACGCAAGGCGTCGAGCGCGCCCTCGGTTTCCGGCGTCAACTCCAGCCCCTTGGGCGTGCGGCGGAACAGCACGACGCCCAGCATTTCCTCCAGCGCGCGGATCTGCTGCCCCACGGCGGCAGGCGTCACCGCCAGCTCATCGGCGGCGCGCGTAAAGGACAGGTGACGCGCGGCGGCATCGAGCACGCGCAGGCCATTGAGCGGCAGGTGCGTCCGCTTCATCGCCGTTTCACTCCGCTTCCGCCGGAGCGACGAGCGCGAACCGTGGAATGGCGACGCGCAGCATGCCCCCTTGCGCATCGACCATGTTGTAATGCCCCTCCATCACGCCGGTCGATGTGCTGAGCGGGCAGCCGGAGACATAATCGTAGGAGCCGCCCGGATGGATGACCGGCTGTTCCCCGACCACGCCTTCGCCCTCGACATGATGCACCGCGCCGCGCCCGTCGGTGATCGACCAGCGCCGCGTCAGCAGCTGCACCGGCGCGTCGCTCTCATTTTCGATGCGCACATGATAGGCCCAGAACCAGCGCCCGCGTTCCGGTTCGGACTGCTCCGGCAGGAAGCTGACCGAAACCCGCACGATGATGTCGTCGGTGGCCGCGTAAAAGGGGAAAAGTGCCTTCACGCCGCTGAGATGGCCCTAAAGGCCCACCGCCGTCAATGCCCGATCCAGATCCTCGATCAGGTCATCGGGATCTTCCAGCCCGACATTGATGCGCAGCATGCCCTCAACCACGCCCATATCCTCGCGCACTTCCGGCCCGACGCCATGGTGCGTGGTGGAGGCCGGGTGCGTCATCAGGCTGCGGCTGTCGCCGATATTGTTGGAAATATCGATCAGTTCGAGCGCGTTGAGCAGCGCATGCGCCTTTTCCCGCCCGCCATCGACAATGAACGAGAAGATCGGCCCGCACGCCTGCATCTGGCGCATCGCCAGATTGTGCTGCGGATGGCTCGGCAGGCCGGGATGCAGAATTTTCGCCACGCGCCCTTCCATGAACTTGCCGACTGCGAGCGCGTTTTCAGACTGCCGCCGGGCGCGCAGGTCGAGCGTCTCCAGTCCCTTCAGCACCACCCACGCGTTGAACGCGGACAGCGTCGGCCCGGTGTTGCGCTGAAACGGCATCAGCGTCTTTTCGATGAATTCCGCGCTGCCGCAAACGGCACCCGCAAGAACGCGGCCCTGCCCGTCCATCAACTTCGTCGCGCTGTAAGCCACAATGTCCGCGCCGAAATCCATCGGGCGCTGCAACGCAGGCGTGGCGAACGCATTGTCCACCACCGTCGTGATGCCGCGCGATTTGGCGAGGCCGCAAACATAGTCCAGATCGACGACATCCATCGTCGGGTTGGCGGGCGTTTCGAAGAAGAAGAGCTTGGTATTGGGGCGGATCGCCTTTTCCCACTCCTCATTCTTGGACGCTTCTATCGCAGTCGTCTCGATCCCGAATTTGGGCAGCAGATTATCGACCAGCCAGCGGCACGACCCGAACGCCGCCTTCGCCGCGACGACATGATCGCCGGTCTTGAGCTGACACAGCAGCGCAGTCGTCATCGCCGCCATGCCGGTCGCCTGCGCGCGGCATGCCTCTGCCCCTTCGAGCAGAGCGATACGCTCCTCCAGCATCTGCACGGTCGGGTTCTGCAGGCGGGAATAGGTCATCCCGACCTCTTCTTCGGCAAAGCGCGCTGCGACCGTCTGCGCATCGTCATAGCAATAGCCGGACGTCATGAAGATCGCCTCGGACGTTTCGCCATGCTCGCTGCGCCATGTGCCTCCGCGCACGGCCTGCGTCGCGGGCCGCCAGTTGCGGGTGATGTCGCGATTTTGTCCGGTCGTTCTTTTCATATTCGCTTCCTACAGCGCCGCGAGAACCGCGTCACCCATGGTGCGCGTATCCATGCTGCCGCCCAGATCGGCGCTGCGCGCGCCACCTTCCAGCGCCTTGGCAACCGCCGCCTCGATCCGGTCGGCTACATCGGCCTTGTCGAGCGAATAGCGCAGCATCATCGCGGCAGACAGGATCGTCGCCAGCGGATTGGCCTTGCCCTGCCCCGCGATGTCGGGCGCGCTGCCGTGGATCGGCTCATACAGGCCCTGACGGCTTTCGTTGAGCGTGGCCGACGCCAGCATGCCGATGGAACCGACGCACATGCTCGCCTGATCCGACAGGATGTCGCCGAACATATTGCCGGTCACGACCACGTCGAACTGACCGGGGTTGCGCACCAGCTGCATCGCGGCATTGTCGACATACATGTGGGACAGTTCGACGTCGGGATATTCGGCCGACACCTCGATAACCACGTCGCGCCACAGCTGGCTGGTTTCCAGCACATTGGCCTTGTCCACCGAACACAGCTTTTTGCGCCGGGCACGCGCCGCCTGAAACCCGCTATGCGCGATACGCCGCACCTGTTCCTCGTCATAGGACATGATGTCATAGCCCTCGCGCAGGCCGTCGGCGGTCTTGCGCATGCCCTTTTCGCCGAAATAGACGTCGCCGTTGGTTTCGCGCACGATCAGCAGGTCAATCGCGCTCGCAACTTCGGGCTTCAGCGCCGACGCATCGACGAGCTGCGGGAAGACTTTCGCCGGGCGAAGGTTGGAGAACAGGCCCAGTTCCTTGCGCAGGCCGAGAATGGCCTGCTCGGGCCGTAAATGACGCTCAAGATTGTCGCAGTCGGGGTCGCCCACCGCACCGAACAGGATCGCGTCGGCGCGCTTTGCGAGATCGAGCGTTTCGGGCGGCAGCGGGTGGCCTACCGCCTTGTAAGCAGCGCCGCCGACCAGGCCTTCCTCAAAGGTCAGATCATCAAGCTTGAGCGCATCCAAAACGCGGCGCGCTTCTGCGACGATTTCCGGACCGATGCCGTCCCCGGCCAGCACTGCTACCAACATCTTTGAATCTCCCGATATGGCCGGGTCCATATGGGGGCTCAGGGATTCACGCAACCGCTCTTTTGAGCCGGTCGATCAGGCGATCGCGCGCCGCCAGCACTTCGGCACGGCGTTCGATCAGGATGGAGCGTTCAAGGAAATGGCGGGTCAGGGCGAAACCGATCAGGATATCCGCCCACTCCGCCTGCACCGTCCGGTCGCGCAGGAAGGCAGGCAAGGGCAACAGCTTCGCCTCATGGCCCAACGCGCCGGTCACACTAACTGCGGCACCGGTACGCGGAGAGACATAGGCCAGCGACTCCGGCCCATCGCCTGTCACCGTGCAGCCCGAAAGGTCGAGCCCGAACCCCAGTTGCGACAGCAGCAGCAGTTCATAGCGCACCAGCGCCACCGCCCAGCCGCGCGCCGCAGGCGCCGCTTCGATCGCATCGAGCACCGCGCCCAGCGCCTCATAAAGCGCCGGATAGCCATTGCCCTCCGGCAACGCCACCGCCGTCAAGGCCGAGGCCCATTCGATGGCTGCAGCGGGCAACGGCTCGGCCAGGATCGGGGCGAGGCTGTGGCTCAGCTCGACGGTCAGCGATGCGAGCTGCTCTTCGGTGCGCGCACGATATTCGGCCTCGACCCGATTGCCCGCCATCAGCACGGGCCGCATCGTGCGCGATCGCCCGCCACGGACATAGCCCGCCATCAGTCCGTTTTCAGGGGTGAGCGCCCGCACGACCGCGCCATGCTCGCCATGGGCGCGCACGGAACAGATGATCGCGGGGGTAACAAGGTGCGCCACGGCTTTTGCTCCGGGGCGGGCTCAGGAAAAGCAAGCCCGCCTCACACGATTTATCTTAGGGAATGCCCGCGCCATCGGAAATTATTTTTGCTGCAAGCGGGACCGATCTGCCCGTGGCGCGTTGGTCTAGCGAACTCTCAGGGAGGAGACCATGTACATCGACCGACATATCACCGCCGATTCGGCCCGAGCGCCCACTGCAGCGCGATTTGCGGTTCTCTATCGCGGCGACAGCGAAAATTTCTGCCCCTGCTGCGGGCGGCGTCAGTGGATCATCGGGCGCTTGACCGCAGAATGCGCCTTCTGCGATGCGGCACTGCCGCTCGATCACATCGCGGGACACGGCTATTCGCCCCGTTTCGTGACCCCGGACGTTTCCGAACGCGCGCCGCTTGAAACGCTCTGGACGCCGCTCGCCTGAGGCGATGCGGCACAGGAATCAGCCGGCAGCGGCCTCAACGGTAAAGAGCGCATTGCCGGAATATTTGGGATCCTCGGCATTAAAGAGTTCCGAGATACCGAACTCGCGATCCGTTACGGCCACACCCGTGAGCCCGTCGAGCTTGAACGTGCCGATCTTTTCCTCGCGCGGAGGCTTTCCGTCACGATCTATGGTGATAGCGTCGATATGCAGCGCATCGTTGCGCGTGTAGAGGATATGCGGCGCCAGCGTCACCGTACCGCGATTATATTCGGCGGTGACGGCCTTGCGCGTCGCGATGGCCTCAAACATCTTCATTTTCTGTTCCATGGCCAGCCTAAATAAGGGGCGCGGCCTTGTTTTCCAAGTATAATGGTGCGCTGCAGCGAAAATATTTGCGCTGCATTCCTGTTGAGCGCTGAAAAGGTCAGACTCTGGCGTTGCGCCGCTTGATCTTGCGGATTTCGGCCAGCTTGCCTTCCAGAATGGCGAAGCTTTCCTGCTCCTCCACGCTCAGCTGATCCTGCGGCACGCGCTTCATCAGAATTTCCAGCACATCGCCCATCCAGCCCAATTGGCGACCATAGCTGCCGATTTCCTGCAACACATCTTCTTCAATATCCGGTCGCGGCGTAATGCCGCCGCTGATGTTGATGATCCCGAACTGCGCCCCGTTCTGATAGAGGGTCCAAGGGTTGATCGCCTGCCACAATTTTTCGGGCGCGAGCGAGAACTGCATGGTTTTCATTTCCGTCATGGCGCTGTCCTTTGCTGCGAGTGCGAGGGCAAATTACCATCAGGCGCGCCGCTTTAAAATCGCAGGTTCATCCAGCATGGAAATAGTCATACACCGCCTGCGCGACCGCTTTGGACACGCCCGGCGCACGCTGCAGATCCTCCAGCCGCGCATCCTTCACCGCCTTTGCCGTACCAAAATGCATCAGCAGCGCCTTCTTGCGCGCAGGGCCGATGCCCGGCACATCGTCGAGCGATGAGGTGGTGATCGCCTTGCTGCGTTTTTGCCGGTGCGCACCGATGGCGAACCGATGCGCCTCATCGCGCAGGCGCTGGACATAGAACAGCACCGGATCGTTGATCGGCAGGCTGATTTCGCGTCCGTCGAGCAAGTGGAAGACCTCGCGTCCCTCCCTCCCGTGATGCGGCCCCTTGGCGACGCCGACGAGCGGAACGTCCTCGACGCCCATCTCCTCCAGCATCTTGCGCGCCGCCGACAATTGCCCCTTGCCGCCGTCGATCAGCACAAGGTCGGGCCATTCGCTTTTATGATCGTCATTCGGCTCGCTGCGGTCGAAGTCGGGAGGCGCATCGCTTCCAGCGCCTCGATTACGCTCGGCCAGCGCTCCGAACCGCCTGCTGAACACTTCGCGCATCATCGCGAAATCGTCATTGGTGTCGGCCTCGCGCATGTTGAACTTGCGATAGGCGTTCTTGCGAAACCCCTCAGGCCCCGCCACCACCATCGCGCCCAGTGCATGCGCGCCCTGAATATGGCTGTTGTCGTAGATTTCGATGCGCTCGGGCGGTCCGTCGAGGTCGAACAGGTCGGCAAGGCCCCGCAGCAACTTCGCCTGCCCGGTACTCTCCGCCTGCCGCCTTTGCAGCGCCTCGCGCGCATTCCGCTGCGCTTCCGAAACCAACTTCACGCGGGCACCCCGCTGCGGCACCTCTATGCGGACCTTGCGCCCGGCCCGCACCGAAAATGCCTCGGCCAGCACGTCGCAATCCTCGGGCTCACGATCGAGCAGGACCAGACGCGGCGGCGCGCCGTCCTCATAAAATTGCGCGAGAAAGCTCGAGAGCACCTCTTCCTCGCCCACCTCATTGGTGTGCACGGGAAAGATCGAATGGCTGCCCGTCGTTTGCCCACCGCGAATGAAGAAGGCCTGTATGCACATGCCGCCGCCTTCGGACGCGAGCGCGAACAGGTCCGCCTCCTCAACGCCATGCGCCTGAATGCTCTGGCTGTTCTGTACGAAGGTCAGCGCCTTCAGCCGGTCGCGATAGATGGCGGCCAGCTCATAGTCCATCGCCTCGGCGGCTGCGTTCATTGACTCTGCGAGCTTCGCCTGCACGCCGCTCGCCTTGCCATCGAGAAACGCCTCCGCATCGCTCACCAGCTCGGCATAGTCGGCCTCGCTGATCCGATCGACACACGGCGCGGAACAGCGGCGGATCTGGTACAGCAGGCACGGGCGCGAGCGGTTGTTGAAAAATCCGTCGGTACAGCTGCGCAGCAGGAACAATTTCTGCATCGCATTGAGCGTACGGTTGACCTGCCCCGCCCCCGCATAGGGGCCGAAATAGCGGCCCTTGATCTTGCGCGCACCGCGATGCTTCTGGATGCGCGGAAAGTCATGATCGTGGCGGACCAGGATGAACGGGAAACTTTTGTCGTCGCGCAGCAGCACATTATAGGGTGGCCGGTGCCGCTTGATCAGCTGCGCCTCCAGCAGCAGCGCCTCGGCCTCGCTGCCCGTCACCACGATCTCCATGGAACGGGTTTGCGAGACCATCCGCTGCAAGCGCCGCGACAGGCGCATCACCTGCGTATAATTGGTGACGCGGTTCTTCAGCGCCTTCGCCTTGCCAACATAGAGCACATCACCGCGTGCATCGAGCATGCGATACACGCCCGGCTTCAGCGGCAGCGTTTTTACCGTCGCCCGGATTGCCTCCACACCCGCATCGATATCGGGCTGCTCCGCGCCGCGCACGGCATAAGTTGCCTTTTCCTCGCTGAAGCGGTCCGGTGTTTGCGATGATGCCATCATGCCGATGTAGATAGTCGGATCGCGAATGGCGAGGGCCAAGCCGATATTTGAGCAAGGTCTGGCATCACCCGTTTCACATTACAGCCATCAATCTTTCGTGATTGAGTCACAGTTCCGCAAACGGGGCTTCATTTCTGGCGTCCATGTGTCATCAGCATTTTCAACATGCTTCATTTCAACCCAAACTCTGAACGGGGGAAGTTTATGTCTCATCTCACTGATGCGGCGCGCGCGCCATATGAGGGCGCACAAACCGTAATCGAATCGGACAACAGCCTGGAGGCCATTGTCGCAGCCAATCCGTCGCGTCGCACAATCCTGCGGAACGGCCTGCTCGGCATTTCCGCACTACCGATGCTGGCGGCATTGAGCGCCTGCGGTGACGACGACACGCCGACCCCGACGCCCAGCCCGACACCGACCCCCGCGCCCACTCCCACGCCGGCAAGCTATGAGGTTGCCTTCGCATCCGTGGCTGCAAACTTGTCGGATACCGTCACGGTGCCCGACGGCTACACGGTCGACGTTTTGCTGAAGGCTGGCGACGCGGTGGAAAGCGGTGTCACCGGCTATGCTGGCAGCTATCCCACGCCCGCCGACGCGGAGAAATGGGCCGGCGGCAACCATGACGGCATGGAATATTTCGCGATTCCCGACGTCGATCCCAACGAAGGCGGACTGCTCGCGATCAATTTCGAATATCCGGATTTCAACATCTTGATGTCGGGCAGCTACGACGCGGCGACGGCGACCGCCGACCAGAAGGCCCTTGCGCTCTCCGCCGTCGGCATCGGTGTCGTGCAGGTCGAAAAGGGCAGCGACGGCAAATGGTCGGTCAAGAGCGATTCGTCCTACAACAAGCGCTATACCGGAAACGGCAACTATCGTGCGGGTGGCCCCGCGGCTGGCCTGCTGCCCGGCACGATCAAGGGCATGCTCAACAACTGTTCCAGCGGTCGCACACCGTGGAATACCTATCTCACGTGCGAGGAAACCACCGACAACTATCTCGATCCGACCAAACCCGCCAATGCCTATGGCTGGGTCGTCGAAATCGATCCGCTCATGGAACTGGCGCAACCGACCAAGCGCACCGCGCTCGGCCGTTTCCGGCATGAGAACGTGGCGCATATGACGGACAGCAATCGGCGCGTGGCCTTCTATATGGGCGACGATTCGACACCGGGGTGCATCTACAAGTTCGTGTGCGACCGGTCTTACAGCGACAGCAACCGCGCGGCAAACACCGACATGCTGGATTATGGCACGCTGTACGTCGCCAAATTCAACGGTGACGGCACGGGCGAATGGCGCGCCTTGTCCCAAGGCGAAAACGGGCTGCTCCCGGGTGCCACCGATCCCGGCAATGTCAGCCAGGGACCGACCACCCCGTCCACTGTCGATTTCAACAATCAGGCAGATGTACTCGTCAAATGCGTGGAAGCGGCGCGGGTTGCAGGCGGCACGATCATGGACCGCCCAGAATGGATCACGGTCGCGCCCGACAACAGCGCCATTTTTGTAACGCTGACCAACAACAGCAGCCGCCAGACAACGGATGCGGCCAATCCGCGCACATCCAACCGCCACGGTCACATCATCCGGTTCAGCGAAAATGGTGATTCCCCATTGGCCACGGGCTTCACCTGGGAAATATTCCTGCTGGCGGGCGACCCCGGTTATTCAGCGGGCGGTTCCAATCTGGTCGGCGACATCAACGGCGATACCTTCTCCAGCCCCGATGGCATTCGCATCGACCCGCAGGGCCGCCTGTGGGTTCAAACCGACCATAGCGTTCCCGGCAGCTCCGGCGCGTCCGGTATCACTATCGAGGATGTCGTCGGCCATAATGCGATGTTCTACATCGACCAGACGACCAAGGAATCGAAACGCTTTCTGGTCGGGCCGGAAGGATGCGAGATTACGGGCCTTGCCTACACCCCTGATCTGAAAACCTTCTTCGTCAATATCCAGCACCCCGAAGGCAACTGGCCGATCAACGGCGAGGAGCCGCGCTCGTCCACGGTCGTCGTCCAGCGCGACGACGCTCAGCCGGTCGGCAACTGATACCGGCCATTTAGAGGCCGCAGGCTTGGGGAAGATTTCCCTGCCTGCGGCCTTGCAGCCGCCTCAGATAAGGAACCCGCCGGGCGCAGCGTCGTTTATCCCTCCATGGCCGATGCTGACCCCTTCCAGGGTGGGGAGGAAAACGCTGCTGCGACACATGCTGACCCACGGTGGAAACGGCATGTGCACGATGCGCGAACGCGCTGGCGCGGCTTTCCGCTGCCGGTTCGCATTGTCGGATATATCGTTCTTGCGATGTTTCTCGTCTGGCTGGTGCTGTTCGTCACCAAGGGACGTTTCCTGAAGCAGCCGTTCGAACGCATCGCCACAAGCACGCTGGAGCGCGATGTCAGCGTGGGCGGTGACTTCCAGCTCTATTTTGCGCCCTTCCACATTAAATTCATGGCCGAGGAGATGGCCGTCGATAACCCGAGCTGGGCGAGCAAGGACCATCTGTTCCGCGCCGACCTAATCGATACGCGCATCGCCAGCCTCCCGCTGATCATTGGCAATCTGCGCTTTCGCGATATGGCCATCGTCAAGGGCGACATCGATCTGGAATGGTCGCGCGACGGCAAGAGCAACAGCTGGACGATGGGCGACTCCGACGCCAAGGCCGAGCCCTTTCACCTGCCGGATATTCGTCGCGGCGTCGTGCGCGGAACGACCCTGCGCTATCGCGATCCGCGCCTGACGCTATCGACCGATGTGGCCATCGATACGGTGCGCGCGAAGGACACCCGCTTTTCCGATGACATCGGCTTTCACGGCGACGGACGAATGAATGGTCGCGCATTCACGCTGTCGGGCAACCTTCTGTCGCCCAATGAAACTCTTGACGGTGGCCGGAACAGGCTGTCGCTGAAGGCTGCTTCGGGCTCGACGCATCTGGCCGTCAACGGCACGTTGCCGAGCGCCACCCAGATAGAGGGCGCGGACCTGAAAACCGAGATATGGGGCAGCAACCTGCGCTTCCTGTTCGATTTTCTCGGCATCGCGGTGCCCGATACGCGCGACTACCGGGTCCACTCCAACCTGACCTATGAGAACGAGAGCTGGAAGTTCACGCAGATGAAGGGCCGCTTCGGCGGCAGCGACCTGGCGGGACGCATGACCATCTCATTGCCGAATGACCGGCTGCATATTGGCGCGGACCTTTCAACCAACACGCTCGATATCATCGATATCGGTCCGTTCATCGGCTACGAGCCCAACGCGCTAGCTACGCAAGGCGTGCAAGCGGCGGTCAAGCAAACCGGCGGAGCGCCGCGCATCCTGCCCGACGCGCCACTGCGTATCGACGCGGTCAGCCGCTTCGACGCCGACGTCAAATATGCGGTCAAGCAGGTGAAGGGCAAGGACTTGCCCATTTCGAACATCGGCCTGACGCTGAAGCTCGACAAGTCGCTGATGACCCTTTCCCCGCTTACATTCGACATGGCGGGCGGCTTCGTTTCATCCGACATCAGCATCGACGCGCGCAAACAGCCGGTGTCGACCAAATATGATATCCGTCTGTCGCCCACGCCGATGGGCAAGCTGCTCGGCCGCTGGGGCGTCGAGGAAAGCGGGACGACGGGCACGCTCAAGGCCCGCGTACAGATGACGGGTGAGGGCGATTCGGTGCGCGATTCGCTCGCCAGCGCCGATGGCCGCATCGCGATCATCATGCCGGCCGGAACGATGTGGGCGCGCAATATCCAGCTGTCGGAACTCGACATTGGCGTGTTCATCCAGAAAATGTTCGAAAAGAAGCTGAAGGACCCGGTCGAAATCAATTGCGGTCTGATCGCCTTCACCGTGCGCGATGGGGTGGCAGCCGCCGACCCGATCCTGATCGATACGAAGAAGAACGTCATGACCGGGCGCGGCAATTTCAGCTTCAAGGACGAGAGTCTCGACCTGTCCGTACGCGCGGACGGCAAGAAGTTCAGCCTGTTCTCCGCGCAATCACCGATTGGCGTTGGCGGCCATTTCGCCGCACCGTCGGTCAACGTGATCACGCCTGAACTGCTGGCGCGCGCAGGCGCGGGCGCGGGTTTGGGAGCCGTTCTCACCCCCATCGCCTCGATCCTCGCCTTCGTGGATGTCGGGGACGCGAAGTCGGCGGCTTGCGGCCCCGTCCTCTCCGGCGCGCAGGCAAACGCCCAGCGCACGAAAAAAGGAAAGCCGCGTGACGATGTTGGCAAGGGCAAACCCGACGCCGACTGAGGCTTTAGCGTGCTCCCATCGGCGGGATGAGCGGCCCGAGCGCCAGCTTCTCGCTGATCCGCGCCCCGATCTCCAGCAAGGCAGGCTCATCGAACAGCTTGCCGGTCAGGGTCACGGCATAGGGTACTTTATGTAGAGCGGCGCCCTGCGGAATATCGCCGGTGGCGACATGAGATGCAAAGCCGGTGCGCGTCGGCTGTTCGAGAGTGCCGGTTGGCAGAACGAGCGCGGGATAGCCGCAATGATTGCCGATCGCGAGCAAGCCGCCCGCATCATTGGGATGCAGGATCGCGTCGACGCCCTCCATCGTCGTGGCGAAATCGATCATCAGCTGCCGCCGTACCCGCTGCGCCTGCACATACCCAACAGCGTTCTGGAACTGCATCGCGCGCCAGCTGTTGGGCCAGGCGATATCGTCCTGCCATGTCATCAGGTCATCCTGTCCACTGGCGGTGAGCGTTTCGAATGCCGCGGCGGCCTCCGTGACGACCAAGCTGCCGAGCAAGTTGAGATCGATATCCGGCAGGTCGATCTCGACAAGCTGAAAGCCCGCCTGCCGCGCCGCATCCAGCGCCGCCCGATCGGTTTCGAGGCCTTGCGCAAACCATTCGGGCCGATAGCCCAGCCTCGTCTCTCTTGGATCGACAGCGGGCGCGACCGCCAAAGGCGCGTCCACTGCGCACGGATCTACTCCATCGGATCCATTAAACACCTCCAGCACGTCCGCCATATCCGCTGCGTCACGCGCGAGCACTCCGACCTTGTCGAGCGACCAACATAGCGCCATGGCTCCGGTCCGCGGCACCCTCCCGAAGGTCGGGCGCAGGCCCACGGTGCCGCATCGCGCCGACGGCGCCACAATGGACCCCATCGTTTCCGTCCCGATAGCGAAAGCGCATAGCCCCGCCGCGACGGCCGACGCGCTGCCCGCCGAAGACCCCGACGACCCTTCCTCAATATTCCACGGGTTGCGCGTGCGCCCACCATACCAGATGTCGCCATAGGCAATTGCGCCACAGGTTGTCTTGGCGAGCAGGACCGCGCCCGCCTCTCGCAAACGCTCCACGATGGTCGCGTCGCTATCGGCCACCCGGTTGCGATAGGGGGCAGCTCCCCATGCGGTGCGCACCCCCGCCACATCGATCAGGTCCTTTAGGCCGTAGGGCAGACCATGCAGCGGCCCACGCCATTTCCCGCCCCACAATTCGCGGTCCAGCAGATCGGCCTGTTCCCGCGCACGGTCGGCCATAGCGGTGGCAATGCATTCCAGCTTCGGCCCGTAGAGCGCGATCCGATTAAGGTAGATGTCGGTCAGCGCGCGGCAACTGATCTTGCGGCCGGCGATCCATTGCGAAAGCTGCCAAGCCGGGGCGAAGGCGATGCTTTCTGCATCCCTCGGTATCGGCGGGGCAACAGGCGGGCGACGCCTGGCGAGGGCGCGCTCCGTCGCCTGCCACCCCGGCAAGCGCGGATCGAACAGTTCGGCGGGTGGCAGCGCGTTGTTGAGATCGAGCGCCGCCGTCGCCCGCGCGCGTTCAACGATATCGTCGATCATGCCTAGCATCTGGTGCTGTTCGGCATCGGTGAAGTTCAGCCCGGTCAGCGGCTGACAGGTCTCGGCGATCTGCGCGGCGGACGGGCCCGTTCTGGCCCAGCCTGTCGCCGCCGTCGCTGATCCGGCAAGTGCCAACCCGGCAACAACGCGTCGCCGGTCAACGCCCTGCATCGTCATTCCCAACCCCAAGCATGGGAAGAGCATAGGGCGTGACCGCCCGCTTGTCGAATGGGGTCAGGCCACGGCTTTGACGGTCAGGACCTGACGCAGGCAATGTTCGCGCGCCAGCGCCTGATAGGCTGTCACCAAGTTGGCGTGCATCGCGCGTTCCGGCGCATTCGGTGCCTTGGCCGCGAGCACCCTGTGCTCACGCACTCTTGCTTTATAATAATCGTACCGTGTCGGCATGCCTGTCTCTCCATTGTTGCATGGAGATGGCACATTCGGCGCGGAAGCGATTTGACTCAGGTCAAGCGCCTGAACGGGTACCGCAGAATGCAAAAAAGGCGCCGCGAAACGGCGCCCTTTAAAGAGGTAACCAGAGCCTGAGCGCTTGCGTCAGTTGATGGTGCCCAGCGACTTGATCGTACCGTCGACCATCTTCTGGTCCGCGCCCGCATCATGCTTTTCAGCGATCAGCGCCGCCGCAGCGCTTGTCGCGGCATTGACCGCCTTGGCGCGAATGTCCGCGATGGCAGTACGCTCGGCAGCTGCGATCTTGTCTTCGGCCATCTTCTGACGCCGCTTCACCAGCGCCGTCGTATCCTTCTTGGCCTGCGCAACCAGAAGCTTCGCTTCTTCCTCGGCGCGCTCACGCAGCGCCTCGGCATCCTTTTCAGCGTTGGCGAGCTTCGCCTGATATTCGGCCTTGAGCGCTTCGGCTTCGGCGCGCAGCTTGGCTGCCTCGTCGAGCTGGCTCTTGATCGCATCGATCTTGCCATCCAGCGCCCTGCCGATCAGTGCGGGCACCTTCTTCCAGATGAGCACCGCGAGAAACACCGCCATCGCGACGCTGACGATCGTCGTCGCGTTCAGATAACCGCCCGCGCCGCCAATGGCGGGGTCGAGGCCATGTTCGGCCGGGCCGCCATGCGCTTCGGTCGATGCGTGCACTTCACCCTGAAGATCCTGCACTTTGTCGGCATGCTCCAGATTCTCGGCTACCGCCTCGGATCCTGCGCTCATTCCTGCATGATCAGCCATTCAGCGCCGCCTTTGCTGCTTTTGCGGCCGCAGCGGCAGATACCGACACGCCGGAGATTTTCGCGACCATGTCCTGCGCCGCTTCTGCCGCGACAGTCTCGATCTCGGCCAGCGCCTTGGCGGAGGATGCGCGGATCGCCTCCTCGGCCTCGCCGATCTTGGACGCGATCTTCTTGTCTTCGGTCGCCACCTTCTTCTCGGTGTCCTTCGCAGCCTTGGCTTTCGCCGTCGCTACGACCTCTTGCGCGGCGGCGCGTGCCTCATTTTCACGCGCCCGGTGATCTTCCTCGATCTCGTCCGCACGGGCGAACGCAGCCTTGGCGCGCGCCAGATCCTCTGCGATCTTTGCGTCACGCGCATCGACCGTAGACTGGATCTTGGGAACCATGCCCAGACCGATTACGAAGAAGACAAAGCCGAACGTCAGCAGCAGCCAGAAGATCTGGGAGCTGTATGTCGCGGCCAATTGGGCTATCTGAGGCATTGCACCCGTCCCGTTAGTTCAATTCTCGCGAAGACGGGGCGAACCCCGTCCCGCATCATAACAGCGTCGTCTGGTTCAGGCGACGAAGATCAGGATCATCGAAACGACGAACGCGAGCAGACCGAGAAGTTCTGCTGCGGCGAAGCCGATGAAGAGGCGACCCTGCTGACCGTCGGCAGCCGACGGATTGCGCAGTGCGCTCTCAAGGAAAGAACCGAAAACATTGCCCACGCCCAGCGCGGCCATGCCGGCACCGATTGCTGCGAGACCGGCACCGATCAGCTTTGCGGCTTCTGCGTCCATGGTGATAACTCCTTTTCTAAAATTCTTTGCGTGTGTGGATAGAAAACTTAGTGAAGATTTTCGGCGTCGTTGATGTAGAGCGACGTCAGCAGCGCGAACACATAGGCCTGAATGCAGGCCACCAGCATTTCGAGCGCGCTGATCGCAACCATCAATGCGAAACTGGGAACGCCCACGAAGATGCCGAAGCCCGCGCCGGCATTGGTCGAGTTGATGACGAAACCGGCGAGAACCTTGAGCAGCACGTGGCCAGCCGTCATCGCGACGAACAGTCGCAGGCCGAGGCTGAACGGGCGCACCATGAACGACACCAGTTCGATCACGAAGATGAACGGGATCATCGGCAGCGGCGTACCGTGCGGCACGAACAGAGAGAAGAAGTGCAGCTTGTGCTTCACAAAGCCGACGATCAGCACGATCGAGAAGCTCAAAATCGCGAGGACGCCGGTGATGGTGAAGTGGCTGGTGAAGGTGAAGGGATGCAGGCCAAAAATGCCGATGGGCAGCAGGCCGAGCAGGTTCGCCATCAGGATGAACATGAACAGCGAGAAGACATAGGGCACATATTTCTTGCCCGCCTCACCCGCGCTCGACAGCATCAGATTGTCGATGAAGCCGGTGAAGAATTCGACCGCCATCTGCCAGCGACCGGGCACGAGCTGACGCTTCATGCCCATGGTGACGAATGCCCACAGAGCGATGGCCGAGATGACCATCCACAGCGCGCTGTTCGTGAATGCGATATTATAGCCGCCGAGCGCCCAATGATCGGTACCGAACATCGGTTCGATCGCGAACTGGTGCATCGGGTCGATTTTACCGGATTCTGCCACGCTTAGCCCCTGATTACGCCTACCTGCAACGACAGCGCCGTCATTGCTTCGGGCGCTGCGTCGAAATTCTAATGATGTTCCTGAAGGCCACGATTATCCCCAAAAAGAGGAAGACCAGCAGGAGCCAGGGTTGCGTGCCGAGAAAGCGGTCCAAGACCCACCCGATCAGCGCGCCACCGGCAAGCCCCCCGATCAGTTCGGCCAGAACGCGATTGCCGAGACGGGTGTTTGCATCCGCCTTTTCATCACGCTGGCCCGTCCTGACCTTTTCCGTCTGCTCGGCCCGCTCGATTCGCTCCTGAAGAGCCGCGATGCGGGGATCCTCGCCGATGGGGTCTCGCCCGGGTTCATTTTCCGACATTTATGCCTCCATTTCCCAGTGTTGCTGACATGGGAGCAGAACGCATGACCGGCGAAAAACGCACCCGTCAAGGCGCGGTCCGTTTAGAAAGGGTGAACAGCCAAGTCAACCAGACATGTGACGGACGGATGCAGAAGTTGCTGCACCTGCGAAATTCGCGGGCTTTGCCGTCAATGCCCGCGCGCCGGAAAAGGAAAATCCTATCCGGCGGTCGCGCAATAGCTCGGCAGCGCGATGGGCGCGCTGCCCTTGGTCTGCCATGCGCCCGTGCCGATGCGGTATTTCTGGCCGGTCTTCACCCGGCTGGCGAGCGTCTGACACCCGGTCGCCGCCGCCATGTCGGCGACAGTAACCCCGCGCTTTGCCGCAAGATCGGTATAGGCCGCGCGGCGCTTGATGTTGATCGATTCGATCTCCGCCCTGATCGCGTCGCTGACCGAACCGACCACACCGAGATAACCGTCCGCCTGCTCACCAACCTGACCGGCGGCGAGCGCGCTTGCGACATTGCCTTGTGCACTGGCAGGCGCCGACAGCGCAAATCCTGCGGCAAGGGCACCCAGTGTGGCGGCGAAAAAGAAAGATTTGCGTGTCATTCTGGGAACAACTCCGGATTGTTTTCGATCAATTCTTGCGCATCCTTTTGCAGGCGGACAACCACTTCCTGTTGCACTTTCACGTTGAGGTTGATCTCAATCGGCTTTTCGGGCGCTTTCACGGTTATACACGCCGTTGAAAGCAGGCATAAAACCGAAAGAGCCACCCATTTGTGCAAAACCATAGGGTTCGAACCCTGCTCGTCACAAAATTCGCTCATTCTCTTTCCCCTGATGGCATAGTTTCGCTTTCGCTGGGCTGAACGGCAAGCCTGTTTTGCGGGACCGCCGCAAATCCGTCGCCCAGCTGCTGCCGAATCAGCAGGCTCGGGTCAACAAAGGACTTGGCCGTGTTCATGAGGCCGCGGAACGGTGCGGCGATGGTGATGTTGAAAATGAAGGGCAGGCCGACAAACTGGCTGGCGATCGGCTTGGGCACGGTGGACAGCTCGCCCCGGTTGATGCCGTTGAACGCCACCTGCGTTACGACCTCGCCGTCGATTGCCCCATCCATCAATATGGTGAGGCATTTATATTGCAGATCCTTGAGCGCATCGAAGGCCAGCTTGCCCATGAAGCCCAGATCCTCATTCGATACCTGCCCGACATAGGCGAGCCGCCCGCCCTGCCGGTCACGGTCGCACGGGACATCGAGTCCCTCGACATGATCGATGACGAGCGGCGGCATGCCGGTCTGGCGCGCGGTCAATATCCCGCCCTCGATTCGTCCGCCGTCGGCATCGAATATCATCGGCAGCAAACCATCGAAGGTTCCGGTCGCGGAAATATTCTCCAGCTCCAGCATTTGGATGAACGCACCCGCCTGAAGCCCGACGACGCGGAAAGACATCTTGCGCGGCTTTTCCGAACTCATGTCCATGATGGTGGGCAGCAGGGTGAGGTCACCCCCGGCAAAGGGCCAGTGTCCACCCTCAACCGACACGCGCTGGTCGGGCAGCAGCGCATAATGGATCACGCCCTCACGCACCTCGATACCCGGATGGACGCTGGCAACGCGCATTTCCTGATGCGGCGCAGTGACGAGGCCGATCAGGTCGGTGAAATGGATGGTCGTCGCCAACCCTTGCACAGGGCCGAATGCGGCGGCGAGATCGGTATTATCAGTCGAGAAGGTGCCGGTGCTCGTGACATTGCCCGTCCCGGTCCAGTTGATCTGACCTGAGCCGTTGACCGTGCCGAACACATTGGCGACGACGCCCAGCGCGATATGCGTGATCTCGTCGGGTTGAAGCTGCCGGTCGAACCGCAGGCCGTTCATCGCGAAATTCGCCTGCCCTACGCCATCGGACAATCGGTGCGTTGCCGTCACGGTTGCGATGGTGCGGTCATGGCCGGGCAACGTCAGCCCACCTGCTGCCTGTATCCGGCCATCGGCCATGCGCAGCCTGAAGTCGCGCGATTCGAGCGGGTTGAACCGGTCGGGGTTGGCATCGTCATGGACGATGATCGATCCGTCGAGCGCCAGCACGTCATTGGCGTAGGACCAGTGCGCCGCGCCATCGCGCACCAGCAGCGGCACGGTGCCGATCCGCGCGGCAATGCCGCTCGCCTGCCCGCCCAGGCCGCTGCGCAATATACTGCCATCAAGATTGGCGGCGGACAGCAGAACCGGGGCCTGCTCACCGCCGAGGCGCAGCTCCGCCTCCGCCAGATCAAACCCGCCGGCGCGCAGGGAATAGCGCGCGGACCGGGCGGTCAGCAGCATTTTCGTGTCGCCCAGCCTACCCGCAAGGCGCGGTGAGGCGACCGCCACGCCACCCGTCATCACACCGCCGCGCATCGCCAGCATCGCGCCGTCGACCGGGCACAGATTGAGGCCGGTCGCGCCCAACTGCATCGATCCCGTTTTCAGCGAAGAGAAGCGAGCAGGCACGCAGGTCGGGTTCACGACAAACCCGCGCGGGCCGAGCTGCGCCACCAGCGGCATCTGGAACCCGCGCAGCGCGCCATCGGGCATCGGCCCATCGAGCGCCAAGCGGGTCGTGATGCGCGTCGTGCCGTCAGCGCGTGCGACAAAGCGGATCGGCTCGACATCCAGCATCGCATTCCCGGCGCGATAGGGTTTGACGAACGCCTGCCCCGCGAGCGCCCCGTTCTCCGCACTGCGCAGACGCACCGCGGTATCAGGCAAACCGCCACCGCCGGTCGTCAGCCCTCCATCGAGCGACCATGCACCAGACGGCAATGCAATGGTGAAGCTGCTACCCCTGCTGAATGCCGCGCGGCCGCCCTTCGCGCCCGCCAGATCGACACCGGCGAGCCGCACTGATCCGGCTTTATCGACATACTCCAGCGCGAACTGGCCGCGCAGGCGATTGTCCGTTTGCAGCGCCGCCACCCCTTCGGCAAGGCGCGCCAGAAGCGGCCCGACTGGGGTGGAGGATGCACCCCGCGCCGCCGTGCGCAGCCCCGAAACATCGATACCCCGCACATTCGATGCGGCGAATTCACCGCGCGCATCAGCCTCGCCGTCTTTCCAGCGCCATTCGGTCTTTATCCGGCTCTGGCCCGCGCGAACATCGCCCATGCCCAGCGCCCGCGCGCCCAGTGTTCCGCTGCCCTCGACCGCCACGGCCGTGCCATCCAATCGCATGTCGACCTGCGGCTGCGCGAGCGTCAGCCCCGCACCCCGAGCCGCCTGTGCTCCGCCCGACAAGCGTCCTTTCCAGCGGTCAAACGCGTCGCCCAGCGTCACATCAGCGGTGACCGATACATCGGCCGCTCCCATGCCCGCATCATCGCACCGGACAGCATCGGCCCGAACCGGTCCGGAAAGACGCGGCGCGCCATTGGTGACCTTTATATCCATCCACGCGCTCGCACGCGTGATCGAGCAGTTGCCAAACGCTGCGTCCCGCATCAGCGCCGCCGCCTTGCCATCGAAACCGGACCGCAGATTGCCGCCTCCGTTGATCACCAGCCCGACGGGTCCGGCAGGCGTGTCCAACCGGACCCGCGCATCGTCCAGCGTCATGTCGATATCAGGCAATCCGAATGGAGCCGTGGAGCTGGGATCGCGAAACTTGTCGAGCTCGCCGAGGCTCAATCCCTTATCCGTTACCCGACCATAAAGCCGCACGCCGCGCGCCCGCACCGCGCCGACGCGCGGTATGATCGATCCATAAGCGAGATCAACCTCCACCGACGTGGCGGTCAGATCGGGATGCCTCGGATCGCCCAGAACGAGATTTTCAATCCGCTGCGTGCGCAGCGCGATTTGCGTCACCTGATAGCTGGCCTGCACGCCTCGCGCGGCCAGCTCCTGCTGGACGAAGCGCTCGGCGATCGGCTGCCGCTGCGTCCAGAGCGCGATCAGCGAGACGGCCAATGCCACGAGCAGCGACGACAATACCGCTCTCACCCAGCGTCGGCGACGGGGCTCCTCATTGGGCGGATCGTCGATATCAGGCCCGTCGGTCATGCGCTCCCTTCATCCGTCCCACCGGCCCCATGGCGGCTGCCCTTGGAATGACTGATAGAACGCGCATGTGTCAGCTAATATCCTCACCGGTCAATTTGGCAACGCCGACGGCATTCGACAATCTGTTTCCTGATAGGTCCAATCTGGCTGTTTCCTTTGGGGCAAGACCATTTACCTGCCTCCTCAAAATGGATTAGCCCAATGCGCATGAACGGGCGCTTATCCGGAGTGGGCCGCGAGTCCGAAACGCTAAGGGATGCGGGATTTTCGTTGCCCGAAGGCACAGACCTCTTCCCCGGCCTGACCGACCCGACGGAACCCGCGCGGGACAAAGGGCAGGACCCGGTTGGCAAGGGCCATCGTTCGCGGCTGCGCCAGCGTCTGGCCGAGGGCGGCCCCGACGCGCTGCTCGATCACGAACTGATCGAATATCTGCTCGCGCTTGCCATTCCGCGCCGCGACACCAAGCCGCTGGCCAAGGCGCTGCTCGCGCATTTCGGCGGTATCGGTGGCGTTCTGACGGCGGATTGGCATGCCTTGGCGCGCTTTCCCGGCATGGGGGAAACCAGCGTGGCCGCGCTCAAGGCCGCGCAAGCGTCGGCGTTGAGATTGTTACGCGCGCCTGTGGCTGACCAGCCGGTCCTTTCCAGCTGGCAGGCGTTGCTCGATTATCTGCGCGCCGACATGGCGCACCTGAAGATTGAGCGCGTCCGCGTGCTACATCTGAACACCCGCAATATCCTGATCCGTGACGAGCATATGGGTGACGGGTCCATCGATCAGGCCGCCATTTACACGCGCGAGGTCATCCGCCGCGCCATCGATCTGGGGTCATCCTCGCTTATCCTCGTCCACAATCATCCGAGCGGATCGCCGCAGCCCAGCCGCCAGGATATAGAGGTGACGCGCACGATATTGGAGGCCGGAAAACAGCTGGGCATCTCCGTACACGATCACATCATCATCGGCACGGAGGGATATAGCAGCATGCGCGCGATGGGCCTGTTCTAGAAGCCCTTCGACCAGCCACAAACAACAAGGGCGGCGGATCGCTCCACCACCCTTGCCGGGGGACCAGCTATTCAGTCCGTTGAGCGGTCACCCGCCGAGAAAGCGGGTCAGCTCCGGCTTGCTGACCATTGTACTTTTGTCCGTATCGGCTGATGCGAAGGCCGCAGATGCCCAGGCAGTCAGATCGGCCTGCGGCATTGTCTTGCCCGTCGTTTCAAGCTCCTTGGTCTTCAGCGCGACCAGCCATTTGGAGAACTCCGCCTCATTCAGCTCGCCGGACTTGTCGGCATCATAGACTGGAAACTCACTGTTGATCACAGCCGAGACCTGCGCTGACGCAGAGGCGGGCGTTGCCGGAGTGGCGGGCTGTACCGGGGCCGAAGTGGCGGCCTGCACCGCTGCCGATGTCGAGGGTTGTTGCATCATCTGCGATGCCGCAGGATCGGCGATGTCTGTCGCGGTTGTCTGCGCCAGGGCTGGAAAGGTCATTGCCAGCGCGGCACCTGTCATTGCTATGCGAATCATCAGGATTCTCCTCTTCCAAAATTGTCCTTTTCGTCGTTGCCGATCTTTAGGTGTGACGTCACGACGCCGGGCGCAAGGCCGCCAAAACCGGATCAAACAGGCCATCTACGAGATCGCATCGGCTGATCCCGCTTCCGTGCGAAATTCCGGGTCGTCCCGGTCATCGTAAGAGGGGCGAACGAGCTGAGAATCACTGTTTCATCGCCATTGCGGCATGCGACTCATGCTGCTACCGCGCCCGCATCCAACCCCATCACAAGAAGAGTCGCCTCATGGTCCCTCGTTACGCCCGCCCCGAAATGACCGCCATCTGGGAGGCGGAAAACCGGTTTCGCATCTGGTTCGAGATCGAGGCGCATGCGACCGAGAAGCTGGGCGAACTGGGCGTCGTGCCCGCATCGGCGGCAAAGGCGCTGTGGGACTGGTGGGCAACAAACCCCGTCATCGACGTGCCCGCCATCGACGCGATCGAGGCCGTCACCAAGCATGACGTGATCGCATTCCTCACCTGGGTTGCCGAACAGGTCGGCGATGAGGCCCGCTTCATGCATCAGGGCATGACCAGCTCCGACGTACTCGACACCTGCCTTGCAGTGCAGCTGACCCAGTCGACCGATATATTGCTGGCCGACCTCGACAAGTTGCTCGAAGCGATCAAGCGCCGCGCGTTCGAACACAAGATGACGCCGACCATCGGGCGCAGCCACGGCATCCACGCCGAACCCGTCACCTTCGGCCTGAAGATGGCGGAGGCCTATGCCGAGTTCGCGCGCTGCAAAGATCGCCTGATTGCCGCGCGGGCAGACATCGCCACCTGCGCGATCTCCGGCGCGGTCGGCACCTTCGCCAATATCGACCCACAGGTCGAGGAGCATGTCGCAGCCAAGCTCGGCCTCTCGGTCGAACCCGTTTCGACGCAGGTAATCCCGCGCGATCGTCACGCCATGTTCTTCGCGACATTGGGCGTCATCGCATCGTCGATTGAACGCCTTGCCGTCGAGGTGCGCCATTTGCAGCGTACCGAGGTGCTGGAAGCGGAAGAATATTTCTCGCCCGGGCAGAAGGGCTCTTCGGCGATGCCGCACAAGCGCAACCCGGTACTGACGGAAAATCTGACCGGCCTTGCCCGCATGGTCCGCTCCTACGCCCTGCCCGCGATGGAAAATGTCGCGCTGTGGCATGAGCGCGACATTTCGCACAGCTCGGTCGAGCGCTTCATCGGCCCCGACGCGTGCATCACGCTCGATTTCGCGCTGGGCCGCATCACTGGCGTCATCGACAAGCTGCTCGTTTACCCCGAACGGATGATGAAGAATCTCGACAAGATGGGCGGCCTCGTCCACTCGCAGCGGGTCCTGCTGGCGCTCACGCAGGCAGGCGTGTCGCGCGAGGATTCATACAAGATGGTTCAGCGCAACGCGATGAAGGTCTGGGAATCCGATGGTCAGCTCTCACTGATGGAGCTGCTGAAGGCCGACGCCGATGTCGCCGCCGCGCTATCCGCGCAGGAGATCGAGGACAAGTTCAACCTCGATTATCACTTCAAGAACGTCGATACGATTTTCGCGCGGGTGTTCGGCGAATAGGCGTCATTGGGGCATTAGAGCCCTGTTTCACCGGCCTGTCGTCAAACCCCCGAAAGAAAGGGCCGACGCACCGCGCCGGCCCAGTTCCCAAGCACCTCTCGCTGTTTCGGGATAAGAAATCATAGTCCTGAGGCGTGCCGCCGCTCGTCCGAGAAGCAACACCGGTAGCGCTGCTGACGGCGGCGCCCTTGTTTTCGCCTCTCCCGCCAGAACCAACCCGAATGCGCGTGTCGTTGGTAGCCAAGCTGTTTTACAGCTTCGTGCTCGATCTGCGACAGTTCCGTGACTCTTCTGGATATTCTCCGTCACAATAGTCGCTGCGCGCAGGTGTGGCGGCATTACGCATGAGAGCTTCA
The DNA here is from genome assembly GCA_041396745.1 of Sphingobium sp. Taxonomy (GTDB): domain Bacteria; phylum Pseudomonadota; class Alphaproteobacteria; order Sphingomonadales; family Sphingomonadaceae; genus Sphingobium. The sequence goes on along the minus strand of JAWKXZ010000003.1, from coordinate 111,696 downwards.
GCGCAGCGTAACCGGCAGTTTCCGATCCCATGGTTTCCGGCGCAGTTACCAAATCTCAAGGCTTTCTAGGTAATTCCCCTTACAAACATAACCCATTAGAGGAATTCGTCGTGCATAAAGGCCTGACAATAACGGCAAAAATGCTGACCGCGTTTGCTGCACTGCTCGCCCTCATGGCAGCGATAGGCATATTCGCCGTCATAAAAATTGGTGAAGTCAACGCTCTTTCCAGCGAAATGCGCACACGCACACTGCCCGCAACGCAGCTGATCGGCGATCTGCACGCGTACACCTCGCAATATCGTATTCAGCAGAGCGGTCATATCGTTGCGCCCACGCCGGAAGCCAAGGCCAAGGCGGAGAAGATGCTGCGCAACGCCAGCAACGCAATTTCCGGCATGATCGACGATTATGAGCCGATGCTGAAGACGGATGAGCAGAAGACGCTGTTTGCCGACCTCAAGGCCAACTGGGTGCAATATAATCAGCTCACCGACCGGCTGGTCACGCTGTCCAATGCCAACGACCCGGCCGCAGCCGAAGTGTTCGAGGGCGAAGCGCTCGACATGTTCTACGTCGTCGAGGACAGCATTCTCCAGCTTGTCGATCAGAATTTGAAGAACGGCAACGAATTGAGCGCCCGCAGCGAGAATATCTACGCTCATGCGCGGAAAACGCTTTTGGCAGCCGTGGGAATCGGCCTGATCGTGGCTATCGCGCTCACCGGGCTGCTGATGCAGATCATCGCCAAGCCGGTCAGGAAAATGTCTGAATCGGTCAAGCGACTGGTCGAAGGCGATCTGGATGTCGAGGTGCCGGGCATGCATCGCAAGGATGAACTGGGCAGCCTCGCGCGCGCGCTCGACAGCTTCAAGGCGCTGTTCGCGGCCGACAAGGAACGCTCGGAAGCGGAAGCCGTGCGCGCCCGCGAAACACAGGTGACAATCGACGCAATCGGCAGCGGCCTTGCCGCCCTGGCACAAGGCAATATGATGCACCGCGTCGATGACAATGCATCCGGTCCGCTCGCGCAGTTGCACGATGACTATAACCATGCCGTATCCAAACTGCTCGATGCGATGATCGAGATCGTCGAAGGCTGTCACACCATCAAGAATGGCACGAACGAAATCGCCCAGGCGTCCTACGACCTGTCGCTGCGTACCGAGCAGCAGGCCGAATCGCTGGCGCATACATCGAAAACGCTCGGCGAGTTCACCGATTCGGTGAAGGTCGCGGCGGACAATGCCCGTCAGACCAGCAGCCGCCTCGCGGTTGCGCGCGAATCCGCCGAACGGGTCGACCAGACCGCGAAGCAGGCGGTGATCGCGATGCGCAACATCGAGTCCTCTTCGAAGGAAATGAATGAGATCATCACCACGATTGACGGTCTCGCATTCCAGACCAACCTGCTGGCGCTCAACGCGGGCGTCGAGGCGGCGCGCGCAGGCGCGTCGGGCGCTGGCTTTGCGGTCGTCGCGACCGAAGTCCGCCATCTTGCGCAACGCTCGGCCGAAGCGGCCAACTCGATTCGCCAGCTCGTCGCGACCTGCAACGCGCAGATCACCGAGGGCGTCTCGCTTGTGGAAAACAGCGGAGAGGCGCTGCGCCAGATCGTCACCGAAGTTTCGGAAGTGTCGGGGCTGATGGACGAAATCGCCAATGCGGCATCGCGTCAGGCATCCGGCCTTTCCGAGATTTCCGAAATGGTGACAGGGATGGACACGACCACGCAACAGAACGCGGCCATGGTGGAAGAAAGCACCGCCAGCTCGCGCAACCTCAATACGGAAACCCAACGCCTGTTCGACCAACTCTCCTTCTTCGAGCTTGGCAAAAAATATGGGTTGGGCGCGCAACCGGCGGCCACCTCCATGTTCGCCAGCGATGAGGATACCCTCGACAGTGCGGATGAGCGGTCATACAACACGCCTGCCGTCGGGCGCACCGCTGTCGGAACAAGCCACGGCAATCTGGCCCTCAGCATGGACGAGGACGATTGGTCCGAATTCTGATCGGCGACCGGTCATCACACCTTGTGTGAAATCTTCGGCCCGGCACAATGCCGGGCCGAATGCATTCCACCCAGAACGGATCAACTTTTCCTTTTACATCAAAAATTTACCACAACGGTAAACGAGGCTTTATCGGCTTTCCCCTTATAGCTGCGTTAACCGGCATCATCATGCAAACGGCCGCAATATAAGGAATAAAGATAATGCTCATGAAGTTCGCAGGTAAATGTGCAGTTGCCGCTGCTGCTACGCTCGCCATTGCCGCTCCCGCATTTGCACAGCCCGCCGCCTGGCAGCAGGCCGTCGCGCGCCAGGTCGCGTCCAAGCAGACCTATCCCCGCGCGGCCCAGATGCGCGGCGATGAAGGCACCGTGAAGGTCAAGGTTTTTGTGGCAGCCAACGGCGCCGTGCAGAAAACCGAAATGGTGTCCCCGTCCGGCTCATCGGTCCTGGACCGCGAAGCGCTCGCATTACCCACAAAGGTAGGAACGCTCCCGGCGCCTCCGGGCGGCGCGACGGCCATCGTGCTGCCGCTCACCTATAAACTGATGTAATTACCCGCCCTCCAGTCAGCTTCGGCCCGCCGTTCACGCTCCGCTGCGCAAGCCAGTGAGCGGGAACGGCGGGCCGAATATTTTTGGTTCCCCACTTCTGCCACGAAAATGACAAGCACACTGGAACCGCGCACAGAAATTGCCTAAGCTCCTGCGCGAAACCGCAAGGGTCTGGCATGAGCATATTGAGAACCGTCTTCTGGGTCATTGTCGCCGTGGTGCTGGCATTGTTCACCGTCTCCAACTGGGATGCGCCGCACGCGGACAGCCCGGGCCGCATCGCCATCGCCTTGTGGAACACCAATGTCGTCGAAGTCCGCCTGCCGATCCTGATCATCGCTGCCTTCCTCCTCGGCCTCGTTCCGATGTGGCTGTGGTCCCGCGCCACCAAATGGCAGCTGCAGCGCAAGTTGAGCAGCACCGAGCGTGCGCTTGCGAGCACGGTCGTCAATCAGCATCATGATGCACCCCCGCCACCAGCTCCCTTGGCTTCCCCTTCCTCGATCACCGAAACGCCATGACCAGCCCCATCTATGTAGCGATTGACACGCCCGACCTGGATCGCGCGCGCGATCTGGCACGACAGGTGCGCAACCATGTCGGCGGGCTGAAACTCGGCCTCGAATTTTTCTGCGCCAATGGCCATCATGGCGTGCATGAGATGGCGAAGATCGGGCTGCCGATCTTTCTCGACCTGAAGCTGCACGACATTCCCAATACCGTGGCCAAGGCGATGCAAGCGCTGCACGTGCTGGAACCGTCCATCGTCACGGTCCATGCGTCAGGCGGCCGCGCGATGCTGGAGGATGCGAAGGCCGCCGCCAACAGCACGACGAAGGTCGTGGCCGTTACCGTGCTTACGAGTTTGGATGCCGGAGATCTCGGCGACATCGGCATCCGGCGCAGCGCGGCAAGCCAGGTCGAACGGCTCGCCGATCTGGCGCAGGATGCAGGCTTGGATGGCATCGTCTGTTCGGGCGAGGAAGTGGGCCTGGTGCACAAGCGGTGGCCCGGCGGCTTTTTCGTGGTGCCCGGCGTGCGCCCGGCGGGCGGCACAAGGGGCGATCAGAAGCGCGCCGTCACCCCGCGCGCGGCGGTCGATGCGGGCGCCTCGATCATCGTTGTCGGACGGCCCATCACGCAAGCGAAAGACCCGGACCTCGCCGCAAGAGAGATCGGCGCGACATTGTAGAATTTCCTTTGCACGTCAGTTACGGCTAAAGCGCGGCCATGTCCCGAATCGACATCAAGATATGCGGCCTTTCGACGCCGGAAACGCTCGACGTCGCGCTGGGTGGCGGCGCGAGCCATGTCGGTTTCGTGCATTTCCAAAAAAGCCCGCGCCATGTGGATGCCGACAAGCTCGCCCAGCTTTCCGCCCGTGTGCCCTCCCATGTCGCCAAGGTCGCGGTCGTGGTCAATCCAGATGACGCCATGGTCGAGATGCTGACGCGCGCCGGGACTCTTGCGGCCCTGCAACTGCACGGTTCCGAACCGCCCGAAAGACTGGCTGCGATTCGCGCGCGTTTTCCCGGCCTCGCCCTCTGGAAGGCGATTTCGGTCAAGACCAGCGCGGACATCGCGGCATCCGGTGCATTTCGCGATGTCGCGGACCTCATCCTGTTCGATGCCAAGACGCCGGACAACGCCGCGTTGCCCGGCGGCATGGGCGTGCGCTTCGACTGGAAATTGCTGTCCGGCCATCGTCATGCAGGCCCATGGGGCCTGTCCGGCGGGCTTGACCCCGCCAATGTGGCCGAAGCGATCCGCGTCACCGGCGCGCCACTGGTCGATGTTTCCTCCGGCGTCGAATCTGCGCCCGGCATCAAGGATGTGGACAAGATCGCCGCTTTCTGCAAAGCGGTTCGCTCATTTTGAACCCGTTCGTGTCGAGCGAAGTCGAGACACGCTGCGATACGCTTCTCGACTTCGCTCGAAGCGAACGGAATCGATGGTAGGCAATGACACTTAAACCCAACTCCCTGCGCAGCCAGCCCGATGAACGCGGACATTTTGGCCAGTTCGGCGGGCGATACGTAGCCGAAACGCTGATGCCGTTGATCCTCGACCTTGAGCGTGAATATCGCGCAGCCAAGCAGGATCCGGCATTTGAGGAGGAATTCCAGTATCTGCTGCGCCAATATGTCGGGCGACCTAACCCGCTCTATTTCGCGCAACGGCTGACCGAAGAGCTGGGCGGCGCGAAAATCTATCTGAAGCGCGAGGAGCTGAACCACACCGGCGCGCACAAGATCAACAACTGCATCGGCCAGATCCTGCTCGCCAAGCGCATGGGCAAGACGCGGATCATCGCGGAAACCGGCGCAGGCCAGCATGGCGTGGCGACCGCAACCGTCGCGGCGCTGTTCAACATTCCCTGCACCATCTTCATGGGCGCGCTCGACGTAGAGCGGCAGCAGCCCAATGTGTTCCGCATGAAGCTTCTGGGCGCAGAGGTTCGCGCGGTCGAAAGCGGCGCGCGTACGCTGAAGGATGCGATGAACGAAGCGCTGCGCGACTGGGTCGCCAACGTGCACGACACCTTCTACATCATCGGTACGGTGGCCGGGCCGCATCCTTACCCCGAGCTGGTGCGCGATTTTCAGAGCGTCATCGGCAAGGAAACGCGCGAGCAAATCCTTGAAGCCGAAGGCCGCCTGCCTGATACGCTGATCGCCTGCGTGGGTGGCGGCTCCAACGCAATCGGTATGTTCCACCCGTTTCTGGACGATACTGATGTCGAAATCGTCGGGGTTGAGGCGGCGGGCTTCGGCCTTGAAACCGGCCAGCACGCCGCCAGCATCGCAGGCGGTGTGCCGGGTGTCCTTCACGGCAACAAGACCTTCCTGTTGCAGGATGAGGACGGGCAGATCACCGAAGCGCATTCGATTTCCGCAGGCCTCGACTATCCCGGCATCGGGCCGGAGCATGCATGGCTGCATGAGATCGGCCGGGTCCGCTATGAGCCTGTCACCGATGACGAGGCGCTCGCCTCCTTCCAGAAGCTGTGCCGGCTGGAAGGGATTATCCCCGCGCTCGAATCCTCTCACGCGCTCGCCGCCGTTGAAAAGATCGCGCCGACCATGGGCAAGGACAAGATCATCGTGGCCAACCTTTCCGGGCGCGGCGACAAGGACATCTTCACCGTCGCCAAGGCGCTGGGGGTGGAAATCTGATGACCGACCGTATTTCCAGCACCTTCGCCAAATGTCGCGAGGAAGGACGCACGGCGCTCGTCTGCTTCCTGACCGGCGGCGACCCGACGCCGGGCGATACCGCCGCGATGCTCGACGCGCTGGTCGCAGGCGGCGCGGACCTTATTGAGCTCGGCATGCCGTTCACCGATCCGATGGCGGACGGTCCGGCCATTCAGGCAGCCAATTTGCGCGCCTTGGCCTCGGGGACGAAGACGGCAGATATCCTGTCCATCGCGGCGGCGTTTCGTCAGCGTCACCCCGCCGTCCCGCTGATCCTGATGGGCTATGCCAACCCGATGATCCGGCGTGGCGCGGAGTGGTTTGCGGGTGCCGCCAGACAGGCCGGCGTCGATGGCGTGATTTGCGTCGACCTGCCACCCGAAGAAGATGGCGAAATCGGCCCGGCATTGCGCGGTGCAGGCATTCATTTCATCCGCCTGTCGACGCCCACCACCGATGTCGCCCGGCTGCCCGCGGTTCTCGAAGGCAGCGGCGGATTCCTCTATTATGTGTCTGTCGCGGGCATCACCGGCAAGCAGCAGGCAGCGCAAACCAGCATCGAACAAGCCGTTGCGCATCTGCGGTCCGGAACGAGCCTGCCTATCGCCGTCGGCTTCGGCGTGCGTACGCCGGAACAAGCTGCCGCCATCGGCAATGTGGCCGACGGGGTTGTTGTCGGCAGCGCAATCGTCGATATTGTGGGCCAGCATGGCGCGAACGCCGCGCCGCACGTCAAGGACTATGTCGCCTCGCTGCGCCAGGCGCTCGGGGTAAAGGAGACCGCCACATGAGCTGGCTCAATCGGGTTCGCAAAGCCATTCCGTTCATGGCGAAGAAAGAGCAGAGTCAGGACAATCTCTGGCATAAATGCTCGGGCTGTTCGCAGATGATCTTCACCAAGGAATGGGAAGAAAATCTCTCCGTCTGCCCGAAATGCGATCATCATGGCCGCATCGGCCCGAATGCGCGTTTCGAACAGACGCTGGACGACCGCTTCACCGTGCTGCCGACGCCGGTGGTCAAGGAAGATCCGCTGAAATTCCGCGACACCAAGAAATATACCGACCGCATTCGCGCGGCACGGGCTGCGACCGGAGATCAGGACGCACTCGTCAACGCCTATGGCAAGGTTGACGGCGTGCCGATCGTCATGGGCGTTCAGAATTTTGCCTATATGGGCGGGTCCATGGGCGTCGCCGTCGGCGCAGCCTTCGTTCAGGGCGTGGAAGAAGCCATCAAGCGCAAATGCCCCTATGTCATCTTCACCGCGGCAGGCGGTGCGCGCATGCAGGAGGGCATTCTTTCCCTGATGCAGATGCCGCGTGCAACGGTGGCGATCCAGAAGCTGCACGATGCGGGCCTGCCCTATATCGTCGTGCTGACCGATCCGACCACGGGCGGCGTCACGGCGAGCTACGCGATGCTGGGCGACGTGCAGATCTCCGAACCCAATGCGCTGATCGGTTTCGCAGGCCAGCGCGTGATCGAGAATACCATCCGCGAAAAGCTGCCCGAAGGGTTCCAGCGCGCCGAATATCTGCTCGCCCACGGCATGATCGACATGGTCGTTCACCGGCGCGACATGAGGGAACGGATCGCGCAGGTCGCAGGCTATCTCACACCGCGCAAGGCGGCCTGACCAACATCCAATAGCGAAATTTGAGGACCTGCGATGGCCGATCACGCGGTTTCGGAAGACCCAGCGGTGCAGGAACAGCTCGACCGGCTCGCCAGCCTGTCGCCCGGCGCCGACGTTCTGGGCCTAGACCGTATCACGCGCCTGCTGGAAAATCTGGCCGACCCGCATCTGCACCTGCCGCCCGTATTTCATGTCGCCGGGACCAACGGCAAGGGCTCCGTCTGCGCCTTTCTGCGCGCGGCGTTGCAGGCCGAAGGGAAAAGCGTTCACGTTTACACCTCGCCCCATCTGGTGCGGTTCAACGAACGCATCCGCCTGAATGATGTGCTGATCGATGACGCGCGCCTTGCCGGATATCTGCGGCGGGTGCTGGATGCAGCTGGCGATATCGGGCCGAGCTTTTTCGAGGCGACGACGGCGGCCGCCTTCCTCGCCTTTGTCGAAAACCCGGCGGACGCCTGCATCATCGAGGTCGGTCTTGGCGGGCGGCTGGATGCGACCAACGTCATCCCCGCGCCCGCCGTCTGTGGCATCGCGCAACTCGGCATCGATCATGAGGCGTTTCTGGGCAGTGAGCTCAAGCAGATCGCCGCGGAAAAGGCGGGCATCGCCAAGCTGGGCGCGCCGCTGGTGACGATGGGGTATGAGCCCGACATCGCCGCCGTCATCGCCGACCGGGCCGTGCATGCCGGTGCGCGCTGGCTTGCCATGGGCGCGGCATGGGACGCTGTCGTCTATCGCGAGCGGCTGCATTATCGCGATGAGCGTGGGCGCATCGACGTTCCCCTGCCCCGTCTCGCCGGTCCGCATCAACCGATGAACCTTGCGCTGGCGATTGCCATGCTGCGGCATCAGACCGCTGTGCCCGTGGGCGAGGCCGCGCTGAACGCCGCTCCGCTGTGGGCGACATGGCCCGCCCGGCTCCAACAGCTGCACCAAGGACCGTTGATTTCGAAACTGGGCGGAGAGGCGCGCGCCGTGTGGCTGGATGGCGGGCACAACCCGGCAGCAGGCGAGGCCATCGCGCAGTATTTCACGGCCGAGCGGCTGGCAGGGAACAAGCTGACCCTCCTCATCGGCATGCTGGCGAACAAGGACATCGCAGGCTTTCTCGCGCCGCTGCGAGACCGGATTGGCGCGATACACAGCGTCCCGGTGGAGGGGCATGAGCACCATCCCCCCGAAGCCTTCGCTGCGCTCGCGAGCCAGTGGGATATCACGCATCAGGCGCATACCGACCTCGGTGCGGCAGCGGGCGCAATCGCACAAGAAGGGAGCAGCGCGCCGGTGCTGATCGCCGGATCGCTCTATCTTGCAGGAGAGGTTCTACGCCTCAACGACCAATTTCCCGATTAAACGTTATTGCAAATCATTATCAATAATATATGCTGCACTCCTCAGCCAGAAGGAGACCGGCATGCCTGAACCCCGTTGGACGGAACCCGCAGTCGACACGATTGCCGTTCACGACACCGCAATCGCCCCCGACAGACAGCACGCAACGCGCCTGTTCCTGCTGCGCGTCGTGCGCCTGATGGCGATTGGCGGCATAAACGACGCGCGCGCGGCATCGATGCTGATCAACCAGTTCGGGCGCAGCTATCGTCGGCCGCTCGTCCTGCTGCGGGCGATGATGCTGGAACTCGCCCGAAGCTCTTACCGACAGATCAAGCTCGCGCCGACCTGTTGCGGACGGTTCACCCGCGACGAGGCCACCCTGCTATGCGCGCTGGGCAGGAAGGAATCCGCGTTTGCACAATGCCATGACGACGCATGCCTGCTGCTCGACCGTGAGGATGCGCTGGGCGCAGCCACCTGTTTTCAGGCGGTGTCCACCTGCTTCACGGATCTCGGCGCGCCTCTCGCCTAGTCGCTATAGCCGAGCCTGTATCGCCACCGGCGCTCACGCGCAGCGCGGATGCGAGCCGATGTCCCTGATGTCATATACCTCGCCGTCCACATTGGTGGTTTGCACGCACTGGCCGGTATGCCGATTGTAGAAAATGCCGTAATTGGTGTCGCCGGAACTGAAATCGTCGACATTGTCGAAGCCGCGCTCCCGGATCATGTCGAACGCCCTGATCGAATCCATTCCCTGGATGTCGGCAATAAACGCGCGCGATGCATAGCCGCCATGGCCGCTATGATAGTCGGTATTCCGGTTGCGCTGGGCGACGCCCGCTTCATAGCCCTTCGCATAATGGTCCGACTTGTCATAATTATGGTAGCTCACATGATGCAGGCCGTCATTGAAGCCGCGATCATATTGAGCTTCATGACCTGCATCGTCATGATGCTTTCCATCGTCATGATGGCTCGACTTGTGTGAGGCAAGCGCGGCCAGCAGCGCCACCCCGACGACCGCGCCCGCGGCCACCGCAGCGCCGTTCCCGCTGCCACTTTTCTGGTGACAATCACTGTTGGGCGCATCGACGATTGCGGCATAGCGCCCATTGGCCGTCTTCACCTCAATGCAGTTCTTGTCGCGCCCGTGCCACCAATAGCTGTGCGAATATTTGTTGCCCTTGTGCCCGTCGATATAGGTGAAACCCTGCCGTTCCAGCGCCATTTCGCCGCTGCTTCCGCGCGCACCGACTAGATCCGACAAATGGCTCGCCTTGCGCGCCAACACCGGCGTCGACAGCATCGCGCATGCGACAGTCGCACTGACTATCGTCTTAGTAAAATGCGCTCCCATGACGATATTCCTCCCCGTCCCGACTCCAGAAAGAGCATGGTTAATATCATAATTTCGAGATCAATACTGCCGTAAGCATCCCTCCGGCACTCAATCTCTGCGAGGCATTGGCGCAAACATTATCGATACAGTTGACAATAAGCGCCGGGTTGCCCCGATAGCGAAAATTTGGGAAGGGCGAACGCGACGCCAACCGACAGCCCGAAAGGAGGCGGCGCCATAGAGAGCGCCCGCGTGATGGAATCCCTCTATTTGACGTTCAAGGCCCAGCCGCTCTGGGCGCAATCGCTGATCGGCCTCATCCTGCTGGCGCTCGCCGCCATGGCCGCCAATTTCATCATCAAGAAGGTGATCCTGCGTGCCGCCGCCCCGCTGCTCGACACGCGCAGCCAGACAGCCGACAAGGCCGCCGCGCGTCTCGCCAATGTCGTGCCGGCGCTGATCATATCGCACGGCATCGCGTTCATCCCGAACCTGCCCGCAGGCGTCCTGATCGTTGTCCAGAATGTCGCGCATGCCAGCATCATCGTCAGCGTCGCGTTCGCGCTGAGCGGCGCGCTCAATTATGTGAACGAGGTCTATCAGCGCAGGCCCGAAGCACAGACCCGCCCGATCAAGGGCTATATCCAGGTCCTGAAGATCGTCATCTTCGCCGGGGCCGCCATCCTCGTCATCGCCGCACTGATGGACGAATCGCCGCTGCTGCTGCTCTCCGGACTGGGTGCGATGGCCGCCGTGCTGATGCTGGTGTTCAAGGATACGATCCTGTCGCTCGTCGCCTCCGTCCAGCTTTCGTCGAACGACATGCTGCGCGTGGGCGACTGGATCGAAATGCCGCAGCTGAACGCAGATGGCGATGTGGTGGACATCGCGCTGCACACGGTGAAGGTTCAGAACTGGGACAAGACGATCACCACCATCCCGACGCACCGGCTGATCTCGGAAAGCTATCGCAACTGGCGCGGCATGCAGGAATCGGGCGGACGCCGCATCAAGCGGTCGCTGTTCATCGACCAGAATTCGATCCGATTTCTCAACCCAGAGGAAACCGGGACGGTCAGCCGTTTTCGCCTGCTGAAGGAGTATCTCGCGAGCAAGGACGACGAAATCCGCCGCTGGAACGAAGGCGCGCTGTTGGGGGAATGCGACCCGATCAACGCGCGGCGCATCACCAATATCGGCACGTTTCGCGCCTATGTGATCGCCTATTTGAAGGCGCATGAGCGGATCACCAAGGATATGACGATGCTGGTGCGGCAACTATCGCCCACGCCGCAGGGGCTGCCGCTGGAAATCTATTGCTTCGCCAATACCGTGGCGTGGGGCGAGTATGAGGCGATCCAGTCCGACATATTCGACCATCTTCTGGCCATCATGCCGGAGTTCGGCCTGCGTATCTATCAGGAGCCAAGCGGGCTCGATTTACAGGCGATCCGGCTTTCCTGAACCACCACCACCCCACCGGTGTAGCGAACACCCGGCCCTAATCAGCGGTCGGCAGGCTGCTCATATCCAGGACGAAGCGATATTTAACGTCGCCTGCGACAATGCGATCATAAGCCGCATCGACGCCCTGCACCGGTATCAGTTCAATGTCCGATGTGATGGCGTTTTGCGCGCAGAAATCGAGCATTTCCTGCGTTTCCGCGACGCCTCCGATAATCGACCCGGCGATGCTGCGGCGGCGGGCAAGCAATGACAGAACCTGCGCCGCCGTATGCCGCTCGGTTCCCGCGCCCAGCAGGACAAGCGTGCCGTCGCGCTTCAGCATCTGCACATAGGTTTCGAGGTCCTGGCCAGCGGATACTGTGTTCAGAATGAGATCGAGACTGGACGCCTGTTGTTGCATGGCCGTGGCATCGCTGGAAACCACCACCTCATGCGCGCCCAAACGCTGCGCTTCCGCAGCCTTGCCCGGCGAGGATGTGAACGCGACGACATGCGCACCGAGCGCCCGCGCGAGTTTCAAGCCCATATGCCCCAACCCGCCAATACCGACTACTCCGACCTTCTTGCCCGGCCCAGCGCGCCAATGACGCAAAGGCGACCACAGAGTGATGCCAGCACAGAGCAGCGGCGCAACTTCGGGCAAATCTGCCTCTTGATGCTTGATGCGCAGGCAGAAGGCCTCTTTTACGACGATGAAGTTGGAATAGCCGCCATAGACCGGCAGGTCGGTATTCGGCGCGGCGCTCATATAGGTGCCCGTGAAACCGGTAGTGCAATATTGCTCCAGCCCCTCTTCGCACGAACCGCATTGTCCGCAGCTGTCCACAATGCAACCGACGCCCGCCAGATCACCGACCTTGAACTTCGAAACCGCCGAACCGATCGCGCTCACCCTGCCGACGATTTCATGACCGGGCACGCAAGGATAGCGGGGGTCGCTCCATTCCCCTCGCGCGAAGTGGACATCCGAATGGCAGATGCCGCAATAGAGAATATCTATGCGCACATCGGATGGCTCAAGCGGGCGCCGTTGAAAAGCGAAAGGCGCGAACGGCGTATCCTTGCCATATGCCGCCCATGCGTGCGCAGTTGTCATAAGACTCTCCTGAACAGGCAATGCCGCGCACCCGGTTCGGCACGGCAAGTAAGAACGCGAGCTATAGTAAAAAGTTAGCGCGCCCTTTGCAAACGCGCCAGCCGTGCCCATTCGAGAATGCACAGGACGACTGCAACGAAACCTAGCGCGGTCGTAAACAGAAACACCGGATAATAGCCCTCAGTCTCGATCATTTTGCCGAGCGCGCCGCGCCCCAGCGTGCCGATGAGAAAGGTGAGTGAGGAGAGCAGCGCATATTGCACGGCGCTATACCCCTTTGACGTAATCGAGCTGAGATAGGCGACCAGCGCCGCCCCCGCGAGGCCACCCGCCAGATTTTCCCCGCCAATCGCAACCATCAGGCGCGCCAGCCGCTCATCGCCGCCAAGATGCTCGACCAGCCATGTGAAACCTGTGAAGCGCGAGACCGCACTCATCACCGCCCCGCCCAGCGCGAGATCGGCATAGAGCAAATTGGTGAGCGCCGCCGTCAGCGCGCCCAGCGTCATCACCGCCATGCGCCCGATGATCGCGAACAGCATGCCGCCCAGCGCCACGCCCAGCATCAGCGCACCCACGCCGAAGAATTTCGAAGCGACCGCGACCTCGCTTTTCGTATAGCCCAGCTCATCGAGGTAGAAGGGATAGGCGAAGGTGCCCCAGATCGTGTCGGTGATCCGGTAGGAAAGCACCAGTGCCATCACCAGTATGGCGGCCCATTTGAGCCTGCCCATGATATCGGTAAGTGGCAGGATCAGCGCGCGATAGCCATGGTCGAGCAGCGCATCGGACCAGTGCGTACGCGGTGCCGCATCGCGCAGCACATGCCGCCCGCGCGCCTGCATCGCGGCAAGCCATGCGGCGATCATCGATGGGATGACGACGGTGGCGATGACGATGATCGGCCCCTGCACACTGATGAACGCGACGGAATCGGGCCGCGCCTCGGGGTCCGAACCCAGTGACCGCACCATGAACTGTACAACATTGCCCAGCGCCCACAGCCATAATATCCCGACCGCGCCCAGCGCCATCGCGCGTATCTTCGGCTCCAGCTCGCCCGGCTGACGCAGCTGATCGACGCTTTCGGCGGCCTGCTCTGCCCGTTCACCCTCCGGCGCAAACAGGGTGATCACGCCAAGGCCGACGAGGACAACGCCCATCAGCGCATAAACCGGCGGCCAGCCCCATGCATCTGCCAGAAACAGCGCGAGCGCCCCTCCCACCAGAACGGCAGCACGATAGCCGAGCTGATACACGGTCGACAGCGTATCGAGCGTCGCGGTCTCATCCGCCACATCGACGCGCCAGGCATCGACAACCACATCCTGCGTCGCCGACGCGAACGCACCCATCCCCGCGAGCAGGGAAAACATGCCGATTGCGCCCTTCGGATCAAGCGTCGACAGGATGATCATGATTCCGCCGAGCAGGAACTGCGCCAGCACGATCCACTGCTTGCGCCGCCCCAGCCTGCGCAACACGGGCAGCGATATACGGTCGATCAGCGGCGACCAGAGAAATTTGAACGCATAGGTAAGGCCGATAAGCGAGAAGACGCCCATGGTTTCCAGATCAACCTGCGCGTCGGACAGCCAGGCGTACAGCGTCCCCAACAGCAATGCATAGGGCAGTGCCGAGGAAAAACCGAACAGCAGCATATAGGCGGTCTTCGGGTGGCGAATCGACCGCCCGAACCGCCGGACACCGCCGATAAATCCGCCCCTGTTATCCACTGCCGCACTTGTCGCCACACAACTTCTCCTGACGCCTTGCCGTGCTTGTAACGCCTTTGCAGGCACAAACCAGCCCTGCCTGCGACAGCCGGTTGCCTGTGATGCGATAGTCGGGCATGGGCAGGCCATGAAACCGCCCAGAAAGCCCGCCGGAAGCGCGCCGCGCAAGCCCCGCCCGAAATCCGCCGCAGCGGCTGCGCAGGGTCGCACCGGTCAGACGGAGCGCCCTTTGCGCGCCGCGAAGCCGGGTGCCAAAACCGGCCCCAGATCTGCCCCCAAATCCGGCCCGAAGCCCGGCGCCCAACCGCGCACCCGCGCCAATCCGCCAAAGGCGCCCAACCCGCCCAAGGCACAGGGCGAGCCGCAGCGCATCGCCAAGCTGCTGGCGCGCGCAGGCGTCGCCTCCCGCCGCGAGATCGAGCGGATGATCGCCGAAGGCCGCATCGCGCTGAATGGCGAAACGCTCGACACGCCCGCGACCTTGCTCGCTTCACTGAAGGGCGTGACCGTCGACGGCAATCCGGTCGGGGAAACCGAGGAAACGCGACTGTTCCTGTTTCACAAACCATCGGGATGCCTGACGGCGGAGCGCGATTTTTCCGGGCGCAAGACGATATATGATTTCCTGCCCCAATCCGGCCTGCCCCGCCTGATGCCGGTCGGACGGCTGGACATGACGACCGAAGGCCTGTTGCTGCTAACCAATGACGGCGGCCTCAAGCGCACGCTGGAGCTACCCGCGACAGGCGTCGAGCGCACCTATCGCGCGCGCGCCTTTGGCGAAGTCAGTCAGGACCAGCTCGAAGCGCTGATCGAAGGGGTCGAGATCGACGGCATGCGCTACGGGCGCATCGACGCCAATCTGGAACGCCGCACCGGGCGCAACCAGTGGATCGAGATGAAGCTGACCGAAGGCAAGAATCGTGAGGTTCGCCGCGTGCTCGAATTTCTGGGGCTGAAGGTCAACCGGCTGATCCGCACGGCCTATGGGCCTTTCGATCTGGGGGAATCCCAGCCGGGCGCACTGGTCGAAATCAAGCGCGGTGATCTCGATCGCTTCCTCGGCACGCTGAAGAAGCGCGAAAATTGATGAGAACAGCGCCTTCCTCCGTTCGTCTCGAGCGCAGTCGAGAGACGCATCGATACCGTATTGTGTCTCGACTATGCTCGACACGAACGGCGCTTGTCAGAGCGCACACAAGCGAGGTCCGCTCATGAGAATTATTTCGGGCACGTGGCGCGGACGCCCGCTGGTCGCGCCCAAGGGCGATATCACCCGTCCCACTGCGGACCGGACACGCGAGACATTATTCTCGATGCTCGCAAGCCGTCTGGGCGGTTTCGAAGATCTGACGGTTGGCGATTTTTTCGCAGGCTCCGGCGCTCTGGGCCTTGAGGCGCTGTCGCGCGGGGCCGCAAGTTGCACCTTTGTCGAACAGGATCGTACGGCCATTGATGCGCTGCGTGCCAATACCGAAAAGCTGGGCCTCCATCGCCCGGACATCCGCGCGACGTCGGTGCTGGCGCTCGGCCCCACAGCCGCGGCACTCGACCTCATCATGATGGACCCGCCCTATGGAACTGGCGCAGGTGCGGTCGCGCTCGATAAGCTAAACCGGCTCGGCTGGATCAGCCCATCAAGCTGGATCAGCATTGAAACCGACAAGCAGGAAAGCATCGACGTGAAGGGGTTCACGGTCGATACCGTGCGCGACGTCGGCAAGGCGCGGCTTCACCTGCTGCGCCCTGCCTGACGCATTCCCCCGGTTATTCCGGCTTTTTGCCCGTCTCATTCCAGCGCTTGTCGCGTGCTTGCATGCAGTGATCGGTCACCGTCGCACTGCAAATCGGATATTCCGCCTTGGGCGGCGGTGGGACGGTCATGTTGCCGCCCTCGACAATCGGGTTGGCGGCGCTGCCCGGACGAGCGGTCGAATCATGCGGGACACCGGGCGTCGCCGGAATCATTGTCGGATCATTGGCAACCGGCGCAGGCATCACATCCGCATTCGGATCGTCAGCCATGTCGCCCGGACCTGCCGGCGTTGCTGGTTCAGCGGCCATATCCGGCGGCGTCATGTCGGTGTGTTGGGCCTGCGACGCTGTGGCGGCGAGCAGCAGCGCGGCTCCGCCCAAAAATGCAAATTTCCTCATCCAAATTCTCCTGCGGCTGTTTACCCCGTCAGGATAAGAATACATGGGCGCGCGACACGTTCCCGCTTTACCGCGGTGAAATCGCCGCCCGCGCCGAACCGACAGAATGTTTCTGCCAATGCCCTTGCCCCCTCCCGCCTTGTTCCCTAATTGTTCGGCCATGAGCGTTCCGCCCGCCCCTGTTCACAATGTCGATCCGCCCTATGCATCCGGCCTCAACGACCCGCAGCGCGAAGCGGTTCTAACGACCGATGGCCCGTTGCTGGTGCTGGCGGGCGCAGGAACGGGCAAGACCGCGGCGCTGACCGCGCGCCTCGCGCATATCATCGCCACACGGCGCGCCTACCCTTCCGAAATTCTCGCGGTTACCTTCACCAACAAGGCCGCGCGGGAAATGCGCGAGCGCGTTGGCCGCCTGATCGGCGAAGCGGTGGAAGGGATGCCGTGGCTGGGCACCTTCCACTCGATCGGCGCGAAGATGCTGCGCCGTCATGCTGAGCTGGTCGGCCTGCAGAGCAATTTCACGATCCTCGATACCGACGATCAGCTGCGCCTGCTCAAACAGCTTATCCAGGCCGAGGGCATCGACGAAAAACGCTGGCCCGCGCGGCAACTTGCCGGGCAGATCGACCAGTGGAAGAACAAGGGGTTCATGCCCGCCGATATCGATGCGGTCGAATCCGAAGGCTACGCCAATGGGCTGGGCCAGAAAATGTATACGGCCTATCAGGACCGGCTGTGCGCGCTGAACGCCTGCGATTTCGGCGACCTGCTGTTGCTGCCGCTCACCCTGCTCAAGCGCGACCGGGAGATTTTGGCGCAGTATCAGCAGCGCTTTCGCTATATCATGGTGGACGAATATCAGGACACCAACAGCTCCCAATATCTCTGGCTGCGCCTGCTCGCGCAGGAACGGAAGAATATCTGCTGCGTGGGCGACGACGACCAGTCGATCTATTCCTGGCGCGGCGCGGAGGTCGCCAACATATTGCGCTTCGAAAAGGATTTTCCCGGCGCGAAGATCGTCCGGCTTGAACAGAATTACCGATCGACGCCGCATATATTGGGCGCGGCATCCGGCCTGATCGCCAGCAATGCGGAACGGCTCGGCAAGACGCTGTGGACGCTCAGCGATGAGGGCGAGAAGGTGCGCGTGCTCGGCGTCTGGGACGGGCCGGAAGAAGCGCGCACGGTCAGCGACGAGATAGAGCAGCGCCACAATGCCGGACAGCCGTTCGATGCATTCGCTATCCTGGTGCGTGCGCAGTTCCAGACGCGCGAGTTCGAAGACCGCTTCATCCAGATCGGCCTGCCCTATCGCATCGTCGGCGGTTTCCGCTTCTACGAACGCGCGGAAATCCGCGATGCGCTCGCCTATCTGCGCCTGATATCGCAGCCCGCCGACGACCTCGCCTTCGAACGCATCGTCAACGTGCCCAAGCGTGGTCTGGGCGACAAGGCGGTGGAAAAAATCCACCGGCTCGCCCGCGCCGAGGGCACGCCACTGCTGTTATCGGCGGCCCGTATTCTCGATTCGGACGAGCTGACGCCGCAGGCGCGCCGGTCGCTGGGCAATTTCGTCTCCAACATCGCGCGCTGGCGCGACATGGCTAGCGACACGCCGCATGCAGAGCTGGCGCGCATCATATTGGACGAGAGCGGCTATACCGCGATGCTGCAGGCCGAACGCACGGCGGAAGCCGCAGGCCGGCTCGAAAACCTGTCCGAGCTTGCCCGCGCAATGGAAGATTATGAGACGCTCGGCGAGTTTCTGGAGCATGTCTCTCTGGTGATGGACAATGACGCGAGCGAGGATGAGCGCAAGGTCACGATCATGACGATCCACGCCGCCAAGGGGCTGGAGTTCGAGCATGTGTTCCTGCCCGGCTGGGAAGAAGGCGTGTTCCCGTCGCAGCGTTCGCTGGATGAGGGCGGCCTCAATGCGCTGGAGGAGGAACGCCGCCTCGCCTATGTCGCGATCACCCGCGCGCGCCAGCGCTGCACCATCGTCCATGCCGCCAACCGCCGGATCTACGGCCAGTGGACCAGTTCGATACCGTCCCGCTTCATCGGTGAGCTTCCACAGGACCATGTGGAGGAGGAGAGCAGCGTGGGTGGCGGAGCCTCGCTGTGGCGCACCAACTGGGCGGACCAGCCCGACCCGTTTCGCGACGTCGCGCGCAGCCCCGGGCGAGGCCCCGGCTGGCAGCGCGCCAACCGCAGCGGCGGTATCGGCTCACCCTCCAGCTTCCCGCAGGAGGTGCGGCAGCCGGCTATCTCCATGGCCGCCAAGCCGCGCACCGACCTGTCGCTGGGCCAGCGCATCTTTCACCAGAAATTCGGCTATGGCGTGATCGCGACGATCGACGGCAACAAGCTGGAGATCGACTTCGAACATGCCGGGCGCAAGCGGGTCATCGACAGTTTCGTGAGCATCGCTTGACGCCTGTGGAAGACGGATTGCCGATACGCAGGCGGCTGGTGGCGATCCTCGCACTGGGCTTTGGAACCTCGCTCGCGGTCATCGACGGAACGATAGTCAATGTCGCGCTACCGACGATTGCGCGGGACCTGAAGACCGATAACGCCTCGGCCGTTCTGGTCGTCACGGTTTATCAGCTGGTCCTGGTGATGTCGTTGCTGCCGATGGCCGCGCTGGGTCAATATATCGGGCTGCGAAAAGTATATCAGTCGGGGCAGGTGCTATTCGTCGTAGCAACGATGCTGTGCTTCTTCGCCAACAGCCTGCCCTATCTGCTGATCGTGCGGGCGTTTCAGGCATTGGGCGCGGCAACGGTGCTGAGCATGTCCACGGCACTACTGCGTTCCGTCTACCCATCGGCGCAGCTTGGGCGCGGGCTGGCGGTGAACAGCGTCATTGTGTCGGTGTCGAGCGCCCTCGCGCCGACATTGGGCGGAGGCATATTGGCGCTGGCGGACTGGCCATGGGTTTTCGCAGCCCCGGTGCCCTTTGGCCTGCTGTCCCTGGCGCTGGGCCGCGCGCTACCCAAAGTGCCAGGCCATGGCGAGAGTTTCGACATACTCGCCGCAGTGATGTGCGCGCTGACCATGGGCTTGGTGATCACCGGGCTGGAGGGCAGCATTCATGGCGATTCGCCGGTCGTTTCGATATTCCTGGTTTTGGTAGGCGTCGTCATCGGGGTCATATTCGTCCGGCGCGAACTGAGGGAACCGCAGCCGATCATGCCGCTGGACCTGCTTGCCAAGCCGGTCTTGGCATTGTCTGCGCTTGGCTCATTCATCGCCTTCATGGTCCAGATGACCGTACTGGTGTGGCTGCCCTTCCGCCTGCAGCATGGATATGAGTTCTCGCCCGCGCAAGTCGGCGCGATGCTGGCCGCCGCGCCGATGACGACAATGATCGCAGGTCCGGTCGCGGGCATATTGTCGGACAAATATCACGCCGGCATATTGGGCGGGATCGGTATGACGGTCGCCATTGCCGGACTGCTGGCGCTGTCGTCGCTGCCGCCCGAACCTCATTATTTCGACATAGCTTGGCGCATGGCCCTGTTTGGAGCGGGTATGGGCCTGTTCATGCCGCCCAATGCGCGCATGATTATCAGACACGCGCCCGATCATCGGACCGCTGCCGCGGGAGGTCTGATATCGACGGTGCGCCTTACCGGGCAGACGATTGGCGCAACGCTGGCGGCGGCACTTCTGGCGATCGGCCTGGGCGATGGCGGCACACCCGCGATCATAGCGGCTTGCCTCGCACTGATGGCCGGTTTCGCCAGTGTCGCTCGGCTGAAAACAGCCAAGATCACGCGATGACGCTTCGGCGCGACTACAAGCGAAACTTTCCCCCCAACAATGCAGGATGGCATTGCCCGATCATATGCCGAAGGACTAAGGCAATCGCATGGCCATACCCGATCCCGGTTCCGACAGCCCGCTGCGCTATCGCAACTATCGATACTATCTGACTACTCGCTTCGCCACCAACATCGCCCAATATGCGATGGTACTGATCATCGGATGGCAAACCTATAATATCGCGCGCCTGACGATGGACACCAGGACAGCTGCGGCCCAGCTTGGATTGATCGGCCTTTTGCAATTTCTGCCGTTGTTTCTCCTGACCCCGGTCAGCGGATGGGTAGCCGACCATTTCGACCGGCGCCGGATTGCGCAATATACGGCTTTTCTTCAACTGCTCTGCGCGTTCGTACTGGGCCTCGCCACCTATGAAGGATGGATCTCTCTTCCGATAATATTCGTGGTCGCCATCTTCCTTGGCGTTGCGCGCGCATTCAGCGGCCCTGCGCTGTCCGCGCTCGCGCCCAATCTGGTCCCACAGCATGTTCTGCCAAGAGCCATCGCCGTGTCGAGCGTCGTATGGCAGGCCGGCGTCATAATCGGCCCGGCATTGGGCGGCTATGCCTATGCAATACAGGATTGGGGCGCATATGCGCTGGCGACCGGACTGTTGGCGATCGCCATAACCGCTCTCGCTTTCGTAGGAAATGTGCCGCAGCCTGCACGCGATACAAGCCGACATCCGCTGCGCCAGATGCTGGACGGCCTTTCCTATGTTAAAAGCAACCGGCTGGTGCAGGGAGCCATCACGCTTGACCTCTTCGCGGTGCTGCTGGCGGGAACGACTGCGCTGCTCCCCATCTATGCACGCGATATCCTGCATGTCGATTCCACCGGCCTCGGCCATCTGGCGGCATCACCCGCGATTGGCGCTGCCATTGTCGGCCTCTGGTTTTCCTTCCGCCCGCTTAAAACCAATGTGGGCATCAAGATGCTGATCTCAGTTGTTGTCTTCGGTCTGGCGACGATGCTGTTCGGCGCAACCGCCTTCATGCCGCAATCCATCGCCCTGCCCGTCGCCTTTGGCGCGATGGCGGTCTGGGGATGCGCCGACATGTTTTCTGTGTTCGTGCGACAGACGCTTGTTCAGGTCTATACCCCAGATGCCATGCGCGGGCGGGTCAGCAGTGTGTCGCAGCTCAGCATTTCCGCTTCCAATGAGCTAGGCGAAGCGGAATCCGGCTTCGTCGCGGCGCTGATCGGCCCGGTGGCCTGTGCCATAGTTGGGGGCGCCGGCGCGATCATCATCACATTGATCTGGTCTAAGCTTTATCCCGAGCTTAAACTCGCGCGAACATTCGACCCGCCCGATTCCGCCACGGCGGGACATCAGAAGGAGAGCTGATTATGAAGGCTGCAAACATCCTCGAAACCATCGGCGGTACGCCGCATATCCGCATGAACCGTCTGTTCGGCGACGCGGACGTTTGGATCAAGTCGGAACGCGCGAACCCCGGCGGATCGATCAAGGACCGGATTGCCCTCGCGATGATTGAGGCCGCGGAAAAGGACGGTAGCCTGAAACCAGGCGGCACCATCATAGAGCCGACATCGGGCAACACCGGCGTGGGTCTGGCCATGGTCGCGGCGGTAAAAGGATATCAGCTCGTCCTCGTCATGCCCGAAAGCATGAGCCTTGAGCGCCGCCGCCTGATGCTCGCCTATGGAGCGCGTTTCGACCTGACACCGCGTGAAAAGGGCATGAAGGGCGCAATCGAACGCGCACTCGAACTCGTCGACCAGACGCCGAACGCCTGGATGCCGCAGCAGTTCGAAAATGACGCCAATATCGCGGTGCACATGCGCACGACCGCACAGGAAATCCTCGCCGATTTCGCCGATGCGCCGCTCGATGTGCTGATCACCGGCGTGGGCACGGGCGGGCACCTGACCGGATGCGCGCAGGTGCTGAAGGACGCCTGGCCCAACCTGAAGGTGTTCGCGGTCGAGCCGACGCTCTCGCCGGTGATCAGCGGCGGTGCGCCCGGCCCGCACCCCATTCAGGGGATCGGCGCGGGCTTCATCCCGGCGAACCTGCATGCGCAACTGCTCGATGGCGTGATACAGGTCGACCCGGCCGACGCCAAGGAGATGGCGCGCCGCGCCGCAAGCGAGGAAGGCATGCTGGTCGGCATTTCGTCGGGCGCGACCTTGGCCGCCATCGCGCAAAAACTGCCGGAACTGGATGCCGGCGCGAAAGTTCTCGGTTTCAACTATGACACGGGCGAACGCTATCTCTCGGTGCCGGACTTTCTTCCGGAATAGCCCAAGGCGCACAGGGTGAGCGGGCGGTCCGTGCGATCATCGGTTCACCCGCGGCGGGCTGCTGACGGGGCTGGCGATCGTTCCACCGGGCCGGTCGCGCAATTGCAGGCGGCGCTCGCAGCGGCGCTCCTGCTCGCCATACCGCTGGCCGGGACATATTTCGCGCGGATTGATCCCGCCGCCGAGGCCCCCCGCGCTGCGAAGGCGACGACGCCCCGCGCCGCCAAAGCGCCGCCGCCCGTCGAGCCGACCGATCTTCTGGAGATCACGCCGGACAAGGCGCGTGCCATCAACGCGGCGATCCCCTTTTCCTCCGCGCCCAACCCCGCCTCCCGCCCGTTCCGCTTCGCTGGCGGAGAGGATGACCGCGCCCGCGCCGTCGATTGTCTGGCCGCGGCGCAATATTATGAGGCAGGCGACGATGCGATGGGGCAGAAGGCGGTCGCGCAGGTGGTGCTTAACCGACTGCGCCATCCCGCCTTCCCCAAATCGGTATGCGCGGTCGTCTTTCAGGGCGCCGAGCGCGCCAGCGGGTGTCAGTTCACCTTCACCTGCGACGGTTCAATGACGCGGATTCCGCCGACGGCGGCATGGGGCCGAGCGCAGGCACTCGCCCGGCGGATGCTGTCGGGCGCAGTCGAAAGGCGCGTGGGTCTTGCCACCCATTATCACACGGACTGGGTCGTGCCCTATTGGAGCGCCCATCTCGACAAGATCTCCGAAGTGCATACGCATCTCTTCTTTCGCTGGCCCGGATGGTGGGGAACACCGGGGGCATTTCGCCTGCGGGCTGCCAGCGTGGAGCCGAACATCCCACTGCTGGCGCGCATCTCCTCGACTCACGGCGCACAAAACAGTCCCGACGATGGCCTTATCGCGCCCCATATGACGGCGGGCGCAGCTGATCTGGCCGCCGGGTCGCCACAGTTCATTGCGCGGACCACCGGGCCGAAACTGGTTGGCGATGCGCGGCTGATCGCGACCGCTCCCGACGGGAATGCCTTCATCATCGCCTTGCCGTCCGGTATGGCGACCAGCGACTATGTTGTGATGGCGCGGACATTCTGCACCGGGCGCGCGCAATGCCGGATCATGGGCTGGCGCACCGACGCGCCGCCTCCATCAGCGTTCCCCGTGCCCGACAACAAGCTTGCCAGCATGCGGTTCAGCTATATTCATGATGCGGCAAGCGGGCTTCAGCGGCTGTTGTGGAACTGCAAGAAAATTCCACAGGACAACAAGCGCAACTGCATGCGCGAACGTGTGCCCATCGCCGACCTCAAAACGCCGGACATGGATGCAATGCCTTAGCGATCCGCGAACATCTCCGGCGGCAGCGTCATCATAATGTCCGCGCCGCCCTCGATCTTCCGCCGCAGCGCACCTGCGTCCGGCATGATCCGTTCCGCATAATAGCGCGCCGTCACCAGCTTTGCCTCCAGCCATGCGGTGTCGTCTCCGCCCGCATCGATCCCCTCGATGGCCGCCTTCGCCATGCGCAGCCACATTTGCCCGACCGCGACGATGCCCATGATATGCATGTAATGATGGGCCGCCGCGCCCGCATTATTGGGGTTGGTCATGCCGTTCTGCATCAGCCACATGGTTGCTGCCTGTAACTGCCCATTGGCTTTTTCCAGCGCTTCGGCAATCGCCGCCGTCCGCTCGTCTTCCTTCCCGGCGGCGACATCCTCCGCGATGATCTTGAAGAAGAGCTGCAACGCCCGTCCGCCATTTTGGGCGAGCTTGCGTCCGACCAGGTCCATCGCCTGAACACCATTGGCGCCTTCATAAATCTGCGCGATCCGGGCATCGCGCACATATTGCTCCATCCCCCATTCGCGAATGTAACCGTGGCCGCCGTAAACCTGCTGGCAGTTGACCGTCGTTTCGAAGCCCTTGTCGGTGCCATAGCCCTTGATCACCGGCGTCAGCAGCGAGATGAGATCATCGGCGTGCTGGCGCTCTTCCTCGGTCTGCGCATGGTGGGTCAGGTCCACCTGCAGGCCGCCCCAGATCATCAACGCGCGCAGCCCCTCCGTCATCGCCTTCGCATCCATCAGCATGCGGCGCACATCGGGGTGCACGAACAGTGTATCGGCTTTCTCTTGTGGGTCCGCAGGGCCGGTCAGAGCGCGCCCCTGCCGCCGGTCCTGCGCATATTGCACAGCGTTCTGATAGGCGACCTCAGCCTGAGACAGCCCCTGCAGGCCAACCCCAAGCCGCGCGTCGTTCATCATGATGAACATCGCGGCCAGACCCTTGTTTTCCTCACCGACCATCCACCCAGTCGCGCCGTCATAGTTCATCACGCAGGTGGAGTTGGCGTGAATGCCCATCTTGTGTTCGATCGAGCCGCAGGAAACGGCGTTGCGATCGCCCAGCGAGCCATCGTCGTTGACGAGAAATTTCGGCACCACAAACAGTGAAATGCCCTTGCTGCCCTCTGGCGCGTCCGGCGTCTTCGCCAGCACGAGGTGAATAATATTCTCCGACAGGTCGTGCTCACCTGCGGAAATGAAAATCTTCGTGCCGGTAATCGCATAGCTGCCGTCGGCATTGGGAACGGCCTTGGTCTTGATAAGGCCGAGATCCGTGCCGCAATGCGGCTCGGTCAGGTTCATTGTGCCGGTCCATATTCCCGACACCATATTCGGCAGATATTTGGTTTTCTGCTCATCACTTCCCTTCGCCAGCAACGCGTTAACCGCGCCCGTCGTCAGGCCATGATACATTTCGAAGGAATGATTGGCGGAGCACATGAACTCGCCGAATGCAGTGGCGATAACGGATGGCATCCCTTGCCCGCCATATTCCGCAGGCGCATGCAGCGTCGGCCAGCCAGCCTCAACAAACTGGGTATAGGCGGCCTTGAAACCGGTGGGTGTCGTTACGCTGCCATCGTCGTGCCGCGTGCAGCCTTCCAGATCACCCGACTGATTGAGCGGGAAAATGACTTCCGAGGCAAATTTGCCGCCTTCTTCCAATATGGCCGCCACCATGTCCGGAGATGCGGCCTCAAAACCGGGAAGGTTTGAATATCTGTCGAGTCCGATGACCGCGTCGATTATGAAGCGCGCATCTTTGACGGGCGCATTGTAAATAGGCATGGTCGTCTCTCCTGCGGTTTTATCCGTTATTCGGCCTTATCGATTTTCATAGCCGTCTCTACCAAAGCGATAAACGCAGCCAGCTCGTCAATCGCTCCCTCAATATCAGCCCTTTGTCGTTCAAGCAGGGCAACGCGCTCCTTGCATTTCTGGACGGTAACCTCCCGCTGGGTCGTCCGGTCATCGCCCAGGTCATAGAGATCGATCATCTCGCGCGCATCAGACAGGCTGAACCCGACACGCTTTGCCCTCAAGATCCAGGCGAGCCGAGCGCGGTCGCGAGGACCGTAGATACGCGTTGCCCCCTGCCGCTCGGGGGCCAAAAGGCCCTCGTCCTCATAAAATCGCAATGCGCGCGGGGTTACTTCGAATTCGCTTGCGAGGTCGGAGATGGAGTAGGTTTCCTGCGCGCGCGCATCGGGCAGCTCCACCCTGCCGGGACTGATCGTCATCTGGTTCATAACAAGATATATAGTTGACGTTTACGTTCACGTCAACCTCATGTTGAAGTCGGCAATACCGTCTAGCTCGGGCAGAGTATGCGGCCCGCGCTGCCTCTGGCCGCGCGGGCCACCGATTCCTCGCGCGATACCCGGGCGAACGTCACCCCCTCCAGCGAACCACGTTGATTGCACAATGTGCGGCATTCGAGATCCAATGCTCCGGGAATCGAGACCCGATCCCCCTCATAGGTCGCCACGATCAGGCAGGCCGATCGCGCGAAATTCATCACCAGCTTGTCTCCGGTCATGCGCAGCGTTCCGTGGCCGCTGCATTCGATGTTCTCACCGAAGGCCGCCTCCAGCGCGAATTCCTGCTGACCCTCCTTGTTCGCAACAATGCACAGGCTGTCGCGACCGGCCTCATGACGATTGCGATACAGGCCCTGCGGTGGTGTCGAACGAATATCGGTCACCACTCCTGCGTCGATCGCTGCTGCTTCCAGAGCGGAGGCCGCCGTTGCGTTTTCAGCCGCAGCCCCGGCAGTCGCGCCCTTCCCGGTGGGGGAAGCCCCTCCATCGCATGACGCAAGAAGGGAGAGAGACATCAGCAGCGCAGCGCGAAAAACTTCAGTCATCGAGCCTTTCCAGCCCATCCTGTGTCACACGGCGGTAAAAGCAGGACCGCTGCCCGGTGTGGCATGCCGGACCGGCCGGTTGCGCGATCACCCATACCGCATCCTGATCACAATCGATCCGCACATCGACAACGCGCAGGACATTGCCCGATGTTTCGCCTTTCTTCCAAAGCTGCTGTCGGCTGCGCGACCAGAAGGTCGCCTCCCCGCTATCGAGCGTGCGCGCAAGCGCCTCGTCATTCATATGCGCGATCATCAGCACCTCGCCGCTCGCACTGTCCGTCACCACGGCGGTGATCAGGCCGTTCGCGTCATATTTGGGGTCCAGGGTCAGCCCGGCTTCACGTTGATCGTTCATCAGCCGCTTTTAGGTGCGGCGGAAGATGGCGGCAAGCTCGACATGGGTGGACCAGCGAAATTGCCCGACGGGCTGCACGCGCTCCAGCCGGTAGCCCCCCGCCGTCAGCGTTTTGGTATCGCGCGCGAAGCTCGACGGGTTGCAGGAAACATAGGCGATGACCGGCACCTGCGAATGCGCCAGTTGTTCCACCTGCTCGCGCGCGCCGGCACGCGGCGGATCGAGCAGGATGGCAGCGAATCGGTTCAGCTCATCAGGGATCAGCGGCCTGCGGAACAGGTCGCGATGGTCTGCGGCCACATGCCGTTGCGCCCGATTGGCGCCGCTCTTGAGCGAAAGCACCAGGTCGCGTGCAGCCTCTGCGGCATAGACACGCTTGCCCTCTCCCAGCGACAGCGCGAAGGTTCCAAGACCCGCGAACAGATCCGCCCAGACCGGCGCATCCTGCAAGGCGGGGCGCACCGCATCCACCAATGCCGTTTCCCCGTCCTGCGTTGCCTGAAGAAACGCGAACGGCGGGCTGGCAACGGCCACGCCGCCAAAACTGATCGTCACCGGGTCCGGCTCATACCGCGTCTGCGCGCCATACCCGTCGTCAATGGACAGGCGCGCGAGCCGGTGCTCTGCCGCGAACGCGGACAGCCGTTCGCTCGCCTCTAACCCATCGGCACTGACACCTTCCAGCATCACGTCGACGCCCTGATCGACCAGCGTCATCTTCACATGAACAGCGCGCCGCTCACCGAGCATCGGCGCGAGCAACGCGCGCAGCGGCGAAACCAGGGCGAACAGCGACGGATGCAAAACCGCGCACATGTCCAGATTGACGATGCGGTGACTGTTCTCGCTGGAAAAGCCGAGCGCGACTTTCTTGCCGAAGCGGGCTGCCCGCAGGGCCGCGCGGCGGCGTGTCTGCGGCGCGGAGATGATCGCAGGCATCACCTCTCCCGCCGCGACCTCCTGTCCCACAAGCGCCCCAGCCACGCGCGCCCGCACATAGTCGGCATAGCTTTCATCATCGAGATGTTGAAGCTGACACCCGCCGCACAGCGGATAATGCGTGCAGGGCGGCTCTGCATGATGCGGCCCATAATCGAGGCCGCCGTCGGCCAGAAGACGGTCGCCCGGAGCGCTCATCGGCACATGTCGGCCATCGGCGGTGACGCCATCGCCTTTTGCGGCAATGCGGATGATTTCAGCTGGATCGCTCATAGACAGACCGAAAATGCTGCACCTATGTTGCGCAGCAAATCATCGGCAATGAAGGCCGGCCCGGCCCGTCGCGCTGCCTCTCCATGCAGCCATAGCGCCTCACACGCCGCCGCGAACGGATCGCCCGAAACTGCGAGGCGTGCGGCGCACAATCCGGCGAGCACGTCGCCGGTCCCGGCAGTCGACAACCAGCTTGTCGCGCGATCGGCGACCACCGCCGAACCGTCTGGAGAGGCGACCACACTCGTCGGCCCTTTCAGCAGAACGACCGCGCCCGACGTTCGTGCTGCCTCCAGCGCCTGCTCGATGACGGTGCCAGTGCCATCGATATCGGGAAAGAGCTGCGCGAATTCTCCGGCATGCGGTGTCACTATCGCCTTTTCGGGGATCGCGCCCAGCGCGCCATGCGCCAGATGCCAGAGCGCATCGGCGTCGAACACCGCGGGATGGCCGTGCGCCAGCGCCTGCCCCAGCCGTTCGGCGGCCGCCTGCGACCGCCCCAATCCCGGCCCGATCAGCAGAGCTGCGATGCGCGCGTCCGTCAACCCTGCTTCATTCTTCAACGATGCCCGCACTATGGCATGCGGGGTATCGACTATCGCCTGCGCGCCTGCCAGCCGGACATAGCCCGCCCCGCCGCGCGCCGCCGCCTCAGCGGCCAACGCGCTCGCTCCGGCCATTTCACCGGCCACCGCGACCACCAGCCCGCGCGTATATTTATGCGCACCGTCGGCGGGCGACGACAGGCGTGGCTTGGCGAGCCGATGAATTTTTGCGTCCGGCGCGTCGATGCCGATGTCGCAACAGACCATCGCGCCCCAGCAGGTCACTGCCGGACGCAGCATGTGTGCGCGCTTCCACTGGCCAAGCGAAATGCAGAGATCATAGTGCGGAACGGGCGACAATAGCACGCCGTCGTCGGTCGCAACTCCGCTCGGCAGGTCCACCGCATAGCTGTGCCCCGCGGATTCAGCCAGTTCGGCCAGACGCGCCGCGACCGCATCGTCGAGGCCGCGCGTCAGCCCGGTGCCGAACAGCGCATCGACCAGCTGATGCGCGGGCGCGGCGGTCATCATATCCTCAATCTCGCCGCCATAATCCGCGCGGGCCCGCTTGGCGCTCTCCGTCACGGGCTCCGCCAGCGCCGCCACCCGCACCGGCACGCCACACTCCTTCAGCGCCCGCGCAATGACATATCCATCGCCGCCATTATTGCCCGGCCCGCACAGCACCAGGATATCGTGATGGGCACCCGAACGCCAGACGATATCCGCCGCCGCGCGCCCAGCGCGCACCATCACATCATATTCCGGTATGCCGCTGGCGAACAGCGCCTGTTCCGCCGCGCGTATTTCGGCGGCGGTCAGAACCGGCTGACCGTTCCCATTCATCCCTGTCAGCGCGACTTGCGAATCTGGCTGACATCGCGGACGGCACCGCGCGCCGCGCTGGTCGTCATCGCGGCATAGGCCTGAAGCGCCGGGGAGACTTTGCGCGGGCGCGCCTTCTCCGGCTGCCATGCGGCATCGCCCTTGGCCTCCATCGCGGCGCGGCGATGGGCGAACTCCTCGTCCGAAATGGCAACATTGATGCTGCGCGCCGGGATGTCGATCTCCACCATGTCGCCATTCTCGACCAGCCCGATCGCGCCGCCTTCCGCCGCTTCCGGCGAGGCATGGCCGATCGACAGGCCCGATGTTCCGCCCGAAAAGCGGCCGTCGGTGACCAGCGCACAGGCTGCGCCCAACCCCTTGGATTTGAGGTAGCTGGTCGGGTAGAGCATTTCCTGCATGCCCGGTCCACCACGCGGCCCTTCATAGCGGATCACCACGACATCGCCCGCAACCACCTGACCCGTCAGGATCGCCGTGACCGCCGCGTCCTGACTCTCATAAACCTTGGCGGGACCTGAGAATTTGAGGATGCCCTCATCGACGCCCGCCGTTTTCACGATACAGCCGTCGAGCGCGATATTACCATACAGAACGGCCAGCCCACCATCCTGGCTGAATGCATGCTCTTGCGAGCGGATGACGCCATTCTCGCGGTCGAGATCGAGCTCGTCCCAACGGCGCGACTGGCTGAACGCCGTTTGCGTCGGCACCCCGCCCGGCGCGGCGCGATAGAATTGCTGCACCGACGCCTCATTGGTCCGCGAGATATCCCAGCGGTTGAGCGCATCGCCAAGCGTCCTGCTATGCACTGTCGGGCAATCCGACTTGAGCAGCCCTGCCCGGTCGAGCTGACCCAGAATGGCCATGATGCCACCAGCGCGGTGAACATCTTCCATATGGACATCAGCCTTCGCCGGTGCGACCTTTGACAGGCACGGCACCTTGCGGGAAAGCCGGTCGATATCCTGCATCGTGAAATCAATGCCCGCCTCATGCGCGGCGGCAAGC
The DNA here is from genome assembly GCA_041396745.1 of Sphingobium sp. Taxonomy (GTDB): domain Bacteria; phylum Pseudomonadota; class Alphaproteobacteria; order Sphingomonadales; family Sphingomonadaceae; genus Sphingobium. The sequence continues at coordinate 80,890 of JAWKXZ010000003.1, read as the reverse complement.
AGATGCAGCACCGTGTTGGTCGAGCCGCCCATGGCGATATCGAGGCTCATCGCATTCTCAAACGCGGCGAAGCTGGCGATCGTGCGGGGCAGCGCATTTTCGTCATCCCCCTCATACCAGCGTTGGCACAGGTCGACGACCAGCCGCCCGGCCTCGCGGAACAGCGCTTCGCGGTCGGCGTGGGTTGCGAGCGTCGACCCGTTGCCGGGCAGGGAGAGCCCCAAGGCCTCGGTCAGGCAGTTCATCGAGTTGGCGGTAAACATGCCAGAGCAGCTACCGCAGGTCGGGCATGCCGAACGCTCGATCGTCTGCACTTCCTCATCGGTATATTTCTCATCCGCCGCCGCGACCATCGCATCGACGAGGTCGAGCGCGTGCTCCTTCCCCTTGATGACGACCTTGCCGGCCTCCATCGGCCCGCCAGACACGAACACGCAGGGGATGTTGAGCCGCATTGCAGCCATCAGCATGCCCGGTGTGATCTTGTCGCAGTTGGAGATGCACACCATAGCATCGGCGCAATGGGCGTTGACCATATATTCGACGCTGTCGGCGATCAGGTCGCGACTGGGCAGCGAATAGAGCATGCCGTCATGCCCCATGGCGATGCCGTCATCGACCGCGATCGTGTTGAACTCCTTCGCGACGCCGCCCGCTGCCTCGATTTCACCCGCGACAAGCTGCCCCAGATCCTTCAGGTGCACATGGCCCGGCACGAACTGGGTAAAGCTGTTGACCACCGCGATGATCGGCTTCCCGAAGTCGCTGTCCTTCATGCCCGTCGCACGCCACAGACCGCGCGCGCCGGCCATGTTGCGGCCATGGGTGGTGGTACGGGAACGATAGGCAGGCATGAACAGAAACTCCGGCAATGCGTGTGCGGCCTATAATCGGCTGCGACTCCAGCCGCCTACTCTAGCAGAGCCGCCAACCGAAGCGAAAAATGCGATTGGGGTCAGGCCAGCGCCTGGCGCGCCCGTTCAATCACGGCATGAAGCTCGCGCGCGAAACGCTGCTGCCCATGCGCTGTTCCGGCGATATCCTGTCGCATCTCAACGCCCAGATAGGGAATAGCATTGGCTTCGGCATGACGGTTCATCGTCGCGTTCAGGATCCTGCCGGAATAGGGCAGCTGATCGCCCACGACGAACCCGGCATCCTCCAGCATCGGGATGGCGATGCGCGCGCCGCGATCATCCTGATTATAAAGCACGCCGACCTCCCATGGCCGCTTTTGCGCGGGATCGGCAGCAAGGTTCGGCGTAAAGCTGTGCAGCGATAGGATGAACGGATTTTCCATCTGTGCCAGTCGTTTGGCCACCGCATCATGATAGGGGCGATAAAAACGGTTCAGCCGCTCTTCCCGGTCCGCGCCGACATTGCCGGGGATGGCATGGCCGTCGCTATATTCCGGGATCAGGCCGTCGCGATCTTCCTCTCGGTTAAGATCGATAACAAGGCGCGACGCCCTGCCCAGCATCGCCGTGCATTTCAGATGGTCGGCCAGCAGCGCCGCCACCTGGGCCACGCCGATATCGATCGCCATATGCTGCCTGAGCAGCGAAGGAGCGATTCCGAGATCGATATCGGCGGGTACGTGATTGGATGCGTGGTCACAGACGATCAGGACAGGCACGTCACCCCGCTCGATGAGCGAGACCGCTTCATTCACCGCAATATGCCCCCCATCATCCACCAGTCGGGCTCCATGTCGGCAAGCTCAGCCTTGGCTTCATCGCGGTTGTCGACCGTATCGAACAGCGCGAAACAGGTCGCACCAGACCCTGACATGGCGACTTGTCCCACGCCCTCCATTTCGGCGAGATGATAAAGGGCCATGCCGATCTCCGGCACCAGCGCAACCGCACTGGCAGTAAGGTCGTTGCGCCAGCCGCTCGGCAGAATGGCGAGGGATCCGCGGTCAATGCCGTCCCAGGCCTGATACACCGGGCCGGTCGGGCATGGCTTGCCGGGGTTGACCAGCAATATCGGCTTGCCCTTTATCTGGTTGGCGAAAGAAGTTTCCTCCAACCTGTCGCCAAGGCCGCGTCCGATGATGGTACGCGAGGCGACACAGGCGGGAAGATCCGCGCCAATCGATCGCACCGCGTCCATGATCGCCGCCTCTTCGGCGTCCAGCTCCCACAGCTCGGCGAGCCCGCGCGCAACCGCCGCCGCATCGGCTGAGCCGCCGCCGATACCCGCCGCCATCGGCAACATCTTGGCAATCCGCACGCGGATATTCTGATCGATCCCGAAATGTCCGCGCATCGCAAGCGCCGCGCGCATGGCGAGGTTCGTATCGTCGGCGGGAACGCCTCGCGCATAGGGACCGAACACCTCGATCGCCATTTCCGGATACGGCTCTACCGACACCTTGTCGCCATCGTCAAGAAAGGCGAACAGCGTTTCGATCTCATGATATCCGTTTGCCCGGCGCGCACGGATGTGCAGCGCCAGATTGACCTTGGCGTATGCGGTTTGGACGATCCTGTTCATCACGATGGCGTCTTAATCCCGGCGTCGTTAAGTTTCTGTTCGACCCGCGCGCGCAACGGAGGATTGTCATCCTCCAGCCCGGCAAGCGCCGCGCGCCATGCATAGCGCGCCTCGAAATGCCGCCCCATCGCCCACAAAATATCGCCCAGATGCTCGTTCAGCTCGGCATTGCCCGGCTCGGCAGCTACGGCTGACTGGATGAGCGGCAACGCTTTCGCCTGATCGCCCGCGCGATGATAAGCCCAGCCGAGACTGTCGACGAAAGCAGGCTCGTCGGGGCGCAGCGTATTTGCCTTTTCCAGCAGCGCGATCGCGCGCGGCAAATCCTCTTTCCGGTCCGCCAGCGCATAGCCCAGATGGTTGAGCGCGGCGGCGCTGTCGGGCGCGAGTGTGATGACCTTCTCCAGAAGCGGTCGTGCCTCTTGCCATTGCCCCGCCTGTTCCAGCGCGCCGCCCAGTTGCAGCAACAGGCCGGGATCTTCATCGCCCTTCGTCAGCGCTCGCGCTTTGGAGTAAGCGTCCGCCGCCGCGGCGAAATCGCCGGTGCGGATGACCACATCCCCCAGCAGACGCCACATCTGCGGGTCGTCGACGGAGGCCGCGAGCTGCCGTGCCTGCGACACTGCAAGGTCGCCCTCGCCTTGCGCCATCAGTCCGCGCAGCCGCAATGCCTGCGAATTCTGCCATCCCGGAGAATTTCTCGAAATGCGGATGGATTCCGTCACGACGACGTCAGGGAAATCCGCCGCCAACGCAGCCCGCATTACCGAAAGGCGAACATCGTCATTGTCGGCGTCGGCGAAACTCGCCATCCGCGCGATGCTCAGCGTCGCATTGTCCTCACCATGTCCGAATAGATCGAGCGCGAGCCGGTACATCAGCATCGCCAACCCCGTCTGCGGCGTAATCTCCGTTTTTCGGTACAGCTTGCGCGCCCGCGACAGCAGCGCACGTCCATCCGCGTCCTCGCTCATGTCGGGCGACACGATATCGAGCGCCAGATCCTTGCGCCCCAGATCGTCGAATTTCGCCGCGATCAGCCAGCGTTCTGCGGGCCCCATCGCCATGCCGCGTTCGACCGCGCGCTGATACGCATCGGCTGCGCCCGCCACATCCTCCAGCGCGAGCCGCTGAAGCAGCAGTTGCTCCTCCAGATAGCGCACGGCAAACACCGCATAAGGTTCGCCCACGCCGACATTGGGCGGATCATAGGGCCCGTCGCGCATCGAGATCCAGCTGCGCATGAACGGCACCACGAACGCGAGATTTTGTTCTTTCTCTATGCGGTCCACCAGGCCGCGCGCATCGTCCCACTGGCGATTGTCGAGCGCGTCGATCAGCAGCAATATCGTCCCGTCGCGCGGCAGGGTTCCGGCCGTCTCCAGACCCTGGGCCGCACGCAGCGCAAGCGCCTTGTCGCCCGCCAGCACCGCCTGCCGATAGCCCCGCGCGGCGATTTCGACGCTGTCGGGGTCGAGCGTCACGGCCTCGCGATAGGCGGATGCGGCGGCGAGCAGCTCCCGGTCCCCCTCGGCCATTCTGGCGCGCACATATGCGTCGAGCTGCCGGTCCTCATCGACCGCAACGACCGGACGCGCGGATGCCGGCATTGAAGCAATCGCCAGAGTCGCGGCGATCAGGACGGCACCGAACATCCTCCGCGCCGCCGGGCGGCGTGGCAGCATGATATTCGGGGCATGCTTACATATTGGGGTAATTGGGACCTCCGCCGCCTTCCGGTGTCACCCAGTTGATATTCTGGGTCGGATCCTTGATGTCGCAGGTCTTGCAATGCACGCAATTCTGCGCGTTGATCTGGAAACGCGGCTCGCCCTCATCCAGCCCCACGACCTCATAAACGCCCGCCGGGCAATAGCGTTGCGCCGGCTCGTCATAGAGCGGCAGATTGTAGGAAATCGGGACCGAGGGGTCCTTGAGCTGCAGATGGCAGGGCTGCTCCTCCTCATGATTGGTGTTGGAGAGGAACACCGACGACAGACGGTCGAAACTGATCACGCCATCGGGCTTGGGATAGTCGATCGGTGCGCAATGCTCCTTGCGCCACAGCTTGGTGTGATCGGGCTTGTGCTTCATCGTGATCGGCAGGCCGATCTTCAGCGTGCGCATCCACATATCGATGCCCGCGAGCAGCGTGCCGAGTGTGCCGCCGAATTTCGAAACAGCTGGCTCTGCGTTCTTCACCAGCTTCAGCTCATCGGCGATCCAGCTTGAGCGCACCGCCGCACCATAATCGCTGAGTTCATCCGAGCTGCGGTCTGCGGCAACGGCTGCAAAGATCGACTCCGCCGCCAGCATACCGGACTTCATCGCCGTATGCGTGCCCTTGATGCGCGGCACATTGACGAAGCCCGCCGAACAACCGATCAGCGCGCCTCCCGGGAATTCCAGCTTCGGCACCGATTGCCAGCCGCCCTCATTGATCGCGCGCGCGCCGTAGGACACGCGCTTGCCGCCTTCGAGATATTTGCGGATTTCCGGGTGCTGCTTCCAGCGCTGGAATTCCTCGAACGGGAACAAGTGCGGATTGCGGTAGGACAGGCCGACCACGAAGCCGAGCGCGACCTGACCGTTCGCCTGATGATACAAGAACCCGCCGCCATAGGCATCGGTCAGCGGCCAACCCTGCGTATGGATCACCAGACCCGGCTGATGCAGCGCGGGATCAATGTCCCACAATTCCTTCATGCCCAGGCCGTAGACCTGCGGCTCGCTGTCCGCCTCCAGATCGAATTTCGCCTTCAATTGCTTGGTCAGGTGCCCGCGCGCGCCTTCCGCAAACAGCGTATAGCGCCCATGCAGCTCCATACCCGGCTGATAATCGGGCTTGTGTTCGCCATCGCGGCCCACGCCCATATCGCCGGTGGCCACGCCTTTCACGCTGCCATCGTCATTGTAGAGGATTTCGGCCGCCGGGAAGCCGGGGAAAATCTCGACACCCAGTCCCTCTGCCTGTTCGGCGAGCCAGCGGCACAGATTGCCGAGCGAACCGGTATAGGTGCCCTCATTATGCATGAACTTTGGGGTAAACAGGTGCGGCATCGAAAATTTGCCGCCCTTGGTCAAAAACCAGTGGCGATTGTCGGTCACCGGCACTTCGGCAAGGCTGCAGCCCTGTTCGCGCCATTCGGGCAGCAGCTCATCAAGCGCCTTGGGATCGATCACCGCGCCGGACAAAATATGCGCGCCGATTTCCGACCCTTTTTCCAGAATGCAAACGGAAACATCCGTGCCAGCCTCGTTCGCCAGCTGCTTGAGACGGATGGCCGCCGACAGACCTGCAGGTCCGCCGCCGACAATTACCACGTCATAGGGCATGGATTCGCGTTCGGTTGTCATCTTTATCTCCACCCGGCGTTCATCGTTGTTCCATATGCTCCAGTCGGCGTGCAGTTCCAACAATTCGGCAAAGGTCGCGATGACCCTTCTTGACGAATTCGTCAAGCCGTGGCCCTAGTGATCCGCATGGCGGGGCGAGAATAATGGAAACACATGACAGCATGATACGCGCACAGGTCGATGGCCTGCTCGCGTGGTGGTCGCTGGCGGGTGTCGATACCGCAATCGATGAAGGCGCACCCGGCTGGATGGCGCCGCCACCGGCTGCGCAAGCCAAAACTGCCCCCAAAGCGCAGCCCGTCGCAGCCTTCCCTGACAACCTGAGCGCCTTCCACGAATTTCTCGAAACCGCGCCAAAGCTGCCGGAAAACATTTGGACGGGGCGTCGCGTGTTGCCGCAAGGGCAGCATGCCCCGCGCGTCATGCTGATCGTCGACATGCCCGATACGTTGGCACAGGCTGCGCAAACGCTGTTCGATCCCGCTGCCACGCGCCTGATCGAACGGATGATGGCCGCCATCGGCGTCGCCATGCAGGATTGCTATCTGGCGTCATTGAGCGTGCTGCCCGCACCCGGAGGGCTTTTCGAGGATCATATACGTGATGAACTGGTCCGCCGCATGCGCCACCATATTGCGCTGGTCGCCCCGCGATCCATCATCGCGCTTGGGGATCAGGCGAGCCGTGCACTGATTTCGACCGAAGATGTTAACGAAAGTAAAAATTTACCTTTTGTTAACCATCGGGACGGCACAATAAGCGCTGTTCCGCTCGTCCATCCGCGGCTGATGCTTGGGCAACCATCGGCAAAGTCGGAAGCATGGCGGCAGTTGAGGCTTTTGGCCAAGGGTTGGGGACAGTGAAAAACCATTTTACAGCTGTTGCGCTGGGTGCGTTCGTTCTTTGTGCGGGAACTGCATATGCGGACGAGCCTGCGCCCTATGTAACCGCGCCCAACAGCATCAGTGCGACAGAGGCGGTCCAGCCGCTAAGCGGAAAAGATGCTTATCGCGCGCTGTTCGCAGCCCTTCGCGCATCGAACTGGTCGGAGGCGAAATTGCGCGCAATGGCGCTGGACGACAAGGACCCCGTCCGCGCGGTCGCCTTGTCCGAACTCTATACGGCGCGAAATTCACCTCGCGTTGAAATGTTCGACCTGCTGGACCTTCTGAACAAGGCGAGCTGGCTGCCCGACGCGGATCAGCTTGGCAGACTGGCGAAGAAGCGCGGCGCGGAGCTGCTGCCCAACGGTCCGCAAACCCGGCGGCTGATGTGGATGGGCTCCACGCCCAAGCGCAGCACCGCCCCGACGACGCGCGATGATCAGGCAGCGCTTGCCCTTGTCGCCGCGATCCAACCCTATATTCAGAACGACAATCCTGCGGGCGCGGAGGCGTTCATCGGGAGCCAGGAAAGCGGCCTGTCGGCGGACGGCGTCGCCGAAGTCCGACAGCGCATCGCCTGGTCCTATTATATCGAAAATGACGATGCCAACGCCCGGCGGCTGGCCTCTCGCGTGCTGGAAAGCGGATCGCGCAACGACTGGACGGTGCAGGCGCACTGGACGATCGGCCTTGCGGCATGGCGTCAGAAAGATCCGCGTGGTGCTGCCGTCTCGTTCGAACAGGTCGCCAGTCGCGCCAGCAACGACGATATGCGCGCAGCCGGGGCCTATTGGGCCGCACGCGCATGGATGAACGCAGGCTATCCCGCGAAGGTCGCGGCGCTGATGAAGATGGCCGCGCAGAAGGAAGACACGTTTTACGGCATGCTGGCGCGCGAAACGCTGGGCATCACCGCACCGCTGCCTACCCGTACCGCCGACAACGCGGCGCTGCGCGAGGTCAATCGCGAACCTGCCATCAAGGCTGCGGTCGCACTGCGCGAAATCGGTGAGGATGATCTGGCCGACGAATTGCTGAAGCGGCAGGCCGAGCTGGGCGGCGCGCGCGAATATGGCGCAGTTCTGGCGGTTGCGGGCGACCTCAACATGCCCGAAACGCAGCTTTGGCTCGCGCATCATGGCCCGGCCGGATATCGCGCCGACGGCTTCGACCGCTTTCCCCGCCCGCAATGGATGCCGGACGGCGGCTGGCGCGTCGACCCCGCTCTTGTCTTCGCGCACACATTGCAGGAATCCAATTTCCGCGCCCATGTCGTCAGCCCTGCGGGCGCGCGCGGCCTGATGCAGGTAATGCCCGGCACGGCGCGAGAGGTTTCCGGGTCGCCCGATCGGCTGTTCGTCCCATCAACCAACATGGAATATGGCCAGCGTTACCTCGAACAGTTGAGCACCATGAAGGCCACCGGCGGGCTGCTGCCCAAGGTAATGGCCGCCTATAATGCCGGGCCCACCCCGGTCGCGCGCTGGAACAGCGAAGTCCGCGACGGCGGCGATCCGCTGCTCTTCATGGAATCGCTTCCCTATTATGAGACGCGCGCCTATGTGAACATCGTGATGCGCAATTACTGGATGTACCAGCTGCGCGACACTGGCAAGGCAGAGGCGATGACGGCGATGGCGCAAGGCAAATGGCCAGCCTTTCCCACGATGCGCGGCGGCAAGGTGACGCAGGTCAGCTACCGGATTTCCCGCTGACATGCCGATAGACGAAAGCGCCGCTTTTTTCCCTGTCAGGATAGCGGTTCTCACTATTTCCGACACACGCACGCTGCATGACGACAAGTCAGGCGAAGCGCTGGTTGGGCGCATTCACGACGCCGGGCATCAGCTCGCCGGACGCGCCATCGAAACGGACGAGACCGAGCGCATCGTCGCCCGGCTGCACGGCTGGATCGACGACCCGCAGGTTGACTGCATCATCACCACCGGCGGTACCGGCGTTACCGGGCGCGATGTGACGCCCGAAGCCCTGAAGCTGGTGCAGGACAAGGAAATTCCCGGTTTCGGAGAGCTGTTCCGCTGGCTGAGCTATGAGAAGATCGGCACCTCGACCATCCAGTCGCGGGCATGTGCCTGCGTTTCGCGCGGCACCTATATCTTCGCGCTGCCCGGCAGCACCGGCGCGGTCAAGGACGGATGGGACGGCATTTTGGTGCATCAGCTCGACAGCCGCTTTCGCCCCTGCAACTTCGTCGAATTGATGCCACGCCTGCGAGAGCGGTAGAGTACGGATGGCAAAGCTCACCGGCGAAGACAACCCGTTGTCCTGTGAAGACACGACTCAGGCATCATAGCCAAAACATGGCATCCTGCGCGCTTGCCTCGCGCACATCCTGGTCAGAGCACGCACTCCCCAGAGCCATTCGAGATTTGGTTCAAGTGTCGTCGAAAATGGTGAATTTCGAGAACCGGCGCGCAGCGTACTCAGGTACGTGAGCACCGGAAGCGCAGAAAGGCGCCATTTGCAGGCCCGCTTGGGCCGAATCCCGAATGGCTCTAAGCTTCTGGCCCTTTGCCCAGCTTACGAATGAAGCCGATCAGCCCGGTCTGGCGGCTGCGCTTCAACCGCTCTGCATGCAGGATCGTGCGCACCTTTTCGAAACAGGCCTGCGCGTCGTCATTGACCAGCACATAATCATAGCCGTCCCAATGCGCGATCTCGTTCGAGGCGCGATCCATGCGTCCGGTGATCACCGCATCGCTGTCGGTGCCGCGATGCCGCAGGCGACGCTCCAGCTCGGCCATGGACGGCGGCAGGATGAACACGCGGACCACGTCGCCGCCCGCAATCTGGTAAAGCTGCTGCGCGCCCTGCCAATCGATATCGAACAACACGTCGAGCCCGCCCTGCTGCATCTCTTCGACCGGCCCCTTGGGCGTGCCGTAGCGATTGCCGAACACATGCGCCCATTCGAGGAAATCATTATCCGCCACCATCGCGCGGAACTGTTCCAGATCGACGAAATGATAGTCCTTGCCATCCTCCTCACCCTGGCGGATGGGGCGCGTCGTTGCCGACACCGACATTTTCAGCTCGGTTTCCGCCTCCAGCAGCATACGCGAAATGGTGGATTTACCTGCGCCCGATGGCGAGGACAGCACAAACAGCAGCCCTCGGCGCTTGAAACTATAGGGATCGTTCTGGTTGGTAGCGGCCATGCCTGTCAGCCCATTTTCGAGTTGGGTGCATGCACCCAACGGCTCGGAAAATGGGCAGATTTCCTTGGATAGAGCATTTTTAGACCCAAAAACCGGTACCCACTTTTGCTTAAAATGCTCTAGTGACGTGCAGGAGACCGAACGTCAATATCCGAAGCGAAAGGGACGCATGCGGCGCAGAAGCAAAAGTGCGAAACGGCAGGGCCTGTTGCTGATGGCGCTGATCATCTCGGCGACCGTTGCCGTGCTGCTCGCGATGGGCCGCCCACTCATCTGCACCTGCGGCACGATCAAATTGTGGGAAGGCGCCGTCCATTCATCGGGCAACAGCCAGCATCTGACGGACTGGTACAGTTTCAGCCATGTCATTCACGGCTTCCTGTTCTACGCGATCAGCTGGTGGCTGTTGCGCAAGCGCGTCCGCGTGGCCGACCGATTCACCCTCGCCCTGCTGATCGAGGCCGCATGGGAGATCGCGGAGAACTCCCCCTTCATCATCGACCGGTATCGCACCGCCACGGCGGCCTTCGGCTATACCGGCGATGCGGTGCTGAACAGCATGAGCGATATCGCGATGATGTCGCTCGGCTTTCTATTCGCGGCCAAAATGCCGCCGAAGCTGACGGTCGCGGTAGCCATCACGTTCGAGCTTTTCACGCTCTTCATGATCCGCGACAATCTGACGCTCAACGTGCTGATGCTGACCTTCCCGGTCGAGGCGATCAAAGCGTGGCAGGGCGGATTTTAACGACCCGCCCCATAGGCGCGCCTATCACGCCGCTGCGCACAACACGCGGTTGCGACCGGCTTTCTTTGCGGCATACATGGCTTCGTCGGCTCGCTCGATAAAGCTCTCCGCCGTGTCGTCCGGCAACAGCGTCGCCACACCGACCGACATGGTGATCTTGCCAACATTTTTCCCGTCATTGCGCGTTTGCAGCGCGCGCGAGCCGAGGCGCTCGCAAAAACGCTGCGTCATCATCTTCGCTTCGGTCGTGCTGCGCTCAGGCAGCAGGACGACGAACTCCTCGCCGCCAAACCGCGCAGGCTGGCCCAGGCTGCCGAAATGTTTGGTCAGCGTGCCCGCGACATAGCGCAGCACTTCGTCGCCCAGCTTGTGCCCCCAGGTATCGTTGAACTTCTTGAAATGATCGACATCGCCGAATGCCAGCGACAAGGGCTGGTTCAGCCGCCGCGCCTCGGCCATTGCATCGGCCAGCATATCGTCGAAACTGCGGCGATTGGGCAACGCCGTTAGCGCATCGGTCGCGCCTTCTGCCTTCGCCCGTGCCAGATCGGAACGCAAATCAGAAAGCTCGGAACTGGCGCTGGCAAGGCTGGCTTCCAGCGATGCCGAACGTTCCGACATCGTCTTGGTCTGCGATATCAGGTCGGCAATGATGGCGACGGCATCCTGCCCTATATCGAGCGCGCCCAGATTGGTCGCGCCGTCGTTCAATGAAGCGGAATAGGATGCCGCATCGCCCGCCGCGGCAGTGACGGCCCCGATCATGCTCGCCACCTGCTCGTCGATGGTTTCCATATGGCGTGCCATGTCCACATGACCGCGCGCCGGACCGACGGCCTCCTTGATCTTCTGAAAGGCATGCGAATCGATAACGCCAGCGCCCGCCAGCTGCTTTTCGAACAGGCCACACACCACCAGATCCGACCGTGTGATATAGCGATGGCAGATCTCATAATTTTCCGGCGAGACGTCGACACCTGCCTCCACCAGAATTTCCTGTATCTTTTCAATAATGTCGACTTGCCTCATCGGTCTTTCTTTCCCTGCCCCTTATTTGTTCACCCGGCCGTTTTGGCGGAAGGTCGTGGTGAATCCGCTCATAACCACGCCCTTCCCTTAACGCGCAGAGAGTTACAAATTTACTGATGAGACGGAACAACGAGCACTAAAAAGCGCCGTTTACGGCTATTTACACATGCTTCGCCCGATCAAGACCGCCGGGCGCGGCAAACGGACGCCTCAATATAGAGAGTGTCGACGGTGAAAGAACCGTGCTCCTCGATTTCGAAATAGCGCGTCGTGGCTTCATCCGCCCATTGCTGAAGCGAACGGATCGCCACCCGATGCGGTTCGGGCGTGCGCATTCGCTCGACCCATGAGGCATAGTCCATACGCAACCGGCTCTTTCGCGCATCGCGTACTCTGAACCCTGCGCGGGTCAAGGCCATCTCCCATTCGCTCTGCGTAAAATTGCGAACATGTGATGGATCGCGCAGTAGCTCGACGGACTGCAAATGGGTGTCGAATGCGGGAACCCCCGGCGAGATGACATCTATAAACGCGGCTGGCGCACCCGGCTTCAAAACCCTGCATGCTTCCCGCAGCCCGGCATCCAGCTCACGCCAATGATGGGCTGAAAACCGGCAACCGAGCATATCGAATGACGCCCCGTCGAACGGCAGGCTCTCTGCAGGCGCCACGCAGGTCGCGATATTGGGCAATGCCCGCTGTCTGGCGGCGTCTTCCACCGCCGCTATCATCGAAGGGGACAGGTCAACCGCTGTAACGGCTTTGGCATGAGCCGCCAATCTGTATGCGACATGGCCACCACCCGCGCCCAGATCAATCGCTGCATCGGGCCGCATACGCTCGGCCAAAGCCTCAAGCGCGTCCAAATCCTCGCCCTGCGCGTGAACAACACTTTGAACATAGGCCTGCGCCTGATGTCCGAATTGAACATCGACCAGCGATTCGTGTGAGCGTGACATGGCTATTCTCCTTCCTCACCGCGAATGAAGGATATTTAACCTGTTACAATGCACATAATTATCCTATTATAAACACACCTATGACCGCCGAAGATCAGCGTAAACTGCTTGGACAGTTTGTCCGCTCGCATCGAGAACGGATTCCGCCCGATGTACATGCCCCGCGTCGCCGGACGCCAGGCCTTCGGCGGGAGGAACTTGCTGCGCGTGCGGGCATCGGCATCAGCTGGTGCGCATGGATCGAACAGGGCCGCGATATCAGCGTGTCTCCGCATACGCTGGCACGGCTGGCCGATGCGCTTGCTCTCACGTCGGCCGAACGCGCCTATCTTTTTGAACTGGCTGGGCGGCGTGACCTGTCGACCCCGCAATCGGCACCCATCACTGCCGCACCGGACAGTATTCTGGCGCTCGTGCACACGCTTCCCTACCCGGCATACGGGCTTGACCGCCTGTGGAACGCTTGCTGCTGGAATGATGCGGCGGAGCATCTGTTCCCCGGCTGGCTCGATGCCGGACATGACCGAAATCTGTTGCGGTTCACGTTCCTGTCCCCATTGGCCAAAACGCTGCTGCCAGACTGGGAAGAACGTGCCCGGCGACTCTTGGCCGAATTCCGCATCGACAGTGCGAAGATGCTAAACGATCCGGCTTTGACCACATTCGTGGACGAATTGCGCGCGGGGTCGGGTCTGTTCGCGCAAGAGTGGGATATGCAAACCATACGCTCCAGAGAAGGCGGCGCGCGAACCTTTCTGCACCCGGATGACGGTCCGGTCCGCTATAATCAGCATACGTTCGCCCCGATGGAGCGCCCCGATTACAAACTAGTAACGCTGATCCCTTTCCCTCCCGAGCCAGCCTGAATTAGCAAACCGGTGGTTTTCTCAGGTCGCTGACGGCGGCACTTTCGGCGCGACCGGCTCATTGGCGGTCAGCTCCGGCTTTTTCGCGGCTGCCGGTGCGGGGTCGATCGCCTTGGCGGGCTTGGCATTATTCGCTGCCTCATCCAGCTTGCGCTCCTGATGGCGCTTGTACAGCTTGTGACCGAGCCATGCGCCGCCGACAGCGAGCGCGCCGAGCGGAGAGCGACGGACAAGCCGGCTGGCCAAAATGCCCGCGCTTGCGCCCAGGGCGCCCGACTGGCCCGCCCGTTCGGCGATGCGCGCGCCCATCACGCTTCCAAAAACCTTCCCAATCATTTTGACATGGCTCCTCTTTGATCGCTTTGCCATATCAACCTCCTATAGTGGTGTAGGTTCCGCGTGTGCGTAGCAGGCAGCGCTTATTTGCGCTTGCCGAAATCCACCGTAACGACGTTCGATCCGTCGTCGGCCGCAACGACTTCTCCCGTCGCCGCGTCATTTTCCGCCTCATCATGCGGTTCGGGTTCGACAAGTTCGTCCTGCGCCTGAAACTGCAGTGCGAAATTGACCGCCGGGTCGACGAAAGCAGTGATCGCGCCGAACGGCACAACAAGCTGCGCAGGAACCTGATTGAAGGTCAGACCGACCTCAAAATGGTCATCATGCACCTTCAGATCCCAGAACTTGTTCTGCAGCACGATGGTCATTTCGTCGGGAAACCGCTCGATCAGCTGGCGGGGAATATCGACGCCCGCCGCCTGGGTCTTGAACGTAATGTAGAAATGATGGTCGCCCGGCAGCGTCCCGCCCGTCTGCTCGACCTGACCGAGAACACGGCCCACGACCGCGCGCAACGCCTCCTGCACGATCTCGTCATAGGGAATCAGGCTGTCCGGCAGGTCTTCGCTCATACCCCTTACCTAGCGCTGGCGGTGACACGGTCAACCCTTGGCGCGAGCGAGCCTCTCGCAAAACATTGCGCGTCCGCGAATCCGCGCTATAGGGGCGCCATGCGCAAGGCCGAAATTCAGCGGACCACGGGGGAAACCTCGATCTTCGTCTCCGTCGATCTCGACGGCACCGGCACCTATGAGGTGTCGACCGGCATCGGCTTTCTCGATCATATGCTCGAACAGCTTTCGCGCCACTCGCTCATCGACCTGAAGGTAGCCTGCAAGGGCGACCTGCATGTCGACCAGCACCACACCACCGAAGACACCGGCATCGCCATCGGTGAAGCCGTGGCAAAGGCGCTGGGCGAAAAGCGCGGCATCACCCGCTATGGCAGCGCCTATTCGCCGATGGACGAAACGCTGAGCCGGGTTGCGCTCGATATTTCCGGTCGCCCGTGGACGGTGTTCAAGGCGACGTTCGACACCCCGCGTCTGGGCGAATGGGATACCGAGCTGATCGAGCACTGGTTCCAGAGCTTCGCGCAGGCCGCCGGCATCACGCTGCATGTCGAAAATCTCTATGGCAGCAACAACCACCATATCGTCGAAAGCCTGTACAAGGGGCTGGCGCGCGCGCTGCGCATCGCGGTCGAGATCGACCCGCGCAAGAGCGACGCTATTCCATCGACGAAGGGGATGCTGGGCGGATGACGATTGCGCTTATTGATTATGGCGCGGGCAATCTCCATTCGGTTCACAATGCATTGATCAAGGCCGGAGCGAAGGACGTCGCCGTCACCGCCGACCCCGATGTCGTGGCGAAGGCGGACCGCATCGTCCTGCCGGGCGTCGGCGCATTCCGGGCCTGCCGCGATGGGTTATATGGCCTTCCCGGCGTGGTCGAGGCGATGAGCGATGCCGTGCATGCGCGGGCCATTCCCTTTCTCGGCATTTGCGTTGGCATGCAGCTTCTGGCCGACACAGGCGAAGAGTTCGGCAGCCATGAGGGGCTGGGCTGGATACCGGGCAGCGTCCGCCTGATCGAACCGGCTGATGCCGATATCAAGATCCCGCACATGGGCTGGAACGACGTGGTGCCCGCCAATCCGCACGGCCTGATTGAGCCGGGCGAGGCCTATTATCTGCACAGCTATCATTTCGATGCCGCCGACCCCGCGGACATATTGGCGACGACACAGCATGGCGGACCGCTGGTCGGTGCGGTCGGGCGCGACAATATTGTCGGCGTGCAGTTCCATCCGGAAAAGAGCCAGACCTATGGCCTTTCCTTCCTGTCCCGCTTTCTGGAGTGGCAACCCTGATGAGCATCATCGTTTTCCCCGCAATTGACCTGAAGGGCGGGCAGGTCGTCCGCCTGGCCGAGGGCGATATGGACCGCGCGACCGTTTATGGCGACGACCCGGCAGCGCAGGCGGCCCTGTTCCACGATGCGGGCGCATGGCACCTGCATGTCGTCGATCTCGACGGCAGTTTCGCGGGCAAGGCAGTCAATGGCGAAGCGGTCGAAAGCATCGTCAAGACCTTCCCGGGTCATGTCCAGCTGGGCGGCGGCATCCGCAACCGGGAATCGGTGGAACGCTGGTTCGGCATCGGCGTATCGCGCATCGTCATCGGGACCGCAGCGCTGAAAGACCCCGAATTTGTCAAGGGCGCGGCAAAGGATTTCCCCGGCGGCATCGTCGTTGCGGTCGATGCGCGCGACGGCTTTGTCGCGACCGAAGGCTGGGCGGAAAAGAGCGACATGCCGGTTCTTGATCTCGCCCGCCGGTTCGAGGATGCGGGCGTCGCATCCCTTCTCTTCACCGACGTCGGACGCGACGGGTTGCTGAAGGGCGCAAATATCGAAGCGACCGTCGACCTCGCCCGCGCCAGCGGCATTCCGGTCATCGCCAGCGGCGGCGTTGCGGGCATCGCCGACATCCGCGTGCTGTCGCTCCATGCCGATGACGGCATCGAAGGCGTCATCACCGGCCGCGCGCTCTATGACGGACGCCTCGACCTGGAAGCGGCGCTTGCCGTGGCGCAGTCGGGGTGATGATTATGGGCCATCACCTGACCCCGTTCGCTTCGAGCGCAGTCGAGAAGCCTACCCTGTCCGTGTCTCGACACGCTCGACACGCACGGATGGGTCGCTCATGACCGTCCGCGTTCGCGTCATTCCCTGTCTCGATGTCGCCAATGGACGCGTGGTCAAGGGCGTCAATTTCGTCGACCTGACCGACGCAGGCGATCCGGTCGAGCAGGCGCGCGTCTATGACGCAATGGGCGCGGACGAGCTGTGCTTCCTCGACATCACGGCGAGTCATGAGGATCGCGGCACGATCATCGACATCGTGCGCCGCACGGCGGAGGTCTGCTTCATGCCCGTCACGGTCGGCGGCGGGGTACGCAGCGCGGAGGATGCGCGTGCGCTGCTTCTTGCCGGAGCCGACAAGGTCGCCGTCAACAGCGCCGCCGTCTCCCGCCCCGAAGTCGTCGCCGATATCGCCGACCGCTTCGGCAGCCAGTGCATCGTCGCCAGCGTCGATGCGCGCCGCGTGGCCGAGGGTAAATGGGAAATCTTCACCCATGGCGGCAGGCGCGCGACCGGCATCGATGCGCTGGTGCATGCCACACGCCTCGCCGATCTGGGCGCCGGCGAGTTGCTCGTCACGTCAATGGATGGCGACGGCACGAAACGCGGCTATGACCTCGCGCTTACCCGCACGATTGCCGACGCGGTGTCGGTACCCGTCATCGCCAGCGGCGGCGTCGGCACGCTCGATCACCTTGTCGAGGGCGTCACGCAAGGGCATGCCAGCGCCGTGCTCGCCGCGTCGATCTTCCACTTCGGCCAGCACACGATCGGCGAGGCGCACCGCGCGCTCGCGGACGCCGGAATTCCCGTCCGGACACCGGTTGGCGATTGACAGCGCGACCGCATCGGTCGCAAACAGCGCCCATGCCTGACATCCTTTCCACCCTTGAAGACGTAATCCGCCAGCGTCGCGCCGCCGATCCAAGCTCCTCCTATGTCGCCAAGGTGACGGCGAAGGGCCGCGCCAAGATTGCGCAGAAGCTGGGTGAGGAAGCCGTGGAAACGGTCATCGCCGCCATCGCCGACGACCGTGAAGAGGCCGTCAAGGAAAGCGCGGACCTCCTTTTCCACCTGATGATCCTGCTCGCCGACATGGGCCTGTCGCTCGACGACGTCCGCGCCGAACTCGCCCGCCGCGAGGGCACTTCAGGCATCGACGAAAAAGCCGCGCGGCCAAAGGACTGAGGAGCTCCCCATGCCCATCGACCCCACTCTGCCCTATGACGACGACAATATTTTCGCGAAGATCCTGCGCGGCGAAATTCCCTGCACAAAGGTGTATGAGGACGAATGGGCGCTCGCGTTCAACGACATCAACCCGCAGGCCCCCACCCATGTGCTCGTCATCCCAAAGGGCCGTTATGTGAGCTGGGACGATTTTTCCGCCAAGGCGAGCGACGCCGAAATCGTCGGATTCGTGCGCGCCGTGGGCGAAGTTGCGCGCGCCGCTGGGCATGTCGAGCCGGGCTATCGCCTGCTCGCCAATATCGGCCAGCATGGCCATCAGGAGGTGCCGCATCTCCACATTCACATCTTCGCCGGGCGTCAAATGGGGGCGATGCTGCCGCGCTGATCGGCCCTGTCCCGTACATGGCCCCTTGCGCATCACGTTTTTGCCGATAGTCTTCCCCGCAATATCGCGCGGTCGCCGCTGACTGCGCGCATTTTGGATATAAGGGGTCACCCATGATCTTTGGTCGTATCAAGCCGCTGGACGCAATTTTGGCGACGGCGGAAAAGAAATCACTGCACCGCTCGCTCGGGCCCATTCAACTTACGCTTCTGGGTGTCGGGGCCATCATCGGCACCGGCATTTTTGTTCTGACGGCGGCCGCCGCGCAAAAGGCTGGTCCCGGTATGATGTGGAGCTTCGTCATCGCGGGTGCCGTCTGCGCCGTCGCCGCGCTCTGCTATTCCGAACTCGCATCGATGGTGCCGGTTTCTGGCTCCGCCTACACATACAGCTATGCGGTGATGGGGGAATTGCTGGCCTGGATGGTGGGCTGGGCATTGATTCTCGAATATGCGGTGGCAGCGTCGGCCGTCTCGGTCGGGTGGTCCGGCTATTTCATGGGACTCGTCAAGAGTTGGACGGGGTTTGAGCTACCCGCCGCGCTGGCCGCGGGTCCGACCTGGTCGATGAATGGTTTTATCCCCGTGGCCGATTTCACCCATGGTTTCATCAATGTTCCCGCCATCGTCGTCGCGTTGGCAGTGACATGGTTGTTGATGCTGGGGACCAAGGAAAGCGCGGCCTTCAACGCCGCCCTCGTCGCAGTAAAGGTGACGGCGCTTACCATGTTCTGTGCTTTGACGCTTCCTGCCATGAATGGCGAGCATTTTGCCCCCTTCACCCCCAATGGCTGGTTCGGGCCGGCGGGCACGACCGGAATGGGTGTCGTGGGCGCTGCGGCCTCCATCTTTTTCGCCTATGTCGGATTTGATGCGGTCTCCACCGCAGCTGAGGAAACGAAAAACCCGCAACGCAATGTTCCGATCGGCCTGATCGGAAGCCTCGCAATCTGCACCATTTTCTACCTGCTGGTGGCAGCAGGAGCCATCGGCGCGATCGGCGCGCAACCGACGGAGCTGGGCGTCCAGCCGGGCACCACCGAATTTGCCGAGCAATGCGCCGCGCTTGCCGCACAGGGAAGCGAGCCGCTGGTCTGCTCCAACGAAGCGCTGGCGCATGTGCTGCGCGCCATCAACTATACATGGGCGGGCGATCTGATCGGCTTGGCCGCAAACCTCGCTCTGCCATCGGTCATCCTGATGATGCTGTTCGGTCAGACGCGCATCTTCTTCGTGATGGCGCGCGACGGCCTGCTGCCCGAAAAGCTGGCGACCGTGCATCCCAAGTGGAAAACACCGCATATCGTCACGATGATCACCGGCGTTTTCGTTGCCATCGCAGCGGCGCTGCTGCCGGTCGGGCAGCTTGCCGACATCTCCAACTCCGGGACGCTCTTCGCCTTCTTCATGGTGGCGATTGCCGTCATGGTGTTGCGCAAGAAGGACCCAAATCGCGTGCGTCCGTTCCGCACACCGCTGGTCTGGGTGATTGGCCCGGTTGCGGCATTCGGGTGCGTGTTCCTTTACTGGAACCTGCCTATCGACGCGAAGCTGGTGCTTCCGGGATGGGGCGCGGTCGGTCTTGTCGTCTATTTCCTCTATGGCTTCCGCAAGAGCCATGTCGGACGCGGCATCGTAGACGTACATGAGGACGACGCCGACACCCCGCCGCAGCCGGTACCGCCGTTGCCGGGCGCGCATACGCCCGGCGGCAAGGACGCCTGATCACCGCCGGCCTAGTGACCCTGATGATTCTGGTGTGGTTTTGGGATTTGAAATTCGCTCCATGGCCAGCCGGTCAATAAGGCAATTTTCAAATCCACCACACTAGCGGTCGGGCAGGCTTTGTGTACGCAAATGTGAACGGCCGGGGCGGGTAAACAGCCGCCCGCGCTCGGCCCACAGGATGATGAGCAGCGCGGCGATCCCGAATGTCAGAAAGCCAAGTGCGATGGGCTGCGTGGTTCCATCGAACCTTGCGCCGACCATTCCGCCAAGGCCCGATGAAACAAAGGTCATAAGCGAAGCCTGAAGGGACGATGCCAGTCCTGCACCGCGTTGGAACGGCTCAAGCGCGATCGCGCTGAAATTCGCGCCAGCAAAGGAGAAGCAGGCCACCGTCAGCGCCTGCAGGAGGATGAAGGACCATAGGCTTTCCAAGCCGATCATGTTGATGCCGCAATGGATAGCGGACAACAAGATCAGCATGATAACCGCGCTTTGGCTCATTCTTCGTGCGCCAAAACGTTCGACCAGGCGGCTGTTGAACAAGCTGCCAAACGCCATGCCCGTGCCGATAAAGGCAAAACCCAAAGGCAGCATGGCAGGCTGGTGAAAAGTATCGAAGAATATTTGCTGCGCTGACACGATATAGCCGACGAGTCCGCTCATCATCACACCGCTCGCCACCATATAGCCGATGGAGCTGCGATGCGTGACAATCTGAACGAACATGCGTCCCAGGTCGCGCGGACGGATATGCACGCGATATTCTTTCGCAAGCGTTTCCGGCAGGCGCAGCGCAAGCCAGACCAGCTGGCACAATATGACCCCGGCCAGCGCCCAGAAAATCGCGCGCCATGGCGCGAAGTACAAGATAGCGGCTCCAAAACTCGGCGCCAGAATCGGCACAATCATGAAAACCATCATGATGTGCGACATCATCCGTGCCATCGCGTCACCCTGAAAACGATCACGGACGATGCTCGCCACCGTGACGCGGCACGCAGCAGCGACAAACCCCGCCAACAATCGGGCGGCCAGGAGAATCGGAAAGCTCGGCGCCAACGCGCAAATCATCGTAAAAATGAAAAAGAAGCACAGCGCCGTCAGCAATACCGGCTTGCGGCCGAAATGATCGGATAGCGGACCGTAGAATATCGCGCCACCCGCAAGCCCTAGAAAAAAGAAAGTGACGACCATTTGCCGGTCATTATCGTGAAGAACGGCGAGGTCGCGCCCAATATCCGGCAGCGCGGGCAGCATCGGGTCAATCGACAGGGCGGTGCATGACATCAACGCCGCCATCAACGCGACAAATTCGAAACGCCCAAGCTCGGGAAGCGCGCGCGCCGCATCCTTTTCACTATGTGTGGAGTGCTGTGTCACCGGGCGTCTCTTATGACGCTATTATATGGAATGCCAGCACTGAGTCGGGAACGGTCCGTTGTCGGAAAACTACGCTGAAAAGTCGAAAAAGACTCGCCACTCTCGACGGATAATGATAATCGTTCGCAAAATTTCGGATCGAGCGCATTGTACCTGCACCAGTTACCTATCGGCCAGCCGGCCTATGTGGACAGAATCGATTGGATCGACCTCGCGCTGGGCGATGCGCAGAGGCTGCGGGAATTCGGTTTCGATGAAGGCGTCAGCATCGAGACCATGCATCGGGGCGGGCTGTTCCGCAAAGGCGTACTGGCCTGCCGGGTCGGTCGTATGACTGTGGCACTGCGGCGCGAGCACGCCGATGCCATCCATGTGCGCACAGGTCCCGAACAAACAACGCGATCAGACCCAAAACAATCATGACAGCCAATCCGCTCATTGCGCTCGTCGGCAATCCCAATGCCGGGAAAAGCGCGCTGTTCAACGCGCTAACCGGCGCACGTCAGAAGATCGGCAATTATCCCGGCGTCACCGTCGAGCGGAAGTCTGGCCGGCTGGCGCTAACCGATGGCCGTCCGGTCGAGCTGGTCGATTTGCCCGGCACCTACAGCCTGACCCCCAACAGCCCGGACGAACAGGTGACGCGCGACGTCGTGCTCGGCAAGCAGACGGGCGAGCGCTTGCCCGACGCGCTGATCGTCGTCATCGACGCGTCCAATCTCGAAAATCATCTGCGCTTTGTGCTGGAGATCCTCGATCTCGGCCTGCCGACCATTGTCGCGCTCAACATGGTCGACCTCGCCGCGCGCGACGGGCTGGAACTCGACGCAGTGGCGCTTTCCGAAAAACTCGGCGTTCCCGTAATTCCGACGGTCGCAGTGCGCAAACGCGGCCTTGACCATCTGCTCACCGAGCTGTCGCCGCTGATCGGGTCGGGCGCGGTGCGCCTGCGCCCGCACGGGGAGCAAACGGATTTCGCGGGGCGGCAGGCGCAGGCGCGCGCGCTCGCCAAGGCCACCATCATTTCCGAAACGCCCTCGCGGCGACTGACGCATGCGGTCGACCGGGTCGCCCTGCATCCCGTGCTCGGCCCGCTGCTGCTGCTCGGCCTGCTGTTCCTGATGTTTCAGGGCGTCTATGCATGGTCGGAAGCGCCGATCGCGATAATCGAGGGGTGGGCCGAAGCTTTGGGCGATATGGTCGCATCGGTTACGCCCCCGGGCTATCTGCGCTCCTTCCTTGTCGACGGCGTGATCAATGGCGTCGGCTCGGTCGTCGTGTTCCTGCCGCAGATCCTGATCCTGTTCTTCTTCATCCTGATGCTTGAGGCGACCGGCTACATGGCCCGCGCCGCCTTCCTGATGGACGGGCTGATGGCGCGTGTCGGGCTGAACGGCCGTGCATTCATTCCGCTGCTGTCCTCCTTTGCGTGCGCAATACCCGGCATCATGGCGACCCGCTCGATCAGCGACCCCAAGGATCGACTGACGACGATATTGATCGCGCCGCTGATGACGTGCTCTGCCCGTTTGCCGGTCTATGCCGTGATCATCGGCGCATTCATCCCGGCACGCACGGTCGGCTGGGGCATCGGCTTGCAGGGGCTCGTCCTGTTCGGCCTCTATGTCGGCGGCATCGTCGGCGCGATGCTGGCGGCGCTCGTTCTTAGACGCACGGTCGCGCGCGGAAAATCGAGCGGCTTCCTGATGGAAATGCCGAAATATCAGTGGCCGCGCTGGCAGGACGTGCTGATCGGCCTGTGGCAGCGCGCGGTCATCTTCCTGAAGCGCGCAGGCACGATCATCTTCCTGTCGACCGTCATCCTGTGGGCCTTGCTCAGCTTTCCCAAGCCTCCACCGGGCTCCGACATATCGCCTGTTTCCTACAGCGCGGCAGGGCGGATCGCGGGCGGGCTCAATGTCGTCATGGAGCCGATCGGCTTCAATCGCGATATCAGCCTCGCTCTGATCCCCGCCATGGCGGCGCGAGAGGTCGCCGTGTCCGCACTCGCCACCACCTACAGCATCGATGCGGGCGATGATGAGGAAGCGCTCGAACAATCGCTGGGCGAGCGGTTGAAGGGCAACTGGTCGCTGCCGACCGCGCTCGCTTTCCTCGCATGGTTCGTGTTCGCGCCCCAGTGCATCTCGACCATCGCCGTCACGCGGCGCGAGACCAACAGCTGGAAATGGCCGGCCTTCATGCTCGCCTA
The DNA here is from genome assembly GCA_041396745.1 of Sphingobium sp. Taxonomy (GTDB): domain Bacteria; phylum Pseudomonadota; class Alphaproteobacteria; order Sphingomonadales; family Sphingomonadaceae; genus Sphingobium. Next base: position 57,486 of record JAWKXZ010000003.1, on the reverse strand, counting down.
TCTTTTCGCAGCCGCGTACATCGCTGCGGGCCTAACCTACTGGACGGCGGTCGCACTCGGACTATAAGGGCTGCTTACCCTAATTCGGCCCTATTTTAGTTCGGAGAGTCTTTTCATGGCAGGCAGCGTCAACAAGGTTATTCTGGTCGGCAATCTGGGTGCGGACCCGGAAGTGCGCAGTTTCCAGAATGGCGGCAAGGTCTGCAACCTGCGCATCGCCACGTCCGAGACATGGAAAGACCGCATGTCGGGAGAGCGCAAGGAACGCACCGAATGGCACAGCGTTTCGATTTTCTCCGAAGGGCTGGCGGGCGTCGCCGAACGCTTCCTGCGCAAGGGCAGCAAGGTCTATATCGAAGGCCAGCTGCGCACCCGCAAATGGCAGGATCAGTCGGGCAATGACCGCTACTCCACCGAAGTCGTGCTGCAAGGGCCCGGTGCGGTGATGACCATGCTCGATGGCGCATCCGGTGGCGGTGGCGGCGGCGGTCGCTCAGGCGGAGACTGGTCGGGCGGCAGCAGCGGCTATGGCGGCGGCGACTATGACGATTTCGGCGGTGGCAACGGTGGCGGCGGTCGCTCGCAGGGCGTGCGCGATCGCAAGCCGGAACCCAGCTTCGACAATGATCTCGACGACGAAGTGCCGTTCTGACGGCACATCATGGCTAAAATATCCACGGCCTTCTGGACGCTTCGCCTGGGGATACCTAAGTAACCCACATGCCGAACACACAAGCGAAACTTATCATCCGTGAGGCAAAGGCCGCGGACGCCCGCGCCATTGTTGCCCTGTCGAGCAAGGTGTACGGAAAGGCCGACGCCTTTTCGACCGCCCAGGTGCGCGGCCAGATCAACAATTTTCCTGAAGGGCAGTTCGTCGCCGAATATGAGGGCGCGATTGTCGGCCATTGCGCGACGCTGATCGTTGATGAGGATCTCGCCTTCGCGCAGCATAGCTGGGACGAGATTACCGGCGGCGGCTTTGGTACCCGGCATGATGAGGATGGCGACATTCTCTATGGCATGGAGGTGTGCGTCGATCCCGATTATCGCCGACTGCGCATCGGCCAGCGTTTCTACCGCCGGCGGCAGGAGCTGTGCCAATATTTCGAGCTGAAAGGCATCGTCTTCGGCGGACGCATGCCCGGCTATAAACGCCGCAAGCGGCAATATCCCAAGCCGGAGGATTATCTCGCCGCCGTCGTCGAGAAAAAACTGCGCGATCCGGTCATCAATTTCCAGCTCATGCAGGGTTTTGAACCCCGCGCCATATTGAAGGGCTATGACAGCACGGATCGGGAAAGCGGCGGCCTCGCCGTCCTGATGTTCTGGCCCAACCCGCTCGCGCCCGAAAAGGCCGCTGCCCGCAAGGCGCGCGACGCCAAGCGCCTGCCCTCGTCGGTGCGCGTGGCGACAGTGCAATGGCAGATGCGCGGCATATCGAAAATCGACGAGTTTGAGGAGCAGGTCGAATACTGGATCGACGTGGCGGCGGATTATCGCAGCGATTTCGTCGTGTTCCCCGAGCTGTTCACGCTGGAGCTTTTGTCCATCGAAAAGGCAAAGCTCGGCCCAACCGAAGCGATCGAGAAGATCGCGGGCTACACCAGCCGGTTCTGCAAGTTCATGGAGCAGATGGCGGTCAGCTATAACATCAACATCATCGGCGGATCGCACCCGACCAAGGCGGACAATGGCGAGATCCGCAATATCTCTTACGTCTTCCTGCGCGATGGCGGCGTCTATACGCAGGAAAAGCTGCACCCGACGCCTTCCGAACGCGAATGGTGGAACATCAAGGGCGGCTATGGCGCCAATGTGATCCCGACCGACTGCGGCCCCATCGGCGTGATGATCTGTTACGATTCGGAATTCCCGGAAATGGCGCGCCACCTCGTCAATCAGGGCGCGCTGATGCTGTTCGTGCCGTTCTGCACCGATGAGCGGCGCGGCTATCTGCGCGTGCGCTATTGCTGTCAGGCGCGCGCGGTCGAAAACCAGTGCTATGTCGTGACATCGGGCGTCGTCGGCAACCTGCCGCATGTCGAGAATATGGACGTGCATTATGCCGAAAGCGCCATCCTGACGCCCAGCGACTTCCCCTTCGCGCGCGATGGCGTGGCGGCGGACACCGCGCCCAATACCGAAACCATTGCGATTGCGGACCTCTCCATCGACGATCTGCTGACCAGCCGGCAGCATGGCGCGGTGCAGAATTTGAAGGATCGGCGGTTCGATCTCTATCGCGTAATGTGGCGGAAAAGCTGACCCGGCCTCGCCCGGTTCATCCTAATCGACTGAAACTGAACCATATTGGACCGATGGTTCATGCGATCTTTACGCCGCCCGGCGATGATGGCGCATACCCCGGAGAGGGTGCCGACTTACCTCGAAAAACCGGCTTCCGTCCAAGTTCCCATCCCACCTTCGGGCGGAAGCCGGGATTTTCTCTCAAATCTCGAAACTATGCATGCTATATGCATCGTCATTCCCGCGAAGGCAGGAAAGACAAGAAACGGAGTCAGTGGCGCCAGCCCCTTACCCCACCAGCTTCTTCGCGAACTGCCGGATATGCGCGCCGATGTCTTCGCGTTCCAGCGCTAGCGCGAGATTCGCTTCGATATAGCCCGCCTTCGACCCGCAGTCGAAACGTTGTCCGTCGAACGTCACGCCGTGGAAAGGCTGGTTGCCGATCATCGCGGCCATCGCGTCGGTCAGCTGGATCTCGCCGCCCGCGCCCGCTTCCTGCGTTTCGAGGATCTTCATGACCTCCGGCTGCAAAATATAGCGCCCGGCGACGATCAGGTTGGAAGGCGCCGTACCCGCCGCGGGTTTTTCGACAAGGCCCTTCACCTCCGTCAGCGCGCCTTCCTGAGCGCCCGGATCGAGCACGCCATAGGCCGGGGTCTGTTCCATCGGCACTTCGAGCGCGCATATGAGGTTGCCGCCGGTCCGGTCATAGGCATCCACCATCTGCTTCATGCAGCCATTGCCCGGTGCATGCATGAATTCGTCGGGCAGGATGATCGCGAACGGCTCATCGCCCACGATATCGCGCGCGCACCAGATCGCATGGCCAAGGCCCAGCGGTTCCTGCTGGCGCACGAACACCGCGCTGCCCGGCGTCAGGCGCGTACCGTCCAGGATCGACATATCCTTGCCGCGCTGCGCCGAGGTCGCCTCCAGCTCATAGGCCATGTCGAAATGGTCTTCGATCGCGCCCTTGCCGCGCCCGTTGACGAAAATCATCGTCTCGATGCCCGCCTCGATCGCCTCGTCAACCGCATATTGAATCAGCGGACGGTCCACCACCGGCAACAATTCCTTCGGCACCGCCTTGGTCGCGGGGAGGAAACGTGTGCCCATGCCCGCAACGGGGAAGACGGCTTTGCGGATTTTCTTGGTCGCCATGAGTGCCTTTCAATCGAAACTGATTCGGTCGTTGAGACCAGATAAAATGTAAAAGTTGAGGTTTTGTGCCCGGGGCCGGTCAAAAATCGACGGCGATGCCCTTCCGCTCCCAGTCGCCATAGCGCGTGGGGCTCAGCTCTTCGGTGGTCTTCGGCTCCGCATCGAGCGGGTCCGGCTGCGGCACGGGCGGGCTCTTGCTGAGATGCGCGGGGGGCCGCACATGGTCGGGGCGCTTGCCCATGGAAATCGTCTCCGAATGTCTTTTCGCAGTCGCACAAACATAGTCCGGCACGGCGATCTTGCAAGTGCGGCGAACAGCGCGCGCGACTACGGGCCCTTTACCGGCGATGGAAACCCGCTAGGAGCATTGGACATCATGCCCCGCAATTTCCCCTTTCATGAGCGCAGGCGCGCGCGTCCCTCCGTTTCCGACAAACAGGTTCCGGGTCTGCCCGCGCGCCGGGCGGCCTTGCGCCTGCTCGATGCGGTCACGCGCCGGGGCGAGCCGCTGGAAACAGCGTTGCATGCCGCGACACAGGGCCTGACGCTTCAGTCCGACAAGGCGCTGGCGCATGCCATTGCCGCCGACACGCTGCGCTGGATGATCGATCTCGATACACTGATCGACAGCGCGACCGAGCAGGTGCTGCCCGAAGATGCCAAGGCGCGCATGGTCCTGCGGCTGGCGCTGGTGCAGATATTGATATTGGAAACGCCGCCCCATGCGGCAATCTCGACCGCGCTGCCGCTTGTGGATGGCGGTCCACGCAAGCTGGTCCATGGCGTGCTCGGCACATTGATCCGCGGGGAAGCGCAGCTGCCCGAAGTGCCCACGCTTGCCGACGACCTTGCCACCCGCTGGCGCGACCAATGGGGTGACGAGATGGTCGCCGCCGCCGCGCGGGCGCTCGCCCGCCGCGCGTCAATCGACCTGACGCTTGCCGACGTGGCCGAGACGGCCTCCTTCACAGAACAGATGGATGGCACATCCCTGCTGCCCGGCCATGTCCGCGTGCCGCATGACAGGGCCGTGCCCGAACTGCCGGGTTTCACCGAAGGGCGCTGGTGGGTGCAGGACATCGCCGCGAGCATCCCCGCACGCCTTGCCGGGCCCGGCGAAGGCCGCACCGCGATAGACCTGTGCGCCGCGCCGGGCGGCAAGACGATGCAGCTTGCGGCGGCAGGCTGGTCCGTCACCGCACTCGACAAGAGCGCGAAACGTCTGGAGCGCCTCGCCCAGAACCTGAAACGTAGCAGCCTGTCGGCGCAAGTCGCGCAGGGCGATGCGCTGACATGGGAACCGCCCACGCCGGCCGACCTCATCCTGCTCGATGCGCCGTGCAGCGCGACCGGCATCTTCCGCCGACACCCCGACGTGCTGCATCGCGCCGGTCCGCGCCAAATTGCGGAAACCGCAGAGCTGCAGGAACGGATGCTCGCGCGCGCCGCATCATGGGTGAAGCCGGGCGGCATGCTGATCTATGCGGTATGTTCGCTGGAGCGCGCCGAAGGCGAGGATCAGATCGTGCGCTTTGTTGAAAGTCATCCGACATTTGCGATTGAGTCGGAAATTGAGTCAGCGATTCAAACGCGACTCAAACCCGATTCAACCGGGTACATCCGCACCCTGCCGGGCATGCTGGAGGAAGAAGGCGGCCTCGATGGGTTCTTCATCTGCCGCCTCAAACGGCATAGCTGACGCGAGGAGCCCCCTAGTGCAGCCTGCCGTTCGAGACGCGGCTTTCGATGCACCCGTACCAGCCCAGACCGCGATAGGTTTCATATCCGGGCGTCAGCGCGAAGCACACCATCTGGCCGTGATCGACATAATAGCCCTGATCGGACTCCGCCTTGATCGGGAAGGTCTCATTGAGCGTGCACACCTTGTCGGACGACGCGATCACCTGATGCTTTGAATTCAACAGCATCACGCGCGTATCGGCACGTTCCAGCGGCGTCAGCGCCACGCCCTGCACGATGTCGCGGGCCTGCGGTTCCCAGTCGAAAAAAATGCCGAGCACGCCGAGCGGTTCGCCATTCACCGCCCCATCCCGACGAATCGCCGTCGAATAGGTCGCCGTCTGCGCGTTGCCCAGGACCCGGTTGCGCCCGATATCGCACACGGCAAAATCGTCGCCGTCGCTGGTGGCCATGCCTTTCTTGAACCACTCGGTATCCCGGACATTCTGCCCCACAGCGTCAGGAAAACGATTGCCGCGTCCGGTTGCAACGACCCTGCCGCTGCGGTCCGCGACCCAGAGGTCGAGATAAACGGTATAGGATCGCAGGATCGTCGCCAGCCGTTCGCAGGCATGCGACCGTGCGTCGGCGGTCTGATCCTGAAGCGCGTCGACCACGGCGCTGTCCGTCGCCCACCAGCGCACGTCGCAGGACCGCTCATAAAGATTGCGGTCGATGATCTCGACGACATTGCGCGCCAGGTCGGCATAGCGCTGGCCTTTGAATTCCTGCATCATATGACGGCCGGCGGTTTCGATCCGCGATGTGTTGGCGGCGATCTCGCTCTGAAGCTGTGCCGAAAGCGCGTTCACCTCATCGGCGACGGCGCCCATCTCGCGCGCGACGACACCGAAGCCCTGCCCCGCTTCACCCGCGCGCGTCGATTCGAGCCGGGCGTTCATCGACAGGATCTGCGTACGCAGCATGATCCGGTCTATTACCGCGATCTTCTCCCCCGTGATGCGGGAAACTTCGAACGCGAGTTTCAATATGTCGTCTTGCATGATCCAGATTCACCTCGGCTTGAGTGAATCCTCTCCCTTATTTCGTCCCCACCGTTGCGCCGACATTTCCGTAAAAACCCCTAATATCTCGCTAACCAAAAGTACAAAACATCTGAAAAAGCGGCAATTTTCTAAACCGACGCATAGATGATCGGCATTTTTCACCGTTCTTATGACACGCCCTGACCATTCATCGACCGTTCCGCATCGCAAAAACCGCGCATTCAGACGCCTGCGCTGTTGCGCACAGACTCTGACGTAGTTAATGCGTTGGGTTCATGCAGCGTCCCATCCTTATCGCTCCGTCCATCCTGTCCGCAGACTTCGCTCGTCTGGGTGAAGAGGTGCGCGCCATTGATGCAGCCGGGGCCGACTGGGTCCATGTCGATGTCATGGACGGGCATTTCGTGCCGAACATCACCATCGGGCCGATGGTGGTGAAGGCGCTTCGCCCCCACACGGCCAAGGTGATGGACGTCCACCTGATGATCACGCCGGTCGATCCGATGCTGGACGCCTTTGCCGAGGCGGGCAGCGACATCATCACCGTGCATCAGGAGGCAGGGCCGCATCTCCACCGCACGATCCAGCGGATCAAGGCGCTCGGCAAGAAGGCGGGCGTCTCGCTCAATCCCTCGACGCCCGCGAAAATGCTCGACTATGTGCTCGAAGAGATCGACCTTGTCCTCGTGATGAGCGTCAATCCCGGCTTTGGCGGTCAGAGCTTCATCGAAAGCCAGCTCCGCAAGATCGAGGCGATCCGCAAGTCCATCGACAAGCTCGGCAAGCCCATCCACCTCGAAGTGGATGGCGGCGTCGACGCGAACACCGCGCCGCGCGTAATTGCGGCAGGTGCCGATGTGCTGGTGGCGGGGACCGCGACATTCCGGGGCGGGCAATCGGCCTATGCCGATAATATCCGGGGATTGCGCGGCGCATGAACGACTTGTCCAACCCCACCTTCCACGGGCGCGATCAGGAACAGGAAGCGGACGGTGTCGAGACTGGCAAGCGCCTCATCCGCCTGAGCGATGAGAATGGCGTGTCGCTCGCGGGGCGCATCGCCAATCATTTCTACCGCCTGACCTGGCGCACCCCGCTGCATGCGATGCGGCTGAAGGGCAAATATCCGCTCAAGCTACTGGCGGTTCCGCAGGACAAGATTGCCGGAGACGTGAAGGCGGGCAAGGCGATCCGTGCGGGTTTCTTTCTCTTCCGGGGCCAGAAATATCCGCTGCCCGAAATCAATTTCGCGGACCCGATGCCGCCCGCGCTGGCCGAATATCTGCACGGGTTCCGCTGGCTGCGCGATCTTGCCGCCGCCGGGACGCGCGAACAAGGCGCGCCGGTGGCCGAGGCGATCATGCGCCGCTGGTTATCTGCCCATGCCGAAAAGCCGAGCGAACCGGCGTGGAGCGCAGAAAATGCCGGGTGGCGGCTGCTGTTCTGGGCGTCGCACGCACCGCTGATCCTCTCAAGCAGCGACCTCGTCTATCGCTCGCTCGTATTGAACTGCTTCGCGCGCACCGCCCGCCATCTCGACCGGGGCGCCGAAAAGGCACCCGCCGGGTTGCCCCGCCTGATCGCGTGGACCGGCATCGTTGCCGCTGGCCTCATCCTGCCCGGTGGCGACCCGCGCCGCCATTTCGGCGAAGCGGGCCTCAAGCGCGCGATCGAAAGCACCTTCTACAGCGATGGCGGCATCATCAGCCGCTCGCCCAGCGACCAGCTGACCGGCATAGAGCTGCTGTCGATGCTGCTCTCTGTTTATGATGCGATGAACCAGGATACGCCCGATTTCCTCGCTGAAACCCTGAACCGCACGATTGCGGCGCTGCTCGGCATCAGCCATGGCGATGGCGGGCTGGGAAGCTGGCAAGGCTGCGGCGCGATTCCCGCTGGCCGGGTTGCCTCTGTCGTTCAGGCAAGCGGGGTTCGTACCCGTCCGCTGCGTCAGGCGCGCGACTGGGGCTATCAGCGGATTGCCGCCGGGTCGACGGTTCTGCTGGTCGATGCCGCTCCGCCGCCGGTTGCGCGGCTCGCGGGCGCGGGCTGCGCCTCAACCGGCGCGCTGGAGATCAGCGACGCGGAAAGCCGCCTGATCGTCAATTGCGGCGGAGCCGACCTTGCGGGCACGCAAATACCTGAGGAACTGGGCAAGGGGCTGCGCAGCACCGCCGCGCACAGCACGTTGATCCTTGATGAACGCAATTCGACCGCGATTCAGGCGGACGGCACGCTGGGCCGCGGCGTTACCGAGGTTGAACTGCACCGTCAGGAACTGGAAAATGGCAGCCGCATCGAACTGAGCCATGACGGCTATGTCCGCCGCCTGGGCTATATCCACCGCCGCCTGTTGCTGGTGAGCAATGACGGCAAGGATATTCGCGGCGAGGATATGCTGTTGCCGACGCAGCGCCGCAGAAAGCCTGCGACCGCACCCTATGTGCTGCGCTTCCACCTCGGCCCGCAGGTTGATGCCTCGCTGACCGCCGACGGGCAGGGCGCACTGCTGCGCATCGACATGGGCCCGCTCTGGCAGTTCCGCTGCGGCTCGGGCGAACTCGCCATTGAAGACAGCCTGTGGATCGATGGCGACGGAAGACCGCATGGCACCAAGCAGCTCGTCGTCAGTGCGACCGCCGAGCCGGGCGGCAACAGCATCGGCTGGCTGCTGAAACGGGTCGGGTAAACCCACCTCCGTTCCATCACGACACACAGGCCCGCATCCGCCGAAGCGATGGATGTTTGGGGCTGTTATTTTCCGTCTGCCGCACCTAAGGGGTCAGGAAACTTTCAGACAAACCAGAATCAGGACCCTCGCATGACCGACGTCACCATAACGCGCGCCCTTCTCTCCGTTTCGGACAAGACCGGGCTGGTCGAACTGGGCAAGTCGCTTGCCGCGCATGGCGTGGCGCTGGTGTCGACGGGCGGCACGGCAAAGACGCTGCGTGATGCGGGCCTCGACGTTTCCGATATCTCCGACCTCACCGGCTTCCCCGAAATGATGGATGGTCGCGTCAAGACGCTGCATCCCAAGGTTCATGGCGGCCTGCTCGCCGTGCGCAACAATGAAGAGCATGTCGCCTCCATGCGTGAGCATGACATCGCGCCGATCGACCTCGTCGTGGTCAACCTCTATCCGTTTGCGCAGACCGTCGCCAAAGGAGCGGATCGCGACGAGATCATTGAGAATATCGACATCGGCGGCCCCTCCATGGTCCGTTCCGCCGCGAAGAACCATGAAAGCGTCACCATCGTCACCGACCCGGCGGACTATGGCCGCCTGATCGCGGAGATGGACGAAAAGGACGGCGCGACCAGCTATGATTTCCGCCTTCTGTGCGCGGCCAAGGCCTATGCCGCCACCGCCGCCTATGACACGATGATATCGAGCTGGTTCGCCTATGCCGACCAGGGACAGAAATTCCCGCCCGCCCGCGCGATGGCGAGCACGCTGTCCGATACGCTGCGCTATGGCGAGAACCCGCATCAGGATGCCGCGCTTTATATCCCGGTCGGTCCGCACACCGAAGGCATCGCGCAGGCGAGCCAGGTGCAGGGCAAGGCGCTATCCTACAACAATCTCAATGACGCCAACGCCGCGCTGGAGCTGGTGGCGGAATTCCGCGACAGCCCGCCGACCGTGGTGATCGTCAAGCATGCCAACCCGTGCGGCGTGGCCACCGGCGATACGCTGGTGGAGGCCTATAAGAACGCGTTCGAATGCGACAGCGTGTCGGCATTTGGCGGCATCATCGCGGTCAACCGGCCGCTCGACGGCCCGACGGCGGAGGCGATCAGCGAAATCTTCACCGAGGTCGTCGTCGCTCCCGATGCCGACGATGCGGCAAAGGCCGTGTTCGCGAAGAAGAAAAACCTGCGCCTGCTCCTCACCAACGGCCTGCCCGACCCGGCGCGACCCGGCCAGCAGGTGACGGTGATCGCGGGCGGCGTCCTGGTGCAGGATCGCGACAATGGCCGCGTCACCCGCGACATGCTGAAAACCGTGACGAAGCGCGAACCGACCGAGCAGGAGCTCAAGGACTGCCTGTTCGCCTGGACCGTCGCCAAGCACGTGAAATCAAACGCGATCGTCTATGCCAAGGACGGCATCACGGCGGGCATCGGCGCTGGCCAGATGAACCGGCGCGACAGCTCGCGCATTGCCGCGGCCAAGGCAAAGGAAGCGGCCGAAACCTTCGGCTGGGCCGACGCGCGCACGTTGGGCAGCGCGGTCGCATCCGACGCGTTCTTCCCATTTGCCGATGGCCTATTGGCCGCGGTAGAGGCAGGCGCGACCGCTGTCATCCAGCCGGGCGGCTCAATGCGCGACGAAGAAGTCATCGCGGCGGCTGACGAAGCCGGGCTGGCGATGGTGTTCACGGGCATGCGGCACTTCAAGCATTAGTGGCAGCGAAGAGCGCTCAGTTCTTTGCCGCTATTTTCGCTCTTGGTCTCTCGGCAGACCAGACGTCCCACATGTTTTTCCCGACATAGACTTACGGTTTTGAAGGGGTCAGATTCTCCGCCTTTTCCCACTTTGTCAGCGTGGCCTTTGCGCCTTCGAATGATTTTTGCAGGGATGCGCCGTTTGAGAGCGGGCCTTTAAGAAAAGCTTCCCCGAAAAAGGTCATTTCGCGCTCGTCCGAACAGCCGAACGATGTCCGATCTGCAGCAGCTGCCGCGATGACGATTGTATCATCATTGGCCAGCGCAGGAATCCAGCTACCCGCAAAGCAGGCCGAAATTATGATAACGCGCTTGCCAATACCACTTTCTTTCAACGCGTCCGAGAGCGCCGCTGCGGAAATCGGCTGAACCCGGCTATAGGTTGGTAATGCTGTAACCAGCTCGGCGTCACGGCTGCCGTGTGCGGTCAGATACATCACGACCACATCCTCGTCATGGTCGACCTTCTCACCAATCGCCCGCGCTACTGCGCCAAGATGACCACGCGTAGCCAATGGCGCATGAAAGAAGTCCTTTCCTCCGTTGGAAAGCAAAATGCCGCCTTGATATTCACTGCCGAAGTTCGCCGAAAAGGCCTGCAAGGCATTGTGTGCTTCGCGGGAAAACAGCTTTTGCGTCCCCTGCGCGGCAACCGCGACGGTATAGATATTGCGCCTGCCGGATTGAGGTTCCCGGAGGCTGGACAATGACGCATCCAGCAGTTTGGGTTGAGCCTCCCACAACCGATCCGCCTCCACGCCCCATCCATCGTCCTCATCATCGCTGCCCTCTTGCCCATTGACGTCGGAATAGGCGTAGGCCACCTGCGATGACAATCGCCAGAACATTGGGTCAAGGCCGATCAGGGTTATCGAGACGAAAAAGACGGCTACATAGGATGCAATCGCTCCAGCACGTCGTTTCCGGCTGTGCGTCTTTGCGCAATATTTCCAGATCAGCAAAGCACATAGCAGTAGCTCAACCGCCAGGAATGCACCCGAGAAAGTTGGATGTTCTGAGAGAGAGCCTCGATTTTCGAGTTCCAAAAAGAAATATACAGCGCTTGATAAAAAACTGATCCCAGCGAGGGATGCAATCAACTTCAGCGCGGCCTCCCTCAACCGCAAGACGCTGCTTGCCACCAGCGCGGCGAAAATTGGGGCCCCCGCAAGATAGAGGTTGGAAGTGACGGCAGAATTATATTCACTCGGGACAACGACCGTTTCCAGAATGATCACCAGCGTCGTCAGAGCCCAAATGATCGCGATGATACCGGGGCCGACTGGCAGTTCGCGATGCGCGCTGTTGCGCGCCGTCTCATCACCAACATGCTCCGAGCGATTTTCATGCTCTTCCAATTTCAGGCCCTCCTGCAGGAAAGAGCCCAAATTAATTGTCGCTGGTTATTCAGACATTAAATTGCGGCGCAATGACCAGTCAAATCGATGAGCATCGATTTTCTATAAACATTTGAAATACATAGATATTCTCATTTAATCTTGTCCAAAACGGATCAAACGTCTCGCGCGATGCGGCCTTGGCCCGCGATCAAAACCCCAGTGTCGGGATTTCCACCGTTACCCGCAGCGTCGTCACGACGACGGTCGGCGCATCGGACAGGCCGCTGGGATTGCCGATGATCTGCAGGTCGGGCTGTACCAGCAGGAACGGCGCCACACGGTCGGAATAGGTCAGTTCGATACCATATTCATGGCGACTGGGGTTGTCTCCGTCAGCTCTGGTCCGCTCCCGGAACGATGCGCTGGTGCGGACCATATGGACGCCAACCGAAAACGCGCCTGAAAAATCACTGGTGTGGCCATCGGAAACGCCCCCGCGCACAAACGCATCGATGTGCGGCTCATCGTCTCCGCCCACAAGCCGCGCCTCGGCAAGGCCATAGACGCCCCATGCCGCGCGCCTGATCGGGTCGCCCAGCCCATCGGTCTCAAACACATCGTCCTGTTTCTTGCTATAGGTCCATGCGCCCAGCGACAGCCGCGCCGGTCCCATCATGCGCCCCGCCTCGCCGATCAGCAGCACGCCGTCGGCAAAGCTCGCATCGATCCCGCCGGTGTCGCCCCATGTTTGCGCGCGAGCATTGAGCGCAGCCGCCTGAAAATAGCCGTTGCCGTCATCGAAGCCGGTGCGAAACCGCAGGGAGAGCGCCGCAGACGGAAAAATAGAGGGGCCGTTGGGCCCGGTCGCTGAAAATTCGGAGCCGATGCCGAACTGCGGTGAGATCAGCAGGCCAGCCGCATCATTGGCGTAAAATTCGCTGTTGAGGTCATAGAGCCCGGCGAGCACGCTCGCATCGCCGCCCAGATCCTGTTCCACCCACGCCTCGAACAGGCGCACCGCCTGTTTGCCGACCTCAATATTGTCGACGCCTTCCAATGTGCCCGCGCTGTCATTGGGACGCCTGCCGAAATTGGACAGAACATAGACATGTGCGCGCGCACCGCGCCACCCGGCCAGCCGGTCGAGATCGGCATCGGCAACGACATCGAAATTGTCGAGATAGCGCACCTTGTGATCGGAGCCCCCGGCCACGGTCGCGGCGACGTCGGCGGTATAGCCAAGCGACAACTCAACTGCCGGCTCCGCCCCGCCTTCCTGCGCGGTCGCGGGCAAGGGCGCGAGCAGCGCAACAGGCGCCAGAAGGCAAAGATGGGCGCGGGCCATCATGCGGCGCGTGCTTGCGGCATGCGGGCATCGCCGCCGTTCTCCAGCTTGAAGCTGGAAAGTTGCCCGGTGACGTCGCGCGTCACTTCGACGACCTGACGCGTCGCGGCGGTCACTTCCTCGGTCGCGACGGCATTTTGCTCGGTAATGTTCTGTATCTGCTGCGCACTCGTGTCGATTTCGCTCAGGACGCCTGCCTGCTCGGTCGCGCTCGATGTCAGATTGTCCATGACCGTGGCGATCTCCTGAACTTTTTCCAAAATGGTCTGGAGCGAATCGCCCGCCTCGCGGACCAGTTGTACACCGCTTTCGACCTGAGACGAGCTGGTTGAAATCAGTTGCTTGATTTCATGCGCGGCATCGGCCGAACGCTGGGCGAGCGCGCGCACTTCACTGGCCACGACGTTGAAACCCTTGCCCGCTTCACCCGCGCGCGCCGCCTCTACCGCGGCATTGAGTGCGAGCAAATTGGTCTGGAACGCGATGCCGTCGATCACCGATATGATGTTGTCGATCGCGCGGGACGATGTTTCGATCTGGTCCATCGCCTGCACCGCCCGTTGAATGACATCGCCGCCTTGGCTCACGGTGCCGTTGACATCCTGCACTGCCGATTGGGCCCCTCGCACCGCGTCCGCCGACGATGCCATTTGTTCCGATACATCGGAAATCGCCTCCGCCATCGACTTCAGGTTGACCGCCTGCTGCTCGTTGCGATGGGCCAGGTCGTCGGTGGACCGACAAATCTCTTCCGCGCTCGTCACCATCTTGTCGGTCGACAGGTGAACCGATTCCAGCGTACCGGACAGTTGATGGACCGCCTGGTTGTAATTCTCTTTCAACGCCGCAAAACTGCCATCCAGCTCGGTTAGGATATGGCTCGAAAGGTCACCGCCGGCCAGTTTGGCCAATGCGCCGCCGAATGTCTCTACAATTTGCTCCTCTTGTCGCGCCCGCGCCGCTATCGCTTCGCGTATCCAGTCGCGCATTCCATAAATGGAATTGGCGAGCGCACCCAATTCATCCTTGCGCTGGGCGGCGTCGATGACGATGGACAGCTCCCGTTGTTTCAGTTTGTCGACAGCCTGTTTAATGTCGAGAACGGGGGAGATGACCTGGCCGGTAAAGACCCGCCATACCACCATGATCGTACCGGCGATCAGCAACAGGCAGCCCAGCGTCACATATTGGCTCAGGCTGGCCATGAATGTCGCCTTTTCGCGCATGTCGGATCCGTGATTTTCAATTGCATCGGAAACCGCGCCCATCCCGCCTTCTAGCCGCTCGAATTTTTCGTCGAACTGCTTCATCACTCTTATGTCGACCGGCCGTCCTCTTTCCGCCGCATTGGCCAGGCTTGTTGCCGCCTGGAGATATATCTTCACATCGGCTTCCGCCGCCGCCGCAACCTTGTGGACTTCATCGGAATTTCGGTAGGCCAATGTCTCGGCAAAATGCACCTGGAAATCGGTGACACGCTCTTTCAGGGATGTCGCGAGCTCTTTTGCATTTATGCTGGCTTCGTTCTGGGCAGCGATGATACCCAGAACGTCGCTGCGGATCGCGTCATGCTCCATATCGGTATCGGTCTGGTTGCGCAAAAGCGAGTAGGCATCCACCATTTCATGCATCGCATTGGAAATGGCATAGTTGGTGCCGAAACTCGCCAGTGCCCAAAGCACGGCCACCCCCAGAAGGGCGGCGAAGGTCTGTTTCACTCTCTGTCGTATCGATGCGTTCTGCATGCAAGTCTCCGGGCGGCGCGACCCTCCTTCCGCCTATGGACGAAAAAAGGAAAATGTCACATTATTCATAGGAGACTTCACGGCACCTATGGCGTCGGAGAGCTTTTTTATGCGCCCTTCGCAACGATGACGACGCTTCTCGCTCTCCAATTGCGGCTGGACTCTGCCGCGCGAAAAGCATAAAAATCATCCTTCCCCGGGGAGCCGGCGAGATCTGCCTTCGCGTTCATCGTACAGGTCGGTCGCAGGCTGAGAGGTGGGCGTCGCGTCCCACGACCCGCTGAACCTGAACCCGTTAGCACGGGCGGAGGGAGGGTGAAGCCAAAGCCGGTCGAGGAACTGGCGCGGACCGAACCCCGGCAGCATCGCCGTTCCCCCTCCGACCGGACACAATGGCAAGGGAAGGAGGCATGCTATGGCGCCAGAAACTGATCTGACCGGATGGTCCAGCCTGTTGCTGGGCCTGTTCGCGCTTGCCGCCTGCATTGCCGAGTTTCGCCGCGCGGGCACATGGAAGACCATGTTGGAACAGATGGTCGCCTCTCCCGCCATCATCCTCAATGTCGGCCTGCTGGAGCTGGTGCTCGGCGCGATCGTCTATCTCGCCAACCCCTGGGCACCGCAGGACTGGCTCGCCAGCCTGATGAAGATCCTGGGCGGGCTGATGATGCTGGAGGCGCTCGCCACGCTCGCGGTCGGCGATCTCTATCTCGATTTCTGGTTGAAACATGTCGGCGAGGCGTTGCGCGCCTGGGCCGTCGTCATCCTTCTTGTCGGCGCTGCCTTGACGATCGCCGGCATCCACCGCCTCACCTGATCCACCCCAACGAAAGACATATATCCTATGGCAGACATCCCCGCCCGCACCGAAATCGGCGTCACCACCGGCCCCATCCGCGGCAGCCGCAAGGTGCATGTCGCCGCCAAGTCCGGCAGCGGCATTCGCGTCGCGATGCGAGAGATCGACCTGGAACCGTCGAGCGGAGAGCCCAGCATCCGCGTCTATGACACGTCCGGCCCGTACACGGACCCCGAAGCGAATATCGACATCATGGCGGGTCTGCCCCAGCTGCGGCGGGAGTGGATCATGGCGCGCGGCGATGTCGAGGAATATGACGCCCGCACCGTAAAGCCCGAGGACAACGGCCAGCTCGGCCCCGATCGTTCGGGCGGCGTGCGCCCCTTCCCCAATGTCGTGCAGCGCCCGCTGCGCGCCAAGGCGGGCGCCAACGTCTCCCAGATGCACTACGCCAAGCGCGGTATCATCACGCCCGAAATGGAATATGTCGCCGAGCGTGAAAATCTCGGCCGTGAACGCCTTGCCGAATATATCCGCGACGGCGAAAGCTTTGGCGCGGCGATCCCCGATTATGTGACGCCCGAATTCGTCCGCGAAGAGATCGCCCGTGGCCGCGCGATCATCCCCAACAACATCAACCACCCCGAAAGCGAGCCGATGGCCATCGGCCGCAACTTCCTGGTGAAGATCAACGCCAATATCGGCAACTCCGCCGTCGCATCCGACGTCGCCAGCGAAGTCGACAAGATGGTCTGGTCGATCCGCTGGGGCGCGGATACCGTGATGGACCTGTCGACCGGCCGCAACATCCACGACACGCGCGAATGGATCATCCGCAACTCGCCCGTCCCCATCGGCACCGTGCCGATCTATCAGGCGCTGGAGAAGGTCGGCGGCATCGCCGAGGAGCTGACCTGGGAAATCTTCCGCGACACCCTCATTGAGCAGGCCGAGCAGGGCGTCGATTATTTCACCATTCATGCGGGCGTCCGCCTGCCCTATGTCCCGCTCGCGGCCAAGCGCGTCACCGGCATCGTGTCGCGCGGCGGCTCTATCATGGCGAAATGGTGCCTCGCGCATCACAAGGAAAGCTTCCTCTACGAGCATTTCGACGAGATCACCGAGATCATGAAGGCGTATGACATCGCCTATTCGCTGGGCGACGGCCTGCGCCCCGGCTCCATCGCCGACGCCAATGACGAGGCGCAGTTCGCCGAGCTCTACACGCTGGGCGAGCTGACCCATCGCGCGTGGAAGCAGGACGTGCAGGTGATGATCGAAGGGCCCGGCCATGTGCCGATGCACAAGATCAAGGAGAATATGGACAAGCAGCTGGAGGTGTGCGGCGAAGCGCCCTTCTACACGCTTGGCCCCCTCACCACCGATATCGCGCCGGGATATGACCATATCACGAGCGGCATCGGCGCGGCGATGATCGGCTGGTACGGCACGGCGATGCTCTGCTACGTTACGCCCAAGGAGCATCTGGGCCTGCCCGACCGCGACGATGTGAAGGTCGGCGTCGTGACCTACAAGCTCGCGGCCCACGCGGCGGATCTGGCCAAGGGCCACCCGGCGGCCAAGGTGCGCGACGACGCGCTCAGCAAGGCGCGGTTCGAGTTCCGCTGGCGCGACCAGTTCAACCTGTCGCTCGACCCGGATACCGCCGAGCAATATCACGATCAGACTTTGCCCGCAGAAGGCGCCAAGACCGCGCATTTCTGCTCCATGTGCGGGCCGAAATTCTGCAGCATGAAGATCAGCCAAGAGGTCCGCGACTTCGCCGCCAAGCAGAACCAGAGCGCCGACGCCTTCATCGCCGCCGAGGACGCAGAAGCGGGCATGCAGGAAATGAGCGCCAAATACCGCGACGGCGGCGATCTCTACGTCGCGGCGGAGGACTGACGCCGAATGCGTGAGCCATCAGGCTCCAGCGAAGCCGACCCGTTCCCACCGGTCTTCCTGCACGGCACCCGTGCCGACTTGCAGACCGGTGACCTGATCGCGGTCGGCTATCCACCCAGCTTCGGCCAAAACATGCTTTCATGGGTGTATTTCACCGCCGCCATGCATGCCGCGAAATGGGGCGCCGAACTGGCGAAGGGCGAGGGGACGGGCCGCATCTACGTGGTCGAGCCGACCGGCCCTTTCGAGGACGATCCCAACGTCACCGACAAGAAATTCCCCGGCAACCCCACCAGAAGCTATCGCTCGCGCGCGCCGCTGCGCGTGGTGGGGGAGATGCGGGGCTGGGAATGTTTTCCGCCAGAGACAGTGCAGGCGATGCGCGATAGCCTTGCCGAATTGCAGCGTCAGGGCAAAGATATTATCATCGACTGAAGCCCGCCCCGGCGGCCAGCCCAGCGAAGGAGCGCATCTGGAAAGGGACTAATTCGGACCTACTAGCGTTTGAAATATTTTCGCCCGTCACATAATGTTCCTCTAATGTTCCAAAGTGGGGAATTGATATGGACGCGCAAGCGTTTGGCGAAGCTCATACTCGTCAGAAATTGGAAACGGTCGAACGCTATTTGCAAGCGTATACTACTGCGCTGAAATACCAACCATTCGAACTCTTGTACGTCGATGCTTGCGCTGGCTCGGGCTCTTCAGTTCCCAAAGCGGCATTCGCGACTGAGGATGAATCTGGGCAGCAACCGCTCGATGGCTTTGCGGCACCGGTTGCCGATACCGATAAAATTATCGTCGGATCAGCGATACGGGCACTCGCGGTAAATTCACCGTTTCACCGCTATCTTTTTAATGACCTCAAACAATCAAATGTGAACGCGTTACGTAACGCAGTTAGGCAAAAATTTTCTCATCTTGAAGATCGTGTCGAAATTACCCAAACCGATGCCAACATGATGTTGAGGCAACTTTGCTCAAACTATAATTGGAAGGAGACAAGAGCTGTTGTGTTTCTTGACCCTTTTGGTCTCCAGATCGATTACGAAACTCTACAAATGCTTGGGCGCACACAAGCCGTGGATTTGTGGTATCTAGTTCCGGTTTTTGCAATGTATCGGCAAATTTCTGGAGATGGTCGGATCAACGAGGACGGTGGACCACGAGTAGACGCTGCGCTGGGGACGAGTGCTTGGCGAGATGTGGCGGTTGTTGAGGAGGAAGGACCAACTGATTTGTTTAATCAACGTCAGTTTCGTTCCAAGAGGGCTGTCGATATTGCTTGGTTTGAAAAGGTGGCAAAAGAGCGCATTGGCGCTGCGTTTGGTGGACAGGTTTTGAACGAAACTCTACCGTTAGGCCGCAACGGCACTCAAGAATTTTCACTCATGTTCGCATGGGCAAACCCGGGCGAGAAGGCGCAACAACTCGCTGCCAAATT
Source organism: Sphingobium sp. (assembly GCA_041396745.1). Lineage (GTDB taxonomy): Bacteria > Pseudomonadota > Alphaproteobacteria > Sphingomonadales > Sphingomonadaceae > Sphingobium. The sequence continues at coordinate 38,298 of JAWKXZ010000003.1, read as the reverse complement.
AGCAAAGGCGGTACTGGTGTAGTGGCAGGAACATCTGAAATTGAATGGACCGATATAACATGGAATCCTGTTGCCGGATGCACGATCGCATCGAGCGGCTGCACAAATTGTTATGCCATGCGAATGGCGGCAAGATTGCAGGCAATGGGACATTCAAAATATGCTGGAACTACACGCAAAAGTGGTTCTCGTTATGTTTGGACGGGCCGGGTTAATATTGATAATTCCAGCCTATCAGCTCCTCTTGAATGGCGTAAGCCAAAGCGAATTTTTGTGAATTCGATGTCGGATCTTTTCCACCCAGATGTACCTGATGAATTTATTCAGCGAGTTTGGGAGGTTATGCTGGCATGTCCTCAACATCATTTTCAAATTCTTACGAAACGTCCTGATCGCATGGCTGATATGTCCGTTTCGGGCATTCTCCAAAGCAGCACAAATGTCTGGGTCGGGACATCAGTTGAAAGTGCGGAGGTTGCCGACCGAATTGATCAACTAAAAAGGGTCAAAGGTTCAACTTTGTTTGTCTCATTCGAACCGCTGATTGGCGAGGTTTCCGAGATCAATTTACGCGGCATTCATTGGGCAATCGTAGGTGGCGAATCAGGACCTCGCGCCCGGCCAATGGAAGAGAAATGGGTGCAGCAGCTTTTCGACATCTGCCGTCGAGATGACGTTGCGTTCTTTTTCAAGCAGTGGGGCGGGCCCAACAAGAAGGTCACTGGCCGAGAGCTGCACGGTCAGACATATGACGAATACCCTTTGGAACTAGCGCCATAGCGTGCGCATCTTGCAGCAGCTCTCCCTCCCCAACCCCCTGTCCTACACCCCGCCCCATCCGCTACAATGCGCGTCATGCCCCGTTCCAAACGCAGCCGCCCCGCGGGCAAGGCCACGCCGGACCTCCCCTTTCACCCCATTCCGCTGCGTGAGCGGCATGACGGGTGGACAGCCGACCGGCAGATCACCTTCATCGACGCGCTGGCCGCTTCAGGATGCGTCACGGACGCCGCGCGGACGGTGGGCATGTCGGTGCGCAGCGCCTATCGCCTACGCGCGCATCCCGAGGCGGGGAGCTTTCGGCTGGCTTGGGACAATGCGCTTGAATTCGCGATCCAGCATTTGCAGGACGCCGTCCTGTCCCGCGCGATAAAGGGTGTGCCGATCCCGCATTATTATCAGGGCAAGAAGGTCGGCGAGCATCGTCGCTATGACGAGCGGCTCGCGCAATTCCTGCTGCGCACGCGCAAGCCCGCGCTTTATGGTCGGCCTGCCGAAGCCGTCAGCGCCGCGGCCTCGCCTGACCTCTACGCCATCGCGCTCGCCCGCGCGATCCTCCGCCTGAGCAATGACGCGGCGGTTCGCGATGCGCTGATGGAGGCGTTCTGCGAACTGGGGACGGAGATCGACGCCGAGCTGGGCGCTGAGTTGGGTAGGGATTTGGAAGAGGAGATGAAAGAGGACGCCGCCATGCCCCCCGACGCGGCGTGACCTTCATGACCTTCCACGATGCGGAGGCGCCTACCCCTCGGACGCCGCCGTAGACATGCCCAGCGCGGGCACGCCGATGGAACGCTTGCCCGAAAAGTCGGTGCGCAGAACGATGAAACCCTGTTTTTCCATGTAATCGATCAACCGCCGTACCCGCCCCGGAGAGCTGGTGCCATATGCCCGAGCAAGCGCCGCATCGTCCGGCCCCGGTGCGCCGTCCAGCGCCGCACGCGCGATCAGCATGAACGGGGCGAGCATATCTTCGGGCAACGCAGCGCCCGCCCGTTCCGCGCTCTGCCAACGCGGGTCGGCGGCGTCGGCCATGCCCGCCATGGCCATGGCGAAGCGCTTGCGAAAGGCTGGCAGGTCGATCGGAGCCTGTTTCAGGCCCTGCATCCGGCACCGCACGCCAAAATCCTGATACAGCGCGGCGGCGGGCGGCAGGTGCTCGTCCAGCTCCGCGACCATTTCTTCCAGCACCGCAATCGTAACCGGTTCGCTCTCGCCAAAATCAAGTTCCGGTGCGGCGGGCCGCGCAGTCGGTGCCGCCGCGAGCTGCTGCATCACCGTTTCAGCCTCGACCCGCGCGGGTTCGGGTGTCACGGGTTCGGGCGGGGCCGATATAGGCTCTTCCTCCATCGACGCGAACAGCAGCTCCTGCATATTCTCCGTAGAGGCAACCGGCGGCGGCATCAGCTTGTGCGTGCCGCCGCGCACGCTGGTACGCACCGCGCCGATCTTCACCGACACCGGCCTGCGGCAGATGGCGGGGCCGAGCGCCAGAAACGATCCGCGTTCCAGATCGCGGATCTGCTCCGCCTGCCGCCGCTCCATGCCGAGCAGGTCCGCAGCGCGCGCCATGTCGATATCGAGGAACGTGCGTCCCATCAGGAAATTCGACGCCTCCGCCGCGACATTCTTGGCGAGCTTCGCCAGCCGCTGCGTCGCGATCACCCCGGCCAGCCCGCGCTTGCGGCCCCGGCACATCAGGTTCGTCATTGCGCCCAGCGACAGCCGCCGCGCCTCGTCGGACACATCGCCGCCCGCTGTCGGCGCGAACATCTGCGCCTCATCCACCACGACCAGAGCGGGGTACCAGAAATTGCGCGGCGCATCGAACAGCGTCGACAGGAACGTCGCGGCGCAGCGCATCTGCGCCTCCAGCTCCAGCGATTCCAGGCTCAACACCACCGACGCGCGATGCTCGCGGATGCGGCGGGCCATGCGCACGATATCGCCCTCATTATAATCGCCGCCCTCGATCACGACATGACCGAATTCATCCGCCAGCGTCACGAAGTCGCCCTCCGGGTCGATCACCACCTGCTGCACCAGCGCGGCGCTTTCCTCCAGCATCCGGCGCAACAGGTGCGATTTGCCGGAGCCGGAATTGCCCTGCACCAACAGGCGCGTGGCGAGCAGTTCCTCCACGTCGATCGGGACTGGCTTGCCCGCTGTGTCATTGCCGATGGTGATAGTGGACGTCACCCGAGCGTCTTTGGCGCGCGTGCCGGGCGAGTGCAAGGGGGTGGAGCGGAGAAATGCGGTTGCCGCGCTGACACCGCCAAATCGCGCGGCTATAGACGGCGCATGTCCGCATCCAGCTCCGCCGCCGATGAACTCGCCATCCGCACCCGCCGCGCCACCTTCAATCGCGCCATTTCCGATCGCGACGCGCAAGCCATCGCGCCCATCCTCGCGCGCGACTGCGTGATGATGACCGGCACCGACAGCGCGGTGATCGCCGGGCGCATGGCGCAAGTGAAGGTCTGGCGACGCGAATTCTCCGTGCCCTCACCCGCTGTCTACGTTCGTACATCCAGCCAGGTTATGGTCTCCGCGGCTGAGCCTTTGGCGATGGAGGAAGGCGAGTGGCAGGGGCTGGACGGCGCAAGTGGCACGGTCACATCCTCTGGCAGCTATTGCGCGAAATGGCGGAAGGTCGGCGACCAATGGCTGATCGAGGCGGAGATTTTCGTGACGCTCGCCTGAGGGAGACGACCTATGGAGATCGGCGGGGCTACAATCGCTCCACATATTCCTTCGCTTCCTTCAGGCCCATGCCCGTCGTCTCGCGCGCCAGCTTGATCGCCTCGATCTTCTTGCGCGCGGCGACAAGGTTACGAATTTTCCCCTCGATCTCCGGCGTCAATGCCGCAAGCTGAGGGGCGGAGGGAACGCCTTTTGAAAAATGATCATTGTCGATGCCCATCAACTCGTTCTGGCGGCGTGCGGCATGCGACCAACGCCACCACAATATCCGGGCCACGAACAATATCGCGACGCCGATGCCGATCAGCATGGGCATGGAAACGAACATGGCGCGGCCTCCCTTCAATGATGCGCCCGCCCTTCCTAACGCGAATTGCGCACCCATGCCAAATCCGACCTTGCTTGGCCGTGGACAGACACCGGCTGCTCGGGCACACTGACGGCATGATCCACGTCGTTAACCTCTCCGCCCTTTCTTTCGCTTTGCTGCTCATGGGTTGCAATGCGGGAGGTAGTGGCAGCGGTGCTCCAGGGGACGGCGACGACACGCAGCCCTATTCGGAAATCGGCATCAAGGAGGTGCTGCATTTTACCGGCACTGAACCCTTCTGGGGCGGTCAGGTCGCGGGTGATACGCTGACCTATACGACTCCGGAGAATGGCGACGGCTGGCCGATTAGGGTATCCCGCTTTGCCGGGCGCAACGGGGTCTCCTTCACCGGATCGCTCGAAGGCCAGGATTTCGTGCTCGCGGTAACACCGGGCGCGTGCAACGACGGCATGTCCGACCGCACCTACCCCTTTCATGTGACGCTGAAGGTCACGGGCGAAACGCGCACCGGCTGCGCATGGTCGGACGAACACCCGTTCACAAGTCTGGCAAAGCCCTGACCCATCAGTCCGCCCGCCTGGGTCTTGCCAAATGCGGCGCAATGGGGAAGGTTAGGCGTAATCTATTGAGAGGTTGTGCAGCGACATGACGCCGAATGTAGAAGAGGCCGGACGCGAGCTGCTCGACACGCATCTGCTTTCGGTCGGCGGCACGGGCATATCGATCGGGACGTTGGTAGGGGCTGCGACGATCCTCGCTATCGCCGTCTTTGCGGCATGGGCGGTGCGCCTGCTCGTCAAACGCGCGCAGGTGCGACTGGGCGAAGCGCGCATGGCCAGCGTCTATATCGGCGGACAGGTCATCCGCTATATCATCGTGTTCGCCGGATTGGCCGCGGCCGTATCGACACTGGGCGTCGATCTTTCGACGCTGTCGCTGTTCGCAGGCGCCTTGGGTGTCGGTATCGGCCTGGGCCTGCAGGACATCGTCAAGAATTTCGTGTGCGGCATCGTTCTGCTGTTCGACCGATCGATCGAGGTAGGGGACTATGTGGAGCTGGAGAACGGCACCAACGGCATCGTCTCGTCCATCGGCCCGCGCGCGACCAACCTGATGACCAACGACAATGTCGATATCATGGTGCCGAACGCCAATCTTCTGAACGGGCAGCTTACCAACTGGACCCGCAACCGGGGCACGCGGCGGATTCGCGTTCCATTCGGCGTCGCCTATGGATCGGACAAGGATATGGTGAAGGCTGCGGCGCTGGCGGCGGCGCGATCCGTGCCCTTTACGATGCCCGATGACGATACGCACAAAACGCAGGTATGGCTGACCAAGTTCAACGACTCCTCGCTCGATTTCGAGCTGGTGGTGTGGCCCACGCTCGCTGCGGTGAAGCGTCCGGGCAGCATGATGGCGGCCTATTGCTGGGCCATCGACGATGCACTGCGTGAGCATGGGATCGAAATCCCGTTCCCGCAGCGCGACATCCACATCCGCAGCTTCTTCGGCGAAGACAGGGAAGCGGCGATGGACGCCTTTCATGGAAGGACCGCCAGCAAGGATGAGGGCGGGCGCAGGCGGGCGGAGCCATCGACAAGCTCCAATGACGCTGCCGAGGATATTCGCAACGAGCCCGAATAAAAGGGGGAGGTACCGGGTACGTCGCCATTAAACTCATATGTGGAGAGGCGCAGATGTTTGTCGCGGCCTATTGGTGGAAAGTCCATCCCGGCAAGGAGGAGCAGTTCCGCGCGGCGTGGCGACGTGGCACGCAATTGATCCAGAAGAAATATGGCAGCTTTGGCTCCCGGCTTCACCGCGAAGAGCAGGCGGACGGCAACGTGCGGTTCATTGGCGTTGCCGAATGGCCTGACCGAGCGACATGGCAGAAGGCGTTCGATGCAAAAATGGTGTACGATGAGCCTGAAACGCGGCAGGCTTTCGTCGATGCGATTGCCGATACGGCTCACGAACCGCTGCTGCTGATGGAAGTGACTGACGATCTGCTGGATCACCGCGAGGGTTGAACCGGCGCCCAAAACCGCGCAGCGGCATATATATCTGCTTAACCTCGCGCCACTAGACTCGCAGCATGTTCGGCTTCAACTATTCCCGCCTGTTCAAAAGCCGCCGGTCGGCGCTGCTATGGTCCGCGGGCGTACTGCTTTTCGCCTGGTCGGTCGCAAGCAGCGAGCCAAGCGATGACGCCCGGAGCGACGCCGGAGACCCGCAGGCCATTGCTATCGCCCACGCCCTGCGTGTCGGCAAATAAGGCGGCAGGCCTGACCGGGCACCCCTGACTTTGTAGCGACGACAGTGCTGATCCGCTTAAACTGCGGGAAAAAGGGGTTGATTTGAAGAGCCGACAGCTTGAATGAGGGGCGTGCACAAGGCACTGACATTCGTTCGATCTGTCCCTGGAGAATTTGATGACGTTAACGAGATTCGCGCGGCTGAGTGTTGCCGCCCTTGTCTCATCCTGCTTGGCTGTGCCCGTTCATGCGGCCATTCCTCCCGCCGTCGAGGCGATGATACGGGAAGCAGCAAAAAGCGGCGAGAGCGCGACCGTCGACACCGTCGTGGCGATTGCGCAAGCGACCAACCCAGACGACGCAGAGGAAATCGCGGCGTTGGCCGCCGCGCTGCTGACGGAAACGCAGGCATTGGCCGAGCAGGAAAAGCAGGACAAGATCGCATCGCAAGGGTATTTTCAGGGGTGGACCGGCCAGGGCGAAGCAGGCGTGGGCAACACGTCCGGCAACACCGACGAAATCAGCGGTGTTCTGGGACTGTCGCTCGTGCGCGAAGGGATCAAGCTGCGCCACAAAGTGTCCGCTCTCGTGGACTACCGGCGCACCAACGGATCGACCTCGCGCGAGAAATATGCGGCGAGTTACGGCATGGACTATTTCCTGCACGACGGTCTCTATATCTATGGCCTGATCGGCTGGGAGCGGGATGAGTTTGCGGGATATACCCGCCGTTTCACGCAATCGGCCGGTATCGGTTATCAGGCACTGAAGACCGATCAGATGACGCTGACCCTCGATGCCGGCCCCGCGCTGCGTCAAACCAGCTATGTCGATACCGGTGATGAAAATGAGTTCGCCGGTCGCGCATCGCTCGCCTATCGCTGGAAATTCAACGATGGGTGGGAGTTCGCTCAGGATGCATCGATATTAAGCGGGACGGTCAACACCACCCTGATTTCAACGACTTCTCTGACCGCAGCCGTTTCGAAATCATTGTCGACACGCCTGTCGTTCAACCTGCAGAAGGAAAAAAATCCGCCTGTCGGACGCGAGTCCACCGACACGGCGACGCGGGCGTCCATCGTCTACAGCTTCAACTGATTGCGCGGACCCGTAGATCTAACCCGGCACCCAGCCTTCGGGCGCGAGCGTGAAACCGGAAAATTCGAAGCCGGGTGAAACGATGCAACTGACCAGCGCCCAGCCATCGGTCGCCTCCGCCGCCTGCCAGTGGTTTTCGGGGATGATGCACTGTGGCACTTCTTTAGCGAGAATATTCGGCCCTAGGCGCAGCTCGCTCATTGGCCCGTCATCTGCTGGCGCTGTGGAAAGATGCAGCGGATGCCCCGCATGCCAGAGCCATATCTCCGTCGCATCGACCCTGTGCCAGTGCGACCGCTGGCCCGCCTGTAGCAGGAAATAGATCGCCGTGGCCGACGCCCGCTCGCCCGGAGCGGTATCGGCGCGCCATGTCTCGCGATACCAGCCCCCTTCGGGATGGGGTGCAAGGCCAAGCCGCGCGACAAGCTCTTCTTCGGTGGACATATGCCCTAATTAGAGAACCCTGACTGCGCGACCAAGGCAAAACGGCGCGAACCCAAGCAGCCGCGCCGGATTCATGGTTGCGCTCAGTTCTTGATCGCGTCCTCAACCGACACGGCAATCAATACCGCCATGAACGCGAAGGCTGCTATGGCGGCGCCCACTACGGGAAGCTGATCGATCATGCTCATCATCATACTCGCTAGTTCTGTTGGAAACTGCGATCTTGATGACATTGGTTGGTCAACTGTTCCTTGACGCAGATCAACGGCGGGCATAGCCCATTCTTACATTCAGCCGTTCAGAGCGTTGATGGCGGCATGCACGCGCGCTTCGGCCTCTTTGCGCGGCAGACCGGCGGGAATGACCTCTCCCACCTTGTAACTTATCGTGCCCGGGCTTTTCACGAAGCTGTTGCGCGGCGACACCAGGCCGCTGTTCACGGCAACCGGCACGACGGCCAGCCCAAGAAGATGATAGACGGCAGCGAACCCCGCCTTGATCGAAGGCATTTCGCCATGAGGCACACGCGTGCCTTCCGGAAAAAGGCAGATCGGCCGTCCGGACTGGACGGCTTTAATGGCCTCGGCCTTCAGGTGGCGCACCGCCTTCGCGCCGTCCTCTCGACGCAGGCCAATTACCCCATGTCGTTTTGCGATGGCGCCCCAGAAAGGAATATCGATCAGTTCCTGCTTGGCGACGACAACGGGATGGTCGAACAGGCATAGGAGGTCGATCGTTTCAAACATCGATTCATGCTTGAAGATGTAGAGTATCGGCTCCTGTGGCAAGTCGCCGATGATCTGCACCTTCTGGCCCAGAATGATGTGGCATGCCCGGCGATGAAAACGCCCCCAGCCGGACACCACGCGGCGCAATGCGGCATCGGAAAATAGCGCCGCCACCCATGCCGCCGATACAAAAAAGACGGTCATCGTATAGAAAATGGCGGCGAACAGCGCCGAGCGAAGCCATCGCAAGATCCGGCTCGCCATCGATCAGATGCCGATCAATGCCGCGATACGCCGCACCAGATATTTGTGATATTCCTTGAACAATGTCGAAAAGCTCGGCTGGCTGGGCACGGCATCATAGACGAGGACGATATCGACCGGCAGCGCCTGACGCAGTTCGAAGGATGCGCGACGCATATGCCAATCGCTCGTGATCAGCCGCACCGTGTCATAGCCCCTCCGCTCCAGCCACCGCGCCGTTTCTATGCCGTTTGACCGCGTATCGATCGCCTCGCTGCCCAGCGTGATGCAGCAGTCGAACAATTTGTCCGGCGCGTCATAGCGAACGGCGAGCTCATGCGGTCGTACCGACCGATCCACGCCTGAAATGAGCATGCGCTTGGCCGCGCCATCCTGCATCAACGCGATACCGCGATCGAGCCGCCCGGCACCACCGGTCAGCACGACGATCGCATCGGTCGTGCGACCATCGAGCGGCTGTGGCAGCAACAGCGCGAACCAACCGAAACCCAGCGCCCAGGCAAGGACAACAAATGCCGCGAAGCGCGCCATCATAGGCTTCGCTCCAGCGCATGCTTGACCGTCAACCGCGCTGTAACTGCAGCGACGAGCACCGCAAATATTGGAATGAGCAGCAGCGCCGGCATCCACTGCCATGGAATGATTGCCAAACCCGTCAGCTCCGACCCGGTTGCGGCAAGGTTCCGCCCCAGCAGCCACAGCATGAACACCGCCGCAATGGTTCCGACCATGCCGCCGAATATCGCATCGAGCGCGATGCGCCGTTGGAACAGCCGCGCAATCTGGATGTCGGTGGCGCCGAGCAAATGCATAATGTCGATTGTCCCCCTGTGTGTTTCGTGCGCGCTGCGCGCCGCCAATGTCACCACCGCGCCTGTGACCAATATCATCAATATCACAAGCCCCGCCGCCAGCCACATCATCGTCCGCATCAATTTTTCGATCGGCGCCAGATAGGCACCATGCGCATCTACTCGGGCGGTAGAGGCCATTTGCGCGATTTTTTTGCCGAGCGCATCCACGTCTCGGGCCGGGACGCCGGGCGAAACCGACAAATCAATCAGCGCGGGGACGGGCAATTCTCCTGCCCGCACGTCCTGGCCGATCCACGGTTCCAGCTGTTTGAGCAGGCGGTCCTCGGGCACGACCGAGACCTGCTGAACGTTGGGATCCTGTTTCAGCAATGCGGCGATTTTCGCCACCTGCGCAGCACGCAGCTTCGCACCGGCCTCGACAATCTGGACCGTATACCCGCCCGCAAGCTGTGCCCTCGTCTGGACCAGCGCATGCGCCAGCCCCAGCCCCGCCGCCCCTGACAGCAAGGTCAGGAACATGATGATCGCTATGATCCACGGCATCGGTCCGCGCCGTCCTTCGGGCAGCCACCGGTTTTGCGGCGCTTTGGCGATGCGGCGCATGAGCGTATCTTCACCCGCTTCCATCATCCCGGTTTACCCAATGATCTGCCTTCAGGCCCCTGCGCCGGAGCCTTTCTGGGCGGGAAACGCAAGCTGCCGGTCGGATCGACCAATCGGCCGCGGTCCAGTCGCATCAGCTGCGCATGCGGTATCCGGCTGATGAGTGGCAAATCGTGCGTAGCGATAACAATCGTCGTTCCCAGCCGGTTGAGCGCCTCGAACAGGCCCAGCAACCGCTTCGCCATTTCAGGGTCGACGTTGCCCGTCGGTTCGTCCGCGACCAAAATATCGGGCCGACCGATCACCGCGCGCGCAATTGCCATCCGCTGCTGCTCCCCGCCGGACAGCGACGCGGGCAGCGCATCGAAGCGATCGCCCAACCCCACCCAGGACAGCATTTCTTCGACCGGCCCGGCGATCTCCTGTTCGTCCATGCCGGAAACCCTGAGCGGCAAGGCCACATTGTCATAGGCCGACAGATGCGGCACCAGCCGGAAATCCTGAAACACGACACCGATCCGACGCCGGAAACCCGGCAACCGGCTGCGGTGCATCATCACCACATCCTCACCGAACAGTTTCAGCACGCCCCGTGTCGGCCGCTGCGCCAGATACAGCAGCTTCAGCAGCGACGTCTTACCCGCACCCGACGCGCCGGTCAGAAAATAAAAGCCACCCGCAGCGAGTGAAAAGCTGACGTCAGCCAGCACTTCCGCATCCGCGCCATAGCGCAAACCGATATTTTCGAACTCGATGATGTTGCTCATATCAGCGAATATTTCGGCCCCGCATCCAACCGGAAAAGTCCATCGCACAAGGCCATCTGTCCGTAAAGCCCGAGCACGCACCGATATTTATCGTTAACAAGCTGTTCATGGTGTCTTGCGCCAACGTCCCATGCCCGCTTAATAAGGCGCATGATCCTCGTCTGCCCTGCCTGCTCGACGCGCTATATCGTACCGGACGACGCCATTGGCGTAAACGGCCGACAGGTGCGCTGCGCGGCCTGCAAGCATAGCTGGTTTCAGGACGGCGTGCGGCTCGCGCCGCGCGAGGAAAGCAAGCCGGTTCCGGTCGTCGCCACCGCAGATCAGGCCAGCACACCTAGTGCGGAAGCCCCGTCGCCGGACGTGGCGGTGGCCGCACAGGAACCCAACACGCCAGCCGAGCCAAGCCCCTTTGCTGCAGAGCCATCCCCCTCCGACCCAGCGGAGACCGTGCCGTCGATGGATGTGGAGGAGGACTTTTCCTATCAGGATGATGACGCAGTCATCCGCCCGCGACGCAACCCAGCGCGCTTGTGGACCTATGCTGCCATCTTTTTCTTTGTGATCATCGCCTGTGCCGGCGGTGCGCTCTATTATTTCGGGCCTCCGCAATGGGCGGTTCGCGCTGGCCTGCTCGCCGACAATCAGGAACCGGATCTGCTCTTTTATCTGGCCAAGCCTGCCGAGCGGCGGACATTGCCCAATGGTTCGGAATATTTCGCGTTCAGCGCGCGAATCGTGAACAGCGGCTCCACGTTGATGGCCGTACCGCCCGTCGAAGTGCAGCTGCGCGATCGTCAGGACCGGTTGGTGTTCAGCTGGACGACGCGCGCAGACAAGGCAGAATTGAAGCCGGGCGAAGAAGCCACGATCAACGAGAGCCGTCTGGACATCCCCAAAAATGCCGAGAACCTGTCGCTGGCGTTCATAACCGGCTGAGCCCTCTGTCCACCGGGCCGCAGCGGGCGATAGCCGGCTGGTCCGCAGCACCTAATTTCTTTCCATCGATAAGGGCGCTTGCATGGCCCCAATCGCTTTGCTAATGGCCACCGCCTATCAGGTGCCGTCCTGCATTTGGGCCGGCTTCCTACTCTGATGTGCGGTCGTGGCGGAACTGGTAGACGCGCAACGTTGAGGTCGTTGTGGCCGAAAGGCCGTGGAAGTTCGAGTCTTCTCGACCGCACCATCTTCTCTTTTGATATATTGCAGTCACGAGGAACTTGCGTCGGGGAAAGCCCCTCCCTCTGTCGAGCCTTGATCAGGCGCTATAAGGGGTAATTTCGTTGCAAATGTCTGAAATTCTCCTTGCACACATCTCCTGCTGATGCACCAAGCGAGCGCCGAAATTGCTGCGACACCCAGAGCGCTGTGCAGGACTTCCAGAAGTTATCGGCATGTGGACAGCTTCAAGGCTCCCCTGGCGCAAATACCCTTCATTCATTCGAGCGCGTAACGCGACAGGGAGAGTCTAGCCGATTTCCAACTCGAGCCTAAGCTCGACAGGGCTGGCATGGATTGACGATGAAACGCGGGACTGGGTTTTCATCACACTGGAAGGCGACGAGGGGCCGGTCCGACACCCCCGACACACGAAAGGACGGTCAGGATTGAATGCCGCCCTTCCAACTCAGCAAACACAGCTTTTACCTGCTGGTTCTCTCAGAAAAATGCTCTTCCACGACTTGCAAAATTTGGTCGACTTCAAGGGCGCGCGCTTCGTCGCCATCTCGGAGCAAAGTTTGAATTTCACTCAGCAGTATCGCGACAGCATCCTCGCCATGCTGTGCGATCAGTGACCGGGCATCCACAGTAGCGTTCATCGTTGTTCCCATGCGGTATGACACTCGACAGCCTTGGTGCACTTATGCGCATCCATGCAAACGCGAATTATTCAACGAATTGGCTGTATAATCCAGCGAAGTTTGAACCACTTCGGATACAGGCACTTTACGCCTTTGATCGCAGGACCATTATTCTCGACAAACGCTTTTTATGGGAAACCAAGGCCGGTGAGTATGGCCGCTATTGCCGCCTCGGTTTCTTCTGAGAGATGCAGGTATACCCGGCGATTATCGCTTGCGTCAGGTTGACGGTGAATCAGGCCATGGTCAACAAGGTGGCGAATATGTCTCAAAGCGCTAGCGTCCGCGGTCGTGGTGTAATTTCCGGTGTAGGAACTGGTGCATTTTGGGGTGGGGCATGCCCCACCCCAAAATGCAGCGGCTCTGGTGGCCACCGGGCTCATTGTTATGGTGGAGTTGCGAGACTTCAACCCTGACGAAGGAGTACCCGATGACCGAGAACAGACTACTGATCGAAGAGCTATCTGCGAAGAGCGGCGACGCAGATTTTTTACGGCTGATCGCTGAAAACGTGCTGCAGCTGATCATGGAGGCCGACGTTGATGGCCTGATCGGCGCCGGGGCCATGAACGCAGCGGCGAGCGCGCCACCTGGCGCAATGGCCATCGCGACCGGACGCTCGACACCAGGCTGGGAACGCTCAACCTCAAGATCCCCAAACTGCGGACTGGTTCCTACTTCCCCGGCTTCCTCGAGCCCCGGAAGATGGTCGAGAAGGCACTGGTCGCGGTCATTCAGGAGGCATGGATCGGCGGGGTCAGCACCCGGCGCGTGGACGAACTGGTCCAGGCGATGGGGATGACCGGCATCTCCAAGTCGTCGGTCAGCAAGCTGTGCAAGGATATCGATGAGCGCGTCCATGCCTTTCTGAAGCGCCCACTGACCGGGGAATGGCCCTATCTCTGGCTCGATGCCACCTACCTCAAGGTCAGGCAGGGCGGCCGGATCATCTCGGTGGCGGCCATAATAGCCATGGCCGTCAACACCGAAGGCCGCCGCGAAATCGTCGGCCTGCATATCGGTCCGAGCGAGGCCGAGGTCTTCTGGTCTGACTTCCTCAAGGACCTGCTGCGGCGCGGCCTGACCGGCGTGAAGCTGGTGATCTCCGATGCCCATGAGGGACTGAAGGCCGCGATCACCCGCGTGCTCGGCGCCACCTGGCAGCGCTGCCGCGTCCACTTCATGCGCAACGCGCTGGCTTATGTGCCCAAAGGCCAGCACACCATGGTGGCCGCCGCGATCCGGCAGGCCTTTATCCAACCTGATCAGGACGGCGCCATCCAGACCTGGCGCCATGTGGCCGATCAGCTACGCGCCCGCTGGCCCAAGCTGGGCGCCTGCATGGATGACGCCGAAACCGATGTGCTCGCCTACACCGGCTTCCCCACCCAGCACCGCGTGAAATTACACTCGACCAATCCGCTCGAGCGGCTGAACAAGGAGGTCAAGCGACGCGCCGATGTCGTCGGCATCTTCCCCAACGAGGACAGCATCATCCGCCTCGTCGGCGCCGTTCTGCTCGAGCAGAACGACGAGTGGCAGCTCCAACATCGCTACATGCAGATCGAGGGCATGGCCGAACTCAATCAAACCATGATCGAGGAGGAAATCCAGCCTTTGCACATCACAGCAAAGGCCGCCTGACGATGACCCGTGGCCAACGCCGAATTTACACCATCTTGACGGACACGACCTCTCAAAGCTGTTGTAGCGGGCACGCCCGATGCAATGCATAGGCTGGATACGCTGACCCGCTTGTTTTCCGAGCGCGATACAAACAGGTCGAGCAACATATCCCATGCGGCTTCGCCGAAAATACTGCTAGCACCAAGTTCATCTGAAAAGATGGCGTCTCTGCGCCTGCGAATCCGCAAGGCTAGTTTTGCTACCGTTAGCGGCTCAAGGACGCTAGCCGACCGGAGCGGTTCCTGCATTTCCAGGGCGCTGTTTACGAGTAGCCGGACGTCGTCGAGGGACAACTGAGAACTATCAATCATTTCCATCACCCCTGACAAGGGTTGAGACGGCTTCTCGTTTTCAAATTTGGTGGACATATACTCTTCCCGTGTAAGAAGGGCGGCAAATGCCGCCCTCAACTGTGTCAAGCGGCAGCCTGCAGATTGCCTGCGAGAAAATCCTCGATCATCTGAACCTGGTCAGGGCGCAGCTCATCAATCGCGTGCAGATATTCCGGTATATTTTCGTTCAGCAACACGGAGGGACACTGCCCTTCATAATTGCCCAGATTGGGACGGTGCTGCTGATATCCGACCAGCGCCGCCAGCTCCGGAGAAAACGTGCGAGCGACTTCAGGAGGGTAAGCCAACCACTGGTTCTCATAGGGTTTCAGCCAACCAAGGCTATAGCTCACGATCATGCCGCGGCGTACGGACGTTCCAGAGTTTTCTCCCGCGTTATGCAAGGTGGAACCGAGGAAGAGCAGCACCGAACCGGGCTCCATCTCTGCATCAATCCGCTCTTCTTCTGCGAGTAGCTGCTCATCCTGCCGCTTATGGCTGTCTGGCCAAACCATGGTCGCGCCATTCTCCCGCGTGTACTCGGTGAACGGCCACATTACATTGATGAGATATTCCATCTCGCCCTTGGGGCCTGCCCACATGTCCTGGTCCCGATGTGGAACCTGCGCTGGCGACCCTGGGTGAACTTCGAGAGCTTGAGTTAGGTTGAGCTGGATGACATCACAATAGGGCTTGAGAACCTGCTCGGCGATGGCGATTATCAGTTCGTGCTGTACCAGCGCAGCCGCATGAGGCGAATGCGCAAGAACGCGGCCAAAGCGCTTGGTGCGAGAGCCATAGAACAATCCGTCGCACCAAGGCGTTTTCTCGAACCGTTCCAGCAGGTCATTTTCCAGAGCGGAAATGGTCGCCGGATTGACGATATTCGGGATGACGACATAGCCGTCTTTGCAAAGTTTTTCCGTCCAATATTCGGCTTGAGCGGTGATAAATGGGCGTGCCAATGCGCTCAAAGGAAGCTGCGTCATATGATTTTCCTCTCAATCAATGAAGTCAGGCGGCCTTGCGCACCTGATCTGTCAGGATGAAATCGCCGGACTCATAAGTGCCGGCAGCGCGAAAGAGATTGATGGTGTCCGGGCTGATGTGAGCGAGGACCGCCGCCAGCATTTCGCCGTTGATGTCCTGCGGCAGTCCCAGCGGAGTGCATTTCCATCCGAGCGCAAGGAGTTGGGAATACCACCCCATTTCGGCCACGCCGGTATATCCCTCGATTCCGTTCAGTAGCGCATATTCGACAAGGCTCGTGAACAACCGGTTGCGTACATGGAGCCGATCACGCGCGCGAAGGCTGGGTGAGAGACATAGCCGGGTGAGCTCCCTATATTGCGGGCCGGCAGGCGGATCCGTTTCGCACAGTTGAGGAAATATACTGCCTAATATGTGCGGCCGGTCAGTTCTCAATATCCGCATGGAGCCGAAATGCTGGCCTGAGGCATGGTCGCATATTATAAAGTACTCGGCCTCATCATCATCGAATTGATCTTTTTCATAAGGGCCCGATGTCGGAATGTCCCATCGAAGTATGTCCACAAAAACGCGCTTGCGGTCTCGAAACATGCTGTCGAAGATATGGGAATTCTTATCAAGATGCTGTGAATGAACATTTGCTATCATGGCACATTCTCCCTCTAGGAGGGGAAACCATGATCATTTTCGGAATTCGTTTCTCCCCCCGAAAACGGGGGAACGGGTCAGCCGATTGCGTCACGCAGTGTCATATGACCATCGTGCAATGCGCGGACTACCAGTTGCACGCGCCGCCGCACCCCATATCGCTCACAGGCATCGTCCACATAAGAACGTACTGTACTTTCCTTGATGCCCAGCATCGTGGCGATTTCCCAGTCGGACTTCCCGCGTGAAACATGCACAAGGCAGTCGAGCTGTCGAGGCGTCAGCTTCGGTTTTTCCGATCCACCATGTGACATTTCGGTCACCCGCTTTCTGGCGGCTTCAAACGCATAGGCTCCGATCAGCTGCGCCACCATCAGATTATGACGCGGCAGTTGATGCCCGCGCTTGACGCCAAAGCTGCAGGTTCCATTGGCTTCGCCGGGGATATGCAACGGAACTGTGAAGCCATCGCCCATGCCCTCTTTTTGAGCTTTGTCCAGAACACGCTTGTGGTGGGCGTTGAGGCGTATCAGCCGATTGACGTCTGACCACGCAAACCCCACCGATGTATGCTGGCTTGCCACATGAATTGGGTCGTTTGCATATAGGCCAGATTCAATGAACACCTCAGCCCATGAATCAGGGTAATTTTCCAGCCAGATGGTTTGCCTGTTATTGCTCTTGCGCACATCGACGTGCTGAACGAGCGCAAAATATTGGAAACCCATGTCGAGTGTCATGTTTTCCAGCAGAGCCTCCAGATCTGTGAGACTCCGCGTCTTTGCCATCAGCTCTATAAAATGTTGCACGTGCGCAAGTTCAGCCATCTTCGCCCCCTGTGAGACTGAATGGGACAATTTATCGCAACCTACTTGTATCACCTGAGAAAATAGTCCGGGCAGCCAGTTTGGTCCAAAATGGACATATTTCCCGTCGCCAGAACATTTGGCAAAACCCGAACATGCAGGACGCTATCCCGATGACGGACATCTGGTTGATACGATTTCACGTATCGCACCCGCAATCGAGCTTCAGCAAAAGCTTCTAATCGACAATCCGGCGTAGCTTTATTGGCCTGAAGAAAAGTAGGGCTAGTCCCTCACAAGGTCACCGTGCCATCAAAGTCCTGATATGCGCGGTCAGCTCCGCCAGCATAGCGACATGCGGGGCGGCGGCGGCCTGCGCCCGATCGAGCTGTTGACGATATTGGGCGAGGCGCGACGCCTGTTTCTGGAGCCATGCGTCGACCTTCTCAGTCGGCTCCTTCGCGCCCAAATGAGACAGAAGTGCAAATCGCACCTGCTGCAAGTCGCGTGAAACACCGGAAAGAAGCTGCCGCTCCCATGGGTCGCTGCGCTCCAGCTTCGACACGGCCGTCTGGATCCAGGCCGCGCCTACCGCATCGCCTAGGCGCACGAACGCGCGGGCGATCTGCTCCGCATCGCCCTGCGTTCTGCGCGCGAGATCGGCAACGCCGATCGCGCCATCAAGCTTGAAGAGCGTCGATGCGCGTGCAGCCAGCGAGGCGGGGACGCCAAGCAATTGCAGCTCATCTTCCATGGTCTGCGCGCGCGCCGCCAAAAGATCGGTCAGGAAGGTGTCAATGCGATGGGAGAGGCTGTCGACGCCCGGTTTGAACTTTTCATAGCTTTCTCCCGGCGCAAAACCGGAAGGCAACAGACGTACGATAGACGCCATCTGCGCCCGCATGGCGATTGCTATCTGGCCGAGCAGCTCCAGCCGCCCATCCTCGGGCATATTTGCGGCATCGATGTCATTCCA
Organism: Sphingobium sp.; assembly: GCA_041396745.1. Classification (GTDB taxonomy): domain Bacteria; phylum Pseudomonadota; class Alphaproteobacteria; order Sphingomonadales; family Sphingomonadaceae; genus Sphingobium. The sequence continues at coordinate 20,204 of JAWKXZ010000003.1, read as the reverse complement.
CAGCGCATCGATTTCAAATAGCCGGTCTGCCACAACGAACGCAGCGGCCATGTCACCAAGCGAACAGCCTTCCTCCTCGGTCAATTCGAACGGGTGGATGAGGCCCAGGCGATTGATGATCCGGTTGGCGAGTTCGGTCGCAATGATTTCCTGGCGCAAGCGATGATGGGTGATCGCATCGGCTTCCTGCTCGTGCATCCGGGGCGGGAAGGATTCCAGCAAGTCGCGTTCCATGCATGGATCGGACACGAGGCTGCCCTGTTCGATGGCGTCCTGCACCGTCAGCTTCGCCGTCGAGAGCAGCACTGCGAGTTCCGGCCGGGTCAGGCCCTTGTCGTCCTGCGCGCGGCGCAACAGCTGTTCGTTGTTGGCGAGCCCTTCGACGCGCCGGTCCAGCTTGCCGCTTTCCTCGAACGTCTCGATCAGCCGTACATAGCTTGGCAAGACCTGCGGCGCCCGGCGTTCCGCGATGGACAGGCCCAGCGCCTGCAGACGGTTGTCTTCCAGCACAAGATCGGCGACGGCATCCGTCATATCGACCAGCAATGCATTCCGGTCTTCGAACGAGAGACGGCCCTCCGCCATTTCGCGATTGAGCGCAATCTTGATGTTGACCTCATTGTCCGAGCAATCCACCCCGGCGCTGTTGTCGATGAAGTCGGTATTGATACGCCCGCCGTTCAGCGAGAAGGCGATACGACCAGCCTGCGTCACGCCCAAATTGGCCCCTTCGCCAATGGCCTTCACGCGCAAATCCTCGGCATTGACGCGAACCGCGTCATTCGCGGTATCGCTTACCTCGCCGTTGCTCTGACTTGCCGCTTTAACATAGGTGCCGATACCACCGAACCACAGCAGGTGGGCCTGCGCCTGCAAAATCGACGAGATCAACGAGGCAGGGTCCAGCGCATCTTCGGAAATATCGAGCAACGCCTTGATTTCCGGCGTCAGCGGGATCGTCTTCAGGCTGCGCGGGAAAACGCCACCGCCTTTCGAGATCAGTTCCTTGTTATAATCCTCCCAGCTCGAACGCGGCAGTTTGAACATGCGGCTGCGCTCTTTCCAGCTCTTGGCCGGATCGGGATCGGGATCGATGAAGATGTGGCGATGATCGAACGCGGCGACTAGCTTGATGGCCTTGGAGAGCAGCATACCGTTGCCGAAGACATCGCCCGACATATCGCCGACGCCGACGACCGAGATACTGTCTTTCTGAACATCAATGCCCATTTCGGCGAAATGACGTTGGACGGAAACCCAAGCACCGCGAGCGGTGATTCCCATCGCCTTGTGATCATAGCCGTTCGAACCGCCGCTGGCGAAGGCATCACCCAGCCAGAAGTCGCTTTCCATCGCAATCGCATTGGCGACGTCCGAGAAGGTTGCCGTTCCCTTGTCAGCGGCGACCACGAAATAGGGATCGTCCTGATCATGAATGACCATGCGCTTGGGATGCACGACCTTGCCGTTGACGATATTGTCGGTCAGCGACAGCAGCGACCGAATGAAGATGCGATAGCTTTCTGTGCCCTCGGCGAGCCACGCATAGCGATCCGTCGCCGGGCTGGGCAGTTGTTTGGGGTAAAAGCCGCCCTTTGCGCCTGTCGGAACGATGACGGCGTTCTTCACCCGCTGCGCCTTCATGAGACCCAGTATTTCGGTGCGGAAATCGTCGCGCCTGTCGGACCAGCGCAACCCCCCGCGCGCCACGGGTCCGGCACGCAGATGGATGCCTTCCAGCCGGGGCGAATAGATCCAGATTTCACGCCACGGCAGCGGCTTGGGCAGGCCCGGCACCTGTGCGCTGTCTATCTTGAATGCCAGTGCAAGCTTGCCGGCAGGCAGGAAAAAATTGGTCCGCAGGCAGGCAAGAATGACGGAGCGTACCAGGCGAACAATGCGGTCTTCATCGATCGCTGCCACCTGCGCGAGTGCTGCGGTGATCATCTCATCGGCCACGCTGGCCGCATCTTCACGGTCTCCCTTGAAATCGGGATCGTGAAGCGCCTTGAACAGCGTCATCAATGCGCGCGTGATATCGGGCTGGTTGCGCAAGGTGTCAACGACAGTCGGCAATGTATAGGGCATCCCGGTCTGCCGCAGATACCGAAAGATGGCCCGGCACAAGATGACTGATGCGGGCTCCAACCCGACCGAAACGACCAGTTCGTTGAACCGGTCATTTTCCGCATCACCCATCAGCACATGGGCGAACGTGTCCTGCAGAATGTCCGCCCGATCCAGCAGGCTTTTGGCGTCTCCGCCGTCATGACGCACCAGCAGGAAACGGTGAATATGCCCCAACCGCCCCTGCGCCAAAGGCGTGGTGATCTCTTCCAGCGCCTTAAAACCGAAATTTTCCAGTGCGGGGACAGCATCGGAGAGCGCAATGGCGCTTCTCGCATAGAGTTTCAGCCTGAGTTCGTCGGCTGCATCGCCTTCGTTTCGATAGAGCCGCACACGGCGTGCACTGTCATCGGGCAGGGCATCGATTTCGAGAATATCTGCACCAGCTTCCTCCGGGCCAGCGCCCAGGCGATATCCGGGCGGCAGGCTTTCTGCATATTTTTCAGTCAATTCAGCGGCGCGTTCATTTTCGACCCTGTCCGCCAGCGCGACCTCTACGGCGGGAGCCCACCCTCGCACCATATGCTTGAGCTGCGCATCGAGCAGATCTTCATCCGGCGTTTTACCGCCTGCGCGCAGATCGAGCGTGATGCGCAGCAGCGCCATTCCACCTTCTTCAAGCGCGATAGACCAGCTCAGCTGCGGCGCGTTGGCGGCATCGATCAGCATCGTCTGAATGCCGATGCGCCGAGCCGTCGAAACATCGTCTCTCGGCAACCAGACAAAGGCATAGAGGTGGCGAGCAAGGGCAGATGTCGCCAGCACAAGCTTCGGCCGCGGCCGATCAGAAAGCGACATGAAAACCAGCGCGAGTCGTTCCAGCGTAGGCTGGTCGAAACCGATGACGATATCGTGAGGGAGGCTGGTCAAAGCATGAAACAGCGCCTTTCCTGCGTGACCCGACGGGTCGAAATGATATTTCTCCATCAATGCAGCGAGCGACGCGCGAAGCATCGGCACTCTGTCAGGATGGGTCGCCAGAGCGGAGCTTGTCCACATGCCCGCGTGGATCGACAGGGATGTAATCTCCTTGCCTTCGCGCACGGGAACAATGAACAGATCGATCAGGCTGGACCGGTGGACCTTGGACGCCCGGTTGCTCTTGATAATCAACGGCGTGCGGTTGCCCTCCTCAAACCAAGCGAACGCGGCCTTGATGGTGGCCTCCGCCAGCAACGGTTCGGCGTCCTGCATCTTGTAGATACCCAGCGCTGCCTGGCAGCTTCCGTCCCTGCGGCAAATCTGATGGCCGGTTTGGGTGAGGTTTCTGTCCAGCAGCCATCGTAATAGCGCGGCACCTTCCGGGTCGACCAGGCGATCTGCATCCTCGCGAAGCGCATCCTGCATTTTCGCCCAGTCAGTCACTACAGCACGGACATGCTCCAGCGTCTCGCGCAATTCGGTTTCAAGGCCCTCGCGTCGCCGTGCCGTTACCTGATCGACTTCGATGAAAATAAGGGATTCGCGGCGCGCGCCGGGGCTGTCGTCCGGCAAAATTCCGGTCAGCTTACCCTTGCTGTCTCGTTCAACACTGACCACCGGGTGGAGCAGCCGCTGAATGACGACCCCCTGCTGGGCGAGGCTGTTGGCAATGCTGTCGACCAGAAACGGCATGTCGTCATTGACGATGGCGATGTGAAACGCGCGCGCGCTTGCCTGTTTCGATTTTGCAGACGCCGGCGCTATCGCGATGGTGGGGGCATTCGCCTTTCTGACCGTTGCCGTCTCGGCCAGAAATTCAGCCGCATGGTGCGCAGCGGTGTCGGTAAAGCCTTCGCGCTCGCCCGGAAGCGCGCCTTTTGTCAGCGCGTTTTCAAGATGTTGAACTATATCACTACCATCTTCGTGGTCGGCCCGGGCCATAAATTCTCCTGCGTTCCATATTTTCTTCGGCGCGATTCTGCCGCGCCTGGATCGGCAATATCTGTATCTATAATAGCAGTATTAATGCACGGCCATGACGAAAGTGCCGGGCAGTCCACGACTGCCCGGCACTTTTCATCCAGAACCCTGAGGTTTGCAGAAACCGCCATGACCACGCGCCGGCCATGGCAGGCCCTTTATTTCTTCACCGACTTGCTGGCAGCGACCATCACCTTCTGCGCCGCCTTGTCTTCCAGACCAACGCCGGCAATCAGCGAAATGCTTCCATCTTCCTCGCGGCGGGCGACGACCACCGCAAGGCCCAAATCGCCGAAGGGCAGGCTGTCGGTATCGACCGGTTTGGCGCGATTGAGTTTGCGAACCGCGCGATCCAGCCGACGAACGGCGCGCGCCTGCGGCGCTGCTTCGCCGGCTTTGCGGCTTGCACGAACATCCTGCACCAGCCCCTTGAGACCGCCTGCATAGCTGCCCAGTTCGGCCGTTAGCGCTCCACGGGCGAACCCGTTGGCAACCGCATAATCGAGTGCGAGCGCATATTCGGCAATACGTGTCTTGTCATAGTCTGCGCCAAAGACGAGCTTGATGACCGCCGTCATCGGGCTGCGTTCCTGGACGGAGATGCCGGCATTGTCGAGCATGGCGGCATAGGCGTCCGGCGCGTCCTGAGCGCTCAGCGCAAAATCATGGGCATAGCCGATGGCGCGATACAGCGCGGTCCGGCTACGTGCTTCGCATTCCAGCACCTCGCTGGCGCTCTGACGCGCAAGCGTCAGGGCCTGGTCGAGGGCGGGTACATCGTCTGCGTCACCGCCAAAGCCGCCGTCAATATCGATAGGCGCATCGTTGATTGGCGCTACCGCCTCGGTTGTGTCGTCATGCGAGGCGATAAACGCCAGAACGCGATGGGCGCTGTCGTCTTCGCTTTCAATCGAACTGGCATCGGCAGCTTCGACCTCTTGGCCTTCATCGGTGCTTTCACCGTCTTCACTGTTGGCGTCAAAATCGGCAAAAGCGTCCGTGACCTTTTCTTCCCTGTCGCTCGCCAGAAACTCCGAGAGGTCCAGTTCGGCGAAGGGCTGATCATCCTCATCGTCCGTGCCGTCGTCCAGAGACGTCAAAGACATGGGAATTACCGTACCGGTTGGCTCTTCATCCATAATCGGTTGCGGAGGCACATCGCCGTCCTCGATGCCGACATTGTCATTTGCCGTATCCGGCCCAGCGGTTGCCGCGTCAATTTCGCCAGACACCGCTTCTTCGGGGGCCATGTCTACGAGATCGAGAACGTCTTCTTCGACAGGCGCGATATCCTGCTCCGGCTCTACCAGATCGAAAAGCGCGTCGTCGACCGCCTCAAGATCGTCTGTCGCGTCATCGCCTTCATCTTCGAAGTCCGATGTCGCAGAGGGGCCGTCGGCCCAAATGGGCGTGTCGGGGTAAGAGGTGTGACCAGCGTCGAGCGCGGCCTTCATCTCTTCACCCAATTGCGCAGTGATGCTCTCGCTGGCGACCTCTTTCCAGTTGATGACGCCATAGATGAAGTCAATGGTCTCATCATCCGATGAAAACGGCATCAATATGCCGCGATACATGATGCCGGTGCCGCGCTGGTTGGTGAATTCGGCTTCGAATCCGACGGGCGCAGCGTTGGCGATGATTTGCAGATAATGGTCTGTGAGGCGCGACAGAAGGGACCGCGACGGAACGTCGTCGATCCGCTCGATCGCACCGTCTATCCCGCATTCCTCGCGAAGCGCGGTGCCCAGGTAGATGATCGCCGGATTTTCGAGACCCATTGAGAAATCGAGCAGCACGCTGTTGGCGCTGAAGTCTTCCAGCTCCTCGGGATTCAGGTCTTCAATAGACGGGAGGCAACGGTTTCCGAGCAACGAGACCCAGTAATTATAAGCACGCACCTGCATGCGCCGCTCTTCGTTCGGGATAACGGGCGGCGTTTCTATCGCCTCGTTGTCGTAGATATCGTCGCTGTCGATATCGTTATGACCGCGTAGATTGTCCATGGGTCCACCTGTTCCTCGTCATGAGCGATGATAAAGCTCTTGCACCGAGTGTGACATGAAGATGGTTAACAAATTCCAAAACCCCGCAAGAAACCGTATTTCATGGCCGCCATACCGCAAGCGATGGTCATGATCGGGCCATGACCCGCGCTTCTTCGCCATGTCGGTGACGTGCCGTGCGACATGCAGCTTGCCAGTGCGAACGCGTGCTGTTATGCGCAGCGCCGGATTTGCGGGCCCAGGCCCCCGATGTCCGCGCCGCTTTAGCTCAGTTGGTAGAGCACATCATTCGTAATGATGGGGTCACGTGTTCGAGTCACGTAAGCGGCACCACCTTCTTTATGATCGTTCAGCAGGGAAACGTGCGGGATACAGGCGAAAGGGCGTTCGCCTTTGGGTCTGGCGTGGGTCCTTGGTTATGTATGATCCACAGGTTCGAGTCCTGTAAGCGGCACCATTTCCTTTTCAGCGCCAGAAATCCGCCCTAAAGCCTTGAACGGCAAGGAGATTTCAGGGGTTTGAAAACCGCTAAAACGGTCAAATACGATCTTACCTCCAAACACCAGCTTTAGCATGGCGCGGCGGTCTTCAATGCGACCACTTTCCCAAAGATTCCAAGGGTTTGCGAGGAATTTGAGAGCGGTTTGAAAAGTTGACTGATAGTCGCGAGCAGGCGTGCCGCATTTCGCGACTTTTTCCTTCAAAATCAGCTTTTGACGTTCAAGGTCACTAACCTTCTGTTCGTAGGCCTTGATGATGGCTCCATTGTCGGCCTCAATAAGACGGTCCACGACCTGCGCCAATTTCCGCTCAATCTGACCTATCTCAAGCCGCATTTGCGTCGCGCGCTCGCGCCCTGCGCCTGCTCGCTTTTGCCAGAAATCGCTAAATATCTCATTAGCCAAGCGAAACAGAGGCGGCGCTGGGGTCAATGCCTTCACAAGATCGTGCAAGGCATCCTCGACCTTTGATCGAGCAATGGACTTCTTCTCTTCGGAGCAACCCCGCTGGCGACACAGATAGTAGGGGTAGAGAGCGTGGCGGCCCTTGGACCAGCAAGCCGTCATAGGATGGCCGCATCCCGAGCAGCAAACGATGCCGCGAAGCGGGAAGTCCTCGCTAATATCCTTGCGCGCTATGGCATAGCCCGTCGAGTTGAGGCGATTTTGGATCGCTTCGAATGTCTCAAGGCTGATGAGCCCCTCATGCTGGCCTTTCCTCAAGGAAATGCCCCACTTGGGATATTCCAGATATCCTGAAAACAATGGTTGAGTGAGAAGCTGATTGACGGTCTCATTCAACACGACACCATGCCGACACTTCGGGAATTCGGGCTGTGCCTCAAAGAAGCGCTTCACCTCAGCCTGTGAAGCGAAGCGCCCGCAGGCGAAACCTTCCAGCGCTTCCTTCATGATGGAGGCCAAGGGTTCATTGGGAACCATAAGCTTCCCGCCGCCAGGTTGACGCTCAAAGCGATAGCCTTTGGGAGCCTGAAACACCCAATACCCATTCAACATGCGAGCGCGCATGCGGTTCATGGTTTGCTCGCCATTCTTCTGGCGCTGATGCTGAGACACACTCGCCAGCAGGTTTTCGACAAGGACACTGTCTGAGTCCTCGCCAAACTCGATGGACGGGGATTCAAGCGTTGCACCAGCCGAGGCAATTGCGCTGCGCAATTGCAGATGAGCTTCGAGCCCGCGAGCAAGACGGCTGATGTCATCAATGATGACCACCAGCTCTTGCTTTCGCTTGCTACGGAGAAACTTCAGCATCCCTTGCATGCCAGGACGGCCAATGACCGAGCCTGACATATCGTCGCTGAAAATCTCAATGATCTCATAGCCGCGATATTGTGCGAATTCGCGGCAGCGGGTTTCTTGGGATTCCAGCCCGTTTCCGTGCGTGGTCTGCCTTACCGAGCTCACTCGGCAATAGATCACGGCTTTCTTGTTTGTTTGTGCGGTCATGGCGCTTGCCCTCTCAGGGTTCTCTTATGTTGCTCGCGCCCTCGTAACCGAGGTCAACTCTTTGTTTTTCAGGAATGTCGTCAAGCATACCACACTCCGCAGAGCTAGGAAAAGCGCCATTTTTCCTTGCTGAGAGTATAATTTGCTCGGAGGTTTCGCCAAATGCGGCATCGACGAAATGCGCCATGATCTGGGCAACGATCCCGATCAGTTCATCCTTCTCGGAATCTGGCAGATCAATATCGGCGACACATTGCCGATAACGCTCGAATTCCTCTGGTGTAAGAAGCGACACCTGCGTTCCCTTTCGCCACCCGCAAGCGGCCTTTGTTCATACCTAGACGCAGGTTTCAGATACTCTGGGTTCAGACCCCTTCTGGGGGAAACGCTCTCCTTTTTGCGTCCGACAACGCAATCCTCACTATCACAATTCCATTTTACCACCCGAAGTTCGCATTATGCAAACTTCTGAAAATATTGGATATTAGTGAAAAGCGATATAGAGCAAGGCATTGACATGAATATGGGCTGGCTCTGAAGTTGCCATAATCACCATGTGCGGGGTTTCATCAGTTTCCCTGATGCAGCGTTCTGACATCGCGGATTTGACCGCTCCAAGGATCAACCTCGTAGAACGGGAGGCGTTCGCATACGACCAGTTGCGGCAGGCCTGCGATCTTGATGATCTGCTTTCCTGAGCCGATTCCACGGATGTCTTCGGCTTGCAGAACAGGGCGGCGGCTCTCGCCGCGATTGGTGCCAGCGCTCTCAACAGCGCCGCCACCGATATTCTGGCCTCTTGTGACAATGGTGCGATTTCCCGACCACCGCTCGACATCGCGCATAAGCGTCGGGTCTTCGACACCCGTCATGTTGAATATGGCCGCCTGATCTTCGATCTCGCGGACTGCATCACGCGACCAGCGCCCCTCCATCGAATAGCGCCCCTGGGCGAAGAACCAGAGCTGAATGCCCTTGCCGCGATAGAGCCTGAGTGCCTTCATCACGGCGGGCGCAGGCGGGAGTTGCGGAAACTCATCGAGGATGAAGCAGGTGCGAAGCTTGCCCCGCTCGCGGGCAATTGCCTCGATAGCGTAATTGACGATCAGGCTGATCCATGGCGCGATGACGCCCAGCTTCTCGCTGGGTGCAATCAGATAGACCGTGGTGGGTTCATGCTTGAGCCGCGCGAAGTCGAACTCATGGGCTGATGTTGTGCGGTCGAGCGTTTTGCCAACCTCGAAGGCGCTTAAGGCCTCGATTGCATCGGACTTGTAGGCTTCAAACTGCTTCGGAGCATCTGCATAGGTGGCTCCCATAGCCGCAGCGCGGCGCGCGATACCCTCAATGCCGCAACTGGCCATCATCTGAAAAGCATGCTCGAAATCAGCGTCCGAGGCATTCACGAAGTGCCAAAGATTGCCGAGCGTGCAGTTTTGCGGCTCCAGATAGGCCAGATATTCCATCCGCATGGAGAGCAGGCGGATCGCACCTTTTCGAACCCAGCTATTCTCCCCTTCGCGCGGATTGGGTGGAATGAGGATTTGTGCCATCTCGTCGGCCTGCGTGTCGATTTCCCCGCCATCGCGGACGATATCGACCAGCACATGGAGCGGGTTGATCTGGGTATTGGGCAGACCCAAAAGGCCGAAGGGATTGAGGTAGATGCAGCGTTGACCAAGCGCAGCCTCGCGGTGCTCTCGCGAGGCAAAGCAATTCTCGCCGTCCTTCACGTCCACGACGATCAGGCTGCGGTCGCGCATATGGGCAAGATTGGGAAGGATGAGATCACGGCCCTTGCCAGAGCCCGTGCGGGCATAGGTGAGGAGTTGTCCGTCTCCGTTAAAAAATAGCATGCGCCCTTGTTGCGCGCCCAGAAACAAGCCGCTGGTCTCTAGCAGACCAACGGCTTTCAGATCATCAAGGTTGGCAAGCCGCCCATCGCCGAGCTGGCCGCTCGGCGCTGCGATGGACATCAGATATTGCTGCCAAGCGGCTCTTTGACGGGCTTCTTCTTCTCGCTGTGCCCGATCCATCTCCCGCGTCATGGAAAACAGACGCGGGAGAAACGCGGCCATTTGTTCGAGCCGCATGGGGTTAATCCCCTTCCTCGCTTTGGGCATCGCGGCTGATCTGCGGCAGATCGGGAAAGCTGATCGGCTCCATGCTTTCGATATCGGCACGAACCTGGGCGGGTGGCGGGAGGCCTGTGTCCCAGCCTTCGACCGAGACGGTGACGCCATTTTGGACCGCCGAAGTCAGTTCCCCCTGAAGCTGGCTGCCGACCTGATCGGCATAATCGAGGGCGTCATCGCCGCCGCCTGGCTCAATGACATTCGCCACGCGGCCCCAGAGCCGCGCGAGATTGACCACCAACATATCAGTACCCTGCTGTTGGCGGGCGATATCGGTGCGTTGATGCACATAGTCCTGCTGGAGCTGCGCGGTGGTCTGGGCGTAAATGCGGGTGCGATCATAGGCCGCCTGATAGTTGGTCAGGATACCTTGGGCCGCTGCGCGGTATTGCTCCTGCTGCTGGGCAACGCTGACTTTGACCTCTTCGGCCCAGTCGGCAAACGCGGCTTGCGTTTCCAGATCGTGCGCCTTGATCTCGGCAGCATAACGACCGCTATAAGAGCCCGTGAGGGTAGAAGGGCGATATTCAGGCGGTGCGAACATCTCCGCGCCGTAGAGTGCCGCACCGCACAGTAAGATGCCGAAGAACATGCCGGCCCCTGCGGAAATCCGCTTCTTTTGGGGCGGCATGACGATTTGATACGGTTGGCCTGCCGCCTGCGACGGGACCACGGCCGCCCCGCTTTGCTGTGGGGCTTCGCCCCCATAATCCATCGAATATTGTTGGTTGCTCATAACTTGGCTCCTGTCTGACGAAACGTCGCCAGACAGGAGCCTGATTTTGGGTGGAAGCGTGGGGGAAACCCGCGCCTCAGGGTTTAAGCAATGACCCGCGCCGCCACCGTTGGATGACGAATAGCAAGCGCCAGATAGAGCAGGCGCAGGCGTGGCAACGTCCGCCTTTGCGGTGCCTGTCGCGGATGATGGACTGCAAATCGCAGGAAAGAGCCAAGCCATGAATTGCTCGGGTCTTCATCGGTCCGCAGAACCGTATCGACACAGATTGAAAGCTGGTCGATGCTCCGCCCGTCGCAATCGAGAATGATGCCATCGAACTCCCAGACGATGTCGGTGAGCAAATCGGCAAAGCCACGGCGGCTGCACGGCAGCAGCGCGCGATAGGCGATAGCGAGGCGTTGAATGGCTGCCTTGGTGAGCAGCTTCTCTGGTGAAGGGATGCGAACGACGCCATCAGGATCATTGTCGTTCGCGGCGAGCGCTTGCAGCGTTTCTGGAGAGAGCCAGTCAGTCAACTTCGCCCCTCCCTTTGCCATGGGCAAGCGTCGCAACGCGGCCAGTATTTCCAGGCCCAATGGGCACATGAAGGGATGTTCCGACAAGTCGGAATGTCGTTATCGTTCTCTGCTAGATAAACCCGCCGATCAGCGGTCAACTCTCCGCGCCGAAGGGCGCGTCCATCGCGCATAGCCATCGCTTATGCTCCTGTCCTACCCGCCGAAGCGGGATCGTGACGACACTCCACGATTGAAGCGCCGGAACGAGGGATGGCCATCTCTCGATTCCTATATGAACGATGGTGCGGTGAACGTCAATACCAATCGGTTATCGGTTATCGTTCTATGCCTCCAGGCCTCTGCGCGCCAAGGCGCTGGCGACCCGATGCACTTCGTCTCGCCTGTAATATCCCCATTCAAGAAACTCGTTGTTCAGATCAGCAAGAGTCTTGATGGTCATGTCATCTGGTAGGTCATTGTTGCGCTGCCAATTCGACAGCGCGTTATAGGCGGGTGTATCGTGGTCTTTGAGCACCTGCTTGGTCAGCTTGTCATCCGCCAACCATTCGCCCCACACTTCCCGTAAGAACGGAATAATCTCGTCCTTGCGAGGCGTGTATTTGCGTCGCGGCACAGGAGGCGTTTGGGCAGCACGAACGCGGTTGAAATGCGACCTAAGGAATGTGCCTAGCTCTTCGACCAGCGCATCATTGTAAAGCGGGCTGCCACCCACATTGGCGGCAATCTCCTGCATAAACTCTATAAAATCTTCTTCGTTCTCAAAATTCATCTCAGTCTTTTTGGGTTCGGGTTTTCTCCTTTTTACTGGGCCACGCCCCATTGCCCGATATGTGTCCATAAGGGTCAATCGCGGACCAGTCTTTTGCACCTTCTCGCTCAGCGCCGCCTTCGCCCGATCCAGAATTGGGTCATCTGGAATCTCGACAGGATCAATTGCCCCGCCGCGCAGAGTCTTATCCAATAGCTTCTCGTCGATTTTCGGAGCTGGGACGTCGCCTTTCTTGTCGCGACTTTCAGTACCCTTGCCGTGCTTCTGCTTCGCCATTGCCTGCACCATTCACATAAATCGACTTCCGAAGTTCGTATAATGTTCTTATGCAAAATGCAAGCTTTTTGCGCGGATCAAGAAATGCGGGGCGATGTTGCCATCGCCCCGCATCAGTCGTTTGAGATTTCTCAGGGCCTTCGAAATTGGTCGGCCTTGTTGTTCGAATTGGCGAAACCTTGCGAGTTTTGCCGCAATCCCTTGTGATAAGGGTTTCTGTCTCCAATCGGAGCGCCCTTTTGCGTCATAATCTGAGAACGGCGGTGCAAAATTAGACCACGGTGGCGGCGGCGAAGTGCTGCTGCGGGCGGCGTAAAAGTCGTCCACTTTGCCTTCTTTGCGCGAGCAGGGAGGGCGTGGAGATATATACCGTGGATCTTTACCTGAAGGTGCGTCTTGCTTGCGCGGGCGGCATGAGCCAGCGTGAGGCGGCGAAGCATTTCAACGTATCGCGCGACACGGTCCGCAAGATGCTGTCGTATTCGGAGCCCCCGGTTACCGCCGGACGGCGGCGGTGCGGCGGCCCAAGCTGGAAGCGTTCGTTCCGATCATCGATGCATGGCTTGATGGTGACCGTCAGGTTCCGCGCAAGCAGCGTCATACGGCGAAGCGGGTATTTGACCGCCTTCGCGAAGAGCACGGTTTCACCGGCGGCTACACGATCATCAAGGATTACATCCGACAGCGCGAGCAGCGCAGCCGGGAGATGTTCGTGCCGCTGGCGCATGCGCCCGGCCATGCCCAGGCAGATTTTGGTGAGGCCATGGTCGAGATCGGCGGTGTTGTGCAGAAGGCGCATTTCTTCGTGCTCGATCTACCGCACAGCGACGCCTGCTACGTGCGCGCCTATCCCGCTGCCGTTGCCGAGGCATGGATGGACGGCCACGTGCACGCCTTCGCGTTTTTCGGCGCGGTGCCGCTGTCGATCGTCTACGATAACGACCGCTGCCTGGTCTCGAAGATCCTGCCCGACGGCACGGGCAGCGCGCCCGGCTGTTCAGCGGCTTCCTGTCGCATTACCCGATCCGCGATCGTTACGGCCGTCCCGGCAGGGGAACGACAAAGGCAGTGTTGAAGGGCTGGTCGGTTATGCTCGCCGCCTTCATGGTGCCGATCCGGTTCGCGACGTGGGAGGCGTTCAACCTGTGGCTCGAGGAGCAATGCCGCAAGCGTCAGAACGACCGGCTGCGGGGCGAGCGAGACGATCGGCGAGAGGCTGAAGCGCGATCTGGCGGCGATGCAGGAACTGCCGGCTGCCCCGTTCGAGGCTTGTGACCAGACCAGCGGCCAGGTCTCGTCGCAGGCGCTGGTGCGTTACCGGACCAATGATTACTCGGTGCCGGTGCGCTTCGGCCATCAGGAGGTATGGATCCGGGGCTATGTCGGCGAGGTGGTGATCGGCTGCCGGGGCGAGGTCATTGCCCGTCATGTGCGCAGCTACGAGCGCGAGGACGTGATCTTCGATCCCATCCATTACCTTCCCCTGATCGAACAGAAGATCAATGCGCTCGATCAGGCAGCGCCCCTGCAAGGCTGGCACCTGCCCGAAGCGTTTCAACGCTGCGCCGCCTCATGGAAGCTCGTATGGGCAAGCATGGTCGGCGCGAGTATGGCAGGTGCTGCGTCTGCTGGAGAGCTTCACGCTTGCCGATCTGCATGCGGCCGTAAAGCAGGCTCTCGATATCGGGGCGATCGGCTTTGATGCCGTGAAGCATCTCCTGCTGTGCCGGGTGGAGCGCCGACCACCCCGATTGGACATGGCGATCTATCCCTATCTGCCCAGAGCCAGGGTGGAGACGACATCGGCGCGCTCCTACATGCAGTTGCTCTCGGGCGATGCGAAGGATGCGGCATGAGCAGTCCGTCCCCGAGCTGTTACTGGCCAGCCACCTCAAGACGCTCAAGCTACCAACCTTCCTGCGCGAGCATGACAAGCTGGCCCGGCGATGCGCGGCCGAGGGCGCAGATCACGTCCGCTACCTTGCCCGGCTTGTCGAACTGGAGCTGATCGACCGGGAACGCCGGATGGTCGAGCGCCGGATCAAGGCTGCGAAGTTCCCGGCCGCCAAGAGCCTCGACAGCTTCGACTTTGCCGCGATCCCCAAGCTCAACAAGATGCAGGTGCTGGAACTGGCACGCTGCGACTGGATCAACCGCCGCGAGAACGTCATAGCCCTTGGTCCCTCGGGAACCGGCAAGACCCATGTGGCGATCGGCCTCGGCCTTGCCGCCTGCCAGAAGGGCCTGACGGTCGGCTTCACCACCGCGTCCGCGCTGGTCAGCGCGATGATGGAGGCACGCGACGAACGCCGCCTTCTGCGCCTCCACAAGCAAATGGCCGGATACAAGCTCCTCATCATCGATGAACTGGGGTTCGTGCCGCTCTCGAAAACCGGCGCGGAACTGCTGTTCGAGCTGATCTCGCAGCGTTACGAGCGCGGCTCGACGCTGATCACCAGCAACTGCCGTTCGACGAGTGGACCGAAACGTTCGGCTCCGAGCGCCTGACAGGCGCGCTCCTCGACCGGCTTACCCACCACGTCTCCATACTCGAGATGAACGGAGAGAGCTATCGTCTGGCCCAAAGCCAGGCGCGCAAGGCACGCTCCAACCCCTGACAGAAAAGACCATCCGTGTGTTGGCGACCCCCACTCGGGCTACGCCCTCGCGGCGCTCGCCAGCACACGGATCACCCGGCCTGATTTTGCGCCGCCCAATGGCCGACTTTTACTCCGCCGTTGACAAGATGGTTGCCGAACTAGGTGCTGCCTTCCTGTGCGGTGATCTCGGGATCACGATTGAGCCCCGTCCCGACCATGCTGACTATATCGGCCATTGGCTGCGCATCCTGAAGGGCGACCGCAAGGCGATCTTCACGGCGGCAAGTGCTGCGAACAAGGCTGCCGAGTACCTCCTAAGCCTGACCTCGAATGATATCAGGGAGGCGGCCTGAGAGTCGCCTTTCAATCTCGATACCGTTTCATGGGAAGGGCCGCTTGTCGGCCCTTTTTCATGTCTGCCCCGTTCGGCTGCGTCCAATCACATTGACGGGAAAGTTGGCAGGGCAGGAACACCGTCAACGGCTTGCCCGATCCATTCGCTGTCGCTCCCGTGTTGGCCGTTTCCCCATGCAGGCATGGGTGACGCTGCTCCTTTGAACCCTGCCGTCCTGGTCTCCCCGTCGAACGGACGAACCCGAACTTCAAGGAGGCTGACATGAACACCGACTATGCAATCATTCACAAAAACTGGAACGGCATCGAAATCGAAATCCGCTGGAGCCGCGATTATCTCGCCTATGAAGATGGCCGAGGGATGGCGCATCTGGAGGTGGAAAGCATTTCACCTGCACGTGCACCGCTACCGATCACCGAAACTGGTTATCGCTCGCACTTCATCCACCCGTCAGAGGTGGACAATTTCGGAGGGCCTGAAAGCTATGTCGAGGCTTGGATCGACGAACTTTCACGCAACGCTGCGTGGCGCAAGGCCGATGCAGCGTCCCGCCAGCTCGCGCTCTTTTGAGCGCGAGTTTTACAACTTCACGTCACGTTTGCAGCCGTCCTTGGATTTAATCTCATCCGCAAACTCTTCATCATTGTTCAATCGTTGAATTGCTTGCGTGGGGTTGCCAGGCATTCCCAGCATTTTCTGCAAGCCGTAAATTCTTCGATCTATTAGCCACAATTCTTGACTATTTTGGGAATTGAACAAAAGAATGTCCGGCAACTCAGAGAAGCGCTCAACGTTGGATTGGGGCTTATCGATTATGTTGAAATTATTGAATTTCTCTCTGACCAAGTTTTCCAGATCATCGATTTCGCCAGCCTGATAGCTATACTCTCTTTCGACTGCTACGACTATCATCTGGTGATCGTCCGTAATCGGCGCGAAATAGATTGTCGTTGCCTCCCCGCCATCACTTTGGAATACCGACTTAAGATCAAAGAGATCACAAACCTGCGAGGCGCTGGCGAAGGCGCGCAACCCGTCATTGTCTATGTAACTCCCCATCTGTTTGGCAAAAATTGCCCTGTCGCTTGCGGACGTTCCAACAAGTGTTTCGGCTTTTTCCAAGTTCGCGTTGTGCTGGCGTTTTAACTCATCCCTTCGAATGCTGTTCGCCTTTCTCTCCGCCGAAATGCGATCAAAGAAGCCGAGATTTAGGCCTTCCACGAGCATCTTCTTTCGTTGCTCGAATTGATGTTCCTCGAAATCTTCTCCATTGACCAGAGGTTTCCCAAGTTCCACGACCTCATCAACAGTCATTCCAACACAGACGTCATCAAGGCAGGGTTTTTTAGTGCTCAGGGTTGTGTACTCTATATACGCTTCATCATCTTCAGCACGTCTCGCTTCCTGCTCTTTTCGCTCCTGCTCAGACCTTGCCTCTTCCTCGCGACGAGCCTGTTCTAACGCCCTGTTGCGCTCATTCTGTCGGGCCTGAATTGCATTTCTATACTCTTGATCTTGGCGGCTCGCCTCGTCGATGCGCTGTTGTTGCGCGCTTTGGTTCACTATCTCGCCGAGGATGCCTAGTACTGCGTTGCCTACGTCGCTGTTGGCGTGCGCACTTCCTGAGGATATTGAAATTAAAAGAATTAAGGCAGCTATTAAAATATTCATTATCAATGCAGATTCTTGAAATTTGTCTATTGAGGATAGAGAATACAATTTAATGATCTGAAATCTCAAGAGAAAATGCCATTTATTCGCGGATTTAGTGTCGCCGTTGCCTGACGGCCCGCGCTCTATGCGTTGCCGCACCGAGCCCAAGGTCTCGCCCATGCGGGTGACGATCGCTAACGGGATTTTCTAAGGGGCTTTGCCCCTGGCGCGTGCAAGGCATCCAAACGCATCCCCTTGGCCTTTGGCCCGTGGCCCCTCGTTCGGAGCCTCCTTGCATTTGCCTCCCCATTCTCGCCGAAGGGCAGAGGTTCATATGGATGAACCTGAATGGAAATTGGAGGAGACATGAACACCACGCGAAAACTGACCCGAGAGGATATCGAAAACGCTTTTCGCCGCGCGACCCAAAGTTATGCGGGATCGCGTGCCCGATGGGCCGAGCGGGCAGCAACAGGCCTGACGGACGCCGATCTTGCGGCAGCACTTAAGTATGAACTTGGAATCTGGGGAGGCTCGGGATGCCGCGATAGCGTGAAGGTCGAATATCAAGGAGCAGGCCTGAAAATCTGGGCAACATGGAGCTATGCCCATCCACGCCCTGCGCCCATCCTTGAAGGCAGTCGCACGGTCGCCTTTGCGCGGGACTACTATCGTATTCCAGACCCCGCCAATAATCAGATGAGCCTGTTTTGAGCGCCGCGCCTTAGGGGCGCGGCGCACTCAGATTCAGATTGAATTTTGCTCCCGAATGTGCAGAACATTGTGGGAACAAAATAGAACAATGTGGAACTGTCCGACGAAAGCCATCCCTCGCGAGCATTTGCTCCGAAATGCTCTTGAAGCCCTCGAAAGGGTTCAGGCAGCGATGCTGTGCGAGGACTTTCTGCCCGACCATGAGGAAGCCTTGCGGGTGATCCGCAAGCACGGTTGCCTCGAAGAGCGTTACCTGAAACGCTTCGAGATCGCGTTGCGCGATTCCCGCCTGTCTCCCGACATGCGCTACGAGGCAACGGGGCAGGCTATTCGCCTGATGCGGCGGCAGCTTGGGCCGCTCTTCAACTAGGCTGACTTCCGCCCAAGCAACATGGGCCGCGCAGGTAATCCGACCTCCTCAAACAATGGAGGACGACCATGCCGCGAGTGACCCGCCGAGATTTATTGGATTGCAGGATCGACCTTTACGACCAGTGCCAGGGTCTTGCAGCGACGCTTGAAATCAATCTTGCCGATTTCGCGGGGCGGCTCGGTATCGCGACCGACCGCGAGTTAGCGATGATGCGCAACGGCGAGCCCTGTATACCGATCTCTTCGATCCCACGGCTGGCCATATTGATGATGCGGCTTCAGGATCAGGTGAATGCGGCATATTTCCGACAGTTGCAGGAGGCTTGGCCTTCCGACGAGGTGCAGGGCGAACTCTTTCCCTTGGACGATGAATTCGACGATTGTCCGTTCTGACGGTCTGCATGTGTCAGTCCGATGCTCCTATGAAGATCACATGCTCACGGAAATGTGTCCCTCGGCTTCTCTTCATGGGGACTTAGACACGGTGCCAGCGGGGATCAATGCGGCTCGCTTCCTTCGTGCAGCTCCGCCCCCGTGAAACGGGCTGGCGGCATTTGACCCCGCGTGGGCAACCCCCGTGTCTTTCCAGTGCTCCCATGAAGCCGACGGGCTCATCCGTTCGGCGAAGTGAAAAGGAGCATCAACATGTCTGACACCAACACAAAACGTCCCGCCTTTCGTCTCTATTCCGTCAATGGCGAAGGTAAGTCCGCCCGCTGGACCGATATCGGAGTGGCCTGGCCAACCCGCGACGGGAAAGGCTTTTCTCTCAACCTGAACGCCCTTCCGCTCAATGGCCGTATCGTCATGCGCGAAGTGACCGAGAAAGAGGCCGCCGCTTGAGGCGGCCTCACGCTCATCAGGGGCTGATACCGCGACGAGCCAATTCGTCGCGGATATTGGATCAAATGAAGTTATTGGCACTCAAGTCTGTTTGCAGACACCGCTTTCACACCAAAGCCCGCATCCCAGCTGTTTGTCGCCGAAGGGGCTATGACAACTCGATGGTCATAAGGGAATGTGCCCGTAAGTCCTGACATCGTCATTGGATAGGGAAGCCAGTTCGGGGTTGTCGATAGGTCACTCCAGATAATGTCGCCATCTACGATTTCGAAGAATGAACCGGGCGTACAGGTCTCTGGCATCGGTGGAGTTGGTACACGATGACCGGAGCATGCCTTATCCAGTCCGACAGGAGTGCCTGTGCCTTGGCATGTCCAATTCCAGCTATTTCCATCTCCCATGGAGTCTGTGACATTCGCAGGGTTCCCTTTCAAACACAGATATTCGGTTGGAGGGGTCGCCCATGCAGAGGTTCCCGCAAAATCCATCGCATATGGATTACATTCGCCATCAACAGTTGTGCCGACGAGCTTATTCGCAGTGCAGCTTGCTGTGGAGGATGCCCCGACGCAATCCCACGCCCAAGGCCCCGTGCCTGTCATATTTTGCGCAATACCTTGGATACACAGCACGTTATGCGTCTTGTCAGATTCTGGCATAGTCAAGCGGTTGCTTCCGTTTGCACTGCCGCATGAACCGTCGCCAAATGGAGGAATCACTAAAGGGACTTGGATGAAAGACGTGCAATTATCGGAAGGATTTGCACCAAATTCGCAGTCCCACGTCCATCTCCTATTTACTGAATCGTAGGCCATATTAGTTGCAGATCCGACATCACAGAGGCCAGTTGAAAACGTTCCAAAGAAATCAAAGGAAGCTGTTTTCTGCTCGTCGGTGGCCCAGGCGGTCTCAGTGTAAACAGGGCGTCCAATATCGTATCCACCTGCCGTGCCCGTATAGCTAGGAGTACTAGGCCTCGCGTTATAAGAGTACATGTTGGATGCAGGGCCGCATGCGGCAAAAACATCCTTGCCAGGCGTAGAGGCACATCGAACCCCTATATCAAAGAGCGACCCGTCTGCTTCGTTATATTCCACGCTAGGTCCGAAATGATTGGTTCCGACGCAGAACCAAGCATGTGTCGTATCAGACCCATTTGCATATGTACGATACATCGCAACCTTGCCTGACGAACAGAAGTCAGTGGCTGCGGTGGGAACGGCGTTGT
>JAWKXZ010000002.1:0-840858 GCA_041396745.1 Sphingobium sp. | reverse complement strand
GGTGCCCTTGGGGTATCCTGAATGTCGATCCTGGGTTCGACGATAAACATCGGCTAAAGCGGCAGTGCGGAAGTGTTCTTCACGATTTCAACAACGACGGAGCTCTGCATCTCCTTAACGGCCGGCAGGGACGTAAGCTTGTCCTGCAAAAGAGACTGGTAGTGGCGAATATCCCTGACGACAGATTGTAGGCGGAAGTCAAACTCGCCGAGCATGATAAAGGCGCTCTGTACCTCGGGAATCGCCTGGATGGCAGATTTGAAGGCGTCGAGAGCTGCCCGTTCGTGGGTCTCCAGCTTGACCCGCGTCTCGACGACAAGATCGAACCCGAGCTTCCGGTGATCAAGCTCTACCGTCTTGCCGACGATTATACCCTTTTCGGTAAGAATCTGAATACGGCGCGAACAGGGCGACTGGGATATCCCGGCGCGTTCAGCGATCTGTGACACCGTCATCGATCCATCCTGCTGCATGGCCTTGAGGATGCGAAGATCGGTAGGGTCCAAGTGATGCATAAAATATCCAATTATTTCTAATTTTTTAGCTTATCTATGCCATATAATCGATTATATGGCTGATAAAAGCAAGCAATCATACGGATAGTCGTCTAGAATATTGTTTCTCAGCCAGGCCTGAACGAGCTGCAGGCTATCTGGCACGTATTCGAACGGCAGCAGAGATGAGCAGCAAACCGAAACTTACTTTTCCGCAGCCGCCGGCGAGGCCGGGCGAAAGCCCTGATTTTTCGCTTGTCGAAATTCCGGAGGCCGGTCTGTTGCCGGTTCCGCCGCTCGATCTTTCGTGCGAAGATTCGATCCCCTTTGCAGATGGCCTTATCCGCGTACTGGATGAGGAGAGCCGCGCAGTTGGCCCTTGGGCGGATTACATCGCTGACATCGACCCGCAGTTGCTGCATCAGGGCATGCGCGACATGCTAAGAATGCGTGCGATCGACCAGCGGCTGCTGAACGCCCAGCGCCAGGGTAAAACTTCCTTTTATCTGCAATGTACGGGTGAAGAGGCGATCGGTTGCGGCTTTCAGCGCCAGCTCGAACAGGGCGATATGAACTTTCCAACCTATCGTCAGCAGAGTTTGCTGATAGGGGCGGATTATCCGCTCGAGGCACTGATGGGGCAGATTTACTCCAACGATTATGACCCGACCGAAGGCCGCCAGCTGCCGATCATGCATTCCTCGCGCGACTATGGCTTCTTTTCGATCTCCGGCAATCTGGGTACGCAATATGTGCAGGCCGTAGGCTGGGCGATGGCAAATGCTCTGAGCAGTAACGGTAAGATCGCCGCTGGCTGGATCGGCGATGGCGCAACGGCATCAAATGATTTTCACAGCGCGCTGCTGTCGGCGTCCGTCTATCAACCACCCGTCATTCTCAATATCGTCAACAATCAGTGGGCGATTTCCACTTATACCGGCGTGGCGGCCGGCGCATCGCGCACCTATGCTGAGCGCGCGCGCGGTTATGGCATTCCCGCGCTGCGTGTAGATGGCAATGATTATCTCGCCGTGGCCGCTGTGTCCAAATGGGCGGTCGAGCGCACACGGGGCGGATATGGCCCGATAGCCATTGAATGGTTCACCTATCGCGTTGCGGCGCATTCCACGTCTGATGACCCTTCGGCCTATCGGCCCAAGGATGAGGCCCAGGCATGGCCATTGGGCGACCCCATTGAGCGTTTGAAGCGCTACCTCATTCTCAAGGGTGAGTGGTCGGAGGAGCAGCAGATCCAGAAGGAAGCGGAAATGCTGGACGAGGTGATCATGGTGCAGAAGCAGATTGAATCTCACGGTACCTTCGTCAATCCGCAGCCATTTTCGCCCGCCAAGATCTTCGAGGGAGTCTATGCTGAACTGCCGCCTCACTTAAAGCGTCAACGCCAGGAAATGGGTTTCTGACATGGCAACCATGACGATGATCGAAGCGATCCGCGACGCGATGGATGTGAAGCTGGGCGAGGACCCCAGTGTCCTGATATTTGGTGAGGATGTGGGCTATTTCGGCGGCGTTTTCCGCTGCACCGCCGGATTACAGAAGAAATATGGCATCGAGCGCGTGTTCGATACGCCGATCAATGAAAGCGCAATTGTCGGCATGGCGGTGGGCATGGCGGCGCAGGGAATGAAGCCGTGCGTCGAAATCCAGTTCGCAGACTATGTCTATCCCGGCTATGACCAGATTTCGCAGGAAGCCGCGCGTTTGCGCCATCGCTCCAATCAGCAATTTACCTGCCCCATGGTCGTACGTATGCCTGTGGGTGGCGGAATTTATGGGGGGCAGACCCACAGCCAGAGCCCCGAGGCCCTGTTTACGCATGTCGCGGGCCTCAAAGTTGTAGTTCCCTCGACACCGTACGATGCCAAAGGGTTGCTGATAGCGGCGATCGAGGATCCCGATCCGGTCATCTTTCTGGAGCCCAAGCGCATCTACAACGGCCCCTTCTATGGCCATCATGGCGGCGCGTCCGTGGGCTGGGGCTCGCGCCCGGAAGGCGATGTTCCGCCGGGACATTACACGGTTGATATCGGCAAAGCGGCGGTACGCCGGGAAGGTCGCGACATCACCATTCTCGCCTATGGAACGATGGTGTTTATCGC
Source organism: Sphingobium sp. (assembly GCA_041396745.1). Classification (GTDB taxonomy): domain Bacteria; phylum Pseudomonadota; class Alphaproteobacteria; order Sphingomonadales; family Sphingomonadaceae; genus Sphingobium. Next base: position 838,244 of record JAWKXZ010000002.1, on the reverse strand, counting down.
CGAGGCCGCTGTCGAGCAGACCGGCATCGACGCAGAGATCATCGACCTGCGCAGCCTGTTGCCGCTTGACCTCGAAACGATCGAGGAGTCCGTTCGTAAAACCGGCCGCTGCGTGGTTGTGCATGAAGCGACGCGCACCAGCGGCTTCGGCGCGGAGGTGATAGCGGAAATACAGGAAACATGCTTCTGGCATCTCAAGGCGCCGATCCAACGCATTACTGGGTGGGATGCGCCTTATCCCTTCGCCGCCGAGTGGGATTATTTCCCCAGTGCCGAGCGCATTGGACGGGCGCTTCTCAAGGCAATGGAGGATTAGATGGCAACCTTAGCTGTCAGGCTACCCGACGTAGGTGAGGGTGTGACCCAGGCCGAACTCGTCGAATGGCACGTCAAGATGGGCGACATTGTCCGTGAGGACGACGTGCTTGCGGCGGTGATGACCGACAAGGCGACGGTGGAAATACCGTCGCTCTATTCGGGCAAGATCGTCAAATTGGGTGGGGACATAGGGGATGTTCTGGCTGTCGGCGCGAACCTCGTCATGATAGAGACGGGCGAACCGGCTGGAGAGGAAGCCCCTGAACCGGAAGCTCTCGCCCCGGAACCGGCAGACGCCGATCTACCGCTTGAGACCGCTGCCGCTCCAGCTTCGAAGCAGTTCGAAGCGCCTAGGCCTTCGCCCACGTCGACTCCTGCGACACAAAGCTCGGCAAGCATCGCCCAGCGCGGTGCGCCACGTGCGGAAGGAAGTGATCCGCTTGCTTCGCCGTCCGTGCGTGCGCGCGCGAAGGCAGGTGGTATCGACCTCCGGCAGGTCACCGGGACAGGGCCTGCTGGGCGCATCACCCACGACGATCTGGACGCCGTTTTTGCGGCGCCGCGCGGCCAAGGCGCGCCGCGCACGAACCGCACGCGCAAAACCGGCATCGAACAGATCAAGGTCGTCGGTATGCGTCGCAAGATCGCCGAACGCATGACGCTCGCGAACACGCGCATCCCGCATATCACAGTGGTCGAAGAAGTCGACATGACCTCGCTTGAGGAACTTCGCGCCAAGCTGAACGACGAACGCGCTGATCGGCCGAAGCTGACGGTGCTGCCGTTCATTACCGCAGCGCTGACCCGCGCCTTTATCGATCACCCTGAAATGAACGCACATTTCGATGACGATCAGGGGATTGTCCTCCGTCATGAAGCTGCCCATCTCGGCATCGCTACGATGACTGACGCAGGGCTGGTCGTGCCTGTGCTGCATCATGCGGAAGCGATGGGCCTGTTCGATACCGCCACAGAGATCGCTCGGCTTTCCGAGGTCGCACGTAGCGGCAAGGCCGACCGGAATGAGTTGACCGGCTCCACCTTCACGATCACCTCGCTAGGACCGCTTGGCGCAATTGCCACTACGCCGATCATCAATCACCCCGAAGTCGCTATTCTGGGGATCAACAAAATGGCGGTGCGTCCAATGTGGGATGGCACACAATTCCAGCCGCGCAAGATGATGAACATCTCCACCAGCTTCGATCACCGCGTGATCGACGGATGGGATGCTGCGATGTTCGTTCAGCGGATAAAGGGACTGCTCGAGACTCCAGCGATGATTTTTGTGGGCGATTACGCATGAAGACCGAAACCTGTCAGTTGCTCATCATCGGCGCGGGGCCGGGCGGCTATGTTTGCGGCATCCGCGCCGGGCAACTGGGCGTCGATACCATAGTCGTTGAGGCAGACAAGCCAGGAGGCACCTGCCTCAACGTGGGGTGCATTCCGTCCAAGGCACTGATCCATGCAGCTGACGAGTTCCACAAGGTCACGACATTTTCCGGCACAAACGAGTTGGGCATTTCGGTCGCCAAACCCGCGATTGATCTAGGCAAGACGATCGACTGGAAAGACGGCGTCGTCAAGCGCCTGACCGGGGGCGTCTCTGGCCTGCTCAAAAAGGCAAAGGCCCGCACTGTGCAGGGCAAGGCGACCATAGTCGACGGAAAGACTGTTGAGGTCGAAACGGTGGACGGCCCGGTGCGCATCCGTACCGAAAATCTGGTGGTCGCAACAGGCTCTGTGCCGTTTGAGCTGCCATTCCTGCCCTTCGGCGATAAGGTCATCAGCTCCACCGATGCGCTTGCACTCCGGCAAGTGCCCAAGACGCTGGCCGTCGTCGGTGGCGGCTATATCGGCCTTGAGATCGGCACGGCGATGGCCAAGCTGGGTGCGAAGGTGACGGTGGTCGAGGCGGCCGAACGAATCCTGCCGCAATATGATGCGGAACTGACCGCGCCGGTAAGCGCCCGTCTAGAGAAACTCGGTATCACGGTCCATCTATCCGCCAAAGCCCAGGGGCTCGGCAAGGGTGGCAAGTCTCTGGCGGTCGAAATGCCCAACGGCGCCATTGAAGTCCCAGCCGACCTCATCCTTGTTACTGTAGGACGCAAGCCCGTTACCGAAGGCTTCGGTCTGGAAACCCTCGGCCTCACAATGAATGGCGCGTATGTAGCGGTCGATGACCGGTGCGCGACATCGATGCGCGATGTCTATGCGATCGGCGACGTTACCGGCGATCCGATGCTGGCCCACCGCGCGATGGCGCAGGGCGGCCTGGTGGCGGAGATCGTCGCGGGGCAGGCGAAGCGCTGGGATAAGCGCGCCGTCCCCGCCGTCTGCTTCACGGACCCCGAAATCGTTGTTGTCGGGGCGCTGCCGTCCGAGGCGCAAGGCGCAAAATCCAACCTCTTTCCCTTCGCTGCAAATGGCCGGTCGATGACGATGGAGCGCAGCGACGGTTTCGTCCGTATCGTCTCTGACCCTTCGAACGATCTCGTGCTCGGTATACAGGCGGTCGGCGCAGGCGTTTCGGAAATGGCGGCCCAGTTCGCTCTCGCGATCGAGATGGCCGCGACACTCACCGATATCGCAGACACCATTCATGCGCATCCGACTCTCGGCGAAACCGTGCAGGAGTCGGCACTCAAGGGGCTAGGCCGAGCTTTGCATATTTGAAGTGGAAAAGATTGATCGAAACTTTCTGTTCCAGCATCGGACGGTTTCGTAGTTTATTTCAATACTGCGTTCGGCGAGCAAATCCTCGACGTCGCGCAGGCTCAACGTGAAGCGGAAATAGAGCCAGGCAACCTGCTGAGTCACCTTTGACGGGAACCGGTGGCGCTTGTAGGAAATGCCTTTCACCCAGTTATTCCTAATCGCAGAATACCTCGATTTGGAGAGCCGTTCACGTTAGACTGACAGTGCCTAGGTGAACATACCGACGATGCCCGCCAGCGTCCGGGCGCGCATCCGAACATCGACCGCCTGTTTGCCATTGCCGACGGCGGCGCTCCATTGGATATAGAGGTCATCGCTACACGCGGCTGATCACGCAACAGGCTGACCTGCCTCGTCGGCGCGTCTGCGCAGGCAGGGTCGTGATGCGGGGGTGGTAGGGTTTAAGGCCGGATAAAGCCGCCCGGCTTGTTTCCATCGCCGCCCGGATGTGCGACGAGTGCGTCGGAACCAGCGACCCGGAAAGCACCGATGCAACTGCGCTATCTCGAATATTTCACCGCGCTGGCCCGCGAACGCCATTTCGCGCGCGCGGCGCGGACCTGCCATGTGGCGCAGCCCACGCTGTCGGCGGGCATTTCCGCGCTGGAGGATATGCTCGGGACTAGGCTCGTGCTGCGCGATCGCCGGTTCGTCGACCTGACCGCCGAAGGCTATGCCATCCTTCCCTTCGCGCAACAGATGATCGCCGATCTGGGCGCGATGCGCACGGCGATCAACAGCGACACCGGCCCGTTGCGCGGCACGTTGCGGCTGGGTGCGATCCCCGCTGCCATGCCAAGCATCGGGCGGCTCGTCGCGCAAATCGCCCGCATGCATCCGGCGATGCAGGTCGCGGTCCGCTCGCTCACCTCGCGAGAGATTGAAAGCGCGCTCATCGCTCGCGATCTCGATGCCGGAGTGACCTATCTTTCCAGCGAGCCGCTGGCGCAGGTGCGCAGCGTGCCGATGTATTCGGAACAGTTCCTGTTCGCCACGCGCCGCTCGGGTCCGATGGGCGCGCGTGCCTCTGTCACGCTGGCCGAGGCTGCCGGGTCGCGCCTGTGCCTGCTGCACGAAGGCATGCAGAACCGCCGCATTCTTGATGCTGTACTGGCCGAGCGCGGGTTGCAGGCCGACCCCGTCGCCACTGCGGACAGCTATGTCGCGCTGTTCGCGATGGTGGCCGATGGGGGGCTCGACGCTATCGTTACGGACAGCCATCGGTCGATCATCGCCGCGCACCCGGACCTCGTGCTGCTGCCGTTTGGCGATCCGCCGCCTGCCAATCAGATCGGCCTTGTCATCATGAGCCGCGAACCTGCCTCTCCTCTAGCGCGCGCAGCGGCGCTGGCCGCGGAGCAGTTTTGATAGTCAATGTCTATCAAATGAAGGCAAATCCAATTTGACATTTTCGATCGTCGGACCGACGGTATCAGGCTATGGAAAATCATGCCCAATCCGCGGAAATCGACGAAATCGTCGCCCGCCATCGGAGCAGCGAAGGCCCGCTTCTGCCGATATTGATCGATATACAGGCTGCGTTCGGTTGCATCTCCGATGACGCGAAGCGGCAGGTCGCCTCAACGCTCAACCTGTCCCGCGCTGAAGTCCACGGTGTCGCCAGCTTCTACCATGATTTGCGCGATACCCCGGCTGGCAAACCGGTTGTGAAGCTGTGCCGGGCCGAAGCCTGTCAGGCGCGCGGCGGCGAGGCGTTGGCCGAGCAAGCTGAGACGATGGCTGCGGGCCGCGTCGCGATAGAGCCTGTCTATTGCCTCGGTTTGTGCTCCGCCGGACCGAGCGCGATGATCGGTGGCGACGTCCACGCGCGGCTGGATGCGGACGCGCTGGGCGTTCTGATACATGAGGCGGCATTGACGGGGGTTGGGGCATGAGCCGGGTCATCTGCATATCCGATGATGCGCTGGCGCTCGCTTGCGGCGCGGACCGCGTTGCCGACGCCTTTGCGAAGGCCGCGCCCGATGCCGAGATACGCCGGGTGTCGAGCTGGGGCATGCACTGGCTGGAGCCGTTGGTGGAAATTGATGGCGAGGGCTTCGGCCCGGTCAGCGTGGCGGACGTCGCAGCGATCCTTGACGGAACATCCGACAAGGCCATCGGCAAGGTCGCGGAGCATCCGTGGATCGCCGCGCAGCAGCGGCTGACCTTCGCGCGCGCCGGGAAAACACGCCCGTTGAACCTCGACGACTATGCCGCGACCGGCGGCTGGGCCGGCCTCGAAAAGGCGCGCGGTATGGCGACGCAGGCGGTGCTGGATGAGGTGAAGGCCTCCGGCCTGCGCGGGCGCGGCGGCGCAGGTTTCCCCGCTGGCATCAAGTGGCAGACTGTTGCTGACGCGCAAGCTGCGCAAAAATATATCGTCTGCAACGCCGATGAGGGCGACAGCGGCACCTTCGCCGACCGTATGCTGATGGAGGGCGACCCCTATTGCCTGATAGAGGGCATGGCGATCGCCGCGCTCGCGGTAGGCGCGTCAAAGGGGTATATCTACCTGCGCTCCGAATATCCGCATGCCTTTGCCAAATTGCGCGCGGCCATCGACGCTTCTGCCCCTATCGTCGCTCCTTTCTCGCTGGAGGTCCGCCTGGGTGCGGGCGCGTATGTCTGCGGCGAGGAAACCTCGCTCCTCAACAGCCTTGAGGGCAAGCGCGGGGAAGTGCGCGCGAAGCCGCCTCTTCCCGCGCTCGAAGGGCTGTTCGGTAAGCCCACAGTGGTCAACAACGTCCTCACCCTCGCCGCAATCCCGTGGATTCTCGCCAATGGCGGGGCAGCCTATGCCGATTATGGCATGGGCCGGTCGCGGGGCACGATGCCGATCCAGATCGCGGGCAATGTAAAGCAGGGCGGCCTGTATGAAACCGCGTTCGGCGTAACTCTGGGCGAACTGGTGAACGACATTGGCGGCGGCACAGACAGCGGTCGACCCGTGCGCGCGGTGCAGGTTGGCGGGCCGCTCGGGGCCTATTTCCCGCCCGCGCTGTTCGAAACCCCGTTCGACTATGAAGCCTTCACTGCCGCCGACGGCCTGATCGGTCATGGCGGCCTCGTGGTGTTCGACGACAGCGTCGACATGTGGGCGCAGGCGCGCTTCGCCATGGAATTTTGCGCGTATGAAAGCTGCGGCAAATGCACACCTTGCCGTATCGGTTCGGTGCGCGGCATGGAAACGCTCGACCGCCTGCGCGGCGGTGGACGACCCGCTTCGGACAAGGTTGAAGAGCTGGCGCAGATCCGCAACGCCCCCGGTGGTGCGCGCGGTCCCGACGCTGAGCTGAAGCTGATCGAGGATCTGTGCGAAACGATGCAGTTGGGCTCGCTGTGCGCTCTGGGCGGCTTCACGCCCTATCCAGTGATGAGCGCCATTCGCCACTATCCCGAAGATTTCGGACTGACAGACGCTGCGCAAGCCGCGGAATGACGACAGGATCGTACAAGGAACATATTTATGGGATTTGAACCGCAAGCCGATCTGGGAACGCCTGCCGCCAATGGCGCGCCGGTCACGCTGACCATCGATGGACAGGCCGTGACGGTACCCGCGGGGTCCACCGTCATGCGGGCCGCCGCCGAAGTGGGCACGTCCATTCCAAAGCTGTGCGCGACCGATAATCTGAAACAGTTCGGCTCCTGCCGCCTCTGCTTGGTTGAAATCGACGGGCGGCGCGGTACCCCGGCCAGCTGCACCACACCTGTTGAAGCGGACATGGTCGTCCATACCCAGACGCCCAAGCTGCAAAAGCTGCGCAAGGGCGTGATGGAACTCTATATCAGCGACCACCCGCTCGATTGCCTTACCTGCGCCGCCAATGGCGATTGCGAGTTGCAGGATCAGGCGGGCGCTGTCGGCCTGCGCGAGGTGCGCTACGGCTATGAGGGCGAAAACCATTTGGTGCAGCCCAAGGACATCTCCAATCCCTATTTCGATTTCGATCCAGCCAAATGCATCGTCTGTTCGCGCTGCGTGCGCGCCTGTGACGAGGTGCAGGGCACCTTCGCCCTGACGATTGAGGGCAGCGGCTTCGGATCGAAGGTCTCCGCGGGCATGGCGTCCGATGACTTCCTTTCGTCCGAATGCGTGTCCTGCGGCGCCTGCGTACAGGCGTGCCCGACATCGACGTTGCAGGAAAAGGCGGTTGCCGAAATCGGCACGCCCGACCGCGCCGTGGTTACGACCTGCGCCTATTGCGGCGTTGGCTGCTCGTTCCGTGCCGAAATGCGCGGTGAACAGCTCGTCCGCATGGTGCCGTACAAGGATGGCAAGGCCAATCGCGGCCATAGCTGCGTCAAGGGCCGCTTCGCCTATGGCTATGCACAGCATCAGGATCGTATCCTGAAACCGATGATCCGCGCCTCCATCGACCAGCCCTGGCGCGAGGTCGAATGGGACGAGGCGCTGGAATATGCAGCGTCCGAGATCAAGCGCATTCAGGAGAAGTACGGCCAGCGCTCGGTCGGCGGCATCACCTCGTCGCGGTGCACCAATGAGGAAACCTTCCTCGTGCAAAAGCTGGTGCGCGCAGGCTTCGGCAATAACAACGTCGATACCTGTGCCCGGGTGTGCCACTCGCCGACCGGCTACGGCCTGAAAACGACTTTCGGCACATCGGCAGGTACGCAGGATTTTGACAGCGTGATGGACGCCGATGTCGTCCTCATCATCGGTGCCAACCCGACGGATGGGCACCCCGTTTTCGCCAGCCGCATGAAGCGCCGCCTGCGCGAAGGCGCCAAGCTGATCGTCATCGATCCGCGTCGCACCGATCTGGTGAAGTCACCCCATATTGAGGCCGCGCACCACCTGCCGCTGCGTCCCGGCACCAATGTCGCCGTGCTGACGGCGATGGCGCATGTCATCGTCACGGAAGGACTCGCCGATGAAGCGTTCATCCGTGAACGGTGCGATTGGGACGAATATCAGGACTGGGCGGCGTTTGTTTCCGACCCGAAAAAATCGCCCGAAGCGACCGAGATGCTGACCAAGGTCCCGGCCCAGACGGTGCGCGAAGCCGCACGGCTGTACGCGACGGGTGGGAACGCGGCCATTTATTATGGCCTGGGCGTGACCGAACATAGCCAGGGCAGCTCCACCGTGATGGCCATCGCCAATCTCGCGATGGCGACCGGCAATATCGGAAAGCCCGGCGCAGGCGTGAACCCGCTGCGTGGTCAGAATAATGTGCAGGGCGCCTGCGACATGGGCAGCTTCCCGCATGAACTGTCCGGTTACCGCCATATTTCGGACGGCGACGCGCGCGCGCTGTTTGAAAAGGATTGGGGCGTCTCGCTCGACCCGGAGCCGGGCCTGCGCATCCCCAATATGCTCGACGCCGCGGTCGATGGTGCATTCAAAGCCATCTATATTCAGGGTGAGGATATTCTTCAGTCTGACCCCAACACCCATCATGTCGCGGCGGGCCTTGCCGCGATGGAATGCGTGATCGTGCATGACCTGTTTCTCAACGAAACGGCGAACTACGCGCATATCTTCCTGCCGGGCAGCACCTTCCTCGAAAAGGATGGCACCTTCACCAATGCGGAGCGGCGCATCCAGCTCGTTCGCAAGGTGATGACGCCGATGAACGGCAAGGAAGACTGGGAAGTGACGCAGGATCTTGCCAACGCCCTCGGGCTCGGCTGGTCCTATGATCACCCGTCGCAGATCATGGATGAAATCGCCCGCCTGACCCCCACCTTCGCGCGCGTCAGCTTTGACAGGATCGACGAGCTCGGCTCGATCCAGTGGCCCGCCAATGACAAGACGCCAGAGGGCACGCCGGTTATGCATATTGACGGTTTTGTCCGCGGAAAGGGCAAGTTTGTCGTGACGGACTATGTGCCGACCGATGAGAAAACCGGTCCGCGCTATCCGCTGTTGCTGACGACCGGACGCATCCTCAGCCACTATAATGTCGGCGCGCAAACCCGGCGCACCGCGAACACCGCGTGGCACCCCGAAGACAGGCTGGAAATCCATCCGGTCGATGCGGAGGATCGCGGCCTGCGCGACGGCGACTGGGTGCGTCTCGCCAGCCGCTCGGGCGAAACGACATTGCGTGCGCAGGTGACGGACCGTGTCGCCCCCGGCGTTGTCTATACGACCTTCCACCACCCGGAAACGCAGGCGAACGTCGTTACCAGCGAATATAGCGACTGGGCTACCAACTGCCCGGAATATAAGGTAACCGCCGTGCAGGTCGGCGCGTCCAACGGGCCGAGCGACTGGCAGGAAGAATATGAGGCTTTGAGCGAACGCTCGCGCCGCATTGCGCACGAAACGGAGGCTGCGGAGTGAACTCCACAGAAAAGCTGGTCTATATGGCAAACCAGATCGCGCGCAATTTCGGAACGATGTCCGATCTCGATGCTGCAGCGGCCTTGGCCGACCATATTGCGCATTTCTGGGACCCGCGAATGAAGATGATGATCTTCGCGCATATCGATGCCGGGGGGGAGGGGCTGGCCCCCGTGGCGCTCAGTGCGCTACGCCAGCTTCAGGCGGGACAAGCTCCGGCCGCATGACGTCGGTCGACGAAGGTTTCGCGCTGATTGGTGCAGACGGTGTGCGCAAGGAGATAGTGCGCGCGGTCGCCGTCGAAGAACCCGTCGCAATTGAAGTGGACGGCGTCGGTTATGCCGTGTTGATGGCAACGCCGGATGATTTTCTGGACCTCGGCTACGGCTTTGCGCTCGCCGAACGGTTGATCGATAGCGCTGACGATATTCTGATGGCAGACAGCCATCAGACGGACGCAGGAACGATTCTGCGTTTGAGGCTGTCCGTGCGGTGTAGGGATCGCGTACTCGATCGGGTCCGGCACAGAACCTCTGAGTCTTCCTGTGGTCTGTGCGGCATCGAAAACCTGGAACAGGCAATCCGCGCGCTGCCGCAGGTAACGGCGCGGTGCTCGGCAGAGGACAGCGCCCTGTTTGCCGCATTGGGTGCGCTCGGCGAGCATCAGCCGCTTAACAGGGCTACCGGCGCGGTGCACGCGGCGGCCTTGTGCTCTGCAACCGGCGAAGTGCGTCTGGTGCGGGAGGATGTTGGACGGCACAATGCGTTTGACAAGCTGGTGGGTGCTATGTTGCGCGGCGGGCTGGGCTGGGATGAGGGTTTTGCGCTGCTCACTTCACGATGTTCTTTTGAACTGGTCGAGAAAGCGGTTCTGTCGGGATGCCCGATGCTGGTGACGCTCTCTGCACCCACCAGTCTGGCGGTCAGTCGCGCACAGGGCTGTGGATTGCCGTTGCGGGTGCTCGCAAGGCCCGACAGTGTGTTGGGCGTATAGGCCGACGAACCAAGTATTGGAAAAGGGAATGCTGATGTGCATGCTGCCCTATATCATCCACAATGGATCATTTCCTTGAACCTATGATAGTGACCGATTTTCACCGTTTTTTCCTCATTCTCGTCGTTTCAGACCAGACATAAAACGTTTGAAAAGAATAGTTCATCTAAAATAAACCTTTGTGCGACACCCTCAGATCATAAAGAAAATAGTTTAAGTGCCGGAATTGAGGAGCAGGAGGCGAGGCGATGAACGTCTTGTACTTGCAGCTCCAGCACAAACCGCTGGAGCGGCTTGCTGAAAGGCTACTAACCACGCGCTGGGTACAGGAAGGGCGCCGGGCACCTATAGTGCGCGGGCGTATGGCCCACCTGCGTGAACTTGCGGCCAATCTGACTGCCTGCAACTCAGAAGATAAGCGGCCGTGTGATAAAATCAGCGCCACAAAACCTTTGCGAAAAAGGGAGATATAATAAGGCGCAAATACCGCTTTAATGTTCAATGCCGGTCGCACACGAATATGGTCAATATGCCCTATAATATTGAGGTGTCGACATGCGTAAGAGTTGTAGGTTGAGAATAGTTGCGGGAATATTATGTTGTTGTGTTCCATCGGTAACGAGCGCGAGCACGGCTACGACCACCTTTCCGGTCACGGCGACGGTCCTGGGCGTGTGCTCGGTATCTGCCTCGTCGCTTGATTTCGGCAACTACGATCCGACGTCGGTCACGGACCTCGATGCGTCTACGACACTGGATGTGCTTTGCACCATAGGCACTTCGTTCACGGTCGGGTTGAGTGCCGGCACGGCACCGGGTGCGACTGTAACGACCCGCGCAATGACCAATGGCGGCAATACGCTCGATTATGAACTTTATCAGGATGCCGGGCGCACGACCAACTGGGGCAACACGCCGGGTGCCGATACTCCGGCTTCCGCGATCGCGGGCCTGACCGCGACTTCCTACACAGTATATGGCCGTATCGCGCAGGGGCAGAACGTAGCGGCGGGATCGTACTCTGACACCATCACCGTGACCGTGAATTATTAGGCCCGGTCGATGCGATATCCGCGCCTGACGGCAGTCTTTGCCCTTCTGCTGATGCTCCCGAGCCAGCCGTTATGGGGTGCTGGGTTGAAGGTCGCGCCGGTAAGCATCTCCCTCGACGCAGATCATTCCATTGAAGTCATCCAAATAGAAAATAGCGGAGCAAGCCCGACGCGTGTCCAGTTGCGCCTGTTCGCGTGGGAGCAGCGGTCGGGGCAGGATGAGCTGAACCCCACGCGCGATGTCCTCGCCAACCCGGCGCAGTTTGAAATGGCGCCCGGCGGCACGCAAACCGTGCGGATTGGCCGTCTGATTCCGCCCGGTGATGTCGAAAAAAGCTATCGTCTGCTGATCGAGGAAATTCCGAGTGCCGCCGCGGTGAATACCCAACAGGTGAAGATGCTTCTGCGCATCAGCATCCCGGTGTTCGTGCCGCCGGTCACTCCCGAAACTGATCTGCGCTGGCGTGCCGTGGCGAGCGATGGAAGGCAGCTCACGCTCTGGGTCGAGAACAGGGGGAGCAGTCACGTTCAACTTCGGCGCATATCGGTCGCGTCGCAGGGAAGCGGCACGGCGGTCGGTGAGCATGGACAGATGCTCTATGTACTGCCCGGTGCAACGCGCGTGGTGTCACTCTCAACGGCCAGCCCGGTACGCGCCGGACAGGCGTTGGTTGTTTCCGCCACAACCGATGGCGCGAGCATTGCCGCCTCCATGGTGACCGAGGCGACGCCTCATGCGGATCCTGCGGACTAGCGCCGGCCTCTGCCTGTATCCGATGGTGAGCGTTTCTGCCCTAGCGCATACGCCGCCGCCGCTGCCGTTTGATCCGGGAATATTTGCCGCCGAGCTGCCCGATCATGTTTTGCAGGAGCAGCTCTTCCTGAATGTCGAGATCAATGGCCGCGATACCGGGCACAGCTTTCTTTTCATACGGCGCGGTCCGCTCTTCTATAGCCGGACGTCCGATCTTGCCGGCTGGCGCGTGAATCCGGGTGATGCCCCGCGGATTGTGGTCGACGGCGAGGAATTTGTGGCTATTCCGGCAATCTCCGGCGTTACAGGAGAGATGGACGAGCCGCATCAGACATTACGGCTGACGGTGTCAGGGGCAGCATTCCGCAATGTTACCCGGCAGGTCCAACAGCAGCCAACGACGCCCACCCCAAGTATATTTTCAGCGTTCCTGAACTATGATCTCGCGTTTGAAGCACGCAAGAATGCCGCCGCAACCGCTTTTGTCGAGGGCGGCGTGTCGGACGACTGGGGCCTTGTGGCGAACAGGATGACGCTCGACCATCGCGCCGGGCGCACAAAGCTGACCCGTCTCGACACCTATTTCCTGAAGGACAGCCCGGACCGGCTGACCCGGCTGATTGTCGGCGACACCATCACCGGCGGTGCCTCATGGTCGCGCTCGGCCCGCTTCGCCGGTATCCGCTACGGGACCGAGTTCAGCCTTCAGCCCGGTTTCATCACCTTTCCCACGCTCGTCCTGACGGGAAATAATGCGCTCCCGTCCGAAGTCGATATATTGGTCAACAACGCGCTGCAATATCGCACGCAGGCTGAGGAGGGGCCTTTCACAATCGGCAATCTGCCGCTGGTCACCGGTGCCGGAGAGGTCACGTTGCAGATACGCGATGCGCTGGGCGTCGAGCGCAGCGTCACCACACCCTATTATGTCAGTCGCAGCCTGTTGCGGCCGGGCCTTTCGGAATGGAGCGTGGAGGCGGGCGCACTGCGTGATCATTATGGCTATCGCAGCCTTTCCTATGGTGAGGGGTTTGTTGCGGGCGGATATCGGCGCGGGCTCAGCGACCGGCTGACCGCAGGCGCGCGTGCCATGCTGTCGCAGGATGTGCAGGTCGCGGGACTTGAGGCGACCATCATCGCCGCGCCTGTTGGCGAACTGGGCGGCGCGATGGCGGCGTCAAGCAGCATATACGGCACCGGTCTGCGCTACCGCGTCTACGGTCAGCATATCGGTCGTGGCTGGAACGCAGCGCTGAGTTTCGAGCATTCCTCGCGCGACTTCCGCCACCTCGAAGAGCGCTTTTACCAGAAGATCGCCCGCTATCAGTTGCAGGCCGTTGGCGGCGTCAGCCTCGGCCCATGGGGCAATATCGGCGTATCCTATACCGATGTGACCTATCAGGATCGGGACAGGGCGCGCATCCTTTCGGCCAACTACAGTCTTGCCGTGGGTGATATCGGCTATCTCAATGCTTTCGCGCTGGCGACGCGCAGTCGAACGAGCGGCGAAGACTTTACCGCAGGGGTGGGCTTCACCATTCCTTTCAGCGCACGGTCGAGCGGCTATGTGCAGGCTGACGATCGAAACCTGACTGGCGAACTGCGCCTGACGCCGCCGACGGATCGCGGATGGGGGTACCGGCTGGGCGCGAGTACAGGCGAGATCGAGCGCAGACAAGCGGAGGTAAGTTGGCGTGGGCAGGCGGGGGACTATCGCCTGCAAGCCGCGCGCGCCAATGGGATGAGCGCGGCGAGACTGCTGGCCAGCGGTGGGTTCGTCTGGGCGGGCGGGGAAGCGCGGCTCGCGCGCAGGCTGGGCGATGCGATGGCCTATGTCACGGTGCCGGGCCGGGCCAATATCGGTATTTATGAGGAAAACAGGCTCGTCGCCCATACCGATGCCGATGGTGTCGCGCTGGTGACGGGTCTGCGACCTTATACGCGCAACAAGCTGTCGATATCGCCACAAGATATTCCGCTGGAATTTGCGCTCGGGCCGATGGAGATGACTGTCGTGCCGCGCATACACGGTGCGGCGCTGGCCAATTTCGACGCGCAGCAATCGCACCCCGCCACCGTCATTCTGCATATGCCGGACGGTTCTCCCATTCCGGCTGGAACGACAGTGTCCGCATTGGACCTGCCATCGCCTTCCTTTGTTGGCTATGGTGGCGAGGTATTCGTTGACGATCTGAAACCGGATATGCGGCTATTGGCGGCCACTCCGTCGGGTCGATGTGCCGTTACTATATCCGACCCGGGCACGGCCATTTTGCCGACGCTGGGTCCGTTCCGCTGCGAACTGGAGGAAAGCTAGACCATGCGCACTGCCTTATCCAAATTCGCTATCGCGCTATGCGTATCCGCGATGCCTGCACCGGCCTTCGCCGCATGCAATACTCTGTCGCTATGTTCCTGCACGGCGAGCGCAAGCGGTATAGCGCTGGGGTCATACGACCCTTTTTCGCCCACGCCCGTCACATCGAGCGGGACCGTAACCGTCGAATGCACGTTGAGCGTCGCGCTTGCCGGTTCCTATGATATCGCGCTCAGCACAGGATCTTCGGGCAGCTTTGCTCCGCGGACGATGGTGAATGGCGGGTCGGCGCTCAACTATAATCTCTATACCTCGCCCGCACTCACGCAGGTTTGGGGTGACGGCACCGCAGGTTCCGCACAAGTCACCCGATCCTTCACCGCGCTGCTCTTCGTCAGCCAGACGACCAATATCTACGCTGAAATCCCGGCTGGGCAAAATGTTGCGGCTGGGTCCTATGCCGATACCATCACGGTCACTGTGACCTATTAGCAGTGGCCCCGTTTGGGGTGTTTCAAACATAGTTTGCGACAGGGAACGATGCTGCGGACCCAGGCTCTGAAATTTTTTTGGAGGCGAGAGCGCCTTGGAGCCTCGAATTTGTGCGGCACCGTGTCGTAAATGCCGGTTTAACCACGAAAAATCGTGCCAAAATTTGGGCAGACCCCGCAGTTTTCCCAAAATGGATATGTGCACGGTGAACAGGTTGTGCATCGCGGGTCGGCGTTTCCGGCCCCGGTCTGCAGAAGCAGTCCGTTTTTTCCTAGAAAGGGAAACTAATGGCGTTTTCAGTTAATACCAACCTCGGCGCAATGGCTGCGCTGCAGAGCCTCAATGAAACCAACCGCGGTCTGTCTCAGGTTCAGTCGCGTATCAACACCGGCCTGTCTGTCTCCTCGACCAAGGATGACTCGGCATCGTTCGCGATTGCCCAGTCGCTGCGTGGTGATCTTGGTGGTCTCCAGTCGGTCACCGCGTCTCTGAGCCGTGCGAAGAGCGTTACCGACGTCGCGGTAGCCGGTGCGGAACAGATTTCCGACATTCTTAACCAGATGAAGGCCAAGGCCTATCAGTCCGCTGACGCGGGCATCGATGCCAACAGCCGTGCGGCGATCAACTCCGACTTCGTGGCGCTGCGTGACCAGATCACCACGATCGTCAACTCGTCTGACTTCAACGGCACCAACCTGCTCGCCACCGGCGGCGGCACGGTGCCCTGATCCGGATCAGCGGCCTTACCGGAATATTCTAGCGGGCGACGGGGCGGGGACAAACCATGGATCAAACGCCGAAGCTTATCGACGCAATAGGCAAGGCCATGCGCCACCTTGGCGACCGGCAGCGCGTCGTCGCGCAGAATATCGCGAACAGCGATACCCCGGGGTATGAGGCGCGGGAGGTTGCCGCCCCCAGTTTCGCCTCAATGGTGGACGGAGCAGGGGCAGGACAGGTTCGTCGGCCCCGTGTCGAGATTAGCGAGGGAATGCGGCGGCTGGGTGCAAAGCCGTCCGTCATGACGACGATCGCGGATCGCGATATCTCTGAGGTGAAGCCAGACGGCAACAACGTCACGCTGGAGGATCAGCTGCTGAAAATGGGGCAGATCCAATCGGATTATGCCGCACTTACAAGTCTTTATCGCAAGCAGATGGGGTTGGTGAAATCCGCGCTCGGCAAGGGCGGCACCGCCTGACTCATCGCGATGACGGCAGGTCTGCGCTCAATCGACCGATTTGGCCGATAAGGTGTATGATGCATTGCGGAACCAAAATTGCGCTCCGCGATTCTGGCTATCATGATCAGCATATCTCATCCCAAAAGCCTTTCCACCACGACTATCGAAAATGAAATCGCCTGCGCCCGCCGTGTCGCTGCGATGCTCGTCGATCCGGAAGACCAGGCGATTGTCCGCCAGTATATATCGGAGCTTGCGGTCGAAGCGGGCAAGTTGCCTGAGCCGATAAGTGGCGGAAATAATTTCTAAAAACTGACAGATCTGTTCGCCACATCCCTGCGCCTTGGCGAAACTCGCCATCGCATGTTAGCATGATGCATCCAGTCATCATGCCAACAGCCGGGAGGCAAGCCTATCTTCACCTCGACGATTACGCCGCACATGTCCGCGATTCTCCGTCGGATTTTTTTCCTCGCCCTAGTTGTTTCGGCGGCCTTGATATCAGCGGTGCAGCCGGTCCGCGCCGCTGAGCAGATGACGGTCGCGACACGGGAGGCACCGCCCTTCGTTATACGTGGCAAGGATGGCGAGTGGCATGGCATTGCGATTGATCTTTGGAAATCCATCGCCGCCGAACATGGTTATGACTATAAATTTGTTGAAACAAATCTGGCCGGAATGATCGATGGACTTGCGGCTGGCGAGTATGACGCCAGCGTCGGGGCGCTGACCATTACCTCCGCGCGTGAGATGAAGGTCGATTTCACCCAGCCATTTTACGCCACCGGCTTTGGTATTGCCGTGCGGGAAGAACCGGCGGCGTGGCTCTCGCTGTTCCGTAATTTCTTCACTTTCGAATTCCTGAAAGCTGCGCTCGCGCTTTCGGCCTTGCTGCTGTTCGTCGGCTTTCTGTTCTGGCTTGTAGAACGCAAACAAAATTCCGATGAATTTGCCGAAGGCGTCAAAGGTCTCGGCTCCGGTTTCTGGTTCTCGGCCGTGACGATGACGACTGTTGGCTATGGCGACAAGGCGCCGCGCACGCCTGCGGGCAAGCTGATCGCGCTTGTGTGGATGTTCGCGGCGATCCTGATCATATCGACTTTTACCGGGATGATCGCCTCTTCGCTGACGGCGGGGCGGCTCGAAGGGGCGGTATCAGGGCCCAATGATCTGCACAGCGTCAGCGTAGGTTCGATAGCAGGATCGGCGACCGATGACTGGTTGTCGGACGATGGCGTGGCATTTGAGGGCTTCGCCAATGTCGAAGAGGGGCTGATCGCGCTGCACCGGGGCGACATCGACGCATTCGTCTATGACGAACCTTTGCTGCGATATGGCCTGCGGACATCGGGCCAGGACGGGGTGAGAATGCTTCCGGGCACTTTCGGACGTCAGGACTACGGTATTGCGTTGCCCCAGAACAGCGCGTTGCGCGAACAGGTGGACGTGTCGTTGCTGCGCCGCATCGAGGGAAATGAACTGAGCGCGGAAATCCAGAAAATTCTGGGCTTATGGGCCTAGGTTGTAGTGACGATTTAATCATTTGAGCCAAAGCATGATGGAAGCGAGTTTGACGAAGCCGAGGAAGTTTGCGGCGAGCTTGTCATAACGGGTGGCGATGCGGCGCCATTGCTTGAGCTTGGCGAAGAAGCCTTCGATGCCCCAGCGTTGTTTGTAGGCGATGCGGTCGTAGCGGTGCTGATATTTGCGATGGCGTCGTGGCGGGATGACCGGCTCGCTGCCTTGCTCATAGATAAGGTCGTGCAAGCGGTCGGCATCGTAGGCGCGGTCGGCCAGAACTTTGCCCGCCGGAATGCCCCGGATCAGATCGCAGGCTGGCGCCATGTCATTCTGCTGGCCGGGGCCGAGAATGAAAAGGATCGGCAGGCCAAGCGCATCGACTACGGCGTGGACCTTGGTGCCGAACCCGCCTCTGGATCGGCCGAGAGGCCGGTGCTCTTTGTCGTGAAAAAGAAAGGTGCATCTGTCACGCCCGAACAAATAACCGACTTCCTTTCCGAGAAGGTCGCCAAGTGGTGGCTGCCAGATGCAGTCGAATTTGTTGAAGAACTGCCGCACACAGCTACCGGAAAAATCAGTAAAAGGATCTTCGCGAACGCTTCAGCGGCTATCGCTTGGAAGGTTGATAGGCCTCTGTCAGCTTAATTCGCAGAGTTTGCGTGAAGGCCTGCGAAGTTGGGGCGACAATTCGATCGATAACTTGGATTGTGAGCTCTGATGAGATTGGTCAATGCCCAGTACTGTTGAAACCCAGGAGTTATCCTAAATGGATTTAGCTGGAAACCCGTGCCTGTTGTAATTGTGTCATTGACTTGACAGTACCGGTCCTGCAACGAGAGGCAAAGTAATGAGTTTGAGTGTTGAACTGAGTGGGCGCAAAGCCTTGGTCACCGGAGCATCGAGCGTCGGATTTGGCTCGCATTTCGCCAAGGTGTTGGCACGGTATTGTCAACTTAACCGCCTGAGTTTGAACGAAGGCCTCGAACTCGATTTTCATCCGGCAGGAGCGGACGCGGCTTTCCATTTCTCCATGGCGGTGTTCCGGAGATAGCGCGTGGTGTTTCGTGAAGTAAGATGACGTTCGATGCTGAATGTGTTGTAGACGGCACTGTGGGTGGAGACGAATAGCTGGGCTTGGCCCTGAGATTTGAATCTTTGCATCTTTCGCTCTCGCCTTCGGACAGGGAGGTGACTGTTCTCCGCGCGATTATTTTCGCGCAAGCGCCCCCGGGTTTGGGCGGGCTTGGCAACCGAACTCCTTCATTGCCGCCTTGTTCCGGCGCTTCTGGACGATTGCGTCGAGAATGAATCCCTCTTTGTCTGCAGTACGCCACATATACATGTGTTTGCCGCCAATTTTGACGACCATCTCGTCGGCATGTCACACCGTATCGGACTTTCCTTGGAGCCGTCGAAGGTTCCGTGAAATGGCCAGTCCGAACTTCCGGCTTCAGCATCGCACGGTCTCGTAGCTGACTTCGATTCCGCGTTCAGCGAGTAAATCTTCGACGTCGCGTAGGCTCATCGTGAACCGGAAATAGAGTTAGACGGCGTGCTGAATTACCTCCGGCGGAAACCGGTAGCGCTTATAGGAAATGGCTTTCATGTGGGCTTCCTTAGCCGCAGAAAACCTCGATGTGGAGACGGGTTCGCGTTAAACTGACAGCACCGCCAACAAGTTCTTGATTTCATAGAAAATTATTAAGGTCGGCAGAATTTCGCACGTTTCTGCGGGATTGGGCGCGCGAAAGTGACCTAGAGCATTTTCACTATGGCCGTTGATATCCGGCGGCATGGAAGAAGTTGGCGCATTCGGTTGGGACGAACTGGTCGAGCAGGTGTCCGATGCGTTCGACGAGGCCATCGACGGTTCGGGCTGGTTCCTGCCGCAACAGGGCCTTGAGCTTGGCGAACGCCATCTTGATGGGGTTCATGTCAGGGCTATAGGGCGGCAGGTAGAAGATCTGCGCTCGCCGCTCGGCGATAGCCTCGCGGACACTGGCCACTTTATGTGCCGGGAGATTGTCGAGCACCACGACATCTCCGCGCTTGAGGGTCGGTGCGAGGATATGTCGAACATAGGTGCGGAAGGCATCGCCATCCATCGGTCCGTCAAGTACCCAAGGTGCGGTCATTCCCGTCAGGCGCAAGCCAGCGACGAACGTCATTGTTTTCCAGTGCCCGAAGGGCGCGCTGTCGCGGCAGCGCGCTCACCGACCGGTGCCCAGCCATAGAGCCGGGCCATCTTCGTGTTGACGCCCGTCTCATCGAGAAAGGCGAGGCTCTCAGGGTCGATGAAGGGCTGGGCTGCCCTCCACAGCTTGCGCCGTACCGCCACGTCCGGCCGATCCTGTTCAGCTGCGCGCAAGGCTTTTTTGAACGACAGGCCGAGCCGTTTGGCCGCTTTCCACATCGCCCCTGTGCAGAGCCAGACGCCATGCTCGGCCAGCAACCATGCCTGTGCTTGAGCCAGCGTGATACCAGGCCGGGATCGGATAGGTGCACCAAGCGCCAGCTCTTGCTCGGGCGAAAGCTTGCGCGGCGGTCGGCCCCGGTTCTGCTTGACGCCGGTGTCGCCGGTCACTCGGCGCCGTATCAATGCCTTGTAAATATAGGCGATGCTGACCTTGTAAATCGTGGCCGCCTCTCGGACCGCCATGCCGCCATCCACCGCCCCGATCACCCTATCCCGCAAATCTTGCGAATAACTCTGTCCTGATCGCCAACCCATAGCCGCCTCCTGCCAGACGGCTTCCTATGAATCACACGATCGGACAAAAGGGAATCCAAAACGATTCCGCCCATTATGAAAATGCTCTAGAACAGCAACGGCAGATTGTAGAAGTTTATAGTGAGTAGCTGAAAGACTGGGAGTGGAGCGCTCCGTCATATCTGTTCTGCTATTTAACCGGCTCAATTGAGGCGTGTAGAATCAGGCTCTGTACAAATTACACTGCGGGCATGCCTTCATGACGGGGCGAGCGTGGCGCAAACGTTATTACCCTGACAGGTCGCTTTCGCCGGCAAATTGCTCGACCGTCGCCGAAATTTATACGGTTATTGGAACCTTGAATTTGGAGAGGTGGATTAACCGTCCCGCTGGATGGGGACAGTGTATCGAACACCCGTTCCCATACACCGGCATGGCGCCACCGGCAGGTCACACCAGTGCGTACCTGACCGCAACACCCACAAACATCCACCCACGAACAAGCGGTTATCCGAGGCAGTTCGTCCCGGGTCGCCCGCCTTGCCCGGCAGCAACAATTCTATCTTTGCCTATTGCGCCTCGTTCAAATCGTACCGCTTAATACCCATCCACAGTCCCCCCTTCATCCGGAACCCTATGAATCAGCAATTAGTGCCCTTGGGGTATCCTGAATGTCGATCCGGCCTAGCGGGCTGACCTTAGCTCTCGCAGTTAGCTCCGTACTTCAGGCGTAAGGCGGACAGTCGAGGCCTTTCGCGCTCTGCGTGAAGATTTCGCAACCCGTGTCGGTAATGCCGATGCTGTGCTCGAACTGGGCAGACAATGTCCTGTCGCGCGTCACCGCAGTCCAGCCGTCCTCCATCATCCGGATGCCGGCCTTGCCGATGTTGATCATCGGTTCAATGGTGAAGAACATGCCCGGTTTCAATTCGGGGCCGGTTCCGGGGATGCCGACATGCACCACTTCGGGCGCATCGTGAAATACCCGCCCAAGGCCGTGCCCGCAGAAGTCTCGCACGACGCCATAGCGATGCTTTTCGGCATGGGTCTGGATCGCATGGCCGATGTCGCCCATATGGTTGCCGGGCTTGGCCTGTTCTATGCCGAGCATCAGGCATTCATAGGTCACCTCGACCAGCCGCCGCGCCTTGATAGGGGCCTCGCCTGCAATATACATGCGGCTGCTGTCGCCATGCCACCCGTCAATGACCGGGGTAACATCGATATTGACGATATCGCCGTCTTTTAATTGCCTGTCGCCGGGAATGCCGTGACAGATGACGTTGTTGATCGATGTGCAGCAGCTATGCTGGTAGCCGCGATAGCCCAGGGTAGCCGGAACGCCACCGCCGTCTATTGTCATACGTCGAACGATATCATCGAGCTCGCCGGTCGTGACGCCCGGCACCACGTGGGGCGCCAGCGCGTCCAGTATGTCGGCGGCCAGTCGTCCTGCCTTGCGCATGCCGGCAAAGCCGCTTTCGTCATAGAGCTTGATCGCGGCCGACCGCGTGAGCGGAGTATCGGCTGTCATGGTCATATAGTCTGTCATGATCGCCTTATATATGGGTTGGGCGCATATGGCGAGGGCTTGATCCGGTGTGCGCATGGATGCATGAGAGAGGCGCGTGAGGAGATAGTATGGCTGATGGGACAAGAGAAGGCGGGTGTGCATGCGGCGCGGTGCGCTACCGCGCGACGGGAGAGCCCATTTTCGTGAACAACTGCCATTGTACCTTGTGTCAAAACCAAACGGGCGCAACGTCTGCGGTCAATGCATTTTATGAGACAGAGGCGCTGGCGCTGCTATCTGGGGAGACCGCGCGCACCGTCGTCAAGACCGGCAGCGGGGGCGAGCAGGCCATTGTCCGCTGCACTGCTTGCGGAACGGCGCTGTGGAGTCATTACCCCGGTTTGGGCGAATATGGACTTGCGCTGCGTGCAGGCACGCTGGCCGAGCCCGGATCGGTGACGCCCGACGCAGTCATCTATGTCGCCGACAAGATGCCCTGGGTGGCGCTGCCCGACGGCATTCCACAATTCGCGACGACATATAAGCCTTCGGCGGTGCTGCCGCCTGAACGGTTCGCCCGGTTGCTGGCGGTGGTGAACAAAAACACGGCGCAGGCGGAGCGAAAGGCATGACAAAGCGCGTGTGGAAGGCCGCCCTGATCGTCATCGGCGATGAAATTCTCTCAGGTCGAACGCAGGACAAAAATATCGCGCAGATCGCAAGCTGGCTGAACGTACAGGGCATTCGGCTTGGTGAGGTGCGTGTGGTGCCCGACAAGGAGACGGCCATCGTCGATGCGGTCAATGCCTTGCGATCGGGCAATGATTATCTGTTTACGACGGGCGGTATCGGGCCGACGCATGATGACATTACCGTTGACGCAGTTGCCGCCGCTCTGGGTGTTGCGGTCGTTGTGCATCCTCAGGCGCGCGCGATTCTGGAAAGCTATTATGAGACTCGTGGGGGCCTCAACGAAATGCGGCTGCGAATGGCGCGTGTGCCTCAAGGTGGAGAATTGATTCCGAACCGCTTTTCAGGTGCGCCGGGTATCCGCCATGGCAATATTTTCATGATGGCCGGGGTGCCCCATATCACGGCAGGCATGCTGGATGCTCTGACCGGCACATTGGAAGGGGGCGATCCGGTGTTGTCGTCGCAAATCGGGTGCTGGGTCGCCGAAAGCGAGATTGCGGACCTTCTGGCGGCGACCGAAAGGGCGCACGAGGGCAGCCAGATCGGCAGTTACCCATTTTTCCGGGAAGGGCGGGTTGGGTGTAACTTTGTCGTTCGCTCCACTGATGAGGCGGTATTGGATGCCTGTGTGGCCGCGCTTGCCGCCAGCCTGGCAGAGGGCGGTTGGCCAACGGTTTCGGGTGGCATCTGACAGAGGCCACGCTCAGGGGAACAGAATGTTCGTCACTTTCGCCAGCTTCGAAGGTTCGATGGTATCGAGCGCTATATCCGTTGCGGGGTGGACGCTGTGTCCATGAAGCCGTCCGTCGCGGTCGGTAGTTGCAATCAGAACGCGTAACCCATCATCTTCGCGCAAAACCAGAAGGCCGTTATCCACCGGGCAACGTTCCGGATCGACAATCAATATAGCATTGCCGGGGATCGCCCCGCCCAAGGAGGCTCTGCACATGCGCAGCGCATATGCGTTCGCTCCGGTCGACAGCGGTCGTTCTACATAGGTTTGCGTGGGGGAGGGAGCGATCAGGCCTTCACCGACTGGAACGCCCATCACCTGCAATTGTTCAGCCGTATTTTGCTTAGGCAGGTCGTCCTGCGCGCTCTGGGGCGACCGGTCCTTTATGGGTGTGCGCTGTTTGGCGGGGGGGGAGCGACGCCAGCTCTTTGCGAAGCGCGCGAACTCGCTCGCGCGTGCGCCTTTCCCGTTCCTCTGCTCCCGGAACCATAGTCAGCCATTCGGCGAGGTGCCCCGACTCATGCGCGGCACGAAGGAATTGGACGAGTTCGTCCCTGCCGGGCTGGCCAAGCACGGCGCAAATACAGCCGATGGTGGTGCTGTTCCACCGGTCGAATGGCTTAACTGCGTTTTCGATGCGAAAAACGATCACCGTCGGCAGTTGGTACACCTGCTGCAAATGGGTGAGCGTCATTTCAGGGTCGCGTGTGCGTCGGGCGCGAAAAGCGGCGGCCAGCAAGATGGCCAGCTCCTCCGCTTCGTGGTTGAGCGGCTTCAGGTCGGCCTGCGCATTCGCCCATTGTTCCATGGAAAACGACACGGAGTCTACATCGATCAGCAGATCCGTCGCGTCGCTCAAATCCAATACGGCGGCGATTGCCTGAAGCTCTTCTGCTCGGGCGACGACCTCTCCCCGCTCGATTTTCGACAATCGCACATAGGGGATGTCCGGCAGTTCGTTCGACAAGGCCAGCAAGGATTTTACACCGCTAGTCTGGCGCTGTTCACGCACCGCATTCGGGAAAACAATGGTCCGAAAAGGGTCAATCGTCACTTTGGCCGAGGTACCCGGGTGGCCCGGATCAGCAGGCGTCTTCCCGTCGGCGCGATCGCTACGCGGGGGCAGTACGCGCCGAATGGCGACATCCATGTTTGATTTGCTGCTCACTGTGTCAGCCAAAGTCCATCATGGCGCACATTTTCCCTTCGGTGTTCAGCCTGCGAGGGTAGAACCAGGCTCGAAGACTGCCGGGCGCAAGGCCACTATCACGCAAATGCAACAACAGAAATGAAGGAATAGCCAAATTTAGTCCGAAATGGAGCAAGTTTCTTCGTTTTGACAAAAAAAGCGTTCCAACCCGAAGGAGGGAACGCTTGTGATGGAATAAGAGCTGTCGCTTCTTATCCGAAACGACAGAGGCGGGTCGTCAATGCCGTACGGTATTTCCCGCATGCCTTCTGTAAGACAGATCGGGGTTCGTTCCCGAGGGGACGAGGTCAGGCTCGGTGACGGTTACCAGATTGTCCTGCCCCGGCACATGATTGCCCTCAGGTAACAGTGTCGTGCTCTGATCGCTCCGGCGGCTTTCGACGCCTCGCGTCGGCAATTCCGCGAATCTCGGATTTTCACCCACCATTTCGCCCATCATCTTGGCTGCGCGCCGAGTGATCTGGCGGATTCTCTCCCGCGTGAGGCCGGCGTCCGCCTCGGCATCCTGACTGCCCCAGCCAAACAGGTGGCGACGCACAATGTCGCAATCGCGCTCGATACGCTCCTCAAGTTTGCGTAACTCTTCCGGGTCGATCTGCGGCGTGCGGCTATGCACATATTTGGGCAACGCGCTGGATCGTTCGCACCGCTTCGCCACCGGGCGGCTGGTTTGCGCCTTGCGTTTCAGTTGCGCGATACCCACGGTACGAAGATGGTCGACATATTCCGACAGCAGCGCATCGCAAGTCTGCTCGGTCAGGTGGTTGGCAATGACATCGGCCACGGCGGCCTCAAGTAATTCGGTAGATTTCGACATTGGTTATCCCCTGAGCAATGCGAGACAGCGGCTTGCTGCTTGGGGACCAACATTATGGATGGCGTTTCTAGAGCATTTTCATAATGGGCGGAATCGTTTTGGATTCCCTTTTGTCCGATCGTGTGATTCATAGGAAGCCGTCTGGCAGGAGGCGGCTATGGGTTGGCGATCAGGACAGAGTTATTCGCAAGATTTGCGGGATAGGGTGATCGGGGCGGTGGATGGCGGCATGGCGGTCCGAGAGGCGGCCACGATTTACAAGGTCAGCATCGCCTATATTTACAAGGCATTGATACGGCGCCGAGTGACCGGCGACACCGGCGTCAAGCAGAACCGGGGCCGACCGCCGCGCAAGCTTTCGCCCGAGCAAGAGCTGGCGCTTGGTGCACCTATCCGATCCCGGCCTGGTATCACGCTGGCTCAAGCACAGGCATGGTTGCTGGCCGAGCATGGCGTCTGGCTCTGCACAGGGGCGATGTGGAAAGCGGCCAAACGGCTCGGCCTGTCGTTCAAAAAAAGCCTTGCGCGCAGCTGAACAGGATCGGCCGGACGTGGCGGTACGGCGCAAGCTGTGGAGGGCAGCCCAGCCCTTCATCGACCCTGAGAGCCTCGCCTTTCTCGATGAGACGGGCGTCAACACGAAGATGGCCCGGCTCTATGGCTGGGCACCGGTCGGTGAGCGCTGCCGCGACAGCGCGCCCTTCGGGCACTGGAAAACAATGACGTTCGTCGCTGGCTTGCGCCTGACGGGAATGACCGCACCTTGGGTACTTGACGGACCGATGGATGGCGATGCCTTCCGCACCTATGTTCGACATATCCTCGCACCGACCCTCAAGCGCGGAGATGTCGTGGTGCTCGACAATCTCCCGGCACATAAAGTGGCCAGTGTCCGCGAGGCTATCGCCGAGCGGCGAGCGCAGATCTTCTACCTGCCGCCCTATAGCCCTGACATGAACCCCATCAAGATGGCGTTCGCCAAGCTCAAGGCCCTGTTGCGGCAGGAACCAGCCCGAACCGTCGATGGCCTCGTCGAACGCATCGGACACCTGCTCGACCAGTTCGTCCCAACCGAATGCGCCAACTTCTTCCATGCCGCCGGATATCAACGGCCATAGTGAAAATGCTCTAGGTCAACAGGCTTGTCGAAGCGGAGACTGGAAATATCTGAGCATCCTTGGCAACAGCTTTCTTTTCAATGTTGTTGACGACCCTCTTGAACGTTCAAACATGAAAGACCGCAAGCCAGATATTTACCAAGACCTGGTGAGCAAATACAACGCCTGGGCATCAGAGATGTTGCCCCTGGACTTGGCTGCAACTACAGGTGGATTTACAGGAGCTGACATAGCGGATCAATTTGGTGTTTCTCGTCACCGAATAGTGCCTGCAGAGGATGCTCTCATAGCTCCTGCCCGTGATTGAATTAGTTCAAGGCATGTCGACACCGGGCTGCGTAATCTATGTCCGACGGCTCAGCGCTAATGCGAAGGCGAATGTAAAAGCCTTAGGCATGGGAAAATATGGAGGAACGCCTGAACTGCCTGTCGGATGCATGATTGGCCGAGCTATTTCGCTTCAAGTGCAGACCTGCTGCAGAGTTTCTAACCACCTCACAATGATTGCGAGACTTGCCTACATACCGATGCTTTATGGAGCTTATTAGGAATTCGGGGCGATGTCGACGCGTGACAGAGGGCGACCTGGTCGAATGCGATCAAGCGCCGAGTGCAATGGCACGTTCCACTCATGACACACAGCGTTGAGAGCGGTGATGAATTTCATTAATATGTCGGACCCGACATAATCTGATCGCATAACCATATAGAACCAATAAGGTTCAACGACCTGATCTATGTCTGCCGAGATAATTGATTTACTTTTCTTTTCATGGAAAAATGAAAGATCGGATAAAATTGCAAATCCATCGGAATTCAGGACGACTTCCTTGGCGGCAGCTAAGGAGTTCGATATAATTACTTGATGTGATGGAAATTCGATATCTAGGTCGCTAAAAATCTGTCGGATTGCGTGCGAGATCCCCTTGTCTCCGCCTGGGCAGACAAAGGGGTATTTTGCCAGAGCTTCCAAAGAAAGATTGGCTGCTTCGGGGTGATCGGCTCGCACGCAGAGGTAACGGCGTGCCTGAAAAATCGGCAGAGCGACCTTGTCAACCAGCTCACTTGCTTCCGGTTCATGACAGATCGCCACGTCGAGCGAGCGGTCTTCCAGTTGTGTGAGCAATGCACTGCTCCACGTCTCTTCAACCACACGCACGTCGATCTCAGCGACAAGTTCCCGCAATTTGCAGACGGCCAGGGTGAGAATCGAAATCGGGCCGCCTGATGTGCCTCCAATCGATAACATGCCCATTTGCCCAAGCGTCAGCTCGCGAATTTGTTTGACTGCTTCTGTCAACTGCCAGTCAATTTCCGTGGCATGTTGCAACAAGGCGGCGCCGAACACTGTTGGTACCACACCATGTGGCGTTCGGTCGATCAAGCGGACGCCCACTTCACTCTCCATCTGCGCGATGCTTTGGGAGAGCGCTGGCTGGGTAATCAGTAAGCCGTCTGCAGCTTTTTTGAAGCTGCCTTTCTTGATGAGTTCGCCAAGGCGAAGAAGGCGATTCGGATCAATTCGCATGACAACCTCTCTGGCGGACCAAGCCAAAGCAAGGATTGAGCCGTTGCCCAGCCATTTTGAACTGGGCGCCGGTCCTTATTCCGCCACCATAACAATTTGATTGTAAGATCTCTCGGCGTCAAGAGGCCGATGACGCTTAGGTCGTTTGGTCGTTGTCCAATGATGGGGCGAACAGAACGCCATAATCGATCTTTGGCCCATCCTGACGTTGATATAGCCGGTTGGTTCCGGCTTCAGGTAGCTCGGCCGGAATGGCGCTAAGAATTTTATCACGGAACTCAGCGACGCGGGTCGCGGCTGGCCGCGCAGACAGTCGTTGAAACCAGCTATTCAACGACGGATAATCACTCCAATCAAAACCAAGCCCTGTGAGCGAAGCTACCCAGGGATAGGTTGCTATGTCGGCGATTGTGTACCGCTCTGATGCAAGCCACTCGCGAGACGACAGATGCTGATTGAGCACCTGGAAGACCCGTTCTGCCTGATCACGATAGCGTATTGCCGCATGAGTTCCGGCTTCGCTCGGCTGGATTCGAAAATAAGTGTGTTGACCAAGCATCGGCCCGATCCAAGCTGCCTGCGCAATCAACCACTCTAGCGTTTCCCATCGGGCCGCGCCAGACAGAGGCAGAAACTCTGGTCCATAAGTTTCTGCCAGATAAATCAATATGGCGCACGATTCAAAGATCGGCTGTCCGGCCGCGGCTCCATCTTCGTCTATCAGGACCGGATACTTGCCGATGGGGTTAAGCGCGAGAAACTCGGGTGAAAACTGTTCGCCACCGTAAACGTCGACAGGGATCAGATCGTAAGCAATGCCGAGTTCTTCCAGCATCAGTACAACCTTCTGAGCGTTGGGAGACCCACCACCATATAGCTTCATCATCATTTATCTCCGAACAATCAGTATTTTCACCGGTATCAGTTTGTAATATCTTCGCGGATCATGTCCGCTGCCTTCTCGGCTGCCATGATTGTCGGTATATTCGGCCCGCCGCGCATCAGCGTTGGAAAAATCGATGCATCGACGACGCGCAAACCTTCGACGCCAATCACTCGACAGCGGGAGTCTAGTACTGCATCAGGATCATCTAATGATCCTAAACGGCAAGTGCCAGCGGGATGTGCCGCCATCCCTGTCATGTCGCGGACATTTTCTTCAAGCGTCTCAGACTCAGCCAAAATGCGATTGATATCGCGACCGCCCGCAGACAGAAAGTGCCTGCGAACAGGTGGTATCCGATCCATTGCAAAACTTCCGACCTTGCTGACCAGCCATGCGATAGGATCATCTTTCAGCATGGCTGCAGTCAGGCCAGTTGGCGGTATGCCGATCATCATGTCGGAAATGAAAGAATATTCCAGTAAAGGTGCGACCGGCTTCTCGTTGAAGATTTCGCAAAGCATCCGAAACCCTTCAACCATTCGCGAGAGATCACGCGGGTCATCGAGTACATTGGCTTCAATCCGAGGCGGTCCATCTGGGGCACTATCGTTTAAACGGATGGTACCGCGCGAATAACTGCGATTCATTGTGACCATAGTCTGAGCAATTTGCCGACCGAGCGGATCTGCCTCCAGCAATGAATAATTTCGCTCGTACAAGGACAGAACCATGTCACTGGGCTCGCCATCCGCTTTTGATGAATAGCGTACAAACATGGTTGCGGGGTTTCTCACATGCTTCCAATTGTGTTGCCGACCCGGCTTGCGGATAAAAGAACTCACGATCAGAAAGGGGTGATTGACCAGATTGCGGCCAACCCCGCGACGATCTGCTACAGGCGTGATTCCAGCCTGGGCAAGCTCTCCAGCAGGACCGATGCCGGAACGCAAGAGAAGAGCAGGAGATTGGATCGCGCCCGCGCTGACAATGATTGTCGATGCATTGATAACTGTGCCCGTGTCCGTTTCCACCGCTACTGCCCGGCGTCCATCGAAATGGATCCGTTTCACCGAGGTATTGGCCATGATTGTCAGGTTTGATCGCCGCCGGACATCCGCGCCCAAATAAGCGCTGGCAGATGAGATGCGCGCACCACCATCGGCGTTGATCGGCGTTGGGCCTGCGCCGTCGCCAGTCTGAGCATTGAGGTCTGTCAGCCGAGGCAGGCCACGCTTGTCGAGAGCATCGCGAAACGCCAAGGTAAGCTCGCTCCAGTCGTTTTCCGGGATGCGTTTAACCTTGATAGGCCCATTGTCACCATGATTTGGGCCACTAAAATCCTGATCCGCTTCCAGCTTGCGAAAATAGGGCAGCACATCATCGCCGCTCCAGCCGGAAACGCCGAATTTCGCCCATTCGTCATAATCAGTGGAAAATCCTCGCTGTGCCTGCATGCCGTTGACCGCTGAGGGTGCTGTCAGAGCAATGAGCACCGGTCTCTGTTGGACGAAGCGGGGAAGGGGGCTTCCAGGCGTCAGCTCATAAGGGATTGCCACTCGGCTAGGGCTTCCGAGCGCATATCCTTGTAAACTTTTCGGCTGACGAGATGACGTTGGGAGTTGAAGTGGTTGTAGAATGAGTGGTGAACCGAAGCGAACTTCTGTAGCGATTTCATTTGTCTGAAGCGCTGCATAGCCCGCTCTCGTCGTCGGAAGGGTAGGTGTGAATTCTCTACCCGATTGTTCGCCCAGCGGCCCATTTCCTGACGATCGATATTGCCGAGTTCGCGCATCGCAGCAGGGTATGATTTGAGGCCATCCGTGACGATCTGATTGACCCTGCCATGGCGCTTCAGCGCCTTCTTCATGAATTTCAATGCGGCAGCTTTATCGCGCTTTTTGGTGACATAGCTCTCGAGAATCTCACCCTCGTGATCAACCGCACGCCAGAGATAATGCATCTCTCCGTTGACCTTCACGTACATCTCGTCGAGGTGCCATCGATGGTGCCTGCGCCCGCGCATTCTCGAAACCCGCTGGCGGCGAATGTCGGCTGCGAATATCGGGCCAAAACGATTCCACCAGTAACGCACTGTTTCGTAGCTGATGTCGATTCCACGCGCGAACAGCAGGTCTTCCACATTCCGCAAACTGAGCGGGTAGAGGATATACAGTGTCACCGCCATCCGGATCACTTCTGGTGATGAGTTGAAACGCAGAAACGGACTGGGTGGCTTTGCTCGGGATTTTCGGCTCATCGCCGCTCGCTAGCAGCGTTCACCCGTCAGTGCCACGTTGCTCTGACAGTCCCTATTGGTGCCTTCATCTCCAAATCCGACCGGTTCGAGATCATCCCTATCAACATCGGCGCAGACATCATTCCGCCGGTTGGCATTGCGGACATTTCCTATGCTTACAGCAACACGGAAAAGTCGAAGGCGATCTTCGCGCAGGCCAGCTACAAGGTTACTGATAGTCTGACGGCCACTCTGGGCGGTCGCTATACCTGGGTTGACGTTGCCCTTCGCCAGGAACCGGGCAACGTGTTCGGGGTCGATCCTGCCTCGGCCGCTGCCGTGCAGACGAAGAAATTCAAGGCTCCCGCGTGGACAGCGAGCCTGCAGTACCAGATCGATCGCAACAACATGGTGTACTTCTCGCAGCGCGGGAGCTTCCGTTCCGGTAACCTCAACGGCACCGTCGCACCTTTCATTGATCCCCTGACGGGCAGGCCTGCGAACTTCTTCAAGAATGAAAAAGTCCGCGACTTCGAATTGGGTTATAAATTCAACGGGTACATCGGGTCCGTACCGGCCCAGTTCAATATCGCCGGATACAAGGTCATCGTGAAGGACGCGCAGCGTGCGCTTTATGCGATCGTTGGCGGCGCTCCTGCTGGCTTCACCGTCAACGTGCCTGAAGCAGTGACCAAGGGTATCGAAGTGGACGGCAACTTTGGTATGACTGACTGGTTGGATCTTGGTTTCAACCTTGCCTACACCGACGCGAAATACACGAAGAATCAAGTACCCATTCCATTTGTCGGCAATCTTCCGGTTGATACCTATTCGGACAGCCCCAAATGGGCCGGATCGGTGTTTGCGACTGTGACACTGCCAGTACCGGAACGCATCGGAGATATGAGCTTGCGGGTCGATTATTATGGACAGACCGGCACGTATTTCTCGAGCACTAATGGCACCTCCACACCAGGAACCGATCTCGATGGGTATGCGACCGTCGGAATGCGGTTCAGCTGGCAGGAGATCATGGGATCGAGGGTTTCAGCGGCGGCCTATGTTCGCAACCTGACCGACAAGGTCTACCACATCTCGGGCTATGCGCTCGGTGCATCAAATGGTGTGAACACCTGGTACCCGGGAGAACCCCGGACAATCGGTGGGGAATTG
Source organism: Sphingobium sp. (assembly GCA_041396745.1). Classification (GTDB taxonomy): domain Bacteria; phylum Pseudomonadota; class Alphaproteobacteria; order Sphingomonadales; family Sphingomonadaceae; genus Sphingobium. The sequence continues at coordinate 805,959 of JAWKXZ010000002.1, read as the reverse complement.
TCGATCAAATTCTGATTGGATTGCCAGGTATTTCACATGGCACGCCAGGCTTGTCGCAATTGGCAAGCTTGGCGTGTCGCATTTGCATATTTGGGTAGTCAGGCATGGCGGTTTGCGTAGGTGCGCCTCGAAGGTGCAGTCAGTCCTATGTGCACAGATCTTTGACGCCAGCCGTGAACTACTTTTGTGAAGCCTGCACATTCCTCTCGACTTCTGTATCAGTTCGAGCACTGGTGTTTGTGTTGAATCGCGACGCTGATTGAGTGCGTTGCGTTGCCCGGTTGGAGTGCGCATTCTCCGGGCTGCAGGTGGTGGGAGCGGGATTTTCTCGCTCCGTGAGGAGAACCACCATGACGAAACGCAAGATTAGCCAAATTCCTACCGTGCCAAATTCCAATGTGCAGTGTCGTGAGCCTGCTGCCAACCGATCATCAACCACAAACAGCCCGTCATCGCGCTCTTCAACCGAGCCTGTTGAGACCATAGCACTGGCAAATACCTCCGCGCCACGCACCCATAGCAAGACCGCCCGCCTTCTTACGCTACTACGCACCGACACCGGTGCCAGCCTTTCCGAGATGATTGAGGCGACGGGTTGGCAGGCGCATAGTGTGCGGGCGGCGCTGACGGGATTGCGTAAACGCGGCCATGCGATCGAGCGCCTTGCCAAGGAGGACGGCGTCGCGGGTGCCACGACACGGTGGCAAATCGTAGAGCCCGCCGACACTGAGGCCTCGGCATGAAACGGATGCGTGCAAACACCAAGATTGCCCGCGACGTCGCGGCATTGACCGACATGTCGCTCAGGGAACTACGTATGGAATGGGAGCGCCGCTATGGCGCTGCTCCCCGCCATCGGTCGGTCGATCTGCTGCGCCGGGTGCTGGCGTGGCGGATGCAGGCCGATGTGCTGGGCGGGCTGGATGCCGCGACACGCCGGATGCTTGGGCGGGAAGGCGAGGTACAGCTTGGTACGACGCCCGGCATGCGGCTTGCGCGCGAGTGGGCGGGCAGGGTGCATGAGGTGGTCGTCGTTGAAAGCGGTGTCGTCTATGAAGGCTGTAGCTATAAAAGCCTCTCTGCCGTTGCCCGCCATATTACCGGCATGCGCTGGAACGGTCCCCGCTTCTTTGGCCTGCGTCAGGAGAATATACGATGAGCGCGCGCCTGCGCTGTGCTGTGTATACACGCAAGTCGACCGAGGAAGGACTGGAGCAGAGTTTTAACTCGCTGGATGCCCAGCGGGAATCCTGCGAGGCCTATATCCTGTCTCAGGCAGGAGAGGGCTGGGACTGCCTTCCCGATCTCTATGACGATGGCGGATGGTCGGGCGGGAATATGGAAAGACCCGCGCTCAAGCGGCTGCTGGAAGACATTGCTCGGGGCCGTATCGATATCGTGGTCGTCTACAAGGTCGACCGGCTGACACGCAGTCTGATGGACTTTGCCCGTATCGTCGAGATCTTCGACACAAACAACACAAGCTTTGTCTCTGTTACCCAGGCCTTCAATACCACCAGCAGCATGGGACGGTTGACCCTCAATGTTCTTCTCTCTTTTGCCCAGTTCGAACGGGAGGTTACCGGCGAACGCATCAGGGACAAGATCGCCGCATCAAAAGCCAGGGGCATGTGGATGGGCGGCATTGTTCCACTGGGCTATGATCTTGAAGAGCGAAAGCTCATCATCAATCCCGAAGAAGCCGAGACCGTACGCCATATCTTCACCCGCTATCTCACACTCAATTCCATCATAGCGCTTGCCAAGGAACTCGCCGGTGAGGGCATCCGCTCCAAGCGCTGGACCTCGCGAAGTGGCAACACACATGGCGGCGTCACACTGAGCTGCGGTGCGCTCTCGCATATCCTCAACAACCGCATCTATCTCGGTGAAATCACCCACAGCAGCCGATCAAGTCAGTCCAGGGGCACATCGACACACGAGGCTAGATCCTATCCCGGTCAGCATGACCCCATTATCGATCCCGACCTTTTCAATGCCGTGGCCGACAGGCTTGCCGCCCATCATCACCGCAAGGCAACACGTAAAACCCGCGCTGCGGCATGCCCACTCACCAGCAAGCTCTTCGACAGCGACGGGCAGCCGATGCGCCCAAGCTTCAGCTATGGACGCGGCAAGCGGATGTACCGCTATTATGTCAGCGACTGTCTTCTTCCCAATGGCCAGATCGTCAACACAAGCAATCGCACCGGACAACGCCTTCCGGCACAGCGCATCGAAACGCTGATCGCGCGCAGCCTCACAAAGCTGCTCCCCGATCCACCGCCGCCCGATCGCCTGTTCGCATCGCTGGCCCGCATCATTGCCCATCGCGACACGCTTCAGATCAGCTGGGACGTCGCCGACTTCGTGCGCGAGGGCTTTTGCCCGGACATGGCGCTTGGTCGGGTCCAGCATCATCACGACCCGCAGTCCAGAAGGGAAGGGGAGCTGATTCACTTCGCCCTCCCAATTCCGCCGACGCGCAACGGACGCATAGTCCCCTCAAAACATAACCACCATCACGACACCGAAACCCGCACCGTGCTGGCAGATCTGGTGCGCACATCGCATCGCAAGCTTGCCGAGCTCAATGCATCGCCGCTGAATCTGGAGCTGCACGTCCACATGACGGCCCCCACCAATGACTGGACCCGTGCGCGCATCGCTATCGGGCTCCTGGCGCCCGATATCCAGAAGGCGCTCCTTCAGGGAACGGCGCCATCGCACATCACGCCGGAGATGTTGCTCGCAGCCACCCTGCCGCTCGACTGGACCGGACAGCGCAAATTCTTGGGGATCGAAGGGTAGGGGAATGGCCGGGGTTCGGACTGTCCGGAAAGGCAGGTTTTGCTCCAATGAATGCTATTGCAGACGTTCTTTCAAATAACTTTGTCTCATAAGATTATACTCTTCTTTTGTGCGGATCGGCACTGTTGGAGAGCGAGACTGCAAAGCATCGTCGCTGCCTGTTTCCGCCGCCGAATGCTAAAAAGGATCGCATGAGGGACCTATGAACGACCGGATAGTTGAAACGCAATCAGGCAAGGTACGCGGGATGGTGCAGGAAGGAACTGCTCGCTTCCTGGGTATTCCATACGCCGCACCGCCTGTCGGGCTTTTGAGGTTCGCAGTGCCTGAGGCTCCTGCCCCCTGGTCCGGCGTGCGGGATGCTCTTGAGCCCGGTCCTAATGCACCGCAGCCTAGGGCGAGAAATTTACCTGGCCTCGATGTGTTCGCGCTGGTCGGCGAGGGCTGGGTCGAGGGCGATGATTATCTTACGCTCAACATATGGGCGCCCGACGGGCAAGCATCCGGTCTCCCTGTCATGGTTTTCGTCCATGGTGGCGCCTTTGTGTTAGGTAGCAAGGATGTGGCGCTTCATGACGGCTCCGCGTTCGCACACGACGGTGCAGTCTGTGTTGCGATCAACTACCGCATGGGAACCGAGGGCTTTCTGCCGATACCGAAAATTCCGACGAATCTCGGTTTGCGGGACCAGATCTTCGCGATCCAGTGGGTGCGCGATAATGTTTGCGCGTTCGGTGGCGATCCCGATAATATCACCGTGTTCGGTGAGTCGGCCGGGGCGATGTCCATTGCAAACCTGATCGCATCTCCGCTGGCCACGGGACTGTTCCGGCGGGCTATCGTACAAAGCGGGCATGGCGGGATGACGCGTGACATGGGTGTGGCGCAACGCCTGGTGAAAAAACTCGCGAAAATTGCAGGCATTTCGCCGAACGAGGCTGGCTATCGGTCGAAAAGTGCGGGCGATTTGATCGCTGCTGTCGAGAAGGTCAACCTCCCGACCACACGTCTTGATCTTCGCGACCGCGACGGTCGTGAGCCGGTATTCGGCATCAGCCGCTTCGTTCCGGTCCACGGGGACGACGTGCTGCCGTTGCCGCCTCTAGAGGCGCTTGCGCAGGGTGAAGGGGCAGATATCGACCTGCTGATCGGCACCAATGCCGAGGAGATGAACCTTTATTTCGTTCCAACGAATATCAAGGCCAAACTTGGCCGCCTGCTGTCCACCTACATCATGCACCGCTCGGTGCCGAAAGCCAATCGACTGCTCAAGGCCTATGGCATGGGACAGCAAGGAGTAAAGCCGAGCCAAGCCTTTACCGACGCCGCGACCGACGTCGTGTTCCGTTGGCCTGCGCGGCGCTTCGCGGAGGAACATAGAGGTCGCACTCATGTGTATGAGTTCGATTGGCGGTCACCTCGTTTTGCCGAACAGGGTGGGCTGGGCGCATCCCATGGAATGGAACTGCCTTTCGTGTTCGATACTCTTTCCACAGTGTCTGGACCGGAGGGGTTGTGCGGAGAGAGCCCGCCGCAGGAACTGGCGAACTGCGTCCATCGGATATGGCTGGATTTCGCGCGCGACGGTAGCTTGCCTTGGGGCGAATTCACACGCGACCAAAGGCTGGTCCATCACCTCGCGCGCGAAGAGACGGTAACCGAGCCGCCCATGCCCGCAGCGCCCTTCCTGCCATGAGCAACCGATCATGTATCTCGAACGATTAAAACTCGACGGACGGCGCGCTCTCGTAACAGGCAGCGCAGGAGGCATCGGTTTTGCCTGCGCCGAAGCACTCGCGGAAATGGGCGCGAAAGCAATTGTCGCTGATCTGCGCCAAGAGGATGTGGATCGGGCCGTAGTCGCACTACGGTCCAAAGGTCATACAACCGAGGGGGTTGTGATGGACGTGACTGACAGCGCACGTGTCGACGAAGTGGCTGAAGGCCTGGGCCCGCTTGACATATTGGTGAACAATGCCGGGATTGCGCGCAGCGAGACACCCGCCGAATCTGTAACGGATGAGCATTGGCTCAATGTCGTCGACGTTAATCTTAACGGCACCTTCTGGTGCGCCCGCGCCTTCGGACGTCATATGCTTGCGGCAGGACGTGGCAGCATCGTCAATGTCGGATCAATGAGCGGGTTCATTGTCAACCGGCCACAAGAACAAAGCTATTACAATGCATCCAAGGCCGCAGTGCATCAACTGACGCGCAGCCTCGCTGCCGAATGGGCGAGCCGGGGTGTGCGTGTCAATGCGGTAGCGCCGACCTATATCCGTACGCCTCTCAATGAATTCGCCGTCAAGGAAGGTCCCATGTACCGGCGCTGGATAGACTCGACCCCGATGGCGCGGCTTGGGGAAGTTGAGGAGGTGGCATCAATCGTCGCGTTCCTGGCGTCCGACGCGGCCAGCCTAATGACGGGCAGCATCGTTTTGGCGGATGGCGGCTACACATGCTGGTAGTCGATTGACGATGCTCGCGGGCGTGGAACTGGGCGGAACGAAATGCGTCTGCGTGCTTGGCACGGGTCCGGAAGATATTGTCGCCCAGAAGAAGATACCGACCACTACCCCTACAGAAACACTGCTCGCGATCCGCGAGATCCTGTCAACATGGGACCATGACGCCATCGGATTTGCGAGCTTTGGCCCGCTCAACCTCGACCGCGCGTCGCCCGGCTATGGCCATATCGTCAACACCACGAAGCCAGGCTGGGACGGTGCTGACATCGTGTCATTGGCTGACGGTCGGCCTTACGGTTTCGACACGGATGTCAATGGTGCTGCGCTCGCCGAGGGTCGTTGGGGTGCTGCTCATGAGCTGCGGAGTTGGGTCTATGTCACGGTCGGCACCGGCGTTGGGGTTGGTAGCATTGTTAATGGGCGACCCATTGAGGGGTTGGGGCACAGCGAGGCGGGCCATATGCGTGTGCCACGCCGTCCGGGCGACGACTTTGCGGGGATATGCCCATTCCACGGCGATTGCGTGGAAGGTCTGGCGAGCGGTCCGGCTATAGCTGCGCGAACGGGGAGGCCGGCTGCGGCGCTGGCCGCCGACGATCCGGCATGGGCGCTTGTTGCCGACACGCTCGCCGCTCTCTGCCACAATCTCGTCCTCACAAGCTTGCCGCAACGGATTTTGATGGGCGGTGGCGTCGTCATGGGTCAGCCGCACCTGTTGCCGATGGTTCGGGAACGTCTGGTCACAAGCCTTGGCAGTTATGGCGCGGTAAATTTGGCAGAGAATTATCTGGCGCAACCGGCGCTTGGAAGCAGGGCGGGTCCGCTGGGTGCGATAGCGCTAGCGCAGGATGCGCTGATCCGATCGGTCAACTAATCGCGCCGATCGGCAAAGTCTTGCCCCTCCTCAAAACCTATCAGATAGGTTAGAGCTATCAGATAGCAATGGTGCCGACATGCAATCTGACATTAATTCGCATGCGGTGCTTTGGGGAGGATGTATGACTTTAAAATCATTTCTTTTCACAGGAGCCGCTCTTTGCGCGACGGTGCCGTTCGCTGCACGGGCGCAGGATAAAAGCCCCGACACGACCGTGGATGCCAGCACAGAAGGTGATATCATTGTCACTGCTCGTAAACGCGAGGAAACGCTCCTCGACGTCCCGGTTGCCGCTACCGCAATCGGTGGCGACACACTGCAAGCGCGCGGCATTAATTCTGTACGCGAGGCGGCGGTATTGTCCCCCGGTCTCAACATCAACAGCGATGGCACTGGTCGCGCTTTCGTCGCCATCCGCGGCGTCGGCGTCACGCTCGTCCAGAGCGTACAACCGGGTGTCGGCCTGTTCATCGACGGCATCTATCAACCCAACACGTCCTATCTGAACAATCCGCTGCTCGACGTCGCGCGGATCGAGGTTTTGCGGGGGCCGCAGGGCACGCTTTACGGCAAAAATACGTTGGGCGGCGCCATTAACGTTATCACACGTCAACCAGGCAATGATTTCGAAGGGCGGTTTAGCGCCAGCCTTGCGGGCAAGGACAACAGCTGGATGGTGTCTGGAGCGGTGTCGGGCCCGATCATCGCCGACAAGCTTGCCATTCGCGTCGCGGCATCCCATCGCGAACAGGATGGGTTTCTGCGGAATATTGTGGTCGGCGGCAAGGCAAACCCGCTCAACACCGAATCCGTGAATGCCACATTGCGCGCTACGCCAAGCGAAGGCGTGAAAATCACTGTAAAAGGCTATTATGACTGGGTCGACGGCGTGAACACGCCCTATGCTCGCGTCAGCGGCCCGACCGATTACAAGCGCGACATAGAGTTCAACACGCTGAACCGTGTCTCGTTCAAATATCGTGGCGTTAACGCCAAGGTTGAACTTCCGCTGGACAGCCTCGATTCCACGCTGACGCTCATCGGCGCCTATGACGCGCGGAATGGATCAGCAGCCGATGGCGAGGGTGATTTCGGTCCGCTCGATCTTGTCCGCCTTACGAATAGCGACAAATTGCGTACGAAAACCGCAGAGTTGCGTTTCGACAGCAAATGGTCGGACAGCCTCTCGTCTCTTTTCGGTCTGTTCTACAGCCGGGAAGAGACATCGGCTCTCGCCATCACGAAGATAAACATCTTCCCACCTTTCCCGTTGGTCAATCAGGCGACCAATGTGGGCAAAGCCGACACCTACGCGGCGTTCGGCACCTTGTTCTGGAATCCCAATGATGCATGGGAGGTCGCGCTTGGTTTGCGCTACGATCATGAGGATCGCGCCGCAAACGGCACGATCAACGGTGTGGCGGTGCCAGAGGCAAAGATTCAATCTGATGAGGTTGAACCGCGGCTTACCGTAACACGACATTGGGGCCCGCGGCTCATGACCTATGCGTCAGTGGCGCGCGGTTATCGCGGCGGTGGTTTCAACGCCGTCACCGCGCCGCAGCGCACCTACAACGGCGACTCCGCCTGGACCTATGAGCTGGGTAGCAAATATGTCTCCGCAGATCGGCGCATAACCATTTCCGGCGCGCTGTTCTACAGCGACTACAAGGATTATATCGGTCTCAATTCGATCGCGCCTTCTTCTACCGGCGGTCTCGTGACTGTCGATCTGAACACCGGCGATGTCGAAAGCTACGGACTCGAATTGGAGGCGATGCTACGCCCGATCCAAGCTTGGACGATCAGCGGTGGCCTGACCCTGATGCATGCGCGCCTAACCAATACTGACGCTTATACAGCGGTGACCAATCGCGTATTGTCTTCGGACCGCCTGACCTTCCAGCCTGACTGGACCGCGAATTTGTCGACTGATTATGCCATTCCGGTGGGTCGGGGCGAGCTGGTGCTGGGGGGCGGCGTGGTGGGCAAGGGCAAACGCCTTGCCGCCACGCTTAACCAGACGACGCCCACACTTCTCGACAGTTACTGGCTGGTCAATGCGTCGGTGAGCTGGCGGTCAGGACCACTCGAACTTTCGGTGTTCGGTAACAATCTTTTCAAAGAGGACTATTTCGAATCCTACATTGAAAAGACCACGCTGCAGCTAGCCGGTCTTCCGGCGTCTGATCTCGGCATCGTAGGCGACAGTCGTCGGGTCGGCGTACGCGCCAGTCTGAAATTCTGACCCAAAAGGACGAGATATGGCGGCGCATCAGTCTATCGAGGGTCGCAAACCGTTGCCGCCGGGCTTTCTCGACCGGCTGGCCGAGCTGTTCGGCGAACGCTTGCAACTTGGGGAGGCGATCCGCCTGCAGCATGGGAAAAGCGAGACGCATTTCACACCTGTCAGTCCAGATGCGGTTGTGTTTCCTGAAACGACGGAGGAAGTGGTCGCACTGGTTGGGCTCTGCCAAGCCGAAGGAATTCCCGTCATCCCTTATGGCGCGGGCACGTCGATAGAAGGCAACACCATCCCGGTTCGAGGTGGCGTAACCGTCGACCTCACCCGTATGAATGCGATCCTTTGTGTCAATATGGAGGATTTAGATTGTGCAGTGCAGGCGGGTGTGACTCGCGAGCAGCTTAATGAACATCTGCGTGACATGGGGCTGTTTTTCCCGATCGACCCTGGCGCCAATGCGACGATAGGCGGTATGGCATCGACCCGAGCCTCCGGCACGAATGCCGTGCGCTACGGCACCATGCGGGATGCGGTGTTGTCATTGCGTGTCGTCACACCGGACGGACGCGACATCCGTACGGCGCGCCGTTCGCGCAAATCCGCTGCAGGATACGATCTCACCCGCCTGATGGTCGGCAGCGAAGGAACGCTCGGTATCGTCACCGAGATTACGTTGCGGTTGCACGGGATCCCGGAAGTGATCTCGTCTGCCGTATGCGGCTTTGACGGGCTGCAGGGCGCGGTGGATACTGTTGTTCAGGCGATCCAGATCGGGGTTCCATTGGCTCGCGTAGAAATATTGGACGATCTTCAGATGCGAGCCGTCAACCGCTGGTCGAAGCTCGATTATCCTGAACGCAATACGCTCTTTTTCGAGTTTCACGGCAGTGCTGCCCATGTTGAGGAACAGGTCTCGACGGTGAAGGAACTATGTGCCGCGAACGGCGGTGGAGAGTTCCGCTGGTCGAACCTGCCCGAGGAGCGGTCCCGGCTCTGGAAAGCGCGGCATGAAGCCTATTATGCGACGCTCGGTTTGCGTCCGGGTTCGATTGGTTGGGCGACGGATGTCTGTGTACCGATCAGCCGGCTCGTTGCCTGCATAACCGAGACGAAGGCCGATCTCGAAACGGCTAGCGTGCCTGCCACGATCCTCGGTCATGTCGGCGACGGCAATTTTCATGTCGTCTTCGCGATCGATCCCAATGCCCCGGAAGAAATGGCGGAAGTTGAAGCGATCAATGCCCGTCTAGTCGAGCGTGCGCTGTCGATGGATGGCACTTGTACGGGCGAACATGGCATAGGGCTCGGCAAGCAGGACTGGCTGGTGGCGGAACTGGGCGACGCGGTGGACCTCATGCGCGCGATCAAACGCGCACTTGATCCCAACGATCTGTTCAATCCGGGCAAGATCTTCGCGCTGTGACATTGGAGCCGGACGAAGCGCAGACCCCATCCTTTTCGACTGCGATGGGTCCACTACTGATCCTCGCGCTTGCGATGGCAGCGGGCTTTGCGATGATGGGCTCGTTCAGCATGATCCAGGAATCGGCCAAGGCCGAAATGGGACTGAGCGATCAGGTGTTAGGTGTGATCCAGGGCGTATCCGCCGCAGTGCCGCTGGTCCTCTTTTCGGTTCCTATCGGAATATTGGTTGATCGCGCAAATAGGATTCGTCTGCTCCTGCTGCTCGGCATTGTATGGACTGCCGGAACCGCACTGACAGCGTTTTCGGAGAATGTCCCTGTGCTCTTCGCGGCCCGTATGATGACCGGCATCGGCACGACCGGAGCATTGACGGCTGCGTTGTCTCTGGCGGCGGACCTGTGTCCGCCAGGGGAGCGCGGTCGCGCGATCCTGATCGTGACGCTTGGAAAGACACTGGGCCAAGCGGCTGCATTTGGTCTGGCTGGCTGGCTGCTCGGGCTGTTTATCGGCGGTTTCGCATTACCTTGGCTTGGCGCGCTGGCGCCTTGGCGCGCAACCCATGTAGCACTCGCGCTCGTCAGTCTCGCTTGCCTGTTTCCGCTGCTCCTTCTGCACGAACCGATGCGGCGGGAAGTGGCCGCTGGCAACGATGCGCCTCTGCGCGTCGTTGCAGGGGAATTATGGCAACGCCGCGCCTTCCTGATTCCACTTTTTATCGGGCAGGTCAGCGTTGTCATGGCAGATGCGGCGGCGGCGATCTGGGCATCGCCAGTCCTCTCGCGCGGTTATGGCTTGGCCCCGCAGGATTTCGCCGGATGGATGGGCATGTTGATATTTCTGTCGGGCGCAATCGGGTCGGTTCTTGGCGGCTTCGTTGCCGACATCGGCCAAAGTAGCGGACGAAGGGGAGGCATATTGATCGGTGCCGTCGCGGCGGCGGCGATCGGCATTCCATCTGCGCTTTTCCCTATCATGCCTACAACGGGATCCTTCGCCGTAGCGCTGGGCAGTCTCATGTTCTGCGGAACGATCACAGGACTGGTAACGTCGGTTGCGCTTACCGTTCTCATTCCCAACGAACTTCGCGGCTTGTGCATCGGCGCCTTCATCGCGATCGCTGGACTGATCGGTTTCGGCATCGCTCCCAGCCTCGTTACCTGGATCAGCGTACCTCTCGGTGGTGAAGCTCATCTTGGCGAGGCGCTTGCGCTGGTCGGAGTCGTCGTCAGCTCTGTCTCGGTACTCGCGTTTGCTATCGCGATGCGCCAAGCCCCTTCCAGTGTAATCCGTCAACCTATCTGATAGCTCTTGCCAAAGACCTATCAGATAGGTTATCTACGTCAGTGAAGGAGAGGGAAAGATGAATCGAATCCCGGTTTCGCCAGAAATGGCGGCATTCTTTGGCGATGGCGAGCTATCATGCGACGGTTGGCCTCCCTCAACATGCGCCTTTCTCATTAATTTTGGACAAGATGGATGCTGCGCCACGGTGCGTTTTCTTGCACACCCGACAAGGCGTTCGTTAGGCCAGCGGGCGGATGGCGAGGAGTGCAATGATCTGATCTTCCTCGTCGCGCGCCCGGCCTGCGAGCGTATCTTCGGCGGAAAACTTCGGTTCAGGAACGGGTCTGTTCATCATCTCGATCCGCAGCAACGCTCCATCGCGATGGCTGTCAGGGACTGCGATCTGCCGCAGGCGGCCGCAGAACCCTATCGCATCGCCAAATGTATTGAATTGCTGTGTGAGATTCTGATTGCCGCAGCGGCGGACCGGCTCATTCCTATAGGACAGAATAACATGGTATCGCTGGCCGACGGCCGGCGTTTGCTGGCGGCGCGTCGGATGATCGAAGAGCGCTGGTGCGAAAAACTGACGCTCGATAGAATCGCACGTGCTTGTGGGATCAACCGTGCGAAACTGACGCGCGGCTTCCGCGATATGTTTTCGTGCAGCGTTACCGATGCAATCACCAACCAGAGACTGCGCGGCGCCAGCGAGATGCTGTTGTCTACTGACCTACCCATCTCCATGATTGCCTATCGCTGCGGCTATCTCAACAATGCGAGCTTTTCTCGCGCCTTTGCACGCGGTTTTGGACTGGCACCGAGTCAGTACCGGACGCGCGGCGTCAGGAGTCTTGCAGCATGAGCGAATTGGCGATGGAATCGGGCGGGTCGCTTGTACAGCGCGCGGTACAGGCGGTGCGCGATTATATCCGCCAGCATGACCTTAAGGTCGGCGACACCTTGCCTGCCGAAGGGCAGTTCTCCGCCGAGTTGGGCGTCAGCCGCGCTGTCATGAGGGAGGCGTTTGGCGCGCTCGCCGCACTAAAGTTGATCGACGTCGGCAATGGCCGCCGCGCGAAGGTTGCACCGATGGACGGGTCAGTGCTGGCGGCGTCGCTGGACCATGGCGTTGCTACGGCACAGATCAGCGTACCGGAAATCTGGGATGTGCGCCGGACAGTCGAATTACGTATTGCCGAACTAGCGGCAGAGCGGCGCACTGAGAAACAAGCAGAAGCCATCGTCGGACATGCCGAAGCGATGGCTGCGTCACTGGACGACATGGCTGCGATGACGGAACATGACATTGCGCTGCATCAAACTATTGCTGAAGCCGCGAACAATATGTTGTTCCTCCAGATGATACGGTCGTTCGAGCCGCTGATGCAGGTCGCTGTTCCGGAGGCGTGGCGGACGCGGGTCAGCACCGAGCAGAAACAGTCGATCATTGCCCTGCACCGTCGTCTCGCCGCAGCTATCCGCGACCGTGACGCTGCAGGTTCGCGCGCTGCGGTAGACGCCCATTTCGATTCGTCGATTGGACGAATGCTCGAGCGCTGATTTGCACTAGTTTGACAGCCTAGTGCATGCCGATACTGTGCGGAGGTTCATGAGCGGGATCGACGAATTTTGGTCGCTCCTTACGCCTGAACTAACGGCAGGTCTGGGAAATTCGGAAATCTAGCGAGAACGACCGCTCTGTTGGCGAAATGCCCATCGCGTTACGCCGGTTCAGATGCAGTCTGCGCGATCACTCGCGCCGCCTTCACGATATGCCCGGCGTCATCGATCAAGGCTTCAATGCGATCAAGCCGGTAGTGCATATCGTCCCTGTCCGACAGCGGTGCCAGTGCTGCTGCCTCTTCCAGCATGCCACCCGCAACGCATAGTAATGCCATCACCAAATCTGCGCATTCATCCATGCCGACAGCAAGGCCGATGTCACGCGCGAAGTCCAGATGAAGCTTTTCGGTTGCGCCAAGAAAAGCGCAGTGATCGCCGCCCCACCCTTTCCCAAATTGGATCATTCTGCATGCTATAGGTGACATTATGTGTTGACTTGGGCGTGCGGTCGAGCATGGGCGAATGTCACTGATAGGCGACATATGGGGTGATGAGATGCGGATGATGAAGATGATGGTGGCTGGGCTGGCACTGGCCTGCTCGGGGAACGCGATGGCAGGAACGGTGCTCTTGTCAGGAACGATCACGCCGCAGGAGCCCTATCACTGGATCGAGGGGCCTGTACCTTATACCAATGCCATCCATCCGCTGTTTGGTCGGTTCCGGGTCGCCTTCAGCCGTCCTGTGACCGCAGACTTCCTCGGCATCGGTCAGGTTTACCTGGATTATTATGACGAGAATGGCGTTCTCTATAATCAGGATAATGGCGATGTGGCTGCTGGTGGTTCCTTCAACCACCAGAAGGTAAAGGTCTTCACCATCACCACCAAGGGCGAGTTTCAGGATCCGGTGGCTGGAGGCTGGGCAGAAGGGGGTGCCTATCCCTTCTTCTATGAATTTACGATGCATGGGCTTGAGCGCCCGGTTGATTTCACCATTACGTCATTGAAGGCAGGCGCTGTTCCCGAACCTGCGACCTGGGCACTGATGATCATGGGGATCGGCGCAACCGGCGCTGCTCTGCGCCGACGCAAGACCACGGCAATCGCTGCCGCTACCTGACCGATCGTCAGTCGTGTAAATCGCCAGCCTTCACCCCGAACGGCTTTGCGAGCTTCTCGACGACGGTGATGGTGGGATTGCGGGCGCCACGCTCAATGTCGCTGACATAGGTGCGATGGATACCGGCCCTGTCGGCATAGTCCTCCTGGCTCCAGCCCTTCTCACGACGCAGGCGGCGCAGATTGGCGGAGAGGCGCTGGCGAATGTCCATGTGGCCCATGAACACCCGTGTCGACGATCGATCTACAGACGATCGGTGACAATCGACTTAAATAGCCGACTTGACTTGTCCGCGTGCGCGAGCATTGGGTATGTCACTGATAGCATGCAATGAGGATCGATATGACAGGTGCGATAGGAGAAGAACGGATGCTGGGGGGCAGATTGATCGCGGCGATCTTGCTGTGCCCGCTCTTGTTTACATGGCTTGCCTTTCGCAGCGGCTATAGCTGGAAGGCACGGGGGCTTGCGGTCCTGCTGTTCTTCCCCGGCATGATCCTCTTCTCGCTCTGGATGGCGGGCCTGGCGAGCCTGTTGGGGTTTGAGAGCGAAGTGCCGAAGAAGGATGTGGTAGTGTCAGCTCCCGCGCCCACGCCTGCCTCAATCGTAGAACCGAAGCCCTCACAGGCAGCGCCCCCCGAGCCAGCCTTTGTACGCGACCTCCCGCTTGGCGACATCGTTGTAAAAAAGGAAGCGCCCACCAAGCTCTCACCAGCAGCCCGCAAGATGAAGCGACTCTATGCCGAACTGCAGAGCTTTCGTTATGAACCCAACTTTCATGTATTGGGCTATCTGCCCGGCACTGACTATGCCAACTGGAAGGGCAAGGTGCGGTTGCTGGAAGCGCGCTCAGGACCTGCGCTGGCGAAGGAACTGGGCATGGTTCCGGGCGATCTGCTGACGCTTGCCAACGCCTATCAGCGCCAGAGCGGTTATAGCTCCGAGCGCACCGATTATTGGGAGCGCAAGTTTGTCGGCCTATTCGCTCCGCAGGTCAAAGCGGCAGGCCAAGGCCGCGTCACCCGCGATGCGCTTGCCTGCGCCGACATCATAACATGGGCAAGATCACTCAGGGCGATGGACGAGCAGAAGTTTGCGGAGAGCATGGCGCTGCAGGATCAGGCCAAATGCCGGGACTTGGCGCGCGGCAGTGTCGTCTCGGCACCCACAGCGCGCAAGGAGGTCCGCTTCACCAATGGCGGCACCGCCATCTTCATCGCTGTGACCTCACGCAATAGCCGCCTCTGGATCAGCGAAGAGGAGGTCGGATATTGACCGCCCATCATAAGCCACATCACAGGCCCATTTTACGTTCCCAGTAATTGCGTTGTGTTTTGCGGTAGGGATCGGGCCAGATGCGCTTGGCCGGCGGCGTGATGATCTTCTTTGCCTCACGGGTTGTCGTCCATTCAAGGAACTGGCTCAATGCATCGACCTGATCCATGTAACGGCCATTGGGGAACGCCATGCATTCATGGGTGAAGGCAGCAAGCCAACCAGCGTCCTCCGGAACAAGAACCAGCCCATTTTCCAATAAGGGAGTATGAGCGATCATGCGATCCTCCGTCGCAACGCCGGGATTGATCTCGTTGATCTTGCGGCGGCCCTTAAACTTGTCGTCCTCGCGCAGCATCTGAATGAGACCGATCCCGCTGCTCTTGTTCTCGATCAAGAGCTTGGTGGGCAACCATTCGCGGTAAAGCTCCTTGGCGGCCTTAACGAGATCAGGCATACTGACGCGCTCCCGCCAGATATCGAGGACATGCCAGCGCCCTTCATCAAGGCCAAAGGTCATGCATACAGAAAAGGCGCTGCCCGGTTCAACGCTCGATGCGGTGTCCCAGCTCTGCACGGCATAGTCATAATCCTCTCGAAACCAGATCTGCTCGGCTGTTTCGAACCATTCGGGTTTGATAACATCGCCCCCTTGCGGGATCGGGTTCTGCTGATATTGCGCACTGAATACGCGCGAGGTCATGTTGCGTTCTGTTTCCGCAAGTGTCTCACGGCTCTCAAACTGGGGTGCGAGAACATCGCCAACCTCGCGATCGAAGCTGCGCCCGTTCATCAGCGGAAAGGACTGTGGCTCTGTCGCGATTGCAGGCATCGAGACAAGGTGCCAGTTTCCCTTCTCATAAAGATGCTGGATCACATCATCTTCATGGAGCCGCTGCTGTACGACGATGAAAATGGCGTCTTCCTTATTGTCGAAACGGGAGTAGAGCGTTTCATCGACATAGCGTTTCTGTTCTGTGCGGCGCGCTTCGGAATATATGTCCTGCGTCTTGATGAGGTCATCGACGATGATGAGATCGGCGCCGATACCCGTCACGGCACTGCCGATCGACACCGTCCTGCGCCCGCCGCCTTTTGTCGTGACCATATTGTCGATGCTGTCGGTGTCCCAGCGCACTCTGGGAAAGAGGCGGCGATAGATGGCCGAGCGCACCACTCGGCGGAACATCCGGCTATGTTCATCACTCAGGGTCACGCCATAGGTCGCAACGATGATCTTGAACGAGGGGTCGAGCCCGATCAGCCAAGCGCAATAGAGGACCGATATGGTGATCGACTTCAGATAGCGCGGCGGCAGATTGACGAGCAGGGACCGCGGACCATCGCCCAAGGCCGCTTCGAGCTGCACGCACAGTGCCTCGACATGATTATTCTCACTATAGGGCCGGCTGCCCAATACCACCGGCACCATCATCAGAACGAAGGGATAGAAGTGTGCGCGCGCCAGCCCATCCATGATGGCCCGCTGTTCATTAGGAGAAGGACTAGTCGTCATTATCACCTCCCTGACCGCGTGCGATCGCTATCATTTTTCTCCAGGCATCGACTTCCTGCGGGGTAAGCGGGCGGCCCTGCTCGATCTCGTCAAGTTCTTCGGGCGTCGGCAGGGTATTGAGAATGACCTCCTTCATCGCACGAAGATTTCCATTCAATGCCAGTTTGAGCCGTGCCCGCCCCAGCATCTCATAACCATTGAGCGTGACGACCCTGCCTTTTTCGATCTGACGATAGCGGGCATTGAGCAGCTTCAGCTCTACTTCCCTGATCGAGGTCGGCTTGCGTTTGCGCCCGCGTCCCTTGGGCTGGTTCTCGCTGGTAAAGCGGCTCGCAAGCGGCGGCTTGCCATAGCCCACATCATAGTCAGGCGCGATATCATCATCGCGGCGATCTGGTGCGGCATGTGCCGTGCGCGTCATGCTTTCTGTTCCCTTCGGCACTTTTTCCTTCTTCGCCTTGGCTATACCGGTGATTGGCGGAACAGATTCAGCCGGCGCTGACTGCGCCGGCCTTGAGCGTTTACGGATGGTGACGGTCTTGCTGGAATGTGAGCTACTCACGGCGCTTCTCCTTCATGCTGGGAGGTTGCCGCCTGCGCGAATGCCTCAAATGTCAGTCCGGACTGGACATGGATTGCCTGGCGGCCCGTCGCGGACTGCCAGCGCTCGATTGCCACATCGACATATTTCGGATCGAGTTCGATGCAGCGGGCCTTGCGACCGGTACGCTCGGCCGCGAGCAAAGTCGTGCCCGAGCCGCAGAAGGGATCAAGCACGATATCGCCGCGACGCGACACGTCGAGGATCAGATCGGCAAAGAGGCGCGTGGGCTTGACGGTGCTGTGGGCTGCAAGATCTTCCTGACGCGTGCGCGAGAAGCTGCTCGCGCCGGGCATGGTGATGACATTGGTACGGGTGCGGCGCCCGTTGCCCCCCAGCCCGAAATTATTGATGTGCGGTTCCTCGCCCTTCTTCCAGGAAAAGATGAACTCATGCTGGCTCCGATAAAAGGAGCCCATCGCACCCGATCCCTTGTTCCACACCAATATATTCTTGAGCTGCGAATAGCAGGCCTCACCGGCAACCATCATTTCATAGACATGACGCCAGTCCATGCAGGCGAAGTGAATCGAGCCATCGATGCTGTACTCGACCATATGCGTGAAACTGGTCTTGAGAAACGCGATAAACCCGTCGCGGCCAAGCTCACCCGAACCCATGATGAAATCGTCATGCTTGACCTTGCCAAGGCCGCTTACATTGCCACGGATTTTAACGTCATATGGGCTGTCCGTCACGATCATGGTGGCGCGCTCGTCACCCATCAGCGCAACATAACTCTCCCGTTCGAGCGCATTGCCGCACAGCAAAAGATGGTCTCCCAACCTGTACATATCACCCAGACTGGAGACGGGTACAGCGGGTGCATCGGGAATATCTTCAGGCTCATCCACTTCTTCCCCGGCAGTCTCGGCAAAGATATTATCGATTTCAAAAGGCTCGAGGCCGGTCAGGCCCAGATCGAAATCCAAATCCTCAAAGTCCTTAAAGATGTCGACCAGCACCTCGGGATCAAAACTGCTCAACTCGGCAAGCTTGTTGTCCGCGATGGCATAAAGCTCGAGCATTTCGGGACTGAGATGCTCGACCCGCACGACCTGAACCTCGGCCACGCCCAGCGCGCGCAGCGCTTCATAGACCGCAACCCCGGCAACGATCACGCCTTGCGCATCGATGACGATCGGCTTGATCTGGCCGAAGGTCTTCAGATTATCGGCGATCAGATCGATCTGCTTTTTGTTATGACGACGGACCTGGCGTCGCGGCAGCTTAAGGGCATCGACCGGCACATAGTCCTGCTCGGGCCGTACCTGCTCAACCGGAAGATTGCGCAGCGCAGGCGACGCGCCCACCGCCCCTTCGGGACGGGGACGTTTTCTGATGACGGGCTCACCTGCATTCATGACGATGATCCATGAGGAAACGAAGGCATGGACACATATCAGCGCCACAAGAAATCATCAAACAGTATTTCACATAAAATACAACATTATCAATGACATACACTTATACACAACCCCATATCCAAGTGTATGTCACGCAATTATCAAATACTCATCACCACATATGCCGCACCATTACTTCACGATTACAAAACGAACTTTCCCGTTTAACTCCCGTTTTGATGTCATTTAATTCCCGTTTCCATGTCACGGGAAATCAAACCCCACACCCACGCATTTGCTGGGGTTCAGCTATGCGCGAACCCGTTCGAACATGCCATTTTTGGGAGAATTCACGTTTAAAACGCCAGAAACGGGAATGGCGACGTTTGCACCTTAAACTCTGACAGGCGCAAATTTCAAAACCGTCGCTGCAGAAATAGCCGCAGAGACAATGGCGAATTTGGGGTGAATTTTCGGGCTTTTCAGTCTCTGCAGAGACGGATATGTCGTTATATTGGGAGTAGAAATTGCCCGAATTGGGCCGCTTTCGCGCTACTAATTCCGTCAGTCGATTTTGCTGAAATATGCGTGGAGGCCCGAGCCGGAATCGAACCGGCGTATACGGATTTGCAGTCCGCTGCGTCACCACTCCGCCATCGGGCCTCTAAGGTCTTGCGCGCAAGTTGGGCGCTGCTAGCCCGAAACTTCGCGCGACGCAACAACCCTTTACGCTGCGCCCGAAGTTTGGATAACGGGTGAGCTACGGATCTGTCGGAGAGAGTCATGGTTACGAGAATTAGTGCCGATGCGGTTGCATCGCGGATCGGGGAAATTCCCGGCTGGCGCTACGATACCCAAGGCGAAGCATTGGTTCGTGAAATCAAGCTGAAGGATTTTTCCGAGGCGTTCGCCCTGATGACGCGGATCGCGATCGCCGCTGAGCAGGCCGATCATCACCCGGAATGGAGCAACGTCTACAACCGCATAACTATCCGCCTGACGACGCACGATGCCGATGGCGTGTCCGAGCGGGACTTTGCGCTGGCCGCGCGCATCAACGCTTTTTTGGGTGAATAGCGCCCGCCGCGCTGATCGGGCTGCGGCTTTTGCCGCGCAGTTTCGACAGGAGGCAGGGAACAGGAGCGTGCCGTTCCATCCAATCATGATAGGCGTGATAGTCGGGATCTTCGGCGAGATGCTGCTCTTCGGTGCGCGCACGCCAGTAATAGACCGCTGAGGTGATCGCCAGCAGCGCACAGTTGCGTGCGACATCTATCCCGCTTCCGCTGGTGGATAGAAAGGGCATGACGGACAGCCACCAGAACAGGTTTTTCGCAAGATAAGCGGGGTGCCGCGTCAGGCGATAGGGGCCGTGGGTAATGATGCCGCGATGCGTAAGGTTGGAAAATCGCAAACCAAATGCGACCGTCGCCCAGGCGTACATCGCGGTGAGCGCCACCAGCATGCTGCCCCAGATCCAGAGCATCACCTGGTTGCCCGCGAACCAGCTGCTCCATTCCGCCGTCCCGTGATGATAATCGAGTGGGCCACCGCCACCCATCAGAACGAATGGCGGGTAACAGATCAGCGCCGCGACCCACCCCGTCATATGCGGGTTGGCAGAGCGAATATGCGCGTCGAGCGGCCTCATCGTCAAAATATAGCCGATCGTCGCGAACGCGACGTCGATCATGAACAGAAGCGCAATCAGGAAATTGGCGAACGGCACCGGGCCAGCCAACGGGTCGCCCATGCGCCAGCCGATGACATTGGAAAAATTTGCAGGCGTTATGGATAGCATGAAGGCGAGGAAGAATGCTTTCACGCCCCAGCTGCGCAGATGGTTGGCAAGCGCGCCCTCGGCCGGAGCGCCCGCCGCGCCGCCGATAACCCACTGGCCAAAGGCATAGGCGCCGTCTTTCGGTTCGATCAGTCGCTGGTCGAGCCATATCACATAGGGGATCGACAGCAGGACGAGCGGGATTGCCGCCCAGCTGAGCAGCTGCATCGCCTGAGAATAGCCGCCCTCCCAATACCAGCGGGCGGTCGCGTAGAACAGGCCGATGGCCGCCCAGGTTGCCCATAGGCCCGCCAGCTTCACGATGGATATGTCGAGTGCCTCCCGCCGCGCGCGCAAACCCCCGGACCAGTCGATGCCGGTGGAAGGGTTGCGATGTACCTTGTCGATCAGCAGGGACCAAAGCAGCATCGGCACGCCGCACGTCAGCACAGCGACGATCCCCGCATGCGGGCCGTCCATGCCGTTTCCCCACGCAAACCATGTCCAGATCGCAAGCCCGGCAAGTCCGCACAAGCCGACGCCGTGGCTTACGGCGGAGCGGGGACAGGGTATTCCTCGGTCGGCTTCGCTGGTCGGAATATCGGTCATACCGATGTCATAGCGCAGAATTCACTATCATCGAGTGAAACTTCAGCGACCGGGAACAGGCCAGCCCCAGCATCGTTAATCACGGAACAGGAGATAAAGATGGCACAGGAAATTCACGAGACAACGGATCGCGCACGGGGCGGAGAGACGCCGCATATTGTCCGCTATATATTGGGTATTTCGCTTTTCCTTGCGGCCGGCATCATGACCATTGTCTGGGTGTCGGGCGCGTTGACATCGGACAATGGTGCCGGCGGCATCAGTACGGCAGAGCCAGCCAGCTCATCCATTGAAATGTCGCAGCCTGTCACGGATGGCACGCAGGGCAGCCCGGTTGCGCAAGAAAACCAGAAATCGACAGTTTCAACCGAAAACTGATTAACCGTCGCGGCGGCCTAAAAGTCGGAGGCGCAGGGCGTTCAGCTTGATAAAGCCTGCGGCGTCACGCTGGTCATAGGCGCCTGCGTCATCCTCGAACGTCACGACCTTCTCGCTGTAAAGGCTGTTGGGTGACTTGCGCCCGACGATGTTGACGCTGCCTTTGTACAGCTTCAGGCGAACCGTGCCGCTCACCTTTTCCTGACTATGGTTGATGGCCGCCTGTAGCATTTCGCGTTCGGGGCTGAACCAGAAGCCGTTGTAGATCAGCTCGGCATATTTCGGCATCAACTCATCTTTCAGATGGGCCGCGCCGCGATCCAGCGTGATCTGCTCGATGCCGCGATGGGCGGCGGCATAGATGGTGCCTCCCGGTGTCTCGTACATCCCGCGCGACTTCATGCCGACGAAGCGGTTTTCGACCAGATCCAGCCGTCCGATGCCGTGCTTGCGGCCATATTCGTTCAGCGTTTCGAGCAGCGTCGCCGGTGACAGGGCCGCGCCGTTGATGGCGACACCATTGCCCCGTTCGAAATCGATCGTGATATATTCCGGCTGATCCGGCGCATCTTCCGGATTGACCGTGCGCGAATAGACGAAATCGGGCGTTTCCTCCCACGGATCTTCCAGCACTTTACCCTCAGACGAGGTGTGCAACATGTTCGCGTCGGTGGAGAAGGGGGCCTCGCCCCGCTTGTCGCGCGGGATCGGGATCTGGTGCTGCTCGGCAAATTCGATCAGCTTCGTGCGGCTGGTCAGATCCCATTCGCGCCACGGCGCAATCACCTTGATGTCGGGTTGCAGCGCATAATAGCCCAGCTCGAACCGAACCTGGTCATTGCCCTTGCCCGTCGCCCCATGGGAAACGGCGTCGGCGCCGACCTGCTTGGCGATCTCGATCTGCCGCTTGGCGATCAGCGGGCGTGCGATGGATGTGCCGAGCAGATACCATCCCTCATAATGCGCATTGGCGCGCATCATCGGGAACACATAGTCGCGCACGAACTCCTCGCGCAGGTCGTCGATGAAGATATGTTCGTCCTTGACGCCCATCAGCTTCGCCTTGGCGCGCGCGGGTTCCAGTTCTTCACCCTGACCCAGATCGGCGGTGAACGTCACCACTTCGCACTGATATTCGCTTTGCAGCCATTTCAGTATCACGCTGGTGTCGAGGCCGCCCGAAAAGGCGAGGACTACTTTGTTGATCTTCTCTGACATCGGCTGAACTTTCGAACTGAATGATAATCGTGGGCGCGCCTATCAGCGATGGTTGCGAATCGCAACAGCTTCACCACGCGCCCAGCACGCTGCCCAGCATCCACAGGCCAAGAATGATGAAGCTGATCGCGGCGAGCGACCGCATCAGCGCCAGCGGAATCTTCTGGATCAGCAGGTCGCCCAGATAAACCGCGGGGACATTGGCGATCATCATGCCCAGCGTCGTGCCGAGCGTCACCATCGCAACATCGGCTATGCTGCGGCCGAATTGCGCCCCCAGCGCAATGGTGGCTATCTGGGTTTTGTCGCCGATCTCCACGAGGAAAAAAGCGATTGCGGTCGTCAGGAATACGCCCATGCGGCCATGCGAGCGCAACTCGTCGTCATCCATTTTGTCGGGGATCAGCGTCCACACGCCCATCGCGACAAAGCCCAGCGCGACGGCAATGCGGAAGGCGAGGCTGTCCAGCAGTCCCGCCACACCATGGCCCAGCAATGCCGCGAGAAAATGATTTAGGATCGTCGCGGCGAATATGCCTGCGACGATAGGGAGGGGCTTGCGGAATCGCGTTGCCAGAAGGATCGCAAGAAGTTGCGTCTTGTCGCCCATTTCGGCAAGCGCAACGAGCGCGGTCGAGGTCAGCAATGCGTCCATGTGGGGAGTTAAGCCATCGCCCCGTCGACCATGAGCGAACGTGCTGCCTGCCGGGCAACCACGGCGAGGCGCTCAGCAGAGGTGCCGTCCCTGCCAATGGCGGACAGCCCGGCGAACAGCATCATTACATGGTCTGTAACGTCCACGACCCGGTCTGGTGCCGCGCGGGCGATGCCGCGATAGAGCGCCGCTGCAATGGCAAGGCGCGCCTTTCGCAGATGCGCGATGACGGCGGCGTCGCTGCAATTGTTCGCTGCCTCCAAAATCATACAGCCGCCCCAGGATGCGCCTGAGCCGTTATTCCGCCATGCGAAGCGGCGAGCGGACAACAGCAATATCGCCTCAAGCGCGTCCGCGAGCGATTCTTCATCATCGAACGCGCCGCGCACTTCGTTCAGCCATTCAGCGGTATAGGCGTCCGCGATTCGAACGAACAGCAACGCCTTGTTGCCGAATGCCGCATAAAAGCTCGGCGGGTTGATCCCCATCACGGCGGTCAGGTCATTGAGCGTCACGCGATCAAAGCCGCGCGCGCGGAACAGGAGTGCCGCCGCGTCTTGCGCCTGACTGATGTCGAACTGACGGGGGCGCCCGCGTCCTCTGGACGTCGCCTTTGCTTTTGTCATTGCGTCAGGCCGCTCGCTCATCCGGACACGACTGACATATTTGGTTAACGCGCGCCATGCTTTTCTGAATTTCGGCTGCTGCAATTGTTCATCTTTGGTGCATGGCTGCTGCGATATCAGCGTTTCAGGTCGAAGAGTTTCTCAAGGAGCATGAAATGAATAAAGCAGTTCTGATCGCGAGCGCCGCTCTGGCCGCCATCGCCGTGCCGGCCATTGCCGCGCATCATGAAGGCGACGGTGGCCACAAGATGATGATGGCCGACATGACCAAGGCCGATGTCGAGGCAAAGCTCAAGGAGCGCTTCGCGATGGTCGATACCGACAAGGATGGCGCGATTACAAAGGAAGAGATCAAGGCCCAGCGTGCCGCCAAGCGCGCCGAGCGCATGGACGCGCATTTCAAGAAAATGGATGCGGACGGCAACGGTTCGATCAGCCGAGCCGAATTCGACACCGCGCATGCTGATCGTGGTGGCAAGATGAAAATGGCAATGCGTGACGGTGGCGGTGACAGGGATGGCCATCGCAAGATGGGGCATCGCGGTCATCATGGCATGAAGATGGGCGGCAAGATGTTTGACATGGCCGATGCCAACAATGACGGCAAGGTCACGATGGCCGAGGCCAAAACCGCCGCCATGACCCATTTCGACAAGGTCGATGCCGACAAAAACGGCACCATAACCTCGCAGGAGCGAATGGATTATTGGAAGGCGAAGAAGGCTGACTGGAAAGCCGGCAAATCTTCCTGATCAACCGATACGGGCGTATCAACCGGAGGCGCTTAACCGCGCCTCCGCTTTTGCCATATAATCGCGCGTGATCGGTAACGTCCGCCGGTTGCGCGCATATTGCACCTGATAGATCAGCATGCCGCCATGTTCGAACGCGGCGGTTGCACCCGCCAGATACAGCGTCCACATGCGAAAGAACTTGGCGTCGTAAAGCTTTTCTATCTCCGCACGGTTCGCCCGGCAGCGCTCATACCAGGCCCGCGTCGTCATCGCATAATGCAGACGCAGCGCTTCGACATCCGTTACCATCAGGCGGTTGGGTTCGCTGCCCTTCAATATTTCGCTCAGCGCTGGGATATAGCCTCCCGGGAAGATATATTTGCGCGTAAACGCGTCGGTCGTTCCCGGTCCGCCCATACGCCCGATCGTGTGCAGCAGCATCACGCCATCCTCGGACAGCAGATTGTGGCAGCAGCGGAAAAATTCGCGGAAATAAGGCACGCCGACATGCTCGAACATGCCGACCGAAACGATCCGGTCGAACGTTCCCGTCATGTCGCGATAGTCGATCAGCTCGAACCGCACATGGTCGGCGACGCCCGCATCGGCCGCACGCTTGCGCGCAACTTCCAGCTGCTCTTCCGACAGGGTGATGCCCGTCACATCGACCCCGCATTTGCGGTGGAGGTAAAGCGCCATGCCACCCCAGCCGCACCCGATGTCGAGAACTTTCATGCCCGGCTTGAGCGCAAGCTTGGCGGCGATATGGGCCTTCTTGTCTTCCTGCGCCTGATCCAGCCCGTCGCCCCGCAAGCCGTCGGGCTGATCCCAATAGGCGCAGCTATATTGTCGGTCCTTGTCGAGAAACAGATCGTAGAGCGCGCCTGACAGGTCATAATGATGGGCGACATTCGCCTTTGATGCTGCCCTGACATTGGCCTGCTTCAGCCGCTTCGTCGCAGCCTTGACGGTTTTGCGCAAAGGGCCGGCTTTCCCGATGTTCTTTTGGGACTCCCAAGGGTTGTTGCTCCTGACGAGCGCCACCAGCCCCATGATGTCATCATCATCGATGGTCAGGCGGCCATCCATATAGGCCTCTGTAAAACCAAGTCGCGGGTGCAGTACGATATCGCGCCCGGCCTTCGGATCGACGAGGCGCATCGTGACATTGGGGAAATCGGGGTGGGGGGACCCGAATGTCCGGCTGGATCCGTCCGTGCGCACAAGCGTCAGCGTACCGTCGGTGATGATGCGGCTGAGAAATATGTCTATCAGCGCCATGATGTGGTGCGCCTTTGCGTCATCTGTGCATTAAATGCCTGCGTACCAATCATATCCGGCGCGGTCCTCCCAAAAGCCACCATGGCCGCCGTACACTGTGGCGATTTTTTCCACCGCTTCAATGCGTTTGAGATACTTCGCCTGTTTATATCCAAGCTGCCGCTCAACGCGCAGGCGCAAGGGCGCGCCATTGGCGACGCTAAGAGGTCGGTCGTTGAGGGCATAGGCGAGGATGGTCTGCGCATGGAACGCGTCGACCATGTCGATGCTCTCATAATAGGGGGCACCGCCGCCCATCGTATCGGCGCAGTGAAAGACGAGATAGCGTGCGCGGTCGCTCAGCCCTGCTGCCTTCAGCAATGATGAAAGCGGCACCCCGCGCCACTTGCCGATGGCGCTCCAGCCCTCAACGCAGTCATGTCGCGTAATCTGTTCGCGCGCGGGCATCTGTCGCAACTGCGCCAGTGAGACGGCGAGCGGTCGTTCGACCAGCCCATCAATCTGCAACCGCCAGTTGGCGAAATCCTCTCGCCACCAGCTTTTATATTCGTCGGTATTGGGGTTGCGCGTCCCGTTGGACCGAAAAATCGGGGAGACCTGATCCGGGCGATATTCGCGGGCGAGCGTGTCGCGGCTCATCAGGCTGCGCTGCGCCCATTGGTGAAAATTCTCAGCGGAGAACAAGGCGTCGCGAACGCCCTTATGCTCGGCCAGTTTGTCGCAGCCGGTCAGTAGCCCGGTGGCCGACACACCCAGTCCAGCCACCAGCGCGCGGCGCGTCAGGATAAGGCTCATGCCTGCTCTTCCTTCTGTTGCGGCGGCGTGAACCACCCCGTGATCATGCTGCGGATTTCATTGACCGGCCCGGCAAGCAGCACCATCGCGATATGGACTAGAAAAAACGCTGCAAGGACCCATGCTGCGATGAAATGGATCGACCGCGCCGACTGCCTGCCGCCCCACATCTGCGTCAGCCAGGGCCAAGCCGCGTCCATACCGGGTGACATAGCGAGGCCGGTCAGGATGATGATCGGCAGGAACAGGAAGATTACCTTTATATAGGAACTTTTCTGCAGGACATTATAGCGCGCGGCGGCCTCGCCGGTTGGAAACTTAAGCCGCGCGTGATCCTTTATGTCCTGCCAGATATGGGAGGGCGCGAGTTCGCCCTTTCTGAACGACAGGTCGCGGCGAATATGGCCCGCGAACAGGCTCCACAGCATATAGAAGAGGAGCGAAAAGGCGAAAATTGGCGCTGTGAACAAATGCCAGTGGCGCGACATGGCGAGGCTGTATTGCTCGGGCAATGTCAGCCAGCCGGGAAAGCGCGACAGCTCCAGCCAGGCCATATCGAGATTGGCGCCATATTCGCCCCAATAAAGGCGCGGATGGGCGTTGAATATGCCGAGCCCGCTGGTGAACAGCACATAGATGCAGAGGGCATTGATCCAGTGCCACAGCCGCGTCGGCAGCCTGTGGCGGTAAATATCCGGGCTATGGGTGGATGCCATGGTCGCTCCCCAATTTTACAAATCCAGACGGTATTCGTAGCCGAACGCTCAGTCGTTACGCCATCACTAACCACCAGCGCTTGACTTCGCACCCTTCTACACAGAGACAAGCGGCCATGACAGTGAGTTTTGCCGACTGCCAGCCGGATGCCCCCGTTCTTTTCTTCGATTCAGGGGTCGGTGGCCTCTCGATTCTCGAACCTGCGCAGAGGCTGATCCCGCACATGCCGGTCGTTTATGCGGCCGATAGCGCAGGCTATCCCTATGGCACGAAGAGCGAGGCCGAAATTGCTGCGCGCGTCCCCGCCTTGCTGGGGCGGCTGGTGGAGCGCTACCGCCCGCGTATCGCCGTGATCGCGTGCAACACGGCATCGACCATCGCTCTGGCTGCTGTGCGCGCGGCCCTCGATATCCCGGTCGTGGGTACTGTGCCCGCGATCAAGCCTGCGGCGCTTTCCTCCAAAACGCGTGTGATCGGTGTGTTGGGCACCGATGCCACGGTGCGCCAGCCCTATGTCGACCGGCTGGCCGCTGAACATGGCGCGGATTGCACGATCCTGCGCCACGGCAGTGCGGCACTCGTCGCGCTGGCCGAAGCGAAATTGCGCGGGCAGCCGCTCGACGCAGAGGTGGCGAAAACTGCTCTTCTGGGTCTTGTCGAGCAATCGGGCGGCGACCGGATGGACAGCGTCGTGCTTGCCTGCACCCATTTTCCACTGGTGCAGCAAGAGCTCGCCGAGGCTGCAGCTGCGTTGGGCATCGGTCCATTGGCGTTTCTACATGGTGGCGATGGCATCGCCCGGCGTATTGCCTTTCTGAACGGGGATATGCAGTGGCCCGAGCGGAGTCCGCCGGGAATCGCGGTCTTCACCAGCAGGAGCGCGGACATATCAGCGCTCGCACCGGCGCTAGAAACTTTTAATTTGTTCCAGATCAAGGCGCTTTGACCTATATTACCAGTAGTTGCGAGCCATTATCGCTGGCCATAGCGCCTCGCCCGCGTTAAAGGGCGGCCCTCGGGGGCGACTTGCGGCAATTTGGGGCAGCAGCGCGAAGTATGACGAACTATAAACATATTTTTAGCCAAGCGATCGAGCGTCTTCATGAAGAAGGCCGCTATCGGGTGTTTATCGATATCCTGCGCAACAAGGGTGCGTTTCCCAACGCGCGTTGTTTTCACGGGCATAACGGGCCGAAGCCGATCACCGTCTGGTGTTCGAACGATTACCTTGCCATGGGGCAGCATCCCAAGGTGGTCGCTGCGATGGAAGAGGCGCTGCACGATGTTGGAGCGGGCTCCGGCGGTACGCGCAATATCGGTGGAAACACCCACTATCATGTTGATTTAGAATGGGAATTGGCGGACTTGCACGGTAAGGAAGCCGCACTTCTGTTCACCAGCGGCTATGTTTCGAACGAGGCGACGCTGTCAACGCTCGCCAAGCTGCTGCCGGGCTGCATCATCTTTTCCGACGAATTGAACCATGCCAGCATGATCGCGGGCATCCGCAATTCGGGCTGCGAAAAGCGCGTGTTCCGTCACAATGATCTGGCGCATCTGCGCGAATTGCTGGCGGCGGAGGATGTCGATACGCCCAAGCTGATCGCATTCGAAAGCGTCTATTCGATGGATGGCGACGTTGCGCCGATCGCCGAGATTTGCGATCTCGCCGATGAGTTCAATGCACTTACCTATTGCGACGAAGTGCATGCGGTCGGGATGTATGGCGCTCGTGGCGGCGGGATCACCGAACGCGACGATGTCGCGAACCGCGTTACCGTGATCGAAGGTACGCTTGGCAAGGCGTTCGGCGTCATGGGCGGCTATATCACCGCCGACCAGATGATTGTCGATTGCATTCGCAGCTATGCGCCCGGCTTCATCTTCACGACATCGCTTTCGCCGGTTCTGGTCGCGGGCGTGCTGGCGAGCGTCCGGCACCTCAAACAGTCGAGCGAGGAGCGGGATGGGCAGCAGGCGTCTGCCGCAACGCTGAAGCACCTGATGGCTGAAGCGGGCCTTCCGGTCATGCCGTCGGTCACGCATATCGTGCCGCTGATGGTTGGCGACCCCGTGAAAGCCAAGAAGATCAGCGACATATTGCTTGCCGAATATGGCGTCTATGTGCAGCCGATCAATTACCCGACCGTCCCGCGCGGAACGGAGCGGCTGCGGTTTACCCCAGGTCCTGCACATACCGAAGAAATGATGCGCGATCTGGTTGCGGCGCTGGTCGAAATCTGGGATCGCATGGAGCTGGAGCTGCAAAAGGCAGCCTGACGCACCAGCCACCCAGAAATCAATCCAAAGGCAGCACATGATTCGTTATGCATTTTTCACTGCGGCGCTTGCGAGCGCGGCTTTCCTTGCCGCACCTGCCCCCGCAGCCTCGGCGCTCAGCGCGGCCGACAAGCATGACATGGCCTGTTTCATGGGCATCAGCCTGACCGCCCGGGACATGAAGGCGAAAGGAAAGCTGCCCGACAAGCTGGAGAGCGAGCTTGGCCTCGCGGTGTCCTATTATGGCGGCAAGATCGCCACACGGCACCCCAATCAGGCGATCGCCCCGCTGGTCAGCACCCATTCGCAGGAAGCGGCCGCCATGTTGAAAGAGGTGAACGCCAAGACCTGCATGGCCGAGGTCAGCAAGGCGCTAAGCGCCAAGCCTTAAGTCGCGGCAGCGCTTAAAAATAGGCCCTGCTGAAAAAGACAGCCGTTGTCGCCGCCGTCACGGCCAATGTCCACGCTCTGACGATCGGCAGTGGCAGCTTTTTGCCGACATGCGCGCCAAGCCAGCCGCCTAGGGCCGCACCTACGAGCATGGGAAGGCAAAGCCGCCAGTCGATCATGTCGAACCACAGGAAGATGAAAGCCGCCGCGAAATTGGCGATCATCAGCATCAGCGTGCGCGGTGCGAACATCTCGCGAATAGTGATGCCGGCCAGCAAGCCATAAAGCGCCGTGGTGACAAGGCCGACTCCGCCGCCGAAATATCCCCCATAAGTGCCGAGTAGCATTTGAGCCACTATCAGCGTTGGCACGCCGATTGTTATCCGTGCGCGTAACCATTGGCTGGCCTTCGCACCGAACAGCATCACCACGAACGCAAACAACAAAAGCCATGGGATGATGATGTCGAATGTCTCGGTCGGCGTGGCGACGAGTAATATGCCGCCTGCGAGCCCGCTGAAGAAGGTTATGACGGCTAGCCACCCGATGGGCACGCCGCCGAGGGGTTTCAACTCGCGTCTATAGACCCATGCGCTGGAGCAAGCGCCCGGCAGCAGCGCGAAATTGGATGTCGCGTTGGCGATATTGGCGGGCAGGCCGAGTGCGATCAGAGCGGGCAGGGTGGCGAATGTTCCTCCGCCCGCCAGTGCGTTCATCGCGCCGCCGACCATTCCGGCCAGCAAAGCGATGAGGCCGTCGACCAGTAAGTCAGCCAAGCGCGGCCTGTTTTTCTTCGGCCAGCCGGTCCAGTTCCGCCCGGCTCATTTTCTGCGCCTGTGTTTTAAGCTGGCCGCAGGCCGCTGCAATATCGCGGCCGCGCGGCGTACGCACCGGCGCTGAAATGCCTGCCTCGAAAACGATGTCGGAAAAACGCTTCACGCGCTCTGGCGTGGATGTGTCGTAGATCGCGCCCGGCCATGGATTGAACGGGATCAAATTGACCTTGGCGGGCAGCTTGTATTTGCGGATCAGGCGGACAAGCTCGCGCGCGTCCTCGTCGCTGTCATTCTTGTCCTTCAGCATCACATATTCGAACGTGATGCGCCGTGCATTGTTCGCACCGGGATAGGCGGCGCAGGCTGCCAGCAATTCCTCGATACCATATTTGCGATTGAGCGGGACGATCTCGTCGCGGATTTCCTTTGTCACCGCATGCAGCGACACGGCGAGGTTGACGCCGATCTCTTCGCCCGCGCGCGCCATCATCGGCACCACGCCACTAGTCGATAGGGTAATGCGGCGCTTCGACAGCGACAGCCCGTCGCCGTCCATCACGACCTTCAATGCATCGCGCACATTGTCGAAATTATAAAGCGGCTCGCCCATGCCCATCATCACGATGTTGGTCAGCATGCGGCCATCGGTCGAATAGTGCGGCGTGTCGTCGCTTTCCTCTTCCTCGCCGAAGCCCGCCATATTGCCCTTGGGCCATTCGCCCAGCGCGTCGCGCGCCAACATCACCTGCCCGACGATTTCGCCCGGCGTCAGGTTGCGGACAAGGCGCATGGTGCCGGTGTGGCAGAATCGGCAGTTGAGCGTGCAGCCCACCTGGCTGGAAACGCACAATGTGCCCCGGTCCGCATCGGGGATGAACACCATCTCATAATCCTGCCCGTCGTCGGAACGGAGCAGCCATTTGCGTGTGCCGTCGGTGCTGACTTGTGCCTCGACCACTTGCGGGCGACCGATGACGAAGCGCTCAGCCAGAAACGGGCGTTGCGCCTTCGCGATGTCCGTCATGGCATCGAATTCGGTGACGCCGCGATGGTAGAGCCAATGGAAAATCTGCTTCGACCGCAGCTTCGCCTGTTTGACATCGAGGCCAGCC
Organism: Sphingobium sp.; assembly: GCA_041396745.1. Taxonomy (GTDB): domain Bacteria; phylum Pseudomonadota; class Alphaproteobacteria; order Sphingomonadales; family Sphingomonadaceae; genus Sphingobium. The sequence goes on along the minus strand of JAWKXZ010000002.1, from coordinate 774,072 downwards.
GCTTCCAGCTCCGCGCGGATCTGTGCGCGCGAAAGGCCCATCAGGTCGACACGGCCATCCTCGCGCGGCGTGATGGCGCGCGGAACGGGCACGGGGTCGATATGTCCGGGGATTTGCATGGGCGCGGCATATAGTATGACAGCGGCGGAACCGCCAGCCCTTTCGCCGGTTTGGTTCGCACCGCCGGAGGCCCGAAAGATGGACCGTTTCTTCACCCGCATTTCCACCGCCGTATCCGCAGCCGTAGGGCAGCCATGGGCATTCATTATCGCCATCCTCGCGATTGTCGTCTGGGCGCTGACCGGCCCGGTATTCCACTATTCCGACACGTGGCAGCTGATCGTGAATACCTCGACGACCATCGTCACCTTCCTGATGGTGTTCGTCATCCAGAACAGTCAGAACCGCGACGCTGCCGCCATGCAGGCCAAACTGGACGAGCTCATCCGTGCGGTGGACAAGGCGCGCAACCAGTTCATCGGCATCGAGCATATGACCGAGCACGAGCTTGAGGCGATTCGCGCCGCTCTGGAAAAGGAAGTTGGAGCAGAACGTACGCGGGAACCCGGTTCCGGCCCGAGCAGCGTCAGGCGTTTGATCAAGCGCTTCTAGGTTCGCTGCGTCACTTCGCGCATCCCAGCGCAGCAGCGTCCATCGCGGTTGCCGCGCCTTTGAGCGTATAGATGTCATAGAAGGAACGGCCATTTTTCGCCTTTCCCTCCACGCTCATCCTGACCGAGGACCGCATCGCCGCGACGATGGCGGCGTCCATGCGCTTTTCCTGCGCCCATGCGTCGGTCTTACCGGCCATGAGTGCGAAACGGCGCTCCCCAATGCTCAGCCACAGCGCGCTGCCATCCGCGCGTTCGCGGCTCAGGTGAAAATGCACTTGCCCCCGCACGCCGTTTTTCGGCCATGTGCCGACAGCGGCGAAAGCGCGCAGATTGCCTCGCCCTGATGATGTTCTTGCGGGCTCGGCAATGGCATAGCAACGCGGCCCTTTGGCATCGCGAAACGCGCCCCATTGATCGAACACGCCCAGCGAATCGCGCGCCTGCGCTGGTACGCAGAGCGCTGCCGCGACTGCCGAAAGAACACAAATCCATCTCATCCCACCGGGGAAAGCGCATGAACGGGACATTTGCAAGCGCATTGCCGCGGCACGTGTGGAAAAACCACAGCATTATCGCAATAATGGCACCGCTTCGGCTTGCTCCGCGGTTGATTGTCGTTAATGAAGATTGTCCGATTGTAGCCTTTCCCATTGAGATTCTTGCGGGGGGGCAATAGTGCGAATGAAAATTAGAGCGGGAACGGAACAGGGATGAAGGCAACCATCGAACGCGCAACGCTGCTCAAGAGCTTGAGCCACGTCCAGTCGGTGGTGGAGCGCCGCAATACCATTCCGATCCTGTCCAACGTGCTGATAGAGGCGGCTGCCGACGGCACGATCCGCCTGATGGCGACTGATCTTGACCTTCAGGTGGTGGAGCAGGTTCAGGCGCAGGTTGAAACAGCGGGGTCGACGACGATATCGGCGCACACCCTGTTCGACATCGCCCGCAAGCTGCCTGAGGGCAGCCAGGTGTCCATGCAGGCGGCCGACGGCAAGATGCTGATTCAGGCGGGACGCGCGCGCTTCAACCTCTCGACGCTGCCGCGCGACGATTTCCCGATTATTGCCGAGGGCGATCTGCCGACCAACTTCTCGCTGCCGGCCGAAACGCTAAAGCAGATCATCGACAAGACGCGCTTTGCCATCTCGACCGAGGAAACGCGCTATTATCTCAACGGTATTTTCTTCCATGTGTCGGAAGACCCGCAGCCGGTGCTGAAGGCCGCCGCGACCGACGGCCACAGGCTGGCGCGCGTGACGGTTGCCCGGCCCGATGGCGCCGAGGGGATGCCCGACATCATTGTCCCTCGCAAATGCATTGCGGAGCTGCGCAAGCTGCTCGACGAGGTGGAGGGCAGCGTCGATATCGCGCTTTCGGCCAGCAAGATCCGGTTTAGCATCGGCAATGCCATTCTGACGAGCAAGCTGATCGACGGCACATTCCCCGACTATAGCCGCGTCATTCCGACCGGCAACGATAAGTTGCTGAAGATCGATCCGCGTAGTTTCGAGGACGGCGTCGACCGTGTCGCCACGATCGCTACGGAAAAGACGCGCGCGGTGAAGATGGCGCTCGACAAGGACAAGATCACGCTGTCGGTCACCAGCCCGGAAAATGGCACGGCTGCCGAAGAGGTGCCGGGCGACTATGCATCGGAAGGCTTCGAAATCGGTTTCAATGCGCGCTATCTGCTGGATATCCTGCAGCAGCTGGAAGGCGATCTGGTGGAGCTGCACCTTGCCGATCAGGCCGCACCGACGCTGATCCGTGAAAATGACAAGTCGCCTGCGCTCTACGTGCTGATGCCGATGCGGGTTTAGGCCCGGATCTGAACGGGCTTATAAACGCAGAGGCCGGGTACCCATTTCGTTAGTCGACCGGGCAGTCGATTTCCTTTTCGGTGCATGCGACGGCACCCGCACCAGCGGCGCCAGCGAGCAACGCCACGCAACCCGATGTGCCGAAGCCAGCCAGCAGAACGAGCGCAACAAGAGCCTTTTTCACTGAAGTTTCCTCCGTCAATTCATTCATGTCACCGATGATAGCGCGCCGTAGTAACCTCATTCCTAATATTTTGGGTTTATGAACTGAACGATGGGCGGGGCATCCGGATACCTATCGTGTTGGGCCAGTTTTAAGCTCAATCTCGAACAGTTTGGGCCAATATTTGCCGGTCACGAACAGGCGGTCCGCTTTGGCGTCATAGGCGATGCCGTTCAGGACAGCGTCATAGCTTGACGGCTGCGCCTTTTGGGTCAGTTTGGAGAGGTCGATCCAGTCAATCACCTTACCGGTTTCCGGGTCGATCCGTGCGATGCGATCGGTCATCCAGACATTGGCAAGGATTTCGCCCTTCACAAATTCCAGCTCGTTGAGGCGGGAAACGGGCCGGTCATTCCACGTCACCGTGATTCTGCGTTGCTCGGCATAGGTTTCCGGGTTCAGAAACCGGATGTCGGCAGTCCCGTCGCTCATGATCAGTGACTCGCCGTCATGGGTGAGACCCCATCCTTCGCCGTCATAGGAAAAGCTGCAGGTCTGATCGAAATCGATCCTGCTCCAGCAAAAGCCGAGGCCATTGCGCCATGTTAGCGTCAGCAGCGTGTCGTTCCACAAGGTCATGCCTTCGCCGAAATACACGCCGGGCAGGGCATGCTCCCGCAACACCTTGCCATCCTTCAGCCGGACTTCCCTTATGCTCGACGCGCCATATTGGCCGGTACTTTCGTACAGGCTGCCATCGTGAAAGAGCAGGCCCTGCGTGAACGCTCCGGCATCATGGGGGTAGCTGCGGACGAGCTTCCATTGCGTGTCCGCACAGGCTGGCGTCGAGAATAGCAGCGCAAGCGCGACGAACGGCGCGAACAGCTTCACGCCGTCTCCTGACCGATTGCCTGTGCCAACCAGGAAGGCAGATCGATGTCGCTCAGATCCTCAACGCGGCGATGATCGACCGCGAGGCCCAGGTCAGGGATCTCAGTCACCTGTCGCGCGGGTTCGGACCGGTCGAGCGGAAGCACGACCAGACGGCGATTGACCTTGCTGCGATAATGCATGCGGGCGGTATTTTCCTGCCCGACATAACAGCCCTTCTTGTAATCCACACCGTTCAGCTCCTGCGCATTCGCTTCGAGCCATAGCGTCTTGTCGCTGCCAATTTCCTGAACACCCTCTGTCACGCCCAATGACAGTCGGTGGGCGCGAAAGGCGGCGCTTGCATCGCCTTTGGCCGGTGGGGCCAGCCAGCGGTGGCCGAGTTCCGGCAATCGCGGGTCGAGTGGTTTTCCGGCGGCATCCTTTGCCCAGTGGACGGCAATTGTGTCGTCGCGCGCGATCACGACCTTTCGACGTAGCCGGTACAGAGTGAGGCGACGGGCCAGCGCGTCGGCTTGAGCGGCCTCGCAATCGATCAGAATATCGTCGCGGTCCGCCCACAGGATGAAATCGAACAGGGCTTTGCCCTGCGGTGTCAGTAGGCCACTCCAGCGCGGGGCATCGGGCGTCAGCGTAACAGCATCTTGCGTGATCAGCCCTTGCAGGAATGTGCGGGCTTCCTCGCCCGATACACGGATGATCGCGCGATCTTGCAGGGTGGTGGCATATTGGGTGGCATCGGGCATGCGCATTAGGTAGGACGTGATCACGCCCACGCCAAGGACCAAAGCACCATGCCCAGCACTTTCGATCTCATCCTCAAAAACGGCACTGTTCACACACCCGGCGGGGCAGGGACCGCCGATATCGGGGTGACGGGCGGAAAGATCGTCGCAATCGGCACGGATCTTGGCGATGCCGGTGAGGTGGTCGATTGTGCCGGACTCGACGTGCTGCCCGGTGTGATCGACAGTCAGGTGCATTTTCGCGAACCGGGCCTCGAGCACAAGGAAGATCTGGAATCGGGCAGCCGCGCGGCTGTGTTGGGCGGCGTTACCGCTGTTTTCGAAATGCCCAACACCAACCCCAATACGGACACGGCCGATCGTATCGCCGACAAGCTGTCCCGCGCGCATCATCGCATGTGGTGCGACCATGCCTTCTATGTCGGCGCGACCGCTGAAAATGCAGAAGAGTTGAAAGACCTGGAACGTGTCCCGGGTACCGCAGGCGTGAAGATCTTCATGGGCGCCTCAACCGGCAGCCTGCTGGTCGATGACGACGCAGCGCTGGCCCGCGTGCTGGCATCGGGCTCGCGCCGCGTAGCGATCCACGCAGAAGACGAAGCGCGGATGAATGCGCGTAAAGATCTGCGCGTCGAAGGAGACCCGTCTTCGCATCCCGTCTGGCGCGACGATGAAAGCGCGATGATGGCGACCAAGAGAATCATCGCGCTCGCCCGCGCGGCCAAGCGCCACATCCATATCCTTCACATCACGACGCCCGCTGAACTGGAATATATTGCGCGCAACAAGGATGTGGCGACCTGTGAGGTCACGCCGCAGCACCTGACGCTTTCCGGTGAAGACGCCTATCCGCGGCTCGGTACCTATGCGCAGATGAACCCACCGATCCGGTCCGAGGCGCACAGGGAAGGGTTGTGGCATTGGCTCAACCGCGGCGTGCCCGATGTTATCGGGTCCGATCATGCGCCGCACACCATCGAAGAAAAGGCGAAGAGCTATCCTGCTTCGCCGAGTGGAATGCCGGGCGTGCAGACGCTCGTGCCGCTGTTCCTCGACCATGTCGCGAACGGGCGGTTGACCCTGCAACGCTTCATCGAAATGACAAGCGCCGGGCCGCAACGGATATTCGGTCTGGTGGGCAAGGGGCGCATTGCCTTGGGCTATGATGCCGATTTCACCGTCGTTGATCTGAAGAAGCGCTGGACCATTGGTCCCCAATGGCTTGCGTCCCGCTGCGGTTGGTCACCATTTGACGGCATGGAGTTGACCGGCAAGGCAGTCGGTACATTTGTCCGTGGTCACAAGGTGATGTGGGAAGACACGCTGGCCAATGATGCCGTCGGTGAGGCAGTCAGATTTTCGGCGACGGAATTCCCCGGAAGCCGTTGATCCCTATTCGTCGTCGAGTACCCGCGCAGAGTCGCAGCGGATCGACCAGGCCAGCCCCTCGGGTCTGAAGTCGTTCTCCACCTCGGCGTTCAGGCTGATGGCCGGGACGCGTCTGATGACAGTGCTACCGAAACCCTCATGGTCGGGCGTTTGAACCAGCGGTCCGCCGCTTTCAGTCCATGAAAGGGTGAATTGCTCTCTGCCATCCGCGTCTTCTTCGATCGTCCAGCTGATTTCGACCTTGCCCGCATCGTTGGACAACGCCCCATATTTCGTTGCGTTCGTCGCCAGTTCGTGCAGTGCCATGCTGATCGTTTCGGCGGGCGTCGGCTTGATCAGAATATCGGGGCCTGAAATGACGACGCGACTTTCGACCAGGTCCTCGACGAGATAGAGTTGTGTGCGCGCGAGTTCGGCCATTTGCACGCCCGTCCACTTGCGATCGACCAGCAATTCCTGATTGGCCGCCAGAGCGCGCAGGCGTTCCTCAAAACTTTGAACGAATTCTGGATGTTCGGCGGGCGCTGTTCGTCGCGCTAACGCCTGGACCATCGAGAGCATGTTCTTGTTGCGATGGCTGACTTCGCGCATCAACAGGCGGATCTGTTCGCGCTGTTCGCGCTCTTCCGTGATATCGGTATTTGTCCCGAACCAGCAGTGGATCTCGCCCTGGTCGTTGCGAACGGGCATCGCGCGGGAGAGAAACCAGCGATATTCGCCGGTCTTGCTGCGCAATGGGAATACGTCTTCCCATTCTTCGCCAGTGTCCCAACTGCGCTGAATGCGCTCAACCACACGATCGACATGATCGGGGTGGTGAACGGCCTTCCAGCCCCAGCCCTTCATGTCCTCGAGCGTCGTGCCGGTATAGTCGTACCAGCGGCGATTGTACCAAAAGATATATCCCTCCGCATCCGCGATCCATGCGAACTGGGAGATGTTATCGGCCAGCATATGCAGGCGTTGCTCGGTGTCTTTCAACCGTTCATCGATTGCGGTTGATTCCCGCATGTCGCGTGCGATCTTCGATGCGCCGATGATGGTGCCGTTCGAATCTTTCACCGGCGAAACGGTTACCGACACGGGAATTTTCATGCCGGATGCCGTCAGGCGGATAGTCTGGAACCCCTTGATCTGTTCGCCTTCTTTTATCCGGTCGAGGATCATGTCCTCCTCAAACTGAAGGTCTGAAGGGATGAGTTTGCGGATCGACTGTCCGATCATCTGTTCAGCAGTAAATCCGAATATACGCCGCGCCGCCGGATTCCAGCTCATCACGATGCCGTTCAGATCTTTGCTGACGATGGCGTCGGACGAAGAGCGCACGATGGCCGCAAGCAGGGCATCGCTCTCAATCATCGCAGCCTGCGCCGTGATAGGGGTGGTCACCGTCATAAAAGACGGTCAAGGGGCGCAAATGGCATCGGCGGATTATGCCTGAGCCGATGCGGCTTTGTAAATGCACAAAGTTACGCGTGTCAGATGCGCTTCTCATAAATCACATAGGTTTTGTTGACGCTGCTGTTGATGGCATCGGCAATGGCGTTCATTCCCTGATTGTCATCAAGGATCCAGCCGATTTCCCCGCGAGATGCGCCGTAGCGGGCGATTGCATCACGACGGATATATTCAATCATCATGAAAGCGAGCTGGCTCGCCATACGAGAGGCCTGCAGCCGTTTGACAACGCCCATCAAAGGAACGCGCATGGTGCGCAGCTTCGGTTTTCTGAGCCACCACAATAATTTAACCCACCCGAACGGGAACAGTGACCCGTTGAGCGATTTCAGTGCTTCATTCAGATCCGGCAAAGTCATCATGAAGGCGACAGGTTCACCATCGAGCTCCGCGATACGGATCAGGTCTTCAAAAACGATCGGTTTCAGCTTTTTGCCCGTAAAGGCGACCTCCGAATCGGTGATCGGGACAAAACCCCAATTGTCGCCCCATGCATCGTTGAGGATGCCGAGGATGATAGCTGCCTCGCTGTCGAATTTGCTCTTGTCGACCTTGCGAATACGGATGCGGGGGTTTTTCTCGCCTGACTGAACAATGCGTTGAATGAGTGGAGGGAAGCCATTCGTGATATTCACATCATATGTGCGCAGCTCCTTGACGCCATCATAGCCGGCAGCCTTGACCCATGCCTCATATTCCGGTCGGTGATGGCCCATCATCACGGTAGGCGGATGATCGTGACCCGACGTCAGCAACCCGGGTTCTTCCCAGATGGAAAGCGAGACTGGCCCCAGAGCGCGCGTCATGCCCTGGCCGCGCAGCCAGTCTTCCGCAGCGGTGATCAGTGCTTTGGCGCTATCCTCATCCAATGCGTCGAACATGCCCCAGAAGGCGGTTCCCGGACCCATCCCCTGTTCGGGTGGCATAGTGAGGGCGAGTTCATCGATATGGGCGGAGATGCGCCCGGTGACCTTCCCGTCGCGCCGTGCGAGGAAATATTGCGCGCGCGCATGCTCGAAAAACGGGTTCTTGCCGGGTGTCAGCATGCCAAGAACTTCGTCTTTCAGCGGAGGTACCCAGGCCGGATCGTCCCGATATACCTCCCAAGCGAAGTCGACGAAGGTTTTGAGTTCGGCCTTGCCGGAAACGGGAGCAATCACTAGGTCCGATGAGGTCACGGCAACGCCTTTTGGCTGAGGGGTTTGACTGATTGTAGGAAATTTTTCCGGGAACCTGTTAAGCTGGACCGTTGGTCACGACAATGATTATGTCATGTTGCTGCCACGATCTGCGCGCATTTGACCGCTAGGGGCGCTGATATGACGGTGATTGAAACCATTTCTGCAGGTGTTCCGACCAACGGGCGTATCGGGTTGAAACGCAATCTGAAGGGGGCGGATGACGCGGTGATGCTGCGTGCCGCCGTAGAGTTGACGCGCGACATATCCACGGCGCGTCCCGAGATTTACTGGTCGGATATGCTCGTTTCGGCGGCGATTGGGTATGCCGCGCTTGCTGGAGCGATAGTGATCGACGCGGTGCCGCTTGCCATTCTGTCAGGCGTTGTGGCGGCTCTGGCGCTTTATCGCGCGTTGCTGTTCATCCACGAGCTGACACATATTCACAAAAATGCACTGCCCGGTTTTCGTCTGGCCTGGAATGTGCTGGTCGGCATCCCGATGCTGACGCCGTCTTTCATGTATGAAGGCGTTCATACGCTGCATCATGCGCGCACACGCTATGGAACGCCAGAGGATCCCGAATATCTGCCGCTTGCGCTGATGAAGCCATGGTCGCTGCCGGCCTTCATTCTGGTTGCGTTGCTCGCTCCTCCCGCCTTGCTTTTCCGATTTGCCATACTGAAACCGCTGGGATTGGTGGTTCCGCCATTGCGCCGCCTGGTCTGGGAGCGGTTTTCCGCGCTGTCTATCAACCCAGGCTTTCGTCGTCGCCCGCCGGAGGGGGAGCTCAAGCGCCGGGTGTTCTGGCAGGAACTGGGGGCAAGCCTTTGGGCGATCGCGCTGTTGGCAAGCACACAGGTGATCGGTTGGCGGCCGCTGCTTATCGCGCTCGCCGTCTTTTCGCTGACAGCAGTGCTCAACCAGTTGCGTACGCTGGTGGCGCATCTCTGGGAAAATGACGGTGAGCCGATGACGGTGACTGCGCAATTCCTCGATTCGGTCAATGTTCCGCCGCCTGTACCCTTTGCGGCTGTTTGGGCTCCTGTGGGTCTGCGGTATCACGCCTTGCACCATTTGCTGCCCAGCATGCCCTATCACTCTCTGGCTGAAGCGCATCGGCGGTTGACGGCAGAGCTGGGCGATCAGTCGACGTATCGCGGTGCGAACTATGGCGGCCTGATCCCGCTGGTGGTCAAGATAGCACGCAGCACCATGGTCAGGCGCTGATCGTTCCCCTGATCATTCCTCGGTGCGGATCAGTACCGTCTCGCCAAGCAGCAGGAAAAGCAGGAACGGCGCCCATGCCGCCAGCAATGGCGGGTAGGCGCCAAGGTTGCCCATGGCGAGCGCGAAATTGTCTGCTACGAAATAGGCGAAACCAAGTCCCATGCCGGTGACGGCGCGGACGAACAAATGACCGGACCGCGCCAGGCCGAACGCCGCCACCGACCCGAGCAGGGGCATGAGAACGGCGGAAAGCGGCCCGGATATCTTGTGCCATAGGCTCGCCTCCAGCGTGGCCACGGGGCGGCCGGCGTCACGCAAATCTGCGATGGCGCTGCGCAGTTCCATAAAGTTCAGGCCATCGGCATCGACCTTCGCGAGCGTGAACTGATCGGGACGAATGCCACCGGCGTTGCGAATGGTGCCGAGCCGGCGGCTCGTGCCCCGGTTCACGTCAAACTGGCGAGCATTCTCCAATATCCAGTTTTGCGCCTTCGCATCATAGCGGGCGATCGGCGCGCGGACGATGTCGATCAGGCGATTGTCGACGCGGTGAAATATCTCCACCTGTCGCAGCACAACATCGTCGCCTCGGCCGGATACGATGGCGGCGGTGACGAGATTATTGCCTTCGCGCACCCAGACATCGGTTTTGACACCGCTGTCACGCGGTATTTCGCCGAAATCAACCGCTTCCCACGCGTCAAGCGCCGCGCTGGACCGGGCCACTATTCGCTCATTGAACACAAAGCTGATGACGGCGATCCCCATGGCCGCGAGAATGAGAGGGGCGAGGATCTGATGCGCTGACAGTCCCGCGGATTTCATCGATACGATCTCGCTGTGCTGATTCATTGTCGCCAGTGTGATCAGGGTGCCGAGCAGGACTGAGAACGGCAGGAAGCGGGCAACGATCTGCGGCAGGCGCAGGCCCACATATCGCCACAATTCCGGCTCGCCGTTGCCGGGCGCAGCCAGCACTTTCCCGCTTTCACCCAACAGGTCGAGCGTCATCAGGACAATAGCGAGCATGGCCAGAACCGCGAACGTCCTGACCAGGAAGCTGCGCGCCATATAGAGGGCCATGCGTCGGGACGGAAAAAACTGAAGCTGCATGTAGCCAGGACCCTATATGTGATGATGCCGGAGCTTGCGGCGGCCGAAGCGGAACCACAAAGTCGTCCATTTGACTATTTTTGCAAACACCGCCTCCAGCGCGCCGATTGGTTGGCCGCCCGGCTTGTGCGCGACCACGTAATACATCCACAATATCAGACCCGCGAACAGGATGAACGGCCCCCAAAGCGCCAGCGCCGGGTCGATGCGGCCTGCTGCGCCCATGTCCTCCGCATATTGGTTGATCTTGTGATAGGTCACGATGAAGATGATCGACAGGAATACACCCAGCGCAGAGGTCGAGCGTTTGGGTGGCACTGCAAAAGCGAGCGCGGCGAGCGGCAACAGCATCATCATCGCCACTTCGACCAGTCGGAAATGAAAGTTGGCCAAGACCTCATTGCGGGTCATTTGATCCGTTTTGTCCGCTGAGCCTACACGAACCAGCTCAGGCAGGGTCAACTCGCGATCCGCATCGCCTCTTCCGCGAAAACTGTCGATCTTGGGCAGGTCAATGGGCAGGTCATGACCTGAAAAGCTCAAGATGCGCGGGCTGTCGAGCTTGTCAGACCGTTGCACCAATACGCCATCGGTCAGGCGCAGAATGATCGTGTCCGGGTCGTCCGTGCCTAGAAAGGTGCCCTGCGCGGCGGTAACAGCCAGCGACTGATTGTCCTTTTGTGCCACACGGATGAAAATGCCATGCAAATCACGCCCCGAATCGCGGCTTTCCTCGATCCGCAGGGTCATGCCCTTGCCCAGATTGGTGAACTCTCCCACCTTGATCGATGCGCCCAATGCGCCTGATCTCAGTTCATATTGCAGGCCTTCATAGGCGTATCGCGAATAAGGCTGAATAAAGCCGACGATGGCGAAATTCACGATGGCAAGCGCAATCGCATAGACATAGGGCATCTTCAAAAGTCGTGCGGGGGGTAGGCCGACGCCGCGCAACACGTCGAGCTCTGACGACAATGCCAACCGACGGAAGGCAAGCAGGATACCGAGCATAAGCCCAATCGGAATGCCAAGAGAGAGATATTCAGGCAGCATGCTGGCGAGCAGGCGCCACACCACATTCACCGGTCCACCTTGCGCGGCCACAAAATCAAACAGGCGCAACATTTTATCGAGCACCAGCAACATCGCAGCGATGATCAGCGTACTGGTCAGCGGGACCGCGATCAGCCGGGCGATGTAACGGTCTGTTGAGTCAAAAAGTTTCAACTTGTCGTCGTCCCATCACCATGTTTTGGCCGCAAATGTCGCCCATATGAAAATCGGGGCGAACAGGGCCACCTGCGCAAATCAGTTTGTTGTGCGGGCTATAGCTTCGAGGAGAGACTAGGTCATGTTTAAATTTTCCCGCAGGGGTCCGGTTTCGGTGCTTGCCAGCGTCGCTCTATGCGCCGTCAGCACGTCGTCGATGGCCTATGCCGGGCAGGTCGTGACAAACGACATGAGCAAATGCACGTCCGACGCCGGCCCTGCCGTGCTCATCGAAATTCGCGGGTTCGAAAGCGATAGTGGTACTTTGCGCGTGCAATCCTATCGCGCGACCAAGGCGGAATGGCTTGAAAAGGGCCGCTGGCTTTACCGGATCGAGCAGAACGTGAAGCCGGTCAACGGCGTGATGCGCGTTTGTATGCCGGTTCCGGTCGCTGGCAGCTACGGTATAGCCGTGCGCCATGATACCAATGACAATCGCAAGACGGACATCTGGAAAGATGGCGGCGGGTTTTCAAATAACCCCAAAGCGACCCTGTTCAATCTCGGCAAACCTTCGGCCGAGAAGGTCGCGATAAGCGTCGGCAAGCACCCGACGAGCATCGCGATCAGGCTGCAATATATGTGACGAGAAGGGATAATCACGGGTCCATATGGTAAGCGTCGCGCTTCTCTCCAATCCCAAATCGACGGGCAACCGGCGATTGTTGCCGCGTGTACGAAGCTATTGCGCCAATCATTCCGACATTTTCCACTATGAGGTGGAAAGCGTCGACCAGATCGGTCGCGCGATGCAGATGATCGCGCATGTCAAACCGACCGTGATTGTTATTAATGGCGGCGATGGCACGGTCCAGACGGCGCTCACCGAACTTTATCAGAGCGATCATTTCGGCGGAGCCGTTCCCCCCGTTGCTGTCTTGCCCAATGGCAAGACCAACCTCATTGCGCTTGACCTCGGCATCAGGGGCGATCCGATCAAGGCACTGGAGCAGATTGTCGATATCGCCAAGAATGGCGTCGAAAGCCATGTCGTAGCGCGGGAGCTGATCGCGCTGTCCGATGGTCAGGCGAGCAGCCGTCCTGTCCTGGGCATGTTCCTGGGGGGCGCGGGGCTGGCGGATTCCATCCTCTACTGCCGCAATCGCATCTATCCGCTCGGCCTGTCGAACGGCATCTCGCATTTTATCACCGCTTTGGCTGTGCTGGCTTCGATCTTTTTCGGGATGAAAGGCAAATATATGCCTCCGCAAGCAAAGCCGGTTTCGATATCGCTCATTCGCGACGGGCAGCTTGTGGGCAAGTTCGCTGTGCTGATCGTCACCACTCTCGAAAAGCTGTTATTGGGCGCTCGGCCATCGAACGGCGCCGGCGCGGGGGGGCGGCTGAAATTGCTGGCGGTCGACCATAGCGCCGCCGCCATGCTTCGGATGCTTTTCGTGAGTGCGATAGGGCGTTTCGGTTCGCAGCGTATGCAGGGCATTCATCTTGAACATGGGGACACCATCCGCATCGAAGGTGAGAACAGTAGCGTCATCCTCGACGGGGAAATATTTCAGGCGCAGGACGGCAACCCCATCGTCCTTACATCGACGCCTCCGGTTCCTTTCCTGCGATTGGCGGCGTGAGCGGCGCACTCAGGGCTCTGGTCGCGACCGAGCTGGCCCGCGAAGTCGATCCGCGCGTTTCGGCCATGGCGGCGGCGATTGCCGCGCACTATCCCGGCGCTGCACGCGCCGTCCTATTCTATGGTTCCTGCCTGCGGGAGCGTCAGCTGGACGGACTGATGCTCGATTTTTACCTGATCGTGTCGGATTATCGCGCGGCGTATGACAAGGGCTGGCTGGCCACCGCCAACCGCCTTATTCCGCCCAATGTATTTCCGTTCGCATTCGAAGGGTTAAGTGCGAAATACGCCGTCCTGTCAGAGGCCGACTTTGTCCGCCTATGTGGGCGGCAGGCCGACAATGTCTCAGTATGGGCGCGCTTCGCACAGCCGGTCCGCCTAGTCTGGGCCAACGGCGATGCTGCTCGCTCAACCGCTATCGATGCTGTTGTGCAAGCGGTGCCAACGTTGCTGAATCTGGCGTTTCCGGAAGTTGCCGCCGATAAGCGGCACGATTGGAATACTCTGTTTCAAAGCGGATTTTCAAGAACCTATGGCGCCGAATTGAGAGCGGAACGAAAGACGCGCTCCGGCTCAATCGTCGATAGCGATCCTGCTTATTATCGCGCTGCGTTCGAGGCGGCTGTTGCTGACGGTTCGGTTCTGCCCGATGCCGCCGTGAATGCGTATCAAACTGAGCGTACAGGCCGCACATGGCGACGTCTGCAAAGGCGCGGCAAGTGGCTCAGCGTCGTTCGGTTGATAAAAGCCAGCTTCACCTTTGCGGGCGGCATCGACTATCTCGCCTGGAAGATCAATCGCCATGCCGGGACGAAAATCGTCATCACGCCATGGCAACGGCGTCACCCGTTGCTCGCGGCTATTACACTGTTGCCGCGTTTGTTCGTGAGCCGGGCAATCGGGTAGCGGCGTCACGGATGGTCTTCTTGAGCGCGGCCAGCGTATAGGGTTTGCGCAGCAGAAGATGCCCTTCGAACATGCGATTGTCTGCAATATCTCCGGCATAACCGGTTACAAAAACGACAGGAATTGATTTATACTGGTTGGGCAGCGCGGCGATCATTTCCGGCCCGGTCATGTCGGGCATCAATACGTCGCTCAGGATCATGTCGACATTGCCAGAGCGGCCTAACATATCGACGGCCTTTGCAGGATGATCGCAGCAAATCGCTTCATGGCCCAACTCGGCGAGCGCGGATCGCGTTTGGGCGAGGACACGCGGGTCGTCTTCTACCACCAGAATGGAAAGCGCTGTGTCAGGGCCGTCAGCGGAGGCGAGTACGTCTTTCTCGTCATCAACCGAGCCGGGCTTTTCACCGTCGATTGTCGATCCCGATGTCATGTGGCGGGGGAAATATAATCTGACCTCGGTCCCCTTGCCGGGCTTGGAGAGAAGCTCGATTTCACCGCCGCTCTGGCCGACAAAACCGAACACCTGGCTGAGGCCGAGGCCCGTTCCTTTGCCGACTTCCTTCGTCGTGTAAAATGGTTCGAATACCCGCTCCAAAACGTCCGGCGTCATGCCGCACCCGGTGTCGATTATAGACAGGCGCAGATATTCGCCAGCTATGCATTCGCCAATGTCGCCAGCTTGCAGCCGCGCCTGCCGTGTGCGGATCTGTAGCGTGCCGCGCCCGTCCATGGCATCGCGGGCATTAACCGCGAGGTTGAGTATCGTGTTTTCGAGCTGATGACGGTCGGTATAGACTTGCCAGCCGCCGCAATCGAGATCGAGCGCGACCTTAATCTGATCACCGATGGAGCGATCGAGCAGCTCCACCATATCGGTTATCAGCGGGTCCAGACCATGCGCTTCGGGAAGGTTGGGTTCCGATCGCGCGAATGCCAACAGGCGACGGGTGAGAGCGGAGGCGCGATTGGCACCTTCCAGAGCATTACTCAAATGCCGGTCGGCCTCTGCATTGTCGCCGACGCGACGGCGCGCCAGCTCCAGCCCGCCGACGACGACCGCCAGCATATTATTGAAATCATGGGCGATGCCGCCGGTTAGCTGGCCGACGGCTTCCATTTTTTGCATTTGCCTCAGGCTGTCTTCCACGCGGGCCTTGTCCTCGGACTCGCGCTGCAATTTTCCATATGCCTGCTCGAGTTCCGCGGTTCGTTCGGCAACGGCCTTTTCGAGCGCCTGTGCCCGATAATATTCTTCATCGATCTGACGTTGTTCCTGTCGTCGTCCCTTGATGGCCGACCGCGCGATCCACGCCAGAATGAGGGCGGCGATCAATATGACCAGGCCGACAAGGCGATAGGTCGTCATCACCGTCTCGAGAGATGCGCCTGCCCGTTCGACATTCAAGCTGCGCTCGCGCAGGCGTGCATTTTCGGTGTCGATGACCTGTTCGAGCAAGGATGTGATGCGACGGAGGCTTTGCGCTTTGCTCGCCTCATAGAATTTACCAAGCGAGGCCACTTTCTGATCGTAGGTCGTGCGCAGCGCGATATCGTTCAACGCCTGGCCGCGCTGCGTGAACGCCGCTTCGAGCTGGTCAACCAACTGGCGTTGAACAGGGTCGTTTCTGGTCGCTCTGCTGAGAACATTGAGCTCGCCCGCGGCCGTATTCCAGTCGTCCTGATATTGACGGCCAATATCCTTGTCCATGCTGATCACATAGCGGGCGAGGGAAGATTCCGCCTTGGCGACCGTCGCATCCAGGCGTCGTGCAAGCGTTACGATCTCGTAACTGCGCCGCTGCTCCGCCAAAGCCTGGTCCCGTTCTCGCCCCGCGCTTGACACGAAAAACAGAAGAGCGCCGATGGCAATGAAAAGGCCGACCCCGATCAACGGAGGCAGAAAGCGGTCGACACGCCGGCGCCATGGCGCCTCGTCCTCGCTCATCATGCCCGTCTGGTCATCCATGTCGGACGTTTAGGCCAAATGGGGAAAGGATGAAAGTGGCGCCATTACTGTGCCGAAATGGTACAGTTTACTGGATTGCGCCAGTAGCCTTGCCTGCTGCCCGAAACATCTCAAGGATCTGCCCGACTTGTTCGCTGGAATGTTCCGCACACAGCGAGCAGCGCAACAGAAACGTTCCGGCCGGTGTCGCAGGCGGGCGCGCCATGTTGACGTAGAGGCCCAGTTCCAGCAGCGATTGCCACATCGCCACCGCTTGCGTTTGGTCGTTGAGGATGACGGCGATGATCGCGGATTGCGGGGTTTCCGTACCGAGCTTAAAGCCCATTTCGCGCAGCCCGCTATGCAGCCGCTTGCTGTTTTCCCACAGGTGAGCGCGCTTGTTCCCGGCGTGCATCAGCTTGCGTATCGATGTCGCGGCGGTTGCGACGACGCTGGGAGGCAGACTCGCGGTGAATACATAGGGGCGGCAGACGAGGCGGAGCACCTCAAACTTTGGGTGGTTCGATACGCAGAAGCCACCGACGGTTCCGACCGATTTGGAGAAGGTGCCGACGACGAAATCGACGTCTTTTTCAACGCCCTGTTCTTCATAGACGCCACGGCCATGCTCGCCAAAGAAGCCCATGCCATGCGCTTCGTCGACCAGGATCATGCAGTTGGCGTGCTTGCGGACTGCAGCGACCATCTCGGGCAGGGGGGCGACATCACCCAGCATCGAATAGACGCCTTCAAGAACGACCAGCTTTTGCGCGTCGGCGGGCAGGCGTCCGAGCCTCTTGTCGAGGTCCTCGACGCTGTTGTGGCGGAACCGGACGATCTCCGCATTGCCGAGATAGCAGCCGTCATAGATGGATGCGTGGCTGTCCGCATCTAGAATGATATAATCGCCCTTGCCCGCCAGGGTGGATATCATGCCGAGATTGGCCTGATATCCGGTCGAAAAGACCATCGCATGTTCGGTGCCGTAAAATTCCTTCAGCGCCTCTTCGCATTCCTTGTGCCCCTGATAGGTGCCGTTGAGGACGCGGCTGCCGGTGGTGCCAGAACCAAAGTTATCGAGCGCGTCCTTGCCCGCCTGAACGACATCCGGGTCGAAGGTCATGCCCATATAGTTATAGGTGCCGAGCAAGATCGTTTCCTTGCCCTTGATTACCGCGAGGGTAGGAGATTTCACCTCATCCATAACGATGGCGAAGGGATCGCGCACGCCGGTGGCGAGCAATGCTTCGCGCTCGGCAATCAGCGCATCGAACTTTGAAAAAAGATCAGCCATTTCAGTCGATTACCCCTGCAGTTTTACAACGGCATCGACAAGCTGGCCGATGGTTTCGATCTCGGCCTGCATGTTCATCGTGATGATGATGTCAAACTCGTCTTCGATGGCGGCGACGAAGTCCATCACCGTCAGGCTGTCCCACTCAAGGTCGCCGGCGAATGTCGTCGCTTCGGTCAGTTCGACTTCCTTCTTGTTGAAGGGCGCGATCTGTGCGGCGACAGAATCGAAAATCTGCTGGCGGTCGGTCATGGTCTCAATCTTTCGCAATGAATGGGCGGGTCATGCCTTCCCCAATGGCCCTTTGGCAAGTGAATAAGGCCGCAATCGGGCATGATCTGGCCGGTACTTGGGTTGGTTTCAGCGCAGCAGGGGGAGGGCAATCTCCCTCAACCCTTCGTCCGCACCGATTTGCGGGCGCCAGAACGACGGGGGGGGGCGCTTGGCAGGGTCGACGACCCAGTCTGGATAGCACATGTAACGGACGCGGTCGGGCGTCAGTTTTGCGCCACTGCCGCGCACGAACCGGTCCGCCGCTGCGATGCCCAGCAACAGCTTCTGGGGTAAGGGGACCGGGCGCACCTTTTTTCCGAGCGCACGACCGAAGGCGCCAGCCAATTCAATATGCGAAAGGCCGTCGGGTGTTCCGTCGTCGACCTCCCATGTCGCATCCGCATGGCCGTCACCCGCTTTGCCGCAGAGGGCGACAAGCACGGCCGCGAGATCGCGCACGTGAATGATGGATGCGCGTCCTTTTGGCGGTACGGGCATGAAACCCGAGCGCGCGAGCCTCAGCGCTTCGATGAACTCGGTGTCACGCGGGCCGTAGACAGCGGGGGGACGTACCATGGTCCAGTCGAGGCCGGACGCGCGCACATGCTCCTCTGCCAGTGCCTTCGACCAGCAATAATCGGACAGGTCCGGCTGACGCGCGGCGAAGGACGAGACCTGTATCAGGCGGGCGAGTTCTGCCCGCTTCGTCGCCGCGATGATATTAGCCGTGCCAGTGCTGTTGCCTGCCTCAAAGGCGGCGCGGGTGGGGGCATTCACGACGCCCGCGATATGCAGCACAACATCCGCGCCGGAGACCAGCGCATCGAGCGCGTCTGGATCGTCAAGCGCGCCTGCGATCCAGACCACGTGATCTCGCGCGGGCTGCGCACGGCGGGCCAGAGCGCGGACGTTGAACCCAGCGGCCAGCAATTGCTCAAGCGTTTCCGCGCCGACAAAACCCGTCGCGCCCGTCATCGCAACGGTGCGCGTCACAGCAGGACCATGTGGTCGCGATGGACAAGCGCGGGGCGCGCGGGGGTCCCGAGTGCAGCCGCCACCGCGTCCTTGCGTTTGCCCTTGATAAGCGTCGCTTCGGCGGCGTCATATTCGGCAAGGCCGCGCGCGATCGGGTGGCCGTCCGCATCAACGATATCGACGACATCTCCGCGCGCGAACGCGCCGCTGACGTCGGTGACACCGGCAGGCAGCAGGCTGTTGCCCTTCG
This sequence comes from Sphingobium sp., assembly GCA_041396745.1. Taxonomy (GTDB): domain Bacteria; phylum Pseudomonadota; class Alphaproteobacteria; order Sphingomonadales; family Sphingomonadaceae; genus Sphingobium. The sequence continues at coordinate 754,964 of JAWKXZ010000002.1, read as the reverse complement.
CCAGCGCCGCTTGAGCGCCTGCATCCACAATAATCCGCCCCTTAATGGACAGCCGCCCGGCGAGCCAGTTCTGCCGCGCACGCTTGCCTGCTTGTGCATGGAAAATCGTGCCGTTCGCGCCATCCAGCCATGCCGAAAGCGGCCGGTTCGCCGCGCCGGAAATGATCGCGAGGTGCGCGCCGGCGCTTGTGGCGATGCGTGCCGCCTCGATCTTGGACGCCATGCCGCCCGATCCCATGCCGCTGCCAGAGCCGCCGTCGGCCATTGCCTGTATCTTCGCATCGATGCGCTTGACCTCAGGGATCAGTCGCGCGTCGGGATTGTCATGCGGGTTGGCCGAGTAGAGCCCATCGACGTCCGACAGCAGCGCCACGGCATCCGCGCGCGCCGCTTGCCCTATGCGTGCGGCCAGCCGGTCATTGTCGCCGAACCGGATCTCGGTAGTCGCGACGCTGTCATTCTCATTGACCACGGGAACGACGCCCAGCGAGAGCAGGCGCTCCAATGTGGCTGCCGCGTTCAAATAACGGCGGCGATTCTCCAGATCGTCGAGCGTCAGCAGCATTTGCGCGGCGGTCAGCCCGCGTGCAGCGAGCAGGCTCGCCCAATGTTGCGACAGCGCGATCTGGCCCACGGCGGCGGCGGCCTGCGCATCGTCCAAGCTGCCGCGGCCGCCCTTGGCAAGCCGCAACCGGCGCGCGCCCAATGCTATTGCGCCCGAGGATACGACGATGATCTGCTGCCCTGCCTCGACGCGCTCGGCGATGTCGGTGACTACCGCTTCTAGCCATGCGCTGCGCACCGCGCCGTCGCTGTCGACCAGCAAAGCAGAGCCGATTTTTACGACAAGGCGTTTGACGGAGGCGGGGGGGAAGCCGGGTTGGGGCGAAAGTGCGGGCATGGTCGTCATTCAAATGCCTCGCCAACTGCTTTGCCGTCAACGAAGACTTGTCGTCTCTCTACATTGCGGATCTCGACCCGGCCTTGCGCGAAGGCTTCGTTCAGGTCCCGCGTTTCCTTCTCGGACAGGCTGTTGTTGAGGTAGCCGGTATTCTGCCAGCCATCCTTGGTTTTCCACAATTTCTTGACGCCATTGCGGGTCACGATGATCGCTTCGTCATCATCGGCGCGATAGAGAACATTGCACGGATTTTGCCCGCGACAGGCCCCATATTCAGACAGGCTATTGATCAGATCTTCTGGAAGGGCGGTGCCGCGAGGCAGGGTGACGATATTATCGCGTGTTTCGCTTTTCTGCTTTTCTTCATAGGCCGAATAGCGGTTGTCCGATTTCAGCATGGTGGACGCGGCTTTGCGAATCTCGGCAGTCTTGCCTTCGTTTGATAACGTCTTCAGCGCCTTCATGCCTGCAGGTCCGAAGTCGAACCGCAGCGCGGCAAAATCGAACTTGTCGACGCTCACCCTGCCGCTTTCCAGCCGCGCCAGCTGGTTGCGGGTGGAGATAGCGCCAAAGCTGATGAGCGGTGTCGATAGCAGAAAGGCGAGGGCGCACAGGCCGACAGCGAGGCGCAGATTGGCGGGGCGTACAAAGCTGGTCCAGCTTGCTTCCCGCCCGCGTACGATCGACACCAGATAGGCAAGGCCATAGGCGCAGGCGATGGCGGTGAAGGTGACAGCCCACAGCCGCTCAGGCGTCAGGCCATATTGCTGGATGCGCAGGCCGGTCGAAATGGCGGCGATGATGCCCAGCGGCAATATCGTCAGGCCGAGCGCCATCGCGCTCCACCGCATGACACGCAGCTTCGATTCGTCTTCCGGTGTGTCGTTGATCACCGCGTTTGCGAGGATCAGCGCACCGATGACGCAGCTCAGCAGGATCGGTGTCGTCGCCTTGGTCGTCTCCCATAGCGCGCTGAGCCCGGTAAAGGGCAGGGCGGCGAGGAAGAGGACGAGGCCCAGGGCCAGCACGGGGGCGAGGACGCTGAGCACGAGCATCACGACCTTCTGGATCATCGCGACGATGCGTTCCCTATCGCGTAGCAGGCCTGTCGCTCCGCCAAAGGCAGCGCCAGCGAGCATCATGCCAAACCAGCTTTTTTTCAGGAGCTCTTCGAGCGCATCGATGCCGATCAGGTTGAACAGCGTCGCCAGCAGCCATGCGAGGGCGAAGCTGATGCCGGTAAAGGCGCAGGCGGCAAACCACAGGCACACATTCGTCCATGCGCGGTTATGGGTTTCCACATAGGGAATGCGCCAGCGCTGCGATCCACCGTCGCGCCATCCCTGAAACAGCGGTGCGGCAATCGCGACCGTCAGAAGCGCGCTCACCAGCCGCCATGGCTCCCATGATGTAAAATCGCCGCTCCAGTATAGCACCGATGCCACCACCAATCCGGCAATGGTTGCAAATGCGGCGCTGCCGAGGGTTCTGCCGCGTTCCACGACAAAGGCGAAGGCGATGCCTGAAACGCCGAGGAATGTTGCAAGCGCAGCTCGCGTAGCGTCGTCGGTCCACGGACCCTCGCGGTCTGGCGTCACAATATGGTGGATGGCCAACCCGATGAGTGCGCCCAGCGCCGCCAGCACCCAACGGCGCGCGTGCCAGTCGGCCCGATCCTCTCCGGTCTCGCTCAGATCGGCGACCATGGCTTGTCTTCTCCGCCCGCTGGATCGTCATCCTCCGGCTCGTCTGCCGCCATGCTCTCCTGGTCGAGCAGCGGCAAGATTGCGTCGAGCAGGCGGGAAACACCGTCACCGGTCGCACCGGATACCAGATAGATATCATCGACGCCCGCTTCGCGTAGCTGCGCGGCGACATCTTCCATCAGCTCTTCACCGAGCAGGTCGCCCTTGTTGAGTGCAACAATCTGCGGCTTGTTCTCCAGCCCCGCGCCATAGGCTTCCAGTTCGCCCTGCACGACATTCCATGCGGCGATGGGGTCATCGCCAGTCGCGTCGATCAGGTGAATCAGAACGCGGCAGCGCTCGATATGGCCCAGAAAACGGTCGCCGATACCTGCGCCGTCCGCCGCGCCCTCAATCAGGCCCGGAATATCGGCCAGCACGAACTCGCGGTCGCGGTGCGACACCACACCGAGCTGCGGTTTGGTGGTGGTGAAAGGATAGGCACCGACCTTGGCCTTGGTATTGGTTACCTGGTTGATGAAGGTCGATTTGCCCGCATTGGGCAAGCCGACCAAACCGACATCCGCCAGCAGCTTGAGGCGCAGCCAGACCCACATTTCCTGCCCGGGCCAGCCAGTGCCGTGCTGACGCGGCGCACGGTTGGTGGATGTCTTGTAGCTCGCATTGCCGCGCCCGCCATCGCCGCCGCGCAAAAATATCTGGCGCTGGCCGATCTTCGTGAAATCGGCGAGCACTTCTTCTGTCTCGTCCGATATGACCTGCGTGCCGACGGGTACCTCAACAACCAGGTCGTTGCCGCCTGCGCCGGTGCGATCCTTCCCCGAACCGGGAATGCCACGCTGCGCCTTGAAATGCTGCTTGTAGCGGAAGTCGATCAGCGTGTTGAGGCCAGCCACCGCCTCAAAAATGATGTCCCCGCCCTTGCCGCCGTCGCCGCCGTCCGGGCCGCCATATTCGATGTATTTTTCACGGCGAAAGCTGACGGCCCCGGGGCCGCCCGCGCCTGAGCGAATGTAAATCTTGGCTTGATCGAGAAAATGCATGGAGGCGCATTTATCGCGCCTCCGCCCGATTAGCCAGAAAAGATACCGGTTTGCCGGTCAGGCGGCTTGGAGAACCCTGTCCCGATACAGGTCAAGCGAAGGGTCGGGGCGCATAGGTATGACGCCGCCGTCCTCAAATAGGACGCAATCAGCATCCTCGCCGCGCGCCAGGCTGTAGCGTTTTTCGACCCGTCCAGTTGGGCGAAAGCCGATTTTGCACAGCACTCTGCCAGATGCCGGATTGTCGGCGAAATGGCTGGCGGTGATATTTCCGATGCCTGAGGAGCGCGCGATCCGCATGACGGCACTGGCCGCTTCCGTCGCGAATCCAAGGCCCCAATAGGGGCGGGCTATCCAATAGCCCAGCTCACGTTTGCCATGGTCCCCGTCAACGATCGCGCAGCCGCCCACCAGATGCGGGGTGCCGCGTGTGCGCAGAAACATCAGAAATTCGGGCAGCGCCTCATTGCGCTCACGCGCAAGGAACGCCTCGGCATCCCCAATGGAATAGGGCCATGGCGCGGTCGACAGGTTGCGAACGATAGCCTCGTCGGCGATGGCCGCATGCAAAGCGGGAGCATCCTCGGCCCAGCCCGGGCGCAGCAAGAGTCTCTCTGTTCTCGAAAACATGGTCTTTACCTCTCTCAACCCGACCGGCTTTACGCGCTGCAGGTTGCACGAATACGACAATATCGAGGGTGGACCCGTTTATGCCCCGATCCGAGTGATGCATCGGACAAGCCGAAAACCCAAGATCAGGAATAATACGTAGAAAACGGGGCCAACCCAGTTCGGGCGCCCCGTTTGTGACTATTCTGGTGCGAATCAGTCATGTTCCGGAGCGTCCTGTTGGACGATCCGGTGATTGATCGTCCGTTATTCGGCGGCTTCTGCCATCGCGTCGACCGACACATATTTGCGGCCAAGCTTGCCATCGTGGAATACGACGCGGCCTTCGCCCAGCGCGAACAATGTGTGATCCTTGCCCATGCCGACATTGCGACCGGGGTAAACGCGGGTGCCGCGCTGGCGAATGATGATGTTGCCGCCGATCACGTGCTGACCGCCGAACTTCTTCACGCCCAGGCGTTTGCTTTCTGAGTCGCGACCGTTGCGGGATGAACCGCCAGCTTTTTTATGTGCCATCTCTCAAGACTCCTTGAATTGGGTCGGCTCAGGCTTCTGCAGCCGTGGCTTCGTCGGTGGCTTCCGCTTTCTTCGCGGCGGCCTTTTTCGGCTTGTCGGCGCCAATCGCAACGATCTTCAGGATCGTGTGGTTCTGGCGATGTCCGTTGCGGCGGCGATAATTGTGGCGGCGACGCTTCTTGAAAACGATGACCTTTTCGCCCTTCGCCTGTGCAACGATTTCCGCCGCTACGGTCAGGCCCTTGGTGTCCTTCAGGTCAGCGCCTTCACCGGCCAGCAGGACATCGTCCAACGTGACCTTGTCGCCAGCTTCACCAGCCAGCTTCTCGACGACTATCTTGTCTCCTGCGGCAACGCGATATTGTTTGCCGCCCGTGCGCACAACTGCGAACATGGCTTAATCTCTTCATCCAAAATTGCTTGGCGCAGCCCAAGGGCAGCAACCCGAGGTCCAACGCGGAAGAAGGGCCGTTAGTGGATAGGGGCTGGGCTGTCAACCGCATTCGACAGGATTAGTGCGGCAGAAATGCCAGTATTGCGGTCAAAGTGAGGGTCGAGAGCAGTGTCGTAACGAGCACGGTTCCGGAGGTAACCTCGCCATTGCGCGCATAGAAGCTGGCTACCATGAACGGACCGGTTCCAGTGGGCAGCGCCGCGATCGCCACCGCCAGAGCGCCGGGGAATGCCTCCATGCGCAACAGGGGATAGGCGATTGCCGCCGTCACCAGCGGGTGCAGAAGTAATTTTGCGCCTGCCAGTTTGAGTACCGAAGGATTACGGATCGCTTCTGCGATTGGCCTTTCGGCAAGGAACAGCCCGATAGCTACCAATGCCGCCGGGCTTGCCGCACCGCCCAGCATGGCGGTGAACCGTTCTATGGAAGGCGTGAGTCCAAGGCCCGTCGTCCACCAGATGAGGCCCGCAAGAGGAGCGATTGTGACCGGATTGCGCAAAACGCCCAAGGTTGCCATGCGCATCGCGTGAAGCGCTCCCAAATCGCGGTGATGGCCCAGTTCGATCAAGATAACGGCGCAGGCGAACAAGATCATGAGCGTCAGCGTCGCGGCGATGATCACAAAAGGCGCGCTCTGTGGCCCGAGGACCAGAAGAAACAGCGGCAGGCCGATATAGGCCGCGTTGGAATAGCTGGCGTTAAGGCCATCGACAGCGATGTCCGCTGCGCTCAGTCCGCGCATGCGCCCAAGAACCATGCCGGTGCCAAATGCGATCAGGCTGCCGCCTGCCGATGCGATGACGAAATCGCTGTCCCAAACCGCATGCCAGTCCGTCGTTGCAACGATATGGAACATCAGCGCGGGAAGAGGAATCCAGGTGACGAAGCGGGTGAGCAACATGCCCGAACCTTCGGGCAGCACATTCAGCCGCCGCGCGCCATAGCCGGCAAGGATCATCAGGAACACCGGCAGAATAGTGACGAATATCGCTAGCATGGTGGGCGCCATATGCGGATTTGTGGACGTTGCCAATCCGTTGACCATGCGCGCTATTGCATGTCCAGCGCGGGTTTCATACATGCAGGTCGCTATGACGCGACGCATCTTTGCTGCCTTTTCCCTGATTCTTTCCGCGTGCACCGGCATGGGGCAGGATGGGCGCGGCTATCCGTCGCTTGCCAAGCGACCAATGGAGTCCAATGTGCCGGGTGATGCGGTAATCACGCAGGATTTGACGCGCGACGAGGAGGCTGCGCAACCGGTAGAGCCCGGTCTCATTGCCCAGCTGACGACGCTGACCAAGCAGTCGGAAAAGGGTAAGGCGGCGTTCGATGCGGTGTATTCGATTGTCGCTCCGCGCGTGCGACTCGCCGATGGAGCGGCGATTTCCAGCGAGAAATGGGTCGCCGCCAATGTCGACCTCGGACAGCTGGAGCAGGCCCGCTATGACAGCGTGTATGCGCTGGCCAGTCTGGACACGCTTTACGCCGACCGCATGAGGGCGGTCGCGGCAGGTGAGGCACAGGGTGGCGTTGCGGAAATTGAATCCGCCCGCGCGCCGGTCCTGTCGATGGTCGATGTGCAAAATGACCGTGTCGATGAACTGAGGGCGGTACTCAAGGAGCCTTGAGAAAGACCGGAGCCATCAAGGATTCCGGACTAACCCATCAGCCTTGCAGCATGCATCGCATGATAGGTCAGTACCCCGGTGCAGCCTGCGCGTTTGAAGGCGAGGAGAGTTTCCATCACCAGCGCATCGCGGTCGCCTGCGCCAGCCGCAGCAGCGGCCTCTATCATCGCATATTCGCCGGACACCTGATAGGCGAAGACCGGCACCTCGAACCGCTGTTTCACCTTGGTGACGATGTCGAGATAGGGCAGGCCGGGTTTTACCATCACGCTGTCCGCGCCCTCGGCGAGATCGAGCGCAACCTCGCGCAGGGCTTCCTCGCTATTGGCCGGGTCCATTTGATAGGTTTTCTTGTCGCCTTTCAGCAACCCGCGTGAGCCCACCGCATCGCGGAACGGGCCGTAGAAGGCGCTGGCATATTTGGCGGCATAGGCCATGATCTGCACATTGATATGGCCGTCCTGCTCCAGCGCTGAGCGAATGACGCCTACGCGCCCGTCCATCATGTCGCTGGGTGCGATGATATCCGCGCCCGCGGCCGCCTGATTGAGCGACTGGCCCACCAGTATGTCGATGGTATCGTCGTTCAGGATGGTTCCAGCATCATCGACGAGGCCGTCCTGCCCGTGCGCCGTGTAAGGGTCGAGCGCCACGTCGGTAAGGATGCCGATATCAGGCACCGCATCCTTGATCGTACGGATCGCCCGACACATTAGATTGTCGGGGTTCAGCGCCTCGCGTCCATCATCGCTGCGCCGGTCGGGCTGCGTGTTGGGGAACAGGGCGAGGCAAGAGATGCCTGCATCTCGCGCTTCCTTGGCCCGCGCAGCGATCAGGTCTACGGACCAGCGCGACACGCCGGGTAGCGAGGCAACCGGCTCCTCTATCCCTTTGCCATCGGTTATGAACAGCGGCCATATGAGGTCGCTCGGGTGCAGGCGGTGCTCGGCGTGCAGCGCGCGGCTCCATGCGCTGGCTCGGGTGCGGCGCAGGCGCAGGGCGGGGTAGGAAGCGGTGTGGTTCGGCATGAGCGGGAGGTGTAAGGCGTCGTTTACTGCGCGGCAAGCGCCTTAGCGCATCGCGATTTTCGCGGGCGTCTTGGTGGTGGATGCCTGCCGGACCTCGGGAGCTGCTGGCGGTGTCGCGGGCGCTTGCAGAACCGGGCTGTTGGAAATCGACTTGAGCGAGGCCAGCCGCGACCGGAACTGTTTGAGTTCGCTGCCGGCCAGTTGCGGCGTTTCTTCGAACTTGACGGATGTCGGATTGACCGTCTTGCCGTTGCGATACACCTCATAGTGCAGATGCGGACCGGTCGACAGGCCGGTGGAGCCGACATAGCCTATCACCTGGCCGCGCTTCACGCGCTCGCCCGAGTGCACGGCAATTCGGCTCATATGCGCATAACCCGTGGCGAGGCCACCATTGTGGGTGAGCTTGACGTAATTGCCATGGCCGCCATGCCGTCCGGCATAGGACACGCGGCCATCGGTAACGGCATAGATCGGCGTGCCGGTGCGCGCTGCATAGTCGACACCGGCATGAAGGCGCGAATAGCCCAAGATTGGGTGAAAACGCATGCCGAAACCGGAGGACAGCCGAGCACTTGTGACAGGTCGTGCGAGGCCAGGGCGGGTTTGGCCGACGCCCGATGCCTCGAACCATTCGCTCTTGCCGCCATGGTCCCATTTGAGCATGTCGATCTTCTTGCCGCTGGCGAGCTGCAGGCCGCCATAGAGCAGGGCGCCGGTCTCGGTCTCTCCCGTCGCGGCGCGTCGATGCGCTACAATGATATCGAAACGGTCGCCCGCGCGGATCTTGCCCAGCGACATCTGTTTGCCAATGACGCGCAGATAGGTCTGCACGGTTCCCGGCGTGGCACCGGCTGCCCGCGCCGCGCGATATAAGCTGTCGGTCACGACGCCGCGAATGCGCAAGGGCGTGTTGTCCACAGCAATCGGCATGCGATGGGCGACCAGTGCGCCATTTTCCCGGGTGACATCAATCGCCAGGTCGAGCCGTGCGCGGAAAGCGAGCGCGTCGAGCGGACGGGCCATGTTGCGATTTTCCCGGCGTCCGAGCGTCAGGTTGAGGCGCGTGCCGGGCGTCAGGGTACCCGCAGCGGCATCGTCGCCCAGCAATTCCATAACGGCTGCACTGTCGGCGCTGCTGACCCCTGCGCGGGTCAGCGCATGACGAAAGCTGTCGCCATGCCCTATCGCTGCCGAAAGCTGTATCATCGGGCGTTCGGGAGTTTCTCTCAGCGCTGCGACGGCATCGGTCGGTCCCATATGCCGCCCGCTATCAGCGCCGAGCGCCAGCGGTGTAATCATTTGGGACCGGAACTCGTCGTAACTCGCCGCCGTCATCACTGGTTCGGGAGCAGCAGGAAGTGCCGCGAAATCGGGCGTCATACGGACCGCGGCAAAGCAGAGCGCGAAACATGTGGCGGCTCCGCGCAACCATTGGCGGCTGCCGATATTCTGGCCCAGGTCAGGGGTCAGGTTGACGTCTTCAGCCCAATATTTGATGCGGGAGCGCCAGTCACCCGCGCCTTTTCGGATGATCTTCGTCGAAACATGCTGTGCGGCTGACTTGGCGCTGCTCTTGAGGCCGTGGGTGAGCCATAGCGCACCGCCGGATGCACCGGAGCCGCCTTGAACCGCACCAAAATCAGTCTTCGCAAACAATCGGCAACCCCCCGGTGGCCCTACTATCGCGCGTCCGAACGACGCGAATTTGCGGCACTTTTGTGAAGGACGAGGGTTAAAGTCAAATTAATACGGCAATTCCAGCGACCTGCGCGCGACGGGCCGTGCGGAAGGGGCGGTAGTTGGCATGTGGGGTGGTGCAGGGAGAAGAGCCTGATGCCGGGGCTCCTCGTTTGAGCCGCGAAAAATGAACCGACTTGACGCGGGAAAATGCGCCGATAGGTTCAACCCCGACGATAGTCAGCCCAGATCGGAATCCAAATAATGGCCGATACGATGCTGAAGGCGGGGAGGAAAAAGACTGAGGCACCCGAAGCGGTGATTCAGCCCGCGATATCCTGTCGTCTCCAACCACATAAAATGGGTGCCCATCAATCCCCGGCGGAGCGCACCTGATGAAATCCACAACGGGGGAGAGGAAAGCCATATGTCAGTCGTTTTGATTGCCATAGGGTGCGGTCTGCTGGCTGTGCTCTATGGTCTATTCACCAGTCAGCAGGTGTTGAAGGCACCGGCCGGCAACGAGCAAATGCAGTCTATCGCCGCTGCCATTCAGGAAGGCGCAAAAGCCTATCTTGGCAGGCAATATCGGACAATCGCCATCGTCGGCGTTGTGGTCGCCGTCATTCTGGCGTTCACGCTTGGCTGGCTCTCCACCGTTTCCTTTCTGATAGGGGCGGTTCTTTCAGGCGTGGCGGGCTATGTCGGCATGCATATTTCGGTGCGGGCGAATGTGCGCACCGCGGAAGCCGCACGGTCCTCGCTACAAAGCGGGCTGACGCTGGCGTTCCGTTCTGGCGCGATCACCGGCATGCTTGTGGCGGGTCTCGGCCTGCTCGCGATTGCCGTGCTGTTCTGGTATCTGACGGACATATCGGGTCTGGCCCCCAATGATCGCGACATCGTCGCGGCGTTGACGGCGCTGGCATTCGGCGCCTCGCTCATTTCCATTTTCGCCCGTCTTGGCGGCGGCATCTTTACCAAGGCGGCGGATGTTGGTGCGGACCTTGTCGGCAAGGTTGAGGCCGGCATTCCTGAGGATGACCCCCGCAACCCAGCCGTGATCGCGGACAATGTCGGTGACAATGTCGGCGACTGCGCCGGGATGGCCGCCGACCTTTTCGAAACCTATGTCGTGACGCTCGGTCTCACCATGGTGTCGATCGCGCTGCTGGTGCAGGCTTCGTCGGCGGAATTGATGGCGCTGATGTCGCTGCCGCTTATCGTGGGCGGGGTATGCATCATTACCTCAATCATCGGCACCTATCTGGTGCGCCTTGGTAGCTCCAACAATATCATGGGTGCGTTGTACAAAGGCTTCTGGACCACCGCGATCCTGTCGGTGCCCGCCATCTACTATGTCACCGCGCAAACGCTCGGCGATATGAATACGGTGTTCGGTGCGGATCTCGCAAACAATGGCGGTTATACAGGCATGGCGCTTTTCTGGTGCATGCTGATCGGCCTTGCCGTCACCGGACTGCTGGTCTGGATCACCGAATATTACACCGGCACCAACTATCGCCCGGTGAAATCGATCGCACAGGCAAGCGCGACCGGCCATGGCACCAACGTCATTCAGGGGCTGGCCATCAGCCTTGAGGCGACCGCACTGCCGACGCTCGTCATTGTCGTTGCGGTGATCGCAACGTTCCAGATTGCTGGCATCATTGGCGTGGCTTTTGCCGCAACATCGCTGCTGGCGCTTGCAGGCATGGTCGTCGCGCTCGATGCCTATGGCCCGGTGACCGACAATGCAGGTGGTATCGCCGAAATGGCCGGACTACCTGACGATGTGCGTACACGCACCGACGCCCTCGATGCGGTAGGCAACACGACCAAGGCCGTGACGAAGGGCTATGCGATCGGGTCGGCGGCGCTCGCCGCGCTCGTTTTGTTCGGCGCGTATACGACCGACCTCAAGGAATATTTTCCGGGCGTCGAAGTCGATTTCTCGCTGAGCAATCCCTATGTCATCGTCGGCCTGCTGCTGGGCGCGTTGCTGCCCTATCTGTTCGGTGCATTCGGCATGACCGCCGTGGGTCGCGCTGCCGGATCGGTGGTGCAGGACGTGCGTGACCAGTTCGCCGCGGATGCGGGCATCATGGCGGGAACGTCGCGTCCCAATTATGCCCGCACCGTCGATATCGTCACCAAGGCGGCGATCAAGGAAATGATCCTTCCCTCGCTGCTCCCGGTGCTGACGCCTGTTCTCGTCTATTTCATCATCACGCAGGTTGCGGGGCAATCCGAGGGGTTTGCCGCGCTCGGCGCGTTGCTGCTGGGCGTGATCGTGTCCGGCCTGTTCGTCGCGATCTCGATGACCAGCGGCGGCGGGGCATGGGACAATGCGAAGAAGTATATCGAGGATGGCAACCATGGCGGGAAGGGCTCTGAAGCCCATAAAGCCGCTGTGACGGGTGATACTGTCGGTGATCCGTATAAGGACACGGCTGGCCCGGCAGTCAATCCTATGATAAAGATCACCAATATTGTTGCACTTTTGTTACTTTCCGCGCTGTCACATGGCGCGATGTGACGACGGAACAAGGGGTAATATTTTGATATTCTTCCCCTTTGCTCTTTGAACTTTGTGGGGGCTTTCCTTTTAGCTCGGGCGCATGGGTAGCTGCGGTAGGCCTTTCACACTCTAGCCGGACGCCCTTGCGCATTCGGGTCGCCATCCGCCGGATTCCGTCATGGGATCCGGCGGATTTTTATTTAACGCAAATGGCGTTATATGCGCGCGGATGAACCGGCTCGCCCCTTATTTTACACAGCTTCAGGCGCTGGAAGCGCGGGGGCGGTCGCGCCAATTGCGCCCGCGTTCTGGCATCGACTTTTCGTCCAACGACTATCTGGGGCTGGCTCGGGACAAAGCGATAGCGCAAGCGGTCAGTGATGCTGCCGCGCGCGGCGTGCCGGCGGGCTCCGGCGGATCGCGCCTGTTGCGCGGCAATGCGCCCGAGCATGAGGCGCTGGAAGCCCATGCGGCAACGTTTTTCGGGGCGGAGGCGGCTTTGTTCATGGCCAATGGGTTTGTCGCCAATATGTCGGCTCTGTCCGTCCTGCCGCGCGCCGGTGACCTGATCGTCGCCGACGAACTGTGCCATGCGAGCATGCATGACGGCATTCGTCAGTCAAAGGCCAAGGCTGTTTTTGTCGCGCACAACGACCCCCAGGCATGTGAGGACGCCATTCGCCGGTGGCGCATCGAAGGCGGCATGGGCACGCCGTGGATCGTGGTGGAAACGCTGTATTCGATGGATGGCGACATGGCTTTGGTTGACGATCTTGCTGCAATAGCAGAGCGTTACGACGCGATGCTGATGTTCGATGAGGCACACGCAACGGGTGTTTTCGGCAAAGATGGCAAAGGGCTGACGGCCAAGCTGGAAGGCGCGCAAAATGTCGTCGCGCTTCATACCTGCGGCAAGGCGCTCGGCGTCGAAGGGGCGTTACTCTGTGCGCCTAGGGTGTTGATCGATACGCTGGTCAACAAGGCGCGACCGTTTATCTTTTCGACCGCTCCGTCTCCACTGATGGCCGTTGCAGTCGGCGCTGCACTCGATTGCATTGCGGGGTCCGACGGCGATGGGCGGCGTCAGCGCCTGCGCGGGCATATCGACGCTGTCGACAAATATATTTGCCGTCCTTTGGGTCTCGATACGCCAACCAGTCAGATCTTTCCCGTCCTGTTTGGCGATGATCGCTGGACAATGTCTGCCGCACAGGCCTGCCAGCATGCGGGCTTTGACGTGCGGGGCATCCGACCGCCCACAGTGCCGGTCGGCACCGGGCGGTTGCGGCTGTCCATAACGCTGAACATCACGGCTCATGACATTGCGGCGCTGGCGGAGGTATTGAATCCATTGGTGCGATCAAGGGTTTCGGGCGCATGAGCCGGGCGCTGATTATCGCGGGGACGGACACTGATGTCGGTAAGACGGTGGTTGCAGCCGGGCTTGTGCGCTGCATCCCCGACGCGCTCTATTGGAAGCCGGTGCAAGCGGGGCTCGATCCAGCGAGTGATACGCAGCGCGCCAAGCTTTTGTCAGGACTACCCGACCAGCATTTTCTTCCCGAAGCCTACAGCCTTGATACTCCCGCATCGCCGCATCTGGCGGCGCGTATCGATGGCGTCGTGATTGACCCGGACAGGCTGGCCTTGCCGCAGGCTTCTGCGCCGCTCATCGTCGAATCGGCGGGCGGCGTCATGGTGCCGCTGACCGATACTCTGCTGAACATCGACATGTTTGCGCGCTGGGGTAAGCCGGTCATCCTTGTCGCGCGTACGGCGCTCGGCACGATCAATCACAGCCTGCTTACCGTCTCGGCGCTCAGGGCGCGTGACATTCCCATGGGCGGGATCATTTTTGTGGGCGATGCGCATGAGGAGAATGAGACGATCATTCCGCGCCTGTCCGGTGTCCGGTCTCTGGGTCGTTTGCCGCATCTGGATTCGCTCGATCCATCGAGCCTGCACTGTGCGATGCAGGCGCATATCGACATCGAAGCGATTGGGGCGTTGGTCCAGTGAGTATTTCGTCGCCGGTCTGGCACCCGTTCACACAACATGGCCTTGGCGAAGCGATTCCGCAGATCGACAGGGCAGAAGGCGCGCTGCTGCATTGCGCAGACGGTCGTGTGCTGATCGACGCCATATCAAGCTGGTGGGTCATTACCCATGGCCATTGCGATCCGCGTATCGTTGCCGCCATTCAGGAACAGGCCGCGCAGCTCGATCAGATGATATTCGCGGGCTATACGCATGCTCCGGCGGAGGCGGTGGCGCGCGGTGTGCTGCGCCTCACCGACAAGACGCTGCCGTCGGACGACCCGCTGGCGCATGTGTTTTTCTCCGACAGCGGATCGACCGCGGTAGAGGTGGGTCTCAAAATGGCGCTGGGATATTGGCATAATATCGGCCACCCGCGTCACCGCATCCTCGTGATGGAGCATAGCTATCATGGCGACACGATCGGCGCGATGTCGATCGGTGAACGCGGCGTGTTCAACCGGGCCTATGCGCCGCTGCTGTTCGATGTGGGAACGATTCCCTACCCCGCAGCCGGTGCGGAACAGGCTACGCTCGACGCGCTGGAGGCGGCATGTCGCGGCGATGATAGGCCCGCAGCGTTGATCGTCGAGCCGCTCGTTCTGGGCGCAGGCGGCATGTTCATCTATTCTGCCGATGTGCTGAAGGCTATGGCGCAGATATGCGCGCATCATGATGTATTGTTCATTGCTGATGAGGTGATGACCGGTTGGGGCCGGACCGGCACCTTGTTCGCCTGTGAGCAGGCCGGAGTGGTTCCCGACATTCTATGCACGGCAAAGGGGCTGACGGGCGGGTCGGTCCCGCTCGCGGCGACATTGGCGCGCGCAAAAATCTTCGACGCGCATCTGTCGCAGGACCGCGCCGACATGTTTTTTCATTCGTCCAGCTTCACAGCCAACCCGATCAGCTGCGCGGCCGCCGCCGCCAATATCGCGATCTGGGAAAGCAACGATGTGGGCGCGCGCATTGGCGACCTGAACACGCATATGAATGAGCGGCTGGATCGGCTGTCCGGTCATCGCGCGCTTGAAAATCCGCGCTGTCTGGGTGCGATTGCGGCGGTTGATCTCCGGGCGGGCGAGGGTGGCGGTTATCTCTCCGATGTCGCGACGGCATTGCGGCCCTATTTTCTTGAACGCGGCCTGTTGTTGCGACCGCTGGGTAATACGATATACGCCATGCCGCCCTATTGTTGTTCCGTCGACGAAATCGATGCAATCTTTGACGCTATAGAGAGCGCGGCAGGCGAATTCGGCGGTTAAGCTTTTCTTTTACAGGATTAGGCGCTATGGCGGCGCGAATTTTAGCGATTTCCAGGACGATATGGCGAAAGAAGAATTACTTGAAATGCGCGGCACGGTGGTGGAGCTCCTCCCCAATGCGATGTTCCGCGTGAAGCTTGAAAATGACCATGAGATATTGGGCCATACCGCAGGCAAGATGCGCAAGAACCGCATCCGCGTGCTGGTCGGCGATGAAGTGCTCGTCGAGCTAACTCCCTATGACCTGACCAAGGGCCGCATTACCTATCGCTTCATGCCCGGTCGCGGCGGCCCCGCCGGGTATAATAGCTGACCGAAACCGCCGCGATGATGCGGCTCGTTCTGGCATCTGCGTCTCCACGCCGACTTGACCTGCTGGCGCAGATCGGGGTCACTCCCGATGTGACCGACCCTGCCGATATCGATGAGACACCCTGCAAGGGCGAACCGCCGACGCGATACGCCGCGCGCATGGCTGCGCAGAAGGCGGCGGCGGTGGCTGCGCGCCACCCCGGCGCGCTGGTGCTCGCTGGCGATACGGTCGTTGCTTGCGGACAGCGCATTCTGCCCAAGGCGGAGGATGAGGCGACGGCGCGGGCTTGCCTGAAGCTGGTTTCCGGTAGGCGTCACCATGTGCTGTCGGCGGTGACCCTGATTGATGCGGATGGCGTGGCGCGGCACCGGCTGTCGGATAGTATCGTCACGTTCAAGCGCCTGCATCCAACGGAAATCGATGCCTATGTCGCGAGCGGCGAATGGCATGGCAAGGCAGGTGGCTATGCGATACAGGGGCGTGCCGCGGCGCTGATCCGTGCATTGTCGGGCAGTCATTCCGGTGTCGTCGGCTTGCCGCTCTATGAAACGCGCACGTTACTGATCGCCGCAGGATATACGCTCTGATGCAATGGCTGTACGAAGAAGGAATTGGCGAATGCCGTGCCGCGCTGGTCGCGCATGGACGGATTGTCGAGGCGCATGTTGAGCGCGAAGGCGACCATGCTCTTTCAGGCGCGGTGGTGCAGGGGCGGCTTGTCAAAACGTTGATCGCCAAGAAGCGCGGCATCGTCCGGCTGACGTCGGGGCAAGAGGTGCTGTTGGAGCCGATACCGCCGCGACTGGCGGAAGGCGGCATGGTGCTGGTCGAAATCCGGCGCGAGGCGATTGGCGAGGCCGGGCTGGATGGTGAGCGGCGCGACAAGCTGGCGCTCGCCCGTGCAGCATCTCCGGGGGAAAAGCCACATCCCGGGCCCAGCCTGCTGCAACGCATTCGCGCGACTGGTCTGCTTGTTATTCCTTGCCTGCCGCACGAGGAAGACGCGCTGGAGGCGCATGGTTGGAGCGAGTTGCTGGACAGTGCGATGCGCGGTGAGGTGGGCACGGAAGCAGCGGCGCTGCGGATATTCCCGACGCCGGCCATGGTGTTGATCGATGTCGATGGCAGTCTGCCGCCCGCGCAGCTTGGTCCCAAGGGTGCGAAACTCGCGGCACAGGCGATACGCGCAATGGGGCTGACCGGTTCGATCGGTATCGACCTGCCGACGATGAACAACAAGGAAGAGCGCAGCATCGCCGCAGCGCAGATCGACAAGATCTTGCCACAGCCGTTTGAGCGGACGGCGGTTAACGGCTTCGGTTTCATTCAGATCATCCGGAAACGCGAGCGTCCTTCGTTGGTTGAGCTGCTTCGCGACGATCCCGTGCGTACGGCGGCAATGGCGTTGCTGCGGCAGGCAGAACGGTGGGAAGGTGCGCGCGGGGCGGGGGGCGGACCCGTAACGATGACGGCGAGTCCCGCGGTTGCCGACCTGGTACGGCGTATGCCCGACTGGATGTCACGCCTTGAAAAGCGGCGCGGCGGCGCGGTTTCGGTACAGGCCGATCCTAAGCTTGCGCTGGAGCAATATCATGTCGGTTGATCGCAAGGCCACGCGCTGCCCTCTGTGCAAGGCACCGCAAACACAGGAATTTGCACCTTTTTGCAGCCGGGGATGCCGGGATCGCGACCTCCTCAAATGGATGGGCGGCGACTATCGCATTGCCGGACGATCGACCGAAGAGGATGAACTGCAAAAAAGCAGCGATTATGGAGCTGGCGATTTTGAAGAAGGGCGTTGATGCCCACAGACCCGGAAATGGTCTGGAAGAATTTCGGGATATTTTCAGGCGGAAAATCAGGTCCCACTTTTTCTGAAAATGCGCTGGACAGCACCGGGTAGGGGTGACTATAGCGCGCTCTCTTGTCCGCGAGGGTGAACCGCTCTTGCTGATATGCCCGGGTAGCTCAGTTGGTAGAGCATGCGACTGAAAATCGCAGTGTCGGTGGTTCGATCCCGCCCCCGGGCACCACTTTTTCAAAATATTAGAGACCTATCATTGCGGCACCTTGGGGGCGACCGCAAACTCCCGCAGTTCTGCGGGCGTCAGGCTGATGCTGCGCATCCGTCACCGTGCGTGGAGACACTTTTCGTCGGGTCGATCTGCCACAACAAAGGCGCTTTTCTCTGAAGGGCATATGAGGCGGCACGGTGCTGCGATGCGCAGCATGATGCGGTTTTGATGCTATGTAAGCTTAAGTGAACCCCAGCATGGCGCGCTGCCCCTGCCAGTCGAGTGGCAGGTTGGTGGCACGAGCAAGGCGCTGGCGATTGAGCTGCACCGGCTGCCGCCCATCGAGGATGGCTGCGACGATGTCGGGCGCCAGATAGGCGATGCGCAGCAACACACCAAAATAGTCGCGGCTGTACCCTTGCATCTGGGCAAGCTCCGCAATCGCGCGATCGTTGTTGGTTTCAACCGCTTGGCGCGCGCGATGCGCCTTTATGAGCAGCTTGATCAGCGCTGGGTCGCGTTGGGCGTGAGCTTGCTGATCAGGCGGAACGGCAAGGCGAGTCTCCCGGCCGCGACGGATGATGGGCGCGGCAACACTTGTCTGTTCGCCATCAGTGAAGCGGATGTCTACCCGGTCGAGGTGAATGTCGATCCGTTCGATCGTGGTTCCGATCAGCGCACGCTGCTCACTCATTGCCATATTGGGGATCGAGAGGATTTCCGTCGACATCGTCTCCGGATCGAAGCGCCGGGATAGCTGGCTTAGCACCAGCCCTTCGAGATCACCTGCCGGAACGCGCCATGCCTTTGGCTCCTTGCAGCTCCCTTCGGTACGGCTGGCATAATAACGATAGCGTCTGCCCCTCTTACTGGCATGGTCTGGCGACATTATGCGGCCAAGACCATCGTAAACCTTGCCGACGAGCAGGCTGGGTTCTTCCGCATGGACACCGTTCACATGGTTGTTCCGGTTCTGCCGAAGCAAGGCGGCGGCACGATTGAACAGGTCTGGGTCGATAATCGCGTCATGCTCGCCGGGATAGGCCTTTCCCTTGTGCATGATCTCGCCCAGATAGATGCGGTTCTTGAGTATGAGATAGAGCGCACCACGACTGAATGGCGCATTGCCATATTCCTTGCCTGTTCGGCTTACGCGCACCTTGCTCCTTATTCCTTCCGCCTTGAGATTCTCTGCCAGCACGAGCACCGAACCTAAGGTGAGGTAGCGCTCGAAGATCATGCGGACCCTGTCAGCTTCCTCAGGTACGACGACGAGCTTGCGGTCCTTGACCTCATAGCCAAGTGGTACCGAGCCGCCCATCCACATGCCCCTGGCCTTTGATGCCGCAATCTTGTCGCGGATGCGTTCGCCCGTCACCTCGCGTTCGAACTGGGCGAAGGACAGGAGAACATTCAAGGTAAGCCGTCCCATGCTGTTCGTGGTATTAAACGCTTGGGTTACGCTGACAAACGAGGCGCCCTGCTTGTCGAGTACCTCAACGATCTTTGCGAAGTCGGCGAGGCTTCGGGTGAGGCGATCAACCTTGTAGACGACAATGATATCGACTCGACCTGCCTTCACGTCATCCAGGAGATGTTTGAGGCCCGGACGATCCATATTGCCGCCGGAATAACCGCCATCGTCGTAGAGATCTGGCACCAGCTCCCACCCCTCATGGCATTGGCTCATCACGTAGGCGGCACAGGCCTCACGCTGGGCATCCAGACTATTGAAGGCCTGATCCAGACCTTCCTCGGTCGACTTGCGAGTATAGATGGCGCAGCGGCGCCTGTTACGAGGCGACACCGGCCTTCTCCTTGAGACCGAAGAAGCGTGGGCCCGACCAGTGGGCGCCGGTGATCTCGCGCGCGATGGGTGTAAGCGAGCGGTAATGCCGGTCCTGAAACTGGAAGCCCTGTTCCAGGACCAGCACATGGTAGATATGGCCATGCCACTCGCGTGTCAGCTTGGTGCCGGGTTTTAGGGAGATAGTTTTCCCAATATCGATATCGCCGGTTTCGTCCAGTTCCTTTGCAAGACCGCGCAACTGGCGTGTGACGGCGGGCGTGAGCCCGCCGTGCACCTTCTCCTGCATTGCCCAGGCGATGGCGCGGGTTGCAAGATCCCGGCCCAGTCCCACCGGTATCAGCTGCTCCTTGTGCCAGCGTCGCCATTCGGCACGGAGCTGGGCCTTCGACATAGCTTCCAGCATATCAAGCTGGTCTTCCAATCGAGCCATCAACGGTCAATCCGGTAGCTGGTCTCGCCACCGCTTCGCGTCTCGCGCAGCAGTTCGACACCCTTCTTCCGCAATCCGGTGAGGAAGGCTCGGGTGCTGTGTGGCTGCCAGTGCGTAATCGCCATGATCTCACCCAGCGTGGCACCTTTGTTGCGCGAGAGCAGCTTGGTCACTGCTGCTGATTTTGTGATCCGGGACGTTGGCGCGGTTGGTGCGTCAGTAGACGCCTCAAAGGTGGTGGCAACGGTGGTCGCGGATGCTTCGGTCTGTTCAATTATATCCATTGGGTGGTCTCCTTGTCGGAGCGACGCCATGTCGCTCCCACCACCCACAGCCCCGCCGATTGCTCGGTCAGGGCAGCGCCGGTCGTTCACCGGCGCGATTCAACAAAAACACCAATGCTCACATTACACCGGAAGTCGAGCAGAATGTCGCCTGTTCAGACGATCCGGTTAGTCTGCTTGTACGAACTGAACCGGGGTAACCGGACATTCCTCGCTCCCAGGGGCTATGTCAGCAAAGCGCCTTAATTACGGTCATCCGAGTGCTCGCCAACTGCTCCCGTAAGTTGCTGTACATTAGGGCGAGAACCGACTGACGCTACGCGCCCGATATTATTCATGGGGATCAGCCCGGTAGGGCTATCGTTACCTTGTATCTGTTCCACAGTCTCAGTCAAAACTGACGGCCGATCGTAACCTCGGTGACTTTATACAACAAACTGCTTGTTCTATATGGGTTTCACCGAAATTTTTTGAGGCGGGATTCGCAGATATGATGATGGGAAAGGACCTGCATCATCGCATGAGCGGCCAGAATCGAGAGTCCGTTGATCTAAGAGCGATACCGTCCGCGCCGAAATTCTTGCTCAAGCGGCCAACTGAGCATTCAAATGCTTGAAAGGGCTCGCCAGAGCGGTGGCTCCCGACGGACGTGGCCGTTCAGCCCGCATTTGCCTCAGCGTCGATCGCGCGAGGAATACAGGGGTGCAGCACGAGAACGAACTACTCTACAGCGGACCATAACGCACCATCACTTTGCACCAGAGGAATGATCCCGTTTTTGGAGCTAAGCGACTTTTGCGGCCTGTGCAGCTCTACAAGAAATGAACCGGTAGATTTCTTCTTTATGTCAATTGGCAAACTATTGTCACGGCTCAACATTGACCTTGTCACTTAACTGGATACCTTGCTCTAGCGCGCTAGGATAGGATGGGGCGCGACGAGGGGGATTCGGTACGTGACGGGTGAGGATCTGCAACCACGCTGGGTGCGTGATCTCACCCGTTTCCTGCCACTGAAAAGTCAGTTCGTGCTGACGGGCAATGTCCGCGATCTTCACATACGCGCGATTAGAGACCGGGCGGCGGCGGCTTCGCTTACCGAGGTGCTCGCCGCGACCTTATCGGGCGCGGGCTATGCCGATGTGGTTCGATACGATCCCGTACAAGGATTCGCGGCAATCGCCAATCCTGACAATCCGTCCGATGATCCAGCGGCGGCGCTTGTCCGTCTCGGGCTAACTCCCGCCAATGGCCGCGCTGCAGGCGGCATCGAGCTCCTTGCGACCACGCTCCAGCGGCTTGCCGATCTCGATGGCCCCCCGCTGGCGTTGATCGTCGATTTCGCCTCGCGATTGGTCATTCGCAGCGATGCGCTGTCGCCCGTCGAGCAGCAGCTCTTCACCCAGGCGCTCGTGCTCGGGCAATCCGCCGAAGCACGGCCCGTGGGTCCCGAACGCGCGCCCCGCTTCAACAGCATCATCTGGATTGTCGAGAAGGAAGGCGACCTCCCCGACTGGTTGATGATCGACAATCCGCGCCTGCGGCACATTCCGATCGCGACACCCGACCGCGCCGCACGCCGCGCCGTAGGGCCCTCGCTGGTGCGTGGTATGCCGGGCGGCCGCGACGCCTCGGCCGAAGCGCTTGCCAAGGCGCAGGATGACCTTGTCGATACGACCGAAGGTATGTTGCTGGTCGATCTGAACGCGGTGACGCAGCTCGCCCGCGCCGAGGGGGTGCCGATCGGCGATGTCGCCGAAGCCGTGCGGCGCTACAAGGTGGGCGTAACTGAAGATGCGTGGCGCAAGATCGAGCGTCACCGCATTCTTGAAGGGGCGGATGCGATCCGCCGCCGGGTCGTCGGGCAGGACCATGCGGTCGTTCATATGCTCGATATCGTGAAGCGCGCGGCAACCGGTATCGGCGGTAGCCGCCGGGGCGGGCGCCCGCGCGGCATCGCCTTTCTGGCTGGACCGACCGGTGTCGGAAAGACCGAGCTTGCCAAGACCATTACCGAACTGCTGTTCGGGGATGAAAGCGCCTATATCCGGTTCGACATGTCCGAGTTCAGCGCGGAGCATGCTGACCAGCGCTTGATCGGCGCGCCACCCGGCTATGTCGGCTATGATGTCGGCGGCGAACTGACCAATGCGGTCCGCGAGCGGCCCTTCAGCGTCGTGTTGTTCGACGAGATCGAGAAGGCGCATCCGCGTATTCTCGACAAGTTCCTGCAGATTCTCGATGATGGTGTGCTGACCTCCGGGCGCGGTGATCGGGTCTATTTTTCCGAAGCGCTCATCATTTTTACCTCGAACCTTGGCATCTACGCCACCGGACCGGACGGCGAGCGCCGCGCCAACGTCACATCCGACCAGCCCTTCGAGGAGGTGCAGAGTCGCGTGCGCACCGAGATCGAGAACCACTTCAAGCTTGTTCTCAACCGTCCCGAGATCCTGAACCGCTTTGGCGAGAACATCATCGTTTTCGATTTCATCCGAAGCGAGGTTGCCGGAACGATTTTCGACGCAATGGTGGCATCGGTTCTCGCGGATGCGGCCGATGCCGGCCGCTCGATCACCATCGCGCCCGAGGCGCATGCCAAGCTCAAACAATTGTGCACTGCGGATCTTGGCAATGGCGGTCGCGGCATCCGCAACAAGATTGAGGCACATCTGATCAATCCGCTGGCCCGCGCCCTGTTCGAGCGCGAGAGCGAAGGCCCGGCTGTCATTCGCAGCTTGTCCGCTGGCGCGATCACGACGCTCGAGCTCGGAGACGCCTGATGCGGATCGCCGTGTCGCGCCTCCACTTTCCCGTGACCGCGCTGGGACCCGGGCGCCGGATCGGCCTGTGGCTCCAGGGCTGCAGCATCCGATGTCCGGGCTGTATTTCGGTCGACACCTGGGCCCACGATGTGGGTCATGTGCCGCTGTCCGATGTGACCGAGCGGATCGCGGCGCTGGCAGGCGAGGCTGAGGGCCTTACTGTTTCCGGGGGTGAGCCATTCGATCAGCCCGACGCGCTTGCCGCGATACTTGCCGCCTGGCGCAACCTCTCCGATCGCTCGGTCCTGCTGTTCACGGGGCGCGAGATCGCCGACCTCCAGACTTGGCTGTCGGCTCATCCGGATCTTGTCGATGCGATCGTCACCGGGCCTTTCCGCGCCGAGCTTTCGCAGACCAAGGCGATGCGCGGGAGCGACAATCAGCAGCTGCATATCCTGACCCCACGCGGGCAGGCGATGGCGGGCTATGATCGGGACCTGGTGAGCGGCGACCGCAAGCTTGATGTGATGTTCGATGCCGATGGCGATGCCTGGCTTGCCGGCATTCCGGCACGCGGCGATATCGGGCGGCTACGCCGCGCGCTTTCGGCGGCAGGTCATCGCGCTCGCACCTCGGAGATGCGCGGGGGGTTCGCGGCATGATCCGCTTCTGCCCAAATTGCCGAAGCGAGCGGCCGATCGACGAG
Source organism: Sphingobium sp. (assembly GCA_041396745.1). GTDB lineage: Bacteria > Pseudomonadota > Alphaproteobacteria > Sphingomonadales > Sphingomonadaceae > Sphingobium. The sequence continues at coordinate 731,230 of JAWKXZ010000002.1, read as the reverse complement.
ATGTTCTGCGAGGGTGAGCTGGACGGCAAGCTCTGCGACTGGCCCCTGTCTGGCGTCGCGCTGCGACAACCGGGATGGCGTCCGGCCGAGCAGGGCTCTCCTGTATCTACTCCTTCGGTCGCGCCGCCCGAGCTGCGATGCGCCAACGGCCATGCGGTCGAGCCAGGCGATCTGATTTGTGCGATCTGCGGCGCCGATGTCGTGATGGCCACCAGCCCTGCGGATGTCGAAGTGCCGGCGGGTCGGTCTTCAGCCGGTACGGAAGCGGTCTCGGCGCCTGCCGACGAACCGGCCAGCGAGACCCGGATCGGCGAATGGCGCCTGCTCAGGCGCTTACCGACGACCAGCCATGTACGTGAGCGCTACGAAGCGTCGCGCGACACGGACGAGCGCGAGGCGATCGTCACGCTCTATGCGCTGGGCAGCGAGCCCGATCCTGACGTTTATGAGATCTTGCGGACGCTCGACCGTGACCATGTCCCCGAGATCCTGGAGACCGGCCATTATGGCGACCGGGCCTATGAAGTCACCGAGGATTTGCGCGGCGGAACCTTCGCCGATCTCGGTCTTGTCGCTGACGATGTCGCCACGCTTTCGCGCATTCTCGAAGAGGTAGGCGGCGCGCTTGCTGCGCTTGCCGAATGTGGCCTGCGCCATCGAGACCTGCGGCCCGGCGCGATCATGGTGCGGTCCCGCGATCCGCTCGATCTCGTCGTAACCGGGTTCGGTTCGGCGCGACTCTCCGACTACGACCTCGATATCGTGTCGCCGCTCGAGATCACGCGCTACACCGCGCCCGAAGCGGTTGCGGGGGGCGTCGCCGCGGCGAGCGACTGGTGGAGCCTTGGCATGCTCATTCTTGAGCAGGTCACGCATGGCGCTTGCTTTGCCGGCGCGGATGACCAGGCCTTTCTGATCAGTGTGCTGACCAACGGCGCGCCGATTCCTGACGGACTTGCGCCCGAAGTCGATGCCTTGCTTCGCGGCCTGTTGGCGTCTGATCGGCGTTTGCGCTGGTGCTGGCCCGAAGTGCGGCGTTGGCTCGACGGTGATATTCCCGAAGCCCCGGCGCGGCAGGGCACCTTGGCCGATGACAGGGCGAGCCGGTCCATCATGCTGGGCGAACAGCGATTTTCGGGCGGCGTGCCGTTCGCTTTGGCGGCCGCAGAGACCGATCATTGGGATGAGGCGCGCGACCTCCTCCTCCGTGGTGAGCTTGTGACCTGGATGGAGGAAGCCGGGCTCCATCCCGATCTGCGTGCCGAGGTCCGCCAGATCTCTGGTATCGAGCAGGTTTCCGAGGATTTTCGGCTCGCGCTTGCGCTCAAGGCGCTTAATCCGGCGATGCCGCTGGTGGTAAACGGTGAGATCGTGACGCCCGGTTGGCTGATCGATCATCCCGCAGAAGGCTATGCGCTGATCACCGGTCCCGTACCGGACCGGCTCGAGCGCGACGATTCCGAACTCTGGCTTTCCCGGTTGAAGCGCCGCGAGGCGCGGGTGCGCGATCGCGCACGCCAACTCGATGTCGAGCTCGATGAGACCAAGTTGCGAACGCTGGCGCTGTCCACGTCCAAGAGCCGGCTTGCCAGTGTCTGGGAGGAGCAGCGGCGTATCCTTCCGGACACCGATCATCCCGGATTGTTGGCGATCGTCGAACGACGCATCACCGAAGAGGAGGATCTGATCCTCCTTCTCAGCGCGGCAGTGTCGCAGTTCCGCAGCGCGGATGCCATTGTCGAGGAAGCCGAGCAAGCCGCGCGCCGCGCCGGTCTCGAAGGCTTCGATCGCGAGGCGGCAATTGCCCGGCTCGCGCTGCCCCGGCGCGAGCTGCATGCCGAGCTGGAAGGCCGGATCGAGGGCTTTGCGCGCAGCGGCCTGGATCGCATCGACGAATGGGCCGACCAGTTTCGCCTCGAGCGGCGGCTTCCCATCGCCCGCGCTCTGGCGGTCCTTGGCGTCCCGGAAGACCGCTGGCGCCAACCGCCGCGGCAATCCTATGTTGCGACCCTTCTGGATTTCTTCGCACGGCGAATCACCGGGTCGATCATGCGCGGCCCGCTCACGCGCATGGTCATCGGCAAGACCACCGCACGCATCGATCTCATCGAACTCGACAGTCCCCGCCGCCGCGCGGCCGACTTGCTCGATCATCTGCTGTTACGCAATGACCAGGCGATCGAGGTCGATCCCGCGCCGTTGACCGAGGACCCGCGGCTCGAACGCCGACTGCGCACGCTTTACGCGCATGCCACGCTCTATCGCCGCGACACCGGCATTGACGGGCTCTATATGGGCTTCCCGTTTCTCGTCATGCAGGAAGCCAAGGCGAGTACGCGGCCTCGGATCGCCCCGATCCTGCTGTGGCCGGTCCGGCTCACGCCCGAGGTAGGATCGCGCGGGCGGGTCACGCTCGCCTTTGATCGCGACCGGGAAGAAGTCCGGCTCAACCCGGCCTTCGAGACATTGCTGGGTCTCGATGCGGCGAGCCGTTGGCGCGAGACCGCCAATGAGGTCCTGTCCCGGTCGTCTGTCAATGCGGCAGAAGTGGTCGATGCGTTTCGGGAGTTCGCCGCGGTTGAGGGCCGCGACCTTGTCGGGCTTCCTTCGAAGGATCTCAAAGTGCGAGCGGGCGATGACCGGATTGTCTGCTCGGCTGCCTTGTTCCATCTCGGCTTTCTCGGCCAGGCGGTGATGGAGGATCTGCGTCAGCTCAAAGCTATGCCGCCGGCCGGCTCCAGCCTGGAAACCGCCTTTCGCGTCGGTGATGAGGTCGAGCGGGCGGTGCCGGTGCGCGTCGCCGAAATCAATCGCTATTTCACGGCCGATAGTGACCCTTCACAGGAAGCGGCGGTGTTGGAGGCGCGCAATGGTCGCGGGCTTCTGGTGGAAGGGCCGCCGGGTACCGGCAAGAGCCAGACAATCGTCAACATGGTCGCTGATGCGATCGGCACCGGCCGCAGCCTGCTTGTGGTCTGTCAGAAGCAGGCGGCGCTCGAGGTCGTCCACAAGCGCCTCGATGCCGCTGGCCTCGGTGAGCGGGTCATCATGGTCAATGACGTCAACAAGGATCGCGAGCCAGTTATTCGCGCGATACGGGAACAGCTCGAGGAGCTATACCAGCGTCCCTATGGCGCGTCGGGCTGGCGGCAACAGCGTCAGCAGATGGCCGCCCGCATCGAGGCGCTCGAGCGCGAACTCGATGGGCAACATCGCGCGCTGCATGCGACCGACGAGCAGACCGGATTATCCTATCGGCTGATCCTCGGCGATCTGATCGGTCTCGCGCGGGAAGGCGAGGCGCCGTCCTTGCCGTCGCTGCGCTATCTGCTGGGTGCATTGGACCCCGGGCGCCTCGTCGTGCTGCAGGAGAGCTGCGCGCCCGTCGCCCGGCTGTGGCTGCCCGCCCATTTCGAAGGCAGCGCACTCGCCGATACGCGCCCGTTCGGCGTCGATGTCGGCACCCTCGAAACCTTCACGCAAGACCTTCAGGATTTCATACGGCTAGAGCGCGAGCGGCAGGGCGTCAACGAGCGCACCCCCAATGCGCTGACGATCAATGATCCTGAACCCTATCGCGCCTGGTCCCATAATCATGGCGCACATTTGCTGGGTCTGGATCAGGATGCACGAAGCCGTCTGACGCGCTGGCTCGACCGTCTTTCTGGTGCGTCGGCGCGCGCGCCGGGCAGCACGGCCATGCAAACGGCCGTGGCGGAGGTCGAACAGAGCCTGCTGCGCCTCCCGGCGGACGAGGCGCCGGACGATGCGATCGAGGTCGCACGGGCGCTCTCCGATGACGCGCTGGACGAATGGACGGCATTGTCCGACCGGCTGCTGGCCCGGCCAAGCTTCATGGAAAGGCTGTCGCCATCACGCTGGGTTGCCAGCTGGCGACGCCGCCAGTTGTTCAAACAGGAAGGCCTCATCGACGGTCCGGCATTCGGGGAGGCGCTCCACCGCGAGAAGGGCCTTCGCCCGATTCGAGCGCGGCTGATCGAAGCGGTCAGCGACATTGGCGAACCTTCGGGGCATTTGCCGCCGCTGCGGGTCGCGGGATTGCTTGAATCGGCCCGGGGGGCGCTCGCGCAGCTTTCCGATGCCGAAATGCTGGTGACTCGCCTCGAAGCCTATCCCGAGCGCGACACGGCCTTTGCAATGGCGCGCGCAACGAACCGGCAAGCCGTCGAGGATTTGATCGAGGGCATCGACCAGGGCCTGGCTCGACATGCCGCTCGCCTTAGCTGCGCGGCCGCGCTCAGGCGTTTGGTGCCCTGGATGAGCGAGACGTGGGTCGAGGCCGCGTCGAATGCGATCGCGGGGGACCGGACCGATCTGGCGCAGCTCGACCGGCTCCAGCGCGACGCGCCACATATCGGCGCTTATCAGCGTTTTCGCGCGCGCGTCCCGCAGCTCGGCGAAGACGCCATGGCGATTTTCGCCGAACTTGCGCGGGTTCGCGACAAACTCGAAGGCCTCGACGATGAGGCGCTCGAGCCCGTGGTGCGCCGTATCCTCGGCACCGAAGCTCGTCTGGCATGGAAGTCGCGGCTCGAAACAGCCGATCCGAACCTGCTTCTTGAGGCAGCAGAGCTCGAAGCCAAGGCGAAGGCGCTGGCGGCGGCCGATCAGGAGATGCGGACCCTCAACCGGCGGTTGCTGGTCGACGGATTGGACGCCAGCCGGATGCGGCCCCTGCGCGAATGGGAAGACATCACCCGCCTGCGCGGGGTTCGCGCCAAGCGTCTGCGGGAGTTTGTCGATCTCGGTGCGGATCTCGGCCTAATGCAGCTTCGCCCGGTCTGGCTGGTCAATCCGGACGTGGCGAGCCGACTGCTGCCCCTGCGCAAGGCGCTGTTCGATACGGTCATCTTCGATGAGGCATCGCAGATGCCGATCGAATATGCCCTGCCGACGCTCTATCGCAGCCGTAACATGATCGTCAGCGGCGATGAAAAGCAGATGCCGCCGACCGCCTTCTTCGCGAGCCGGGTCGAAAGCGACGAAGCGGAAGTCTATGACGGTCAGGACATAGACGATGAGCTTGGCGAGGAGGAGCGTGAGGCAGCGGCGGAGACGTGGAACCGCCGTGAGATCAAGGATTGCCCGGACCTGCTGCAGCTCGCCAAGACGGTTCTGCCATCGACCACGCTCCAGATTCACTATCGCTCAGCCTATCGCGAGCTCATCCAGTTCTCGAATGCCTCCTTCTACGTCAACCGCCTGAGCGTACCGGCGCGGCATCCGGCGGACGAGATCCGACGCGCCCAGCCGATCGAGATGATCCGGGCGGACGGCGTCTATGAGGATCAGACGAACCGCACCGAAGCCGAGCTTGTCGCTGATACGCTCCGCAGACTGTGGCAAGCCGGAGCAGGCAAGATCCCGACGGTGGGCGTGGTGACCTTCAATCGCAAGCAAGCGGACCTGATCGAGGAAGTGCTCGAGGACCGCGCCGAGGATGATGCCGCGTTCCGCATTGCGCTCACGCGCGAGCGGGATCGGGTTGAAGGCGGCGAGGATATGGGCTTCTTCGTCAAGAACGTCGAGAATGTGCAAGGCGACGAGCGCGACGTCATCGTCTTCTCGTCGACGTTCGGCCGCAACGCGCAGGGCACGTTTCGTCGTTTCTTCGGCGTGCTCGGACAAAATGGTGGTGAGCGCCGGCTCAATGTCGCGGTGACGCGGGCCCGGCAGAAGGTCATTCTCGTGACCTCGATGCCGATTCCGCTGATCTCCGACCTTCTTTCCACGCGGCGGCAGGCCACCAGTCCGCGGGATTTCCTCCAGGCCTATTTCGAATATGCCCGCTGCGTTTCCGATGGCGACTTGGATGCCGCTGGTGTCTTGCTGACGCGTTTAACCCCCGAGCAGCGCCGCAGCCATGGCCGTTATGATGGTCTGGGCGACGGGCTTGAAGACGCGGTCGCCGAGGAAATCCGGGCGCTCGGGTGGCAGCCGAGCGCGGTCAGCGACGATGGCGCGTTCGGGCTCGATTTTGCGATCGAGGACCCGCGAACTGGTCTTTATGGCATCGGGATCGAATGTGATGCGCCGCGTCATGGGCTTCTCGAAGCCGCGCGCGCCAGAGAGCTTTGGCGGCCCAGCGTGCTGCGGCGGTCGATCCCCGTGATTCACCGCGTTTCGTCGCATCGCTGGTTTCACGAGCCCGCGCGGGAGCGGGACCGGCTGAGAGCCGCCGTAACCGCTGCACTGGGTGCTCGGCCATGAGCGGGCCGAAAGTCGTGCGCATCGTCACGCGTGAAGAGATACTCGAGATATGCCGGGGGCATCTCGCCCGTGTCGACGCGGCCCTGGCCGAGTGGATTCGGATCGGTGAGCGCAACGAATGTATTGACGACGACGCCATCGTGGCGGCACAGGTGCGCCGGGAGGCGCTCGCCACCCTTATCGCGCAGGATCGCTTCGAGGAGCTGCAAAAGCAGGCGCCAATCGAGGAAAGCTTCTTGCGAGACGATTTGCAGCGTCGTCTCGTGACGGTCGCCGCACAGCAGGCAGGGGCACGATCGAAGGATCGGCGGGATCGCGAAGCCGCGCACGCCTTGCTAAAGGCGTTGCGCAAGGCGTCGGTGGAGCTCATGCCGGACCTCGAGGCGGCTCTCGAACGCGGCGATCCGGCTGCCACGGCCAAGGGTTTTCTTTTGCTCGGCGATAGGGATGCCCCGACGGTGGATGGGTCCTTGGCCGACAAGCTGCGTGATGACAGCCCGTCACTTTCGTTCGCGCAATGGCTTCAGGCTCAACCGGGGACGCCGGAGGACCCCGCAACGACCCGAATTGCGACACGCATCGCCGAGATTGCTCAAATCGCTGATTTGGACGAGGCCAAGGGCTGGCACGATCGCCTTGCCGAGGCGGAAGATGCCCCAGCGGGGCGCCGGCACTTGATTCTGGATGCCTTGGAAGTCGAGACCGGCCGTGCACTGACCTCGGTCCGACTGCGCGCGGCGTCCCTGTCGCAGCTTCGCGCGACCTTGGCCGAGGCTGAGGCGGCGGGGCTCGACACGTCGACCTGGGGCGAAGCGGTGGACACCGTATCGACGGAAGAAATCGAAGCACGCCAGGTGGAAGCCGCGTCTGCGATTGAAGCGCATCGTGATGCGGGCGCGGTTCAGTCTCGGCGGGCAGCCGTGCTCGAGGGCCTCAGCGGACTTGGCTATGAAGTGACGGAGGGCATGTCTACGGCCTGGGCCGCGGACGGCCGCCTTGTCCTGCGGAGCGCGGCGCGCCCCGATTATGGCGTGGAACTGAGCGGTGCCGATCGGTTCCAGATGCGCCCGGTCGCGTTCAACAGGAACGGGCGAGGACCCGATCCGTCTCGCGATCGTGACGCCGAGACAATCTGGTGCGGCGACGTGACCAACCTTGGTCAAAGGCTCGCCCAGCTCGGTGATGGCCTGCAGATCGAAAAGGCGCTGCCGATCGGCGCCGTTGCGCTCAAGCGCATCGCACTCGACGGCCCCGACCCCGGCGCGCACGTCGAGGCTCCCGCCCTGCGTCAACGCTCGCTGCGCAAATAATCACCGCACCGGTCTCCAGCCCGCGCGGCGCGCCTGCTCGATCGAGCAGAACCAGCGTTCCCCTTTCGCCGAGCTGATGCGTACGTCGGCATAGCTGCGGGATCCTGGAAGATGGTAGATCCGCTCGCCGGATGCGGAGATATTGCCCTTGATCCGGCACCGCGGCGACGGGGACGTCGAGGTGCCATCGCGCTGGTCTCGACGATAATCTTCCGGGCGCTCGAACCCGGCGGCCCAGATGCCGCGCCGTGCCGCCTGCGCCTGTTCCTCGGCAGGAACGTAGGTGAGGCTGTATCGACGATAAGCCGTAGCCCAGCCTGCTTCGACGATCGCCGCCCCGAGGTCCTCGCCCCTGATCCGGCACACCGCCACGATACGGCCATAGGCGTCGTAATCCATGCGCGTACAGGCGACCCGTTTGCCCTCGATGCGCGCCTTCAGCCAGGCTGCGGCCTTTTCGCCACAGCGCTGGCGAAGTTCGGCGCCGCAGCGCTGGGCAAGTTCCGGTGCATCGATGCCGTGGAGACGGACCCGCTGTGTCCCGACACGCAGCGTATCGCCGTCAACGACCCGAGCCGTGCCAGAGAAACTCCCCTGTAGCGCTAGCGCCATCGAGAAGAAGATTATCGCGGTTTGTTTCATTGCCGAATCAAGTATAAATGGCTGCCGGGAAAGACAAAGGGGGGATGCGGGGGTGGTCACGAGCAGGCAGGTCGCGCGCGGCGTTGTGCGCTCGATGCGCGCGATGGACCGGGCGGCCAAACAGGCTGAGCGCCGCCGTGTCGCCCATCAGCAGGCGTTGCATCGTCAGGCGTTGCTTGACGCCTCGGCCCGGGCCGCATCCGAATATGAAGCGATTGTCGAAGCTTTGACGGGTGCGCATCGGATTACGCTGTCGCGCCGCGACTGGCTCACGACCGCGACCGCACCACCGGTTCAGGCTCCAGCGCGACGGGACGACGCGGAGCGCCGGGCGGCTGCCGAACTCGAAAACTATTCGCCGGGATGGTTCACACGGGTCCTCAAGCGCGAAGAACGCGCACGACAAGCCTTGGCCGATGAGATCGACGCTGCCCGAGCGCGGGACGATGACGAACATGCGAGCGCGGTACAGGCCGCTGAAGCGGAGAACCTTCGGATCGCGCAGGCGCAACAGATTGTCGAACGCGATCCCGAGGCAATGGTTCGGGCCTTGGAGGACCATAGCGCCCTTGCTGATTTGCCGTTCAGCGTGGAGGGCCTCGATACGCTTTTCATCGATGGGCGGGTTGTCGCCGTAGTCGATGGCCTGGATCTAGAAGACATGCCAGAGGAAAGCATCTCGCTGCTGAAATCGGGAAAGGCTTCATTGAAAGCGATCCCTGTCGGCAAGCGCCACGAGTTGCATCGTGACGCAATCTGTTCGGCGGCCGTGCGGGTTGCCATCGAGTTCCTGGCGTGTCTGCCGATCGAGGAGGTCGAGGTCGTGATGCTAACCGACCTTCTTGATCGTGGAACCGGGCATATCGATGCGCGACCGGTTCTCCACTTAAGAGTCGCCTTGCAAGCGCTCGGTGCCCTGAATCTGCACCGCGCTGAGCCAACAGCGCTGGTTGAGAGGCTCGGTGGCCATATGGACTGGGTGAGACGCGATGGGTTCCGGGCAATCAACGCGGCTGCGTTTGGAGTCGATCTCGAAGACGAGCCCACTAGGCTCTAGCACCGGCGAGAGCCCAGACTTAATTGCTCAGCATGGCGACCATATATTCGCCTGTTCGGTAGCTATCGAGAAGTTCGTTTCGCGCTCTTGCCAAAGTCACGAATTCGATCGCTATCGGGTTGTTGTCGACAGGCTCGAGGATATTCGATCGGAAGCGCTGCGGATCGTAGATCACTCACGGAGCCGTTTCGAGCCGGAGAACGAAGGCAATGTCGGCGGCCTAGACCGTCAACTACGCGCCCTCATCTCCGTCGTTCCCAAGTCAGACCTGACCGCCTGACACCTGTCGTATCGGAGCACGTCTGGCTGTCTTTCAGCCCACGCCTAGCCTGGCTTATAAGAGTTCCGTGTACTAGCGGCACCTAGAAGAGCTTGGATACGTTGATCGATCTGCGCAACCTCCAATTGATCGGCTTCGTACAGCCGAATCTCGGCCGTCCCCGGAACACGGCAGCGCATTATCACTGAATGACGGCGGTTTCCGAGTTCGGCCAGCTCTTGCGCCTCCGGGCTATCACCGTCGGGACCCATTATGTTTTGTCGGGGATGTCGTGGATCGTAATCAGCTCTCTCATCAGGCAAGAAAAGTAGGCGACGACGTCCCCCGAGCTGAGGGCTTACATCAATCAAGCCTCCTGTCTTGTTCCGCCAGACCGCATGATGCTCGGCCTCAAAATAAAGCCCAGGTATGTGCCAGATCGCCCAGCCGCATGCGGTTGTGCCTCCGCTTCTACGGATTTTTCGCTGTACGTTCTCGAAGCAGAAAGACTGAACGGCGCCCTGCACGGGTACGGAGGTAATGAACATCGGTTCGGCGTTGGAGATTGATCGGCAGAATGCGAGCAGATCCGGAGTCACGGCCTTTGGAACGGTGTTGGGCGATAACCTCATTTTCGTCTGACAGCTCCTATATTTCTGGACGCCTTAATGGCGCTATTTTTCAAAGAGCTTGTCGAAAGCTTGAAACAGCCGCCTGTTGACGCGCTCGATCCAATTGAGTGTGCCTTCAATATTCTCGTCATAAACGTCGATCCGCTGGCACCACAGGAGGTATGGGCGCGTCGTAAACCTCAGAAGCGGAGTAACGAAGCGGATATCAGCGGGATAGGAAAACGGATTGGTATGATATGTCCCGTCGTCTTGAGGGACGAGGCACCAGTCGAGAGACTCATTCCATGAACCGTGGATTGATTCCGACATCATTCCGTAGGTGCAGGCGTACAGATCGGCGTGCTCGATCTGCGCGAATATATCGTAGAAGCTCTTGCCCTGGAGCTTCCAACGGTTGTCCTTCTGCTCTTTGAAATCGCCCTTGTCGAAACCTTCGATATCCAACTTTTCGTGGACGGAATTCAGCAGGCGCTTCCCAGCGTTCGTCTCGAAAAAAGCCGACCCGCCCTCCAAGTCTCGTAGTATCCGAAGTCTATCTTTATAAGAACACTTGCGATAATCGAGCATGACGTCAGGTCCGCTTGTCAACAGGTATGTAGCGATCGTGGACGCCTCAATGATCGGCCGCTCCAACAGGCCGATGATTTCGGCGTTGTCCTGCTCATAATATTTGATGACCTCCTTGAGCAGTTTCCAGACACGCACGAGGAGGCCAAGTGCGGGCGCGTCATCGATCGAAAATCCGGACGGGTTGCGTTCGATGTTTTTGAGCCGGGTAAGGCAGTCATAAATCTCCGCAACATCCTTATAGAACGTCAAAGCAAAGCTATTTATGCCTTCAAGTGAGGAGAAGCTCTCGCCAATATATTCTGGCTGATATTTCTCCGTGATCGATTGCAATTCTTCCATCAACCTAATCTACGCTGTCCGAATCAATGTCCGCAATCCCCTCTCATTCAAATGAAAACCTGTCAGTTCGCTTCCGGCCCGGGAGGCGTCATAATTGGCCGCGTGAATGAATGACCGGTTTCGACAGCCAAGCGCGGCGTCGTAAATGTCGCCTTTCGAGCGGCTCACGCTTTTCTCTCCGCGCTGCCCTATCATGGCCAACCATAGGAGATATGATGGCGGCAAACGCCGGAATTACGGTTTCTCAGTTTCTGACTTACCCCCTATTTCCGGGGAGCCCGGACAGGCTGGCCGCGTTTGCGCCGCAGTTTTGCCGCGCCTGTGACAACGCCATCCGCTAGCTTTTCCGCGAGCAATCCAGCGCCCGCTCCGGCAGCGACATCGCCGGGATAATTAGCACGCCTCGGCACTTGAAGGACGCCGATCACCCAAGCCACGGTGAGCAGAGGTTTGAGGTATTTCGGATATTCCCGTGAAAAGGCTCGCGCAACCGCCAGGGCCGATGCGGTATGGCCGGAAGGAAAGGATCGCAATGCATGAACCTTGGAATTTCCTCCCTTTGCAACATATCGCCCTTCCTCGAGCTGCTGTGAAGGGCGTGAACGGTCGACACTGTTCTTGCCGGCTTCCTTGGCGGCCTTGGCCACCAGCTGTGCCAAAAGCATGCGAAGCCCCGCGCGCTGAAGCTTGCCGTTTCCGCGCGCCAAACCTGCTGCGGTTATTCCGACCGACAGAACCAGAAGAAGCCTGTCGTCGCCAGCCTTGCCCAGCTCTCCGATTTTCCGCACCGTCGGATTTTCGAGCACCGGCCGGGCGGCTTCGATCAACCGCACGTCCATTCGCTCTATCGCTGGCAGCCTCTCAACCTGTGTATTGGACAATTTCCCGGCTGCCGGCATAATGAATTCCTCTATTCATACATTTTCATTATCCTTTGAAACGCGCCGTTCCCCTCTCTTGATCCACAATTGCATGGTCGGGCCGATTTATTGTTGGAAACCGCCCTTGATAATTATCAATCAAAAATGATGGATATCGGGGTTGCTTGTGGGTACATACCCTATAGCCTCGTATCCATATGAGCCGCATCCAACTGCGAACCAAGGGGTTTGACCGTTTTGCGTTTCGTTAGACAGCAGGCCTTTCATGCAAAGATCAAATGATATTTCTTCCGGCTCCAAGAGCCTGTCAGGAACCAAGGATGGCACGCCCTGGCTGCTGGCCGAACATGTCGATATGGATTCCGCAAATGCCAGAAACTGGCTCGCCGCGGTCGTCAACAACAGCTTTGATGCGATACTAAGTAAAACCATTGATGGGGTTATCACCAGTTGGAATGCGGGAGCGCAGCGGCTTTTTGGATTCAACGAGCAGGAGGCGGTTGGCCAGCCCATCACACTCATAATCCCCCAAGACAGATTATCGGAGGAAGCCGAGATCATAGCTCGTCTACGGCGAGGGGAACTGATCGAGCGGTTCGAAACGGTACGCAGGGCCAAATCCGGTATGCTGGTCGAGGTGGAACTCACCATTTCTCCGGTGTGCGACAAGTTCGGCAGGATCATCGGCGCATCCAAGATCGCCCGCGATATCGGGGCGCGGCGACGCGAGAATGAGGCGCAAGCCCTCATACTGCGTGAAATGTCGCATCGGATCAAAAACCTCCTGACCGTCGTTCAGGCCCTCATAGGCCAGAGCGCTAAAGAGCAATCGGCGGAGGCCTTCGCGGATGATCTGCGCGGCAGCATCGGTGCGCTTGCGAGAGCCCATGACCTCATTCTCCAGAGCCCGGAAGGGGATCGCGAGGCGGCGGAAACCACACTGGACAAGCTGCTTGAAGCAATTTTGCTGCCCTATAGTTCGCGCGGGCGGATCAGCGTTGAAGTGCCTGCAACAATACTGGGCCGTCATGCGGTAACCTCTTTGGCGCTCGCGTTTCACGAGCTCGCCACCAACGCCGTAAAATATGGGGTACTTTCGCGCGAGACGGGCACGCTTTCCATTTCGGGGCAAAAGCGCAATGAATTGATTCTGTTGCATTGGCGGGAAGAGAATGATGAGATTTCGTCACCATCAACGGAAGGTTTTGGATCCACGCTGTTGCGAGCGGCACTAAAGGGCCTGGGCGGGTCAGTCGAACATCATCATGGCGACGGCGTATTTGGTATCGATCTGCGACTGCCCTGTGACAGGCTGACAACATGACGTTGTTTTTCTAGTCTGAGTACTTCACTCCATTCGGGTTCGGCCGGCGTCGGAACTCTTTCTTCCACGGATCATTTTGTCCTCTGCGCGAGAAATGATGATGGCCTATCCCGATGGACTGAGCAAGCAACATGCCCAGGGAGCGCAAACGCGCGGACATTGGAACTATTTCCCCCTGGTTCTGCTTGGCACGATATTGTCGCTGGCGATGCTGGGACTCTTCGGCGGCGGCCGATCCCAATGGATTAAGACATCGGCGCCTGCGGCAGAGCTTCTCATCCATACGCCTCACACACTTCGCAACGGCGTGCTTTTCGAGACACGGATAGTCGTGCGCGCATTCCGGGATATGGATGACGCCACCATCGCGATCTCTGCGCCGCTGTGGCGCGACATGACCATCAATACGACCCTGCCCGCAGCGGAGAAGGAGGAGTATAGCAACGGTGCCATGCGGTTTCACATGGGGCCGCTCTCCGCTGGCGACCGGATCGAGTTCAAGATCGACGGGCAAGTGAATCCGCCGGCCTTCGCGGGGTCGCGAGGCGAAGTCGTGCTGCTCGACGGCAAAAAACCTGTCGCCAAGCTGCCGCTGGTCTTGAAGGTGCTTCCCTGATGGATATCGTGCTGCGCGCCACCGCGATGTTCGCGATCGTCTTTCTGCTTCTGCGTTTGCTGGGCAAGCGCGAGCTCGGGCAGATGACCCCGTTCGAGGTGGTGACGCTGGTTGTGATCGGCGATCTCATCCAGCAGGGCGTGACACATAATGACTTCAGCGTCACAGGCGCAATGCTCGCCATTTTCACCTTCGCCTTCTGGTCGGTGTTGCTGGGCCGCCTTGCCTACCGCTTCCCCGCCATGCGCAAGCTGCTCGAGGACGAGCCGCGCGTCATCATCAGGGACGGCGAAATGCTCTCGGGCAATCTGCGCCGGGACCGTCTGAGCCGGGAGGAGGTGGAATCGGAGATGCGGCTAGCAGGGATCGCTTCGGTGAAAGATGTCGCCTGGGGAATACTTGAGCCCAATGGCAAGATCAGCTTCATCGGACGCGATGAAAAGGAGCGCCATATGCAAAAGGACGAGGATACCAACACATAGAGGGCTGACTAGGATCGCGGATTACGGCATTAAGCACTTCAATCGAGCGAAGCTCCCGAACATCCCCTCAATCGTGGACAACCTATCCCTCCGCCGGACGCTCCCGCCGCGCCGCATTGCTTGCGGCAATCAGGCGTTCTCCCGTCAAACGGGCGGCTTCCGGTGTCAGTGTGATGGCAACGCCATCCGGCCCGTCGAGAAAGACATGCCCCTCTTCGGCACTGGCTTCGCCAGCTTCAGTAAATGGTTCGACATGAAAATTGCGCGTCATTGCATATCTCCCGACGATGATATGGGGGTGTTCAAATAAAGATATTGGGGATCAAAGTCGCCTCGCCTCTCCAAGGCCGCGCGATCGATGATTTCAACCAGTGACGAGCGGAAAATGCAGAGCCTCGCTTCTCGCAATTCACGCATGACCCGGTTTACATGAACCTGCGTGAGACCGCATATTTCAGCGAGATCCGCTTGTGTCAGCCCAAGAATGAACCGCTGGCCATCGGAAAGGCCGACCGATTCCAGCCGGGCGTTGGTTTCGCTGAGGAAATGCGCCACCCGGCCGAGTGCGTCGAGCCGTCCCAGGCGAAACAGCCAGGCTCGATGCATTGCTGCGTCGATCAATGTCGAAAACCAGAGCTTGCGCGCCAGTTCCGGACGCGGGGCCAGTAGCTCGTTCAGCGTCTCATGCGGGACGATGGCGACGGTTGATCCCGTCAGCGTGCTGACGCTATGGTCAAGCTCCCGCATCGGATAGGCATGCAGGTCGACGAATTCTCCGGGCATATGAACGGCGACCAGCTGGCGCAAACCTTTCCTGTCATCAATATAGCGGCTCATCATGCCTTCTATCAGCAGCGTACTAATGTTTACGCGCGTGCCTGCCTCGATAATGGTGGTGCGCGGGTCAATCGTTCGAACCTCGGAGATCGAGCCTTCCAGCAGCTTTCGCTCCTCGTCTGTCAGCTCCACACCGCGACGATTGCGTAGAAACTTGTCAGTCAGAAGTGTGTGGTCCGGCGATCCGCCTTTTTCGTTCATGCCTCTTCTCAAGCCTGTCATGCGTCGTGTTGAGCCGATATGACGCTGATGACCAAAACCCGCGCTTGGCCCGTTGTTCCTCCGGTCTAAAGAGCTGCGCAAGGGATTATGGGGGGGGGCAGCGGGCACTGGATCAAAGTTAAAGACAACCCAGGCCGCTTACCGCAAAATTCATATTGATAGATGTTAAGAGCGCACCGTCGCCGTGCAACTCGCAGGATCATGCATCGTTCACCCTCTGCGAGACGCCAGCCATGAACTTTCTGTTCATGAAGGAAATAGCTTCCATTTCCCGATCGCATATATCGAAGGATCATGAATGCGCATCGGCATCATTGCACATGTGAAACACCCGATCGCCGAGCCTTTCGCGGGCGGACTGGAAGCCCATACCGCGCTGCTGGCCACCAGATTGCGCGAGCGGGGCCACAAGGTAACGGTGTTTGCGTCCACCCGCTCCGAGGCCGAAATCGGGGTGGAGCCCATCTGCGACGCAACCTCGCTCAATGCTGTAGGCACAGCGGAAGCTACCGACGAAAGCTTTTTTCGCGAGCACCATGCCTATCTCGATTTGATGCAACGGCTCCGTCAAGGCGGGTTTGACGTCATTCACAACAATTCGCTTCATTATCTGCCGGTCGCAATGGCCGATGTCCTTCCGATGCCGATGGTAACGACCCTGCACACGCCGCCCTTCTGCTGGCTGGAGAGCGGAATTCGTCTGGCCCGGCACGACAACATCTCCTTTGTGGCAGTGTCCAAGGTCATGACTGCTTTATGGCGTTCGGTTGTTCCTGGCTGCAAGGTCATCAGCAATGGTATTGATCTCAAGCGCTTTTCATTTCAGGCGGAGCACGATCCAGCCATATATATGGTTTGGCAGGGTCGATTGGTGCCGGAAAAGGGCGCCCATCACGCAATCGCCGCGGCAAAAAAAATGGGCATTCCTCTCAAGATAGCGGGGCCCGCGCTGGATCAGGAGTATTTCGATCGGGAGGTAAAACCGCATCTCGGCGGCGGGATAAAATATGAAGGGCATCTGGCGCAAAAGGACATCGCTGCCCTCGTCGGCAAGGCCGCCGTTCTTCTCAACACGCCCGGCTGGGATGAACCCTACGGTCTGGTGGTGGCCGAAGCGCTGGCATGCGGCGTTCCCGTAGCAGCATTCGACAGGGGCGCGATGAGGGAAATATTGACGGAAGAATGCGGCGTTCTCGCCCAACCGGACAATGCCGAAGCCCTCGCGCAAGCGGCGAAGGCCGCTATGGCCCTGTCGCGCCACGCATGCAGACACAGGGCCGAAACGGCCTGCGATGCCGAAACCATGGTCACCCGTTATGAAAAACTATATTATCAGCTTACCCGTTGCGCCTCGGCAACCGCAAGCCCCCCAGCGGTCAACTGCCTTCCAGCAGCATTGCCACTGAAAACTCCAGCCCTTGCCGCGATGCCGTCCTGATGTCAGGCGCGCGGCCCTCTTCGGAATTCCATCCTGTTATCTGCGTGCCTGCCCGCAACGAGGGCAAGCGGCTGCCAGCCCTGATGGAGGCTCTTGCCGCCCAGAACTATCGGAATGCCCTTTCTGTGATCATATGCCTGAATAACTGCACGGACGACAGCCGGTCCAGCATGGAAGCCGCGCGCGGCCGTTTCGCGAACCGGCTGAGAATAGTGATCGATAATCACGAATTTCCGCCCGGTAAGGCGCATGCGGGATCCGCGCGAAGGCGAGCCATGAATATCGGCGCGGAACTGCTTCGTGACCGTTCAGGTGGCGTGCTGCTGTCCACGGACGCCGATGCGCGGCCCGCCAAAAATTGGGTCGAGGCCAATCGGGCAGCAATTGCCCAGGGCGCGGATTTGGTGGGCGGACGCATTCTGCTTGATGCGGACATCCTCTTGCCGCCCGAGATGCGCGAAATTCATGCCCGGCTTGACGCCTATTGGACGCGGGTTCGCGATATAGAAGATGTCATCGACCCCCTGCCCTGGGATCTTCCTCCTCGGCACGGCGACCACACCGGCGCGAGCCTTGCGATTACATTGGAGGCTTATCGCGCCGCAGGCGGCGTTCCTCCCATTCCAAGCGGCGAAGACCGGGCACTGGTATTGGCGGCACAGGCAAAAGGTGCACGCTTGCGGCACGCGCCCGATGTCGAAGTTCGCGTGTCCGCAAGAGAAATTGGCCGCGCCGATGGCGGCATGGCTGACTTTATGAAGAAACTCCGGAGAGCGGTTACAAGCGGACGCGGTCCGTTACTGCCCGACTTCCCTCAATGGGCCGCGCGCGCACGCTGGCGACGCGAGTTGCGACAGGGCACCGATGACAACAGCCTCGTAGTGAAGAAGGAAACGCTGCTGCCGCCGATGCAGGAAACGCTGTGTCTTCAAAGCGACTGGATGGCATCGTGAGCGGGCAGATCGGTTATTATGTCCACCATCATGGTCGCGGGCATCTCGACCGCGCCAGATTGATTGCGGGTGCATTGCAAGGCCGCGTGACGCTGATCGGCACGGGCATTTCCGGTACGCCTTTTCCTGAGCTCGATCTCCCCGACGACCGTATTGATCCGTCCTTTGCTGGCGAGGATGGAGAAAGCCACCGGCCTGACGCGCTGCATTATGCGCCGCTCCGTCATAGAGGCATCACCGACAGGGCAGCGCAGATGGCCAATTGGATGGCGCAGGCGCGCCCTTCGCTGATGGTAGTAGACGTATCCGTCGAGGTCGCGATGCTGGCACGTTTGTGTGCAGTGCCGGTTCTCTATGTGCGACTGGGGGGTAAACGGGACGATGTCGCGCATCGGGACGCATTCAGGGGAGCCAGCGCGCTGCTGGCGCCTTTCCATGAGTTACTCGATGAAGATCAGATACCAGCCTGGATCGGGGCAAAGACATTCTATGCGCCGGGGCTCGTGAACAGGGCTCCGCGCAATTCGGCAGCGACAAACCTGGTCCTTGTGATCTTGGGAAAAGGCGGAGATGGCTTTTCGATCGATAGTATCGCGCAGGCTGCAATCGCTACGTCCAAATGGCAATGGCGCGTCATAGGCATTGGCGAGCCATACGGATCGCCGACCCTGCCGGCCAATCTCGAGATTGCCGGGTGGGTCGAGAATGTCGATCAGGAGATAGCGCGCGCCGGGGTTGTGGTGGGAGCGGGAGGCGACGGGGTCGTGGGTCAGGTACTCGCGGCGGGCGTACCGTTCATCTGCATACCCGAGGATCGCCCCTTCGATGAGCAGCGGAGCAAGGCGCATATGCTTAAGCTCAGGGGTGCGGCAATTGCGCTCGATAGATGGCCGCCGGGCGAAGTATGGCCCGCTCTTCTGGACCGCGCACGCAAAAGCGATCCGTCAGCGAGACACGCGCTGGATGACCCCGCTGGCATCGCCAAGGCGGCCGCCTTTATCGGGCGGCTTGCCGACCGCGCACGAGGCAGGGAACGGGCGGCATGACCATGCGCTCCCATAACAGATTGGTTCAGCCAGCCTTGCCGGATGAGAGGCTGGTCGAGCGCCTCGCGGAACTCGGCCGCAAATATGACGCCGCGCCCCGCTGGCCCGAGGACAGCATGAAGCTTCTGTCCTCGGCCGGGCTTCATAGACGATTTGCTCCGGTCGAAGCTGGTGGTGAGGCATTTGAAGATGTGCGCGCTGAAATGGAAGCGCTGCTCCAGACGCTCCGCGAGATTGGACGTGGAGATCTGAGCGTGGGCAGGCTTTTCGAAGGTCATGTGAATGCGCTCCACTTGTTTTCATGGCACGCCACACAGCAACAGATGGCGAAGCTGCGCGCAATTCTCGATGCCGGGGGCTATCTCGGGGTATGGGCGACCGAGCCGGCACCGGGCGTGACTGTCAGCGAAGATCGCGGTCGGATGATCCTCCATGGCTCGAAATGCTTCGCGAGCGGCGCGGGCGGACTGAGCCATGCGCTGATCACGGCGTCGGGAAGGTTTGAAGGCTGCCAACTGCTTCTCGTACCCGCGAACGATGCAGACCGCGCCGATCTGTCGGGCTGGCGCGTGCGCGGCATGCGGGCGACGACGAGCGGGGTCTATGATTTCACCGGCCTGGCGCTGAGCCACGAGGCCTTGCTCGGCAGGCCGGGAGATTATCATACAGAACCGCACTTTACGGCGGGAGCCTGGCGATTTCTCGCGGTGCAACTTGGCGGCATCGAAGCGCTGCTGATCGAAACCCGGAAGATGCTGACTCAGGAAAAGCGCGAAGCACCACTTATGCGCGCCAGGTTCGCGGACGCTGTTGTGGCTGGCCGCACAGCCTTTCTTTGGGTTCGCGAAAGCATGCTTCGCGCCTGTACGGGAGATCCGGACGGTCCGGCTTTTGTTTCCCTCGCTCGCGGCGCCGTGGAAAGGGCCGGACTCGATGTGATCGAGCTCGCGTCCCGCATGATCGGAACGAGGAGCGCGTTTGACGGTGAGCGGGCCGACAAGATCATCCGCGACCTTTCCCTTTATCTGCGGCAGGCTTCCCCGGATGAAGCGCGGGATCGCGCGGCACAGGCATTACTGGAAAGAGACGTCTGGGGACATGAGGACAGGTTATGGTGACCCGTCTTCGACCGCACACCATTCGCCGGTGGGGGGCGCTGGCGCAGCATCGCTGGCTGGTGCTGGCGCCCCATCCCGACGACGAGACCTTGGGTGCAGGCGCGCTGATCGCCCACGCCTCCAAGACAGGCATGCTGAAGGCCGTCGTCTATTTGACCGATGGAGGCGGATCGCATCCCGTCAGGGGCACAGCGCGCAAGCGGCTCGTCCAGGAGAGATGCCGCGAAGCATGGCGGGCGATCCAGCGGCTGTCGGGTCGCCAGGCGCGCCGCCCAATCCATCTGGGATGGCGCGACGCCCAGCCTCATACGCCCGACAGCCCGAAATTTCTCGACACACTTGCCTGCCTGACTTCGCTTGTCCGACGCCGCCGGATAACCGCGATCGCGGTCACTTCGCTCGACGATCCGCACTGCGACCATCAGGTGGCGGCGCGACTCGCTCATGCCTGCGCCGCTACGCCTGGGGTGGCGGCCCGCATATATGAATATGGCATCTGGACGGACACCCCACCGAGACGCGTAATATGCTATCGCACGCCACCCGTCAGCACGGGAAAGCGCCGGGCGGCCCTCCAGTGTCATCGCAGCCAGTTGACCGGCGCATTCGGCAACGGGTTCAGACTTCCGCGCGAGTTTCGGACCATGCCAGCAGCCGACCTGCTCTATTCCAGGCGGTACGCTCATGCCGTCTGAAAGGAGCCTCGAAGCGAGCTATTTCGAAGGCATGTTCCGGGCCAGTCCCGACCCCTGGGATTTCGAGACCAGCGACTATGAGAAACGCAAATATGATCACAGCCTTGAGGCGCTGGGTAACCTGCATTTTGCCCATATATTCGAGGTGGGATGCGCCAATGGCGTGTTCACCCGCAGGCTTGCCGCCCGCTGCGGTTATCTTCTGGCGGTCGACATCAGCGCAACGGCGCTGGAGCTGGCGCAGCGGCGATGCGCTGATCTGTCCCATGTCGAGTTCGGCCTGATGACATTTCCCGCGCAAGCGCCGCTACCATCCGGGTTCGACCTCGTGGTTCTTTCGGAAGTAGCCTATTATTGGGATGACGATGATCTCAAACAGGCGGCGAACTGGATCAAATCTCTCGATCCCGGTGCGCTGGTTCTGCTGGTCCACTGGACCGGCGAGACAGATTATCCTCAAGGCGGCGATGAGGCGGTCGAAAAGATCGCGGCTGATCTCGGGCCCGCGATACGAGCTGAACGCTCGGACCGCATGCCCTCCTACAGGCTGGACCTGTGGCGCATCGCCTAAGCGTTCTGACACTCGTGCGGGATCGGCATGCGCATCTCGCCGGTCTCCTCCGCGGGCTCGAATGTTCGAGAGAATTGCCTTTCGAGCTCATTGTCATCGATATGGGAAGCGCTTCTCCTGTCGTGCTGCCGCCCTTACCCTTCGCCGCATCGGTCAGGAGGCTGGAAAGCCTGTCGCTGCCATTGGCGGCTGCGCGCAACATGGCGGCGGCGGGCGCTGGAGGTGACGTGCTGCTGTTCCTGGACGTAGATTGCATTCCCCATCCCGAGCTGCTTTCGCACGTGAAAGAGCTACTGCGCAATCAGGACGCGATAATTTGCCCGGAGGTCCGATATATGCGGAAAGGAGAAACCGAGCAGGTGTTCCATGCTAATCTTCAACACTTGCCGGGGCTCGCCCATCCGGCACGCAGCTTTCCCGATGAGGGGGTCCGGAGGGAACATAATCCTGGCCTGTTCTGGTCTCTCGCGTTCGGGGTTCGGGCGGGAACCTTCGGACGGATTGGCGGGTTCGACGAATCCTATGTGGGATATGGCGCGGAAGATACCGACTTTGGATATCGGGCGGCCCGGGCAAAGGTGCCGCTCCTCTTCACGAGCGGCCCGCCCGCCTTTCACCAGTGGCATCCCAGCTTCGACCCTCCATTGCAGCATTTTTCCGACATCGTGCTCAATGCCCGCAGATTCCACCGCATCTGGGAACGGTGGCCGATGGAGGGATGGCTTGAAGCATTCGCGCATATGGGGCTCATCGAATGGAGCGGCGATGAGCCTGAGATAGTGCGCTTTCCAACGCCCGGGGAGATTGAGGGCGCAAGGCGCGTGTCTGGCGGAGAGGGAACAATCGCTTCGCTGTGATGTAATCTTTTGGAGGAGAACCGCAATGACCCAAACCAGCACAAATGACGCATTCCTTACCGATGTTCAAACGTTACGCGATCGCGCGAAGAGAGCCCTGGATGACGGCGCGATCATGCCGACCTACAAAGGCGATCCGGAAAGATCGGTCGAGCTGTTGCAATCGGTTGTCGCCACGGAGCTTGTATGTGTGCTGCGCTATCGCATGCATGCCATATCGGCCGAGGGCATCACCTCAAAAAGTGTCGCGACGGAATTTGCAGAACATGCGGATGCCGAGCACCGGCACATGCTGATGGCGGCGGAGCGGATAGACCAGCTTGGCGGCATCCCCAATCTCGATCCCGAAGGGCTTGCGAGCCGCTCTGCCACCGAATATGGCGATGGCGGCAATCTCGTCGAAATGCTCAAGCAGAACCTCATCGCCGAGCGCGTCGTGATCGAGCATTATCAGGAGTTGATCCGCTTTTTCGGGGATAATGATCCCACCACCCGGATCATGCTGGAGCGTATTCTTGCCGATGAGGAGGAGCATGCGAGCGACATGCATGATCTGCTCGTAGCTCACGAGGGAAATCCGTTTCTCGACCGATAAAGCAGCGACCTCGGGATCTGCCATAATAGCGACTAACCGATGTCTCGAACGTCGTGCATCAGCATCTCAGCGGGTTTTTCTGGGCCATATAAAATGCTGATGTCGCCTGTAGTTTCAAGGATCACAGCCTGAACCTTGTTCAAATCGAGAGCATTGGCCTCTCGCAATTTTGCATAGACATCCGCGGTCTGCACGCGCGTTTTTCGAAGCGCGGCGTCAATGAAACGACCATTTCTCATGAGGACAACGGGTTCATTTTGTATGAATCGCTCAAATGCGCTCGAGGCATGGCGAAATCGGGCCATGAGATATTGAATAAGGAACAGGGCGAACAAGGCCAGAAGCGCCTGTCCGAATTCTGTCCATCGGCTCGCCTGAGCTGCCCCCGCGATCAGCGAGCCTGAAGCGATCGTCATCAGAAAATCGAAAGAGGTCATCTTCGAAAGCGAACGCAGGCCAACGATCCTGACCAGCATGATGGCCCAAAGCAGGGCTATGGGAGCCAGAAGAAGACCGCGCAAAAAAGCGTCGGGTATTTGATCGGAGAGGATCATACCAAAAACCAGAGACCGCCTAGCAGAATGAGTCCGCCCAGCCCCATCAGACTGGCGACGAAGCGCAACTTCATCCGCTTGACCGGCCGCACCGCATGCGCGTCGAGCCGATTGAGCACCGCACATGCGTTTCGTTCAGCAAGATAGAAAATGATTAGTCCGGAAACAATAAAGCAGGTCGCGATCGCCCGTGGAAGCCAGGCAGGGTTCATTTCATCAAATAGCGCATTGAAGCCCACACCTATTCCGATCGCGGCGAGCCCCGTCCGCATCCAACCCGCGAAAGTTCTTTCATTGGCAAGGACTGTCCGGTCTTCGGCGAAATCTGTGCGTTCACTCGCCAACCCGCTCCGATCCCTATCCACATAATGGGAGCTGCTCTCTGCCATATCGGAGAGCTAGCTTGTTCTGTCGAAACCGTCACCGGCATTCGGTACGATATTTATCAATGGCTCACGCGATATCACTCTGAGTACGTGTGGAGAGCGAGCTTAATAAATATCAATACACTATGCGACAAGGCGCCGGAACGTTGCCTTCTAGCTGCCGTTCCCCATCCAGGCCAAGCCATTCTCTCGCATCTTCCCTCACTTGCGCCGGAATCGACAGGAGATCATTATGTCCGCTCCCAAAACCTTACCGACTGTTACACTGAAGAGCTAGCCGACAGCTGGTCCGCCAACGACCAGATGGAAAAGATGGTGCGCAAGCTCGCCGAAAAAGCATCCGAGGAACAGCTGCGCCAGCGCTTGGAGAAATCTGCAGACGGGATCGCCCAGCATACGAAAACCATCCAGTCGCTGCTTGAGGACTGCGGTGTCCATGAAAAAGAACATTGCAAAGGCATGGAAGGTCTCGTCAAGGAGGCGACCAAGCATGCCTTGGACGCCGATATCGGTGACCCGGACGTACGGGATGTCATTATTATCGCCCAATATCAGCGGATGTGCCATTATGGAATCTGCGGCTTCGGCACAGCAAAGGCGTTCGTGGAAGCGCTTGGAAAAGACGACCATGTCGCTCGGCTGGAGGAAATCACCGCTGACATCTACGATCCCGATGAGAATATGTCCGATCTCGCCGAACGGAGCGTGAATCTCCAGGCGGCCTGAACGAGCGCTCACTATTATCTGAATAAGGCGAATGGCCGCCGGATATCCGTCTTTTAAAGTGATCCTGCGCGAAAGCTTGTGTCATGTCGAACAGTTTTTCAGATACCTATGCCCTGATGATGTCGCCTTGGACCCAAGCCTGGAATTACCGCGATTGGGCGGGAATGATGCAGGAGGCTCAGGAAGTCATCGCAGCGCGCATACCCATGATTTTGCAGGCATATTTCTTTCCGTTTCAAGCCGATTATGGCGAACTCGGACTGATGTGGTCGGAAAAGAGCGCAGCCTTCAGCCGGTCTGCAAAGGCAATTCAACGGGCAGCGCGTCATACGGAAATGTCAGTCAGGTCTCAGAAGAAAGCCGTTGCGAAAGCACGGGCGGGCGGAATGATGACCGTTTTCGATCTTTTCAACATATATCAGCGCAATCTGAGCGCCATGGCTTCGCTCGCGTCTCTTCCTGCCAATGCACTC
This sequence comes from Sphingobium sp., assembly GCA_041396745.1. Classification (GTDB taxonomy): domain Bacteria; phylum Pseudomonadota; class Alphaproteobacteria; order Sphingomonadales; family Sphingomonadaceae; genus Sphingobium. The sequence goes on along the minus strand of JAWKXZ010000002.1, from coordinate 706,416 downwards.
AAACCCGTGAAAACCAGAGTGACGGCGAATGTCCGTCGTCTCGCCAAAAAATGAACTGGTTCGGAACTGAAGAAAAGTCCAGCTTGAAGAACCCGGTCTGAACGCGCTTACCTGAATATGGCATCGCGAAGACATCGACAGCGCGGGATCCTGGGAGTTGGCACAGCTGCTTGCTAGCGCTCAGTCTCTAGCGATCTGCACCGGTTGCAAAGCAACAGTGTTGCCGTGCATGAAATGCGCGATGGTGTTCAAGACGCCCTCTTTTATGCGTATCTTATTGAACGAAGGAGGGTGAATGCGCACTTGCTCGGACAGTGTGTCGGCGCCCCTCAGGCGTCCCACACATCCTTCAATCTTGTGCATTATGTCGAACGGATCGTGGATATGGCCGGAAAGTACGGCATAGCACCGGCCTTCGCCAGTACTCCAATGGCTTGCTCCCCTCCGCGGGTTTCGGAGCTCATCACAGCACAGGGTGAAGCGGCTGAAGCTACCCGTCTCCCTAAATGTTCAGCATGCGCGTATCCATAATTGGACCAAAGCTATGAACGAACAGCGTGTTCCAGAGACTGGTTTGAACCATCTAATGGCAGCAATGTCGGCATTGCGTCTTAGCTTTCGCAATTGATGGCACCATGGCGGGCCTGCCTGCGTTATTACTAGCATGTCCGATCGCCCGAAACTTCTATTTCAATACTTGCTACCCAAGCAGCGTCTGACCAACTTCGCTGGTCGTGTCGCTGCAGCTCGGGGAGGCGCGATGACGACAAGGCTAATCCGCTGGTTCGTAGGCAAATATGGTGTCGACATGGATGAAGCAGGGAACCCCGATGTTACAAGCTATGCGACCTTCAACGAGTTCTTTACCCGCCCTCTAAAAGCTGGCGTGAGACCGCTGGCGTCCGCCGATTTTGTGTGTCCCGTAGACGGAGCGATCAGCCAGTGCGGCGCTATCGATGACCACCATATCCTGCAGGCCAAGGGTCATCATTTCACCACCACCGAGTTGCTGGGCGGCGACACTGTGCTAGCGGCCAAGTTCCGCCATGGCAGCTTTGCCAACCTGTATCTGTCTCCGAGGGATTACCACCGCCTGCACATGCCTTGCGACGGCACGCTCACGCGTATGATCTACGTACCCGGCACGCTATTCTCAGTTAATCCCGCTACCGCGCGCGGCGTACCGAATCTGTTCGCCCGCAATGAACGCGTGGTGTGCATTTTCCAATCGCCGCAACACGGTCCGTTTGTAATGGTGCTGGTTGGCGCCACCATTGTCGGAAGCATTGCGACCGTGTGGCACGGCGTGGTCAATCCAAAACGTACCGGGAAGATCTCCGACTGGGCTTATGCCGATGGGGACATTTATCTAGAGAAAGGTGAGGAAATGGGGCGTTTCCTTCTTGGCTCGACGATTGTGATGCTGTTCCGGCGGGGCACCATCGCCTTCAACGAAAACTGGGGTCCGGAACGTCCGGTGCGCCTCGGCGAACTGATGGGCAATCGACCGGCCAATGAAGAATGGTGACCTGGGATTATCAGACGCAAATTTGCATTTCGTCAAGGTTCTCCTCGCGAGGGGAACAGGCCAGAGCGGATGGCGTTTTCACGTCAGCGTCTGGAGGTAAGGCAAAATGCGTGGCAATCGCGATGCTGGATCGGAAAATGCCGAAACCTTGTCACGAGCTTTGCCCGATGATCTCATTCATGATGCGGTTTCCTTCATGAAAATCGCCAGCAACGCTAAGTTGCGTATCGCCACGGCAGAAAGCTGCACCGGCGGCCTGCTGGCTTCGCTCCTTACTGATATTGAGGGAGCAAGCGACGCCTTCGACCGGGGTTTCGTCGTCTATAGCGAGGAGGCGAAATGTGATCTGCTGGGTCTCGACCCATCAATGATCGAAATTTTCGGGGCGGTAAGCGAAGAGGTTGCACATGCCATGGCTGCGGGTGCCCTGCGAAATTCAACAGCACATCTGTCCGTCGCCATCACGGGCTTCGCCGGCCCGGGCGGCCCCCGTGACGAACCTGGTCTCGTTCACTTTGCTTGCGCGGTCCGGGATACGGAAACCCGCCACTGCGTGAAGCGCTTCGGACACATCGGGCGCGGTGCTACCAGGGTCAAGAGCCTTCGTGTGGCATTGGAGATGGCAGCAGCGGCGATGGAGCTCATTGTCGAGCGCTCACGAACCCCGGGCGCATCTTGAAAACGTGCGCCTGTGCGGCGAACAAATAAGAATATTGCAGCAGGTGGCGGCGTTTAATGCTCCGATCTGCCAGAGTTCGATTTGGGTCTGCGGGACACTTCAGCGCGGCGAGGCGCGCCGCGACGGCCGGGATTGCTGCGTCGGGATCAACGCCGGCCCAGGTAGCGTACCAAGTCGCGGTAAAGTTCGGATCATATTTCCCCGCCGCCTTGCGCGCGGCGATCTTGCCAATATCCGCGTCGGGCAAAATACGCGAGCAACCGTGTCTTCGTTAAATCGCGGCCGAAATCAGTCAATCAGGCGCACCCATTAATCGATGAACGTAAGGCAAGTTTTGAAGGCCTCAGCTTCAGCCTCGAACGGCGGCTATGTTGGCGAGGCAGGCATGATAGCTTAGGAGAGCACGCCCGATGCCAGCGATGCAAGATGTAGCAGACTTCCTCAGTTCGATCCAGAAACCTGACATTGAGCATTTGATTGGGTCTAAAGAGTGATGGGGTAGCTATGGTGTCCGCCGCCGTGTGAGCGTCTTCCTGACCTGCTGGCCTAATCTTCTATTTTGCATCCAACCCCAAATTGCGGTTCCAAATACGTAGAAGAAAAAGGGCACAAAGAAAATAAGCGCATAAAACATCAGCGCCTCGGTCCAGCCCATGATTGCCTGACCGCTAAGTGTCACATCCGGCAACCCCAGAAAATCGAGACGGACCGGTTCCGCAGGTATCGATGGATTGGCATCCGGATCACCCGCGGCAGTTTCGCCGATCCAGTAGATCATCTGGCCCGCGCCGAACACGCCCGTACCACCCAGCAGGATATTGAGCTGCATGTCGCGCCGCGCCGCGGCCTTGTCGGCATCGGTCTGATGGCGGCGCTGCAGGTCGCTCGCATGATCTTCCAGGCTGGCAACGGCAAGCGCGAGCGCTTCCTTTTTCCGCTGTGTCCCGCGCAACTCCTCCAGCCGTGTAAAAACGTCGCGTTCCGTATCGTAACGAAAGGGGTTCAAATAACGAAAGCGCTCATATTCGCGATATTCGGCGAGCTTTACCTGATTGATGGCCATTTCCGCCTTGTCGAAAATGTCGTTGCCATCGAGCTTTTCAGTGTCGTCGAGGGCCAACGCCGCAGCACTCAGCGGCGCGCGCGGCTCCTCGCCGGCGACCAGCCATTCGATACGCTCTATCCGTGCCATGCTCTTTGCTTCGTGTTCACGTGCAAGATATTCGTTGTGCAGTGCCAGCACGTGGATCAGAAAGGCATAGGGGCAGGTTCCGATATAGTCGTTGCCTGTCTCCAGACTGCGGCTTTTGGGTAAATACGTCACCATTGCCCGGTGATTGGCATAACGGACGAAGAAGCGCTCGTCGGACTGTTCATCGCTGTCGGGATAGATGGGGTCGATGCTGTCCAGAATTTCCGACGTATCCTGGTTCATGAAATCGATGATATTCTGGTTGAACCCGGCGAGGAACAGATAGTCGAGGCAATCGATACGTTGGGGCTCGAACGCCGGAATGCGCAGGTGCAATGGCGCAGGCAGGCTCTCGCCGGACTCCCCGGCGGTGCGTTCGACCCCCTCTATGCGGATCGCAGCAGCGAGTTCCTCGACGTTTCGAAAAGTGCCGCCGCCGGGCTTTTGCAGTATAGGCGCGGGCCCTTTGATCCACTCGGCATAGTGGGGCTGCGTGGTCACCCAGTTCCAATAATCCTCTTCAAGCCGGACAACACCGTCTCCGGCTTCCGCCGCGTCGACCCTTTCTTCCAGTTTTCGCTGATAGGGCAAATAGCACCGCTCCTGCACCATCAGCTTGCGCGCAGCGCTTTCACCCGTCGCCGGGTCGAGCGGCATCAGTCGCTTGAAAAAACGCTCGTCATGCAGCAGGAACATGAAGCGCGACTTGGGGACTGTCAGTCCCGGCACCTCGATGAATGGCACCTCGTCAATAAGATGAGCAGCCAAATCTGTAGCGGGCTGTGTGCCTGTCTCTGCAGCGAGCATGTTGAACAGCCGCTCGGCATCTTCAATCATCCGCCGTTTTACAAAAGGCCAGAAACGGCCCGTGATGTTTTCGGCGCTCGTCACCGTCAGTTGATCCAGCGGCGCGATCCCAAGATTTTCATCGAAGACCGAAGCTGTCTGGCCGGGCTTCCAATGCTCGCCGAGCTCAAACTCCTTGGGTGCGGCGAGTTTTTGTAGCAGCGACAGGAAATAGAAAGTCGCGGGGTCATAGCCTGCCATGTCCCCATCCGCATGGAGCGAAGCATAATGATGGCTGAAGCCCAGGTGATAGCTGAGGGCACCGTTATTATGTGCCAACCAAAAGCGACGAAAACGCACGGCACGACCATCGCCGAGCCCCGATGGCGCCGCATCATAAGTGACGCCTTCGGTTGCCCACTGAACGGATGCAGGAGGAGTGAATATCAATCTCTCATGCGCGCGGATCGCCTTTTCTGCAGCCTTGCGCCGTACCCTGTAATCTGTACCAGGCGGCAGATCAGGCGGGTCGACAGCAGCGAGCAAATGTTCCTGTACCTCGCCCAATACCTCACGGTCGGCGATGTCGTTGAAAAGAGGGTCGATCGCGTTGCGCAGCAATACCGAGGGCAGATGCCCTGCTTGCACGGCACCGAACTGCTCGTGGCGTACTCGCTGACCCGCTTGTCCAGCGGCTGCGGCAACTCGGCTGGGATCGATATAGAGCGACAGCGTCCAATAGAGCGTGCCAGGCCGGGCAGTCTCATAACTCTGTGCGTCCGACCAATCCCCCCGACTTGCCATGCCCTTTAACCTTCCTTGCCTGCCGCCGCGGCCAGCGCGCAAAAACTCTCGAACCCGGCAACTTCTCGACCGCTCCGCAACCAGGCGAGCGCGGGTTCGATAGCCAATAGCGGAACCGGCGCCGTTCGCTTCGCCAGTGCCTCGATCTGCATGCTCGCGATTCCTCCCGGCACGTCGGTTGCGCCCTTCAGCACCGAAATGCCGAAAAAGCTTTGCAGATGGTCATGCAGCAATCCGGCATCAACACTATGCCCTGGATAATCCACAGCGGCATAGATCAGGCCGTCATCCGCCTGCTGCCCTGCCGAGAGTGCGGGCTGGATATATGGGAAATCGAGCACGCGTGTGCCCACGCGTGCCCAGATCGCGAGCCGGTCTATCTGATCCGTTCCCGAATGTGCGGTATCGGCGGCATATTCGTCTGCCGTTAGCCGCAGCGGATCATTCTGTTCTATGAAGATTGCAGGCGGCAGGCCTTCACAATCGAGACCCAACGCTGCCAATGCCAGCTCGCGCACCGCACCCAGTATGAGGCGCAACAGGCCTTTGCCTCGCGCCGCCTGATCGACATAGACATAGTTGAGCGCTATCGTCGCCGGGGGTAGTTTGGCGCCACGGTTAATCGCGGTGGCCAGGAAATTTGCGCCTCCAAGAAGCTCTCCATCAGCATTCTCAAAAATCGCAACAACTTCCGAATGGGTACGCCCGAATGCATGGCGATGGCTGGCATTGAGAGTCAGGCACACCCGGAAACCATCCAACTCTTCGCGCTCATCGGGTAGGATGAAGGCACGGTCATATCCGGCGAAGAAGCGCGACAATATAGGTGATGTCGGATCATCGGACGCAATGACGCGGACGTCGCCCGCCAGGCGCAGCTCGATCATGTGATTTTTCATTGTTACGGTCACGCCGATCCTTGCCATACGCTCCCTGCAATCGCAAGACACCGAACGAGGCGATCTTCATCCGTTGGCCAGATCCAAACGTTGCTGGAGCGATTTGCTGAATGATCGGAAGGTTATCAGGAGAAAAAAGATGCTCTGGAACTTCCGCTATGTCGGCGTCCTCCACCATCAACATACCTCGTCCGCCGACCACCAAGCGTCATTCGAGATTCAAGCGTACCACTCGTTCGTAGAGACGCTCGGCCAGCACTTTCGAGTCGAGGCTGTAATGCAGTGCGCAATGGCAGTTGGGGCAAACGGCTACCGCATTTTCGACCGTGTCCGAGCCACCATCTGCCAAAGTCCTGACGTGGTGCACTTCCAAGTATGCTCTACCGTCGGGCCGTTTGAATGGAGCAGGTTGCTCGCAGCATTCGCAGATGCCGTCGGCTTGCTCCAACACCCATGCCTTCACTTCGAAATCGCGTTTGAACTGCATGCTTTGGCTGGTCTGTACTTCAGGCGATTTACTCCCTTTTGGAGGTGAAGCAAAGTGTTTGGCAAGCGCATCCAGCACCGCCATTTCGGCGGTAACAACGTGAGGTCCCGGCTTTCCCTCGATCTCCAGTATGAGACGTTCGATGCGTATCGCATTCTTGGTGCCGACGTTGGAGGCGGGCTTCAGCCCTGACAGCCAATCCCGACCCATGAGTGACAGAACATACGAGATGTTCTGCATACGATATTCAAACGCCTTAGCCGAACGACCGAACGTAGCCCCCAGCTGGCGATATATCTCGGCCTTATTAAGCGGTCTTTCCTCTCGCCAGTCCTCAAACATGGCGAGATAAGCGGCGACCGCTGCGCGAAGCTCTTCTTCGCTCCAGATTTCTCGAGCCGTTTCCTTCCCCGGTGATGGGAAACCCAAATAAGACGCCCAATCGTAGGTCAGACTCCTCTCAATTTCCGCCGCCCACCAATCGAAGTCTTCTGGATCCCGATCGAAAAGCTTGAAATAACCTGGACCAGGCCGATATGTCTCCATGTTGATTATCAGCCCTGTGACAGCTGGATGCCCCTCGCGATGCGTCCATTCGGCAAGCGAATCGAGCCCCTGAGCCTGCAGGCTGGCGCCATGCGTTTTTAGTGGAGATGAGAGGCCTAAGGCATCGAGAGCTTCCTTGTACCCGATGTAAGTTTCGGGTCGCCCTGCTCTCACTCTTTTGAGATTGCGAAATAAAACCTCTAGCAATCGGCGTCCAGCGTCGTCCAGTTTCTGAGATCGGCCTACCATTTCAGCTCCCTTGGCTTCATTTTGACTGCAACTCGTGGCCTGAACCCGAAGTTTCTACCAGCCAGAAGTAGAACCGAGGGCCGAAGAAACCAATTTGGACTTAAATCGGGTCAATGCGATTATCTCAACTAATCAGCCGAGAATTCCAGCGCTGCGAGAAACGCCTGCAAGTCTTTGATATCTCTATCAGTTAGTGCAGAAGGCAAGGTCTCTTGCGCCGCAATACCAAGGCGTTGAAAGAGGTCTGCTCTTGCTCGGGTTGACATTTTAGAGGGATCAACGAGACGCAACGGATCGAAATGCGCGACAATGGCTTGCTCAAGCGTCATCACAGATCCGGAATGAGAATAGGGCGCCGTTTGCGACAGGTTGTACAAAGGAGGCGTACGGAACAGAAACCTGTCCTTTGGATCAAGCGTCACATTATAGTGTCCCTCGTCGATGCCAAAACCTTTTTTGCCAAAGCCGGCTTGAGGGAAGGCGACGGCATGATAGCGCAAATCGCTGAAATATGGTCCGTTGTGGCAGGCTACGCATCGTCCACGGCCATAGAAGATGATCCCACCATCAAGCTCTGACTGGCTCAGCGCACCACTGTCAAAAACAAAGTTATGAAACTTTGTAGGTCGCACGCGAAATTTGTGGCGGATAAACTGCGCCAATGCGTCAGATATTTCTTCGAACCCGATTGCCTCAGAGGGTTTCTGATAAGCCTTGGAAAGTGCACTAATCAGTTTGGGATCTTTCCGCACACGCATAGCTATTTGCGCGTAGATTTTGTCGGCGACGGTCACATCCTCCTTGGCGATCTCATCTCGCAGATTGGGTGTGTCGACTATCATCTCACGAATTTCTGCAGGTGGCAGATGGACAGCAACGATCATCGGATCATCGGACGGCGCTTCCTCACCGAATTGGCTGACGACCCGGCCCTCAATGAGTTCAACGCGCCCGTCCGAGAAGAATGAAGTGAAGCCTTTGCCGCCAACGCCCCAGAGCGGACGTACATTGCGGGGAAGAATACGCCCACCACTATGCATACGGGCGATTCCATGACCAGTGCCACCAACCCCTATCGCATTAGGCAGGCCATCTCCTGATCCAAACTGGTCGAGATGACAATCCTGGCAACTGATAGACCCATTGAAGCTCAGCAGGGTCGAGGTAAAGAGGAGAGCACCCGCTTGTTGGCGAGCTGGCAATCCGGGCATCTCGAGTTCTTCCGCCCGGGTAAGACCATATTTAAGAGCGGCTTCGCGTAACACAGACAAACGCAAACTGTCCTGGGCCACTGGTGAATTTTCTCGAACCTCATCTGATGTGCCAGACGGTGGCGCACCTGTTCCACAAGCAGCTAGCGACATCAGCAGCGCGCTCGCCACGAAGGCGCCTAAGAAGGCAGAACTAAAACCGGATTTCATGAGTGGCTATCACTTCGTCGAGATCATCTGCGCGCGCCTCGATCGCTATGAGACGCATCTGGGCGAGTTCGTTCTCACTAAGCCCCCATTGCATCAGGCGCTTTTGGTACAGATCATAGTCCTGACAGACGATGAGGCCGACCTCACCAGAATATACGTCCAGTCCGGTTTCGCGCGAAGGCGCCTCAACAGCTCGCATTTTGGCCTGATAATGATCGCGCATCGCGCCATCACATTGCTCGACAAGCTCGCCATAGTCTCTCTGGTTCCATGCCATCAAAAGCTCGCGCCAAAGCGGTAGCGCTAGCCATCCAAGCGCGATTCCTGTGGCCAAAACCGCGCCATGACTGAGCCAGCTATTGTGCCACAATTTTGAAAGCATCAAGAACCTCGGGCGTAATGGTGCCAGTAACTTTAAGCCTAAAATCTGTCTGGAAACGGACGAGAGATGCGCGTGTCTCCCTGCCAACAATGCCGTCAATCGCACCATTATAATAACCATAAGATCTGAGACCCAGCTGCACGCGCCTTACGACCTGCGTGATCTGATCCGTAGTGGGCGCACTATAAAGGCTGTTGGGCGCTGTCGCCGAAGATGAAGGCAGGACAGAGTCGGGCGGCGTACTCCGCTTGTTGCGAGAGCTTGGAGTGGGCGAAGGAGTCGGTGTTGTTTTGGGCTTAGGAGACGGTGCTGGAGTGTAAACCGGTGAGCGCGGGATGCCGCTGGATCCCGACCGATGGCTGCTATGAGAAGCATGGCTTGAATGTGACCTATGTGCGGCAAGCAGGAAACGGTGCTGCTGCGTGAAGCGCTGGATAACTGCATCACTATCAGGATCAGGTCCGCCCAGGGGAGTTTGCAAGCCTGGCTCGCTCGAAGCGTCGGCAGGCCTAACAGGTGCTATGCCAGCCATGATAAGACTTGAGATAAGGAAGCGGCGTTTTTTCATATTGCGCATCTTTCAGATCGGACTCACCTGATTGAGTAGTTCGTCAGGGTGCCATTCAAAAAACCCGCTACAGTCTGATTTCCCAGCACACCCAGTGCATTTTGGAGCAAAGCGCTGCTTCCAATCGGAAATCGAGGCAACGCCATGATGGCGATATGCAGGTGGAATATGGCATAGTGGCACATTGAAGAGGCGGGCGTTCAGGCCATTAAGCATTGCGATGTCGAGCGCCTCACCCACCTGTGTGAAACCAGAACGCAGGTCGAAATAAAGCTCCGGCCAGCGGTTACGCGCAAAACCTATATTCTCAAGTCCCATAAGAGACCATTGCTCTGCATGGGAGAGCAGAATGCTGATGCGCCCCGCAAGTGCTGGAAGATCAGCGATATTATCGGCAAGCAGTACCGTCCGCAGTTCCAGCCTTGCACCCGATAATAACAGGTAATCGAAACTCTCGTGCAGTCGCTCATAGGCATCCGTTTTACCGACAATGCGATCATGGAGAACGGCGGTAGCGGCATAAATCGGAATACCCCAGATCACTTTATGCCAGAGCGAATCTGATAGACGGGGAATATCATCGGCACAAAAATGCTGGCCATTGCTCAAGATGTGGAAGCTAAGATCCGGCCTTGCCTGCAAGACCTGCTCAACCATCTCGAAGAGGCGCGCCTTATAAAGCGTCGGCTCGCCCCCACTGATGCCGATTGTTGCCGATGGCTCGGCTAGCAGGCAGGCCTTATGGAGCAAATCAAACCGATCAACATGACTCTTTTTGGGCGGTTGCGAGCACATAAGGCAGAGCTGATCGCAGCGTTCGGTGATCAGCAGCGAATTGTGGCGCGATCCAGAGCGCAGCATGCGTTCAATACGTTTTGCCGCTGGATTGACCAGTATGACATCGCCTTCAAGAGCATCAGCACTATAATCAATCTCTACAAGACCGTGAGCGCCGCACCAGAGGCTCTTGACCTCGGTCGACATGAGACACCAACTGTCCTCAGGATGATCGGTGCGCTTACGCCGGAGCCGCGTGACATAAGGCGTGATCCCATCGCTTTGCGCAGGCAGGGCGAGTGGTATCATCGCTTCATTCCCAAGCTCACTGCATCGCTCGCAAGGCCAAGCCAGCGTTTTAGGGAATATTGGATGGCTTCATCATTCGAATAAATCATGCGAAATGCAAAATCGAACAAGTGCATGTGGCGACGGCAAAATTCGGTTTCATGGCGGGGCAGGTCAACAGTGCCATAGCGAGCAATGTCATCGACAATGTCACGGCCACAATAGGGTTGATAGGCGCAGCTGTCGCAAGCCGGATCGCCGAAGCTGGTTGCTGCCTGTTCAAGCGCATAGCGTTCAGGCGTATCCCATCCGGTCAGCACATCCCCGATAGAGAGATCAATGATGCCGGATCGGGCCAGCATGCGTGCTTCATCGCTAGGATAGGCGCGCCCATCATGGTCGATCACCACATAATCGCGGCCAATAGGGTTGGGATTGCGCAGGTCGACATGACGGTCCTGTCCGGGCCGGAAAATGCGTTTGAGAAGATGACTAAAATAGGTTTCCTCAAGAACGGCTCCGCTTTGCTCGGACCAATTCCGTTCGATCAATGAAAACAGAAAGCGCTCATAATAATCATCCCAGCTCTTATCCTGACTCTTCGCATGGGGATGCCGTTTTCGCGCAAAGCCCTGAAAGTTGACCGGTCGGAGGTAGATGCTTGTAAGCCCCCTACTCTTATACTCCTCGATAAGATCATCGACGTCCGGTGGAGATCTGGAATCTATTGTTGGCAGGGCGGAAATTTTTGAAGGGCCATAACGTGCCAGCAGTTGGTCGAGGTTCGCCAGAAATTGCTTTGTCTTAGCGATATCGCTTTGGCGCTGGCGACTATGGGTCATGAGATCTGCATCGAGAGATGTACTGATCTGAACATCATCCCGATCGAAAATTTCGAGAATTTCCTCATTGATGACCTGGAGATTGGTGCAAATGACATAGGTCATGCTGGTAGAGGCCGGCGCGGCTTCGATAACGGCCCGGATTAAATCCGGCCGCAAAGTTGGCTCACCGCCCTGAAACTCGATTTTTGCCGCGGGACCATCAAGCGTGCGCACCAGCCTCTGGACAGCTGCAAGCGTCTGGGCGTTCCAATCGAACCCTACTGCCCGTTCGTCTGCGCGTGAAACCTGGCAATAGCTGCAAGCAAGATTGCAGCGTAATGTGGGAACGAGGATCAGATAGTCGAGAGGCGTAGCTTGGGTTCGCCTGCGTGCCTTCATGAATTTTTGCGCATGCTTGGCTAATGGGCTGACCGCTAAAAACCCATGAGCCTCAAGCCATTGCTTATCGGTATCCGTCAGCGCCTGACTGGTAAGGCGCGTCATAAGATCCGTGGACGCGGAAAAGAAGCGTCCCGTGGGAGCAGTCAATAGTTGACGCTCGCTATCCAGAGCTCTGGATCGTAATTCCAAAGCTGTAGCGCCCGTCATTTCGACGGTAGCGGCACAATTCCTCTTCTGGCCTTTGCTATAGTGCGTGCCATGAATTCCCCCATTCCCCTCTCAAATCATCATATGGCAGTACGCTCCTCTCGAATAGAGCAAAAACTCCTCCAAAATGGAATGAATTTAGAGGGTTGTTAGGTAAGCCAAGGCAATGGATGGAAACTGGCCGAGAACATCGCCAACTACCGGCCCTAGCGAGCCAAGAGCAGAAGCGGACGGCAGATTATGATGTCCAAAAAACAAAAGACAGGGATATGGAAAGGCGAATCTCGCCGCAGACCGCAATTGCCGGAACCGTGGCGGCGCTATCCGCGCAGACGGAACCACCCACAAATCTGGGTTTGCGCGGCTGTGATTTTTGTGTTGCTCGCACTGTTATCAGCACGATATTTCATCATGCAGCCGCAGAGCAGTGAGTCCTATTCGGCAGTCCAGGCAGTGTTTGCGGGCGTTGATAATCCGACGCCGGCTACTGCTTCCCAATGGCGAACCTTTTCCTTTTGCCATACCGGAGGCGGGACCAACTGCGTTGTCGATGGGGATACCATTTGGATGGATGGCGTAAAAATTCGTGTTGCCGATATCGATGCACCTGAGACCCATCCCTCACGCTGTCCGCGAGAAGCCGAACTCGGTGGCAAGGCGACCAAGCGCCTGCTGGCGCTAGTCAATGAGGGCCCTTTTGAAGCGGTGTCTATTGGATCGCGGGACGAGGACAGATACGGTCGCAAGCTGCGTGTGCTTGTGCGCCATGGCCGCTCGCTCGGCGATATTCTCGTGGCAGAGGGGCTTGCCCGGACTTGGGACGGAGCAAGACATCCATGGTGCTAATAGACGCATAGGTGAGGATCTGCAGTACAGCAGAAATCGAGGAAAAGACGCTGAGCCTTATTAGAGCCGTTTTTATGCCTGGTGAATAGGTCGGTATCAAGAAAATAGGAGATCAGTGCTAGCAAGCCGCACAAACATGGGACTGGTATACCGCCACAGCTCCCAAATCACGCCAACCCTTTGTCACCTGCGGCTTTGGGCAGCCGGATATGAACTCCTTCCTCCAGGCGCACCAGGATCACACTTTGGTCGTCCCGGAAGTTCTTGAGAAAATCGATCTCCCTGTCATCACAGCCGAGAAGTTGGGCTACCTTGATCTGGTGATTGGTCGCCTCGATTTCACGGGCAATCTGGACATGCCGCTGCCTCGCAAAGCCGTCATCACGGATATATTGAACGATATGCCAGCAGTCATGGAACAATGTGTGTCCGTGGACATCCGCATCACGATTGAGAAGAAACTCATTGTCGACCTCCCAATAAAAGATCCGATCGTCCTCATCGCAACAAGATCGGCTCATGAGATGGGTGTTCACTTCAACCTCGCCCGAGAAGAAAATAATCTTGTCCATCAGCCGATATGCATCGGCATATTCCGGGGGCCAGATCGTCTGATTGATCAGGCGTACCATGACTGCCAGGTCGGAGAGAATTTCGCTCTGTTGATCAGGGCCAACATTTGAAAATTCAATCCTGATATTCTTGCCCAACAAATTGATCTTGTCAGTCATCTGTCGCGCCCCTCAAACCTGCATCACACATCCTAGCATTTATCAAGACGGGAACGGCAGCCAGTTCACTTCAAAATGGACGGACCCGTGTCACCTTGAAAATATAAAATTCGTTCATGACAGCTGAATGCTCTTATTATTCAAAGCTATCTGATGAGGCGATTATGGAAACATCCGAATTTGATCCGTTTCGGATCAAGCTCGCTTGACCGGTCTCAAATTCGTCAATACGCGAACTGGACCTATTGGGGGAGGAATTGATGTCTAAAGTTGCCGTTCGGGCGGCCCTTGCCGCCGCCGCGATTACTGTTGCCTGCTCGGCCAATGCAGGTAAGCCTTCAGATACGAATTATGTCGTAGTCAATGAGGAAGTCGGCCTTCCTGTGTTTCCCTATGATATCACAGACAGACCCTATGAAGTCTTGGGGGAAATCAAGACGAGCGTGCGCAAGGCGACCATATTCAGCAAGGCACCGAGCCAGGACAAAATATATGGTGAACTATGGGAACGTGGCAAAAAGCTGGGCGCTGATGCGGTCATCAAGGCACAATATGGCGACGCCCATGTTACGGCAATGAGCTGGGGTGCCAGCACTGCGACAGGTGTAGCGATCAAGTTCGTCGCTCAAGCTCCCGTCGAAGAAAGCACCGCTGCTGAAGAATCTCCAGCTGACATGCCGACTAGCCCGGAACCAGAAGCAGCGCCAGTTGCAGACGTGACGCCGCAATAGCCATGATGATACATTGCGCGGCCGCCCTTGCTATATTGGCTTCGGCGGCCACGGAGCATGTTGAGCCTGTAGCGCCTTCGGTTCCATCCACGCCCGCCGTTATTGAGCAGACACCTACCCTTGTGCCTGCCGGAACGCCCGTTCGGCTGATGGTTCTGCGTGAAGTCAACAGTCGCACTGCTCGCCCGGGAGACAAGTTCAAGCTAGCGTCCGCGGTCGTGGTGTAATTTCCGGTGTAGGAACTGGTGCATTTTGGGGTGGGGCATGCCCCACCCCAAAATGCAGCGGCTCTGGTGGCCACCGGGCTCATTGTTATGGTGGAGTTGCGAGACTTCAACCCTGACGAAGGAGTACCCGATGACCGAGAACAGACTACTGATCGAAGAGCTATCTGCGAAGAGCGGCGACGCAGATTTTTTACGGCTGATCGCTGAAAACGTGCTGCAGCTGATCATGGAGGCCGACGTTGATGGCCTGATCGGCGCCGGCGCCATGAACGCAGCGGCGAGCGCGCCACCTGGCGCAATGGCCATCGCGACCGGACGCTCGACACCAGGCTGGGAACGCTCAACCTCAAGATCCCCAAACTGCGGACTGGTTCCTACTTCCCCGGCTTCCTCGAGCCCCGGAAGATGGTCGAGAAGGCACTGGTCGCGGTCATTCAGGAGGCATGGATCGGCGGGGTCAGCACCCGGCGCGTGGACGAACTGGTCCAGGCGATGGGGATGACCGGCATCTCCAAGTCGTCGGTCAGCAAGCTGTGCAAGGATATCGATGAGCGCGTCCATGCCTTTCTGAAGCGCCCACTGACCGGGGAATGGCCCTATCTCTGGCTCGATGCCACCTACCTCAAGGTCAGGCAGGGCGGCCGGATCATCTCGGTGGCGGCCATAATAGCCATGGCCGTCAACACCGAAGGCCGCCGCGAAATCGTCGGCCTGCATATCGGTCCGAGCGAGGCCGAGGTCTTCTGGTCTGACTTCCTCAAGGACCTGCTGCGGCGCGGCCTGACCGGCGTGAAGCTGGTGATCTCCGATGCCCATGAGGGACTGAAGGCCGCGATCACCCGCGTGCTCGGCGCCACCTGGCAGCGCTGCCGCGTCCACTTCATGCGCAACGCGCTGGCTTATGTGCCCAAAGGCCAGCACACCATGGTGGCCGCCGCGATCCGGCAGGCCTTTATCCAACCTGATCAGGACGGCGCCATCCAGACCTGGCGCCATGTGGCCGATCAGCTACGCGCCCGCTGGCCCAAGCTGGGCGCCTGCATGGATGACGCCGAAACCGATGTGCTCGCCTACACCGGCTTCCCCACCCAGCACCGCGTGAAATTACACTCGACCAATCCGCTCGAGCGGCTGAACAAGGAGGTCAAGCGACGCGCCGAT
This sequence comes from Sphingobium sp., assembly GCA_041396745.1. Classification (GTDB taxonomy): domain Bacteria; phylum Pseudomonadota; class Alphaproteobacteria; order Sphingomonadales; family Sphingomonadaceae; genus Sphingobium. Next base: position 690,681 of record JAWKXZ010000002.1, on the reverse strand, counting down.
GTCGTCGGCATCTTCCCCAACGAGGACAGCATCATCCGCCTCGTCGGCGCCGTTCTGCTCGAGCAGAACGACGAGTGGCAGCTCCAACATCGCTACATGCAGATCGAGGGCATGGCCGAACTCAATCAAACCATGATCGAGGAGGAAATCCAGCCTTTGCACATCACAGCAAAGGCCGCCTGACGATGACCCGTGGCCAACGCCGAATTTACACCATCTTGACGGACACGACCCAAGTTCAAACTCCGTGTTGATGAGCCGGTATATATAAATGGCACTCCTGTCATTCCTGTCGGCGCAACCGCATGGGGCGAAATTGTCAGCGTCGAGGGCAATGGAGCGGTTGGGAAAGGCGGAAAGCTGGGCGCCAAACTCCTCTATGTTGATCTACCTACAGGTAAGATTCCATTGCGCGGCGATGCGAAAGATCGTGGTGCCGGCAATGGGGCCGGCGTTGTCCTGGCGATCGTTGGGTTCGGTATCCTAGGTCTCTTAACCGGCGGAGACAGTGCACGGCTCAAAGCCGGCGATCTGTTCACCGGTTATGTCGATGAAGCATCGGCGCCTGATATCCCGAATGACTCAGAGCCTCGGGAGGAGCAAGGGGCAGAACAACCGATCACTGGGACATGAAGAAGCCAACGGTTTTACAACTTGAATTCGCCCTGTTAGCACTCATCATTCTCATAGCGGCTCTCTCCGGTATGAAGACAGTTCTGCGTTTCCTGTTCGGCTCGTAATCAACCATGTTGAGACTGACGCACCGGATTATGGGACCGCTCATTTGCGGGCGAGTACATATGCTGATCGGATCGACCCCGTGAAGTCGGGACAGATATTCTCGCACATTCGGGTTCCCGAACTCGACTAGATTTACAGGTACATCAGCCTCTCGCACATGCTGTGAGGCTGATTTCAGACATTTCCCCTTGAACCTTTGCCGATGTCGAGCAATGGTCGCCGTGCTCCTCGTGAAAGCCGGGGAGCGGGGCGTGGAAACCTCTCTCATCAGACTCGGTCGAAATCATCGGCCGGGTGGCATGCGCGTATGTCCAGCCGGCAACGGTAAAGGCGCATGCGCCTATGATGAGTAGGTTTCCAACATCCGGCTTCGGCCGTCGCCCGAGAGGACATAGGCGCGACGAGGAAGCCCGAAGCTAAGCCGTCGCCCGCAATGAAGGAGGTGCGACGGTGACAATCAGGAACAGTATAATACAGCGGCGCGGTTGTGCGGCGTTCGTGATACTATATGCCGCATTCTGTGGCGTGGCGGGTACCGGCCAGGCCGAGCCGTCTCGCTACGAGGGGTTTGCCCCAAGCGCCAAGGAGCTGGCCAGGGTTCAGAAACTGACGCCCGAGCATTTTGCGGAAACAGTGACCATCGAGGATGACGAGCTTGAACCGGTCGCGACATTCACCACCCTCAAGGGGTATAAGTCCGGAGGCTGGCGTTTCACCGACACGGTGAGGAGCGATAATTTCCTGCGCGCCTTTGTGTCAAAGCGAACGGGCGCGGCGCGCTACCAGCTCTATGAAACTATCAGCTATACCGGTGAATGGCGCATGTTCAGGAGCGCCAATTATGCAAGCCCGGACGGCCCGGTTCATGCAAATCTGGTGGTCATCGACCGCGATGTCAGCTGCCAATATGGTGTCTGTACCTACAAGGAGCATGTCGGTTTCGATCTGAGCGAGGAGCAGCTTCGCGCACTGGCCGCCACCTATGTGCCGGGTGCCTCACCGCTCTGGCGCTTCCGCTTCAAGGCCAGGAGCGGGCTCGACTGGGAGGACCGGATGTCGCCCGCCGAGGCGGCCGGAATGCTTGCGGCGGTCGACCGCTGGCGCAAGGACCATGGCAAGGCAGCGCAATGACCGAGGCTGTTACCGAGACCTCTAACCGCTCGGCCGCGCTTCAGCATACAGCGACGAAGGCCACGTCGATCCTCACAGCCATTGATCCGCGCTTCATCGTGCCGACGCGCGCCGAGCGTGACGCCCTGCTGGTCGGCTTCGCCCAGAAGCGAAAGATTCTCTATGGCGCAGCCTATGACATGATCTGGCTGCGTCAACCGGTTGACCTTGCCGATCCCGACGCCATCGCCGCGCAAATCGACGACATCATGATCTACGAGATCAAGTCGACCAACCAGGCGAAGATCGGCACCGACCTCAAGGGCTATTTCTTCAACATCACCAGCGCCGAACTGCTGGTGGCACAGGCACTGGGTGAGCAATATCGCTTTGCCTTCGTCAATACCGTCACCCGGGCTTGGATCGAACATTCAGTAAGCGAGGTGATGGGTAAGGCACGCGCCATTTATCCGGCATTCCATATCAGGCTGTAACCCGGCTGCTGGATCGAGCCATATTCCGGACCATTAATAGGCTCCCCAGGGATCAACGTCGAATGTCTGAGAAGCAGATCTCTCATATGATGTCTCCTCTATCTCCTCCGGCCCGGCATTCATCGGCGTGCGATAGAGGTCCTTCTCCTGAACCCACGTCAGCAACTGGGCGGTCGCATCGACCTGGTCGTCATGACGGGCCGCGGGAAATCCCAGCAATTCACTGGTATAGTCTCCAAGCCAGTGCGCTCTGTCCGGCACGAACAAGCGCCCCGCCTGGATCATTGCGCTAACGCCCAAGAGCCGCGCGATCTTGTCTCCTTCGGGACGCCGCGCGATCGGAGAGGGCACAGCCGCCGGCTCCTCGGCGCGCAGGGTCTGGATCAATTGCTGCCCCGATGAAGCATCCTCGATCAGCAGAACCTTCGCGCCGTGCAGTCGCGCAAGCTCGATCGTCTTCGCCTTGAGCGCAGGATACTGAAGGCGTGCACGAAATACATCGATGACATGGATGGACTTGCCCAGTACGCGAGCGACAACGAAGGCGGAATAGTCATTGAACGGATTGTCCTTGCTCGCGGTATCGAGCGACATCACGATCTGCCCTTGAGCAAGATCGAGCGACGGCAGCTCGAAAGTATGGAGCCATCCAGCCTCGATGATGTTGCCGACCGCCGGCACCGGATCCTGCTGATATTGACTGGCAAAGACGAACGGGTTCGCGGCCTTGCGGTCGAGCAGCATCGCCAACGATTGGCGGGCGGGATGGAGCGCGCAGCCTTCGCGGCGCCGATAGCCTCGGTTGCGGGGCAGCGGGATCGTTTCGTCCTTCGCAGCGATTGCCGGCAGGCACAGTTCATGCCAGCCTCCGCGCTCCTTCAATGTGCCGACGAGATCAGCCTCGTGCAGCCGTTGCATGACCAGGATGATCGCGCCGGCCTCCTGATCGTTCAGCCGCTGCATGAGCGTTTCGTCGAACCAGTTCGCGACCTTGTCGCGCGCACCCTGTGACATTGCGTCCTGTGCCTTGATCGGATCATCAACGATGATGATGTCCGCGCCGAAACCGGTCGTAACGCCATCGATCGAGGTCGCCATGCGTCCGCCGCCTGCGCTGGTTCGAAAATCATCCATGGTACGCCGGGTAAGAACAAGGCTGGGGAATGCCCTGCAATACCAAGGGCTGTTCATGAGCCTGAGACAGTCGCGCGCATGATCGTCGGCAAGATCCTGTCCATAGCTGACACAGAGAAACGAAAGAGCGGGATTGTGGCCCAGCATCCACGCCACCCACGCGATCGACACCGTGCGCGATTTGAGATGTCGCGGCGGCATCGTCACGATCAGGTGGCGATTGGCACCCATTCGCACCCGATCGAGTTGATGGATGATCGCATCGATATGCCAGTTATGGCTGTAGGCACCCTCGCCGCCAAGCTCACGAAAAGCAACTCTTAGGAAGAAAGCGAAGTCGAGCCGCAGCATGGCGGAGAAGGCGTCCGCCATATTCACGTCAGTCATCGCAGACCCCTTCGCTCGCGTCGGGATCGCCAAACAGGTCGGGGTCGATTTTGAGTTCTTCGGCTCGCTCGCGCAAATATCTCTCGAGAATCTCCATGTCGCTGAGCGAATGATAGTGTCGTGCTGCTTCTTCCTTCCGGGCTGTGATCCGCTGGCGTCGCTGATCGACCAGCTCGATCGCACGGTTCTGGCCCCCGCGGGTAGCATTGTCGATCAACCGCACATCAACAGCATGTCCCTTGGTGACCTTGCGCTCCTTGCCATCCTCACGAATGACTATCTTGCGTTTGAGTTCACGCTCGAACTCGGTATCGGCGTTGCGCACCCCCTTTGGTCGCTTGCCACGCTCCCGGCCGTCACCCTTTCGAAACTGGCTGCCAGGAGGAGGGCGATTGCGGCCGACCATATAGCTGCCGTCCGCGCGAATATTGCCTTCCTTGAAAGGCTTGCCGTCCTTGCGACGCCCTGCCATCGGGGGCGGCTCGTCATCATGACCGTCACTCATGCCGCCTCTCCCATGCGAGCCGCGGCGACCTCAGCCAACGGCGTCTTTCCATCGAGCAGGGCTTCGCGCCCGGTTGCTTCTGCCAAGCGACGCAGGATGACATCGGCATAGATCGGGTCGAGTTCGATCAATCGCGCGCGCCTATCGGTCATTTCAGCGGCCACGGCCGTTGTACCCGAGCCTGCGAACGGGTCGAGCACGATGTCGCCTCGCCTCGAAACGTCGAGGATCGCATCGGCGATCATCTGCTTGGGCTTGACCGTAGGATGATCCGCAAGATCTTCCATGCGCCCGGCCCGGAAAACATTGGCCCCCGGATACTGCCAGACATTGCTGCGGTTACGCCTGCCCAGCGCGATATTGCTGATATGCTTGCCCGGGCTGACCTTGAATACATAGCAGAGTTCATGGGCAGACCTGTAAAATGCGCCCATACCGGCATTGCTCTTGGCCCAGACGATCAGATTCTTGGTCTCGTGGAACACGCCCCGCGCGGCATCCAACAGATGCGGGGCGCCGCGCCAGTCGATGAACACGAACGCAATCGCGCCGGACACGCATTGGCCCGCCATCGCCTTGAAGGAGGGACGCAGCAGGGTCATTGCGAATTCCGGCAGTGAAGCTTCTCCGGCACCCATCAAAAAATCATGGTGTTTCACACGGCCGTTGCCGGACACATTATTGGCGATTTTACAGCCATAAGGCGGATCGGTAACGATCAGCTGCGCATATTCGCCGCCCATCAGACGTTCATATACGGCCGGATCGCGGGCATCGCCGACTGTCAGTTTGTGCTTGCCGATTGTCCAGAGATCACCGCCGCGAGAAATCGGTGGCGCATTATCGACCGGCAAGTCCACATTGTCATCGGCGGCCGTATCCTCGCCGATCGTCAGCAAACCGTCGATCTCGAATGTGTCGAACCCGGTCAGTTCAACCTCATAGCCCAGGTCGATCAGCCCCGACAGCTCCGAGCGAAGCAGTTCCTTCGACCACTCCGCCTCCTCGGCCAGCCGGTTGTCGGCAATAATATAGGCGCGTCGATCCGCTTCGCTCATCCGCCCAAGATTGATGACCGGAACTATCGTCTCACCATTGAGCCGGGCTGCTTGGAGACGGCCATGGCCACATATCAAGTTGCCGTCATCGTCAATTAGAAGTGGATTGGTCCAGCCGAAAGTTTTTAGACTGGTTGCGAGTTTGCGGATCTGGCTTCTGGAATGCTTTCGCGCATTATTGGCATAGGGAACCAGTTCCCCGATCGCTCGATATTCGAGGGCGAGTACGCAACTATTAGTTGGAGAAAATCGATCTGAAAAAGACAAAACAAATTCCTTATCAAAACACCCCTTGTGGGATTTTCCGTGGTGGAATTTGTCTGCCTATGCAGAACAGATCGAAGCATAGGCTGATTCGGTGTCAGAGTCCAGCCAATACGGTACCAATACAGATATCGAAAAAAGGGAGGCGTGCGCTTGCCGCGCCACAAGGCTTGCGCACGCCAAACGAGAACCAATCTGGCTCTCGGGCGGGCTTCTTGCGGGTTCGCCGCCATTCCCACCGCCGCGCTTGATCCGCCCCAGTGTGCGGCGTCTCCTGCGGTCCCCGCGCTTATTGGGTCCGGGTCCCCTTCATGCTGCTTGCCGTAGCTCGGCAATCTTCTGAAACTCGGTCAATAGGTCCGAGTGATATTGCGCCAGATGACGAACGACCCTGGCATTATCGAGCAGGCTTGCAACATATCCCGAGGCGATCACCAGATCGAGGTGATCCGCGCCATAGCTTTGCTCGATGAGTTTGAATTCTCTATCGAGTTGAGCTGACTCCTGGGTCATGAGATCAATTTGTTCGGGTGTCAGCCCACGCGTTGTAGGTTGTTTTCCCTCTACCAACTGGTCGATGGGCGTTGCGGCAACAATCGATTTTACATAGCCTGTCGAATATCGGTTCATTGCCACCATCATTTCAGCAGCAGCAATTTGGCGCATTGGTTTGAGACGACGCAGTTCGGTAAAAGTATTGAGCGGGACATGCTTGTCACGTAATAGGTCGGCCACCTCGGGGCAGATTCCAACAAGTAAATTCCGCTTCATCCGAATGTTTGAAATATTGACGTTGAGCGCCCGTGCGATGCGCTCTTCGGAGACGCCTCTTTTTACCGCCTGTAGGATCATTCGATGTTCCTGAATGATCGCGATGCGGCTTATGCGCCGGTTATAGGTAAAGGCTTCATCCTCGGTCGCGATAAGACATACCACCTCTGCGACGCCTTGGTTCTTCAATATATCGATCCGTAAATGACCATCCAGAAGCCGAAAGTGCCCATCGCTTGAGGGATCACGAACGACGACCGGTGGTTCGATAATCCCCACCTCTTTGATAGACGCGGCGATTTGCGCATATTTGATCGATTTGCGGACCTCCGGCCGAACTTCATGCAGAGGCGCGATGTCCGCGATCGAAATACGTAGGGTCGTCTCTTCGAAAGCATGCTGTTGTGTGGGTTGATTTTCTCTTCTCATTATCGCGTATTCAATTGCGGCTTCAGTCGAGTCACGAGATTTTGCGGTATTGTTTCAAGTTCTTCGTCCTCGAGTAGCGCGGCAAAACGATCATCATCCATCAGCCGTCGAAGAGCTTCAATGATGAACAGGAGCCGGTCTCGCGTAACGTTCGCACGCTTGATCAAAGAACGTTTGCGATCGGCGTCATCCTGATAAGCCTGGACTAGGATGTCTGCCGATACACGCTGCCTCATCGGACTGTTATTGGACGTGAGGCCTTTGCCGCGGCGGCGACGGGTCTCTATAATCTTACGGGCCATAAGCAGCTTCCGTCCTTTGAGAAGGCCCCGCTCATAAGCGCGGGCTAGTGCTGCTTGAACTTCATGATCTTCGACTTCGGAGATTTCGACCGCAACGCTTAAGGGAATGATACCGCTTTCGACCGACCGCAATAGGCGCAGTTCTCCAGTTTCTATAAGACGGGAGACACCGCGCACATATTCTGCAGTGAGACCCGTCTTTTGTGCGATTTCGGCAATCGAATAGCCCCGCTTTTCCATGCCACGAATGTCACGCAAGAGTTCAAGGGCGCCATGTTTGCGTCGCGCACAGTTCTCGACAAGGCTAGCGACCAGACAATCTTCTGGATCTGCGGTTACGACAAGGGCAGGAACCTCCATTTGCCCGAGTGCCATATAAGCCTCGAGTCTTCCCTGCCCGCAAACCAGATCATAATAGGGGCCGCCGGCTTGCATCCTGCGCGTTACGGTGATTGGCTTTTTGAGACCCACCTTTGCTATATTATCAACAATCTCCTTGAAGTTCCGCTTATTTCGCACTCGCGGATTGACCACAGTGACCCGGTCGATCGGGATCATCTCAACGCGTTGTGCTGGAAGCGCTGACATTAGGCCGCTTCCCTGAACCGCGCGCGTGCGGCCATTTGATAAAAGGCCGCCAGATCATCGAAGCGATAGGCGTCAAGAGAAAGACCATTATATTCGGCGAGGCGTAAAATGGCTTCGCGCATATCGAGCCGAGGCAACAGATAATAGTCTTTGGGATTTTCATTGGCGCTGTCCATACGGATGGCGACGGTCAAATCCGGCTTGAGCTTGGTATCAAGGCGTAGCTTCCATCGCATGGAGCCCGCTGCAGTTTGAAAGCAACGGACGATAATCAGAGAAGCCGTGAATTCGCGATTGATCGTCAGCAAATCGGTGATTGGGTTGCGTACGGCAGTCCCGCCGATCTGCTCTATACCATCGAGGATCATCTGAATGATGCCGGGATACATGGCCCGTAATTTCTTATTGGTCTCAAGGTAGCGATAATCATGATCCGGCGAGAAACCGACCAGCGTATAGGCACGCAATAGGCTACCAAATCGATGTCTGAAAGAACTGCTCGAAGGACAATTCTCGGTTTCATCGATGATAAGGCCAGAGAGATAACCATTCCGCTCGAAGACCTGAGCTAGCAGCTCGAGCATTTCATCGTCGCCAAGCCTTATGCTGCGCTCACGGATGATGGTTTGGGCAGCTTCGAACTGTGTGGGTGATATAATGCCGGTAAAGGCGCCATCAGCCCTGATCCACTCCCCCGGAACATTATGTATATGATTGCCTTTGAGCTTACAGGATGTACGGCCCCACACATTGTTGCCGATATATTTTTCATTGATCAGCAGCTGGTGGACGGATCCCCGGGTCCATGGCCGGCCCAGGTCTGTAGCAATACCCTTCTCGTTAAGTTGGTCTGCGATCTCCTGCTCACTACGTCCTTGTTCAACGAACTGCTGATAAACATTCCGGACCACCTCGATCTCGTCATCTGGGCCCGGGACCAATATAACGCGATCGGTGGCTATGCTCTTATGTTCGCCTCGATCAAGTAGCCCCTTCTCCGTGCCTGATTGATCGACAAGCATTCTTCGCAAACCGAAACCGGCGGGCCCACCTTGACGAAAGCCGAGGCGGATCAGGTTTGCCTGCCCCGCAAACACCTTGACCGAGAGTTCGCGGCTATATTCACCCGCCATGGCGCGCTTGACGGTCTTGATGATCGACGAACCGATGCTACCATCATTTTCAAACTGTTCGGCGCAATAGTGGACTTGAACGCCTGCCCTGCGACAACGTAGCTCGTAGGAAGCAGCTTCGTCCGGGTCTTGGAAGCGGCCCCAGCGACTGACATCATATACCAACAGCGCAGCGAAGTCGGCGTGATCGGTTTCGACATCGTCGAGCAACTTCTGTAATGCCTGCCGACCACCAATGTTGAGGCCGCTTTTTCCTTCATCCGCATAAGTTCTGACAATCTCGTACCCACGCTGCATAGCGTATCGACGAATTGTCTCTGACTGATTGTCAGTCGAATATTGTTGGTGCTCGGTCGACATGCGGACATATTCAGCCGCCCTGATCTTGGGCGGCTCCGCCGAATTATTCGGTCCGTCTGTTTCCAACCAGTTTATTACCATGATCGCCTCATTGGCGTGTGCAGTCGAAATGCTGACCTTGCCACCTTTTACAACATGAAAGGCCGAAGCATGGTTCGTAAAACCGAAAGTCAACTTCGGAATCCGCAGCTTTTCCTATCAGAATCATTGTTGGCCGAGCAGATTAGCCAAGCTCTTCGTGAGGAATTGGGCGCGAGTCGACGAGCGACGAAAACAGTAATGCGCTGGACTGGTGTCAGCGATACTACTGCCCGAGCCTGGTTGCATGGGAGAGCAAGTCCCAACGGCTTAAATTTGGTGACACTTGCTGCTCATTCAGAACCGGTCATGTCGGTTTTTCTCCAGCTTACCGGACATAGTGAGCTGCAACTCGGATTGAAGTTGCAGGAAATTGAAGATGCTCTCGTACAGGCCTTGGCCTATATTCGTGAAATGCAGCCTGAAGAATGCGAGCCGTCCTAGCGCATCGCCATCCATCGTTTGTGGCTCGCCACAAGTGAATTTGAAGGGGAGAAATTTTCAGGGAAAAGCCCGTTTTGAGTCGCAATTTCCCAGATTTAGCAACACCATTCCCGCAATGGTCGAAATGGGAAGTTAACACGTAAGCGTCGGTCGCGTCCGTCAAGGTGGTGTAATTTCGGCTGTGGCCGTGGGCCATCGTCAGGCGGCTTTGGCGGTGATGTGTAGGGGCTGATTTTCCTCCTCGATCATGGGTTGGTTGAGTTCGGCCATGCCTTCGATCTGCATGTATCGGTGCTGGAGCTGCCACTCGTCGTTCTGCTCCATCAGCACAGCCCCGACGAGGCGGATGATGCTGTCTTCGTTCGGGAAGATTCCGACGACGTCGGCGCGGCGCTTGACCTCCTTGTTGAGCCGCTCGAGCGGATTGGTTGAGTGTAACTTCGTGCGGTGCTGGGTGGGGAAGCCGGTGTAGGCGAGCACGTCGGTTTCGGCCTCGTCCATGCAGGCGCCGAGCTTGGGCCAACGGGTGCGCAACTGGTCGGCGACCTGTCGCCAGACCTGCGTTGCGCTTTTCTGATCGGGCTGCAGGAAGACCTGGCGGATCGCGGCGGCGACGACAGTGTTCTGGCCCTTGGGCACATAGGACAGGGCATTGCGCATGAAGTGCACCCGGCAGCGCTGCCAGGTGGCGCCCATGACGCGGGTGATCGCGCCCTTGAGGCCCTCGTGAGCATCGGAGATGACCAGCTTCACGCCGGTAAGACCGCGCCGAACAAGGTCCTTCAGGAAGTCGGACCAGAAGACCTCCGCTTCCGAGGGGCCGATATGCAGGCCGACGATCTCGCGCCGGCCCTCGGTGTTGACGGCCATGGCGATTATTGCGGCAACGCTGATGATCCGCCCGCCTTCGCGTACCTTGAGATAGGTGGCATCGAGCCAGAGATACGGCCATTCGCCGGTGAGCGGGCGTTTCAGAAAGGCATGGACGCGCTCGTCAATGTCCTTGCAAAGCTTGGAGACGGTGGACTTGGAGATGCCGGTCATGCCCATGGCCTGGACGAGTTCATCGACCCGCCGGGTGCTGACCCCGCCGATCCACGCTTCCTGGATCACCGCAACCAGCGCTTTCTCGACCATCTTGCGGGGCTCAAGGAAGCCCGGAAAATAGGACCCAGCACGCAGCTTGGGGATTTTCAGGTTCAGCGTGCCTACCCGGGTATCCAGCGAACGGTCGCGATAGCCGTTGCGCCAGGTCGCGCGCTCGCTGCTGCGTTCGTGGCGACCCGCGCCGATCAGGCCATCAACGTCGGCCTCCATGATCAGCTGCAGCACGTTCTCGGCGATGGTGCGCAAAAAATCCGGTTGGCCGCCCTTTGCAGCCAGCTCTTCGATCAGTAATCTGTCCTCGGTCATCGGGAACTCCTCTTCGTCACGGTTGAAGTGTGCAAACTCCACCATAACGATGAACCCGGTGGCCACCAGCGACGCCGCATTCCGGGGTGGGGCATGCCCCACCCCGGAATACACCATCGCCTACACCGGAAATTACACCACGAGCGCGGACGCTAACTAAGCGTCTCACAATCACCGGCCTTTCTTCCCACAAAGGCACTATATGGGAAAAATGCTATTCAAACCGCAAGTTTCGCTACACGCCATCCTTATTCGGTCGTGTATCAGCTCCAAGGGGGCCTTGTTTCCCACTACTTTCCCATATAATTGGGAAAATCAGGTACGAGACCCGTTCGCTCCGGACTGCGCCGCGCACCACTTTTTCAAACATTTCGCGACCCATCGACAGGGTGCTCGGCATATAGGCGCAAAAGCCCGCAGTTCCGCGGGCCTCAGGCGGATGCTGCGCATCCGCCACCGAGCTTGGAGACACTTCTCGTCGGGGCGATCCGTGGCAATACTGGCGCTTTTCTCTGAGGGGCATATAAGGCGGCACGACGCTGCGATGCGCAGCATGATGCGGATTTGATGCGATAAAAATCAGGTAAAGCGGAGCATCGCGCGCTGCCCCTGCCAGTCGAGTGGCAGGTTGGTGGCACGAGCAAGATGTTGGCGATTTAGCTGCACTGGCTGGCGGCCATCGAGGATGGCTGCGACAATGTCAGGCGCCATATAGGCGATGCGCAGTAACACACCAAAATAGTCGCGACTGTACCCTTGCATCTTAGCGAGTTCTACAATGGTGCGATCATTGTTGGTTTCAACTGCCTGGCGTGCGTGATGCGCCTTTATGAGGAGCTTGATCAGCGCCGGATCGCGCTGGGCGTGAGCTTGCTGGTCAGGCGGAACGGCGAGCCGAGTCTCCCGGCCGCGACGGATGATGGGCGCGGCAACGCTTGTCTGTTCGCCATCAGTGAAGTGGATATCGACCCGATCAAGGTGAATGTCGATTCGTTCGATCGTGGTTCCGATAAGCGCACGCTGCTCGCTCATCGCCATATTGGTGGGCGAGACGATTTCCGTAGACATCGTCTCCGGATCGAAGCGACGGTACAGCTGGCTTAGCACCAGCCCTTCGAGATCACCTGCCGGAACGCGCCATGCCTTCAGTTCCTTGGCTTTGCCTTCTTGTCGGCTGGCATAATAGCGATAGCGTCTTCCCCTCTTACTGGCGTGATCTGGTGACATGATGCGGCCAAGGCCATCATGCACCTTGCCGATGAGGAGACTGGGTTCTTCCGCATGAACACCGTTCACATGGTTGTTGCGGTTGTGTCGAAGCAAGGCGGCGGCGCGCGCGAATAGCTCTGGGTCAATAATTGCGTCATGCTCGCCGGGATAGGCCGTTCCCTTGTGCATCACCTCACCCAGATAGATGCGGTTCTTGAGTATGAGATAGAGCGCGCCGCGACTGAAGGAGGCATTGCCATAATGTTTTCCCGAGCGACTTACCCGCACCTTGCTTCTTATGTCTGCCGCCTTGAGATTCTCTGCCAGCACGAGCACGGAACCCAAGGCTAAATAGCGCTCGAAGATCATCCGGACCCTGTCAGCTTCCTCAGGTACGACGACGAGCTTGCGGTCCTTGACCTCATAGCCAAGCGGTACCGAGCCGCCCATCCACATGCCCCTGGCCTTTGATGCCGCAATCTTGTCGCGGATGCGCTCGCCCGTCACCTCGCGTTCGAACTGGGCGAAGGACAGGAGAACATTCAATGTCAGTCGTCCCATGCTGTTCGTGGTATTAAACGCTTGTGTTACGCTGACAAACGAGGCGCCCTGTTTGTCGAGTACCTCAACGATCTTTGCGAAGTCGGCGAGGCTTCGGGTGAGGCGATCAACCTTGTAGACGACAATAATATCGACCCGGCCTGCCTTCACGTCATCCAGGAGATGTTTGAGGCCCGGACGATCCATATTGCCGCCGGAATAGCCGCCATCGTCGTAGAGGTCTGGCACCAGCTCCCACCCCTCATGGCATTGGCTCATCACGTAGGCGGCACAGGCCTCACGCTGGGCATCCAGACTATTGAAGGCCTGATCCAGACCTTCCTCGGTCGACTTGCGAGTATAGATGGCGCAGCGGCGCTTGTTACGAGACGACACCGGCCTTCTCCTTTAGACCGAAGAAGCGTGGGCCTGACCAGTGGGTGCCGGTGATTTCACGCGCGATAGGCGTAAGCGACCGGTAATGCCGATCCTGAAATTGAAAGCCTTCTTCTAGCACCAGCACATGGTAGATATGGCCATGCCACTCACGTGTAAGCTTGGTGCCGGGTTTGAGGCACACGGCTTTCCCGATTTCGATGTCACCGGTTTCATCCAGTTCTCTAGCCAAGTTTCGGAGCTGGCGGGTGGCGGCGGGCGTTAGCCCGCCATGCACCTTCTCCTGCATCGCCCACGCGATGGCACGTGTCGCGAGGTCGCGGCCCAACCCGGCTGGCATCAGCTGGCCTCTGTGCCAGCGTCGCCATTCGGCGCGGAGCTGGGCCTGCGACATTGCTGCCAGCATATCAAGCTGGCCGTCCAATCGAGTCATCAACGGTCAATCCGGTAGCTGGTCTCGCCACCGCTTCGTGTCTCGCGCAGCAGATCGACACCCTTCTTTCGCAATCCGGTGAGGAATGCGCGCGTGCTGTGTGGCTGCCAGTGCGTAATCGCCATGATCTCACCCAGCGTCGCACCTTTGTTGCGCGACAACAGCCTAGTCACTGCAGCTGATTTTGTGATGCGGGATGTCGGCGCGGTAGGTGCGGTGGTAGACGCCGCAACCTTTGTGCCAGCGATAGTCGAGGATAGCTCAGCGTGTTCAATAATATCCATTGGGTGGTCTCCTATTTGGAGCGACGCCATGTCGCTACCACCACCCACAGCCCCGCCGATTGCTCGGTCAGGGCAGCGCCGGTCGTTCACCGGCGCGATTCAACAACAACACCAATGCTCACATTACACCGGAAGTCGAGCAGAATGTCGCCTGTTCAGACGATCCGGAACGGCTTCTATTCAGCGCGATTGGCCAACAGCAGCCACTAGGCATCAGAATCTGTGATGAAGCCTCTGCAAGCGATTACGGTAATCGAAGGAGATGGTTTTCAACCGATAAGCTGATGCTTTCGCATGACTGCAGATTGCCTCACCTAAACCATTTCAAAATTATGCAAGAATACTATCCAAAAGTGATCGAATTGTAAGATTTAATGAGAAATATAAATATCTCTCCATGATTTTATATCCATAATGGATGTGTCTAAAATAGGGATATTTGTGTCTGATTAATTTAGAATTACGCTATAATGCATTTCATAAGAACAGATATAATTAACAATTTTGCTTCATCATAGGAGAATGGTAGGAGTTAGGGTGCAAATTGCGGCCCGATCCGCATTGATGCCATTCTCAATTGGCAAAGCACTAGTTTTGCCTCGCTCTCTTGCCTCGAAAACCAAGAACGGATTGATGAGCACTTCCGGGGCCTCGCTAGGCCTCAAAGCCCACCCGCATCGCTTGGAGGATCACCGGCTGCCGGCAACTGCTGACGCGGCTGGTGTCGGGCGGGCTGCCGGTCTTTCGGTATCTGTCCGATGATCCGGCTCGGCGCGTGGAGCGGCATTTTGCGGTTCACGTCCCTCAAGGTGCGGATTGCTTCGCTTTACACTATCCTTTTTGGCGTAACGCTGACTCTGATAGTAGTTGTGGCGGCGCAAGGGCTCAACCGCTACGGCCGCGCCGCCGCCAGTCGCGAGATGCAGGCGGATGCGCGCGTATTTCAGGAAATACTGGACCGCAAGACCAGTGCCATGGGCGAGTTGGCCCATGTGCTATCGCGTGACTTCGGATTTAGGGAGGCCGTTGCAACCGAAGACACACCGACAATCGCGTCCGCATTGGTCAGTGTTTCGGAACGCGCCGGCGCAAGCGTTGCATTTGTCACCAGCCCCGATGGCGAGCTTGTCGCAACCAACAAAACGCCCAACCTGCCTTTGGCTCGCATTTTTCATTTCGGTCAAAATAGCGGAGATAAGCATGGCGCCATGCTGGTCGGCGATATGCTGGTCCTGTCTGTTGCCGTTCCCATAAAAGCGCCGCACACCATCGGGCAGCTCATCATTGGAAGCGCCCTGGACGAAAAGGAGATGGCGCGTCTCGCGCGTCTGTCACCCAATCCCATCGGAGCGTTCGCGATGACGAGGGCTTCGCTACCGGGCAATATTCGGAAACTCCCGCTCGATCAGGTGATCTTCCAGCCGGAACCCGCCGGTGAACAGTTGCTCTGGATCACGCCATTGCCAGAAATTGAGCCGGGGCTGGCTCCTGTCCTGGTTCTGAAGCATGACCTGAACACGGTCCTTGGCCAGTATACATTCCTGAAGCGCATTCTGATGCTGATTGCCGCCCTTGGTATGGGTTTGAGCGTCTGGCTCAGCGCGCGGCTTGCCAATCAGATTACGCATCCGCTCCAGCGGCTGGAGGAGGCGGTTCGGCAGTTCAGCGCCGGGGAGTTCAATCAGGTGCCCGTGGAGTCCGGCGATGAGGTCGGCCGTCTGGCGCACACCTTCAACTTCATGGCGGAAGCTATCGAAGAGCGCGAACGTCGGATCACAGCGGCGCTGCACGATCCGCTGACCCAGTTGCCCAGCAGGCGCCTGTTTCTGGAAAAGCTGGATGAGGCCTTGCATCGCGCAGGCCCCGAGCAATCTGTCGCCTTGATGCTGCTCGATCTGGATGACTTCAAAACCGTCAATGATACGCTTGGCCATCCCGCAGGAGATCAATTGCTGCGCGAAATCAGCGCCCGGCTTGTGCGAACCCTTCCTTGTGGGATCGTTTCAAGGCTGGGCGGTGACGAATTTGCGGTTTTCATACCCAATCTCGCCGATCCTTCGGCCCTTGCGGAGGTTGCAAAGGATCTCTTGTCCTGCCTCAAGGAGGAGCTGCAGCTTGAAGGGCAGGTCGTTATTCCGGCGGGTAGCCTGGGCATCGCTATCGGCCCGCGTGACGGTGATAACAGCGTGACCCTTATGAAGCATACCGACCTAGCTCTGTATGCGGCAAAGGGGGAGGGCAAAGATTGCTTCCGTTTCTTCGACCACGCACTTGGTGAAACGGCAACACGACATCAGATGCTTGAGCGAGACCTGCGCCGGGGAATCCGCGACCGGGAATTCAACCTCGCTTTTCAACCAATCTTCGACATGCAAGATCGTCGCCTGTCAGGTTTCGAGGCGCTTTTGCGCTGGCCGCAGCCTGACGGTACTGTGGCGGGACCACTGGAATTCGTTCCTGTGGCCGAGAAAACTGGTCTCATCAATGGATTGGGAGACTGGGTTATCGATGAGGCGTGTCGCCAGGCAGTGGATTGGCCGAACGAGCTGACGGTTTCGATCAACATTTCGCCCAAGCAACTTCTCAACCCGCACCTCATTGATTCCATTTCAAACGCGCTGGTGCGATACGGTCTTTCGCCCCGCAGGCTCGAAATCGAGATCACGGAAAATATCTTCATCCAAAACCACGCGCTTATGTTGAGCGCGCTTCGCAAGCTCAAAACGCTGGGCTTGCGCATGGCGCTTGACGATTTCGGAACCGGATATTCATCCCTGAACCTGCTTCGGACATTTCCCTTCGACCGCGTCAAAATCGATTCGAGCTTTGTGTCTGATCTATCGTCCGACAGAAATGCTGGGGAAGTCATCCGCGCCATCATTGCACTAGCGGACGCTTTGCATATCGGAACGGTTGCAGAGGGCGTTGAGACAGAGCGGCAAGCCGAAATTCTGGTAAGCGAAGGGTGTCGCGAAATTCAGGGATATATCATCAGCAAACCGATGCATGGCGATCAAATATCCGGATTTATTTCAGGTGCTCCTGACATGACCCGATTGATGTCTGGCATGATGGCGACTAGCCATATAGAGACCAAATACGGAAAATCCATCAAATCATGATGTTCTGGTTGGCCGGTATCGCTCATCTGAAAGCTTGCTCGGCGGCGTCCTGAATTAACTTTTGGCAGGGACCTTCAGCGATGTCCGATATTATATATCCTTTTAAATGACTAGATGACGGGTTACTTAAGCGGATGGAGTGGCATAGTGCGATCTTTCGCAATTGCGACCAAAATGGATGCGATTGTCTTGCGCTTATACTTCAGGTTTATCGGCCGTTAACCGGAGCGTGTAACATTCCCTATGCAAATGAAAAAGGGACGATGTGGGGCGATTGTTGAAGGGATAAAGCGATGCTGGAATGGTTCACGAAGAAGGCACCCATTCGACACAAGTTTCAGTTTCTGCTTGCCGTTCATACAGCATTTGGCGTTCTTGCCCTGGCGGGAATTGTATCAGCAATAATCCAGATGATTCCGCTGGCGCTGGTGTTGGGCGGAATGGCTCTTGCTGGCCATATCGTGACCGTGACCGTCAGTGGACGGCTGATCTGTGATCCTTACGTTGATACCGTAGTGCGGATGGAAGCCCTCGCGCAAGGAGATCTCGAATCGCCAGTCTATTATACCGACCATCTCGATTGTGTGGGGCGGATGACACGTGCGATGTCCGTGTTTAGGGAAAACGCGCAGAAAGCAAGCTCTGCTGAAGAGGTCAGCCATGTGGTCGATGATTTGGCATCGTCTCTCTCCGCGCTTTCAGAAGGTGATCTCACTCTGAGAATTTCATCAGCCTTTCCCCAGAAATATGAGAGCTTGCGTACGAGCTTCAATATGACGGCGGACAAATTAGAGAACGCTCTCGCCACGGTAAATCAAGCGGCTCAAGGAGTGTTAACGGCGTCGAGCGAGATACGATGTGCCTCAACGGATCTATCTCAGCGTACAGAGCAACATGCCAATTCATTGCTCGAAACGTCTGAGAGTATGCGCGACGTGACTAAGCAGATTCAGGATACAGCAGACAACGCCCACAAGATGAATGAATCGATTGCTGCAACCTATAAAGAAGCGACCAAGGGCGGTGAGATCGTCCGACGCGCAATCGCTGCCATGGGCATGATAAAATCATCCTCTGATGAAATCACTCAGATCATTTCACTGATGGATGGCATCGCTTTCCAGACCAACCTGCTCGCTCTGAACGCAGGGGTGGAGGCGGCAAGGGCTGGTGAGGCTGGCAAGGGTTTTGCCGTTGTTGCCAATGAGGTTCGCGCGCTCGCGCAACGCAGTGCTGATGCGGCCATGGAAATCAAGAAGCTCGTTACCAACAGTTCCGAGCAGGTGATTTCGGGTGTCACTCTCGTTGAAGAAACGGGGACTATGCTGACAGCGATCGTTGAGCGTGTTGGCGAAGCAGCGCAACTTCTCGAAGAAATTTCGCAAGCTTCTGTCGTTCAGGCGAACCGAGTTCAACAGG
Source organism: Sphingobium sp. (assembly GCA_041396745.1). GTDB lineage: Bacteria > Pseudomonadota > Alphaproteobacteria > Sphingomonadales > Sphingomonadaceae > Sphingobium. The sequence goes on along the minus strand of JAWKXZ010000002.1, from coordinate 672,067 downwards.
TCAGTAATTCAACCTCATCGATGGAAGCGATGACCCAGCAGAATGCGGCGATGGTCGAAGAGAGCACTGCGGCCACCCGCGCTATGGCTCAGCAGGTCGAGAAACTTGTTGATCTAGTCAACACCTTCCGCATTTCTGAGTTGCATACTAACAATCTGAAAAGCCTTCGTGCGGTTGCGTGATAATTTTGTATTGTTACGAGACTTACCTCCACTTTGTCCGGCATGTTGGACGGTCCGGAACGGCGGCTCAGTGCAAGAGGTCTGAGGAAAGCGGACATCCGTTAGCAGCATCGTTCTCTTCCGGACACGACCCTAAGTTGCCGTTCATATGCCAATCTTGAGCTCCCAAATACGGATCGGAAACTAATTGGTGCGCAAACCCATGATATTGCCGCACCCCGCACTACGTAATCAGAACTAATCGAATGGCAGATGCATCTGCATCTTGTCGAAAGCTTCGGCCCTGTGCGACGCTAGGAGATGGAACCGCAGGTCTCGGGCGTTGCGAAACTTTTTGAGGAGGTGATCGGCGTGCTTGCTGCGCTCGGTCGCCTGCAGGGCCTTGAAAGTCTCGTCGTCGAGACTTTCCCGGATGAACCGGCGGAGCTCAGGTCCGGGACGCAGCCCCCAACCCAGGATGCGCCGCGCGGCGCGCAGCAGGTTTCCCAGTTCTCCGGGATTTGACCGCAGGGCTATTTCAAGCCGGCGGTCGCGTATACGGTCTAGATAGCCATCGGTGCAGACCACCCGTTTACGGCGGAGATCGTAGATGGCCGCATCCCAGTCAAAGAATGTGCATTGCACGACGTCCGCGAGCCCGGCGGCGACCACATGCCCCTCGGCGACAGCCCACGTCTTCTCTAGTGCCCAGAAGTCGATCTTCCATGGACCCGCCGTGAACCCAAAGCCGCCGAACCGGTTCGCTGTCGCTCCGACGCGCTCCGCGAGCATCGCTACCTCGTCGGCGCTTCCCTCCACGACCAAATCTATATCGGACTTGAAGGCCGAGCGTCCGCCGCGTGCGAAGTCACGCACGAGGCCGCCGACCACTCCGACGCCGTCGAACTGGTCGAAATGCGTCTTGAACAGGTGGCGCAACAGGACGGTCTCCGTTGAGCTGTTGTCCCAGAAAAAGCGATCCAGCCTGCGCTTGAGACTTCTGACGTCAGGGGCGACCGACATCGGGGAGCTCCTTTAGCTTCTGCCACGTATTGATGGCGAATCCGTCCGTCATGCCCGAGATCATGTCGGTCAGCAGCCTTAGCTCATGATAGCGGCCTACGGCCTCGCTGTCAGCATTCGCATTCGCCTTCACCGTTGCCTCGTGACACGCCGCTTCCAGATAGTTCGGGCTGATCAACGAGAAAACGTAGCGGTCGCGGGCGTCGAGTCGCATCGACATGAGGTCGTGGAGATTCTTGCGATTCTGGATCGCCGTCCAGAACGCGGTCATCAACCCATCTATGGCAGCGTCTCCGACAGCCTCCGCCCGCAGCACTTTGGTATGAGCGAAGCCGTATTTCTGCGCGATCTCCTTCAGCGCATCGCAGAGTGGGTTCTTCTCCATCAGCGGGACGTCGTGCGTGAAGTCGTTGATGGCGTCTGCCTTGGCAATGTATGTCTTGCTAGCGTCGTTGATCAGCGCCTCGATGAGATAGGACCGGACATACTGCTCCTTGATGTCGCGCCGAATCTCGGCCCTCCGGTCGCTCCTGTTGATCTCGTTGAATTTCCTCTCGAGTTTTACCACGCAAGGAAGGCTGCTGACGAATTCGGTATGTTTGAGTATGACTAAGACGTCATCTGGCGAGATGATCGCCTTCTTGAGGAGGTCATCGACGTCGAGCACGGAGTAAGCGATGTCGTCGCATGCTTCCATGATCCACGTCAGGGGATGCCGCTGCCCCTCCTGAAGCCCCGTCTCGCTACGGACCCATGCGACTATGTCGCGCTCGGAATCGAAGTATCCCGCCTTCTTGATGCAGGCTCTGTCCTTGTCTCTGCTGTCGGCGTGGACTGGATACTTCAGGACACCGGCCAGCGTCGCGGCGGTAAGGTCCAGACCGACACTGCGATGTGATGTCTGCAACCGGGTTAGAATGCGGAACGTCTGCGGATTGCCGTCGAAGTCGATGAACTCCGTGCGAAGCGACGGAGCAACCGGGAACGTAACCTTGTCTCCTCCCTTGGCCGCGCGGTCGAATATCCAGTCCTTCCTCCGTTTGAACCACTGACTGATCGCGACCTCGCCCTGATGCCCGAAGGGAGGGTTCCCGAGATCGTGGGCCAAGCCAATGGACGATAGGATGGGCTGGATGACGCCATGGAGGTTGACGTCCCCGAACGGGTTGCCCTCGGGGGCCGACGCCACCCGTGTCCCGATGGACTTAGCAAGGTTCGCCACCTCGTGCGAATGGGTCAACCGCGATCGGACGCCGTCGTTGGCATCCATGGGCCAGACCTGCGTCTTGTCGGCAAGACGGCGCACCGGGGCCGAGAAGAGAAGCCGGTCGTAGTCCTGCTGGTGGATAGAGCGCCCCTCGTCCCGCCATACATCGACCGTCGATTCGTCAGTGGCAGGCTTGCTCACTTCAGCCTTTGTATGCGGAAATCGGGCGGCAGACCAAAGCGACGGGCGGGAAATCGAGGGCGTGTGAATGGGTTTTCTCCTTGAAGTCTCGTCATCATGGAAATCGCTGAGAATTGTAAGTGGGTATTTCTTGGCCAGAACGGTCCAATGTCAGCAGCAAAAGGCACCATGGTGCTCAAGCACGGACGGATCTCCTCATCGAAAGATAGGGTCTTTCGGATGTAAGCACCCTTCCCGGAGGTGTTAGGGATCCGCAGACTGGATGCCGGCCAAATGCATGAGCGCTAGGCATTGTGAATGGATAGAGTTCGCCAGTTCCTTCATCCTCCGGGCGCGGTCCTGCTCATCAACCTGCACACCCTGAGTATCAATCCACCTTCGGATCCGCATTTCCAAGCTCGCAGACAGGGGCACCACGCCCTTCACCACCTTGCTGTAATGCCCCTGCGTGACCTCGAGCAGTTCGGCCAATTCGGTTTGACGGAGATGACGCGCCTTCCGTGCGGACTCGAGCGACATCAGCAAAGAGGACATTGCACTGACTCGTTATGCATAATAGAATGCATATATGCATTATACCGTCGCCTCGTCAAATCAGACTGTTCTCGCCATGGTGGGGGGCGACACGCTCTCTCTGTCCCTCCCGTCTGCGGACACGCGCATTGGGATCGGCCGTTTGAAGTGGGGCCGGGCTGAGGAGCTGGGAACCCCGGCCTACTGGTGCAGCCAGGTGTGGATGTGGGGATTGGAACAGCCCGACCACTACAGGCTCGGCAAAACGCTCGAGGAGGAGGTGCTAGCTTGCCTGCTAGGCGGTTACGGAATTCCAGCGGAGGTTGGACTGGCTGCTTACGAGCGTCTTCGGAAAGCGGCCGCTGAGGATCCTGAGGCGCTCTGCGACCCGGTACGGACGGTCAACCTACTCAGCGCGCCCTTGGACGTCGGCGCGCGCAAGGTCCGTTATCGTTTCGCGCGGCAAAAAGGGGAATATGTCGCAGCCGCGCTCTCCGGGCTGCGGTCTGTAAACCACGAGGCGCCGGACATTGATCTGCGTGACGCCCTCACTAGCCTGTCAGGGATAGGGTTGAAGACGGCCTCCTGGGTTGTACGGAACTGGCGGCGGAGTGACAGGGTGGCGATTCTTGACGTCCACATCGTCCGGGCAGCCAGAATGCTGCATTTATTCCCCAAGGCGTGGAAGGTAGAACGGAACTATCGCGAGATGGAGAAGGCCTATCTCGACTTCGCATCCGCAATCTCCGCCCAGCCTTCATTACTCGATTCCGTGATGTGGATGACCATGCGGCAGCTCTCTCCCTCAATCCTCTCCTCCTTCGTCGCACCAGGCTATGATCGTAGGAGTGTTCGCAAGCCTCTAGAACAGTTCGTTCTGCAGTTGACTTAGGGCGAGGTGGCATTGTTTACTTGCCGTCACGAAGATATGACGGAGTATAGCATGTCCGGTGGCTCGCCAACGCCTACACCAACGCCGACCCCCTCTTGTGAGGCGGTCCGTACCGCGCCGCTCAACAGTCCGCAGCCTGCGGTCGTCGCAACGCTGAAGGTGGGTGATCGCCTTTACGTCGTGGTCGACATAAGTAACGGGAGGCCGGTGCTTCAGGTCAGGGATGCTACCGGAGCGGTCGCAGGTTCGCTCACCTTTCTCGGCCACCTCGCCCTCATCGAATGCATAAGCCAGGGCTTCAGCTATGAGGCGGTCGTCCTGACCATCTCCGGCGGGAACATCCAGCTGCGTATCGAACCCGTATGACTACCGTCGTTGGCGGTGTGTATGCCGAACGGTGCGTCGAGCCGCATTGGGTGGAAGTCTATGGATCCGCGGGCCGCGCGGCGGCCGCGATTAGCGGCCTTGCTCCCGATACGCGCCTTGTAACCTATCGTGCCGCGCCCCTGTCGGAAGGCTTCCTGAACATCGAGAGTGTCTACGGGTTAGCGGTCGATGGTCCTGAGACGCCCTTCGCCGTCAACTTCCAATACACGCATTCCTTGGCCATACCTCGGATTGTGCCTCGTCCAGATGCCATCCCCCAGCAGTCCCCGCTGGTTGTGGAGGACGACATTGTCCTGCGGTTCGGCATGCTGGAGGGCACTGCCCGGATCAAGGCCAAGCGTGCCGTTTACGACCCTCAGTCGGCCTTCGATCCGCGACCATTTGGCGAGAACGGTTCCACCGCAGAGGAACTTGTGCTGATCCTCAATCGCTTGGAGGCACGCTGCCTTACCGAACAGGACGATCCGATGAAAGCGGCCGAGATCCTAATTGCGCGACAGGATGCCGATGCGGTGATCGTGAAGATGGGCGGGCATGGCGCGATGGTGACGTGGGGGGACAAGCACGAGTTCGTCCCCGCCTACCGCAGCGAAAGCGTGTTCAAGATAGGATCTGGCGACGTCTACTCGGCCGCCTTCACATACTTCTGGGCAGTGGCCGGCAAGTCCTATGTAGAGGCGGCTGACCTGGCTTCTAAATCTACGAGCCGCTACTGCGAGACCATGTCGCTGCCGATCGGCTCCGAGGCCGACCTCGCAGAGCACAGCTTCAATCCGGTCGTTCCAGGCAGAGGCCGGATATACCTCGCGGCCCCATTCTTCAATCTTGCCGAACGCTGGCTTGTTGAGGAGATCCGAGAACAGTTCCTGGGCATGGGTGTGGGCGTCTTCTCGCCCTTCCACGATGTCGGACCCGGCAGTGCGGAGCATGTCGCGCCGCTTGATCTCAAGGGCTTGGATGAATGCGACGCCGTTCTCGCCGTTCTCAACGGAGGAGACGCAGGCACAATATTCGAGGTGGGATATGCCGTCGCCCAAGGAAAGCCGGTGATTGCCCTCGCCCAGAATATGCGACCGGAGGACATGAAGATGCCCATCGGCTCTAATTGCCTTATCACGACCGACCTAGTGTCGGCCATCTACCATACGATCTGGTCTCTGAAGTGATCGCTCTCCTCTTATCCGGAGGCGTAGACTCCGTCGCGCTGGCATTCTGGAAACGCCCGGACGTTGCAATCACGATCGACTATGGACAGCGCGCTGTGGCGTCGGAAATTGTAGCGGCGAGGCATGTTGCCGAGTTGCTGACGATGCCCCATGAAGTCGTGTCCGTCGACTGCTCCTCGCTCGGATCGGGCGATATGGCCGGCTCCGCTCCTCTCGCGGAGGCTCCCGTCTCCGAGTGGTGGCCCTACCGGAATCAGCTTCTTGTCACGCTGGGCGCGATGAAGGCAATAGGCTTGGGCGCGGGTGAGCTCATGATGGGGTCGGTGGCAACCGACGCCGTCCACGTCGATGGCACCCCGGAGTTCTACCAAGCGATGGACCGATTGACGGCGATGCAGGAGGGCGGCCTCAGGGTCACAGCTCCCGCAGTTTCGATGACCACCGCCGAGCTCGTCCGGTCCTCGGGTGTCGCGCGGGATGTCATCGCCTGGGCGCACAGTTGCCACACCGGCCCGTTCGCGTGCGGAGATTGTCGCGGCTGCTACAAGCATCAGCAGGTCATGGAAGAGCTATATGGCGATGCATACTGACCTGGAACCGGTACCGATTGTCCCGCCAACGGCATGGTCGCCGCCAGAGATCGAGTTTTGGCATAGAATACCTCTTCCGCGCGACATCACCGCTCCCGACGCATATCTGTTCGATATTCTTCATAGCCGTCGTTCGCTGAACGGCGGTGATCTTGACGATCGTTCTCTCGGCTCTCTGCTCTGGCACGCGACGCAATTGCATGAGCGTCGAACGGACGGTCGTTTCGGCATGTGGGAAAGCCGTCCCTCCCCTTCCGCTGGCGGTCTCCACCCCATCGACCTTATGATCCTCCCCCTTGCCGTTGGACGCGCGGCCGGAATGTATCTCGATGCGCATCATGAGATAGGTGTCCTCGCTTCAGATCCTGCCGCCGGGCTCAAGGCAAACGCCGACAGTGTGCAGGCCTCAACGCCTGCCGTCTGCGGCATCACGATCCAATTCGTCGCTGATGCGTCCCGCCCCGCCGCGTGCTATGAAAATTGGTCTTCACTCGTCTGGCGGGATGCTGGCGCTTTGCTCGCCACCTTCGGATTGGTAGCCACCGCCCTTGGACTTGTATCCCTGCCACTTGGCCGCCACGGGACGGATATCATCCGTTTGATGGGACTTGACGAACCTTTCATCGGGGTCGGCGCCGTCCACATTGGCTCTCGTCGCGTGGATAACCGCCTCAATGTCCGCGAGACTTGCCATTGCGCGAGCGGAACGGCAAGTCCCTCCCAATGACCTATGTCTCGGCGAATGGAATTGCGCAGATTCGGCACGCCCAAACGGGCGAGGTGTACGAGATCGATGCCGATGAGCTCGATTTCCAAGCAATAGGTGCCGACGAGCGGCACATGGGACCTGCGGTGTACCACCAGGCCGACATAGAGCACCCCGCGCTCGGCACGCTCGTATGGGGCCTGTGGGAGTATCCCATCGGGATCGAGAATATGCAGGAGACAGATGTCGGCGAGCACGAACTGCTCGAAGACATCTCCTACGGGCTCCAGCACGAACCAGACTTCGACGATCCGCCGGATGACGAATCGGATCTCGAGGCAATGCTGAGCCGGCTACCTACTCAGCTTTCGGCACTTGATGCGATGCTGGTACGGCTCTCGCAGCCCTCTGGGTTGATCGGACACAACCTGCCGCCGCCAGAATTTCAGCTCGTGCTTGGGGACGACGATATCGCTCGCCTACGCGATAGTATTCTCGCGGTTCAGGGTGAGCTGAGCAAGCCGGACGCAGTCACAAGCGCCGACCCGACCACGCTTGCTGAGGCCCACAACCGCTTCATGGGTCTAGGCTCAAAACTGGGCAGTTTCGGCAAATGGGCCGGAATTGCAACCGGAACCGGCGTGTTCGTCGGCCTGGGCAGGCATATTGGCGAGCAGGTGTGGACCGAGGCCCCCGCACTCCATTCCCTCGTGCACTCCATCCTCGAGACGCTGTCCGTGTGGATCCACGCGATCTCGACACTGCTTTAGTTACGCTGATTTCGACCGTTCACAGCCGTCAATTGCTATCAAAGTGGCCAGCGAGAGAACCAGCGCTACCTAGCTCAGAAGGATGAACCAATGGCCGGTATCGACGAGTACTTATAAATCGGAAATGACGGCCATGTTGGCGACCCCTTCACCTCAGGCAATAGTTGTCGTCTGAGAAGCAGGCCAGGCAAAAGCTTAGATTTCAGCAGCAGCCTCGTCGATCCACCTGTTGGTGTCAGGAAAATCCAGCACACAAAGCGTACGGATCTTGTCGCTAAGCTGTGCGTCGCCGGTCAGATGGGTGCCGAGGCAAAGATAGTAATTGAGCCCTGAGCGCGGGAGATAGATAATCCACTCTCCGGTGATTTTCTTCGCCGCATGGCGGTTTTTGTAAGCTTGAACGGTCATGCGATGAGCGATCTGATTCATCAACGCTGGCGTCAGGACATCACCCTCGTTGGCGACCTCCCAAATCCAGTCCATAGATCCCTTGCACGCTGCCACCGCTAAGAGATTTGCGGGAAGAAATCGAGCGGTGAACCAATGCTTGTGCCAAAGGCCTTTCAAAGGCAGGCGAGTGAAAGGCGTCGCGGGCTTCGTCCCAGTTGGTGTTTCTGAACCCTCAATATCTAGTAGAGGTTGTAAGACCGAATGGACGCCAACATGATAGCGTTGATCAAGAACAAGAAGATCGAACCAGAAGCAAAGGCTAATCCGATTTGAAAACGCCTTGATAGAGGGCATCATTTCCAGGCAGTGATTATGGAAACGCACAACCTCTTCGCGTGGAACACGTACGTGCATGCCATCATCGAAAAGGCAGTTATAATTTCCCACTGTCATCATTCCGTCCAGCATTATGTGTATAAGTAGCTATTCAGGCAACGTGCGGATGGGCCGCCCCCGCGAATAAACCGCTGCAAGGCTTACCATCGAATTTTGATCGGTGGACGAACGCCAGCTCTTAGGACAGCGATTTCGCAGGCACTACGACTGCTTTGTTGGCGTTTTCCTTAATTCTAGGGCCTTGACCAACGCGTGCGAGACGATGGCCGGTTACACGGGTTGACCTTGCACATCAACCGGGCACCGTTTAAATGGTAACTTGAGATTTCTCCGCCAATCTCCTATATCCCATGTATGCGAGTGAACAGCGAAACCTCCCTGCGTGTGGCCGCGAACACCTTCACCCGGTTCAACGGTGACTGGACTGCGGTCCACCGCGTCGGCAAGCTTAATGCCGACGGCATTCTCGTGATCAGTAGCAAGGAGGGCGGAGCGACGACACGCTCCCCCGCCAAAACGGCGAAGAGCAAGACCTAACGCGATCGACACTTTTTTCCAGCCATTGCTAGTCGGGAGGACACGGCCTTGGGCATAACGATTGCTGCGGTCCTGACCGCCGCGCTACTCCTTCCGGGCATCCTCGGCCTCAGCATATTCTACAGCAGCGTTGGCACGTCCGAAGTCAAAGTGACGCCCCCGCCACTCGGCACCGTCACCTCGATCGCCATTGCCGGTCTGTTCTCACTGATCTCGCACATGGCCTGGTCAGCGCTGCTCGTGCTCAACGACGTCCTGCCCCATTATATTCCGCTCCCAGCCTTCGATCCTTATCGCCTTCTCTTTACTGCTGCGGGTCAGCAGGTGGGTGGCGCAGAGATGTTCGCAGGTATGGCAGGCCTGGTTTGCGCTTGCGCCGCCGGTGGCATCTTCGGTAGGATCGCCGCGGCCGGGACATGGGAATGGCGCGGTCGCTTCCTCTTCGGGTGGCTCTACCCGATAATCGAAAAAGCGAGCCCTGTCGAAAACTACATCAACGCCTATGTCGTGACCAAGATTGAAAATGGTTCGGACACGCTCGGTTATGAAGGAACGGTCGAGAATCTCGTTCTCGACGAACAGCGCCAAATCGTTGGTGTCACACTAATTAACGTCGCGACCTTCTATCTCAGGATGAACAAGAATGGCGTACGGCGGATCAACGCTAAATCGAATCTTCCGCACTTGGTTCTTAGAGCGAGTGATTACCACAACGTCGCGCTGGTCGTGATCCGCGATGAGAGCGTACCCGACGATATCCTTGAACCGGATCCCCATGCGGATGACGCACAAACCTGAAGCCAAATGCCAACCGAATGGCACAACCAACTGTGAAGAAGGACATTCGGGGCGAGGCTGCCGCCATAAATTAGAATGAACGAAAGGCAGGTATCAAGAAACACTGTTTGCTGCGTGGATGGCTACTTTTTGAGCGTAGCCTGTCATTGAGATTTGTGGGTGTGACTGGTTTTGTAACGTTCAACGCTGAGGCGAAAGGGGAACCTACGAATAATTTGCGTTCGTGCCGGATCGATGCGAGCTTGACGCAATAAGAAATTCCACTCGGCTGGTCGGAATGAGCGGGCGATAGACAGCTGCCCATCTTCCCTGACAATTCTATGAACGCCCATCGCACGCGCCAACATCGGAAAGCCGTGATACGAAAACCAATGGCGATGGAGGTCGCTGACAAGCCATCCAAGCCGCGCTTCGCGCTCCATATGGCGGAGAAAGGTGAGCAGCTGCGGCTCCGTCATATGATGAGTGACTTGACTGCTGACGATATAATCAAAAGCCTCGGGCTGGTCTGCATAATCGCCGGTACGATAGTCGATTGACATCTTAGCGGGTGTGGCAGAGCGCGCAATATCGACACTGCGCGGGTTTAGATCGACCCCCACCAGCCTTGCCTCGATACCGCGCTTCTGTGCCCACGATGCGATTGCGCGAAGCATGTCACCATGCCCGAAGCCGACATCAAGCAAGCTGATAGACTTTGAGATGGCCGCTACACGGTTCAGATAGGCAAGCGTCGGATGCGCTGTGAATGTGCAGCGATTGACACGAGCAAGATCGCGCAGGACTTGCTCATAGATGGCCGCATCAAGATCGGCAGCATCCATCTGCTCTTCCTCATGCGAACGGGCAGCGAGTGAACCCATGCCAGTTAGAGCTCAGAAAGAAATAGCGGAGATCGCTCGTTGCTCACGATCATTCCAAGACGATTTGGATAGCAACACCAAAGCGGTTCTTTAGCAAATGGGTGCACTTCATATTCTCCAAGGTATTGGTGCATCCGACGGATATCAGACTATGTCGTCCGAAACTTTCGCACGCTGGCCTCTCTCGTCTATCAATGCCGTGTTCAATCTATGTCAATCGCGGAGCTTCACAAACAATAATTGCACCCTTTCACGGTTCCGGTGCGTTTGACGGTGAACGATATCCTCTTTTAACTGCGCCCCAAAGCTGATTGCAGAAGCGCTGGCACGGACCAGCCCAAGGCTGCATAAGAACCGGGTGGTTTTGCCGGGAAAGTTTTGATGACGCCGTTTCGTTCTTTTGCATGTTTTGCATTAGCCATTCTTGCTTCGGCGGTCTCCGCCGAAGCGAGCCCGTCGGTTTACGGACGCTGGCTGACCGATGATCGTGCGGGCATAGTGGAGGTGAAGCCATGCGGGCAGGCTGTGTGCGGCACACTAGTGCGTGTGCTTGATCCCGCTGCGCCTGCGCGCGATATCAACAATCCCGATCGCGAATTGCGCCGCCGCCCGCTCGTCGGTGTGAAGATATTGACCGGGCTCGAAGCTTCCGGCGACCGCTGGAAGAACGGCCGCGCCTATGACCCCAAGGCAGGGCGCAGCTACAACGCCAGCATTGCTCCTGGGCTAGATGGCGGACTCGACGTAACCGGCTGTATATTATTTCTGTGTCGTACTCGCCATTGGACGCGCGTGCCAGAGGAGTTCCGCAAGTGACGAGAGATGACATCATAGCGCTGATCACGGAGGAAACAGGCGTGCCGCGTGATAAGCTGAAGCCTGAAGCGACGTTGGCGACGCTCGACATATCATCGCTCGATCTCGTCAGTCTGCTGTTCGAACTGGAAGACCGGTTCGGCATCGAGATCCAGGCTGAAGACATTCCGAACGATATCACGCTGCAACGCCTGATCGACCAAATCGTCAACACGCCTGCGCGGAAGTGAGCGATAAGGTCGTCATCACCGGTATGGGCTGCATCAGCGGCCTGGGCAAGGGAATCGAAGCCAACTGGCGGCGACTGCAAGAAGGCCAAGGCGCGATCCGTCCCTTGGCACGGCAGGGTATGGACGGCGTTGCGGCATGGATCGAGCCTGAAAGCCTGGCTGGTTCTGAACGCACGGAGAATATGCGACGTCTAGGGAAGCTCGATCCTATTTCACTTTATGCGCTCGAAGCGGCTCAAGAAGCGGTCGAACAGGCAAATCTTGTTGGGCACACCGCTCTCGCTCGGCGAACTGCCATCCTGATGGGGTGCGGTAGCGGTGGAAATGCAACCAATGACGCCGCCTATGAGCGCCTGTTCGGCAGAGGCCAGAACAAAGTGCATCCGCAAACGATCCCAAGCTCAATGATCACTGCGCCTACTGCGCATGTTGCGATGTTGTTTGGAGTTCACGGCCCCACCTTCACCTTGTCCAGCGCCTGCGCCTCCTCAGCCCATGCATTGGGCGAGGCAATGCATATGATTCGCGCTGGTCGTGTTGACGTCGCGATTGCGGGTGGTGCCGAGGCTTGCCTGTCACTTGGCTCATGGGTGGGGTGGCAGTCGCTTGGCGTTCTGGCTCCGGACACGTGCCGCCCCTTTTCATGGGAACGGAAGGGCATGGTTCTGGGCGAAGGTGCAGCAGTTTTGGTACTGGAAAGTGAGAACCATGCGTTGGAGCGAGGAGCGAACGTGCTGGGCGAACTTGCGGGTTATGGCGCAAGCAGCGATGCTGCGCACATGACCGCGCCTGATCTTGATGGTATGACATCAGCAATCCTGCAAGCGCATTCAGATGCCGATCTCGATCCCACAGAGCCGGTGCTGATCTCTGCGCACGGTACCGGCACTATTCTCAATGACGCCGCAGAGACTAAGGCACTGCACACGGTGTATGGAAAAGCCTTGGTGCGCCACAAGGTGATTGCGACCAAATCGGCACATGGCCATATGATCGGTGCGGGCGGCGCGATAGAATTTCTGTTGGGAATGAAGGCGCTGAAAGAAGGAATCATTCCGCCCACACTCAACTATCTTGGACCCGACCCGGACTGCGATGCGCCGCTCGCCCTCACGTCCGAGCGATTTGAAGCGGACACGCTGGTCTCCAACAGCTTCGCCTTTGGTGGCCTCAATGCGGTGCTGATCGGACGTCGGGCATGAGCGTCGCGGTGGCCCATATCAACCGGATCGGCACCGCTAATCCACCGCATAAGGTCCACAAGGCGTTTGTTGATTTCGTCGCCTCGACCATCGCCGACGAAAAGCAGCGTCGCTTGTTTGGGCGCATGGTTGACCGGGCGGGGATCGGCCAGCGCTATTCCTTTCTCGAACCGGTCACCCTGCCGGATGGAACGATCACCGATGCTGATGGCTTCTACGGGACCGGTGATTGGCCGCTGACCAGCAAACGCATGGTCCGCTATGAACGGGACGCGCCCGCGCTGGCGCTGGCAGCGATCAGGACGCTTGATCCCGATATCGCCAACGCAGGAATTACGCATATTGTTGTTGCGTCCTGCACCGGTTTCATGGCGCCGGGGCTCGATCAAGTGATCATTGAGCGCGCTGGGCTGGATCTTTCCATTGAACGGACGGTTGTCGGCTTCATGGGCTGTTATGCTGCCGTCAATTCGCTACGGCTTGCGCATCATATCGTGCGGTCGACGCCGGACGCTCGGGTGCTTGTGGTGACGCTGGAGTTATGCACGCTGCATTTCCAGCGTACCGATGATCTTGAACGGCTCTTGTCGATGCTGTTATTCGGTGACGGTGCCGCGGCGGCGCTTGTAACGGCAGAATCTGAGGGCATCGCGCTCAGGGATTTTCGGGCAATGACGATCGGTGACACGGTCGATGCTATTACATGGTCGATCGGCGATCAGGGCTTCGATATGCACCTGGGGGGCGAAGTGCCCGCGCGCATAGCGGAGGCTCTTCGTCAGGAGCAGGGCGGTAATCGCCCGGATGGGCTGTTGCGCGGACAGAGTCCAGATAAGTTTGCGCATTGGGCGGTCCACGCGGGTGGGCGGACGATCCTTGATGCCGTCGAGCAGGGGCTGGGGCTTGCGGCGGAATCGCTCGCCCCCTCGCGGACCGTCTTGCGCGAACATGGCAATATGTCGTCGGCAACTCTGATGTTCATTCTTGCCCACATGCTGCGCCGCAGGCAAACCGGAGGGCCGGTGCAGCCCGGGATCGCGATGGCTTTCGGGCCTGGCATGGCTGCCGAGACTTTCCGGTTCGAGTTGCTGGCATGACATGACCGACGTACTCATCCTGGGCGGCGGGCTGGCTGGGAGTGCGTCCGCATACCTGCTTGCCAAGGCCGGCAAGGGTGTCCGTTTGATCGAGCGCGAGAACGGTGCACATCATAAGGTCTGCGGAGAGTTTCTGTCGATCGAGGCACATCGCCATCTTGTCGATCTGGGTGTCGATGTTGGGCGCATGGGCGCCGCGCCGATCGATCTTATTCAGATTGCTTCGGGAAGACATATTGCCGAGGCGCAGCTTCCTTTTGCCGCTTTTGGCTTCAGCCGCTATCAGCTCGACGAAGCGCTGATTGAGCGGGCATCGGACGCCGGTGCCGTGATTGAGCGTGGCGTTAAGATCCAAAGTGTTGAGAGCGATCATGTCCGCACCAGCTCAGGTGAGCGGGTGGGGAACAATCTGTTGCTCGCGACAGGCAAACATGGGGTGCGAAGGCTCACTCCGGCCTGCTCCAAAGACGACAATCCATATGTCGGGTTCAAGATGCATTATCGGCTGACGCGTCCTGCGAGGTCTCGGATCGATCGTGCTATCCGCCTCATTCTTTTTGATGGCGGCTACGCCGGGCTGCAACCGATAGAAGACGGCTTGGCCAATCTGTGCCTTGTCATTCGTCGTGATAAACTGGTGAACGTCGGCGGCAATTGGGCCTCTGTGCATTCGATGTTGGCCTCGCTCGATCATTGCCGAGATATGCTCACGGATGCGGAGCCAATGTTCACAAAGCCTGTGACCATAGCGAACCTCGCCTATGGCAGAACGCCTGACCGACATGCGCCCGATCCCATATTCCGGCTTGGCGATCAGGCGGGAATGACCGCATCGCTCACCGGCGACGGCATGGCGGTTGCTCTGCGTAGCGCCTTTATTGCGGCGCAGTGCGTTAAAGAAGGAAAAGATGCGACGGATTATCGCGCTTGGCATCGTCGCGAAATGATGCGCCAGATGCGGTGCGCGATGGCTTTGCAGCATATGCAGGAAATTCCCGTTGTACGCCTGCTCGGCATGTACGCATTAGGCGTTTGGCCGGCGCTTTTAAAATATGCTGCCCGTGCCACGCGCTTGCCACAATGGCAGATTCCAAGCTCGGTGTAGAGGCCGGCAAATTATGTATCTGTGGCGTGAGTTGCGCCTGAGGCCATTCACATTTTTGACCGACATCTGAGTGACGAAGAATCAAGATTCTCGGGTTCGAGTGCGGCGCATGAGGTCGGTTTGCTCGACCTGTAAAATCACCCTGACCAGACACGACATAGCGACATGAACTGAGGCGATTAAACCTCGGCGGCGTCCTGTCTTCGAAACGGAGACAAGCGATATGCCAGATCGGGTTGCGGCAAATCTTATCAGTCGAAGATACGCGACGGTGCACGGTGCCGAAGTTGTGCCATGCTTCACCGAATTTATGGCGCAGGGCATCGGCCTGGAGACTGTAGCGGTATTGGGGTATCGCCGTGCCGAGCGAGACCGGCTGTTTCTGGAATCCTATCTCGATTCACCCATCGAGCAGGAGCTGACCCAATTATTCGGTCGCCAAATCCTGCGGCGGGACATTATCGAAATCGGCAATCTCGCTTCCGAAAGCGCGCTGGCGATGATCGCGCTTTGGGCGGACGCTGCCAACGACCTTGGCGGCCAAGCCGAGATCGCGGTTGCCGTGCTCACCGCGCCGCTTCGTTCCATGTTTCGCCGGCTTGGCGTCACACTTCATGAAATCGCGCCAGCAACTGTCGAAAAGGTTGGAGAGACTGCAAGGGGCTGGGGCAACTATTATCAGCTCGAGCCCATTGTGTGCGCTGGCTTTATCGCTGAGGGGCAGGAGCGACTAGCGCGTGTGGCTAAGCGAAAGGTTCGTGCCGCGTGACCTCGACCATAAATTCGCTTTTGGGTGAGATCTCGGGGGCCAGAATTGACTGCGGCTTGCGCAGTAGCATGTGCGGTGGCGAGCTGTTGGCGCGCGCACGCTCGCTTGCCCACCGTTTGATCGGAACTTGTCGCGATGGCCGCCCTGTGGCGGTTGCACTGGATCAAGGGCTGGAAAATTGTGTTGCCGACTTGGCTCTGCTTCTCTCGGGCTTGCCGGCAGTGCCGCTGCCCTCATTCTTTACGCCGCAACAACGCGATCATGCGACGCAGGCAGCAGGCGCATCGGTGATATTGACCGCCAGCCCGAATGATCCCGATGGCATTTCGGTACACCCGATTGCAACCCGTGATGCCTTCATTCCTGAAGAGACGGCGAAGATCAGCTTCACGTCAGGATCGACCGGAACACCAAAGGGTATTTGCCTTTCGGTCGGACACCTTCTGGCGGTTGCGCAATCTGTGGTCGACAGAATTGGCAAGGGGAATGCCGGGCGGCACCTGGCGCTTTTGCCGCCGGGCATATTGCTCGAAAATGTGGCGGGCTTCTATGCGACCCTTCTTGCCGGAGGCACCTATGTCGCCCTTCCGCAGGCGGAAGTTGGCCTTGCGCATCCTTTCCTGCCCGACTTCGCTAAAATGGTGGAGGTGATTGCCGGCGAACATGTTTCTTCGGTTATCCTCGTGCCCGAATATCTTGCGGGAATCGTTACGGTGTTGGAGGCCGCTGACGTCAGATTGCCCCACTTGACCATCGTCGCGGTGGGCGGAGCGCATGTGCCGCCAGCGATGATCGATCGCGCATTGGCCGCCGGTCTGCCGGTGCGGCAAGGCTATGGCCTGACCGAATGCGGTTCTGTCGTTACGCTGGAGGACAGCGGAGAAAGTGCACGCGGCAGCGTCGGTCGGCCGTTTGATCACAACAGCATTACGATCGCGCCTGACGGCGAAGTTATCGTGCATGGCCCAACTTTCCTCGGGACGGTCGGCGCGCCGCGCGCGCCCACTCCATGTGCGACAGGCGACATCGGGCGTATTGATAATCAGGGCCGCCTCTGGATCGAGGGACGCAAGTCAAACCGCATCATCACATCGCACGGGCGCAATGTTTCTCCCGAATGGGTCGAGAGCGTTCTGCTTGGTGAGGATGCGATTGTTCAGGCAATGGTTACCGGAGAAGGCCAGTCCAGCCTGTCGGCGCTGATCGTCTCTGGGAACCCGGACACCGACATCGAAGCCGCCATCGCCGCAGCGAACTCTCGGCTTCCCGCCTACGCGCATGTTCAGAGTTGGCGTCGCGTCGCGCCTTTTTCCCCAGCCAATGGCCAACTTACCGCAAATGGCCGTCTGCAACGCGACGCCATCATCCGGACTCATTTTCATGGAGAGGACGAAATGCCTTTTTTCGAGCGGCTTGAGAAGGAGACGCTGACCGCAAGGAATTGCTTGGCCGCGACACCGCAGCTCATGGCCGGTCTCACTGGCGACATCAGCCGCGAGACCTACATCGCCTATCTGACGCAAGCCTATCATCATGTGCGCCATACCGTGCCGCTGTTGAAAGAAACATTGGCGCGCGTTGGCGACCGACCGGAACTGGTCAGCGCTCTTGAAGAGTATATCGCAGAAGAGACAGGGCATGAGGCGTGGATCCTCGGAGACATTAGCGAGGCCGGCGGTGACGCCCAGTTGGCCGCTGCGAGCGCGCCAAATGCGGCAACGCAGGCCATGATCGACCACGCCTATGATGTCGTGCGCAACGGCAACCCCGTTGGTTTTTTCGGGATGGTCTATGTACTTGAAGGCACAAGTGTCGCGCTCGCCACGCAAGGTGCCAGTGCCGTGGCCCGCAAACTTGATCTCCCACCGCAGGCCTTCACTTATCTCTCCTCGCACGGGTCACTTGACCAGGAGCATATGAAGGGTCTTGCGACCTTGCTGGATGGGTTTGACGATCCGGCGGATCAGCAGGCGGTCATCGATATGGCTAACCGGATGTTCGACTTGTTCGGCGGTTTGTTCGCGTCCATCCCGATGGGGATGCTTGATGCTGCCGCTTGAAAAAAGGCGCGTGGTGCTGACAGGAGCGGCTGGAGGCATTGGCTCGCTTGTTGCGGCACAGCTAGCCGATCTTGGCGCGCATGTCACGGGTGTCGATCGGGTGGATTGTGTTCGTTGTCATCAGACCATCCTCGGTGACCTCGCCACGCAGGAGGGACTGAGCGCGCTGGCGGAGGCGTTGTCGGAGCGAGACGTCGACATCCTGATAAACAGTGCGGGCATCCAGTATTTCGGGCTTGCGGAGCGACAAAGTCAGGACAGCATGTGGATGAGCTATGCGGTCAACCTGATCGCGCCCGTCGCGCTTACAGCTGCCGTACTTCCGCAGATGAAGGCGCGAAAGGATGGCCATATTGTCAATATCGGCTCGGTGCTGGGATCGATAAACTATCCCTATTTCGCCGCCTATTCGAGCAGCAAGGCGGGCTTGCGCGGTTACAGTGAGGGGCTGAGACGCGAGCTGCATGGGCTCGGCATCGCCGTCACCCATTTCAGTCCGCGCGCCGTCAACACCGCGTTTAACAATGATGCGGTCAATCGCTTTCTTACACTGGCGGGCATGACGGCGGACGATCCCGCTTTCGTCGCAGAACGGATCGTCGGCGCGATCACACGGCGTCGAGCCAATGATTCCATCGGTTGGAAAGAGCGGCTGTTCACCGCTATCAACGCCTTGATGCCTCGCGTGATCGACGCCGGCCTGGCAGGCCAGACGGTTAAGGCGCGAGGCCTTTTCCCTTCATGACAGACACAAAGAGGATGCGGATATGTCCATGATGAAACAACTTGGCCGGGTCGCGGCCTTTGCGGCACTGGCACTGGCCGGTACCGCCCGTGCCAGCAATGATCCCGTCATGGACGCGCAGGTGATGCGCATCAACAAGGAATGGGCACGGATCAAATATCAGGTGCCTGACAAGGGTCAGCAATATCGGCAGCTCGACAAGCTGGCCGCGCAGGCTGCGCAGGTTGTCGCGCAATATCCGGGAAGAGCCGAACCGCTGTTATGGCAGGGCATCGTGACCAGCGAGGAAGCGGCGCAGGCGAGCGTCCTGAAGCAACTTGGCCTTGCGACTGCCGCACGCGACATATTGCTGAAGGCATACAAGATCGACCCGCTTGCCGAGAAAGGCGGCGTCGCGATGAGCCTTGGCGTGCTCTATTACAAGGTGCCGGGCTGGCCGATCGGATTTGGCAATGCGACCAAGGCCAAGGCCTATCTCAATCAGGGACTCGCCGTCGATCCGCTCAGTTTGGACACCAACTGGTTCCTAGGTGACTATTGGGTCAGCCAAGGTGATAAGGCAAAGGCGCGCGCATTCTTCGACAAGGCTCTCGCGGCGCCCGTGGACTCCAACAGACCAATATGGGACGCGGGGAGGCGGGCCGAGGTCAGGGCTGCGATGGCCAAATTGAAATAGCAGACCCCCGGGCATGGACATCTGGCATGCGATCGGAGACCAGCTTCGGCATCCAAGAGGGGTGGGCGGGCGCATCATCGGCCATGCCATGCGTTGGGCCAACGACCAGCCGACACGCCTTGCGGTTGACGCACTTTCACCGCGCCCCTGCGACCATGTTCTGGACGTTGGATGCGGGCCGGGGCACGCAGTGGCGCTTTTGGCTCGCCGCGTTCCGAGTGGGCGGATAGTCGGGATAGACCGGTCGGAAACAATGATAGCGCAGGCGCGCGCGGCCACGGTATCGCTTGCCGGGCAGGGCGGGGTTGAGTTGATGATGGCGGATTTCGACGCCCTGCCGTTTCCACCGGAAAGCTTCGACGGCATTCTTGCCTCCAATGTCATCTACTTCTGGCAGGATCCCGCCAGAATGACGGCGCGGCTGAGGAGATTGTTGCGCCCGAATGGACGGCTGGCAATTTATGCAACGGCAGAGAGTTCGATGCGCGCATGGAAATTTGCGCAAACCGACACGCACCGATGGATTGACCTATCGATGCTCAAGGCGACGCTGCTAGCGGGTGGCTTCACTCCTGACCACATCGACATCCGGCAAGTTCGATTGCGCGGCGGTGTTGACGGGCTGATTGCGGTGGCGAACGCCGGATGACGTTACCTCTTGCAAATCGGCGCGACCGGGTGGATGCCAGAATCATGGCGGACATCGATCGGGATACGGGCCTTGCGGCCCTCTATCGATTGCATAGGGCGGAATTGCTGCGGTTCCTTGTCGCGCGCACTGGCGACGCGGCAGAAGCCGAGGACGTGGTTCAGGAAGTCTGGATAAAGATTGCCGACCAGTGTGCGCCGATAGCCAATGGCCGCGCATATCTGTTTCGCGTCGCCCATAATCTGGTGCTCGACAGGCTGCGTGAACGGCGGCGGCGAATGGTCCGTGAGCAGCGCTGGTCAGACAGCGAAGTTGGTCCGGTTCCTCCGTCTGGAGAAGTTGCTGATGGACGCGAGAATATTGAGCAGGAGATAGAAGCGCGCGAGGAAGCGGCACGATTGGCCAGTGCCATCGCCCATTTGCCCGATGGCGCGCGACGCGCTTTGCGGCTCCACAAGATCGAGGGGTTGAGCCATGGCGAGGTTGCTGCGCGCCTCGGCATCAGTAAAAGTGCGGTAGAAAAGCATATGGCGGTCGCGATGAAACATCTGCGCCGGCTGCTGGCGGACTGAGGCGAGAATATGGGCGCGGCGTCATACAGGTATCAGGGAAGCAAGCCTGTCACGGAACGGGCTTGCGTTGGAATAATGATATGAACGACCGGATCGAAGATCAGGCTTGGCAATGGCATTGCGCGCTGCAAGGCGACGATGCCGATTGGGATGGGTTTACAGCCTGGCTAGAAGCTGACCCCGCGCACCGCGCTGCTTATGATGAAGTGGCTTTACTCGACGACGCGCTAGATGACCAGCGTGCGCGGCTTGACGTTATTGTTCCTTCCGACGACGACACAAGCGCCGCCGGGAAAGGTCGCCGCTGGGCGCTCTGGGCGGGAGGAGCCGTTGCCGCTGCGCTGGCCCTGTTTGTTGCCTTGCCGATGCTGGAGCCGGGTAATGTTGCTCCGCAAGATTATCGCACAGCCGCAGGCCAAACGCGCGAAATCGCGCTCGGTGACGGGTCGCGCATCACTCTCGGGCCTTCCAGCCATCTAACTGTCGCGGGGAGCCTGCAGGACAAGATCGCTTTAGAAGGGGGCGCCTGGTTCGACATTCGCCATGATCCCGACCGCAAGCTGACCGTTACGGCAAGTGGCCGTCAGATCACCGACATCGGCACCCAGTTCGACGTTGTTGCGGTTCCCGGTTATCTCCACGTGGCTGTGGCCGAAGGGCAGGTGGCGGTGCAGTCAAGCGATCAGGACACCAAGCCTATCCAACTCTCTGCCGGACACTCACTCTCCATCGATGCGCAGGCAAGTGCTGCGACTGTCCGGCAGGTCGAGCCGCAGGACATCGGCAGCTGGCGCGCCGGCCGCCTCGTCTATAATGATGCGCCACTTTTACTGGTCGTGGCGGACATCAGCCGCTATGTCGGCCGCCAGATTATTGTTTCGCCGGACCTGGCATCGCGGCGCTTTTCAGGCGTGTTGGCGGCTGAGGACGGCGCGAAACTTGTGGATGAGCTGGATGACCTTATGGGCCTGGAAGCGCAAGTCGAAGGCGATCACCTGCGCCTTGTCGCTGGCGGCCGTTAGCATCCAGCCAAATGGTGCATGGGCACAAGAACGGGAAATCAGAATAACAGGCGGTTCCTTGTCGACCGCAATTGCCGAACTATCCCGACAAACTGACATTTCGATCGGTATGGAGGGACGGTTGCCCAAGGCTTCGGTCGCGCCTCTTCATGGCCGTCTATCGCCTGCCGATGCGCTGAGGCAGCTACTTGAAGGCACGGGACTGATCGCAAAGCAGGTAAGCGCGAACAGTTTCCGTCTGGAGCGAGTGCCCAGAGGCGCACATGCTGTCGCACCAGTGAGGCTCGCCCCGATTCCAATCGACATCGTCGTAACCGCAAGCAAGCGCGATGAGGCGATCCTCGACGTGCCGATTTCCATGTCGGTGGTCAGCTTGTCCTCAGGTGCGAACATCGGTGGTGTAGGAACCAGCGCCGACATCGCCGATCAAATTGAGGGGCTTTCCCTCACCAATCTTGGCCCCGGCCGCAACCGGCAATTCATTCGCGGCGTTGCAGACAGTCCTTTCAATGGACCCAGCCAGTCCACTGTCAGTCTTCAAATCGACGAGGTGAGGGCAACCTATAACGCACCCGATCCCGATCTGCGCCTGATCGATATGGAGCGGATTGAAGTGCTGAAAGGCCCGCAAGGGCCGCTCTACGGAACAGGCGCGCTGGGCGGCGTTTATCGTATGGTGACGCGCAAGCCCGATCTGAATCGCGTTGCAGGTTTCGCTTCGTTGGATGGTTCATTGATCAACTCAGGCGATGGTGCCGTTGGCGGCAGCGCCATGATCAACCTGCCGCTGGCACAGGACCGGTTGGCCCTGCGCATCGTTGGCTATGGGGATCGTGAATCGGGGTGGATTGACACTGCGGCGGGCGGCGACCGGAACGATATGACCACGTCCGGTGGACGGATCGCATTGCGGTGGGCGATTGCCGATGATTGGACGGTTGACCTTGCGGGTGCAGCGCAATGGCTACGGATCGCGGATAGTCAATATGTCTTCACGCGCCATTCCCGCTCTCGTGACACGACGATAGCGGAAAGGCATGACAATGATTTCCGGTTCGGGTCACTTACGCTCCATGGCGCGCTTGGTTCTGCCCAGCTGACTGCGGCCGCCAGCCTTGTCCGGCATGAGGTGGACAGCGATTATGATGCGACCGCGTCAGCGGCGTATTTCGGAATTTCGGGACGGGCTCAGTTCGATGATGAGAGAAACTTCCGACTTTTCGACGGAGAAGTGCGGTTGTCTGGCGGCTCTGCCGGTGGGTGGGGCTGGTTGACGGGAGTTTCCTATCTCGACGCCGACAACAGTGCGGGTGATGACATAACCGACGTCGGATCGGGGGTGTCGCAGGACATATTAAACTGGCGACAACATATCAGTGAGGTCGCTCTGTTCGGCGAGGTTTCGGTGCCGATCACGCCCAGTCTTCGCGCAGTATCGGGCGCGCGACTGTTCCACGCCACGATAGAGAATGAGCGCACCCAATCTATTATCGCGGCAACTGACTCTCGCCACAAGACAGGCTTCACGCCCAGCTTGGCAGTCCAATGGCACCCGCGCTCCGACGCCATGCTGTTTATCCGTGCGGCCTCGGCCTTTCGTCCGGGCGGGCTGAGCCCGGCCGATAGCGGCGAGCGCCAATATGACTCCGATCAACTGATGACGATCGAAATGGGCGGACGCATGATCCGCGACGATCATCTGATCGCATCTGCGACGCTATTTCGGACGATGTGGAAGGATATTCAGTCTGACAGCTTGCTCGCCAGCGGCCTGGTATCGACGCGCAACGTAGGCGATGGACGAATCGAGGGGTTTGACCTTTCGCTCGATCACCGGTGGGCATCCGGCTGGTCGATCGACGCTGGTGTGCAATATCAGTTCGCCCGCCTCGTCAAGTCGGCCGCAGGCCTCGACCTCGAGGATGACCGGAGACTTCCGGTAGTGCCCGATCTTGCACTTCGCATGGGGGTGAAAAAGCGGTTCAATGCGTTTAGCTGGAATGCCGAGGCGGGTATGAGCGTCCATTATACCGGGACCGCCCGGCTCAGTTTCGATGCCGATCTGGATCGCAAGATGGGCGATTACGCGACGGTCGATTTATCCTGGTCGATGCGTAAGGGACCATGGGGGCTGGCGGCATCGCTGACCAATGTGCTCGACAGCCGCGCCGACAGCTTCGCCTTTGGTAACCCGTTTTCGATCCGGTCGATGGACCACTACACGCCTGTGCGACCAAGGAGTTTCCGTCTTGTGATCGCGCGGAACTGGTGAAATGCTCAACGCGGATATGACCGGACTCTCGTCATGATGTCCGCGCCGGCCTGCTCAAATCTTGCCGGCGAAAAACGGTTCAGGACTTCCGTTCGCGCGGCCTGTCCGACCTCGTGCAGTTGCTCGGGCGCGGTTAGCGCGGCAGCCAACATATCGGCCAGATGCAAAGGGTCGTCGGGCGGCACAAGCCAGCCGGTCTTGCCCTTCTTTATCGAGAAATGCAGTTCGCCGACATCCGAAGCGATGACAGGCAAACCGACCGTCATCGCCTCGTGCGCAGCGATGCAGAAACCCTCCCGGCGGGAAGGCTGGGCATAGAGGTGCAGTCCAGCAAGAAAGCCCCGCGCGTTTTCGGTATATCCGCCAAAAGATAGGTTGGTGATCCCGGCTTCGCGCGCCAGCGTCTCAAGGCGGATGCGCTCTTCTCCTTCACCGGCAATGACAATTTCAATTGGCACGGGCGGGACGAACCCTTGCGAATTCAACCGCGCAAGAGCAGCGATTAGGACATCATAACCCTTGGCACGGTGCAGGCGACCGAGGCTCCCGATGCGGATCGTCTCGCCGGGCTGCCATGGGGCTGCCTCTGGCATCGCCGGGTCGGCGGAATAGATGGGCCAGGTGGCAAGCCGTTCCGCCGCGACCCGAAGCCGCTTTGCTGTCAGGTCGGCAACGCAGCGAGAGTCGCACACCCACAGTTTCGCCCGTGATTGAAGGAGACGCAGAAGGCGCCCGTTCCATGGTTTCAGAAACGCATTATGCTGCCAGCTTATGACCGGCAGTCCGAGCGCAGGTCCAACGAGCAGGCTCAGGATCGTGGCGCGGCTCAACGATGTCCAGATATGGGTCGCGCCCCAGCTTTTGAGACTGCGCGCAAGCCAGCAGGTGGCCGAAAGATGGTCCTTCTCACCGCCAGCCCGCACCAATGGGTCAAGCCCTGCTTCGACCATGTGCGGCAGCGCGCGGCGGTCCCTCCCCGTGAGCGCGAACACGCGCACCTCGGCGCCCTGATTGCGCAAAACCCGCGCGATGGCGGGTACTGGCAGTGCCGCGCCTCCGCCTTCGAGTGAATTGATGACATAGGCGATTCGCATCGGCCTCACCGTTTCAGGCTCCACGCCCACACCAAAGCAGCCAGCGTGGTGCTTGCCAGTAGCGCCTGCCCCAGCGCCTGTATTCCGGAGCCCATCAACCCGAAATGGCCAAGCAGCCAAGGCAGCGGCACTAAGAAAACGAGGCTCGCAAACAGGTTGGCGCTCATCGACAGGGCTGGGTGGCCCAGCGCCGAGAGCGCCGAACTGCATGGCGGACCGATCAGCATGATCGCGCGCGCGATAACAAGCATGATTGTCAGTCCCGCCGCGCCCGCGAAACCGGGACCTGCAACAAAACTGACGATAGTCGCCGGGAACAACGCGACAATCCCGACAACCGGCAACGCCGCAAACAGCGCAATGCCGGTGACCTTCGCCAAAGTTCTACGCAAGGGCGCGCCGCCATGTCCCGCCGCAACAAGGCGAGCGAGTTCCGCATAAGAGGTATTGCCCAATATCTGGGCTGGCTGGGCGATTATGACCGTAATACGCTGCGCCACGGCGAAGAGCCCGGCCATGGCGGGCCCCAGAACCCAGCCTACCATCAGCGGCGCGATGCGTCCAGCGAGTTCGCTCAACGTCACGTCAGCATTACTGGCGAAAAGAAAACGCCAGATGCCGGGATTGTCGGCTCCTGCGTCTCCCGTTTGTGGGTTGTGCAAGGCAGCGCCGAGGCGTTGGCGCGCGAACCACCACCCCAATGCCCATAGCATGGCAAACTCGGCGATAGCGGCCAGCAGCCATGCGGCAAGAAATCCCTTCAGTCCCCAGCTGCACAGGAGCGCGAGCACTGCGCCCGAAAGCCGGACGGCAGGCTGGACCATATTGTGGAACCCGATCAGGTCGAAACGGCCGATCAGTTGCAGATAACCGGCTGGGGTAGATCGCACGGCACCAAGAACGGCAAGGCTATAGGGAATGGCGAACGCAAGCGCATCGGGCGGCCAACCGAGATGCGGCCCCACATAGGGAGCGCAGATCATCGCAGTGATAATCGCCGCTAGCCCTCCTGAAAGTTCCAGCTTGGTGCCGAAGCGCAGCAGCCTCGCGAGCCTGTGCCGTGCGCCATCCCTGTCCGCCTCCGCTCCATATCGAACGACCGCCTGCCACGCAGGGAAAGAAACAATACCGGCCACTGCCGTCACATAGCCGTGCATCAAGGCGAGCACGCCGAAATCGTGCGGACCCAGTGCTCGCGCAGCGATAGCCAATGTCGCAAGGCTGATGATGCCCGCGCCCGCCTTGCCTCCGACTACCCATCCCATGCCGCCAAAAATCCGGCGCACGGCCCCATGCGCTGATGTCATGCTGCTTGCCGCGCTCTGCCTGGTATGAGATCGCGTTGGTCGGCCAGTCTCGCGATGACCGCCGCGGCGCGTTCCGACGAAGGTGTGTCCTGAAGGTCGAAACTTTCGGCAAACAGCTTTTCCTGCACGACACGGAAATGCGTCTTATGTAGTTCGGGCGCGCGCGCAAGGGCATCGGGCAGCTCCTCCGGCCTGGAAATGACCTCGCCCGCTTCCCAGTGCCGGAAATTCGGGTTCCCGCGCCAATCATGGCCATGGCTGTTGATAAAGATGCAGGGGCGCGGCCGGATCAAAAATTCATACACTTGGCTGCTGGCGTCCCCCAGGTAAATGTCCGCCGCGAGCGTGTACCGCATGTCTGTGGAACAGCGACTGCCCAAGTCGATATGGATATTGTCACCGCGTAGAAAATCATTCGGAATGGTGCCCGCACGATCTATGGTCAGCTTGTCGATCGTCACCACAAAACGGCGCTCAAACAGCATCACATGCGGAGCGAAGATCAACTCATAATCATCATTGTCGCGGAAACAGTCGATGACGTCCCAACCATGGCGGTACCAGGATGAAAGATGGGGCGACACATGAGGGTTATAGAGGACCGAGGCGCGCGCGCGATGAAGTCTGTGCGCCGGGACAGGCAGATCAACAAGGTCGAATTTCGGATAGCCGACAATGCTGATGCGAGCTGGATCGACACGCGCTTCTGCAATCAGGCGGTCCTTGATCTTTGGGCCGGAGCACAGGACATGATCGAAACCGGCGCTCGCCTTGTCGAAACCGATCGCCCGGTCTCCCGCACCGTGGCGCGTGTGAACCATCTTGAGATCGTGAAGTCCATAGTGCGATTTCAGCAGTAGCGATGTCTTTTCCGCGACGACGAGCAGGTTGAGGCTCCGGAAAAAATCCAGATTGTCGCGATAGACGAGCAGCTTTGCCGCTGGAACGATGCCGCCCAAAAAGCGGGCCAGCCGTTTCGATCCGGATGATAGCGTCAGTTCGACGTGCAGGATATGCGTGTTGAGCAGGTCGCCCGCGATCCGCTCGACCTCGCGCGCCATACGGTCGCTCGTTGTCGCGACGATGATCTCGCCGTCGAACCCGCCTTGCGCCAATGCCATGGCGATCGGCAGGCTGTGAGCGACCTGATGAATCTGGTCGTGATTGAACAAAAACGCGACGCGCATGTCGTCACGACGCCGCCAAATGTCGGCCACCTCAGTTCACATCAAAAAGAAATTTTCCCGTTTGGCGATGCCGTATGTGCCATGATAGCCCATCGCTTCCATGGGCAGAGGAAATTCTGGGTCAGGTCTTCCATGACAACGACAAAAGCGGGTGCATTTGTTGCGTCGGCGATGCTGACTCTGGCTGCGTGCGCGCATTATGAGCCGCACCCAATAGACCTGTCGGACACTGCCACACAGCAGTTTTCGCGCGCTCTCGACATGGTGCGCATTGCAACGATAAGGGAGAAGATTGCACCAGACGCCTCCGTCATCAGCATCACCTTCAAGGAGGGCAGCGACCCGTATCGCGCCCGGCAGGTGGTGGCCGAAGCGCTAGGCGATGCGAAATCTCAACTGCCTGCCGGCGTCAACACCCCTATCCTGACGCCTCTTGTATCGTCGACGATGGACCTGCTCAAAATCGGGTTCACCAGCGACAGAATGAGCCCGATGGCATTGCGCGATCTGGTCGAATGGCAGGTCCGTCCCCGTCTGCTGGCTGCGCAGGGTGTGGCGCGCGCCAATATTTATGGCGGCGAGCAACGGCGCGTCGAAGTACAGGTGCGCCCTGATGCGCTGGCGGCCCACGGCGTCTCGCTTGACGATCTCGCCTCCGCCGTGAACGGCGTCGTTACGCCTCGCGGCGGCGGTTTTGCTGACACACCTGAACAGCGTATCCTGATCGTGCCCGATAGCGGGAAGATAAACGCTCAGGCGATTTCCGATGCGATCATTTCTTCTTCCAGTGGGGCAGGCGCTCTTCGGGTCGGCGATGTCGGCACAGTGGTGGAGGGGCTGCGCCCCGCTTCGGCGATGCGCTTGTGATGGGAAAACCGGGCGTCCTTCTTACCCTTTCGAGCCAATATGGTGCGAATACACTCGATACGACTCTCGCTGTCGAGGCGGCGCTCGACGAGTTGAAGCCCGCACTCGCCGCGCAGGGCGTGACATTGTACCCGGCCCTGCATCGCCCCGCCAATTTCATCGAAACGGCCTTGGGCGGCATAGAGCGCGATCTTATCATCGGCGCGGTGCTGATCGGCGTGATCCTGCTGCTCTTCATGCGCGACATCCGGGTTGCGGCGATAACCTTCCTGTCGATCCCGCTCTCCTTACTGGCGGCATTGATCGTGCTCGATGCATTCGGTCAGACGATCAATACGATGACGCTCGGAGGGCTTGCCGTTGCACTGGGCGTCGTAATCGACGACGCTATCGTCGACATAGAGAATATCGTCCGGCGTCTGCGAGAGGCTGTATCCGAAGCCGACCGTCGCACCGTTATTGAGCGCGCCTCGGTAGAGGTGCGCGGGCCTGTGGTTTATGCAACCTTTGTACTGGGCCTCACCATCGCGCCCATCCTGCTGCTGACGGGGCTTCAGGGCGCGTTTTTCAGTCCGTTGGCGCTGGCGTTCCTCCTTGCGACCTTCGCATCGCTGCTGGTGGCGATGACGGTGACGCCTGCCTTGGCCTGCCTGTTTCTGGGCCGTGTTCAGCCACACGAGGAACCCGGCTTCCTTGCGCGCTTCAAGGACTGGCATGCGGGATGGGCCGAGCGCTTCAGTACCCGTTCGCGCGGAGCCGCCTATGCGCTGGCGGGCGTTGGTGCCGCCGCGCTGCTATTGTTCGTCAGTTTCGGTAATGAACTGCTGCCCGCATTTCGTGAGCGGCATTATGTGCTTGGCGTCACCGGCCCTGTTGGCGCTTCGTTCGACTGGATGCGCAAGACCGGAGCGCATATCTCCAAAGACCTGCTCGCCATCCCGCAGATATTGAGCGTGGAGCAACAGATGGGCCGGGCAGAAGCCGGTGAAGACACTTGGGACCCCAATGTCAGCGAATTTCACGTGCGCCTGAAACCCGATGTCGGTGCTTCCGGCGAAGATGAGGCGCAAGACAGCATTCGCAGAGTTCTGGACAGCTATCCCGCAATCCAGACGGAGATCACGACGTTTCTCGGTGACCGCATCGGGGAATCGCTGTCGGGAGAAACCTCTGCAGTTACGATCAATGTGAATGGCAACGATCTGGCAGTGCTGGACCGGGTCGCGGCGCAAGTGGCGGCACAACTGAAGCAGGTTCCCGATGCTGCCGATGTGATCGTTCATGCCGAACCCGGCACGCCGATGTTGAGGATCGGCCTCGATCCACGCAGGATGGCGGTCCATGGCATTGCCGCCGCCGACGCGGAGGATGCGATCCAGGCGGTGTTTCAGGGGAGAGTTGCGGGTCAGATCAATGAAGCGGATCGTACTGTTGAGGTAGCCATCACCGTGCCGCCAGAACAGAAGCGCGATCCCGAGGCAATCGGCAATATTCTGATCAAAAATGCGCAGGGCCGCGCGGCGCGGCTTTCCGACATTGCGGACATCAGTCTCGAACAAGGGCGGGCCATGATCGTGCATGAGGGCGGACAGCGCAGGCAGGTCGTGACCGCTAACCCCACCCGGGCCGATATTGCGGGCTTTGTAGCTGACGCCAAGGCGCGGATCGCGAAATCGGTCAAGATGCCCAAGGGCGTTTGGCTGTCATGGAGTGGAACCGCCGAGGGACAGGCGGCGGCCAGCCGCCAGCTCGCCGCACATGTCGCCATTGCGGGGATTGCCATTGGCGTGCTGCTGGTGCTGGCATTCGGTGGCATGCGCCCGGCATTGCTGATCCTCGCAGGCATGCCTTTGGCGATGGCGGGAGGCGTCGTCGCGGTGGCGCTGACCGGAGGCGTGATGTCGCTGGGCGCACTGGTCGGCTTTGTCACATTGTTCGGAATTTCGGCGCGCAACGCGATTCTGCTCGTCGCCCATGTCGATCATCTGGTAGAGGAAGAAGGTGCGCCGTGGTCGTTGGCTACAGTGCTGCGCGCGACACGGGAGCGGGTGACGCCCATCCTGATGACCGCGCTGGTCACTGCCTTCGGCCTTGCACCGCTCGCGCTTGAATCCGGTCAGGCAGGTCGAGAGGTGCAGGGACCGATGGCGACCGTGATCCTCGGAGGTCTGGTCAGTTCGCTTGCTCTCACGTTGCTGCTGATGCCCGCGCTCATCTGGCGCTGGCGGCAGCCGAGCTAGGTTGCTCCACCCCGAGAAATTAATTTCCTCTTGAACCTTGGCGCCACCCACGCAATGGTCGCGTTGCTTCCCGAGAAAGCCGGGAAGCGGGGCGTAGTAACCTCCATGGTAGTCAACTCGGTCGAGATTATCGGCCGGGTGGCATGCGCGTATGTCCAGCCGGCAACGGTAAAGGCGCATGCGCCTGCGGACTACCTCAGGTTACTAACATTCTCTAGCTGAGGTTCCCTGCCTTTAGTGCAGGGCTGCGATCGGTATGATCAGATCATGATTTGGTCCTTTGTTCAAGGGCGGCATTGATCCTTCCGGAGTGCAACAGTCTCTTCGGGGTTGCGCGATAATATGGTCTGTTCCGCGCACCGCATCATGGGCACTCGTATCGAAGGGGGGAGCTCCAACAACCGTAGCACAGGGTTATTTCTGCCCTAATGTTGAAACCGGAGTCTCCGATCCCTCCGCCTCCCGGGAGGATCTGTCCGCCGTCTTCACGGTGGAACTTATGAGGCTCGCGCCGCCTGCATCATGTCTCGATGCGCAGCGACGGTATCAGCCTTGAACTGAAAGTGAGTGCCATCGCGCCAGATACCGAACATGATGACGGCAAGCTTGCGGGCAACAGCGATACGCGCCTTGTGGAAGCCGACCTTCTTTGCCAGCCTGATCCCCCAGTCCTTCAGGGAACTGAACGTCCCGGTTGCCGACAGCAGCACCGTGGCGGCATTGACCAGATGGGTGCGGGTAAGACGGTTGCCCATCTTGCTGATTGAACCACGCGTCAGGCTTTCCCTGACTGATAGACCCGTGGTGTCAGACCCAGATAGGCCGCGACATCATCACAGCGCCGGAAGCGTCCTGGTTCCTCTATCGCCGTGAAGAACGACAATGCCGTGATCGCACCAACGCCGGGTATTTCCATGAAGCGTCGGCATACGGGATTTTCGTACGCCAGTGCGTCCAGTTCGGCCTCAATCCGTGCCGCATCGGCATGCAGCCTGGCGCACAGGTCAAGGATCGGCAGGATGCGTGGACGCAGGTTGATGTCATCGCGATCCTGGATCTGCAGCAGTTGCTCGATGACCCGATCACGGAACGTGGCGGGCAGCCTCGCCCCCGGCTCGACACGGCCACCATAGACACGCAGCAGGCCCCGGATCATCGCTTCGTTCTGGAGCCGCTGCTGGACAAGCCGCTGTCGCATGACAAGCTGCGCCCTGATCTCGAAGCAGGCTGCGCTCTTCACATAGACCTCGGTCAGATAGTCACGGCCCGTTCGTGTGATCTCGGCGATCCGCGTGCATCATTGGTGTCGGTCTTGTTCCGCCGGATCGAGAGCACACGATGCACCTGCAACGCATCGAGCACCGCCACCTGAAAGCGCTGTCGTCGAAGATGGGTCGCGAGGAAAACTGACGTCCCACCCGACTCCATGCCGATGCACACCACATTGGACGTGAAGTTCTTGCGCAGATAGCGTCCGATCTCCGTCGGACTGGATTTCATCGAACACTCGTGCAGTACCTTACTTTCTGCGTCGATCACGCAGACTGAAGTTGACTTCAGTCCGACGTCGAGCCCTACCCACACGCCCGCGGGTCGGGTCTGCCTCGGCAACCGCCCGTAAGGCGAGCAATTCGGGGTTTGTGATCTTCTTGGCCATGGGTTTCCTCCTGTGCTGTATCGTGATGCCTGCAATCAGAAGGGAACCTCAGCTAACCCACAACCGGCTTCGGCCGTCGCCCCGAGAGGACATAGGTGCGACGAGGGAAGCTAGAGCAGACAGCGCGCACCGCAATATGGGGGTGTGCGTGGCACTATCACAGGTTCAAATAATCCAGTCCTTGGGCGAAGCGCTGACCTGGTTCGAAAAGGAACTCGCCTGGGGCGTTGAGCCAGCACAGCTGGGTCATCTGACCGGACGGATAGGGGAACTTTACGCGGCAATGATTACCCGAGGGCAGATGGCCCTTGCGACCAATCAACATGGCTATGATGTGGTCAGCGCCGACAATGAACGAATTTCGGTGAAGACCATCACTTCATCTTCGCATGTTACCTTTCGCAAAAGCACCTTCCACCACGTCGACCGTGTCCTAGTTTTGCGGATCAACGTCGACGAAGGAGAAGCGTCCATTGAGGAGCTACTGGATTGCCCGGTGCAGGATTTTGAAAATCTGGCTGTTGAAGGCGAGGGCGATTTTCAATTTCGTATCCGTAAGGCCCAGCGTCCGCGTCATGATCTTGATGAGATGAGCATATTGGCGCAAGCACATCATGGTAGCGTCCGGATCGTCCAATATGAAAATGGTACTATCATTGTCGAACGTGATGACGTGGTTGAACCCCAGGCGAAACCAGTGTTGCGTGATATAGCCGCACAGGTCGGGGTCTCACTTCTGAACGCGAATGGCAATGAGCGTAATACGCGCCAGCTGGGATCAGAAATACTCGCGGTGTTGAGTGCTGGAGAAGCCTTCAACACCGCATAGGTTATCTTTTGCGTTTGCCCATCGATTTGGCTGCGACCAAATTGACAATATCATAGAGGCTTCGCGTAGGTTCCAATCCCTTTTTGGCTGCGTCAGCAGGCAGCTCGTCTACTAATCCAAATATTGGATTGATACGAAGATTTTCGTTTAATGCGTAGCGTTGATATTCGACGAATAACCTCATAGCCGTCGGTTTGCCTTTTAACGCTTGTGCTGCGAGCGAGTTAAAAAAGGCTTCCATAATAGTAATCTCTTCATCAGTTCCGGGCTTCTTGACCGTTGTTCCTAACACTTTGAGAAAGTCCTTGTATATCTGGCTGGGGATGTGTGCGCGCGCAAACTTACGCGGGCGACCACGCGGGTTACCCGACTCTCCAGGCTTGAACTGATGCTCTTTGGGAGGCTGCCTCCCTTTGCCTTTATTGGTCATGACAGCACCTCCCCACCGATGGCCGCGCGGGTGATGGCCTCCTCTTCGAATGTCCGGCCGGTTGCTTTAAACCGTGCTTGTTTGCCGGTTTGCTTTTCCCATCGTCGGATGATGACGTCGCAATAGAGCGGGTCAAGCTCCAACAGCCGGGCCTTACGGCCAGTTTTCTCAGCGGCGATCAGCGTCGTTCCTGACCCTCCGAAAATATCGAGGATGATCTGCCCGCGATGACTGACGTCTCGGATAGCATCCGCCACCATAGCGACCGGCTTGACGGTTGGATGGCTCTCCAACTCTTCCATTCGTCCCGCCCTGAAGCTGTTTACGCCGGCATAGGTCCAGACATTGGATCGATGGCGCCCCTTTTCGCCCAGGCCGAAATTATTGGTGTGCTTTGCGGTACCAACCTTCCAGACGGTCACCAGCTCGTGCTGGGACCGATAGAATGTACCCATTCCGGCGTTGGTCTTGTTCCAGACGCAGATATTTTTGAGCTCGGTGAAGACCATGCCGCCGATCGCAAGCAACGAGGAAAGATGCCGCCAATCGATGCAGGAGAAGGCAATAGCGCCATCCCGACATGATGCTGCGAGATTGTCATGGGTCTCACGCAGAAACGCTTCATATTCTGCTTCAGTCATCTCGCCACTAGCTTCAACGAATTCCCGATGTTGGACCTGGCCATTGCCGCTTACATGGCCTTGGATGCGGGTATTATAGGGCGCGTCCGTGAAGGCCATGTCGGCGCGCTCGCCATTCATGAGCTTTTTGACATCCTCCGACGACCGCGCATTGCCGCAGAGCAGAGCATGGTTTCCGAGGAGCCAATAGTCACCTGGTTGAGTGACGGCATCGCCTGCCGGCTCAACTGGTGGAATGCTATCGTCAGGAGAATTAGCATTCAGATTGCGATCTTCGAAATCGATCAGGATCTTGTCGATATCGGCCTGATCGAAGCCGGTAAGGCTCATGTCCCAGCCTTCGTCGAGGAGACCTGAAAGCTCCTCGGCCAGCAGATCGAGATCCCAGCCTGATTCAAGCGCTATCTGATTATCCGAGATGCGATAAGATCGCTTTTGATCTTCGCTCAGATTGCTGAACCGAATGCACGGTACCAATTTGAGTCCAAGTTGTTCGGCCGCCAGCTGTCGGCCATGGCCCGCTATAATGATGTTGCCCTCGTCGATGAGGATGGGTTGGGTAAACCCGCTTTCCTCCATCGACCGAATGAGCTTACTGATTTGTTTTTTCGAATGCGTTCGAGCGTTCGCTTTGTACGGAATGAGATCTTTGACTTTGACGAGTTCAATATGAGGCGTGGGTGCGTTCATCGCATTTCCCCCAGCTAGAGTGAGGGAGGCGTGACGCGGGTCCTCCGAAGTTCCGCAGAACCAATCTAGCGCGTAACATCAAGCGTTAAAGAACGAGACCCTGAACCTGTCCTGTTCTGAATCAATACCGTCCCTGACCCGCATATTCCCCCGCCCTGTTATCGCGCATTAGCGTCCCTGTTATGGTTTTATCGACAATTACAGAATTGGCAGTTTTGCCCTGTTTTCGGCCAAATAATGACCTGCCCCGAGACGAAAACCACAATTTAACAGGGAATAACAGGGGAACAACTCCGTGAGACCGGTTCAAGACAGACTGGCTCACGCACCACTTTTTCAAATATTTCGCGACCTATCGACAGGGTGCTCTGCATATAGGCACAAACTGCCGCAGTTCCGCGGGCCTCAGGCGGATGCCGCGCATCTGCCACCGAGCTTGGAGACGCTGCTCGTCGGGGCGATCCGTGGCAATGCTGGCGCTTTTCTCTGAGGGGCATATGAGGCGGCACGACGCTGCGATGCGCAGCATGATGCGGTTTTGATGCTATCGAGGTTAGATGAACCCGAGCATCGCGCGCTGCCCCTGCCAGTCGAGTGGCAGGTTGGTGGCACGAGCAAGACGCTGGCGATTGAGCTGCACCGGCTGGCGCCCATCAAGGATTGCTGCGACAATATCGGGCGCCAGATAGGCGATGCGCAGCAACACACCAAAATAGTCGCGGCTATACCCTTGTGTCCGAGCAAGCTCAGCAATGGAATGTTCTCCGGCAGCTTCGACTGCCTGACGGGCCCTATGTGCCTTTATAAGGAGCTTGATCAGCGCCTGATCGCTCTGGGCGTGAGCTTGCTGATCGGGCGGAACGGCAAGGCGAGTCTGCCGGTCGCGACGGATGATGGGCGCGGCAACGCTTGTCCACGCATATTTATAGATCAGGACTGGGGTGGAATATTTGAGCCGGTTGGGGATGAGTTAGCCGAAGTCTTCCTGCCAAGCCCCGCGAGTGTTCATATCACGGCCGACCATCATCCAGCGGATGTTTCGGCTTAGCTCGTGGCCCGCATTGGCTGGACCCCCAATGCTGCTAATCTTCTATCCAAGGTCGATTTTGGACGTGAGATGTTTGCTCAAGAAGCCGTCTTTGGCATTTCAAGCGTACGCCGGGTGCCGTCAATTCAAAGCCCCTCCGGCTTCCGTATCAGCTTTTCCGCTAGTAGCCGGAAGGGGTCGATTGATTGCATTCTAGCCTCAGAAGCTCAAGCGCAGGCCAATGCGCACGTCCCGTCCCGCTAGCGGGACGAAATCCTTGGTGAAGCTTGCATGGCGACGAGCATCGACATCGAAGATGTTGTTGGCCGACAGGACGATGACCGTTTCATCTTCTGCGCCCAAGGGGTGCCAGCGCAGCGACGCATTCACGAGGGTGAAGCTGTCTGTCGGTGTTTCGAACGAGGCGACGTCGTCCTGCTTGAAGACGTGCTCGATTTCCATACGTCCACCAATGGTGCCAGCACCGGCCGAA
This sequence comes from Sphingobium sp., assembly GCA_041396745.1. GTDB lineage: Bacteria > Pseudomonadota > Alphaproteobacteria > Sphingomonadales > Sphingomonadaceae > Sphingobium. Next base: position 635,790 of record JAWKXZ010000002.1, on the reverse strand, counting down.
AGACCGCTACGAAGACGTAGCGGCGGTATGCGCGGGACGTTACCGCCACCCCCAGCGATTTTCGCATCGACATAGTCAACAATGACATCGCCCGTGAGGTTCAGCGTCTCGGTATCGAGCAGCCGCGCTTCTATTTCTCCTTCCACACCGAAGTAGCGGGCATCGGCTTGAAGGAACTGATAGACGGGAAGATCGTCTTCCTCTTCGCCCGTAGCGATTTCATAAATATAGTTGTCGAACCACTGGGCATAACCGCTCAAACTGAACCGCAAGGGACCTGTTTCTCCGCGGATATAAGTTTCCAGTCCCCAACTCTTTTCAACGTTGAAATCGGGATTGCCGACCTCATAAGCCTGGGTCGCGATGTGCGGGCCATTGGGAAACAGCTCTTCTGCCGATGGCGCTCTTGCTGCACGTGAACCCGTTATGCCGATGCGCACATCGGGCGCAACGTCGTAGGACAGACTGATCGCTCCTGAAAATGCGTTGAAAGAACGATCTATGGCAATCGTAGGTGCATCATGGTCGATGCCCGTCTTGACCGAATTGGAATTGACATTGGTGCGCTCATAGCGTGCGCCTATTTCGAGACCGAGTTGCCCAAGCTCAAATTCCTGCAATGTGAAGAGGCCGAATTGTGACGTATTGTTGGGCGGTACAAAGGCTTCCGCCCCGATCGCTTCGAAATCGCGGACGAAGGCCTGCGCTCCGATCACGCCACGCCAACCGTCGCGATCTGCCTGAACGAGTTCGAGCCGCCCTTCAAGCGCATCGGAGCGGAATACCGTTCCAACTTCGTCACCTTCGAACTCGGTATGCTCATAGTTGGCATAGCCCATCCGCAGACGAACCGAATCGAAAATACCACCATTGGTGTTGATCTGGGCGCGGACATCGGCGCGCCACTGCTTCATACCGATGGAGACGGGTACGTCGCCATGTTCATGGCCTTCTTCTTCGTGTTCGTCATCGTGGTCCTCATCATCGCCGTGGTGCTCGTCTTCCTCCTCGTCATGATGATGTTCGGCGCCCGGACGGGATGGGACGCCATAGTCGCTGTCATAGTAACCAAAGGAGAAACCCAGGCTGCCCCCTTCGTTGATAAGAGAGAGACCGCCGCCAAAGGTATATGTCTCAACGCCGGTGTTCGGCACGCGACCATGAAGTTCGGCCAGCTCTTGCGCTTCCTCGGCCTCTTCGAGATGACCTTCCTCCAGTTCCTCTTCGGCAATCTCAAGCTGTTCCGCTCGAAGCTCCGGGGAAAGCACGAAGCCTCCAACTCGCAGGTCTTTCGAATGCCGGTAGCTGCCATCTGCATGGGCAACGATATTGGGCGTGAGTGCAACGTCTGCAGCACCGCCCAGGCTGAAGTCGTCTGCCGCCGTTCCGAAACCAGCCTGCGCGTCTACATGGACGCCGTTTTCTGGCACGTTACGCGGGATGCGGCGGTCGATGACATTAACAGCGCCGCCAACGGCCTGGCTACCGAACAGCAGCACTGCCGGCCCGCGCAGGATTTCGATGCGCTCCGCGGTGAGCGGATCGATCGTAACACCGTGATCGGTCGATGTGTTGGAAACATCGAGCGAACCCAGCCCGTCGGTCAACACGCGGATGCGCTCGCCCTGGAAGCCGCGCAGGATCGGACGCGAAGCACCGGGCGTAAATGACGTTGCCGATACGCCCGGCTGGCTGGCAAGGGTCTCACCGATCTGACCGCGCACGTCGCGCACGAGATCGTCGCCCGTGACAACCGACTGCCCGCCGATCACGTCAAGCCGGTCAAAATAGTCAGCAGTGACGATGATGTCGCGCGATGTTTCGCCATGAACAGCGGAGGCATCATGGTCGTGACTGGCCTGTCGCTCCTGCGCCATTGCCGGAATTGACAGCATGCTGCCCGCGAGAAAAAGAGTTTTAAACTGTAACATGCGAATACCCCCAACGAATTTTGAGGGCCTATATATGATACGTTGTAACATTACAACAGGATGCAGCAATCCGCGATAAACATGAACGATTTTCGGGCAATAGGGGTGGAGCAAACGTTCACCTGGATCAGGTTTCCGGACAAGGGCGGGTAATCGACGTGATCGTGAGGATGGCGCAGTAATTCTCTATTGAGCAAGAAGCTTGGGACGAATAAGAGCGCCTGCATGACGCGAAAGTCATCTTTTGTGTCGTGCGGGAGAGCCGCTTTCTTTCTGCTTGCTCTGTTCGCGCTGACATTTAGCATTGTCGTGCCGCGCGGCTATATGGTCGCGCGTGCCAATGATGGCGTTGCGCGTATCCTTATCTGTTCGGGTGACGGTCCGGCAACCATTGCCCTGCCCAAGGAATTCCGGGACAGACTTTCCGGCAACGATCATCAGGAAGATGACAGGCAAGATCATGCCGGCAAGGCCTGTCCCTATGTCGGCAACGCGGCACCGTTTTCCGCACCGGACAGCTATGCGATAGCCGAACCGAGCTCTGACTTCGGTCCGCTGTTGGCGACGCTGCCGTGGGCTTGTGTCGATCCCGGCCGGGGCATGGCGGCCCCGCCGCCACCGTCTCAGGCTCCCCCAATAGCAACAATCTGACATCACTCAAGCGTGAGGCGCCAATCGCCCCGCGCCATTATCGTGCCTTCCGCGCAGCCATTGCCAAGGGGCGGCACAAAACCAGTGTCATTTTATTGCGAGACTTCACATGAGCAATTTCAAGACCCGTTTTCGTTGCGGTGCATCTCTTTCTACATCCTTTGTCGCAGCTGTTTTCACGGCACTTTCCATTACCCCCGTTCTGGCGCAGGACCTCACTAGCCTGCCCGATGTAGACATTCACTCTGCTGATGCACACTCAGCCCCGACTGTCTCACGCGAGCGCCTTTCCCGTGCGAAAATCCAGTCGCTTGCAACAGGCTCAAGCGATACCGCAAAATTGCTTCAAAACGTTCCAGGCGTCAGCGGGTTTGGTGCAGGGGGCATTTCCACGCTGCCGGTGATCCGGGGGCTGGAAGCGCAACGGCTCAACATACTGGTCGACGGCGTCAATATCGCTTCGGCATGCCCCAATGACATGAACCCGCCGCTCTCCTATACAGACCCGCAGACCGTGCGTTCAATCGACGTCATCAGCGGCGTATCGCCCGTAAGCCATGGTGGTGACAGTATTGGCGGCATAGTGTCTGTTGAAACAGCTCCTCCGCGCTTTGCGTCACAGGGACAAAGCCTTTTGACCGGAGAAGCCTCGGCCTTTTATCGCAGCAATGGTGACGGTTTTGGGGGGGCGCTGTCGCTGATTGCCGCAACTGATACGCTCAGCCTGACCTATAACGGCTCTTATACCGAAGCCGAGAATGTTGAGGGTGGCGGATCGCTGGGCGTCGTGAGGTCTACAGAATATGCCAAGACCGACCATAGCCTGAACCTCGCGACGCAAACCGACATCGGTTTGTTCGAGCTGAAGGGCGGCTATCAATTCTCGCCCTATGAGGGCTTTCCCAATCAATATATGGATATGGTCTCTAACAAATCCTGGTTCCTCAATGGGCATTTTAAAGGAATGTTCGACTGGGGTGACCTCGACGTCCGCGCGCACTTCCGGGACACTGACCATCGCATGGGCTTTCTGGCCGACAAGCTGCCCGGCGCGATGCCGATGAACACCGAGGTGCACACAGCGGGCTATGCGATCAAGGCTGATATATTGCTGGGCAACGCTGGCACGCTGCGCTTCGGCAATGAATTTCAGCATCAATGGCTGAACGATTACTGGCCGCCCGTGCCGGGCAACATGATGATGGGGCCAAATACCTTTATCAATATCAATGGCGCCAAGCGCGACCGGCTGGGTACTTTCCTCGAATGGCAGAGAAGCTGGAATGGCGGCCTTACGCTCATCGCTGGCATCCGCAACGATCAAGTGTGGATGAACACCGGCGACGTTGCACCCTATGGCGCAGGCATGATGCAGATGGCGGACCTGATGGCCGCCGCAGCCTTCAACGCGGCGAACCACAAAAAGCATGACAGCAATTGGGGTGCCACATTGATGGTGCGCTACACCCTGTCCGCCATTGCCGAGATCGAGTTCGGCTATGCCCACAAGACCCGCTCTCCCAACATCTACGAACGCTACACTTGGGGTCGGGGCGGCATGGCGAGCCGGATGATCGGCTGGTTTGGTGATGGAAATGGATATGTCGGCAATCTGTCGCTTGAGCCTGAAAAGGCAGAGACTTTGAGCGCAGCTTTGTTGCTTTATGACGGCGGGGAGAACGGCTGGTCGCTTAAGATCGCGCCCTACTACACCTATGTCGACGACTATATCGATGTAGTGAAGCTTGCTGATCTTACGGACATGATGGGTATGCCCACGGCGTTCGATCAGCTTCAGTTCGTCAACCAGAAGGCGGAGATTTATGGGCTGGATGTTTCCGGTGCCGCGCCGCTCTGGGCAGACGGCGGCCTCGGCAGCGCGAGGCTGACGGCGAGGGCAAGCTGGCTGCATGGCGAGAACCTGGCCGACAATGCCCCGCTCTATCACCAGATGCCGTTCAACGCGACGCTTGGCTTGGAGCATATGATCGGCAGGTTCGAAACGCGGATCGACCTCAACTATGTAGCGGAAAAGGACCGCGTTGACCCCACCCGCAATGAGCCGAGCACGAAGAGTTACGCACTTCTCAATGTCCAGATGGCCTATAGCTGGGACAATTTCCGCCTCTCGCTGGGCGCGGACAATCTGTTCGACAAGGCATATTTCACACCACTGGGCGGGATGTCGCTGGGTGATCTCAAGGCGACCGGCAGGTTGCGCTCGGTGCCGGGCGCTGGGCGCTCGGTCAATGCAGGGCTGAGCCTTAAATTCTGACCATGTGGCGGAGTCGGGACGCGGCAAAGGAACAGGGCGCAATGCATTCGCGTTCGCCCTTTGCGCGCCTCGGCCCCGCATCCCATTGGGGCGCTGGGCTGGCCGCGCTGCTCTGTAATGCCGCTTTGCTCGGCGCGCTCGCGACCGATTTTTCGTGCTCCCAGCAGCCGAGAAAACCGAATAGCACGAGCGCATTGAAAATATTCGCACTTCCTGCGCCGCTGGCTCCGCCCGTCACGCTGGAACGGACAGTGGCACAGCCGGCTATCCCTCATTCGCAACCTGCTCGTCTCAATAGTCATGCACCGGAAATTGTGCCTGTTCCGACGCCGTACGTCCTTCATTCGGCCGCCTACGTCGCAACGGCTGCAACGCTGCCCGATGCCTCGGTGTCAGAGCCATCACCGTCAATTCAAGAGGTTAAACAAAGCCAACAGGCAGACGATACCATATGGGCTGAATATCAGAAGGCTATTTGGGCGTATATCGTTGCCCAAAAACCGGCAGGGCTGCATATGGCTGGAGAAGCAGTGCTCGCATTCTCGCTGGATCGCGATGGGTCTCTCATCGCCGTGCGGATTGTTCGACCCAGTGGCAATACAATGCTGGATCGCGTTGCCCTGAGAAGCCTGCGAAATGCCGCCCCCTATCCACCGCCGCCGGAGCCGATCCAAGCGCGAGACCTGCAGTTCACCATCCGGTTCAGCTTTCGTTAGTCGTAAAAGCCAGCGAGGCAATCCCGCCTATTTCATCCCCGGACAAAAAACCGGCACGTCGCCCTTCAGCGGCGTGTCTATGACGAGCAGCAGGCGGCACGCGCCGGTGCCTTCGATGGGCGGCGACCGATGTAGCGCCGGCGGGTGATCGGGATGGAACGTGCGGCCCTTGAACAGGCCGATCCAGCCTGCCTTCATGCGCAACAGATGCTCAGGCAGATCGGGGTTGGGAACATAGTCGGTGGCTTCCCCTGCATAGGTGCAGATCAGGCGGACATCGGTATAGTCCGCATGAACCTTGCGGCAGGCATTGCTGTCGATGGTTTCAAGGCGCAACCGCACCGCGTCGACCTCCATCAGCTCGGCAAAGCGCTCGGCAAGCAACAGCATGTCGAACCGCAGCGAATCCGGTAATTGCACAATTTGCCGTGCTATCTCCTCCAACGAACCATCGAGACGCAGTTCGAAGTCCGGGTTCGCGAGCAACGGCTCCAATATTTTGGGCGAAAAAGGGAACGCGCGCCGCTCTATTACCAGCGGGCGGTCATGACGGCGGATTGCTTCCCAACGATCCATGACGGGGAGCCCGGCGGTCATCTTGTTCATGCCGCCTCCAGCGTATGCGTTTGCTCGCCCCAACTCGGGAATGGATCAGAGAGCCGTTGCCATTGCTCGGGGGCGAAATCCTTCTCGTCTACCAGACAGCTATCGAGCCGCTGGCGGATGTTTGTCTCGTCCATGCCAATGCCGATGAACACCAGCGCCTGCCGCCGGTCGCCCCAGACGCCGTCCCAATGTTCGGCGACATGCTCTTCGAATGTTCCATCCGCAGGCCACTGATTCTTCGGGACCGCCGCCCACCAACGACCCAGCCGTGACGTCTCCGTCTGACTGCCCGCGACAGCTAGGTCGCCAACCCAATTTGGTCGGGTCGCCAGCCAGAACAGTCCTTTGGCGCGTACGACATGGTCGAGGCCGCCACCGGTCAGGAATGTATAGAATTTGGCGGGATCGAAGGGCCGCCGCGCCCGATAAACAAAACTCGCAATGCCATATTCCTGCGTTTCGGGGACGTGATCGGCGAAGCCGTATAGCTCCTTGAACCAGAGCGGGTGCTCCTGCGCCTTTTCCTCGTCGAACAGCCCGGTATCGAGAATGAGATCGAGATCGACCTTGCCATAATCCGCCGTGACAATGCGTGCACCGGCATTGAGCGAGGCGACCAGTTTTTTCACAATGTCAAGTTGCTGGGGCGATACCGCACCCGCCTTGTTGACGATCACCACATCGGCAAATTCGATCTGTTCGACGAGCAGGCCGACCAGTGAGCGATTGTCGTCATCGCCAAGGGATTCGCCACGATCGGCAAGGAAGTCCCGGCTGGAATAATCCCGAAGCAGATTGAGCGCATCGACCACAGTCACCATGGTATCCAGCCGTGCCGTGTCGCCTAAACATAGCCCCGCCTCGTCTCGGAAGGAAAAGGTAGACGCGACCGGCAAAGGCTCGGAAATTCCGGTGCTCTCGATCACCAGATAATCGAAGCGTCCGTCCTCCGCCAATACTCGGACCTCCTGAAGCAGGTCGTCGCGCAGCGTGCAGCAAATGCAGCCATTCGTCATTTCAACCAGGGTTTCCTGGCTGCGTGACAAGGCCGCATCGCCCCCACGCACCTGTTCGGCGTCTATATTCACTTCCGACATGTCATTGACGATGACAGCCACGCGTTTGCCCTCGCGATTGGCGAGAATATGGTTGAGCAATGTCGTCTTCCCCGCCCCGAGGAAGCCGGAGAGAACGGTGACGGGAAGGCGTTTGTCGTCTGCTTGCATGGGTTTCTCCTTGCGAATCATGATATGTTGTATCATTACGCGCGTGGATCGTGTTCAAGCAAGAGGAAGGCGGCAAAGTGTCGCAAACAACAATATTGGGAAAACGGGACAACTGGATTGAGAGTGCCGCAGTGGGCCTGTCCTTCGGCTGTCTTGTTCACTGCCTCGCACTGCCGTTGATTATAGTGCTGCTACCCGCCACCGCGAGTTGGCTCGAGATGCCCGAAAGTTTCCATCTATGGGCACTACTTTTCGCACTGCCAGTAAGCCTCTACATGCTGATTACATCCCGCGGTAGGCATGGCCGACATCTGCCACTCATAGTGGGCACAGGCGGCCTGGCGCTGATGGCGTGTGGCCTGTTGGTCGGGGATGATGTCTTGGAGACATGGATAACCAGTTCCGGCGCGCTTCTGCTGGCTGGATCTCACATCGTCAACTGGCGCCTACGAGCTCGTCATGCTCACCACCGGACGCCTGCTTGATGGGTTCGTCTCTGAACCGACCGCTCAATATGGTGGAAGAGCAGGTGCTGGAACTGCTCGCTTCGTCACAACACGCACGGAGCGCGTATGAGATCGTCGATCAGCTCGCTGAAAGGCAGATGCGTGTCGCGCCTTCACAAATCTATCGGGCTTTAGCGCGGTTAAGTACCCTTGGCCGGGTGCGGCGTATCGAAAGCCGAAACGCATATGCCTTTGGCGGCGAAGCCGGGCTAATGTCGCTGCTCTGCCATCAGTGTAGGGATTGCAGAGCCGTCGATGGTGCGGATCTCGCTGCGCGGATGCAGGCCGGAGCGCGTGAAGCTGGGTTCAAGGCTGAAAGGCTGGTGCTAGAAATATGGGGGCTGTGCGCTCGATGCGGAAAGCGCGCGACAGCCATTCTCCTGTTTCTTTGCTCCCTCGTGCCGTTCTCAGGCGAAGCGTTCGCATGCCCTTATCACATGCAGGGCGGACCACAGCGTTTCGGCCCGTTCGATGCCGTAGGTGGATGGCGCGGAGGTCTGGTGAACAACGAGGGTCGGCCATTCGACAATGGGCCGACCGCTACGCAGTTGCCAAGACCTGCCAGGATGTCCGACTACAGGCAGGGACAGAACGACGGCACCTTGCAGGAGGAAACCGAGAGAGGGCGCGTGGAATGAGTTTTGCCCTGCATATCGACAACCTTGACTTTCGCTATAATGACCGACCGGTATTTTCGGGTTTTAACCTTGCTATGGAGCGCGGACGGCACCATCTGCTGCTCGGACCTTCGGGTAGCGGCAAGACCAGTCTCCTTAACCTGATCTGTGGCTTCGCCACACCCAACTCCGGAATTATCAGCGTGGCGGGCGCTCGGATGACAGGGCTTTCCGAGAGACAACGCGATGCGCTGCGCCGTGACCATATCGGCGTCGTATTCCAGACATTGCGGCTCGTTTCCGCGCTTGACGTGTTGGGCAATCTGCGCCTCGCGGCGAAGCTGGCCGGAGTGCGCCCGGACGATGCGCATATTGCCGAACTGCTCGACCGCCTTGGCCTTGTGCATAAGCTTCACGCCTATCCGCGCACCCTGTCGCAGGGTGAGGCGCAGCGCGCGGCCATTGCGCGTGCGCTCGTGAGTTGTCCAGGCTTATTGATCGCAGACGAACCCACCTCGGCGCTCGACAATGCGAATATGGAAAAGGTGGCGCAATTGCTCCTCGATACCGCCGAACAGACCGGCGCAACCCTGCTGGTAGCCACTCATGATGAGCGACTGACACCGTATTTCGACGCCGCCGTCCGGCTGGAGGGAGCCCCCGCATGATCGGTCTCGCTCTGGCCTATTTGTGCGACCGTGCGTTCACGACAGCGCTCAATATTCTTCTGCTGGCTATCGCTTCGGCAATGTTGATGCTGCTCGTCCAGTTCGGGACCCAGTTGTCGGAAAATCTTCAGCGCGGCACGGCCAATATCGATTTGGTTGTGGGTGCGAAGGGATCGCCGCTCCAACTCATCCTCTCCAGCATTTATCATGTTGACGAGCCGACCGGAAATATCCCGCTCTCGGCGATGAAGCGTTTGCAGCATGACCCTGGCGTCGCTTCGCTTACGCCGTTGGCACTGGGCGACAATTTCGACGGTTACCGCATTGTCGGCACAGATCAGAGCTTTCTCTCGCTCTATGGTGCCGGCATTGCTCAGGGCCGCAGCTTTTCCGCTCCGTCAGAAGCGGTGATGGGCGCTACCGTTGCGCGCAATACCGGAGCAAAGCTGGGCCAGAAATTCGTGGGCAGTCATGGGTTGGCGGAAAGCGAGGGTGAAGAGCATGAACACGCTCCCCTCACCGTTACCGGCATCCTCACGCCTACGGGAACGGTTGCGGATCGGCTGATCCTTACCTCGGTTGAAACGGTATGGGATGTGCACGGGATAGAACATCATCACGAGCATGGCTCCGGGCATGAAGGCGATACCCATGATGAACACGAGCATGCGCATCATCATGATCATGAGGAGGAACCGCATGGCCGGGAGGGCCTACAGCCGGAAGTAACAGCGCTTCTGATCCGCTATCGCAACGCCGCGGCGGCGCTGCGCCTGCCGTCGATGATCAACCGGCAGACGGAGATGCAGGCGGCGTCTCCCGCCACCGAGTCCGCGCGGTTTATTGCCCTGTTCGGAGCGGCATTTGAGGGCGCGAAGCTGTTCGGCTGGCTGCTCGCAGCGACCGGCGGGCTGGCAATATTCGTTGCGCTCTTGGGCATGGCAAGATCGCGCGAGGGCGATCTTGCATTGTTGCGTGTTATGGGCGCAAACCGGCTCCAACTCTTTGCGACGATCCTGTTCGAAGGTTTGATCACATCGGGCGCCGGAGCTATGCTTGGTCTCCTCGTGACGCACGGGCTGATGGTCCTGGCACAGTCGGCCTTTCCGGCGATCGCAGAGATGGGGATTTCGCCCTTTCGGCTGCTGCCTATGGAAGCTGGCATAGTCATCGCCATGCTTGCCATCGGCGCGCTCGCGGCGCTGATCCCCGCCATCTGCGTCTATCGCGGCAATTTGTCCAATCTGCTCGCCAGTCTGTGAGATCATCAATGACATTACGTGCACAGAATTTCACAATCCTGTTTGGCGCTTTCTTTATCGCTCTGACACCACTTCCCAGCCTTGCGATGCAACCCGGCGGGACGGCTCCGGTCGAGGATGTCTGGAAACCCGCCACCACGCCTAAGGGGGGCACACCATGGTCAATACTCGAAGCAACCAAGGAAATTACCCGACAGGGCGACGATGTGAGAACGGCGGTGAGCCAGCGTGAGGCGGCGAAGCATTTCAACGTATCGCGCGACACGGTCCGCAAGATGCTGTCGTATTCGGAGCCCCCGGTTACCGCCGGACGGCGGCGGTGCGGCGGCCCAAGCTGGAAGCGTTCGTTCCGATCATCGATGCATGGCTTGATGGTGACCGTCAGGTTCCGCGCAAGCAGCGTCATACGGCGAAGCGGGTATTTGACCGCCTTCGCGAAGAGCACGGTTTCACCGGCGGCTACACGATCATCAAGGATTACATCCGACAGCGCGAGCAGCGCAGCCGGGAGATGTTCGTGCCGCTGGCGCATGCGCCCGGCCATGCCCAGGCAGATTTTGGTGAGGCCATGGTCGAGATCGGCGGTGTTGTGCAGAAGGCGCATTTCTTCGTGCTCGATCTACCGCACAGCGACGCCTGCTACGTGCGCGCCTATCCCGCTGCCGTTGCCGAGGCATGGATGGACGGCCACGTGCACGCCTTCGCGTTTTTCGGCGCGGTGCCGCTGTCGATCGTCTACGATAACGACCGCTGCCTGGTCTCGAAGATCCTGCCCGACGGCACGAGGCAGCGCGCCCGGCTGTTCAGCGGCTTCCTGTCGCATTACCTGATCCGCGATCGTTACGGCCGTCCCGGCAGGGGGAACGACAAAGGCAGTGTTGAAGGGCTGGTCGGTTATGCTCGCCGCAACTTCATGGTGCCGATCCCCCGGTTCGCGACGTGGGAGGCGTTCAACCTGTGGCTCGAGGAGCAATGCCGCAAGCGTCAGAACGACCGGCTGCGGGGCGAGAGCGAGACGATCGGCGAGAGGCTGAAGCGCGATCTGGCGGCGATGCAGGAACTGCCGGCTGCCCCGTTCGAGGCTTGTGACCAGACCAGCGGCCAGGTCTCGTCGCAGGCGCTGGTGCGTTACCGGACCAATGATTACTCGGTGCCGGTGCGCTTCGGCCATCAGGAGGTATGGATCCGGGGCTATGTCGGCGAGGTGGTGATCGGCTGCCGGGGCGAGGTCATTGCCCGTCATGTGCGCAGCTACGAGCGCGAGGACGTGATCTTCGATCCCATCCATTACCTTCCCCTGATCGAACAGAAGATCAATGCGCTCGATCAGGCAGCGCCCCTGCAAGGCTGGCACCTGCCCGAAGCGTTTGCAACGCTGCGCCGCCTCATGGAAGCTCGTATGGGCAAGCATGGTCGGCGCGAGTATGTGCAGGTGCTGCGTCTGCTGGAGAGCTTCACGCTTGCCGATCTGCATGCGGCCGTAAAGCAGGCTCTCGATATCGGGGCGATCGGCTTTGATGCCGTGAAGCATCTCCTGCTGTGCCGGGTGGAGCGCCGACCACCCCGATTGGACATGGCGATCTATCCCTATCTGCCCAGAGCCAGGGTGGAGACGACATCGGCGCGCTCCTACATGCAGTTGCTCTCGGGCGATGCGAAGGATGCGGCATGAGCAGTCCGTCCCCCGAGCTGTTACTGGCCAGCCACCTCAAGACGCTCAAGCTACCAACCTTCCTGCGCGAGCATGACAAGCTGGCCCGGCGATGCGCGGCCGAGGGCGCAGATCACGTCCGCTACCTTGCCCGGCTTGTCGAACTGGAGCTGATCGACCGGGAACGCCGGATGGTCGAGCGCCGGATCAAGGCTGCGAAGTTCCCGGCCGCCAAGAGCCTCGACAGCTTCGACTTTGCCGCGATCCCCAAGCTCAACAAGATGCAGGTGCTGGAACTGGCACGCTGCGACTGGATCAACCGCCGCGAGAACGTCATAGCCCTTGGTCCCTCGGGAACCGGCAAGACCCATGTGGCGATCGGCCTCGGCCTTGCCGCCTGCCAGAAGGGCCTGACGGTCGGCTTCACCACCGCGTCCGCGCTGGTCAGCGCGATGATGGAGGCACGCGACGAACGCCGCCTTCTGCGCCTCCACAAGCAAATGGCCGGATACAAGCTCCTCATCATCGATGAACTGGGGTTACGATGGCTATATTTATTCCAAACCTGTCTTCACGCAGCAGGTGAAGGCGCTGGCAGGCAAACGCATTACGATGGCGGGCTGGATGCAGGCAATCAAGCCCGGAACCAGGCAGACACATTTCGTGCTGCTGGCCTATCCGCCTGGCTGTCCTTTCCATTTTCACGCGCTGCCCAACCAGTTCATAGAAGTCTACGCCGACGCTCCGTTTCAGCTTAACGAGCGCAAGACTATCGTGCTGAGCGGTGTTCTTGAACTTACCGGATATGACGAAAGCGGGATATTTTACCGCATGAAGGCGGCAAGGTCTGAGTGACGGATCATTCTTCCATTTTAACGATCATTCCATCCGCCATCTTGGCTGGGAGCACACTGCGACAGCGCCTTCAAAAACCGACCTAACCGCACGAGAGTATCGTTTTTGAATTGCAGGGCAGGGTTCATGGAAAAGCGTCCCGTCAAGCTTCGAAATCTTCTGGGGACTGAATGACTTGCAGGCATTCTTGAATGCTTTGGTTCGCGTAGAACAGCCCTACTAGCAACCCGAATCTTAAGTTTGTCTCATTGTGCCGATAGCGGGGAACGAACTGCAGATTCATCAGGGTCACTAGAAACTATATGATTCTAGTGTGCTTTGTGGATTTGAAATACGCTCTCGTCCTAGCAGTTATAATGACGCGTATTGCAAACCACCATACTGGCGACCCATTTCCCAATAAAGGGCATTATCCCAGAAGCACTGCCATCGGGCAGGCCAGCAGGCTGGCGGCGAAAAGTCCTTGCAGCAACCGATTCGGTCGGGGGTGGGGGTGGAAAGCGGCGGCGAGTATGATCAGCACCCAAAGGGACCAGAAAATCGCACTTAGTGACGCGGCGTTGCCGACGATTACCCGCGCGATAAAGGTCATCGTCAAAGCGAGCGGCACGCCCCATAATACCGCATCCCACAGGCTGCGCAGCCGCGGATTATTGAGGCCGCGTCTTTCGCGTTTGCCGAGCCAGATCGACGTGCCCGTGGCGACAACGACGGTTAGCGCGAACCCGAAGGCGCAATAGGCAATCTTGACCGGAAGGCCGCCATAATTTCCGAAATGGAGATTATAGGCCGAGGCCGCGAGCTGTTGTCCGAGATGTCCATCAGACAGGCCAACCTTTCCAAGATAGCGCCCGTTGGCTCCAAATTCATAGGTTTCCCCGTAGATGAGGCGTTGCGGATGTTCCGCAATCAGCTGCACATGCTGTCCACGCGTGCCGGGGTCGTGGAGTATGATATATGTAGGGCGCAGCTCCGGCTGGTTTTGCGCAATCCAGGTGAGCGGCGCGGCCACATCGGCGAGTGGTGCGGCCCGGGCGTCAGGTTGGGCCTCTTTGCCGAAGATTGGGGCATAGGCGGCTTCGATGTCGTGCTGGTAAAAGGCGGCGGCGAGACCATTGGCCCCAACCACGCCGAGCCCGATCATCGAACCGGTGAGCGCTATCGCAAGAGAGAAGGGCAGGGTCCAGACGCCGAGCCGGTTGTGCCAGTCGGTGAGGCCGACACCCTCATTGTCTCGCGCGCGCAGGCGGAAGGCATCACGGAAGATGCGTGGGTGGGCGATGACGCCCGACAGCGACAGTGCGAGGATCATCACACCGAAGATGCCGACGATAGTCATGCCGATCAGCCCGGGCAGGTTAAGCGCGTAGTGCAGGCCAAGCAGGAATTCTGACCAGGCGTTTTCTTCTGGCCCAACAATGTTGCCGTTGGTGTCGACATGCACTGCCTGATGGTCGGTGGTGATTGTCGCACGCGGCAGTTCCTTGACCGGTATATGGACGTAAAGATGGGTGGTCGGGGTCTTGGCCTTCTCGGTTGCGAGCACCGCTTTGACGGCGCGCTGAACGGCATCAGGGGAAATCGCAGCTATTTCCGGGGCGTCGGGCTGTTCGATGCGCTGCCATTCCTGATAGAAGACGACGACGGTTCCGGTCAGGCAGATGAGATAGAGCAATGCCGAGGCGAGCAGGCCGATCGCTGCATGCGCTGACAGCGCGCGCTGTACGCTGTCTTTGGCGAAGGTGGTGCTCACAGGACGCCTCCCACCCAGATCAATGCAAGACCGGCCGCTGCGGGTGTGGCAAGCCACGCGAACTGTCCCCGGCGGTTCGGTCGCATAAGCAGCCAGAAGATGAGAAAGCCCCAGAAGACGGGGAGCAGAAGCAACGCCATTATATTGCCGTCGGCGTCACTCCACCCCGCCATGCCAGCGACCGCGCGTGCGCCGAGCGCGGTGAGGAGCGAAGTCCCAAAGCCTATGGGAACCGTGAGAACGAAAGTGAACAGGCGACGACCGATATGGTACGGCTCGCGCTGGTCGCAAAGCATATGAGCACGGCGATTGGATGCGCGTGCCTTGCCGCGCGGTGATGTCCAGCCCTCGTACGCGATCAGCAAGGCGGCGGTGGCCATGCTGCAAAGCGCGGCCACCGCGAGTCCCCAAGCACCCTCGCCGACGAGAGCGAGCGCGGTGCCGATCAGCATCACCCCCCAGGCGATTGCGTTCTGCACCGCCGAACGGCGCGGTAGACCCCATGAATGGCGGAGTTGCAGCACAGCGGCAATCATCACCGCTGCGCCGACCCATATGGGAGGCGCGGCGGCGCTCACCGGAAGCTATAGCTGACGGTTGCCATGACATTGCGCGGTGCGCCCATGAAACAGTCGCCACGCGCCAGGCAGGAGGCGAAAAACTTGTTGTTGAGCAGGTTGGTGGCATTGACCGCGACCCGCCAATTTTCCCACCTGATCTCGGCAAGCGCGTCGACCGTGGTGTTGCTGGGTGTGGTGATGTTCCACGCTGGGCCATCCGAGCGCCGCTTGCCCGTATAGACGACGCCGGCACCAAGGCGCAGCCGTGCCTCGCCCGCCAAGCCGAAAGTCTTGGTGGACCAGATCGAGGCGATGTGGCGTGGCAGATAGTCTAGGTCGGTGTTGGTTTCCGAACGCAGCTTGTTGTAGCCGTAGTTGGCGAGCAGCTCGAAATTGCCGGGAAGCGTGTGGCTCGCCTCGACTTCGATGCCCTTGGTTGTCAATTCGCCGGACTGGGTGGTCGAGCTGCCTTCGCCGTAGAGGACGCGGTTGCGCTCCTTGACGTGGAAAGCGGTGACCGTAACCAGCGTGCCCGGCTCGGGCTGCCATTTGACGCCCGCTTCGAACTGTGTGCCGGTCTGCGGTTTGAAGGGGTTGCCGATATCGCCGTTGACGTCGGTGAGCGAGCCCGCAATCGGCAGGAAGCTCTCTGTATAACTGAAAAAAGGCGAAAAGCCTGCACCGATCTCACCGATGATGCCGGCGCGGAAGGTGGTGGCGTTGTCCGTGCTGCCCGCAGACGAGGTCACGCGGTCACGTCGTGCACCCAGCACCACCGAGACACGGTCAAAGAACCGAATCTGGTCCTGCACATAAATGCCAAGCTGTTTCTGCGAATCATATGCGAACGGGCCACTGGGGTCGTAGGTCAGCAGCGCATCAGAATCGATGTCGTAGAGGTCGATGGCCTCGACACCGAACACGCCGCGCTTGCCAACCTTGTTCCAGCTGTAATCGAGACCTACGAGCAGCTTGTGCTCGATATTGTCGCCGGTGTTGAAAGTGAACTGGAGATTATTGTCGGTCGAAAAGACGTTCATTCGCGCATCGCTGGCATCGGCGTAGAGGCCGATGGTGCGACGGTCGGGCGCGAAGGGGTCGGTGGGGTTCGAATAGCTGTTCGTATAGTGGGTGAAATATTCGAGGTCGCTGTCGATGTATCGCGCCTTGAGGCTGAGCCGCACCGCGTCCGAGAAGTGGTGCGTAACACTGCCCATACCCTGCACCGACCTGCCCGCATAGCGATCCCACCCGGGCTTGCCGACGAAGGTGAAACGGTCAAGCTGTCCCGGCGCGCCGGGGTTTGGGCGGAAGGTGCCTACAATGGGAAGGAACTGCGATGTCGATCCGCTGTCATCCTCCTGATAGAGGCCTGTCAGCACGACATCGGTGTCGGGTGTCGGTTTCCAGCGGAGCGAGGGGGCGAACATCACGCGGTCGTCCGGGACATGTTTCACAAATGTACCGGAGTCGCGTAGCCGTCCGACCGCGCGCACCGCGAGCGTATCCGACATTGCATAGTTTATATCGCCCAACAGCTCCTTGCGGTCATAGCTGCCATAGATCGCGCTCAGTTCGCCACGTGTCTGGAAATCGGGGCTCTTCGATACAAGGTTGACAAGGCCGCCGATCGACCCCTGCCCGAATAGTACCGACGCCGGGCCGCGCACAATCTCAACGCGCTCGAAATTATAGGGGTCGGACGTGATGCTGGCATAATAGGAGAAAATGTCGCGCATGCCGTCGCGAAACTGCAGCGCGTCAATCCCGCGCACGTTGAACCCGTCGACGCGTGTGTCGCGGCCATAGGGGTTGGCAAGCACGCCGGCGGCATATTTCACCGTATCGCTGATGCTGATGGCCCCCTGAGCCTGATATTGGTCGGCGGTGATAACCTTGACCGGTTGGGGTAGCTCCACCAGGGCGGTATCGGTCTTCGTTCCCGCAAAGCCGGTAACGACGATCAGATCCTGGCTATCCCCTCCCGCCGGCGCGGTCTCCTCGGCCTGGACCTGGCCGCTCGCGAGTGCGGTGCAGACAAGGAGTGTAATGCGCGTGGCAGTCATGAAGGCCTCTTCAAATTGCTGTTAGACCGATCATCTACTAATGCGAGTCATTTTCATTAGCAATACATATCGAAAAATTTTGCACTGCGGATTGAATGAGAACCTGAATAGTTCGACTACCAATCGATCTGGGCGTCATCCAATCGTTAACCACCTGGCTAATTCCGGCCATGGGAGATTCAGACCTCGACCCCGCCATACATGAACGGCATCGATGGAATGCGGGCAAAACGTTGGTGCAAAACGACCGTTGATCCCGCCGACCTGACGAGTGCCGTCCACAGGCGCGTCCATCAAGTCACCATCACGGGGAACCCCATCATGATGTTGCTGGTGCCCGATCCGCCATCGATGCGTGGGCATTCCCGCGCACCTGGATGGATTTCGAGACCATGGGATTTGCGGTTGCCTAGATGGATCGGCACTAGGCCCTACAAGCGAGTGCCGTTCCAGTTCTCGGCGCATGTAAAGGCCCAGGACGGCGCGATTGATCACCGCGAATTTCTGATTCTCGACGGGATTGACCCGCACCGGACCTGTGCTGAGGGGCTCGCCGCGATGGTTCCTGCCGACAGTTGCGCGCGATCTGGACTATGCTGGCCTAGAAGTGAAGGATGGCGGCAATGCGTAGATGGCGTATATGGAAGCGATCGCACCGGAAACCGATGATGGTCGCAGGGCTGTGATCGAGGCTGCACTGAAAGCCTATTGTGCGAGGGACACCGAAGCGATGATTGTGCTGGCAGCCATCTGTGTGGTGGAAATGGCTGAGGATAGGCTATGTTTATCGGAGTAACCGCTAATGAGGATCAGGGGGTGAATGACAGGGAGGAAATGACGTTGACCGGGATTTCGGACCCGCCTTCAAGGTCCAGCCTCAGGGACAGGGGAGACCGTCTCGACATGACGGTTCAGGCTGGCGGACAGATGCTCGCGGTGGGACGCCAGATTTTTGCGTTCGTGCCGTCCTCCTCTTATAGCAGGCGATGATGTCTTCGGATCCCGCCCAATTACTGCATGACGTTTTCGGATTTGAATCCTTTCGCGGTGTTCAGGGGCGGGTGATCGACCGGGTTCTGGCCGACAAGAGCACGCTGGCGGTGATGCCGACCGGTGCGGGAAAATCGCTGTGCTATCAATTGCCTGCCGTGGCCCGGGCGGGATGCTGCGTCGTCATTTCGCCGTTGATCGCACTCATGCACGACCAGTTGCGTTCGGCCCGCGCGCTCGGCATTCGCGCGGCGAGCCTGACCTCCGTGGACGGGGATTGGCGTGAAACGCAGGACCGGCTTGTCGCGGGTGATCTCGACCTGCTGTATGTCGCGCCGGAACGCGCCAGCGGAGAGGGGTTTCGCGCTCTGCTCCAACGTTCGCGCATATGCCTTTTTGCAATTGACGAAGCGCATTGCGTGTCGGAGTGGGGGCATGATTTCCGGCCTGACTATCGCCTGCTTCGCCCGCTGCTCGATCATTTTGCCGATGTGCCGCGCTTGGCTCTGACAGCAACGGCGGATGCGCATACGCGTCGCGATATCCTGGTACAGCTCGGCATTGGCGAGGACGGATTGATCATTTCCCGCTTCGACAGGCCGAATATTCGCTATGCCATGCACCCGCGCGACGGGTTGAAGCGGCAGATTGGCGATATATTGGCGTCCAATCCCGGCCCCGGCATCGTCTATGCGCAGACACGGGCGGCGACAGAGCAGCTCGCCGCTGGTCTGGCGCAGAACGGGCGGAAGGTGTTGCCATACCATGCGGGGCTCGCGCCAGAAGTGCGGGCAAGCCATCAGGCGGCCTTCATGGCGAGCGAGGACATGGTAATGGTCGCGACCGTCGCCTTCGGCATGGGGATCGACAAGCCTGACGTGCGCTTTGTCGTGCATGCCGGGCTGCCGAAATCGATCGAGAGCTATTATCAGGAAAGCGGACGGGCGGGGCGTGATGGCGATCCCGCCGTGGCGACATTGTTGTGGGGTGCGGAAGATTTCGTGCGCGCCCGCAACCGCATTGCCGAGGTCGATGTTTCGCGCCAGCAGGGCGAGCGCGCACGCATCGCGGCGCTGGGCGCGCTGGTGGAAACGGCGGGATGCCGCCGCGCGGTGCTGCTGCGTCATTTCGGCGAAGACCCGCCGCCATCGTGCGGCAATTGCGACAATTGCCTTTCGCCGCCCGCCAGCGTGGATGCGACGCAAACCGCGCAGAAGCTGTTGTCCGCCGTTTATCGCACGGGTCAGAGCTTTGGCATGGGGCATATCGAAGCGGTGCTGACGGGCAAAAGCAATGACAGGATCGTGCAGCGGCAGCATGACCGGCTGTCGGTATATGGCATCGTTGAGGGCGAGGAGGTGGCGTTGCTGAAACCCGTGTCGCGCGCATTGATGGTGCGCGATGCGCTGGAAACCAACGAGCATGGCGGGCTGATGTTCGGACCTGCCGCCCGCGCGTTTTTGCGTGGGGAGGAGCCGGTCTCGCTGGCGCTGCCGCCCGCGCGGCCCAGGCGTGGGAAACGCAATGGAGATGCCAACCCGATAGGCGATCCGCTGTTTGAGGCATTGCGCGCCTGTCGCCGTGATCTCGCGATGGAGGCAGGGGTGCCGCCCTATGTGATTTTCCACGACAGCACCTTGCGCGAAATGGCGAAAAAGAGGCCCCGCGCTCTAGGTGATCTGGCGAATATTTCGGGGGTCGGAGAGCGCAAGCGCACGGAGTATGGGCAGGCTTTTCTCGACGCGATCGCGCGCGTCGAGGAAGGGACACTGGCCTAATCGGGCAAACGGTCGCGCCGTCAGTTCATTGCGTCGACCATGTCCATGAAATCGCGCGCAGCCTCTCGGTCTTCCTCGTCAGTGAATGCCACATCCAGGTCCGGCGCGCTGCCCAGCATATAGAGCAGCGCCCACAGCCCAAAGCGGCGCCCGCTGTTCTTTTCCAGCCCGAAATCGACGCGCATGCGGTCTATCCCTGCGGTCAGTGCGGAGGCGGGCAGGGTGTCGATATCCTTCTGCCCGAAATAGCGAAAAACAAGGTCGTCAAAGTCCATCGGCCGACTTTATCCTTTTGCGGCCGATACGAAAGCAAAAAAGGGACGTCCATTTATGGCCGTGCTGTGCTAGGCGCGCGCGATGCTGACAATCAACGATATCCTTGTCCGTCTTGGCGGCCATACGATTCTTGACCGCGCAAGCGCTGCGCTGCCGCCCGGGTCGCGCGTCGGCCTGATAGGGCGCAATGGCGCGGGCAAGTCGACGCTGATGAAGGCGATCATCGGTGAGATTGAGCCCGACGGCGGCAGCGTCGACATGCCGCGCGGCACGCGTCTGGGCTATATAGCGCAGGAGGCTCCGCGCGGGACAGCGACGCCGTTCGAAACCGTGCTGGCCGCAGATGTCGAGCGCGCCGCGCTGCTCGTCGAAAGTGAAACATGCACCGACCCGGATCGGCTGGGCGATGTGCATGACCGGTTGATCGCCATCGATGCCTATACCGCGCCCGCGCGCGCCGGGCGCATTCTTACCGGGCTCGGCTTTGATGAAGAGATGCAGCAACGCCCGCTCGATAGTTATTCCGGTGGGTGGAAAATGCGCGTTGCGCTAGGCGCACTGCTATTCTCGGCGCCCGACGTGCTGCTGCTCGACGAACCCTCCAACCACCTCGATCTGGAGGCGAGCCTGTGGCTGGAGAATTTCCTCAAGAGCTATCGTTCGACTGTTCTTGTCATCAGCCATGAGCGCGATCTGCTCAACAATGTCGTCGATCATATCCTGCATCTGGAACAGGGGCGTGTAACACTCTATCCCGGCGGCTATGATGCGTTTGAGCGGCAGCGGGCGGAACGCCTCGCACAACTCGCGGCGGCCAAGGAAAAGCAGGATGCAGAGCGCGCCAAGCTGCAGGACTATGTCGCGCGCAACAGCGCTCGCGCCAGCACGGCCAAGCAGGCGCAATCTCGTGCCAAGGCGCTGGCGCGGATGCAGCCCATTGCGGCGGCGCTGGAAGACCCAAGCCTGTCCTTCGTGTTCCCCGACCCGCAACCCTTGCGCCCGCCGCTGATCACGCTCGACATGGCGGCGGTCGGCTATGACGAAAAGCCTATCCTTCAGCGACTCAACCTCCGGATCGACCCCGATGACCGCATCGCGCTGCTTGGCAAGAACGGTAACGGCAAAACCACGCTTGCCCGCCTGCTGGCGGCGCAGCTCGCGCCAATGGAAGGGGATATGGCCGCATCGGGGAAGATGAGCGTCGGCTATTTCACGCAATATCAGGTGGAAGAACTGGACGTGGCCGATACGCCGCTCGAGCATATGACGCGGCAGATGAAGGGCGCGACGCCGGGGGCAGTGCGCGGGCAGCTTGGCCGGTTCGGTTTTTCGGGGGAGCGCGCAACGCAGAAGGTCGGGTCGCTTTCGGGCGGGGAGCGCGCGCGATTGGCGCTGGCGCTCATCACCCGCAATGCGCCGCATTTGCTGATCCTCGACGAACCGACAAACCACCTCGATGTCGATTCGCGGGAGGCGCTGGTGCAGGCGCTCAACAGCTATACCGGCGCAGTGGTGATCGTCAGCCATGACCGGCATATGGTTGAGCTCGTTGCCGACCGGTTGGTGCTGGTCGATGATGGGCAGGCGGTGCCCTATGACGGGTCGCTGGAGGATTATACCGATTTTGTGCTGGGACGCGGACCGACTGCTGGCGCCGGCGGATCAGGTGGTGGGAGCAAGGCCGATCGCAAGGCCGACAAGCGCGCCGCCGCCGAGGCCCGGCAAAAGGGCAATGCGCTGCGCAAACGCGCGGGCGAGGCGGAAAAGGAGATGACGCGCCTGACCGATCAACGCAGCGCGATCGACCGCGCGATGTTCGATCCGTCTTCTGCGGGGCCGGAGCTCGCCGAGCTGACCATGACCGACCTGATGAAGCGTCGCGCCGACGTCGAAAAACAGATTGAGGCTGCCGAGCAGGTCTGGCTGGAGGCGAGCGAGGCTGTCGAACAGCTCGCACAAGAGGAGAAGGCCGCGTGAAGGACAGGTTCGAACGCCACAAGCAACCCTGGACGGCGCAGGAGATCGACAAGCTGCACACGCTCGCGAAAAAAGGTATGGCGCTGAAGGCAATTGCGAAGGCACTGACCCGCAGCGAGGAATCGGTGAAGGCCCGCGCCAAGCAGGATGGCCTGACCATCGCAAAGCGTCACTGAGCGCAACCGGGCAGTCGATGACACCTCCACACTATGATGCCATCATTCTGGGTGCGGGCGCCGCTGGCATGATGTGCGCCGCCGTCGCCGGGCAGCGCGGTCGCCGCGTTCTGGTGATCGAAAAGTCGCAGGAGCCTGGTCGCAAGATCCTGATTTCCGGCGGCGGGCGGTGCAATTTCACCAACATCCACACCGCGCCCGACCGATATGTGTCGGCCAATCCGCATTTTGCGCGGTCTGCGTTGAGCCGATACACGCCGCAGGATTTTCTCGGGCTAGTCAACCGTTATGGCATCGCCTGGCATGAAAAGACGCTGGGCCAGCTTTTTTGCGATGGTTCGGCGCGGCAGATTGTCGAGATGCTGTGCGATGAATGTGCGAAGGGCGGCGCCGATCTGGTCTGTGGGCAGACGGTGGATACGGTCGAACTGATCGACGGACAGTTTCGTGTCGCGCTGTCGGAAAGGGAGGTCGCGGCGTCAGCGTTGGTAATTGCAACCGGCGGGCCGTCCATTCCCAAAATGGGTGCGACCGGTTTCGCCTATGACCTGGCGCGCCGCTTCGGCTTGAAAATCGTGGAGCCGCGCCCTGCGCTCGTGCCGCTGACATTGGGCGGCGACGACATATTGTTCCGCGAACTGTCGGGTGTGGCCAGCGAAGTTGTCGCGCGCGCGGGCAAGGCGCGTTTTCGGGAGGCGGCGCTGTTTACGCATCGCGGTCTGTCCGGCCCTGCCATATTGCAGGCGTCTTCTTATTGGCGGCGTGGCGAAGCGGTTGGCATCGACTTTCTGCCGGACCGGGATACAGGCTGGCTGATCGCTGCAAAGCGTGAAAAACCGCGCGCGACGCTGCGCGCTACATTGCGCGAGGCGCTGCCCGATAGGCTGGCGGTGACGCTTGCAGACCGCCTGGATGCGGAGGGCGATCTTGGCAATTTGCCGGACCGCAAATTGACCGAAATTGAAAAAAGACTGGCGGATTGGCAATTTTTCCCCAATGGGACCGAGGGCTTCGCCAAGGCGGAGGTTACGGCGGGCGGAATCAGTACTGCCGAGCTTTCTTCCAAGACGATGGAAGCCAAGCGCGTTCCGGGATTATATGCGGTTGGAGAGGCCGTCGACGTTACCGGCTGGCTGGGCGGCTATAATTTTCAATGGGCCTGGGCCAGCGGTTGGGCGGCCGGGCAAGCGCTCTGATACTTTTTAATCGCCGCCTGAGCGGCCTCATAGATTTGCGAGAGATATGCCTTTTTCTTCTGTTCCGCCGGTGATCGGCCAAGCCCTTGTTGAACGTGGCTATTCTGCCCCGACGCCGGTTCAGGCCGCTGTGTTGGAGCCCGACGCCCATGGACGCGACCTGCTGGTTTCCGCGCAGACCGGATCGGGCAAGACCGTTGCCTTTGGGCTGGCCATGGCCGGTGATCTTCTGGGCGAGGACGGGGCGACGCAACGGGCGCAGCTTCCGCAGGCGCTGATCATCGCGCCCACGCGCGAACTGGCGTTGCAGGTCAGCCGGGAACTGATCTGGCTTTATGGCAAGGCCGGCGCGCGTATCGCCACCTGCGTCGGCGGCATGGACCCGTCCAAGGAGCGACGCGCGCTTAGTCAGGGCGCACATATCGTCGTCGGCACGCCGGGACGGCTGCGCGATCATCTGGAACGCGGCGCGCTCGACCTATCCGACCTGAAGGCAGTCGTTCTCGACGAGGCTGACGAGATGCTCGACATGGGCTTTCGTGAGGACCTCGAGGAAATCTTGGACGCAACGCCTGAGCAGCGGCGCACTTTGTTGTTTTCGGCGACCATGCCCAAGCCGATCGTTTCGCTTGCCAAGCGGTATCAGCGTGACGCGCTGCGCATCTCCACCATTGGCGAAGATCGTGGGCACGGCGACATCACCTATCAGGCGGTCACCGTATCGCCTTCGGAAATCGAACATGTGGTGGTGAACATTTTGCGCTTCCACGAGGCGGAAACCGCGATGCTGTTCTGCGGTACGCGCGATAGTGTTCGTCGTCTGCATGCTACCTTGCAGGAACGCGGGTTCAGCGTGGTCGCCTTGTCCGGCGAACATTCGCAGTCGGAACGCAACCACGCGTTGCAGGCGCTGCGCGACAAGCGTGCGCGTGTTTGCGTTGCCACCGATGTCGCCGCGCGCGGCATCGACCTACCGACGCTGAGCCTGGTCATCCACGTCGAAATTCCCCGCGATGCAGAAACCTTGCAGCATCGTTCCGGCCGTACCGGGCGCGCGGGCAAGAAGGGTACGGCGGCGCTCATCGTTCCCTATCCGCGACGCAAACGCGTGGAATCGATGCTGCGCGGGGCAAGGGTTGACGCGCAGTGGATCGATGCACCGACGCCCGAGGCCATACGTGAGCAGGATCGCGAACGCTTGCTCGGCGTGCTGCTGCAACCTGCGGAATATGATGAGGAAGATCGTGCCTTGGCGCAGCGGCTGATGGCGGAACGCTCCCCGGAAGATATCGCCGCGGCGCTGGTCAGGTCACATCGCGCGGCCATGCCGCAACCTGAAGAGCTGCTGGAGAACACCCCCGAAGCGCGCCGCGCCGCGCAGAAGGAACGGCATCGTCCGGGTTTTGAGGATACGTTGTGGTTCCGCATGGATATCGGACGCCGCCAGAATGCCGATCCGCGCTGGATATTGCCACTGCTTTGCCGTCGTGGCCACATCACGAAAAATGAGATCGGCGCCATTCGTATCGCGGCCAACGAAACCCATTTTCAGGTTCCGCGCACCATCGCCAAAAAGTTTGAGGAAGCGCTGGCCCGCACGGCTCATCCGGCTGCGGACGGTGACGATGAAAGCGGCATTCATATCGAATTGTCCGAAGGCGGCCCGCGCGAAGGCGCACGGGAAAATCGCAAGGGCGGCCGACGCGATAACCGTTCTGGCCCCCCACCGCACGGCGCGAAGCCCTATCGCAAGACGCTTTCAAAGGCTCCGCACAAGGGGCCGAAGGGACCAAATGGACCACGGGGGGCAAAGGGGCCGCACAAGGGGAAAACATCGGCCTGATCGCGGCCCGCGCGACTGATGACGGCGGCGATCCGCATATTGGTCGATGCCGACGCCTGCCCGGTCAAGGATGAGATATACAAGGTCGCGTGGCGCTATGAAGTACCCGTCACCATTGTGAGCAACAGCTATATTCGCATCCCCGACCACGCCCTGATTGAGTGGGTTGTTGTCAGCGATGGGTTCGATGCCGCCGACGATTGGATTGCGGAAGCCTGCGACGCGAAAAGCATTGTCGTGACGGCGGATATTTTGCTGGCCGACCGTTGCCTGAAGGGGGAGGCGAGCGTGCTGGCGCCCACGGGCAAGCCGTTCACGACCAGTTCGATCGGCAGCGCCATCGCGACGCGGGCGATCATGGCCGATCTGCGCGCAGGCGGCGATCAGATCGGCGGGCCAGCGCCCTTTGGCAAAGCCGACAGGTCAAATTTTCTGCAAGCGCTTGATCGCGCGGTGGTTCATCTGCGCAGGGGTTGAGCGGCGTTCAGGGCACCTGACCTCTCACGCTGCGAGGGCATTGCGGAAATCAATTATCGAGCGCCTTCGCGACAACCGGCCCTATGCCGCTCACCATTCGTTCAACGCCCTTTGCATTGGGGTGCATGCCGTCGGGCAGCAAAAGCTTTTCGTTACCAATGACGCCGTCCAATATGAAAGGGTAAAGGGGAAAACCATACCGCTCGGCAAGGTCGGGATAGATGGGGTTGAATGCGTCGGCATAGTCGCGGCCCATATTGGGTGCGGAGACGGCTCCAGCGAGCACGACGTCGATGTCCCGCCGATCAAGCTCGTCGAGGATTGCGGTCAGGTTTTTTCTGGTGTCATCAGGCTTGAGGCCCCGCAACATATCATTGCTGCCAAGGCCCACGATGACGAGGTCGGGTTTTTCGGGAAGGCCGTCCAGCACATAGGTCAGGCGTTGCAAACCCGCCGCGCTGGTATCGCCAGAGACGCTCGCATCGAATATGCGCGCCGGTTGCCCCAGTTCTGCAAGCTTCCGCTCCAGTGTCGGTGCGAACCCTTCTCCCCTGGAAAGCCGGTATCCAGCAAACAGGCTGTCGCCGAATGCAACAACCAACGGCGCATTTTCCACCGCCGCTGCGCGCGGTTCAGCCGCATTCACTGAGCCTGCGTTCGGGATCGGTCCAGTGTCGTTCCTGCTGTCATTCGATGGCCCGCACGCGGTGGCTAGCTGGACAAGTAGCGCAGACGCCCCATATGCAATGAACCTCATCTTCCCTCTACTCGTCACGAACAGGCATCTCCCTTCATGCACACGCACAATGCTGCCCCGTCCGATATTGTCGTTCAGGCACGAAATGTCACGCTTACACTTGGAACATCGGACGCGCGGGTCGAAATATTGAAGGGCATTGATCTTGATATCCGGCGCGGAGAAAGCGTCGCGGTGCTCGGCGCTTCGGGTTCGGGAAAGTCTTCGCTGATGGCGGTATTGTCCGGCCTTGAGCGCGCCAGCGGGGGACAGGTCACGATAGCCGGAGCCGA
This sequence comes from Sphingobium sp., assembly GCA_041396745.1. Classification (GTDB taxonomy): domain Bacteria; phylum Pseudomonadota; class Alphaproteobacteria; order Sphingomonadales; family Sphingomonadaceae; genus Sphingobium. The sequence continues at coordinate 608,705 of JAWKXZ010000002.1, read as the reverse complement.
TTTTGGCCAGCTCGACGAAGATTCGCTGGCGCGCGCGCGTCGCGGCCATGTCGGAATCATCCTGCAGGCTTTCCATTTATTGCCGACCATGACGGCGCTGGAGAATGTTGCCGTCCCACTGGAGCTTGCCGGGCATGATCACGCTTTCGATCGGGCCGCGCGCGAACTCGCCGAGGTGGGGTTGGGGCACCGGCTTGAACATTATCCCGCCCAGCTTTCTGGCGGGGAGCAGCAGCGTGTGGCCATTGCCCGCGCCATGGCGCCCGAACCGGAGATCATTTTCGCCGACGAACCGACGGGCAATCTGGACGGCAAGACGTCAGACGCGATTGCAGGTCTGCTGTTTCAACGCCAGCAGGAAACGCGGGCAACGCTTATGCTTATCACGCATGACAAATCCCTGGCGGAACGATGCGACCGGATCATCGAGATCAGCGACGGTCATATCGCCGGGCAGAGGGTCGGCTGAATGACGCATGGGCATCTTGACTGGCGGTCGAGCTGGCGCATCGCCCGGCGCGATCTTCATGTGCGGCTGATCGGTCTGCGCCTGTTGTTCGTTTGTCTGTTCCTGGGGGTGGCGATGCTGGCCGCCGTCGGCAGCCTGACGTCTGCGATTACCACCGAAATTTCTGAACGCGGTCAGGTTATTCTGGGCGGCGATATCCAGATAGAGATGACGCAGCGTGAGGCGAGCGAAGCTGACAAGCGCATGTTTGCGACGCTTGGCGGGGTCAGCGAGACAATTCGCATGCGCGCAATGGCCAGGCGTATCGGGCATACAGGTGCCGATGGCCCCGATGCGGTTCTGACCGAACTGAAGGGCGTGGACAAGGCGTATCCGTTGTTCGGCACATTGTTGCTGGAGAAGGAACGCTACAGCGCCCCGCTCGCGTCTGATGCAATCCTCATCGACAAGGCGCTTTCAGAACGGCTCTCCATTGGGCAGGGCGACCGTCTGCGGTATGGTGAGGCGGACTTTATTGTCAGCGACATCATCGCCGACGAACCCGACCGGGTAGGCGAAGGGTTCACGCTGGGGCCGGTTGCCATCGTCTCCATGGAGGGGCTGCGCCGCACTGGCCTGATCCAGCCCGGCAGCCTGTTCGAAAGCAAATATCGTATCCGCCTTCCGGCGGGGACGGACGCGGTGGCGCTGCACGAACGGCTGGAGCGGGATTATGCGGCGTCGGGTTGGGATATAGATGACCGGGAAAATGCGGCTCCCGGAACAAGCCGCTTTCTGGGGCGCATGGGGCAGTTTCTTTCGCTCATCGGGCTGACCGCCCTCGCGGTGGCAGGGATCGGCGTCAACAATGGGGTCACATCTTACCTGTCCTTGCGGCGCAAAAGTATCGCAACGCTGAAAATATTGGGGGCGGCATCCAGCGACATTGCCCGCATCTACCTGCTGCAGATCGGCACCGTGTCCGCCATCGCCATCACGCTGGGCGTCATGGTGGGTGCACTGACCGTTCCGCTCATTCTGGCCGTCGCGGGTGATGTGCTGCCGGTCCAGCCCGGTTTTCATGTCCATCCGTTGCCTCTTGTCACCAGCATGATCTTCGGCGTGTTGATCGCGCTTATCTTCGCCGTGCCGCCCCTGGCGAAAGCGCGGCACGTATCAGGCGCCGCTTTGCTGCGCGCGAATGTCGACCCCGCAGGACAAGCTTGGGACGGACGTAGCCGCTGGATAGTCGGTGCCTCGGCGCTGTCGTTGATCGCGCTCGTGCTGGCGGGAGCGCGCGATGTCGTCTTCTCGCTCTGGGTCATCGGCGCGATACTGGCGGTGCTGTTCCTTCTGGCACTCCTCGGTCTTGCCGCCGGTCGGATTGCGCGCGCCGTGCCGCGTCCGCGTCGCCCGTTTCTGCGCCTTGCCTTCACCAACCTCTATCGCCCGGGCGCGCAGACGACAGCGCTTGTCATTGCGCTGGGGCTTGCATTGACCCTGTTCGTGACACTGGCGGGGATCCAGACCAGCCTTGATAGCGAGATCGAAAATACTGTGCCGGCCAAGGCCCCGGACCTGTTCGTTCTCGATATCCCTTCCGGTGATAGCGCCAGGCTGAGTGCCATCGTGAAAGGCGTTGCGTCCGACGCGGAACTCAACATCGTTCCCGCCTTACGCGGCACGGTGGTTGCCTATGGTGGCCAGCGCGTGTCGGACCGCGAAAATGTACCCGACGATGCCTTCCTGCTGCGCGGTGAACGGGGCGTTACATATAGCGCGACGCTGCCTGAAGGCAGTGAACTGGTGAAGGGGGAGTGGTGGCCGTCGGACTATGCGGGGCCACCGCTCGTTTCACTGGATGCCGAGCAGGCCGCAGTGCTTGATCTCGATGTCGGCGATACGCTGACGGTCAGTGTGCTCGGCAGGGAGATCGAAGCGCGCATCGCGTCGCTGCGCCAGATCAACTGGGACACCATGGGTTTCAACTATGTGATGGTGTTTTCGCCCAGCGGGCTATCAAGCGCCCCACATAGCCTGACTGCCACGGTCACCTTGAGCGGCGATCAGAAAGGCGCCGTAACGCGCAGTCTGCTCGCCTCCTTCCCCAGTGCTTCGGTCATCGATACCGGCGATGTTCTGGGGCAGGTGCGTGATTTGCTGGACCAGATGTCGTCGGCAATCGTGGCAGCGGCATCGATCACCATCTTGGCGGGTGTGGCCGTGCTGATCGGCGCGATCGCCGCATCGCGCCAGACGCGCAGCTATGACGGCGTGATCCTGAAGACATTGGGCGCGACCCGCTGGCAGATATTGGGGACGCAGGCGCTGGAATATGGGTTGATCGCAGCGGTTCTGTCGCTTGTCTCGCTGGGTTTGGGCATGACCGCGGCATGGTTTGTGATCGTGCATGTATTCGAATTCGGATGGGCGCCCGACTGGAGCGTGGTGTTGGCGACATTGCTGGGGGGGGCCGCGATAACGCTCGGCATCGGGTTGATCGGATCGCTGCCGTTAATGGCCTTGCGACCCGTCGAAGCTCTTCGGAAGCTTTGAGATAATCCGCTCCGCGTTGATAGTTATTTTTAGCCTCAACCGATTATCGAACAATGGGTGCCTTTGCAGGACTCGGAATATCTGATTTTCAGCCGAAACCGGCGCAGATTTTTTCTTATTGATAATAATTATAAGTTTCGTTAGCATAAATCGCAGGCCAATTATGGAGGGTAATCGAGTTGCGGGCGAAGGGGAATTCGCCAAATTCCGCTAATTTTCACAAGGGTTCCAGTGATATAAAAACTGTACGCTCCCCCAGACTATGGGCGAGCATGAAGGGTTTCACAAAATCTGACAGCTTTAAACAGGTGGCGTCTTTGGTTGGCCGTAGATACAGACAACACATCAATCCTGCCCCAGCGAATCGGCGGATTAATCATCGAGATTGTAAATAGCCATGCGGCTTTTGGTAACGGGTAGTGAAGGGTTGATCGGAAGCGTGTTCGTTCGCGAATGCGCGCGGCTTGGCCATGACGTCATCCCGTTTGATATAGTTCGTCCAGACGCCCATGCCGTGGAAGACATATGTGACGAAGCTCTTGTCGACCAGCTGACTGCGGATTGTGACGGCATCGTCCACCTCGCCGCCATTTCGAGGGTCGTGTGGGGTGAGTTGCGGCCTGATTTAACCCACCGGATCAACGTCGCCGGCACCGAGGCGCTGGTGAAGGGGGCGATGTCGAGCAAGCGGAAGCCCTGGTTCCTTTTTGCGTCCTCGCGAGAGATTTATGGCAATCCGGTGCGCGACAAGGTGGTGGAAGACGACCCGAGGGCGCCCGTCAATGCCTATGGCCGGTCCAAGGCCGATGCCGAAATAGTGCTGGAAGCAGCCCGCGAGGCTGGCCTGCAAACCGCTATCCTTCGTCTTTCCAACGTCTATGGCGGTCGCCGCGATCACCCCGATCGTGCAGTCCCCGCCCTTGTTGCCCGCGCTGTGGCGGGAGAGGCGCTGACCATTACCGGCGGCGACAATTATTTCGATTTCGTCCATGTGGATGACTGCGTATCCGGTCTGTTGGCCGCGACGGAGCATCTGACGGCAGGCGAGCGCACTTTTCCGCCCGTTCACCTGACAACCGGTGTGGCGACCAGCCTGCGCGATCTTGCTTACCTTGCGCTCGACATTTGCGGCCACAGATCGGGCATCGACATTCAACCGCCACGTGCATTTGACGTCTCGGGTTTCTGCGGCAACCCGGACCGCGCGCGTCAGGTGCTGGACTGGCAGGCGGCAACAGATTTGCGCGCCGGGCTTGAAATGTTGGCGGAGGATTTCCGGTTGCATGGACCGCTGGCACCGGTCACGATCCCCGACCCCGACGCGATCCGTCTCCAGAGCCAGGTGGAATGATTTCTCCGCGTGTTTCTGTAATAATCCCCGCCTATAATTCGGCCTGGTCCATCAGCCGAACACTCCAGTCTATCCAGCATCAGACGCTGAAAGACTTTGAGGTCATCGTCGTCAATGACGGATCGACCGACGACCTGGAGGATATTCTTGAGCCGTTTCTGGCCGACGCACGCATTCGCGTTGTACGGCAGGAAAATTCTGGCCTGGCCGCATCGCGCAACAGGGGGATTTCAGAAGCGAAAGCGCCGTTGGTCGCGCCCATCGACGCCGATGATCTGTGGCATCCCGAGTTTCTGGAAGAGACCGTTCCGGCGCTAGAAAAAGATGACAGTGCGCCATTCGCCTTTTCCTATTTTTTCCGCATAGATGAGCATGACCGGCTGTTGCCCTTCACACCGCCCGATGCGCCGCCGCGCCATGATTTCCTGGGATTGCTGTGCCTCAATTCCGTCGGATGCGGCAGCGCGGCTGTGTACAGGAAAGATCTGATTTTGCGGGTAGGGGGCTATGATGTTGCATTGGGCAAGCGCGGCTTGCCCGGAGCGGAAGATTGGAAGCTGATCCTGCACCTTGCCAAACTGGGCGAGCCGATCATGATCGAACGCCTGCTGACCGGGTATCGCATTACCGCTGGCAGCATGTCGCAAAGTCGCCCCCAACGCCAACATCGTGCGGTACTCGCCGTGATCCATGAAATCGGCCGGGAAATGCCCGATGTTTCAAGACGCGCTCTCGCGGACGCGCGCACGATGATGGCGGCCTGGCTTTTGCCGGCCTATGCCCGCAACAAAATGTTCGGACGCTTTATCGGCCATTTGTTCAAGGCCTATGCGCTCAATCCGTTCTGGTTCACTAACCCGCTGCTGCGTGACGCGCACCGGCGCTGGTTGGTGACGCAGTGGAGGGCTTTGTCGCGCGCAGTGGTCCCGGCAAGCGATGTTCTCCCGCACCTCAGCGGCGTCTGCTTCGAGGGGAAATATCCGTTCGACTATCTCGTCCATTCTGGACGCAACGGCGGCCCGACCGACGCAGGGGCATCCGACGTGGTGTTGCATATGCGGGACGGCGCTGTCAGAGACACCCCCTGACCCATGTTGCATCGAAACGCCTTCTTTAGTCCCGACGTCACCGTTCGCCATTCTGCCCATCCCGAAGATGTCGCAGGAGATCGATGAGTATATCGACGCAACAGTCTGCGAATATCGGTCGAGGATATCTTCTGCTCGGCGTGTTTTGCGTCCATGCGCTCTACACGATTTTGGCGATGCTCGATCCGCACAAGTTCATAAGCGCTGCCATATTGATCAAGCTGCTGGCCCCGAATGTCGCAGCTTTTTTCTTTCTGAGCGGAATGTCGAGCAGGAATCTGGGGCGTAAGGACGTGCCCACGCTGCTGCGACAATCGCTCATGCTGGTGTTGCTTGCCCATGCATCGCATCTGATCGCCGAGGTGCTAAGGCAGTACCTCTTTTATCAGAAGCCCAACCGGGAATTTCTGAGCGATCTCGTGATGCCGCTGATCACCGGGGTTGGCCACGCCAATTTCATCGCCTGGTTCTTTCTAGCCCTGGCGGCGGCGCGGATTTATGCGTGGATGTTCGAACGGTCGAAGAAATGGTTCATTGTACTGGCCGCCATTACGGCGGCAATGATGGCTGCGGCGACCCGGTTGGGGCTGCCGGACATCTACCAGTGGAGCAACTGGCCGTTTGCCTTCCTCTTTTTGCTTTGCGGAATGCACCTGCCGGATAAGCTATCCATTCACTGGTTTACGGCGCTGCCTTGCCTGATTTTGTCTGTTGGCATCGGTTGGGTTAACCGGCCCGGATTGCTGGGTAATCCGCTGTGTATGAGCTGTGGTCTGGATTTCGTCGCTCAGCCGACGATCGGCGAATACGGCATTCTGCCGCTATATCTTGTTCAACAGCTGCTGTTTCTGGTTTTCCTTTTGTGGCTTTCGTCAATGTCATTGGGCTCGCTCGCGGGTAATGTGGCCCGCTATTTCGGGCAACGGTCGATGAAGATGCTGGTCATGCATGGGTGGATCATCGCGGTGTTGTATCCGTTGACGGCGCGTCAGTTGCCTGAGCAGGAGAGCATATTCTTGTTCGTGGCCATTCTGAGCAGTGTCATTGTGGTGCACGCTTTTGCCTATGAGATCATCAAAACGCCGCTCGCGCGTTTCGTCGAGTTCATCATCAGACTGAGCGACGGAATTGTAAGCCGCGCGGCAATGGTCGTTAGGGGAAAGAGATCGGTCGTTTAACCGCCCCATGAAACAATATAAAAAGGCGCTGGCGCGCCGCGAATTCAAACAAAATAAACCTTCTCTTCTTAGATAGAATGACAATCATGATCGGCCAATTCGATCCTTCTACTTTCATCGCAAATGATCGATAAGAAGCGGAAGCGAGCGAAGACCCTTGGCGACGATATTCTCGGTAGCAGGTGCCATGTCAAAAGATGCGGACGCAGATAAGGGTCATCTTGTAGTCGTCGATGCCTATGCCGGGTTTCTGGAGCATCTGACCGACGACCCGCGCGAGATCCGCGCGACGGCAGCGCTTGGCCTGCCGGTTGAGGATATTGCCGACCGCCTTGGCGTCCGTATCACGGTGCTGGATTGGTCCGAATGGGTTCGTGCCGAGGCATCGAAAACCAGCTTCGCCAGATGGGTCACCTATCCCGCGACAAAGCCAGTGGACCATCCCCTGACAGGCGATGGCATGTCCGACCACGGGGTTGCCGGCATTGACCGTCAGGCGATCCCCTGCATCAATCCGGACGACGGGACGCCGATTGCCGGACGTTTGAGCCCGCTCAGCAACGGGCTGCTTGCCGAGAGTGACCCACTTTTCCTGCTGTCATACGCGCTCAATGCCTTCATCGAAAAACTGCATGATCGCGATCCCATAGACGCCATCTTGTTCCCGCACTTCGGCGGGCTGGGATATGTGGCGCAAATGTCGCGGGCGACAGGGGCAGGGCTGGGCGATATCCCGATGGCGGTCGTCGTCACAGGTACGTCGCTGGATCGCCAGCAAGCCAATGGCGAAGGTCTGTGGCGGCGTTCGGCGATCACCCGCCGCCAGATGGAGGACGTGTCGCTCGGGCTGGCCGATCTCGCCCTGTGCTTTGGCTCCAGGAGCGAAGCGCGCGTGCAAAAGACCGGTCGGGAGAACGTCGTCGCGTCGCTTCCCCGGCGTATCGACGGCGATGTGCTGGAGGATATCGCGGCGGCGCGGGATGCCGGGCCATCCGGCGGGCCGGTCCGCTTCGTTCTTGAGGAGCCGATGCAGGGTGCTGCGGGATCGCTGTTGGCGCTCGATGCGGTGCGTATCTTGCACCAGCGTGGCGAACGGTTGTCGCGTCCGCTGGAATGTTCTGGCCGCAACATGCTGTTCCCGCCGAATTTGCCGCGCGATTTTCACGGTTATTGGTCGGGACGTGGCTGGGCGAAGGCCCTTGTCGAGGATGGCCTGTGGCGGTGGGACGCGCCCGATCCGACCCATGTTTCCGGTTCAAAGGTGCGGATTTACCCCAGTCTGTTCGAACATCTGCCCGATATCTGGAGCGAGCTTGCTACTGGATCGGCGGTGTTGCTCTCTCCCGAGGCGGCGGAAGGCTTGGCACCCGGCGAAAATATTCCTGCTGAGCTGATGATGACGGAGCCGATGACGCCGGCGTCGCTGGCGGATGACCTGCTGCGTCTCGATGCTCTGGAGCCTGACGTGCTGGATCAGGCCCGCCACGCGCTTTGCGAGGCGGTGCTGCGCGCCCATGGTCAGGAAAACCGGGAACGGATGCTGCTTGGAGGGTTGGACAAGCTCGGCGGGCTTTTGCGCGGTGCGCTGCAACGCCCTCGGCTTGGGCAGGTGGCGCTTGGCCTGCTCGACCGGCGTATCGAGGGTGCGCCGGTTGTGCCACAGCCCATCGATAATCCTGCCGCTCCGGACAAGCCGACGCTTGCTGTTGCCGTTGCCTGTTACGAAATGGGCACGCTTGTTGTGGAGACTGTCGAAAGCGTGTGGGCGTCGACAATTCTGCCGGACGAATTGCTGCTGATCGATGACGGTTCGCGCGATGGGAAGACCTTGGCCAGCATCGACATGCTCGTGGAAAAGGCGAACGCGACAGGGCTTCCACTTACCCTCATCAGACAGAGCAATCAGGGGCTCGCGGGCGCGAGGAATCGGGCGCTGGCGGAAACGAACGCAACCTATATCTCATTCCTCGACGGGGACGATCTGATTGGTCCGGACTTTTACCGGCTGGCGCTCGACATTCTGCAGGACAATCCCGAACTCGGGGGCGTTGCGGCATGGTCCGAAACCTTTGGCGATGGTGTGCCGACCGGTTTCTGGAATGCGCCGCAACCCGAACTGCCGATGCTGCTGGCCGAGAACACGGTCTTCGTGCCGTGCATGTCGCCGGTGAAGCTGCTGCGCGATCTGGGCGGGTATGACACGCGCCAGCGCTATAATTACGAGGATTGGGAACTGGCGATCCGGCTGTTGGAGGCAGGCAGGCCGATTGTGACGATACCGCGCTACTTGCAGCATTATCGCGTGCGGGAAGATTCGCTGCTGCGCACGATGTCGGATGTGCAGAACCAGGTGATGCGTGAGGAGTTGTTCCGCAATCACAGGCCGTTGATCGAGAAGTTCGGGCCGGAACTGTCGGCGCAGATCGAGCATCGTTTGATGCGCAGCCTGTCCCGGCAGAGCGAGGGTCTGGCGGGTGCATCGACATATGACGTCGTAAAGCTGTTGCGCAGCCGCACCACATTGCGCCTCGCCGGATCGATCCAGACGCTGGGGCAGCGCGCCCAGGATTACACGCGAAAAGGACGCCAGCGGCCATGAGGCACCTGATCCTATGTCGCGAATTTCCGCCGGCGGTCTACCCGCCCGGTGGTATCGGCACCTATGTCGCGCACATCGCCCGCGCGTTGGCAGAGCGCGGAGAGACGGTGCACGTCATCGGCGAGCGCTGGGAAGGGGCGAGCAAGCGAACGGAGAGTTTTTGCGACGGCAGGCTGATCGTCCATCGCATATCGCCGGACGACGCAGCGCTTCATCCCGGCCTGTCCGCTGGCGAGGACGCGGGACAAACCGTGCGGGCTATGGTGCGATCCTCCTTCCCAAGCCAGTGGTTTTCCTGGGTTGCCGCGGGGCTTGCCGAACGGCTTGTTGTGGAACAGGAGATCGACGTAATCGAGGCGCAGGAATGGGAAGCGCCGCTCTATTATTTCCTGCTGCGGCGCGGCCTTGGCCTCGGCCCGGAACGCACGCCGCCGTGCATCACGCATCTGCATTCGCCGACCGAATTCATTTTCAAACATGATGGCTGGTCCCTGTCGCGACCCGACTATGCACCGATGAAGCGCATGGAGGATTTCGTCATCACCTCGGCCGATGGCTGGCTGTGCCCAAGCCGGTATCTCGCCGAACAGGCTACCGCGCATTATGGCCTTGAGGGGGGCATTGAGGTCATTCCATTGCCGCTGGGATCGACCCAGAAGATTGAGCGCAACGAACAAGTCTGGACCGAGGGCAGCATTGCCTTCTGCGGCAGGCTGGAGCCGCGCAAGGGCGTCATCGAATTTGTTGAGGCCGCGGTTGCCGTGGCGAGGGAGCATCCGTCATTGCGGTTCGACTTCATCGGGTCGGACAATGAATATGACGGCAAGGTCAGCGTTGGCGAACTGGTCGCAACCATGATCCCTGCGGATCTCAAAAATTGTTTCCGTTTTCATGGATCGAAACCGCGGGGCAAGATGCTGGAGATGTTGGGCAAGGCGCGCATTGGCGTCGTGCCATCGCGCTGGGAAAATTTCCCCAACACCTGTCTGGAGGCGATGTGCACGGGCTTGCCGGTGCTCGCGTCGCGCAATGGCGGCATGGCGGAAATGATTGACGAGGGCGAGACAGGCTGGCTGGCGGCCGATGGCCCCGAACCGCTGGCGCAGCGCCTCGCGGTCGCGTTGCGGCGCGCGGTCGAAACGCCACCCGAAACGCTGAAGGCAATGGGGAATGCCGCGGCGACATCGATCCATCGCCTGTGCGACAATGACCGGATCGTGGCGCACCATCTGGCCGTGCGCGAGCAAATCCGGTCGCGCGGCGCACACCGGTCAACCCTGCCGGCGGACGCCGCGTTCAGCTATCCCGATATATCGGTTGTGCCGGGCGAGGGCGGATCGATTAGCCGATATGAGGTGGGCAGCATGGCATCGGTTCTGGCGTTGCCGCTGCGCGATCAGGCGAAACTGGTGTTCACGGCGCTCAAGCGCCCGGACTGGGCCTGCAAATGGGCGTGGTGGCGGCTGAAATCGCTGGTCGAACGAAGGCGGGGCGATGATGCCGGATATTGATGATACCACGCTCGCGCCTGCCGCCAGCAATGTTTCGGGCAGAAGCGACGCGACCCCCCGGATATCGATTGTGCTCTGTACGCATAACCGGGACGGCTATTTGCCAAGCGCGATCGCCAGCATTCTCCATCAAGGCGAAACGCGCTGGTCCTACGAGCTGTTGCTGGTCGACAATTGTTCGACGGACACGACAGCCGACATCGGCAGACGCCTGTCGGAGCGCGGCTTGCTGCGCTATGTGCATGCCCCGCAGCTGGGGCTGTGTCATGCCCGCAACGATGGCTGGCGCGCAGCGCGCGGCGAGATCGTCGCCTATTTCGATGACGACGCGATAGCCGAGCCGGGCTGGTTTGACGCCATCGCCGACGCGTTCTCGCAACAGCCGATGCCCGGCGTCGTTGGTGGCAAAGTGATCCCGATGTGGGAGGCCGACAGGCCCGCCTGGCTGTCCGACGGAATATCGCTGAGCCTGACGATCGTCGATTGGTCGCCGGTTGCCAAGGATATTCCGGACGTGCGGGTCGAATGGCTGGTGGGCGCGAACATGGCGATGCCGCGACAGGTGATCGAGGAGGTTGGCGGGTTCGACGCGCGGCTCGACCGGATCGGCACGAACATGCTGTCGGGCGGCGATGTGTACATTCAAAAGCAGATTATTGAGCGGGGCTATCGCTGCCACTACCGCCCTGACATGGCGATCCGCCATCTGGCCGCCAAATCCCGCCTCAACCAGCCATGGTTTGAGCGGCGCTATTATTGGCAAGGGATTTCCGACGCGGTGATGACGCTTATCACCGACCGCCCCGGCAAGGCGGCGCGTCTCAAGGCGGGCGTGGGTGCGCTGTTCGGCTTGCTCACGAGCCCCCGAGAGGTTGTGCGCTTGTTGCGCCGTACCGATGATCCGCAGGAGTTCGAGCGGCGCTGCTTCGCGTTCATCCGGCTGGGATATATTGCAGGTTTGCTGGGAAAAGCGCGCGCATGAGCAAGACGTCGACCATAAGGTTTCACGCCACCCGTTACCCGCACTGGGGCCGATATGCGGGTATCGGCCAGTTCACGCGCCATCTGGATGCGAACCAGTTTCGTGTCGACTATCATCTCGCCAACGATGATGACAGCGGGCTGCCGCTGCCGGGCAAGGCGCGCCGCGCCAGGGTGCGCGAACGGGTGCAGCGGTCCGGCATGGCCTGGTACAAGCTTTCCGACCTTGCGGCCGAGATGCGGGCCTTTGCCGGCTGCGCTTTTGGCCGGGCCGATATCGTCCATTTTCTCGATGGAGAGCATGGCGTGCAATTTCTGCCCGGTTGGCTCGACCGCTGGGCGATGCACGATATCCCGGTGGTTGCAAGCTATCATCAGCCGCCCGACCTGCTTCCCGATCTCGTTGACCCGCGGGTCGTCGCACAGCTTGATGCCGTCGTGTTGGTGTCGCCATCACAAGAGGCATTCTTCAAGGGTCTGTTGCCGCCCGACAAGGTTGTCACGATTTTGCACGGGATCGACACCGATTTCTTCTGCCCCGCCACTGCGCCCGCGCCACGCCCGTTCCGGTGCATCACCGCAGGCCACTGGTTGCGGGACTGGCAGGCGATCAAGGCCGCTGCCGAGACCCTGCAATCGGACCCGTCCATCGAATTTCATGTCGTCACCGGGGGCGATACGGGGTTGCAGGGCCTGCCCAATGTCGTGCAGCATTCGGGTTTGAGCGATGCCGAACTCGTCGCCCTGTACCAGAGCTGCCACCTCGGCTTCCTGCCGCTGATCGACTCCACGGCCAACAACAGCCTGCTTGAAATGATCGCTTGCGGTCTGCCGCTGCTTTCCACCGACATCCTGTCGGTCAGGGCCTATGCCGGGGACATGCGCGGGGCGATCCTGCTGCCCCCCGCTGAGCGTCATGGTCATGCCGACGTTATACGCCAGTTGGCCGGTGATGAAGGCCGCCGCCTCGCGCTCGCCAAGGGGGCAAGGGAGCGCGCGCTGGAGCTGTCGTGGCAACATATCGCACCGCATTATGGCGCGCTCTACGCGCGGCTATTGCAGGAGAAGCGGGGCGGTCGCGCGGCTCTCGCTCATGCGGGGCGCGAAGGGCGCGCACAATGACGGGGCAGGGGAGGGATGACGGACCCGATGCGGTCATCTCGGTCGTCATGCCTGCGCGCAATGCCGGTGACACGATTGCGGAAACGCTAGATTCCCTAATTGCGCAGACGAGACCGGCTTGGCGGGTGACCATCGTCGATGATGGCTCGACGGATTCGACCAGAGCGATATGCGACGAATTCGCCGCCAAAGACGCGCGAATCTCAGTAATCGACGGCCCGCAGCGCGGCAACGCAGCCGCTGCCCGCAACGCGGCGCTTGCCCATGTCGATGGCGAGTGGCTGCTTTTCCTCGATTCCGACGATCTGCTCGACCCCGATATGATGGCGCGGATGATGGTGACGCTCGCGGCCAACCCGAATGCGGACGCGGTGCATTGCGGTTGGCGCTATGTCGATCCGCAGGGGCAGCCGATCAGCATCATTCGCTGCGAAGAAAATGGCGCTGATCTGTTTCCGATCTTCGCGCGCTATTGCGCGATCGCCATTCATACCTGCATCTTCAGACGCAGCCTGTTGGACGAAGCGGGCGGGTTCGACGAAAGCCTGACCACCTGCGAGGATTTCGACCTGTGGCAACGCATGGCGCGCCTCGGCGCGCAGTTCGTGCCGCTGAACGCCCATCTGGTCAGCTACCGTTTGCGACCGAACCTCACATGGTTTGATGCCGAACCGTTTCTGTCCAACTGCCTGGAGGTTGTCCGACGCGGGCACAATCGTGATCCACGGCTGAACGATGCATCGGTTCCCGCGCATCGCCAGCACGGCGCGGACGCGCTTCACCAGATATCGGCGGAAATCAACGTCATCGTTCTGTCGGCAGGGCACCAGATCGCGCAGGGCAGGGATGCGACCGCGCTGCTCGATCATCTGCCGCCAGAAGGGTATCCGCTCGCGGACAGCAAGCAGCCGGCCTATACGCTGCTCCATGCCATTCCGCTGGCGCTATGTCGGCCGAGGTCGGCGTGGCTTGATCTCTGGCCGGAGATGGAGTCGCAACTTGTCGCGTTCCTCACCGCGCTGGAACGGAAAACCGGCGCGACCGGTCTGGCCAATCGGACGATGACATTGCTCGGCTCGCTGATCGCTGGAGAATTTCCTGACGCTTTCAGGGACGGTCCCGCGATCCGTCATTTTGGGAATGTCGCTGCGGCGGACGTCGATATTTCGCAGAAAATCGATGATATCGGGGTGGGAAGCGCCGATCGTCTGGTGTGCGTGATTTTCCATCAAGGCGTGTATCTGGGAACCATCACCTTGCCTGCATTTGATGGGCATGTGCCTGCCATCGTGTTGAAAGATGCGATTGCCGACCGGTTCGTCTGGCAATTGCTGGAACGGCTGTTTTCCGAGCAAATCTATCCCCGGCTTTCGGTGGACAAAAAAGGTGCGGGGTGGGCCATCTCGCGCGGCGATATTCTGTTTGCCGGTGGCCTTTCTGCCGATCCTGTCGCGGACGGTGGTTTGCACGATCAGGTCGGCTGGACGGTGTTCATTCAGGAGCTTACGGGCCTGACCGACTGGCCGTCCAGCGCGCTATACAATCCCGCGCTCGCCAGCCCGAATGCACCCATGCTGACGGTTTCCGGCGACGCGCCTGTCACGATCGAATGCAGCAACCCGATCCCTGACCTTTCCGGCATCTCTGGCGATATGGTGGACGTCGAAGTCCGGGTGGGTGGCGCTCCGATGTTCTTGACCCGAGTGCTTGCAAAGAATGGCAAGGTGGCATCGGGCGCATTGCGGGTGGCAATTCTTGATCGCGGCAAGATGGAACTGGCACGGGTTGCGGTGCGGGAGGGGATGGTCGGCGTCGACGGCGATGCGGAAACACCGCTGGCGGAGCGCCTGAGATATGCAGCGCAGGCGCGCGCAATGCTCGATATCGGTCAGACTGTGCCAGCGCGCTGTCTCGCAATGGGTTCGGTTCGTTCCGGCGACATTGCGGAAAATCTGCGAACAGCGGCGCTACCGTCCGACCTTGCCGGCATGGTTCGTGACGGGCGGCAGGCCGGGCAACCGCTGGTCGAGCCTGACGGCAAGGCTGAGACATGTCTGTACCTGCCGGAACTTATGACGCGTGCGGCGCCTGATGTCGCCCTGCCTGTACGAACTTCGCCGGGTGGCATTGCGGGGCGGGTATTGCGCGTATTCGACGGGCTTCGCCGTAGAGGCGCGATTCCCTCTGGCCCCACGACGGCGCGCCTGCCGATCCTGATGTATCATGCGGTTGCCGATACCGGGCCGGAGGCGCTTTCGCGCTGGCGGGTGACATGCGAGATGTTCGACGCGCATCTGCGCCATTTGAAGCAGCAGGGCTACACGCCCGCGACATTTGACGAATGGCGGCGCGCACGGGAGGCAGGCCAGCCGCTGCCCGGGCGGCGCGTGATCATCACATTTGATGACGCCTATGTGGATTTCGAACGGAATGCGCTTCCCATATTGCGGAAACATTGCTTTCCGGCGGTGTTGTTCGTGCCCACGGGCAAGGTCGGAAAGACCGCCGACTGGGATGCGTGGACCGGTGATCCGCTGCCGTTGATGGATTGGGATGGGGTGCGGCGGATGCGCGATGCCGGGATAGAGATCGGTTCCCATAGTGTCAGCCACCCGCATCTGACGGGGTTGTCGCCGACACAGATGGTAGAGGAACTCCTACAGTCGCGCCTGGACCTGAAACGAGAGCTGGGCGTTGAGGCAACCGCCATCGCCTATCCATCGGGCAGCTATGACGAGATCGTCATGCACCTGACAGGTGCCTGCGGCTATCGCCATGCAGTCACGACCGATGACCGTATGAGCGCGCAGACCGACGCCAATTTTGCGCTGGCGCGAATCGAGGTGATGGGCGAGCAAAGCCTGGAAGCCTTCATCAAGAGACTGGCGGCGTGATGAAACAGCATGATCTGATCCATATGCTGGAGGTCGTATCGGCGCTGGTGACGCGCGATCACAAGGCGCGTTACAAAAGCACGGTGATGGGCATGGTCTGGTCGGTGGCCACACCGGTGCTGTTCCTGATGACCTTCTATGTGCTGTTTACGTTCATCATTCGCATGAACATTCCCAATTATGCGTCGTTTGTTTTCACTGGCATCGTCGCATGGGCATGGTTGCAGACCAGCCTGAATGAAGGGGTGACGAGCATTTCCAACAATGCCTCGCTGGTGGGTCATCCGGGCTTTCCGCTACCCACCCTGCCGATGGTTTCGGTCGTTTCGAACCTCATCAACTTTCTCTTTTCGCTGCCGCTGGTGTTGATCGTCGTTCAGGTCGAGAGCGGGACGTTGGGGTGGACGCTGATTTTCCTGCCGCTGATCATGATCGTGCAGGCGATTTTCCAGCTTGGACTCGTCTATTTCGTGTCGGCTGCCAATGTGACGTTCCGCGACGTCCAGTTCTTCCTGCCGTCGATCCTGCAGCTGGGCTATTTCACGACGCCGATATTCTATGATCTGGGCCAGATACCTGAACCGTTTCATTCCATCCTGACATGGAACCCGATGTATCAGATCATCCATGCGTACCGGACCATCTTTGCGGGGCAGGTGCCTGATTGGCAGGGTCCGTTGGCGGTGCTGGGCGTATCGGGCCTGCTGCTGATTTTGGGCTATCGCTATTTCCGCAATGCGGCCGAATCCTTCATGGAGGAAATCTGATGACCGCCGCGATACGGATAGAAAGCGTCGGCAAGCGCTTCGCGCATCGCGATGTCGCGCGCCCGCGGACCGTCCGCCAGTTCGTCGAGGGCGGCTGGCGCCATCTGGGCGGACGATACACATGGGCCTTGCGCAACGTCGACTTCGCCGTCGAGGAAGGCGAGGTTTTCGGGGTCATCGGGCGCAACGGTGCGGGCAAGTCGACTTTGCTGCGGTTGCTGGGCGGCGTCATGCGCCCGGATGAAGGACGCATTGTCGCCAGCGACCGCGTGAGCGGGCTGCTCGATCTCAACGCGGGCATGCATCCCGACCTTACAGGGCGCGAAAATGCCATCGCGACCGGTATCATCGCCGGTCTCAGGAAGCGCGACATCATCGCCCGCATGGATGATGTGATCGCATTCTCCGAGCTGGAGGGCTTCATCGATGAGCCGGTTCGTACCTACAGCGCGGGCATGCGGTTGCGCCTGGGTTTTGCCGTCGCGATGCAGACAAAGCCGCGCATATTGCTGATCGACGAGGTGCTGGCGGTCGGCGACATCGCCTTTCAGCGCAAATGTCTGGAGCGTATCGAGGAGTTTCGCGTCGCCGGTTGCGCCATCATCCTGATCAGCCATGATCTCGCGCAGGTCGAGGCGATGTGCGACCGCGTGCTGTGGTTGAAAGACGGGGTATCGCAGGGCATCGGCCCGGCGTCCGATATGGTGCACCGCTACGAAGCGGAGATATTGCAGGAGCAGCTCGCGCTGTCCGCTGCGAAGATCGCGCCGGTCGATGACGGCCAGCCGCATCTTACATTCGATCAGAACCGCTTCGGCACGCTGGAAAACAGGATTACCCGCGTACGCATCCTCAACAGCCGCGGCACGGAAACCAACCATATCAAATATGGGCAGGGGATGACGCTCCAGATGTGGGTGGAAAGCGCGGTCCCGCTGAGCGAGCTGCATCTGTCCTTCTGCCTGTTCAATGACAAGGATGCGCATCTTGTGGATTTCGGAACGGACGATGCCGATGTCGTTCTGCCGGACACTATCGGGACCACCATGGTTCAGATTGATATCGACCGGTTGGAGCTTGGCGGGGGCACTTACCCCATCACGCTGGGCGTCTATGATCGCACCTGGGAAACCGTGTTCGACAGCCATGAGAAGGCCTATGAGATCGAAATCTCAGGCGAGCCGAGCACGCGGACCTACAGTCCGTCGCGACGGTGGACCATTGCCGTGCCGCAACAGGCTGGCGAATAAGTGTTGAGGAATTGGCAGCGATGAACTCCGTATCGATCAACAAGAGGGTCCTTGGCCGTTCCCTGTTATTCGCGTTGCTGTTGCTCTGGCCGTTGCTGATTTTCGGCTCACCGTCCTACATGCCCGACAGCCCGGCCTATCAGATGGGCGGAGAGCGTGCCGTTGGCTTTGCCGCGCAGAAAATAGGCGGCTTCCTGCCTGCCGAGCCGGCTCAGGGACCTCCGTCGACCGCAACGGGCGACGATGGCGAAACCAAGGTGGCGCGGTCCATACCCTACAGCATACTCGCCTATATTTTCGCCGGGCCGGACGTGAGTATGGGGTATCTCACGGTCGTTCACGCGCTTTGCATTGCGTTTGTTTTTACCAGCCTGTTTGAAGCGATCGCGGGACCCGGGCTGCGGGGATATGCGGCGATGGTGGGCGTCATGACCTTCGGCACAGGCCTTGCCCCCATCGCGAATTATGCGATTCCTGATTGTTTCGCCGCCATCATGCTGGGCATCATGATGGTCCTGCCATTTTACTGGACCCGGTTCAGCCAGCCATTGCGCATCACCCTGATCCTGATCGAAATAGGAGCAATAGCCGCGCATGCAAGCCACCTGCCTGTGGCGGTTGGGACGGCGATAGTAGCCACAGCCGGGTTGGCGCTTCTGCGCGGCGGACGCGCCGACAAGCGGGCTATTGCGCAGCCGATATTGTGGGTGCCGGCGGTGCTGGGGTTGCTCTTGATTGTCGGCACCGGGCTGATCGGGTTCGGCACCGTCAGCATTGCGCCGAAACACTTGCCTCTCGCGCTGGCGCGGTCGGTCGAAAATGGCCCCGCGCGCTGGTATCTGGAGCAGGAATGCAAGAACCCGAAGGCCTATGCCGTGTGCGAAATTTATGGCACCGACATTCCGCCAAGGGTGATGGATTTTCTGTGGGGGGAGCGCAGCGTTGTGGATCTGGCGACGCCCGCCCAGCTCGACCGCATACGGTCTGAAGAAAACACCATCCTGATGCGCTCGACCCTGCGCTATCCCTTGGAGCAGGGCTATTTTGTACTGCGCGACGTGCCTGCGCAGTTCTTTACATTCAAGCTGGATTTTCTGAGCTACGAGAGTGAAATCGTTCGGGACGGCAAGGGCGGTCTAGCGCTCAAAAATCCCGCCATGGGTCCCGTGCCCGCGCTGCTGAAATGGCTTGATATTGTCACTCATTTCACAGTGCTAGCGGGCGTTGCCGCGCTGGGATGGTGGTGGCGATCCATGCGGGAGCCCGAACGGGCGATGGTGTTGACGCTGTTCGCCGGGCTGGCCGTCAATGCCGCGGTATGCGCGCTCTTCTCGGGCGTTGCATCGCGATATCAGGCGCGGTTGATCTGGCTTATCCCCTTTGCCGCTGTGGCCATCGGCTACGCCCGAATGTTGCGGCGGGGGCAGGAGCCGAACACCGACCGGCCCTGACTGACCGTTAGATTATTCGCATCCGGGGGCATCTTCGTCAGAGTAGAACTGCTCGACGATGGTCCAGGCTTCCTCGGCAGTTTCAACCCAGCTGATCAGTTTCAGATCGGACGGCGCGATAACGCCTTCTTCGACCAAAGCCTCGAAGTCGACGACCCTGTTCCAGAAATCGCGCCCGAACAGCAGGATCGGAATAGGATCGATCTTGCCAGTCTGCACCAGCGTCAACAGCTCAAAAAACTCATCGAACGTTCCGAAGCCGCCGGGGAAAACGGCCAGAGCCCGCGCGCGCAGCAGGAAGTGCATTTTGCGTAGCGCGAAATAGTGAAACTGAAAACTCAGGTCGGGCGTCACCCATTCGTTCGGCGCCTGCTCATGAGGCAGGACGATGTTGAGGCCGATGGTCTGTGCGCCGGATTCCGCTGCGCCGCGATTGGCCGCCTCCATGATCGACGGGCCGCCGCCCGAACAGACAACGAAATTGTGGCAGCCATTATGATCGGCCGGGAAACGCGCCGCTATCCCCGCCAGCTTGCGGGCTTCCTCATAATATTTCGCTTTGGCCGCCAGATTGTTGGCGATCCGCCGGTCGCGGTCGGTCTGGGCGGCGTCGATCAGCGCCTGTGCCTTGTCGGGCGAGGGGATGCGCGCCGACCCGTAGAAAACGAAGGTCGAGACGATTTGCGCTTCGTCCAGCAGCAATTGCGGTTTGAGCAGCTCCAACTGAAACCGCACTGGTCGCAAATCCTCGCGCAGCAGAAATTCGGTATCCTGAAAGGCGAGGCGATAGGCGGCGCTTCGTGTCTGCGGAGTATCGAGGGTGACGGTGGCGTCCTGCGCTTCTTGCCGTGCAGGGCGGAAGATGCGCTCTCCAATATCTTTTTTGCTCATGGGGCTGCGACCTAGCGGTTTTTGTTGCAGATCGAAAGCGGGATTGAACCCTTATCGGCAATAGGTGCCGCGGCCGCCAAGGTCGAAATGGAGATGGTCATGATGGGCCGCATTATAGTCGGGGCTCAAAACGGTGCGGAACCGCTTGCACGCGCTATCGCGGATGCGCCGCAAGAACTGGCGGCTATCCTCGTCACCATTCCACCCGTTTTGCAGCGAGATGCGTCGTCCGTCGGCGAGCAAAAAGGCCGCGACGTCGACTGCATTGGCATGGGCATGTTCGGAGAGTTTTCCGCTGCCCGCGATATTGCGACAGCTATAGGTGCCGAACGAATCGATGCGGACAACTTCGCTGCCGAAATAGACACGCGCGGCGGGTTGCACCGCATAGCGGACCCATGCGGTGAATTTCTCGGCCAGTGGGCAAGTCATCGGGCCAAGGTTGGTGGTGGGCACGCTGATCCGGTCGAGCCGCACCGCGCCATAAGCGGTGCAGCCGCCGCCATAACTCTTGTCGGGCAGGGGCGTGTAAAGCGCGCCAAGGGCGGCCAGCTGACCCGCGCATTGACGGAATGCCGCGCTGTTGACGCCATTGACGGGCGGGGTTCGCGGCGCTGCACTGCGCGGCCGCTTGGCTTCAGGGACCGAGCAGGCCGAAAGAAGCATGCTGCCCGTTATCGCCAGGGCGATGATAATTTTTCGCTGTCGATATATCCCGATCATATAGGATAATGGGCCCAAACATGGTTAATTTTTGGTTAACGCGTCCGCAGGTTCATCGCGAAGTTGATCCGTTCCGCCCGCTTTTTATTTGACATTAACTCTGCCCCCGCTAGAGGCGGCGGCGGGCCACGCGGTCCCAACGCCGCGCGTGCTCTCTGCAAGGAGACGCAATACATGACTGACGTTACCAAACCGGGCTCGAAGCCCGCTCGCCCCACTTTTTCCTCGGGCCCCTGCGCAAAGCCGCCGGGCTGGGAAACTTCCAAACTCGCTACCGAATCGCTGGGCCGTTCGCATCGCGCGAAAATCGGCAAGGCGCGCCTTGGCCTCGCCATCGACCTGATGCGCGAAGTGCTGCAGGTGCCCGATACGCATCGCATCGGCATCGTGCCGGGCTCTGACACCGGTGCGTTCGAAATGGCGATGTGGACGATGCTGGGCGCGAAGCCCGTTACGACGCTTGCTTGGGAAAGCTTCGGTGAAGGTTGGGTCACCGATGCGGTCAAGCAGTTGAAGCTCGATCCGACCGTCCTGCGCGCCGATTATGGCAGCCTGCCGGATCTGGGCGCGGTCGACTGGTCGAACGACGTTCTTTTCACCTGGAACGGCACCACCTCGGGCGTGCGCGTTCCCAATGGCGATTGGATCGCCGAGAATCGCGAAGGCCTCAGCTTCTGCGACGCGACGTCGGCGGTGTTTGCTTACGATATGCCGTGGGACAAGCTCGATGTGACGACCTTCTCTTGGCAGAAGGTGCTGGGCGGAGAGGGCGGCCATGGTGTGCTGATCCTCGGTCCGCGCGCGGTTGAGCGGTTGGAAAGCCATACCCCTGCATGGCCGCTTCCCAAGGTTTTCCGCCTCACCAAGGGCGGCAAGCTGGTTGAGGGCGTGTTCAAGGGCGAAACGATCAACACGCCGTCCATGCTGGCGGTCGAAGACGTGATCTTCGCGCTGGAATGGGCGAAGTCGGTTGGCGGGCTGGAAGGCCTGAAGGCGCGCAGCAATGCCAATGCGGCTGCGCTCGGCAAGATCGTCGAGGAGCGCGACTGGCTTGGCCATCTCGCAACCGATCCGGCGTCGCGGTCCACCACTTCGGTCTGCCTGACCGTTGAAGGCGCGGACGAAGCGTTGATCAAGGCGATGGCGGGTGCGCTTGAGAAGGAAGGCGCGGCCTATGACGTCGCCGGATATCGCGATGCTCCTGCGGGACTGCGTATCTGGTGCGGCGCTACGGTCGAAACCGCCGACGTTGAGGCGCTTGGCCCGTGGCTCGACTGGGCCTACGCATCCGCGAAGGTTGCTGCTTAACTTCCCTGAGCTCCCGTACATGCGGGGGCTGAAAATTCGGGGCGCGGCCTTTGCCCGCCCCCATCCTCCTGCCTTTGCAGGACCATGTAGGATAAAGGATTATTCCCATGCCCAAGGTACTTATTTCCGACAAGATGGACCCGCAGGCCGCGCAGATTTTCAAGGATCGCGGCGTCGAGGTGGACGTTATCACCGGCAAGACGCCCGAAGAGTTGAAGGCGATTATCGGCGAATATGACGGCCTCGCCATCCGCAGCTCGACCAAGGTAACGCCCGAAATTCTTGACGCGGCAACCAACCTGAAGGTCATCGGCCGTGCGGGCATCGGTGTCGACAATGTCGATATTCCCTATGCATCGTCCAAGGGCGTCGTCGTCATGAACACGCCGTTCGGCAATTCGATCACGACTGCCGAGCATGCCATCGCGCTGATGTTTGCGCTTGCACGCCAATTGCCGGAAGCGAACGCACAGACGCAGCAGGGCCTTTGGCCGAAAAACGGCTTCATGGGCGTTGAGGTGACCGGCAAGACGCTTGGCCTGATTGGCGCTGGCAATATCGGCAGCATCGTTGCCAGCCGTGCGCTTGGCCTGAAGATGAAGGTTGTTGCGTTCGACCCGTTCCTGACGCCCGAACGTGCAATCGAGATGGGCGTGGAGAAGGTCGACCTCGACACATTGCTGGCGCGCGCCGATTTTATCACGCTGCACACGCCGCTGACCGATCAGACGCGCAACATCCTGTCGAAGGAAAATCTGGCGAAGACCAAGAAGGGCGTGCGCATCGTCAACTGCGCGCGCGGTGGCCTGATCGACGAAGCAGCGCTGAAGGAAGGGCTCGACAGCGGCCATATCGGCGGCGCGGCGCTCGACGTGTTCGTGACCGAGCCGGCGAAAGAAAGCCCGTTGTTCGGTACGCCCAACTTCATCTGCACGCCGCATCTGGGTGCCTCGACCAGCGAGGCGCAGGTCAATGTCGCATTGCAGGTCGCCGATCAGCTTTCCGATTACTTGCTGACGGGCGGTGTCACCAATGCTCTCAACATGCCGTCGCTGTCGGCAGAAGAAGCGCCGAGGCTGAAGCCTTATATGGCGCTTGCCGAAAAGCTGGGGTCGTTGGTCGGGCAGCTTGCTGCCGACGATCTCGACAACATCGCGGTAGAGGTTGAGGGTGCTGCTGCCGAACTCAATATCAAGCCGACCACCGGAGCGGTGCTGGCGGGCTTCATGCGCCGCTATTCTGACACGGTGAACATGGTCAATGCCCCGTACCTCGCCAAGGAGCGCGGCCTTGACGTGCGCGAAGTGCGTCATGACCGCGAGGGTGACTATCACACGCTGATCCGCGTCACGGTGAATACCAGCCAGGGCGAGCGTTCGGTCGCCGGTACCTTGTTCGGCAACAGCGCACCGCGTCTGGTCGAAATGTTCGGCATCGGCGTCGAGGCGGACCTGAACGGCGATATGCTCTATATCGTGAACGAGGATACGCCGGGCTTTATCGGTCGCGTGGGTTCCACGCTGGGTGAGGCCGGCATCAACATCGGCACCTTCAACCTTGGTCGCCGCAATGCAGGCGGCGAGGCCGTGCTGCTGCTGTCGGTCGACAACGTCATTCCCGACGCCGTGCTGGATGCCGTTTGCAAGCTGCCGGGCGTGAAGCGCGTGAAGGCGCTCAAATTCTGATTGATACAGGCCCGGCAGCCCGGTTGGGTTGCCGGGTCGTTTTGTCAGATTTCCAATTCGTCATTTCAGGCACAAAACCGGTCTCCACATTTGCGGAAAATGCGTTATGAGGCCCGCATGAGCGCCAACATACCTCCCGCCATGGGGCTGTTGCCCGAAGGTCTTGCCGATCGCCTGCCGCCCCATGCCGAGGCGTCAGCGCGGCTGGTGCGCGCCGTTCTCGATAGCCTGGCGAGCCATGGCTATGCCCGGGTCATGCCGCCTCTGGCCGAATATGAAGGGACGTTGTTGGGGCGCCTGCAATCGGTGGGAGCGGAAGATTTGCTCCGCGCGATCGAT
This sequence comes from Sphingobium sp., assembly GCA_041396745.1. GTDB lineage: Bacteria > Pseudomonadota > Alphaproteobacteria > Sphingomonadales > Sphingomonadaceae > Sphingobium. The sequence goes on along the minus strand of JAWKXZ010000002.1, from coordinate 584,563 downwards.
CCTGTTTCGGGCCGGACGCTGGCGCTGCGGCCTGATATCACGGCACAGGTCGGAAGGATTGCAGCATCGCGCCTTGCTCATGTCGCACGACCGCTCAGGCTTTCCTATTCAGGTCCTGTGCTGAAGCTGCGCGCGGATCAGCTCCGTCCCGAACGCGAGGAAACACAGGCCGGGGCCGAACTGATCGGCACGGACAGCGATACGGCGGCGACGGAAATCGTCGTTATCGCCATAGAGGCGTTGCGGGCCGCGGGCGTCACCGGGATCACGATAGATTTCACGCTCCCCGATCTGGTGGATCATCTGGCGGCGGGGCCATTGCCTTTAGCGAAGGATCTTGTTGGGCCGGTCCGCGCGCGACTGGATGCCAAGGACGCGGGTGGTCTGGTGGCTTTGGGTCCGCAAGCGGCGGCCTATCTTCCCTTCATCGAAGCGACGGGGCCGTTTCATGCGGCGATGGACCGGCTGGAGGCGATGGAATGTGGTGGCGCGCTCGATACGCGACTGGCCGCATTGCGAGCGATCGCCAAGCCCATTGACTGGGACGTGACCTTGACGCTCGATCCTACCGAGCGGCATGGCTTTGAATATCAAAGCTGGTTCGGTTTCTCCATCTTCGCCGATGGTTTTGTCGGTGAGATAGGGCGGGGCGGATGCTACGGCGTTCAGCATTCCGACGGTCGCATGGAACCTGCGGTCGGCTTTTCACTCTATCCCGACCCTCTGATCGATGCGGGCTTTGGGCAGAAAGCAGCGCATTCCCTTTTCTTGCCGCGCGGCCATGATGCAGAGCGGGCGAAGGCGCTTCGTGCCGACGGTTGGCGGACAGTCGCAGCGTTATCGGACGACGATGACGGGCAGGCGCTGGGGTGCAGCCATTGGCTCAATGGCGCTGAACCCTCCCCTTATTAAAGATCGTCGATAATTTCCGCGAGGGTGGCGAGGCAGTCGCGGCCCAGTTGCTTGGATCGCGCGGGCGACCAACCAAACTCGGCGTCCGGCAGATCGTCATGATCCTTGAATGGCATTTCGAGTGTCATGCTGACCGCGCCATAGCGTTCGGCCAGTTGCGCCGTGGACATCGAGAGGTTGGCGCGACCCGGAGGAGCCGAGGGATACCCCCTAACCGTCTGGAAATCGGGCGTGCGCGCCGCCAGCAGGTCCCGATAGCGATTATAGAGGGCGAGTTGATCCTGATTGAGGGAGGGAATGCCCTCGAACCCAGCGATAAAGACATGAGGGATCGCCTCATCGCCATGGACATCTATCGCGAAATCAACACCGGTGCGGTCCATTTCTGCGCGGGCGAGAAACACTTCGGGGCTGCGCTCCATTGACGGCTCGTGCCATTCGCGGTTCAGATTGACCCCGATGGCATTGGTGCGCAGGTGACCGCGGCGGCTGCCATCCGGGTTCATGTTGGGGACGATGTGCACGGTGGCTTTCTGACGAAGCAGCCGGGCCACGCTGTCTTCGGGCTCGCACAGTCGCTCGACCGCACCTTCCATCCACCATTCGGCCATCGTCTCGCCGGGGTGTTGGCGCGCGTACAGCCAAACCTGCTTGGCCCCTCCGCCGATGCTCAACAGGTCAAGTGGCTGGCCATCGAACGTGACACCAAGCTCCTTTTGCATGACGCCGGGCTGAGTCGCAGCCCATGCGACGAGGTCATGATGTCGCTCCATGGAGTAGGGCGCGAAATAGGCGACCCACGCGCTGTTGCTCTCGGGTTCAATCCGGATCGTTAGTTTTCCGTCCGCGTAGCTGGTGTCGGCCATATACCAGCTTTCACGATCTTCGCTGACGCGCGCCTTATAGTTGGACCAGCCATCGGGGTAGGCGGCATCTGCGCAATTGACGATTGCCAACTCGACGGTGTGCCCAGCCGCACCAGCCACCCGGAAATGAAACCATTGATAGAAATCGCTCTGATTGTCTGCCCGGATTTCCAGCTCGGCCCGCCATGTGGCGTTGCTGCAATCGGTTGAAAGAACGCGGATATTGCCTGCGTCGAAGGTGCTGCTGATCGAAAGGGTCATTTGACGGTGATAGTCTCTCCCGACTCCCCAGGATAGCCGCTAAATAAGGCGGCGGCGAGCTTTCCTGCCGCGATGCCGGGCTGGGATGCGGGCGTGCCGTCCTTGGCCTGCGTCGTAGCGCGACCTTCCCATATCGCCTGATCGGTTGCACGCTTGCGGATCTGCACGGAAAGCTGCGTTGTGATCTGATCCTTGGGCTTGCCCGACAAATTGATGCCGATGCCGACCCCAAGGCCGCTGCCATAGCTGCCGGTCGATCCGCCGACGCCGACACTCACCGGCGAGCGGGCCGCCATGGGCGACAGCACGTCGCGTGTCGCACCGACGATCACGACATATTCGCTGGGCGCGAAGGTCTTCAATCCGGCCTCATCGGTGAAGCCGATACGCTGTAATTCCTGCGACACTGCGCCTGCATAAGTGCGAAATTCGATTGTTTCGCCGGACAGCCCCGGCGCCGGTTCGATCAGAAAGCCGCCTGATTGCGGTACGGGAGCAGGTGCATGAAAGCGCGTAACCTCAACCGGAGCGATTGCCGTCGAACAACCGGCCAGCGCGGCCATCGCCGCCACACCAGCGCCGATCGCGATAATTTTCCGGCTTTTCAATAGTTCGGCCATTGGCCCCTCCTGCCGCGGGAAACACAGCTTTCTCTCCACCTATTGCGCAATATTGCCTGCATGAAGGATGAACGGCAAGCAGCGATCGATTGTTTGCTGTAGAGCGCCGGGATATTTGTTGGGCGATACCCTTGACTTTGGCCGGCCATCCCCATAGGGGCTGCGCTTCGCTTTTAGAGCAACACAGAATCAATATTGAAGGCTGCGTCATGAAGATCCGCAACTCGCTGAAGTCATTAAAAGGCCGCCATCGCGACAATCGCGTGATCCGTCGTCGTGGCCGCACCTACGTCATCAACAAGACCAATCGCCGTTTCAAGGCGCGTCAGGGCTAAGCCGCTCTGCTTTGGTAGACAGGAACCCGGCTTCGGCCGGGTTTTTCGTGTCTACTCCTCGCGATCCTTGAGTTCGTCGCCGTGCAGATGGGCGACGTGAATGACGTTGGTTGAGCCAGGTGTTCCGAACGGAACGCCGGCAAGCACGATGATCTTGTCGCTTGCCGCTGCCAGCTTGTGGCGCAAGACCATGCGTCGGGCCTTGCCGATCATTTCTTCAAAGCTGCCGATATCTTTCGTGCGCACCGCATGCGCCCCCCACAGCAGGCCCATGCGCCGGGCTGTCGATGTTTTCGGGGTCAGGGCGAGAATAGGCGTCTGCGGTCGCTCGCGAGATACGCGGCGCACCGTGCTGCCCGAGGAGGTGAAACAGACGATTGCCTTGGCTGTAACGGTTCGGGTGATGCTGTTGCTGGCTTCGGCCAGCGCGTCGGCGGTAGTGGCGTCTGGTTTGGTTTCGGTGAAATGGAGCCTGTCGAGATAGCCGGGATCCGCCTCGACGCTGCGCGCGATGCTGTCCATCATGGCGACCGCCTCACGCGGCCAGTCGCCCGCAGCCGTCTCGGCTGACAGCATGATCGCGTCCGCCCCGTCATAAACCGCCGTCGCAACATCGGATACTTCGGCGCGGGTCGGTGTCGGCGCCTTGATCATCGATTCAAGCATCTGCGTGGCGACGACGACCGGCTTGCCCATGCGCCGCGCGGATGCGACAATATGTTTCTGTAGCGGTGGTACGTTTTGCGGCGGTAGCTCCACGCCAAGATCGCCGCGCGCCACCATTACGCCATCGGCCAGCTCCAATATCTCATCGAGGCGCCCCAAGGCTGCCGGTTTCTCTATCTTGGCCATCAGCGCGCCATAGCCGCCCATCAGCCGCCGCGCTTCGGCCAGATCTTCGGGCCGTTGCACGAAGGAAAGCGCGACCCAATCGACGCCCTGTTGCATGATGAAGGAGAGGTCGCGGCGATCCTTGTCCGTCAGCGCCGCCATTGGCAGAACGACATCGGGAACATTGACGCCCTTGCGATTGGAGAGGGCGCCGCCGATTTCCACGGTGGTTTCGATGCGGTCCTGTGAAACGGATTTGACGCGCAACACAAGCTTCCCGTCATCGAGCAAAAGCCGCGTGTCCGGCTCCAGCGCCTGATAAATCTCCTCATGCGGCAGGTTGACGCGTTTTGCGGTGCCGGGGGCGTCGTCCCTGTCGAGGGCGAAGGTTTGCCCCGTCTTCAGCGTGACCAGATTGTCGGTAAAACTGCCGATCCGCAGCTTTGGCCCTTGCAGGTCACCCAATATGGTCGTCGGTCGACCGAACTCTTTTTCCAATGCCCGAATGTCCGTGACACAGCGCGCATGCACCTCATGCTCGCCATGGCTCATATTCAGGCGGAAGGCGTCGGCTCCGGCGAGATAAAGCTCTTTGATTGTTTCCGTATCGTTGCTGGCGGGGCCAAGCGTTGCCAGAATTCGGACCTTGCGTGCGCGGGGAGAAATGGTTTTCAAGACAGCTCCTGTTGGCCTTTTCAAGGTCATATAGACCTTATCATAAGGTGGTGACGGCGCTATCCCCGCTGCACGACAGGAATATGACGTGAAGGAACTCTTATCATGACCGAACCGATAATCAATGATGCCGCTGCGGCAGCCGCGTTTCGCCGCCTGGTGATGCATTTGCGGCACCGTACCGACGCGCAGAATGTCGATCTGATGGGTTTGGCGGGGTTTTGCCGCAACTGCCTGTCCGATTGGGTGGCCGAGGCGGATGGCGCGATGACCCGGGAAGAGGCGCGCGAGGCTGTTTATGGAATGCCCTATTCTGACTGGAAAAAGGCGCACCAGACCGAAGCGACCCCCGAACAGCTCGCGCGGATGGAAGAAAGCGTGGCGAAAAACAAAGCGGGTCGCTAAGGACGGCGCTTCACGATTCACCATAGGGAGTTACCATGAGCGAAGGCAATGTCGCGGCGGACCAGTTGCGCCTGTTTATTGAGCGCATTGAGCGGCTGGAGGAAGAAAAGAAGGGTATCGCGGACGATATCAAGGACGTTTACTCCGAGGCGAAATCGACGGGCTATGACGTGAAGACGATGCGCGCGATCGTTCGACTGCGGAAGATGGAAAACCATGTACGGCAGGAAGCCGAGGCGTTACTCGATACATATAAATCGGCCTTGGGCATCGAATAATCCGGCAGACCATTTTCCGGACAGATAAGCCGGGTATGGAATAGAGGAGCAGTAATATGGCGCAATCACCCTGGGGTTCTTCGCATGGCGGCAGCGACAGCGGGCTAATCGTCACAACGACCAATGCGGTCGAAGGGCGTCCCGCGCAACGTTATCATGGGATCGTCACCGGAGAGGTGATTGTGGGTGCAAACATCTTCCGCGATCTGTTCGCCGGGATCCGCGACATCGTCGGGGGCAGGGCGGGCGCATATGAAGATGTTTTGCAACGCGCTCGCGAACAGGCGCTCAGCGAGATGCGCATGCGGGCGGCTGAACTCGGCGCCAACGCAGTGGTCGGCGTCGACCTCGATTATGAGACGCTGGGCTCCAACGGATCGATGCTGATGGTCTCCGCCACGGGAACCGCGATCAGCGTTTGAACCGGTAATGGTTGCGGGATCGGGGTGCTGCCGCTAATCAGCGCCCCGACACGTCATAACAGATGAGGAGCAGGCCGTGGCCGGCCATAGCAAATTCAAGAACATCATGCACCGCAAGGGCGCGCAGGACAAAAAGCGTTCGGCGATGTTTTCCAAGCTGTCGCGCGAAATCACGGTTGCCGCGAAAATGGGTATGCCCGATCCGGACATGAACCCGCGTCTGCGGCTTGCGGTCAACGCGGCCAAGGCGCAGTCGATGCCGAAGGACAATATCCAGCGGGCGATCGACAAGGCGACCGGCGGCGACGCGGAAAATTACGAAGAAATCCGCTATGAGGGTTATGGCCCCGGCGGCGTCGCCATCATCGTTGAGGCGCTGACCGACAATCGCAACCGCACGGCCACCAATGTGCGGACGGCGTTCAGCAAGAATGGCGGCAATCTGGGCGCATCCGGTGCGGTTTCGCACGGGTTCGAGCGGCTCGGCCTGATCGAATATCCGGCCGGTGCGGGCGATGAGGAAAAGGTCCTCGAAGCCGCCATCGAAGCGGGTGCCGAGGATGTCGAGTCCACCGACGATGGCCACAGCATCTGGACCGCGCAGGACGCGCTGCACGAAGTTGCGACGGCGCTGGAAGGCGCGCTGGGTGAAGCGGAAAGCGTCAAGCTTGCCTGGAAACCGAATCTGACCGTCGATGTCGCTGAGGGCGACGCGCAAACGCTGTTCAAGCTGATCGATGCGCTTGACGATGATGACGATGTCCAGACCGTCTGGGGCAATTACGACGTCTCCGACGAGGTGATGGAGAAACTGGGATAGTCATGCGCCGATGCCGGTGATCCTCGGCCTTGACCCGGGTCTGGGCACTACCGGCTGGGGGCTGATCGCAGCGGAGGGCAATCGGCTGTCGCATCTCGCCAACGGTCAGATCAGGACCGATGCGAAGGCGGCGTTGGCGGAGCGGTTGCTGGCGCTGGATGTAGCGCTGACTGACCTGATCCTTACCCACAAGCCGGACAGCGCTGCAGTCGAGGAGGTGTTCGTCAACGCCAATCCGCAATCGACGCTGAAGCTGGGGCAGGCGCGAGGCGTCGTGCTGCTCAATGCTGCGCGCTCCGGCATGGTGGTCGGCGAATATGCCGCGCGTCTGGTCAAGAAATCCGTAGTGGGCGTCGGAAATGCATCGAAAGATCAGGTGCATGCGATGGTCACTCGGCTGTTGCCGGGAGCCGCAATCAGCGGCGCGGACGCCGCAGACGCACTGGCTGTCGCCATCACACATGCACATATCCGTGCATCGCACGGAAAACTGGGGTCTGGCGCTCTGCGATAGCGATGCGACCAAAACGGCCTTGGCAAACCCGTGGCAGTTAAGTTTTCGATGGAAACGAAGCATGAACACCGCTAAGCCGGTTGCATGATCGCGCATCTCAAGGGGGTATTGGCATCGACGGGCCTTGATGGCGCGGTGGTGGATGTCGGCGGTGTTGGTTACGCCTTTGGCGCGAGTGCGCGGACGCTGGCCGCGCTGGGCGCCGTGGGTGACGCGGTGACCGTTCATACCGAAATGCTGGTGGCGGAAGATTTCATCCGGCTGGTGGGTTTTGCCGATGCGGGCGAGCGGGACTGGTTCCGGCTGCTCACCGGCGTACAGGGTGTCGGCGCGCGCGTGGCGCTGGCAATATTGTCGATCCTTGACGGGGGCGAACTGCATCGCGCGATCGCTGCGCAGGACAAGGCAGTGGTGGCGCGCGCGAACGGCGTCGGGCCCAAGCTCGCCGAACGCATCGTGCGAGAGCTCAAGGACAAGACGGGTACATTGCCGGGGGCGGGCGGCGCTGCGCTGGCTGGCGTGGCAGCGGTATCGGCGGCACCTGCCGGCTCTTTGAGCGCGGACGCAATGAGCGCGCTGACCGGCCTCGGTTTCAAACCATTCGAGGCGTCGCAAGCGGTCTCTGCTGCGGAAGCGGAATTGGGTGAGGGTGCGACTCTGGATGCGTTGGTGCGGCTCGCGCTGAAGAAAGCGGCTAAGTGATGACCGATGCTGATCGCATCATAACCTCTGCGCGTCGCTCCGAAGATGTAGACGCTGCACTGCGTCCCAAATCGCTTGACGAATTTGTCGGGCAGAAGGCGGCGCGGGAGAATTTGCGCGTCTTTATAGAGGCGGCGAAGGGGCGGGCGGAAGCGCTTGATCATGTGCTGTTTTTCGGCCCGCCCGGGCTTGGTAAAACGACGCTGGCACAAATCGTTGCCAAGGAAATGGGTGTCGGGTTTCGCGCGACCTCCGGTCCTGTCATCGCCAAGTCGGGCGACCTCGCCGCGCTGCTCACCAATCTCGACGAAGGCGATGTGCTGTTCGTTGACGAGATCCACAGGCTCAATCCCGCGGTGGAGGAAATTCTCTATCCGGCGATGGAGGATCGCGCGCTCGACATCATGATTGGCGAGGGGCCGTCCGCACGTTCGGTGCGGATCGATCTGCCCAAATTCACTCTGGTCGGCGCGACTACCCGGCAGGGGCTGCTGACGACGCCATTGCGCGATCGCTTCGGCATTCCTGTGCGGCTCAACTTTTATACTGTGGAAGAGTTGGAACAGGTAGTGACACGCGCTGCGGGGCTGCTTGGCCTTACGATTGCGCCCGACGGTGCGACGGAAATTGCGCGTCGGTCCCGTGGTACGCCGCGCATCTCGGGGCGGCTGTTGCGCCGGGTGCGCGACTTCGCCGACGTGTCTGGCGTTTCGAGGGTGGACGCGAAGGTTGCGGATTCGGCGCTGAACCGGCTCGAAGTCGATGCGCTTGGTCTCGATGCGATGGATCGCCGCTACCTGATGATGATCGCCGACATTTACAAGGGTGGCCCGGTCGGCGTCGAAACGCTGGCTGCCGGTCTTTCCGAACCGCGCGACACGGTCGAAGAGGTGATTGAACCCTATCTGATCCAGTTGGGACTGATTGCACGCACAGCACGCGGACGGTGCCTCAACGGGCCGGGCTGGAAGCATCTGGGACTCAACCCTCCCGAGCAAGGTCAGGCCGGACTTTTCTGAGTCGCAAGGACTGCGAAGTCCGTCCAGAATGAATGCAAAAGCCGGGTTAACGCGACGGTGCCTTTAGTGGTCGTTAACCAATTTTTGGCTCAAAAGCGCCATTTTCTTTCTCGTAGGTGCATTTGTGCGCACTGCATAGTGCGCTGAAAATTAAGCGGAATTTAAGCGAAAATGCGTAAATCGCGGAAAAGACGCAAGGGAGTAATGCGCATATGTTTTCCGCTTCATTTACCGTAAGGGCCGGAGCGAGCGCGCTGGTTTTGTCAGGCATTTTGCCAGCCGCCGTGAATGCTCAGACGGTTACTTTGACCGGCACGGTGGTCAATGCCTGTGTGCTGACGCTGACCACGCCCGGTGTGATTGTCGCAGCCTCGTCAGGTACCGAATTGTCGACGCAACAGGTGGGCGGCGTGGCCGCGCTGTTAAACGTTGTGGCCACGGGCACGAGTCCAACGATCACCTTTTCCGCCGCCGGGCTGACCGGCCCTTCGGCAGGAAGCTCGACAGCCGAACTCGCTTACTCGTCATCAGGCGGTGCGAGCCGCAGCTATAGCGGTGCGGGTTATGTTTATGCGATGAGCGGGCTGCTTGACGCGATCTCCGTCAACGGGCGCGCCACCAATGCCAGCGGCTTTCAGTCCGGCGTGTATAGTCTCAGCACGACTGTCACCTGTTCGCAGCCATGAAGCGTTTAGCATGTATGACCGCGTCGGCGCTTTTGCTGACTGCGGCTCCGCTACAGGCGGTGGGCCTGGGGCCGTTGTCGCTCAAGGGCTATATAGACGGCCCGAGGAAGGGCTTCCAGCTGACCTTATATAACCCTTACCCCGAAGCGGTCAGCTTCATCGCCTATGCTATCGGCGAAAATGATGAAGGCGAACAAGACCGGGTACAGATTTATCCGGCCGAGATGAGGCTTGGCGCGGGACAATCGCGTCGCATCACAGTGATCGCGGGCGATCTCGAACTTCATCAAAGATATACTTTCCGGGTGTGCGCAGAGCGCGAAACCCCTCCAGCAGGAGTGGCCATCAATGCACGTGTTTGTTCGAAACTGTCTGCCCTTCGTCTGCGCTAGCCTTTGGCTGGTCGCGGCGGCACCGGGGTTTGCCGGGACGACGGGCGTCTATCTTCCGCCGGCACCATCGGGTTCTGGTGGTGAGGATTCCATCGAAACCAGTGGCGGTACACGCTGCCGTCAGAGCATGAATTCCAACGGATCCTATCTCGATGTGGGCGTTGCCGGGTCGGCGGCGTCGTCGCTGCCGCAGGATGCCAATCGCTATAGCTTCAACGACGGTCGGGATCGCGAGGCAACGGTTTATGCCCGCGTCAGCATTCCCTTGGGTAAAAGGCCTGAGCGGATCGATTGTTCGCGCGTGTATGAGCTGGAGCTTGAAAAGCTGCGCAGAGAGGTCGAATTGTTGAGATTGGGCATCGAATAATCGGAGATTTTCGCGTCAGACTGTTCCTGACGTTCGTTCAATCGAAAATCGGGCTTTGCCAACGAGTCGCGGCTCGGTTACAGAAACGCGCATGGCTTCGTCGTTGCCCCATATTGATACAGTTTCGCCCGCATCCGGCATATTCCGGAATGGTGCGCACCTGTTCCCCGTGCGGATCTATTTCGAGGATACCGACGCAGGGGGCATCGTCTACCACTCCAATTATCTGCGCTATATGGAACGGGCCCGCTCCGACATGCTTCGGCTGGTGGGCATAAATCAGCGCGCTTCGCAGGAGAGCGGAGAGGGCGTCTATGCGGTTACGCGCGTCGGCATCGATTATCGCGCGCCCGCGCGGCTCGACGATGATCTGACCGTTGTCAGTCATGTGACCAATGTTTCCGCAGCTACCGTTTCCATCGCGCAAAATGTCAAGCGCGGTGAAGATCTTTTAACCCAAGGCGACGTAACCGTTGCCTTTCTCTCGCCTGGGGGGCGTCCGAAGCGTCAGCCGAAGCCGTGGGTGGCCCTGTTCAACCGTATTGCCCAAGGGGAAGACCTTAATCCATGACCGTACCCGTCGATCTCGCCGTAGAGGCGGCTACTCTCTCACCGCTCGCGCTGTTCCTGCAGGCCGATATCGTGGTGAAAGTCGTCATGCTGGGTCTGCTGCTCGCCAGCATCTGGACCTGGACGATCATCATCGTGTTCGCGATGGGCCTTGGCGGCACCAAGAAACGATGTGCGGAATATGAGAAGGATTTCTGGAACAGCGACGACATCGACCGTTTCTACAATCGTCGCGGACAGGAAGATGTGCCAAGCGCACGCGTGTTCGGTGCGGCGATCAACGAATGGCGGCGCTCGACCAATATGAAGGCAGTGGACAAGGGCGCGACCCGCGATCGCCTGTCCACCGTGATGTCCGGCGCGATCGCCGAGGAGGCGGACAAGCTGTCCAATCGCCTTAATATTCTCGCGACGGTCGGTTCGGTCGCGCCCTTTGTTGGCCTGTTCGGCACGGTTTGGGGCATCATGCGCAGCTTTACATCGATTGCGGCGCAGCAGAACAGCAGCCTCGCCGTGGTCGCCCCCGGTATTGCCGAGGCCCTGTTCGCGACGGCAATCGGCCTGTTCGCGGCGATCCCTGCGGTGATCGCCTACAACCGATTCAGCCACGCGATCAATCGGCTGGAGGCGCGGCTCAGCCGCTTCGCCGATGGATTCTACACGACATTGAGCCGCGAGCTGGAGCGCCATTAATGGGGATGGGAACCCCTCCTTCGGCGAAGGGTGCGGGCCGTCGCGCGCCGATGGCCGAGATCAACGTCACGCCGCTCGTAGACGTGATGCTTGTCCTCCTGATCATCTTCATGGTGACGGCACCGTTGCTGGTGACGGGTGTGCCGGTGAAATTGCCTGAAAACCGGGCGAAGGCGCTGGAAACCGACGACAAGCCGACGATCATCAGCCTGACGGCGCAAGGCGAGATATTCATCAATGAGATAGAGGTCAGTGACGCTGAGTTGACTGGCCGTATCGGCGATATAGCCGCGGCATATGAAGGTCAGGAATCGCCGCAAATCTTCCTTCGCGCCGACGAGGCGCTCGACTATGGGCAGGTGATGGTGGTGATGGGCGAGCTTAACCGGGCGGGCCTCAACCGCATCGCGCTGGTTAGCAATGCCGCAACCAAAGATGTCAGTAATCGTTCAGAATAAGCCGCTTAGTTGGGGAACGGCATGGAGCGCGTTGAAAAGATTGGCTTAGGTATTGCCAGCGCGGGGCACGTGCTGCTCTTTGCTGCGCTCTCTACAAGTTGGCTGTCCGCCGACCCGCTGCAATTGCGCAACGACCCGATCGAGGTTTCCTTTGCCGATGAGGTGGCGCTGCGCTCTGCTGCCAAGAAGCTTGCCGAAGCGCCGCCGCCGCCGGCACCCGGAGAAATCGAAGGTCCGCCGGAGAAAGGCGAGCCTGCTCCGTCGGAGGCGCTGGCGTCACCCGATAGTGCGCCCGCTGAACCCGCGCCTGCGCTCACATTAGAACCCAAGGAAGCGGTCAAGCCCAAGCCAGAGCAGAAAGCGCAGGCCAAGCCGAGCAAGGCGGCGACGCAGCCAACGAAATCGCGCGGGATGCTGAAACTCGATACGAGCGACTGGGCAAAATCCGACAGTCGGTCGAGCACGCAGACCAAGGCGACCGATGGAACTTTGGCCGCATCGATCGGACCGGCGCAGAAAAGCGCGCTGGATGCCGAAATTCGCCGACAGCTCAAGCCGCATTGGAAAGCGCCGACCGGCGCCGATGTGGAACAACTGCGGACGATTGTGACCGTGCGGCTCTCGCGGGAAGGCGGCATTACCGATGGCCCCGATATCGTCGAAACCGTGGGGGTCACCGCCAGCAACCAGGCGCAGGTTCGGCTGCATCAGGAGCAGGCCATCCGGGCCATTCGTTTGGCTGCCCCTTTTCGTTTGCCGCCCGACCTCTATGATGGGTGGAATTATCTTCGTCTGACCTTTGACAAGAGGCTGTCCCAATGATCCGTTTCGCTTCAATCGTCGCCTTTCTTGCGTTGCTAGTGGCTGCGCCAGCCAGCGCGCAGCTTTCGGTTGACGTGACCGACGACAGCGGTTCGGCCAAGCTGCGCATCGCGGTTCCCACCTTGCCGACGTCGCAGATCGTCACGACGCCCGCGGGTTCGACCGCCGAGCTGGGGTACAAGGTCGCGCAGGTTATCGCAGATGATTTGAGGAACTCGGGCCTGTTTGCTCCATCCGGCCCCAACGGCATACGGGCGATCAATATGACGGAGGTCACCGCGCCGAACTATGGCACATGGCTCGATTATGAGGCGCTGGTGCACGGCTTTGTTCGTTCCGCAGGCGGCGCGGGGGACATCACAGTCGGCTGCTACCTTTATGATGTCGCGTTGAAGGTCGAACTGACCCGTCAGGGTTATGTCGTTGCCCCGCGCGACTGGCGGCGGGCCGCGCATAAGTGCGCCGACGCCATCTATGCGCGCCTGACCGGCGAAAGCCCGTTCTTTGACAGCCGCATCGCCTACATCGCGGAGAGCGGCCCGAAAGAGGCGCGGGTCAAGCGTCTCGCCATCATGGACAGTGACGGTGCGAACCACCGTTTCATCACCAATGGTCAGTCCATTGCGCTGACACCCCGCTTCTCGCCGGACTACGGCTCAATCCTCTATGTCAGCTATATTCAGCGGCGCGTGCGGATTTTCGTCTATGATATTGGCACCGGCAAGCAGCGCCTGATCACCGAAAGCACCAATCCGACATTCGCGCCCCGCTGGTCGCCTGATGGTCGCAACATCCTGTTTTCGATGGCCATCGCGGGCAACACCGACATCTATCGCGTATCGGCCAATGGCGGTGTGCCTGTCAGGCTGACGTCGTCGTCAGGCATCGACGTTGGCGGCAGCTATTCACCCGACGGCAGCAAGATCGTGTTTGAGAGTGACCGTTCGGGCAGCCAGCAGCTTTATATCATGAACGCAGACGGATCGGGCCAAAGGCGCATCAGCTATGGCGGGGGACGCTATGCGACGCCGGAATGGTCTCCGCGCGGCGACCTGATCGCCTTCACCAAAATCGCGGGCGATTTCCATGTTGCCGTGATGACGCCTGATGGCCGGAACGAGCGGATGCTCACCAACGGGTGGCAGGACGAAGCGCCGACATGGTCGCCCAATGGCCGGGTGTTGCAGTTCTTCAGAACGTCGCCGGGCCGGTCCGGTGCGAGCCAGGTTTGGCAGGTTGATCTGACCGGCGTGAATGAAAGGCGCATCCCTACGCCATTAAGTGGATCAGACCCTGCCTGGGGGCCCTTGCTGCCGTGAGAGTGTTTGTGCACAGAGAGAGAATTGCTGTGATTCGACCGCAATGTCCGACAGGACGACTTTAAGGAGAAGAATATGGCCACGCTTACACGTTCTTTGATGATTGCAAGCGCGGTAATCGCGCTTTCGGCTTGCGCGAAAAAAGCGCCTGAGGAATTGCCGCCGCCGCCGCCTGAAACAACGCAGCCGACCCCGCCGCCGGCCCCGACCGGCCCGGCCAAGGGCAGCCAGGAAGATTTCCTCGCGAGCGTCTCTTCGGACAGCATTTATTTCGATACCGACAAATATGACGTCGATATGGAAGACCAGCAGACATTGCGTAGCCAGGCGCAGTGGTTGATGGCCAACCCGACCGTCAATGTGACCGTTGAAGGGCATTGCGACGAACGCGGAACGCGCGATTACAACCTCGCACTGGGTGAGCGTCGCGCGAATGCCGCGAAAAACTATCTCGCTTCGCTGGGCGTCGATGCTGCGCGCATCACGACGATCAGCTATGGCAAGGAACGCCCCGTTGCTCTGGGGTCCGACGAGCAGGCGTGGGCGCAGAACCGCCGCGCTGTCACCGTGACGGTCCAGTAATCTGTTACCTGAGGGTGGAGCGGCCGCGTAGCGGTCACTCCACCTTTTCTCGACAAAAGTGGCTGGCGCCGCGTCTTCAATTCGCTAGAAGCAGGACCCATGTGGCGCCTCCACCAATTTCCGCTCTGCCCTTTTTCCCGAAAAGTGCGTCTTCTCCTGGGTGAGAAGGGCATCGCTTACGATCTTGTGCGGGAGAATCCCTGGCAGGGCGACGACGCGTTTCTCGATCTCAATCCAGCTGGTACCACGCCTGTCATGGTCGATGACGAGAAGGGCGCGGTCCTGATCGACAGCCAGGCGATCTGCGAATATTTCGAAGAAACGATCGAGAAGCAGCCGCTGATCAGCGGAAGTGCGATATCACGGGCCGAGATACGGCGGCTGATCGCCTGGGTTGACCAGGTGTTCTATCGCGATGTTGTGGCGCCCTTGCTTGATGAGCGAATGACCAAAAGATTGGTGCACCGTGCGCCGCCCGATGGCGGTCGATTGCGGGAGGCGATGCGGGCCGCGAATACTCATATGGATTATATGGACTATTTGCTCGATCATCGCAGCTGGTTGGCTGGCAGCATGATGAGCCTGGCCGATATAACGGCCGCGGCACATATTTCTGTGGCTGACTATCTGGGCGGTGTGGACTGGGCCGGGCATGAGCCGGTTAAAAGATGGTATTCGGGGTTCAAGTCGCGACCGTCATTCAGGCCCCTTCTTTCCGAGCGGATGGAGGTGATTACGCCGCCTCCCTACTACGAAAAACCGGATTTTTAAGGGCTGACGCGGAGGTCAGGCAATCTGGGTTCCCGACGCGATATAGACACGATTGCGGCCATGTTCTTTCGCCATATACAGGGCCTGATCCGCAGCTTTGAGCGCGTCTCTCGGGTCGGGATAGGCGAAGATATCGGCAACGCCACCTGAAAAGCTTACCTGTTTCATGCGTTCGCCCGTGTTTCGATCCACAAGGTTGCGCGATGCCAGATCTTCGCGCGTTTTGTCGACGACGTCGCAGGCCTCACTTGCTGTTTTTCCGCGGAACAAAAGAACGAATTCTTCGCCACCATGCCGTGCGACATGGCATTTTTCTCCGGAAATCTTGGTGAGTAGCGATCCTACGAACTTCAGCACCCGATCGCCGGTGTCATGGCCGTGCGTGTCGTTGATGTTCTTGAAATGGTCGATGTCGCAAAAGGCAATGCACAGCGGCTCGCTGTTCTTGGTCGCCTCAGCGACTTCGCTTTTGAGAAATGTCTCGAAAGCGCGCCGATTGGGAAGGCCGGTCAGATGATCCTGATCGGCGGCCTTTCGCGCTCTGGCGAGGCTTTGTTGTAAAGCCTGCGTATTTTTCTGATTCTCGCGCATTTCATTTTCGATCTGGCGAGACTTTTCCACCATTGAGCGGGTCAGCCCGATCAATGCGGAAACGATCTGATCAGGTGCAGTGCTGCTGCCATCGAGATCCCTGACCTTTGCCTGCAACGCATCGCCATAGGTCGATGCCGAGTTGCTGGATTCACGGGCAAGGCTGGAAAAGCGATCCAGGTTCTGCTCGACCGATGTCAGCATTTCGTTGAGATGTGCCGCAGTCATCTCTCCCGAATGCCGTTGTGCAATTATCTGCTCGGCGGTGTCGTTGGTGATCTGTCCGCGCTCGGCCAAAATGGCGCGCACGGCCTTTTCGATCTGGTGATCATTGCCGGTGAGATAATCGAGTGCGAGCCCGAAATTGACCGTGGTCAGGTCAAGGTCATGGGCGAAAAGAAAAGCGCCGACGTCATTGAACAGCTCGCGGCGGCGGTCGATTTCGCGCGACGATCCATTGCGCGATGCTTCACGCAGACCCTGGGCGGCCGGGATGGGTTGAGCCTCCTCCTCAGCCGTCAGGCCTTTCGCCCACCGAGCAATGCGGGTTGTCAAACCGGTTTGCGCGTTCATTTCAAGAAGCCCATTCAATCTGTTTTTACGCGACCTTTCCTACATGGAACTTCGAAAATTTCCGTTAACGATAGGGTGTTTCGGCCCTGATTTGTGCAAATGTGCACATAGGAGCCGGTCGACCATAGGTCGCGCGGTAGGTTTCACGAGGAGGGTGGGCTTTAAGGGAGGTCTGCCCAACGCGGCCAGGCGCGGAAAACGCTCTGTCAGACGCGATGCGTCACGAGCCAGTCATGGAAGATCTTGACCGCTCGATTTTGCAGCGCTCGCGGGCGGCATACAAACACATAGCGATATGCGCTTTCGACCTCGAAATCGAAGATGCGCTCCAGTCTTTGATCGTGGGAGTGATTATAATGGCTGGCCAGCATTACCGCGATGCCCAGCCCCTGCGCCGCGGCCTCCAGCATGAGCGCGCCCGCGTCATAGGTGTCGATGCCTGCCGGTGTCAGCTCTGGAAACCCGACGCTCTTCTTCCATTCGTCAAAAATTGTCGGCATTTCGCGATGCGTCAGCAGCGTATGGTGCTGCAAGTCGCCCGGGCTGGTGATCGGGTTTTTTCTCAGTTCTTCACTGCTGCCGAAGAGATAAACGAACTCCCGGCCAAGATCGTGGGTGTAGAGCGAGGCGTCGAACTCGCGGCCCAAAACGATGGCGGCGTCGATACCCTCGCCCAGACGCGCAACGGCATGCGGCGTCGTTTCAATATCGACATGCAGCAGCGGATAAACGCGCCTCAATTCCGCCAGAAGCGGCAGCAGACGTTGCGATGCAAAAAGCGGCAATACGGCCAGACGCAAACGCAGTTGATTGCCGCCACTCATCAATTTGTCGATCGAAACCGACATGGAATCAATGGCGGGGGCTATATCGTTCAGCAACTGGGTGCCATCCGCGTTGATTTCTAGCGCCTGATGCTTTCTTTCAAAAAGCGGTCGACCGACATATCTTTCAAGCGATTGAATTCTGCGGCTTAATGCAGGAGTCGAGAGCGCGAGCTCCTCCGCTGCCGCCTTTACAGAACCAAGGCGGGCAACCTGAACAAAGGCTTCGAGCGCAGTCAAAGGTGGCAGGCGCCGCATTCATCCTCATTGAATATGTTAGTTTTGTTAATCGATTCATGCCCCAAACAAAGCCGCGCTACAACAAGCTAATGCGCTTGCACCTCATATTTGTATGGCGGGAACGCTTGCGTTTATTGCAACTGCGTCCTTATCTTTTCGCACTTGCACAATTTTTCTGATCGCCCCAAAAAGAGAGTGCCTTTCAGGCATCCTCTCCTAAAACTTAACGGGTCAGCTTCGGCTGGCCCTTTTTTTCGTGATATATATTCCGTTGTCTGTTCGCTGGGTCTAATGTGTTCCGACATTATAGCGGGCGTCCAGCAAGGTTGCGTCCACAACGGAGAGAGTGTTGTTACCTGATGCATAAAATAGCCGAGAAGCTGAAATTTTTTGGCGAGTTTCTCCGTTCCCCCAAGATGGTAGGCTCAATCGTACCGACTTCTCCCAGTGTCATCGACGGGCTGCTGTCGTCGGTCGATTGGGGCCGGACCGAGTTGTTCGTGGAATATGGTCCGGGCGTTGGTACGTTCACACGACCGGTACTTGAAAGACTTCGCCCCGATGCGCAGCTTGTCGCCATCGATACATCCAGAAATTTCATCGACTATCTGGCGAAAACGATATCAGACCCGCGTTTGACGCTGGTTCACGGCTCAGCGGCAGATGTCGAGAGCATAGCGGCTGAGTTTGCGGGAGAGCGGCAAGCCAATTACGTGCTATCCGGTCTGCCTTTTTCGACGTTGCCGGAGGGGGTGGGCGACGCCATAGCCGCAGCCACGTCACGGATTCTTGCACCTGAAGGCGCCTTTTTGGTGTATCAATATTCAGGGTTCGTGTTGCCTTTGCTCAGACCGCATTTTCCGGAGATTTCCAAGGAATGGATTTGGCGCAACGTGCCGCCCTGCATGATCACGGCGGCGAGAAAACACTGCGTTGCCATGGCCCGTTCGTAAAGCCGCCTATTCGGGAAAGTTCAGCCTGCGCGTTATTTTATAGTCAAGGATGCCCACTAGAAAATAGCTCAACCACCCCTTGAGCAGGCGCAGGGGGGTGCGGCGCGATTTGTGCTTCTCCGGCGTCACATGCAGGCTTTGCTCCGCTCTTTTGTCAATGAAGGCGCGAATCTTTTCGGCGAATTCGCGATCTTCGATCCGCAGCATGAGTTCCACGTTCAGATAGAGGCTGCGCATGTCGAAATTGGCAGAGCCAATGTACACGGCGTCATCAATCGCCAGCAATTTCATGTGCAGGCGGCAGGGCTGATATTCATAAATCTGCGTTCCCGCGCGCAACAGGGGGCCATACAGAAGGCGGGCTGCCGCAATGGTCGTCGTATTGTCTGATTTTGCCGCAAGAATGAGACGGGCTTTCCCCCGTCGCGCCACACGGCGAATACGCGCCAGCATGCCGTTACCCGGAGAGAAATAGGCTTCGACGATATCCGCCTGCTTCGCCTTTTCCAGGTCGGCCCGGACAGTGCGCGCCCACGGGCTCAGGCGGTTGGTCGGGCCGCCGATCAGCCAGCGAAACGTGCCTCGCCCGTCATGCCAGTTACGTACCATCGCCCGCAAGGCGCGCAATCGTTGCCGCGGGCTGATCACCCATTCCCACAACATATCGTTCCAGCGTTCCAAGGTCGCGACTTCCTTACCGGAAATGCGCATCCCCATGTCCGCCCAGCAATTATCCTCGGGAACGCCGAAATAGGCGTCGGATATGTTGAATCCGCCCACAATCGCATGATGCCCGTCGGCGATCGTCATCTTCTGGTGATTGCGGATCAATGAGCGCGTCGACAGGCTCGATCCAAACCAGCCGATTTTACCGCCAGCCTTTTCCAGCGGGGCAAAAAAACGTCTTGGCGTTTCGATTGAGCCGAAGGAGTCGACCATCAGCCGTACGTCGACGCCGCGTCGCGCCGCGCGGACAAGCCGTGCCAGAACCAACCGACCGCTCTCGTCATCGGCAAACAGATAATAATAGAGCTTCAGATACTGTTGCGCTTCGTCGATCATTTTGACCAGCATGTCGCGCAGGTCCGGGCCGTTGCCCATTATCTCCAGCTTGTGCCCGTCCAGCTCATACTCGATCTCTGCGCATGAGGTGGGCAAGGGGGGCTGATCGGGGGTTTCGCTCTCCATGGCCCATGATGCATCAGCTGTGTCGGTTTCGCTATAGGCTTGCATTCCCCTTCAACGCGAAAGCAACAAACGCGTTCCCGGGGATACCGTTCGAGATTATTGACTCGCGGCCTCGGCCTTGATAGGGCGCGCGTTCATATTTTAACGCCCATATTAGGAGGCCCGATGGCCCGCGTTACTGTCGAAGATTGCGTCGACAAAGTCACAAACCGTTTCGATCTGGTTCTGCTCGCTGCTCAGCGCGCCCGGGAAATTTCCGGTGGAGCGGAACTGACGATTGATCGTGACCGGGACAAGAACCCCGTTGTCGCCTTGCGTGAGATTGCCGAAGAAACCGTGAAACCTGACGATTTGCAGGAAGCGCTGGTAGGCGACCTGCAGAAGGTCCGCATCGATGACGACGATATGCCCGATGAAATCGGCAACATCGCTCAGTCGGCCGAAGCGCTGCGTCTGACCGCAGCCGCACCGCCGCGCAACCAGAATATCGGCGCCGATTACGACGGTTGATAGCCTGTAGCTTTACGAGATTACAGGAGGGGACGGAAAGGCCCGGCAGCTCGCAGAAGCTGCCGGGCCTTTCTGCATGCCCTTTAGTCGGTGAAGGGGTCGGTTACCAGAATAGTGTCGTCGCGTTGCGGTGAGGTGGAAACCAGCGCCACAGGACATTCGATCAGTTCTTCGACCCGGCGGATATATTTGATCGCCTGCGCCGGCAGGTCAGCCCAGCTGCGGGCGCCGGCCGTCGTTTCCTGCCACCCTTCGACCGTTTCGTAGATTGGCTCTACTCGTGCCTGATCGCGCGGGTGCGGCGGCAGATAGTCATATCGTTGACCATCCAGCATGTAACCGGTGCAGATTTTGATCTCATCAAGGCCGTCGAGAATGTCGAGTTTCGTCAGCGCGATGCCGGTGATGCCGCTGACGGCGGCGGACTGGCGCACCAGCACGGCGTCGAACCAGCCGCAGCGTCGTTGCCGTCCGGTATTGGTGCCGAATTCGCGCCCGCGTGTGCCGAGCAGCTGCCCAATGTCATTGTCCTGCTCGGTCGGGAAGGGGCCGGAGCCGACTCGGGTGGTGTAGGCCTTCACGATGCCGAGAACGAATCCAGCGCCCTTGGGGCCAAGTCCCGTGCCCGAGCTCGCCGTGCCCGCCACCGTGTTGGAGCTGGTAACAAAAGGATAGGTGCCATGATCGACATCGAGCAGTACGCCCTGCGCCCCTTCGAACAGGATGCGGTCACCGCGCTTGCGCGCTTCGTTCAGCGTTACCCAGACCGGTTTGGCAAAGGGCAGCACAAAGTCCGCAATCTCAGCAAGATCGGAAAGCAGCGCGTCGCGATCGACCGGGGGCTGTCCGAATCCTGCGCGCAATGCGTCATGATGCGCGCACAGGCGCTCGATTTGCGGGCCGAGGTCGTCGAGATGCGCCAGATCGCAAATGCGAATCGCGCGGCGGCCGACCTTGTCCTCATAGGCCGGGCCGATGCCGCGCCGGGTCGTACCGATCTTGCCCGCGCCGCTCGCGTCCTCGCGCATAGCGTCAAGGTCGCGGTGGATCGGCAGGATCAGTGGTGCGGTCTCGGCGACATGGAGTACATCAGGCGTGATATCGACGCCCTGTTCGCGGATTTTGGTAACCTCATCGCGAAAATGCCAAGGGTCGAACACGACGCCGTTACCGATCACTGACAAGGTGCCGCGCACGACGCCTGAGGGCAGCAGTGCGAGCTTGTATGTCTTGTCGCCGATGACCAACGTATGCCCGGCGTTGTGGCCGCCTTGGAACCGCACGA
The DNA here is from genome assembly GCA_041396745.1 of Sphingobium sp. Lineage (GTDB taxonomy): Bacteria > Pseudomonadota > Alphaproteobacteria > Sphingomonadales > Sphingomonadaceae > Sphingobium. The sequence goes on along the minus strand of JAWKXZ010000002.1, from coordinate 563,079 downwards.
CACAGCTTGCCCGTTCGGCCAGCCAGTCGACAATCTTGCCCTTGCCTTCATCGCCCCATTGAGCACCGATCACAGTTACATTCGCCACGAAAACATCCTTGCTGGAAAAACGCCACCGCTCTTAGCCTTTTTCGAGCATCAGGCAAGCTTCGGTTCAGACAAGCGGCCATAGTTAGGCGGGGGTTTTCATCGCGGGGAGCAGATGATGATGCGTTTTGGCAGAATAATGTCATTTTGTGCTGTCGTGGCAGGCGTGAATATGGCCGTTGCAGCCTGCGCCCAGGATAGTTTGCGAGAGCGATGGAGCGAGCGGCTTCGTTCGCGGATGGAAACGAAACTGGTTGAACCTCCGGCCGCAGGCGTCGTCGAGAAAAAATACGGCGACGATCCATTGCAGACCTTCGATTACTGGGCAGCGAAGCACAGCGGTGCGCCTCTCGTGGTTTTCGTACATGGTGGGGGGTGGTCTCGTGGCGACAAGCGCAACGCGACCGGCACTTCAAAAGTCGAAAACTGGTTGGCGCAAGGCTATGCCGTAGCATCTGTCAACTATCGGCTGGTGCCGCAGGTTACCGTTGAGCAAGAAGCGCAGGATGTCGCGAACGCACTGGCCTCAATGAAGTCCCAAGCGGCGGAGCTGGGATTTGACGCTGACAAAATAGTCCTGACCGGGCACAGCGCCGGTGCGCAACTTGTAGCGCTGGTGGGTACAGATGGGCGGTATCTGGCCAAGGCGGGGCTCAGCGCCAATGATCTGGTCGGCCTTGTCGCGATAGACGGCGCGGCCTATGATATTCCGGCGCAAATGAACGATGGCCCGCCCATCATGAAAAAGACTTATGTCAATGCATTCGGCTCTGATCCAAAGCGGCAGCGAGCCCTTTCTCCTGCGTTACAGGATTTAGCCGCGAATACTCCCGCTTTTTTGATCATCCATGTGAAGCGGGAAGACGGCATCAGGCAGGCGAGGGAATTGGCCGACGCGCTGGAAAAGGCGGGTGTGCCTGTGACGCGCCGCCAGTTTTCGGGAAGCGGCCTCAAAGGCCATATGGAGATCAACCGGTCACTGGGCGACCCCGACTACCCTGCGACAGCGTGGTCAATCAATGGATCAAGCAAAGCTTTTCCTCGAAATAGGGGCGGGGCCCTTAGAATATTTCTGCGAAGAAATTCCACATCGATTGCCAGCTCCGCCGATCTGTGTCCGGCTGAAATCCGAACGTTTTATTCTCGTCCATCGGAACATTGTCGGCGGTAAACGCATGGCCTGTGTGGCCATTGGCATGAATCTGCCAGTCCGCACCGGATGCGGTCAATTCGTTGGCCAGCGCGACTGTTGCTTCGGGTGGGCATAGCGGGTCGTTCCAGCCATGCAGAACCAGCAGCTTTGCCTTTATCGCCGCATTGGGGAAGGGGGGCGCATCATAGACGCCGTGGAAGCTGACGCCGCCTTTGATGTCGCTGCCAGCTCGCGCAAGATCAAGCACGCACTTGCCGCCGAGGCAGAAGCCGATGGCCGCACATTTCGAGACATCGACACCGGGCAGCTTTTTCAGCTCGGCCAACGCATCGAGCAAGCGATCGCGCATCGCCGCCCGGTCGGACACCAGTTCGGTCATATACTCCGGTGCCTTCGGATCGCCCATCCCGGTCGCACGCTTGCCCTGGCCGTAATAATCGACAACGAAGACCTTGTACCCCTGTGCGGCGATCTCTTCGGCCTTGGCAAAATCCCATTCCTTGGTGCCGAGGAAATTGGGGAAAAACAGGATGCCCGGCTGCGGGCCAGCGTCGGGATCATAAACGGCCATTGATTCGAACGGACCGCTGGGCCCTTCATGGATGATGACGTGGCGTTCGATGGGCATGCTTCTTCTCCTGACGGGCTATCGCTTGATTCACGGATTGCCCCGTTATTGCGATTGCCACGCGCCTCTTCAAGTTGCGTCATGGCGATTTCTCGTTAAGAGGACCGCATTCAACGTCCCGCTGAACCGACAGGAATGCTCATGCCCACTCTCGTCCTCATCCGCCACGGCCAGTCCGCCTGGAATCTCGAAAACCGTTTCACCGGCTGGTGGGATGTCGATGTGACGGAGAAGGGTGCGGAGGAAGCACGCGCTGCGGGTCGTTTGCTGAAAGAAAAGAATTTCGATTTCGATTGCTGCTTCACCAGTGTGCAGACCCGCGCGATCAAAACGCTGAACCTCGTGCTGGAGGAGATGGGGCGGTTGTGGCTGCCGGTCGAGAAGGACTGGCATCTGAACGAGCGCCATTATGGCGGGCTGACCGGCCTCAACAAGGCGGAGACAGCCGCCAAGCATGGCGACGAACAGGTTCATATCTGGCGTCGCAGCTTTGACGTCCCGCCGCCTCCGCTCGACGCGGGTAGTGAATTCGACCTCAGCAAGGATCGCCGCTATGCGGGCATCGATGTGCCTGCAACGGAGAGCCTGAAAGACACCATCGCGCGCGTGCTGCCCTATTGGGAAAGCCGCATCGCGCCGGAACTGAAAGCGGGCAAGCGCGTGGTCATTTCGGCGCACGGCAACTCGCTGCGCGCGCTGGTGAAGCATCTGTCCAACATTCCCGATGCGGAGATCACCGGCCTTGAAATCCCGACCGGCCAGCCGATCGTCTATGAGCTGGACGAGGCGCTGAACGCCACGGACCGCTATTATCTGTCGGAGCGGTAATTAACGGAATAGGAAAATTCCTATTTCCTAAATATATCCTATTTGGTTAGTTCTCTCATTGAAATATAGGATTTGATTATGCAGGCCGTGGTGAAGCCGAGGAGGATTCGCCATGTCCAATGCCCGCCGCGCACGCTTCACCGAACGCGAGCGTTTTTCCTATTATCTGCGCACTGGCCGCATGTTGCCGGAGTTCAAGTTCGAGCCTGATGGCGCGGAAGAAGCTGCGCCACTCGAAACCAAGTTCAACCCCTATCATGATCCAGCGAACGGTCGTTTCACCTTCGCGCCGGGCGGTCCGCGATCGCTGAGCCATGTGACGACGTCATGGGGTGGCATGGCCGCGCTGGCGCCGCGCGGCCGGGCAAGCCGCAGACGGTTCAGGGCAGGCGGATCGATGTGCCCATTCCACCAGCTCGGCCGACGGAACCAGAGCCAGCCAAGCCGCAAATCGATGGGCCGGATATTGTCGTGACGGCACGCCGGCGAGGCGATGAAACTGAAATTATGAATCCCACAGGTAAGGGGGTCAGAAGTGACGCTGGCGGAGATGGTCGTTTTGGGGCCAGCCGAATTCGCAGAAATCGGCAAAAATATCCGAGTGGCAAAGGTCCTCACGAGGGAGTGGACCTTTTTTCTGACCCTGGACAAGAAATCATCGCACCCGTTTCGGGAAAACTGAGGTCGGCACGGCCAGGCACAGGTCCGTTTGGCGGGGTCGAGATTTCATCGGGCGACGGCGACGTAAAGGTGAAGATGTTTTATCTAAAACCGGATGAAAGGCTTTTGGGGAAAGCTGTGAAGGCCGGTGATGTCATCGGGATTGCACAAGATTTGCATATACCGGGCAGTCATTATGGACCAACGGTCCAAAATCATATTCATGTCGAAGTGCGATTGAAGGACAAGCTTGTCGATCCTCAGCGATATATTAGAGTATCAAAGTGACTAAACATGTTTTGATTTCGCTGATGCTCAGCCTTCTCGTGGGGTGCGGCCAAGGCAATCAGTCATCAGGGGAGAGTGGCGGCTCACAACCGTTATTCACCCATACTCCCGCCGCGATTAAGACGCTGGACCTCATCGATGAGGCAGATCTGGCGATCCGCAATGAAATGGATCGCGGCTATGCGCGCATAAACGAAGGCGATTACGATGAAGCGATCCAGTATTTCACCAGCGCGGAAGATATGTTTCTGCTTGAAAACCCCAATTTCATTCTCTGGATCGGGAAGGCGGAGGCCTTGTGTCGAGGAGGGAACCGGGAGAAGGGAAACTATTACTTGGCTAATTTTCGTTGCGCGCTGCAGGTCAGTAGCGGCAGGTGGGGATGCCACGAAATAGAAGCTGAACCTGGCAAATTGCATCCGGACATGCAGGAATTATCTTTGTGCCATCAAAGCTTTTGCGCTGCCGAGATCATTCGTCCCCGGTATGAAGGGGCCAGCAATGATGGCGCCATATCATATGGCGAGGTGGACTTGATCAACCTGACGCGGGAAATCGAAAACTTGTGCGCAAGCGGTGAGAGGTCGTTCAATGCGTCCGCCAAAGCTGTTGGAGGCCATCGTTAAGATCAGATATCCCCGGAGCGGGAAGAGGCGTTGAGGAGGCTGGACGAAGGCAGAATTGATTTTTTGGGCGTTTGTAAGTGCTTCGGTCCACGCCAAGAATCCGCCCCCTGATGGCATCTTTTTCTTCCCCTTTTGCGTGTCCCTCACTATACCCTTGGCATGAGTGAAGAAGCGCAAAATTCCGCCCCGAATTCCAACGATTATGGCGCCGACAGCATCAAGGTCCTGAAGGGGCTGGACGCCGTCAGAAAACGGCCCGGCATGTATATCGGCGATACCGATGACGGGTCCGGCCTGCACCATATGGTTTTCGAGGTTTCCGACAACGCGATTGACGAAGCGCTGGCCGGGCATTGCGACAAGATCGTGATCACGCTGAACCCGGACGGATCGGTTTCGGTCGAGGATAATGGCCGCGGCATTCCCACCGATATCCACAAGGAAGAGGGCGTTTCCGCCGCCGAAGTCATCATGACGCAGCTTCACGCGGGTGGTAAGTTCGAAAACACCTCGGACGACAATGCCTATAAGGTCTCGGGCGGGCTTCACGGCGTGGGCGTCAGCGTGGTGAACGCACTGAGCGAATATCTCGACCTCACCATCTGGCGGAATGGGCAGGAACACACGATGCGCTTTCGCCATGGCGATGCGGAAGCGCCGCTCAGGGTCGTGGGCGATGCACCCGAGGGGCGGAAGGGCACCAAGGTCACATTCCTGCCGTCCCCCTCAACCTTCAAGATCACCGAGTTCGATTTCGAAAAGCTGGAGCACCGCTATCGCGAGCTGGCGTTCCTGAACTCTGGCGTCCGGCTGTTTCTGGTCGATGCGCGGCATGAGGACAAGAAAGAGGTCGAGCTGTTTTACGAGGGGGGCATCGCCGCTTTCGTGAGCTGGTTGGATCGCAACAAGACCGCCATCATTCCGTCGCCCATCGCCGTTTCCGGTGAGCGCGACAGCATCGGTATCGATGTCGCGCTGGAATGGAATGACAGCTATTATGAGAATGTGCTGTGCTTCACCAATAACATCCCGCAGCGCGACGGCGGCACCCATCTTGCCGCATTCCGTGCCGCGATGACGCGGACACTCAACAATTATGCCGACAAGTCCGGCCTCATCAAGAAAGAGAAGGTAAGCCTTACCGGCGAGGATATGCGAGAGGGCTTGACCGCCATCGTGTCGGTAAAGCTGCCCGACCCCAAGTTCAGCAGCCAGACCAAGGACAAGCTGGTCAGTTCCGAAGTGCGTCAGCCGCTCGAAAGCCTGATGGCCGATAAGATGGCCGAATGGCTGGAGGAAAACCCCGGCCACGCCAAGTCGATCATCCAGAAGATCGTCGACGCGGCGGCGGCGCGCGAAGCGGCGCGCAGGGCGCGCGAAATGTCGCGCAAGGGTGCGATGTCGGCCGGCGGCGGCCTGCCCGGCAAGCTGCACGATTGCGCAGAGAAGGACCCTTCCAAATCCGAACTGTTTCTGGTCGAGGGCGATTCCGCAGGCGGCTCGGCCAAGCAGGGTCGCAACAGCAAGTTTCAGGCGATCCTGCCGTTGCGCGGTAAGATTTTGAACGTCGAACGCGCGCGCTTTGACAGGATGCTTGGGTCGAAGGAAATCGCCGCGCTTATTCAGGCGATTGGCACCGGCATTCGGGACGATTTCGATCTTGCCAAACTGCGTTATCACAAGATCGTCATCATGACGGACGCGGACGTCGACGGCGCGCATATCCGCACGTTGCTGCTGACTTTCTTTTATCGGCAGATGTCGCAGATCATCGAGGCGGGGCATCTCTACATCGCACAGCCGCCGCTCTACAAGGCGACGCGCGGGCGGTCCGAGGTGTATCTGAAGGACGAAGCGGCGCTGGAGCAATATCTGGTCGACAATGGTGTCGAGACGATGGCGCTTGAAACAGCCGATGGCGTTCGCATGGGCGAGGACCTGCGCGACCTGATCGACCATGCGCGCCGGATGAAGACGGTGATGCGGTATGTGCCGCGCCGCTATGACTCGCGTATTATCGAAGCGCTGGCGATCAACGGCGCGCTGGCGCCGGATCTCGATGCAAGCGCCCGTACAGAGCGGCTCGCCGGGACGGTACGTTGGCTCGATAGCCTCGATGCGGAAGGAAATTGGACGGGCGATGTGAGCGAGGAGGGGGGCTTCCACTTCCAGCGCGCATGGCGTGGCGTCACCGACCATATGATGGTTGAGGCAGCTTTTCTCTCCAGCGCCGAAGCGCGCAAGCTGCATTCCACCGTCGCCGAACAGGCTGAAAATTACGCGAAAGCCGGGCGGTTGGTGTCGGCAAAGGCTGTGAGTGAGGAAGCGCCCAGCGACGCTGAAGGTGACGAATTGCCTGCCGCCTCTGCCAAGGGCAGCAGCATTATCACGCGGCCTAGCGAACTGCTCGACGCGATCCTTTCCGCCGGGCGCAAGGGGCTCGCGATCCAGCGCTACAAAGGCTTGGGCGAAATGAATGCCGAGCAGCTTTGGGAGACGACGCTGGATCCCGACAATCGTTCGATGCTGCGGGTTGAGATCGATCAGGCCGATGTTGCCGATGAGATCTTCACGCAATTGATGGGCGATGTCGTCGAGCCGCGCCGCGAGTTCATTCAGGACAACGCCTTGGACGTCGCAAATCTGGACGTATAGCGCCGCTCCAGCGGTGGTTTGACCAACAGCTTTGGGTGCCGCCAATCCCGGCGCCTGATCTGCAAATGCGGTGAAGTGTGGAACTTCCTGACTCCTTGCGCGTCCAATTGTGCAGGAGGCGAGATGAGTACACTTGCATTTGCTTTGGTTCTGTTCGGCTGCTCTGACGATCTGAGTCAGTGCGTCAAGGTCCGCAGCCAACCCTATGAAAGCATCAGCCAGTGTCGCGGCGCGACGACGGATGCTCTCCGCAGCGAAGACGCGCTTACCTCGGATTATCCGACGATGACAGCGATGTGCATGAGCGCGAAAAAAGTGTCGCTCATGGGCAGCCATGTTCAGGATTTTAGTGGAGATTGGCATTGAGCAACCCTGTTACCCGGGTGGAAAACATCGCACGCGCCGGATTTTTGGCTCGGGGTATCGTCTATATCCTGCTCGGCTATTTCGCGTTCACGACGCGCGGCATCGCCGAGGAGGGCACGGGTGGCGTGCTCGCCGAGATTTATGATGTTCCCGGTGGCACTGTCCTGCTCGGTCTGATCGCAGTAGGACTGGCAGGCTACGGTTTTTTCCGACTGTATGATGCGATTGTCGGACTTGAGCCTCAAAGCGCGGGCTGGAAAGGGCAAGCGGTTAGAGTTGGCCATGGCGCAAGTGGTGTTGCTCATTTTTTCCTCGCCGCTACGGCAGTGAAATTGGCTGTAAGCAGCGGGCAGAATGCGGCGGCCCAGGCAGGTGAAAGTCAGAAAGATGCAGCGGCAACCGTGTTGTCTATGCCCTTTGGCTCCTTGGTTCTGGCGATCGTGGCTGCAGGTTTTCTATTTGCGGCGCTTCAGCAGGCCAAGAAGGCATGGTCGGGCAAATTCATGGCGAAGCTGGATGCGAATGCGCCCGCCATTGTGGAACCGGTAGGCCGTGTTGGATATGCCGCGCGCGCGATCGTTTTCCTGCTTGTCGGATATATGCTGGTCCGCGCGTCGATGTTTGAATCGGCGCAGGAAGCTGGCGGCGTCGGAGAGGTATTCTCTCAGCTGAGCGGCTTCGGCATATTCTATATGATGGTGGCCGTGGGTCTATTGATGTTCGGCATGTTCAGTCTTGTAATGGCGCGCTATCGCCGCATCCGCGACGAGGACGTGATAGAGCGGATCAAAGCTCTGCGTTTCGCCTGAACCGGGCCGCGCGTTACGTGGAATAGTCCGGGCCGCCTTCATACTGGTCAAGCATCCAGCTTTCATTCTGCCCACCCTCAATCCATTCCGCCATCCACGGATGGGTCAACATTTCGTCGACATAGTCTTTGGCGACTGCGGACACCGGCAGTTCATAGCCCCAGATGCGGAACACGACCGGCGCAAACATGATATCGGCAGCGCCAAATTCTCCGAACAAGTAGGGCCCGCCTGAGCCAAAGCGCGTGCGGGCTTGTTCCCACAATGCGCAGATCCGATTGAGATTTTCCTGTACCGCCGCGCTGGGTGTTTGCGCGGGGAAGATGCGGCGGATGTTCATGGGGCAGGCCTTGCGCAATGGCATATAGCCGCTATGCATTTCTGCCGCCATCGAACGAGCCAACGCGCGCGCGCCCTTGTCTTGCGGCCAGAACCGCGTGTTGCCGGTTATGTCGTCAAGATAGTCGAGGATGCCGAGGCTGTCCCACACCGCTACATCGCCGTCCCACAGCGTCGGCACCTTGCCCGCGGACACAGCGAGATCGGGCTGTGCCTTGCGCGCGGGCCATGCCTCGTCGAACATCGACACAACGACCTCCTCATGGGGGAGGCCGGACTGTTTTACAGCCAGCCAGCCGCGCAACGACCAGCTCGAATAAGCCTTGTTGCCGACAATGATCTTCAGCATGCCGATCACTTTCTCAGTTCAAAGATTCCAGAACCGCGGCACGCAGTTCGGCGATGCCCATGCCTTTCTCAGCCGAGGTGGCGAGAATGTCGGGATGGGCGGCCGGGTGCTTGCGCGCCTCGGCAGAGGTCTGTTCGATAACGGCGGCCAGGTCCGTGGCCTTCACCTTGTCCGCCTTGGTCAGCACGAGCCGATAGCTGACCGCCGCTTCATCGAGCATTTTCATGACGTCGCGGTCGACATCCTTGATGCCGTGGCGGCTGTCGATCAGCACCAGTGTGCGTTTCAGAACGACGCGGCCGCGCAGATAGTCGTTCACCAGAAAGCGCCATTGCTTGACGACATCCTTGGGCGCCTTGGCATAGCCATAGCCGGGCATGTCGACGAGCCGGAACAGGAGCGGATCGCCTATATCGAAGAAATTGAGTTCTTGGGTCCGGCCCGGCGTGTTGGACGTGCGGGCAAGGCCATTGCGGTTCGTCAATGCATTCAGCAGCGAGGATTTGCCCACATTTGAACGACCGGCAAACGCAACTTCCTTGACCGATGCATCTGGCAGGAACTTGAGCGCCGGCGCTGATTTCAGGAAGGCGATCGGCCCGGCGAATATCCGCCGGGCCTGTTCGATCAACTCTTCGTCTGCGCCTGCATCATTCACTTCACGACCGCCGGCTGCTGAAGCGAAGGATGGCGGCTGTACAGCCATTTTTGCTGGGCGATTGTCAGGATGTTGGACGTGATCCAGTAGATCAGCAGGCCCGCCGCGAACGGCGCCATGATGAACATCATCATCCACGGCATGATCGCGAAAATCTGCTTTTGCACATCGTCCATCGGTGCGGGGTTCAGCTTGAACTGCAACCACATCGTGATGCCGAGGATGATCGCCAGAATGCCGATGCCCAGAAAGCTTGGCGGCGTGAACGGCAACAGGCCAAACAGGTTCAGCACATGCAGCGGATCGGGCGCGGAAAGATCCTTGATCCACAGCGCAAACGGTTGATGCCGCATTTCGATGGTGAGCTGCAGCACTTTATACAGCGCGAAGAAGATCGGGATCTGCAGGAAGATCGGCATGCATCCGGAGAAAGGATTGACCTTCTCCTTCTTGTACAGGTCCATTAGCTCCTGCTGCAGCTTGGGTTTGTCGTTCTTGTGCTTTTCCTGCAGCGCCTTCATCTTGGGCTGAATGGCGCGCATTGCGGCCATCGAAGCGAACTGCTTTTGCGCGATCGGGAACATCAGCGCGCGCACGACAAAGGTCAGGCAGATGATGGCCACGCCGAAATTGCCGATTTGCGTGAACAGCCAATGGAGCAGCGCAAAAATCGGCTTTTCGAACCAATAGAACCAGCCCCAGTCAATCGACCGGTCGAACAAGGTGATCCCGCTATCCTGATAGGCTTCGAGAGTCTTCACCTCCTTCGCGCCGACAAACAGCCGTGAGGTGTGCGTTACCGACTTGCCTTGCGGAAGGAGTACCGGATCGAGGCTGTAATCAGCCTGATAGCCTTGGCCCGAGCCCTTGCGGAACTGACCTGAAAAGTTCGCGCGCTGATCGGGAACCAGCGCCGAAAGCCAATATTTGTCGGTAAAGCCGAGCCATCCGCCCTTGCTGGCGATTGCGTCGGGTGCGGATCCTTCATCAAGATCGTCATAATTGACATCATAGTCGGCAGCGCCATTGAACACGCCCATCGGTCCGACATGGATCGTCCATGTGTCGAGGTCGGTCGATTTTTCCGCGCGGCTGATGAAGCCATAGGGGCGGACGCCCACGGTGCCGGAGGAGGAGTTTGTCACCTTCTGGGCAGCCGTGATCATGTAGTTTTCGTCAATCGACAGGGCGATTTCGAAAATCTGGCCTTGGCCGTTGTCCCAGCGCAAGGTCACCGGGCTGGATGGCGTCAGCTTGGTACCGGTGGCCTGCCACAGTGTCTCGGCGGTGGGTGCCTTCAGTCCCTCGCCCGACCAGCCGAAGCCGGCGAAATAGGCTTCCTTGGTGCCTGACGGCGAGAACAGCTGGATCGGCGGAGAATCCTTTTTCAGCGTTTCGCGATATTCCGGCAGAATGATGTCGTCGATGCGCGCGCCCTTCAAAGCGATAGAGCCGCTCAACTTCGGCGTTTCGATGGCGATGCGCGGGCTTTCGGCAATGACGGCGGCACGTTCGCGTGGCGCGGCAGGGGCAGCAGCGGGTGCCGGCGCGCCTATGGGCGTTCCATCAGCGGCGCGTTGCTGTTCGACTTGAGTTTCGGCCTTGTGCACCGCGCTGGGGAACAGTCGCTCGGCAATGAAGGGCCAACCGAACAGGATCAGCGCGGTCAGCGCCACAGCCAAAATTATATTCCGTTTATCGTCCACTCTCGCAATGCTCCCCGGCTGCGAACGCCTGTTTCTTTGACTTATGGAACGGGGTCGTATCCCGACCCGCCCCATGGATGGCAGCGCAATAGCCGTTTAATCGCGAGCCAGCTACCCTTGATCGCACCATGTTTCCGAATCGCTTGAATGGCATAGTGCGAACAGCTGGGATAATAGCGGCAGGTGGGAGGGATGAGCCGGGACGGCCCCATCTGCCAGGCACGGGCCAAGCCGATCAGCAGTTTGCCGATCATCGACGCTGCACCTTGCGAAGTGCCTTTTCAAATTCGGCTGCAAGCTGCGCATAGTCCCGTTCAATCCCGCCTTGACGGCCGATCAGGACATGATCGGCACCGGGAATTCCCGATTGCGGCAATATCTGCCTGCCCAATGCGCGGAATCGACGTTTCATGCGGTTGCGAATGACCGCGCCGCCTATCTTTTTGGTAACGGTGATGCCCAGACGCATCGCGGGGTTGCCATCCTCACGGTCCCGAACGAGCAGCACGAAACCGGGCATAGGTTGACGCCGCCCGCGATTGCAGGCGAGAAAATCCGCACGTTTGCGGATTGTATCTGGTGGCGCTTTGGCCGGTGTTGTGATCAGGCGCTCAGGCTCTTGCGGCCACGCGAGCGGCGTGCACGCAGAATCTTGCGACCGGCCGCCGTCGCCATGCGGGCGCGGAATCCGTGGCGCCGCTTGCGGACCAGGTTGCTCGGCTGAAAGGTGCGCTTCATCGCTCATTCCTCAAAAAATCGAATCATATATAACAAAAGGAGCCGCCAATGCCGGGTTCAGGCAGGCAGCCGCCAAACAGACCGGAGCCGATAGGCAAAGGTGCGGGAAAAGTCAACGGGGTCGCGCAGACTCCGATGGTTTAACACAAGGCGGCGGTTTAGTCCGGCGTCGACCCGCGGTTTTGTTTGCCGGCCGCTTCCCATGTCTCAACGAGGGCAGAGGTCGCGCAGTCGCGCGAAAGGCGTGCCAGTTCCTGAAAGGTTTCGGGTTGCGGCGTCTTGCGCGCAAGCCAGCGCGACCGCCGCGAAATGTCGGTTAAACGGGCAATTTCCGTCTCGGCGAGTTGCTCGGAATGGCCCAGCAGGCCGTCGAGTACAGCCTGATGCAGCGGCACGGAAAACTCCAGACCAGCAAAATTGTCCCGACACCAGACCACTTTTGCCTCGATCGCCGCCAGATGAGCGAGATACACCCAGATTGCCGTTTCGGGGTTGAGTTTTGACTGGCACTCTATGCGACAACCATGGGTGGATATGTCGATCACACACATGGGTCTGCGCGCGCCGGCCCGTTCGCGAACGGATGCCGGCAGCCGGAGCGCGAATCGTTTGACGCGCCGCCTCTCAACCTGATCGGGAGGAGAAGACATAGCCTACCCTTCAATTTACCAAGACCTGAAGTATTTCACTGTCGAGTTAAACAATGGTTACGAAAAGCGCGGTTAATCGCGCCTTAGTACCGATTATGAAGCCTCGATTGGGCAGAGCGATGGAGCGGGTCCAAATGGGGGCTAGCGCAGGTCGGTGACTTTTATTCCCATATTCAGGCGGTTTTGGGAGATTGTTGGCGTGTCTTCCGTCCAGTTGGCGACAAAGGTGCTTTTTCGCTGCAATCCTGCAACAAAGCCGGCGGTATTTCCTCTGATATCCAGGCCGCTGCTGTCTCGCATACGTCCTTCAGGTGCGATGGTGATGAAGGCGCTATAATTGTCCTTATTGCGGCCCTGCATCATCATATTGTCGACGATCCGCCCGGCAGACCCGTTGGGCAAGTCGATCATATAATTGGTGTGGGCACCTGCGCCGTCATCAAAACGGTTGCCTGTAATGTCGACGCGTGCGGCGCGGCTTTTGATATAATGCCCGCCGGTTCCGGCTTCGAACCGGCTGTTCGTGACGATCAGCTGGCCGTATTGCCCGACATAGATGCTGTGCGCGCAATCGAGCCCACGATCGCAACGGCCAAGACGCGAGAACACGGAATGATCAACGCGGATCGTCGCATGCGGGTCGTCATGCGTGAGGATGCCCTCTTCGCTCGCGCGAAACAGGCTGTTGGAAACGGTGAGATCGCCGCGTTCCAGCCTGATGCCCGCCCCATTGCCATCCGGCACGCGCAGATTCTGAAAAACGATGCCGTCCACCGTTGCAGCAGCGCCGCGTAGCACCAGAGCCGCTTTGCCCTCGCAAGTGATGCCGTCGAAGATGACACTCCCCGAATTTTCGGCACGATATGTGACGTTGCCACCGCTTTGCACGGCGCATTGGCGGTAGAGGCCCGGCGCGATCAGGACCGTGCCCTTGCCGTTGCCAATGGCGCCGACCGCTCCGGCAAGCGAGCTGTAGTTGCGGCCAGTTTCGACGACCATGAACCGTGCGGGTACGGGTGCGCCACCGGCAAGCGCCGGGGCGAACGCGAGGAGCGCCGCTGTTTGCAGCGCGCGTGTCAGTCGAGATTGGGGCGCAACCATCTTTCCGCTGTAGCAAGATCGACGCCGCGCCGCTGCGCATATTCTTCGAGCTGGTCGCGCCCGATGCGCGCCACGCCGAAATATTCGCTTTGCGGGTGGCCGAAATAGAAGCCGCTGACGGCTGCCGTGGGCCACATGGCGAAGCTGTCGGTCAGGGTGATGCCGGTGTGATGGGGCGCATCGAGCATGTCGAACAGGATCGGTTTTTGGCTATGATCGGGGCAGGCGGGATAGCCGGGCGCAGGGCGGATGCCGCGATATTGTTCGCGGATCAGCGCCTCATTGGTGAGCTGTTCGCCATCGGCATATCCCCATAGCGTGGAGCGAACATGCGCATGGAGTCGTTCCGCAAAGGCTTCGGCCAGGCGATCCGCCAGCGCCTTCAGCAATATGTCGCTATAGTCGTCATGGCGCGCCTTGAATTCAGCCAGATGCGTTTCAATGCCATGCCCGGCCGTCACTGCGAAGCCGCCGATCCAGTCGCCGTCATGGCTGATGAAATCGGCCAGGCACATATTTGCCCGGCCTTCCCGTTTGGCGATCTGCTGGCGCAGGAATGGCATACGGACGTGATTTTCATCCTCAATATGGATGATGATGTCGTCGCCCTCGCGCCGGCACGGCCATAGAGCGGCCACGCCCTTCGCGACGAGCCACTTCTCATCAATGATCCGGTCGAGCATTTTTTGCGCATCTTCAAACAGGTTGCGCGCGCTTTCTCCCACGACATCGTCATTGAGGATGGCGGGGTAATTGCCCGCAAGCTCCCAAGCGCGAAAGAAAGGCGTCCAGTCGATATAGTCGCGCAGGTCGGCAAGGTCCCAATCGGGAAAAACGTGCAATCCTGGCTGCTTGGGTGCCGGTGCTTTCAATGCTTCGTCAATCGTGAAGGCGTTGGCGCGGGCATCCTCTATCGAAACCAGCGCGCTCTGGCCCTTGCCTGCCCGCACATCGCGAATATGCTCATATTCACTGGCGGTTTGATCCACAAAGCCCTGTTTTTGCGTGTCCGATACCAGCGCAGTAGCGACACCGACAGCGCGGCTGGCGTCCAGCACATGGACGACCGGGCCATCATAAGCGGGGTCGATCCTCAGCGCCGTATGCACCTTTGATGTGGTCGCCCCGCCGATCAGCAGCGGCATGGTCATGCCTGCCTTCTGCATTTCCTCGGCGACCGTCACCATCTCATCCAATGATGGCGTGATAAGGCCGGACAGTCCGATCATATCTGCGTCATTTTCGTTGGCCGCGGCGAGGATATCGGCCCAAGGCACCATCACACCCAGATCGACCACTTCGAAGCCGTTGCACTGCATGACGACGCCGACGATATTCTTGCCGATATCGTGCACGTCACCTTTCACGGTGGCCATGATGATACGGCCTTTACCCTTTGTATTTTCGTCTTTTTCGGCTTCGATATAAGGGAAAAGATGAGCAACAGCCTGCTTCATGACGCGGGCGGATTTGACAACCTGCGGCAGGAACATCTTGCCGGATCCGAACAGGTCGCCAACCACGTTCATGCCGTCCATCAGCGGGCCTTCGATCACTTCGATCGGGCGACCGCCGCGCTCTGCGATGGCAAGGCGTGCCTCTTCGGTGTCGGCGATGACATGTGCATCGATGCCCTTCACCAGCGCATGTTCGATCCGCTTTTCGACCGGCCATCCGCGCCATTCCTCGGCGGCCTTTTCGGCGGCGGCGTCGGTGCCCTTGAACTTTTCGGCGAGCGCGACGAGACGCTCTCCGGCGTCCGGATCGCGGTTGAGGACGACATCCTCGCATGCCGTGCGCAATTCAGGATCGATCGTGTCATACACGTCGAGTTGCCCGGCATTGACGATCGCCATGTCCAGCCCGGCGGGGATGGCATAATAGAGGAAAACGCTGTGCATTGCGCGGCGCACGGCCTCATTCCCACGGAACGAGAAAGAGAGGTTGGAGAGCCCCCCCGACAGATGCACATGGGGGCAGCGCGCCTTGATCTCTCGGCAGGCTTCGATGAAATCGACGCCGTAATTATTATGCTCCTCGATCCCCGTCGCGACGGCAAACACATTGGGGTCGAAAATGATGTCCTCGGGCGGAAAACCGATGCCGACGAGCAGCTTATAGGCGCGCTCACAAATTTCGATCTTGCGGTCTTTTGTATCCGCTTGCCCGGTTTCGTCGAACGCCATGACAACGACCGCCGCGCCATAGGCCATGCATTTGCGGGCATGGTCCAGGAACTGTTCCTCGCCTTCCTTCATGCTGATCGAATTGACAATAGGTTTGCCGGACACGCATTTCAGCCCAGCCTCGATCACGCTCCATTTGGAGCTGTCGATCATCACCGGCACGCGGCTGATATCGGGTTCGGCGGTGATCAGCTTGAGGAACTGTTCCATCGCCGCTTCGGAATCGAGCAGTCCTTCGTCCATGTTGACGTCGACGATCTGCGCGCCGTTTTCGACCTGCTGGCGGGCGATCTCCACGGCGGCGGCATAGTCGCCCGCCATGATGAGCTTCTTGAATTTGGCCGAACCGGTAACATTGGTGCGTTCGCCGACATTGACGAAATTGGCGCCGGAAAAATTGGGGGACTGGGCGTTCATCTTCTCTCTCAGGCAGCAATATGCATCGGTTCGAGACCCGCGAGGCGGGTGACGACGGGCAGGGTGGGGACGGTGCGCGGAGTTGCGCCGTCCAGCGCTCTTGCGATGGCGCCGATGTGATCGGGCGTCGTGCCGCAGCAGCCGCCGACCATGTTGACCAGCCCTTCGGCGATCCACACCTCGATCAGCTTCGCCGTCTGTTCCGGCAATTCGTCATATTGCCCCAGTTCATTGGGAAGGCCGGCGTTCGGATAGGCAAGGATCAGCGTATCGGCGAGCTTCGACAGCTCGGCGAGGTAGGGGCGCAGCTTGTCCGCGCCGAATGCGCAATTGACGCCGATGGTAAGTGGTTTGAGATGCCGCAGCGAATACCAGAATGCCGCAATGGTGTGCCCGCTCAGGTTACGGCCCGACATGTCGGTAATGGTGAAGCTCATCATCAGCGGTACCGACCGGCCCGATGCAGCCTCCGCCTCCTTGGCGGCCATGCCAGCCGCCTTCGCGTTCAGCGTGTCGAAGCAGGTCTCCACCAGCAGGAAGTCAACGCCGCCCTCGATCAGCGCCTCGCATTGCTCGCGATATTGCTCCTTCAGCGTATCATAATCGACCTCGCGAAACGCCGGATCGTTCACCTTGGGCGATATGGACAGCGTCTTGTTGGTCGGGCCGATGGAGCCTGCCACGAAACGGCGCACCCCGTCTTTTGCTTCTGCCTCGTCGCAGCATTCGCGAGCGAGGCGGGCGGCGGTGACGTTCAGTTCATGAACCAGATGTTCGCAGCCATAATCCGCCATCGCGATGCGCGTGCCGGAAAAAGTGTTGGTCTCAATCATGTCTGCGCCATTGTCGAGATAGGCGGTATGGATCGCCTTCACGATGTCGGGGCGGGTCAGGCAGAGAAGGTCGTTATTGCCCTTCTGGTCCTTTTCCAGATCGAGATCGCCGCGATAATCTGCTTCGGTCAGGCCATATTTCTGAATTGATGTGCCGTAGCCGCCGTCGAAGATCATAACCTTTTTCGCCGCGCGCTCACGGAACAGGGTTTCGGCGTCACTCATGCGATTTTGTCCTTCGGGCGCAGGCCGAGCAGATGGCAGATCGCGTAGCTCAGCTCGGCGCGGTTCAATGTATAGAAATGGAAGTTGCGAACGCCGCCCGCATACAGCTTGCGGCACAGTTCTGCAGCGATGGTCGCGGCGATCAGCTGGCGGGCAGGGGGGTGATCGTCCAGCCCTTCGAACAGGCGCGCCATCCATGCGGGCACGTCGGTGTTGCACATTGCCGACATACGCTTGACCCCCGCGAAATTCGTTACCGGCATGATGCCGGGCAGGATTTCCGCGTCGATCCCGGCTGCACGTGCCTGGTCGACGAAGCGGAAATAGCTTTCCGGCGCAAAGAAAAATTGCGTGATGGCGCGGTTGGCACCGGCATCGAGTTTGCGCTTCAGATTGTCGAGATCGCTCTTCGCGCAGTCGGCCTCCGGATGTACCTCAGGATAGGCAGCGACGGAAATCTCGAAATCATGCAGGGATTTGAGCCCGGCAACGAGTTCCGCTGCGCTCTGGTAGCCGTCGGGATGGGGCTGAAACTTCGCGCCCTGTTCCGGCGGATCGCCGCGCAGCGCGACGATATGACGCACGCCAGCCTCCCAATAGGCATGGGCGACATCGGCGATTTCGCTCCTGCTGGCCGCAACGCAGGTCAGATGCGCCGCCGCCGGTATGGCCGTTTCGCGGGCGATACGCGCGACAGTGTTATGCGTACGTTCGCGCGTCGACCCGCCCGCGCCATAGGTAACAGAAACGAACTTCGGACCGAGCGGCGCGAGCGTTTCGATGCTCTGCCACAGAATTTCCTCCATTTTTTCCGTCTTTGGCGGGAAAAACTCGAAGCTTACGTCGGCATCGCCGCCGAGATCAGCATAGAGCGGAGTTTCCAATATGCGCCGGGCCTCGGCCAAAGCGTTCAATTCTGCAGTCATTTAGGCGGTTCCCTTGATTGGGGTAACAATTGCTGCCCGGCGTTTGCCCAACCATAGTTTAACGGTCAGTTCTCCACCCGGCAGGGTTTTTACGGTTTCCAGCGACAGTCCTGCGGCCTCGAACCAGCTTCCTATCTGCTCATCGGAAAAGCCGAGACGTTCGTGCTGGTCGCGCATGCGCAGCTCTTCGCGATCGTGGGTTGCGAAATCAGCGATCAGCATCCGGCCATCTGGTGCCAATACGCGCCCCGCATCGGCGATCACGCGTTCAGGCGTTGGGCTGTAGTGTAGCACCTGGTGAGCCGTCACGACGTCCACGCTTCCATCTGCAAGAGGTATGTCGCAGAAATCGCCAAGAACGAGACGATATTTTTCGCTATTCTCTCCGGGTAGTTTGGCGCGTGCCAGTCTCAGCATTTCGGCGTTGCGGTCAATCGCGCTGACCTTGCGCGCGCGCTGACCGAACAATTCGATCATGCGTCCGGTGCCAGTGCCGAGGTCGAGCAAATGGCCGATCTCCAGACCGTCCAGCAGAGCAGCTATCGCCTCTTCTACCTCGGCTTCGGGAATGTAGAGCGAGCGGATCGCATCCCATTCCCCCGCACGTTGCGCGAAATATTCGTCGGCCGCCCTGCGCCGGTCCGCCCTGACGGCTGTCAGTCGAGCCAAGTCAGCCTCGAACCACAATCTCTCGCTTTCCGATGGCGCGACGCCATCGAGCAGCGCATTGACCTTTTTGCACATATCGGATGCTGCAAGATGCAGAAATACCCAGTTGCCTTCCTTGCGCCGGTCGACAAGTCCGCTGTCGGCCAGTATCTTCACATGGCGTGAGACGCGGGGCTGGCTTTGGGCAACGGCCTGAGCCAGTTCCCCGACAGAAAGCTCCATTGCACGGAGCAGCTGAACGATGCGCATCCGCGTAGGGTCGGCCAACGCCCGGAACAGATCAAGTAGCTCAGTCACGGCGCCTATATAAAGAAATCTTTATATAGGTCAACTGTTTCGGAGCTTTCTAATATTGTGCCAATTTTTCAATTGGTTGGCATTTTTGGATCAAGTTGAAGCCAATCACCCGCTTGCGTTCGATCTTTCAAGCCAGTAATTATCCGTCGCGCAGGCTCAATGGGGGTGAGCTTTTCTCCGAGAGAGGCCTGCGTCGGTTTTTATCTCAGAGAAGGGGTTTGCCCATGACCAAGACTATCGCATTTTCGCTGGCGCTTGCCGCGTCGCTCGGCCTTGCAGCTTGCTCTTCAGAAGAAGCTACCAACGCCATGGACGATGTGACGAACGCATCGGACAATGCCATGGATGCTGCTGAAAACACCATGGACGAAGCGATGAACGCTACGGACAACATGATGGATGACGCCAGCAACGCTGTGGATAACGCCACAGCCGAGATGTAATCGGTCATCAGGGTTTCTGATGTCAGGGGGTGCAATCCGGGATTGCGCCCCCTTTCTCATTTCTTCAGGATGTCGAACGACCCATGATCATACGCCTGCCTCGAGCCGTGTTTTCTGCGTTAAGTGGCGCAATGATGCTCGGCGGGTGCGGGGCATCGGACGACGGTGATGGTGTAGGGGGGGTGACAGCCAGAGAGGCCGATGCGCTGAACGAGGCTGCCGAAATTCTGGATGACCGCGAAGAAATTGCCGCCGAAGCACTTGCCGGAAATATATCTGAATGACGCGGCCGCGCCGCTTCCGGACGCCGCAGTGTTCGCAATTGCTGAAAAATTGAGCATCAATAGGGTGCTGCCCAAAAACTAGGCGGACGATTCAATCCGTCCCGTTCAAAAACCGCGTTAACCCGTTGTTAGGAAATTGGCACGGTTCGTGCTTACCCTTCTTGCGCTTATCCGTAGTGGAGGGGTCTACATGAAACTAGTATTGGCAATCATAAAGCCGTTCAAGCTCGACGACGTACGCGAGGCTTTGTCCTCGTTGGGCGTGGCCGGCATGACGGTCAGCGAAGTGAAGGGCTTCGGGCGTCAAAAGGGCCAGACGGAAATCTACCGTGGTGCAGAATACAGCACCAATATGGTCCCCAAGATAAAGATAGAGGTCGTTTGCGATGACGATCTTGCCTCTCGCGTGGTGGAAGCGATCCAGCAATCGGCGAACAGCGGTGCGATCGGCGACGGCAAGATCTTCGTTATCGATGTGGGTCAGGCGGTGCGCATTCGCACCGGTGAGACCGGCGACACAGCACTCTAAATACGGGGAGCGCACAATGCGTAACAAGCTTATGATGGCGGCCGGTCTTGGACTGGCGATGATCGCGGCGCCTGCCTTCGCGCAGGAAGAAGTGGCCGCAGCGGAAGCCGTTGGCGGCGGTACCGCCTATATTCTCAACACATTGCTATTCCTGATCGGTGGGTTTCTGGTCATGTGGATGGCGGCCGGGTTCGCCATGCTCGAAGCCGGTCTCGTTCGGTCGAAGAATGTGTCGATGCAGTGCCTGAAAAATATCGCGCTCTATTCGATCGCGGGCATCATGTTCTGGTTCATCGGTTACTCGATCGCCTACCCGGGCTTCGAAGGCGGCTTTTTTGGCATCGCCGATTTCCCTTACGCCATGCAAGGTGTAGGCGAGGCGGACACCGAAACCGGCTATTCAGTCGCTTCGGACTGGTTCTTCCAGATGGTGTTCTGTGCGACGACCGCGTCGATCGTTTCCGGTACGCTGGCAGAGCGCATCAAGATTTGGCCGTTTCTGATCTTCACGGTTATCCTGACCGGGTTCATCTATCCGGTAGTGGTAAGCTGGGAATGGGGCGCCGGCTGGCTTGACGCGATGGGCTTTTCCGACTTCGCCGGTTCGACGCTGGTGCACTCGACGGGTGGCTGGGCCGCTCTTGCCGGTGCGATCATCCTCGGCCCGCGTCTTGGACGTTATGTCGGTGGCAAGGTCAACGTGTTCCCCGGTTCCAACATCCCGTTGGCAACGCTGGGTACGTTCATCCTGTGGCTCGGCTGGTTCGGGTTCAACGGCGCTTCGCAGCTCGCCATGGGCACTGTGGGCGATGTTTCCGACGTCTCGAAAATCTTCGTCAACACCAACATGGCTGCATGCGCCGGCGTGGTGACCGCGGTTATCCTGACCCAGATCCTCTACAAGAAGATCGACGTTACGATGGCACTGAACGGCGCGCTCGCCGGTCTGGTGTCGATTACCGCAGAACCGCTGACCCCCAGCGTTCCGATGGCCCTGCTCATCGGTGCGATCGGTGGCGTGATCGTGGTCTTCGCGGTTCCGATGCTCGACAAGATGAAGATCGACGACGTTGTCGGCGCGATCCCGGTTCACCTGCTCGCAGGTATCTGGGGTACGTTGGCTGTTCCCCTGACCAACGGTGACGTGCCGTTCGTTGCACAGCTCACCGGCGTTATCGCGACGGGCGTTTTCGTAACGATCGTCAGCGGCATCATCTGGTTTATCCTGAAGGCCGTCATGGGTCTGCGTCCGTCCGAGGAGATCGAGATGGGTGGCATGGACCACGCCGAGGTTGGCGTCGAAGCTTATCCGGAATTCGTGAACGCCTGATCATAGGGCGTCACGTCACAGGGTTCCTCCTGCGAACATGACTTGGCCGGCGCTTCTTGCGCCGGCCTATTTTTTGTGGCGGGGTGCGGTCAGTCCTTGTCGGCTGCCAAAGCGTCCATGATCTGGCGAACAGGCGACAGGTCATAGCCAGCGGCCTCGGCCTGATCCGATAGCGCAGCGGGATGATCTCCAGCGCGTGCCCGTGCCAGTGCCCAAAGCAGCGTTGATCGCGTGCCGGATCGACAATAGGCCAGCAGCTTTCCGCCCTCGGCCTTGCCGAGAGCGTCGTCCATACCGTCTAGTTGCCACGGCGCGAAACCGCTATGGGTCACCGCGACCGCGGCATAACCAATTCCTGCTTCTTTCGCCGCTGCCTCAATCTGGTCGCCCGGCGTCTGGTCGGCAGACTCTCCTTCGGGCCGATTGTTCAGGATGAAGGTGACGCCCTGCGCCTTCGCCTCTGTAATGTCAGCAATGCTGATCTGCGGCGACACCAGAATGGTGGAGGTAAGCTGGCGGAACATGTGGACGTCTCCCTTCAGAAAAGCAGCGCATTTTCTTTAGACACCGTTTCGACAAGTTCAAGCGCTCTCCATCTCCGAGCCGCCTCCGCCATCATGTTCGACTGCCTGTCGCGCCCACATCTGCGCATAAAGGCCGCCGGCCATGAGTAATGTCGCATGATTGCCTTGCTCGGCAATGCGTCCGGCTTCCAGCACGATGATTTCATCGGCGTCGACGACCGTAGATAGCCGGTGGGCCACGATGATCGTCGTGCGTTGTTGCGACATATCGCGCAGGACGCCCTGAATTGAGGCTTCCGTTCGGCTGTCGAGTGCGCTCGTCGCCTCGTCCAGCACCAGAATCGGCGGATTCTTGACCAAGGTTCGGGCGATAGCGACACGCTGTTTTTCGCCGCCGGAGAGCTTCAGCCCGCGCTCGCCAACGCGGGTGTCATACCCCTTGGGCAGCGACATGATGAAGTCGTGAATGGCCGCACCGCGCGCCGCCTCTTCAATTTCCTGCTGGGTGGCGCCTTCACGGCCATAGGCGATGTTATAGCCGATAGTGTCGTTGAACAGCACCATGTCCTGCGGCACGATGCCGATCGCCGCGCGTAATGACGCCTGCGTGACCGAGCTGATGTTCTGACCATCAATGATGACGGAGCCGCTCTGCGCATCGTAAAAACGAAACAGCAACCGCGCGATGGTCGATTTGCCTGCACCTGTCGGTCCTACGATGGCGAGCGTCTTTCCCGCCGGAATCGTGAAGCTGAGGCCGTGCAGGATTTCACGGTCGGGATCATAGCCGAAATGGACATCCTCGAACCGGACTTCACCCGCTGCGATGCGCAGCGGGCCCGCATCCGCAAAGTCGCGTATCTCGGCTTCGGTATCGATCAGGCTGAACATCGCCTCCATATCGATCAGCCCCTGGCGGATGGTACGATAGACCATGCCGAGCAGATCAAGTGGCCGGAAAAGCTGTGTCAGCAAGGTGTTGACGAGCACGACGTCGCCGGTGGTGAACTGGCCCCGGCTCCATCCCCAAACAGTATATCCCATTGCGCCGGCCATCATGAGATTGGTGATCAGCGATTGTCCGATATTGAGCGCGGCGAGGCTGTTTTCCGAACGGATGGCGGCCCGTGCGTAGCTTTTCATTGCCCCGCTGTACCGGCTCGCCTCGCGCGCCTCCGCTCCGAAATATTTGACCGTTTCGAAGTTCAGCAAACTGTCGACTGCATGCGCGACGGCGTCGGTATCCAGATCCACCATGTCGCGCCGCAGTTGTGTGCGCCACTCGGTCACCGTTCGGGTGAACCAGATATACAGCACGACCATGGTGAGCGTGGCCGCGACGAGACCGAAACCGAATTTGACGAAGAAGATGACGCACACTGCCGTCAGTTCAATCACGGTCGGTGCGATATTGAACAGCAGGAAGTACAGCATCGTATCGATGCTTTTGGTCCCGCGCTCGATGACCTTGGTCACTGCGCCGGTCTTCCGGTTCAAATGAAAGCGCAGCGACAGCCGGTGCAGGTGGACAAACACATGTTCGGCAAGGCCGCGTGTCGCCTCTTGCCCCACACGCTCAAATGCTATGTTGCGCAGGTTGTCGAACAGAACGCCGCCAAAGCGCGCGGCTGCATATGCCGCGACAAGCGCCAACGCGAGGCCAGCGCCAGATTCCATTCCGGGGGCCATGCGGTCGACGACGCCCTTGTACGCGAAGGGCATGATCAGCGTCACGCCCTTCGCGACGATCACCAGCGCTATTGCCAGGGCGACGCGCAACCGCAGCGACGGCGCATTTTCCGGCCACAGATAGATGAGGAACCGACGAAGCGTCGCCCAAAGAGGAGGCATCGGGCGGTCGGTAGCTGGAACGTCAGGGGGCATAGGCGGCATTTAGGTGGTCGAGAAGGCGAATCCAACCATGCCCGAACAATATAGCGGGAGGTGAAATTCGCCTGGACTGAACAAGGCTGCTGTGGGGTTCACCATATCCAGTCCAGGCAGGCCGCCGAAACAGCCCATGCGACTCACTACCCTAGTGGGGTGGATAGTGAGCTGCGCCTTTTCGTGTCATGCCCGAAGGCGGATCGCAAGACCTAATGTTCTCAAATAAGGGGATAAATCAGCGCATGACGATTAACTATGTTCATGAGCGCACAGTTTCCGGACCCTCGATTCAGTCCCGTAACAGCTCATTGATGGCTGTTTTGGAGCGGGTTTGCGCATCCACACGCTTCACGATGACGGCGCACGAGAGGCTCGGTCCCGGCGATCCGTCGGGCAGGGGCTTTCCAGGCAGCGCGCCGGGCACGACGACGGAGTATGGCGGAACCTCTCCGACAAAAACCTCGCCGGTGTTGCGATCGACGATCTTGGTCGTCTTGGTGATGAAGACGCCCATCGACAGGACGGAGCCTTTTCCAACGCGTACACCTTCCACGACCTCGGAACGCGCGCCGATGAAGCAGTCATCCTCGATGATGACGGGGTCGGCCTGCAACGGTTCCAATACACCGCCGATGCCGACACCGCCCGACAGGTGCACATTCTTGCCGATCTGTGCGCAGCTGCCCACAGTGACCCAAGTATCGACCATCGTGCCCTCATCGACAAAGGCCCCGATGTTGACGAAGCTGGGCATCAGTACGACATTCTTGCCGACGAACGACCCTGCGCGGACGATCGCCCCGGGTACCGCGCGGAAGCCGGATTCGCGGAACCATGTCTCGTGACGATTTTCGAACTTGCTGGGCACCTTGTCCCACCAGCGCGCGCCGTTCGGGCCGCCTTCGATGATCGCATTGTCATTGAGGCGGAAGGAAAGGAGCACCGCCTTTTTCGCCCATTGGTTGACCTGCCAGCCGTCCGAAACGGGCTCGGCTACACGCAGTTCACCGGAATCGAGCAACGACAGGGTTTCGTCGACGGCTGCGCGCACATCGCCTTCGGTTTCCGAATTGATATTGGCGCGGTCTTCCCATGCGGCGTCAATCGCGGCAATCAGATCGGCTCGGTCGGTCATGTATTGGCTCCCAAAATCTCTCGTAAAAATGGCGTCAGATGTGAAATCTCGAAATCGATATAGTCCGGGTGGGCTCCGACATGACCGGCTTCGGATCCGTTGTTGATCCAGATCGTCGTCATGCCCATCGCCTTTGCGGGCTTCAGGTTGCGGGCCATATCCTCGAAGAAGGCCGCGCGCGCAAGGTCTATCCCGTGCAGGTCACGGAGCAGCTCATACCCGTGCGGCTCGGGCTTGGGCTTGTATGAGATCGCATGGATGTCATGAATCTGCTCGAAGATGTGGTCGAGCCCAAGTCGCTCCAGCACCCGTTGGGCATAGGGGACGTCACCATTGGTAAAGATGAGCTTCCTGCCGGGCAGCGCCTCTATATGATCGGCCAGCGCTACATCGTGGGTCAGACGATCCAGCTCTATGTCGTGGACATAGTCCAGAAAATGCTGCGGATCGACGTCATGGTGACGCATCAGGCCGGAGAGGGTGGTGCCATGCTCCATGAAATATTGCTTCTGCACCTTGCGCGCATGGTCGCTCTCGCAGCTCAGCAGTTCGGCGATATATTCGCCCATGCGTATGTCGATCAGCGCAAACAGGTCGGCACTGGCGGGGTAGAGCGTATTGTCGAGATCGAAGATCCAGCAATCGATATGAGAGAAGCGTT
This sequence comes from Sphingobium sp., assembly GCA_041396745.1. Lineage (GTDB taxonomy): Bacteria > Pseudomonadota > Alphaproteobacteria > Sphingomonadales > Sphingomonadaceae > Sphingobium. The sequence goes on along the minus strand of JAWKXZ010000002.1, from coordinate 537,092 downwards.
GGTCCATCGCGAAGCTATTTGACGCAGGCGTCCAACCCTTCGTTTCTGACAACGGAAATGCGGCGCGCAATCGTGTTGCCATAGCGGCGGGTGAAACCGCTGGGCGCGATCGCGGCGCGTTTTTTTGGAAGGGGCAATACGGCGGCGATGCGCGCGGCTTCAGTTGCGGAAAGCATGCTCGCATCATGCTTGAAATAGCGCATCGCGCCAGCATTTGCGCCATAGGTACCGATGCCGGTTTCCGCGACGTTCAGATAGACCTCCATGATCCGGCGCTTGCCCCAGATCGCTTCAATCAGCAATGTGAACCAGGCCTCCAGCCCCTTGCGAAAATAGCCGCCATTTTGCCACAAAAAGACATTCTTGGCGGTTTGCTGGCTGATCGTCGATCCGCCGCGGATGCGCCCGCCTTCCTCATTATGCTTGATCGCCTTTTCGATGGCTTCGGCGTCAAAGCCATGATGGGAGCAGAATTTGCTATCTTCCGCAGCGATGGCCGCGCGCGCCATGTCCGGATCCATGTCTGACAGGCTCATCCAATCCTTGGTGATGCCGCTTTTATCGAACAGCATCGTCAGCGTCACCGGCGGCGGCACGAAACGATACAGCGCGACGATGACGAAGGAAAAGAGGATAAAACCCCCGACAATCCTGATCGGCCAACGCAGCAGCTTGCGTAGCGAAAAGGAGGACGACGTCTTGGCGACATTTTGGGTGCGAGCCATGGGTGCACGAATAGCGGCAGGCTGCGCCGTTCGACAAGCGGAATTAAAGCCCCGCTTTTGCCCGCAGCGTCTTCAGGTCCGCCTCCGGCCGCGCGCCATAATGAGAGATGACTTCGGCAGCCGCGATTGCGCCGAGTTTCAGGCATTGCCCGATATCCTGCCCCTCAACATAGGCGGTCAGGAAGCCGGCGGCGAACAGGTCGCCTGCACCGGTCGTGTCGATCACTTCGCCGACGGGGGCGGCATAGACCTCGTGCCGGGTCCCTTCGGCGATGGCGATGGCGCCCTTTTCGCTGCGGGTGGAGACCAGCACCGGAACCTTCGCTGCGACAGCGGAAACCGCCTTTTCGAAATCGTTGATCTGAACGAGCGCCTGAATCTCTGCTTCATTGGAGAACAAGATGTCGATCATGCCTTCGTCGATCAGCGCCATGAAATCCGCGCGATGGCGCTCGATCACGAAGCCATCGGACAGGGTGAAGGCGACCTTGCGCCCCGCAGCGCGAGCGATGTCGATGGCGGCGCGCATCGCCTTGCGCGGTTCTTCCGGATCCCAGAGATAGCCTTCGAGATAGAGGATGCCGCTATCGCGAATGATGTCGGCGTCGAGAGCCGCGGCAGGGAGGTTTTGCGATGCGCCCAGAAAGGTGTTCATCGTGCGCTGCGCGTCCGGCGTCACCAGCACGAGGCAGCGCGCGGTCGGCTCGCCTTCGGTCGCGGCGGGCGTTTCGAAATGGACGTCGAGCGCACGGATGTCATGCGCGAAAATCCTGCCGAGCTGATCGTCCTTCACCTGACCGATGAATGCGCATTTCTTGCCCAGCGCCGCCAGCCCGGCCAAGGTGTTCGCCGCCGATCCGCCGCTGATTTCCCGCGCCGCGTCCATCTGCGAATAGAGCAGGTCTGCGGTCGCCGTGTCGATCAGCTGCATGCCGCCCTTCGTCAGCGCATGTTCGGCGAGAAAAGCGTCGTCGGCCTGAGCGATAACATCGACGATTGCGTTGCCGATGGCGACGACATCAAAACGGGGCTCGGTCAAAATGAAATTCCTCGGTTCTTGCGTTGGGGTTGCAGTAGCTTGCGGTCAGGTGAGGCGCAACCGCCCGTGCGCCCGATTGACGCCGCGCGGCCATCGCGACTAGGAAGCGATGATGATCAGTGGGAACCGCGCTACCTTCATTCTTCTGTCAGGACTATCGATGCTGTCGGCCTGTGTCGCGCCGGCCAGCCAGCGATCTGCTGCGATACCGCCGCCGCCCGCGTCGCAATTCGGCCCGCCGCAGCCGCTCGCCGGGTGGGACGCGAAACGGCTGGTCGCCCGGTTCGGCGAGCCGCGTCTCGATATTCGCGATCGCACGGTGCGCAAGCTTCAGTTCACGACCGGCGGGTGCGTGCTTGATACATATCTTTATAATACAGGACGTGCGCGCGAGCCGGTTGTGACGCATATCGATACGCGGTTGCCCGATGGGCGCGATATCGATCCAACACGCTGCGGCATCAGGTAGGACGCCCACCTTACCCGGGCAAATCCTACGCAGCCAAATCCTACACCGGCCCATCCAACAGGGGCATATCCAACACGGATACGGCCCAGCGGGCGGCGTCGGCGACGATCTCGTCAGGGTCATCGCATAGCTGCGAGAGGACCGGGACGAGGCCGCGGTCGCCGCTGTTGCCGGCGGCGATGGCGGCGTTGCGCACCATGCGGTTGCGGCCGATGCGCTTGATCGGCGAGCCTGAGAAAATCTCCCGAAATCCGGCGTCGTCGAGCGCCAGCAGGCTGGCGAGCGTGGGCGCGGCATTTTCCGGGCGCGCGAGGAAGGCGCGATGCGCCTGCGCCACCTGCGCAAACTTGTTCCATGGGCAGGCCGCCAGACAATCATCGCAGCCATAGACATGATTGCCGATGCCCCGGCGCAGCTCTTCGGGGATCGCGCCCTTATGCTCTATCGTCAGGTAGGAGATGCAGCGGCGCGCGTCGAGCCGATAGGGGGCGGGAAAGGCGTCGGTCGGGCATGCGGCCTGGCAGGCGGAGCAGGAGCCGCACCGGTCGGGGGCGGGGGTGTCGGCCTCCAGCGGCATATCGACATAAATCGCGCCCAGAAACAACCAGTTGCCGTGATCGCGGCTGACGATATTGGTGTGTTTTCCCTGCCAGCCCAGCCCGGCGGCCTGTGCCAGCGGCTTTTCCATCACCGGCGCGGTATCGACGAAAACCTTGAGCGCGCCCGCGCCTTCCTGATCGACCATCCAGCGGGCCAGCGCCTTCAGCGCCTTTTTGACGATGTCGTGATAATCGCGCCCCTGCGCATAGACGGAAATGCGGCCAAGGTCTGGGCGTTCGGCGAGCACCATGGGATCGGCGCTCGGCGCATAGCTCATGCCGAGCATGATGATCGAGCGCACGTCCGGCCAGAGCGCGGCAGGGCTGGCGCGCTGCTCCGCGCGGTCCGCCATCCACAGCATGTCGCCATGCGCGCCGTCCGCCAGCCATGCGCGCAGCCGTGTACCGGCTTGCGGTGCGGCATCGGCATCGCAAATGCCGCAGGCGACGAAGCCAAGCTCTGCCGCCTTTTCCTTCAGGCGTTGTTCAAATCCGGGTGTTACCATAAGCGCCCTCCGTTCGTACTACCGATGAGGAAGGACGCAAATCATGATTTCACGCAGAAAGATGTTGGGCGGGGGTGCGGCTCTGATGGCGGGCGGCGTGGCAGCATCGCTGCTGCCGTTTGACACGCCAGCCGATGCGAAGGCATTTCCGCTGACGCTGACCGATGCGCAATGGCGCAAGCGGTTGACGCCTGGCCAATATGCGGTGCTGCGGCAGGCGGCGACCGAGCGCCCCTATACCAGCCCGCTCAACAAGGAGCATCGCAAGGGGCTGTTCGTGTGCGCGGGGTGCGAACAGAAGCTGTTTTCGTCGGCGACCAAATATGACAGCGGCACCGGCTGGCCGAGTTTCTGGAAACCCTTGCCCGGCGGGGTGGGGACCGACACCGACTATAAGCTCGGCTATCCGCGCACGGAGGTGCACTGCGCGCGCTGCGGCGGGCATCTGGGCCATGTGTTCGACGATGGGCCGAAGCCGACCGGCAAGCGCTATTGCATGAACGGCGTGGCGATGCGGTTTATTGCGGCGTAGGGTGGGTGGGCGAAGTTCGGTCCAGATGAAGCTGGCGCAATCGGGCGATGGTGAAAACTGGTCGAACGGCGGGAAAGTCGTTGAAGCAGACCTTGCCAAGCCTCGTTCGCCAATCAAGAATTCTGAAGAAAGCCTCTCAATGATCGTAGGACCACTCTTCTAGATCGTGCCATCCTTCAGTTGCTTCTGTATTTGCAGGCTAAGCTTATTGCGAAAAGACACGATGAACCGCCTCGCTGTCTCTGTCGCCCATAGAGCTGTGCCCGCTGACATGCAGCCGTGCGGAAACGCAAGCGATTGATCAGGCCAAAATGGGCTCAGGGGAAGGCGGGCACCAATAATCTTCGCTGTGATTTTATCATTTCGATCTTTTGCGTTGTCCCATTCAGCCTTCGGGTGAACTAGCCCATTTCGAATTACCCGCAAAAGTTCAGCAGATTGAAATGGCTCGGACCCTCGGTCGAATGGACCTACGCGAGCGTAATCCAAAAACGCCTGTGCCTTTTCAAGTGTGGCTGCTCTTTCCAAGGCAGCACCCAGATTGTCAGGCAGGCCATAATCTTCGGCAGCTTCGTCGAGAGCAGCTTCGATAGCGGCGAAGCTTAGCACAATAGCCGCTGTTGCATTCCACGAAGCCGTGTCGAAGTGTGGGCCAAGGGGTTTCCCCTCATTCTCATTTTCGATGTCTTCGACAGCTCGCGCGTGGTATTTTGCTGCCATCAAATGGCGGGCAGCGAACGTTCGTCGCACTCTGATTGTGGGTTCGCTCGCACAACTCAGATGAGTACTGCTGTTGATTTTGATTTCGTGCGAATTTGAGGACACGTAAATTTCTCTTGATGCGCTTTTCCTGACCCTACCAATAACGCATTTGAGCGAGACAAGAAAACATCGTATAATATTGGTGTTTCACTGCCTAGCGATGGACAAACGCTCCATTGTGAGGTCTGCCCTAGCGTCCGCAATGTTGTCGCTTCCGGAATGGTCCCTCCGCCTAGCGGACTATCCGGTAGAGCTGCATGTCGGACAGGCCCTGCACCGGCACGGGTAGCAGCCAGCTTGGCACATGGCCGGCGCGGACTTGGGCGGCGAGGCCGTCGGGGGCGATCCTGTCGTATCGCTTGATTTCGTTGAGGCCGGGGCAGGTCAGATAATAGCGCGCGCTGGTTGCGGTGATGATGCGTCGCGCCTCGTCGGGTTTGGCGATGCTGGCGCGCATGACGGTGCCGATGCCCGCAACATTGCGGTGGTGCGCGGTGGCGATGACGCTGTGGCCGGTGCGTTGCAGGATCGCCGGGCCGAGATCGATCGGCGCGAAGATCGTTGTATTGGGCAGGCGCGACAGGCTGCCGATCTGCGCGGCGTCATAGCAGCGCGGCTTTTCGGTTGCGGGCGGCGGCGTCTTGCCGGTCATCGCGGTGGCGGCGCTGCTTGCGCTGAGCGCGAGGCCTGCGGGCGCGAGCACGCACAGCGACACGGTCGCGATGACGCGCGCAGGCATGGTCGAAAGGGCGGCGATGCGCGGGTAGATGCGGGCGATGATCCAGCCATTGCCGATCAGCGCGAACAGGTGCGCGGTTGACATCGCGCGCAGGACCATCAGCGATATGAGAAAACTGCCCAGCGCGAGCAGGAGGATCGACGCCCATTGCAGGCGGCGGGACAGGTCTTTTTCCTGGACGGTCGCGGCGATCAGGCCTGCCAATCCGACCAGTGAAGGCACGATGATGATGGCGGCGGTCGATGCGTCCTGACGCCAGAAGGGCTGCCCCTCCATCACGCCGAGATACCAATATTTGTAGACGATGGGGTCGAGCGTCTGGAACGGCCCGGCAAGGCATTGCGGGCTGGATGCGACGAACAGCGCGGCTGCGCCGAGGCCAGTAAGCGCCACGGGCGATAGCCGGTGCAGAATGGTGGCGTCACCTGTGATCCGCTTGCCCAGCAGCAGGGCGGGGAACAGCAACATCAGCGGCACGAGATAGGGCGGCGACATCGAGTCGCAATGGGGGGCGAGGCTCGCTTCCCAGCCATGGGTTGCAAACAGCAGGATGGCCGAACCGACCGACAGGGTGGCGACATAGCGGACAAGACGATCCCACTCGCTCGCTTGCACGGCATAGCGCAACGTCAGAACCGCCCCCGCGATGACGGCAAAGGGGAGGCCTTCACCCGATATGTGCAGCCAGAATGCCGTGGCGAGACCCGCCAGCCAGCCGCCTCGCTTTGCATCGGGCGCGATAATGCCGCCGAGCATGCCGACCGCGGTGGCGATCTGCCAGCCATGATGGTCGATCCGCAGCGGCGCGAGCTGGATCAGGATGGGGAAGGATGTCGCGAGCAGCGCGACGGTCAACAGCGCGCGGTGTGTGCCGAGAAACTCTTTCATCGCGGCGAACATACCGAAGCATATGATGCCGAGCGTCATGATCGGCACGGTGATGCAGGCGATGATCTCGGCGAGCGCTTGGCCCAGCAGCGGGCGCAGCGTCACGATGATCCCGGCTATCGGCAGATCGAGCAGGCGCGACCAGTGCATAGGGCCGCCGGTCGGCGGGCTGACGCGATGCTGGCTGACGTCGAACCAGCTCTGCCCGGCGATGAAGTCCCGTACCTGCACCAGCCGCATCGCATCGTCGGGATCGCGAAAATCGAGATTGGCGAAGCTGCCCCAATACCAGACCATCCACACGATGATGCATTCGAGCCAGAGCGCGCCGACCAGCCAGCGCGCATTATTGCCGCGCTCTATCCAGGGAGCTTCCGGCACGGTGATCGCCGTCGCGGCGGCGAGGTCTTCGCTAAAAAGGGGTTTGTTCACGCAAAGACGACTTTCCGGCGCAGCAGGTAGGTCGCCTGAAAGCTGACGCCGCAGGCAATCAGCTTGGCGATGCGCGGGTCGAGCCCGGTCGTATCCGACATGCCGACGATCAGGGTCGTCAATGCCAGACCGACGAGCGTCGATGCGACGAACAGCGCCTTCTGTTTGCGCCGTTGCGCAGCGAAAGGCCGGACAAACTCACGAAAGACAAGGCGCGACGATATCATCCAGTGGACGATGAGGCCCGCGCAATATCCTGTGACAGCTGCGGCCACGGGGTCCGCATTCATGTGCATCATCGTGAAAAACAGGCTCAGGTCGGCAGCAAGGGCCGCTCCGCTGGCCATGATGTAGCGAGCGTAGGTGATCCGCCAGACAAAATGGGCTGTCCGGGCGATCATGACCGTCAGGCCACCTTGCGGCCTTTGCCGGCATCGGACGAGTCATCGCTTATCCGTGTCGGCACGTCGCGCGTACTGTTGAGCGCAGCGCGTTCGCCGGAGGTCAGGGCGCTGTCGCTGACTTCGCCTTCGTCGCCGGACTCATGATATTCGGCGTCTTCGTTGACCTGCCAGATGTCGTAGACCCGCTCGCCCGCTTCGATATTGCGGGCGGTCAGCATCGCCGTCATCATCGCATGATCCTGATTGTTATAGCGGTGCATGCCGTTGCGGCCGACCATGTGGAGCGTGGGATATTTATCCTCCAGCTCCTTACGCATCGCCGCGACATTGTCGGCATATTCGTCATCATAGACGGGGTAGGCTTTTTCCTGCCGCACGACAGCGCCGCCTACGACATCCTCGGGCTTGCACAGGCCCAGGATCGCCATTTCCTTCTTCGCCAGCTCGATCAGATCGGCGTCGGGCGACGACCAGAGATTGTCGCCTTCGAAGCAGAAATATTCGAGGCCGACGCAGGCGATATTCTTGTCCGGCACCATTTCGGGCGACCAGCTGCGGAAATTCTGAACGCGGCCGACCAGCACCTTGCTGTCGTGGATGTAGATCCAGTTGTCGGGGAACAGGTCCTCGGAACGGATCATCAGTGCGACGGTCAGGAAGTCGCGATAGCCGAGCTTTTCGGCCTCGACGATGGTCTGCGGTTTCGGCTCCAGCCGCTGGGCCAGTTCGCGCATCGGCGCGGAGCTGATCACATGATCGGCGGTGATCGTGACGGTCTCACCCGATCCGGTTTTCGATACCACTGTCCATTTGCCGGTCGCGGGATCCTGACTGAAGCTTTCGAGCGCGTGATCCATCAGGACCTGATTGCCGTAGCCGCGTACATGATCGCGCGCCGCTTCCCACATCATGCCGGGGCCAAGCCGCGGATAGCGGAAGGTTTCGAGCAAGGTCTTGGTCGCCATGCCGTCATTGGGCTTCTTGTTGAGGCCCAGGCTGCGCTTCAAGCCGTCCGTGACAGCGCCCCAGAGCGACAGGCCCTTGATGCGTTGCGCCGCCCAGTCCGCCGACATTTCGTCGCACGGCATGCCCCATACCTTTTCGGTGTAGGTCTTGAAGAAGATCGAAAACAGCTTGTAGCCGAACTGGTTGACGACCCAGTCCTGAAAGCTGCGGACGTTGCGGTTCGGAAAAACCTTTGCCTTGGCATAGCTCATCATACACAGGGTCGAACGGAATATGCCGAGGTTCCACAGCGCCTCAAACGCGCGCAGAGGGTAGCTGTAGAACTTGCCCTCATAATAGATGCGGCTCATGCGCGGGCGCTGAATGAAATCATCGGGGAGAATTTCATTCCACAGATCGACGACTTCTTTCGATTTCGAAAAGAAGCGGTGGCCACCAATGTCAAAACGGAAGCCTTCATGCTCCACCGTGCGGCTGATCCCGCCGACATAATGCGGGTCCTTTTCGATGACGGTCACCTTGTGACCGCTCTTCGAAAGAAGATAGGCAGAGGTCAGGCCGGCCGGGCCAGCGCCGATGATGGCTACTTCAGTGTTATGGTCGCTCAGCGACATGTAAATTCCCCCGGTGGCGGTACCTTGATTTCGGCATGCAACATATTGGCTAAAGAAACATTAATATGACGATGAATGGAATATGCTAAATTTTATCGAAAAAGCCGGTAAAGCGCCGTTGTTATACTATGACGCGTTGCAATAATAGGCTTGCTTGCCTCGCTCGCAAGCGCGATCTAAGAAGCGACATACGCAGGTCGCGATCGACGGAGGACATATGAGCAGAATTGTTACGATTATCATGGCTGCGGCGACGCTGACGCTGGCTGCCTGCAATACCGTGCAGGGCGTGGGCCGTGACATCGAGTCTGTCGGTCGCGCCGGCGAGGAAGCCATCGACTGACCGAACTGCGGTTCGCCACTGGTGACGGATCGAACATGACAAAGGGCGAACGACATGATGTCGCTCGCCCTTTTTTGTGCCTCAACTAACAGGTTTTAGCGGCAGCTGACGTCGCCGCGATCGATTGCGCGGCCCAACAGCGCGCCTGCGCCCGCACCGAGGATGGTTGCAACCGTGCTGGAATCGCCGCGACCGATCTGGTTGCCCAGCAAGCCGCCGACCGCTGCACCGACGATCAGACCGGTCGTGCCGTCCGAACGGCGACAATAATAGCGATCGTTCGAACCGCGATAGATGCGCGTCGCGCGCGTCACGCGGATGGGATCATAGCCCGAGCGATAATAGCGGTTGGCGTAATAGCCGCTGTAGCGCGGGTCGGGGCGGTTATAATCGTACCGATAGACGACGCGGGTATCGCGACGGTCATAATGGCGGTCCCGGTCACCATGTTTCCAGTGGCCCTTGCCCTTGCCCTTCCAATGGCCCTTTCCGCGTTCCTGTGCGTGGCGCGGCGGATCGGCAAAGGCCGGGGTAGCGGTCATCGACAGGGCGGTCGCACCCAGCGCAATCGCGCCGATGCTGCGGGTCAGAAGCTTGTTCATTGTTCCACCTCCTTATTCTGAAGTGGGGAGTAAACGCCCCGGTCGGCGGCAATGTTGCATGAACGCAAAACTACATCCCGTTCATCGGGGAGTCGGAAACCGGGCAGGGGTCAGCAGCGACCGATCCATTATCAAAAGGCAATCGGCTTCCTATATCGGTGCAAACCACTCCACGGGACAGGAGTTTCCCATGACTGATGTGCGCGCGCAAAGTCGCCTCGATATTCGTCCGTTCGCAAGCCTTGGCCATGCCGATCATGGCTGGCTCAATGCGCGGCATCATTTCTCGTTCGCCGACTATCAGGATGAAGGTCGCATGAACTGGGGTTCGCTGCGCGTATGGAATGACGACGCCATCGCGCCCGGTACCGGATTTCCGCCGCATCCGCATGCCGACATGGAAATCATCACTTATGTCCGCGAGGGCGCGATCACGCATAGGGACAGTCTAGGTAATGAAGGCCGGACAGTCGCAGGCGATGTGCAGGTGATGAGCGCGGGGACAGGCATCCGCCATTCCGAATATAATCGGGAGGGTGAGGAAACCCGCCTGTTCCAGATATGGATCATCCCCGACCGGCGCGGTGGCGAACCGGGCTGGGGCGCGCGACAATTTCCCAAACAAGCGGGCGGGGGCTGGACTGTGTTCGCAAGCGGGATGGACGGCGACGAGAATGCGCTTCCCATCCGTGCATCTGCCCGCGTGCTAGGCACACGCCTGTCGAAGGGCCAAAGTATCGATTACAGCGTGGGCGAGGGGCGCCATGCCTATCTTGTTCCTGCGACTGGCAGCATCGAACTCGATGGCGAGCGGATCGATGCGCGCGACGGCGTCGCCTTTCGCGGCGGCGAGTATCGCATCACGGCGCTGGACGATGCGGAGCTGATATTGGTGGATAGTGTTTAGGGCATTCGCGCCCGCTACAACCATTTCCATTTTCGGAAGAGCCAGATCTGGATCACCAGCAGGACGACCAGCGCGCCCACGGTGATCCAGAATGCGTCGCTCGATTGCACGCCCGGCATACCGCCGACATTGATGCCGAGCAGCCCGGTGACGAAGCTTAGCGGCAGGAATATCGCCGCGACAATCGACAGCATGTACATGGTGTGGCCGGACCGGGCGGCGGCGCGGCTGTCCAGTTCATCCTGCAGCACGATGACGCTTTCCTTGGAGACGTCGATATCCTCCAGATAGCGGTGCAGCCGGTCGATGGTTTCGCGAATGTCGGTGCGGTTGCGCGCCGATATCCATTCCGGCGCGTCGCGGCCGATCTGCACCAGCGCCTCATGCTGGGGTGACATATAACGTTTCAGGCGCAGGCAATCGCGCCGGATATGGCCGATATGGTCAAGGATCTGGGCACTGTTGCCGCCATAGGCGTTGGCTTCGAGCGCGTCGATTTCCTCATTTGTGGCAATGATCGACAGGTTGATCTTCGTAACGAGCTGATCGATCAGCTCGACGAAGAGATCGCCCGCATTGCACGGGCCGATACCATCCTCCAGCGTCGTCAGTACGTCGCGGGGCGTCTGCAACCGGCGGCGGCGCAGGGTGACGACCCGCTCGCCATCGCCCCATATCTGCAGCGCGATCATGTCCTCCATGTCCTGCCCGTCGTTGAGGTTGATGCCGCGCAGGATCGCAACCAGCGTATCGTCCTCGCGAAAGGCGCGGGGGCGGGTTTCGTGGCTGACCAGCACGTCGGCGGTCGCGTCGCTCAGCTCTAGCCCTTCGTGCAACCAATCGCCGACCGCGGGGACGCGTCGGTCAAGATGCAGCCAGAGCGTTTCGGTGGAACCGGCCGCGCGCCGCCAGTTTCGCGCGTCTTCCCAGCCGATCTTGCGCGCGCCGCCTTGCCCATCAAGCAGCCGCGCGAAGATCACGCCATGGGCCGGGTCTTCGCCATCTTCATGGATCTGCGGAACAGGGGCTGGGGCAGGAGCGTCCATGGCGTGCAGCGTAGTTCAGCGCGAGCGCAGAGGCAATCGGCGATCGGGCGAGGATGATGCGCAACCTGATATGCTCACTAGTGCACATACAAGGCTTTGAATCCCCTCTATAATTGGATATGGAGGATTTGAATGAACGAGGGTCGCACCGATAAACGCCTCGCTCGATTGATGCGCGCGACATTGGTTGTGTCGTCGGGCGGGAGCTATGATCTGTTGATTCAGAATGTCTCCGAACATGGGGTCGGCGGCAGATTTACCGGCGCGCGCCTGAGCCATGGCGACCGCATCGTCGTTGAAATTCCCACACTCGGGCGGTTCCACGGCGTTGTGCGCTGGCAAAGCGACACGCGCATCGGCTTGCTGCTCGATGAGGAGCTGGACGCTGAGCATATCCTGTTCTCCAACGAAATGTTGACGCGCAAGAAAGAGCCCTATCAGGTGCCCGACCGGGCCATCCCCGTCGCCACCACCTGGCGGCCGGGGTTCAACAAGGATAAATAGCGAGGCATCGACCCGCAGCTGTTGGTGGGCAGGGGCAGGGCGCCCACGCGATGCGGCGGGACGCCTGCGGCTCATCGCATTTGCCGAAACCATGGGTTTGGCCAGTCGTTACCTTCCCAAACGGAGGAATGACGATGGACCAGCAACAGACGCAATTTGACGGGCCCGGCTTTTTCAACGACCCCGACGCGCAGAACAGCGAGCAGGCCGAAGAACAGACGCAGGCGCAACAGGTGGAACGCGACGCCGCAACGGTAGAGACCGACCTGGCGGAGGAAAGCGGGCATGGCGGAGAGAAGAACGCGGCGGCGGTGGTACCGGAAGACGCGCAGGACCTTGCCGACCAGATGGAACATATGCGCCGCACCGGGCGGATCGACATGAACGCCTATCGCAATGAGCCTGAGAGTATGGACGATGAGGATGGGTCCGTGTCGGAGTAGGGCTGGGGGTTGCGATGACTGTTCCCGGCATTGCGGGCTTGTAGAAAACTACATGCGGGCGCATATTGCGATCCATGGGATTTGAACCTTTTCCGCGCATCTCTGTCGACCCCGCCATTTGCGGCGGTCGTCCGGTAATTTCGGGTACGCGCATGCGCGTGAAAGATGTACTGGAAATGTTGGCGAGCGGCGCGCAGGAGGCCGAGATCGTCGCCGATTTTCCCTATGTGAAGGCCGAGGATATTCGCGCCTGCCTCGCCTATGCGGCCAACCTGTCCGATCATCCTATCGTCAACGCTGCTGAATGAAGTTTCTGGTCGACGCGCAGCTGCCTCCGGGCTTGGCGCGGTGGATCTCCGCACAAGGCCATGAAGCGGAGCATGTGGCGGATATAGGATTGTTGGCGGCGAGCGATCAGGACATCGCGGCGCGGGGTGAATCGCAAGATGCGGTGCTCGTCAGCAAGGATGAGGATTTTCTGACATTGCGTCTGCCGGACCGCTTTGCATTCGTGTGGCTGAGGTGCGGGAATTGCACGAACCGGGTCTTGATTGAATGGATCGCAGCGCGTTGGGATCGGTTGACCGCGCTGCTGGATGATGGCGAGCGAATGATCGAGGTCAGGTAAAAATGAGGCTGCGCTTCGTGCGCGGCGGGGAAAAGGAACTGGTCGAGAAACTCGGCCGGAACGACCCATGCCCATGCGGTTCGGGGAAAAGGTTTCAAGAAGTGCTGTATGACGTCCGGCCGGTTTCGATGGGTCGGAAAGGGCGGATTATTGGCGGTGAGAAACCGCGAGATGGGAAAATATGGTGGAGCGATGATGCGAGGAGTTTTTGAATGTTACTTAGTCGAGTTTCTCATGTTCATCGCCTTTAAGGAGGAGCTTAGTCAGAGCAAACTTTTCTAGGGCGATGTCACTGTGACCCAAGTCTTTCCGTAATGCCCGTAAGAACGTTTCGGTTCGTCCAAAAAGTACGTTGTTGTCCTTCGTAGGGGAGGAGTTGGAACGTTGATATTCATTGAAAGCGTTTACAGTTTCAGCGCTGCCCCACGTCATAACATCGGTCGAGAGACTTTGGATAGTTTTCACGATGTCGCCTTCTGGCACTTGTTCACCCAACGCGAACTTATGAAAGAATGACATAAAGGATTCGATAAAATCCCCGTATGCTTCGCGTTTTGCTTCAAAAAGTCTAGCTCGTCGTTCTCGACTAGATTGGACAGCATTGTTTACAACGAATGCGAGCGCGGAACCCGTTGCTGTAATAACTCCCAGTTTTATATCCGGATCTGCGGCCTTATATAATCGTACAACCTCTCGGATGAATTCGAAAGTAAGCCATCCCAATAGAGCGATCAAAATAATCAGGGCGAGGCTTGCCAATAATTTCACCTATTTACTCCGCCGCGATCCCCGCTTGTTTGAACATATCCTCGCCGTCGTCGCTGGTGCTGGCGTCTTCGTTGGCGGCTTTCTTTTTGCGGCGGTCGAAGCTGTCCCACACATCGTTCCAGTTGCCGCGGGTGGCGGCCTTTGAATATTCGGTGGCGCGGGTTTCGAAGAAGTTGGCGTGCTCGACACCGTTCAGCAGCGGCGCGAGCCATGGCAGCGGGTGGTCGTCGATCATGTAGATCGGCTGCAGGCCGAGCTGGCCGAGGCGCCAGTCGGCGATGTAACGGATATATTTCTTGATTTCCTTGGCCGTCATGCCCGGCACCGGCCCCATTTCGAAGGCGAGGTCGATGAACGCATCCTCCAGCCGCACCGTCTTCTGACAGCAATCGATAATGTCTTCCTTCACCGCCTTGGTCAGGCAGTCGCGTTCCTTGGTGAAGGCGTGGAACAGGCGGGTGATGCCTTCGCAGTGCAGGCTTTCGTCGCGCACGGACCAGCTGACGATCTGACCCATGCCCTTCATCTTGTTGAAGCGCGGGAAGTTCATCAGCATCGCGAAGCTGGCGAAGAGCTGCATCCCCTCGGTAAAGCCGCCGAACATGGCGAGCGTGCGGGCGATATCCTCGTCCGTGTCGACGCCGAAATTCTGCATATAGTCATGCTTGTCGCGCATCTCCTGATATTCCAGGAACATGCTGTATTCGCTTTCCGGCATGCCGATGGTGTCGAGCAGGTGGGAGTAAGCGGCGATGTGGATGGTTTCCATGTTGCTGAACGCGGTCAGCATCATCTTGACCTCGGTCGGCTTGAACACGCGGCCATATTTGTCGTGATAGCAATCCTGCACCTCGACGTCGGCCTGCGTGAAGAAGCGGAAGATCTGGGTCAGCAGGTTGCGCTCATGCTCGGAAAGCTTCTGCGCCCAGTCACGGCAATCCTCACCCAAGGGCACTTCCTCGGGCATCCAGTGGACCTGCTGCTGACGCTTCCAATATTCATAGGCCCAGGGGTATTCGAAGGGCTTGTAGACTTTGCTGGCTTGCAAAAGGGGCATGGATCAATCCTCCGGTGATTGGGCTGAATATGGGATGGCGCGCGCTGTCATGAAAGAGGCGCGGGGGGTGATGGGGCGGCTGATGGGGCGGCGGTGCGCGGCGATGCGACGAGCCGAGGAACGGCAGGCGGGCCGGTCCGTTGGTTTTGATAAGGGCGCAGCAGGGGACGACACGACAACTTTAGGAGAGGTCCCATGCTGGACGTTATGGATATTCACGATGCTATGGAAGTGGTCGATGCGCGCGGCGCGCATGTCGGCACGGTCGACCGGGTGACGGACGGCCGCATCAAGCTGACCCGCGAGGACTCGGCGAGCGACACGCACCGTTTTATCGAGGTAAGCGCGACCGATCATATCGACGGCGACCGCATCTTCCTGAGACATGGCGCGCCGCGCGCGATGAGCGAGGCGGAAATTGCAGCCGCGAGTGAGCATCACGCGGTCGTTGCCACGCCGCTTGGCGGGGCTGCCGTGCGGCCGATTTTCGGCACCAGCGGCGAGGGGACCGGTATGGGCGGTTCGGGCAGAGGCCAACATTGATCCGTCAGTCGCCCTACCACTGCGACGGGCGGCGGAACGGCTTATCGGCCCGCCCGTTTTACCGGCATCAGCAGATAGAGGAGAGAGAGAATGTTCGAGAAGCTTCGCATCAAGGAACATATGGAAGTCGCGGACTGCAACGGTCAGCACGTAGGTACGGTCGACAAGGTTGAGAACGATATGATCGTCCTGACCCGCACCGATTCCACCGATGGCCGTCACCACAGTCTGCCGCTCGATTGTGTCGACAAGATTGACGACAACCGCATTTACCTGAAGGCCGATGCGCCGGTGCCCGTGCTGGGCTGACATCACCAAGCTGGCGGCAAAGGGCTCCCCCATCCCGTGCGACTGCCGCCGGACCGGGCCGGGCGACGCTATCCCGGGCGTCGCCCGCCCGACACCCTTCCCCAAAGAGAACCAAGGGCCGCACCTTCTCCCGGCGTCACCGTGTGGCGTCGGGATTTTTACACAGGGCAGGGGGCTGGAGCGCTGTGGCAGGGTCATCGGTCCCTCCAGCGCACAATCGTCACCTTCTTCGTCTTGCGTGCGCCTACGCCCAGAAAGACGATGCCGACAAAATAGCCGAAGTCATACCAGCCGCCATTATTGGGGACGGCATAGACCGAGATATTGCTGAAAAACAGTGACAGGAACCACGCGACCGGAAAGATGAAACCGTGCCACAGGCCGAGCAGGAAGCCGGGCGTATCAGGCGCGACCGCCGCCGCATCCTGCCGCGCCACGCAGGCGGACAGCGCCAGCATCGCGAAGAACGCGACGCTGACGGTCTGCAAACGGGCACGGAAGACGCGTGGGGACGGCATGACGCAATCCGCCGGTCAGCGTATCGAACGATGGCGGGTGAGCGACCGCGTGAAGAGCGGGGTCACTGACACGCGAGGCACTCGTCGTAATCGGTGGTTTCGATTTCGAACTTGGGCGCTTCGGGCGTGTTGTCCGCCTCTACGCCGCCCGCGAAGCCTGCGCGCTGCACCGACTTGGAACGGAGATAGTAGAGCGACTTGATGCCCAGTTCCCATGCGCGGAAATGCAGCATCAGAAGGTCCCATTTCTCGACGTCCGCCGGGATGAACAGGTTCAGCGACTGCGCCTGATCGATATAGGGCGTGCGGTCGGCGGCGAGTTCGAGCAGCCAACGCTGATCGATTTCGAAGCTGGTCTTGTACGCGTCCTTTTCTTCCTGGCTGAGGAAGTCGAGATGCTGGACCGAGCCACCACGTTCGAGGATGGTGTTCCACACCTTGTCGCTGTCCTTGGATTTCTCCTTGAGCAGCTTTTCGAGATAGGGGTTCTTCACGACGAAGCTGCCCGAGAGCGTCTTGTGCGTGTAGATGTTGGCTGGGATCGGCTCGATGCAGGCGGACGTGCCGCCGCAGATGATGCTGATCGACGCGGTCGGCGCGATCGCCATCTTGCACGAGAAGCGTTCCATCACGCCCTGATCGGCGGCGTCGGGGCAGGGGCCGCGTTCATGCGCGAGCATCATCGACGCTTCGTTAACCTTGGCGTTGATGTGCTTGAAAATGCGCATGTTCCATGACTTGGCCATCGCGCTTTCAAACGAGATGCCGCGCGCCTGCAGGAAGCTGTGGAAGCCCATGACGCCCAGTCCCACCGAGCGTTCGCGGCTGGCGCTGTATTTCGCGCGGGCCATTTCGTCGGGCGCGCGGTCGATATAATCCTGCAGCACATTGTCGAGGAAGCGCATGACGTCTTCGACGAACTGCTTGTCGCCGTTCCACTCATCCCATGTTTCAAGGTTGAGCGAGGAGAGGCAGCACACGGCGGTACGGTCCTGCCCCTTGTGATCGCGCCCTGTGGGCAGCGTGATTTCCGAACACAGGTTGGAGGTCGAGACCTTCAGGCCAAGTTCGCGGTGGTGCTTGGGCATCATCCGGTTCACGGTGTCGGAGAAGACGATATAGGGCTCACCTGTCGCCAGCCGGGTTTCGACCAGCTTCTGGAACAGGGCGCGGGCATCGACCGAACCGCGCACGCTGCCGTCCTTGGGCGATTTCAGTTCGAACTGGGCGCCGTCACGCACGGCCTCCATGAACTCGTCGGTCAGCAGGACGCCATGATGCAGGTTCAGCGCCTTGCGGTTGAAGTCGCCCGACGGCTTGCGGATTTCGAGGAATTCTTCGATCTCCGGGTGGTTGATGTCGATATAGCAGGCCGCCGAGCCGCGGCGCAGCGAACCCTGGCTGATCGCCAGCGTCAGCGAATCCATGACGCGCACGAACGGGATGATACCCGAGGTCTTGCCGTTGAGGCCAACGGGTTCGCCGATGCCGCGCACCGCCCCCCAATAGGTGCCGATGCCACCGCCGCGCGAGGCGAGCCAGACATTCTCGTTCCAGGTGTTGACGATGCCCTCAAGGCTGTCGTCGACGCTGTTGAGGTAGCAGCTGATCGGCAGGCCGCGTCCGGTGCCGCCGTTCGACAGCACGGGGGTGGCGGGCATGAACCACAGCTTCGAGATATAATCGTAGATGCGCTGCGCATGTTCGGCATCGTCCGCATAGGCGGCGGCGACGCGCGCGAACAGATCCTGATAGGATTCGCCGGGCAGCAGATAGCGATCTTTCAGCGTCTCCTTGCCGAACTCGGTCAGCCGGTCGTCGCGCGACGGATCGGTAACGACGTCAAAGCGTCGCTCCGCGATCGTTTTGGAGTCGGGCTTCTTGGATGCCTTTTTCGCAGGAGCGGATTCGGTCATTACGGGCGCAACGTCGTGCGCGCCGACATCGGCACCGTTCGTCTCGCCCTGCGTTCCCTTGGCTGCCATTGGCCGCTCTTCCGTCAACATTCCCAAATCGTCTGCGTTCACTTGCTCATTACCTCTGAAATCCATCTGGCCCGCCCCTGAATGTTCACCCTATGTTCGATTCGGTCAAGGCTTTAAGACGGGAAGCACCGGTTTTCACCCATCGGACGGCATGCAAAACGGGCGCAAGCCCTCGTCCGCCGAAGCGCGCCGGCGGTAGCATACCACAACCTGTTGGGTGACCCCCTTCAACCCCTATACAAGGGATAGTGCCACAGTCCTCTCACGATGCAAGAGGGTAAATGACATTTTAAAGACTCGGTTCGTCGCTTCTGCGATTCGCTTCGTCGACCGAAGAGAACGGTATGGCGCAGCGACGCACGGATGAAGCTGGGCTACACAAATTGCAAGGGAACAGAGCGGGAATGAAAATAAATTTCTGGGGATCGATTTTCCCGCTGCGCTCAACTCAGGGCAATCCCTTACCCGACGAAATCAGAAGTCCGTATGGCCGTGCGCGGCAGTGTAGGGAATCTGGATATAGTCGAGGCCCGAATTGGCCATCTTGCCGACTTCGGACCGGGGTGATCGAAACAGCAGTTCCTTGACGTTCAGTCCGACGCCGAACAGGATTCGCCGCGTTGGGCTTTTGCCGGCGCGGACGTCCTTGGTCGTGAAATCCTTCGCATAATATCCCGCGTGCAGTTCGACGAATCGCAGGGGGCTATTCTTGAACCGGTCGAATCCGGCGAGCGTCAGCGCGAACAGATAGCGTTGCTGCGCATAATGGCGCTGCCCCTTGAAGGTGTAGATATCCGAGTTGGGGACGAGCATCAGCCGGAAGTCGAGCTTTTCGCGCAGACCCGGCACGCTGTTGCGCAGCACCGAGAAGCCCGCGCCACCCATGTTGAAGACGATGTCCTGCCAGCCAAAGCCGCTGTCGACCTTGTGCGCGTCGAAGAACTCGCCGTAGAGTTGCAGGCCGGACGCGATGGCGGCGGCGGTCACCGCGCCCTTTGCGCCGGTGCGCTTTTCGATGCGGTGCTGCAGGAAGTCGGCGATGATATAGGCGTTGAATGCATGGGTGATCTTGTCCATGCCGAGCGCCTTGGTGTCCTTGCCGAACCAGCCTTCATTCTGGGTGTGAAAGGAGGAGGTTTCGGTGTTGAGCAGCGAGATCGTCTGGGCGGCGGTCATATAACCGAAGATTGCGGCGACCTCCCATTTGATCGAGCCGACCTGTTCGCCGAACGAGGCATGCCTATCCCCGGTCTGCGTGAGCGCGATGGTATCGGGCGCGGGCGGGCCATAGGCAGGTTCAGACGGCTGAGCGTCGGCGAAGCGGGCTGACGCGTCATCGCCCAGGCTCCAGTCGGCGCAAAGGCCGGGCGCAATTCCCGCCGCACCCTGACCAGCGGTGGGAAGGTTGCAGATGGGAAGGGGCGTTGCTGCGGTCAGCGGGGCGGGCTGCGCCTGTTCGGTCGTTTCAATCGTTGCGCCCAATGCAGGGTGCCATGCAATCGGCAGGGCCATCGCGGCGAGAAGCCATTTGGCGGTTTTGCCAGAAAGGAAAATCCGGTTCTGTCGGTGCTGTTCAATAGTCAAGGCCTTGGGTCCACTCCGCCGAAATCATATGCGCTTGTGTCGGGAGTGATTGAACCGGGCGCGGTCGGTGGGTCAAGTGATTATGGCATTCGCTTGCGGCGGCGACGTGACAGAAAGATCCATTTGACATTCGGATTTCTGGCATTCGGATTTAATGGGTCTCCACCCTAGACTCCTGATACCAAAACTTACATAGGCATCGCCAAGCCCAGCCTGTGTTTTTCAGAGGATTCCGTAATGATCACAATCCAGGAAGCCGACCTTGTCGAGAGCGTCGCCGACGCGCTGCAATATATCAGCTATTATCACCCGATGGATTATATCAAGGCGCTGGGCGAGGCATATAAAGCCGAGCAGGGGCCGGCGGCCAAGGACGCGATTGCGCAGATCCTGACGAACAGCCGCATGTGCGCCGAGGGGCACCGGCCGATCTGCCAGGATACCGGCATCGTCAACGTGTTCGTGAAATGGGGTCAGAACTGCCGTCTTGAATCCGACAAGTCGCTGCAGGACGTGGTCGATGAGGGCGTGCGCCGCGCGTATCTGAACCCCGAAAACCGGCTGCGCGCGTCGATCCTGAAAGACCCGGCCTTCTCCCGCCAGAACACCAAGGACAATACGCCCTGCGTGCTCAGCGTCGAAATGGTGCCGGGCGATACGGTTTCGATCGATGTGGCAGCCAAGGGCGGCGGCAGCGAGAACAAGTCCAAGTTCAAGATGATGAACCCCAGTGACAATATCGTCGACTGGGTGTTGGAAATGGTGCCGCAGATGGGCGCGGGCTGGTGCCCGCCCGGCATGCTGGGCATCGGCATCGGCGGGACGGCGGAAAAGGCGGTGGCGCTGGCCAAGGAAAGCCTGATGGAGCCCATCGACATGGGCCAGCTGAAGGCACGCGGGCCGCAGAACGATATCGAGCGGATGCGCATCGAGATTTTCGACAAGGTGAACGCGCTGGGCGTAGGCGCGCAGGGGTTGGGCGGCCTGTCCACGATCCTCGACGTGAAGATCTACGATTATCCCTGCCACGCGGCGGGCAAGCCGGTAGCGATGATCCCCAATTGCGCGGCGACCCGCCATGCGCATTTCACGCTCGACGGATCGGGGCCGAGCTATATCGATCCGCCGAACCTCGACGAATGGCCGGACGTGCACTGGGAGCCGGACAGCGCGGCGATCAAGGTCGATCTCGACAATCTGACGCCGGAAATCGTGCAGGGTTGGAAGAGCGGCGACCGCCTGCTCCTCAACGGTAAGATGCTGACGGGGCGCGATGCCGCGCACAAGCGCATTCAGGATATGCTCGCAAAGGGTGAGGAGCTGCCTGTCGAATTCAAGGGACGCGCCATTTATTATGTCGGCCCGGTCGACCCGGTGATGGGTGAAGTCGTAGGACCGGCCGGTCCTACGACGGCGACGCGCATGGACAAGTTCACCGACATGATGCTGGACCTCGGCTTGCTCGCGATGATCGGCAAGGCCGAACGCGGCATGGGAGCGGTCGATTGCATCGCCAAGCACAAGGTCGCCTATCTGATGGCAGTGGGCGGCGCGGCCTATCTCGTCGCGCGGGCGATCAAGGGCGCGAAGGTCGTCGCGTTCGAGGATCTCGGCATGGAGGCGATTTACGAGTTCGAGGTCAATGACATGCCCGTGACAGTTGCGGTCGATAGTGAGGGCAAGAACGTGCACCATCTCGCGCCGCTGGTATGGCGCGAGAAAATCGCGAAGGAAGGTTTGCTTCAGGGGGCATGAGCAGGCGCTGGACATCCCAGCGCGTTCGCGCGCTTGTCCGTCATACCGGGCCGACCTCGCTGATCTTTCGTCGTCGGCTGGCGTTGATAGGCGGTGCGGTAATTGTCGGGCTGGTGGCGCTCAGCTTTGCGCATATTGCAGACGGCGCGGGACATGCGTTCGATGGGCTGGTGGCGCGCTATCCCTACGCGCCGCTTGCCATTACGCCGTTCGGCTTTGGCCTTATCGTCTGGATTACCCGCAAATATGCGCCGATGGCCGCAGGGTCGGGCATTCCGCAGGTGATCGCCGCAACCAAGGGGACGGGTGAGGCTTATCGCCGGCTGGTGGATATGCCCACGGCCTTGCTGAAATGCGTGCTGACAACCGGGGCGCTGTTGGTTGGCGCGTCGGTCGGGCGTGAGGGGCCGACCGTGCAGATCAGCGCCGCGCTGCTGGGCTGGACGCACCGGATTTTGCAGGTGCCGATGCGGGCCTCCGTCATGATCGCGGGCGGCGCGGCAGGGGTTGCTGCGGCGTTCAACACGCCGCTGGCCGGGATCACCTTCGCCATTGAGGAACTCGCCGCTGCCTATGAACAGCGCATGGCGCTATTGGTGATCACAGCGGTCATCGTGTCGGGCATGGTCACATTGGGGCTGGCGGGAAATTACGTCTATTTCGGCGGCGGGATCGATGCGCATCTGGGTATCGAGTCCGCTATTCCGATCGCGCTGATCGGCGGGTTTCTGGGCGGACTATCCGGCGGCCTGTTCGCGCGCTGGACGCTGGCGGCGGCCCGCGTCAACAACCGCTTCATGGATGCGCGCAAACGCTATCCGGTCGCATTCGCCGCGGCGTGCGGTTTGCTCGTCGCACTGATCGGTGTGGCCACCGGCCTGACATGGGGTACGGGCTATTTGCCCGCCAGCCGCCTGATTTCGGGCGAGGACTTGCCGTTCTGGCTGGCACCGGCAAAATTTCTCGCGACGCTCGCGACCGCGATATCGGGGATACCCGGCGGCATATTCGCGCCTTCGCTCGCAACGGGGGCGAGCTTTGGGCAGATCCTGCGCTGGATCTTCCCCGGCGAACCGGCAAGTGCGGTCGTGCTGATGGGGATGGTCGCTTATTTTACCGGGGTCGTGCGTGCCCCGCTGACCGCCGTCATCATCATCACGGAGACGACGGGCGCGCGCGGGTTCATGCTGCCGTTGCTGGGTGCCGCGCTGATCGCGGACGCCTCGGCGCAGATGGTGTGCAAGGAGCGCCTGTACCACGGGCTTGCGCGCGGGTTCATGCCGGAGCCGGAAAATCGCGATCAGTCGAAGAAGGCAGCGCAACCAAGGAATTGACCGGGCGTTGATGATGCCAAGGAGAAACGCCATGGCATTCACACAGCTCAACCCGCCCATTCCGCTGGAGGTGATGGACAAGGGCAAGGGCCTTGCCATCGGCATGATCGATTATGGCCCGGAGCATAATCTGATCTGGGTGACGGCGATCGACGAGACAGGGGAGATCTGGTGCGCCCCCAACCCCAAGGTACGCATGCAGACAAACTGGACCATGGGGCGGCCCAAACCGATTTTCCTGTCCGAAAATTTTTGCCAGGGCGTGGACGAGTTGGAGCACAAGGCCCACAACTGACGCTATACAGTCGCTTCTCCTCGGAACAGGCTGACCGCGTTGCCTTCCACCCAGATCGTGCCATCTGCATCGCGACTTATAAAGACACGGCCTTCGCGGCCAAGGCGCGTTCCCTGCGCCGCAACATAAGGGCCTAGCACTCGTCCGCTGCGATATAGCCATTGTGCAACGGAAGCATTCAGGCTGCCGGTCACAGGGTCCTCATTCAGCGCGCCAAGATGATTGCTGAAAATTGCGCGGATTTCGAAATCGGCTTCCGCTCCCTCGGCATGTGGGCCGACAACGCCGATATCGATGCGGCTGGAATGATATGTCGCCGGTTCGAGAGCCAGAACATCCTCGGCAGACGATAACATCACCGCGATCCAGCCGGGACCATTATCGACCCACTGCGCATCGATAATTGCAGTAGGGGAAATGCCAAGGATGCCAGCCACCTCGGCAAGTTTTGCGTCATCAGGCGCACCTGACCGTATCAGTGGTGGCGCGGCGAACGCAAGCCAGTCATCGACCGCGCGGATCGGTATAAGGCCGGCCTCACATTGTTGTACGATCCTGCCTGATTGTTTGGGGTGATTGCCTGCCTCCAGCCATGCGCGGCACGTGCCCAGCGTAGGGTGGCCAGCAAAGGGCAATTCACGTTCCAGTGTAAAAATGCGCACGCGATAGTCAGCCGCTGCATCTGTGGGCGGTAGCAGGAAGGTCGTTTCGGAAAGGTTGAACCATCTGGTGATGCGCAGCATCTCGTCCGCGTCCAGATTGTCTGCGCCGGAAACGACCGCAACGGGGTTGCCGCTGAACGGGCGCTTGCCGAACACATCGACGAGTTGAAAATCTTGCACCATGTCCTCCTAAGGGCTTTGGAGAATGGCCGGATATGGCGGCCCGCGCAATAGCGTCAAGTGTGCGCTTTATCTCGGCCTCGGAGGGCGGATCGGATGAAAAATCCGGGTCAAATGGAAGAAGCGATGAACTTCTCCGGCAGCGGGAACAGTGTGCGAAAGTGTTCCGCTTTTTCCATATCGCCGATGATGCGCAGCGCGCCTGTCTTTTCCAGTTCCGCATAGGGTGCGCCGCCATAGACATAGCCGCCCAGCGCATTGGGGTCGCCTTCGAAAATCAGGTCGGCGCCATCGGGATCGCCTTGCCGGGCGGTCAGCCCCTCCGCATTGAGGTGGCCGCGATAGAGGTCTTCGCCAAAGCGGAAACCGAGTGAGATATCGAGATTGCCGATGCGCGACCTGTCTATCATGGTGCGGAAAGAGAGCAGGATCGATACGCCGCTTATCGGCATCGTCGGGTCATGGGCGGGTGATCGAGTTGCCCAACGGCCGAGCTCCTGCACGACGATTTCGGCCTCATATCCCCACTCCGTCAGCTCATAGACTTGCACGGAGGCGGGTGGGGGCAGCTTGCGCTTGGTAAGTACGCCGCGCACTTCAAGTTCCCCAAGGCGCTGACTGAGCACATTGGCGCTTAATCCGGGCAGGTCGGCGCGCAAGTCACTGAAACGTCGCGGACCCAACATTAACTCCCGTACGATGAAGAGCGCCCAGCGTTCGCCCAGCAGCTCAAGACCATGCGCCATGCCACAGGCGTCGTGAAAACGGCGCTTGTGCACGGGTTGCGACCCAACAGTTATCTTTTCTAACGACATAGTTGCAAAATATAATTTCTATGCCAGTTTCTGTCAACGCCGAGTCGGCAAAGTCGACCGAACACCGAGGAGAAAGAAATGGACAAAATGATTTTCGTAAATCTGCCGGTTTCCGATCTGGCCCGGTCCAAAGCCTTTTACGAGGCAGTCGGGGCGGTCGCAGATGACCGTTTTTGCGATGGGTCCGCCGCCATGATGCGCTTTTCGGATGCAATCTGCGTGATGCTGCTGACGCATGAGCGGTTCTCCGGCTTCACACCGCGCGCCATCCCCGACGCACACAAAACCGCGCAGGTATTATTGTGCCTGAGCGAGGAAAGCCGCGATGCGGTTGACGCGACAGTGGCGCGGGCGGTTGCGGCAGGGGCGCAGGGCGACCCCAACCCGGCGCAGGATCATGGCTTCATGTATGGCCGCAGCTTTGCCGATCCCGACGGGCATATCTGGGAATTGGCCTGGATGGATGTCGAGGCCGCGATGGCGGCACATTCCGGAACGGCTGACGCCTGAATAACCCGCAGAACAAGGATCATTGGCTATGCCCGTTTCAAAAGATGCAGATATTGAGATAACCGGCTTTGGCTGGGTTCCGGATTTCGTAAAAGGTCAGGTGCGCGACCTGCGTGTGCGCTGGGCGCTTGAAGAACTCGGGATGTCCTATCGGACCCGGCTGTTGCATGCTGCCGAACCGCGTTCCGAAGACTATTATCGCGAGCAGCCATTCGGGCAGGTGCCGACCTATCGCGACGGCGACGTGCAGCTGTTCGAATCCGGGTCGATCTTGCTGTATCTTGCCGAGAAGGATGAGCGCCTGCTGCCGCGCGACCCGGCGGCAAAGGCGCGGGCGATCACGTGGATGTTTGCGGCGCTCAACAGCGTCGAGCCGGCTTTGTTGAACTATGGTTTGATCAAGCTGTTCTACGGCAATGAGGAGTGGGGGAAGCTGCGCGAAGCCGGGGCCAGGGAATTTGCCGAACTGAAGCTGAAGCGCGTGTCGGACTGGCTGGGCGACAGCGAATGGCTGGAGGACCGCTTCACGGTGGCGGATATGCTGATGTCGCTGGTTCTGGGTATCGTGGAACCTTTCGGTATGATCGACGATTTTCCGAATTTGCGCGCCTACATCGATCGCGCAACTGCGCGCCCGGCATTCAAGGCGGCGTTTAAGGCGCAGATGGCGGATTACACATTGCCTGCCCCTGAAGGCATGCCGGCCTGACACCGGGATAGGAGAGAATATCATGAACTATATCGACGGTTTCGTTATCCCGGTGCCCAGTGCGAACAGGCAGAAATTCATTGATCATGCAGATGAGATGGACCGGCTGTTTCTCGATATGGGAGGCAAGCGCGTGGTCGAGGGGTGGGGCGATTTCGTGCCGGAAGGCAAGGTGACCGATTTCCCCGGGGCGGTGAACCTGGAGAAGGGCGAGACCGTCTGCTTTTCCTGGGTAGAGTGGCCGGACAAGGAAACACGTGATGCGGCCTTTGCCAAAATGCATGAGATGATGGAAACCGACCCGCGTTTCGACCCCGCGAAGAACCCGATGCCGTTTGACGGCAAGCGCATGATATACGGCGGTTTTTCGGTCATGGTGGACGAGGGCGAGCGTGTCACGGATGGATATATGCAGGGGTTCGTGATCCCGGTGCCCGAGGACAAGCAGGAGGCCTATCGTCAGCTTGAGCTGACTTCATGGCCCTATTTTCAAAAGTTGGGCGCGCTACGGGTCGTGGCGGGCTGGCAGGACGATGTTCCCGAAGGCAAGGTGACCGATTTCTTCCGGACGGTGAAGGCAGAGAAGAGCGAGCGCGTCGTCTTCGCTTTCATGGAATGGCCGTCGCGGGAGATTTGCGAAGCAGCCCGCGAAAAGATGATGGCGGATAAGGACATGCCGATGCCCGACGAAATGCCGTTCGACGGCATGCGGATGATTTATGGCGGCTTTGCGCCGGTCGTGGTTGTGGAGAAGTAACATGGCGAACAAGCATGGCGATTTTATCTGGTATGAACTGCTGACCAACGACGCGGACGCCGTGCAGGAATTTTACGGCAAGGTGCTCGGCTGGACATTTTCGGATAGCGGTACGGAAGGCGTCGATTATCGCATCATCAATGCCGGGGAACATGGCGTCGGCGGCATCCTGACGATCACGCCGGAGATGGAACAGGGTGGTGCACGGCCCACTTGGCTGGGCTATATCACGGTCGACAATGTCGATAGCTGCGTCGAAAGCGTTGAGCATGGCGGCGGCAAGGTTTTGATGCCCGCGAATGATATTCCCGGTGTCGGACGCATTGCATTGGTGACCGATCCGCAGGGTGCGCCCTTCTATGTAATGAAGCCCAGCGGCGAAGGAAAAAGCCTTGCCTTTGCGGACGATGAGCCGCGCGTGGGCCACTGCGCCTGGAACGAACTCGTGACATCTGATCAGGCGGAGGCGTGGCATTTCTACGGTGTACGTTTCGGATGGGTGAAGGACGGAGAGATGCCCATGGGCGACATGGGCACCTATGATTTCATTCGCCATGGCGGTGTGATCGGCGCGGTGATGCCGGCCATGCCGAACATGGGTCCGCCGCACTGGAATTTCTATCACCGCGTCGCCGACATCGATGTGGCAAAGGAAATCATCGAGGCGAACGGCGGGACGGTTCTGCACGGCCCGATCGAAATTCCCGGCGGCGATTTCTCGATGCACTCGCTCGATCCGCAGGGCGCGCCGTGCAACCTTGTCGGTGCGCGCAAATAGGAGAGTGGCGATGCCTTCGGCGGCCAAGAATATCGTCTGCATCTTGTATGACAGCGAGGCGCTGGAGGCCGCGCGCTTTTATGCGGAAACCTTTCCTGACAGTAGCGTAGGCGCGGTCAATTTTGCGCCGGGCGACTATCCTTCGGGCAAAGAGGGCAACGTCATAACCGTCGAATTCACCGTTGCAGGGATCCCCTGCATCGGCCTCAACGGTGGGGACGTCTTTTCACACAGCGAGGCGTTCTCGTTCCAGATTGCGACGGATGACCAGGAGGAGACGGATCGCCTGTGGGATGCGATCGTTTCGAACGGCGGGCAGGAAAGCGCGTGCGGCTGGTGCAAGGATCGCTGGGAGGTGAACTGGCAGATCACGCCGCGCGCATTGATGCAGGCGCTGGCCAATCCTGACAAGGCAGCGGCCAAGCGCGCGTTCGAAGCGATGATGACGATGGGCAAGATCGACATTGCGGCGATCGAAGCGGCGCTTGCGGAAGGATAGAGAATGCGGAAGATCGTCGGCGGCGCTTTCCTCTCGCTCGATGGCGTGATGCAGGCGCCGGGCGCACCGAATGAGGACCGGACGGGCGGATTTGAACTGGGCGGATGGCTGTTTCCATTCTCCGACGATGCCCTCAACAATCAGATAGGCACCTTGTTTCAGGTACCGTTCGACTTGTTGCTCGGCCGACGAACTTACGAGATTTTCGCGGCCTATTGGCCCTATATCCCCGATGACAATCCGATTGCCGCGTTGTTCTGGAAAGTGCGCAAATATGTTCTGACGTCGTCCGACGAGGCGTTGGAGTGGGGCGGCAGCTATCGCCTTGCCGATCTGGATGCACTGGCCGCGCTAAAAGAGGAAGATGGGCCAGACCTTGTCATCCAAGGCAGCACAACGCTCTATCCGCAATTGTTCGAGCGCGGCTTGATTGACCGTCTCATCACGATGACGGCGCCGGTGGTGCTGGGGCAGGGAAAGAAGATGTTCGGTGCGGACACGATGGCCACCCGGCTGCGGCTCATTGAACATCGCCTGACGAGCACCGGCATGTCGCTCGCGACTTATGAGCCGGCGGGCGAGGTTGGCACGGGCATGTTTGGCGAAGACAATCCGAGCGAAGCCGAGCTCGCCCGCAGGGAGCGCTGGCACAAAGAGGATATACGATAATGCTGGAATTATATGTCCATCCGTTTTCATCCTACAGCTGGAAGGTGATGATCGCGCTGTATGAGCGCGACATCCCGTTCGAATTTCGCATGCTCGATCAGGCGCATTCCGAGAATTTCGAGCGCCTGAAATCGGTCTGGCCGCTCGGCAAATTTCCGGTGCTTTTCGTGGACGGCGAGCCGGTGATCGAAACCTCGATCATCATCGAGACGGTGGACGATGACCGTTTTGGCACCGCGCCCAAGATGGTCCCCGAAGATCAGGCGGAGGCGATGCGGGTGCGGTTCCTGGATCGCGTGTTCGACAATCATGTGATGGATCAGATGCAAGTCACCGTGAACGAATATATTTTTGACCGCGACAATCTGAATGCCGGTCGGATCGAACGGTCGAACGCGGGACTGGACACGATCTATGACTGGCTGGAAACGCAACTTGGCGAGGAGGGCTGGGCCGTAGGCGAGCGGTTCACTATGGCGGATTGCGCGGCGGCGCCCTCGCTGTTTTACGCGGACTGGGTCCGGGAGATTGGCGACGCGCGACCCAAGCTGAAGGCCTATCGCGCGCGCTTGCTGGCGCGCCCCTCCGTCAGTCGCTGCATTGAGGATGCGCGACCGTATCGCGGCTTTTTCCCGCCGGGCGCGCCGGACCGGGACTGAGCAAGAGCAGGAGTGAAGAATGACCGAAGAGACCAAGCCCCTCGAACTGTTCGTCGAAACCTACATCGACGCATCACCGGAAAAGGTGTGGGACATCATGACCAAACGGATGGAGGAATGGTGGTGCCCCAAGCCATGGCGCACGGAGATCGTGGAGCAGGACTGGCGCGCGGGTGGCCGCGATGCGATGATCATGCGCGGTCCCAATGAAGGGGAGGAGCATCCGACCGAAGGAATCTTCCTGGAGGTGACGCCGGGCGTTCGGTTCGTTTCCACCGACGCGGTCAATTATAAGATGGAGCCGCAGCAGCCGTTCATGATCGGTACGTGGGAAATCTTCCCTGAAGGAAGCGGCACACGCTATCGCGCGTCGGCGCGCCACTGGACCGAGGAAGCGCGCAATCAGCATGCCGAAATGGGCTTCGAGCAAGGGTGGGGCGCCTGCGCGCAGCAGCTCAAGGAGCTGGTGGAAGCCACGGACTAAGGATCGAATCCATTACGGATTGAACTCGCCGCATAGCACTCGACACCCCCACTCTGCCCCCTAAGACATCTGGGAAACAGCAAGGGGGTATCAATTGATAGCGACGGTGGCGACGGTCGCCTATCTGGGACTTGAGGCGCGCACTGTCGAAGTGCAATGCCAGCTGGTTTCGGGGCTCCCAAACTTCATTGTGGTAGGTCTTGCCGACAAGGCTGTGTCTGAAAGCAAGGAGCGGGTGCGCAACGCGCTCGCTGCGATCGGGCTGGCCTTGCCGCCCAAGCGCATCACGGTGAATCTGTCTCCGGCCGACCTGCCCAAGGAAGGCTCGCATTATGACCTGCCTATCGCGCTCGCCGTGCTGGGCGCGATGGGGATGGTCGATGCCGAAACGCTTGCGTCCTATGTGGTTGTCGGCGAGCTGGGGCTGGACGGGCGTGTTGCGCCCAGCCCCGGCGTGTTGCTGGCCGCTCTGCATGCAGGCGCGCAGGAGCGGGGACTGATCTGCCCGGCGGCGCAGGGCAGCGAGGCGGCATGGGCAGGCAATGTCGAGGTGCTGGCCGCGCCAAGCCTGCTGGGATTGCTCAACCATTTGAAAGGGCAGGGGTTGCTGAGGCCGCCCGAACGCGGTGAAGTTGCGGAGCAAGGGACATGGCCTGACCTGAAAGAGGTCAAGGGCCAGGAAACCGCCAAGCGCGCGCTGGAGGTCGTGGCGGCGGGCGGTCACAATATGATGATGGTGGGACCGCCCGGGTCGGGCAAATCACTGATGGCAAACTGTTTGCCGGGCATATTGCCAGAGCTAACGCCTGCAGAAGCGCTGGAAATCTCCATGGTCGCAAGTGTGGCGGGCGTGCTGGAAGAGGGGCGCATGACCCGGACGCGACCGTTTCGCAGCCCGCACCATAGCGCGTCGATGGCGGCGCTGGTCGGCGGAGGCCTGAAGGCAAAACCGGGTGAGGTCAGCCTTGCGCATCTGGGGGTGCTGTTCCTCGATGAATTGCCGGAGTTTCAGCGGGCCGTGCTGGATTCCCTGCGGCAGCCGCTCGAAAACGGGACAGTGACAGTCGCGCGCGCGAATGCGCATGTCACTTTCCCGGCGCGAGTGCAGCTTATTGCCGCAATGAACCCGTGCCGCTGCGGCCATCTGGGCGACGCCGTCCTCGCCTGTTCCCGCGCTCCGCGATGCGCCGTCGATTATCAGGCGAAATTGTCAGGGCCGCTGTTGGATCGCATTGATCTGTATGTCGAGGTGGGGGCGGTCCGCTCGACCGACCTGACGCTGCCCCCGCCCGCCGAGGGTTCTGCCGAAGTGGGCGAGCGGGTTCAGCGCGCGCGGGAGGTCCAGACGCGCCGTTATGAGGGGCAGGGCGTACGGACTAATGCCGAGGCCGACGGTGCGTTGTTGGAAGAGGTCGCGATGCCTGATCAGCCGGGCCGCGATTTGCTGACCGGGGCGGCGAGAGCGATGAAGCTGACCGCGCGGGGCTATACCCGTGTGCTGCGGGTCGCGCGCACGATCGCCGATCTGGCAAGCGAGGAGCGCGTGGGGCGGGCACATATCGCCGAAGCTTTAAGCTATCGGCGGCGTGGCGCAATCATCTGATCAGGCGAACGCGCGTTAGCGCTTTCCGACGGGCGCGGCGCATCGCATATCCGGTCAATCCAAATCCCAGAATCATCATGATCCAGGTGGACGGTTCGGGCACCGCCTGAGCGCGCAGGAAAAAGCTGGCTCCGAAATCCTGAACGCTGAAATTGTAGCTCGCGCCCGGAGCAAGGTCGAACCCGAAGCTGTCTGATGTGGAATGCGTCAGGCTGCCGCCGGTGCTGGACGGTGCCAGAGCGTTGGAGTAGCTGAGTGAGAAGGGCGACCCTTGGGACCCGGACCCCAGAATAGTATATCCGATGGTGCCGGATGTCAGATCGCTGGGTTGTTCGGCCTGCAGCATGAGCGACAGGCTGGTGCTGATATTGGCGACAACATGCTGAACCATGCTTGTCGGATTGCTGATCGACGCAACGATGCCATTCTCGAAATAGCCTTGCCCCTTTACCTCGCTGTGCGGCGTTGCAACAAAAGGCGTTGAAAAGGCATAGGCGTACAGATCATAGCCGAGAACAATACTGTTGAAATCGTTGACGAAGGAGGTGTCATAGCCGTCCTCGTGATAGCTGCCGAAACTGGAATAGCCGATCTGATAATTCGGCAGCGCCAGGTTGATGTCCAGCGCCTGATCTCCATTCAGTTCCAGAAAGAGGGTTCCGGTTCCTTGCCCGGTGACAAATCCGGGCGCAGCCGCAGCGGGTGTCGTCAGGCCAAACGTAAGCGTGGCCGCGAAGAGGGCTGATTTCATCGTGAATAACTCCTGTAAGACGTGCCGGTGACCCAGAGACAGGGTCGCGGATGTCCGCTCAAGAGTCCATGGCGGAGACCAGAAAAGTTTAGTTTATTCGATGAGTTGTCGCGAAGGTTCGCTGTAGACCTTAGATTTAGGCCGTGCCTGAACCCTTGTCCGCGCTCACCAGTTTCAGGTCGACGCCAGATTGAGCGGCCCCGCTGCTCCGGTGTGTGAAATGGCCATCGACATGCGCGCCGGGTGCGACGGAGATGCTTTCATAGTTGATGTCGCCGGTGATGCGGGCGCTGGCTTCTACCACCAGTTCGCCGACGCTCACTGCGCCTTCGATATGGCCGGCCAAGCGTGCCGTGCGGGCCTCGACCCGGCCCTTGATATGGCTTTCCTCACCCTGCATCAGGCTGGCGCAACTGATGTCGCCTTCAACGCGCCCGTCAATATGCAGGTCGGCAGAGGCGCGAATATCACCGGTGATCACGACATCTGCGCCGATGACGGAAAAACTTCCCGCCTTGGCGGTGCCTGATGCCTTAGAGGTTTTGGCTGCTGACGCGGGCGAAGCGTTGCTTTGCGATTTGCTGGACTTTGAGAACATCTTGTCTGGCCTCCAGGAAACGGCGTGGGTTGATCGGCGCGCCATTGACGCGCACCTCGAAGTGAAGATGGGTGCCGGTTGAGCGACCGGTCGAACCCATGCGGCCTATGGTCAGGCCGCGCGTGACTTTCTGTCCGCGCTTCACGGTGAAGCTGGAAAGGTGGGCGTAGCGGGTCATGATGCCATTGCCATGATCGACCTCCACCACGCGGCCATAACCCTGACGTCCGCCAACATAAGAAACGCGACCTGCGGCGGCGGCGAGAATGGGCTGGCCATAGCGGCCCTTGAAATCGATGCCCGCATGGAAGGCCGCCCGGCCGTTGAACGGATCGCGGCGATAGCCATAGGAGCTTGTCAGCATGGGGCTGGCGGTCGGTTTGCCCGAAGGAATGGCGAGCAGGCCGCGCTCCAGCGCATTGAGGCGGGCCATTGAATGCGCAAGTTGAGAAAGCGCATCGTCGTCGTCGCCAACGCCACCTTTCCACGGGACATAGGGGCCGCCCAAGCCGACGGCATTGCGTTTGGCGATCTGGGTTGGATTGAGGCCGAAGCTGCGGATTGCGGCGGCTGCCTTTTCCGCGCGGGCATCGACCAGCGCAGCGAGACGGTGCGCGAAACGTGTCTGGCGCTGTTCGATCATCCGCAGCGTTTCGATGCCGGGAGCGACAGCGCTCAGCTTTTCGCCACTGTTATCAGCCGCGGCGGAATCCGCGCCAGTCTTCTCATCGGGCTTGCCGACCACATCGGGAGCCGCATCCAATGTCCCGAATTGCGTACGAACCATGTCATCAAGCGTGTCCTGCCGACGATCAAGATCGGCGGCGATGTCGTTGATGGAGCGTTTGAAAGCTTTTACCTTGCCCGCTTCCGCCGCAACGCTTCTGGCCTTGGCATCGAGTACGGCACGATCATGCGCGACTGAAACCTGATTATAGGCCATCGACAGGGTGGCAACGAGCCATGCGAGCGTAAGGGCACCGAGCACCGAGGCCGCAGCGATCTGAACCGTTGAGGAAATACGCACGAAGCGAACCGTTCCGCTGGTGCGGAAGTAGATTTCCTTTTCGGCGAAGATTTTCCCCAGCCGTTCGCGGATCATCCCGGAACGGACCCTGCCATTAATACGCAAAGCGACCCCATGTTCTTACCCGGCCCCGCTAGCCGGACGGCCTAGCTATCAAAGGGAAATGAGGGAATCGAATCTGGGACGGCAAAGCCGGGCGAGTCGAGAGATTCGCGCGATGAGATGATCGGTTAATGGGAACTTTCCCAATTTTCCGAGGGATAGCGCCGGTTGTTGCGCAATGCGACTCGCGTTTTACCAACCCGTTAATCATCTATCGCGCGGTGGAGTTGGGCGTGTTTGGGTGTAGTGGTGACAGGCTTCTTTCGCGATCGATGCATGGCGGACTCTACCCCGTCATCGCAAGCGGAGGTTGGTCCATATCGCGCGCCGACGCAACGCCTGATGGGGGCCCGCCGCGAGGCGCGCGATTCTGAAGCTCGACCTCATTGTCCGGCATATCGATCTGGAAGTTGCCGACAAGCTTGGCTAGTGCCTCTGCTTCGCCAGCAAGGTTGCCTGCCGAGGCGGTTGATTCTTCGACCATCGCGGCGTTCTGCTGGGTCATCTGATCCATCTCGCCGACGGCGGAATTGACCTGTACCAGAACCAGAGATTCTTCCTCAACAGAGTCGGCTATATTATTCATCAAGCTGGTGATTTCGCTGACCCGCTCGACAATATGATCGAGCGTTTCGCCAGCCTGGCCAACCAGACGCACACCGTTTTCGACCTGCGACGCGCTCGACGTGATCAGCTTTTTCACATCATTGGCGGCGTCCGCGGTGCGTTGGGCAAGTCCGCGCACCTCGGCAGCGACGACCGCAAAGCCGTCGCCAGCTTCACCGGCGCGCGCCGCCTCGACCGCAGCATTGAGCGCGAGCAGATTGGTCTGGAATGCGACATTGTCGATCAGTGCGATGATTTTGCTGATTTCCTTCGACGAATTTTCGATTTCGTCCATCGCGGCAATGGCATCATGGACGATCTGTCCACCCTTTTCGGCGGCATCGTGCGTATCCAGCACTGCTTGATTGGCTTCCTTTGCTGCCTGGGCGGTTTCCTTGACCGACGATGTTGCGGTCGTCATCGAGGCAGAGGTTTCCTCCAGCGCGGCGGCCTGCTGCTCCGTACGGATCGACAGATCATGCGATGCCTGCGCGATTTCCCCAGTGCCGATGCGGATTGCGTCCGACGCTTCGGATACCGCGCGCAGGGCGCTGCCCACGGCGGTCAGCGCCGAATTGAAATTGTCGCGCAAATCGGCATATTCGCCCTTGAACTCATCCTCGATACGATAGCTGACATTGCCGTTGGCCAAATGGCGCAAGGCGACGCTGATGGCCTCGATAATCTTGGTACGTTCGGCCTGCTGCTTCTTGCCTTCGGCCTCCAGTGCGCGCTTGTCGAGTTCGGCCTGACGGAAATTCAAAAGAGCGCGTGCGACATCGCCCATCTCGTCGCTACGCGTATCACCTGTTATTTGGGCAGACAGATCGCCGCCTGCCATGGCTCGCATGGTGTCGGCCGTACGGGTTAGCGGAAGGGCGATCCGTGCATGAATCAGCCAAGTGAAGGCTGCGATCGCGGCGGTTATCGCAGCCGCAACAAGAGTGAGCGACAAGATGGCGTTGCGCAGGGAATCTGCGGCTTGGGCTTCTATCTCCGCCTGAGCTTCCTCAATCTGCTGACCGACCGCTTCCATTGAATCGCGGTGCTTGCGATAATGCGGCGCAATGAGCTGGGTTCTGATCTCGGTTGCTTGGGTAAAATCGCCCCGGCGTATCGCGGGAATAAAATTCTCGTCGACGATGTCGAATACCGCGTCCGCTTCTTTGAACCCTTCTTCCAGCTTGGCGACAAGGGCTGCTGGAAGGTCCTGAGCGCGCCAGAATTTTTTGCTGCTTTCAAAGTCCGACTGAAGTTCTTCAATATTCTCTATATGTTTGCCGGATAAACCCCTTTCGTCGAGCGCCAGTTCCATTTCGAGATACGGCCAGATGATGAACAGCTCCGGCGGTTCTGCGTCAGAATCGAGCTGGGCAAGCAGGGCTTCCCGTTCCTGCAATGGTCCGCCGAGGCGGATCTGATTGATATGGCCCGCTGCTATATATCCGCCTATCGCGAGAAGGAGGACAAGCGCTGCTGCGCTCAGTTGAATAAGTTTGCGAATTGTCATGCACCGTCACCCGATCCACTTGTCGATGGCCTTATTATAGGAAGGGACAACGCAAATCGGTTTGCGCGTTAATCCTGATGATTAGCCAGCGCAGCCTTGCGCCGTATCGCAAGGGGGGGATGGCGCAAGGCTGCGCTTGACCGCACCGGGCCGCATCGCTATAGGCCGCCCTGCCTTGCGGACAGAATTCCGGAATTTTGCGATGGTTTCACAGAGAATCATTGCCGAGCCGGATGCGATAAGCGGGCATATTTTTTTGAGCTGAACATTGCCGTTCTCCATTCTCGGTCCGGGGGGTCGATTGACCGCCGGGGCCATTGCTGTTGACAGATGTCGCGGCAGGGTGGGGCGCGGTAAAGTAACTGAAAAAGGTGAAGGGCTTCATGCCGACTATCAACCAATTGGTCCGTAAGGGCCGCGTACCGCAGAAGGCCAAGTCAAAGGTCCCTGCAATGGAGCAGAACCCGCAGAAGCGCGGCGTTTGCACCCGTGTTTACACTACCACCCCGAAGAAGCCGAACTCGGCTCTGCGTAAGGTTGCCAAGGTTCGCCTGACCAACCAGCGCGAAGTCATCAGCTATATTCCCGGTGAAGGCCACAACCTGCAGGAGCACAGCGTCGTGCTGATCCGCGGCGGCCGTGTGCGCGACCTTCCCGGTGTGCGCTACCATGTGCTGCGCGGCGTGCTCGATACGCAGGGCGTCAAGGACCGTAAGCAGAGCCGTTCGAAATACGGCGCGAAGCGTCCGAAGTAAGAGAGGGGAGATACAGATATGTCACGTCGTCGTCGCCCCGAAAAGCGAGTCATCCTGCCCGATCCGAAGTTCAAGGACGTGGTGCTTTCCAAGTTCATGAACAGCGTGATGCTGGACGGTAAGAAAGCCGTTGCGGAACAGATCGTCTATGGCGCTCTCGACCAGGTCGAAGCCAAGGCGAAAAAAGATCCGATCGCGATGTTCCATGACGCGCTGAACAATGTGAAGCCGGGCATCGAAGTTCGCAGCCGCCGTGTCGGTGGCGCCACCTATCAGGTGCCGGTCGAGGTTCGTCCCGAGCGTGCGCAGGCTCTCGCCATCCGCTGGCTGATCTCTGCCGCGCGCAGCCGCAGCGAAACCACGATGGCCGCGCGCCTGTCGGGTGAGCTGATGGATGCGGCCAACAATCGCGGCAATGCCGTGAAGAAGCGCGAGGATACGCACCGTATGGCTGAGGCCAACCGCGCCTTCTCGCACTATCGCTGGTAAGCATATAAAACTAATGCAGCCGGGGCGTGTGTCCCGGCTGATTTTCTTCCCTGTCGCAAACCGCCGCAATTGAGCGGCACACGGAGTAAGCATCATGGCCCGCAGCCATCCGCTCGAAAAGTACCGCAATATCGGTATCATGGCGCACATCGACGCTGGCAAGACCACGACGACCGAGCGCATTCTTTATTATACCGGCAAATCCTACAAGATCGGTGAGGTGCATGACGGTGCCGCAACGATGGACTGGATGGAGCAGGAGCAAGAGCGCGGGATCACGATCACGTCGGCTGCGACGACCTGTTTCTGGAACGACCACCGGATCAACATCATCGATACGCCGGGCCACGTCGACTTCACCATCGAGGTGGAACGTTCGCTGCGCGTGCTCGACGGCGCGGTCGCATGCTTTGACGGTGTTGCGGGCGTTGAGCCGCAGTCCGAGACGGTGTGGCGTCAGGCCGACAAGTATAAAGTGCCGCGGATGTGCTTCATCAACAAGCTCGACCGGACCGGCGCGAACTTCGAATATTGCGTGCAGTCGATCATCGATCGTCTGGGCGCGACTCCGGCCGTTCTCTATCTGCCCATCGGCATCGAGAGTGACCTCAAGGGTCTCGTAGATCTGGTCAACAACCGCGGTATCGTCTGGAAGGACGAGAGCCTGGGCGCCGAATTCGAATATGTCGACATTCCGGCCGACCTCGCTGACAAGGCTGCTGAGTATCGCGAAAAGCTGATCGAACTGGCGGTCGAGCAAGACGACGATGTGATGGAAGCCTATCTCGAAGGCACCGAACCCGACGCCGATACGCTGAAGAAGCTGATCCGCAAGGGTACGCTGGCGCAGGCGTTCGTTCCGGTGCTGTGCGGCAGCGCATTCAAGAACAAGGGTGTTCAGCCGCTGCTCGACGCCGTTGTTGATTACATGCCGAGCCCGCTCGACGTTCCTGCGATCAAGGGCGTGAAGATCGACGGTGAAACGCCGGACGAGCGCCCGTCGGACGACAATGCGCCGTTCTCCGCGCTCGCCTTCAAGATCATGAACGACCCGTTCGTCGGCTCGCTCACCTTCGCACGCATCTATTCGGGCAAGCTCGAAAAGGGCAGCTACCTGAACTCGGTGAAGGACAAGAAGGAAAAGATCGGCCGTATGCTGTTGATGCATGCGAACAGCCGTGAAGACATCGAAGAAGCCTATGCAGGCGACATCGTTGCGCTCGCAGGGCTGAAGGAAACCACCACGGGTGACACGCTGTGCGCATCGAGCGCGCCGATCATCCTGGAGCGTATGGAGTTCCCCGAGCCGGTTATCGAGCTTTCGGTTGAACCCAAGACCAAGGCTGACCAGGAAAAGATGGGCGTTGCGCTCAACCGTCTTGCGGCGGAAGATCCCTCGTTCCGCGTTTCGACCGACCATGAATCGGGCCAGACGATCATCAAGGGCATGGGCGAGCTTCACCTCGACATTCTCGTGGATCGCATGAAGCGCGAATTCAAGGTCGAGGCCAATGTCGGTGCGCCGCAGGTTGCGTATCGCGAAAGTCTCGCGAAGCCGGTCGATATCGACTACACCCACAAGAAGCAGTCGGGTGGTTCGGGTCAGTTCGGTCGCGTGAAGGTCTCGGTGACGCCGGGCGAACGCGGCAGCGGCATCCAGTTCATCGACGAAATCAAGGGCGGTAACATCCCGCGCGAATATATTCCGTCGGTTGAAAAGGGCATGCGCGAAACGGCGGAAACCGGTTCGCTGATCGGCTTCCCGATCATCGACTTCGAAATTCGCCTGACAGATGGTGCGTACCACGATGTCGACTCCTCGGCGCTGGCGTTCGAAATCGCGGGCCGTGGCTGTATGCGCGAAGCGGCGCAGAAGGCCGGCATCAAGCTGCTCGAACCGGTCATGCGGGTTGAGGTCGTTACCCCGGAGGAATATCTGGGCGACGTCATCGGTGACATGAACAGCCGTCGCGGCCAGATCCAAGGTACGGACAGCCGGGGCAATGCCCAGGTCGTCGAAGCCATGGTTCCGCTCGCCAACATGTTCGGTTATGTGAACCAGCTGCGTTCCT
The DNA here is from genome assembly GCA_041396745.1 of Sphingobium sp. Classification (GTDB taxonomy): domain Bacteria; phylum Pseudomonadota; class Alphaproteobacteria; order Sphingomonadales; family Sphingomonadaceae; genus Sphingobium. Next base: position 497,561 of record JAWKXZ010000002.1, on the reverse strand, counting down.
TCACACAGGGTCGCGCGCAGTACACGATGCAGTTCTCGCACTATGAAGAAGTGCCGCAGAATGTTGCCGACGAAGTGAAGGCGAAAATGGCCTGATTGCAGATTTGGCGGTGAAAAATAATCACCGCCAAAAAGCTGCAAAACGGGCTGGCATTATCAAAATTTGGTGCTATGGGGGCCACTTCGCGCGGCACCTCATGGTTGTCGAAGCAGATTTGGACAAGAAGAGGTAGGAAATGGCTAAGGCTAAATTTGAGCGGAACAAGCCGCACTGCAACATCGGCACCATCGGTCACGTCGACCATGGTAAGACCACGCTGACCGCTGCGATCACCAAGGTTTTGGCAGAAACGGGCGGTGCAACGTTCACCGACTATGCCAACATCGACAAGGCTCCCGAAGAGCGTGAGCGCGGCATCACCATTTCGACCGCGCACGTCGAATATGAAACCGAAGCGCGTCACTATGCGCACGTCGACTGCCCCGGCCACGCCGACTATGTGAAGAACATGATCACCGGCGCCGCGCAGATGGACGGTGCGATCCTGGTTGTGAACGCTGCAGACGGCCCGATGCCGCAGACCCGTGAGCACATCCTGCTCGCGCGTCAGGTTGGTGTGCCTCAGCTGGTCGTGTTCATGAACAAGGTTGACCAGGTCGACGACGCCGAGTTGCTCGAACTCGTTGAACTCGAAATTCGCGAGCTGCTGTCCAGCTACGATTTCGACGGCGACAATATTCCGATCATCGCGGGTTCGGCTCTGGCCGCTCTCGAAGGTCGCGACGACGACATCGGCAAGAGCAAGATTCTTGAGCTGATGGCTGCTGTTGACGAATTCATTCCGCAGCCGGCCCGCCCGGTTGACAAGCCGTTCCTGATGCCGATCGAAGACGTGTTCTCGATTTCGGGCCGTGGTACGGTTGTGACCGGTCGTGTTGAAACCGGCATCGTGAAGGTCGGTGAGGAAGTCGAAATCGTCGGCATCCGCGACACCAAGAAGACGACCGTTACCGGCGTTGAAATGTTCCGCAAGCTGCTCGATCAGGGTGAAGCTGGCGACAACATCGGTGCGCTGATCCGCGGCGTTGGCCGTGAAGACGTTGAGCGTGGTCAGGTTCTGGCAAAGCCCGGTTCGGTTACGCCGCACACCGAGTTCGAAGCAGAAGTCTACGTCCTGTCGAAGGACGAAGGTGGCCGTCACACGCCTTTCTTCGCGAACTATCGTCCGCAGTTCTACTTCCGCACGACCGACGTGACCGGTGAAGTTGTTCTGCCCGAGGGCACCGAGATGGTTATGCCCGGCGACAACGTGAAACTGGGTGTTAAGCTGATCGCTCCGATCGCGATGGACCAGGGTCTTCGCTTCGCTATTCGCGAAGGTGGCCGTACCGTCGGTTCGGGGGTTGTGGCGACCATCACAAAGTAATATAGGCAGCGAGCCGCGCGGGTCGGATGATTCGCGCGGCTTGATTTTTGAAGCCGCCTCGACCTGTTCGTCCGGTAAATTCAATCGGATACAGGTTTCCCGAAAGGGAAAAAGGGGCGGTCTTGTTTTTGGCTCTTTCGCATCGGTAGTTTGGACATGGAAACGCAGAATATTCGCATTCGCCTTAAAGCCTTTGATCACCGCGTGCTCGATCAGGCGACCGGCGACATTGCCGATACGGCTCGCCGTACGGGCGCTCTTATTCGTGGACCCATTCCGCTGCCGACGCGCATCGAAAAGTTCACTGTGAACCGTGGACCGCACATCGATAAGAAGAGCCGTGAACAATTTGAGGTTCGCACATACAAGCGGATGCTTGACATTGTGCAGCCGACGCCCCAAACGGTCGACGCGCTGATGAAGCTCGATCTGGCTGCTGGCGTGAACGTCGAGATTAAGCTCGCTTAAGAGCTGAAAGACAAGGGATACCGCACAGCAAGCTGTGGTTCTGGTCCCCCGTCGCTTCCCCTTGCCGGGAAGCATCCAACCCGGACGGGGTGATCTTCAAACTTTGGGTTGGCCGCTGGGGAGTGATCCCAAGCGGTTTTTTCGTTGGATACGCCCGTCTAGCTTCGGTGAAGCGGGCCTCTGTTGGAGGAACTGATCATGCGCACTGGCGTGATCGCGAAGAAAGTCGGGATGACCCGCCTTTTCCAGGATGATGGACGGCACGTTCCTGTGACCGTTCTCGCTCTGGAGGGCAATCAGGTGGTCGCTCGTCGCGAGATTGACAAGGACGGCTATGTTGCCGTTCAACTGGGTGCCGGCGTTGCCAAGGCGAAGAATGTCGCCAAACCGCAGCGTGGCCATTTTGCCAAAGCCGAAGTGGAGCCGAAGGCGCGCGTCGCCGAGTTCCGTGTCGCTGACGACGCGCTGCTCGATGTCGGTGCGGAAATCGCCGCCGATCACTTCATTGCCGGCCAGCTCGTCGATGTGACGGGTCACACGCAGGGTAAAGGTTTTGCCGGTGCGATGAAGCGCTGGGGTTTCGGCGGTATGCGCGCGACCCACGGTGTCTCGATCAGCCACCGTGCCCATGGTTCGACGGGTAACCGTCAGGATCCGGGCCGCGTGTTCAAGAACAAGAAGATGGCCGGCCATATGGGCGACCGTCAGCGTACGCAGCAGAACCTCGAAATCGTCCGCACGGATGTCGAGCGCGGTCTGTTGTTCGTCAAGGGCAGCGTTCCGGGGTCGAAGGGCACCTGGCTGCTGGTCAGCGATGCGGTCAAGGTTCCGCGTCCTGCCGACGTTCCCTATCCCGCGAGCCTGAAGCAGGCCGCAAACAGCAACGAACCGGCCGCCGAAGAGGCGCAGGCTCCCGCGGAAACGCCCGCAGAGGAAACTGCCGCTCCCGCAGCGACCGAAGGCCAGGAGGGCTAAGCCATGAAGGTTGATGTCAAAACCCTGGACGCCAAGAAAAGCGGCGACGTTGAGTTGAATGAAGCTGTGTTCGGCGTTGAGCCGCGCGCGGACATTCTGCACCGCGTGGTCACCTGGCAGCTCGAAAAGCGCCGTGCGCCCGCAAGCGGCACGCGCGAACGCAGCGATGTCGCTCGTACCGGCAAGAAGTTCGGTCGTCAGAAGGGCGGCGGTGTCGCTCGTCACGGCGACCGTCGTGCGCCGATCTTCGTCGGCGGTGGTAAGGCGCATGGTCAGCGGACCCGCACCTTCGGCCACAGTCTGAACAAGAAGGTCCGTACGCTCGGTCTGAAAATGGCGCTGTCGGCGAAAGCCAAGGGCGGCAGCCTGACGGTGATCGACAATCTCGACGTGAAGGACGGCAAGACCAAGGTTCTCGCCGGTCAGCTCGAGAAACTGGGTCTGTCCAAAGCGCTGTTCATCGATGGCGACGCGATCAACGTCAGCTTCGCCAAGGCATCGTCCAACCTAGTGGGCATCAATGTCCTACCTGCGGTCGGCGCCAATGTGTATGACATTCTCCGCGCCGATACGCTGGTCCTGACCCGCGCCGCCGTGGAAAAGCTGGAGGCGCGCTTCAATGGCTAAGAAAGACACAGCAACCGTGGATGTGCGCCACTATGACGTGGTGCTCGCGCCCCACATCACCGAGAAGGCGACGCTGCTCTCCGAAAACAACGCGGTTGTTTTCAAGGTGGCGAAAGATGCTTCGAAGCCCGAAATCAAGGCGGCTGTAGAGGCGCTGTTCGGTGTGAAGGTGAAGGGCGTCAACACCATTGTCCAGAAGGGCAAGGTCAAGCGCTGGAAGGGCAAGCCCTACACGCGCAGCGATTTCAAGAAGGCGATCGTCACGCTGGCCGAAGGTCAGTCCATTGACGTGACGTCGACGATCTGAGGCGAGAGCGACTATGGCACTCAAGCATTATAACCCGACCAGCCCCGCACAGCGCGGCCTGATCCTGGTTGACCGTTCGCACCTGCATAAGGGCAAGCCGGTCAAACAGCTGACCGAAGGCAAGCGCAAGACGGGTGGCCGTAACAACAAGGGTCATGTGACATCGCGCGGTATCGCCGGTGGCCACAAGCAGCGCTATCGCATCATCGACTTCAAGCGTCGCAAATGGGACGTCGAGGGCACGGTGGAGCGTCTGGAATATGACCCCAACCGCACCGCGTTCATCGCGCTCGTCAAATATGACGACGGCGATCTCGCATACATCATTGCGCCGCAGCGTCTTGCCGCTGGCGACAAGGTGATCGCGGCGAAGAAAGCTGACGTGAAGCCGGGCAACGCGATGGAATTGGGGCAGATGCCGATCGGCACGATCTGTCACAACATCGAGATGAAGCCGGGCAAGGGCGGCCAGATCGCACGCAGCGCAGGCACCTATGTTCAGCTGGTTGGTCGTGACCGCGGCATGGTGATCGTTCGCCTGAACTCGGGCGAGCAGCGCTATATTCGTGCAGACTGCATGGGCACCGTTGGCGCCGTGTCGAACCCCGACAATGGCAACACCAACCTCGCCAAGGCCGGCCGCAATCGCTGGCTTGGCAAGCGCCCGCTGACCCGCGGTGTCGCGAAGAACCCGGTCGACCACCCGCACGGCGGTGGTGAAGGCCGTACCTCGGGCGGCCGTCATCCGGTCACTCCGTGGGGTAAGCCGACGAAGGGTGCGCGCACCCGCAACAACAAACAGACGGACCGCATGATCATCCGGTCGCGTCACGCGAAGAAGAAGAGGTAAGCGATGGCTCGTTCCGTCTGGAAAGGTCCGTTTGTAGACCTGCATCTGCTGAAAAAGGCAGAGGCCGCTCAGGACGCGGGTGGCAAGTCCGGTCCGATCAAGACCTGGTCGCGCCGCTCGACCATTTTGCCGCAGTTCGTTGGCCTGACGTTCAACGTCTACAACGGCCGCAAGCATGTTCCCGTTTCGGTGAACGAGGAAATGGTCGGTCACAAGCTGGGTGAATTTGCGCCGACGCGCTATTTCCCCGGCCACGCTGCCGACAAGAAGGGTAAGCGCTGATGGGTAAGGAAAAATCTCCCCGCCGCGTGGGCGAGACCGAGGCGCTGGCCGTCGGCACGCAGATCCGCGGTTCGGCACAGAAGCTGAACCTCGTCGCTGCCCTCATCCGCGGCCGCAAGGTCGAAGATGCGATGAACGTTCTCGCTTTCTCCAAGAAGGCGATGGCTGTTGATGTCCGCAAGGTGCTGGCTTCGGCAATCGCGAATGCGGAGAACAACCACAATCTCGACGTTGACGCGCTGGTCGTCGCCGAGGCTTCGGTCGGCAAGAGCCTGACCATGAAGCGCTGGCACGCTCGCGGTCGCGGCAAGTCGACGCGCATCCTGAAGCCGTTCAGTCGGGTTCGGATCGTCGTGCGCGAACAGAATGAAGTGGAGGCTTGAGCTATGGGTCATAAGAGCAATCCGATCGGTCTGCGCCTTCAGATCAACCGTACATGGGATAGCCGCTGGTTCGCGGAAGGTCAGGATTATGGCCGTCTGCTGATGGAGGATCTGAAGATCCGCACGTACATCATGAAGAACCTGCCGCAGGCCGCGATCTCCAAGGTCGTGATCGAGCGTCCGGCGAAGCTGTGCCGCATCTCCATCTATGCTGCGCGCCCCGGCGTGATCATCGGCAAGAAGGGTGCGGACATCGAGAAGCTGCGCCGCAAGCTCGCGGAATTCACTGAGAGCGACGTCAGCCTGAACATCGTCGAAATCCGCAAGCCGGAAGTCGACGCGAAGCTGGTGGCGCAGGGTGTTGCAGATCAGCTGGAACGCCGTATCGCGTTCCGCCGTGCAATGAAGCGCGCCGTTCAGTCGGCTCTGCGTCTGGGCGCGGAAGGCATCAAGATCACCTGCGGTGGCCGTCTTGGCGGCGCCGAGATCGCCCGCGTCGAATGGTATCGTGAAGGCCGCGTTCCGCTGCACACGCTGCGCGGTAACGTCGACTATGCCGAGGCCGAAGCGCACACCGCCTATGGCGTTTGCGGTATCAAGGTGTGGATCTTCAAGGGTGAAATCCTTGGCCATGACCCGATGGCCACCGATCGGCTGATGATGGAGGCTCAAACCTCCGGCGTCCGTCCGGCGCATTGAGTTTAGGATAAGGTAAGCGTCATGCTGCAACCGAAGAAAATGAAGTTCCGCAAGGCCTTCAAGGGCCGGATTAAGGGCGATGCCAAGGGTGGCAGCGACCTGAATTTCGGATCCTACGGCCTGAAGGCTATGGAGCCTGAGCGGATCACCGCGCGCCAGATCGAGGCCGCACGTCGTGCGATCACGCGTCACATCAAGCGTCAGGGACGTTTGTGGATCCGCATATTCCCCGACGTTCCGGTGTCGAAGAAGCCTGCTGAAGTCCGTCAGGGTAAGGGCAAGGGCAGCGTCGAATATTGGGCTGCTCGGGTGAAACCCGGCCGCATCCTGTTCGAACTGGACGGCGTTGCCGGACCGCTGGCCGCTGAAGCATTCGAGCGTGCAGCGATGAAGCTGCCGATCAAGACCAAGGTTGTTGCACGTCTGGGCGACACATCGCACCTGGGAGGCGAATAAGATGGCTGAAGCAAGCGATCTCCGCACCAAGTCGGACGACGAACTGACGGGCGAGCTGGCGAACCTGAAGAAAGAGCAGTTCAACCTGCGCTTTCAGGCGGCCACCAATCAGCTCGAAAAGCCGAGCCGCGTACGCGAAGTGCGTCGCGCGATTGCCCAGATCAAGACGCTGCAGGGCGAACGCGCCCGCGCGGCGAAGTAAGAAAGGAAACGAACGATGCCCAAGCGCGTGCTGACGGGAACGGTAGTTTCCAACAAGGCAGACAAGACGGTTGTGGTTCGCGTAGAGCGCAAGGTGAAACACCCGCTTTACGGCAAGATCATCCGTCGTTCGAAGAAGTATCACGCCCATGACGATACCAACGAGTATCATGAGGGCGAAACGGTCCGCATCGAGGAGACGGCGCCGATTTCGAAGCTGAAGACCTGGAAGGTCATCGGTCGCGTCGATACGCACAAGTCTCCCGAGCAGATTGCAGCCGAAGCGGCCGCATAAGAGCTTTAGTTTAGGAACCACCGGAAGTTTCCGGCAGGCCAGATAAGAAGGAACCGGATCTATGATCCAGATGCAATCCAACCTAGACGTCGCTGACAACAGCGGCGCGAAGCGCGTCCAGTGCATCAAGGTGCTGGGCGGCTCCAAACGGCGTGTTGCCGGCGTGGGCGACATCATTGTCGTGTCCATCAAGGAAGCACAGCCCAAGGGCCGTGTTAAGAAGGGCGACGTTCACCGTGCGGTAATCGTGCGCACCAAGAAGGACGTTCGTCGTCCCGACGGCAGCGTGATCCGTTTCGACAGCAATGCTGCCGTTCTGGTCAACAAGAATGAGGAGCCGATCGGCACCCGTATCTTTGGCCCCGTCGTTCGCGAACTGCGCGCCACCGGCCACATGAAGATCATCTCTCTGGCTCCGGAGGTGCTATAATGGGCGCCGCGAAGATCAAGAAGGGCGACACCGTGGTTGTGCTCGCCGGCAAGGACAAGGGCCGCTCGGGCGCCGTACTCCAGGTTTTTCCGAAGGAAGACAAGGTGCTGGTCGATGGCGTCAATGTTCACGCGCGTCACCGCAAGCCCGATCAGATGAACCCGCAGGGTGGCATCGATCGCAAGCCTGCGCCGCTGCACATTTCGAATGTCGCGATCGCCGGCAAGGACGGCAAGGCGACCCGCGTCCGTTTCGAGGAACGTGACGGCAAGAAGGTCCGCGTTGCGGTCAAGTCCGGGGAGGTCATCTGATGACTGACAAATATACTCCGCGCCTGAAGTCGCTTTACGACGAAAGCATCGCGAAGGCGATGACCGAGAAGTTCGGTTATGCCAACGTGATGCAGGTGCCGAAGATTGAAAAGATCACGCTCAACATGGGCGTAGGCGAAGCAACGCAGGACAAGAAGAAGGTCACGTCGGCTGCAGAGGAAATGCAGCTGATCGCCGGTCAGAAGCCCGTGATCACCCGTGCGAAGAAGTCAATCGCCCAGTTCAAGCTGCGCGAAGGCATGCCGATCGGTGCGAAGGTAACTTTGCGCCGGGAACGTATGTACGAATTTCTGGACCGCATGGTCACGATCGCAATGCCCCGCATCCGCGACTTCCGTGGCCTGAACCCCAAGTCGTTCGACGGCCGTGGCAACTATGCTTTCGGCATCAAGGAACAGCTGATTTTCCCGGAAATCAGCTATGACCGCATCGATAAGGTGCGCGGCATGGACATCATCATCACAACGACCGCGAAGACCGACGACGAAGCGCGCGAACTGCTGCGCCTGTTCGGTTTCCCGTTCCCGGTCGAAGAGGAAAAGCAGGCTGCGTGAGCGGTCTGCATGAAGGAAGGAAGAGAACTTAAGTCATGGCGAAACTGAGTTCCATCAACAAGAATGAGCGTCGTAAGAAGCTGGTGAAGAAATATGCCGGCCAATATGCGAAGCTGAAGGCTATTGCGGCTGACAAGTCGCTTGATGATGGTGAGCGTCTGATCGCGCGCCTGAAGATGGCTGAAATTCCGCGTAACGGAAACCCGACCCGCGTCCGCAACCGGTGCGAGCTGACGGGACGGCCGCGCGGCTATTACCGCAAGTTCCGTCTCTGCCGTGTGCAGCTGCGCGATCTGGCCAACAAGGGCCTGATCCCCGGCGTCACCAAGTCGAGCTGGTAAGGATTTAAGAGTATGGCATTGACCGATCCTCTGGGCGATATGCTCACCCGCATCCGCAACGGCCAGACGGCCCGTAAGGACAGCGTCACCACCCCGGCTTCGAAGCTGCGCGCACGCGTTCTCGACGTGCTTCAGCGCGAAGGCTATATCCGCGGGTACAGCGAAGAAGCGCTGGGCAAGCACCCTGGCCTGCGCATCGAACTGAAATATTTCGAGGGCGAACCCGCGATCAAGCATGTCGCGCGCGTTTCCAAGCCCGGTCGCCGCGTTTATTCGGGCAGCAAAGAGCTGCCGGTTGTTCGCAACGGCCTTGGCATCACCATCGTCTCGACGCCGCGCGGCGTGCTTTCGGACAACGAAGCACGTGAGCATAATGTCGGCGGCGAAGTGCTGGCGGAGGTATTCTAACCATGTCCCGTATCGGCAAAAAACCCGTTACGATTCCGAGCGGTGTGACCGCGACGATCGATGGCGGCCAGCTTTCGGTGAAGGGCCCCAAGGGCACGCTCGCCATGCCGCTGGCCGATGAAGTGACCTACTCGGTTGAGGATAGCGGCGTCTCCGTGATGCCTGCAAACGACACCAAGCGCGCCCGCTCTTTCTGGGGCATGCAGCGCACATTGGTGCAGAACCTCGTTACCGGTGTGACCGAAGGCTATACCAAGGTGCTGGAAATCACCGGCGTCGGTTATCGTGCGCAGGCCCAGGGCAAGACCCTGAAGCTGCAGCTCGGCTTCAGCCATGACGTTGATTTCGCGGTGCCCGAAGGCATCGAGATCAAGACCCCGGACAACACGACGGTCGAGATCAGCGGGATCGACAAGCAGAAGGTCGGTCAGGTCGCGGCGGAAATCCGCCGCTGGAGAAAGCCGGAGCCTTACAAGGGCAAGGGCATCAAATATCGCGGCGAGTATATCTTCCGCAAAGAAGGCAAGAAGAAGTAAGCCATGGCGAAACTCTCTCTCTTCGAACGGCGTCGTCGCCGCGTCCGCACCGCCATCAAGGCACGCGCTGGCGCTCGTCCCCGCCTTTCCATTCACCGCTCGGGCAAGCACATCTACGCCCAGGTCATCGACGACGCCAACGGCCACACGGTCGCCGCAGCCTCGACCCTGGACAAGGACGTACGCGGCACCGCTGGATCCAACTCGGCCGCTGCGGCTGAAGTCGGCAAGCGCGTCGCAGCCGCTGCCACCAAGGCGGGCGTCAAGCAGGTCGTTTTCGACCGTGGCGGTTTCCTCTTCCATGGCCGCGTGAAGGCGCTGGCCGATGCTGCCCGCGAAGGCGGACTGGAGTTCTGATATGGCTGATGAAAACAACGTAACAGAAGGCGCTCAGCCGCAAGCTGCACCTGCTGCAGAAGCCGGTGCTCCCGCAGGCAATGAAGGCCGTGCGCCGCGTCGCGGACGTGGCGGTGGCGATCGCAACCGCGGTGAGCGCGGTGGCCGTGGTCGCCGGGACGATCGTCGCGGAAACCGCGATGAGGAGCAGGGCGAAGAGCTGATCGAAAAGCTGGTTCACATCAACCGCGTTTCGAAGACGGTCAAGGGCGGTAAGCGTTTCGCATTCGCCGCGCTGGTTGTGGTTGGCGACGGCAAGGGCCGGGTCGGTTTCGGCCACGGCAAGGCGCGCGAAGTGCCCGAAGCTATCACCAAGGCAACTGCTTCGGCCAAGAAGAAGATGATGCGCGTTCCGCTGCGTGAGGGCCGTACGCTCCACCATGACGGCCGCGGGCACTTCGGTGCCGGCAAGGTTACCGTTCGCTCGGCACCTGCAGGTACCGGCATCATCGCCGGCGGTCCGATGCGTGCCGTGTTCGAAAGCCTGGGCGTTGCGGACGTCGTGACCAAGTCGGTCGGTACGTCCAACCCCTACAACATGATCCGCGCCACGTTCGAGGCGCTGACGGATCAGACGAGCCCGAAGTCGGTGGCGCAGCGTCGCGGCAAGAAAGTTGCCGACTTGCTGGGCCGTGGCGGTGCATCCGCTGAGGTCGCACAGGCCGAAGCCGAAGCGATTACGGAGTAAGGGCGATGGCGAAAGCGAAAACCAATACGATCAAGATCAAGCAGATCGGCTCGCCGATCCGCCGTCCGGAATCGCAGAAGAAAATTCTCGTCGGTCTGGGCCTGGGCAAAATGCACCGTGAGGTGGAATTGCAGGATACGCCGGAAGTACGCGGCGCGATCCGCAAGCTGCCGCATCTGGTGCAGGTGATCGAAGGATAATTCACCTTTTTGGGGTGACAAACGGGACGGGGCGGCGTAGCTGCCCTTTCTCCATTTTTGGCGCGAACAAAGCGAAAGCGAGTGCAAAGACATGAAACTGAACGAACTCAAGGATAATGCAGGCGCCCGTAAGGGTCGTATGCGTGTTGGCCGTGGCATCGGCTCGGGCAAGGGCAAGACTGCCGGTCGCGGCCAGAAGGGTGCGAAGGCGCGCTCGGGCGTTGCGATCAACGGCTTTGAGGGTGGCCAGATGCCGCTCCACATGCGTCTGCCGAAGCGTGGCTTCATCAATGTGTTCGCGAAGGACTATGCGATCGTCAATCTGGGTGAAGTCCAGAAGGCGGTTGATGCCAAGAAGCTGGACGGCAAGGGTACAATTGACCACGCAGCGTTGAAGGCCGTTGGCCTCGCACGTGGCGGCAAGGACGGCGTCCGGCTGCTCGGCAAGGGCGAACTCACCGCGAAGCTCACCTTCACGGTCGCCGGCGCATCGAAAGGTGCCATCGAAGCGGTTGAAAAGGCCGGCGGCAAGGTTGACGTGATCGAAGTCGTCAGCGCTGCCGACAAGGCTGCCGCGAAGAAGGGTAAAGCGAAGAAGGGCTAAACGGCCCGCTGAGCCAGAATGAGGAAGCCCCGCTGCCCGAAGAGGGAAGGCGGGGTTTCGCATTTCAGGGCAGTGCAGCGCGAGAGTCCTCTTGCACTCGCGCGCGCAAATCGCCAAGTGACCCAAGCGACATTAGTGCATTCTTGCGGTCGCGAATTGGGGGCGGTTCACAGCGTTGAATTTAGCCGCTAAGGCATGGCCGCAGGTGAATATTGGCGGGCGCCCGCCGGCGTTGAATGTGAAGGTACGGAAAAGCAATGGCATCGAGAGTCGATCAGCTTGCATCGAATATCAGTCTGGCGAAATTCGCACAGGCGACCGAGCTCAAGAAACGTCTGTGGTTCACGCTGGGCGCACTGATTGTGTTCCGTTTCCTCAGCTTCGTGCCGCTGCCCGGCATCGACCCGACCGTGCTGTCGCGCCTGTATGCGCAGACCCAAGGCGGCGTGCTCGATATCTTCAATACCTTTTCGGGTGGTTCGCTGGAGCGCATGAGCCTGATTGCGCTTGGTGTGATGCCCTATATCACCGCTTCGATCGTGGTGCAGCTTGCAGCCGCTCTTTCACCGACGCTGGCGGCGATCAAGAAGGAGGGCGAGGCCGGGCGCAAGAAGCTGAACCAATATACACGCTACGGTACGGTGGGACTTACCGCTGTGCAGGGCTATTTCATCGCGGTGGGGCTGGAAAGCTTCGGCGCAGCGCAGGGTATGCAGGCGGTTGTCGAGCCGGGCATGCTGTTCCGCGTCGCTGCGGTCGTCTCGCTGGTCGGCGGTACGATGTTCCTGATGTGGTTGGGTGAACAGATCACCGCGCGCGGGATCGGCAATGGCGTGTCGCTGATCATCATGGCGGGCATTGTAGCGCAGCTGCCGGTGACGCTGAGCAACCTGTTCCAGTCTGGGCGCGAGGGCTCGATTTCGGGTCTGTTGATCCTCGGCATCATCATCGTCGGCCTTGGCCTTATCGCGTTCATCTGTTTCATGGAGCGCGCGCAGCGCCGGGTGCTGATTCAGTATCCCAAGCGGCAGACGCGACAGGGCCTGATGCAGGCGGACCGCAGCCATCTGCCGCTGAAGGTCAACACCGCAGGCGTCATCCCGCCGATCTTCGCGTCATCGCTGCTGTTGATGCCGCTGACGGTTTCGCGCTTTGCCGGCAATCAGGTGGCAGGCGAGAGCGTCTGGGGCGATTTTGTGCTGACGCTCAACCAGTATCTGAGCCATGGCAGCCCGGTTTATATGCTGCTGTACGGCGGCGGCATCGTCTTCTTCTGCTTTTTCTACACCGCGTTGGTCTTCAACCCGGAGGAAACGGCGGACAACCTCAAGAAGAATGGTGGGTTCATTCCGGGCATCCGCCCCGGCAAAAACACCGAAAATTATCTCGATTATGTGCTGACGCGCATCACGGTGATTGGCGCAGCCTATCTGGCGCTGATCTGTTTGATCCCGGAATATGCCATCTCGCAAGCGGGAATACCATTCTACCTAGGTGGCACTAGCCTTCTGATTGTGGTCAATGTTACGGTGGATACGGTGACGCAGATTCAAAGCCATCTGCTCGCTCATCAATATGGCGATCTGATCAAGAAAGCCAAACTCAAAGGACGTATGCGCTAACCCGCTGCACCCGGGGGCGAGTAACAGGGGACGGAAATGAACATCATCTTGTTGGGGCCGCCGGGTGCGGGCAAGGGCACGCAGGCGACCCGCCTGGTCGACAATCGCGGAATGGTGCAACTCTCTACTGGCGATATGCTTCGTGCGGCGGTGAAGGCGGGAACGCCGATCGGCCTGCAGGCGAAGGCGGTGATGGAATCGGGCGGCCTCGTTTCTGACGAGATCGTGTCTGGCATCATCGGCGAGGCGCTTGACGCGCTGGCGCCGGAGACGGGCGTGATTTTCGACGGCTACCCGCGCACCGAGCCGCAGGCGCATAGCCTGGACGAACTTCTCTCCGCACGTGGACGCGAACTGCACCATGTGATTGAGCTGGAGGTCGATGAGGATGCGCTGGTCGAACGCATTACGGGACGCTTCACCTGCGCCAATTGCGGCGAAGGATATCACGACACCTTCAAGCAGCCCGCCAAGGAAGGCGTCTGCGACAAGTGCGGTGGCACCGAATTCAAACGTCGTGCCGACGACAATGAGGAAACCGTGCGCACGCGCATGGCGGAATATCGGGCCAAGACGGCACCGATCCTGCCGATCTATGAAGCGCGCGGTATTGTGTCCCGCGTAGACGGCATGGCCGATATCGACGATGTGACGACCGCCATCGGCGCGATACTCGATCGATAACCTGTGATGCGACCCGCCGTCTTTCGCTTCAATGGGGTGAGAAGGGCGGCGGTTATCGTCATCCCATGATCAGGCTCGATCGTCGAGCCCGCGCGCTCGCGCTGTGCCTTGCCGCACTGGCAGGCTATGTTGATGCCGTGGGTTTCGTGCAGATCGGCGGATTCTTCGTTTCGTTCATGAGCGGAAACAGTACGCGGTTGGCGGTCGGCATCGTCAATCATGCGGCCGACTGGATAAAAGCCGCAGCCCTGATTTTTGCCTTTTTCTTCGGGGTTGTCGGTGGCTCGCTGGTTGGGCGCAGATTTGCCCGGCGTCACAAGGCCGTGCTGGCAGCGGTAACGGTCATGCTTGTGGTCGCGGCCGCGGGCGCGCAGTTGGGGTGGATAATGGTATCGGCCCTGGCATTGGCTTTTGCCATGGGCGCAGAAAACGCGACGTTCGAACGCGACGGCGAGGTCTTGATCGGGCTGACCTATATGACCGGCACGCTCGTGAAAGCGGGGCAAAGGATCGCGGGCGCCGTGTCCGGTGAAGACCCGCGCGCGTGGATCCCACATATGATATTGTGGCTGTCGCTGATTGCCGGTGCCGTGGCCGGTGCGGCCATGCATGCCCATTTCGGTGTGTTTGCCTTGTGGCTCGCGGTGCTGATCGCGGGTATTTGCTGTGCCGCGGCGGGGGCGTTGGACAATCAGCCGGCTGAAAGCACCGCCTCCCACGCATAGCCGCGATAGAGCGGTCGGCATTGCAGCTTTCTGTTGTGGCGTCTCGAAAGGTCTTCGAGTACGGCGGGTAGGGCGGCACGCGGCGTCACATGAAAATGCCGCAGCCAGCTGAGCAGCAGCGAACGGAACCAGCGCGGCAGCATTTCCTGCTGCCCGAAATCGACGATATGCAGGGATCCGCCGGGTGCCAGCGCATCGAGTGCTTCTTCCAGTGCCAGCTCCCATCCCGGGATCATCGACAGCGTGTAAGACATGAAAATGCGATCATAGCGCTGGCCTACAAGTGCCGCACTCGCAGCGAAATCGCAGGCATCGGCCTGAACGAGTGCAATGCGCGGTGACAGGTGTTTACGCGAGATGGAGAAGCATGCGGTTTTGAGCATCGACGCGCTGATGTCGAGTCCCGTGAACTGTGCTTCGGGCCAGCGTTGCGCCGCTGCGATCAGGTTGCGCCCGGTGCCACACCCGACCTCCAGCACGGTGCACCCCGGCCCGGCATCGAGATTTTGGATCAGGCGGTCGCGGCCCAGCAGGTAATATTTGCGGGTAAGATCGTAAAAATGCCTCTGCACACGGTACATCGCATCCATCTGTTGGGCATGCGTGGTCGGCGCGAGCGAGGCCATCAGCCGCCTTTCCTGACATAGAGATGGAAGCCGCCGTAGATGGCCGAGCGATCTCGGCGCGTATGGTCGAGCGATTTTTCGGCCTCATAGTGCCATTGCGACAGAACGTCTTCGGCAACGCGGCCTGGCAGTAGAGTGTCTACGGCAGCGGTCCGGAAGATGACCCGAGCGCCGTGCCTGCTGGTGCGCGTGATTTCATTCCACAGCTGGTTGAGCTGTGCATCGGTCATCCAGTCTTGCGCATCGAGCAGGACATAGCGATTGAAGCTGCCATCTTCATGCTGGCTCAGAAACTCGGCAAAGTTCGCATGGTGAATGAACGCCCGGTCCAGATTGCTCAAAAGTGCGTCGTATCGCGCTGCTTCGAGATAAGGGGGCAAGGCGGAGTCCGGCATTTGTGCATAGCCGCGCCCGAAAGCTTGCTGCGCGAAATAATTATCGCGGATGGAGAAATCGCAGGCGAGTTTCTCAAGCCGCTGCTTCAGAACGGCCGCCATGCCACCCGCTTCGCCAGCACATAATGCATCATATTGCGCGGGTGGGATGCCCAGGCCGAACAGTGACGCGGGTTGCTGCGTCAGCCAGCGGATGAACTTGCGGTCGAACAGGGGCGCGAGGCGACGCTCGAAAATCGCGCGTTGTTCCTCCATCGACTGAGCGGCGAGCAGTTCGCCCGGATCGATGCGATACAGTTTGGCGACAATGTGGGCGGCAGAGATGAACTGCCCGAGCAGGCCGCGAGTGTATACATTCCTGGCGAACGCATTGATTCGCTTGCGCCCGACAAGATCGCGTCCTTCCCAATAGCGGATTGTTATGTCGTCCAGATGCGGGTGCACATGATCGCGATAAGCGTCAATATTCGCGCGTTGGCCCGACTGGGCGAAAAAGCGATGGAAGGCGGCATGATCCGGCAAATGGCGCGCCGCTGTCAGCTTCAGCCTGCCGAGCGCAACATGGGCGGTGTTGAGGTCGACCGCGTGCAGCGAGCGCGGACCGGCAGTCAGGTAAGAGAGCATGTTGCAGCCGCCGCTCGCGATCGTCACGATGTCGCTGTCCGGGCCCAGCTCCATCGCCTCCATGTCAATGAGCGGATCTTCCCAGATCTGCGCGTAGACAAGGCCGCGAAAAGCGAAGGCAAACGCCCGCTCCATGAAGCCCTTGCGCGTCAGATGCTGATTCTGGAACACAGCCTGGTTGACGGCGCGGGCCGTATCGCCGCGATGCGTTGTCGTCATGTGCGGTCTTTCCCCAAAATATCCGTTGAGGGTGCCGCTAGTCATTGCATGTGACGCGCCGATGAAGCTTTGATGTCGCTTTTGTTGATGCGGTGTTTGCTGTGCCCGCCGACATGCTTAATCGCTGCGACACTGCCCGCATTTGCGGCTATGTGGTGGCAATGAAAACCGGTGCGTATGGAAGTGAGTCGCGAACCGGTACTTCCCCGGGGAGGCTGCTTGAACTCGACGCGCTGCGTGGCATTGGCGCGATTGCTGTCGTCCTGTTTCACTACACCATGCGGTTTCCGCAACTTTTCCCGCAGGCCGACCCTGTTCCCATGCATTTTTGGCAGGGCGAATATCGGGTGCTGCTGTTCTTCGCGATATCGGGCTTCGCGATCTTCTTTTCGATGAGCCGTATCGGCTCGGTCGCTGATTTCGTGGTCAACCGGTTCGCGCGATTATTTCCCGCCTATTGGGTAGCGATAATTTTGACGCTCTCGTTCGAATATGGCGGTGGTGTCGATACGCTGATTGTTCCGGTGCACAGCGCTCTGGCCAATTTCACGATGCTTCAGGGGTTTCTCTATCTACCGGCGGTCGATGGCGCTTATTGGACCCTGACGATCGAGCTGGGCTTCTATGCCTGCATGACCGGTCTCTGGCTGATGTTGGGCAGGGAGTTTCGGCGGCTTGAGCCGATGCTTCTGCTCTGGCTGGCGCTTAAATGGTTGATGCTTGTCTGGCCTGCGATGCCGTCGCGGCTGACCATCCTGCTAGTGCTTGAGTTTGCGCCCTTTTTCATAATCGGCATCATATTCCACCGAATATGGTCGGGGCAGCGCCGATGGCGCGCGCAATTGCCCTATTTGGCCGCAGCACTTTTGACACTGGCGGCAACAGAGTCGCGGGAGCTGTTCCTGGCGGGGTGTGTCTTGGTCGCCATCTTTGCCCTGATATTGAACGGTGTGCTGCGATTCTTGTGCGTCCGCCCGGTCTTATGGTTCGGCAGCATCAGCTATCCGCTGTATCTGGTGCATGAGAATGTCGGTTTCGTGATCATGCTGAAAGCGCATCAGGTCGGCTTAAACCATTGGGTCGGGTTCGCGACGGCATTGGCCATCGTGGTGGCGCTTGCCTGGCTGCTCCATGTCTATGTTGAGCGTCCGGTGGGGGACAGGTTGTCGTGTCGCTGGAAAAATCGCCAGCGGTTGCGAGCCGTGTCAACGCCCCAAAGCGGATAGCGGCACGCGAGGGATATCGCGGCGATGGCCGCGCTGATAGGCAACTTCTTTGATCATCTGAAGCAGCTCATCGGCTTCGGCAACGATGCGGTTTTTATTGAAACAGCCGGCAGCGCCCTTGTCCATAGCCTCAGCCTGCAGTTCGGATCCTTCGCGCATCAGCGAGGAAAGCATGATGACCGGACGCGGCTGACGGCGCATGATCTGTTCAAGCACTTCCATGCCGTTCATGCCGGGCATGGCAATGTCGAGCGTGACTACGTCGGGATCGGTTTCTTTTATCAGGCGGAAGGTTTCGGGCGCGTCGCCGGCTATTCCAACAATACGCAAGCTAGGGTCACGCTCGAGCAGTACCTCAAGCATGGCGCGAATCGTTACGGAATCGTCGACTACCAAGATGGTTGTATATTTCATCCCACACTTCCTTGCGGGTACGCGCGAAGCCCCACTCACGTACCGGCAGGAATCACCTTGCGGTATTTTGGTTAAGAGAAAGTGAAGAACAGTGCGAAATCCGGATTGTGATTGCCTTGACAGGGCAATAGCGACTCGATATGGGCAGCCCCTTCCGGGACATTGGATAAACGGCGGAGCCCCAGATGGCGCTGGCCGTGCTTTTCGCGTCCCGGATGGTATGGCCGTGACAGTGCCGGAATGTTCCGGCGCACATGGATGAAGCTTTGAGATGGAATGCCTGCCAAGCGTTCCGTGGAGCAGGAGTATAACGAATATGGCACGTATTGCGGGCGTAAATATCCCGACCAACAAGCGCGTTATCATCGCGCTCACCTATATTCACGGTATCGGCCGCAAGACTGCGCTCGATATTGCCGACAAGCTGGGTATCGATCATAGCCGTCGTGTGCAGGATCTCTCGGACGCAGAAGTACTCCAGATCCGTGAAGCCATCGACGCCAGCTATACCGTTGAGGGCGACCTTCGCCGCGACACGGCGATGAACATCAAGCGTTTGATGGACCTCGCCTGCAACCGTGGCCTGCGTCACCGCAAGGGCCTTCCGGTTCGTGGCCAGCGCACCCACACCAATGCGCGTACGCGCAAGGGTAAGGCGAAGCCGATCGCAGGTAAGAAGAAGTAAGGGAGATAGTCCGGGGGACTATTTTCGATTTCTTCTCCGCCGGACGGCGCTCTCCTTGGGCAAAACCTCCGGCACTAACAAGTTTGTGAAGTAGGATAGAGAACTATGGCACGGGAACCTCAGCGCATTAAACGGCGTGAGCGTAAGAACATCTCGGCCGGCGTCGCGCATGTGAACGCCAGCTTCAATAACACCATGGTGACCATCACCGATGCACAGGGCAACGCGATCAGCTGGTCGTCCGCCGGTATGATGGGTTTCAAGGGTTCACGTAAATCGACGCCCTATGCGGCGCAGGTTTGCGCGGAAGATGCAGGTCGCAAGGCCGCCGAACACGGCGTCCGTACGCTCGAAGTCGAAGTGAAGGGCCCGGGTTCGGGTCGTGAATCGGCATTGCGCGCATTGCAGGCTGTCGGTTTCACCATCACGTCGATCCGCGACGTGACGCCGATACCGCACAACGGCGTTCGCCCGTCCAAGCGGCGTCGCGTCTAAACAGTATCCCGTACGGGGATGGCGGACGCGTCATCCTCGCATTTTGCACCGGCCGGGGTTTCTCTTTTTAAGGCAGAGCGCTCCCGCCACATTCCCAGGGGAAATACATGACTGTCAACATGAAGAACTGGCAGGAATTGAAGAAGCCCAACACCCTCGAAATCAAATCGAGCGGCGACGGGCAGCGCAAGGCGACATTCGTTGCCGAACCGCTTGAGCGTGGCTTCGGCCTGACGCTTGGCAACGCGCTGCGCCGCGTATTGCTCTCCTCGCTGCAGGGCGCTTCGGTGACCTCGATCAAGATCGAGAATGTTCTCCATGAATTCTCCTCGCTTGCCGGCGTGCGCGAGGACGTGACCGATATCGTTCTGAACGTGAAGCAGATCGCGCTGAAGATGGAAGGCGAGGGGCCCAAGCGCCTTCAGCTGTCCGTTACTGGTCCTGCTGAAGTCAAGGCTGGCGACATCGCCGTTTCGGGCGACATCGAAGTGATGAACCCCGGTCTGGTGCTGTGCCACCTCGACGAGGGCGCGTCGCTCAACATGGAACTGACCGCCGACACTGGCAAGGGCTATGTTCCTGCCGCGAACAACCGCCCGGCCGATGCGCCGATCGGCCTCATCCCGGTCGATGCGCTCTATTCGCCGGTGCGTCAGGTCGCCTACAAGGTGGACAACACCCGCGTCGGTCAAGAGCTGGACTATGACAAGCTCAGCCTGACGATCGAGACGGATGGCACTGTCGCTCCCGAAGATGCGATCGCATACGCTGCGCGCATCCTGCAGGACCAGTTGCAGCTCTTCGTTCACTTCGAGGAAGCTCTGGCAGCGCCCGCTCCGGCGGCTGCGGCAGGCGCTGGCGCCGGTGCGGAAGGCGAAGGCAATGCCAACGTCATCAACCGCTACCTGCTCAAGAAGGTCGACGAGCTGGAACTGTCCGTGCGTTCGGCGAACTGCCTGAAGAACGACAATATCATCTATATTGGCGATCTGGTGCAGAAGACCGAAGCGGAAATGCTGCGCACGCCGAACTTTGGCCGCAAGTCGCTGAACGAGATCAAGGAAGTGCTCTCGTCCATGGGTCTGCGCCTCGGAATGGACATCCCCGGCTGGCCGCCTGAGAATATCGAGGAAATGGCCAAGAAGCTTGAACAAGAGCTGATGGGCTGAACGAGATAGGGCCGGATGTCGATCCGGCCCCTTCATTAGGGTGGGGCGGCCCCTTTGCCGCCAGGAACGGGCTACCTCGCACGGGCCCATTACGAACGAAGGAATGAAATATGCGTCATAAAGTTGGACATCGTAAGCTTCAGCGCTCGACCGGTCACCGCAATGCGCTGCTGCGCAATCTTGCCGCCTCGCTCATCAAGCATGAGCAAATCACGACCGGTGTCGCGAAGGCCAAGGAACTGCGCCCCTATGTCGAAAAGCTGATCACGCTTGCAAAGCGCGGTGGCCTTTCCAACCGCCGTCTGGCGCAGTCGCGCCTGATGGACGACGCACAGCTGACCAAGCTGTTCGACGTGCTGGCTGAGCGTTACAAGGACCGCAACGGCGGTTACACGCGCGTCATCAAGGCGGGCTATCGCGCGTCTGACGCTGCTCCGATCGCCGTGATCGAGCTGGTTGACCGTGACGAAGGCGCGAAGGGCCTTGATAGCGGGCCGGTTCAGGGCGCAGAGGAAGAGGAACTCGAAGGCGCAGCCTGAGCCTCATTCCATCGCTGAAATTAAAAAAAAGGCTCCGTAGGATTACGGGGCCTTTTTTCGTGGCCGCTTGAAAAGATGAGGCGGACGCGTAGTCTTGAACGCCAAGGAGAGGTGAAAGACGATGACGCTCAGGCTGTCGGCCAAAAAACTCTGTATCGGGTGCGTTGGATTGGTGCTGGCCTGCGCGACAGCCTCTGCCCGGCAGGAACAGGCGCATAAGCCCGATGGCGTGCCTGCACCCTATCATACCCCTCTTGTTTCGAGTTCCCGCGCGATGCCGACCTTCACCTATCCGAAAACCCGCCGGGACAATCTTGTGGAGGAAAAATTCGGCGAGCAAATTGCCGATCCCTATCGCTGGCTCGAAAATGATGTGCGGAACGACCGGGAAGTCAGGGCATGGGTGACGGCCGAAAATGCGGTGACTGACCAGTATCTCGATCAGCTGCCCGGGCGCTCGGTTATGAAGGACCGGATGGAAGCGCTGTTCAATTATGAGCGCTATTCCGTGCCGCGGAAGGCTGGAAGCCGCTATTTCTACGCGCATAACAGTGGCCTGCAAAACCAGTCTCCGCTCTATGTTCGCGATGCGTGGAATGGCCCTGCGCGCAAGCTGATCGACCCGAATGATTTTGCGCAAGACGGCGCGACGGCGCTGGCCGAATGGGCGCCATCGATGGACGGCGAGTATGTTGTTTACGCGGTGCAGGAGGGCGGGAGCGACTGGCGTACACTGCATGTCTTGCGCGTGGATGACGGAACGCTGTTGCCGGATGCGGTCCAATGGGTGAAGTTTTCTGCGCTGGAATGGGACAAGGCTGGGAAGGGCTTTTTCTATTCCCACTTTCCGCAGCCAGAGCAGGGGGCAGAATTTCAGGCGCCCGATCTCAATTCCGCGATCTATTATCATCGGCTCGGCACGGACCAGAGCGAAGACAAGCTGGTGTTCGATACGCCGCGCCATCCCAAATGGCGTCACACCGCGCA
This sequence comes from Sphingobium sp., assembly GCA_041396745.1. Lineage (GTDB taxonomy): Bacteria > Pseudomonadota > Alphaproteobacteria > Sphingomonadales > Sphingomonadaceae > Sphingobium. Next base: position 475,693 of record JAWKXZ010000002.1, on the reverse strand, counting down.
GGTGACTGATGATGGCGACTGGCTCGTCATCACCGCGCAGGAGGGCACAGATCCCCGGTACGAGATAACTCTGATTGACCTGTCCGATCCGGATTGGAAGCCGCGACGCCTTATTCGTGGAATGAAACATGAATGGAAGCTGGTCGGCAGCATCGGCAGCCAGATGTGGTTTGTGACGGATCTGGATGCGCCGCGTTCAAGGCTGGTGCGGCTCGACGCCGCCCGCCGTCGCATGTCGCCGGTTGAGGTCGTTCCGCAACAGGCCGATACGTTGGTTGGGGCATCGATGGTCGGTCGCCGGATCATCCTCGCCTATATCAGCCGGGCACAGTCCACCGCCGAACTGGTCGAGCTGGACGGCACGCCGGTGCGCGACGTGCCGTTGCCGGGGCTTGGCACTGCCGCCGGATTTGGCGGCAAGGCGGGCGACCCGGAAACCTTCTTCCATTTTTCAGGTTTCACATCGCCCGGTACGATTTACCGGTTCAATACCGACACGATGGAAATCGAGGAGTTTGCCCGACCCAAGTTGGCATTCAATCCGGACGACTATCTGGAAGAGCAGCTTTTTTATGCGTCGAAGGACGGGACCAAGGTGCCCATGTTCATCGTACGCAAGAAGACACTGGCGCAGACCCGGACGGCGGCCCCGACGTTGCTCTATGGCTATGGCGGCTTCAATATCTCTCTGCTGCCCGGCTATTCTGCGACGCGTATGGCATGGCTGGAGCAGGGCGGGGTGATCGCCATTGCCAACCTGCGCGGCGGCGGCGAATTCGGGAGAGAGTGGCATGAGGCGGGGCGGCTGGCCAACAAGCAGAATGTGTTCGATGATTTCATCGCGGCTGGCGAATATCTGATCGACAATGGCTATACCGGCAAAGGGCAACTTGCGATCGAAGGCCGGTCGAACGGGGGGCTTCTCGTAGGCGCGGTCGTCAATCAGCGGCCCGACCTGTTTGCTGCTGCGTTGCCGGCGGTTGGTGTGATGGACATGCTGCGCTTCGACCAGTTTACCGCCGGGCGGTATTGGGTCGATGATTATGGCTATCCGGACAGGGAAGAGGACTTCCGTGTGTTGCGCGCCTATTCGCCCTATCACAATATTCATGATGGCGCGGACTATCCCGCCATTCTGGTGACCACGGCGGACACGGACGACCGCGTGGTGCCCGGGCACAGCTTCAAATATGCCGCCGCCCTGCAGGCCGCTGATATCGGTGACAAGCCGCACCTTATCCGCATCGAAACGCGCGCGGGCCATGGATCGGGCAAGCCGACCGACAAGGTGATCGAGGAATATTCCGATGCCTATGCCTTTTTGGCGCGATGGACGGGCCTGCCCATCGAGGCGATAGACTGAAACGCCGTTCAGTTGGCTGACAGCCAAGGCGCTTTATTATCTTGCCAGACTCGCGTGATGAGCGCTTGAGAAGGATGGTTGCGATGCACGGTCGGCACGGAAAATGGAAGGGGCGCGCGCTCGCGCTTTTGGGCATGACGGCTGTGGTTGCCGCCAGCGTCTCACCGGCAGCGGCGCGAGACCGCTATCGCCACCCCGGCTATGGATACGGATATGGCGGCGGCTGGTATGGCAGTCCCTATCGTGGTCGTCATTATCGCCATCATCGCGGCCTTGATGCGGGCGACGTCATCGGCATTGCAGCAGTGCTCGGCGCGGTGGCGGTGATTGCCAGTTCCGCCAACAAGGACAAAAGATCAACGCGCAGTTCTGACCGCGACTATGACTCGGACTATCGGCGTGACGATGATCGGTCCGATGATTTTGCGGCAGGATATGACGAGGATGAGGCGGTGAATGCCTGCGCCTCGGCTGCGCGCGAAGAAGCAGAGCGCGGCGGCGGTTTCGCCGAGATCGTCGACGTAGACGAGCCGCGGTCCGCCGGACGGGACGGATGGCGCATTCAGGGTAGCCTGGAGCATCGCCGTGCCTATCAGGACAGAAGTGGCCTCCAGAAAAACTTCACCTGTTCGTATGAAGGTGGCCGTGTGGTGCGCGTGGATGTGCGCGACTATGTCACCTGAATCCAGCGACGACTGGACAGGCGCGGGATAGGCGCTTAACCGGCTGACTCGTTTCCTCAAGCTTGAAAGCCGATTCCCATGACAGCGCCTGCCAGCCACCAGTCGATCCTCATCGTCGATTTCGGCAGTCAGGTGACGCAACTGATCGCCCGCCGTGTGCGGGAAGCAGGCGTCTATTCGGAAATCGCGCCGTTCAGTGCAGCCGCCGAAGCCTATGAGCGGATGAAGCCGCAGGGCATTATCCTGTCGGGCGGTCCCAGCTCCGTGATGTGGGACGATTCCCCGCGCGCGCCGCAGCATTTCTTTGATGCGGGCGTTCCCATCCTCGGCATTTGCTATGGCCAGCAGACGATGATGGAGCAGCTCGGCGGCAAGGTAGAGGGCGGCGAGGGCGGCGAATTCGGACGCGCGTTCATTGACATTACCGCGCCGTGCAAATTGTTCGACGGCCTGTGGCATGCCGGTGAAAAGCATCAGGTGTGGATGAGCCATGGCGACAAGGTGACGCAGCTCGCCGATGGGTTCGAGGTCGTGGCCAAGAGCGATGGTGCGCCCTTCGCCCTGATCGCCAATGAGGCGAAGCGGTTCTACGCGATGCAGTTCCATCCCGAGGTCGTGCATACGCCCGATGGCGGCAAGCTGATTTCCAATTTTGTGCGCCATGTCTGCGGCTGCGCGGGCGACTGGTCGATGGCCGAGTTTCGCGCGACCAAGATCGCAGAGATCCGAGAACAGGTGGGCGAGGGCCGGGTGATCTGCGGCTTGTCGGGCGGCGTCGATTCGGCGGTGGCCGCGGTGCTGATCCATGAGGCAATCGGCGACCAGCTGACCTGCGTATTCGTCGACCATGGCCTGATGCGCATGAACGAGGCCGAGCAGGTCGTGACGCTGTTCCGTCAGCATTACGGCATCAATCTGGTTCATGTCGACGCGAGCGACATGTTCCTGGGCGGCCTCGCGGGCGTTACCGACCCCGAAAAGAAGCGCAAGTTCATCGGCAAGGCGTTCATCGACCTGTTCGAGGAAGAGGCCAAGAAAGTGGGCGGCGCGGATTTTCTGGCGCAGGGCACGCTCTATCCCGACGTGATCGAAAGCGTCAGCTTCACCGGCGGCCCCTCGGTCACTATCAAGTCGCATCACAATGTCGGCGGACTGCCTGAGCGCATGAACATGCAGCTGGTCGAGCCGCTGCGCGAACTATTCAAGGATGAGGTCCGCGAACTGGGCCGTGAGCTGGGCCTGCCCGATATTTTCGTGGGGCGACATCCGTTCCCGGGACCGGGCCTTGCCATCCGTATTCCCGGAGAAGTCACTCAGGAGCGTTGCGACATATTGCGCAAGGCGGACGCCATCTATCTGGAAGAAATCAGAAATGCCGGATTGTACGATGCAATCTGGCAGGCATTCGCCGTGCTGCTGCCCGTGCGCACCGTGGGCGTGATGGGCGACGGGCGTACTTATGATTGCGTGTGCGCCCTGCGCGCGGTGACATCGACTGACGGTATGACGGCGGACATTTATCCGTTCGACGCGGCGTTCCTTTCCCGCGTGGCAACCCGCATCATCAATGAGGTGAAGGGCATCAACCGCGTGGTGTACGACTATACGTCAAAGCCGCCCGGCACCATCGAGTGGGAATAAACGTTCGTGCAGGATCTTTTGCCGCTCGGCTCCGATCCGCGCACCGATCAGCTATCACGCATACATAATAACCTGATCCAGCATTTCGGCCATCTGATCCGCCCTGCGGACAAGAGGCGCGATCCGGTGTGGACGTTGGTACAGGGGGTAATCGGCGCGCGGACGAAGACGGCGGTGTCGAACGCCAATACCGACCGGCTGCTCGCCGACTATCAGTCATGGGATGCCGTGGCCGATGCGCCGCTGGAGACGCTGGTCGCCGCGCTTGCCACGGCCACATTTCCGCAAGTAGCGGCAGAACGGCTGAAGGCGTGCCTGAGCGCCATCAAGCGGGAGCGGGGCAGCGTCGACCTGTCGCATCTCGACGCCATGACGACGCAGGCAGCGATGGATTGGCTGGAAACGTTACCGGGCGTGGCGCGCAAGGTGAGCGCGGGCGTGGTCAACACGAGCACACTCAACCGCAAGGCATTGGTGATCGACGGCAATCACCGCCGTGTCATCCAGCGCATGGGACTGGTGCCACCGAAGGCGGATACGGCGCGCGCCTATAACGAACTGATGCCGGTTTTGCCCGGCGGCTGGACCGCGCCGGATATCGACGAGCATCATCTGTTGGTGAAACGCGTCGGCCAGACATTTTGCCGCCCATCGCGAACGGATTGCCCGCATTGCCCGATGCAGAATCTTTGCCGGACGGGCAAAGCCGCATAACGATCAGTATAAAATAATGATCAACTGCTGCTGGTATCGGTCGATACAAAGCAGCCCTTTTCGCGGTCCTTCCTCACAGCATCGCCGCGAAAGACGGACCCGTTCATCGTGATGTAAATGCCCGGCGGAGCGGCCTGTACGCAGGCGATGGCCATGCCCAGGTTGAACATGGCGTCGCTTTCCGCAAAGCGGGCTGGGGCCAGCGCGCCGACCAAGGCCACCGTCTTGCCCTCGATACCGGCCAGCACGGCGGCGGTATCCGTCATCGTGTCGGTGCCGTGCGTGATGACGATGCGGCTGGCGTCGGTGTTGCGTACGCGTTCGGCGATGCGCGCGCGATCCCGATCGTCCAGCTCCAGGCTGTCCTTGCGGCAGATTTCCTCAATCTCCACCGGGTGCGCAACCCGCGCAATTTTCAGCAGGTGCGCGATCATGGTCTCACCCACCTGATATTGGCTCAGCGCGTCGAAATATTGCTTATCGATCGTGCCGCCAGTGGTCAGGATCAGGATGGTTTCTTGGGATGAGGCCATGGCGGGCGCATAGCGGGGACCAAGGCCATTGTCACGTCGTTACACCGGTGCGCTGAACCGGCCCATCTTGCTTTCAAGGCGGGGGTCGAAAATCGCCGCGATCGTCCGGGCATAGGGCATCGCGGCGGGCTTGAGGTGAAGCATCCCTGCAGTCGTCGACACCAACCCCCGACAGGCGAATTCCTCGATTCGCTCTTTCTGCATGGGTGACAGATCAGGCGGCAGGCGCATTTCTCCATCGCACAAAATGTTGCGGATCAATGTGCCGCACCTACGGCTGCTATTGTCGCGGGCGACGCCGCGTTCGGTCGCCAACCCGCCTTGCTGTATCGCCCTGCGATAATCGCCCATATTCTTCGTGTTCTGGACGTACAGGTCGGGAAACTGGCTGATCGCCGAAGAACCGAGCCCGATCAGATATTCCGAGGTGTCGTCGGTGAAGCCCTGAAAATTGCGGCCAAGCCGGTGCGTGCGTGCGGCATCGGCCAGCGGGTCGTTCGGCAGCGCATAATGATCGAAGCCGACCGGCCGATATCCGGCGGCTGTCACATAGTCATGACCCATATTAGCCATCGTGAACCGCTCGACCGCATCTGGCAGGGAAGAGGCGGCGATGCGGCGCTGGCGCGGGATGACGGTGGGCACATGCGCATATCCGAACAGAGCGATCCGATCAGGCTGTAGCTCGATCGCGTGGGACAGCGTGGCCATCAGGCTGTCCTGATTTTGAAAAGGCAGCCCGTACATCAGGTCGAAATTGAGCGAACGGACGCCTGCGCGCCGCAATTTTTGCGTCAGGGTGGCGATGATGTCGAACGGCTGCACGCGACCGATGGCGCTCTGCACCTTGGGGTCGAAGGTCTGCACCCCCAGACTGACATTGCCGATATGCGCGGATTCGATCAGGCTGAGCCATCCGCTTGAAAGGCGGCGCGGGTCGACCTCCAGAGAGATGAGCGGATTATCTGCCTCAAAGGCGACCGTAATGTCGCCCAGCAACCTGACGAAATCGAGCGGATCGACCGAGTTGGGGCTGCCCCCTCCGAAGGAGATGCGCTGTACCCGGCCTCTACCGCCAAGCAGCTCCGATACCAGCTGGATTTCGGCGGCAAGCGCATCAAGGTAGGCGGTGAAACGTGCCTTTTTGTGCGATCGCGTGGTGTTGCAGCCGCAATACCAGCAGATTTCATCGCAAAACGGGATGTGGACATAGAGCGAGACCGGTGCCTCGCGAGGCACGTTCTGCAGGGCCACGGCATAGTCGTCGGCGCCGACCGCATCGTTGAAATCAGCCGCTGTCGGGTAACTCGTGTACCGCGGCACAGGCGTCTGCAACAGTTCCGGATAGTAGGTCCACATGAAGCGAGAATGACCGCTCTCGAGCTCCGATTCCTTGAGCAAGATCAAAAACGGCTTTGTCCCCGATCAAGGAAGCGCGCGGCCTTTTGTCGCATTGCAGCACCTGCTGGCGACAAGGATCGTTCAGCGCGATAGGAATGGAGACGAACATGAACAGGAAAATCGGGTGGACGCTCGGTGTCGCTGCCTTGGCCATGCTGGCTGCGCCCGTGCAGGCGCAGAGCGAACAGGGGAAATTTCAGGTCAAGCTGCTGGGCACGGCGGTGTTGCCGGATGGGAAGATTTCGAAGCTGGAGGCTGACAATACCGGGCTCCCGCTGCCCGCCGGTACGCAGGCGAAGGCGAATGACAATGTCGTGCCGACGCTTGCGGTGGAATATTTCTTCTCGCCCAATTTCTCGGTCGAAACCATCTGCTGCCTGACGCAGCATGACGTCGATGGCGCGGGGGCGCTGGCCGGGGCCGAGCTGGTGTCCAACGTGAAGATCCTGCCGGCGACGGTGACGCTGAAGGCGCATCTGCCGCTGGGCCCGATAAAGCCCTATGTCGGTGCAGGCCCGACCTATTTCATCTTCATCAGCGAAAAGTCGGGTGCGACGACGAAGGCGCTGGGCATGCCGAAGAACCGGATCGACGACAAGGTCGGCGTCGCTTTGCAGGCTGGGTTCGACATGCCGCTGGGCGATGGGGGTTTTGGATTGTCGGTCGATGCGAAGCGCTATTTCCTGCGCCCGACCGCGCACTGGTTCGATGCGAGCGGCGCGGAAATCATCCGCACCAAGCATAAGCTTGATCCCTGGGTGTTGAGCGCGGGCGTATCCTACCGCTTTTGATTGCTCGCACCATGGGGCAGGGGCGTCTTCCGACGGGAAGGCGTCCCTTTTTTCGTCAAGCGCGACGCGGCGTCTTTTTACCGGCTTTTTTGCGGTCGGTCATGCAGGCATGGCAAGCCTTGCCGTCGCCCGATTGCGGCAGGGGCGCGTCGTCTTCGTCCCAGAGCAGGATATGGCGCGTTTCGCCGCTGGCCGAGCAGAGTTGCACGGTGCGCCCTTCGCAAGGACCGGTAATCGGGCTGACGGCCATCATCAGCGCGGCACCGAATGCGGCAACCCCTTCAAGCGGCGCGATCATCGCCGTCGCCTTCCTCGTCAATCAATATACGCATTGCCGACCCGTCCGGATCTTCGAACTGCCCATTGCCCATCGCCCATAAAAAGGCGGCGAGCCCTGCAAAACCCATCAACAGGGCGATCGGGATGAGTATGGCGATGCCATTCATTGCGCGGCTCTTGCAAGACGCAGGGCGTTCGCAACGACGATCACCGAAGAAAGGGACATCGCGATGGCGGCGATCAGGGGCGTCACCATACCGCCCAGCGCGAGCGGGACGGCGAGAATATTATAGCCGATCGCCAGGCCGAAATTCTGTCTCACGACCGCCATCGTCTTGCGCGCTGCGCCCAGCGTCAGCGGGACGGCGGACAGAGAATCTCCGGTGAACACCGCGTCTGCAGCCTGCTGCCCCATATCCGTGGCCGAACCCGGCGCCATCGACGCGGTAGCCGCCGCCAGCGCCGGCCCATCGTTGAGGCCGTCCCCCACCATCAGCACCGCATGTCCTTGCGCCTTAAGCGCCTCGATAGCGGCGATCTTGTCCTGCGGCAGCGCATGGGCCTGCGCGGCAATGCCCAGTATGTCGGCGACCTGATTGACGGCTCCGGCCCGGTCGCCGGAGATGATGGTCGCGGGGACGTCCATCGTTGCGAGTTGCGCGATGGCACTTTTCGCATCCGGGCGAAGAGGATCTGCCAACCGGATGTCGACATGCGCATCTCCTATCGAGAGGGAGGTGGCCGCGCCCGTATCGACGCTGCCGCCTCTGGGACGTTCCAGAGATACCTGTCGCCCCCGATAAAGGCCGCGCACGCCTTGCCCCTGTTCTTCGACGATTTGCTCCACAGGCGCGGGTGCGACGCCTTGAGCGTTCAAGGCGTCTTTCAGCGCACGGCTGATCGGGTGATTGCTCGACTGGGCGAGGGCGAGCGCTACGGATTGCTGCTCGGGGCTGAGAGTGTCAAGATTGCGGGGCGTCATGCGGCCCAGCGTGATTGTACCCGTCTTGTCGAACAAGGCGCGGTCTATCTGCGCAAAGCGTTCGAGCGCGCTGCCGTCCTTCACCAGGATGCCGCGTTTCATGAGGGCTCCGGCGGCGACAACCTGCGACACAGGAACCGCGAGGCCGAGCGCGCAGGGGCAGGTGATGATCAGCACGGCAATGGCAATGGTGAGGGAGTGGTGCCAGCCCGCGCCCGCGATCATCCAGCCGACAAAGGCCAGCGCGGCAAGGCTGTGCACGGCAGGGGCATAAAGCCGCGCGGCGCGGTCGGCAATGCGGACATAGCGGCTGCGCGACTGGCCTGCCTCATCCATCAGGCGAGCGATGTCGGCAATGATTGTATCCGGCCCGCTCGCAGTGACACGCACAGTCAACGGTGCGGATAGGTTCATCGATCCTGCCAGCACGGTGTCGCCAACGGCAACATGTTGCGGTGCGCTTTCCCCGCTGATCAGCGAGAGATCGCAGCGGCTTTCACCCAGCTCGACCAGGCCATCGGCAGCGAAATTCTCTCCGGCGGTGACGAGAACCCGGTCACCCGGACGCAGGTCGAGCGCCTTGACCCACTGCGTCGAACCGTCGGGGCGCAGCACATTCGCGCCAGACGCCTGTTGCCGCAGCAGGGATTCGATGCCGGTACGGGCGCGGTCGCGCATCATCGCGTCGAGCACGCGCCCCGCCAGCAGGAAGAACAGGAGCATTACCGCGCCTTCGAAATAGGCATGCGCGCCGCCGGTGACGGTTTCATAGAGGCTCATGCCCGTCGCGAGCAGGACGCCGATGGAAATCGGCACGTCCATATTGGTGCGCATGTAGCGCAGCGCCATCGTCGCCGATGCAAAGAAGGGGCGGCCGGAATAGGCGATGACAGGAATAGCGATCAGCGCCGAGAGCCAGTGGAACATCTCGCGCGTGATGCCGGTAGCGCCCGACCAGATTGAGACCGACAACAGCATGATGTTCATCATGCCGAATGCGGCGACACCCAGCGCGCGCGTCAGCTTCTTGCGTTCCTCATTGTCGCTGCCCAGCGGATTGGCGGCGATGGGTTGGGCCTCAAACCCCAGCTTTGCGATTTCCTCGATCAGCTTGGGCTCGGTCAATTGCGCATTGTGCGAAACTGCGAGCTGCTTGGCGGAAAAGTTGACGCGCGCGGCGGCCACGCCCGGCAGCCCGCCGATGCCGCCCTCCAGCTTGGCTATGCATCCCGCGCAGCGCATGCCGGGCACGGCGAAACGGCTGTCCTCCAGCCGTTGCTCGTCCGGAGCAAAATCGGCAGGGGAGGCGTGTGCGGTCATCTCAATTCACATCTAAAGCGAGATCGAGTTCTCGTCCGTCGCGGCGAATGCTGGCGCGCAATTTCCAGCGGCCCTGCGGGAACGGTTCGATGCTTTGATATTGTCCGGGGGCTGTTTCGATAAAAGTCAGGTTGCGTGCGGGCGCGCGGCCGAGCGGGTGTTCGGCGCGCATCGCGAGCGCCGCGCCGGTCAGCGGTTGACCAAGCGAGTCGGTAATCGCTACGGCCAGACGCTTGCCGTCCCGCACGGGATCTTCGACCGTCCAGCCCAAGGCCTGTTCGCGCCGCGCTTCGGCAAGCCAGCCATTGAACTTCTGGCTCGCGACATAGCTGTTATCGACCACCATTCCTCCGAAGGTGGAGATAGCAAAGCGCGCCATCGTGACATTGACCGCGATCACCACCGCGAAAAAGGCACACAGGATGGCGGCGGCGTGGTAGCCTGTGAAGCGACGTGCTTTCCTCATGTCAATTGCCTCCGCGCTCTATCACAAGCTGCTCTTCATCGCTGGGACGGGTGTCGTTCTCGCCTTGCACAGCCAGGGAAAACTCCTCGCGCGATCCGTCTCCAGCAGGCGTCACGACAAACAATCTTAGCTTGGTAACTGCATCGGGCGCAAGGTTGACGGACAATGCGCGCGCCGCTTGATCCCTGCTGCTTTCGTTGCGCCACATCGTCGCTTGGGGGGCACCAGTCATGGCGATGGAGACGGTGCGCGGCCTGTTTTCCATATTGCGCAGTTTGACCGTGTAGGCATTGCGGACGGATCCGTCCGACATGCGGACGAACAGAGGGTTGCGGTCATGCTGCACGGCGATGTCGAGCCGCGTTCGGCTGCCGAGCGCGAAGAGCAGGGCAAGGCCGATGCCGCCCCATACCATGAAATAGGCGATGGTGCGCGGGCGGAACAGCGTCTTGAAAACGGGCGTCGTGGGCTGACCCGCCTGTTCCTTCTCGGCGTCTTCGGATGTGACATAGTCTATCAGCCCGCGCGGCCTCCCGACCTGCGCCATTACCTTGTCGCAGGCGTCGATACACAGCGCGCAGGTGATGCAGCCGATCTGCGGACCTTCGCGAATGTCGATGCCGGTCGGGCAGACCGCGACACACTGGTTGCAATCGATGCAGTCGCCGATGGCTCCGGGCTGTGCCTGTGCCTCTTTCAGGCTGCCGCGCGGTTCGCCGCGCCAGTGCTTGTATGTAACCAGTAGTGATTTTTCGTCCATCATCGCGGTCTGGATACGCGGCCAGGGACACATGTAGATGCAGACCTGTTCGCGCATGAAGCCGCCAAAGATAAAGGTCGTCATCGTCAGCACGAAGACGGTCATATAGGCGACAGGCGCGGCCTGCCCGGTCCAGAAATCGACCGTCAGCGTCGGCGCGTCCGCAAAATACATGATCCATGCGCCGCCGGTCCAGAAGGCGATGAACAGCCAGACGCTCCATTTCAGCAGCCGCCGCGTGATTTTTGCCGGTCCCCATGGCGCCTTTTGCAGACGGATTTGCGCGTTGCGGTCGCCATCGATGAAGCGCTCGACATGCTGGAACAGGTCGGTCCACACCGTCTGCGGGCAGGCATAGCCGCACCATGCGCGACACACGGCGGAGGTCACCAGAAACAGGCCAATGCCCGCCATGACCAGAAGCCCGGCCACGAAATAGAATTCATGCGGCCAGATCTCTATCGAGAACATGTAGAACCGGCGATTGGCAAGATCGACCAGCACCGCCTGGTCAGGGGCGTAAGGCCCGCGATCCCACCTGATCCACGGCGTCACATAGTAAATCGCCAGTGTGACGGCCATGATCGCCCATTTCAGGCGGCGGAAATTCCCGTCCACGGCCTTGGGGAAAACGCCCTTGCGCTTTTGATACTGACCAAGCGGCGAGTCAGTGACATCGGGATCAGCCTCCGCCATGGGCTCCTCCTGCAGCGCTCGCCGCGTCCGCCTGTTGCGGCTGCGATTCTGCAACAGGCGCGGTCTCGCCGCCGCCGAGGGAATAGACATAGGCGGCAAGCATGCGGATTGTCGCCTTGTCGAGCCGCTCGCCCCATGCGGGCATTACGCCATAGCGGCTGTTGGTGACTGTCTGCTTGATCGTTTCGCGGTCGCCGCCATAGAGCCAGATGGCATCCGTCAGATTCGGCGCGCCTTGTGTCCTGTCGCCCTTGCCGGTTGGTCCGTGGCAGACAGCACAGTTCGCATCAAACAGCGCACCGCCACGCCGTGCCGCCGCGCTGGGCGCTTCCTGCCCCGATATCTGCCGCACATAGGATGTGACATCCTCGATTTCGGCCGGCGTCAATATGCCGTCGCGTCCGAAGGCGGGCATCTGAGAGAAACGGGTCGCGCCGTGGTCGGGTTGGCGAATGCCATCGATGATGGTCTTCTCGACGGTCGCGAGATCGCCACCCCACAGCCAGTCATCGTCATTGAGGTTGGGGTAGCCCTTCGATCCTGCTGCCCCGGCGCCATGGCATTGCACGCAATGCGCTTTGAACGCCGCCACGCCGCCCGCGATCGCCTGATTCATGAGTTCTGGCTGGCCGGGCAGCTTGCCGATATCCGCAGTGGCCAGCGCGGTGTGCACCGGCAACAGTTCCGCTTGGCGCGCGTCCAGCGTTTCCTGAAGCTGCTTGCGGCTCGACCAGTCCGACGTGCCGCCGGGTTCGCCATTCGCGCCCGGCCATGCGGGATAGACGACGCAATATCCGATGGCGAACACCACTGTCGCGTAAAAGGTCCACAGCCACCAGCGGGGCAGGGGCGTGTTCAACTCTTCGATGCCGTCCCATTCATGGCCGACGGTTTCGGTGCCTGTGGGGTGGTCGATGCGCTTCCCCTCGGCGGAGGCCGAAAAATTCTTGGAATCAGACATCGTCGCGTTCCTCTTGGAAAATCATATTGGCGGCATTGCGGTTGCGCTCGCGGGAGCCGGGCAGAAAGGTCCACCCGATCAGCGCCAGAAAGGTGAGCCCCATGAACAGCAGGCCCCAGCTGTCGGCGAATTCCCGCAGGCTGTGATAGTCGATCATTGCGGCTGCTCCTGTGCTTCGGCGGCCTTGAAATCGACCAATGTGCCAAGCATCTGAAGATAGGCGACAAGGGCGTCCATCTCCGTCAGTTTCTTGGGATTGCCGTCGAAATCGCGCGCCTGCGCCTTGGGATAGCGGGCCAGCAGGGCGTCGGTATCGGCATCCGGGTTCGCCTGCGCCGCGAGGTCGTCATTGGCAGCCTCGATCGCTTCCTTGGTGTAGGGTACACCCACGCGTCTCAGCGCGGTGAGGTGGGCCGTCATGTCGCCTGCATGGAGCTCGCGCTCGGCAAGGAAAGCATAGGGCGGCATAATCGATTCCGGTACCACGCTGCGCGGATCGATCAGGTGCTGCACATGCCATTCGTCGGAATAGCGGCCACCGACGCGGGCGAGGTCCGGGCCGGTGCGTTTGGAGCCCCATTGAAACGGGTGATCGTACATGCTTTCGGCGGCGAGGCTGTAATGGCCGTAGCGTTCCACCTCGTCGCGGAACGGACGGATCATCTGGCTGTGGCAGTTGTAGCAGCCCTCACGCATGTAGATGTTGCGCCCGGCAAGCTCCAGCGGGGTGTAGGGGCGCATGCCCTCGACCTTTTCGACCGTGCTCTTGACCCAGAATAGTGGGACGATCTCCACCAGCCCGCCGATGATGACAGCGATGAAGGCGAAAATGCCGAGCAGGGTGACGTTGCGTTCGAGTGTCTTGTGCTTGTGTGCAATGCTGGACATGGGCCTTACTCCGCCGGAACAGCGACCAGCGGACGGTCTGCGGCTTCGTCATAGGGGGTTTCGGTCATCGGTTTTTCCTCACGGAGCTTGCCGGCGATGGTCATCCAGACATTGACGACCATCACGATGGCACCGCCAAGGTAGAGGATGCCGCCGGTTGCGCGGATCAGGTACATGGGCAGCATCGCCGAGACGACTTCCGAGAAGGAATAGACGAGGTAGCCGTCCGCCCCATATTCGCGCCACATCAGCCCCTGCATGATGCCCGCGACCCACATGGCGGCGGCATAGAGCACGATGCCCACGGTCGAGAGCCAGAAGTGCCAGTTGACCATGCGCAGCGAGTAGAGCCGCTGACGGTTCCACAGGCGCGGCGTCAGGTAATAGATGGCGGCAAAGGTGATCATGCCGTTCCAGCCGAGCGCGCCGCTATGGACGTGGCCGATGGTCCAGTCGGTATAGTGGCTGAGGCTGTTGACCGCCTTGATCGACAGCATCGGCCCTTCGAAGGTCGACATGCCGTAGAAGGCGAGCGCCATCACCATCATGCGGATGATCGGATCGGTACGGATCTTGTCCCATGCGCCATTGAGCGTCATCAGACCGTTGATCATGCCTCCCCAGCTCGGCATCCACAGCATGATCGAAAACACCATGCCCAGCGTCTGCGCCCAGTCGGGCAGCGCAGTGTAGTGCAGGTGGTGCGGCCCCGCCCAGATGTAGAGGAAGATCAGCGACCAGAAGTGGATGATCGACAGGCGATAGCTGTAGACCGGACGTTCCGCCTGCTTCGGCACGAAATAATACATCATCGCGAGGAAGCCAGCGGTCAGGAAAAATCCGACCGCGTTATGCCCATACCACCATTGGGTCAGCGCATCCTGCACGCCGGCGAAAGCGGCGTAGCTCTTCGACCCGAGCAGACTGACCGGCATGCTGAGATTATTGACCAGATGCAGCATGGCAATCGTCAGAATGAAGCTGAGGAAGAACCAGTTCGCCACATAGATATGCGGCTCCTTGCGCTTCACGATGGTGCCGACGAACACGGCGAGATAGGCGACCCAGACGATGGTGAGCCACAGATCGACATACCATTCGGGCTCGGCATATTCCTTGGCTTCGGTAATGCCGAGGACATAACCGGTCGCGGCCAGCACGATGAAGAGCTGATAGCCCCAGAATACGAAGCGGGCGAGCGATGGGAAGGCAAGGCGTGCGCGGCAGGTGCGCTGCACGATGTAAAAGCTCGTGCAGATCAGTGCGTTGCCGCCAAATGCGAAGATAACTGCAGATGTGTGCAGCGGGCGAAGCCGCCCGAAGGTTGTATATTCGAACCCGAGATTCAGAACCGGAAAAGCAAGTTGCAGCGCGATGAACAGCCCGGCCGCAAAACCGACCACGCCCCAGAACACCGTGGCGATAACGCCCCAGCGTATTGGATCGTCGTCATAGACACCCTGATCGGCCGGGACGCGCAAAACGCCGCGCGCCATGGCGCTGTAGTCCGCCCGGCTGATCGTGATCCATGCCACGACCAGCGCGGCGAGCATCACGATGCCCATATGAATGGCGAAACCGCCGTCGACGCTGAACGCCAGAGCGAAAAAAGCGACAAGAGCGACGATCAGCCACCCGCCCGCGCGCAGTACCAAGCTTTCCATTGTGCCTACCCCGTTTCCCCAGCTCCCCGACCTTCATTATAGGGTCGGTCTGCCAGTTTGATGTTCGCCCGTTAGTTCGGCATCTGAAACCTTTCTTTGATGCCGATCAAGAAACGAGAACCAGATACCCCGGGATATGGATCAAAAAGGCGCTTTTGTCACTTGGAATCTCGCATCATAAAAAACGCCGCGCAACGCGGTAGTGTCTTTTTCGTTCTCTTTGCTTCCGTTGCCATGGTTGGGATTTTAGCTGGCATTCATCGAACAGGTCGGCCGCCTCATCTGGGGCGGCAGTGTCGCCGGGTGGCATGAAGGCAATCACCTTGCCGAAGCGACGGCGCGTGCCGGACTGGATCTTGCCGAACTAGACCGGCAAATTGAGCCATCCGCGGAGGCAGAGCGGCTCGACGCCCTGATTGCCGCAAACCAGGACGCACAGCGCGAAGGCGGCCACTATGGCGTGCCGCTGATGGTTTTCGAGGGCGAACCCTTTTTCGGGCAGGACCGGTTCGACCAGCTCCAATGGCGGATGGAGCAGAAGGGCCTCGCCCGCCGCTGACGCTCAGCCGGTCTTTGGCGCAGAAAGCATGGTCAGCACTTTCACGATCGCACCGAAATAGAGCGCGCCCAGCCCGATCGCCTTGGCCATTTCGAGCGGATCGAGCTTTTCGAGCAGGATGGGTGCGGCAAGCACCGTCAGGAACAGCATGGCGCTCCGGTTGATGGCGATGGGCACCCAGTTCACGATCTGGATATAGAGTGCCACGACAATGACGACGAGCCCGGCGATCAGTCCTGGCGTGCCGAACTGCGCGGGAAGCCAGTGCGATTGCCAGGCGAGGCCGAGCCCGACAAATGCGCCCAGGACGCTTTGCGGCCATTGCTTCATGTCGGCCTGCTCGACCGCGGCCCAGTACCAGAAGAAGAGAAAGCTCGCGAAGAAAGAGGTGATGCCGAGCAGCGTCAGGCCGAGCGCGATCCAACCCGCAAAGCCGACCACGCCGATGAGCGTGATGACCAGCCCAGCCAGAGGGGTCGGCGGGGCAGGGCTTTGGGCTTCATCGGGCATGATCTTCCTTCTCCTTGCTCCGACATTCCCCAAGTGGCCTGCCGCTTGACTTCAAGATCGCCTGATTTTGCTCGCTGGGCAAGCGTTTTTCGCCCCGAGCGGTGTCTGTCGTCGCGCAAACGGCCGAAGTCGGGTGGATCAAGCCTCGAACCCGCAGCATTCTGGCCCGGCAGAGCCGCTTTTCCGCGCGGCAGACGGACCTGTCCTGCCGCTTTCGTTCAGCTTGGGCATGGATCGTGGTCATGCGCATGACGGAGGCGTTCGAAGACGGCGGATGGCGGCAAGGACGGCCCGCACCATCGGGCCGGTGACGGCGACCTCGGCCAACTGGAAGGTAATGGCGCGGGCGTGGCGGACGACGCGGGCGCCGATCTTGATCAGCTTGAGTTGCAGGCTGGTCAACGACCAGTCCGCCATGGCCTCGGGCAGTTCGATGCAGCGCAGGAAGGTTGCCAGGTTGTAGGCCAGCGCGTGCAGTTGCAGCCGCACCTCGTTGTGCCGGAACTTCCGGCATGACAGCCGCGTCCAGCGAAAGGCATATTTGCCTTCCTTGATGTGCTGCTCTGCGGTGCCGCGCTGGTTGTAGAACCTCACCACCCAGTCTGGCTCCATCGGCAGGTTGGTGACGATGAAGCCGACTTTGGGGAACAGCTCGCCCGGATGCCATTCGATCTTGGCGATGACGCGGCGCGGCTTGTCCCAGGACGCCGCCTGATACTCGAAGTCCTCGAAGAACCGTTTGACCTTGGTCAGCGAAGGCCGTCCCACGGGCCGTGTCAGCCGATGCGCGATCTTCTCGCGCAAGACGGCGTTGGCGGGCAGACGGATGGCGTAGAAGAACCTGGCTTCTTCCAGCCGCATATAGATCGCGGGGATCGCGTAGGCAGCGTCGGCCCGGAAGAAGCGTCCACCAAGGTCGCGGCCAGCATATCGGGCAATGACGGGATCAAGGACATCCCGCCAGCCATCGGCGCTGTGGACATTGCCGTTACGCAGGGCGCAGCGCTCCAGCATGCCAAACTGGTTGAACAAGAAGATGGGGTGATAGCAGGTGCAGTCGAAATGCCCGTTCCAGGCAGCACCTTCCTGATCGCCGTGGGTGGGGCTGACCGAGCTGTCCATGTCCAGCACGATGTATTTCAACCCGTTGCGGTCATGAAACCGGTCGATCCATTGGCCGTTCAGATCGGCCAGCGCCGCCCGGTTCGCGGCCAGAGCCAGCGTCTCGGTCTCGAACCGTCCCATCTGCGATGCCGAAGCAGCTTGCGCCTCGACGGCCCTGCCGCCAACGACCTGACGCATCACGGGATCGAGGGCCAAGCGGTCGGCATCGTTCACATCCTCGTATCCGGCCAGTCGTCCGAACACCGATTGCCGGAACAATCCGTCAAGCCGATGGAGCGTGTTCTTCCCGGTGCGGCTGTCTCGCAGCGCCTCCGACGCCAGATTGGACAGGCCGAGCACGTCATCAAGCTCGCGCATCACCAGCAGGCCACCGTCTGAACTGATCTGCGCACCACGGAACTCCAGACGCACACGGCGGTCGAAATCAACCCGATCTCCCCGCGCCAAGCCCGCACCCTCCAGGTGATCCATGAAACGCGCCCCTCGCAGCCGTCAACGCCATGATTTATATGCGAAATATCACGATTACGACAGCGAAATCAGCGACTTACTTGGAGAATGTGGGAAAAATAGCAATGCGGTTGCGCGGCGGCGCTGCGACCTGTCAGTCGGCTTCGGCGATGCCTTCAAGCGCGGCGCGGTCCAGAATTTCGATCCGGCGGCGGGACGGGACGGCGATGATACCCTGCGATTTGAAATCGTTGAGGCGGCGGCTGACGGTTTCGATCGTCAAACCCAATATGTCGGCGATCTGTTGCCGACCGAAAGGCAGGTCAAAGCCCTCGACCGGGCCGTTGGCATTGCATCCTGTGGGGGTGAGGCGCGACGACATGTCGAGCAGGAAATGCGCAAGCTTCTCCGATGCTGTCATACGCCCCAGCAGCAAAAGCCACTGGCGCGTACGGTCGAGCTCCGCAAGTGTGCGCTCAAGCAGTTTATGCTCCAATTCAGGATGCTCGCGCGCGAACCGATCGAAATCGGCGCTGGAAAAGCTGCAGATATGCGCGTCGGTCAGTGCCGTCACATTATGCTGCGTGCGCGTACCGAACGGACGGCCGATGAAATCGGAGGGATAGACCACGCCGACCGTCTGCTCTCGCCCGTCAGACATCGATGTCGACAGTTTCAGCACGCCGTCGATCACATTGGCGACGAGCAGCGCCTCTTCACCTTCCCAAATGAGGGTTTGTCCAGCCACCAGCTTGTGGTGCCTGCCCATTTTTCCGAGCAGGGCGATCTCATCGATGTCCAGTGCCGAACAGATTGCGCGATTGCGAACGACACAGGTGGTGCAAGGGTCCATGAAGGTCGGTCTAGCAGCGGGTTTTCGGCGTGACAATCATATGTACACTTTGGTCTAATCCGTTTGAGTTTGTATCGCGGGCGCGGCAAAGGGTTTGCCGGTTTGGTTTGAAGCGAGGCTTTGATGACAGATACTCCCAGAATGTTCGGCATCCCCAATTGCGATACGATCAAGAAGGCGCGCACATGGCTGGAGGCGCAGAGCATTGCTTATGAATTTCACGATTACAAGAAAGCGGGGGTCGATGAGGGCGCGCTGCGCCAGTGGGTAGGTGAGCATGGCTGGGAAGTGATCCTCAATAAGGCGGGTACGACATTCCGGAAGCTGCCCGATGCCGACAAAAGCGGCATTGATGCGGAAAAGGCGATTGCGCTGATGCTGGCCAATCCATCGATGATCAAGCGGCCGGTACTCGATTTGGGAGACCGCTGGATTGTCGGTTTCAAGCCGGACATTTACGCCGCCGCCTTTTCTTGATCGAAAAGGTTGATATTCCTCCTTTGACCGGCGATGGTCCTGCGATGCTGTCGCAAAAAACCCGATATGCCATTCGCGCTCTACAACATCTGGCCGATCATTTCGGCGAAGGGCCGATTCCGTTGAGCGATATTGCCCAGACGCAGAAAATCCCCTCCAAATTCCTGACGGTGATTTTGTCGGAACTCTCCCGCGAAGGGCTTGTCGCGACCCAGCGTGGTCGGGATGGGGGCTATTGGCTGGCGCTGGCTCCGGTCGACATCAGCTATGGCGATATCGTCCGCCTGACCCGCGGATCTCTGGCGCTGACGCCGTGCGCCAGCCGCTTTGCGCATGAAAAATGCAAGAACTGTCTGCCGGAATCGGAATGCCGGATGCACCGCGTCATGTTGAAGGTACGCGACGAGACCGCCAAAGTGCTCGACGCAATCAGCTTGGCAGAGGCGATCGCGTTGGACGACGTTGCGCCTATAGCTGCCGGATAGCGACGTGACGGGGGTGCTGGCGCTTTTGCCTCCAGGGCGCTAGAGAAGCCTCCATGTCCACGACTTTTACAATCGACAGCGCAACCAGTCGCGCTAATCCCACGCCTGCGCCGATGCGCCGCATGACCGTACCGGGCATCCAGCGGCGCAAGTTCGAAGGAAAAACCGAAGAACCGCTGGTGATGCTGACGGCCTATACCGCACGGCAGGCGCAGTTGCTTGACGCGCATTGCGACATGCTGCTTGTCGGGGATTCGCTGGGGCAGGTGATTTACGGCCTGTCGTCGACCATTCCCGTCAGCCTGGACATGATGTGTGCCCATGGCGCGGCGGTCGTGCGCGGCAGTTTTCACAGCCTGGTGATCGTCGATATGCCGTTCGGCAGCTATGAGGAATCACCGGCCCAGGCATTTGCCAGCGCGTCGCGCATCATGAAGGAAACGGGGTGCGCCGCCGTGAAGCTGGAGGGCGGCAAGGCGATGGCCGAAACCATCTCTTTCCTGACGCAGCGGGGCATCCCGGTGATGGCGCATGTCGGCCTGACGCCGCAGGCGGTCAACGCGCTGGGCGGCTATGCTGCGCGTGGGCGCAGTCAGGAAGAACATGACAAGATCATCGGCGATGGGCAGGCGGTCGCCGATGCGGGCGCGTTCGCGGTAGTTATAGAGGGCGTGCTTGAGCCGATCGCCGTTGCGCTGACCAAAACGCTCGATATCCCGACAATCGGCATCGGTGCGTCCGCCCAGTGTGATGGGCAGGTGCTGGTAACCGAGGATATGCTCGGCATGTTTGAGCGTGTGCCCCGGTTTGTGAAGCGCTATGCCGATATCGCTACGCTGATTTCGGAAACGGCGGCGTCCTATGCTCAGGACGTGCGCACGCGGGCCTTTCCCACGTCCGATCAGCTCTATCAGCCGAAAAAGTGACTTGTATGGCGCGGGTTGGCCGTTAAGGTCCGCGCCAGTTTGCGCATCCTATATTGGGTGCCTTTCCGATCTGGAGATTGAACGTGGCTGAATCGCCGCCCATTAATGAAGCGCTGCTCCGCGAGGTTGATGACGCCGTCCGGCAGGATCGGCTTCTGAGCATATGGGAGAGGTTTGGGCGCTGGATAATCGTGCTGGTCATAGTGGGCCTCGCTGCTTTCGGCGGTTGGCTCTACTGGGAACATCACAGCAAGCAATCTTCAGGAGCGACGGCCGAGCAGGCGCAAGAGGTGCTGCGCACAGCCGCACAGGGCGGAAAGCCCGATGCGAAGGCGCTCGAACAACTGTCGGACGCGAGCCAGCCGGGCTATCGTGCCATAGCTATGCTGACGAAGGCAGGCGCTGCGGCGGAAGCCGGTGATACCAAGGGCGCGGCCAAGCTGTATGGCGAAATTGCCGCTGACGCCAAGCTGGACCAGCCCTATCGTGACCTCGCGACAATACGTCGCGTGGCCCTGTCATTTGAAGAGATGAAGCCGCAGCAGGTCATCGACACGCTCAAGCCGCTGGCGGTAGAGGGCAACCCGTGGTTCGGAAGCGCGGGGGAAATGACGGCAATTGCCTATATGAAAATGGGCAAAAAGGACGTCGCAGGGCCTATTTTTGCTGCCCTTGCCAAGGATGAGCAAGTGCCACAGACGCTACGCGCGCGGGCGCGCCAGATGGCCGGCCTGATGGGAATAGATGCCGTCGAAACGGAAGAGGATGGTAACAAGAATGGACAGGAAGAGGCGGGCGATGCAACGACCGGTGAGTGAGTTAGTCCGTCATGCGGGCAGAGGGCTGCTGGTGGCGGCGCTGTTCGGATCGCTGGCGGCCTGTGGCATAGTCGGCGGCAAGAATAAGGGCCCCAAGACGCCCGTTGTCGGCAAGCGGGTTGCTATTTTGTCGACGGAAAATGACGCAGAAACCGATGCTGCGCTTGCGGCTTCCCCCGTTTTATTGCCTCCGCCCTATGCCAATACGGACTGGGCGCAGCCTGGCGGTAACTCCGCGAAGTTGATGGGCCATGTCGCGCTGGGCGTATCGCCGCAACAGGTCTGGTCTGTTTCGATCGCGGGCAGCACTAGCCGTGCGCGCCTGGCCGCGCCGCCGGTGGTTGCCGACGGAAAGCTCTATGTGATCGACGCCGATGCCGAAGTGATCGCCATGGATGCGAAAACAGGCTCACGGTTGTGGAAGATGAAAATGCCCGCCGAAGGCAATGGCCGCTCTCTGTTTGGCGGGGGCGTGTCGGTACTCGGTAACCGGGTGTTCGTGACCACAGGTGTCGGCGATGTCGCCGCGCTTGACGCGACCAATGGCAGCATCGTCTGGAAGGTGCGCCCCGGTGGCCCGCTGCGCGGTTCGCCCACATTGGCGAACGGGCATGTCTATGTGATGAGTCAGGACAATCAGGTATTCGCGCTCGATCAGCTTAATGGTGAGGTAGAGTGGAGCGAGGCCGGCACGGTCGAATCGACAGGCGTCTTCGGGGTGGCGGCTCCCGCCGCCGCGCAGGGGACGGTGATCACCGGGTTCAGCTCGGGCGAACTCAATGCTTATCGCTACGAAAACGGGCGGAGCCTGTGGGGCGATGCGCTGTCGCGCACCAGCATTTCGACGTCGGTGGCGGCGCTTGCCGACATCGACGCGGATCCGGTGATCGATCGTGGGCGCGTCTTCGCCATCGGCAAGGGCGGACGCATGGCGTCCTATGAGCTGGTGACGGGTCAACGCCTGTGGGAAATCAACGTCGCAGGCATTTCAACGCCGGCAGTGGTGGGCGACTGGGTGTTCGTGGTGACGGATGATGCAAAGCTGCTGTGCGTATCTCGCACGACGGGCAAGATTCGCTGGATCAGCCAGCTCAAGCGTTGGCGTGACGCGAAGGACCGCAAGGGCTCGGTGCGCTGGACGGGGCCGATTGCGGCGGGCGGCAAGCTGATCCTCGTGTCCACGCGGGACCATCTTGTTTATGTCGATCCCGCGGACGGCCACATCGCCACAGAGGTCGACACGGGGCACCGCATGTCGCTCAGTCCGGTGGTGGCCGACAACATGCTTTATATCCTTGCCGATGACGGCAAGCTGACCGCGTACCGCTGAGGCGGCGTTCGAAAGGAAACGGGCATCATGCTGCCCACTGTTGCAATAGTCGGGCGGCCCAATGTCGGGAAGTCGACGCTGTTCAATCGGCTGGTTGGCAAGCGGCTTGCGCTCGTCGACGATCAACCCGGCGTGACGCGCGACCGCCGCGAGGGCGACGCACATCTTCTTGGGCTGGATTTCCGTATCGTCGATACCGCAGGCTATGAAGATGAAGATCCGCAAAGCCTGCCCGGCCGCATGCGCCGCCAGACCGAAGCGGCGGTCAAGAGCGCCGACGTCGCGCTGTTCCTGATCGATGCGCGCAGCGGCCTGACCCCGCTGGACGAAGAAATTGCGCGCTGGCTGCGCGGCAGCGACCGGCCCGTGATCCTTGCGGGCAACAAGGCCGAAGGGCGCGCCGCGGAAGACGGCTTGATGGAGGCGTGGTCGCTTGGCCTTGGCGAACCCATCGCGCTTTCGGCTGAACATGGGCAGGGGCTTGCCGATCTGTTTCAGGCGTTGCTGCCGCATATCGAAGCCGCGCAGGAAAGACTTGAGGCGGCTGGCCTTGCCGGTGTGGATGAGGGGATAGACCCGGACGACGAGGACGCGCTTGACGCTGCGCCGCTCAAGCTCGCAATCGTCGGGCGGCCAAACGCGGGCAAGTCCACGCTGATTAACCGCATCATCGGGGAGGAACGGCTGATCACCGGACCCGAAGCAGGCATCACGCGCGACAGCATTGCGATCGATTATCTGTGGTCGGACAAGGACGGGCGCGAGCGGACCGTTCGCCTGATTGACACAGCGGGTATGCGCAAACGCGCGAAGGTGCAGGACAAGCTTGAAAAGCTGGCCGTTGCCGATGGTTTGCACGCGGTTGATTTCGCAGAGGTCGTCGTGCTTCTGCTGGATGCGACAAAGGGGCTAGAGGCGCAGGATCTGCGCATCGCGGACAAGGTGTTGCAGGAAGGGCGCGCGCTCGTGATCGCGCTCAACAAATGGGACGTTTCCGAAAACGGATCATCGCTGTATCAGGGCGTACGGAAGGCGCTTGATGAGGGGTTGGCGCAGGTGAAGGGGGTGCCGCTGCTCACCGTTTCCGGCGCGACCGGGAAGGGGATAGACGACCTCATCGCCGCGGCTTTCGAAACGCGCCGCGTCTGGTCGCATCGCATCTCCACGGGTGTCCTCAACCGCTGGTTCGAAGGTGCTCTGGAGGCTAACCCGCCGCCGGCGCCGGGCGGAAAGCGCATCAAGCTGCGCTTTCTGACACAGGCCAAAACACGTCCGCCGGGCTTCGTTTTGTTCGGGACGCGGCTAGATCTGTTGCCCGACAGCTATCAGCGCTATCTGGTGAACGGCATCCGCCGTGACTTGGGCTTCGGCGCGGTGCCGGTGCGCCTGATGCTGCGCAGCCCCAAGAACCCGTTCGGAAGATGAGCGGGGGGCAAGCGCCGTTCGAAGTCGATGCGCGCGGGATGCGCTGCCCCTGGCCAGCGCTCAGGGCGGCGCGGGCGTTGCGGGACCATGCGCATATCATGGTGCGCGCTGACGATCCCATAGCCGGGAAAGAGCTCGCGGCCTTGGCGCAGGAGCGGGGCTGGACGTTCGAGGCAAGTGGAGCTGATCTGTTCATATTGAACCGAATGTGATGCCCGGCTGCAGGTATCGCTAACGCGAAATTTACCATTTGAACCTAGTTTTTGCCTCGTTGTTTTTGACAGTGGGGCGCAGCGCGCATGGATGCTGAACTGATTAACTGGCATGAATATGATGTGGCGCGGGCACAGCTCGGCGCCAATTTTTCCCGTATTCTCGGTTATTTCCGCGAAGACGGCATCAAGTCGGTTGAGCTGATCGAAACGGCAATGCGCGCGCGTGACGCGGCTGCGCTTGTTCGCCCTGCGCACACGCTGAAGGGCGAATCGCGGCAGTTTGGATCGAGGGCGCTGGGCGATCTGGCCGAGCGGATCGAAATGACGTCGCGCCGTTGCGTTGAAATGCGAACCAGCCCCGAAGAGCTGATTTCAGATGTTGCCGAACTGCGTATTTGCTTCACCCGCACGTTGACCGAGCTGGAAGAGCATGATGTCTCTCCCGCGGTTGCATTTCGCAAGCCTGCGGGTTTTGGTCGCAAGGCACCGGTACTCGGCGGCTTCGGGCGCCTCTAACCCCTGCTGAGCGGCTGAACGCGTAGCGTCGCCAGGCTGCGCCATAACCATTCCATCGGGCCATAGCGAAAGCACGTGAGCCACGGCTTCGACCAGAGCAGCATCAGCGCCCAGACCGGCGGCACGAACAGATAGACCTGCGCGCGCGAGACCGAGCCGAACAGGCCCAGACCCCAGCCGTAAAACAGCGCCGTCATGACAAGGCTGGTGCCCAGATAATTGCTGAGCGACATGCGACCGGCCGCTTCCACTCGGGTCAGGAACGCACCGGGTTCCCTGCCGACAATCGTTGCAAAGATCAGCGCGGCCAACCCGACGGTCAGCGGAATGCGGAACGGAAACGACCATGCGAACACCGGGCCGAAAGTGGTGACGGTGTCGAAACCGCTGACCCATGCCCAGATGGCCAGCGCGATCATCGGCGGAATGCCGATCAGGAAACAGTGCCGCGCCGTGCCGGCATAATTTTCACGCGGCCATTTTCCGGTCAGGAAGCCGCCCTTCAGCATCGCCATGCCCAGCAGCATGAAGCCCAGCGTATCGAGCCCCATATATTTGATGCCCGAGACCGCCCAGCTGACATAATGGCTGGCCTTGTCGGCGACAATGTCCTGCAAGCTGCCGCGATAGAGGGCGATCTCGTCAGTGATGGAGTCACTGCCTGGGCGGCCTATGCTGTCCAGCACGGCGGCCCATTTGCGTACGTCAGAAGCGTCTGTATCCGGTGCTGTCACCGCCCCCTGCCCATGATAGAGGGCGAGCATCAGCAATGTGACGATCAGAAAATGGATGCCGAAGGCGAGGAAGGCGAGTTTGACGAGCGCCAGCGGTTCCTTGCCCGCGAACAGCATCGCGACGAGGCCGACAATGGCATAGAGCGCGAGGATATCGCCCCACCACAGCAGCAGATAATGGGCGATGCCGAACGCCAATAGCCAGGCACAGCGGACCATGTGCCTGTGCCGCCCATTGCCACCTGAAATCTCCGTCCGGTCCATCAGCATCAGCATGCTCGCGCCGAACAGCAGCGAGAACAGTCCGCGCATCTTGCCGTCGATCAGGATGAAGGACAGCGCCCATGCGATGCGGTCCGCAAGCGACGTGCCGCCCCATGCGTTCGGATTGAAATAGGCGGCCTCCGGCATGGTGAAGGCAATGATGTTCATCAGCAATATGCCCATCACCGCAAAACCGCGTGCAATGTCCATTGACCGGTTGCGGCCCGGAGGCGCGGAATAGACTGGGACGGTTTCGGACATGATCGGCGCTTCACCTTTGGCGTAATTGGGAATAGGGGGCATAAAGTGATTTCAGGTCATATGGAATCATATGATGGCTCGGAAATCACGTAATTACAGACTCCATGATTGATGCACGCACGCACCGTATTGGCAGAGCCTTTGGGCAGGCCGCTTCGCATTATGAGGATAATGCCAGTGTGCAGCGCATTGTTGCGGCGACGCTCGCCAATCTGCTGCGGCATCAGCCGTTGCGCACGGTTCCGGGCGGAAGGCTGCGCATATTGGAGATCGGCTGCGGCACCGGATTGCTGACGCGTCACCTGCGCAGTCTGTTCCCCGACGCCGAAATTGTCGCGACCGATATCTCGCCGGAAATGATTGTGATCGCCGAGAAGGGCGGAGATACCGGCGCGCAGTTTCTGGCGATGGACGGCGAAATGCCGGGCTTTGACGCGCCATGGTTCGATCTGATCGCGTCCAGTCTCACCTTCCAGTGGTTTGCTGACCTGCCGCGCGCGCTCGACCGGCTTGCAGGGTTGTTGAAGCCGGGTGGGACGCTGATGTTCGCAACGATGGCGCAGCGCAGCTTTCATGAGTGGCGCACCGCGCATGAGGTCTATGATCTGGAAGCGGGGACGCCGCTCTATCCGTCCATTGAGGATTTGCGCGCAATGCTGGCGCTCCACGCCGACGCGTTCCTGTTCGAGGAAGAATATCCCCATGATTTTGGCGGGGCGAGGGGGCTACTGACGCACCTCAAAGGCATCGGCGCGACCGTGCCGGTAGAGGGGCGCACGCCGCTGTCAGCGGGGCAGATGCGCAAGGTGATGCGCGCGTTCGACAAGGCGGGTGGGCAGTGCACCTATCACGTCGCCTTCTGCCGCGTGACGGCGGTGGGGTGACCGGAATGTGGGGCTGCCTATCGCAATGCCCCCATCGTCTCTCCGGTGACCCAGATGCCGATTATGAGGAACAGCAACGCCGCAATTATGCGTACCAATTTGAGTGGAACGAGTTCGACGATTTTGTTGCCGAAATAGACAGCCGGAACATTCGCCAGCATCATACCCATGGTGGTACCCAGAGTGACGAGTAGAACATTCTGGAATTGTGCGCCCAGGGCGATAGTAGCAATTTGGGTTTTGTCGCCGATTTCCACGATGAAAAAGGAAACGAGGGTCGTAAGAAAGGCTCCGAATGCCGCCTGCTTCTGCTCTTCTTCATCGAGTTTGTCAGGTATGAGTGTCCACAGCGCCATGGCTATGAAGCTGGCCCCGACCGCATATCGAAACCATATGCCTTCCAGAATGTTGGCAATTGATTGACCGATAAAGGCGGCAATTCCGTGATTCGCCAGCGTCGCGAACAAAATGCCGAAGACGATAGGCATCGGCTTGCGAAAGCGTGTTGCCAGAACGATCGCAAGCAACATTGTCTTGTCACCGATTTCGGCGAGCGCCACCACGGCGGTGGACGTAAAAAAGGCTTCCATGAATACTCTCCGGGCCGGGCTGTAAGACTGCAACGACACCACACTTCCCGCCCGGCCGGACGGAAGTCTGATGTCATTGGTCTTGCCCAAACGGATGACCGTTCCCCTGCGCCATGATCGCTAGATCAAGTATGTTGACGCAGGGAGCCGCGCGAAGTCGGCGGGCTACTCCCCAGATGACGAGCGGGGATTAGCACGGCCGATGCCGGTTTACAATCGGCGAGGATGTTAGCGCCCGATGCGGGCGGAATATTTTCAGCTGCTATTCGTCCATCAGCTTCGGGAAAAAGCCCTCATGCGCGGTGCGCAGGTCGGTGAGGGAGATGGCGTGGTCGCTGTCGGCCAGTTCGAAGACGAGGCGGGTGCCGCAGGTGCGGCCGATGGGCTGGACGGCGATACCGGATTTGTCGGCTTCGGCGAGGAAGGTCGCGAGCGCGGCGTCGCTGACGGTCACGACATAGGTGCCCTGGTCTTCGGCGAAGAAGGCGCGCGCGTCGGCGAAGGGTTCGTCCGCGTCATGCGCCTGGATCATCGCGCCGATATTGCCCGCGAGCGCCATTTCCGCGAGCGTGACGGCAAGGCCGCCGTCGGACACGTCATGGCAGGCGGTGATCGCGCCATTGTCGATATGCGCACGGATGAAGTCGCCGGTCTTGCGCTCGACAGCCAGATCGACGGGCGGCGGCGGCCCGGCCTCGGCACCCTCCAGCCCATGGCATTCGCGCAGCCAGATGGACTGGCCAAGATGCTGCCCCCATGACCCAACCGCGATGATGACGTCGCCTGCGTCCTTGAATGCGACGGTGACGGCCTTGCGCCAGTCCGCCATCAGGCCGATGCCGCCGATTGCAGGTGTGGGCAAAATCGCCGATCCGCCGCCAGTCGCCTTGCTCTCATTGTACAGCGACACATTGCCAGAGACGATCGGGAAGTCGAGCGCGCGGCAGGCATCGCCCATGCCTTCGAGTGCGCCGACGATCTGGCCCATGATTTCCGGGCGCTGCGGGTTGGCGAAATTGAGGCAGTTGGTGATGGCGAGCGGCTTTGCGCCGACCGAGGTAATATTGCGCCAGCATTCGGCGACCGCTTGCTTGCCGCCCTCTACCGGATCGGCGAAGCAATAGCGCGGCGTGCAATCAGTGCTGATCGCTATCGCCTTGTCCGTGCCGTGTACGCGTACGACCGCGGCGTCGCCGCCAGGTGCCTGCACCGTGTCGCTGCCAACCTTGTTGTCATATTGCTCCCAGATCCAGCGACGGGAGGCAATGTCGGGAGAGCCCATCAGGCGAATGAGGTCTGCGCCCATATCGGCACTGGCCGGAATATCAGTGAGCGCGGCGCGCTTGGGCGTCGGCACATGCGGGCGGTCGTAGAGCGGCGCATCGTCGGCCAGCGGCGCGAGCGGGATGTCGCATACGGTCTCGCCCTGATGGACGAGCACCATGCGCCCGGTGTCGGTGACTTCGCCGATGACGGCAAAGTCCAGTTCCCACTTGCGGAAGATGGCTTCGGCCATCGGCTCCTTGCCGGGCTGAAGCACCATCAGCATGCGTTCCTGGCTTTCCGACAGCATCATCTCATAGGCGGTCATGCCGGTTTCACGCTGCGGCACCATATCCATGTCCAGCCGGATGCCGACGCCGCCCTTGGACGCCATTTCGACAGAGGAAGAAGTGAGACCTGCCGCGCCCATATCCTGAATGGCGACGATGGCATCAGACGCCATCAGTTCAAGGCATGCCTCGATCAGCAGCTTTTCGGTGAACGGGTCGCCGACCTGAACGGTCGGGCGCTTTTCTTCGCTGTCCTCGCCAAAGTCGGCAGACGCCATGGTCGCGCCGTGAATGCCGTCGCGACCGGTCTTCGAACCGACATAGACGATCGGATTGCCCACGCCGCTGGCCGCGGAATAGAAGATCTTGTCGGTGTCCGCGACACCCACGGTCATCGCGTTGACAAGGATGTTGCCGTCATAGGCCTTGTCAAAATTGACCTCGCCACCAACGGTTGGCACGCCGACGCAATTGCCATAGCCGCCGATGCCGCGCACGACGCCGCTGATCAGGTGGCGCATCTTCGGGTGGTCGGGCCTGCCGAAACGTAGCGCGTTCATATTGGCGATGGGGCGCGCGCCCATGGTGAACACGTCGCGCAAGATGCCGCCCACGCCGGTTGCCGCGCCCTGATAGGGTTCGATGTAGCTCGGGTGGTTGTGGCTCTCCATCTTGAAGATGGCGGCCTGTCCATCGCCGATATCGACGACGCCCGCATTCTCGCCCGGGCCGCAAATGACCTGCGGCCCTTCGGTCGGCAGCTTCTTAAGATGGATGCGGCTGGACTTGTAGCTGCAATGCTCCGACCACATTACGGAGAAGATGCCAAGCTCCGTTAGATTGGGCTCGCGCCCCAGCGCGCTCAAAACGCGCTCATACTCTTCCGGCGAAAGCCCATGCTCGGCAACGATTTCGGGCGTGATGGCAGATGCGGTCGCTGTATCAGTCATGGCCCGCCCTTAATCAAGTTGCGGCGTGGTGGGAACTGTTTTGCGCGATAAATTATGCCTTTGCCGAACAAAAAAATTGGGCCGGACGGTGCAGCGTCCAGCCCATTGCGAAAACAGTCAGTGGATTGGCGTCAGGATTTGCAGCTCTGCGCGCCCTTGCCCGGCAGCGTGACATCGACCACGTCACCGTTGCCGCTCAGCGCATACCCGCCTTCTGCGGTATAGGGTTTGCCGGCTTCCGCCATCGTCAGCGCCGTAGCGGTGCCGTCCTTTTCGGTGCGGATCATGGCGGTCTTGTCATCCGACATATAGTCGATGAAGACCAGCGAACTGTCCTTGCAGCGATAGGTTTCGCTGCGGGTCACCATGGGAGGCAGTTCGACGGGAGCGGCGTTGGCCAGCTCCGCTTCCATCGGATCGATGGTACCGCCGCCGATCTGTTCAGGTTCATTGTTACAGCCCGCGACCAGTGCAAGTGCAGGCAAGGCGATCAGGGAGAGAAAAGTTTTCATAGCGGTTCCTCTATGTGCAGGTGCAGCATTCCCGTCAATCCCCTAGGCGGATTGACCCCTCTAAATTTCGAAGCGGAGACCCCGGGGCTCGCATGACTTCACCCCAAACTTGATTTGCCGCGGCACTTAGCCGGCAAATTTTGCACTTCTGTGAAACCTGCCGGTAAAGTGGCTGCCACTTGACCATAAGCGCGGCCAACGTCAAAGCTGTTCGCAACATGAAGGCACGAGAGATGACAGAAGAAGCACCCGACGCATTGACATTCGAAGAGGCGCTTCGAGAGCTGGAAACAATTGTTCAAAAGCTCGAACGCGGAGATGTGCCGCTCGACGATTCCATTGCTCTTTATTCCCGCGGTGAACGGCTGCGCGCGCAATGCCAGAAAAGGCTGGCGGACGCAGAGGCGCGGATCGAAAAACTGACGGTCGACGCCGGTGGCAACCCGGCTGGCAGTCAGGCCTTTGATGCAGGCTGACGCAATTATGACCAGCGCGGGAGCCAGAAACGGCGACAATGCGATGCTCAGGAAGGCGGCGTCCGATATGGCTGCCGAGATCGATCGGGCGTTCGAAAAGCTGCTGACGCTTCCCGACGATCCACGCCGGAAACTGTTTGAGGCCATGCGCCACGCGGCGATTGGGGGCGGTAAACGGTTGCGACCGCTTTTGGTCAAGGCGACAGGAGATCTTTTCAGTCTCGACCCGCAGCAGGTGGTCCGCGTCGGCATGGCGGTCGAGGCGATTCATGTTTACAGTCTCGTGCACGACGATCTGCCTGCGATGGACGACGACGATCTGCGGCGCGGCAAGCCGACCGTTCACAGGGCGTTCGACGAAGCGACGGCCATTCTGGCGGGTGATTGCCTGCATGATCTGGCTTTCGCCATTCTGGCCGACGAACAGACTCACCCAGATCCATTTGTCCGTTGCGAACTGGTCCGTGCGCTGGCGCTGGCGAGCGGTCCCAGCGGCATGGCGGGCGGGCAGATGATGGACCTGGTGGCCGAGGCGGAGCCGTTCGACTTGCCAACCGTCACCCGCATGCAACAACTCAAGACCGGCGCCATTATCGGCTTTTGCGTGGAGGCAGCCGCCATCATGGCGCACCTTCCGGTAGAAGGGCGTACCGGATTGCACGGATATGCTCATGATATTGGGCTCGCTTTCCAGATCGCCGACGACCTGCTTGATGTAGAAGGCGATCCGGAGCGGGCAGGCAAGGCGCTGGGCAAGGATGCGGCGGCAGGCAAGCAGACATTTGTTTCCCTGCTGGGTGTGGAGCGCGCGCGACAGCAGGCGCACATGCTGGTGGAGCAGGCGAAGGCGCACCTGCATCAGTTCGACGAACGGGCCGCGTTATTGCGCGCCATCGCCGACTATATAATCGAAAGGGATCGCTGAACGATGACGCAGGCACGGACCGGTGTATATCCGGGAACCTTCGACCCCATCACTCTGGGGCATATGGATATTATCCGCCGCGGCGCGAAGCTGGTTGACCGGCTTATCATCGGGGTGACGACAAACCCCAGTAAATCTCCGATGTTTTCGCTCGACGAGCGGCTGGCCATGGTACGGCGCGAGTGCGCCACCATCAGTACGGATATCGAAGTGGTTGCCTTCGACGCGCTGTTGATGGACTTCGCTGATAGCCAGAAAGCAAGCGTTATCATTCGCGGTCTTCGTGCTGTCGCCGATTTTGAATATGAATATCAGATGGCGGGCATGAACCAGCAGATCAACGACCGCGTAGAAACGGTCTTCCTGATGGCGGACGTGTCACTACAACCGATCGCATCGCGGCTGGTCAAGGAGATCGCGCTGTATGGCGGGCCGATCAACCGGTTTGTCAGTCCGCAAGTGTGTGATGAGGTAATTGCGCGTGTAGATGCGCTCGGCCGCAAGGGGACATGAGGGTCATTGCCGGTTCAGTTGCAATCCCCTATCGCGTTTAACCATAAAGATTCGTTCGCGGAGAGTTTCTCGATGAAGTTCATATTCCTGACACGGCCCGTTGCCCTGTCGATGGCCGCTTGCATGATGGCCAGCGCTGGCGTCGCCTATGCGCAGGGGCGCGGGCAGGCCGAGGAAATGGAAAAGGCGGAGCGTGTGGCGCGCGCGCGCGACCAGGCCGAGGAGTTGAGAAAGGATGAACCCAAAAAGGTTCCTCCCGCGATGATTCCGCTCGACAAGGCGAATGTCTGGGACCTGACCCTTTCAAATGGCGGCACGGTTCGTATCCAGCTGCGTGAGGATGTTGCGCCTCATCATGTCGCCCGCATCAAGGAGCTGACCAATCGCGGTTTTTACAACGGCCTGATTTTCCATCGCGTGATCGATGGATTCATGGCTCAGGGGGGCGACCCCAATGGCGATGGAACCGGCGGCTCGACCGAGCCTGACCTGAAGGCAGAGTTCAGCGAACTGCCCCATGTCAGAGGTGCGCTATCAATGGCGCGTTCGGAATCCGAGGATAGCGCGAACAGCCAGTTTTTCATCATGCTGATGCCGCGGATGCAGCTCGATCATAAATATACCGTGTTGGGCAGGGTGATCGATGGCATGCAATATGTCGATGCTATCGCAAAGGGTGAGCCGCCGGCGGATCCGACCAAGATCATCTCGGCTCGAATGGAAACGGCCGGCTGACATCGACATGTGTGCCGGGTAAGGCGGACCGATGGACGTCGCCCTTTTCGATTTCGAACTCCCTTCGGAGCATATTGCGCTACGCCCCGCCAATCCGCGCGATTCCGCGCGGATGCTGGTGCTGAACGGTGATGACCGGCGCGATGCGATCGTGCGCGACCTGCCCGATATCCTGAACGCGCGCGATTGTCTGGTCTTCAACGACACGCGGGTCATTCCGGCGCAACTCGAAGGGCGGCGGGGTGAAGCCAGGATCGGCGCGACGTTGCACAAGCGCCTGGATTTGCGGCGCTGGCAGGCCTTTGTCCGCAACGCCAAACGGCTAAGGCAAGGCGACCGGATCGATTTCGGGAAGGACGTGACCGCGCTGGCCGAAGGTCGTGACGATGAGGGCGGGTTCACGCTGTATTTCGAAGGCGACGAGCCGGTCGAGCTGCTGTTGGAGCGGGCAGGGACCATGCCGTTGCCGCCCTATATCGCGGGTAAACGCCCCGTCGATGAACGTGATCGCAGCGATTATCAAACGATGTTCGCACGCGAAGACGGGGCCGTGGCCGCGCCAACGGCCGCACTGCATTTCACGCCGGACCTGATCGAGCGCATTAAAGGGCGAGGTGTCGGCATTGAGACCGTCACATTGCATGTGGGGGCGGGTACATTCCTTCCGGTCAAGGCCGATGACACCAGCGATCATCGCATGCATGCCGAATGGGGCAGCATCGGCGAAGAGACCGCGAAACGGCTCAATCAGGTACGCGCGGATGGAGGGCGCATCATCTCGGTAGGAACGACGTCGCTTCGCGTGATCGAAAGCGCAGCGGACGAAGATGGCCGGATCCAGCCATGGACAGGAGAAACGCGCATCTTCATCACTCCGGGGTATCGGTTCAGAGCAATTGACGGCTTGATAACGAACTTCCACCTGCCCAAGTCCACATTGTTCATGCTGGTCAGTGCACTGATGGGATTGGAGCGGATGCAGGCGGCGTACGCCCATGCAATCGAAGGCGGCTATCGCTTCTACAGTTATGGCGACTCGAGCCTGCTCCTTCCCTGACCGACTGACCGCTAATCCCCGGTTCGACGCGCTTTTGAGCGGTTAACAAATTATCAAGTCTCTGCCGTCATACGCTGTTGCGGGACGTGGAGACGCAATTTGCGTAGACTGGGCAGACATTTGCTGGCGAAAATCGCTGGCACTGACTCGCATGAGGCCGATATTCGTCGTGCGCTCGTCGAGAGCCTGTACGCGTCTCCAACGTCCTTGGGCATTGGTGCGCTGTCAGGGCTTTTCCTCAGTATCGCGATAGCCAGAATTTCCCACGATTCCGTGATGACAGGCTGTGCCGTCATCATCTCCCTTATCGCTATGGCGCGTACGGTTTCGGCCATTGTCTATTACCGCAAACTGAAATCGGGCGAGGCGAAGACCTATCTGGGCTGGGAAGTGGCCTATGAGCTGGGTGCGTGGGCCTATGCCGGCATGTTGGGCATCATGGCGCTTGTCACCCTGCTCCGGTCGGACGATCCAGCGCTCCATATCCTGTCTGTCGCGCTGGCCACCGGTTATGGCGCCGGTATATCTGGCCGCAATGCGGGCCGCGTAAAAATTGCGGTTGGTCAGACCTGTCTTGCGATTTTGCCGACCGCGCTGGGGCTTTGGCTGGAAGGGCATTTCGGCTATCGCGTGCTTGCGATCGTGCTTGCGATCATGGTCCTTGCGATGCGCGACATCACCACAACGACACATCGCATCGTGGTGGAGGCATTGCGCGGCAAGCAGGAAAAATCGATGCTGGCCGACAAATTTGAGCGGCTGGCCCGCTATGACAGCCTGACCGGCGTCGAAAATCGCATGGCCATGCAGATGCGGCTGCGCGAATTGTTCGATGCCAACCGGCGCAGCCACGATGCACTGGCGATTTTGTGGCTCGATCTCGACCGGTTCAAGGAAATCAACGATTCGCTAGGGCACATTGTTGGCGACGCGCTCTTGCGTGCGGTGACGGATCGTCTCTCCTATGTTCTGGATGGCCGGGGTCATATAGCGCGCTTTGGCGGTGACGAATTCGTCGTCCTGTGCCCGGGCATCAATCGCGTTTCGGCGCAGGCGATTGCGAATGAGGTTATGGAAGCCTTTTCGCATGGCATAGATGTTGGCGAGCATCATCTTGTCATCACGTTTTCCGCTGGCATCGCGGTAGGCCCGCAGGATGGTCGCGATGCGGAAGAACTCATGCAGCATGCGGACCTCGCACTTTACGAAGCCAAGGCACAGGGGCGCAAGCAGGCGATCAGCTTCGCCTGGTCGATGAAAGAGCGTTTCCATCGCATTCATGAACTCGAAACCGGGCTACGTCGCGCCATCGAGAATGACGAGCTGCTGATCAAGTATCAGCCGATTTTCGATGTGAAGAGCGGCAGGATCGCTATTTGCGAAGCGCTGCTGCGCTGGAACCACCCGACGCTGGGTATGGTTTCGCCGGTGGAATTCATTCCTATTGCCGAGAGTACGGGCGCGATTGAGGAAATGACCCACTGGGTGATTGAAAATGCGTGTCGGGAGGCAGCCCAATGGCCTGAGGATGTTCGGGTTGCGATCAATATTTCACCAGCTTCTCTGCGGTCGGGAGAGCTGCCGGGTGCTATCATTGGATCGCTTATGCGGACCGGTATCGCCGCGCGCAGGGTTGAGCTGGAGGTGACCGAGTCGATCTTCCTGCACGATGACGGCCAAACCCACCAGATGTTGCGTGAGTTGCAGAAGATTGGTTTGCGACTGGTGCTCGATGACTTCGGGACCGGCTATTCGTCGCTCAGCTACCTGCGCTCCTACAGCTTTGACGGGATCAAGATCGATCGCAGCTTCATGAACGGGATCGTAGTAAGCCCTGAGGATCAGGCGATCGTGCGCGCTGTCGGCTATCTCGCGGACTCGCTTGATATGGAAATCGTCGCAGAAGGCATCGAAACCATTGAGCAGCTGGAATATGCGCGCGCTGCCGGGCTTCACAATGTTCAGGGTTATCTGATGGCCGAACCATTGGCGGCGGCTAAGGCGACCGAGATGGTCCAGCACCATGTTACGATCGACGAGGCAATTTCCGCCAAGGCCATGGAGATGGCTTTGCGTCGCGCCTGATCGGTGGCTTTGGGCTTATCGGCGGTACTTTACCGGCGATGCAGGCGAGTTTGCGCGGCAGCCAGCCGGCGCATCATTTTCAGATCCCGGTCCGTAAGCTTCATCGCGGTATCGACCCAGCCGTCCACGATGTCGCGAAGCTCCGCCAGATCGATGGCGTTGACCCTGCGTCCCGCGCGATAAACGCCGAGCTGCCCGGCATGCCGTTCGCGGTTGGACTGTATGTAGTCGCGGGCCATGTCTTCGCCTTCCCCAGGCTCGGCAAGGTGCGTGATGACTCCCATTTCGTGCATCTCTTCAGCAGAATAGACCTTGCCGGACAGGATCATACGCTCGGCAACCGCGTGACCCAGTTTCCGTGCGAGAATAGAGTAAGCACCCATTCCCGGGAATAGCCCGAACAAAACCTCTGGCAGCCCGAAACGCGCCTGTTTTTCCGCGATGATCACGTCGAAGCACATCAACGCCTCGAAGCCGCCGCCCAATGCGTCGCCTTGCGCCAGACCAATGTTGATGACCGGCATGTCGTTGCAGTTCCAGACGCGGTCTACGATATCCACGCAGAGGTGGCTGTACTGTCGCAGGGTCTCGCGATCCTGATTCTCAATACAGCGGGCGAACATTTCGAGGTCGCCGCCCAGATTGAAGACACCGGGGAAACGCGAGCCAAGCACCATATATTGCAGCGCATCGGGACGTTGTTCGAAAACCTTCTTGGATTCCATCTGCCAAGCCATCGTATCGCGCAGCAGCCCCAGATTATAGTTGGGCCGGTCCAGCGGCGTGATGAACGCCCACAATGTCCCCAGTTCCGCTTCCCAGGTAACGTCAATCTGCCCCAGGTCGAACAATTTGGATTGGCCCGGGAGGTTGAAATAGGTGTCCGGCGCCCGATCCTGAACAAAACTATCCCCATCAGTTCCATGGTGTGCCTCACCAATACCGTGGGCCAGACTAGGCTGCGGCGTGTTCGGCAAGGCTTGAGTTTCGTCTGTCATTAACGACCCGTCCTCGCTTTTTGCATTCAGCGCATCGAGCCGAACTTCTTCCATGATTTGCCCCACTTAATTGTCTTCAAAACCAACGGTGACAGGGAACATGGGAAGCCCTTGCAACGCAACGAGAGTTAAGGCCAAATTGCTGGGTGTTAACCATTTTGTCGCTATTCTGTGTCTGAAAAACAACAATAAAATCTGATATTTGTTAACTTTTATGGTAAACTGGCAACAGTCGGGCGGTATGGAATGGAAGCAGGCGGCCAGGAACCTTTTCCTAACCTTCCGCAATTATCGCTGGCTGTATGATTCGGAAATATCGCGATAAAAAGCAGGTCACGCTGATTCTGCATACCGATGAGGGAATGGGCTGGCCGCTACGTCTGTCGTCCGACTGCATGCAGTTCATCGGCCGATATCGTCGCGTTGACAATTTTGGCCCTCCGTCGGGGCTACTGCACTTTTTGCCGGGCCATATCGCCTGAAAGCATATGCCGGGCTGACATTCGCCCGGACAGACGATATGGGCGGCGCTCATGGACCGTCCCCGCTTTTCTTTTGCCATCTCCGCCACGCAGGGCAAGGCACGCACCGGCGTCGTCAACATGCGGCGCGGCGATATCCGTACGCCCACATTCATGCCGGTAGGCACAGCGGCGACGGTCAAGGGGTTGCGCCCGGCGGAGGTACGCGCCGCCGGGGCCGACATCATTCTGGGCAATACCTATCACCTGATGCTGCGGCCGGGCGCGGAGCGTATTGCGGCACTGGGCGGCCTGCACACATTCATGGGTTGGGACCGGCCCATCCTGACCGACAGCGGCGGTTATCAGGTGATGAGCCTGTCTGCGCTGACCAAGCGCAGTGAGGAGGGGGTCGCGTTCGCAAGTCACATCGACGGATCGCGGCATATGCTCAGCCCGGAACGGTCGATGGAA
The DNA here is from genome assembly GCA_041396745.1 of Sphingobium sp. Classification (GTDB taxonomy): domain Bacteria; phylum Pseudomonadota; class Alphaproteobacteria; order Sphingomonadales; family Sphingomonadaceae; genus Sphingobium. The sequence continues at coordinate 437,390 of JAWKXZ010000002.1, read as the reverse complement.
ATTCAGCGGTTGCTGGGCAGCGACATCGTGATGGCGTTCGACGAGCTGGTGCCCACGACGACCAGCCATAGCGAGCAGGCCGAGGCGATGGCGCGCTCGATGCGCTGGGCAAAGCGATCCCGCGCTGCCTTTGATGCGGGCGGCGCTCATGCCGAGCGTGCCGCTCTGTTCGGTATCCAGCAGGGCGCGTTGAACGAGGGGCTGCGCAAGGAATCGGCAGACGCGCTGATCGATATTGGATTTGACGGCTATGCAGTCGGCGGCCTGGCCGTTGGCGAAGGGCAGGAGGCCATGTTCGCGACGCTGGACTTTGCCTGCGACCAGTTGCCGACCGATAAGCCACGCTATCTGATGGGTGTCGGCAAACCGGACGATATTGTGGGCGCGGTTGCGCGCGGGATCGATATGTTCGACTGCGTCCTGCCGACGCGTTCAGGCAGAAACGGTCAGGCCTTTACCTGGAGCGGCCCACTCAATATTCGCAATGCCAAGTTCGCCGAAGATTCCGGTCCGCTCGACCCCGAATGCGGCTGCCCGGTGTGCGCCGGTTGGAGTCGGGCATATCTGCATCATCTGGTAAAATCCAAAGAGATATTGGGCGCAATGCTGATGACCCAGCACAATATTCATTTTTATCAGGATCTGATGGCGCGTATCCGGAGCGCGATTGCCGAACAGCGCTTCGATGCATTTCAGGCGTCTTTTCACGACCGTTATCGCGTGAAATGAACGCGAGACGTTAGCCGGTTACCGGTACGACCACGCAATATTTTCCTTTCTCGATATCATGGTCGAGCGGCGTACGCAGCTGACGCGAGAGACCGAGCAATATGCGCTCATACAGTGCGACCTTACTCTCATCCGATGAACTCGCCCGGCGGAAGGCCGGTGACTCTACCGTGAACCGGACACGGCCCGGGTCATCATCAAGGCGGATCAGGGAGATGTTGAGCCTGCCGCCGGTTTCCAGCGCAATGACGAGGTCAGCGAGCTCTGCCGTCATGAAGGCAATGGGCGCGGCAACATCCTGATGCAAATAAACGTCGTCGCACCGCAGCGCGATTTCCAGATTGATGTTGCTCTGGATCTGCGCCGAGGTTTTGAGCCCGGTGGCAATCTCGTTCATCATCGCGCTAGCGCGAACACCGCGTCCTTCATCTAGCTCGGCGTAATGATTGCGTTGGACCACGGCGAGGGCATCGACCCGGCGCTGGATTGAAAGATAGGCATTGCCGGTCTGCTGATCAGGTGCGGCGCGCCAGTGCAGGCTGATCAGACTGGAAATGATCTGCAGGTTATTTTTGACGCGGTGATGCACTTCGCGCGTCAGCTGTGTTTGCCGCTCCAGCGCCTCGCGCATTTCCTCTTCATGCTCGGCGACATCTTCGCTCATTTCGTGAAAAGCCCGGCCCAGTTCCACAATCTCGCCCGACGCCATTTTAGGCATTGGGGGCGGGTGAATGATGCTGCCTGGGCTATAATCGGCGACCGTATCGCGCAGCGCTATCAGAGGTTCGATCAAGGTCCACCGGACAACCAGCCAGCCCAAGAACCCGGCCGCAAGCCATAGGAGCAACGGCATTAGGAGCGACAGCGTTTTTGCCCCTTCGCCGGTTGCGTCTACCTCGATGACAATTGAAACCTCACTGTCGCCCACCGGTACGCGGGCCAACGTTCCAGGGGCGCCATGGTTCTGCTCGTGACTCAGGTTGCCGCCAAGCAACAGCTTCTGATCACGCTGTTCTATGGCGATCGACTGATCCGAATGGGCAACATTCCCGCTAACCAGCTGACCCAAGGCTTCCCGTCTATACAACGCCACGGCGGTCAGCCGGCCATTGCGGCTGACGGCGCGTATCAGCAGACCGTCAAGGTCGGGAGCCAGTGAGAGATCTGCGCTGCCAAAATAACGGGAGCCGATTTCATCTGGTATAGCCGCGCCGTTCTTCGTTTTGCAGATGATAGCGCCGTTGCGATCAAAGATTGCAGCATTTACGCCATTTTTTCCTGCCATCGATGCAAATAATTGCTGCATTCGTTCGCAGACATTGCCGGGGTCTTGCTCGGTTGCCAAGACGGTTGCCGTCAGCGTTTGCGCGGTACGAATGGCATTAATGTCGGAGGCGAGTTGGTTGGCGCTTTGTCGCGCGGCGGCTGTCGTCAGCTCTGCCTGTTGGAGTTCACCGGACCGTATCGACTGCCAGTTTGAAATAATGGCCGCCACCGCCAGCGGCAGCAAAGCCAAAATGATGACAAAAAAAACTTTTGCCGGGGTTCCCCGCAGCCAACCTGTGGCTTGCGCAGCATGGGGCCCGGGGGAGAAACGAAAGTTCGTCATCAGCTACTCTTTGCCCCCGCGTCCGGGGGCGGCATTTTCCACTGTCTTGGTCGATCAACCCAGGCGATTGAGCAAATCCAACATCTCCTGAGGAATATCCTCCTCAACAGTCTGTTGATAAACATTGCGCAGGGCGTTCCCAAGATCCGCCTCTTCATTCGTGGGGGGCAGGGAATTGCCGGGAGAGGGCGAAGAGCTGCCTGTGCTAAGCTCTCCTTGCCCCTCGTCCGCGTTTGAAATGTTGCTCTTCGGCGTTTCTGTTCCGTCGTTCATCATTCAAGCATTCCCGCAACGCCCGACTACGCTTTGTTCGACCATCGAAACCTGATCGTCAATTCAGCGCAGTGCGCCTCCCAAATAACCTAACTGCTCGCTGACAATCCGAGAGAAGTTTCCCGGTTGCCAGGGGTTTTCGATGCTACAGAGCACAGGTTCTTTTCCAACCGTACCCGTCATAAGAATATTGTAGCTCCGTGTGAAACCATTTCGCGCCTCGATGGTTCCATGCAAATATCGTTTAGTGCATTTTGATACATTGAACCGCACGTGAGAGGGGGAAATCTTCGGATCATTGCGTTTTCGGGCAAGATGATAAACGATGTTCAAGCGCTTGAATTGCACCACCGTCGCTCACGCCCGGTGATGCACATTTATACGCAACGGGAGAAATATTTTTATGTCACTGGGCGAACAACTCTACCCTCATCTGCCTTTTTTGCGGCGTTATGCGCGTGCGCTCACGGGCAGCCAATCGCAAGGCGACGCCTATGTCAGGGCCGCGCTTGAGGCCATTGTTGCTGCGCCGGACGAATTCCCCGCCGACGTCGATGCACGACTGGGGCTCTACCGGACATTCCACGCGATCTGGTCTTCCACGAACATGGAAGACGGGCGTTTCGCGGTCGCGACCGAGGATGATAGGCAGGCCATCGCCAAGGCGCGTCTGGCCCGCGTCGAGCCCATGCCACGGCAGGCGCTGCTTTTGACGGCGATGGAGGGGTTCAGCCAATCGGACGCGGGATACATCATCGGCGTGGATGCGGCGAACGTGGAATCGTACGTCAACGCCGCTCTAAACGAGATCGACCGGCAGACGCGGGCTGAGGTCCTCATCATTGAGGATGAACCCATCATCGCGATGGATATCGAAATGATCGTGCGTGATATGGGGCATGAGGTTACTGGCATTGCCGTGACGCGCGACGAAGCCGTCCAGATGGCCCTGCAGCATCGTCCGGGCCTCGTGCTGGCCGACATCCAATTGGCGGACGATTCGAGCGGGATCGACGCAGTGAAGGACATATTGGCCGAATTTTCCGTGCCGGTGATTTTCATTACCGCCTTTCCGGAACGGTTGTTGACGGGCGAACGCCCCGAGCCAACCTTCCTGATCACGAAGCCGTTCCAGCGGTCGACGGTCAAGGCAGCCATTGCCCAGGCGCTGTTTTTCGACGCAGCGACCAGCCCTGCCTGATTAGACCGTCGAATATGGCCTGGCGCTCATGCGCTTTGCGCGACATGCCGCGATCGTGCGTGTCAGATGCAAGACGGGAACCGGCTTGGCCATCCCGCGTTAATGCATGACGTGCGAAAGACGCGATGTCGTTTTCGCGGCCATCGAAGGCAGCCGCCTTATCGTCCTGGGGACTTGAATGAACGATATGACAGAAGAGCCTGAGCCAAGACAGCAGGCGTTGAGCGATGGGGAGTTCAAGAGCGAACTGGCTGCTGTCATTCCCCATCTGCGTGCCTTTGCCCGGTCGCTGTCAGGCTCCCGCGATCTTGCCGACGACCTCGTTCAGGAGACCCTGATGAAGGCATGGGCCGCGCGGGAACGCTTTCAGGCGGGCACTAATATGCGCGCATGGACGTTCATCATATTGCGCAACCATTTCCTCTCTCAAATGCGCCGCTCACGGTTTCGCGGGGAATGGGATGAACTGACGGCTGACAGGCTTCTCGCTGCGCCTGCCGAGCAGGACAAGCAGGTCGAACTGGCAGACTTGCAGCGCGGGCTGATGCAGCTTCCCTCCTCGCAGCGCGAGGCGCTTATCCTGGTTGGGGCCGGCGGATTTGCCTATGAGGAAGCGGCAGAAATCTGTGGCGTGGCCGTGGGCACTATCAAAAGTCGTGTTGCACGAGGTCGAACGGCGCTGGAGCAAGTTTTAAACGACGGTTCGCTGCCTTCTCGCCGCGACGGCAAGGAGAGCGGCGATGGCGCCTTGGCCGAAATTATGGCGGATGTAGACCGGCTGAGCGGCGATTTCGCGGGCTAATCGGCGCGCGTTTTTTCGCTACATCTTGTCTCGTTAGCTCTTATCAGAGCAACCCAGCTGTTGCAGCAGTGCCATCATGTCGCCGGGCACCGAGCCGTTCTGCCCGGCTGGGTATGCAGACAATAGTGCGCGCCCCACGCCTTCGTGCCTTTTGGGAAGCAACGTCTGAACAAATCGGGAAGATTTGCCGACATTCTTCGCCCGGTCAGATTTTTCCTTCTCCTGTTTCATGATAGAAAAGACGCGGTTATCGCGTCATGGTTCCCTATGAATCGTTGAGTTGAGAGCGGGGTGGCCAAATGGCAACAGTTGAGTGCGGACCGGATACGCCACAATGGGAAGAGGCGCTGGAACGGGCGATGGGCTGTTCGCCCTTTCTCAACCGCATGGCCAAAAGGCACGAGGGAGTTGCCGATTTTCTGCGATCCGGCGACGCAGATGCAGCATGGCGGGCAGCCGGTAGCGCCGGAGATAGCGCCAAGGATATAGCGCAATCCTTACGCTGGCGGCGCGGAGCGATTGCGCTGGTCACAGGGGTCGCCGATCTGGCAGGCGCATGGGATCTCGATCGCGTCACGAGGACGTTGACCGACTTCGCCGATGCGGCGCTGGACGAAGCCCTGAACGCCGCATTCGCCGAGCGATATCCCGATGAGAAGCCCCGTGGTTTCGCGGTGCTTGCGCTGGGCAAGCAGGGTAGCGGGGAGTTGAATTACAGCAGCGATATTGATCCCATACTTTTGTTCGATCCGGACACCCTGCCGCATCGAAGCAACGAGGAGCCGGTGGAGGCGGCCGTCAGACTGGCCCGCCGGATGACCGAGATATTGTCGGCGCGCGATGCGGATGGATATGTATTTCGGGTGGACTTGCGCCTGCGCCCATCGCCCGAGGCAACGCCGGTTGCTTTGCCTGTCGAAGCCGCGATCAGCTATTATGAGAGCCTGGCGGTGGGGTGGGAGCAGGCAGCATTTATCCGCGCGCGTGCCTGTGCCGGCGATTGCGATCTGGGAAATTATTTTCTCCAGTCAATACGGCCCTTTATATGGAGGCGTTCACTCGATTTTGGAGCAATCGACGCGATCCTCGACATCAGCCGCCGCATCCGCGACCACTATGCCAGCGGACAGCAGTTTGGCCCCGGCTATGACCTGAAACGCGGCCGTGGAGGCATTCGCGAGATCGAGTTTTTCGCTCAGGTGCATCAACTCATCCACGGGGGACGAAATCCAGAGCTGCGCGTTGGCGCGACGCGCGCGGCGTTGCGCGCGCTTGCTGAAAATGGCGTCCTGGCCGCTTCGGTCGCTGAAAAGCTGGATGAGGCCTATGTCCTTTTTCGCACAATCGAACATCGGCTTCAGATGGTGGATGATCGGCAGACGCATGAATTGCCGATCGATCCCGCCTCGCTCGACACGGTCGCACGGCTGGATGGGTTGGGCGACGGACAGGCATTGCTCGACCTGTTGCGGCCCAAGGTCGATTGGGTTGGGGCGAATTTCGATCTTCTCAGCCCCGCACAGTCCATTGAACGCCTGTCAGGCGGTTTGCAGCAACTGGCCGACCAGATTGGCAATATCGGATTTCCCGAACCGCAGCTGGCAGCGACACGGATCGATCGCTGGCGGAACGGATCTGTACGCGCGCTGCGAAGTCCCGCCGCGATTGCCGCGCTGGAAGCTCTTTTGCCCGGATTGATGCGGGGGTTGTCGCACGCGCCCGACCCGGTGCTGGCGCTGAACCGGTTCGAAGCCATGGTGGAGCGCCTGCCGACCGCGATCAACCTGTTCAAGCTGCTTGCAGCCAATCCGCCCATCATGGAGCTGCTGGTTGATGTGCTGAGCCACGCGCCGCCGCTGGCCGATGCCCTCGCGCGACGGGCGGAACTGCTCGATTGCCTGATCGACCCTTCGGCGCTTGCGCCCTTGCCGTCGCTACCTGAGCTGGAGTGGCAATTGCGCATCAGGGAGGTCGGCGATGACTATCAGCTGTTGCTTGACCGTGTGCGGCAACAGGTTGGAGAGCGCCGCTTCTCGCTTGGCGTACAGCTTGTTTCAGGAACGCGCGAAGTACTCGCGATTGGCGCCGGCTATGGCCTGCTGGCGCAAGCCGCAGTGCGCGTTCTGGCCGATGCCACCGTCGCCGAATTCGAAAAAACGCATGGCACGGTTTCGGGCGGAGAACTGGTTATATTGGCACTGGGGAGGCTTGGCGGCGGCGTGATGACGCACGCTTCCGACCTTGATCTGATTTACCTGTTCACCGGCGATTATTCTGTAGAATCGGATGGAGAAAAGCCGCTGGGCGCCACGCAATATTTCAACCGTCTGGCGCAGCGTGTGGGAGCGGCGCTCAGCGTCCGTACGGCATCCGGGCCGCTCTATGAAGTCGATACCCGCCTGCGGCCGTTCGGTGCGCAGGGGCTGCTGGCCGCCAGTCTCGACAGTTTTGAGAAATATCAAAAGGATAGCGCCTGGACTTGGGAGCATCTGGCACTGACGCGCGCGCGCCCGATTTTCGGATCAGCGGAAGCGTGCGCAGCGGTAGAGAAGGTCATCCGCGATGTCTTGCTGGAGCCGCGCGATACCGATGCGCTGGTGCGTGACGCGGTAAAAATGCGCGGGGACATTGCCAAGCACAAACCCGCTGCGGGGGCGCTTGATGTGAAGCTGGCGCCGGGCGGATTGGTGGATCTGGAATTTCTCGTCCATGTGACGCAGCTTTCCCGAGGCACGGGCATTGATCCTGATCTTTCCGCGTCGATCAAGGCGTTGGCCGGGGAAGGCCTGTTGCCGCCTGAACTGGAGGAGGCGCATGACATTCTGACGCGGTACCTCATCATGTCGCGGCTGGTGTCGCCGGATTCAACCGAGCCTGCCGAAGCGACGCGGGCGATGGTGGCGGAACGGTGCGGGGCGAGTGATTGGGGAGACCTGCTTGCAAAGCTGGACACGGCCCGGCAAAGCGTGGCGCATTGCTGGAACGGTATCGTTGCCAGCGCCGGGATGAAGGAGAATTGAACGATGCTGGATGCGGAAGACACGATACCCGATGTGAAGCTGGTGAGCGCAGATGGCACCGGGTTTGCGCTGTCCGATTATGCTGGAAAGCCGCTTGTCGTCTATTTCTATCCCAAGGCCGATACGCCCGGATGCACCAACGAAGCCAAGGATTTCACCGAGCTTTTTGATGAGTTTGCGAAGGCGGGCGTGCCAGTTGTCGGGGTGTCGAAAGACAAGCCGGCCAAACTCGCCAAGTTCCGCGACAAATATGGCCTGAAGGTCCTGCTGGCATCCGATGAGGAGGGCGGCGTGTGCGAGGCGTTCGGCACATGGGTCGAAAAATCCATGTATGGTCGCACTTATATGGGCGTTGCGCGCGCGACGTTCCTGGTCGACGCGGACGGGAAAATATTGCGCGTCTGGCCCAAGGTGAAGGTGAAGGGGCATGCGGCCGAGGTGCTGGACGCGGTAAAGGCGCTTGGCTGAAGCTACCGAGGCCACTTTCTCCATTGCTGCTGCATGCCGCGATGTGCTTGCAGCCGGAGATCCGCGGGCCAAGCTAATGCGGGCTCGGGCGGTGGCGCGCGACTGGCGGGCAGGGCGGCTAGCGCATCGTTTCGACGTGGCGATGCCGGATCGGCCCGCACGGCCCGACAACCCCGTGTTACTGCCACCCAACAGGATGCCCAAGCGCGGCAAGGGCGGGTCGGAACGCGCCCGCATCGCGATGTTGCATGCGCTTGCCCATATCGAATTCGTCGCCATCGATCTGGCGTTTGATCTCGTGGGGCGGTTCGGCGCGGAATTTCCGGCAGAGTTTGTCAGCGACTGGCTGCGCGTGGGCGCGGAAGAAGCGATGCATTTCGCGCTGCTCGAACGGCGGCTGCGGGAGCTGGGCAGCCATTATGGCGCACTGCCTGCGCATGACGGCCTTTGGGAGGCGGCGGAGGTTACGGCGCACGACGCGCTCGCGCGGCTGGCGATCGTGCCGATGGTGTTGGAGGCGCGCGCGCTCGACATCACGCCGGTGACGGTGGAGCGCTTCTCTGCGGCGAGAGATTTTTTTTCGGCAAGAGCGTTAACGCGAATCATGACCGATGAGATTCGGCATGTCGGATTTGGGACGAAATGGTTTCAAACAGAGACGAAGCGAAGAGGGCTATCACCCCAACATCATTACCAAAAGCTTGTAAAACAGCACTTTCGGGGTGCGATTAAGCCTCCGTTCAACGACTCGGCGCGTCGACAGGCCGGTTTAACGCTGGATTATTATCTGCCGCTTGCCTCTTAACCTTTGTCTGGCACAACTTGGTTCTCGGGGGCGGTCATCCGCTTTTGGGAACAGGCAAATGGCGCCGAGCTGGTGCAGTTCGGCGAACATAAGGGTCGCGTGTCTAATTATGGTTAGAAATCACAACGATAAATTCGCTGGATTGTTCCATCGCTTTTCGATGAGCATGAAAACCGTTGTCGCTGGTGCAGCGATGGCGCTGTGCACGGCCGCGCTTCCCGTCCATGCTGACACGGTCTCGACCGCTGCTGCCAGCAACGATGACGATCCCTACAGCGACGACCTGAGCCTCGCGAATGAGCCGACCCTTCCCGGCAAGGACTCCACCTTCTCCAATCTTTTTTCCAGCTGGAAGAAGCTCGACAATCCCGGTGTGGCTCAGGCCACGGTCTATATTCCTACCGGACGTCCCGTCGAAAATCTGAAGCTGACCAGCAATTTCGGCGTTCGTTCCGATCCTTTTTCGGGCCGTTCGCGGATGCACAAGGGTATCGATATTCCCGGGCCTGTCGGCACGCCGATCTATGCGACCGCCGACGGTATCGTCAGCCGCGCGCAGTGGGTGAACGGTTATGGCAACCTCGTCGAGATTTCTCACGGCAATGATACTCAGACACGCTACGGCCATATGTCCAAGCTGCTGGTAGAGCCGAACACGCGCGTACATCGTGGCGACATGATCGGCCTGATGGGCTCCACGGGTCGCTCCACCGGCAGCCATCTGCATTATGAAATCCGTGTCTCTGGCGCAGCGATCAATCCGTTGCCGTTTGTCATCGGTTCCGAACGCGCAGTGGCACTGAACACCCAGTCGCGCTCTGCTCTGGGGGGTCCGACGGCCAGCGAGGAAAAGGCTGCTAAATAAGGCGTTTTCGCTGCTGGGCCTGACGTAGATCGGGCGTGGCTAGCCGGAACTTGTTTGTGTTCGCATCAGCGCCTATCTTTATTGCATGAGCGATATTATTCTTACCCCATCCGCTGCGTCGCGCGTCGCTGTCATCGCGGAAAAGCAGGCGAAGCCCGCCATATTGCGCCTCGCCGTCGAAGGGGGAGGCTGCTCTGGTTTCCAGTATCGCTTCGGCCTTGCCGACAACATCGAGGATGATGACCTGTCTGTCGAAACCGATGGGGTGAAGCTGGTGGTTGATGCCGTCAGCCTCGATCTGGTGCGCGGATCTGCGGTCGATTATGTCGAGGATTTGGGCGGTTCGGCGTTCAAGGTGACCAACCCCAACGCGACTGCCGGGTGCGGGTGCGGCTCCAGCTTTTCGGTCTGAGCGTCATCGCCTCTTGACCTCGCTGCGCATTTCGGCTCGGTGGAGCCATGCGTATTGCGACTTTCAACATCAACGGCATCAAGGCGCGCCTGCCGCGTTTGCTCGAATGGCTCGACGAAACCAAGCCGGACGTTGCCTGCCTGCAGGAAATCAAGACCTCTGACGAGACTTTCCCGGTCAAGGATATTGAGGGCGCCGGTTATGGCGCGATCTGGCACGGGCAAAAGGGCTTCAACGGCGTCGCGATATTGGCGCGCGGCGATGCGCCGGTCGAGGTGCAACGCGGCCTCGACGGCGAACCGGAAGATGAACACAGTCGCTATATCGAGGCGGATGTAAACGGCGTACGTGTCGCGTCCATCTACCTGCCCAACGGCAACCCGGTGCCGGGACCCAAATTCGATTACAAGCTGCGCTGGATGAAACGGCTGCGCGAACGCGCGGCGGCGATCTGGGCAGAGGAAGTGCCTGCGGTGTTGGCGGGCGACTATAATGTCATTCCCTATGACCGCGACGTCTATTCGGTGAAAGCGATGGCGTCCGATGCGCTGATGCAGCCGGAAAGCCGTGCCGCCTACCGCGCCCTAATGGGAGACGGGTGGACCGATGCGCTCGCGATCCGATATCCGGCGGGCGGCGTGTGGACCTATTGGGATTACCAGATGAACGCCTGGCCGCGCGATGCGGGCTTTCGCATCGATCACCTTCTGCTCTCACCGGCCGCAGCCGACCGGTTGACCGCGGCGCAGGTCGACAAAGAGTATCGCGGGCGAGAAAAAGCCAGCGACCACGCGCCGGTGTGGGTGGAGTTGAGCTGAAGAGCGCAGGGTGCCGATGTGAAAAAGAGGATCCATTCGGCACGCTCACATTTGCCAAAATGCCATCTTTAAAATGGATTGGCATCCTGGGGCTGATGCTGCTTGTGTTGCTGAGCGCTTGCCGAAGCCCAATTCGCGATCCTTCGACACTAGGCGAAGTCGAAGCTGAAGCTCATGTTCTGATGATGACGAATTCAAAATGGTCCTATTTGACTGTCCCGGAAAGCAAGTGGCCTTCGGCGATTGCGAGTTTGGGACCAGAGAGTGTCACAGTCTCATAAGATGGCGTCGATATTCTGATTCAACCCTATTTTGATGGGGGATGGGGCTATTTTATTCCGTCGAATGATCAAGTGACGCTTGAGCCGAAGGGGCGATTTTCAGACGTTGGGCAGAGCATTTATTGGTATCATCCATATTGACGACCCAGACTCTCTCAATGTGTCCGGCCCATCATTATCTGGTCCATGAATTCGGAAAAATAGGTGATACCGCGCGAGAGGTCCTGCGGCCGAAAGCCGGTATATGCCAGCGTGCCGATAATGGCCGCGACCAGGATGATCCTTCTGACCATGCCTGATATTCTAAAATCACCGGCTTAATTACTTCTTAACTCAACAGGCCTCCGCGCCTCGATTTGCGACGGATTGAGTGTGTCGATAACTGACTGAATTAAAGTCCAATTCACCGCGCTTCGATCAGTTCGCGCGGTGCGACGTCCACCGAAACCTTCATTTCCTGACCTGCGCCGCCGTGGAACACGCCGTCGACGGGCGCTACATCAGCATAGTCGCGGCCCATGGCGGTGAAGATATGGTCGTTTTCGACGATCAGGTTGTTGGTCGGATCGAAGCCCACCCAGCCGATGGCGTCGCCGCACCAGATATTGACCCAGGCATGGGTGGCGTCCGCGCCCACCAGCCGTTCTTCGCCGGGTGGCGGGATCGTGCGCAGATAGCCGCTGACATAGGCGGCAGGGACCCCTTGCGAGCGCAGCGCGATGATCATGATATGGGCGAAATCCTGGCACACGCCGCGCCGGACGCGAAATGCCTCCATCGGCGTGGTTTCCACCTTGGTCGCATCGCTGTCATAACCAAACCCGTCATATATGCCGTGCATCAGCGCGCTGGCAGCCTCGAACACAGGCATGCCCGATCGGAAGAACTGGTTCGCCCATGATCCGATTTCCGGTTCGGCATGGGCGATCAGCGAGGCGAATAGATAGGGCGCGGGACCAGCCGGAGACAGGTCCCGGTGCGCAAGCGCACTGGTGCGGACCTCTGCGATGGTCGGCGTCGTCTCGAAAGTGGGGAGCGGCGCAGGGTTCACCTCGATAGCGAAACTGCTCTCGATAGTGAGCTGTACGATCGGCTCGCTTATTGTCATCCGGCTTGTGTTGACGACATAGGGGCCTTCCTCGGTGAGGATGGCGGAGGGGGTTGGCTCGACCGTTAACCGATAGTCGATCAGGCGCTGACCCGGCCACGTCGCCGGTTTCAGGCGCAGGTTGAACCGCGCCAGCCGGATCATTGCCTCATAATGGATTTCGGTGATGTGCCGGACGTTGAAGATCATGCGAGGAAGCTGTGCTGCTCCGGCTTCCCGGACTTTTCATATTGCAGGAAATAGCGCGTCGATATTGCATCGGACAGCGCCAGCAGCCGCAGCTCAATATCGTGGACCGCATCCACCGTCATCGCGTCTGCAGGCGTGCTTTGCAGGTGACTCGAAATCGCGCGCACCTCTCGCATGGGCGGTTCGGGTATGCCGTCGGCTAGGAGCTGTGGAAGCGCCATGATGTGACTTGCCATTGCCTCTATCTGAAACATCAGTGAGCGCGGATTTTCGGGGTCAAGCAGCACAAGGTCGAGCACCGGCTCCAGCATCGGCGCGGCGAGATAGCGTGAGCGATAAGCGATCTGGCTGTCGCACAGGTCGAGCAATATGCCGAGATCATTCTGATCCTCGGTCGGAGTGGAGAGCTGCCGCGTGATGCGGCAGAGGTTGAGTGCGCGTTCCAGCCTGCGCCCCATGTCGGCGAAGCGCCAGGCGGGGCTGCGCACCATATTTTCGCGTTGAAGGCCTGCTATCGCTGCGAATCGCTCGATCAGACTGTTGGTCGCCTTGATCATCGATTCGGCATGATGCTGGTCGACCACAGGGGCAGGGCGGTTGGCAATCCGCCATACATCGTTGGACATGCGATCCCGCAAGGAACGGCCGATTGACCGGCTGGTGTTGATCAATGTGGTGACTGCGCCCAGCTTTTCCCGATCCGAAAAGGCTAGGCCGCAAATCTGTGTCAGGGGCAGCTTGGCGTCGTCCTGAGCGATCGCGCCCCATTGTACGAGCAGCTGAACGAGATGACCAAGCGATTCAGAATCGCGCCCGACCCCGCCGTCGGCCTCCATCGAGCTGCCCAGCAATGTACGGATGATGCGAACCGTCATTTCCGCGCGCTCGGTATAGCGACTGAACCAGAACAGATTGTCGGCCGCCTGACTGGCCAGAATGCCGCCGCTACGCCTGATGGCGGGCGCGGCGCCCTGGCTCAGCAGACTATCCTGATGAACCGGCAGATCGTCGACCACACAGACATCGGCGGACAGGTCGCCGCTGCCCATCAGCGAGCTGCGCAGGTCGCCTGACGAGGAAAGGCGCGCAAACCCGCCAGGCATGACTGCCCAGTTTCCGTCGCCGTCGCGTGCCACGAATGCGCGCAGCGTGAAGGGGCGGGGCTCAAACCGGTCGCCGATCAGTGCGGGCGTGGTTGAGAGGTGAACGATCTCCTGTCCCGCATAATCCATCGGTCGCCGCTCTATGGCGTCAAACAGCGTTTGCCGTTCGCTTGCGGAGAAGCTCGCGCCCGCGGTGGTGCGCCCCTGCGGGAGCCCTTCGACAGCCCCGCCGAAGGCTGAACTGATCACCATCTCGTCGAAACGCTCATGCACAACATGCGCTTCGTTTTCCTGACCGCACCACCATGTCGCGACATTGGGCAATAGCAGGTCGCGGCCCAGCAGCGTGCGGCACAGCCGGGGCAGGAACGCGGCAAAGGCGCGGGCCTCCAGAACGCCCGCACCCGGCCAGTTCGCGACCATCAGCCCGCCCTTCGAGCAGGCCTCAAACAGGTCGGGAACGCCAATGTGGGAACGGGCATCAAACGACAACGGGTCGAGATGGCGCGTATCGATCCAGCGCCACAGCGCATCGATCCGCTTCGGGCCCGCGATCGTGCGGACATAGAGTTTGTCCTGACTGACCGTCAGGTCGCTGCCTTCGACCAGCGGGAAGCCGAGATAGCGGGCGAGGTGGGCTTGCTCAGGATAGCTCTGGTTGAACCGGCCCGGCGTCAGCAGCGCGATACGCGGTTCGTCGCGCTGGCAATCCGCCGCGATGCCATCACGCAGGCGGGTGAAGAAATTGGCGAGCCGGCGCGCGTTAATATCCGACAGCAATGTGGATGTGGAACGCGACAAGGCGATCCGGTTTTCGAGCGTGTAGCCGATGCCGGTGGCGAACCGCACGCGATCGGCAAGCACACGCCATTCGCCGTTGGGACCGCGCGCCAGATCGACGGCATAGACATGAATATAATGGCCGTCGGGCGGCGGTACGCCAACCATTTTGGGGACGAAGTGGCGGCTGCCCGATACCAATGCTGCTGGAAGATGACCGTCCAGAATAAGCTGCTGATCGCCGTAGATGTCGGCAACCACACGTTCCAGCAAGTCGGCGCGCTGAATGAGGCCGCGGGCAATGTCATACCATTCCTGCGTGCCGATGATGACGGGCATCGGGTTGAGCGGCCATTCGCGCTCATCCTCATCCCCGGTGACACGGAATGTCAGGCCAAGATCCTGAATCTGGCGCGAAACCTGCTCATGCATGTGCGCCCAGTCGCCCTCGCACAGGCCCGCAAGTCCATTGGCCATCATCGCCCACTTGCCCGCGACCGACGGTTCGGCGCTGGCATACAGGTCACCGGCAGGCGCTTTTGGCGCATAATCGCCAAGCACATCGGTTGCGACCGACATTTTTATCGCATTCTCGTTCAGGGTCTCATCCCCCGAATTACCCCCTTGTGGCGGGGCGCCTGAGGTCGAGTGTCATCGGGAACTCGCCAGGCAACTCCTCCGCCGGTGTTTCCATCGGCCCCGGCGAATGGCCGTGAGGCTGGAAGCGCGCCTTGCGCCTCGATTCGGCCTCATATCCGTTCACCGGAACGTCATCATAGGATCGTCCGCCCGGATGCGCTACATTATAGACGCATCCGCCGAGCGACCTGTTGTTCCAAAGATCAAAAATATCAAAGGTCAAGGGCGCGTGGGCGGGCAGAACGGGGTGTAGGCAGTTGGCCGGAGCCCATGCTTTGTAGCGCACTCCGCCCACACCTTCGCCGCTCGTGCCGGTCGGGTTCATCGGTACGCGCCGCCCGTTGCAGGTGATGATGTGCCGTCCGGGGACAAGTCCGCCCGCCTTGACCTGCAGCCGTTCGGTCGAGCTGTCGACATAACGCACGGTCCCGCCGATCGCGCCGGTTTCGCCCAGAACGTTCCACGGTTCGAGAGCATGCGCTATTTCGAGCGTGACGCCGCCGCCCTCGATGGTGCCGTGCGTCGGGAAACGGAACTGCCGTTGCGCTTCGAACCAGTTGGGGTCGAAATCATAACCGGCGTCACGCAGATCCTGAAGCACGTTGAGGAAATCCGCCCAGACATAATGGGGCAGCAGGAAGCGGTCATGGAGCGCCGTGCCCCATCGAACCAGTCCACCACTTTGCGGCTGTCGCCAGAACCATGCGGTCATGGCGCGCAGCAGGAGCTGCTGTGCGAGACTCATCTTGGGATCGGGCGGCATTTCGAACCCGCGAAATTCAACGAGGCCAAGGCGACCGGTTGGGCCGTCGGGTGAGAACAGCTTGTCGATACAGATTTCGGTGCGATGGGTATTGCCTGTGACATCCACCAGCAAGTTGCGGAACAGCCGGTCGACAAGCCACGGCGCGGGTTGCTTCTCGGAAGGCCCCGGCACCTGCGCAAGCGCGATATCGAGCTCGTAAAGGCTGTCATGGCGCGCTTCGTCGATGCGTGGCGCCTGGCTGGTGGGGCCGATGAAGAGGCCAGAGAACAAGTAGGATAGCGACGGGTGCCGCTGCCAATAAAGGACGAAGCTTTTGAGCAGGTCGGGACGGCGGATGAATGGCGAATCGTTGAGCGATTGCCCTCCCAGCACGATATGGTTGCCGCCGCCCGTGCCGATGGATCGCCCATCGACCATGAATTTGTCGGCGGTCAGCCCGCATTCGCGCGCGACGTCATAGAGCGTTTCGGTGATCTCGACGGTATCGGCCCAGCTTCCCGAAGGGTGGATGTTGACCTCGATCACGCCGGGGTCGGGCGTGACTTTCAATACATTTAGGCGTGGGTCGGATGGAGGCGGATAGCCTTCGATCCGCACCGGGATCTTGCGCGCTTCGGCAATCGCCTCGACCTCCGCGACGATCTCCAGATAATCCTCCAGCCTTTCGACCGGCGGGATAAAAATCGAGAGGTAGTCGCCATGGGGTTCGACCGTCAGGGCGGTGCGGACCGCGCCCTCGATGATCTCCTGCTCGACACGTTCCTGTGCGGCACCGTCAGGCGCGGCAACCCGTTCGGCGCGCTGTTGCGGTTCCATTGCCTCGCGGATCTCGGCCCCGCGCTCGACCTTTTGCTCGCGATAATCGGCGAGCGGTTCGCGCGGCTCGCTGGTATCGCGCGGATGGATATAGGGATAGGCTTCGGGCGCAACATAGGGCAGGGACCCGAGCGGCAGGCGATACCCCAAGGCGCTGTCGCCCGGCACAGCGAACAGCGCGCCGCGCCGTACCTTCCATTTCTCGCTTTTCCACCGGGCGGCCTTCGATGGCTGCGCGCGCCAGCGCTGGATCGGCAGCGCGAAGCCGACCGGGTTGGACAGTCCCCGCTCAAAGGTACGCATGATGCGGCTGCGCTCTTCGGGATCATCGATCTTTGGATCGCCGGGCGTCGTGTTGACGGGCAGCTCGGCCTCCTTGACCACCCATGCCGCGGGGTCTTCGAACACAGGTTGTATGAATGACGCATCCAGCCCGAAATTTTCAGCTGCCGTTTCCAGAAATGTCTCGGCTGCATGTGCGTCGACCGCGCCGGGTGCGTCTGCCTGTTCCGACTTTTCATCGGGTTCGGGCTTTACGCCCGCTATCAGGGCGGCGTCGCGCCAGATGGGAACGCCGTCGGTACGCCAGTAGATCGAATAGCCCCAGCGCGGCAGGCTTTCCCCCGGGTACCATTTGCCCTGCCCATGATGCAGTAGCGCGTCTGGCGCGAACTTTTCACGCAGCGCGCGGATCAGCGTGTCGGCATAGGCAGCCTTTGTCGGACCAACCGCATCGGCGTTCCATTCGGGTGCCTCGAAGTCACCATCTGCGATGAAGGTCGGCTCGCCGCCCATGGTCAGGCGGACATCCTGCGCCTGCATATCGGCGTCGACCTTTTCGCCCAGATCGAGCAACGCCTGCCAGCGCTTGTCGGTAAAGGGCTTTGTGATGCGGACCGCTTCTTCGACACGGCTGACGCTCATTTCGAAATGGAAATTGACCTCGGCGGGCTCTGCGACGCCGGAAACTGGCGCGGCGGAACGATAATGCGGGGTCGCGGCGAGAGGGATATGTCCTTCGCCCGCGAACAATCCCGAAGTGGGGTCCAGACCGACCCAACCCGCGCCAGGTAGGTAGATTTCGGTCCATGCATGCAGGTCGGTAAAATCCTCCTCCGGCCCCTTGGGGCCAACCTTGGGTTCGACATCGGCCTTCATCTGGATCAGGTAGCCGGAAACGAAACGCGCCGCGTACCCCAGTCGCCGCAGCAGCTGTACCTGCAACCACGCGCTGTCGCGGCAGGAGCCGGTGCCGAGGCGCAGCGTGTCTTCGGGCGATTGCACGCCTGCCTCCATGCGGATGACATAGCCCACGCGCTGTTCCAGAGCCTGGTTGAGCGCGACGAGGAAATCGATTGTACGCCCGCCCTCCAGTTCTTCAAGCTCCGTGACCAGCGTTTCGAACATGCGGCCTTGCGGCTCCAGCTCGAAATAGGCCGCCAAATCCTCTTTCAGCGCCTTGTCATAGGTGAAGGGAACTTCCTCGGCGTAAGGCTCAATGAAAAAATCGAACGGATTGATGACGATCAGGTCGGCGAGAAGGTCGACCTCAATCGAGAAATGATCGACCTTTTCGGGAAAGACGATGCGCGCCTGCCAATTGCCGTGCGGATCCTGCTGCCAATTCAGGAAATGATCGGGCGGGCTTATTTTCAGTGAATAATTAGGCACTTCGGTGCGGCTGTGTGGAGCAGGGCGCAGGCGGACGACCTGCGGCCCGAGCATGATAGGATGATCATAATTGTAGCGCGTCAGATGATGCAGCCCAGCCTTTATCACGCGTCATCCCCTGATGGCCGTAGAAGGTACAGCGCCATGAAACGCCTATTTTTGCTGCAATGCAACAAAAATAGCGGGAACCGGCGGCGAGGCAATGCGTATTCCGCTTGAACATCTGCAATCGGAGGCTGCAATGACATATCCTATCGACCCCGCGCTGCTTGCCTTTCCGACCATTGCCCTTTCCGGCACGATCGATCAGCCCATGTATATCCACTTCAAGAATTGTCTGGGGCAGATACCGCAATCGGGCCCGAGCGTGATCGAACTGTCGACGCTGGGCGGCGATCCGGAAGTCGCACGGATGATGGGGGAGGATGTCCGGTTCCACAGCGACTTGTACCCGGAACGGCGGATCATGTTCGTCGGCAAGGCTGCGGTTTATTCAGCCGGTGTCACGTTCATGAGCTTCTTCGCCCCGGCGAACCGGTTCGTTACGCGCGGAACGCGGCTGATGGTGCATGAACGGATCATCACGAAATCGGTCAAGCTCGAAGGGCCGCTCAGCACATGTATCGCGCCGTTGAAGGCCGCGCTCAACGAGATTGAAACTTCTATCACGATTCAGAATGAGGGTTTTCAGAACCTTGTCGCGGGTAGTTCGGTCACGCTGGAGGACATGCTCGCGAAGGCGAGTGAGAATTGGTATCTCGAAGCGCAGGAGGCCAAAGCGCTGGGTCTGGTCGCCGAGGTGCTGTGACGGCGATTGCCTTATTCCATGCGTGCGCGAAACAGCCGCGCTGCCGCTGCCAGCGTGATAATCCCGATGATGAGCAGCGGCCACAGACGCTCGGCCACCATGGAGAGCGGCATGGCCTTAAGAAAAATTCCTATCGATATTTCAAGAAAGTAACGCGCCGGGTTGGCAAGAGTGACGAACTGCAGCCAGTGCGGCATGTTTTCTATGGGACTAGAAAAACCTGACAGCATGATAATTGGCACCGAAGCGACAAATGATCCAAGAAATGCCTGTTGCTGCGTCATCGAGAGGGCAGAGATGAAAAGGCCCAGCCCCGTCAGTGACAGCATGAATATCGCAAGTGAGAGAACGAACAGGACGAACGAACCGGCGAACGGGACACCGAAGAAGAAGCGCGCCGCGCAGTAAAACAGCAGGCCGTTGAACATACCGACGATTACGGGTGGTACGATCTTTCCGATCAGAATTTCATGGACGCGCAATGGTGAGACCATGAGCTGATCGAACGTGCCCAGTTCGCGTTCCCGTGCGACCGATTGTGCGGTGAGCGCCAGCACGCTTGTGGCGACAACGATGACCAGCAATGCTGGGAGGTTGAACCAGATAAATTCCAGATTGGGATTGAACCAGTGGGTTACCTGACTGCGCGTGAGGGCTTGTGCCCGGCCTGATTGCAGCTCTGCGCTCACGCTCCCGACGATTTGTCCGATATAGGCATTGACGATCTGGGATGCGTTGGACCGCCGACCGTCCAGCACGATGCCGACCGAGGCTGGTTGGCCGCGACCCAACCGCGCGTCGAAATCCGGAGAAAAAATGATTGCGGCGAGAACTGCCTGCCTGTCGATCTTTCGATGCAGCTCTTCGCGCGAATGCACCGGGATTATATGTCGGAAATTCGGGCTGCCGCTGATCTGCGAGAGAATCTCGGCGCTATGCACGCCATGTGAAAGATCCAGCACGGCGATGTCGACATTTTTGACCTCAAGGGTCGCGGCATAGGAGAAGAGCAGCAGCTGCATCAGCGGTGGCAAGACCAGCATGATGCGAAACCGGCCGTCGCGGATGAGCGCCCAGATTTCCTTGATGATGCTTGCCTTCAGCCGGATCATCAGTCGAGGCTCCGACGGTTTGCGCGGAAGGATATGAAGAAGAACAGTGCGCCGAATGCGAGCAAGATCGCGATATTGGGCAGGATTAGCGGCCAGATGTCCCCCGCGGCGAACACAGTTTGCAACGCGGGGATGAGATAACGCGCCGGCACTGCATAGGTAATCGCCTGAACGGCTGTCGGCATCGATGCAATTTCGAACAGGAAACCCGATAGCAGGAATGTAGGCAGAAAGCCGCTGAGAAGCGCGACCTGACTGGCGACGAACTGATTTTTTGTGGCGGAGGAGATCAGCAGCCCCTGACCAAGCGCTGGCAGGAGAAACGCCGATGCAATCGCGAGCAGCGCCGGGATCGACCCGCGCAACGGCACGTCAAATACGGTCACCGCCATTAGCGTACACAGTGCCATAGAGCACAGGCCGAGCACGAAATAGGGCAGGATCTTGCTGGCGATGAATTCGCTCATGTGCATTGGCGTCGCCATCAGAGCCTCCATAGTGCCGCGTTCCCACTCACGCGCGACGACCAGGGCAGTGAGTAACGTTCCGATCATCGCCATGACGATCGCAATTGCGCCGGGGACGAGGAAATAGCGGCTGGTCAGCGTGGGGTTGAACCACAGGCGGCTGCTGATGTCGATGGTTGGCGCGGCGCCCCGAGACCCGGTGCGCTGTGCGGCCCATGTCGCCCGTAAACCTTCGGCGTAGGCAGCGACAAAATTGGCGTTGTTGGGGAGCGAGCCGTCGGTGATTATCTGGATTGTGGCGTCGCCCTCGGCGGCACGGCGGCTGAAATCGGCGGGAATAACGACGATACCCCTGATCTCGTCGTCGACGATCAACGGCTTCAAGGGCGCGACTGTGCGCGCGGTCGTGACATCGAACCAGCGGCTGTTCTGATAGGACTGCGCCAGCGATTGGGCTGCCGCGCCATCGTCCTGCACAGCCAAGCCGATCCGCATTCTGGTCGTGTCGAGGGAAACGCCATATCCAAATATGATGAGGAGGATGATCGGCAGGAAGAAGGCGATCAGGAACACCGCCGGATCGCGCATGATCTGGATCATCTCCTTGGCGAACATCGCGCGCAGGCGCCGGCTGTCGATGCCGAGGTTCATGCCGCCGCCTCCCGCGCTTCGCCACGCATCTGATCATCACGTTCTATCAGGGCGACGAATGCGTCTTCCATTGTTGGGTCAGTTATGTCGCTCAGATTCGCGGCTTGGCGTTTCAGGTCATCCGGCGTGCCGCTAGCGATTTGCCGCGCGCGATAGATGAGGGTGATGGCGTCGCAATATTCGGCTTCCTCCATGAAATGTGTGGTGACGAGGACCGTCACGCCCTTTTCGACGAGGCCGTTGATATGCATCCAGAATTCGCGGCGGGTGACAGGATCGACGCCGGATGTCGGCTCATCAAGGAACAGCACGGGCGGCTCGTGGAGGACAGCGCAGGCGAGTGCCAGACGCTGTTTGAACCCAAGTGGAAGGCTGCCCGCATCGGCCGAAAGATATCGTTGCAGCTCGAAGATCTCGGTTGCATTGGCGATTGCGTCCTGCGCCGCCGACCCGGTGAGGCCGTAAGCCCCTGCAAAAAAATCCAGATTCTGTTTGACGGAAAGGTTGCCATAAAGCGAAAATTTCTGTGCCATATAGCCGAGCGACGCGCGTGCGTCGGCGCGCGCATGGCGCAAATCATGTCCCGCAACCACGCCTGTGCCTTCACTCGGGGTGAGCAGGCCGCACAGCATCTTGAAGGTTGTCGATTTGCCTGCACCATTGGGTCCCAGAAGCCCGAAAATGGTCCCCGCCTTCACGTCGAAACAGACATTGTCCGCGGCTGTGAAGTCACCGAACCGCTTTGTCAGGCCCCGCGCCTCGATGGCATTTTCCACGACAGGTTCGACGGTTCGGTATCGTTGCGCTAGCTCACTGGTTCCCTTGGGCCCGCCGCCCAGCCGGTTGATAAAGCCGTCCTCGAAGCGGGAGGGAGCCTGGTCGATTACGGTATCGGGGCCAAGGCCAAGTGCTTCTATACAGCTTTTCCCGACACCCTGCGCGGTCAACAGGTGGAGCGAACGGCCTTGTATGAGGCCGTCGATAATTCCATCCTGATCGAGTGCATGGGTCAGCACGCGTCGCCTTCGGTCAGCAAATCCGCTGACGTGAAACACCCGGCCCTTGACGCTGTCGCTAAGGTCGGTGGGCGGGCCTGCGTGGAGCAGCTTTCCCTCACTTAGCAGATAGACTGTTTCGCATTTCTCTGCTTCGTCGAGATAGGCGGTGGACCACAAGACGCCGATTCCGTCATCGACGAGCCCGGAAACCATGCGCCATAGCTCGCGGCGTGAGATAGGGTCGACGCCGACGCCCGGCTCATCAAGCAACAGCAGCTTCGGCGTCTTCACCAGCGCGCAGGCGAGCCCGAGTTTCTGCTTCATGCCGCCGGACAGCTTTCCGGCAGGCCTGTCGCGAAAGCGCTCCAGATCGGTGAACGCCAGCAAGCGGGCGAAACTTTCCTCGCGCTCCGATGGATCGAGGCGGCGCAGTTCGGCATAGAGGGTGAGATTCTGGATGACCGACAGGTCTTCATATAATCCGAAGCGCTGGGGCATATACCCCAGATCTTCGAGATTTTCCCCGGGCTGCCCATCCAGGATGCGGACTTCTCCCGTATCCGCCTGCATCAGCCCGGCAAGGATGCGGATGAGCGTGGTCTTGCCAGCGCCATCGGGACCCACTAGGCCGGTGATCCGACCCGGCTCGACCTGCATGTCGATGGCGTCCAGAGCGCGCAGCAATCCGAAATTCTTGGTCAGACCCGTGGCGCTGGCGACGGAGCCGGAAGGGCCCGGTTCGGTCACGGCTCAGTTCCCGGCTGGTCCGGCGTCCGGAACAATGACCGTCACCGGCTGACCTTGCCGCAATCGGTCGTCCGGGTCCGAAACGACGATGCGGAGGCGATAGACGAGGTCGGTGCGCAAGTCCTCGGTCTCGACCGACTTGGGGGTAAACTCCGCACGGGCGCTGATGAAGCCGATGGTGCCGTGATAGGTGCGCTCGCTGCCGTCCGTTTTTAGCGTGACCTTCATGCCCGGAGATACACGGCCAAGGTCGGGCTCCCCGACATAGGCGCGGACCCGCATGGGCCGGTTCATCGCGATGATCATCACGGCTTGTCCCGGCTGTGCGATGGCGCCCGGCTCCATCGCGCGCGTAAGAATAGTGCCATCGGCCGGCGCGACGAGCTTTGTGTCGCCAAGGTCGGTTCGGGCCGATTGCTGTTGTGCCTGCGCATTGGCGAGCTGCGCGCGTGCCGCAGCCAGATCCTCGGGCCGTGTACCCGCTTCCAGCAGTTCGAGCGCTTTGCTAGCTTCGACCAGACGCGCCTCCGCTTCGCGCCGATTGGCGACGGTCTGGTCCCAGGCCGCGCGGCTGATCGTACCCGAAGCGACGAGCGGCTCTCGCCGGTTATAATCTTTCACCGCATAATCGCGCGCGACCTTCGCGGCCTCTGCCCGGGCGCGGGCCTGCGCGATATCTTGTGGGCGGTTGCCATTCTCCGCCTTGGCGAGAGTGGCCTGCGCCTGTCCGACGGCGGCGCTGGCGGCGGCGACGCGGTCCTGTACCGGGGCAGTTTCGAGCGTCGCGATCACTTGCCCCGGCTTGACGGTATCGCCTTCCTCAACGGGAATCGTCGCGATGCGCCCGGAAATGCGGAAAGCCATGTCGACTTCGCGGATGTCGACATTGCCATAGAGGGTAAGTTGGCCATCATTTTTCGCCGAGAACAGGCCTAGCGCCCAACCGGCAACGGCCAGCCCGAGCAGTGAAATGATCGCGATTGGAATGATCTTGCGCCGGTTTGTCATGATTGCTCGTTCCTCAAAATCGCTTCCGTGTTCTGGTCAATCATCGACAACAGCAGCGCCTTGTGTTCATTAGCGAGCGCCCTCGTTTCAAAGACTCGCAATATCGTTGCATGGGCGGATCGCAGGACCAGCGGCTGCGCCACCAGCGATATGGCCATCGCCCTGACGGTTTCACGGGTGATGCCCGGCTGTGCGGCCCGCAGGAGTCCTGTCAATATTGCCAACACCCGCTCCATAAGCCCAGAATAGATGCGGTCAAACGCCGGCCCGGGTTTCTGCTGTTCCCGAATGACAAATTGCACCCAGTCGTGCGTATCCTCGCTCAGCATCACGCGGCCCATTGCCTGCATCAGCTTCCGGATGGTGGCGATAGCATCCTTGGTATCGAGTTCTGATGCCGGGGGAATGGTATCGAGAACAGGGGAGAGGCGTTCGCAAATGCTTGCGGCGATATGATCGGCGCAGGCTAAGTATAAACCTTTCTTTCCACCATAATGATATGTGATTGAGGACATCACGGTTCCGGCTTCGGCGGCGATGGCGCGGGTGGACGCGCCCTCAAAGCCCCTGTCGCCGAACTGGCGGATCGCAACATCGAGGATCGATTCGGAGGCCATGCCGCTCTCTAATTCGTTCGAACGAACAAATCAAGGTGCGAAGGAAGCGGAGCTTCGTGGCGTGTTTCGCTTCAAACGCGCATTTTTCGCGTAAAAGGCGCGGATATATGGAGAAAATGTTGGTCGGGGAGAGAGGATTCGAACCTCCGGCCCCTGCCTCCCGAAGACAGTGCTCTACCAGGCTGAGCTACTCCCCGACCGGGCCGGAGACATGATCCCGGCAAGGCAGGCGGCAGCCTATAGTGGGGGCTTCACGCGCTTGCAAGAGGCCGCGACTCTTTTCGATGCGATGTCCTATCCGCAGATTACAACATGCGGTTCATGCGAAAGCTGAAATAGCGCCTGGTGGTCAGGATGATGTGGTCCATCAGCCGCATGTTTCGACCGCGAAGCTGGGCGCACAGGCGGCGAGTGGCGGTGATATCCTGAAGGCTGGGGCGGGAATCGCCCGACGGGTGGGTATGAACCAGAAGGATTTGCCGGGCGCGGGCCGCGGTCGCGCGATCGATGATCCTGCTGAGCGGCAAGGCGACGCTGCCGATATCGCCTTCGATGACCATCATCCCGGCGATATCGATGCCTGAGTCGATGAAAAGCACAAGCGAGGTTTCGGTGATGCAGTCGTCCGAACCAAGGTGTTCGAGGCAAGAGTCGTGCGAAGGCGGGCAATACATGTCGGCACTGTGTCGCCAGAACATCGTCGCGTTGAGAGGAAGCCTGCTCCGTTTTCGACGGCATCTAACCGTTGTTTCCTCCGAAATGGAGAAAGTTGTGGCGCACTTGACGGGGTTGGGCTTGACGATCATTGAAGCGGCAGCCCTCTTTCTTACGGACCCGCGCGCCCATGGCTGAACCAGCACATTATGAGCACCAATATCTCGACCTGATGCAGCGCATCTGGACGGGGGGCGACGAGCGCGTGGACCGCACCGGGGTCGGCACGCGATCTGTGTTCGGCGCGACGATGCGATTCGATCTTGCGGGCGATGCCGTGCCGTTGCTGACGACCAAGCGCGTCTACTGGAAGGCGGCGGCGCGCGAGATGCTGTGGTTCCTGACCGGCAACACCAACATCCGTCCTTTGGTAGCGCAGGGCGTGCACATCTGGACCGACTGGCCGCTTGATGCCTATCGCCGCGCGACCGGCGAGGAGATCGATCGCGATGCATTTGAGGCCCGGATCATCGCCGATGACGCCTTTGCCGAACAATGGGGCGACCTTGGGCCGGTATATGGTGCGCAGTGGGTCAATTGGCCGCGCTATGAAGAGGCGGGTGACGGGCTGTATCGACGCGCCAGCCAAGGACATAACCAGATTGCCGATCTGGTGGAGGGAATCAGGAACAATCCCGGCTCGCGCAGGCTGCTCTTTACCGGATGGAATGTCGCGGAAATCGACGGGATGGCGTTGCCGCCCTGCCACATGACCTATCAGTTTCATGTGGCCGACGGACGGCTCTCCGGCTTGCTCTTCCAGCGCAGCGCCGATCTGGCGCTGGGTGTGCCGTTCAACATTTTTGGCCTGACGATGATCACGCGGATGCTGGCGCAGCAGTGCGACCTGATGCCGGGCGAGGTCATCTGGCAGGGCGGGGACGTGCACCTTTATCTGAACCATGCGGAGCTGGTCGAAGCGCAACTGGACCGCAAACCGGCTGGCGCGCCGCGACTGCGCATTAACCGCCGCCCGGCGAGCATGTTCGATTATGCCATCGAGGATTTCGAAGTGCTCGACTACGCGCCCCAGGCGCATATTGTCGCGCCGGTCGCTGTATAAGCTTCCGCCGTATAAGGTTCTGAATTTCGGGAAATGGCGCGAGTGACGGGGCTCGAACCCGCGACCTCCGGCGTGACAGGCCGGCGCTCTAACCAACTGAGCTACACCCGCGCATCAGGTGTGGAGGGGGCCAGCTATCGGAAGGCCGAGGCGCTGTCAACACAGTTATGTGATCTATTTGGCGGTACCGAGCAGAACCTCTGCCCAACCGGTCCTCTCGGCGCGATTATTGGGGGTCGGATGGGGTGCGGGCCGGTGGAGAACGAGTGCGGCGAACGCCGAAATCATCAGGAGGGTTTTTTCCAGCGCCCCGTTTCCATCCACTGCAAAAGTGGTTTTAGCGGCATGATCCATATGATGCCGCTTACGACATATATCGGAATCTGCGCCCAGCCGGGCAGCGCCCCAATTGCCTCTGCGAAGCTCGCGATCAGGACGGCCCACAGCGTGATAAGGGCCATGATGATGAACATGCCTGCCGGTTTGCGCCAGCTGGGTGGTGGTGGAGCGCCAATCATATCTCGCTGGCCTCTATGATGCTTCGTTCGGTGATGACAAGATGCAATGGCACGTCCCACGGTTCGGCAGGGACATGATCGATCTGTTGTACTGACCATGCGAGGCCAATTCTCAGGGCGCTGTCATAGCGCGCAAAGGCCCGATCATAATAGCCGCCGCCCTGGCCCAGACGCATCAGCATTGCGTCGAAAGCGATGAGCGGCGCAACGATGGCATCGGGGTGGCAGATCGGCTGGCTTTGGCTGGGGTGGCGCGATGAGAAGGGGCCGTCCTCCAAAATGTCGCCCGGTTGCCATGCACGAAATTCCATGCTGCCCATCCGGTCCACCACGCGCGGCAGGCACAATGTCTTTCCATCGGCCAAAAGCGATTCGGCAAGGCGCAAGGCGGGGGCTTCGTCATTGACCTGCGCATAGAGCGCCACGCACTGACGATCGGCGAGCAGGGCGCGGACGGGCGTTGGCGCAGCCCTGAACGCCAGCCGGTGGGCGAGGGGGTCAAGATCGGCCACAAACGATGCGCGGGTGGCTCTTGCCGAAAGGCGCAATGCCGCTTTGTCGGGGAAATCAGACAATGATGGTCCTACACATTGGATGTCATGAAGCGCATTTCGTTCGGATGCGGGCGAGCGCGGTGATTTGCAAGCATCGGTGTGCGGCGTCCTTGCAGACCTATGCGCACGAGCACCGCAAATCGCACTTCGCAGCCCGTCCGGGCGGAATGGCGGGGTGGCGGGACCGCCATGGCCGTTTGCTGGAATATCCTCTGACGCCAAAACGTCAGGTGGGGGCCATATATGTCGGGCCAGGACCCGCACAGGGACAGCCCCCTTGGATGTTATATCGCCT
This sequence comes from Sphingobium sp., assembly GCA_041396745.1. GTDB lineage: Bacteria > Pseudomonadota > Alphaproteobacteria > Sphingomonadales > Sphingomonadaceae > Sphingobium. The sequence continues at coordinate 409,483 of JAWKXZ010000002.1, read as the reverse complement.
CAGGGATGTTCGCTAAAGCTCGTACCGGGCAGTACCCGCCGATTGCCAATTTAGGTGGTCGTGTCGGTTCCCGCAAGCTTCTCGGTAAGCGATTCGATGCGCGCGGCAATGACATTGATGCGCGCGACCGCCGCTGCGTCCTCACCATTCGGTGTCGAAGGCGTCAGTTCGAGCGATCCCTGCCCCACATTGCCCTTTGCGCGCAGGTCGTGAATTTCGTCGGCAAGAAGGATGGCGGCGAAAAGAAGCTGCCGCACCTCGGTCAATCCGGGGGATGCCTGTCGCGCGACGCCGGTCTTATCATCCACCATGCCGGCGAGGCGGCTGATATGGGCTTCTTCGCCTTCGCCGCAATGCACAGCATAGGTGCGGCCGCCGATCGAGAGCGATACCTCAGGCATGCTCTTTGCCCTGCAGCGCGTTGATCAGGCCGTCCAGCTCGGCCAGCGCTTCCCTGACAACGGCGTCGCGCGCTTGCGACATATTTTGTTCGGAAGTTTTGAGCGAATCGAGCGCACCTTCCGCGCTGGTCACCGCCTGATCCAGGCGATTGATGGCTTGTAGCAAGGCAGGGTTGGACATGGAGCGGTCATAGCAACATCCGCTTGCGCCACACAAGCATCGAGATGACAGGTGAATCGTCCGATCCGTGAGGTTTAATGGTTGCTGCGGTTGACGACTCGGTGCTGGCGGGACAAATGAACCGCGCATGCGCGACTCGCAGACCGCAATAAATCCAACACCCTTTGAACCGAAGGCACTTTATTGATGAGTATATCCAAACAAACGCTGGCTAACGCAATCCGTGTGCTGGCGATGGATGCGGTGCAGGCAGCCAATAGCGGTCACCCCGGCATGCCGATGGGCATGGCCGATGTCGCGACCGTGCTGTTCAGCGACTATCTGAAATTCGATGCGAGCGACCCGCGCTGGGCCGACCGTGACCGCTTCGTGCTGTCCGCGGGCCATGGATCGATGCTTGTTTATGCGCTGCTGCATCTGACCGGCTACGCCGAGCCGACCATCGACGACATTCGCAATTTCCGCCAGCTCGGCAGCCCATGCGCGGGCCATCCCGAAAATTTTGAGCTGCCCGGCATCGAATGCACGACCGGCCCGCTGGGGCAGGGGCTGGCGATGGCCGTCGGCATGGCGATGGCCGAGCGGCACCTGAATGGCGTATTCGGCAAGGATCTGGTCGACCACCGGACCTGGGTGATTGCCGGCGACGGATGCCTGATGGAAGGCATCAACCATGAGGCAATCGGTCTGGCCGGGCATCTGGGCCTTGGCCAGATGAATGTTCTCTGGGACAATAACAACATTACCATCGATGGCGATGTGGACATGTCGTCCAGCGAAGACATCAAGGCGCGCTATACCGCGACCGACTGGCACGTCGTCGAATGCGACGGGCATGATTTCGCGGACATTCGCCGCGCCATCGACGAAGCGCTGGCGGATCCGCGTCCGTCGCTCATCTCCTGCCGCACGATCATCGGCAAGGGCGCGCCCAACAAGCAGGGCGGGCATAATGTGCACGGCTCTCCGCTGGGCGCCGAGGAAATCGAGGCCGCTCGCAAGGAGCTGGGCTGGGACTATCCGCCGTTCGAAATTCCGGCCGATATCAAGGCGGCATGGGAGGTTTTTGGTAAGCGTTCCGCAGGCGCGAAGGCCGATTGGCAGGCGCGGCTGGCCGCGAGTTCCGACAAGGCCGAATTTGAGCGGCGCATGGCGGGTGATCTGCCCACGGGCGACACAGGGATCAAAGCCTATATCGACGGCCTGTTCGCGGAGCCCAAGAAAGTGGCGACCCGCAAGGCGAGCGAAATGGCGCTGGAAGTGCTGACCGCATCGGTGCCCGAGATGATCGGCGGGTCGGCGGACCTTACCGGTTCCAACAACACCAAAACAAAATCGACTACACCGTTCACAAGCAAGGACTATTCCGGCCGCTACGTCTATTATGGCATTCGCGAATTCGGTATGGCCGCCGCGATGAACGGCATGGCGCTGCATGGCGGCGTGATCCCCTATGGCGGCACGTTCCTGGTGTTCAGCGACTATTGCCGCAACGCGATCCGCATGTCGGCGCTTCAGCGCCAGCGCGTCGTCTATGTCCTGACGCATGACAGCATCGGTCTGGGCGAGGACGGCCCGACGCACCAGCCTATCGAGCATGTCATGTCGATGCGTATGATCCCCAATCTGGAGGTGTTCCGCCCCTGCGATGTGGTGGAAACCGCCGAATGCTGGGCGCTGGCGCTCGAAAACAGCGATACGCCCTCGGTGCTGGCGCTGACCCGCCAGAACCTGCCGCAGCTGCGCAAGGACGGCGAAATGCTGAGCGCGAAGGGCGGTTATCGCCTGAAGGCCGCAGAAGCAGGCCGCAAGGTGGTGATCGTCGCGACCGGTTCGGAGGTCGAAATCGCGGTCGATGTCGCCAAGCAGCTTGAAGGGCAGGGCATCGGCGCGGACGTGATTTCGATGCCGAGCATGTCGCGCTTCCATGCGCAGGACGACGCCTATCGGAACGACATCCTGCCGCACGACGTTCTGCGTGTGTCGATCGAGGCGGGCACGACGTTCGGCTGGGAAGCGATCACCGGCATCGCAGGCCTGCGGTTCGGCATCGACCGCTTCGGCGCATCCGCGCCCATTGATGCACTCTATGATTATTTCGGCCTGACCGCCGACAAGATCACGCCGCAAATCGTTGCGGCACTGAATAACTGAAGACCCATAACGGAAAAACAAACAGGAGGCACGTAACGTGGCTGTCAAAGTAGCAATCAACGGTTTCGGACGCATCGGACGTCTGGTGGCGCGCGCGATCCTTTCGCGCACCGATCATGATCTGGAGCTCGTGAGCATCAACGATCTGGGCGACGCCAAGTCGAACGCCCTGCTGTTCAAGCGCGACAGCGTGCACGGCAACTTCGCCGGCACGGTCGAAGTCGATGGCAATGACCTGATCATCGACGGCAAGCGCATTCAGGTGACCGCCGAGCGTGACCCAGCCAATCTGCCGCATGCCGCCAACGGCGTCGTGATCGCGCTGGAATGCACCGGCATTTTCGCCAGCAAGGAAAAGGCGAGCGCGCACCTGACCGCGGGCGCGAAGCGCGTCGTCATTTCGGCCCCGGCCACCGGCGTCGACAAGACCGTCGTGTTCGGCGTGAACCACGAAACGCTGACCGCAGACGATATCGTCATCTCCAACGCGAGCTGCACGACCAACTGCCTCGCGCCGCTCGCCAAGGTGATGCAGGATGAAATCGGCATCGAAAAAGGCTTCATGACGACGATTCACAGCTACACCAACGATCAGAACACGCTGGATCAGCTGCACAAGGATATGCGTCGCGCCCGTGCCGCAGCCGTGTCGATGATCCCGACCACCACGGGCGCCGCCCGCGCTGTGGGCGAGGTGCTCCCCGAACTGAAGGGCAAGCTTGACGGTTCCTCCGTTCGCGTGCCGACGCCGAACGTATCGGTCGTCGACCTGAAGTTCATCGCCAAGCGTGCGACGAGCGTCGAGGAAGTGAACAAGCTGCTCAAGGCCGCTTCGGAATCCGGCCCGCTCAAGGGTGTGCTCGGCTATTCGGACGAGCCGCTGGTGTCGATCGACTATAATGGCGACGCGCGCAGCTCGACCGTCGATAGCCTGGAAACGGCTGTGATCGACGGCAATCTCGTCCGCGTGCTGAGCTGGTACGACAATGAATGGGGCTTCTCGAACCGCATGATCGATACTTCGGGTGTCGTCGCGAAGTTCCTCTAAGCCTTAAAACTCTCTCGCCCGCCGCATCAAACCGGCGGGCGATTTTCTATTATCGGGAATGCATATGACCAAAGCCTTCAAAACCCTGGACGACATGGGCGATATCCGCGGCAAGGCCGTATTCGTTCGCGAAGACCTGAATGTGCCGATGAAGGACGGCGCGGTGACGGACGACACGCGGTTGCGTGCGGCGATGCCGACGCTGAACGAACTGTCGGACAAGGGCGCAAAGGTTCTGGTGCTGGCGCATTTCGGGCGACCCAAGGGGCAGCCCAACATGGAATTCTCGCTGGAGCCGGTGGTGGAACCGCTGGCGCAGGTGCTCGGTCGCCCGGTCGGCTTCCTGCAACGGCCGATGCCCGATGCGATTGATGGACTGGCAGAGGGCAGCATCACCGTTGTCGAGAACAGCCGTTTCGCGCCCGGCGAAGAAAAGAACGATCCTGACATGGCGAAGATGCTGGCCTCGCTCGTCAGCTTTTACGTCAATGATGCCTTCTCCGCCGCGCACCGCGCGCATGTGACGACCGAGGGGTTGGCGCATCATCTGCCGTCCTTCGCCGGACGGTCGATGGAGAAAGAGCTGGACGCGCTGCAAGTGGCGCTAGGCGAGCCGGTGAAGCCGGTCGCGGCGGTTGTCGGCGGGGCGAAGGTTTCGTCCAAGCTCGACGTGCTGACCAACCTCATCAACAAGGTCGATCACCTGATCATCGGCGGCGGCATGGCCAACACCTTCCTCGCTGCACGGGGCGTCGATGTAGGCAAGTCGCTGTGCGAGCATGACCTGACCGATACCGCCGAAAAGATCATGGACGCGGCGGACGCCGCCGGATGCACGATCCATCTGCCCTATGATGTGGTCGTGGCGACGGAGTTTGCGGCGAACCCGCCGAGCGTTCGGACGTGCAACGTGCATGAAGTCGCGAGCGATGAGATGATCCTGGATGTCGGACCGGCTGCGGTCGAGGCGCTGGCCGATGTGCTCAAGACCTGCAAGACGCTGGTCTGGAACGGGCCGCTCGGCGCGTTCGAGATCGAACCGTTCGATAAGGCGACGGTCGCGCTGGCGCAGACGGCGGCGGCGTTGACCAAGGAAGGTTCGCTGGTGTCGGTCGCGGGCGGCGGCGATACCGTCGCGGCGCTCAATCATGCCGGTGCGGCGGGCGATTTCAGCTTCGTTTCGACAGCTGGCGGCGCGTTCCTTGAGTGGATGGAAGGCAAGGAATTGCCGGGCGTCGTCGCGCTGACCCGCTCCTGAGGGGCATTAACCCTCTTTATCGCATCGCAGCATTGAGGATTCGCCGCGCATGCGCTACGCGGCGGACCACATATGGTTTCTGAAGAATTTTCTTTGGTGCAGACAAGAACAAAAGGCAGGAACACACAGATGAACATCACAGACATGCGCGAGAAGATCGCGAACGGCGACGGCTTTATTGCGGCGCTGGACCAGAGCGGCGGTTCAACACCGAAGGCGCTGAAGGGATATGGCGTCGAGGAAAGCGCCTATTCGGGCGACGAGGAAATGTTCGGCCTGATCCACCAGATGCGCAGCCGCATCATTACTTCACCTTCCTTTGCGAGCGGCAAGGTGATCGGCGCGATCCTGTTTGAGCGTACCATGGACGGTCAGGTGGACGGCAAGCCGACCCCGCAGGCGCTGGCTGATCGTGGCGTCGTTCCGTTCATCAAGATCGACAAGGGTCTGGAAGACGAAGCCAATGGCGTGCAGATGATGAAGCCGATGCCGACGCTCGACGAGTTGCTCGTCCGTGCGAAGGGGTTGGGCGTCTATGGCACGAAGGAACGTTCGGTCATCAACTCGGCCAATCGTGAAGGCATCGCCGCCATCGTCAAGCAGCAGTTCGAAGTTGGCGCGCAGGTCCTCTCGCACGGCATGATGCCGATGCTGGAGCCTGAAATTAACATCAAGAGCGAAACGCGCGCCGAGTGCGACAAAATTCTGCTCGAAGAGATCCTGAAAAATCTCGATGCCCTGCCTGACGGTCAGGAAATCATGCTGAAGCTGTCGCTCCCGGTCGTTCCGGGCACGTTCGACGCGCTGGTCGATCATCCTAAGGTGCTGCGCGTCGTCGCGCTGTCGGGCGGCTACAAGCGCCCCGAGGCATGCGTTGAGCTGTCCAAGAACCGTGGCATCATCGCAAGCTTCAGCCGCGCGCTGCTCGAAGATCTGCGCGCGCAGATGAGCGATGCGGAGTTCGACGCGGCACTGGGCGGCGCGATCAACGAGATCTACACCGGTTCGACCAAGAAGACGGCCTGATCCATGCTGTGTGCCGGCTTTGAGTGACGGCACGGATAAGTAACCAGGGCTGAGGGCTGGCGTCCAGCACTCAGCCCCGCTAATAGTCGCTCATGACCGATTTTACCGACGACGATCTGACGCTCGATCCGCATTTTGCCGACCGTTTCGTGCGAGATGATCGTGCCACGCCGTGCGAGCTGTACCTGATATCGCCGCCAGCGCTGGCGCACAATTTTGCCGACGACCTGAAGGCCGCGCTTGGTGCCGCACCGGTGGCGGCGTTCCAGCTTCGGCTCAAGGATATCGACGAAGACAGCATCGCGCGGGCGGCCGAACCGTTGCAGCGCATATGCGCGGACCATGAAGTCGCCTTCATCCTGAATGACAGCGCCACACTCGCCAAACAGATCGGCGCAGACGGCGTTCATCTGGGCCAGCAGGACGGTGACGTGCGGGAAGCGCGGGCGCTGCTCGGACCGTCCGTGCAGATCGGCGTGACCTGCCATGACAGCCGTCATCTTGCGATGGATGCAGGGGATGCGGGCGCGGACTATGTCGCCTTCGGTGCATTTTTCCCGACCAGCACGAAGGAAACGCACTACCGTCCTGAATTGTCGATCCTTTCCTGGTGGTCGACGTTGTTCGAGCTGCCCTGTGTGGCGATCGGCGGTATCAACTCGGTCAATGCCGCGCCGCTGGTGCAGGCCGGGGCCGATTTTCTGGCGGTTTCCAATGCCGTGTGGAATCATGTCGCAGGGCCGGCTGAGGGTGTGCGCAGCTTCTCAACGGTGCTGGGCCGGAAATAAGCTGACAGCTTCGTGAGCGCATGAAAACAAGCGGGCATTTCGTCGATTTCCAAGTGCTCCCAAGTGAATAGATCATAATTTTTTCCCCTGTTCAGAGTTTCTTGAGGCTCTGCGGTGTATGGGGGCGGTATGAGCTATAATCCGCTAGTCAGATTGCGGCGTTTTCTGCACGGCTTCCTGATTGTGAAGTGCGTGAGCTGGTACTATCGCCATATCTGGGGCATGCATATTGGCCCGGATTGCCGCATCTCGCTTTCCGCAAAGCTGGACAAGGCCAATCCCGACGGCATCGTTATCGGGAAATCGTCAGCCGTCACCTTCGGCGCGGCGATCCTGTCGCATGATTTCGTCAATAATGTGCACATGACGACGCGCATCGGCGATTATTGCTTCATCGGCGCGCATGCGGTCATCATGCCTGGCGTCACGGTGGGCGATCATTCCATCGTCGGCACTGGCGCTATCGTGTTGCGCAATGTGCCGCCGCACAGCGTGGTGATGGGCAATCCAGCGCGCGTGATGGAGCAGAACATCCAGACGGGACGCTGGGGCATCCGCATCCGTGATCCCGAAAACGTGCCGCCGGAGGTGGCCGTCCCGCAGAGCGAAAAGCCCGTATTGAAGGCGATGCCATGAACCAGATCTCTCCCGGTTTTTATCCCGAGCCGCAGCCGGTGCCGATGACGCGCGATCAGTTGCGCGCGCGCATTATCGCCCTGTTCGAAGAGATGTGGCGCGAAGACCGCGACGATGAGCCGGTCACGCTGGAAAATGACACGGTTTTGCTGGAAACCGGTTTTGACAGCATGGCTTTTGCCGTGCTGGTTGCCCGGCTGGATGACGAGCTTGGCTTCGACCCCTTCACGATGACGGAAGATCCGGTCTACCCGCAGACATTTGCGGAATTTCTGGATTTTTACGAGAAATGTTCGCCCAAGCCGCAGTGAAGCCCATCGGTGCATCGATTGCCGATCGCCAACTGTCCGCCGATCAGGTTCTCGTAGAGGGCGCTGGCCGGACCATCCGTGCCGGAGATCTCGAAGAGCTGATCGGGCGTGGGGCGGCATATGTGGGGAAGCGCATAGGCCTGTGCCTTACCGATCCGTTCGATTGCGTCAGCGCGATATTGGCGCTGGACGGGCATGCGGATACGCTGCTGCTTCTCTCTCCCGATCTTCCTGCGCGTGTTGCGGAACAGGTGATGGCGAAGGCGGGGGGCGACCATATCCTGAGCGATCGGGACGATTTGCCGGGTGCTGAACCTTGGGGCGATCAGCGGCTCGATGAAGTTACGGAACGCGCTCTTGCACGAAACACCCAATGGCTGCTGACAACGTCGGGGACGACCGGCATGCCGAAACTCGTGCAGCATGATCATGCATCGATTGTCCGCTCCGTTCGCACAATTGCCAAGGCGGCCGATGCGCGCTGGGCGATGCTCTATGACCCGAGCCGCTTTGCCGGGACGCAGGTGATCGCGCAGGCGTTGCTGGGTGGCGGGACTTTGCTGATCCCTGACCACCGGTTGTCGACAGGCGAGACGGTCGATTGGCTGGGTGAGCGGGGGTGCACCCATGTTTCGGCCACTCCATCGCTGTGGCGGCGCATATTGATGGCCCCATCTGTGAAGAAGCTTGCCCTGCGGCAGGTGACGCTGGGCGGAGAAATCGCCGATGCTGCGATTCTGAGCGCATTGCGGGGGCGTTTTCCCGAGGCACGGATTACGCATATCTATGCATCGACCGAGGCAGGGACTGGTTTTGCGGTGCGCGACGGCATGGCGGGCTTTCCGGCGGACTGGCTCGATCAGGATGTCGACGGCGTACGGCTGGCGATACGCGACGGCATATTATGGCTGCGGCCCGCCGCCGATACGATGACCAGCGCCGAGCATATCGAACGCGACGCGCAAGGCTTTATCCGTACCGCAGACCGTGTGACCGTGGATGGTGAGAGAGTGATGTTTCTGGGGCGCGAGGACATGGCGCTCAATGTCGGCGGCACGAAGGTGCAGGTTGAGGCGGTGGAAGATGTCGTGCATGCGCATCCTGCGGTCGCGCAATGCCGGATCAGCGCACGGCCCAGCGCGATGATGGGCAATTTGCTGACGCTGTCGGTGGTGCCCAAGGAGCAGGCGGTCGATGCCGCCGCGCTGAAGCGGGACATTGCCTCATGGTGCCGCGACCAACTGCCTGCGCCCGCGCGCCCGGCGACGATCCGCATCGTGCCCGAAATCGCGATCACGGCTGCGGGCAAGCAACAACGGGCGGTGCACGGATGAGAACAGTCGTCGTCACGGGCGTATCGCGCGGCATTGGGCTTGAGATCGCAAAGGCGCTGCTGGCCCAAGGGTATCGCGTCGTTGGCATTGGACGCGGGGAGAGCGCGGCTTTTACAGCGCTGGCTGAGGATTATCCGGGCCTTGTCGACTATGCGCAGGGTGACATGGCGAATTTGCACGGGTTGGCCGATGTTGCCCGGCATGTCGGCAAGGCATTCGGGCCGATCTATGGCCTTGTCAACAACGCGGGTATCGGGCTGGGCGGAGTGCTTGCGACCATGCATCAGGCCGATATGGAAAAGGTGATCACGACCAACCTGCTGGGGCCGATGACGTTGAGCAAATATCTCCTGCGCCCGATGCTGGCGAAGAAGGAAGGGCGGATCATCAATATCAGCTCGATCGCCGCCAATACCGGATTTCACGCGATGTCGGTCTATTCGGCCAGCAAGGCGGGGCTGGAAGGGTTCACGCGCTCTCTGGCGCGCGAGGCGGGCAAATATGGGGTGACGGTCAATTGCGTCGCACCGGGCTTCATGGAAACCGAGATGACCGAAGGCTATAGCGCGGGGCATCTCGACTCGATACGCCGCCGCGCGCCGCTGGGTTTGCCCAGTGCCGATCAGGTCGCGGGCGCTGTGCTCTACTTGCTTTCCCCGGCTGCCGCGCAAGTTACCGGCACGGTGATGACGGTGGATGGCGGCAGCACCGCCTAGGCGAGGGCGGCTTTAGCCGTCGATGCTGGCGCCCAACGCGGCATGCACCAGACCGCCATCTACGGTGAGCGTTTCGCCGACAACATAATCGCCCGAACGGGCGGCGAGATAGATCGCTGCCGCTGCCATATCTTCGGGAGCGCCGATACGCCCTGACGGAATGGCCTCTTTGACCGCATCGCCCTTGTCCCGCGCGGCGCGGTTCATGTTCGATGCAAAAGCGCCCGGCGCGATGGCCGTGACGTTGATGTTGTCCGTGACCAGGCGGGCAGCAAGCCGCTTGGTCAGGTAAAGGATGGCGGCCTTCGATGCGTGATAGCTGTATGTTTCCCAAGGGTTGAGCCGCATGCCGTCGATCGACCCGATGTTGATGATTTTCGCGGGGCGGTCAGGCTTTCCTGCGGCCTTCAGCATATCGTGCAGTTTCTGCGTCAGGAAAAAGGGGGACTTGACGTTGAGGTTCATCACCCGGTCCCAGCCATTTTCGGGGAAGTCTTCAAAATCGGCGCTCCACGCAACACCGGCGTTGTTCACCAATATGTCAAGATGAGGCTCCAGCTGCGCCAAAGCCTCCGCAAGAGCGGAACAGCCATCGACGGTGGACACATCCTGGGGAATGGCGATGCAGTTGTCGCCCAGCTCCTTTGCAGTGGCCTCACAAACATCGGCCTTGCGCGAGGTGATATAGGCTTTAGCGCCGCTCGCGATGAAGCCTTCCGCAATCATCTTGCCGATACCGGCGGACCCGCCCGTGATGAGTGCGGTGCGGCCCTTAAGCGAAAAAAGGCTGTGAATATTCATTCGATGTACTCCAACACGCGGCGTATCGCGGCACAGGCTATGCCACGACGTGTCAGAGGTCGATAGCGGAGTTGGCCCGGCTAGTCGGCTCGAAGGGCGGCCAGCCAGCCAGCATAGGTACCGGAAATTGAGCGGTCGATTGCACCGCTGGTCGTCGGAAACGTGCTCGATAGCGTGTAGCCGCCGAAATAGATGCGCGATGCGTCCGGCGTTATGGCAGAGGCACTGCCATCATCTTCGCCCGCCGCGCCCATATAGGTGGCGAACCTCAATGTCTTGAGATCGGCGGAGAGGACGGCGAGAAACGCTTCATAGCCGCCTGCATTCCGTGTTTGCGGCGCTCCGGAAGTAACGGCCAGATTGGTCGAGTTTGTGTTGCCGCTCAAAACGACGGCATCGGGCGATCCATTTTTGTGGGACACGTTGATTCCCTGAGTCATCTCATCGCCATTGCCGCCCAAGAGCGTGGATGCCACCAGTTGTTGCCCGTTTGCCGACAAGATGGAGACGAGCGTGTCGCTCCTGCCGTTCAGCTGACGTTGATAGACGCCGGTGGTCACGGGATAGTTGGACGATCGCGTCGCGCCGGACAGATAGATGCGGCCGCTGTCGTCGAGCGCCATGTGGTGCGTTTCGTTCAGTTCATTGCCCGACCCGCCCAGATAGGTGGCGAACACAACCTGATCCGCCGTGGAAAATTTCATCAGAATGAAATCCGCGCCGCCGGCATTGTTCGGCTGATAGGCGTTTTTGGTCTTGAAATCGGTGCCGCGCTCCACCGAAGCGAGGACAACAGAGCCGTCCTTGGCAACGCGAATCGAGGCAACGCCGGTCGACAATGACGCATCGCTGTTGGATGCGCCGTAATAGGTGCCGTACTGCACGGTCTTTGCGTCCGCGCTCAGGCGGATATAGGCGGCGTCATTGCCGTCGCCGGTGGGAGACGGCTGCCATGCGTTGGACGTGATGAATGCCGACATCGGTTGTGCGACGCCTACCGCGGCAAGGTACACGCGCCCTTGCGAATCCACATCGATGTCGCGCAGAAATGCACCCTTGCTGTCGCCGACATAAGTGGACCAGAGCAATTGCTTGCCGTCCGAACTCAGCTTTGCGACAAATCCGTCCTGCGCGCCATATTCCCTGTTTCGCGCACTGTCCCCGGCGAAGGCGGGCTGCACAACGCCTGAGGTCGTTGGAAAGCCGGGCCCAGCACGCCCGCCGACATAGACAGATCCGTCAGTGCCAACGCGAACAGCATAGGCGCGGTCATAATTGGGGCCGCCGATGAAGGTAGACCAGAGCAACTGTCCGCTGGGCGAGATTTTGGCGACGAAAACATTGCTTGGCCCCAGGTTGCCGACAGATGTTCCGCTGCTGTCGAATGTCGTCTGATAGGCGCCGGTGGTGGTCGGGAAATTGGCGGCTGTGGTTCCGCCGGTTACATAGATATTGCCCTGCGCATCGACCGCCATATCGCGCACCATTTCATAGCCTGCGCCGGAGTTTCCATCGAGCAGCGTGGAAAAGACGAGGCTGTAGGGTGTCGCGGCGGGCGTTGGTGTGGGCGTTGGCGCTGGTGTCGGGCTTGGCGTCGGGGCCGGAGACGGCTGCTCTCCTGAGCCGCCACTGCCACAGGCCGTCAAAGCCAGAACGGTAACAAGGGTGATGAATTTTTTCATGGAGAGCTGCTTCCGGACTAGGGATGTGGCTTGCTTCATAGTTGTCGGCTTAAACTGGTCAAGGTGAACATCATGAGCATGCCCTGCATTTTCAGGCGGCGATCTTTTGCACCTGCATTGATGAACATCAAAAGACGGAACGGCGAAAATCGTCTTGTTTTCGCGGCAGGCTGTCGAATTTGAGCGGGTGGGGTGGGCCTTGATCTAGGCGGCAGTACTGGTGAGGCTCTGACCGGCATGGTCGAGCATAGCCTGATATAGCCGCGCGGCCTCTGGTTTCGCTGCGGCGGATGCTTCTGGATCCAAATGTAACGGCATTGCCCTGATTTCCCGCAAGGGTGACGGATCTATCCCGATCCGGCGTGCAAGAGCGGGCCAATAGGATGTATTGGCCGCCAAATGGTCCGACGGTACGATCTGGATATTGGCATGGTCTTTCGCCGTCCTGAAAATCGCCTCGTGCGCGGCGATCCATTGCGCCAGCCAGTAATCGGGGGTGTCCGGATTGCCCCTGGCCATAACGTTGTTCCACGCAAAGGGGCGGTGGGTTGCGCCGAATTCGAAATGGCCGAGCCATTCCATGTAATTCTGCGTGAAACGGTCACTGTTCGCAAAGCGGCGATGTTGGTTCAGCAGGCTCAAGACATGTGCGCCCGGGTCGCGTACCGGAACGAGGATGACCGCATCCGGGAACGCTTTCGAGAGTGCGCCCAGGCGCAGGATATTATTGTTGTTTTTCGCCAGATAGCGCAGCTTGCCCGTGCGCAGCAAAATGAGGCTGATGAGGTCGCGATACCCGTCGATGAGGTCCTGATCCGGGCGGTGGGAGATCAACCGGTCCGGCCGGATATAGGCGCCGCCCGCGAACACCCGCCAGTACACTTCGTCGAGCGCCTCGGGACTGTGGAAATCAACTTCTATGCCGTCTCCATGAGCGCGTTCGCTTTTCGACCCCGGATTGTCACTGCGCGATGACAACTTGCGCCACAGGTTGGGCGCAAGAACGAATGGCATATCGGCATAGGTGAGGGACCCGAAAACGCCGGATCCATGGATTTCACGCATCAGGATCGTCGTGCCGGCGCGCGCGAGCCCGCATACGAACACATGGCGCCCTTCATGCTTCGGTGCAGCCTTAAGAAACATGCTGCGCTCTATATCATGCACCATCTCTGCCCTGATGTTCGATCCCAGCGCGAGATGATGCAGCAGCTTGTCTAGTGCCGAATAATCAGCCACGCGACAACCTTGTGCGGGCGAGGATATACAGCAGGGAACTAGCGCACAGGATCAGGATCGGCACGGGCTGCATCAGGATCGAAAGCCAGTTTCTCATGCCGTTCGGTGCCACGAACCCCACCAAAATTACCGGCAATGCGACGACGCAAAGAAGCAGGAAGAACAGGATCGAACATCCTCCCATATGCATCGAATAGGTCGGCAGGACCATTTCCTTCCAGTGATCGGAAATGCGGTTGCTGCGCAGCGTTGCCGACGATTTGCGCGTAACGGCGGTTATCTTCCTAACCTGATGCAGAACCGGCAGCCGCAACAGCAATTCGCTGGCGGCAATCGCGGCGATGATCAGCAGCAGATAGTTGGTCACCGCCGGTCTGCCTTCACTCGAGGTCGCTGTTTTGTTGGCTCTTTTTCCGCTTCTTCATCATGCGCTTGAACGGATAATAGATGATAGCGAACAGGCCGAGGAAGATCGAGCCGAGGACGCCCAATACCGCGCCGATCGCGCCCGCGCCCAGCCCCGGACCGATATAGGCTGAGGCGGGCATGGGCACGCAAATCACCGACAGCGCCGTCAAAAGACCAAGGAGCGTTGTTTTTGACCCGAATCTATCCATTACATTTCGCCTTTCTTATCGCCTGAAGGGCGGTCTCACCGTGTTGCTTGTCGATATAGCGGCTCCAGCCGAGGTGGTAGACGTCGCCGTCATCTGCCCGATTGACGAATTCGGCAGCTGTTTTATCATCAGGTCCAATGATGATCATGTGCGCGTCCGTCACGTCTTCAACCAGTGAAAATCCCGATGGAAGCGCAGTATACAGACCCGCCGCCGCAGTGCGGATGTTTTTGGCTTTCATCACGCCGCTCAATGGGGTCGTTACGTCGCCGGTTTCGAAATCATAGACCATGATCTGCGAGGGGCCATCGTGAAAGACGCCGGTGCCCCTATCCTGAGCGTTATTGTCGTAGATGCTGATCCGATGATCATCGAGGATATCGACGTCATGCTGGGAAAGCCAAGGTCCGCGTTTCAGCCAGACGATTTCCCGGGTTGACGGCCGATATTGCAGGATCGTCGAAATGTTTCTCAGGCTGAGAAAGACGTCGCCCTTTTTCCAATAGGGGCTATCGTGCATCACCGGTTCGATATCGTTCAAATGCGTCGGGTCGTCATTGTACATCCCGTTGCTGAACAGCCAGTTCTGATAGCCGTTTCGCAACAGGATTTGCGTCACCGATTCATCGAACAATATGTTCCCGCCAGGACCGATTTTTGTGATCATATCCTCACGAAAGCTGAGCTTTGCGCGTTTGAAGCTGGGCCTTTCAGCAAGCGAGGGTATCCAGAAATTGCCGTCGGCATCCGCCTCTGTCGAGTGATGAAAGGCCTGACTGTCGTTGATCCATTTGCGCGCGCCGCAGGAGCTGACACGAAATACGGGAGAGTAATGATCTTTCACGATCATCCCGCCGTCCGGGAGCAATAGGGGGTGCACCTCGCGAAAATGCGACTGGTTCCAATTGTTTGAATCGAAGTAAGCGGACCTGTGAACGTTCCCTTCGAAGAGTGCGTCGACATCCAGTGCCCACTCATGCTGCACTCGCAGATCGGGCAACGAATAAAGCTCGATCTTGTGTTGGTGGCTGGTTCCGTCATAGCGGCTAAGGAGGATGTAGCCGTCAAGACCCTTCAGCGGCCCGCCCGCAATGCTCCAGCCAGTCGGCTTTCCTTCGAAAGCGGCATTGGAATAGGCCAGAAGCAGGCGGTCGCGACTTATCAGCTTTTTTGTGGTGTCCGGAATCTCGGCGATATTGCGGGCGACCTGCGCCAGCTCGCCGAACCGGTTGGTTTCTCGTTCAGCGTCAAGGACTGCTGCCCCGAACCCGATACCGGCCAGGCTACCCACCAACAGCAACGCAACAACGACCCAAATTTCGATTTTTTTGAAAAGAAACTTTTCCATTAACCGACGGCCCCCGAATAGGTGGCTGCCGCTTTCAAGACCCGCATTCGCTTTTTCTCCTTGCCCATGGAGGTTTAGCCCGGACTTTATGGGGCAGGCCGAAGGGAATGTCACCATTGTGAACCATGTTTAGCTTGCAACTGCGAAATAAATTTGAGGCCGAGGTGGCGAAGACGTCAATGCATGCGCCGTTCGAAGGGGTGTGGCCCGCTCAATTGTGCCGCTCCGTTGCCCGGAGAGAGGTATTGCGTCTACAATGATTCGACAGGCTGGCTGGACTATCAGCCGTTTTCGCAAAGCCGGATTGAAATGGATGAGGGTGATGAAGACGTTCGCATATTGGAGCAGGCTGGATGAGCAACCGGCTGACGGTTTGCTCAAGTTGATAGGCATGTTCGCCGCCGATCCGCGAGACGATAAAATCGATTTGGGTGTCGGTGTATACAAGGATGAAGGCGGCGCGACGCCGGTTTTTGAATCTGTCAAAAGCGCCGAACGGCAGCTCGTCGAGAGTCAGCCTACGAAATCCTATGTCGGCCCCGAGGGCGACATAGGCTTTTTCCGAGGGTTGCTGCCGATCATTTTCGGTGCAGACGCCCCGACGCAACGGATCGTGGGCCTGCAGACGCCCGGTGGCACGGGGGCGCTTCGGCTCGGCTTTGAATTGCTTGCACGCGCAAACAAGGAAGCGACATGGCATGTGGGGGCGCCGACCTGGGCAAACCATCCGCCTATCGCCTCTGCAGTGGGTCTCAAGATGGCGTCCTATCCGCATATCGACCTGTCGACGCAGGCGCTGTGCATCGACGAAATGAAGGCCGCACTGGCAGCGGCGACGCCGGGCGACATCGTGTTGCTGCATGGATGTTGCCACAACCCCACAGGGGCAGACTATTCCGAGGCCGAATGGGCCATGATCGCGGAACTATGCGCGGAGCGCGGGCTGCTGCCGTTTATCGATCTTGCCTATCAGGGGCTGGGCGATGGGCTGGAACAGGATGCCGCTGGCGTCCGCATAATGGCCCGAAAATGCCCCGAACTGCTGGTTGCCTATAGCTGCGACAAGAATTTCGGATTGTACCGGGAGCGGGTGGGCGCGTTGTTCCTGCTGGCAGGTGACGCCGAAAACGCGGCGCTCGCGCAGACCAATTTGCTCAGCCTCGCCCGCGCCAACTGGTCCATGCCGCCCGACCATGGTGCCGCCGTAGCGCGCATGATCCTTGAAAGCGATGAGCTGACGGCGGTGTGGAAGCGGGAGCTTGAAGGCATGCGCCAGCGTATCGTGGCGATGCGAGAGGGCCTTGCGGCGCTTGAGCCGTCGCTCGCGTTCATGACGCGGCAAAAAGGGATGTTTTCGACGCTGCATCTGACGCCTGAGCAGATCGTCGCTTTGCGTGAGGTGCACGGGGTTTACATGGCGGGATCCGGCCGGATCAATATCGCCGGACTCGTGCCGGCCAATCTGTCGCAATTTGTGAGGGCATTGTCCGCAGCGTCCTGACGACGCTGCTGCCTGATCGCGGCAGATGAGGGTCAGGCGACTGCGCTGTCGTCGGAATCGTTGTGGACGGCGAGCGCGCGATGCCAGGCGCGCTTGCGCAGATACATGTTTGCGTCGGCGCGCTCGATCAGCGCGTCTTCGGTATCGCCGGGCTGCAACATGGTAAGGCCGATTGATGCCGAGACCGGCAATATGTCTGTGCCAAAGACGCACTCGGTCGAACGCAACAGGTTTTCAAGCTCCTGAGCCTTGGCTTCGGCCTGTACCTTGCTGGCTTCCTCGATGATGAGCGCGAATTCGTCACCGCCAATCCGGGCGGCGACGTCCGATGTCCGGATATTGGCCTGCACCAGCTGAGCGGCATGAATAAGCGCAAAGTCTCCGGCGCTGTGGCCGAACACGTCGTTGATATATTTCATCCGGTTGATGTCGATGAACAGCACAGCGGCGCGGCTGTTGTAACGCCGGGCGCGCGCCAGCCGCTCATTCAGTGCGGTGAGAAAATAGCGGCGGTTGTATAGCGGCGTCAGCGGGTCGCGGACGGCCACGCGCTCCAGCTCTGCATTCGCGATCCGCAACAGTCGCAATTCGCGCCGCAAAGCCATGACCTCGCCTCGCAGCTCATCTACGACCGACTGCTGCGCCTGTTCGGTGACGGCAGCGTCAGACAGCGTCGCGACAGGCGTTTTGACCTGATTCGCTTCGCCGCCGGCTGATTTTTGCTGCTTTTTTGCAGCCATTAGCCATCACCCTTTATATTCTGTCACTATTTGGTCCCGGGAGCGATTATACGCTGGGCCCTATACGCGCGCCAGCGATATACAGTTCCCTGAAGCGCAGATATATCTCATCCTACCGTTTCAGAAACGTGAACGTATTAAACTGTCGCGTGATCGATCTTCACCATTGCCCGGTGCTGTCATGGTGGCTAAGGCCCTGATAAGCACGATAACTGCAAATTTGACACAAGGGATGGGGCGACAGTGGCGGGTGACAAGCCAATCGTAGGCGTAATCATGGGGAGTCGGTCCGACTGGGATACGATGCGCCATGTCAGCGAGACATTGAGTGCGCTGGACGTGGACCATGAGTGCAAGGTCGTTTCCGCACATCGTACGCCGCAACGCCTGTATGACTATGCGAGCGGCGCGGTTTCGCGCGGCCTGAAGGTCATCATCGCCGGGGCTGGCGGGGCGGCCCATCTGCCCGGTATGGCGGCCAGCATGACGCGGTTGCCCGTACTGGGCGTGCCGGTCGAATCGAAGGCGCTATCGGGAATGGATAGCCTGCTTTCCATTGTTCAGATGCCCGGCGGCGTTCCGGTCGGCACATTGGCGATCGGCAAGGCCGGCGCGATCAACGCGGCATTGCTGGCGGCGGCAATGCTGGCGAACAGTGATGAGGCGCTGGCCGCGCGACTGGACGCGTGGCGCGCGAAACAGACCGACAGCGTCGCGCAGGAGCCGGAATGAAGCCCCTCGCGCCCGGCGCAACGATCGGCATCATTGGCGGTGGGCAGCTCGGCAGGATGCTGGGCGTCGCGGCGGCGCAACTCGGGTATCGCGCGCATATCTACGCGCCCGAGGATAGCGGCCCTGCGGCGGATACCTGCGCCGAATGGACGCAGGGCGACTATGACGATGAGGCTCGGTTGGGTGCTTTCGCTGACCGGGTGGATGTCGTTACCTATGAGTTCGAAAATGTGGACAGCCGCGCGATCCAGACGTTGAGCGAGCATGGCGCCGTGCGGCCTTCGGTCGACGCGCTACGCATAGCGCAGGATCGGCTGAAGGAAAAGACGTTCGTGGCGGGTCTGGGCGGCAGCCCAGCGCCGTTCGCGCCGGTCGACAGTCTTGCGGATCTGGAGGCCGCGGTCAGTCGCGTCGGGACGCCCGCGATCCTGAAAACCAATCGATTTGGGTATGATGGCAAGGGGCAGGTCAGGCTGAACGGCGATGCCGATCTGGCGGCGGCATGGGATGCGGTGCGCCATGCACCGTCCATATTGGAAGGGTTTGTTACCTTCGACGAGGAATTTTCGGTCATTCTGGCGCGTGGCATGGATGGCGAGGTTCGTTTCTGGGACAGCCCGGCCAATGTGCATGTCGATGGGATATTGTCGACGTCCACGGTTCCCTGCGGCGGCGTTATAGCGGCGCAGGTGGAACAGGCGCGCGCGCTTGCCCGCGATGTGGCCGACCGGCTCGATTATGTCGGTGTGCTGACGCTTGAATTCTTTGCGTCGGCGCAGGGGCCGATATTCAATGAAATGGCCCCGCGTGTGCACAATAGCGGGCACTGGACGATTGAAGGCGCGGTCACCAGCCAGTTCGAAAACCATATTCGCGCCATTTGCGGTCTGCCCTTGGGGGATACCGCTCTGGTGTCGCGCGGCGTCACAATGCGCAACCTGATCGGTGAGGATGCGCATGGATGGCAGGAAATCCTTGCCGATCCGTCCAATCATCTGCATCTCTACGGTAAGAATGAGGCCCGTGCGGGCCGCAAGATGGGTCATGTCACGAGGCTGGAACTATAGGCGATGAATCATCCTGAGATCGTTCTGATACTCGCGCGGGCGGATAATGGCGTGATCGGGCGTGAGGGCAAGCTGCCATGGCATCTTCCGGCGGACCTCCGGCGTTTCAAGGCGCTGACGCAAGGCACGCCGATGATCATGGGCCGACGAACATTTGACAGCCTGCCCGGCGTGCTGGAAGGGCGTCGCCATATCGTGCTGACGCGTGACGCAGATTGGGCCGAAGACGGTGCCGAAACGGCGTCGGGTGTGGAAGGGGCCATCCGGCTCGCCAATGCGCCGCATATCTCGGTGATCGGCGGCGCGGATATCTATGCGCAGTTCCTGCCGTTGGCGGATCGCATCGAGCTGACCGAGGTGCATGCCGATGCATCGGGCGATGTGGCAATCGATTATCCCGACCCGGCGCATTGGCGCGAAACGGCGCGCACCGACCATCCGGGCGAGGGAAGCCGCCCCGCCTATAGTTTCGTGACGCTGCGTCGGCGGAGTGAAGGATAGCGCGTGTCGATCGAACGGCTTGATGATCGTCAGCCCATGCCTGCGCACCTGCGCGGTGCGGTCATTGCGCTTGGCAATTTCGATGGCTTTCATGTCGGACATCAGGCTGTGGTCGCCCGCGCCATCGAATGGGCAAGGGCGGAAGAACGTCCGGCCATCGTTGCTACGTTCGATCCGCATCCCATGCGCCTGTTTCAGCCGGACAGCGCACCATTTCGCCTGACGACGCTCGACCAGCGGCAGCGCCTGTTTGGCGCGGCGGGCGCGGATGCGATGCTGGTTTTCAATTTCACGACCGAGCTTGCGGCCAAAAGCGCCGAGGATTTCGTCGAAATGCTGGTGTCGCACCTGGGTGCCGCGGGCGTGGTGACCGGCATCGACCTAACCTTTGGCAAGGCACGGTCGGGCAATGTCCAGGCGTTGCGCGAACTGGGCGCTCCCCGTGGTCTGCGCAGCGAAGCGGTCGATCCGGTGTCGGGCGAAGGTGGCGTGATTGTTTCTTCGAGCCGAATTCGCGAGGCGTTGAAAGCGGGGGATTGTGAAACCGCGACGCGCCTGCTGACCCGGCCCTTCGCTATCGAGGGCGTGGTGCAGCATGGCGACAAGCTGGGCCGGACCATCGATTTTCCGACCGCTAATCTCGACCTCAAAAGCTATCTGCGCCCCGCCTATGGCGTCTATGCGGTGCGAGGCAGGTTGCCCGATGGGCGCGTTGTCGATGGGGCGGCCAATCTGGGCGTGCGGCCGATGTTCGACCCGCCCAAGGAGCTGCTCGAACCCTATTTCTTCGATTTCTCCGGAGACCTTTACGGGCAGACGATCGAGGTGGAGCTTATCTCCTTTCTCCGGCCCGAAGCGAAGTTCGACGGCCTTGATGCGCTGACCGCGCAGATCGCGCGCGATTGCGATGCGGCGCGGCAAATCCTTGCGGAGACGCCGCGCATCGCTTAGGGCGCAGCTTTGCCTTGCGGCTATAGCCTTAAGATTGATCCATGACCGATACGCCGAGCCAAGAAACCAAAGATTACAAAGATACCGTTTTTCTTCCCAAGACCGGCTTTCCGATGAAGGCGGGCCTTGCCCAGAAGGAACCTGCGATTGCCGCGCAGTGGGAGGCGGAAGGGCTATACGCAAAGCTACGGGAAACGCGCAAAGGGCGTGAACGCTTCGTGCTGCACGATGGCCCGCCCTATGCCAATGGCGACATCCATATGGGCCATGCGATGAACAAGGTGCTGAAGGACATTATCGTCCGCAGCCAGTCGCTGCTCGGCAAGGATGCGCCCTATGTGCCCGGCTGGGATTGCCACGGCCTGCCGATCGAATGGAAGATCGAGGAGGAATATCGCAAGAAAAAGCGGAACAAGGATGAGGTCCCTGCGCAGGAATTTCGCGCCCAGTGCCGCGAATATGCGGACAAATGGGTGGACGTGCAGAAGGAGCAGTTCAAGCGCCTGGGCATCATGGGCGATTGGGACGACCCGTATCTGACGATGAAATATGAGGCGGAGGCCGCGATTGTCGGCGAGCTGCTGAAATTCGCCGAGTCCGGGCAGCTCTATCGCGGCGCGAAGCCGGTGATGTGGTCGCCGGTCGAAAAGACCGCGCTGGCCGAGGCCGAGGTCGAATATGAGGATGTGACGTCGACGCAGATCGATGTGGCGTTCGAGATCACCGAAGCGCCGAACGCGCCGGAGCTGGTCGGCGCCTATGCGGTCATCTGGACGACAACCCCATGGACGATCCCGACCAATCAGGGCATCGCGTTTGGGGAGGGGATTGAGTACCGTACAGTTGAGATTGAAGGGCGTCGCTATCTTGTAGCAAACGAGCTGCTGGAAGCATTCAGCTATCGGTTTGTCAGTAAGTTTGACCCTCCCTTGGTGGGTAATCACCCTATCAAGGGCCAATATAGCGGCAAAGACCTCGCCGGGGCAAAGGCCAAGCATCCGATGGCGGATCGCTTCCCGGATAGCATGTTCTTTGCCAAACCGCGCCCGTTCCTGCCTGCGCCGCATGTGACGACCGACGCCGGTACGGGCCTGGTCCATATGGCGCCCGACCATGGCGAGGAGGATTTCTTCGCGTGTAAGGAAGTCGGCATCGATCCGGTGTTCGCGGTTACCGACGATGGGCGCTATCGCGAGGATTGGGCATGGCTGGGCGGGCAGGGGTCCGTCATCAATACGAAATTCAACGCGCCCGATGGGCCGATCTGCACCGATTTGCGCGAGGCGGGGGCGTTGCTGTCCGCTGGCGAGTTCAAGCACAGCTACCCCCATAGCTGGCGATCCAAGGCGCGCATCATCTATCGCTGCACCCCGCAATGGTTCATTCCGATGGATCGGCCTTTGGCAGACGTTTCGACGGGCCAGAGCAATGGCGCCACCTTGCGTGAAACCGCGGTCGCCGCGATCGACGAAACCCGCTGGGTACCGCGCCGGTCGATCAACCGCATCAAGTCGATGGTGGAGGGCCGTCCGGACTGGGTGATCAGCCGCCAGCGCGCCTGGGGCGTGCCCATCGCGCTCTACGTCAAGAAGAACACCAACGGCGAATATCTCAACGATTCGGCGGTCAATGCGCGCATTGTCGAGGCGTTCCGTCAGGGCGGCGCGGATGCGTGGTTCGGCGCGGACCATCAGGCGCTGCTGGGCAACGATCATCCGCTCGACCATTATGAGGTCGTGACCGATATTCTGGACGTGTGGTTCGACAGCGGGTCGACGCACAGTTTCGTCGTGGAGCCGGAGTTTGGCACCGATGCGGACGACCGCGCGGACCTGTATCTCGAAGGGTCGGACCAGCATCGCGGCTGGTTCCAGTCTTCGCTGCTCGAAAGCTGCGGAACGCGTGGAAGAGCGCCCTATAAGTCCGTGTTAACGCACGGTTTTGCGCTCGATCAGCAGGGCCGGAAAATGTCGAAATCGCTCGGCAATACGACCGATCCGCTGAAGGTGATGAATGAGAGCGGCGCGGACATTTTGCGCATGTGGGTCGCGTCCACCGACTATTTCGATGATGTCCGCATCGGCAAGGAAATCCTCGCCGGATCGTCCGACGCCTATCGCAAATTGCGCAATAGTTTCCGCTACATGCTGGGTGCTCTTGCCGATTATTCGGAAGAAGAGGCAATGCCGGTTTCGGACATGCCGGAGCTGGAACGCTATATGCTGCACCGGCTGGCGGAGCTGGATGCGACGCTGCGCGAAGTGGTGGCGGATCGCGACAGCGGCAACTGGCTGGAATTCAGCCGCTATATCCGCGCGCTCAACGATTTCGCCAATATCGACCTGTCCGCTTTCTTCTTCGATATCCGCAAGGATTGCCTCTATTGCGATGTCAATCTGGAGACCGGCAAGCAGACGGAGAAGCGCCGCGCCTATCGCGCGGTTCTCGACATCCTGTTCCACGCGCTGGTGCGCTATGCCGCGCCGATCATCCCGTTCACGGCGGAGGAAGTGTGGAAATCGCGCTATCCCGATGCCGACAGCGTTCACATGCTCGAATGGCCGCAGGTCGATGCCGGGTGGCTGGACGTGTCGCTCGGCGTGAAATGGGCGGGCCTGCGTTCCGCGCGCGATCAGGTGAATGAGGCTATCGAACCGCTGCGCCGGGAAAAGATCGTCCGTTCCAGCCTGGAAGCGGAGATCGTGATGCCCGAAGTCGAGGGCGCGCAGGGGATCGACATGGCGGAGCTGTGCATCGTGGCCGATATCGCCCATGGCGGGGAGGCCGTAACGGTGCTTAAGACATCGCATCACAAATGCGGGCGTTGCTGGCGGCACCTGCCTGATGTGAAGGAAGACGGGGCGCTGTGCGGCCGGTGCGAGGATGTGCTGGCGTGAATTCTGCACATTGCCCGTTCGCCTCGAGCGTAGTCGAAAGGCCGGTTCCATGATGTGTCTCGACTTCGCTCGACACGAACGGAGGGTAATGCGTTCGATATGGGGCGGGGAGTGCGTTCATGAATGAGCCTGTCCTGCCGCCGCTGCCGCAGCCCCACTATCGTGGGCTGGGTCTCACCGTTGCGTTCGTCATCCTGACCCTCGATCAGCTGTTCAAATATATCGTCACCGTGCCGTTGCAGCTCGAATCGCGCGGTGATGAAGGGTTGGAGCTGCTGCCGATTTTCGCGCTGCGCTGGGTTGAAAATCATGGCATTTCCATGGGCTTTTTCACCGCAGATACCGACGGCGCGCGCTGGTTGCTGGTGGCGATGACGGCGGCGATTGCCCTGTTCGTCGCGATCTGGATGTGGCGCGAAAAGGCGCGGCAGGATGTGTTTGCGCTGGGCTGCGTGCTGGGCGGGGCGATCGGCAACATCATCGACCGGATGCGGCTGGGCTTTGTCGTCGACTATGCCGACCTGCATTTTGGCGACTGGCGGCCCTTTCTCGTTTTCAACCTGGCGGATGCCGCCATTACCATCGGCGTGCTGATCCTGCTTGCACGCGCGCTCCTGCTGGGCGAAAAGAGTGAAAAGACGGAGAGTCACACACATGCGTAAATTGATGATCGCCACCTGCCTTGTCGGAACGCTCGCCAGCCTGTCGGCATGCGGGTCGCGCGGCCTGTTCAACCGCGACCGGCCGGACGAGATGGCGGTGACACGTCAGGCGCCGCTGGTCATTCCGCCCGATTTCGCGCTGGTTCCGCCCGCACCGGGCGCCGCGCCGACGGTGACGAGCGAAGCCAATCGTCAGGCGATGGAAGCGATGTTCGGCGGGCCCGCCGCGCGCTCACCCGGTGAGAGCGCCGTGCTGGGTGAAGCGGGCCGCGATACCGCGCTGCCCGGCATCCGATCCTCTGTGGGTGACCCAGAGACCAATCTGGTCGACAAGGGCACGACGACCCGCGACATTCTCGCCGCGCCTGAGGGTGATGGGCAATATGGACGCGCCGTCGCCAACTGATCGCGTTTTCATAACCTGAAACAGGGAGGGGCCATGCGATGTGTGTTCTCGCTCTCGCATGGCATGCGCATCCCCGCTGGCCGCTGATCGTCGCGGCCAATCGCGATGAATATCATGCGCGGCCCAGTGCGCCGCTTGCCCGGTGGGAGGGCGACGCAGGCATCATCGCCGGGCGCGATTTGCAGTCGGGCGGCACGTGGCTGGGCGTATCGGACAGCGGGCGTCTGGTGACCGTCACCAACCGGCGCGGTTATGGCGGGCCGGACCCGGACAAGGCGTCCCGTGGGGCGCTGGTGGCGGATTTGCTGTCGGGGGCGGGGGCAGGGCGCTATGCCGACCCGGAGCGTACGGAGTTGCAGGATTTCAACCCGTTCAATCTGCTCGTTGCGGATGGCGAGACGCTGCGCTTTCTGAGCAATCGGCCAGAGAGCATTCGAACGACGCTGGGGCCGGGCATTTATGGCCTGTCCAACGGCGAACTTGATGAGCCCTGGCCGAAAACGACGCAGCTCAAGGCGTTCATGCTCGACTGGATCGTGGGCGATGCGCGCGGGCCGGAAACGCTGCTGGATGATCTGCGCAGCGAAACGCTGCCCGATTATGGCGTCGCGCCCGTCCAGCCGTCAGAAATTGTGCTTGAGGCCGCGCAATCCCCGCTCTTCATCCGCCATCCGCTCTATGGCACGCGATGCAGCACCGTCGTCGCGATCAACGACCGGGGCAAAGGCACGATCATCGAACGCCGTTTTGATGCGGAGGGCAATATGACGGGTGAGACGACGCTGGGTTTTACGTGGGAATGACGGCTATTCTCAATAATCGATAGAAAGCAGCCGTTTACTCATGCATCATTTTTTAGCGAGCATCAGAACAGTTATGATCATTTGCTGACCACCGGACAGTACCGTCCCGGAACGCGGCGTCGTGACAACCAAAAGAGGCCGAACCGTTGCCGGTTCGGGTACGTCCATGACGTAGTCAGTTTGGATTGGCCCCTGTTCGGTGGAGCTAATCCGATTCTCCCCTTCCCTGGCGGGTCGCCAGTAATTTCCAACTTGCACGAGTTCCGCCAGCTTAGGGCCTATTTCATTTACCCATCGCGAATTGGATATACCGATCCGGCAAGCAGGTTTTTCTTTTGATGCAATCAGCCAAATTTCTGCGTGGGGATCGAGCCAGCGATGATACCGAGATGCGCCAAGCGTCGATGGCGACGATAACGCTCGAATGCTGTCCGGCGCTTCGTCGCTCAAACTTATTCCTCGGTGGGTCAGGGCCTCGCCTTTTGTGCGCCCAAAAGCAGCGGCATGAATGCCGCATGCTTGAATAGCTTTATCAACGTTCGTGGCCAAAGAAGCTACCTCTTGCTCGGTGGAATAGGTAGCCCCTTGAGCGTTGACTTCGGAATGTATGGACATTCCGAATATCATTGTACTTATAACGCCGAATATTTTCGATGCCGGTGGCCGCATCCGATAATTCTCCCAGTGACGATCATTCAAAGCGATAGTCCACATTGTTCGACAGGTTGTTGGTCGGGTCGCTGTTGCGGAAGGCGCGGCCTTTGCTGCCTTTGGCTTCGTTATCCTTGACGATATTATGTTGCGCCATGTCGAGCGAGGTCAGGCCGCTGCCATAGGGGTGGTTGGGGTCGGTGAAGCAATAATTGCGGTTTCCGTTGCGGGAGTTGAGCCAAACGGCGGGATCGCCGCTGCCGCCCATTGCGAAGACATTTTTCTCGATATCGTTGAATTGCGGGGCCTGATGCCGGATCGTGCCGCCTTCGCCGCAGTTGCGATAGATGAAAATGCCGCCGTTCGATGCGGTATTGAACCTGTTGCCAGTGATGCTGTTATAGGCCGATCCATCGACGGCGATCAGCTCCCTTTTGTCGGTGCGCAAGTCAAAGACATTGTTGATGATCGTCGCGCCGCCCGATTCCGCGTCGAGATAGAGCGCGACGCTGGTGCTGGTGCCGGTGAAGCGGGAGTTGGAGACCGTGACGTTCGTGACGCCGGGGCTGATATAGAGCGGAATGCCGCCCGAGCTTGAGAAGAGGAGTTTGTCGAGCGTGATGGCGGCCGGCGCGACCGATTGCGCGAACGCCGTATGGTTCGCGTTCATCGAGGATTCCTTGACGCCCGGCGCCTCGCCATTGACGCCCAGCCCATAGATGCGCAGCCCGGTGGTGATCTCGCAGTTGCGCACCGTGATGTCGACCGGCCTGCTCCAAGCCCCGGCCTTTTTCTTCGAGCGGATGATGACCGCACCTCTGCCGCCTTGTTGTGCAGTGCCCTCCAGCCGTCCGCCCTTGCAATCAATCCCGCTGCCGCTCGCCGCGCTGCCTTCGAAGAGTATCTGGCGCGTGACGGTGGATTTGGGCGGGAGAACCGCCCGGCATGTCAGCATGACCGGCGTCGGGTCCTGGGCGGCGGGCGTCAGCAATTGGCGCACGACATCATCGGTGCAGGCGCGGGCGGGAGGGGTCGGCAGAGCCATCGTGGCGGGGCGTTGCGCCAAGGGTTGCGAGGCCGCGAGTTTCGGCGGGATGGTCGTTGCATCCATGCAGCCTGCAAGCGAGGCGATCGAGACTGTGGCGAGGGCATAGTGCCAGATGGGAGCGCGCATTGCGTCTTTTCTCATAGAGTGTCTGTCTGAGGACTTAACCGGGCAAGCGTGCGCCTAATCGGTCATTCACTGCTTCTCTTGCTTGGACCTGCCAAGATGACTATTAGCCAGATCAACGTGACAATATAGAATAAATTACTGAAAAATATAGAAAAAAATAAACCCATGCTTGGCTCGGCACCGGCGCTGAACGATGAGAAGACTCTCGGCATCTGGACCGACGAGTAGAGAATGAACGGCAGCGGCATCAAGCCCCAGAAGCCGGTTTTGCCGCGATCATGAAGCCGACGAACGACAGCTGCTGCATAGAGTAAAATGGCGAGACCGAAAATTACGGCGAAGAATTTGGCCATGGCAGATGCCGCAACAAATTCAGGGTGGCCGCTTTTGGTCGAAATCGAATAATATCCTGGTCCTTGGGCGATAACGACTTGGTCAGGGTGCTGAACAGCATATTGTTGCATTTTATGAATGGCATGCCCCATTATTGGAAGGAAAATAGCCATCCCCGCTACAGTGACGAAAATAAAGACAAAGGCTGCATAAGGCCAAAAGCTTGATCGATCTTCGCGTCCGGCGAAATCAAAAAGCCTGCTGAAATGCGCTATAAATGGCACTTTGGATGACATGAATTCTTCCTATCACATAGAATATGGTGCGATCAGGCAGCTTTAATGTCAAATATAGGTGTCTTTTGACCTGATGGCCATCTGATTTAATGTGAGTTTTTTCAATCGGGCAAGCGCCAGTCGATCGGTTGCTGCCCATGTTCTTCCAGAAAGGTGTTGGCGCGGCTGAAGGGGCGGCTGCCGAGAAAGCCGTTATGCGCTGACAAGGGCGAGGGGTGGGCGGATTTGATGACGCAATGTCGCCCGCCCTGGCTCACATCCTTCACGAATGCTGCCTTTTTCTGCGCATAATTGCCCCACAGGATGAAGACGATGGGGCGGGGTTGCTGCGCCACCAGCGCGATGACCTCATCGGTGAAGCTTTCCCAGCCGCGCTTTTGGTGGGATGCGGCCTTGCCCATCTCCACCGTCAGCACGCTGTTCAAGAGCAGCACGCCCTGTTCCGCCCAGTGGGTGAGGTTGCCATGGCGCGGCGGGTCGATGCCCAGATCGCTCTTCATTTCCTTGTAGATGTTGACGAGGCTGGGCGGCGGGCGCACGCCGCGCTGCACGGAAAAGCACAGGCCATGCGCCTGCCCCTCGCCATGATAGGGGTCTTGCCCCAATATGACGACGCGCACCGTGTCGAGCGGCGTCAGGTCGAGCGCGCGGAAATATTCGCTACCCTTGGGGAAGATGCGTTTGCCCTGCGATTTCTCGGCGAGCAGAAATGCGCGCAAATTGGACATTACCGGTCCGGCAAAAATGTCGGCGAGCGGGTTAGCCCAGCTTGGGTCGAGCTTCGGGGCGGGGCGGGTTTCGGTGTCAGCGGTCGTCATGAGTCGGGGAGTTTAGGGGCGGCGCGCGACGGCGCAACCATTGCTTGACCGTTGCGCGCAAGCGGCGGCACAAGGCGACATGACTGCCACCACGCGCATTGACGAAATTGCCGACCTTGGCGCGCTGGAACAGCGCTGGCGGGCGTTGGAAGCGCGGGCGGGCGAGACATCCTTCTTTCTGCGCTGGACATGGATTGGCAGCTGGCTGGGGGCTCTAAGGCACGCGGGTATCGCGCTGCCCAAGCTGTTCGTCGTGCAGGCGCAGGACGGATCAGAGATCGCGCTGGCGCTGTTGGGTGAAGCGCGCGTGCGGCGTAGGCTCGGTGCGGTTCCGGCGCTCTGGCTCAATGAGGTCGGGCATAGCGAGGGCGACCGGCCTTTCATCGAATATAACGGCCTGTTGTGCCGCGAGGGCGCGATGCCGCAGAGTGTGCATGCCTTTTGCGAGGCGATGGCGGCGCTACCGGAATGGCGTGTCTTTCACCTTTCCGGCGTGGCGTTCGGGTCGCCGCTGATCGGTGTGCCGGGGGTCCGGCGCAGGGTGCTGCGCGACGCATCGCCTGCCTATTATGTCGATCTGTCGGCGGTGCGCGCGGCGGATAACGATTATCTTTCGCTGCTCAGCGCCAATACGCGCGGCCAGATTCGCCGGTCCATCAAGGATGAGCCGGGCGATCTGTCGGTGGACGTAGCTCGCGATACCGAAACGGCTGAGGCGTGGCTGGGCGAGATGGCGCGGCTCAATGCCGGGCATCATGAGAATGAGGCCTGGGATAGCGAATTTTTTCGCGACTTTGCGCGGCGCATCCTGTTGGCGGGTATGGAGGACGGCACGGTCGAGATGCTGCGTGTGCTAAGCGGCGGTGGGACGCTGGGCTATTTGTTGAATTTCGTCTGGGCGGGCAGGGCGATGAACTATCAGTCGGCCTTTACCGCCCCGCGCACGGCCAAATCCAAGCCCGGCCTGATGTGTCATGCCGTCGCCGTTTCGCACTATGCCTGGCGCGGGCTGGCGCGTTATTCGCTGCTCGCTGGCAAGGATCGATATAAGCAGAGCCTGTCGACGGGGGGCGAGATGCTCGAATGGTGGACGTTGGAGCGGTTCGACTGGCGGCTGGAGGCCGAGGCGATATTGCGGCGTATTCTCAGGCGCTAAGCGTCCCAGCCAAGGCGGTTGACGAGGCGGTAGAGGCCGCGCCCGATCCATTGACTTTCGGGGCGCTCGCTCACCGGCATCAGAGGAAGTCGCTTGGACCGCAGCCGCGCATTGAGGCTGTGCAGTTCGCCTTCGGCAACGCTACGGCGGGAGCGCCAGGTGATCGAGAAGCTGACCGATACGGCATCGCCATTGCGGACGAAATGCGGGGCTTTGACGGGCACGAGCACGGCTTCGCCGGGGGAGAGGGGCACGGGCGTTCCGCGTTCCGCAAAGCGACCTTCCCAATGCAGGTTGCGATGCCCGCCGCGGGCAAAGGCTTCGCTCTGCTGTGGCGGAACCGTTTCCGGGTCATGGGGCGGGAACAGGGTCATGGTTTTGCCGCCGCGGATTTGCAGAAGGATATTATGCTCCGGGTCCATGTGAAACGGCGTCACGCTGCCGGGGGAGGAGAGGAAGATGAACGCTTCGCGGTGGAGCATCGGACCGGTCGCCGCCTCCACGAGCGATTGCAGCGGCGCTAGTGCCTCCTCCAATAATTGCGCATAGACCGGGTCGCGCTCGACATTTTTCAGCACCGCCCAGCTGCCATTCTCTTCGATGGTGCGGATCGTATCGGCAAGGCTGAGGCCGTTTTCGGGCGTCTCCTCTGCCCGGATGCCGAGCGGTAGATCGCCGCGATTATATTCAACATTTTCGGGCGGCATGCGCGCGGCGAGATCGGCGATGGCGGGCAGTGTGAGCAATGGATGATCGGTTAGCCCGTGGGTGAGCTTTGCAGGCTTGTCCGGATAAGCGTGGGCGAAGTCTCGCAGGGCTGCGTCATCAAAGGCGTGCATGTTCATCCGGCTGTTCCCTTGATCCTGCCTATAGCATCTTCGGCAAGGCCGGTCGCGGCGAAGGCTGTACGACGCCTCAGACCCCCAAGCCCGGAGCCGTTCAGGGCAACGCGAAACTGGCCGATGGTGCGGCGCTCCGCCCAGATGC
This sequence comes from Sphingobium sp., assembly GCA_041396745.1. Lineage (GTDB taxonomy): Bacteria > Pseudomonadota > Alphaproteobacteria > Sphingomonadales > Sphingomonadaceae > Sphingobium. The sequence goes on along the minus strand of JAWKXZ010000002.1, from coordinate 378,268 downwards.
CATCAATCATCGGATGATCGGGCGCGGCGCAGCTGTCCATCCAGTCGAGGGTCGGGTCTGCAAGGGCGGCATGCAGATTGTCGATTTCGACCAGTACACCGGGCGAATAGCGCGCGAATTTCTCATCATAGGCGATCTTGTAGCTGAAGGCCCCACCGCCCAGTCGGAAGTTGACGAGCATCGCAATGGCCGCGCCGTCGAGGTCGATCCGCACCATGTCGAGCATGCCCGCTTGCGCCGCATTGGGGAGGGCTTCGCGGAAAAAGTTGCGCGTCTCGTCGCGGCTACCGAGCGCGGTGCCATGTGCCCCCTTCCAGCCGGTGCTTTCGAGCGCGATGAACTCCTCGGTCCAGGCCGCCACATCATCGCCAGGGTCCAGCCTGCTGTGCGATATTGTTCCGAGATCGCTGAGCCTGTTGGCGAGTCGCCTGATTTCTTTGCGTTTTTTGGCGCGAACATGCGTTTCCCAATAGGTGTCCGCGGAAAGGTCCGATTGCAGCAGGGCGCGCTCGTGCCGGGCGATCAGTTTGATGGCGCGGCCGTTTTCTTCGCAATATTGCCGCAGGGCGGTGGCGACCGGGCCATCGAGCCAAAGGCCGTCCAGATGCAGGAAGTGACCGGCAGCTTCGACGCTATCGAGCTGTGCGAGCAGGCCGGCCCAAGCCGGCTTTTCCTGCCCTTTGCGCATAAGCGGCGCGCCGAAAAAACATTGTCCGTGCATCCAGTTGGTTGCGTTGCGCACGGCGTAACGGGCGTGGTGCGCCTTCACGAGCATGGGCATCAGGCCGATGAGATCGCTGCCCTCGCGGGCCTCTATCATTCTAACCTGCGTACCATTTTTCAGATGAGATAGCGCGGGTGCGAGCAGGGCGGGGTGATAGAAGGGGTTCGGCTCGGCACCGTTGTCGGCCAGTTCGCGCCACCGGTCGAGCGTTGCCGGGTCCGGCCCGTCCCAACCTTTATGCGCGGCGCTGTTCATGCGGACCATCTACACCGCAAATCTTGCGAAATCATGCGACTTCGCGGGATTTTTCAGCCTGCAGGCTTGTTCGCCGCGTCGAGCATGTCTTCGACAACCGTGAATTTTTCGCGCGGCGCGCCGGGAAGCGCGCGGGCAACTTCGGCGGCGTCAATATTCTGCCAGTCGCGGAAGGTGACGACGTCCACGCCGCGCTCGTCGAGCAGTGCGTCGAGGCCGGGACGTCCTTTCTTGCCCGCACCAGCGCCAATATCCTCGGCAATCTTGTCGGCAATCATCACACCGTCGGGCTTGTTGGTCCCAATTGTCCCGGTTGGCCCCCGGCGCGCCCAGCCCACGCAATACAGACCGGGCAATATCCGCCCTTCGTCGCTGGCGAAGCGTCCACGGCCATGCTCATAGGGTACGCCTTCGATTGCCGGTGTCTGGTATCCGATGCAGCTGACGACAAGCGATGCATCGATGGAATATCGTTCGCCGGTGCCGATGCTGCGGTTCTGATCGTCAAGTTCCGTGCGTTCCACGATCACGCGCTCGACATGGCCGTCGCCCTCTATGGCGACCGGCATGGCGTAGAAATCGAATTCGATCAGTACGTCTTTGTCGACGGCGTTCGCCGCATATTCGCGCAAGAGCGTCATCGATTTGCGCACCCCGGGTTCGAGCATCGCGTCGGCGGTTTCGTCAGGCAGGTCGGAGGGATCGACGCGCGGCGCGGCGCGGTGCAGCTTGCCGAGTTCGCCCAGTTCCTTGGGCGTCATCGCGATCTGGTGCGGGCTGCGCCTGCCCAGCAGGGTGATATGGCGGACATGCGATTGTTCCAATGCTTCGCGGGCGTGGGCAACGATATCGCTGCCGGTGAATTCGTCGCCGGTCTTGGCGAGGATGCGCGCAACATCGAGCGCGACATTGCCATTGCCGATAACCACTGCGTTCTTGCCGTGCAGCGACGGGTTGAGCCGGGCATAGTCGGGGTGGCCGTTGTACCAGCCGACAAAGGCCGCGCTGCCGACAACGCCGGGCAGGTCCGCGCCGGGGATGTCGAGCGTGCGATCATGGGGCGCGCCGGTGGCGAGCACAACCGCGTCGTAGAGTTCTGTAAGCTCTGCAATGCTGACATCACTGCCGATGGAAACATTGCCGACGAAGCGCACCGTATCGGTCAGCGCCACGGCCTCATAGCGCCGCGAAACCGCCTTGATCGACTGATGGTCGGGTGCGACGCCAGTGCGGATCAGCCCGAACGGAACGGGCAGGCGATCTATGATATCTATCCGCGCATCGTCGCCGAAAATATTTCTGCACGCCTCGGCGGTGTAATAGCCGGCTGGTCCAGACCCGATAATCGCGATTTGACGCATCCGATCTCCTGCTCAGTCTTTTGCGTTTCTCGTCCGAACCTAGCCTGCCTGCGAACAACCGCAAGTATGAAAGTCGACCCTCGTAAAAACACAGGGCGCCAAGATAATCTTGCCGGTAAACCAGATGGTAAAGCATTCGGGCTATGCGACTTTCATGTCGTCGCTGCGCCGTACCAGAACAGAATATAACGAAGCGCTTTTCCGTGCACCCTCGATTCTGGGTGTGCTGGGGTTGATGCGATCCAACCAGAATGTCTGGCTCACCAGATATCTGCGCCATGTATCGACGATCTGGCCGGTCCTGATGCTGGCAAAGCTCTCGCTGCTCGCCGGAACGATTCAGGTCGCTTTGCTGCCGGAATATGTCACGTTGCCGATGATAGCAGCGCTGGTGGCGATGACGATTATCGATGTAGCGATGTGGAGCTTGCATCGCAGCGAACGGATCGCGAAAATGCCTCCCTATCGGCAGATGTGGTTGATGTGTGGCGTTGCCTTCGCCGCAGGCGCATCGACAGACATACTGGTCCACGCGATGCCGGAGGCTTTGGTCAACCCGGCGATGTCGCCATTAATCGTGCAATATGCGCTGGCGTTGCTTGCCATGTGCGTGTTCGGTCATCAGCGGGTTCTTGGCCTGCTCTATTTTATGGGAGCCGGGCTATTCTCCATCGGATTGCATAGCGGGAACGAGCTAATGCTGTTCTGCGCAATCATTCTGGCGATGGCACTGTCGACCGTTTTGCAGGCCAAATTCGATCGTCAGCGACTGGTCGCGATGCAACTCGACGAAGCCAACAGCAAGCGCGCTCAGCGGCTGCTGACCGATTATGAGGAGTCAGGCCGAGGCTGGTTCTGGGAAACGGACCGGACCGGTGCGTTATCCTATATTTCCGGCAGCCTTTCGCGCTCCATGCGATTGAGCGCCGAGGAACTGACAGGCCGCCAACTGACCGAGCTGGTCGTGATGGACGCGGCTGGCGACATAGACCGCACGCTTGGGTTTCACCTGTCTTCGCGCAGCGCCTTCAGCGACATCGCGGTGCGCGCGGCGTTAAGCGATGATGAACGCTGGTGGGCGATCTCAGGTCGCCCGGTATACAATGAATTCGGTCAGTTTCAGGGTTTCCGGGGCAGCGGATCGGACCTTACCGAGATGAAGCGTAGCCAGGCGGAGGTCGCGCGGCTTGCGCAGTTCGATTCGCTGACCGGGCTTGCGAACCGCGTGCAGATGCAGCGTGCGCTTGAGCAAAGCATCGTCGATGTGCGGGGGCATAATGGCGCCTGTGCGCTGTTCCTCCTCGATCTCGATCGGTTCAAGGCCGTCAATGATACGATGGGCCATCCCGCCGGAGACGCGCTGCTGCAACAGGTGAGCCAACGCCTGCAACGGATCGTCGGCGACCGCGGCATGGTGGGGCGTCTGGGCGGCGATGAATTCAAGGTCGTGCTGCCCGGATTTGTCGATCGCCCCAAACTCGCCGTGCTGGCCGAAGCCATCATCGCCACATTGTCGCAGCCCTATGTCATTGAAGGGACGCAGGTTGTCATCGGCGCATCCATCGGCGTTTCGCTGTGCCCGGATGACGGCGAGACCGTCGATGCACTGGTTCGCAACGCCGACCTGGCGCTGTATGCTGCAAAGGCCGACGGACGCGGCGTTCACCGTTTCTATTCGTCGGACATGCTGGCGGAAGCGGAGGACCGGCGGCAGCTTGAGGATGAGCTGCGCAAGGCGATCGCCACCGGCGGCCTTGAGCTGGTTTATCAACCGGTGGTCAGCGCAACGACAGAGAAGATCGTCGGGTTTGAAGCGCTGCTGCGCTGGGACCATCCGGTGCGTGGTCCCATCTCCCCAGCCGCGTTCGTGCCGATTGCCGAAGAGTCTGGGTTGATCGGCGCGATGGGCGAATGGGTGATGCGCACGGCCTGTGATGCCGCTGCGCAATGGCCCGAGGGGCTGCGCGTTGCCGTCGATGTCTCACCGATCCAGTTTTCCAACCCAGCGCTGCCGGGCATCGTCATGAATGCATTGGCGTCTTCAGGGCTCTCCCCCGAACGGCTGGAACTGGAAGTCACCGAAAGCGCGTTCCTGAACGAAGGCGATGCGCGCGACCAGATGTTCGCACAGCTGAAGGCGATTGGCGTTCGTCTGGCGCTTGATGATTTCGGAACGGGCTATTCCTCGCTCGGCTATTTGAAGAAAGCGCCGTTCGACAAGATCAAGATTGACCAGAGCTTCGTGCGCGGTGCCGCAGTGAAGGGCAATCGCAATGCAGCGATCATCACGTCGATTGTCAGTCTGGCCGAGGCGCTGGGCATGGATACGACGGCGGAAGGCGTCGAGACGCATGACGAACTGGCGCTGGTGCGGTCACTGGGCTGTTCGCAGATCCAGGGGTTCATCTACGGCAAGGGGATCAGCAAGTCCGAGATTGAACGGATGTTTGAGAAGCAGGGTGTCGAGGCCAAGCCCAGCGGCTTCAAGTCGAGCCGCCCGCGCCGCAGCACGATGCTGCGGACCGTGGCCATATTTCACGACGGACAGCGTTATGTTGGGCGCATCCGGAATATTTCCAGCAGCGGTGCCATGATCGAGGGGCTGTGGAATGTACCTGCGGGCACTGTGTTCCGTATCGGGCTGGCTGACGGCATGACCGTAGGAGCAGAGGCGCGCTGGTCGGTCGATGACCGCATGGGCGTTCAGTTTGCGCAGACGGTTGACGTGCGCGCGATTCATTCGGCAGCGGCCGTCAGACTGGCAAGCTGAACCGCACAAAAAAACGCCCGGTCTATGGCGAGACCGGGCGCTTCCCAAATGCGTTATTGCGAGGATTACTCGGCCTGCGGAGCCGCAGCCGATGCATCTTCCGGCAGGCCGCCAAGCTGGTCGACCAGCTTGGTGTAGGCGTCGAGATAGGCCAGCACGATGACCTGGCCTATCGCTGTGTTCTGATAGCCGCCGCCGCCGACCGCGGCGAGACCGCCCCACCAGCCAGCGCCGCCGCCGGCGCCGAAGCTGAGGTCAGACTTGCGGAAATAGCCTTCCGTCATCGCCTCTTCTACTGTCGTGCGCGCATTCACGATCGACAGCATGACGTTGGCCTCTTTCTTGTTGATCGAGATGCCGCCGGCCAGAGCGCCGAAGGTGCGCCCGCCGAGCATACCGCCGAGCATGCCGCCCAGCTTGTTGCCGCCGCTATTGGCGTTCGCCGTCACGATGTCCGGCTGCAGGAAATAATCCGCCGCCTTCACCTGCCCACGGCCCAGATTGCTGCCGCGCTGCAATTCGCCCTGATCGGCGAGCGCGCGTTCCATCGCACGGCTCTGCATCGCGCGACCGCGATTGACGAGGCTGAAGCAACCCGAACGCTGCACGAACAATTTGATGATCGCTTCGGGGCTGCCCAAGTTGAATTCGCGCCACCATTGATTGTCAGGCTCAACGATCGCCACGGTGCCGAGATTTTTGCGGCAATGCGGGATTTCCTGCATGCCGTTGTTCTGGGCCTTGCGCCCGGATGAATCGCTGGTCTTTGCCATCGCCGGAGTGGCTGCCAGCGCCAAAATCGAGAGAGCGCCCGCCAGCGCCTTTGCCTTCATCATCATTATCCCCCTTGGGTAAGGTAAAAATCGGTTGGATTGTCTTTATATGTGCGAACCCTTTTGGGACCGTGACCTCTAGCACAGAAGCGCAGAATCTCAAGCATGTCGACTATGTTGTGATGTTCGTTGGGACATATTGATGACATGCCTGTGACGCAGCCCATTACAGGGCTCGTGACAGGCGCGCAGAGCCCTGCTATCGGCGCTCGCGATGACTGACCTCGCCCATATCCGCAACTTTTCCATCATCGCCCATATCGACCATGGAAAATCGACGCTTGCCGACCGCCTGATCCATCGCTGCGGCGGCCTGACCGACCGCGAGATGTCCAGCCAGGTGCTCGATAATATGGACATCGAGAAAGAGCGCGGCATCACGATCAAGGCGCAGACCGTGCGGCTCGATTATACGGCGCAGGATGGCAAGACCTACGAGCTGAACCTGATGGACACGCCGGGCCATGTCGACTTCGCCTATGAGGTCTCGCGCAGCCTTGCCGCGTGCGAAGGCGCGCTACTGGTGGTGGACGCGGCGCAGGGGGTCGAAGCGCAGACGCTTGCCAATGTGTACCAGTCGATAGAGCATGATCATGAGATCGTGCCGGTCATCAACAAGATTGATTTGCCCGCCGCCGAGCCGGAAAAGGTGAAGGCCGAGATTGAAGAAGTGATCGGCCTGGATGCATCCGAAGCGGTGCTGGCGTCGGCAAAGTCCGGCATCGGCATCGACGAGATATTGGAAGCGATCGTCGCCAAGATCCCGGCGCCGCAGGGAGACCGGGACGCTCCGCTCAAGGCCATGCTGGTCGATAGCTGGTACGACCCCTATCTGGGTGTCGTCATTCTGGTCCGCGTGGTGAACGGCGTTCTGAAAAAAGGTCAGGCGATCAAGTTCATGGTCGGCGGCACCGAACATCTTGTGGACCGCGTCGGGTGCATGCGGCCCAAGATCGAGCAGCTTGCCGAGCTGGGGCCCGGCGAAATTGGCTTTATCACCGCGCAGATCAAGGAAGTGGAACAGGCCAAGGTCGGCGACACCATCACCACCGTCAAGAATGGCGCTACGCAGGCGCTGCCCGGTTACAAGGAAGTGCAGTCGGTGGTGTTCTGCGGCCTGTTCCCGGTCGATGCCGCCGATTTCGAGAAACTGCGCGACAGCATCGGCAAGCTGCGCCTGAACGATGCGAGTTTCAGTTTCGAGATGGAAACGAGCGCGGCGCTTGGGTTCGGTTTCCGCTGCGGGTTCCTGGGCCTGTTGCATCTGGAGATCATTCAGGAACGGCTGACCCGCGAATATGATCTCGACCTGATCACCACCGCTCCGTCGGTCGTCTATCGCATCGGGCTGCGCGCGTCCAAAACGGAGGACGCGCAGGAAATCCTGCTGCACAACCCGGCGGACTATCCCGACCCGAGCCGGATCGAGACAATCGAGGAGCCGTGGATCAAGGCGGTCATCTACACGCCCGATGAATATCTCGGCTCCATCCTGAAGCTGTGTCAGGACCGGCGCGGCATCCAGATCGATCTCACCTATGTTGGCGGCCGTGCGCAGGTGAGCTACGAACTGCCATTGAATGAGGTCGTCTTCGACTTTTATGACCGGTTGAAGAGCATCAGCCGCGGCTATGCGAGCTTCGACTATGAGCAGATCGGCCTGCGCGAGGGCGATCTGGTGAAGATGAGCATCCTCGTCAACGGCGATCCGGTCGATGCGCTCAGCATGATTGTGCACCGCTCCGTCGCGGAAGAACGCGGGCGGCATATGTGCGAGCGGCTGAAAGACCTGATCCCGCGCCACCTGTTCAAGATCCCGATTCAGGCGGCGATCGGCGGCAAGGTGATCGCGCGCGAAACCATCAGCGCGATGCGCAAGGACGTTACCGCCAAATGCTATGGCGGCGACATCACCCGCAAGAAAAAGCTTCTGGAAAAGCAGAAGAAGGGTAAGGCCAAGATGCGGGAATATGGCAACGTATCGATCCCGCAGGAAGCCTTCATCGCCGCATTGCGGATGGGGGATGAGGGGTAAAACCCTTTCAGCGGTTGCATTGCGCGGGGGTGCTGCCTCATAGCGAGGCCATGCAAGCGGTGGAAACAGCGGACATGTGGCGGTTCTGGATAGATCGCGGGGGCACCTTTACCGATGTCGTTGCGCAGGGGCCGGACGGCGCGATTGTCGTGCGCAAGTTGTTGTCGGAAAATCCCGAACATTACGCCGATGCGGCGGTGCACGGTATCCGGGCGATGCTGGGCATCGCGGACGGGCCGATCCCCTCCGGCCTTGTCGCAGAGGTCAAGATGGGCACGACGGTTGCGACCAATGCCCTGCTGGAACGCAAGGGCGAACCGACAATGCTGGCGATCACCCGGGGTTTCGCCGATGCATTGCGAATAGGCTATCAGAACCGGCCGCGTTTGTTCGACCGGCATATCGTCCTGCCCGAACAGTTATATGATGCGGTTGCGGAGATTGACGAGCGAGTGACCGCGCAGGGCGAGGTCGTTGCCGCGCTGGACGAGGCGACGGCTCGCGAGGTTTTTCAGGCGCATCATGATGCAGGGTTGCGGTCCGTCGCAATCGTGTTGATGCATGGCTATCGCTACCCCGCACATGAATTGCGGCTGGCGGAGATAGCGCGGGAGGTCGGCTTCACGCAGATTTCCATCAGTCATAAGGCCGCGCCGCTGATCAAGCTGATCGGGCGGGGCGATACGACCGTGGCGGACGCGTATCTTTCGCCGATATTGCGGCGCTATGTCGAGCGCGTGGGGCGGGATCTGGGGCTGGATGTGCCGCTGTCCTTCATGCAGTCGAATGGCGGGCTGGTTGCCGCCGACCGGTTTGAGGGGAAGGACGCGATCCTCTCTGGCCCCGCAGGCGGGATCGTCGGCATGGCGCGGACGGCGCAGGCGGCGGGGTTCGACTATGTGATCGGCTTCGACATGGGCGGCACATCGACGGACGTGTCGCATTTCGCCGGGCGCTATGAGCGCAGCTTCGAAACCACCGTCGCCGGGGTCCGTCTGCGCGCGCCGATGATGGATATTCATACCGTGGCGGCGGGCGGCGGTTCGATCTGCCGGTTTGAGGATGGGCGGCTGCAGGTCGGGCCGCAATCCGCAGGGGCGGATCCCGGGCCTGCCAGCTACCGGCGCGGCGGGCCGCTGACCGTGACCGATTGCAATGTGATGACCGGCAAGCTGCAACCGGGCAACTTTCCGCATGTATTTGGAATGGGTGGCAATGAGCCGCTCGACAAGGCGGTTGTCGAACGGAAATTTGCCGCGCTGGCCGATGAGATTGCGGCACAGACCGGGGAGCGATTGCCCCCGCTGGCGATTGCCGAGGGCTTTCTTGCCATCGCGGTCGACAATATGGCCAACGCGATCAAGCAGGTGTCTGTTGCGCGCGGATATGACATCGGCGCCTACACGCTGGCCTGCTTCGGCGGGGCGGGCGGGCAGCATGCCTGCCTTGTCGCCGACGCGCTGGGGATGTCGCGCATCATGGTCCACCCGCTGGCCGGTGTGCTGTCGGCATATGGTATGGGGTTGGCCGAAACGCGCGTCATGAAGCGCGTGAGCGTGGAAGAGCCGCTGGACGAGGGGCTGGCCGACGAGCTCGAACGACGGATAGCGGAGCTCCGCGTGGCGGGGGAACGCGCCGTCGCGGAGCAGGGGGCTGCGCAGGGCGCGTTGGGGGTCGAATGCCTCGTCCAGATCAAATATCGCGGTACGGACACTGCGCTCGACGTGCCCTATGGCGCGACCGATGCGATGCGGTCGGCGTTCGAGACGGCATATCGTCGCCGTTTCGCCTTCACGATGCCGGGCACGCCGCTGATCGTCGATTCCATCTCGGTGGAGGTGATTGCGGCCTCATCGGGTGCAAGCGCCGAGCTGCCATCACTGGATGCGGGGGCGGACGCCGTTCCGATCGATAGCGTCGCAGCCTATCTGGCGGGCGAGATGCAGCAGGCGGCTGTCTACGACCGCGCGACCCTGCCATCCGGGCAGGCAATCGCCGGGCCTGCCATCATCTTCGATGCGGCATCGACAACCGTGGTTGAGCTGGGCTGGTCGGCGGTGCATACGCAGCGCGGTGATCTGATCCTTGAGCGGGTGGGGGTGCAGGCGGAGCAGACCCTCTCGACCGAGGCCGATCCGGTGCGGCTGGAGATTTTCAACAATCTGTTCATGTCGGTGGCCGAACAAATGGGGGCCGCGCTGCAAAACACGGCCTCGTCGGTCAACATCAAGGAACGGCTGGATTTTTCCTGCGCCATTTTTGACGCGGAAGGGCGGCTGATCGCCAATGCGCCGCACATGCCGGTGCATCTGGGCTCCATGGGGGACAGCGTTCGTTGTGCGATGCAGGCCGCGCCGGGCCCGGGCGACGTCATCGCGCTCAACAACCCCTATAATGGTGGCACGCATTTGCCCGATGTCACGGTCGTGATGCCGATATTCGACGATGTCGGTCGAGCGCCGCTCTATTTCCTCGCGGCGCGGGGACATCATGCCGATATCGGCGGGGTGACGCCCGGATCCATGCCCGCCAACAGCCGCTCGCTGAATGAAGAGGGCGTGCTGATCGACAATTTTCTGCTGGTGCGCGGTGGCGCGTTTCGCGAGGCGGCGTTCCGTGAACTGCTGGGGTCAGGGCCACATCCCGCGCGCAATCCGGACCAAAATGTTGGAGATATCAGGGCGCAGATTGCTGCCTGCGCGCGCGGGGCGGAAGAGATGGGACGGCTGATGCGCGCGCATGGCCGCGATGTCGTGCTCGCCTATATGGACCATGTGCGGCACAACGCGTCGGCTGCTGTCCGGCGTATGCTGACGCGGCTGAAGGATGGGCATTTCCGCTGCGAGATGGACAATGGCGCCGCGGTGGAAGTGGCGATCAGCGTTGACCGGCAGGCGCAGCGCGCGCGGATCGATTTTACCGGGACGAGCGCGCAGTTGCAGGACAATTTCAATGCGCCCGCGCCGATCTGCCGCGCGGCGACGCTCTATGTGATCCGCACCCTGCTCGACAGCGATATTCCGATGAATGACGGATGCCTTGAGCCCATCGACCTTGTAATACCGGAGGGATCGATGCTGCGCCCCGCCTATCCGGCGGCGGTGGTCGCGGGCAATGTCGAAACCAGTCAGATCGTCACCGATACGCTCTATGGCGCTACCGGCATGCTGGCGGCGGCGCAGGGGACGATGAACAATTTCTCGTTCGGCAATGCGCGCCACCAATATTATGAAACGATCTGTGGCGGCTCGGGCGCGGGTGAGGGGTTTGACGGCACCAGCGCCGTGCAGACGCACATGACGAACAGCCGCCTGACCGACCCGGAGGTGCTGGAATTGCGCTTTCCGGTGATGGTCGAGGCGTTTGCTATCCGCCGGGGATCGGGCGGTGCAGGCCGGTGGAAGGGCGGGGATGGCGCGACGCGGCGTATTCGCTTCCTTGAGACGATGACGGCGTCCCTGCTTTCCAATCGCCGCACTGTTGCGCCCTTCGGCCTTGCAGGTGGCGCGGCGGGAGCATGCGGGCGGGCATGGCTCGAGCGTGTCGGCGGAGATGTCGAACGGGTCGGCGGCAGGGCGGAGGTCGCGATGCAGGCGGGCGATGTGTTCGTCATCGAAACGCCGGGTGGGGGCGGCTTTGGCCCGGCCGAGCGTTAATTCTTGCCGTAAAAGCCTTTATACCATGTGGCGAAGCGGTTCAGCCCTTCGGCCAGCATGACCTGGGGCTTGTACCCGGTCAGCGCGTGTAGTTTCGACACATCGGCATAGGTCGCGGTGACGTCGCCGGGTTGCATCGGGCGCATGATCTTTTCGGCTTTCCTGCCGAGCGCATTTTCCAGCGTTTCGATCATATCCATCAGGCCGACCGGATGGCTGTCGCCGATGTTGAGCACGCGATGCTCATGCGTCGCAGGCGGATTGTCGAGCGCGCCGACGATGCCGTCGACGATATCGTCGATATAGGTGAAGTCGCGCGCCATTTTGCCTTCGCCATAGACTTCTATGGGCGCGCCGCGCATGATCTTCTGCGTGAAGCTGAAATAGGCCATGTCAGGGCGGCCCCATGGGCCATAGACGGTGAAGAAGCGCAGGCCCGTCTGCGGAAATCCGTAAAGCGAGGCATAGCTCTGGCTCATCAGCTCGCAGGACCGCTTGGTCGCCGCATACAGCGATACGGGGCTGGCGGCTGGTTCGTCCTCGGTAAAGCCCGCGCCGCCCATCGGCTTGTCGCCATAGACGGAACTGGACGAGGCATAGACGAGATGTTCGAAATCCGGGGCGTGGCGGCATGCCTCCATCACCGACAAATGCCCGGCGAGGTTGGAATGCTGATAAGCGAAGGGGTTGTCGAGGCTGTAGCGGACGCCCGCCTGCGCCGCGAGATGCACGACGCGGCGGATACCGTTGTCACGCACCAGTTTGGCGATGCCATCCGCATCGGCGATATCCATCCGGTGAAAGGTGAAGCCGGGCTTGCCTTCGAAGGTGGCGAGCCGGGCTTCCTTCAGCGCGGGGTCGTAATAGTCATTGACGATATCGACGCCGATGACCGTCTCGCCCCTGTCGAGCAAGCGGTGCGCGGTTGCATGGCCGATGAAGCCCGCCGCGCCCGTTACCAGTACCGCCCCCCCCAAGACGTTACCGTCCTACCGCGTGATAGCGGAATCCTGCCTTTTCCACCGCGTCGCGCGGATAGATGTTGCGCAGGTCGACCATGATCGGCTCGCTCAGAAGCTCCTTGGCACGTCCAAGGTCAAGCGCACGGAACGCGTCCCACTCGGTGACGAGAACAAGCGCGTCGGACCCTTCCATCGCCTCATAGCTGTTGGCGCAATAGGTGATGCCGTCGAGCACCAGCTTGGCCTGCTCCATGCCTTCGGGATCGTACGCACGTACGTTCGCGCCCGCATCCTGCAGAGTGCGGACGACCGCAATCGCCGGGCTGTCGCGCATGTCATCGGTGTTCGGCTTGAAGGTCAGGCCGAGCAGGGCGATGGTCTTGCCGCGCACGTCGCCGCCACAGGCCGCGATGACCTTGCGGCCCATGGCACGCTTGCGGTTGTCGTTCACGGCAACGACGGATTCCACGATGCGCTGGGGTGCGTCATAATCCTGACTGGTTTTCAGCAGCGCCAGCGTGTCCTTCGGGAAGCAGGAGCCGCCATAGCCGGGGCCAGCGTGCAGGAATTTGCCGCCGATGCGATTGTCGAGGCCGATGCCACGGGCTACGTCCTGAACGTCCGCACCGACCTTTTCACACAGGTCGGCAATTTCGTTGATAAAGGTGATCTTGACCGCGAGGAATGCGTTGGCCGCATATTTGGTCAGTTCCGCGCCGCGCCGGCTCATCTCGACAACGGGCGACTTGTTGAGGTGCAGCGGGCGATAGATTTCGCGCATGACCTCCAGCCCGCGCGGGTCGTCGCCACCGATGACGATGCGGTCGGGCCGCTTGAAATCGTCGATCGCCGCGCCTTCGCGCAGGAATTCGGGATTGGACACGACCGCGAAATCCGCGTCGGGGTTGGCCTTGCGGATAATGCGCTCCACCTCGTCGCCGGTGCCGACAGGGACGGTCGACTTGTCGACGATGACGGTGAAGCCGTTGATTGCGTGCGCGACCTCTTCGGCAGCCGCGTAGACATAGCTCAAGTCCGCATGACCGTCGCCGCGCCGCGAAGGTGTACCGACCGCGATGAAAACCGCGTCGGCATCCTTGACGCCTTCGGTCAGGTCCGTCGTGAAGCGCAGGCGGCCTGATGCCACATTGCTCGCGACCAGATGGTCGAGGCCAGGCTCAAAGATCGGAATGCGACCGGCGAGCAACGCGTCGATCTTGCTCGCGTCCTTGTCCACACATACAACGTCATGGCCGAAATCGGCAAAACACGCGCCCGAAACAAGCCCCACATAGCCTGAACCGATCATCGTAATCCGCAAGGTCAGTCTCCTTTTATCCCGTCAGGGCACAGCAAAAACGCGGGCCTCTATAGCCCGTACTCAACCCGAACAAAGCGACAAGTGCATTAACGACGTTTCAATCCGGTAAAATTTGCGATTAATTTTCGCGAAATGCGCGGCTGAACTGATCGCGCAGCGGTTTAGTGATATAGGATAGCAGTGAGCGCTCGCGGGTCTGGATGAAAACCTCGACCGGCATGCCGGGAATCAGCTTGAGATCACCCAGCCGCTTGCGTTCTTTCTCGCTGACATCGACGCGCACCTTGTACCAGCTCTGGCCCGTACGCTCGTCGTTGACGCGTTCCGCCGAAATATGTTCGAGCTTGCCGTTTAATTGTGGGGTCGTCTGGGCGCTGAACGCGGAAAAACGCAACGTAGCGTGCTGGCCGATGCTCAGCTGATCGATGTCATAGGGGCTGACCTTTGCTTCGATGGTCAGCGCGTCCTGCGTCGGCACGATTTCCATGATCGTTTCGAGCGGCGGAATGACGCCGCCGACGGTCGTATAAGCCATCTTGTCGACCACGCCGTCATAGGGCGCGCGCACGAGACTCCGGCTATAAGCGTCGGATGCCGATGCCGATCTGACCTTCGAATCGTTGAGCCGTGTCTGCACATCTACCAGCTCGATACCGGCCTGTGTGCGGGCGTTCTGGGTCAGTTGAAGGCCCGACTGCCGCAGTTCGGCGATACGAGCCCGGGCCTGCGCAATCTGCGCGCCAAAGGAGGCGACTGCGCCCTGAAGATCCACGGCTGTCCGTTCAATCTGGTTGAGGCGGTTGACGGTGACGAGCTGCCGCTCGCGCAGGGACCGCAGACCTTCCAACTCGGGTTTGACGAGGGCAACCTGTTTGCGCGCCGCGCTGCGTTGCGCCTCCAGTGAATTGATTTCCTGTTGGGTCTGGCGCACGCGTTCATTGATCTGCGCGAGTTCATTCTGGTTGGCCTGCCGCCTGAGCGTGAACAAATGTTCCGCTTCCTCCATCGCCGCCTTCTTTGCGGGGGTCGGCTTTTCCGTCAGCGCTGGCGGGAACGTGATCTTCTCCGCGCCGTCGCGTTCGGCCGCCAGTCGCGCAGCCGCGGCGGTCAGTTGTTCAAAGGTGTCGCCGATGGCGCTGGCACTGGCGCCGGAAACCGTATCATCCAGGCGAATGAGGATGTCGCCCTTCTTCACCTTTTGGCCCTCGCGCACATTGACTGCAGCGATGACGCCGCCTGTGGGGTGGGCGATCTTCTTGACGCGGGATTCGACCGTGACCTCGCCGCCGCCGACAACGGCGCCCTGTGTGCCGATAATCGCCGACAACAGGATCAGGCCCAGAATGAGCAGCCCGATGGTGATCAAGCCCATGCGGAAGCTGCGGCGCAGGCCTTCCTGCGGGTCCTCGATGGTCGGGACGAGATCGTTGTTGAGGCTGACCGTGGCTGGAAGCTGATAACTCATGACGATGATTCCGTTTCACTGACGGCTGGAGTATCCGCCTGTTCCTGAGCTTCCTCTGCCGCCTTTATCCGCTTGCGTCGTTCGGCCATCCGTTCGCGCACTTCTTCTTTCGGACCAAAATCGAGCATCACGCCTTCGCGCAATACCAGAATATGGGTGGCAACCTGAACCAGATTGTTCGCGTTGCCCGCCAATATTATAATCGCGCCGCGCTGACGGGCGGCTTCTACGCTTTGCATGAAGGCCTGTTCCCCCTGCAAATCGACATGCGCAGTAGGCTCGTCAAGCACCATGAACAGCGGCGCGCGATACAGCGTCCGCGCAAAGGCGATGCGCTGGGCCTGCGAAAAGGCGAGGCGACCGCCATTCGTGCCGACAAGGCTGTTATACCCGTCCGGCAGCCTGACAATCATTCCGTGCGCATTGGCCGCCTGCGCCGCAGCGACGACATCCTTGGGGTTGGCGCTCGGGTCGAACCGCGCAATATTTTCCGCGACACTACCGTCGATCAGCTGAATGGACTGCGGCATATAGCCGATATGGGGACCAAGCATGTCCTCGCCCCATTGATCGAGCGCGGCGTCGTCGAGCCGGATCTTACCGCGCATCAAGGGCATGGCGCCGGCGAGTGCGCGCATGATCGTCGATTTGCCCGAGCCCGCAGGGCCTACGATGGCCAACACTTCGCCAGCGTTCAAACTGAAATTAATGCCCTGAACCGCGGGCTTTCGGGCACCCTGATAGGCAAGAACAATGTTCTCGCAGTCGATTTTCCGGCTCGGCGCGGGCAGCTCGATCGACGCGGGATGCGGTGGAACAGCATGCAGCAGCGCATCAATGCGCGCCCAGCCTTGCCGCGCAGCAACGAATTGGGTTGCGTTTGAAATCGCCAGTACAAGCGGTTCCAGTGCAAGCCATGTCAGCGCGCCTGCTGCAAAGACGACGGCTGTACTGGCGCGGTCGTTGATTGCCAGCGCGCCGCCGATCGCCATGGCCGCGCCTGAGCCCGCAAAGAGCAGACCGCGCGCAATGATGGTTGCCAAGGCGTGCTTTTGACCTGCAGTTTCCAGCGCTCGCGACATGGCGTTGTTGATCAGCATCCATACGCTGCGCGCATGCTGGCGCATGCCGAGCCCCTTGATAACATCGCCATGCGAGCGCCCGAGGATCGAGACCGCCTGTCGGCGCGCGAGCAAGGGTACGATGTCGCGCATGGGCTGTTCGAGCATGTTGATGGCCCGCCACAACAGAAAACATAGCAGGCCAGCAAATACGAGCAGGCTAAGCGCGAGCCAGCCGTGGAGAAGGAGCATGACCAGAAACAGAACGGGAAGGGCGCCGATATCGAGCCAGGTTGCGGCAAGAGATGTTCTCAGAAACTGGCTGATTGAATCCATGTCGCGAGTGACCTGGTCGCCGTCGCTCCGGCCCTGCGCGCTGCTCTCGACGACGCTGGAGGCGACTTCGTCGAGCCGGGGCAGCATGTGCGTGGCTATGATATCGTGAACATGGCCGAGCATCCGGCGGCGCAACACACGCATGAAGCCGTGAACACCGGTCAGCGCCAGCATTAGCAGCGATATGCCGATCAGGGTGCCACCGCTCCTGCCGGGTATCGCCACGTCGAACAGTAGGAGGAGATAGAGCGCAACCGCGACAGGGAACAGCGCGATAACGAACGAAATCACGGCCAACCCGGCCGCCGCTGGGCGCATGTCCCGCGCCGTGCGCTGTGCCTCTTCGCTGTTGAAAGGTAACCTCATATACTTCCGACGATAATTCCGTAACCTTGTCCGTTCAGCCTTTTGGACGGAGCGGAAATACTGATCCAGGATTTCATGGCCAAGACACTCTGCGCATACTTAATAGAGCTGCACAACCATCATTGATCCCTGGTTCGATAAATTGAACGCCTTCGGTTCGTCCGCGCACTATTAGTAAATGGGGGCCGTATAGGGAAGAAAATCGTTTCAAAATGGCACAAAACGGCCCAGTTCCACCGCTGACAGCGAATACCCTGCATTTCATCGAATATTTTGCGGCAGTGCAAAAAAATCCGATATTGCGAACTCGTTGATATAAATGGTTAACGAATTTGCATTAATCAGATTCAATCTGACCGAGCCAATTCATAGTAGCTGATTCGGTCGATTAGCGGGACCGGCGCGTCGAGATATGGGCAATCTCACGAACCGGATGGGTAAATCGGGGTCATCCTCTCAAGAAGGAAGGCGCCGATGGGGTCGCAACAATGTCGAGCGCGATGATTTCGCTTCGTCGTCGAGACTCCAGAGCAGTCCCCCCGTGTGTGCAGACAGACCGGAGGTTGTTGGGTGGCGATACTTACCGTAAATTCTTCACAGGCATTTACCAATGCGGTTAGTTCCGCGCGCGATGGCGATGTCATCAAGCTGGCGCCGGGAACATACAGCAATATCCTGATCAAGAATGCATCATTCAATAGCGGCATTACGATTACTTCGGCCGATCCCAATAATCCGGCGGTGCTGACCGATCTGACGGTCAGGGCGTCGAGCGGCCTGACATTCAGCTCGCTCGATCTTTACAACAGATATGACCAGAATTTGGCCTTTCAGTTCATGGGCTCGTCCAAGCTGGTGCTCGATAATCTGAACGTCTACGGCTCGGGAAATTCAGCAAGCGCCATGAACGCGCAGCTGATGATCATCCGCGAGAGCAGCAACATCGTTGTGCAAAACAGCGACTTCGGGTTTGGTTGGCACGGTCTCAACCTTTTCAACACGACATCGGCGAATGTGGTCAATAATTTCTTCCATGATCTTCGGACCGATGGCGTTCGTGGGGGTGGCAATTCCAATTTGCTGATCAAGGGTAATGCCTTCACCGATTTTTACCCCATCGGCAATGATCATCCCGACGCGATCCAGCTCTGGACAACGAATACAAGTGGTTCCGCCGCCAATATCACGATCGAAGGTAACGTTGTTTTTCGTGGGAACGGCGGGCCGACCCAGGGTGTCTTCGTCCGCGACGTGGGCGGCTCTCTGCCGTTCCAGAATATGGTGGTCACGAACAACCTGATTGCAGGCGGCATTTTCAACGGGATCGCCCTTAGTGGCGTTCAGAACGGTTATCTGACGAACAATATCGTGCAGGGGTACACCGACCAGCGATCAGGCATCCAGATGCAGAACTCAAGCAATGTGATTGTCAGCGGCAATGAGGCGAGCAGATATTTCGGCGGACTCTACGGGCTTGAGGGGCAGAACGGCAACGTTCTCATCCCGGAAGGCACGGATGGCGGCGTCGCGATCGTGAACCACTGGCTGTCGCAGAATGCGCAGTTCGTCAGCGCGTGGTCCGCAATAGACCCCAATGTTCTGGCAGAGATCGCCTGGAACGGAGCACCCGCCACGTCATCGTCCGGTACGGGATCCAGTTACCCGTTCCCGACTGTGGTAGATATTCCGCCTGTTTCAGGCAGTGGCGACGACACTGGTTCGGGATCGCCGACAGGTGGCTCGACCAGCTCGCCTGACACCGATGACGATCATGGATCCGCTGGCGCAGATTCCGGGACGCCTGGTTCGTCCATTGACGGCAACAACTGGAATAATCGTTTGATCGGAACCGATGGCGATGACCAGATCAATGGATATGGCGGTAACGACGTCATAACCGGTGCGGACGGCGATGATACCATCTATGGTGGTAGCGGCAATGACTCGATCCATGGCGAAGCCGGCAACGACACGCTCTATGGGGAAAGTGGCGGCGATCATCTTCAGGGCTATGATGGCGACGACATCATTGATGGTGGCGCTGGACGCGACACGATTGATGGTGGCCGGGGCAGCGATCTTCTGACGGGCGGTTCTGGCGATGACATTTTCAGGTTCCGCTCGTTCGACGTGAACAAGGGCGATCATGATGTGATCACCGATTTCCAGCGGGGCGTCGACAGCATCATGATTACATCGGCCCAATTCACTGCGGGTGGCCGTGGCGATCAGGTCTTCCACTTCATTGGGCAGTCGGCTTTCCATAAAGCGGCAGGCGAAATCCGCTTTGTCGACAGCGCCGCGGGTGTGACCGTGCAGACCGACGTCAACGGGGACGGGGTATCCGATTTTGAATTTTCCCTGCGCGGTGTTCATAACCTGAGCGCGAATGATTTCATTCTCTAACCGACCATTGGCGTCGAACGGGTTTGATCGGTGCTAATTTCGTTCCTAAAATCAGATAATTAAGAGGTTTTTCGCGCATATTGTGCGCTTGCATGGGCGCGCATCCCGAACAACATGGTTACCATGTCTTTAACCCTTGCCGTAAGCTGGGTTGAAACAGGTCAACGTTAATATTGCCTTCATTCAACTGACATGTTGCGCTCGTTCTGCGGAACGCCTGCGCACGAAGCTGGAGGCATTTCGTGACCGTATTTACAGCAAATTCTGCAGCAGAACTGACGAGCGCCCTGTCCAAAGCCCAGGATGGCGACACCATCCAGTTGGCATCCGGCTCCTATGGCAAGGTTGTGCTGAAGGATATCCAGATAGCTGGCAATGTAACTATTACGTCAGCGGATCCCGGAAATCCGGCAGTGATCAACGGCCTGCTGGCCAAAAATTGCGATGGCCTGACTTTTTCAAATCTCGATTTCTACAATCCGGTAGACGGTCTCCACAACGCTTTCCAGCTTCTGGGCTCGAAAAATATCACTCTCGACAATCTGGAGGTTCATGGCCCGAGCAATATGGGGTCGGGCCTTGAAGTCGCTCTGTTGATGGTTCGCAACACCACAAATGTGACCGTCACCAACTCCGAGTTTCACGATGGCTGGCAGGCTATCAACATGCTCGACAATAGCGGGCTGACCATCGCCAATAACTATATCCACAATATCCGTACCGACGGCGTTCGCGGCGGTGGGAATTCCGACCTGATCATTACGAAGAATATGTTCACTGATTTCTTTCCAAACAGCATCGATCATCCCGACGCAATCCAGCTTTGGACGAACAACACGACGGCATCCGCCACCAACGTGACGATCAGCGACAACCTCATCATGCGCGGGCAGGGCGCGCAGATGCAGGGTATCTTCATGCGCGACATTGTTGGCAATCTCCCATTTCTGAACATGAACATCACCGGCAACATCATCGCTGGCGGGCTGTATAACGGTATTGCCGTCGAGCATGTCGGCAGCGGAACAATCTCCGACAACATCATCGCAGGCTTTGCCGATC
Source organism: Sphingobium sp. (assembly GCA_041396745.1). GTDB lineage: Bacteria > Pseudomonadota > Alphaproteobacteria > Sphingomonadales > Sphingomonadaceae > Sphingobium. Next base: position 357,655 of record JAWKXZ010000002.1, on the reverse strand, counting down.
AGCGTTCGTGGATCCGGGCCGACAACTCGACCAATCTGACGGTCACGAACAATCAGGCGACATTCTATCAATCGCAGATGAAGGCCGAACAGGGTGTCAACGGCAACACGCTGATTGCCGACAGCACCGATGGCGGCGCGGCGTGGATTTCGAGCTGGCTGGCCAAATTCTCGGGTTTCTCGACTTTCTGGGGCGGCAACGACAGTGCCATGTTGACCGATCTGGGTCTGCTTTATGACTCGAGCCTGTTGGGTTCCGGCGGGAGCACGTCGACCACCGATACATCAACCTCGTCGCCGGACAGCGGCTCTGGCACAACCGATAGCGGGACGACCGAGACGCCCCCATCGCCTTCTACCACGGAAACGCAAAGCGATGGTGAAAGCGGCGATGCAGGCGACGGTACGACGGACGATACCGGTCAGGCGCCGACCGCAACCGATGCGAGCAGTGGCAGCACTACCGATGATGCGGGCTCCGCGGGTAACGATGCCGATCCTGTACCGCAGGGCAACATACTCACGGGCGGCACTGGCAATGATGTCCACTTCGTCAAATCGAGCAACGATATTGTTGTCGAGGGCGTGAATGGGGGGCATGACACCGTTCGCGCATCGGTTGACTACACGCTGGGCGATAATGTCGAGGACCTGCGCCTGGAAGTGGCCGGCCTCACCGGAACCGGCAACGCGCTCGATAACCGGATCGTCGGCTGGCATGGTGATGAGACGATGTATGGGCTGGATGGCGACGATCTGATCCAGGGCCGCGGCGGCAATGATACGATGTACGGCGGCAACGGCAATGATGACCTTCGCGGTGATGGTGGCGCTGACAAGCTATTCGGTGAGGCTGGAGACGATGAGCTTTGGGGTGGTGCCGGAAATGATGTGATGGATGGAGGTGTCGGGAACGATATCTTCGAAGGCGGCGCCGGAGATGATATCATGACGGGCGGCTCTGGCGCGGACATTTTCCGCTATCGCACGGATCATTTTGCTACCTATAGCGCGGATGAGATTACCGACTTCACGCGCGGAGTGGATACAATCGCGCTCCATATGGTCGAATTGCCGGGTGGTGGGGACTTCCACTTCATCGGCAAGAAGGGCTTCAGTCACACGGTCGGCGAACTGCGCTATCAGACCTATCGGGGTGACACCATCGTGCAGGGCGATATCGATGGGGACGGCAACGCGGACTTTTCGATCAGGCTCGACCATGTCAACAAGGTCGATGCATCGGATTTCATGCTCTGACGACCGAGATAGTGACTAAAAAAAGCCCCCGCTGGATGTGCAGCGGGGGCTTTTTATATTTAATCAGACAAGCGAAAGTCCAGTCCGCTATCTTCGCCCAATCAGGCGAAGTCTATTGAGCAGCGTATGCTGTTTTTGCCGGGCGACGACGCATGGCAAAACCGACTGCGCCCAGGCCAAGGATCATCATTGCCCATGTTCCCGGCTCCGGAACGTCAGCAAATGTCAGCGTGCCGGAGTAACTTCCCATCTTCTGCGCGGAGCCGTAAACGGAGAGCGTTTGAAGGCCGGCTGCAACAGGCTGGTTCAGAAGCTCCAGAAGCTCATTCGCGCCGCTGGTGATGGCCGATAGTGGCGTGCCATTAAAGGTCACGCCCTTATTAAGAAAATTGACGTTCGTCAGCGGCCCGGTAAAGCTCGAGTTGATCGAGATGGATACCTTGCCGGATGTCGGAAAGTCGAACGAGAAGCTGTCCATGAAGTTGCCGGACGTTGCAGGCGTACTGCTGAACGGGATGACGGTGGTTGCGGCATTCGCCGCCATAGGTGCGCCCATTGCAAGGCCGGACACCATAACGGCGCCGATAACTTTGGAAATAAGTGTCATGATCGTCGAAACCTCCCTGGGCGGCTTAATGAGTCCGGTTTACACTCCGTTTCAAGCTGTCCCATATTTGCACAATTTTTTGCCGCATTGCAATAAAGCAATTGGAAACCATCCATTTTGACCGAAACAAATTGTTTCGGGATTCCCATAAGTTCCAATGCGCCGCTGGAGCAGCGGGCCTTGTGTTGCAGGAATGCGAGATAAATGCGTGAGGCGGACAATTAGTTCCTCAAACGATGCATCGTCTCATTTTGGGGCAGATTATGGAGCCACGGGAGCCTTGTCAGGACACTTCATACCCCAGCGATGACAGCTCCACCGGGCAAAAGGCCTGCAGGCGGGCATTGGACTGCGCATAATAGCCCTGAAATTGATCGATGAGTCGTCGGAACTCGTCCGGCTTGTTTCCGAAAAAGGGCGTTTTCCTGTAACCGATGCTGCGAAACGCGCTGGCAAGCCCGCCAAGCGATCGGCCCAAGCCGCTTTCGTTGAAAGCGCTGGAGGAAAAATGATTGCCGAAACGCAGAAACGGCACGCCCGAAGGTGACGGGCTGACGTTGCGGTCTTCACTGCCTGCATGGTCTGGAGGCGTGACGGCAATTTCCGAACCAACCAATTTGCCAACGGCGCGCAAAAAATTCTTCTCGTCGCGCTGCAACAGCTCTTGAGGAAGAACGAGAACATTCTCAGCGCCGAATAATTCCGCATATAACGCGGCAAGCCGATCATATTTGTAGATATCGGGATCGAACGCGGAAAATTCCGGAAAGCGCGGGGGGGAAAAGAATGTCTCCGGGCTGCGTCGCCCATAGGCCTTGAGATATTGAATATAGACGGCCCTGAGCATGCCAGGCTGGCTTCGAACAGTCAGCAATATGCGCGCGTCATCGAAGATCGCGCGCAATTTTCTGGCAAGAATGCCAGCTTCTCGCGCGCCATTGAACGGGTTGCCGCATAGCCCTTCCTCAGAAAGGACGGGAAGGGCCGATGCGCCTGCGCGAGGCGCACGTTCGTCGAATGCCTCGCGCGCTGCCTTTGCAGAGAAGGCCAGCTCATGGGGGTCGATGACATGATGGTACAGAAAATCACGAGGCCATGGCTGCTCGAATATCTTCGTGTCGGCAAACAGAACTTCCTGCAGATAGGTCGTACCGGTCTTGTGGAAACCGGGATGAATGAGCACGGGTTGCGACAATGTTATCATTCTCCAGTTGGATCCAGGGACATCCCGCCTTCAAATTGCCGGGCAGCCTGTTCCCCAAACCTGTCTGTGATTCTTTTCGAGTGAACTATTACGCCAGGAAATGAAGATCCAGGAAACGAAGATCTTGCACGCCCTTTTTCCTGTAACAAGGCTGGCACACTGCCAGCGCCGCTCAAAGGCCCTCCGGAACACGATATGTCTCAAAATAAACGCCTTTTGTCCCGCATCGGTTGCTCATCGCGATTTGCTGTGCGGATGCCGTCTGGATAGCTCAAAAAAAGAGGGGCACGGGTGAGCACACAATCGGTCACAATCATTGTATCTGTTGAGGCAGGGATCGTTCGCGATCCGAACTGAGGGAGCCGCGCTGTCCGGTGAGGGGGCTTGTTTGGTGCGCATGGCTAAATGGGCATTCTACGAACTTGTGTTCAGGCATAAAACTACCCTAGGAGATAATCCACGGGTAAATCATAAGAAAATTGATCGCCCGTTGGGGCTCGCAGCGCAATCAGAGAATGTGACACGTACCAGATGGCTTTCTCTCCCTTGACTCTGGTTGCGCTTTTCAGACGCCATTTCAATTCATTATTGTCCTTAGGCATTCGCGGAACATCGGTATTCGCAGGCTTCGCCATATCGATTTTGATCGGCCGCATGTTCGGGCCAGAGGCGAACGGACACTATGCGCTCATCACGCAGACAGGCATGTTTCTTTCCGTCGTGGCAGTCGGCGGGCTCGACCTTGCAATAACGCGCGAATTTTCGGCTGCGATCGCCCGGAAAGTCCGTATTGCACGGTCGACCTTCTTGCGGGCGGTGGGCTATTCGATGGCCATCGTTTGCGGGCTTCTGCTGCTTCTCAAGATGGTAGGAACACCGCTCTTGGACCGGTTGTTCAACGGCGACACGCCTCAAGACGCATTGGCCGTGCTCGCGTTGATCATGGTGTCGCGCGCGCTGACACGTATGCTTGGCGCCGTCCTGCGTTCGCAAAGGGCCTATGCATGGGGGCAGTCGGTTGAGGTTCTACTGATACCCACAACAGTGCTGTTCCTCGTCGCGGCAAATCTTGCGCGCAGTGTCGAACAAGTTCTCTGGATGACGGCGATTGTCGGGCTGACTATCGGATTTACAGCGTTTCTAACCTGCTTTCGATATACATCCCGATCCGAGGATGCCTTGCGCGTGCCGATGAGGCAGCTGCTGAAGGTGTCCATGCCTTTATGGGGCGTCGCCATCTTCCTCAACATCGCCGATTGGTATGGCCTTGCAACCGTTTCTCAGGTTCTCGGTGTCTACTCGGCCGGGCTGTACCGTGTTGCGGTTCAGGTGGCGAGCGTGCTCGGCATCATCACAATGGGGTTGTTCAGCATTTTTTCGCCCCAGTTCGCGGCCGCATATGCTGCAAGCGACATGCGCCGCGTCGCGCATCTCGCCGGTACGGCGACCCGCCTTTCCACCATATTCAGCTTCCCGATCGCGGTCCTTTTATTTGTGTTTGCTCATCCGGTTCTTCAAATGTTCGGGCCGGAATTTGTCGCGGCCGAAACGGTCCTGCGTATAGTTGTGGTAGGGCAGGCCATGTTTACAATAACGGGACCTGCCGGGCTGTTGCTGGCGATGACGGGCCATGAGCGGATCAATCTGATGGTGACGCTGTCGAGCACAGGCGCGTTGCTCGTTGCCGCTCCGATTGCAGGCTATTATGCTGGCCTGAATGGCATTTCAGTCTGCATGGCGTTGGTTATGATCAGTCGCAATCTTGCGAGCGTCTATTTCGTGTATCGGCTGAATGGCATCAATGTTCTTACCGGTAGGTTGCGAGAAGAGTGGAAGCCGAAGGCAAGTCCGAGCGGATAAGTCGGGCTGTCTATCGGTGAGAGGCAGACGGCTGTAACTGTTGAGCTTCACGATGGCACCCGGTAACATGGAGTGGGGCGTTCGGTGCCACGAAAACGCCGCGTTCGCGCTAGGTTAGGTGTTGATTGAGGAGTATCGACTTGGGAAAAGGTGCGCTCGTTGCCATTTTGCTCTTTTTCGCTCCTTCGGCGGCGGCGGTGTTCTATGCCGGACATCGTAGCGATGCAGAGCGTGCGGTAGACGAATGGGCATCATCAGCCTTTGCCGGCAAAAGCGATGGGCAAGCCGGATCGGGCGGAAGCGCTTCTTCAGGGCGCAAAGGGGTTTCCGTCTCCTCGGCCGAGCAGTTGACGCGCGCACTGGAAACTGCGCAGGACGGTGATGCGATCGGTCTGATGCCCGGCCGCTATCCCGGCATTGTTATCTCCAACATAAAGAAGAATGGAAATGTAGCCATCACCTCAGCCGATCCATCGCGACCGGCTATCATCGAGGAACTTCTGATCCGGAATAGCGCGGGGCTTACGCTCAGCAATGTCGAACTGGCCGCCAATACCGCCACGTTGCAGAAAATGAAGCAGAACAGCAATCTGGCCGGTGACCCGTCCGCGCCCGTTCAGCCGCGACGGGCATTCCGCTTTCTGTTTATCGTCACGCAAAGCGAGCGCATCGGGTTGGATCGGCTGAACGTGCATGGCCCTGCGGATGATGCTGACACGGCGCAATTTGTGCGGCCCCTGATCGTCCGCGACAGTCGAGAGGTTACGGTATCCAATTCGCGCTTCAGCCATATGCAGCATGGACTGGAGATGCTGAACCTCGACGGGTTCAGGGTCATCAACAATGAGTATAGCGACTTACGTACTGACGGCGTTCGAGGCGGCGATTCCTCTAATGTGGAAATTGCCGGCAATATCTTCACCGATTTCCGTCCCGCTCCGGGCGATCACCCTGACGGCATTCAACTATGGTCGACGCCCAGAGGAACGAAACTTACCAACATCTCCATACACGACAATCTGATCGTGCAGGGAAATGGCGGCACTGCGCAGGGGATTTTCTTGCGCGATGTCAAAAACAACTTCGCGTTTCAAAATGTTGAAATAAAAGATAATTTGATAATAGGCGGGCTATATAATGCGGTTGCGATCAACAGCGTTCAGGGCGGGAAGATCGCCGGAAACCGCATCGTTGAAGGGCCCGATATCAAGCGGGCCCGGGTGCGCATCGACAACTCGATGGACATTGAGATGCACGACAACAGTGCGCCGAACTATGTCGTTACCCGCAGCCAGGTTGATAAGTCTGACAACAAGATCAACGGCCAGAGCAGCAAGAAATCGGCAGGCCTCGTGGCAGACTGGCTGGATGCCAAGCAAGGTCGCCGTCGTTCCGACAGTGCGCTTCAGGTTCGCCTGTCTGGTGATCGAGGGCTCTGACCTTACTCCGTAATCTTGTCGAGATAGCGAACACGGCGGAGCAAAACTGCTTTTACGAAAATCGGGCCAGCGACCCCGGCAACCAACAAGACCGGCAAAAAGATCAGAAAGTTGATGCCATCCCAAGGCATTAGAAGCAGCATCACGCCTTTAGCCAAACCGATCGCTATCGTATTGAAGAGATATATCGGGAAACTGTATCGACCGAAGATATCCAGCAGTTTTACTGACTGGACCCAGGCTAGTCGGCATAATCCGTGCAGGGCCGGGATGGATGTGAGGCCGCACGCGATCAGCGAGAAGTGGAAATTGCCGACGATACGGGTGACTATGATGGCCCCGGCAAATGCAAGCCAGAAAGCCCATAGATACCGGTCCAGCCATATGACCCATTTTTCCTGATGCATGATCGCGACGCCGCCGAAAAAGAAAAAAGGCAGAAACAATAGCAGCCGGTCGAGGTACAGGACCGGGACCATTGGAAATATGCTCAGCGGCAAAGCGATAATGAACAAGGGGAGGGGCGACGGTATTATCCGCAATGCCACCACCGCCAACAGCGTCATTTCGAACAACACGAAAACATACCATACCGATTTTGCCGCGCTTTGCCCGGTGTTCCAGAAAAGATTGACCAGGTCGGTCATCAGATTGGGAGCGACGTTGTCGACATGGATAAAATGCTCGGCGACGTGTTTGCCTGCGATGATCAGCAAACCGAAGAGGATGAATGGGATCAGCAACCTTTCCCCGCGGCGAAGGAAAAAGGTCCCGTAATTCTTGCGCGCACGTACATGAGAGCTCGTGTAAAAGAAAATATACCCGCTCAGATAGATGAAGAAGGGCATATGAAATGCGTAAAGTGTCGTTCTGAGGACCGTATACCACTCATTGTCAGCAGGTGATGGCCCCGTTACGATGTGCCCGAACACCACAAGGAATATCGCCAGCCCCTTCGCCGTGGTGATATCGTGGAGATAACCCCTCTTTTCTGTGGTCTGAATTTGCTCGGGCGAAGTCGCCATATTCTCTCTCGATACACCGGTTGCCAAAACCATTTCCTCGTCTTTACGAACGATAAGCTAATCCTGTTATATTGACATGGCGTTATCGGCTGAAAATGCTAGTTGCAAAGAACGACGATAATGCGGCTGGATAGCGCGCGGGATTTTGATCACGAGGGATAGTCGCATGTTCGGTAACGTGCTTTTGAAGTCAGGAAGACGCGGGCAAAAGCGGGACATCTCCGAATATCCCGTGCTGTCCGACTATATGCGCGCGCCCCTTCCTGCAAACCGTAGGTGGATGCTGACCCTCGGTTTTTTCGTGTGCAGCCTAATAATCGGGTATCTTTTCGCGACACTGCCGACCGAGTCCAAGTTCATGATGGTAGTGCCTCTATTGCTTATGGCGATGTTCGTCGTTTGGTTACTGCCTGAAACCGGTCGGCCGCCGACCACCATATTAACGCGACTGTTTTTTGCGTATTTCATAGCACTTGTCCTGTGGCCCTATTACCTTGCCATACAGATTCCAGGTGCTCCGCTAATCGAGATTCGCCGCGTATTGCTGCTGTTGTCGACATTTTTCCTGCTCGTTTGTTTTTCTGTATCCGACAATTTCAACCGCACGATGAAGGAAATCATGGGCTCCCGGCCATTTTTCTTCAAAGTGTTCGCAGGTTTTTTTGTAGCGCAGGTTTTGTCGCTGGCGGCGACATTGAATTTCAACGTCGCTCTTATGGCGTTTATCCGCAATCAGCTTGGCTGGACGGTGGTCTTGTTCATTGCGATGTACGTGATGTCAAAGCCTGGGAGAGTGCTGATCTTCGCGAATATCGTGCGTCTGATGGCGGTTGGTCTGGCGATCCTGGCAATTCTGGAGTTTCGCAACGGCGGCATTCTGTGGGCAAACCATATTCCGTCTTTTCTGCAGGTCAGCGATCCCGCGATGGTAAAGCTGCTCTCGCCTGTTTTCCGAGCGGGCGAATATCGCGTCACTGGAACATTTTCGGTGTCGCTCTGCTTCGCCGAATTCCTGGCACTGACCCTGCCGTTCTTTCTCCACTACCTCATGGTCGGCAAGAACCTGCTTTTCAAGATCATCATCGTTGTGTGCGACTTGCTGGTAATCAACGCGATTTTGCTGACGCAGGCGCGTGTCGGCCTGGTTTGCATGGCAGTGGTCCACGGCATCTATTTTTTCATATGGTCTCTCCGCCTTTGGAGGACGCACAAGAATAACGTATTCGGCCCGGCATTGATGTTGGGCTACCCGGTCATGCTCGTTGTGTTCGGTCTTGCCATGACCTTCATCGGACGCTTGCGCGGTATGTGGCTGGGCGGCGCTGAAGAGGGCGCGAGCAACATTGGGCGGCTTGAACAAATGGCCAAGACGCCTGCGATTCTCGCGAGACGCCCGCTCTTTGGCTATGGCCCCAGTCAGGGCGGTAGGGCGCTTGGCCACACCAATCAGGCAGGTGACCTGTCGATCGATAGCTCGCTTTTATCCATCCCGCTGGACTACGGCGTGGTCGGCTTCATTTGCTATTGTACCATGTTCATCTACATGCTGGTGCAAGGCATGAAGCTTGCCTCTGAGGCAACGGATAAGGAAGGCAGCTATGCAATGCCGCTGGCTGTTGTGGTCGCCGCCTGGCTGACCTCTCGCATCGTGCTTTCGCAAGAGGACAATGCCTCATTCATGTACATGATCTTGGGGGCGCTGGTCGCGCTTGCTTATCAAAGACGGAAGCAGAAAGCGCTTGAGGAGACGGGCAACAAATCGGTGATGGGCGATGAAGAGTTCCATCAGCGGGAGAGATTTCCGACCGGCCTTGGTGGACCCGGAAGGCCCGTCAGAGCCTGACCTCACATATTTCCGGCAGCGTCTGCCTTAAACACCCGTTTTCCGTCGATCCAATGTTCCAGAATGCGGGTGTGTTCGATCGCGTCGGGGCTTGCCGTGCTGATGTCGCGGTCGAGGATCAGAAAGTCGGCATGCTGACCCGATGCGAGCGATCCGATGCGAGTTTCACCAAACAAGGCGAATGCGCTGACGGATGTCGCCGCACTGAAGGCGGGCGCAAAGCCGTCGATGCTCCCATCCGGTTCGCCAGCAGGCATGCTGTGCCTCATCGCAGCGGCCAAGCTGTCAAAAGGCGATGCCGGTAGCGCGCTGGCGCCTGAGCTGAACAGGAAGGTGCGCTCACTGCCTCCTGCCGCAGAAGAGAAGGCGTCAAGTGAGGCGCGCGAAACGGAAATATATGTGCCGGGTGCGATGAGGCGGGCGGTTCCTGTCGTGTCAATTTGTTCCGGCCCTTCGATGCGCCAGCGGCGGTCTCCGCCATAGGTTGCCGCCAGTTCGCCAATCGCGTCGACCGCCTCGGCGAACGCTGCGTCGCCATGAGCGGCGATCGCGATCTGAAAGCCGTCCATCGCCGCCCGGCTCATCCAGTTCCGCAGGCGGGTCTGCTCGATACGTCCGCCTGTCGGCCCTTGGGAAGTGCCGGCAAGAGGCGCTTTTATCCATGCTGTTCGCGCAGCCAAGGTGCCATCCAGCGTGAAGAGGACGCCGCTGAGCCTGAGATGATCCTCATACAGCCAAGGGGAGGGAGCCGATCCCGCAATCAGAGCCATATTTTCGACCGTATCGGCATAGCCGACAATACGCAGCCTGATCGCCCCCCGGTCGCCCGCGCGTCGATAGGCTTGCCAATCCTCTATCGTGGTCCCCATGTCAGCGACTGTCGAAATGCCGCGGGCGAGGTAGAGCTGCTGCGCCTTGTCGAGGGCAATGTCCCGGTCTTTGGGAGCGGGCGAGGGGACGATAAGGCGCATTTTGCGCAATGCCTCGCCAGTCAGCGCTTTCTGCGGTGCTGCAATGCCGGCCTGCCGGAGGGCGACCGTGTTGGCCCACCCCATCTCCCCGTCATCGCTGAGCAGAAACGCGGGCCTGTCGGACACAGCGGTATCAAGATCCGCCGCCGTAGGAAGCCGCTCAGGCTGTCCAGATATTCGCGCCCAGCGCGCCGCATCCCAGCCGCGGCCCAAAATCCATTTCTTGCCCGGATTTGCGCGCATATTGGAGGTGACCTTCGACAGCGCATCGGCCAGCGAACCAGTTGTCGAAAGATCGAGCGTCATGACCGTCAGACCAGCGGCGATGACATTCGTATGGCTGTCGATGAAGGACGGAATCAGTGTCCGCCCCTCGCCATCAAGGCGGTAGAGCAGGCGATCAGGGCGCTTGTCATCGCGCGAGAGCCTGCGTTCCACGCGTCCGTCGCCGCCGATCAGCAGCCCGTTGAAGCGTTGCAGCGCGCCGCCTTTGCCCACCGCGATACCATTGACATTATCGACAAGGCCAGTCGTGGGTGGCGGTAAATCCGCCTGTTTCTTGCGGGCATGAACGGGTGACAGCGCCAGCGTTGCGGCCAGTATCGCGCCGATGACCCTTCCTAGCGCATCGCTGCGGCCCGATCTCACTTGCGCGTGATCCTCCGGACCAGGGCGCTCGTGTCCTGGCGGCTGCCGCCCATGGCCTGAACGTCGGCGTAAAACTGATCGACAAGCGCCGTGACCGGCAGAGTGGCACCATTTGCGCGCGCTTCATCCAGCGCCAGGCCGAGATCCTTACGCATCCAGTCGATCGCGAAGCCGAAATCGAACTCGTCCTTCGCCATGGTCTTCCAGCGATTTTCCATCTGCCAGCTTTGCGCCGCGCCGCCGGAAATAGCCTCAAGCACCCGGTCGAGGTCAAGGTCTGAGGCTTGGGCGAAACGAAGGCCCTCAGAGACGCCCTGCAAAACGCCGGCGATGCAGATCTGGTTGACCATTTTTGTCGTCTGCCCGGCGCCGGCGGAGCCGACATGCACTATGCGCGCCGCATAGCTTTCCATCACCCCTCGCGCTGCAGCCAAGGCTGCTTCCGTGCCGCCGCACATGATGGACAGCGCGCCCTTTTCCGCTCCGACCTGCCCCCCCGAAACCGGGGCATCGACGCATTGGATACTGCGACTTTCGCCTTCGACGAACAATTGCCGTGCGATTTTTGCCGAAACGGTGGTGTGGTCGATGAAAAGCGTATCTTTGGCCATAGTGCGAAATGCGCCGTCTCGGCCCAGCGTGACAGCAGCAAGGTCGTCGTCATTGCCGACGCAGGTAATGACGACATCGGCACTTTGTGCCGCTTCGGCGGGTGTTTTCGCCATCGCTCCGCAATAGCGCTCAACCCAGGCGGTCGCTTTGGATGTTGTTCGATTGAATACGGTGACTTGGTGGCCTGCATTGACAAGATGCCCCGCAACCGGGCCGCCCATTACGCCAAGGCCTATAAACGCGATATTTGCCATTTCAGGTCCATAGACATTCTTCATGGACGCGCCTAGGGCGTGATTGGCAATTTTTCAACACACAGAAAGGACTAATGAACCGATGGAACACGGGACCAGCCTTCGTGAGATCGACGTGCCGGCAGGACTGCCAGTGTCGATGGACGACGTGCGTGCGGCCCATGGACGAATTAGCGGTTCGATCGTTCGCACGCCGACGCTGGTCAGCCGGACATTGTCCAGCATCGTCGGTGCGGAAGTCTATCTGAAATTCGAGAACCTTCAGTTCACGGCGGCCTATAAGGAGCGCGGCGCGTTGAACCGGCTTCTTTTGCTGGACGATGACGCGCGCGCGCGGGGCGTTATCGCAGCGTCGGCGGGCAATCATGCGCAGGGACTGGCCTATCATGGTGCGCGTCTGGGCGTGCCCGTCACCATCGTCATGCCGAAACCGACGCCCATCATCAAGGTTTCGCAGACCGAAGGGCACGGCGCCACCGTAGTCTTGCACGGCGAGAAGTTTGAGGAAGCCTATAACCACGCACGCGCGTTGGAAAAGGAGCGGGAGCTGACCTTCGTTCATCCGTTCGATGAACCGGAGATCGTGGCGGGACAGGGTACCGTCGCGCTGGAGATGCTGGAAGATGCGCCGCAGCTCGATACGCTGGTGGTGCCGATCGGTGGCGGCGGGCTGATCTCCGGCATGGGTGTGGCGGCGAAGGCGCTGAACCCCGAGATCAGGCTGATCGGCGTTCAGGCCGAGCTCTATCCGTCCATGTATGATTTCGTGAAAAAGGCGAACCGGCCCTGCGACGGGGACACATTGGCCGAAGGCATCGCGGTCAAGGAGCCCGGTGCGATGACGCGCCACATGGTGTCGGAACTGGTCGATGACATATTGCTGGTTAGCGAACGGACGCTCGAAGAGGCGGTGAGCCTGCTCGTGCAGATCGAGAAGACAGTGGTCGAGGGCGCGGGCGCGTCCGGCCTTGCGGCGTTGCTGATGAACAAGGAGCGTTTTGCCGGGCGCAAGGTCGGGCTTGTTCTGACCGGCGGCAATGTGGACACACGGTTGCTTGCGAATGTCTTGCTGCGCGACCTTGCCCGCTCTGGCCGCCTGGCCCGATTGCGCATTCAGCTTCAGGACCGGCCTGGCACTCTCTATCAGGTGTCACGTATCTTTATGGAGCAGGAAGCGAATATTCTGGAACTCGCGCATCAACGCATCTTTACCAATCTTCCGGCCAAGGGGCTGTCGCTTGATGTTGAGTGCGAAACCCGGGATGCCGCGCATCTCGACCGGGTGATTACAGCGTTGCGCGATGCAGGCTACCCGGTTTCGCGTGTGGAACTGGCATAAGCGGGATTTAGAAGCCTTTGAAAAGGCATCGTAAATCTTTTTGTGGTAAATCCTCTTTTAATGCGGGCCTAGGGTCGGCATACTGAGTTCAGGTCATCATTCAGGCGGCGCACTGCCTGACTTTTGAGAGGGTTGGAGACATTGACCGCACCGTTTCGTTTTCCGCGCTTCTTCGTCACCAGTCCGAGTCCGTGTCCCTATCTTCCCGGCAAGCGGGAACGGAAGGTTTTCACGGAGCTGTCGGGGACGAACGCCGCTGAACTGAACGATGCGCTCGGTCGTATCGGTTTTCGCCGCAGTCAGAATGTTGCCTATCGGCCCAGTTGCACCGATTGTTCGGCCTGTGTCTCGGTTCGGGTAGTGGCCGATCAGTTCAAGCCGAACGCCAGCCAGCGCAAATTGCTGCGCCGGAACAGCGACCTGATTGTCAGTGTCTGCAAGCCATGGTCAACCGATGAGCAATATGCGCTTCTGCAGCGCTATCTCAAAGCGCGCCATCCGGGCGGCGGGATGACCGAAATGGATGAGCTGGACTATGCCGACATGGTCGAGCATTCTCCGGTCGACAGCTATGTGATCGAGTATCGTGAGCCCAATGAAGACGGCACACCGGGCGCTCTGGTCGGTGCCTGCCTGACGGATCGGCAGGGGGATGGCCTGTCGATGATCTACAGTTTCTTTGAACCCGATACCGATGTTCGTGCCGGGATGGGCAACTACATCATCATGGATCACATCATACGTGCGCGCAAATCCGGCCTGCCCTATGTCTATCTGGGCTATTGGGTCGATGGGTCGCAGCGGATGCAGTACAAGGTCAAATATCAGCCGCTGGAACGGCTTGGCGCGAATGGCTGGACCCGTTTTGACGGCGGTTCCGCACCGGTGAAGGATGTGCCGCGCGTCGATGGCAGCCCGGCCAAGATCGAGCCGCGCGAACTGGCGGACCTTTTCCGCAAATAAAATGCTTGGGCGACAGAACGGGTGAGCACCAGTGGGATCTGGTGCTGAACACGATATTTGTCTGCCTATTATGCGTTACGCGGCAATAGCGTACGGAACGATTTCGCCCTCAAGATACAGCTTGCGCGCCTTCGACCGGCTCAGCTTGCCGGAGCTTGTGCGCGGCAGCGTGCGCGGCGGGACGAGTTCGACGACGCAGTTCATACCGGTGATGGCACGGACCTTCTCGCGGATTTCCTCACGCAACCGGGCGCGTTCGGTGTCATCCGACGTGCGGCAATGCACCAGCACGGCAGGGGCTTCCTCGCCGCCAGCCGTCGTGATCGCGAAAGCGGCGATATCGCCCTGTTTGAAGCCGGGAAGCTGCTCTACCGCCCACTCGATATCCTGCGGCCAGTGGTTCTTGCCGTTGATGATGATCATGTCCTTGGCACGACCGACAATGTACAGATAGCCCTCTGACAAATAGCCCATGTCGCCGGTGTCCAGCCAGCCGTCAGACATGCACGCTGCTGTTGCTTCCTCGTCCCGGAAATATCCGGTCATCAGCGACGGGCCGGTTGTCCAGACCTTGCCGATCTGACGTTCGGCCATCGCGCCGCCATCTTCATCGCGAATTTCGACAACCATGTCCTTGACCGGCTTGCCGCAATTGACGATCGCACGATAGCGCTGCGGACGGCCCTCGGCAGCGTCGCCGCCGGAAAGCTCGGTTTCCTCGACCAACTCAACAATGATGCCTTCGCCCGGAGGCATGATCGTGACGGCCAGCGTCGATTCAGCAAGGCCGTAGCTCGGCAGGAACGCGCTGGGCGAGAAGCCTGCATCGGCGAACGCATCGACGAAACTCTGCATTACATCGGGGCGGATCATGTCCGCGCCATTGCCCGCCAGCCGCCAGCGCGAGAGGTCGAAACGATCCGACGCACGCATCTGGCTCGACATGCGGCGCGCGCAAATATCATAGCCGAAGGTCGGCGAATAGCTGATCGACGTGCCTTCATTGCGGGTGATGAGATCAAGCCATGCAAGCGGCCGCCGGGCGAAATCCTCGGTCTTGAGATAGTCGACCGTCACCTGATTGGCGACCGGCGACAGGAAGCAGCCGACAAGGCCCATATCATGATACCAGGGCAGCCAGCTGATGCAGCGGTCCGTTTCAATAAGTTCCATGCCGTGCGAATGCGCCGACAGGTTGGAAAGCAGCGCGTTGTGGGTCACCGCAACGCCATGCGGGAAGCGGGTCGAGCCGCTGCTATACTGCAGATAGGCGATGTCGTTGGTATCGGCCTGAGGCAGGGTGCAGGGCGTAGGCTCCGCATCCAGGAACTGTTCGAAGGTGATGCCCGACACGCCGTTGAGACGCGCGGCTTCACCGGCCATCTGTTCCAGCTCACCCGGGAAGAACAGAATCTTCGGGTCGCAGCTTTGCAACTGGACGGACAGTTGGTCGATATAGCTTTCCTTGCCGCCAAAGCTGGTGGGCAGCGGCAGGGGGACCGGCCATGCACCGGCATAAATGACGCCAAAGAACATTTGCGCGAATTCGGTGCCGGTCTCCGCGACCAGCGCGATCCTGTCCTGCGGCCTGATGCCGCTGGCGATCAGCCGGTATGCGCAATCGATCGCGTCCGACCGCAGTTCGGCATAGCTGTAGGGGCGCGCAAGATTGCCGCGCGCGTCGTGGAAGTTGAAACCGCGCGCACCCGTTGCGGCATAATCCAACGCTTCGCCCATCGTCGAAAAATCGGAGAAGCGCCGCTGCAGCGTGTCCTCGGTTGGAAGAGACACCGGCATAGCAGTGGTGTCCGCACCAGAGGTGTGTGACGATCTTGCCAGAACCAGATTGTCTGTCATCTCAATCTCAGCCAAATATTATTCCTTTACCCGACCCACCGGCATAAAATGCCGCGCCTGTCCCCCCGCGCCGATTTCCCCCAAAGCGTCTGGTTAGGATAGGATCAGCGCATCTAGCCGATAACTCAAGTTCAAATTCGGACGCGACTGTGGCACAAAAATGGCGCATGGCAAGATATCGCACTGGAATCAATAGGCCCGCTTTGGATGAACAAGGGTTGCGCGAGCTGGCGCTGGCCTATGTCGGGCGTTTTGCGACGACACGTGCGAGGCTGACCCGTTATCTTGCGCGCAAGCTGCATGAACGCGGTTGGGACGGCGAAGGCGATCCGCCGGTGGAGGAATTGGCGGAACGGTTCCGTGCGCTCGGCTATGTCGACGATGACGCATTTGCGCGCATGAAGGGCGCTTCCATGGGGCGTCGCGGGCTTGGCGTCGCGCGCATCCGGTCGGCGCTGATGGCGGATGGCGTGGGTGAGGAGGATCGCGCCGATGCGGAGGAGCAGGCGCAGCGGGCTGGCTGGGAAGCTGCGGAGATTCTTGCCAGAAAGAAGAGAATTGGACCCTATGCGGTGGACTTTGCCGACCTGAAACAACGTGAGCGGCAAATCGCCACATTTGTGCGCGCCGGTCATGATTTTGCGACAGCACGAGCCTGGGTAGAGGCGAACCCAGGTGAATTTCCCGAACGGAGCGAGTGAATGCGTAACTGGTTTATAGCGATAACCTATTGTCTGATTTGCTCTTGCTCATCGGGTGAGCCGACCGAAAAAGCTGCCGGCTGCGTCGCGGCGAGTGGCGAGGAGGCGCAACATCTCGACAAGATTCCACTCGTCATCAAACATGGCGAGCAGGCCCCGGACCATGCGATGCGGGTCGAACTGGCGCGGACCGCGAAGGAGCAGGAGAAAGGTTTGCAGCACCGTACAGACCTGAAGGCGGGTGACGGCATGCTCTTCCCTATGTTCCCGCCGCGCATGCCCAATTTCTGGATGAAGGATACGCCCAGCCCGCTGGACCTCATCTTCATCCGTACCGACGGCAGTGTGGAGAGGATTGTGAAAAACACACAGCCCAATGACCGCACGCCACTGTTTACAGAGGTGCCGGTGTCGGCGGTGCTGGAGCTGCCCGCCGGTCAGGTGGATGCGCTGGCGCTCGATGAGGGCGACCGCATCCATTGGGGGGCGTGCACGCAGACTGCTCAGGCCGCACCGATTGCCGAAGCCGACAATTTCTGTCCGGGCTGATTTTGGGGCGTCGCACTGCATAGCGGCTTGCCAATCGCGCTGAAGCGGCTTAATCGGCGCGCATGGGATTGCTCATGAAAATCTTCACCTGGTGGGAAGGCGCCACCATCGGTACATCGCTGTTCAGCGCAATGAAGGGCGAGAAGGTCGGCGAAGACCATATGGGCAACGTCTACTATCAGGGCGGCAAGGACGTGCATGGCAATCCGCGCCGCTGGGTCATCTACAACGGTCCCAACGACGCCAGCCGGGTGCCGGCCGAATGGCATGGCTGGCTGCACGGCAGCATCGATGGTGCGCCCGAAAGCAACCTGCCGCCGCCGCGTATCTGGGAAAAGGATTATGTTCCCAACCAGACCGGTACCGCCAATGCATACCGTCCGCGCGGCAGCATAGAGGCAGGCGGCGCGCGCGCCATGGCTACCGGAGATTATGAGGCATGGACGCCCGACGCCCAATGATGCGCCGTCTGGGTGTTATGCTCTTGGCGCTTGCGGCATCGGGCTGCGATGATGGCGCCAATCAGCTCCCGCAATCCAATGCCGCCAATGCCGTGACGGCTGCGGGCGATTCGAAACCGATTGCAGCTCCTGCCGGAGACGCCCCGGGCGCAACGCCCATGAAGGACCGGGAGGCTGTTATCGGCCTTTTGAACAAGCGCAACGGGCTGACTCGCGATCTTACGATGAAACCCGGCGAAGCGTTACGCGTGGGCGATGCGATTGTCCGGCTGCGTGCGTGCGAAACGACGGCTCCCTGGGAAGAAGCGAAGGAAACCGGTGCATTCGTTCAGCTCGACGTGCGTACGCCCAAGGATGACAAGTGGAACCGGATATTCTCCGGCTGGCTGTTCAAGGAGCGGCCCGAGCGTAATGTGGTCGAGCATCCGATCTATGATGTCTGGGTCAAAAGCTGTGCGATGACCTGGCCCGATGCTGGCCCCGATACGGTAAAGGCAGGCGCCAAGTCCGTCGCGAAGGCTGCAACCGATTCCGCGCCCGGGCCTGCCGCGAATAGTGCGGCTTCGTCGGCGAGTGAGACATCGGAAAGCGCCGATTCCAGCAACGACTGATAGTCGTCTCGATCGATTTCTATCGCGCCCAGTGACCGCAGATGGTCGGTCATGAACTGGCAATCGAGCAGCGTGCATCCACCCATCCGCATGCGCGCCACCAGCCATGCGAACGCGACCTTGGATGTGTTCGAGCGGCGCGAAAACATACTTTCACCAAAAAAGGCGCGGCCCAGTGAAACGCCGTACAGTCCGCCGACCAATTCGTTGCCGTCCCAGCATTCGACCGAGTGCGCAAAGCCGAGCCTGTGGAGTTGGATGTAGCTGCGTTCGATTTCATGGTTGATCCATGTCGTCGGGCGGTCGGGTGCGGCCTGAGCGCAAAGCCGGACCACATTTCCGAAATCTTCGTCGACGCTGACGCGAAATCTGTCGGACCGGAGAGTCTTCGCAAGGGAATGCGACATGTGAAAGGCGGGTAGGGGTAGGATCGCCCGCGATTTAGGCTCGACCCAATAGACGTCTTCGGCGTCGCGGTCGTCCGACATGGGAAACACGCCCAGGGCATATGCACGCAACAGGAGAAACGGGTCGATCGCCATCTGAGACCCTATCTGGCAGAGCATGCATTCCTGTCCAAGCTCATTTGCATCGATTGTGAAACTAGTTTGTACAGTCTTGCTTGCACTTGCGGGCGGGCAGGGCTAAGGACGCGCCTTCGCTGGCTAAAGCTGGCTAAAGGAGTGTAGCTCAGCTGGTAGAGCGTCGGTCTCCAAAACCGAATGCCGGGGGTTCGAATCCCTCCACTCCTGCCAAAATCTTGCGTCTTGCCGGACGTAAGGCTATGGCGCAGTCGATTGTCGCGAAGTGGCGGCTCCGATCCGGCCCGAGGGACCGGAGGGAGGCTTGTCGCTTCGCGGTTTGTGTTGTTTTTGAAACGGGTGGAAAAGCGTGGCCAAAACATCTCCCGGCGATTTCGTTCGTCAGGTCCGCCAGGAAGCATCGAAAATCGTGTGGCCCACGGGTCGCGAAACGATGGTGACGGCGGTGATGGTGGTAATCATGACCAGCTTGCTCGGCCTGTTCTTCTTTGGGACCGACAGCCTGTTCGGCTGGGTGGTCAGCATGCTGTTGTCGCTTGCTTCGGGCTCGTGACGGCAGGCAGTTGTAGGGTGTTGGAACGATAATATGGCGCGTTGGTACATCATTCATGCCTATTCGGGCTTTGAGAACAAGGTTCGCGAATCGATCCTTTCCGAAGCCGAGCGCATGGGCCTTTCGCAGCTGGTCGAATCGGTCGAGGTGCCGACCGAGACAGTGACCGAAGTGCGGCGCGGCAAGAAGGTCCAGTCCGAACGCAAATTCTTCCCCGGCTATGTTCTGGCGAAGCTGGCGATGAACGACGATGTGTATCACCTCGTCAAGAACACGCCGAAGGTTACCGGATTTCTCGGCACCTCCGGCAAGCCGCAGCCGATCAGCGAAGCCGAGGCCGCGCGCATCCTCAACACCAAGGAGGAAGCCGCCGCAGCGCCGAAACAGCGGATCAGCGTCGATTACGAGATCGGCGATACGGTGAAGGTGACGAGCGGCAACTTCGCCAGCTTTACCGGCACGGTCGAAGAACTCGATTTCGACAAGAACCGGGTCAAGGTTTCGATTTCCATCTTCGGTCGCGCAACGCCGCTGGAGCTGGGCTTCGAGGACGTTGAACTGGCAAAATAGTGTAAGGAATTCCCCCGTAAGGGGAATGTGTGCGGGAGGAGGCTCCGGTTGAACCGGAATTTCCGTCAATACCGCTAAACTTGAACCGGGAAGGAAGCCTCTGGCGACCGACCCAGCAACAGAGTGAGTGAAAAATGGCTAAGAAGATTACGGGCTATATCAAGCTCCAGGTGCCTGCGGGCGCCGCCAATCCTTCGCCGCCGATCGGCCCGGCCCTGGGTCAGCGCGGCGTCAACATCATGGAATTCTGCAAGGCGTTCAACGCGGCGACCGACAAGGAAGACAAGGGTACGCCCCTGCCGACCACGATCACCGTCTATGCCGACCGCAGCTTCTCGTTCGTCACGAAGCAGCCGCCGGCGACCTTTCTGATCAAGAAGGCGCTGAACATGAAGTCGGGTTCGAAAGAGCCGGGCAAGGTTTCCGCCGGAAAGATCAAGCGTTCGCAGCTCGCCGAAATCGCCGAGAAGAAGATGCCCGACCTCAATGCCAACGACATTGAAGCGGCAACGAAGATCATTGAAGGCTCGGCAATCGCCATGGGCCTCACCGTGGTGGAGGGCTAAGACATGGCAAAGCTCACGAAGAAGGCCAAGGCCCTTGCCGCATCGGTTGACAAGGATAAGCTGCACGGCGTTGACGAGGCGATCTCGCTGATCAAGACCAATGCGACCGCGAAATTCGACGAGACCGTCGAAGTGGCGATCAACCTGGGCGTCGACCCGCGTCACGCCGACCAGATGGTCCGCGGCGTTGTCACGCTTCCGGCCGGTACCGGCAAGACGGTGCGCGTCGCCGTGTTCGCCCGCAACGACAAGGCTGAAGAAGCCAAGGCTGCCGGTGCGGACGTCGTTGGTGCGGAAGACCTGCTGGAAACCATTCAGGGGGGACAGATCGATTTCGAGCGCGTTATCGCGACGCCCGACATGATGGGCATCGTCGGTCGTCTGGGTAAGGTTCTGGGTCCCAAGGGCCTGATGCCGAACCCGAAGCTTGGCACGGTTACGCCGAATGTCGGTGAAGCAGTGAAGGCGGCCAAGGGCGGCCAGATCGAATTCCGTGTCGAAAAGGCGGGTATCATCCACGCCGGTCTGGGCAAGGCGAGCTTCACCGAAGCGGACCTGCGCAAGAACTTCGATGCGTTCGTCGATGCGATCGTCAAGGCGAAGCCTTCGGGATCGAAGGGCAAATATGTCCGCAAGATCGCGCTGTCGTCCTCGATGGGACCGGGCGTCAAGGTGGACGTGGCAGAGGCCGAAGCAGCTTCCGCCTGATATAGACGCAGGCCTTGGGCGATACCGCCCGAAAGCAACCGATATGAAATCCCCCTTAGGCAATATGCCGGAGGGGGATTTTTGCTGCAGCCCCATAGGGCGGAGCAGTCGGTTCCCATTGGCTTGCATGAAGAAGCCGGATAGCGGCTTGACCGGACAAGTGAACTCTCATAAGCGAAAGATATGTTATCTCATATCATAAGGAAGTTTCATGCGGTTTTTACGGAGGGGGGCATTTGCTTTGGGACTGGTTGCTTCGTCGCCAGCACTGGCGCAGGATGGAAACGTTCTCAGTAAGGAACAGCCTGCGCCTTCCGAGCAACCTAACATCGTCGTTACGGGGTCGCTCATCCGCGGGCTCCCCAACGAATATATCGCTAGCCCGGTCTTTACCTATGACAAGAAACACGTCGTGCGTTCGGGTTCGAATTCGATTTCGGAATATATCCTCACCATTCCGCAGAATTTTGCCGCCGACCTCAGTGATTTTGGCACGTCAGCCACTAGTATCGGAACTTCGCTCAGCACTGCGACCGCCTATAATCAATATGACGGCTTTTCGGCTTTCGCACTACGCGGGCTGGCGTCAGACGCGACACTGACCCTTCTGAACGGGAGACGTATGCCTTCAGTAGGTATGGTCGAGGCCTCCACGGTTTCGGTGATTCCGTCGGCGCTGATTGAAAGGATCGATATCATTTCGGATGGCGCGTCGGCCACCTATGGGGCAGATGCGGTCGCGGGCGTGGTCAATATTGTGACGCGGAAGGCCACCGATGGGGTCGAATTACGCGCCCGCGGCGGTATGATGACGCGAACCGGCGCCAAAAGCTGGGATGCAAGCGCACTGGCGGCGACAAGCTGGGATACGGGTAGCATCTATGGCATGGCGAGCTATCAGCGTCGGGACGAGTTTGTCGTAGACCCCGTCATATCGGGTACAACGCCTCTCCAGATCAGCCAGCTCCCGCAAGAGGACCTTAGTGGCTTTTATGCAGGCATTCGTCAGGAAGCCGGAGATATCGTCTTCTCGGTGGATGCGTCGCGGTTCCAGCGCGATCGCTATGCGCGAATTTATTATCCCAATACGCCGCAAAGCAATCGCGACTATCGCGGGCGCACGACGGGTTGGTCCATCAACGGCAACATGCATTGGGATGGGGAGAATGAAACAGCGGTCGACTTCAATGTCGACTATGGCGAAACGAAGTCCGACAGCGAAACTGCCTATGGCCCGAGCTATACCGCCGCCTATAATCACAAGAACAGCCTGTTCGTCGCCGAGGCAACCGCGCAAACGGCGCTAACCACTCTTCCGGCAGGCCCTCTCATCCTCGCCGGTGGCGCGCAATATCGTGTCGAGACGCTGAGGACCGATGCGGCGATATTCTTCCACAAGGCAGGGGGTCGACGCCGCGCCAGCTCCGTCTTCGGGGAGGTGAACATTCCATTGGTCAGCCCTGATATGGCCGTACCGTTGGTTCGCCGCCTGACTGTGTCGGCCGCTGCGCGATATGAGGACCTTGAGTTCGATTCCGCGCTTGCGCCCAAATTCGGGATGCGCTGGCAGGTGGATCGTTCAATTGCTTTCCGTGGCACCTATGCCCGATCCTTCCTGGTTCCTCGATTTCGCGATACTATCGGCATCGCGGAGCAGGTTTCCTTCTGGAGCCAGCCCTATCCGTTTCTACCTGCCGGTGCGCAAAATCCTGGGCTGCCCGCCGGAAATGCTCTCGCGATCTATCGTGCGGGTGCTAACCCTGGATTGAGAACGCAAAAGGCTGATACCTTCACGATCGGTACAGATTTTACACCGGCTTTCCTTCCAGGCCTCACGCTGAAGGCCGGGTATTACAGGATCACGATCAAAGGCCGTGTCGTTACACCTTCGCAAACGGATGCGGCGACGCTTCCTGATCTCCAAGGATTTAATATCCTCGGCCCCAGCGCAAGTCAGGTCAATGCTATCGTCAATAATCCGACGACATTCCGCTGGTTTTCGGCGAACGTTCCTTTCGTCAACGGTGGTTCGCCGCAGATATATAATGCTGTAAATGAGATCCCCCAGGCATTGCTGTCGCAGGCGCAGGTGGTGATCGACATTCGCCCGCAAAATTTCGCGGTCGAATTCACCGATGGACTTGATCTCGACCTCTCCTATCAAACGGCGATGTTCGGCGGCGCAGCGCGGTTTCAGGTGACGGGGCAATATATTTTGAACCTAAACCTGCAGGCGGGCAGTGGCGCATCGGTATCGCGGCTCGACGGCTATGCACAGGCATCGAACCTTCGGCTCAACGGCAGCGCCGTCTGGGGGAGGGGCGGCTTTTCTCTGGGCGGTGTCGTCAATTATATCGATGGGTTCACGGACAACAGGGCGAATGTGACGCCTGAGAAGGTCGGATCCTACACTACGACCTCCATGTTTCTTGGTTTCGATCTCGGAAATCTGTCGCGTTCGCCAGCTCTCGCTGGGGCGGACATTCAATTTGTGGTCGCCAATGTTTTCGATCAGCGTCCTCCGAAGATACGAAATGGCTATCTGGGCTTCGACCCATATAACAATCCACCCAATCCGCGCACCGTCAGCCTGGTTCTGACGAAGCGTTTCGGGGGTAAGTGAAGCTTGTGAATGCACGTTCTGACACAGCCTGAAAGCGCCGTGTCAGAGCGATTGCATAAGGGAGAAGCGTACAGCCGATAGATATGCCTGCTGATCTGTCGTGGGTCTGGGTCGCCATGCGTGTGCCGGGTCCCTCACTATTGCTGGGTATCGGTCGTACGGCTGCCAATTCTACCGGGTTTGAGGTCTTCGTGATATTGTGCACCATCTTTTTGACCGAAGGCATTGTCGGCAAGGGAGGCTCGCGATGGTGCGGATATTGAAAAGCCTACTGGTTTTCGTCATCGGGCTGCATGCGCTGTTTTACGCGCTGCAGAATATCGCCAATATCGATCAGGCGGTCGGCGCGCTCGGTTATGTCATGTCGGGGGCGGATCATGCGGCGTACCCGGCGACATTGTTTTTTCATACGTCGGGCACGGCGTTGCACTGGCTTGCGCTGATCGTAGTGCTCGCCGGAGAGTTCGCCGTGGCCTTTTTCGGTATCAAGGGCGGATGGGATCTTTTGGCAGCGCGCAACGGCACGATTGAGGAATTTCAGGCGGCGAAGATCGCAGGCCTGTGGGCAGGGGGATGCGCGCTGCTCACATGGTTTGGGCTGTTCATGACCTTTGGCGGCGCATTTTTCCAGATGTGGCAGACGCAGGTCGGAGCGGGCTCGCTAGCCGATGCGTTCAAATTCGCGACGCTGAGCGCGATCACAGTAATGTTCGTATATCAAACGCCGGACTGAGGCCGGGGCTTGGGCTCGATTACAATCCGAATTTTTGCAGCCAGCGACTTATTGGTCCGGCAGCCTCATAGGGCGCATGGGCCTGGGCGTCTCCATATGGGTCAGCCCGTTCCTGCACCTCGGTCGCCTGCAACAGGCCCATCAGGCTGTAAGCATTGATCATGCGAACGGCGGTTTCGACCGGAACGCGTGCCTGTAGCGCGATTTCTTCAGGCGACAGAAACGCATTGCCGATCAGAGCCGTCATGCGCATGTGCTCGGGCCGGTAGGACATTTCGGTGAAATTCGGCCAGCGCTGCAACCGATAGCGTTCCTCCGGCTTAATCCAGGGGGCGGGCGCGCCGCTGAAGGCATTGATGCCGACAAACCAGAGTAGCCTGTCGAGCGACTGACCCGGCAGCGCGAACGCCGGGGGCCATTCCGGTTGTGCGGTAACAGTTCTGATCGCGGCACGTATCGGTGCGCAAGGGAGGTTTTCGATCGGGACGTCCGTGCTGAACGCGCGAAAACGGAAATCGATCTGTATCGTGTCGGTGCCCGCCACGCTCATCTCCGCGATCACCGGCTGGCTGTTCTGCATGATGGAATAGAGGACCATCGCCACCTCGGCCCATGCATCGCCCAGCGTCAGGTTCTCGCTGGCAGTGTCGGTAGGTGTGTCGCCCTTTTGCGCGAGAGGACTGACGCCGGGCTGATCCCAGCTCCAGCTTAAGCCGTTGGGTTTCGCGGTATCAGGGGGCGTTTCGGGTTGATCGGCGGGAGCAATCTGCTCAACCGGGGCGGCAACACGGGCCTGTGTCGGGGGAGCGGCTGGCATTTCCAGTCGCGCCGTCATCTTGAGTGGCGCAGGGCGGGGTTGCGGTGCAGGTGCGACCTGGGGCGTCGAAACCTCCCGCGCATGCTCCGATATGTCCAGAGCGTCTTCCGGATCGGGAAGAGCAACGGCTTCTCTGGGCTGTTGCGGCTCAAAGCTTTTGGGCGTCACCGGCGCGGCGACCTCCTCAACGGGCATCTGCTGATAGGCCGGGTGGGGCTCAAACTCGTCGGTTTCATCGAACTCGATCGGCAACGGCTTGGCCGCCTTCGCCATGCGTTTCACCTGAAGGCGTGCTGTCGCCGGTGGCGCTTCCGCCTCGGGCTGAGGGCTGGTCAGGCGACTGGTCGCCTCGATGAGCATTGCGTACACATTTTCTTCGGTAATGGGAAGCGTGAGGAGCAGTTCGCTCGGCCCCACATGTTTTGCCTCGCCCAGTCTTGCCACCACCTGATTGGGCAGCGGTTCGATCTGCACGTCCTTGTCCACGATGACCAAGTCAGACGTGTTGGTGTTCAGGACGAACCAGCCCAGCAGTTCGGGTTGAGACAGGGATTCGAGAATGTCGGATACAACATTGCTGCATTCGGTCGAAATGCCCGCGAAACTCAGCGTGAAAATATTGTCCGAAGATGAGGACATGTTGGCCGCCCCGACGCAAATCAATCACTGTCCGCCACAAGACGGCTGCAGAAAATTCAGAGCTTATCTGACGGTAAAAATATAAATTTTGAGTTAACCCGACAGGACGAACAAATCGAGATTGCGATAAATGTTGCGTTGAACCCGGATATTATCAGTTAATGTCCGATTAGCCATAATGTCGCCATTGCCGGCAACCGCGGCGGAACGAGTTTCGCGGAGGGCCGTTATTCTGCGCCATGTTGGGAATATATCTGGCAAGACCAGTATGTTCTTCGACAGAAAACGCCTGATCGATTGAGGGAAGCTATCGTTTCGCCAGCCTTTTTTCGATCGCCTGCCACAGGAAGTTGAATTGACGGGCCGCGGGGGAGGATCCGGCGAACTCGCCAATCGGCTGGCGCTTGATTGACATCTGTTCCACGGCGCTGGCCATCGGCACGGTGGGCCAGTTCGGATTTTCAGCCAGCGTCGCGCGGTGAAGGTTGCGCCGGCGGTCGACCATCGAATAGACCGGTAGTATCGGTGCATGACCGCCGCCATGCTGGACCAGATAACGCGCGACCTCGCCCAGTGCGCGTTGCGACAACGGGGAGGGGATCACCGGCACGATGACGATATCGGCGGCGCGCAGCACCTGCTCGCTGGTTTCGGTCAGCCCCGGCGGACAATCGAGGATGATGCGATCATATTCCTTGCCGAGACTTTCGATCAGCTTGGCGAGGCGCTTCTTCTTTCCCAGTTCGAAAAACAAGCGGTCAAGGCCGCGCAGTGAGGTGTCGGCGGCGATCAGGTCGATTCCCTCGATCGTGGAGGGTCTGATCAGCGACTCGATGCTGACATCCTTGCTGAAGATCGCCTGCGCTTCATCGCGCCCGCTCTTGTTGGCCGACAACATCCATGTCGCCGCAGCCTGCGGATCCAGATCCCACAACAGGGTCTTGCGGCTGCTGCGTTTTGCAGCCGCCCATGCCAGATTCACGGCAAAGGTCGTCTTTCCGACGCCGCCCTTCAGACTGTAGACCGCTATGGTAGCCAGTTTCACGTTCTTTTCGCTCATGCAGCAAAGCTAGACCGCTCTGCGCGATTCCCGCAAGCGGCTAGATCAGCCAAATGTTACATTTTTGGGACAGCGCCCGCGCAATGTGGTGGACGAGAGGTGACGATTCGCTCTCTCCCCCAAATTTTGATACTCTCCTTTCATCACAGGCATGTGCGGGGGAGAGTTCACATGATGCGTGTGTTTTACCTTCTATTCGCGGTTGCCGCCTATTTTCTGTTCCTGGCGGCCTTCACCTATTTCGCGCTGTTCGTCGGGAATGTGCCGGGTTTGCCGATCACGGTCGATCAGGGCGGACCCTCGGTCAACGCCGGTTTGGCTGCGATTGTGGACGCCTCCTTAATCGTGCTGTTCGGCTTGCAGCACAGTATTATGGCGCGACCGAGCTTCAAGGCGTGGTGGACGCAAATTGTGCCGCCCACCATAGAGCGGAGCGTCTATGTGCTGATCGCAACGCTTTTGCTGATCCTGCTGATTTTCGTGTGGCATCCGTTGCCGGGTGTCGTCTGGTCAATTGAGTCCTCAGCGGCGCAGACCGTTTTATGGGTGGTCTTCGCGACCGGTTGGCTGATGGCGGTGTTCAGCACGTTCCTGATCAATCATTTCGAATTGATGGGGCTGCAACAGGTCTGGCAGAATTTCAGGGGAAGCACTCCGTCGGAACCGAAGTTTCGGCAGCCACTTCTGTACCGCTGGTCGCGTCATCCGCTCTATCTGGGAATGGTCATCGGGTTGTGGTGTACACCGCTGATGACGGTCGGGCATCTGCTGCTCGCCGCAGGAATGACCGTCTATATCCTGATCGGCATTCGCTATGAGGAGCGCGATCTCGTCAGCATATTCGGCACGGAATACACGATCTATCAGGAAAAGATCGCCATGCTGATCCCGTGGCCGAAACGCAACGGATGACCGCTTAGAGAATCTCGCGCACCGTTTCCTGCGGACGGCAGAAGCGCACACCCTTGTCCGTTTCGACGAAGGGCCGGTTCACATAGGCAGGGTTTGCGACCATCTCTTCCAGGATCGCGTCGTCGCTCATGGCAGAAAGGCCGCGTTCCCCGGCGTCAGTCCCGCGGTCGCGGATCGCTTCCTTTGGCGTCATTCCGGCGTCGCGCAGTATCTGCGCCAGCTTATCGCGGGTATAGGGGGTCTTGAGATATTCAATCACCGTCACATCGACGCCCGGCGTTTCTTCCAATATCGCCAGCGTCTTGCGTGACGTGCCGCATTTGGGATTGTGCCAGATCGTCGCTTTCATTGGGAATCGTCCTTTATCAGCCAGCCGGTAAAACACGCCGCCAATAGCGCACCTGCCATCTGCATGGCAATGAAAGCAGGCGCATCAAACGGACGAATTCCAGAAAAACTGTCGGTCATCGTGCGCGCGATCGTCACCGCCGGGTTGGCGAAGCTGGTCGATGACGTGAACCAGTATCCTGCGACGATCCACGCTGCCACCAGCGCGGGCACGGTATCAGGCCGGTATCGCGTGCCCAGCCTGATCGTGAGGATGAGCCCGAATGTGGCAACTGCCTCGCCCAGCCATTCGCCCCTGGTCGCGCGCATATTGGTGCTGGCGGAGAAGAGCGGTTCGCCGAACATCGCATGCGCCAGCAGTGCCCCGGCGATGCCGCCTGTGATCTGCGCCGTGATGATGGCCGCGCGGTTGCGGCTGCGATCCAACACCAGCGTCACCGCCGGATTGAACTGAGCGCCGCTGATCGGAGCGAACACCGATATCAGTACATAAAGTACCGCGCCGGTTGCCGCTGTATTGCCGATCAGCGCGACAGCCACGTTACCGCCCGCCAGATTTTCGGCCATGATGCCCGAACCGATCACTGTCGCGACCAGTAGGCAGGTCCCCATCATTTCGGCGGCGAGAATGCGTTTCATAAAGGCGCGCATGTCCGCGTCATGTTACGGAATGATGACAGGGCAGGGGAGCGCAGGGGCGGCAGGGTTGCTCTTGTCGCGATCAGGCGCGGCTCAGCTCGCGCTGCATATAGATCGTGTCGAGCAGCTTGCCGAATTTGAAGCCGACCTTCGTCAGCCTGCCGCGATGTTCGAAACCGAGCTTCTCATGAAGCGCTAAGGACGCGTCCTCGCCCTCCGAGATAACGGCAATCATCTGGGCGAAGCCGCTCGTCTGCGCCGCGTCACATAGCGCGGCAAGGATCATCCGTCCGATCCCGCGCCCCCGATAGTCGTCGCGGATATACAGACTGTTCTCGCAGCTATGCGCATAGGCGGCGCGGTCGCGAAATTGCGATGCATAGGCGTAGCCAAGGACGTCGGCGCCTTCGGTCGCCACCAGAAACGGCCAGCGGCGATCGGTGATGGCCGTGATTTTCTGCGCCCACGCCTCAGCAGAAAGCGGCTCGGTGTCGAACGTCGCCGTACCGGTCCGCACATAATATTCGTAGATGGCCGCAATCCGGTCCGCGTCGCCCACATCGACGGGACGGATATGCAGCTCGCTCAATCCGGCGTTCCGTCTTTGGCCAACCACTCTTCCAGCCATTTGATGGTATAGTCGCCGTTCAGGAATTCAGGATCGCCCAGCAGTTTCTGGTGCAGCGGGATGGTGGTTTTCATCCCCTCGATCACATATTCCTCAAGGGCGCGACGCAACCGCATGATGCACCCTTCGCGCGTACGGCCATAAACGATCAGCTTGCCGATCATGCTGTCATAATAGGGCGGTACCTTATATCCGTCATACAGGCCGCTATCGACGCGCACATGCATGCCGCCGGGCACATGATAGCTCGTCACGGTGCCGGGCGACGGCGCAAAGGTCACCGGGTCTTCGGCGTTGATGCGGCATTCGATGGCGTGGCCAGTGAACTGCAACTCTTCCTGCGGGACAGAAAGCGCGCGTCCTTCGGCAATCCGGATCTGTTCGCGCACCAGATCGACGCCGGTGATCATCTCGGTAACGGGATGTTCGACCTGCAGGCGCGTGTTCATTTCGATGAAATAAAATTCGCCGTCTTCCCAAAGGAACTCGATGGTGCCCGCGCCGCGATAGCCCATGTCGGCCATTGCCTTGGAAACGATGCCGCCCATCCGGTCCCGCTCCTCAGTGGAAATGACGGGGGAGGGGGCTTCTTCCAGCACTTTCTGGTGGCGGCGCTGAAGCGAGCAGTCGCGCTCGCCCAGATGGATGGCGTTGCCTTCGCCGTCGCCAAAAATCTGGAATTCCACATGGCGCGGGTTGCCGAGATATTTTTCCATATAGACGGTGTCGTCACCGAACGCCGCCTTGGCCTCGCTACCTGCCTGCTTCATCAGTGTTTCGAGCTGATCTTCCTCCGGCACGACCTTCATGCCGCGCCCACCACCGCCCGACGCCGCCTTGATCAGCACGGGGTAGCCGATTTTCTTTGCGAGCTTCTTGGCTTCAGCAACGTCGGTGATGGCACCGTCGGAGCCGGGAACGAGCGGCAGGCCCAGTTTGCCGGCCGTGCGCTTGGCCTCCACCTTGTCGCCCATGATGCGGATATGTTCGGGCTTGGGGCCGACGAAGATCAGCCCGTGCGCTTCGACGATCTCTGCGAACTGCGCATTCTCGGACAGGAAGCCGTAGCCGGGGTGAATCGCATCTGCGCCCGAAATCTCTGCTGCCGAAATGATGTTGGCGATGTTGAGATAGGAATCGCGCGCCGCAGGCGGACCGATGCAGACGGCCTCATCGGCGAGGCGCACATGCATCGCGTCGGCATCAGCAGTGGAGTGCACCGCGACCGTCTTGATACCCATTTCATGACAGGCGCGATGAATGCGCAGCGCGATCTCGCCGCGATTGGCGATCAGCAGTTTTTCGATAGCCATGGTACGCGGCGGCCTATTCGATCACGACCAGCGGCTGATCGAACTCGACCGGCTGGCCATTGTCGACGAGGATCGCTTTTACCGTACCGCCGCTGGCAGCCGTAATCGGGTTCATCACCTTCATCGCCTCGACGATCAGCAGGGTTTCTCCCGCCTTCACTTGCAGGCCGACATGGATGAACGGCGCTGCACCAGGCTCAGCGGCAAGATAGGCCGTACCGACCATCGGCGATTTCACGGCGTTGGCATGTGAGGGCTCGGCGGCGCCGTTCGCCTCGGCAGGTGTGGCAGGCGCGGCAAGAACCGGCGCGGGTGCAGCAGGTGCCGCCGCGACCGGCGCGTAGGCGGGCGCGGCTTCCTTCACCTTGCGGGCGACGCGGATCTTGCGGTCGCCGTCCTCGACCTCGATTTCGGTAAGGTGGGTCGTGTCGAGCATATCGGCCAGCTCACGTACCAGATTGACGTCAATCTGCATGGCGCCCTTGTCAGTTTTGTCGTTCATATTCCCTCAAGGCAGAGTGTGGGCAGTGTCGTTTATGGTTATTATCGGTTCCCTGCGCCTATTGCGCTTTGGCTGCGATGGCAACCGCAGATAGCGCTTACAGGTCCAGCGCGGCTTCGAGAGCAAGTATGTACGACATCGCGCCAAAGCCTGCAATCGTACCCTTCGCAGCCATTCCGACGTAGGATTTATGGCGAAATTCCTCACGTGCGGCGGGGTTGGAAATATGCACCTCGATTACAGGCACGCGGATCGAACGGATCGCATCATACAGAGCGATGGAGCTATGGGTCAGCGCCCCGGCGTTTAATATGACCGCGTGCGCGCCGGTCCCATTGGCGTCATGCAGCCAGTCGACCAGCTCGCCCTCATGGTTGGACTGGCGAAACTCGATGGCGACATTCTCCCGGTTGGCGACGTCCTCCATGCGCTCGGAAATATCGTCGAGCGTGTCGTAACCGTAAATCTCCGGCTCCCGCTGACCCAGAAGATTGAGGTTCGGGCCATTCAGCACCCAGATCGTCCGACCGTCAGACATGTTTTTCCCCTGTTGGGCTCCGCCGCTGTTGCGGTGACGTCCCGTCCATCCCTATATGCAGCGCCTTGATATGGCTGTTTTGGTGGAAGGTCTAGAGTTGAGCATCGATGGCACGATTTCGATCCGGTTGAATGGCGAGCATCGCAGGGTGCGCGAAGGCCTCAGCCTTGCCGAGTTGGCGAGCGAGCTTGGCTTCGTGCCGGAGAAAATTGCCGTCGAGCGCAATCTGGCGGTCGTGCCGCGCTCTACGCTGAAGGACGTAGCGGTTGAGGACGGAGATGAGCTGGAGATTGTCCATTTCGTCGGTGGCGGCGATCATGGGCCGGCGGCAGCAGGTCTGGCGGATGACAGCTGGAGCGTGGCGGGCAAGACCTTTCATTCGCGCCTGATCGTGGGCACCGGAAAATATAAGGATTTTGAGCAGAATGCGGCTGCCGTCGAAGCATCGGGGGCGGAGATCGTCACGGTCGCGGTGCGGCGCGTCAACGTGTCCGACCCCAAGGCGCCGATGCTGACCGACTATATCGACCCGAAAAAGATCACCTACCTGCCCAATACGGCAGGCTGCTTCACTGGCGAGGACGCAATCCGAACATTGCGTCTGGCGCGCGAGGCGGGCGGCTGGGATCTGGTCAAACTGGAAGTGCTGGGCGAGGCGCGTACGCTGTACCCCGACATGGTCGAAACGCTCAGGGCTACGGAGGTTCTCGCGAAAGAGGGCTTCAAGCCCATGGTCTATTGCGTTGATGACCCGATTGCGGCCAAGCGTCTGGAAGATGCAGGCGCGGTGGCGATCATGCCGCTGGGCGCGCCGATCGGATCGGGGCTGGGGATTCAGAACAAGGTGACGATCCGCCTGATCGTAGAAGGCACCAAGCTGCCGGTGTTGGTAGACGCCGGTGTCGGCACCGCATCGGAGGCCGCAGAGGCCATGGAGCTTGGTTGTGCAGGGGTGCTGATGAACACGGCTATCGCAGAGGCGAAAGACCCCGTGCTGATGGCGCGCGCGATGAAAGCGGGCACCGAGGCGGGGCGCATGGCGTACCTTGCCGGGCGCATGGGCAAGCGCCTGTACGCTGACCCGTCGAGCCCGCTTGCGGGATTGATCTGACGCGCAGTGCAACTCGTCGTTAGAGCCCTCGCTTCGCCGCAAATGCGGGAACGGCGCGCGCCCATGACC
The DNA here is from genome assembly GCA_041396745.1 of Sphingobium sp. GTDB lineage: Bacteria > Pseudomonadota > Alphaproteobacteria > Sphingomonadales > Sphingomonadaceae > Sphingobium. The sequence goes on along the minus strand of JAWKXZ010000002.1, from coordinate 324,581 downwards.
CGTTTTCTCTTCACCCACCAAGCAGGAGAGAAACCATGGGCGAACTGATTGAAAAAGTAAAAGGCAACACCAACGAAGCCATCGGCAAGGTGAAGCAGCAAAGCAACAATCCCGTGACCCGCGAGCGCGGTCGCGATCAGGAAGCCAAGGGCAAGGCCCAGCAGCTGAAGGGTGAGGTCGAAGGCGCTTTCGGAAACGACGTCTGATCTTGTGTCCGGTGAAGTGATTTCGCAAAGAGAGCCGTCCCTCGGGGCGGCTCTTTTTTTGGTCCGGCGTCTGCCTTAAAGAGCGTTGGGCTCACCAATGTCGAGACCAGAGGCCCTCCCGAAAATGTTCAGGATCAACGGGTCGGTTTCTGCGGCGCGGATCGCCACCTGAAATTCTATTGGCGGCATGTCGCTTGTGTTCGGAACCGGCACGAGCTTTTGCTGCTCCAGTTCACGCCGGACCATGGACTGGGGGAAGATTCCTATGCCTCTTCCCGCCATCACAATATCGATCATTGAGCGCGCATTGTTGCACAGGTTGACCGTGTTGGGGTGCATGCCTGACTGCGCAATCGCATCGCGCATGATCTGGTAGAGAGGCGAGTGGCTCGAAAGAGACCAGATGGGGCGACGTTCACCGCCTGCGTCGGCCTGCATTCCGGCAACTGTTGCAGGAGTAGCCAACAACATGAGATCGACCGATCCAATTGGAGTGGTTCTAAGCGCGGGGTGCGCGATTCGGCCCGCGCCAAACACCAGATCGGTCTTTCCCGTCAATATATGCTGGATCAAATCGGCTGTGAGAGCGATTTCCACCTCCAGCGAGACATTCGGCAGGTCCTGCTGCAGCTCCGCGACGAAGCTGGGAAGGCAGCTTGCGGCGGCAATTTCCCCAGCGCCGATCCGGACGATGCCTGTGGCTTCCGATATGCCGTCCGACCCCAATAAGATGCTTTGGAATTGCGACCAGAGCGGCTCGCTTTGCCGTACGATCTGGCGCCCGGCAGGGGTGAGCGTCATCAAGCGTCCTTCGCGGCGAAAGAGGCGGACACCCAAATGCGTTTCCAACTCCCGAATCCGTGCCGAAATAGTGGGTTGTGTGATATTGAGTCGCTCTGCTGCAGCGCGGAATGTTCCGAGACGTGCAATCCACTGCAATGTTTCAAGGTGATAGAGAGCGATGCGATCAATAGACATCATCGATCAATATCACAAAAAATGAATAATTGGTAATGATAGGTTGGGCTGCCTATAGGGCGACTTCCCCTGATAAAAGGAGCGATGATGAAGAAACTCTACCCTGATGCTTCGGCGGCGCTCGAAGGATTGCTCTTCGACGGAATGCAAATTTGCGCGGGCGGATTCGGCCTGTGCGGCATTCCTGACCGGATGATCGACGCCATCCGCGATTCTGGTGTGAAGGACCTCACCATCGCTTCCAACAACGCTGGCATTGATGGCGAAGGGTTGGGCAAACTGCTGCGCACCAAGCAGGTCAAGAAGATGATCAGTTCCTATGTCGGGGAAAACAAGGAGTTCGAGCGGCAATATCTCGCCGGTGAACTGGAAGTTGAGTTCTGCCCGCAGGGCACCCTGGCCGAACGCTGCCGCGCGGGCGGTGCCGGCATCCCCGGCTTTTACACGAAAACCGGCGTCGGCACGAAAGTGGCCGAGGGCAAGGAAGTGAAGAATTTCGACGGGCAGGATTATATCCTCGAACGCGGCATCTTCGCCGATCTCGCGATCATCAAGGGGTGGAAAGCCGACGAAAGTGGCAACCTGATTTTCCGCAAGACGGCGCGCAACTTCAATCAGCCGATGGCGACCGCCGCCAAGGTCTGCGTGGCCGAGGTTGAGGAAATCGTGCCGACCGGCAGCCTGGATCCGGACTGCATTCACCTGCCCGGTATTTACGTAAAGCGGATGATCGTGGGTGCGCCCTATGACAAGAAGATCGAATTCCGCACTGTTCGCGAAAGGGAGGCTGCATAATGAGCACCGATACTGCTGTTAAGGGCTGGACCCGCGATCAGATGGCGGCGCGCGCCGCACGAGAGCTGGAAGACGGGTTTTACGTGAATCTGGGCATTGGCATCCCGACGCTTGTCGCCAACCATATTCCCGATGGTATGGAAGTGACGCTGCAAAGCGAGAACGGCATGCTGGGCATCGGCCCGTTTCCCTATGCTGGTGAGGAGGACGCCGACCTGATCAATGCGGGCAAGCAGACCATCAGCGAGCTGCCCAAGTCGGTTTATTTCAGCTCCGCCGACAGCTTTGCCATGATCCGCGGCGGTCATATCGACCTGACGGTTCTGGGTGCGATGGAAATCAGCGAGACCGGCGACATCGCCAACTGGATGATCCCCGGCAAGATGATCAAGGGCATGGGCGGCGCGATGGATCTCGTCGCCGGCGTCAAGAAGATCATCGTGGTGATGGAACATTGCGCGAAGAACGGTAGCCCCAAATTCATCCCGGAATGCACGCTGCCGCTCACCGGCAAGAATGTCGTGGACATGATCGTTACCGATCTCGCGGTCTTCCAACGTGTCGACCATGACAGCCCGTTCAAGCTGGTGGAAATGGCGCCGGGCGTCACGGCTGAGGAAATCGCCGAAAAAACGACAGCCCACTACATAGCCTGAGGCTCACCAAAAAGCCTTTTGCCGAAACCCGGCTTAGGGCGCTATAGGGCGGCGGATGCAAGTCATCTGCCGCCTTTTCCTTTTATGCGCCCTGTGGATAGCAGGCGCTTTGCCTGCGGCGGCGCAATCATCCGATGCGGGCAAGACGCATATCGCCGCAACGCTGATTGCCGAGAGCGATACTCCGGCATCGGGGCAAACCGTCGCGATCGCCTTCGTCATGCGGCCGGAGACGGGCTGGCACGGATATTGGGAAAATCCGGGCGATGCGGGGCTGGGGATGACGCTGTCCTGGGATTTGCCCGACGGCGTGGAGGCGGGCGCGCTCGATTATCCGGTGCCGGAAACATTGCTCATCTCTGGCATCATGAACCATGTCTATGAAGAAGATTATGCGGTGCTTGGGGCGCTCACGCTGCCCGCTGGCTTGACGAAGGGAGCGCGCCTGCCGATCACGGTAAAGGCGGACTGGCTGGCCTGCACCGACCAGCTTTGCGTGCCGGAGACAGCGCGGCTGACGCTGGATCTGACCGTTGGGGATGGCACGATATCGCCTGATCGTCGGGTGCAGTTTGACGGCTATCGCGCGCGCCTGCCGCGTCCGCTGAACGCGCAAGTGCGATACACGTCGGATGGCGACCGCTTTCGCTTGGCCATTCCTTTCCCCAGCGGTGCACAGGTCGACAGTCCCTGGTTTTTTGCGCAGAGCGACGGCATCATCGACTATGCAGCGCCGCAACAATTCAGCAGCACCGGCGATATGCTCATTCTTGAGGGCAAAGCGCGTGGCGCACCGGACAGCACGGTCGCCGGAGTTATACGAACCGGGCAGCATATCGGCTTCTCGTTCATCGCGGAGCCAGGACAGGTGCCCGCTGCGGGCGAGCCGCTAGAGCGCACTGGTGGAACGGACGCATCGGGGTCGGGTCTGCGCATAATCATGCTGGCGCTGGGTGGCGCGATCATCGGCGGCCTGCTGCTCAACATCATGCCCTGCGTGTTTCCGATCCTCAGCCTGAAGGCGCTCAGTCTTGCCAAGGCGGGGCACGGCGGGGGCGCGGCCCAGCGCGATGCGCTCGCCTATATGGCCGGAGCGATCCTCACATGTATTGCGCTGGGCGTCGCCTTGCTGGCGCTGAGGGCCGGCGGCGAGGCGGTCGGCTGGGCGTTTCAGTTGCAGCGCCCCGAGATCATCCTGATCCTGTTCGTGCTGGTCGTCGGCATATCGCTCAATCTGGCGGGACTGTTCGAACTGGGCAGCGTGACGGCGGGAGGCAGCCTCGCCGAACGCGGCGGTGTATCCGGTTCCTTCTGGACCGGCGCATTGGCGGCCTTCGTGGCGACGCCGTGCACCGGGCCGTTCATGGGCGCTGCATTGGGCGCGGCGCTGGTACTGCCTGTCGCGGCGGCGCTCGCCGTGTTTGCCGGGCTTGGCTTTGGTTTGGCTCTGCCATTCGTGCTGATCGCGTTCGTGCCCGCGCTGGCGCAGCGCCTGCCGAAGCCGGGGCCGTGGATGGCGACGTTCCGGCATATCATGGCTGTACCGATGTTCCTGACCGCGCTGGCGCTTGCGTGGCTGCTGGGCCGTCAGGCGGGCACAGAAGCGATGTCGCTGGGGTTGCTGGCTGCGCTGGTCGTCGGCCTTGGCCTGTGGTGGATCGGCGCGCGCCAGCGGCATGGGCGGGGCAGAGCCGGTTCACTGGCGATCGTCGGTGTGGCGCTGTTGGTTGTGGCAGCCGTCGCGCTTGTGACCGGTCCGCAGCGCACGACATCTGTCGAGCCGGGCGAGGACGGCTCGACCATCGCGTTTGATGAGGGCAGGCTTGCGGCATTACGCGCCGCCGACACCCCGGTATTTCTCTATTTTACCGCTGACTGGTGCATCACCTGCAAGGCAAATGAAGCCGCGGCTATCAATCGCGATGAGGTGCGGCAGGCCTTTGACAAGGCGGGGGTGCAGGTCATGGTCGGAGACTGGACGAATGCCGACGCCGCCATCAGCCGCTTTCTCGCCGCGCATGGCCGCTCGGGCGTGCCGCTATACCTCTGGTACGCGCCGGGAAAGGATGTGCAGACCTTGCCACAAATATTGACGCCTGCTTTGCTTGTTGGCCTGACGGAGCAGGCGTCATGAAGGGGAAAACGCGCGTCGACCAGTTGCTCGTCGAGCGTGAGCTTGTCGAAAGCCGCAGCCGGGCGCAGGCGCTGATCCTCGCCGGTCTGGTCTTCAGTGGCGATCGCAAGGTGGAAAAGGCCGGGCAGGCGCTGGCCAACGATGCGCCGCTGGAGGTGCGCGGGCGCGATCATCCCTGGGTGTCGCGCGGCGGCGTGAAGCTCGCGCATGGGCTTGCGCATTTCGGCTGGGACGTAACGGATATGGTTGCGATGGATGTCGGCAGCTCCACCGGGGGGTTCACCGACGTGTTGCTGACCAACGGCGCGGTACGGGTTTATGCGGTCGACAGCGGCACCAACCAGCTCGCCTGGAAATTGCGGTCCGACCCGCGCGTCATCGTGCATGAGCAGACGAGCGCGCGCATATTGACCGCCGACCACATAGCCGAACCTATCGATGTCTTTGTCTGCGACGCCAGCTTTATTTCGCTCGCCAAAGTGCTGGACACCCCGCTGAGTTTCGCTGCACCCGATGCGCGTTTATTGGCGCTGATCAAGCCGCAGTTCGAGGCACGGCGCGAGGAAGTGGGCAAGGGTGGCGTGATCAGGGATCCCGATGTACACTCGCGCGTTTGCAATGAAGTCGCAGAATGGTTGAGGGGAAAGAATTGGCAGGTCGCAGGTATCGAGACCAGCCCGATCACGGGGCCGGAGGGCAATGTCGAGTTCCTTATTGCCGCACGATATCAGGCTGTTTGACACCATATCTTGACCCGAACCGTGCAATCCCGGGACGCCTTAATCTACATCTATGGGACAAGCATCTTGCGGTGCAGCGAAAATCTGACCACATTCGGATGGTGGACGGAGAAGATTCGAGGCGTGCTCCCGACCACGGGGGCTTGATCGCGCCGGCGGGAAGACTGAACGGATGAATGAAATTGCATCGCAGGGCCAGCTTCGCATGTCCTATGTGCGGTGGGCGCTGTTTACAGTTCCGGCTATCGTGTTTCTTGGGTTTCTCTCCGGCCAGGTCGCCAATAGCGGATATGGAAACCGCTGGTTCGCAGCGCTGAAAAAGCCGGAGTTCATGCCGCCGGCGGAAGTTTTTCCGATTGCATGGACGATCCTTTATATCATGCTCGGTCTGGCGGTAGCCTTCATCATTCATGCGCGCGGCGCTCGCCTGCGCGGCCCGGCGATATTGCTATTCGTGGTGCAGCTAATCGCCAATTTCATGTGGTCGACGGTCTTTTTCCGCATGCATCTGGTCATGGAAGCGTTCTGGCTGATCCTGATCATGTTGCTGCTGTCGGCGGTGACGGCCTTCCTGTTTGCACGTATTCGCATTGCCGCGGCGGTGCTGATGTTGCCCTATCTGGGGTGGCTGATTTTCGCGGCGATGCTCACTCAGGGTATAGATCAGCTCAATCCGAATGCCGCACGGGTTGTAGAGCCGGGCTTCAGCACCCAGATATAGGGTCTGAACCAAAGGCTATTGAGGCTGCCATGCAAAGCGAAAACCGTTTCTTCGACGATCTCAGCAAGCTGATCAACGGGGCCGTTGGCACCGTGGCCGGCGTGGGCCGCGAATTTGAGAGTAATGCGCGCGAAAAGGCGAAGGAATTCATGAGCGGCATGGATTTCGTCAGCCGTGAGGAGTTCGAAGCGGTCAAGGCGATGGCCGCCGCAGCGCGCGAAGAAGCCGAGGCCCTGAAAGCGCGTCTGGATGCGCTGGAAAAAGGGGGCGTTGCCGCTCCGCGAGTGAGCAAGGCCCGCAAAACCGGCGGCGAGTCCTGAGCGGACGGAGTTATCAACACTTTATCCACAGCTTTCTCCACTGATATGGAGTATGATTGGCGCTGCCGGGATGCTAATCCGCTTTGCGTGGATGAAGGATATGATCTGAAACATGATGGGTAACGACGAATTCGAGCACGATGCCGCGGAAGCCGAGCCGCTGGATATGCTGGCCAGCTATTTCGAAGCGAATGGTTGGGCGTTTGAGCAGAATGGCGAGGATGAAATTGCGGCCACGACGCAGGGCAGCTGGACGCAATATGAGATCCGCGCAATTTGGCGCGCCGAAGATCAGGTGCTGCAACTTCTGGTGCTGCCCGATATCCGCGTGACGGAAGAAAAGCGCTCGGCCATCTATGAAACCATCGGCCTGATCAACGAACAGCTCTGGCTTGGTCATTTCGAGCAATGGTCGAGCACGGGGATCGTACTGTTCCGGCATGGTGCGCTTTTGTCCGGCGGAGACACGCTGACGCTCGATCAGGCGCAATTGCTGGTCGAGGCCGCGCTGGACGAATGCGAGCGTTTCTATCCGGTTTTTCAGTTCGTGCTGTGGGGTGGCAAGACACCTGCCGAAGCCATAGCCGCCAGCATGATCGAAACGCGTGGCGAAGCCTGATCGCGCCGCCGACCGAAAGGCGTTGGGCAATAAGGGGTACCCGATGACCAGCCTTCAGCAATTTGACCGTCCCGTCGTCATGATCGGGTGCGGGAACATGGCGGGGTCGATGCTTTCCCGCTGGCTGGAATGCGGTTTGCGCGTTGAGCAGGTGACGGTGGTCGATCCGGGCCGAACCGATGCGCCGGGCAATGCAGTACTTCTCTCGCAATTGCCTGAGCATTTGCCCGACAATGCGATCGTGCTTCTAGGCATAAAGCCGCAGGGTTTGGCGGGGCTGGCATCAACATTGTCGCCGCTGCTCAAGCAGGGAATGACGGTAATATCGATGCTGGCGGGCGTCACGGTTGACAATTTGCAGGCCGCACTGGGCGAGGCGGCGGCGGTTGTTCGTATTATGCCCAATACGCCGGTCGCACTCGGCAAGGGTGTGTGCGCGCTGTATGCCGGGCCTTCTGCGAGTATCGATCAACGCGAGCTGGCAACAGATTTGCTGACGCCGCTGGGCGTGGTCGAATGGCTGGAGCAGGAAGATCAGTTCAATCTCGTAACCGCACTGACCGGTTGCGGCCCTGCCTTTCTCTTTCGCTTCACCGACGCGCTTGCCAGGGCGGCCTGCGAGTTGGGAATGGACGACGCGCAGGCGCTGCGGTTTTCGGTCGCGCTGGTCGAGGGGGCTGCAGCTTTGGCTGCAGGCGCGAAAGAAGACCCGGCCTCTCTGGCCGACCGTGTGGCCAGCAAAGGTGGGATGACGCGCGAAGGGCTTGATGTGCTCGATAAGGATGATCGTCTGGTGCGCCTGATGACCGAAACCTTGCGTGCCGCGCGCGATCGCGGTGAAGCACTCAACAAACTTTCTTAGTACATCCGGGGGGAGGGGCGTAGAGCCTTCAGTCCTTGCGCAGGGCGAACACCATCTTGCGGTCTTCTTCCGGGATCAGGCCCTCCAACACCTGCCAGAACCCTGACACTGACCCTTGCCCGGCCTGAACATAGGCGGCCGCCATTCCCGACCGCAGCGCGTCAAACAAGGTTGCTTCAAGTTTTGCGCCATCGGGCGTCAGGCGCAGAAGCTTTTGCCGCCTGTCCTTTACTCCGGGGCGCGTCTGCACTAGGCGCTTGTCGATCAGGTCGTTCAGTACCCGACCCAATGATTGTTTGGTGATAGCCAGCAAGGCCAGCAACTCGCTGACCATCAGGTCCGGCTGACGCGCAATGAAATAGAGCGCGCGGTGATGCGCGCGCCCAAGGCCATGGCGGGCCAGTTCCACATCGGCGGACCGCGTCATGTTGGTATATCCGAAATAGAGCAATTCTATCCCGCGGCGAATTTCGTCTTCGCGCAGGAACAGGGGGGAGGCTGTGGCGCTGCTGGTAGCCATTGTTCAGCCTGTTGACCCCTTTTGAGGCGCTTGGCAAGCGGCAACAATTGAAAAGCCGCAGGATGAAATCAACTGTTCCCTTTCGCGCCACAGCCGCTATATGGCCGTCTCTCCGCGCGGACAGGCGTCCGCAGCGCACTGGGGCGTAGCCAAGCGGTAAGGCACCGGTTTTTGGTACCGGCATGCGCAGGTTCGAATCCTGCCGCCCCAGCCAACTTGCAGTATCGACGCGTGTTTGTCGGGCGAAGTAGATCCCAGTTATCGGCTCTGACGGCGGAACGCTTGACGGCTGCATGATTGCTGATCATGAGCTGGCTATGTCCAACACTCCCATGGAAATCCGCCCGGCAGCGACTCTCATCGTGGCTCGGCAGGTTGAAGGCGACGCTCCGCAATTTTTGATGGCGCAACGGGCCACGACGATGCAGTTTGCGGCCGGCGCGATGGTATTCCCCGGCGGTGCGGTTGACGAGCAGGACAGGGTGCATGCCCATTCCCTTGGCATCGCAGGCGAGGCGGACGATATCGCAGCCCGTATTGCCGCCATTCGTGAAACGATCGAGGAATGCGGCCTCGCTGTTGGATTGCAGGACGAAGTAGTCTCTCCGCGGGATCTGCGCGAGATGCGCAGCGCCATTCAGTCTGGCGGCTCTTTTCTCGATTCGGCACGCACCGCAGGTGTGACGTTCAACCCGGAAAAAATGGTTGCTTTCGCCCGCTGGTGTCCACCGACAGGTCGTGAGAGAAGGCGTTTTGACACGCGGTTCTATGTTACGGTGCTGGAGGGAGATGGCGAAGGGCTTGTGCCCGACGGCACGGAAACGATAGCGCTGGGCTGGTACAGTGCGCAAGAAATGCTGGACCGGGCCGATGCGGGGCTGGCGAAGATTATTTTTCCTACGCGGCGCAATCTTGAGCGGCTGGCGCAGTTCGATGCGCTTGCCCCCCTTATGGATCATGCACGATCTCACCAAGTGAGCATGATCACCCCCTGGATCGAGGAGAGGGATGGTGTAGACCATCTCTGTATTCCTGAAGGACTTGGCTATCCTGTGACTTCCGAGCCAGTGAGCGCCGCGCGCAGGGGGTAACTTCATCGGGCCGGAATGAGCCTGAGCAAGCGAGCGTTTTTGCCGTCCTCCAGCAACCAGACCGACCCTTCGGGTCCAGCCTCGACCTCGCGAATACGATTATCCATCGGCCAATGGTCGGCTTTCGCCAGTGTGTTCCCGTCGATGCGTAGCCGGACCAGCGCTTTCCCGGAAAGTGCGGCGACCAGCAAGGAGTTGCGCCATGTGGGGAAAACCGCGCCGTCATAAAAGGCCATGCCTGCGGGCGAGATGGATGGGTTCCACCAGGCCGCCGGTGCCGTGAAACCGTCTCCTGCCGCATGATCGGGTATATCCGCACCGCTATAGTGCGAGCCGTTGGAGACACGCGGATATCCGTAGTTTGCGCCGCGCTTTATCAGGTTGATCTCATCGCCGCCCTTCGGGCCCATCTCGCTTTCCCACAACCTGCCAGCCGAGTCGAAGGCGAGGCCGAGCCCATTGCGGTGCCCCGTCGACCAGATTTGGGCGGTAACGCCGCCTTCGCTGGCGAACGGATTGCCCTTTGGGATGCTTCCGTCGAGGTTGAGGCGCACAATCTTACCGAGGTTGACGCTCATGTCCTGCGCGGGCTCAAATTGCTGCCGTTCGCCTGAAGAGATGAAAATATGCTGAGCGTCGGGCGCAACGACGATCCGGTGGGAGAAATGACCGCGTCCTGAAACCTTCGGCTCCTGCTGCCAGATGACCTTCAGGTTTTGAAGCGCGAATCCATTCTCTGCCATCGTGTTGATCAACAGATCGGCCTTTCCGACGACCGCGCCGCGTGTGCCGTGGCTACCGGCTTCGATCCAGCTCAAATAAATGGGAAAGATTTTGTCGCCGGGGTCTGGATCAGGGGCAGCGATAACATCGCCGAGTCCTCCTTGCCCGCCATAGTCAACCGGTGGGATGCCACGCACTTCCTGCCGGAAATCTGATGCGGGATCGATGATAAACAATTTGCCTGCTTTGGTCGAAACCAACGCATAGGTGCCGTTGTCGACGAATGTCATTGCCCAGGGTTCGTCAAACCGGGCAATCTCCGTTGCTGAAAAGGGCTTTTCGTTGGGTGGTGCCGTTCCGCCATCCTGAACCGCATTGGATGTCGGCGGCGCAGTTGTACCGGTGGCGCTATTGCCCGATCCTCCGTCGCAACCGGTCAGCAGCGCCACGAAGGCGGTCAGGAAAATTGGTCTGCGGTTCATCATACTCTTGCTCCACCTTGCGGTTATAACGCCCAGACGTGGAATTTTGTTGTCAACAAACCGCGCGATGCGTATATGCGCATCACTCCCTGACATCGGTAGCGTTGTTGGGTCGGAGCCGAAAGGGTCCGGCGCCAAACTCGCATGCCGCGAGGAAAGGTTTTGTTTTTGGTCGATATGGCCGCCCTGACGCAGTTGATAGAGCCCGAGGTGCAAGCTTTGGGTTTCGATCTCGTGCGCGTCAAAATGCTGGGCGGCGAAGACGCGACCTTGCAGGTGATGGCCGAGCGCGCAGACACGCGTCAGCTCACCATCGACGATTGTGCGGCCATCTCGCGCCGTTTGTCCGATATGCTCGATGAGAAGGATCCGATCGAGGACGCCTATCGGCTGGAGGTCAGCTCTCCGGGCATTGACCGCCCGCTGACGCGTCTCAAGGACTTCGTCGACTGGGCAGGGCAAGAGGCGCGCGTCAACGTGGTGGAGGCGATCAACGGTCGCAAGCAGTTCAAGTCAGTGCTGGCAGGATTGAACGGCGAAACCATATTGCTCGACGACCTGAAGGTAGGGCGCGTCGAAGTTGATTTTTCGAATGTCCACAGCGCCAAGCTGGTGCTGACGGACGCGCTTATTTCTGCTACCATGCCGCTCTCTTCTGAAGGGGCGGACGAGTTTGAAACGGAAGGATAAGTAAGATGGCCACCGCCATTTCCGCCAACAAGGCCGAACTGATCGCAATTGCGAACAATGTCGCGTCGGAGAAGATGATCGACAAGGCGATCGTCATCGAGGCGATGGAGGACGCGATCCAGCGCGCCGCCCGTGCCCGTTATGGCGCCGAAAACGACATCCGTGCAAAGCTCGATCCCGATACCGGCGATCTGCGTCTGTGGCGTGTCGTTGAGGTGGTGGAAGCCGTCGACGACTATTTCAAGCAGGTGGACCTGAAGCAGGGCCAGAAGCTTCAGCCCGGCGCATCGGTTGGCGATTTCATCGTCGATCCGCTGCCTCCGATCGATCTGGGGCGCATCGATGCGCAGTCCGCCAAGCAGGTGATCTTCCAGAAGGTGCGCGACGCAGAGCGTGAGCGCCAGTTCGAAGAGTTCAAGGATCGCGTTGGCGAAATCATCACCGGCGTCGTCAAGTCGGTCGAGTTCGGCCATGTCGTTGTCGATCTGGGCCGCGCCGAGGGCGTCGTGCGCCGTGACCAGCAGATCCCGCGCGAGGTTGTGCGCGTCGGTGACCGCGTCCGTTCGGTGATCCTCAACGTGCGCCGTGAAAATCGCGGTCCGCAGATTTTCCTGTCCCGCGCGCACCCCGACTTCATGAAGAAGCTGTTCGCCCAGGAAGTGCCGGAAATCTATGACGGCATCATCGAGATCAAGGCAGCCGCCCGCGATCCGGGCAGCCGCGCGAAAATCGGCGTGATCAGCCATGATGGCGGTATCGATCCGGTCGGCGCATGCGTCGGCATGAAGGGCAGCCGCGTTCAGGCCGTCGTGCAGGAAATGCAGGACGAAAAGATCGACATCATTCCCTGGTCGGAAGATACGGCGACCTTCGTCGTCAACGCGCTTCAGCCCGCGACCGTCAGTCGCGTCGTTATCGACGAGGACGAAGGCCGGATCGAGGTCGTGGTGCCTGACGACCAGCTTTCGCTCGCCATCGGCCGCCGCGGCCAGAATGTCCGCCTCGCCAGCCAGCTTACCGGCAAGGCGATCGACATCATGACCGAGGCTGACGCGAGCGAGAAGCGCCAGAAGGAATTCATGGAACGTTCCGAAATGTTCCAGAACGAGCTGGACGTCGACGAGACGCTGTCGCAGCTTCTGGTTGCCGAGGGCTTCGGGGAGCTTGAAGAGGTCGCCTATGTCGGGTTGGACGAGCTTGCCAGCATCGAAGGCTTTGACGAAGAGCTGGGTCAGGAGCTGCAGAGCCGCGCGCTTGAGGCGTTGGAACGTCGCGAAGCGGCGGCCCGCGAAGAGCGCCAGGGTCTTGGCGTCGAGGATGCGCTGGCCGAAATGCCCTATCTCACCGAGGCCATGCTGGTGACTCTCGGTAAGGCTGGCATCAAGACGCTCGACGATCTGGCCGATCTCGCCACCGATGAGCTTATCGCCAAGAAGCGACAGGGCGATCGCCGCCGCAACCGGGATTCTGCCGAAGACAAGGGCGGGGTTCTGGCCGAATATGGTCTGTCCGAAGAACAGGGCAATGAGATCATCATGGCTGCCCGTGCGCACTGGTTCGAGGACGAGGACGGCGCAGGCGCTGAAGAGGCAGTGGCCAATAAATCTGGGGAGGTCGCGGATGCCGCGGAAACTTCCCAATGATCGGCCTTTCGCTGACATAATATCGCTGGTCGCGGAGGCGCTCTCATGACGGAGCGCCGCTGCATCCTGTCGGGTGATCGTGCGTCGCCCGAGCATCTTTTGCGTCTGGCGCTGTCGCCGGACGGCGCGGTGATGCCCGACGTGCGTGCCAAGGCTCCGGGGCGCGGGGCGTGGGTCGGCGTGACCCGCGCTGAACTCGAAAAAGCGGTTGCGAACGGCAAGCTTAAGGGGGCTCTCGCCCGCGCATTCAAGGCCGGGCCAGTGTCCGTGCCAGATGATCTTCCCGCGCTGATTGCCGGTGCGCTTGAGCAGCAGGCCATGGACCGGCTGGGTCTGGAAGCGCGGGCGTCCAACATCGTCACCGGGTCCGAAAAGATCGAGGTGGCGGCGCGGCGTGGCGATGTTACGATGCTGTTGCACTCCGCCGATGCGGCTGCCGACGGATGCCGCAAGCTGGATCAGGCTTGGCGCGTCGGCACAGGCGAAGAAGGCACGAAGCGGGCCGGGCAGACCTTGTCTGTGGGCCGCGATGCGCTATCTAGGGCAATGGGGCGTGACAATGTTGTGCATATTGCCGTAATCGATGGCAAGGCGGCAGAGCGGCTGGAAGCCGTGCTAAGCCGCTGGCAAAGCTATATCGGATGCGCTAACGGGGAAATCCGGGAGGATGCCCTCGCAGGTGCGATCGAAGACGATGTCCATGGGACATGATATGGGCGGCGGGCCATCGGGCCATGCCGCATTTTGGCGTTGAGACAAGAAGGTTGAATATAGTCGATGAGTGACAGCAAGGAAGACAAGCCAGTACTGGGTCGTAAGCCGCTGGGTATCAAGCGGACGGTCGAGTCTGGTCAGGTGCAGCAAAGCTTCAGCCATGGGCGGAAAAACACCGTCGTGGTCGAGGTGAAGCGCCGTCGCGTCATCGGCAAGCCAGGCGAAACCCCGGCACCTGCGCCCGCGCCCAAACCGGAACCGGAAGCTGCGGCTCCCGCGCCCGCGCCGGCGAAGGCGCCTGCACGGCCTGCGCCCAAGAAACCGACGTCTCCCGCCAACGACCTGCTCAGCCGTCAGGAGATGCAGGCGAAACTGCTGCGCGAAGCCGAAGAAGCCCGCATGGCCGCTCTTGAGGAAGCGCGCCGCCGCGAGGAAGCTGAAGCCAAAGCAGCGAGCGAGGACGAAAAGCGCCGCGCCGAGGAAAATCGCCGCGCTGAGGATGAAGAGGCGGCCAAGGCAGCCGCTGCGGCTGCCGCTGCAGAGGCCGCACCGGTCGAGCAGTCGGCTCCCGCTTCAACCTCGCCTGCCGCACCTGAAACCGCTGCAGCTGCCAGGCCGGCGACGACCGAGGTGCCCGCACGGCGCTTCACGCCTGTCACGCCCGCCAAACGACCCGACGCGCCCAAGCAGGATCGCAATCGTCGTGACAATGACAGGCGTCAGTCCGGCAAACTGACCGTCAATCGCGCGCTGGCAGACGACGACAGCGCTCGCGCACGCAGCCTGGCCGCATTGAAGCGCGCGCGCGAAAAGGAATATCGCCGGACGCACGGTAGCACTGCCCAGCCGCGTGAGAAGCAGGTGCGCGATGTTATCGTGCCTGAGGCGATCACGGTGCAGGAACTGGCCAACCGTATGGCGGAAAAGGGCGCGGATCTCGTCAAGTCGCTCTTCAAGATGGGCATGATGGTCACCGTCAATCAGCCGATCGATCAGGATACGGCGGAGCTGCTGGTTGAGGAATTCGGCCATCGCATCCAGCGCGTTTCCGAGTCCGATATCGAATTGGGTTTGGAAGGCGAGCCGGATGCCGAAGAAACATTGCAGCCGCGCGCCCCGGTCGTCACGATCATGGGTCATGTCGATCACGGCAAGACCAGTCTTCTCGATGCACTGCGCGGCACCGATGTCGTCGCCGGAGAGGCTGGCGGCATTACGCAGCATATCGGCGCCTATCAGGTGAAAACCAAGGGCGGCGATCTCATCACCTTCCTCGATACGCCGGGTCACGAAGCGTTCACCGAAATGCGCGCGCGCGGTGCCAATGTCACCGATATCGTCATTCTGGTGGTGGCGGCCGACGACGGCCTGATGCCGCAGACGATTGAGGCGATCAATCATACGAAGGCGTCGGGTGTGCCGATGATTGTTGCGATCAACAAGTGCGACAAGCCGGAAGCCAAGCCGCAGCGTATCCGTGAGCGTCTGCTCGAACATGAAATCGTCGTCGAGCAGATGGGCGGCGAAGTTCAGGACGTGGAGGTCTCTGCGCTCAAGAAGGAAGGTCTCGACGACCTGATCGAGAAAATTCAGCTTCAGGCCGAATTGCTGGAGCTGAAGGCCAATCCGGATCGCACGGCGGAAGGTCGCGTGATCGAGGCGCAGCTCGACAAGGGACGCGGTGCGGTCGCGACGATCCTCATCAGTCGGGGTACGCTGCGCGTCGGCGATACTTTCGTTGTCGGCCAGGAAAGCGGCAAGGTTCGCGCGATGGTCAACGACAAGGGCAAGAATGTGAAGGAAGCCGGCCCATCCGTGCCGGTGGAGGTGCTGGGTCTGACCGGCGTTCCGCTCGCAGGCGACCAACTGTCCGTCGTCGAGAACGAAGCGCGCGCTCGCGAAGTCGCCGCCTATCGTCAGGAACAGGCGACCAAGCTGCGCACCACCGCCGCGCCGCAAACGTTCGAACATATGTTCTCGGCGCTCAATACGCAGGTGATCGAATATCCGATCGTCGTGAAGGCGGATGCGCAGGGCTCGGTTGAGGCAATCGTCAACTCACTAAACCGGATCTCGACCGACGAGATCAAGGTTCGTGTGCTTCATTCAGGCGCAGGAGCGATCACCGAAAGCGACGTCACGCTGGCGTCCGCGAGCAATGCGCCGCTGATCGGCTTCAACGTGCGCCCCAATGCGAAGGCGCGGGCGCTGGCCGAAAAGGACAAGGTCTCGCTGCGTTATTATGACGTGATCTATGACCTGCTCGAAGAAGTAAAGGGCGAGATGGCGGGGCAACTGGCACCGGAGCGGATCGAAACGGTCGTCGGTCGCGCCGAGGTCAAGGAAGTCTTCCCCGCGGGCAAGAAGGACAAGGCTGCCGGCCTGCTCGTCATGGACGGCGTCATTCGCAAGGGCATCAACGCCCGCCTTACCCGCGACGACGTCATCGTGTCCGCCACGACGATCGCATCGCTGCGCCGGTTCAAAGACGACGTGGCCGAGGTCCGCGCAGGGCTGGAGTGCGGCGCTGTGCTGGAAGACACGAACGACATCAAGGCGGGCGATATGCTCGAACTCTTCGAGGTCGAGGAGCGCGAGCGTACGCTTTGATTTGACGGCCACCGGGAGGTAACTCGCCGATGAGTGGGAATGAAGGGCATTCCGTCCGCGTATTGCGCGTTGGCGAGCAGGTGCGTCACGTGCTCGCCGATATCCTGCAACGCGGTGATGTGCATGACGAGGTGCTCAGCAAGCATCTCGTCAGCGTGACGGAAGTGCGGATGACGCCGGACTTGCGGCACGCCATCGCCTATGTGAAGCCGCTGCTGGGGCAGGATGAGGCCGATGTGCTGAAGGCGCTGCGCACCAATACCGCCTATCTGCAGCGCGAGGTCGCCAGGCGTGTGAAAATGAGAAACGCGGCGAAGATCAAGTTCATTCTCGACGAAAGTTTCGACGAGGGGAGCCACATCGATAAGCTACTGCGCAACCCCCATGTCGCGCGCGATTTGGGTGAGTCGCCCGATTAACGCGGATCAGCATCGTTTCAGCGTCGGTTAAGAGTTGTCATGATATTCAGGACAACATGATCGAACGAATGCCACCGATGTTGTTATTTTCAGGCCTCGTTTTCGGTGCCTTTCTTGTGGCACTGGCGATAGCCTAACGAGCGAGTTTGACCGGTAGGGCTTATTATAGTGCGCCCATCAATCCTCGTCGTCATCTTCATCGTCAAGTATATGGTCGCCGGCAAAACGCAGCCATAGCAATACGCTGCCGGCTACCCCCGATATGCGCAACAGCGATGCTGATGCTATCAGCGTCGCGGGCTTGGCCAGCGCGACCTGGATCAGGATTGCCGCAGCGGCGGTTCCAACAGCCAGCAAGGCAATCGGCGCCGGGTCCTTAGGTACAAAGCGCTCTGCGCGGCGATGCAGCCCGATGCCCCGGCTAGTGCGCGCGACGAAACCCGAAAACGGACCCAGAAAGGTGCCGAGTAGGCCCTTGCCCACGCGATAGGTGAGCCGGTGCCGCGCACGGGCGCCGGTTGCTGCGGCAACCTCCCGCCAATCGAGCGCGTCCACCTGCGCTATGCCTTCCGATGGGATCTTGCGGCCCCAAAGTGGGATGCCAAGCGCAATCCATTCACGCAGCGCCATTGCCAGTGTTGCGACGATCATATCGCCGCCGCCCAGCAGTACCAGCCCGGCCAAGCCCGCGCCCGCCCATGACGCGCCGAACTTGTATCGCGAGATTGCAGCTTTCTGACGGCTGAGGAACAATAAGTGGCGAGGTGGCAGGCCGAGCATCAGCAGCAACGTCATTGCTGCCGCCGTACCCTGATCGATCTGCATCAATGCCGCAGCAATAATCGCCACGACCGCCAGTTCGGCGACCATTGACAGAATTTCTACCACGGCCGCTCGTCGGTAGCACAGGTGCAGGATAGACGTTTCCGCAGACCAGCGCCGCCGGACCGCTGACACGCAATCCATCAGCGTCAACGCGCGCGCCGCTCGCGTAAATAGATAGGCTGCGAACAGTCGAGCGGTGTCGGCATGACCGATCGCTGCCGTCAGCAGCGCCCAGCCGAGCAGCCATCCGGCAAAAGGCAGATATTCGCGGCCGGTCAGGCGCAATAGCTGAGCCTTGAACTTCATCGCCTTTGCACCCTCCGGACTGGCATCGCCGCTTGTTATGGGGTAGCGGCAGCGGACACAAGCATCGACTGGCGGAGACCATGCCGGAGGGCGACCAAACAACCCGACCGATATTCCACATCGGCTATCACAAGACGGCAACCACGTGGTTTCAGAAATCTGTGTGGCCGGTGTCGCTGAGTCACGCCTATGTTCCGCGCAACAAGGCGCGTGCGGCCTTGTTGGATGAGCCGGGGCTGCATTTCGACTGTGATCGGGCGCGGAGCTTGCTGAACATGGCGCCGGACGGCCGCCCTATTGCCGTCTGTGAGGAAAATCTCTCGGGTTATATTCACAACGGCGGCTTGCACGGGTTGATGGCCCCTGAGGTAGCGCGCCGTATCCATCTTCTTTCCCCCGACGCGCAGATCGTGATGTTCCTGCGCAATCAGCCGGATATGATCCGCGCCACCTATGCGCAATATGTGTCTGGCGGTGGCACATATGGCCTGAAGCGCTACCTGATGTCGCACAATCATGTGCAGGGCGCGCTGCATTACCCCTATAAAGCGCCGGGATTCAGCTTCGCTCATTTCGAATATGACCGGCTCGTCGCATTTTATGATGACCTTTTCGGGCGTGAAAATGTTCATGTCTATTTGTTTGAAGAACTGCGTGAGCCGGGCTTTTTTGAGCGAATGGAGGAGGATCTGAGCGCGCGTTTCGATCATGACGCGATCAATCCTTCCGCGAAGAATCGCTCATTGGGGCGCATGGGGCTGCTCCTGATGCGCGGCGTGAACCTCTTCACGCGCCAGTCGGTCGTGAACAAACATGTCATCGCAAACATCCCCGGCTGGCATTTCGTGCGTCATGGCGTCAAAGCGCTAATCGGCGCGCTGCCCGGCCGCGGCGGTAAGCTATCGGTGGGCGCGGCGTTGTCGGATCGCATTGCGTGTCATTATGCGCCGAGCAATCGGCGTTTGGCCAAGATGCGTGACCTGCCGCTCTCTCAACATGGCTATCCGCTTTAGATGATGAACGGCTGGATCATTCTGGACAAGCCCTATGGCTTGGGTTCGACGCAGGCGGTGGGGGCGGTAAAGCGCTGTTTGCGCGAGGCGGGGGTGCCAAAGACGAAGGTCGGCCATGGCGGTACGCTTGACCCGCTGGCGTCTGGCGTGTTGCCCATTGCATTGGGCGAGGCGACGAAGCTCGCTGGGCGGATGCTCGATAGCGACAAGGTTTATGATTTCACCGTGAAGTTCGGCGAGCAGACGGACACGCTTGATGTTGAGGGGCAGGTCATCGCGACGAGCGATGTGCGGCCTTCGCGTGCGGAGCTGGAAGCGGTGTTGTCTCGGTTCACGGGTGCCATCGAGCAGATGCCGCCCGCTTTTTCCGCGCTGAAGGTCGATGGCAAGCGGGCCTATGATCTCGCGCGGGCAGGGGAGGAGGTTGCCCTGAAGACGAGGGCGGTCACGATCTATGCGTTGTCGCTCCTGTTGTTCGATCGCGATAGCGTCACCTTGTCTGCCACTGTTTCGAAAGGCACCTACATCCGCAGCCTGGCCCGCGACATTGCGCTTGCGCTCGGCACGGTCGGCCATGTGACGATGCTCCGCCGCACGAAGGCCGGGCCATTCACGCTGGAAACCGCGATTTCGCTGGACAAACTGCGCGAAGCTGCTAATGCGCGCGCCATCGCGCAGTGTATGCTGCCGTTGACGGCGGGGCTGGACGACATCCCGGCTCTCCCCGTCACCTCCGAAATGGCATTGGCTCTCCGTCAGGGGAAGGTGCTTGAGGGGAACCCTGCATGTCAGGGCCTGATGCTTGCGCTGGACGGCGATACGCCGGTCGCGCTGGTCGAAGGGTCGGACACGGAAATTCGTGTCGTGCGGGGCTTTAATCTCTAGTTTTGAAAGGAAGACGATGTCGATTACTGCTGAGCGCAAGGAAGCGCTGATCACCGAACATGCCCAGGCGAAGGGCGACACGGGTTCTCCCGAAGTGCAGGTTGCGATCCTGACGGAGCGCATTTCGAACCTCACCGAGCACTTCAAGAGCCATCACAAGGATAATCACAGCCGTCGCGGCTTGCTGATGCTGGTCAACAAGCGTCGCAGCCTGCTGGACTATCTGAAGAAGAAAGATTTCAGCCGCTATCAGGCGCTGATTGCAAAGCTTGGTCTGAGAAAGTAAGACCAGCAAGTGAGGCGGCCCCACCACGGGGCCGTTTCTGATTCCGGGGGGAGCCGCAATCCGGTGGTTCCGTCCGCAGATGAGGAGGCGAAAAGACTGCCTCCGGCCCGCCGCGGACCGGTTTTGTCCGCACAGTAAGCCCCCCCGCGCAATAGGGCCGGTGGGTGGAAGGAAAATCAATGTTTGATGTAAAAACAGTCGAAATCGAGTGGGGCGGAAAAACCCTCAAGCTCGAAACGGGCCGCGTTGCCCGTCAGGCCGACGGCGCGGTACTCGCGACCTATGGCGAAACAGTGGTGCTGTGCGCTGTCACGGCGGCCAAATCGGTGAAGGAAGGGCAGGACTTTTTCCCGCTCACCGTTCACTATCAGGAAAAATATTCCGCTGCCGGCCGTATCCCCGGTGGCTTTTTCAAGCGTGAGCGCGGCGCGACCGAAAAGGAAACGCTGACCAGCCGTCTGATCGACCGCCCGGTGCGCCCGCTGTTCCCCGAAGGCTTCTACAACGAGATCAACGTCATCGCGCAGGTGATGAGCTATGATGGCGAGACAGAGCCCGATATCGTCGCGATGATCGCGGCGTCGGCTGCGCTCACCATTTCCGGCGTTCCCTTCATGGGTCCGATCGGTGCGGCGCGCGTTGGTTTTGCCGATGGCGAATATCAGCTTAACCCGTCGCTCGAAACTGCGAAGGAAGGCCGTCTCGACCTGGTCGTCGCCGCCACGCAGGACGCGGTGATGATGGTCGAGTCCGAGGCGAAGGAGCTGACCGAGGAAGAAATGCTGGGCGCCGTCATGTTCGCCCATGCCGAGAGCCGCAAGGTCATCGACGCGATCATTTCGCTCGCCGAGAAAGCGGCGAAGGATCCGTGGGAAATCGACCTTTCGGACAACACCGCCGACATGAAGGCCGATATCAAGAAGCTGATCGGCAAGGATATCGCGGCCGCCTACAAGCTGACCGACAAGTCGGCACGTTCGAACGCGCTGAATGAAGCGCGCGCGAAGGTGAAGGAAAAGTTCGCCGAGGCTGACGGCCAGACGCTGATGACCGCCATCAAGCTGACCAAGAAGCTGGAAGCGGAAATCGTGCGTACGGCGATCCTGAAGGATGGCCAGCGTATCGACGGACGCACCACGACGCAGGTCCGCCCGATCGAAAGCATGGTCGGCTTCCTGCCGCGCACGCACGGTTCGGCGCTGTTCACGCGCGGCGAAACGCAGGCGATCTGCACCACCACGCTGGGCACCAAGGACGCCGAGCAGATGATCGACGGTCTCGACGGTCTGCATTATGAGCGCTTCATGCTGCACTATAACTTCCCGCCCTATTCGGTCGGCGAAGTGGGCCGTTTCGGTGCGCCGGGTCGCCGCGAAGTCGGCCATGGCAAGCTGGCATGGCGTGCGCTGCACCCCATTCTGCCCACGCATGACGAGTTTCCGTATACGATCCGCGTGCTCAGCGATATCACCGAGTCCAACGGCTCTTCTTCGATGGCGACGGTGTGCGGCGGTTGCCTCGCGATGATGGATGCGGGCGTTCCGCTGAAGCGTCCGGTGTCGGGCATCGCCATGGGCCTGATCCTGGAAGGCAAGGACTTTGCGGTTCTGTCCGATATTCTGGGTGATGAAGATCATTTGGGCGATATGGACTTCAAGGTGGCTGGTACCGAAAACGGCATCACCACCATGCAGATGGACATCAAGATCGCGGGCATCACCGAAGAGATCTTCAAGACCGCCCTCAATCAGGCGAAGGAAGGCCGCGCGCATATCCTTGGCGAGATGAAGAAGGCGATCGGCGATGTGTCCGGTGAGCTTTCGGCGCATGCGCCGCGCATCGAGACGATCCAGATCGACAAGTCGAAGATCCGTGACGTCATCGGCACGGGCGGCAAGGTCATCCGCGAAATCGTCGCGGAAACCGGCGCTAAGGTCGATATCGATGATGAAGGCGTGATCAAGATCAGCTCGTCCGACCTGTCGCAGATCGAGGCGGCGAAAGCCTGGATCCAGGGCATCGTCGAAGAGCCTGAGGTTGGCAAGGTTTACAACGGCAAGGTCGTCAACCTCGTTGATTTCGGTGCGTTCGTGAATTTCATGGGCGGCAAGGACGGCCTCGTCCACGTGTCGGAAATCAAGAACGAGCGTGTCGAGAAGGTCGCCGATGTCCTGTCCGAAGGGCAGGAGGTCAAGGTTAAGGTGCTGGAGATCGACAACCGCGGCAAGGTCCGCCTGTCGATGCGCGTTGTCGACCAGGAAACCGGCGAAGAGCTGGAAGATACCCGCCCGCCGCGCGAACCGCGTGAGCCCCGTGGGGATCGTGGTGGACGCAATGATCGCGGCGACCGTCGTCGTGGCGGCGGCGGACGCGACCGCGATCGTGGACCGCGCAAGGAGCGTTCGGACAATGACGGTGACGCGCCCGGCGGGTTGCCCGATTTCCTGACGCAGGACTGATCGCGCACCAAGGTTTGAAGAAAGGGCTCCGTTTCGGGGCCCTTTTTTTATAGAATTTTTTATAGATGATTGCTGATCGGCCTGCAGGTCGCGGCAGGAAGGGTGCAAGGGTCGATCTCGGTTGCCGCATGAAATAATGCGACAGAAACGCCTATTTGATTTCCAACGAACAAAAAGCTGGTTTCTTGTGAAACTAAATTTCACCGCGGCTTTTATGGTAAAAAAGCGTCATTTTCTTGTTTAATTACATAGGCTTATCTGTGTATCATTTGTCACGTAAGTGCGGGACATGACGTTCCTGTCACGCTCCACTATCCCGCGTACATCCCGAATGTGTCTTCCCGAAGCCCACAGGTGACGCAGCACGGGCCATTGGTTGATGCTGCGTTGCTGTCGGGTCGCTTGCCAATGGCCAACGATCATTGGAGTTTGTGATGGGATATTCCGGCGACGCCCCTTCTCGCCAGAATCAGTGGTCGTTGCGTGACGAAGACGTCGCGCCGTCTGTGGATCGGGAAGACACAAATGTCCTGCGCGGTGCGGTCGAACTGCACAAGGCCAACCAACGCCGCCGCGAGCTTTTCAATCACGACGTGATGGCCGACGCGCCAATGGATATCATGCTGACCGCGCTGATCGCGCGTGAACAGCAAAGCGTGCTGACCCGTCAGGCGGCGGCAATGGCCAACGGCATCGCGCACGCGCATGCAGACGCGGTGATCGATGACCTTATCATGATCAGGCTGCTTACCGCCGGCAATCGCCGCGATGAAATCGGCCTTACGCAGCTCGGAGCCGACCTCATGCGAGAATTCGTCAGCCGGCCGGATTAAATTCCCGCGAAAGTATCGCAGGCCGCCGGATTGCCCGTGTCAAGCCCGCGCTTCAGCCATTTCATCCGCTGCTCCGACGATCCGTGCGTGAACATGCTCTCCACCGGTTTGCGGCCCGCACTGCGCATTAGCGTATCGTCGCCGATCTGGTGCGCCGCGCGCATACCTTCTTCCAGATCACCCGGTTCCATCAGGTTTTCATCGCGGGCCGCCCATACACCGGCATAGCAATCGGCCTGCAGCTCCATGCGAACCTGCAGGGCGTTGCCTTCTTCCTGACTGGCGCGCTGCTGCGCTTGCCGCACCTTGTTCGCTGTACCCGTGATCGTCTGGATATGATGGCCGACCTCATGCGCGATGACATAGCCGATCGGGAAATCGCCCGGAGCGTCCATCCGCGTTTCGAGTTCATTGAAGAATTGCGTGTCGAGGTAGATCTTCTGGTCAGCCGGGCAGTAGAACGGCCCCATGGCCGATTGAGCCGCGCCGCAGCCCGACATGCCGTTGCGATCATAGAACACCAGAGTGGGGGGGGGATATTGCTCACCCTGCTGAGAGAAAATCTCCTGCCAGCGGCGCTCCGTCGAGCCCAGAACCTGCAAGGAGGTGCGCTGGATCGGCGTCAGCGACTGCGGATCGGCCTGTTCATGCGGGGCAAGCTGACTGCCGCCGCCGCCGAGCATATTGAGACCGCCGCCGAATACCGCGAACAGGATCAGCACGACCGCAATGCCGCCGCAACCAAAGCGCGAACCAATCATCGGAAGCAGCATGCCGAGCAGGCCGCCGCCCATACCACCGCCAAGACCGCCGCCCATGCCGCCGCCGCGCTGAATTTCGAAATTGCTGCTTTCGCGTTCGTCGTCCAGACGCATGTTCGCTGACCTTTCCCGGTTTTCTATGTGGCTGTGTTGCCCATCTGCCGCTTCAACTCTCAACTAGGACAAAAAGCTGCATGTGGAAAGCTGGGGGTTGGATCGCAGGCCCTGAAGTACTATATTGCAACGCAGCATGGATGCGCTTCGCAACCCTCCGCCCTCCCACCGCAAATCGGCATTGCCGTTGCCCGACCATGTTGCCCTGTTGTTGCAGGGCGGCGGTGCGCTCGGGTCATTTCAGGCTGGCGTTTACGAACAACTTGTCCGGTACGATATAGAGGTCGACTGGGTGGCCGGTATATCGATCGGGGCGATAAACGCCGCCATCATTGCCGGAAATCCACCGGAGGCGCGCATTCCCAAAATGCGCTCTTTCTGGGAAAAATTGAGTTCAGGCTTCCCCGACCTGTTGTTCTGGGAGAATCATGACCTGCGCGAAATGACGCATCTGGCGTCGGCAGCTGCTGTATCGATGTTCGGCGTGCCGGGCTTTTTCCATCCCCACCTGATGCCACCGCTGCTCGCCCAAAAGGGCACGGCGACCGCGACCAGCCTGTACGATACCTCTCCGCTGATCGAGACACTGAATGCGCATGTCGACTGGAACTTGCTGAACGACGGCCCTGTGCGGCTGTCGGTCGGCGCGGTCGATGTGGAAAGCGGCAATTTCTGCTATTTCGATACCGGCGGGCGCAAGCCGGACCGGATCGACCATCGGCATATCATGGCATCGGGCGCACTACCGCCGGGCTTGCCCTCGGTAGAGATCGACGGCAGGCACTATTGGGACGGCGGCATCGTATCGAACACGCCACTTGCCCACGTTCTGGATCATCAGGCCGGAGACATGCTGATCTTTCAGGTGGATCTGTTTCCGGCCGAAGGGAAATTGCCGCAGGAACTGACCGATGTCTGGTCACGCACCAAGGATATCCAATATTCCAGCCGCACACGGCATGTGACCGACCAGTATTTGCAGCAATTGCGGCTGCACAAAGCGGTGCACAAGGTGCTCGACAAGCTGCCCGA
Source organism: Sphingobium sp. (assembly GCA_041396745.1). GTDB lineage: Bacteria > Pseudomonadota > Alphaproteobacteria > Sphingomonadales > Sphingomonadaceae > Sphingobium. Next base: position 299,144 of record JAWKXZ010000002.1, on the reverse strand, counting down.
TGCGCTGGTCGACGATCCCGACGTCGCACGGCTGCGCAAGCTGACCGATCATGGTGCGGTCAATATCGTGCACCTCATCTATCGGTCCCGCGAATGGGAAAGCGGCGCGCGCGATTTTGAATTTTCGCGCGCCACGATGCTGGATCATTGGATGCAGGGTGGCGAAGCCGTGGCGGGGGTCATGCACAAGGGGGATCTGATCGCCCGCAATATCGTTAGCGGGAAAAGTTCTACCTTCGACCTTCAGTCGCAGGAACAGATGAAGGAAAAAATCATATGACTCTCTCTGGAAAAACCGCGCTCATCACCGGTTCGACATCCGGCATCGGTCTCGCCTATGCGAAGGCGCTGGCGGCGGAAGGCGCGAACGTCGTGATCAACGGTTTTGGCGATGCGGACGCGATTGAAAAGGAGCGGGTGGAGCTGGAAAAGGCGAGCGGCGCGAAGGCGCTGTATTCCGGCCACGATCTGACCAAGGTGGATGAGATCGAGGCCATGATGAAGGAAGCGGCCGATGCCTTTGGCGGAGTCGACATCCTCATCAACAATGCGGGTACGCAGTTCGTTTCGCCGATTGAGGAGTTCCCGGTCGAGAAGTGGAACCTCATCATCGCTCTCAACCTATCATCGGCATTCCACACCAGCCGCCTTGCCGTACCCTATATGAAGGAAAAGAAATGGGGGCGGATCATTCAGACGGCGTCGGCCCACTCGTTGACCGCGTCGCCGTTCAAGTCTGCTTATGTTTCGGCCAAGCACGGCCTCGCTGGACTCACGAAGACGGTTGCCCTTGAAACCGCGACCTTCGGCGTTACCGTCAACTGCATTTCACCCGGCTATGTCTGGACGCCGCTGGTCGAGAACCAGATCCCCGACACGATGAAGGCACGCAACATGACGCGCGAGCAGGTGATGAACGACGTGCTGCTCGCGGGGCAGCCGACGAAGCAGTTCGTTACCGTGGAGCAGGTTGCGGCAACCGCCATGTTCCTGTGCTCGGACGCTGCGGCCAATATCACGGGCGCGAATATATCGGTCGATGGCGGGTGGACAGCCCAATGATTGAACAATCGGTGATTGGCGCTTAAAGGGTCGGCAAGTTGGGTGGCGCGACGATCTGCGCCTTGATTCGGGAGGCAGAGTTTGGCTGACGGTGATTTTGCGGCGATGCGCGCAGCGATGGTGGCGAGCCAGCTGAGAACCAGTGATGTCAACGACCCCGCCGTTATCGCGGCGATGGCGCAGGTGCCGCGCGAGGAGTTCGTTCCGGCGGCTCGTCGTGACACGGCCTATACGGACCGCTCGATTCCGTTGGGCAGCGGTGCTGCGATGAACCCGCCGCTGGCGACTGGCAGGCTGCTCAACGCGGCTGGCATTCAGCCGGGCGATAAGGTTCTGCTGCTCGGTGATGCCACCGGATATACCGCTGCCTTGCTCATGCATATCGGGGCAAGCGTAACGGCTGTGGGTAGCGGTCAGAAGCCTGCAACCCTGCCGGGGTCGGTCAAATGGGTCGATGGGGCGCCCGCGAAAGGGTGCAAGAGCAGTGGTCCTTACGATGTCCTCGTCATCGACGGAGCGGTCGCCGAATTTCCCGACGCGCTGACCGGTCAGCTCGCCGAGAAGGGCAGAGTGGTAACGGGAATGTCCGAACGCGGCGTCACGCGGCTATGCTCGGGCAGAAAAGCGGGCGGCGTGGTCGGCTTCGTGCGCCTTGCCGATATGGAGATGGTAGATGCCATCGGTTTCGAACCGGCACCGGCTGGATTTACATTCTGACGGCACGCGCATTTATGGTTAACGCCATATTTGCATGCGCTTGACACATTATGATAACATGCCATTGTGCGCCGCCACAGAGGCAGTGGGCTGCAGGTGATAGAAACGATGGGCGATATGAGCAGGGAACCGTCCATGGAAGAAATATTGTCTTCCATCAAAAGGATAATCGCTGACGATGCGGACGCATCTGATATCGAGATGACCAAGAAGGCATCTGCTGCGCGTGACGCGGAACGCGAATCTCATCGCAAGGCGATCGTCGCGAGTCTCGCCAAGGATGCAGATGATTCGACGGGATCGTCCTATGTCGATGAGGTGCTGGAGCTCACCGACGAAATGCCTCAAGTTGGACGCGGCGCCAAGAATGAGATACCACAGGTTCCCGACGATGAGTCGCCTTCGGCAAAATCCGACATAGTTGAGCCTGAAGATATGACCGACGACAACGAACTTGAACTGACCGACACCCTCGAAATCGAAGAGGCGGAAACCGTCAGCGAGCCGGTTGAGCCAGCCAAGGCCGAACCGGCCAAAGTCGAACCCGTGGCCAAGGTTGAGCCGGTCCCAGTCGAAACTCAGGCAAAGAGCGAGATTCCCGTGAAGAATGAAACCATTGTGTCGAGCGATAGCGAAGCCGCAACGCGCACCTCACTGGCGGCTTTGTCGTCGCTGCTGGTGAAGCCGGAAGCAGGCGAAAACACGCTCGAAGGGCTGGTACGCGAAATGCTCCGTCCGATGCTGAAGGAATGGCTGGACGCCAACCTGCCGACGCTGGTCGAATCGATGGTGTCGAAGGAAATCGCGCGCATTACGGGTCGCGCGCTTTAAGGGCTGAGGGCGCTAATCCCTTTCAAACGCTTGACCTGAATTGACCTGTAGCGCCCACGCGCTATGGGCTTCCCCATGACCGAATTACCGAAAACCTTCGATCCCGCCTCGATTGAGGCGCGCTGGTACTCTCATTGGGAACAGAACGGGCTTTTCCGCCCGGAGCGGCCCGACGCCGCGCCGTTCACCATCGTCAATCCGCCGCCCAATGTGACGGGCAGCCTGCATATCGGCCATGCGCTCGACAACACGCTGCAGGACATTGTGGTGCGCTATGAGCGGCTGCGCGGAAAGGATGCGCTGTGGGTGGTCGGCACCGATCATGCGGGCATCGCGACGCAGATGGTGGTCGAACGCCAGCTTGAGGCGAAACAGGACAAGCGCACCAATTACAGTCGCGAGGACTTCGTCGACAAGGTGTGGGAGTGGAAGGCGGAGTCGGGTGGCACGATCACGCGGCAACTTCGCCGGCTCGGTTGTTCGATGGACTGGTCGCGCGAGCAGTTCACGATGGATCCGCACTTCACCAAGGCGGTCGTGAAGGTGTTCGTCGACCTCTATAACGAGGGCCTGATCTATCGCGACAAGCGGCTGGTCAACTGGGACTCGAAGTTGAAAACGGCAATTTCCGATCTGGAGGTCGAAACGCGGGAAATGCAGGGCGGCTTCTGGCATTTCAGATATCCGCTGGCGGACGGGGTGCAACGCGAAGACGGGCTGGATTATATCGAGGTCGCGACGACACGCCCCGAAACCATGCTCGCTGATATGGCGGTCGCGGTGCATCCCGATGATGACCGCTACAGGAGCGTGATCGGCAAGGAGATATTGCAGCCGTTGACGGGCCGCCGGTTCAGGGTGGTTGCGGACGAACATGCCGACCCGGAACTGGGTTCGGGTGCGGTGAAAATTACGCCGGGCCATGATTTCAATGACTTTGAAGTCGGCAAGCGCGCAGGGATTGCGCCCGGCGACATGCTCAACATGCTCGATGCCGAAGCGAAGGTCGTGCAGACGGCGGACGGCCTGATCCCCGACGAATATCTCGGACTTGACCGCTTTGATGCGCGCAAGCGGGTGGTAGAGCGGATGAAGGAAGGCGGCTTCCTGATCCCCCATGTCACGAAGGACAAGGAAGGCAACCCGGTCGAGCATGACGCGGAACCGCGCACGATCCAGACGCCCTATGGCGACCGTGGCGGCGTGGTCATCGAGCCGTGGCTGACCGACCAATGGTATGTCGACGCGGCAACGCTGGCGAAACCGGCAATCGAAGCGGTGAAGTCCGGCGCTATCGAGGTCGTGCCGAAGACATGGGAAAAGACCTATTTCAACTGGATGGACAATATCCAGCCCTGGTGCGTCTCCCGCCAGCTCTGGTGGGGACACCGGATACCGGCGTGGTATGCCGACGACGGAAATGTGTATGTCGCGGAGACAGAAGCTGAAGCGCAGGCGCTTGCAGGCGGGCACGTACTTACGCGAGATGACGACGTTCTCGATACATGGTTCTCCTCGGCATTGTGGCCGTTTGCGACGTTGGGCTGGCCGGAAAAGACAGACCTGGTCGCGAAGCATTATCCCAATGACCTGCTGATTTCCGGGTTCGACATCCTGTTTTTCTGGGATGCGCGCATGGCGATGCAGGGCATCCACTTCATGCAAGATGTGCCGTGGAAGCGGTTGTATTTGCACGGTCTTGTGCGCGCCGCGGACGGACAGAAAATGTCCAAGTCCAAGGGCAATGTCGTCGATCCGCTCGGTCTGATCGACCAATATGGCGCCGATGCGCTGCGGTTCTTCATGGCGGCGATGGAAAGCCAGGGCCGCGACGTCAAGATGGACGAGAAGCGGGTCGAGGGGTATCGCAATTTCGCGACGAAGCTGTGGAACGCGACGCGCTTTGCGATGTCGAACGGCATCACCGCATCGACAACGCTGGCCGCGCCGGACGCAACGCTGGCGGTCAATAAATGGATCATCGGCGAGGTCGTCGAAACGCTTGCCAGCCTCGACAAGGCGATGGCGGAGCTGCGCTTCGATGCCGCCGCCAACGCGATCTATCATTTCGTGTTCGACAGCTATTGCGACTGGTATCTGGAGCTTATCAAGGGCGCGCTCGACGATGAGACCAAGGCGGTCGCGGGCTGGGCGCTCGACCAGATTCTGGTGATGCTGCACCCGTTCATGCCGTTCATCACAGAAGAGCTCTGGCATGGGCTGGGTGCGCGCAACTATGACATCATCGTCGCCAAATGGCCGAAGCCCGGCGTGGCGGTCGATGCGCAGGCGAAGGCGGAGATTGACCTGCTGATCGACATGGTCAGCGCGGTGCGCTCGGCACGGGCTGAAATCGGCGTGTCGCCCGGCGTGAAGCTGGTTGCGCATGTACCCTCGCCGAGCGAGGCGACACAGTCGCTTGCCGCGAAATATCCAGCCGCGCTGGAGCGGTTAGGCCGGATCGAAGGGTTTGAATATTCGGCGCCAACGTCGTCTGCCGTGCTTCAGGTCGTGACGAGCGGGGACACGCTGACCTTCTCTCTGGAAGGTGTGATCGACATTGCGGCGGAAAAAGCGCGGCTGACCAAGGCTTTGGAAGCCGTGGCGAAAGAAGCGAAATCGCTCGAAGGGCGGCTGAATAACCCGAACTTCGTTGAGAAGGCGAAGCCCGAAGCGGTCGAAAAGGCGCGGGCGGACCATGCTGAGAAATCGGCTGAAGCCGAACGCCTGCAGGCGGCGCTGTCCCGATTGGGGTAAGCGAGGCTGGCCCAGTGCGTTGGTGCTGGGTTCCTGCTTTCGCAGGAACATAGCGGGGGAGGGCAGAGGGTTGCTTCTGCCGTGGCGGCTCATGCCGGAAAATGGGGCCGTTCGTGTCGGGTGTTGTCGAGACACGAGGGCATGAACGATTCTTGACTACGCTCGAACCGAACGGATGGAGGCGTGGCGGGTTCTCGACTATGCTCGATCTGGACGGGTTGGGGCGTAGCAGGTTCTCGGTCGCGCGCGCACGGAACGGAGGGAGGCGCAACAGGTTCCCGATTGCGCTCCAACCGAACGGTCAATGCGACGTGACGCCGGGTCAGAGCGTCTTGATGATGTACGAGAAGTCGCGACCGCCTTCGCCCGCCGCGTCGAATGCCTCATAGAGCTCTGCCGCGCGGTGACCCATGGGGACGGGTGCGCCTGCGCTTTCGGCGGCCTCCATCGCGAGCTTCAGGTCTTTCAGCATCAATCCGGTCGCGAAGCCGCCCTGATAGTCATTGTCCGCCGGGCTTTGCGGGCCGACGCCGGGGACCGGGCAATAGCTGGTCATCGACCAGTTCTGGCCGGACGCCTTTGACGAAATGTCGTAAAATGTCTGCAGGTCGAGGCCCAGGCGCTCGGCCAGCTTGAACGTCTCACAGGTCGCGATCATCGACGCGCCGAGCAGCATGTTGTTGCAGATCTTGGCGGCCTGTCCGCTGCCCGCCGCGCCCGCATGGATGACGGCCTTGCCCATGGCCGACAAAATCGGCTCAGCCTTCGCGAATGCCGCGTTGCTGCCGCCGACCATGAAGGTTAGCGTGCCGCCATTGGCGGCCGCAATGCCGCCCGATACAGGCGCATCGACCATCTCATAGCCCATGGCCGCCGCATCGGACGCCACCTTGCGCGCGGTCGCGACGTCAATGGTCGAACAGTCGAGCAGCAGGGCCTCGCCGGGCGCGTGCCCGATCACGTCGGCCTCATAAACAGAAGCGACGATCTTGCCGTTGGGCAGCATCGATACGACGGCATCTACATCCGTCACCGCTTCACGCACGCTGGTGAAGGGGGCGCAGCCATTTTCCTTCGCGCGGTCCAGCGCCTGTTCGGACAGGTCGAACGCATTGACGATATGCCCGGCCTTCACAAGATTTGCGGCCATGCCGCCGCCCATATTGCCAAGGCCGATAAAGGCGATCTTCATGGAATTTCCTCTCTTGTGATTATGCCGGGGACCAGGCTTCGTCCGCTGGAAGCGGGGCGAAGATGGCGTCAATCAATTCTTCAGTTACAGCCTCGGGTGTGGCCGGGTTCCATTTGGGCGCATTATCCTTGTCAATGAGCAGTGCGCGTACGCCCTCGGTAAAATCGGGCCGCACAACGATGCGCGATGCGACCGCATATTCCTGTCGCATTTCGTCGGCGAAATCGGCCATGGCCGCGCCCTCGCGCAGCAGGCGGAGCGATACCTTGCCGGTCTGCGGTGATTTGCTGAGCAGATTGGCATGCTGCTCCTTCGCCCAGTCGCTACCGTCCGCAGCAAGGGCAGAGAGGACCTCCTCCAGCGTTTCTGCCGAAAACAGGTGGTCGATCTGTTCTTGCTGTTCGATCAGGCGGGATGGGGGAGGGGCTTCCTCCGCAGCATCCAGAATGGCCTTGGCTTCGGTAGGATTGGCGAGGAGCTGATCCTTTACGCCAGCCAGCTTTTCAGTCGGGATGTAATGGGTGGCGAGGCCGACGGCGCGACAATCCGCCCCGTCGATCCGCGCGGCCGACAGCGCCAGGTACTTGCCGATCTGGCCAGGCAAGCGGGAGAGGTACCAGCCGCCGCCGACATCGGGGAAAAGGCCGATTGTCCCTTCCGGCATGGCGAACCGCGTGTTTTCAGTAGCTACGCGATATGTGCAGGGCTGCGATATGCCCACGCCACCACCCATGACGATGCCGTCCATGAAAGCGACACTGGGTTTGGGGTAGGTGAACAACGTATGGTTCATGCGATATTCGGAGAGGAAGAACGCCTGCGCGTCCCTGCCGCCGTGCGCGCCGCTCTTCGCCAGAGCCAGCACGTCGCCGCCCGAGCAAAAACCGCGGGAAAGCTTGGGGTCGCCATCCGGCGAGGCTGCGTGGTCGATCATGATGAGATCGACCGCGCCGCCGGACCTCCACGCCGCCAGCGCGGCATTGATTGCATCGCACATGCCGACGTTGAGCGCATGTATCGCCTTTGGCCGATTCAGCCGGATACGGGCCACACCGCCTTCGACGCTGATCAGTACATCGTCGCTCATTGCCGCAGCATGTCCCTGCCGACGATCATCCGCATCACTTGATTGGTGCCCTCCAGAATGGAATGGACGCGCAGATCGCGCCAGATGCGCTCAATCGGATAGTCCATCAGATAGCCATAACCGCCGTGCAGCTGCAGCGCCTTGTCTGCGACGGCGCTGCCAGTGTCGGTGGCGAGCCGCTTTGCCATTGCGGCAAACCGCGTCTTGTCCGGCGCATTTTCCGTTACCTTGACCGCAGCGGCATATAGCAGCACGCGCGCGGCCTGCAGGTCCGTTTCCATGTCGGCCAGCGTGAACTGCGTGTTCTGGAAGTCCGCAATGGCCTGATTGAACTGCTTGCGATCCTTCGTGTAGCTGATCGCCTCGTCCAGACACCGTTGCGCACCGCCCAGCGAGCAGGCGCCGATGTTGAGGCGCCCGCCGTCGAGCCCGGCCATGGCGATGGAAAAGCCCTGTCCTTCACCGCCGACGAGATTTTCCTTGGGCACCTTGACGTTTTCGAGGATCAGAGCGGCAGTCGGCTGCGAATGCCAGCCCAGCTTGCGTTCCTGCGCGCCAAAGCTAACGCCCTCCATATCCTTTTCGATGACGAGGCAGCTGATGCCCTTGGGTCCATCAACGCCGGTGCGGACCATCGTGACGTAGACGTCATTCTCGCCGCCGCCGGAAATGAACTGTTTGGTTCCGGTGACGACATAATGATCGCCCGCATCGACGGCTTTGGTCTTGAGCGCAGCAGCATCCGACCCCGATGACGGTTCGGTCAGGCAATAGCTGGCGAGCAGCTCGGCCGAAATAAGCTGCGGCAGATATTCCGCCTTCACCGTGTCGCCGCCGAAACGGTCAATCATCCACGCGGCCATATTGTGGATCGAGATGAAGGCGGAGGTGGACGGGCAGCCATAGGCCATCGCCTCCATGATCAGCGCAGCTTCCAGTCGTCCCAGACCAATGCCGCCCGATTCCTCGCTGACATAGATGCCACCAAAACCAAGCTCCGCCGCCGCCTTCACCACATCGCGCGGGAAGACGTGCTTCTCATCCCATTCGGCGGCATGGGGCGTGATCGCATCGGCGGTGAACCGTTGCGCCATATCCTGAATGGCGCGCTGGTCTTCGGAGAGGTCAAACTGGCTCATTTACCTGTTCCATCGGATATATTCCTGTCATGCTGACGGAAGTCAGCATCCATTAGCAGCAAGCCAGCATGAACCGCCAACCTTGCGTCTATATTCTTAGCAGTCGACGCCATGGAACGCTGTATATCGGCGTGACGTCCGATCTGCTGCGGCGCCTTCATGAGCACAGAAGCGGAGCGGTGGCCGGATTTACCCGACGCTATAATGTCAAACGGCTCGTTCATTTCGAATCCACCGACAGCATGGAGGGTGCCATCGCCCGCGAAAAGCAGCTGAAGGCCTGGCGCAGATACTGGAAGATCGCTCTCATCGAAAAACATAATCCGTTCTGGGAGGACAAGGCCATCGACCTTGGTTTCGATCCTCTGCCTAGCGTCAGTGGATCCTGACTTTCGTCAGGATGACTGTATGAGATGTAGCTGACTTTCGTCATCCCATGGTCGGGATGACGAAGGCGTTTCCGCCGTCGGGCGAACCGTCCGGCCAGCGTGCGGTGACTGTTTTTACCTTGGTCCAGAATTTGATGCCTTCCATGCCGTGCTGGTTGGTGTCGCCAAAGGCGGAGCGCTTCCAACCGCCAAATGTATGATAGGCGACCGGAACCGGGATCGGCACGTTGATGCCAACCATGCCGACATTGACCCGCGCGGCGAATTCACGCGCTGCGTGGCCGTTGCGCGTGAAGATGGCGACGCCATTGCCATATTGATGCTGGCTGGGCAGCGCCACGGCGGTTTCGAAATCGGGCGCGCGCACCATCTGGAGCACCGGACCGAAAATCTCTTCCTTGTAGGACTCCATGTCCGTGGTGACATGATCGAACAGGGTGGGGCCGATGAAGAAGCCTTCCTCATGCCCTTGAAGCTTGAAGCCGCGTCCGTCGACGATCAGTTCCGCGCCCTCATCGATGCAGGTCTGGATCCAGCCCTCGACCTTTTCCTTGTGCGCCTTGGTAACGACCGGGCCGTAATGCGCTTCGGCGTCGGTCGAAACGCCGACCCGCAGCTTTTCGATGGCCGGGATCAGCTTTTCCTTCAGGCGATCGGCGGTCTCGTCACCGACGGGCACCACCACCGGCAGGGCCATGCAGCGCTCTCCAGCCGAACCGAAGGCGGCGCCAGTCAAGTCATTCACCACCTGATCGAGATCGGCGTCGGGCATGACGATGCCGTGGTTCTTCGCGCCGCCCATCGCCTGCACGCGTTTGCCCGCCGCGACGCCGCGGTTGTAGACATAATGCGCGATGTCCGACGAACCGACGAAGCTGACCGCGCCAATCGCGGGATGATCGAGGATGGCATCGACCATTTCCTTGTCGCCATGAACGACCTGTAGAATGCCTTCGGGTGCACCTGCCTCAAGCATCAGTTCGGCCAGACGCACAGGCACGCTCGGGTCGCGCTCTGACGGTTTGACAATGAAGGCGTTGCCGACGGCGATAGCGACGCCGAACATCCACATCGGGATCATGGCCGGGAAATTGAACGGCGTGATGCCAGCGCCGATGCCGATGGGCGTGCGCATCGAATAGACGTCGATGCCGGGGCCGGCGCCGTTCGTGAATTCACCCTTTTGCACATGGGGAATGCCGCAGCAGAACTCGATGACTTCGAGGCCGCGCTGAACGTCGCCCTTGGCATCGGCGATCACCTTGCCATGTTCGGAGCTGAGCATGTGCGCCAGCTGATCCATGTTCTTTTCGACCAGTTCCTTGAACTTGAACATGACGCGGGCGCGGCGCTGCGGGTTGGTCGCGGCCCAGCCGGGCTGTGCCTTGAGCGCCGCTGCCACCGCGCGATCGAGCACGGCCTGGTCGCCCAGCGGTACGCGCGCCTGAACGACGCCGTTGTTCGGGTCGAACACATCGCCAAATCGTGTGGCGGAACTGCCGGCACCACCGACGATCAAATGATCAATATCTTTCATGACGCATCCTCAACAAACGGAAACTGGAGATTGTGCCGCAAGGTACAGGGCAGCCCGAATTATTCAACGGGTAGACTCGCAATCATAACCTGCATAAATGCAGGTCCATGAACTGGGACAGCCTGCAAATTTTCCTGAACGTCGCGCGCCATGGCAATCTGGTCCGCGCGGCGCGCGCGCTGAAGGTAGACCCCACCACCGTGAGCAGGAGAATATCCGCTCTGGAGGCGCAATTGCAGCAGACCTTGTTCGAACGGACCAGCGAGGGATTTACGCTCACGGCCTATGGCCGGGCGCTGCTGCCGCATGCCGAGGAGATGGAATTGGCGTTCGACCGGATCGAACGCGTCGGCCGCGATTCTCGCAACTTGACCGGGCAGCTGCGCATCAGCGTGTCCGAGGGGTTCGGGACACATTTCATCGCGCCGCGTCTGAAGGATTTCGCGTCGTTGCATCCGCAGCTTGAGACCGATCTGGTCGCCTCGACCGGCTTTCTCAACCCCTCCCGGCGCGAGGCCGATCTGGCGATATTGCTGACGCGGCCAAGGCGCGGCCTGTTGAAGGTGCGCAAGCTGACGGACTACAGCCTCGCTCTCTATGCGCCGAAAATACGCTCCGACTGGCAGGAACAGGACCAGCTGGAAACTTTGCGGCAGGGCGATATTCCGATTGTCGGTTATATCCCCGATTTTATCTATGCGCCCGAATTGCGGTATCTTGATGAAATCGAGAGCGGGCTTGAGGCCTCGATCCGCTGCTCCAGCATCAATGCCCAGCGGGAGATGATCGCGGGCGGTGCCGGCATCGGCGTTCTCCCGTGTTTCATGGCGGACCAAGATGATCGTTTGACGCGGATTGCTCCGGACCGTTTGATCCTCCGCAGTTTTTGGCTGGCGATGCATAAGGATGTCTCCAGTCAGCCGCGTGTTCGAGCGTTTATCGGATGGCTTTCGCAACAGGTTGTTCGCGATGCGACAGTGCTGTGGCAAAACAATCGGCTCCACCCTGAAGGCGCTTGAAATATGCCGCCCCGTGGGCCAGCACAGGGACGAAATGCGGTCGATGAAAGTCGCACCCAGTACACTATCACATTGAGGAGATGTGTCCGTTGACCCTGCCAGCCATCCTGCAACGGCTCCGCTTGCCGGTAATTGCCTCGCCGATGTTCATCATATCGAACCCAACGCTCGTGATAGAACAGTGCAAGGCGGGCATTGTCGGATCATTTCCCGCGCTCAATGCGCGTCCCGTCTCGTTGTTGGATGAATGGCTGCATCAAATCACGGAAGAACTGGCTGCATGGGATCGTGATAACCCTGATCGGCCGGCCGCACCGTTCGCGGTCAATCAGATCGTGCACCGCTCCAACACGCGGCTCGAGCAGGACATGGAGCTTTGCGCAAAGCATAAGGTGCCGATCGTCATCACATCCCTGGGCGCGCGGGCAGATGTGAATGACGCGGTGCACGGCTGGGGTGGAATTACGCTCCATGATGTCATCAACGATATGTTCGCGCACAAGGCGATTGAAAAAGGCGCCGACGGGCTGATCGCCGTCGCAGCAGGGGCGGGCGGCCATGCCAGCACATTGTCGCCATTTGCCCTGATACAGGAAATCCGGAAATGGTTCGAAGGGCTTTTGATATTGTCGGGATCCATCGCGAATGGCCGGTCGGTTCTTGCCGCACAGGCGATGGGGGCAGATCTGGCCTATATCGGGTCGATGTTCATCGCGACGCAGGAAGCCAATGCGGTGCAGGCCTACAAGCAGATGATCGTCGACAGCGCAGCGGAGGACATTGTCTATACCAACCTGTTTACCGGCGTTCACGGTAACTATCTGGCGCCGTCCATCGTCAACGCCGGAATGGACCCCGCCAACCTGCCCGAGAGCGACCCGAGCGCGATGAACTTCGGATCGGGCGGAGAGTCGAGCTCCAAGGCATGGCGTGACATATGGGGATGTGGCCAAGGGATCGGTGCGGTCGAGGATATTCGACCGGCGCACGAGGTGATCGAACGGCTGGCAGAGGAATATAAAGCGGCAAAAGCGTCGCTGGATTCGCGGTTCGTGCGATAGGCGGCGTGGAGGGCGGTTCTGCCGCCCTCCTGCAGCACGAGGCCTGCGTTACCCTGCGGCTCTCTGGGGCGGAAGGTCGATATGCGCCGTCGTTTTCGGGAGTTTGCGGACGTTGTCCGCCCGCTGGTCCTTGGGATCGCGCAGCTTGATGCGGCGCTCCAGCTTGAACCTTCCCACGATCCGGCTCAGCCGCCTGGCTTCTTCCGACAATGACCGGCTGGCGGCGTTTGACTCTTCGACCATCGCGGCATTCTGCTGAGTGGATACCTCGATATTTTGGATCTCGTCGCTGATCTCCTGAAGGTTTTGGGCCTGACTACTGGCGTTGCCTGTGATCTCGCTCGTTTCACCGGCAGCGTCGGAAAGGCGCCGGATGATATGTTCCAGCGCGGATTTTGTCTGGCGAACGAGTTCCGCGCCCTCGGCGACGTCAGCGCCGGACTTGCCGTGTCAACGGCGGAGTAAAAGTCGGCCATTGGGCGGCGCAAAATCAGGCCGGGTGATCCGTGTGCTGGCGAGCGCCGCGAGGGCGTAGCCCGAGTGGGGGTCGCCAACACACGGATGGTCTTTTCTGTCAGGGGTTGGAGCGTGCCTTGCGCGCCTGGCTTTGGGCCAGACGATAGCTCTCTCCGTTCATCTCGAGTATGGAGACGTGGTGGGTAAGCCGGTCGAGGAGCGCGCCTGTCAGGCGCTCGGAGCCGAACGTTTCGGTCCACTCGTCGAACGGCAAGTTGCTGGTGATCAGCGTCGAGCCGCGCTCGTAACGCTGCGAGATCAGCTCGAACAGCAGTTCCGCGCCGGTTTTCGAGAGCGGCACGAACCCCAGTTCATCGATGATGAGGAGCTTGTATCCGGCCATTTGCTTGTGGAGGCGCAGAAGGCGGCGTTCGTCGCGTGCCTCCATCATCGCGCTGACCAGCGCGGACGCGGTGGTGAAGCCGACCGTCAGGCCCTTCTGGCAGGCGGCAAGGCCGAGGCCGATCGCCACATGGGTCTTGCCGGTTCCCGAGGGACCAAGGGCTATGACGTTCTCGCGGCGGTTGATCCAGTCGCAGCGTGCCAGTTCCAGCACCTGCATCTTGTTGAGCTTGGGGATCGCGGCAAAGTCGAAGCTGTCGAGGCTCTTGGCGGCCGGGAACTTCGCAGCCTTGATCCGGCGCTCGACCATCCGGCGTTCCCGGTCGATCAGCTCCAGTTCGACAAGCCGGGCAAGGTAGCGGACGTGATCTGCGCCCTCGGCCGCGCATCGCCGGGCCAGCTTGTCATGCTCGCGCAGGAAGGTTGGTAGCTTGAGCGTCTTGAGGTGGCTGGCCAGTAACAGCTCGGGGGACGGACTGCTCATGCCGCATCCTTCGCATCGCCCGAGAGCAACTGCATGTAGGAGCGCGCCGATGTCGTCTCCACCCTGGCTCTGGGCAGATAGGGATAGATCGCCATGTCCAATCGGGGTGGTCGGCGCTCCACCCGGCACAGCAGGAGATGCTTCACGGCATCAAAGCCGATCGCCCCGATATCGAGAGCCTGCTTTACGGCCGCATGCAGATCGGCAAGCGTGAAGCTCTCCAGCAGACGCAGCACCTGCACATACTCGCGCCGACCATGCTTGCCCATACGAGCTTCCATGAGGCGGCGCAGCGTTGCAAACGCTTCGGGCAGGTGCCAGCCTTGCAGGGGCGCTGCCTGATCGAGCGCATTGATCTTCTGTTCGATCAGGGGAAGGTAATGGATGGGATCGAAGATCACGTCCTCGCGCTCGTAGCTGCGCACATGACGGGCAATGACCTCGCCCCGGCAGCCGATCACCACCTCGCCGACATAGCCCCGGATCCATACCTCCTGATGGCCGAAGCGCACCGGCACCGAGTAATCATTGGTCCGGTAACGCACCAGCGCCTGCGACGAGACCTGGCCGCTGGTCTGGTCACAAGCCTCGAACGGGGCAGCCGGCAGTTCCTGCATCGCCGCCAGATCGCGCTTCAGCCTCTCGCCGATCGTCTCGCTCTCGCCCCGCAGCCGGTCGTTCTGACGCTTGCGGCATTGCTCCTCGAGCCACAGGTTGAACGCCTCCCACGTCGCGAACCGGGGGATCGGCACCATGAAGTTGCGGCGAGCATAACCGACCAGCCCTTCAACACTGCCTTTGTCGTTCCCCCTGCCGGGACGGCCGTAACGATCGCGGATCAGGTAATGCGACAGGAAGCCGCTGAACAGCCGGGCGCGCTGCCTCGTGCCGTCGGGCAGGATCTTCGAGACCAGGCAGCGGTCGTTATCGTAGACGATCGACAGCGGCACCGCGCCGAAAAACGCGAAGGCGTGCACGTGGCCGTCCATCCATGCCTCGGCAACGGCAGCGGGATAGGCGCGCACGTAGCAGGCGTCGCTGTGCGGTAGATCGAGCACGAAGAAATGCGCCTTCTGCACAACACCGCCGATCTCGACCATGGCCTCACCAAAATCTGCCTGGGCATGGCCGGGCGCATGCGCCAGCGGCACGAACATCTCCCGGCTGCGCTGCTCGCGCTGTCGGATGTAATCCTTGATGATCGTGTAGCCGCCGGTGAAACCGTGCTCTTCGCGAAGGCGGTCAAATACCCGCTTCGCCGTATGACGCTGCTTGCGCGGAACCTGACGGTCACCATCAAGCCATGCATCGATGATCGGAACGAACGCTTCCAGCTTGGGCCGCCGCACCGCCGCCGTCCGGCGGTAACCGGGGGGCTCCGAATACGACAGCATCTTGCGGACCGTGTCGCGCGATACGTTGAAATGCTTCGCCGCCTCACGCTGGCTCATGCCGCCCGCGCAAGCAAGACGCACCTTCAGGTAAAGATCCACGGTATATATCTCCACGCCCTCCCTGCTCGCGCAAAGAAGGCAAAGTGGACGACTTTTACGCCGCCCGCAGCAGCACTTCGCCGCCGCCACCGTGGTCTAATTTTGCACCGCCGTTCTCAGAGGCGGTCTATGAGAATATGGACGTGAAGAAGGATATCTTCACGCGGCTCGACACAATCGCCAAGCCGGGTGCGATCCTGGCCTCCAACACGTCCTATCTCGACGTCAACGAGATTGCCTCGGTCACGTCGCGGCCCAGCGATGTGGTGGGCATGCACTTCTTCTCGCCCGCCAATGTGATGAAGCTGCTAGAGGTCGTTCGCGGCGACGAGACCGCGCCGGATGTGCTGGTGACTGCCATGGATCTTGGCCGTAAGATCGGCAAGGTGCCTGTTGTGGCGGGTGTATGCTATGGCTTCATCGGCAACCGTATGCTTGAACCTCGCCTGACCGGTGCTATCGACATGCTGGTGGAAGGCGCGACGCTCGAGCAGGTGGACCGCGTTTCCACCGAACTTGGCATGCCGATGGGGCCGCTGCAAATGATCGATCTCGCCGGGGTCGATATCGGTTGGCACCGCGACCCCGAGCGGATCGAGTCCGTGCGCGATGCGCTTAACGCCGCTGGCCGCTGGGGGCAAAAAACCGGTGCCGGTTTCTATGACTATGATGAGAAGCGCAAGCCGAGCCCTTCGCCGATAACGCAGTCTATCATAGCCGATTTTCGCGCCAAGGCGGGGATTACGGCACGCGAGATCGGCGATGAGGAGATTACCGTCCGCACCCTCTATTGCATGGTCAACGAAGGGGCGCTCATCCTTGAGGAACGTATTGCCCAGCGCGCGTCGGACATCGATATCGTCTGGCTCTACGGCTATGGCTGGCCTCGCTGGACCGGCGGACCGATGCATTGGGCGAACGAGGTCGGCCTGCAGACCGTCGTCGATGGCCTCAACAAATATGCCGACAAACTCGGAGAGAACTTCAAACTGTCCCCGCTGCTCGTGAAGTGTGCGGCAGAGGGCAAGCCGCTGGATATTTGACCTAAAAAGCATGGAGCGCGGCCTCAGGCCATGAAGTTTCCATGAACCCAGTGGCTATTGTCGAAGGATCGATACAATGGATTTGAGTTTTTCGCCGGAGGGAGAAGCATTTCGCGAAGAGGTTCAGACCTTTCTGCGCGAGAAGTTGCCCAGGCGGTTGTCGGAAAAGGTCAAGACGGGCAAGCGCCTGACCATGATCGACCATCAACTCGGCGATGAAGACCATCCTCTCGAGAGGTCCATCGCTTTCGGCTGCGCAGCCGCCTGAAGGCAAGGGGGTTTTCAATAATGTCCGATATCCTGATTTCCACAGACTATCTCGATTTCCTGCTGTTCGACTGGCTCCAGATTGACGAGAAAAGCGGTTTGGACCGTGAAACCGCGCGCGCGATACTAGATATGGGCAGCAAACTCGCCGAGGACAGCTTCCTCGCATGCTACAAAGAAGCGGACATCAAGGAACCAAGTCTCGATCAGGACGGCGTCCATATATTGCCCGCCATCACGGAAGCGCTTGCGCAGTACAGGGAGCTTGGTCTGTTCGGCACCAGTTTCCCGGAGGAACTGGGCGGCATGGAGTTGCCTCAGTCGCTGTCCCTTGCGATATACAGCCTCTTCGCTTCGGCCAATATCAGCGCCAGCGGATATGCGATGCTCACGGCTGGCAATGCGCGGCTTATCGCTACCTTCGGCACGCAGGCGCAGATCGACGCTTTCGCGCGGCCCGAGATCGAGGGGCGATGGTTCGGCACGATGTGCCTCTCCGAGCCGCAGGCGGGATCGAGTCTTGGCGATATCCGCACACGCGCAGTGCGCGATGGCGAGGACGATCTGGGCGCGCGCTATCGCCTAGCCGGCAGCAAGATGTGGATTTCGGGTGCCGACCAGGACGCGAGCGAAAATATCGTGCATCTCGTTCTGGCTAAAGTCGCCCACGAGGACGGCAGCTTGCCCGAAGGCTCGAAAGGCATCTCACTCTTCATCGTGCCCAAGATATTGCAGGACGGGTCGCGCAACGACGTGATGGTGGCCGGCCTCAACCACAAGATGGGCAATCGCGGCACCAGCAACTGTATGTTCAATCTGGGCGAGAATGACGGAGCTATCGGCTGGCTCGTCGGCACAGAGGGGCAGGGGCTTGCCCAGATGTTCCAGATGATGAACGAAGCGCGCATCTCCGTGGGCATGGGGGCAGCGGCGCTGGCCTATCGCGGGTATCGTCATGCAGCGCAATATGCGGTCGAAAGGCTGCAGGGGCGGCAGATGGGCGCCAAAGGCGGCTCGCCGGTGCCGATCATGGCGCACCCGGATGTGCGGCGCATGCTGCTGCAGCAAAAGGCATATGCAGACGCCGCTGTAGCGTTGTGCATTTTTTGTGCCTACCTGGTCGACGATGATAGCGAGGATGCCGAGGCGCTACTCGCTCTGCTGACACCCATTGCAAAATCCTGGCCATCCGAATTTGGCCTGATCGCCAACGATCTCGCCATTCAGGTGCATGGCGGTTATGGTTATACGCGTGATTTCGATGTCGAGCAGCTTTGGCGCGACAATCGCCTCAACCCGATCCATGAGGGTACGGCGGGGATTCAGGCCATCGATCTGCTGGGCCGCAAATTGTTGCGGTCCGACGGGTATGCGCTGGGACTGCTGCGTGGCCGCATCCGCGCTACCATGGAGGCGGCGCATGTGACGGGCGAATGGTCTGCGCAGGCGGGAGCTCTGGGCGCCTATTGGGATAAGGTGGAAGAGGTCATGGAAGGGCTGCGCGCATGCAACGGCGCGGAAGCCTATGACGATGCGACCATGTTCCTGCGCGCATTCGGCCATGGCGTGGTGGCGTGGCTCTGGCTAGACATGGCGCTTACCGCCGCGCGGCTGGAAGGAAGCTCCATTGCTCTTGGGGCCACTTATGCGTGCCGGTTCTTCATCGAGGCGGAACTGCCTCAGGGCGAGGCATGGCTGCGCATCGTCGATGGCCATAGCGGTCTGGTGCGCTCGGCTCCCGACGACGTGTTCGCATGACCGCGCGCATTCAGGCGGTGTATGCGCGACCGGAAGAGGTCTATTATTCCGATTGGGTTGTCGTGGACCAGGCGATGATCGATCGTTTCGCGGACGTCACTCACGATCATCAATATATTCATGTCGACCCTGAAAAAGCGGTCGCATCGCCTTTTGGCGGGACGGTGGCGCATGGTCTGCTGACGCTTTCATTGTTGCCTCATTTGCGCGACCTCACCCCGGCGCTGGCGCTGGAGGAAATAAAGACGGGCGTGAATGTCGGTTTCGATCGCGTGCGCTTTGTGCATCCCGTGCGTTCGGGCAGCAAGGTGCGCGCGCAGTGGGCGCCGGTTTCGATAGAGGAAAAGGCGCCCGGAACATTTCAATGCATCGACGATGTGACGGTCGAGATCGGAGGCGTGAAAAAGCCCGCCATGGTTGCGACGTGGATCACCCGTTACATTTTTTAGACTCATATCAAGGGAGGATATCCAATGCTTGACGCAGTGATAGTATCGACGGCCAGCACGCCGATAGGCCGGGCCTGTAAGGGGGCGTTCAACATGGCGCCCGCTCTCACGCTCGCAGCGCATTCTATCCGCGAGGCGGTGGCGCGCTCAGGCGTGGACCCGGCGGCGATCTCCTCTTCCGACTGACCTTTCTCGCGTAGTGCCTGGAACGCACGGAACTGATCAAACGGATGCAAGGGCGCGCGCTGGACATTTTCCGCAAGGCTGTCTTCCTTGGCAATGCCGTCCTCGCACACGATGCACGGCACTGGCGCGTCCTTGGCGAGACGCTTCTGTTCGACCAGCAGTTCCAACCCCTGGAAGCGCCGGCTACCTGCGGGGATTGCGTAGTGGCCGGTCTCGGCGCCGTCTTCGCCGGGGATCAGGCGAACGCTCAAGCCCTGTAGCAGCCCCCGCCGGGCAATGTCCGCCGCCAGATTCTCGGTCGAGAACGCCAGCCTTGATCTTCCGGACATTGGACTGGGAGAGCGTCAGCTAGCTCAACGGGATGTCGGCTGAGGTCGCGAGAGAAATATTCTGATGCTTCGTCATGATGGTCACTCTATGACGGGTGATCGGAAGCCTCTCTCCAAACCCTCAACCCGTCACGGCAAAGCCGGAGGACTCTGACTCTTGGTCGTGATCAAACGCGCCCTGACGCGGCGGGTTGTTATCGCGACCAAGGGAGGAGTGCGCATGGCTGTGCGGATCACGACC
This sequence comes from Sphingobium sp., assembly GCA_041396745.1. Classification (GTDB taxonomy): domain Bacteria; phylum Pseudomonadota; class Alphaproteobacteria; order Sphingomonadales; family Sphingomonadaceae; genus Sphingobium. Next base: position 279,245 of record JAWKXZ010000002.1, on the reverse strand, counting down.
TTTTCTATCTTACGCTAGAAAAGGTAATTGTTGCCGATGGCTCGGAGGCATAATGGAGACAATGCTTTCATTTTAGCATCTTGTCTCCAAGAGAGGCCTTAAGCAATCTGAATAAAATTATGATTTTCAATGAAAAATCTGGAGCGGGCGAAGGGATTCGAACCCTCGACCCCAACCTTGGCAAGAAGACCGACTGGCTTTTCTCAAGTACGCTCCAGCTAGCCATACTACGCTAAAACAACGATATATCGAGCATTTCAGTCTTCCTGAGTGCGATCAAATTGCCTGAAACGGCCTTGCATCTGCTGACAATTTGGTGACAAAAGGCTCGGAAGAGAATTTTGTCACCAAATGAGGAGCGGCGATGACTCCGGTCAAGCTAAACAAGCGTAGCGTCGATAGCCTGCTTCCGCCCTCCAAGGGCCAAGCGGTTCTCTGGGATACCGAGGTGCGCGGCTATGGGGTGCGAGTTCTACCCTCGGGCACAAAGACCTTCATCCTCCAGTATCGCAACCCGGAGGGAATTCAGCGCCGCATCAACATTGGCCGATACGGTGTTCTTACCGTCGATCAGGCGCGCGACCAGGCCAAGCTGTTCCTCGCCTCGGTGATCAATGGCGAAGATCCGGCGGATGAAACACGTCGTGCGCGCAAGGGCATGACGGTCGCAGAGATGTGCGAATGGTATCTCACCGAAGCACGGGCCGGCAACATTCTGGGACGAATGAACCGGCCGATAAAGGCGTCATCCCTCGATATGGACGAGAGCCGGATCAAGACACACATAATTCCCCTGCTTGGCAAGCGCGTGGTAGCCCAATTGAGCGTCGCCGATGTCGAGCAGATGCAGTCCGACGTAAAGAACGGGAAAACCGCTAAAGCTCGGACCGGTGGCCGTGGCGGACAGGCCACCGGCGGAGCTGGCGTAGCCTCGCGATGCCTGGGCACACTTCAAGCGATCATAGGGCACGCCAAGCACAAGGGGCTGCTGGCGGCCCACCCAACCCAAGGTGCGAAAAAGCTGGCCAGCGCAAAGCGGACCCGGCGGCTAAGCGTCGCCGAGATTGAGACACTCGGTAAGGCAATCGCGTTTGCCGAGCGAAACCACGAAAATCCTGTGGCGCTGGGCGTCTTGAAGACGCTTCTGCTAACCGGTTATCGCCGGGAAGAGGCTCAAGCGATGCAGAGGTCCTGGGTTAACGCTGCAGGAGGGTTCGTCAGTTTCCCGGACACCAAAGGCGGTGCGCAAGTACGTGCCATTGGCCCTGCGGCCCTGAAAATCGTCCAGAGCCAGCCAGAGATACTCGGCAATCCTTACGTCTTCGCATCTGAAACCGGTGCCGGACCATATACTGCTGTCAGTTCCTGCCTGGACCGTGTTTGCAAGCTTGCAGGGATTTCGGGCGTCACGCCACACACCCTTCGGCATACATTCGGAAGCATCGCGGGCGAACTCGGCTTTTCGGAACTGACAATCCGCGCCATGCTCGGTCACGCGTCGCAAAATGTGACGCAGGACTATATCCATATCGACGAAGCACTAAAGCTGGCGGTTCAAAGGACGTCGGATGAAATTGCGCGTCTACTCGACTTGGGGGCAAGACGTCTGGCAATGATGTCGCATCCATGACCGGAGCCTCGTCTCGAGCCTTGTCAGTGCCGCTACAGACCAGCTGCATCGAGCCTCCCGGCGTCCAGTTCATACAAAGACCGGCGTCGTGTCGATTCCATCGGTTACTATAAAATCTGCTTCGGGTGTGGCACTTAACACTCATGGTTGACGTATCGGGGGCATTGCGTGTCGGGGACAGACTGGAAAAGTTTCGCTGATCAGCTGCAGATCCTGAAGGATCGCGGCCTGACAGTGGGCGACGATACCCGCGCGATCAGTTATCTCGAGAAGATCGGCTACTATTGCCTCAGCGGCTATTGGTATCCGTTTCGGTCGCCAAAGGCGCAGCCTGTCGGGCTGGTGTTTCGGGAGGATCATTTCCTTCCTGGCTCAACATTTGAGGACGCTGTTGCGCTCTACGCCTTCGATCGCAAGCTGCGGCTCCTGGCGCTCGACGCGCTGGAACGGATCGAGCGAGCCATCCGCGTTGACGTAGCCCACCTGCTGGGCAGGCTCGACTGCTTCGCCCAGTACGACCCCGCCCTACTGCACGGCAATTTTGCTCGCAGGGCAATTCGCAAAGGCTACCACGCGGGAAAGACCGAACACCAGCTTTGGCTCGATCACCAGGAAAAGCTGATTCACCGCAGCCGGAAGCAGCATTTCGTCGCCCACAATATGAACAAGCACGGGCGCTTGCCGATCTGGGTGGCAATCGAGATCTGGGATTTTGGCGCCCTTTCGCGGCTGTTTGCCGGAATGAACATAAAGGACCAGGATGCCATTGCGGCCAGCTACGGTCTGGGAACGGGGCGTGAACTGGAACAGTGGCTGCGAAGTCTGAGCTACCTTCGCAACGTCGCAGCGCACCATAGCCGCATGTGGAATGTGAACGTGTTGGAGCTGTCGCCGGTGCCACAGTTCGATCAGAACTGGCTGTCGCTCGCTAATGCCCGCCCTTTCATGTACTTCTGCATCATGCGGCTTCTGCTGGCGCGGATCAGTCCGAATTCCAGCTGGGGTGAGCGGTTCAAGGTTCTGATGGCGGAGTTCCCCGAACCTGCAAACAAGGCTGTGACGGCCGCCGATTTCGGGTTGGTTGCAGGCTGGGAGGGATGGCCTCTTTGGGCCTAGACCATCCGCACAAAAGAAAACCGGCACGTACACATCGCTGTGCAGAGGTGCCGGTCATATTGCGCCCATATATACCCATACGAACGCGTTTGTCAATGCGAGACATTCGCGGCGGTGTACCAGACACCAGCAGAATCTGAGCGACTCCCGCCATGGCGCGCTTAGATCAAGGCCTGCGGCGCGGCGTTTGCCTGATGCCACGCTCCGCTCATTATGCCTTTGCGACGGCTCTATATCGGACCTTACAAATCGAGCTCAACCCCTGTGTGCTGCTCGATCTTCTTCTTCACCAATCCCTTGGCCAGCGCCTTCAGGAGATCGAGACTGAAGCCACCAGCCTTCTTTGCGCCGGCCTTTGTCTCGCGCCAGATGGCGGGATCACGGATAGTGTCGAGGAAGTCATGCCCGGCCCATGTAATCTGGCCAATCTGCCAAGCCGCCCCGGACAGCTTCGCCTTTATCGTAATGAGACCAGCATTATCGAGCAGGTCCAAGTGATACTCCAATAGTTCCGCCTGCTCGCGCGGCAGCCTGCCTTCGCTGCTTTCGCCCAAAATCTCAGCGATCTCCGGGGTCAACAAATCAAACGAGCGTCGTCCGTCTTCGATCTGCAAAAGCAGATCCCGGATAAGGTCCATATCGCGCTTCATGCCCGGACCATACCGCATAAGCAGCAGAAGCACAGCGAACTGTTAGATCGGCGATGCCCGCCATGATTGCCCGCACTGCGCGCTGTCAGCGGCGAGCGAGATGATAGCGGCCATTCTTTCGGGCACCGACAAAGCGCAAAAGACCGCAGCCGCACAGACCCGCAAGATCGCGTCGCGCCGACTTGATGCTGACCTGCCAGTGTGCCGCGATCTCGCGAGCTTTCACCGGGTGGCCTTCACCGACTCGGTCGAGCACCCAGCGCTGCCGCTCATTGAGGCCCAGATTTATTGGGTCATTTCCAGGGCCACTTCCAAGGTCATTTATAGGGTCAGAATTCGGCCAATGCCTGCCCAACAGCCGCTCGTTCCCGTGCTCATGTGCCCACGTTGATCCCCCGGGCGAGCGTTCGGGCGCCTCGGCAAGTCTGGATTGCTGACTTTCAATAATGCCCAGGACAAACGCCCGAATGACGGGAGACGTCGCAACCAAGCGCAGGAAGAATACCGTGTCTGGGCCGTGTTGCCCGGCCATCCAATGCTTTGCGGACCGTTCGCTGGCATGGGTCAGCCGCATCAATTGCTTCACGGCACGATGCGTGTCTCCATGTTCCTTCCTCAGCAAGTTGGCGATGGTCTCGGCAAAGGCTTGACGACTGGCGAGCGCGCCCTCCCATGCTGGCAACTTCCTGCCCTTTTTCGGCAACATCTTCCGGTCCTTTCCCACATATACTGTTGAGAGTGCGGGAATGCCGGAGAGGTCCGTAGTTCGCGCTGCAGCGGTTGGCCGCCCTGGCCACTGCAGTTCGGGTTTCGAAAGGGGCGAGCATTGCCGGGATGGGATAAAGACGAGGCACCGGGCGATGCAGAACAGATGCCAACCGTGCGCGCGGCGGAATATGTTCGGATGTCCACGGACCATCAGAAATACTCGACCGAGAATCAGGCCGATGCGATCCGACACTACGCCGCGTCTCGCGGCATAGAGATTGTCAGAACGTATGCTGACGACGGCAAAAGCGGTCTATCGATCGACGGTCGCGCTTCTCTGCAGCGCCTGATTGCCGACGTCGAATCCGGCGTTGCCGACTTCCAGATGATCCTCGTCTATGATGTCAGCCGCTGGGGTCGTTTCCAGGACGCAGACGAGAGCGCCTATTACGAATACATCTGCCGCCGCTCCGGCATTCAGATCGCCTATTGTGCCGAGCAGTTCGAGAATGACGGATCGCCCATGAGCACCATGTTCAAGGGCTTCAAACGCGCCATGGCTGGCGAATACAGCCGGGAGCTTTCGGTAAAGGTCTTCGCCGGCCAGGGGCGGCTCATCGAAAAGGGTTATCGACAAGGCGGTCCCGCTGGCTTCGGCCTGCGTCGGACACTGATCGATGAGCACGGCAACGTCAAAGCGGTCCTCTGCCGCGGCGAACAAAAGAGCCTCCAGACCGATCGGGTCATCCTGACACCGGGCCCGCCCGAAGAGATTGATGTGGTTCGCGAGGTCTATCGGAGCTTCGTTCATGAAGGACGCTCCGAACGCGAGATCGCCGATGACCTTAATGCTCGAGGTGTTCTATCCGACCTCGAACGCCCCTGGACACGCGGCACCGTCCATCAGCTGCTGATCAACGAGAAATACGTCGGCGACAATGTCTGGAATCGGCGGTCGTTCAAGCTGAAGAAGAAGCGGGTCCGCAATGCTCCCGACATGTGGATCCGGTCGGAGGGAGCATTCGAGGGGATCGTTGAACGCGACCTGTTCGAGGCAGCTCATTCGATCATCACGGCACGCTCGTTCCGCCTGACGGACGAGGAGATGCTCCAAGCGCTGCGAGGCCTCTACGCCAGCAAGGGCCTGCTATCGGGCATCATTATCGACGAATGCGAGGGATTGCCGTCAAGCAGCGCCTATAGCTCCCGGTTTGGCAGCCTGCTGCGCGCATACAGTCTGGTCGGCTTCTCGCCTGAGCGGGACTATCGCTATATCGCAATCAACAAGGTCCTGCGCCGCCTCCATCCGGATATCGTTCGTGAAATCTTGGCTGGCCTCCACGCGCAGGGGAGCGAGGCGTTTCAGGATCTTGCCAGTGACAGCATCCGGGTGAACGGCGAGTTCAGCCTGGCAATCGTGCTGGTGCGCTGCACTCCGACGCCGACCGGCTTGCTGCGCTGGAAGATACGCTTCGACACGAGCCAACTTGCCGACATTACCGTGGTCGTGCGCATGGACATGCACAACCGCGCGCCATTCGATTACTACCTGTTCCCGAGGATCGACGTCACCAGCGAACGGCTGCGTCTCGCCGAGGACAACGACCTGCACCTCGATGCCTATCGCTTCGATACGCTCGATTTCTTTTACGACATTTCGGCGCCCGTCGCCATTCCGGAGGCTGCGTAATGCCTGTCGTGCGCCCACAGCAAATCGAGATGATCCCGGTTGCCAAGATCACGGTTCTCAACCCGCGCTCGCGAAACAAGCGTCAGCACCGCGAGATCGTGAACAACATTGAGTCGATCGGATTGAAGCGACCGATCACGGTCAGTCGACATCATGGTCCGGGTGGCCCTCGCTATGATCTCGTCTGCGGGGAAGGTCGGCTCGAAGCATTCCTGATGCTAGGGCAGACCGAAATCCCCGCAGTCGTCATCGAGGCGAGCGAGAGCGATTGCCTGGTGATGAGTCTGGTCGAGAATATCGCTCGCCGCACCCCGCGCCCGATAGATGTGATGCGCGAGATCGGTGCGCTGCGCGAGCGCGGCTACAATGAGACGGAAATCGGCCAGAAAATCGGGGTCAGCAGTTCGTGGGTCAGCATGATCGTCTCACTTCTGGAGCGCGGCGAGGAGCGGCTCGTTGCCGCAGTGGAAACTGGCCTCATCCCGATCAGCCTGGCGATGGAAATCTCGCGGGCAGAGTCCGAGGAAGCGCAGAACCTGCTGCTTGATGCCTATGAGACAGGCAAGCTGCGCGGCAAAAAGCTGGCTTCTGTGAGAAGGCTGCTCGAGCTGCGAATGCGCGGGCAGAACAAGTCGATGCCGTCAGGCAAGCTGGGCAGACGATCCGCCAATCGGAAGTTGACCGCGAGCGACCTCATGCAGGTTTATCAGCGAGAGGCCGAGAAGCAGCGTCTGCTCGTTAAGAAGTCCGATTTCACGCAAACCCGGCTGTTGTTCATCGTCGAGGCCATCAAGGATCTGCTTGGCGACGAAGGGTTTCTGACCTTGCTCCGTGCCGAGGGGCTGGAGACGATGCCGCGCGCCCTGGCCATGAGAATTGCGGGCGAAACCGATGACTGACTGGACCGAAACAGAGACATCAGGTCTGGAGCCAGGTTCGGAGCACCGCGTTCGCCTTGGTTTTGAACGCGAAACCGTCACCGTTGCACTCGATCAGCTCGTCCCTCTGAAAATACTCCAGCAAGGCGTGCGGGAGAGCAAGAAGTTCGCCCAGATCGTCAGTTCGATCAAGGCGATCGGGATCGTCGAGGCTCCTGCTGTCGCGCCCGATCCCAAGCATCCGGGGAAGTATTTCCTGCTCGATGGCCATCTGCGGATTGAAGCTCTGCGCCAGCTCGCGATTCCGACAGTCGAGTGCCTCGTCGCAAATGACGATGAAACCTACACCTACAACAAACGCGTCAATCGCCTGCCACCCGTGCAGGAGCACCGGATGATCGTGCGTGCGATTGAACGCGGTGTCACCGAAGCGGTCATCGCTGATGCGCTCGGTCTCGAAGTGCAGTCGATACGTGCACGCTTCCGTCTCCTCGACGGCATCTGCGCTGAGGCCGCTGATGCGCTGAAGGACACCAATTGCTCAATGAAGGTATTCGATCTCCTGCGGCGCATGACCGCATTCCGCCAGATTGAGGCCGCTGATCTGATGATCGGTCAGAACAACTTCTCCGTGATGTTTGCTCGTGCGCTACTAGCGGCGACCCCGGAAGAGCAGCTTGTTCCCGTCAGCAAGAAGGCGGGCAAGGCCGACGCGGCGGGACCAACCAGCCAGCAGATCACTCGCATGGAGCGAGAACTTGCCGCTTTGCAGACGCAGGTCAAATCGGTCGAGGAAAGCTATGGGATCGACAACCTCCACCTGACCTTTGCGCGAGGCTATCTCGGCAAACTCCTTGCCAATGCGCGCATAGTGCGTTGGCTCTCGCTGCACCGTCCAGAATATCTGACCGAGTTCCAGCGCATTGCGGAAATCGACAGTCTCGGCGGCTTACCCGCGCCCAGCGCTGAGTAATGTGATGGGGACCCGGACCCGATAAGCGCGGGGACCATGGGAGACGCCGCACTGAGGGGCGGATCGAGCATGGAGGTGGGAATGGCGGCGAACCCGCAGGAAGCCCACCAGGTCGGCCGTCATAGGGACCGACCGATTTATGAGAGTGACGGGCGCGCCAGGGCATGCGCGCCCGTCACGGGATGGAAAACACCGGCCCCGCCCGAGGGCGGAGCCGGTGCGGCGGTTCAGGCCGGCGGATTCCAGATGATGACCTTCTTGGAGGGATCATCGCCCGGCGCGTTGGCGATATTGCCGTAGATCGTGCCGAACTCGGGTGCGGAGAGCGAAACCGAAACATATTCGGCGCCGGTGTTCTGCGAAAAGCGCTTCCAGCCTGCGCCCAGCTCGAAGCCGTTCTTGCGGCTGACGATGCGATAATCGGGCTCGGATTCCTTCGCCTTGCGATTGTTGGGAATGATCGCGATCGGCGCGGAGACCGTCAGCGTCGCCAGCGTGCCCTCGAAGCTGTCGTCGGCCTTCACGGTCAGGTTAGCGATGGTAGCCATGAAAATTCTCCTTCGATTGTCGGGGACCATCCCCGATGGCGCCCACCAAAGGGTCCGGCTGCTGGCGTCACCGAGCGCAGCGCGCGAGGGCGAACCCCGCACGGGGTTGACGGAATGAGGCTGACGAGACCCGCAGACAGGCGACAAGGAAGGGGTGGTTCACGCACGATCAGGAGCAGAGTCGGCACCAAGCTCCCAGCGGAGGCCAGCGACTTCGGCGCGCGCTTCAGTGGCCCCATGGACCAAACTCATTCCCTTCGCTCCAAGGCGCGAGCCTGCTCATCGCGGTCAGCCATCGGATCGACCGAGATGCACGCCAGACGAAACCTTCCAAGAGCGACGCCATGTTCAGATTCTGACGCATCATTGACTTTCGGTAGATTTATAATCATATCACCGCTGTGAAAGGACGAGCCATGAACGTCAGCGAAGCCAAGGCGACCGATCGCAAGGATCTGACCGGTCCGGCACTCAGGACCTTTTTCCGCATTGCTGAAGCCTGGGGTCTCAAGGAGCAGGAACAGATGCGTCTGCTCGGGCTGGACAGTCGTTCGACCTATCAATCCTGGAAGCGGGGCGCGATTGCCGCTCTCCCGAAGGATGCGCTCGAGCGGATTTCCTATGTCATGGGGATCTACAAAGGGCTTCATATTCTTTTGCCCAAAACGGCCGACGAATGGGTCCGCAAGCCCAACAAGGCGCGGGTCTTTGGCGGCGCTTCGGCGCTTGATCGCATGATGTCGGGCAATGTCGCAGACCTCTATGTCGTGCGGCAATATGTCGATGGACAGCGCGGCTGATCCGTGGACATTCCTGTAACTCAGGTGCGGTGGCAGCCGTGCTACCGGATCATCCCGAGCCGTTTTCCCCCGATCGCGCTGTTTGAAGCGGTGGCCGATCCGGCCGATCTGGAGGCTGTTTTCCAGATCGAAGCGATGACCAACGACCGGCTTCGCGAGGAAGCCGGCGACCTCGCACTGGTGCCGCCTGAAGACCGCATATCCGGGCCGGGCACGTCCCCGATCATGGCGGCCTTTACCCATCTGAACCCCGAAGGCGACAGGTTCACCGACGGGACCTACGGCGTGTTCTATGCCGGGCTCACACTTGCCACCGCGATTGCGGAAACGCGGCATCACAGGGCCAAATTCCTCGCAGCGACAGATGAGCCAGCGCAGGAACTCGACATGCGCGTCTATGCCGTCGACCTTGACGCGCCATTGCATGATATTCGCGGTGCCCGTGAGGCCCTGCCCGCGCTCTACCATCCCGATAGTTATGCTGTGTCTCAGGGGACCGCACGCCGCCTTCGGGAGGAAGGCGCAAACGGTATCGTCTATGAGAGTGTCCGTGATGCAGGCGGCGAATGTGCAGCCGTATTCCGACCCCGGCTCCTGTCCAATTGCCGTCAGGAACGCCATCTCACCTATGTCTGGGACGGCAGCAGCGTCAGCACCGTCTATGAAAAGCGTATGTTGGACGGTTGATATTTCGATGGGCCCGAAGCGACCGCTCTCGCGCGCTCGGTCCGGGCTGGCAGCTCACGAATCGCGACAACTGCAGGCGGTCATTCGAGCGCAATACCGTCGACGGGTGTCGACCAAAGATGGTCGTTCGGGTCGCCCACTGCGAATGTCTGTTCTTGACACAAGCCGCCCATCGAACGTCGCGGAGCCAGGCACACGTCCAGCGTTAGAAGCCCCGGCCGCACTGTTGGCAGACGACGTTCGAGATCTGATCGGCCACCGTCAGATGGTACGTCATCTGTAGCCCGTTCTTGCGGATCACAGTGGCGCACCCAAAGCAATGCGTCTGCATGGTGCTCGCGCCGCATTCCGCGCAGCTGAAGTACCACTTGCGGTTGTCGCGTTCGGTCCTGCCAGGGATGACATTACTCAAGTCGTGGCTCGTGCCGCAGCTGATGCAGAAGCTCGACGTCGCGGTGCAGACCTCCACGTCGCCCGTTGGTCCGCGGATCGTCTCCGCATCCGGTTCGGGGAACACGTGCTGCAGCTCCATCGCGATGAGACGGCGTAGGTTCGTCACCGACCCTCCGCCCCGGACGAGGTCGGCGGCAAGCTGGATGCTCCCATGGGCATGTCGCGTGGGGTGCCGATGCCCATAGTCGCAGTCGCGGCCCCAGCCGAGCGGCGAGGTGCTGTTCTGGATCGCGCCCCGTACGGGTTGCAGGATGAAGACGCGGCATCCGTCCTGCCCGTACCTCTTCGTTTCCACCAGCAGCTTCAACATCTCGGCCAGCTCATCGTGCTGCCACCTGGTCCGGAACTTGGCGTCCAGAACCAGGCCCGACGCGTCGCTTTTCACATCCTGGAAGATCGACTTTCTCGAACCGTTGTTACGTTCCATCTTGAACCGGAGCCGGAAGTCTGGACGCCTGCCGTTTTCGAGTAATGGCTCGATCTCGAGGCGGGCCGTCATCTTCGGATCGGCACGACGGAAATCGACGAAGAGGCCCTTGTGTCCATGTCCTGCGGCGCGACAGGCCGATGCGACGACATGTTCGACCCATTCGCCCTGTGGTGCGAAGCCGAAGTCCTCCACCAGCACGTCGATGATCTTGATGAGACACCAGCGCTCGTAGATGGCGCTGGCGTGGAGCATGTTGATGCTGCCCAGCCGATCCAACGCATCGCCCCCGATACCGGTATGGCGCTCGAGTTCCAACACCCTGTGGAACGCCGCCAGAGCCGCAGCATAGAGCGGGTTCTGTGCGAAGCGCATGCCCATTGGGAACATGGTGGTCGAGCCGACTCCGGCCCTTTCCCACTCCGCAACCTGCATGCCCATGTCACGTTCGAAAAGGTGGAGGCTGCCGTGGACCGCTTCGCTCAGTCTTGCGCGCTGTTCAAGGCGTGCCGCCCGGGATAGGGCCGTCCGCGCCTCGAGTTCGATCTCCTTACGCTCCTTGGCGCTGAGCCGCCGTCGCCAACCGTTCTGCTCTAGGCTGGCTCGCGCTGCCATCCTACGCTGCAGCACGGGTGAGTGAACCTGAACCTGCGCTATGTAGGTGAAGACCGCGCGCCTGCCGACCTTCTTGTAGTGCGGGAACGTCGCCATCGAGGCATCCCCGGCAACGGTTAGAGCGAGCCCGCCATCGATGCGGCGCCCGGCCATGACGAGATCGTGTAGCGCCTCGGGAAGCCGTGCCACGCTGAAGTCGATGCCCTCCTTGAAGTCGGCTGCGCGGTCGCGGCTAGGATTCCTATAAAACAGCTCCTGAGGCCCGTTCCTGCTCTCCCTGAACTCTCTTCCGACTTCGAAGTGGAACTCGCGTGTTCGCCGCCCGGAAGTAACGGGATCCGGCCCCCACGAGCGGATGGCCTCCATGACTTGGCTGATCTCGGCAATCTGATTGTCGAAGATCTCGTTATCGACATCCACCACTTCCATGGCTCTGAGTTTTTCGGCCCGGACCTTTTCTCTCTGCGCCCTCGCAGCATGATGGCTATGATGGCGATCCGATGCACGCGCGATTGAATGGGCGAGACGGCGACAGTGCTCGACCATGCCGCGAACATACCTGTTCTCCGGAACGTCGGTACTCTCGACCGCGTTGCGTCCGGGGTATGCCCTTGCTCCCGGGCGTCGCATCGCGGCCCTGAAGGTTTCGGCGTTGGGCCTCAGTTTCGTGGTCGGCACGAGGGCGATCACCTCCTGGACTTCGCGCGCCGGATGCTCGAGAACCCGTCTGGCCGCCTGGGCGAAGTCGGCGAGAGCCTCGACTAGCGAGTGGCTATAGTCGGACCCTGCCTGTGCCGCGGCACCCGTCGGCTGACCGACGGCGAGCCACACCAGATCGTCGCGGAAGTCGTCGAGATATTCCTGGGCGTGCGCCCGGTCGAGCTCCAGCGCTACGGCGTCGATAACGAGCTTGCGCGTTGCGCCGATCTCGACTTCAAAGGTGCCGAAGGAGCGATGCATCTCGGCGAGGTGCCGCCCAGCCTTCCTGCTCCATCCCGTTGAGGGGATCCACCAGTCGCGCCCCTCTTCGTCGGAGATCTTCAGCCACGGCGTGCGCTCGCCCTGCGCTCCCAAAGTGGCCGGCTCCACATCAGCGAGCGGCCCTGCGAAATGGAGGCCGACCCACGGCGCGAAGTCTCGAAAGATCGACACCTCGGCGTGCAGGACACCGTTGGGCGCCTGCTCGATCTCGATGGGGTGCGTAGACACCACCACCTTGTGCGGCGTATTCGTCGACTCCCACTCAATCTCAAGATAGTGCGCCAGCACGTCCATCGGCCGGTCAGCGCAGCCAGTAGTTGACGATGCCGTTGTTGCCTTCGGCCAGGCGGACCATCCGATCGAGTTCCGCAACGCAGCCAGCGTTCTTGTCGACGTCCGTGCCCTCGAAGCGCTTCGCCAGTTCGCCGCGCAGCTCGACAAGGATCTCGCGCCGGGCGCGTCCGCTGCCGGCGGGCCGTGCGGCGTCGAACGCCATCTTAGGAAGGATCTTGTGCCGGATCACGCCGTCAAGCGCCTGGTGTCGGCCCAGGCCTGCTGCTGTGGCGGCGGCCATATACCCCTGCGCCTGGCGGATCCCGCGCAGACCGAACTCCACGCCGAGCGGATCGAGATACCGGCGCGACACGTCGGACAGGAAGCGCACATCCTCGTCCTGGCGGTCGAAGGCGGGATAGTCCTGTCGCAGGCCGATCTCGTCGGGTCGGATCAGGACCGACGGCAGGTCAGGAGCCAATGTGTCGGCGGCCGCGTCAATCTCAGCCTCGATCGCGTCCCAGTCGGCGAGCATTGGATTGCCAAACCGGAGCACGTGTACGCGGTCGAGCACCTTGGGCGACAGCTGATGCGTCGTCTCGTCCATGTTGACCGCGCCGAAAATCCAGACATTCGCCGGCAGGGCCAGGGACGTGGGCATGCGCATCTGCGCAGCGAGCGAGCGTCGCAAGCGGGCGTGATGCAGTAGCACCGACTCCTTGTCTGTCAGACCGCTCAGGCGATGTAGCTCGGCGTTAGCCCGATCGTCGCTCAGGATGTCTTCGAGCGTTGCCGCGTCGCCAAGTCCGGCACGCTGGCGCGCCTCGGCCTCGACGTGGAGAAACAGGCCCTGTTCTACGACGATGTGCCGCTCCTCGTCTGCGGTGTAAAGTTGGATTGTCGGCAGGTGGGCGCGGTGCTCAAGCAGGCTGAGGAAGTCGGCGAAGTAGTGCTCGACCCGCGCAAGGTTCATCTCGTCTAGACAGATGAAGTGGGGGACGTCGGGCTGACGCGCGGCGGCTTGAAGCGCGATCAGGAACTGGGTCGCCTGATAGCTTCGCTCCATCGGGTTGTAGTACCCAAGCAGATCCTCAGGACCGGTCCAATTCGGCTTGACGGGTATGACGGTGCAGACGCCGCCGATCGCATCGGCAGCCGAGCGAACCAGACTGGTCTTGCCCGAGCCCGAGTCCCCTGCAAGCACGACGAGATCGCGCGTGCGTAGTAGCGCTAAGAATTCGCGGAGCAGCGCCTGGGTGTAGAGCAGACCCTTCTTATGTAACTGGACCTGCAGCACCGGCGCGAGGCGCGAGAAGTCGCTGTCCAATGTTTCTGAGAATCGGGCGCCCGGACGCTCGTCTTCTCCACCGTCGTTTTCCTGCATCACCGCATCAATGTCGCTGGCGTCCACCAGCCCGAGGGCGATCAGCCTGTCTCGCTTCTCGCTCAGCAGTTCCTGCAGTTGACGGTGTCTAAGTTGCATGATCCGCGTATCTTCCTCGATAAGTCGTTGTTGCAGTTTGAAATGGTGGCGTTCGGCGGCCAGCCGGTGCGCGAGATCGTCGGCTTCCTTGCGTGCGGCGGCGACGCGCAGCCGGTGCGCCGCCAGTTCCTCATTAAGACTGGCGGACTTAATGCGGGCGTCGTCCTCGGCCTGGCGGCGGGACGTCGCCAGTTCTTCCAGGCGCTGCAAGTTCTCGGTGTGACGGCGGGCGAGCTCCCAGTCTTCCTCGAAAATTAGATTGCGGACGTGCGCCTCGATCTGTTCGCGGGCTGCCGTCGAGATCCGCGTTACCGACTGAGTGCCGTGTAGCTCCAAAGGCCAAGTGTCGGGCAACTCGCTCAGCAACCTTAATGTGCCCGACCGTACATCGAGGCGCCATGGGTTCTGGTGCTTCGACCGCTCTTTGGCGGACGCCAAACCGACCTCGCCAATGGCCCACTGCTCGCACCCTGCCATCGAGGCGTTGATCACGACATCTCGGGAAGGGCCATGCGGAATGAAGGCGAATGCCAGCCGGCCAGTGCGAGGCGAGGATGCGTACAATTCGGGGTAACGAAGACCGGCTCCTGTCTCAGGATGCTCGAGATCGTTGAGGAAAGCGATGTCACCCGAATCCCTCTGCATCAGCGTCAGGCGTCCGACGACGCGGATGGGACGCCCGGCGGGCATGTCCCACGCCGCGCGCAGTTCGTCGAGCAATTCTTCAGGCTTGCGCGCCAGTGCTGTGGCGAGTGCCTGCTCGTCGACCGGTGACAGTTCCTTGTTCCGCTGCTGTGCAGTGCCGCGCCGAATCGCACCAGTCGACGAGACCTGCCGTTCCCGGGGCGAGGATGGTGGCGTCGCTCCCCTAATCTGGCGTCCATCTGTCATCGTGTAATCGCTCTAGGATGGATCCCGAAGTTCGCCAACGGAATGATTGATCTTGATAGAAAAAATTGGTTCTTGAGGTAGGCAGAGAGTATTCGTCGCGCCTATGTCTGCATAGCCTACCTTGTGTACGCTTCGAGATAAATCGAGTGAGCCACGTGCTTTCCTCGCCGCTAGAGCCCACGAGGCCGTGCCAATCTCGATCGCGAAGCTATACCATGCCCAAGCGCGCGGAGCCTCTGCCAAAGCCACCCGAAGATCGCTAATATGACACGATTGAATTGGCGTGCCCGTGGAGGTTCTTCGCGACTAGTCTCGAAAGACTGCTCCTGTCAGCAACTGACATTCGCGGTTGGCGCTGCAAACGGCAGGAAGTTCCCAAGACATTCAATTCTCAGTCTATGTCTTGCGCTGAGCGCATGATTGCGTTGCGCATCCTGTTGGAGAAACACACTCCCTTCACATCGGATTCCGTTCGCGAAAATCCCATAGCGGAATGCCCATTTTGCGAGCCTTGTCGGCGAGATTGTCCTGAATGCCTGTGCCGGGGAAGATCACAAGGCCGACCGGCAAGGCTTCGAGCAGAAGATCGTTGCGCTTGAAGGGAGCGGCCTTCTTGTGCCTGTTCCAGTCCGGGCGGAAGGCAACTTGCGGTACGCGCCGGGCATCGGCCCAGCAGGCAGCTGCGCGTTCTGCGCCGGTGGGCGTCGCGCCGTGCAGGAGCACCATGTCGGTGTAGCGGGCATGAACCCGGTCAAGTGCCGCCCAGATCGCTGCATGATCATTGCAATCAGCCCCGCCTGTAAAGCCGATACGCGTGCCTTCAGGCAGCATGACCCTCGCTTTTTCGCGGACGCGCTTGTCGAGAAAATCCCGGCTATCAATGACAGCGGAGGTAAGCGCCTTGTGGTTGACCCGCGAACCCGAGCGCGGTGTCCAGGCCTTGCGCATATGGATGCGGAACTGATCGGCTGCGGTATCGCGAAAGAACTCCATCGTGTCGCGGCGCTCGATCATCGATACGCCTTCACAGATTGAGCGCTCCAGTTCGACCGAGCGAACCTCACTGCCATCCTGCTCGCGCTGCAATCGCTTTTGTGTCTGCTCGTTGTCATCGAGATCGCGTTCGATCCGTTCGGCCGAGCGATGGAAGACGTTGACCAGTTGCCAAAGCAAGTCCTCAAGATCGGGTTCGATCCGGGTGTCGATCAGCGCCGCGACCATGCCGTCGAACATGTCGGCGACCGCGCCGCCTGCGAGCCGGGCTTCGGGCAGCGGCCGTGCGTCGGGTTCGTCGTCGAAGGGGCGATAGCCATAGAGTTGCATTTCCTGGAGGAGATAGGCGGTGGGGCCGGGTTCGGGCTGGCCCTCGTCATCGAAATGGTCGGAAGCGTTTTGCATGATTGTCTCCGCATCGTGCGCCGCGCCACTCGCGGCTTCGTGGCGACGCCGGGCGGCAGGGGAGGCAGGGATGCACCCGCGCTCTCGCGGGCCGGAGCGACAGCGGAGGATGGAAGGAGGCGGCTATTTTGCTTCGCGATGCAAAGGAGCACAGCTCCGGCGGAAAATAGGTGCCGCTCGCCCATTGCAGCGCTTGGCACCCATGCCGCAGTCGCCCCTTCACGAAGCCGTTGCGCGGCAACCCACCGATTGCGGAGATTTTCCTGGCGCTCCCGCCATGTTGACGGGCGAGCGATGGCCTCACCATCCGCCACTATGGCCGCAGAAATGCAGCTGCATCCTCGCTGACAAGTTGTCCCCGCAGAGCCATCGTCAGCTGCTCGGCACCGTCGGCGCGCAGGTCGGTGTTGAAGTCATCACGGTAGGGTTTCAGCGCGACGATCTCGATCCCTGTCCTGGCAACACGGTGATGAAGCGTGGCCACCGCGGTCTCGCCGGCCGTGTCGTTATCGAGCCCCACATAGAGACGACGCAGCACGGGAGGGAAATGCACAGCAGCCAGATGGGCAGCGGACAAGCAGGCGATCATTGGCAAATCCGGCAAGACCTGGCGGAGCGACAATGTGGTTTCGATGCCTTCGGCTGCGAGCATGACCGGACCGGCCAGCCCGAAGCGGACGCCATTGCCCAGAAGACCGCCCATAGCGCGGCGTGGATTGGTGATCTGCGCCTTGGTGCATGTCGCGGGCTCGAGCCAGGTTCGGTGAACGCCGGTGATTGCACCGTGAAGATCAGTGACAGCAGCGATCATCGCAGGCCACGCACGTGGTGTGTCGGGAGCGTCTCGGCGGGACGGACGGTAGTAGCACGAGGGATGGAAGCGAAGAGCCTGGCCATGTCCGGCTGACACGAGCGACCGGCCTTCCAGATACTGCGAGACGACAGTTCTCTCGATTGGCTTTGAGGCGGCCCAGAGTCGCCGTGCTGCCTCGGCGGTTCCAGGCCGTGCCTTCGCCGTTCGTGCATTCTGCACATTGGCATCCACTTGCGGCAGACTCAAGAAGCGACGCGCTTCCTCCAGCGTCTCGCGCATCGAATGGTGGCCGGATGCGACCGCGATGATATCGAGCAGGTCGCCGTGCTCTCCAGTATGGGCATCGGTCCATTTTCCCGCAGCCCCGCGACCATCCGCCGATGTGCTGAGACGAACATAAAGACTTTGGCCGGGTGCGTTTCGCACATCACCAACCAGCCAATAGCGTCCTTCCTTGCGGCCGGCGGCGAGGTAGCGGCGGCATACGGCCTCTGCGCATTCGCCAAGACGGCGGGCAAGATCACGAGCGGGACTGTCCATGCACCGGGCTTCTTCAAGCGGCCTTGCGTGGATTGACGCGCACAACCGGGAAGCGGTCGAGCAGCTTTTCCAACACATTACCGCCGACAGCCCCTGTCGGCACGTAGAGCCTGAGTTTCCACGAGACGATCTCGGAGATCAAGCCCATAGACTTGAGCCGTTCGACACCAAGATCGTTGAAGCCGGTCAGCTCGATGCGCCATTCGAGCATCGCGCGAACGCGGCGCAGGGTCTGACCTTCCGCAATCTCGATCGATGCCTCATCCGCTATCAGCATCGACCAGGCCATGTCCGGCGTGATGTGCGGCGCGGCCTCGGGAACAATGCTTGCCGCCCAAGCCGGTGAAACGCGGCGCCCGATGACACGTTCACCGGCATCGGTCTGCAGACGATAGACCCGTGTCGACTCGTTCGGCAATCGTCGCCAGATCGGCAGGAGCAGCCCCGTCACCATGTGCAAGGTCGAGGTCTCAAATTCGGGCAGCTCGGCCAGTTCACCGGTCCACGCGGCACAAAAGCTGGCTCGGTCCGCCTTTTCCCAGTGGCTCGTAGCAAACAGGTCCGCGAAGAGGGTGGAAGCTTCCATCGGCCGTACGAGGCGGACCCGGGCGAGTATGACACCGTCATCATCGACAATGCTGCGGGCACGCAGTTTGACAGCCGCCCGGCCGGATCGGGCGTTGATCATCAGATCGGCGTGCTCCTCACCCGCCATTTCCAAGGCGCGCTCAAGCGATACGGGCGTGAGCTTTTCCTTGCGCGCGATGGTGAGCAGGTGGGTCAGCGCACCGGTGCCCGGATGCGTGTAAATGGTGCGCCGCTCCGTGATCGTGAAACTCTCGGCTTTGAGTGTCTCAAGGCCACTCTCGAACGTCCCGCTGGCGATCGCGCCTTCGATCCGGGCGGTAAGCAGGCCCACGAATGCCTCAAACAGGATATTCTGAAGGTCGATTGTCAGCGCCAGCATCCGGTTGAGGAATGTCGTGATGCCGGGCAATTCGTCTTTTATGCTGCCATCACTGTTGAGCAGCGAAAGCCCCGTCGCTGTCTCGAAGGCTGCGAGCGAACATCCTTCGATCCGGCCGCGCACCAGCAGCATGTAGAGCTGGCGCAAGGCATCGCGGGCGTAAAAGGATTCGAGATTATCCTCCGGCCGAAACATGTTCTGCCCGCCGGTCTGGCGTTGGCCACGGGTGATCGCACCGAGGCTGTCGAGACGCCGGGCAATGGTCGAGATGAACCGTTTCTGCGCCTTCACGTCGGTCGAAACCGGCCGAAACAGCGGTGGCTGCTTCTGATTGGTGCGATTGGTCCTGCCGAAGCCTTGGATAGCGGCATCTGCCTTCCACCCGGCCTCCAGCAGATAGTGAACGCGGCGTCGCTGGTTCTTCGCACCGAGGTCGGCATGATAGGAGAGACCGGTGCCGCCTGCTTCAGAGAAGATCAGAATGCGTTTGGCGTCGTCCATGAAGGCGTGGGTTTCGGCGATATTCGCCGATGCCGGGCGGTTCTCGACTGCGAAGCGGACCAAGCCGTCAATGCCAGTGCGCGGCACGATCCGGCGCGACCGCCCGGTGACTTCAGCCACGGCGTCGCTCCCGAAGTGCTGAACGATCTGGTCGAGCGCGCCCGGTACGGGCGGCAGCGCGGCAAGGCGCTCGATCATCTGGTCGCGGCGGCGGCAGGCATCCCGATTGAGCACTGGATTGCCGTCGGGATCGAAAACGGGCCGAGAGGCAAGATTGCCTTCGCCGTCTGTGTAAGGCTCGTAGAGCTGAACCGGGAAGCTGTGATCGAGGTACGACAGAACATATTCGCGCGGTGTGATGTCGAGCCGGACATCGTCCCACTGGTCAGTCGGAATTTCGGCAAGGCGCCGCTCCTGCAACGCTTCGCCGGTCGAGACGATCTGAACGACTGCGGCATGGCCTGCTTCAAGGTCGCTCTCGATCGATGCAATCGTGCTCGGGGTCTGCATGGCGGTGATGAGATGGTTGAAGAAGCGTTGTTTCACGCTTTCAAACGCCGATCGCGCTGCGGATTTGGCCTGGGCATTGAGTGTGCCATGCGCCGAACTGGTGACGCCCGACGCCTCAAGTGCGGCATCGAGATGCGTATGAATGATCTGGAACGCCGCGGCGTAGGAATCGTAGATGCGGACCTGTTCGGCGCTCAGGCGATGCTCAAGCAGGTCGTATTCGACGCCGTCAAAAGAGAGCGAGCGGGCGGCGTAAAGGCCCAGGGCCTTCAAGTCACGGGCCAGCACTTCCATGGCTGCAACGCCGCCCTCTTCAATGGCCGAAACAAAATCGACGCGCGATGCGAACGGAAAGTCTTCGCCGCCCCAAAGTCCGAGCCGCTGCGCGTAGGCGAGGTTTTGCACGGTCGTGGCACCGGTCGCAGACACATAGAGAATGCGCGCGTTGGGAAGCGCATGCTGGAGACGAAGGCCGGCACGTCCCTGCTGAGAAGCCGCGACATCGCCGCGCTCACCTTTGCCGCCCGCCGCATTGGCCATTGCATGGGCCTCATCGAACACGATGACGCCGTCGAAGTCCTGCCCGAGCCACTCAACGATCTGGCTGACCCTGCTGGCCTTGCCCGCCCGCTCCTGCGAGCGCAGCGTCGCATAAGTCGTGAACAAGATGCCCTCGGCGAGCCTGATCGGTGTCCCCTGCCGGTAGCGGGACAAGGGCGTCACCAGCAAACGTTCTTGCCCGAGTGCGGACCAGTCGCGCTGAGCATCTTCGAGCAAGCGGTCCGAGACCGAGATCCACACCGCGCGCCGGCGGCCCTTGCACCAATTGTCGAGTATGATGCCTGCGACCTGACGCCCTTTGCCCGCACCGGTCCCGTCGCCAAGAAACCAGCCTCTGCGGAAGCGGACCGCGCCCTCAGCGTCATCGGCGGCGGCGGACACGACGTCCCAGGCCCCATCAACAGTCCATGCGCCTGACATGTGTCCAGAATGGGCTTCGCCAGCGTAGATGATCGCTTCGATCTGCGCGTCGGAGAGGGTGCCGTTCGCCACCAGCATCGCCGGGATATGCGGACGATAGTTCGGTTTGGGCGGTGCGACCGATGCCATCGACGCAGACTGGACGAGCGGCGTCGGATGAGGCTGTGCACCGGGAATGACCAGGGATTGCAGCCCATAGGCTTCGTAGATGGTATCGCCGAGCTGTTCTGAAGCGGGAGCCCAATCCACGGTCTGATAGGCGAGTTCCTCTGCCTCGACCGCAATGGCGGTCCCGGATGGTGCAACCACATGTCTGGGCCGGGCGTTCGGCATTGATGGCGAACCTGCAAGCTTTGCAGGCGGCATGGGCGCAATCGGTGCACGTGGGGGCACAAGGCGTTCAACCCATTGCAGGAGGGTGGCTGAATCGAGTGCAATGCCAGCACTGGGCACAAATTGCGCAGGATCGTCCGCCGGCACCTTGTCGATCACGGTGAGCCGGGTCTCGATCGTTGTTCCGTGCTTGCGATAGATGCGGCCATCGATCGCGGCGGTGAAAACAATGCGACCGGTGCGCTGCAAGGCCTCGAACGCATCTCGCCAGATCCCATGTTCCGGTCCGCAAGTCGCCGCGGTAATCGCGACCAGGCGCCCGCCAGGTTCAAGCCGGGCAAGCGCTGAAGCAATGTGACGAAGCGCGGCATCCTTCATCGCCCGATCGACGTGCGCAATTGCAGAAAATGGCGGATTCATAAGAACAACTGTCGGGCGATGGCCTGCGGGAAGCCTGTCGTCGATCGATGCCGCGTCATGCCGACTCACCGGCGCGTCCATGATCTTGCTCAGCAGTTCGGCGCGGGTCTCACCCAGTTCGTTGAGAACAAGGTTTGCCCGCATACGTTCGGCATGCACGGCCAGCATTCCGGTGCCGGCAGACGGTTCGAGCACCACGTCAGCGGGTTCGATCATCGCAGCGGTCGCAGCAACATAGGCCAGACCAAGCGGCGTCGAGAATTGCTGAAGGGCTTGCCCGGCCTCCGAACGCCGGGTCTGCGTCGGCAAGCGTGCCGCGATCCGCTCCAGAGCGGCAAGCATACGCTGGGGCTGAGGATTGCGGCGGGCCAGCGCTCTGCCATAGCGACGAAGAAGCAGGATCTGGGCGGCCTCGCAGGCGTCATAGGCCATCTTCCAGTCCCATGCCCCCTCGGCGTCACTACCGGCAAAGGCACCGGTCATGACATCGCGCAGTTGGGTGCTGCTAAGGGGGCAACCGGTTTCCAGCAAAGGAAGCAGTGCATTTGCTGCGGCGAACAGCGCATCAGCGCGGCCAATGGTCAGGCGCATGGAAGTAGGCGACGCGGCGCCGGCCGCATCGGTTAGAATATCGGACATGATGAGGACTCCGGGAGAAATGAAATCGGGAAATCCGCGCCCAAGGCTCTTGCGATGCTATGGCGCGGCAATGGGCAATGGGCAGGTCATGGACGCGAGAGTTCGATCTCGCTGTGCCTGTCCGGGTCGATGACGAAACCGTGGCGGCCACGGCGTGCATAGTCTTCACCGGGAACGAGAAACGCTCGCTTGGTCGAGGCTTCGCGCCGACCACCCAGCGATGCGATCACCTCGACGTAACCGGGGTGCGATGCTGTCGCCCTGGCGGAGATGACGATCCAGTCGTGGGCGTGCCTGCGCACAAAGTCGTCCCGCTCACGGGAAAAAGATTCTCCCGGCGCCAGTGTGCGTCCGTGGATCGCCTCCCAGGCTTCGGGGTGCCAGTCGCGCAATATCCGGTCGGCCGACGCCTGCTCGCGATATGTGAAGAGGTCAGGATAACCGGCTGCGACCCTCGCCCAGTCTCCATCCTCCTCATACCATCCGCCAGCGATGCGAAGCACTTCTGGCATAGCCTTGTTACGCATACGATCGAGTTTGAACCCGCCATGCCCTGCGGTGGAGTGGAAAACGATCCCGGGTGCGTAGACTGTGGCGGTCTGCGACTTGCCCCATGGCGTCGAGATGGGGTGAACCGTTTCGATCCGCCCGAGCGCCTCGCGCTGGCGTAGATGAAGCGCGATGTCTCCGACATAGGCCCGGAAGGCTTGATGGTCGCTGACCGAGCTTTCAGCACCGCAAACATCTGCGCGTTGCCAGTCGCCAATGGGGCGGCTTAGTCGCCACGCCGACGCGACCGAAAAGCCAGCTTCTATCGGGATGGCGACATAGGCGAGATCGCCGACGCGCGCCGCCACGTCGCCATCGCGCGTGGTCCCGAATTCTAGCATGATCGTGCTCATGCCGCCCTCCTCGTCGTTGGAGGGAGGATGACGGGGTCCGGATCGCAGACAATCTCCGTCCGCATGTTCGAGTAACGATTGACCTGCATCCAGCTCTCGGCGGCAGCCATGTTGATGGCGAGATGACGCAGCTCATCGCGGCCGTCGACGCTGGTCAGGATGCGCACGGAACCCGCTCGCGGGGTCTCGACAATCTCGAAATGCAAACTGCTATCGAGGCCATAGGCGCGCCGCACAGTGAGAACGATCGTGCCCTGACTGCCATAATCGCCCAGATGGAGCATGAAGTGGGGCGGAGAGTTGAAGCTTGCGCTTGCGTAACCCGGATACCGCTCAACCAGACGGCCGATCCCGTTCTCATGCTCCCATGCCCTCAGCTTGCGCCGGAATCGAGCCGGAGGACGGGGTTTGCCATTGGAGTAGCGGATCAGGCTGCCTAGCGGAGCGCTGGTGTAGATATGCTGTGCTGACATGGGATATTCCTCCCAGAATGCAAAAGCCCGGCGCAGTGGCCGGGCCTTGCGGGAAAAGGGACAGAGCAAGGCGGCTTTTGCCGCCCTGCCAGTTTCATTCGGCAGCGATCGCGTAAGCGCCGTCATCCTCGTCGAGGAAGGCGGGCAGAGCATCGATGTCCACGGCGTCGGACACCGTTTCGCAGACTGGCGGAGTGCGGAGCGGCTCGGGCAGCCATTGGGCGTCTTCGAGCAGACGCTCCGCCTCGCGCGCCATGTCCGCCTTCTTGAGGTGATCGATCATGCCTGCGAACTGCTCGCCGCGCGCTTCGGTGACGTCGGCGAGAATCCGCGGCTTGGTGACGCTCCGGAAGTAGCCGTCGACGGTCGGTCGCCAGCCTGCCGCTACAGGATCAAGACCAACGGCCCGCGCGAGGACGTGGCTATGGGCAAGACGGCGCTCGATGCTGTGCTTCGATACACGGCCATTGTCGTACTTGGGCACAATCTCGCACTGGGCATTCACGCTGCGCGAAGCACAATGAGCGAACAAGGCCGCCTGCTCGTCGCCGTTGAGGGCGAGCAACGCATCCCACAGATCAGCGTCTGACTCGGGAAGCCGCTCCTCCCAGTAACGGGCGCGCTCGGCGAGGCTGCGGGCAGGCGCGCTGTCACGCAGACCGGAGGGCGGATTGGCGAAGCTCACGTCTTGGACGACAAGCTGAAGGCAGCTTTCCCGGCTCGCAAAATAGCATGTCTGCAGGACCAGAGCATGCAGCACTGCCGCGAATGCGGTCGCCGGATTCTGTGCCAGCGCATCCTGCAAAGCGAGCGTGCGCCAGGCGGTCAGATCGGCAACGAGGCGATCCGGCAGGGGCTTGAGCCCCTCGTCGCCTTCCTCGTCGTCCTCGCCACTCGCATGGCCATCGCCATCCGTCCCGACAGGTCTGGCGCTGCCCGTGTCGCCTTCAACCGATGCCGGCTCGCGTTCTGTGCCATCGGGCTCCGGATCAGCTGCGGGTTCGTCTTCGGGGCGGACATAGCCGCGTTCAACACACAGGGAGCCGTCGCGCTCGATCGAAACAAAGGCGCCTGCGATCGCCATCTCGGCGGGCTCGAAAACCAGCGGTCGATCCGCCAGTTTGGCGATCTCGGCGTTGATGGCGTCGAGCCGATCATAGACGTCTTGCGGCACATCGTGTTCGTCGGCCCATTGCGCTTCGATCTCGTCCGATTCTCCTTGCAAGGCGGCGAGACGGGCCTGCTCGACCTCGGTCATAGCGACTTCGGTTCCGCTGATTTCGCGATGGCCATTGGTGACCGCCCAGGGCATGTCGACTGCCGTCGCCACCCACTTCCAGCCTTCGGCTGCGATGGTTTCACCCGCCTGTCGCAGCTTGTCGGCTACAAGCGTGTCAAGCAATCCCGGGTCAGTCAGCCAGCCCCCATCGTCGTCCTCGAACAGGTCGCGCATGACCCCGCCGCCAGCAGCGACATAGGTGTCGATGGTGACGAAGCGGACCCGCTTGTCGGAAACCCGCACGCTGTTTTCGGTCAGTCGCTGGCGAATATAGGCGGCTGACTTGTTGTAACTATGGGCCAGCATCTCCCAAACCTGCTCCTGGCGGGTGTGGTCGTCCGACACGGTGAACGCCATCAACTGCTCGAGGCTCATGCCGTCATCGGCATAGATGTCGCACAGACGCGGCGAGACCGATGCCAGTTTGAGGCGCTGGCGTACCACCGCCGGCGTCACGCCGAAGTGGGCAGCAATGTCCTCGACTGCGCTGCCCTTGTCGACCATGGCCTGCATGGCGCGAAACTGGTCGAGGGGATGGAGCTGCTCGCGCACCGCATTTTCCGCATAGCTGTCTTCTTCGGCAGAAATGTCGGTCGTGGCCGCCTTGACAATGCACGGGACGAGAGCGGTGCTTGCCAACCGCTTCTGCTTCACCAGCAGTTCGAGCGCACGGTAACGCCGACCACCGGCCGGAACCTCGAACATGCCGGTTTCGACACCATCCTCGCCCAGAACGGGTCGGACGTTGAGGCTTTGCAGAAGAGTGCGCCGGGCGATGTCTTCGGCAAGCTCGGGAATGGACACCCCGGCCTTGATCCGGCGGACGTTGGACTGGGACAGGACCAGCTTGTCGAACGGGATATCGCGCGACGGGCTGAGGGTGATTTTCGCAGGCTGTTTGCCCATGTGGTTTCTCCATGACAGGCCGCCGCGAGACTCTCTCCCGGCTCCCGAGCCCATCACGAATCTTCCGGCCCTCCTTTTCCTCTGGCCCGCCGCAGGCGAGGCCGTGCGCGGTCGCGTGGTCACGCCACCGCCCTGGAGGTGGCAGCACCTCCTGCATCGGGTGCGTCTGGCTCATCGGCATCGTTGGCGGCCTTGCGCCCAGCAGCCTTTGGGCCATGTTCCAGCAAGTAGTTGGCCGCCTTTGATGCGGCGCTGGCGGCCCGGAGAATGGCGCGATTGTCCTCCCGGATGATCTCCAGCCACGACCCGATATAGTCAGCGTGACGGACGGTCGGGGTGATCCCCAACGCTGCGCAGACAAAGGCTCCGGTCATCTCCGCGACCAATTCTTCGCGCCCATAGTCCTTCGATCCGAACGCACCTGTCTGGTCACGATCGAGGCGGCTGCGGTGCCCCGTCCAGTGCCCCAGCTCATGGAAAGCTGTGCGATGCCAATTGATCGGATCGTGAAAATCGTCGGGCCGGGGTACGGCCACGAAGTCGTGTGCCGGGCTGTAATAGGCCGAAGCACCACCTATCCGAAAATCGGCGCCGGTCGCGCGGATCAGTGCATCCGCTTGCGGCAAGATCAGACCGGCAGGGACGGGCGGTGGCGGAACGCAGACATGTTCGGGCAGCCCCTCGCACTGATCGACCGAGAACACCGTGAAGGTGCGCAGGAACGGGATGCCTCCGACCGGATCGCGTCCCTCGGCAGCGGCGCGGCGTTGTTCTTCGCCGGGCACGAACCGGCGCGTGTAGATGATCGGCACGCCGTGCTCGCCGCGCCGAACGGTGCCGCCGAGCAGCGATGCTTGCCGGAATGTGAGGAAGGCGTGGCCCGAATAACCGCTGGAGACGACCGCATCCCACAAGGTCAGGATATTGATGCCGCTATAGGCCCGCTGGCTGACGGCATTGTGCGGCATGCCGACGCCCGTCTGGGCGCTGGTCCAAGGCTGGACCCAAGGCACCCGACCGGCTTCGAGGTCGGTAATGATCCGGTCGGTGATCTGCTGGTAAAGGTTGGCTCGTCCGCTCGATGAGCGCGCTGTGGTTCGAGATGCCATCGCATGAAGCTCCGCGACGGACCGCGACAAGCCTCTCTCGCCGCTCTTCATCCGTCACGGACTGACGGAGGCACTCTCACTCTGGCGGGGTGTTGCGGGGCAGCCGCCCCGCTGGAAGGGGTCCGACAAGACCGGAACGGGCATGGCGGCAGGGGAAGGCCTTCCCCAACGGTAGCTAGAAGCCTGCCCTGGACAACTCCCCTTTGCGGGGTTGCAGTCGGACCAGCATTGCGCGCGCAAGGTGTGGCGGAATGCGGCGATGCATCGACCACAGGTCGGCAGCATGGCAGTCGCGCAGGCGCCTTGTGCTGCCGCAGGGACAGGGCCAATGCCCCCTGGGCCTCGGCAGTCGCAATATCCGCAGGTGATAGACAATGTCCTTGCGCCGGTTCGCAATGCCGAGCGCATCGGCATAGGCCTCTTCCATGCCTTCCAACCCGTGGGCTCGTTCGCCGAATGGCCAGCTGCCAGTCTTTTCAAACCAGAACTGACCCAGAAAATACTCGCGCAGGGGGCCGCCTAGATAGGCCGCAATGCCGGTATCGGCTGCTGTCGCCAACCAGTTTTCCCAGACCGTTACGCAGCAATCGCCATCGACGTTGATGTGGTGATCGGGGTCGCGGGAAATGCGCCCGTCAGTCTCGAAAACCCGGGGTTCGATGCGCGGATAGGCATGGGTCAGCTCGATTTTGACGGCGTAGCGCGCCAGCGGACCTGCCGGGTCACAAACGGCGCTGCCGTCTGTAACCACAAACGTCCCTTCAACGACGATCTTGCCATCGATCTCCGTCGCCCGGAGACCGGGCTGTTCAAACGCGATCGCGGCTTGAACCTCGAGCAGCGTGAGCAAAGCGACCGCCTCAGCGCACCCAGGGACGGGACTGGGATCCGCTGCTCTGAATGGCATCGACCGCGTGGCGGGCGCGCTCGAGCTCGGCATCATGGCCGGCCCCCAGAAGCAGCGCAGGAGCCCCGATGGCACCATCGCCTGGCATGACGCTGTTGAGCGCGCGCTTCACAAGGCTGGGACCGAGGCGCTGCTCCAGTTCGGCCGGAATGGTATCGTAGGGGCTGGCGCGCAGATACTGCGCGAAATCCTGCCGGGCCTGTCCGAGCCAGCGGTAGAAGTTGTCGCGCTTGCGCGGCTCTTCCGGCCATTTGTCAGCGAAGTTCTCGGTCGGATTGACGGGGTTGGAGACCCAGGCAATTCCGTCCCGCTCCTCGATGTAACGATCCATGTTCCTCAAGATGGTCTGCAGCGCTGCCGACAGCGAGGCCTCCTCGTTATAGGCATGGGCAGCCAGGGTCGTGATGATGATCGAGATCGGCTTGTGTTCGCCATCTTCGGCAAACATGCAGTCGCGGTGACGCTTGAGAAGCTGGATGGCCTGCTGAAGCGGGGTGCGTACCTTGTAATCCGGGATTTCGTCGACGCTGGCCGTGATCCGCTCGCGCGCGGCGAACGAGCGCTTGGCCTCGGTCAGCCGGACCAGCATGCGTCCGCGGAACCAGGCGGCATAGCCGTAAGGGTTGCTCTGCAACCAGTCGTCCGAGATCACAGCATAATCGCGACGCTGATTGTCGGTAATCGCGATCGCGTGGCCACTAAGGTCGCCATCGGCGGCGAGGATGCCAAAGCCCTTGGCCCGCAACTGCGCCTGATAGCGCTGCGCATCGGGCAAGGCCGGCAAGACATCCATGTGGAACTGTGCGCCCTCGGCATAATTGAGGGTCCAGCAACGACGACGCTCTTCCGGCTGTGCCATGTTCCGCGCACGCGCATACAAGGCGACCTCATACCCGACGGCGTCCTTGAGCTGCTTCTGCGTGAGCGCAGCTTTCGATCCGTTGACTCGGCAGACAAGGTCGACGTCATACTCGTCGGCATCGGTCAGCGGGCGCGTGACAGTTCCCAGAAGAAACGAGCCGTGCGGCGAAATGGCGGGGTCAAGATCGGCCAGCGTGGATTCCGGACGGTCGAGCCAGCCACCGAGCGCCTCATAGCGCTGCTTGGCCTCCTCGAATTTGCCCGGCGGGATATCCAGCGCAGCAGCGATGGCTTCAAGAATATCGTCGTGCGACCTGGCCAGCCGCTTGTCGTGAACAGTCATCAGGGCACCTCGTGACAGGGGATGAATTCGTCGGCGGGAGCGCCGAAGAAATAGGGTTGCAGGATCGGCTTCTGGACGCGGGCTTCGGCGAAGGCCCGGTCCTTGAGGCTGCGGATGCGGCGGGTGTCATCAAGCGAGTAGAAGCCATCGGGAACCGGCTGGCTGACCCGGAAGACGGCGCGACGCTCATGCTCATCGCCTGTCAGGATCTTGGCGATGCCGAGCGAGCCGTGCGACTGGCCTGCCATGAAGATGCTGGACAGTTGCGGCGCGATTCGGGCCGCGCCGTAGGCGGTCCGCAGCGTCTTGATGTCATCGAGGCAGCCGACGCTCAGGATGTTCAGCTGATCGGCGGGCCAGCCAAGCGTGCCGATGGCCTCAACGACGGCGAGCCCTGCAGGGTTGTTGGCCCACAGGCCACCGTCGACCAGTCCGACGTCATTGGCGGTCACGTGCTGGGCAAAATAGGTCGGTGCGGCCGCCGTCGCCATGGCCGCATCGATGGCGAGTTCGCGATAGTCTGTCCGCAAGCGGGGATGGTGTGCGGTTTTGAAGACATAGACGCCCTGGGTCTGGGGATGCCATGCCGGGATCACCAGCCGGGTCTGGGCCTCGCCCAGCAGCCTGCCGCCAAGAACGCCATGCAGAGCGTTGCGCAGCGGCTCGGCGCTGTACTTCGGTCCCCAGACGGCCCAGCGACCTTTGCGCAGATGGCGCTCAACCCAGCCCAAAAAGCCCGTCCGGCTCTGCGAGAAAATGGCCGGGCCCTCCTCTTCGTAAAGCCGCAGAATGTCCGCGGCGCGCAGACCGAGAGCGAGACCAATGGCAATGATCCCGCCGGTCGAAGTGCCCGCGATGAGGTCGAAATAGCGCCCGATCGGCTGTTCGAGATCCTGTTCGAGATTGGCAAGAAAAGCCGCCGGGAAAGTCCCGCGGATGCCGCCGCCGTCGATGGTCAGGATTCGCCTCATGGTGCGCAGCCTCTCGCTCAGTGCTTCTTGTCGCGGGGCGGCATCGGATCATTGCCGGGCGCCACGGTGTCCGAATCGCGCCAGCGTCCGTTCTGGCCCTGGATGCGGACCTCGCCGCCGCCCAGATTGCGCACGGTCTGCTTGGCGGCCTGTTCAGCGGCGCGCTGGGTCGAATGGACGCTGCTCGCGCGCTGTGCGCCTGCGGCCTTCACCGCCCAACCATTCGGGTGCTTTGTTACATACCGGTCTGCCATCATACGTCTCCTTGACTCGGCTCACGTTAACCGCATATAAACTATTCTCATCGAACGTCAATGTTCGGATAGTTTCTATACTGATGGAGAGTCGCCAAGGTGCGCTGGGGTGTCGAGCAACGACTGGAATTTATCGAGTTCCGCCTGTTCTGGGAGGGCACGATCAACCGCGCCGATATCATCGAATGCTTCGGCGTCTCGACGCCGCAGGCATCGAAGGATCTGTCGCTTTATCAAGCGCGTGCGCCGGGCAACATGCTCTACGATGCACGGGCCAAGCGCTACGTCGCGGCAGACGCGTTCGTGCTGCGGTTTCTTGATCCTGACCCGTACAAGTATCTCTCGCAGCTGCGGGCGGTTGCCGAGGGGATGCTGCCGGCAAGCGAATCATGGATTGCAGCGATGCCGAACGCTGACGTGGCGCTCACGCCCAAGCGCGAAATCGACATCGCCATCTTGCGACGGGTTCTCGAAGCGGTGCGGGAGAACCAGTCGATTGAGGTATTCTACCAGTCGATGAACAGCGCCCGGCCTGACCCGATGTGGCGGCGGATGACGCCGCACGCGTTCGGGTACGATGGTTTTCGCTGGCACGTGCGCGGGTTTTGCCACGTCGAAAACAAGTTCAAGGACTTCCTGCTTCCCCGGATTCTGGAAGTTGGCGGGAAAGGCGAGCCTGGCCAATCCGGCGAAAATGACTGGCTCTGGAACAACTATTTCGACGTGATTGTCGGGCCGCACCCGGAGCTGACCGAAAGTCAGAAGCGAGTTGTCGCCAAGGACTACGGCCTAGAAGTCGACACCACGGTACTTTCCGTGCGCTATGCGATGCTATTTTATGTATTGAAAAGGCTCGGTTTGCTTGACGATGCGGCGAAGCGCAGCGCGCGAAGCCAGCATATCGTCAATGTGAATCGCAAGGAAACCCTGGTCGCGCTCGAACGCGCCGAGTTTCAGCTTTAGGACGTGGACAGGGGACGGTAGTGCCGATGGGGGCGAAGCTCGAAGAGATCAAGAACGGTGCATCGGTGCGCGGCATTGCCTCGAACCAGCCCGTTCATGTCGTTTCGGTCGACTGGATCGGCGATCAGGCGATCAGCGTCGTTTACCGCGACCACAACGGCACGGTTGCCGAGTCTGTGCTCTACCGGGATGATGAGCATCGTCTGGAGGTCGAGCAGAATGGCCGCCCCTGGTCTTTCGATGCCGACGGTGCCCTTCTGCGTCTGGTGACCGAAGCCAACCGGATCAAGCTTGCGCACTACTTCGACCCCTATCTGGCCATCCACACCAGCATGGTTGACCCGCTGCCGCACCAGATTTCTGCGGTCTATGGCGAGATGCTGCAGCGTCAGCCGCTGCGCTTCCTGCTCGCCGACGATCCGGGGGCGGGCAAGACGATCATGGCCGGGCTGCTCATCAAGGAATTGATCGCGCGCAGCGATCTTGAGCGCTGCTTGATCGTTGCACCGGGCAGTCTGGTCGAGCAGTGGCAGGACGAACTTGGTCAGAAGTTCAACCTCGAGTTCGATATTCTGAGCCGCGACATGATCGAGACCTCGCGCTCGGGCAATCCGTTCACGGACCGTGATCGGCTCATCGTCCGGCTCGACGTTCTGGCGCGCAACGAGGATTTGCAGGAAAAGCTGATGAGCGCCCGCGAGTGGGACCTCATCATCTGCGACGAAGCCCATCGCATGTCGGCCACCTATTTCGGCGGCGATGTCAAATATACGCGGCGCTATCAGGTAGGCCAGAAGCTCGGCCAGGTCTGCCGTCACCTGCTGCTGATGTCGGCGACGCCGCATAATGGCAAGGAAGAGGATTTCCAGCTGTTCATGGCGTTGCTCGATGGCGACCGGTTCGAGGGCCGGTTCCGCGACGGTGTTCACTATGCCGATACGGCCGACATGATGCGGCGGCTGACCAAGGAAGAATTGCTGCGTTTCGATGGGCGCCCGCTATTCCCCGAGCGCCGCGCCTATACGGTCAAGTATGAGCTCTCGGAAGGCGAGGCTGCGCTCTACACAGCCGTCACGGAGTATGTGCGCACCGAGATGAACCGCGTTCAGCGGTTTGCCGAAGGGGATGGCAAGAAGCGGAACAATGTCGGCTTCGCATTGCAGATCCTTCAGCGGCGGCTCGCCTCCTCGCCAGCTGCCATCTACCAGTCACTCAAGCGCCGTCGTGAACGGCTCGAGACCGAACTGGGCGAAGCGCGCCTTGCCAATGCTGGTCGCCGGGCTGATTTCGCCGTGCCTAAGGTCAATGCCGACATGCTCGGCAATATCGACGAATATGGTCAGGATGAGATCGACGAGCTCGAAGACCTGATCTCGACCGGCGCAACGACTGCGGAGACTGTCGAACAGCTGGCGCTCGAAGTCGAGACACTCAAGGGTCTGGAATCGATGGCGCTCGGCGTCCTGCGCTCGGGCGTCGATACCAAATGGAGCCAGCTCAACCGGATTCTCGATGACGATCTGATGGTCGATGCGGCCGGCAATCGGCGCAAGCTCATCATTTTCACCGAGCCCAAGGATACGCTCAACTACCTGCTCGACAAGGTTCGTGCCCGGATCGGCAATGCCGAGGCGGTCGATGTCATCCACGGCGGAGTGTCGCGCGAGGAACGCCGCAAGGTGGTCGAGCGGTTCATGCAGGACAAGGACATGCTGGTCCTGATCGCCAATGATGCGGCGGGCGAAGGCGTCAACCTTCAGCGCGGGCATCTCATGGTCAATTACGACCTGCCGTGGAACCCCAACAAGATCGAGCAGAGGTTCGGGCGCATCCATCGCATCGGCCAGGCCGAGGTCTGCCACCTCTGGAACCTGGTCGCGGCGGACACGCGCGAAGGCGAGGTCTATGCACGCCTCCTCGAAAAGCTGGAGGCGGCACGCGAGGCGCTGGGCGGACGCGTCTATGACGTGCTGGGCGAACTGTTCGAGGGCACCGCGCTCAAGGATCTGCTGTTTCAGGCCATCCAGTATGGCGAGCAGGAAGAGGTCAAGGCGCGGCTGTTCCAGCAAGTCGATGGAGCTGTCGACCAGACTCACCTGCTCGAGCTGCTGCGTCGCCGCGCACTGACCAACGACACGATGCCAGAGGCCCGGGTCGAAGAGCTGCGCCTGGAAATGGAACGTGCCGAGGCGCTGCGGCTGCAGCCGCACCATATCCAGAGCTTCTTCGTCGAGGCGTTCCAGCATCTGGGCGGCCGGATCAAGCGGCGCGAGGAAGGTCGTTGGGAAATCAGCCATGTCCCGGTTCGCATCCGCGAGCGGGATCGGCAGATCGGCACCGGCGCGCCGATCCAGAAGCAGTATGAACGGATCTGCTTCGAGAAGGACAAGATCAACCAGCAGCCCGTGGCCGCGTTCGTGTGCCCCGGCCATCCGCTGCTCGAAGCAGTCATCAGCCTGATCCGCGAGCAGTATGAGCAGATCATGCGTCAGGGGGCTATACTCGTCGACGATACCGATGCCGGTGAGGCCTTGTCAGCTGTCTTTCTGCTCGAACACAGCGTCCAGGATGGCCGGCTGACGAGCCTAGGCAAGCCGCATACCCTGTCGCAGAAGTTGCAGTTCGCCGCGATCGACAAGGCCGGCAATGCGACCAATGCGGGGATTGCGCCGCACCTTAATCTGCGGCCGGCAAAGCCGGAAGAAATCGCGGCAGTGCGCGGGCAGCTTGAAGAGGGCTGGCTCACGACAGACCTCGAGAAGACGGCAATCCGTTTCGCCACCGTCGAACTGGCGCAGCACCATGTCGCCGAGGTGAAGGCGCGGCGTCTCCCGGAGATCGACAAGGTCGAACAGGAGGTTCGCGCCCGTCTCAAGAAGGAAATCAATTACTGGGATTCGCGTGCCTTCGAACTCAAGGAGGAGGAGAAGGCAGGCAAAAAGACCCGGCTTAGCTGGCAGAACGCGCAGCGCCGCGCCGAAGATCTGGCCGAGCGCCAGAAGCGACGGATGGACCAGCTCGAGAAGGAACGGTTCATTTCCTCGCAGCCACCAAGGGTGCGGGGCGGCATGGTGGTGATCCCGCGCGGGCTGCTTGAGGCACAGAATGCCGCCCCTATCGGCAACCATTTTTCGGAAGACCCTGCTGCACGCCGAGCCATCGAACTGGCCGCGATGGAGGCGGTGATGGCCGCGGAGCGGGCGCTTGGGAACACGCCGACCGACGTCTCCATGCAGAAGATCGGCTATGACATCGCCTCGCACGACCCACAGACCGGGCATCTGCGCTTTATCGAGGTCAAGGGCCGGATCGATGGCGCCGACAGCGTGATGATCACCCGGCAGGAGATCATCACCTCGCTGCATGAGCCGGAGAAGTTCATTCTGGCCGTTGTGCCGGTCAGCAACGGCTACGCGCATGAGCCGCGCTACATTCGTGGCCCGCTGGTCGAGCGCGAGCCATCGTTCCTCGAAACCGCCATCCAATTCCATCTTCCGCGCCTGCTTGAGCGCGCGGCCGCACCGGCTTGAAAGGCAGCCCATGACGATCAATGCACAAAATCGACTGCTGCCTGACTGGTTCGCCCGCGTGCGCACGCGTCAGACCGTGTTGCCGCGTTTCCAGCGGTTCGAGGCATGGGGGCATGGCAATGTCACTCAGATGTTCAACACGATCCTGCGCCGTTTGCCGTTGGGCGCAGTCCTGATCCTGGAGATTGGCAACGAAGAGCCATTCATCTCGCGTCCCATCGTGGGGGCACCGACCAATGGCGAGCGGATCACGGAGCATCTGCTCGACGGCCAGCAGCGGCTGACCGCACTGTGGCGCGGGCTGCACAACAATTACGAGGACCGCACCTATTTCCTCTATCTGAGGCCGGACGAGGATTCCGGCATGCCCTATTTTGTCGATTCGATTGGGCGTTGGAAGAAGCCTGGCGACAGCGAGACACGCCCATTCTGGGCCAACGATCCGTTGCAGCTGTGGAGTCGCCGGATGATTCCGCTCGATCTATGTGCGCCGGGCGACGAGGCCAATGACCGCTACAAAGCGTGGGCAAAGATCGCGATCCCGGATGCAGACGAGCGCGAAGCGATCGGTGAGATCCGCGCCAAGGTTCGCGAGACCTTCGCGACCTTCAACATGCCCTATCTTTCGCTTCCGGTAACGACGAGCAAGGACACTGCACTCGACGTTTTCATCAAGATGAACACGTCCGCGGCACCGCTTTCAACCTATGACATTGTCGTGGCCCAGGTCGAGGCTGCGATGGGCCAGTCCCTACATGAACTGGTTGGTGCATGCCGCGAGGCGTGCCCCGGCATTGCCGCTTACTATCCGCCTGAAGACCTGGTGCTCTATGCAAGCGCTTTGCTTCAGGACAAGCCGCCGACCAATGCGACCTACCTCGCCAAGGGGTTCGGCGAAGCGCTACTGGCGCATTGGCAGGAACTGCTTCTGGGCGTGCAGCGCACCGTAACCTTCCTGGAGGAGGAACGGGTGTTTGACGCCAAGCGCCTGCCGACCGATGTTGTCTTGCCAGTGCTGACAGCGCTCTGGGCACGGGCACCGCAAGGGCTGGATGCCGAAGGCCGGGCTCGCACAATCATGCGCAAATATCTCTGGCGCGCGTTCTTCTCCAATCGCTACGAGAAGTCGACCAATTCACGGGCTCTATCGGACTATCTCGAACTGCGAGCTGTCATCGCGTCGACTGACGCAGCGCAGCCCGCGATCTTTGATGAGGCTCAATATCCGCTGCCTCATACCGATGAGCTGATTGCCGCGCGCTGGCCGACAAACAAGGATCGCCTCGGGAGGGCGATCCTTGCGCTGGCGCTGCATGAAGGGGGGCTGGACCTGGCAGATGGCAGTACGGTGAGCCGGGCAAACCTGCCGCGCCGCGAGTACCACCATCTCTTCCCGGATGCTCACCTCACGCGCGCAAGCGTGCCCGATTCCGAAATTTATCGGTCGCTCAATTGTGCCTTGGTCACCTGGCAGACCAACCGCAATATTTCGGACAAGGAACCGGAGCGCTATCTCGCCGAAAGGCTCGAAGGCACGCCGCTCGGCGAGGCCGAAGTGCGCCAGCGGTTGTCCAGCCATCTGATTCCGTACGATGAGATGGTCGCCGACAGCTACACCGATTTCCTTGAGAAGCGCGCCCAGCTGGTGCGCGAGAAGATGCTCAAGCTTTGCGACAACGGGATCGTGGCATGAGGATCACCAAGGCATTGATCGTCGCTGATCCCTGGATCGAGTATTTGCTCAACGGCACGAAAGACTGGGAGATGCGTTCGTCCGGCGCATCTCACCGTGGCTGGTTCGGGCTGATCCGCAAGGGTAGCGGCGCAGTGCACGGGGTGGCTCGACTGGTTGATGTTGGTGCGCCGCTGACGCCGGAGCAGATGATCGCGAGCTTTGCGCACCATCGCATTCCGGAGTCCATGATCCGATCGGGCGAGGTGGCGAAGTGGAACACACCCTGGAAGCTGGCTGAAGTGCAGCGTCTGGCTCGCCCTGTGCCCTATCGGCACAAAAGCGGGGCGGTGACCTGGGTGGAGTTGGACGAGGCGGCCATCGCCGACCTTGCGAAGCAGCTCCCCGGAACCGGCCAGCCAGCAGATTTGCCCCATACATCCTCGCCCGCCCGCAATGAGTCGAGCGATCAGGTGAAGGTCGATATCCGGCAGCGCGGAAGCAAGCTCTACATCGATGTCGAGTGGGATGACGGCGAGCCTGAACCTGCCTCCAAAATCAAATCGGTGGCCAGCACGCCTATACCCCAGGCCGACGCGAGGCCATCAACGCCTGCGGCAGGTTCATCGCACGCAAGGGTGTCGTCCAATGCCCGAACCATTGGAGAGGTCGTGCTCACCGAGGGCAACATCGCCAACAACCACATCTATCTGCGATCCTTCTTTGACCGCTTCCCGGCCGATGCAGTCGGGGGATCGAACAAGGCAGCTCTGGCCCGCCGTGAACTGACGGTGGATTGGGGTGGCGGCGAGCCCGTCCAGACGGACCTTGATGGGGCGAAGAAATTCTTCCGTGCCCGCGGTTGGATCGGGGCCTTCTTCAAGCAGAACCGAGCCAAGGCCGGAGACCGTGTCATCATCGATGAGACTGGCCCCTACCGCTATCGTGTGCGCCTCGGGTAACCCGACATGTTGAACGTGAATTACCGATTGATTGGAGACTTCGATTGACCACCCCCTACAAAAAGAAGCTGATCGAAGTCGCCATTCCGCTGGAAGCTATCAACGAGGCTTCTGCGCGCGAGAAGTCGATCCGTCATGGCCATCCGGCCACGCTGCACCTGTGGTGGGCGCGGCGGCCGCTGGCTGCCTGCCGTGCGGTCCTTTTTGCCCAGCTGGTGGATGACCCATCAAGTCACCCGGACAAATTCCCGACGCACGAGGAGCAGGAGGCCGAGCGCAAGCGGCTGTTCGCGATCATTGAGAAACTGGTGAAATGGGAAAACTCCACCAACGAAGAAGTGCTGGAGGAGGCCCGGGCTGAAATCCGTAAGAGCTGCGGTGGCGAGCTGCCGCCGGTTTATGACCCGTTCTCGGGCGGCGGGTCCATCCCGCTCGAAGCGCAGCGGCTAGGAATGCCGGCGTATGGGTCGGACTTAAATCCGGTTGCGGTTACGATCGGCAAGGCGATGATTGAGATTCCGCCCCAGTTCAGAGATTTGCCTCCGGTTCATCCGCAAATAAAGGAGCGTTCTTTTTATCGGAACGCTGAAGGGCTCGCTGAAGACGTCAAATACTATGGAGAATGGATGCGAGAGAAGGCTCGAGAAATTCTCGGCCATCACTATCCACTTGCAAAATTGCCTAAAGAGCAAGGGGGCGGCACCGCAACGGTTATTGCTTGGATATGGGCGCGCACCGTGCCTAGCCCTGATCCCGCCTTTTCTGGCGTTCAAGTGCCTATAGCTTCTAGCTTCTTGTTGAGCGCCAAAGAGGGTGCGGAGACTTGGCTTGAGCCTATCGTTGATCGAATCGCGAAAACCATCTCGTATGAGGTTCGAGTTGGCGGCACCAAGTCAGAGATCGAAGCTGCAAAGGAAGGAACGAAGGTTGGCAGAGGCGCGAGTTTCCGTTGCCTGCTTTCGGGGTCTGCAATTACTCCGGAGTATGTGAAAACGGCAGCCAAAGCCGGTCAAATGTCACAATCATTGATTGCTATTGTCGCGCTAGGAACTCGCAGTAGAATTTATCTTCCGGCGTCTGCTGAGCATATAAATGCAGCCGAAAGCGCGCGAGCACCCAACCTCCCAGAAATTGCTCTGGGTCGTGTCCGTCAAGATGGTGTAAATTCGGCGTTGGCCACGGGTCATCGTCAGGCGGCCTTTGCTGTGATGTGCAAAGGCTGGATTTCCTCCTCGATCATGGTTTGATTGAGTTCGGCCATGCCCTCGATCTGCATGTAGCGATGTTGGAGCTGCCACTCGTCGTTCTGCTCGAGCAGAACGGCGCCGACGAGGCGGATGATGCTGTCCTCGTTGGGGAAGATGCCGACGACATCGGCGCGTCGCTTGACCTCCTTGTTCAGCCGCTCGAGCGGATTGGTCGAGTGTAATTTCACGCGGTGCTGGGTGGGGAAGCCGGTGTAGGCGAGCACATCGGTTTCGGCGTCATCCATGCAGGCGCCCAGCTTGGGCCAGCGGGCGCGTAGCTGATCGGCCACATGGCGCCAGGTCTGGATGGCGCCGTCCTGATCAGGTTGGATAAAGGCCTGCCGGATCGCGGCGGCCACCATGGTGTGCTGGCCTTTGGGCACATAAGCCAGCGCGTTGCGCATGAAGTGGACGCGGCAGCGCTGCCAGGTGGCGCCGAGCACGCGGGTGATCGCGGCCTTCAGTCCCTCATGGGCATCGGAGATCACCAGCTTCACGCCGGTCAGGCCGCGCCGCAGCAGGTCCTTGAGGAAGTCAGACCAGAAGACCTCGGCCTCGCTCGGACCGATATGCAGGCCGACGATTTCGCGGCGGCCTTCGGTGTTGACGGCCATGGCTATTATGGCCGCCACCGAGATGATCCGGCCGCCCTGCCTGACCTTGAGGTAGGTGGCATCGAGCCAGAGATAGGGCCATTCCCCGGTCAGTGGGCGCTTCAGAAAGGCATGGACGCGCTCATCGATATCCTTGCACAGCTTGCTGACCGACGACTTGGAGATGCCGGTCATCCCCATCGCCTGGACCAGTTCGTCCACGCGCCGGGTGCTGACCCCGCCGATCCATGCCTCCTGAATGACCGCGACCAGTGCCTTCTCGACCATCTTCCGGGGCTCGAGGAAGCCGGGGAAGTAGGAACCAGTCCGCAGTTTGGGGATCTTGAGGTTGAGCGTTCCCAGCCTGGTGTCGAGCGTCCGGTCGCGATGGCCATTGCGCCAGGTGGCGCGCTCGCCGCTGCGTTCATGGCGCCCGGCGCCGATCAGGCCATCAACGTCGGCCTCCATGATCAGCTGCAGCACGTTTTCAGCGATCAGCCGTAAAAAATCTGCGTCGCCGCTCTTCGCAGATAGCTCTTCGATCAGTAGTCTGTTCTCGGTCATCGGGTACTCCTTCGTCAGGGTTGAAGTCTCGCAACTCCACCATAACAATGAGCCCGGTGGCCACCAGAGCCGCTGCATTTTGGGGTGGGGCATGCCCCACCCCAAAATGCACCAGTTCCTACACCGGAAATTACACCACGACCGCGGACGCTAGCTTGCTCTGCCTAGACATTCTCAATACGTTGGTGTTCTTGGATACGGTTTCGAACATTTCTCCGATCTTTACACTGATAGGCAAAAGCTCACTCTTCAAACCTTATCTGATCTCGCAATTGAGGTTCAGAAGCAGATTCTTGACGACATCGGAAATCAATATCCCGCTTGGACGGCAGATCAGAGAATTGCACGCGCAAATGCTATCAGTACCTATTTGGCTCTAGCGGTCGGCAAATTGGCTGACATTTCATCGACCTTGTGCACTTGGCATAGCGGCGCTGCTCACCAGAAAATCAGACAGACGTTCGGTCGCCAGGCGTTACCCATGACGTGGGACTTTGCGGAGGGGAATCCATTTTCGGATTCGTCCGGTAATTTCGCGAAGCAAGTTTCTTTGATTTCGAATGTTATAAGTATTTCTTTGCTTCCGGCTTCGCCTGGAACGGAGATACAACACGACGCACAAACCGTAGTATACCCTGAAGAAGTTGTAATCTCAACTGATCCACCGTACTATGATAATATTCCATATGCAGATTTATCGGACTATTTCTACATGTGGCTTAAGGGCCCTCTTAAGAA
Organism: Sphingobium sp.; assembly: GCA_041396745.1. GTDB lineage: Bacteria > Pseudomonadota > Alphaproteobacteria > Sphingomonadales > Sphingomonadaceae > Sphingobium. Next base: position 239,065 of record JAWKXZ010000002.1, on the reverse strand, counting down.
ACTATATCCCGATATATTCTCGACTATTTCAGTTCCCAAAGCAGAGGAGCTTGTTGCGGACCGCGTGAGACACAAGACTGCGGACCAAGCAGAGCAGTTTTTTCTGCAAGGAATGACGAATGCCATTCGTCGCATGAGAGAGCAATCGTCTGATGCAGCACCTACCACGATATATTACGCATTTAAACAACGAGAGATGGAGCAAGAGGGGATCAGCTCAACGGGATGGGCGACGTTCCTTCAGGCCGTTATTGAGGCCGGATTCTCTGTTGTTGGTACTTGGCCGATCCGGACTGAACTTGCAAATAGGATGCGTGCATCCGCCAGTAATGCTCTTGCAAACTCTGTGGTATTAGTTTGTCGCAAGAAAGAGGCGGCGGCTGACGTGATTACACGGGCCGAATTCGTGCGTGCACTTAAGAGAGAGTTGCCGCCAGCTATCGCAGAGCTACAAGCGGCTAGCATCGCACCGGCCGATATGCCTCAATCGGCAATTGGTCCGGGTATGGGCGTGTTCTCTCGATACAAAGCCGTGCTGGAGTCTGACGACAGCCCGATGGCCGTCAAGACAGCGCTACAGCTGATCAACCGTGAGCTGGACGAGTATCTCGGCGGCATTCAAGGTGAGTTCGACCCAGATACACGGTTCGCGATTACATGGTTCGAACAGCACGGAAACGGGAAAGGCGAATATGGCGCCGCAGACAATCTTGCCCGCGCGCGTGGGATCTCTGTCGAAAGCGTCAAGCATGCCGGGATCGTTGAAAGCGCTGCCGGCAAGGTTCGCATCCTTGCGCGCGATGAACTCGACGAAGATTGGGATCCGGAAGAGGACCGACACCTGACGGTGTGGGAATGCCTCCAGCACCTAGTCCGATTGCATGAGAAGGACGGCATCTCACACGACACCGCTGTGCTGCTCAAGAAGCTCAACACCCAGGCCGAGGCGATCAAGGATCTCGCCTATTGCCTCTACGACATCTGCGCCAACAAGCGGAAGGATGCCAAGGAAGCGACGGCCTACAACGGCCTCATCGCCGACTGGACCGAACTGACGCGGCAGGCAGCCGCTGTCCACGACACGCGCCGTGACGGCCAGATGCGCTTCGACGTCTAAAGGGAACTACGATGGCTAAAAGCACCCGCCAGTATGTGTTCGAAGGCATGGAATTGCTGCCTTCCGCGTTGATCCCGTTCGTGGAAAAGCGCCTCGAAAACTCGATCAAAGGCCATTGGCAGCTTGAAGTGGTCCAGCGCGTCCAAGGGCTGCGCCCGAATTCGACGGGCGACGTGGGCTGGGACCAGCAAGGTCTCCTCAAGACGATGATGGCGTTCTGGAAGGACGCGTTCGCGACGGTCCTCGGGCATCCGGAACGGTCCTACGTGTCGGAACTGCTCGATGTCCGAAACAAGCTCTCGCACAACGAGACCTTCACCTACGACGATGCCGACCGCGCGCTCGATTCCATGCGCCGCCTCATGGAATCGATCAGCGCCGGCGACGCCGCAGAGCAACTGAGCCGGATGCGCGATACGATCCTGCGCACCAAGTTCACCGAGCTTCAGCGCAACGAGGAACGGCGGAAAACCCAGCGGCTCGAGATTTCGGTGGAGACGGTCGCCGGCCTCAAGCCGTGGCGTGAAGTTGTCGAGCCTCACCAGGATGTGGCGACCGGCGAGTTCCAGCAGGCGGAGTTCGCGGCGGACCTCGCCAAGGTCCATTCGGGTAGCGCTCCCGCCGAGTATCGCGACCCGAAGCAGTTCTTCAGCCGCACCTACCTGACGGAGGGCCTGAGCACTCTGCTGGTCGGCGCAGCCAAGCGCTTGTCCGGAGCTGGCGGCGACCCGGTGGTTGAACTGCAAACCAACTTCGGTGGCGGCAAGACCCACTCGATGCTGGCGCTCTACCACATGGCAGGCACGACACCGGTGCAAGACCTGTCGGGCCTCGATCAGCTGCTTGAGACAAACGGCCTGACGGTGCCAAGTGGCATCAACCGGGCTGTCCTGGTCGGTACGTCCCGCGGGCCGCAGGACGTGCTCAATGCTGACGGCGGCCGGAAGATCAGGACCACTTGGGGCGATCTCGCCTGGCAGCTGGGCGGTGCCGACGCGTTCGACATGGTTGCGGAGAATGACGCGACCGGGATCGCTCCCGGCTCGAACCTCCTCGAGGCGATCTTCAAGAAGTGCGCTCCATGCCTCATTCTGATCGACGAATGGGTCGCCTATCTGCGCCAGATCTACAAGGTCGAGGGGCTGCCATCGGGGTCCTTCGATGCCAATCTTTCGTTCGTCCAAGCGCTGACCGAAGCGGTGAAGGCCAGCCCGGGCACGCTGCTGGTAGCGTCCCTGCCGGCGTCGCAGATCGAGGTCGGCGGCGAAGGCGGCCAGGAGGCCTTGGCCCGCCTCAAGCAGACGTTCAGCCGCGTTGAATCTTCGTGGCGTCCGGCCAGCCAGGAAGAGAGCTACGAGATCGTCCGTCGGCGCCTGTTCAAGGAAATACCCGGCGACCGGTTCCACCACCGCGACAATACGTTGAAGCAGTTTGCGAAGCTCTACCGCGAAAACGCCAATGATTTTCCGCAGGGCTGCGCCGATGAAGATTATCGGCGCAAGCTGGAAAAGGCTTACCCGATCCATCCCGAACTGTTCGACCAGCTCTACACCTCTTGGGGATCGCTCGAGAAGTTCCAGCGCACGCGCGGTGTTCTGCGGCTGATGGCGCAGGCCATCCACGAGTTGTGGATGAGCGGCGATCCCTCGGTCATGATCATGCCGGGCAGCGTCGCCATCAATTCGCCGCGCGTGGAGCCTGAGCTGCTGCATTATCTCGATGTCAGCTGGCAGTCGATCATCGCCGGTGACGTCGATGGCACGGCGTCGACCCCTTACAAGATCGACCAATCGGCGCCCAACCTCAACCGATACTCGGCAACGCGCCGTGTCGCGCGCGCCATCTTCATGGGCACGGCGCCGACCCACCAGCAACAGAACACGGGCCTAGACGACAAGCAGATCAATCTGGGCGTCGTACAGCCGGGCGAGCGGCCAGCAATTTTTGGTGACGCACTGCGGCGACTTACCAACCAGGCCAAGTTCATGCACTCGGACCTTGGGCGCTACTGGTATTCGATGGCTGCCAGCCTCAACCGCATCGCGACGGACCGAGCCGCGCAGATCGAAGGTGCGCTCGTCGATGTCACCATCGATGCCGAGCTGACCAAGTACGTCAACGCGCTGCCGGATCGAGGACATTTCGACGCCGTGCAGGTCGCTCCTTCAGGTTCGGCCGAGGTGCCGGATGAGGCTGGCGGTGTGCGCGCGGTGGTGCTGGGTGTCGCGCATCCGCACAATGGTCGGGAGGGGTCGGAAGCCCTTGTCGAAGCCAAGGAAATTCTCATGCAGCGCGGCAGCACGCCGCGCGTGTACCGGAATATGCTGGTATTCATCGCCGCCGATGCAAAGCAGCTCGACAACCTCAAGGATGCTGTTCGTGCATCTCTCGCCTGGAGTGAAATCGTCCGCGATACGGACCGTCTGAACCTTACTCAGAGCGACAGCGCTCTGGCCAAGGCAAAGCTCGCCGAAGCCAACGAAACCGTGAAGACGCGGCTCAAGGAAGCGTGGTGCTACCTTCACTATCCGGCGCAGGAAAGTGCGCAGGCAGACGTTGAATGGGTCTCCGGCAAGATCCCGGCCCAAGACGGCTTGCTCGCCCGCGCCAGCAAGAAGCTGATCGGCGAGGAAGGGCTGTTGACCGAGCTTGGTCCGACGCGGCTAGATCGAGATTTGCAGAAATACATCTGGAACGACCGGCCTCACCTGCAGCTCAGGGATTTGCGCGAGTACCTCAACCGCTACATCTACCTGCCGCGCCTCAAAAATCAGGACGTGCTGATCAGGTCCGTGCAGTCGGCGGTGAGCGGAATGCTGCCGGGGCCTTTTGCCTATGCGGAACGTTGGGAAGAATCGACGGACAGGTATCTCGGTCTGGCGATTGATCATGCCAGCAGCGCGATGATCGTCATCGACGGCGATAGCGTGATCATCAGACCAGAAGTTGCAGAGGCGCATCGACCGGTACCGTCACAACCCACCGAACCTGGCCCGGGAACGCCACCAATTGGTGACCCCGCTGAACCGGGTGAGCAGACGCCAGGACCGGGACCGATACCGCCTGTCGAACGCAATCCGACACGGTTCAGCGGAACGGTCATGATCTCACCCGATCGCCCAGCCCGTGACATGCATCAGATTGTCGAGGCGATAGTCGAGCAATTGACGACGCTCCAAGGCAGCAAGGTGACTCTTCGGCTCGAAATTGAAGCAGAAGTGCCCAACGGCCTTGATCGCGCCAAAGTTCGCACGCTTATTGAGAATGCCAACACCCTTGGCTTTGCAGAAAAATCCGTAGAGTAGAACCAGCTCGTAGTTCTAATAGGGCGATCCACCTATTTCTCCAGTTTGGAGCAATGCGTGGATCGCCTGCCAAATTGTAAAATTCACGCCCAAGCTCGCTTTTCTGTAAGTTACATTGCGGTGACGCCATTTTTTCGTTGCCCACGCATCAGGAACTTTGCTCAATTGGCAAAATTGAGTGAGTTGGGGGCGGGCGCATGACAATCGAGATCCGGCAGCTGCGTTACGCAGTGCTGACGGCAGACATGAGCAGTTTGTCCCGGGCCGCCGCAGCGCTCAACATGCGACAGGCGACGCTGAGCCAAAGGGTGACGCAGCTTGAGGATCAGCTTGGCATCAAGCTCTTCACTCGATCTACGCGCGGCGCTGAACCCACCGAAATGGGCAAGGTATTCATCGAATCCGCCCGGCGCATCATTACCGATATCGACAACCTGCAAACTACGGCGCGGGCGGTCAGTTACGGCGAACAGGGCCGACTTGCGGTTGGCTACAGTTCATCCTTGATGGCCGGAAACCTGAAACAGACATTCTCGGACTATCTGGTGCGGTTTCCTGACGTTCAATTCGATGGGGTCGAAGCTGGTCCCGAACGCTTGCTCCATCGCTTGCAAGCCCGAACGATCGATGTCGCAGTAGCTCCGACGGGAATGGAGGAGGCTGGAATACGGTCGCGACGAGTCTGGTCGGATCGTCTGATGGTGACCCTGCTCGACGGCCACCGCTTGTTGCAGAACGAACGCATCTATTGGCCGGACCTGCGGCGCGAAGTGTTTGTCGTCCCCGGCGGTGGGATAGGACCGATCATCTCGAATCTGCTGGCTGCGCGATTGACCGAACAGGGGTACCGCCCGAACATTATTGTCCAGGACACGAGCCTCGAAAGCGTGCTTAGCATCGTTTCGGTCGGCCGGTTCGTCACCATCGCCACAGAAGCGTCGCAGGGCGTGACATGGCCTGATCTTCATTTCCGCGAAATCCATGATCAGGGCGGTACGGCCCGACTGGAATTCTCCGTCTACTGGCGTGACGACAATGAAAACCCGGCATTGCAGCGCTTCTTCACGCTCATCAACGAACGTTACCCTGCTTGAGAAGACCTTCGAGCCTTGGAGAAGGCTCGGTCGGTGGCGATGAAGCGCTCCAGCATGGCGGGGATGAGACGCTCCACCGAGGGTGCGCCCTTTGAATCACCGCCGTTCACTGCCAGCGCGTACGCAGTCAGATCCCGATGCAGTCGCGCCGGAATTTCCAGGGTAAGGCGGACAGGTTTTTCATTAGCCAGGTCAGCCAGCTTAAGCCGGGTCATCGGGGCACTCCTTGCTGGAATGGTTCGAGAACGAGGTCGCGTGTGACCACAATCCTCAGGGCGAACCCCGGTCGCACAGTCAGGGTTGGCGGAATGTTGAGCTGCCTTTGCACCACCTGCCTACCGGTTTGATTGACCGTGTCCTGCGTCCCGAAGCGCAGCGCGCGAACAATGTCACTGTCGTCGCTCGTCGCGAGCTCGGTTCCCGCCCCAAGCAGCGTCGATATCAACGCGGCCTTGAGCATGTTGCCCCAATGATAGTTGGTGCGGTCTTCGAGCCCGGCCATGCCAGCGGTATCGGCACCCGGAAGACGGTCGAGCAGAATTGAATGGCCACCCGGGAAGATAAGCCGTTCCCATGCGAGCAGCACACGGTTCTGTCCGGCGGCGACATCACTGTCATACTCGCCAATCAGCCGGGCCCCCTGCGGTATAAGCATGATGCGTCCGGTCGGGCTATCATAGACGTTCTGGGTCACCTGTGCTGTTATCTGACCCGGAAGGTCCGAACGAATGCCCGTGATCAACGCAGCAGGGATAATGCTGCCGGCCTGCACGACATGGGGAGAGCCGAGACGCATGATCCGTTCCGGACTCTCGGTCACGCGGTTGCCGCGTTGCTCAAGAAACGCGCGGCGGTTGGACGTCGGCATCGGCGGAAGCGCTTGGGCAGCGGTTGAGATATCGTTCGCCATTGCTGGTTGCGGACTGCCACTCGAGGATATCCTATTGTCGCTGCCACCAGAGCTGCCAGCCAAGAAAAGCTGGCTCATTCTCGCACTGTCCCGTTCCTGCGCGGCTCGTGCTCGTGCCTGCTCGGCAGCAGCAAGCCTCGGATCGGACGTGGGTGTCCCATTGGCTGACGATCCGATTGGAGGGATCGGAACATTCTGGCCTTCCTGCTGCGCCGAAACGATCGGTCGCCCCAGATCACCTGGCAACGGAGGTCCCAATTTGGGGACGTCGCCATAGTTCGCTGGCGCTCCTGTCACCTGATCAGCGCGATTGCGACTGTTGGTATCGTAGAGGTTTTCCGGCGGTACAGGCGCCTTGGGTTGAAGAGCGTAAATCAGCGAACCACCAATAGCGATGCTGGCAGCGACGCCGATCGTTGCAAGGGCCTTGCGCGATAGCCGCATTACGCTCGGAGGCTCTCCGCCAAGGCGAAAGCCGTCTGGGCTGGACGGAGCCACCGGGGCCATTTCGTTCAGCTCTTCTGGCTCGGCCTCGTGCGGCACGTCGGCCGAAGGCTGAACGATCTGGGATGAGGTGTTCATGCCCGCCCCCTGCTACGGGGAACTTCGCGTATGATGCGAACCTGACGGGCGTTGCGGCCAGAACCTAGGCGCAGCTCGGCTTTATCAAACAACCGATCCACGACCATGTAGCGCCCCTGTACCCGGTAATTGACGAGTTCAGCCGAACCGTCGGCGCCGATCACGAACAGAGGTGGCATATCGCCGTTGGCGATACTCGCGGGAAACTCAATGAAGACCTGGCGGCCGTCATCAAATACGCGTAACGGTCGCCATTGCGGCCGGTCACCAGCCAAGCGGTAAGCAAAGCTTAGGGCCGAAAAGTCGATCCCAGCAGCGACAGGGGCGCTGCGCTCGGCTTCGGTCGCAGCGCTGCGCAAAGCAATCAGCGCATCCTGGGGATAGGTCCATGAAACCGCAGCCATATAGGTGGACGTCGTGGCGCTCAGCTCCAGGTGATAGGTGCGGCGATTGGTGTTGATGACGAGATTGGTGCTGATGTCGGACCGCGTCGGCTTCACCAAGATGTGGACGCGGCGCGTAAGCCCGGTGCCGCTTACCGTATCTCCAATGATCCAGCGCACCGTGTCGCCGGATGCAACGGGTCCCGGCCCAACCAGCTCCTCGCCTTCCTGGAGCATGATATTGGTGACATGCCCTGGCGAAGTGTAAATCTGGAACAGCGCACCTTCAACATAGGCATATTGCTGGATTGCGTTGAAGTAGCTCGTCCGCTCCGGTTCCACGCGCGCCGCAGCATTTGCGCGACCAATCCGTGTTCGCGGGTCTGAAGGTTCTACCGTGGGCACCGGTGTCTGGGCAAAAGCTCGGACGGGAGTCCCGCTGGCAATGACAGGGATGGGAATGCTGCCGAGGGCGGCTGCCGACAGCAGGAACGACGCGCGCAGCACGCGCAAATGGGGGATCATTGGCTGAGCTCCTTTGACCAGTTGATGGCGTTGACAAACAGGCCGAGCGGATTCTTCCGCAGGGCGTCCGGAGTGCGCGGCGGCTGCACAACCGTGGTCAGAATCGCGGACCAACGAGAAGTCTCAACCAGCGCCCCGTCCTGGTATCGCCGTTCCGTCCATGCGACGCGAAAGCTGTCATTCGACGCGCGGATAACGCTCGAGACATCGACCGCGACCTGAATCTTGCCGACTTGGGCGAACGGATCGTTGTTTCGCGCATAATCGTTGAGGGCCTGGGCGCCGCGGTCAGTGGTGAAATCGTAGGCTCTCAGCCAGTCCTGCCGTAACACAATGGGATCGGTCGGAATGGAGCGCACCTGCTCGATGAAGCGGGCGAGGTGAAAGGCCATTTGCGGATCGGTGGGCCGATAATCGGCATTTGCCGGAGCGATGGCCTGTGCCTGCCCCAATTTGTCGACCTCAACCACCCAAGGGGTGATCGTTCCGCGGGCGGATTGCCAGATCAGAGCTCCCGCAAGCCCTCCCGAGAGCGCGAGACAGCCAAAGAATGCGAGACGCCAGTTTTTCGCTTGGACCCGTGCAGAGCCAATACGATCATCCCAAACCTGCGCTGCGCGCTGATAGGGTGTGACAGGTTCGGGGCTGGTTCCGTAGCGTATGGATGGGCGTCGAAACATGGGAGGGACCTCCTGAGTGGTTTCAGCTCTTGTCGGTGATGTCGGGGCCTTGACCGCTGGCATGACTATCGCCGCCATTCAGCGTGTGCGCCGCGATCGAGGCTCCCTGGCTCATGGTTTGCCGCCGACGCATGGCAGCCGCCCAAGCCGGCGGGCCATCGGAAGGCGACATTGCGGTCCTGTCTTTGGGGGCGCTTCCTCTTGCAGCAGCATAGTTTGCCTTGAGGCTTTCGGCTGCGCGCCGGAGAGGTGACGTTGCTGCGCCTGCTGCAGACTTCGCGACATTGGCGAGACCTGAGGCAACGGCAGCGTGGCCTGACTTCCCGGCGGAACCGGCAGAGTAAGCCGCCGAAACACTGCCAGCGGCGCGAGCCCCTCCGGTGGCAGCTCCAGCCATGGCCGTTCCTGTCGCACCAGCGGCGAGTTTCGCGCCCGCGACACCGCCAGCGAGGGTTGCGCCAGCAGCGATCGCCGTCCCGGCGGCTGCGCCTGCGCCGAGTTGTGGGCCTCCCGCCACGATTCCGTTAGCGATGCTGGGTCCGAAGATGCCGAGGCCAAGAAGTGTTAAGGCGGCAAGGGCAATGGCCATGACCTGCTGGATGTCAGGCTCAACCCCCAATCCGGCGTTGATGAACTGTGCGAACAACGTTGTTCCGATGCCGGTGATGACAGCCAGCACGAGCACCTTGATGCCTGAGGAAATGATGTGACCGAGGACGCGTTCAGCCATGAAAGCAGTGCGTCCGAAGAAGGCGAAAGGCAGCAGTACGAAACCGGCCAGCGTGACCAACTTGAACTCGATGATCGTGACGAAGACCTGAATCGCCAGCACGAAGAACGCGATCACGACGATGAGCCAAGCGATCAGCAGGATCAGGATCTGGACGAAGTTGGTGAACAGGCCGACGGGGCCAACCAAGTCTGCGGTCGCATCGAGCAGTGGCTGGCCGGCGTCGAGTCCGGTGGCAGCAACGACGCCCGGGCGCATGAAATCGCCGATGCCCATGCCGCTACCGCTGGCTTGAAGGCCGAGCCCGGCAAAACTCTGAAGCATGATCCCGGCGAGGTTGGAGAAATTGCCGATGATGAAGGCAAAGGTCCCGATGTAGAGTGTCTTCTTGATCAGCCGCTGCAGCACATCTTCATCCGTGCCCCAGGCCCAGAAGAGCGCCGCGATGGTTACGTCGATCACGATCAGGGTCGAAGACAGGAACGCTACTTCGCCGCCGAGAAGACCAAAGCCACTGTCGATATACTGGGAGAAGACCGCCAGAAATTGGTCGATCACGGCGGTGTCATTCATGGCTGACGCTCCCTTCCATGGAAAAATCGCGTACGCTCGGCATCCCAGACGGCGTCGCAGCTCGATTCCGGCACGGTGATCGTCCGGCAGCGCTTGAGTTCAGCAGCATGGGAATTGCGGTGCGGCACCACATCAGCGACGAGGATCGGCGTCGAAGGTGGCGTTGACGGCCGGGTAGCCGAAACAACCGCGACCGCCGCGAGCAAGCCACCGAATGCTCCTGCTGCCGCAAGTTTGACCACCCGGCTCATCTCAATTGCGGGTCCGGAAACGCCGGAACCGCTCGCGACCTTCGGCCTCAGTCGCAGCATTACGGGCGGCTTCGAGCGATTGGGCGCGCCCTTGCGCTGCAATGGCTGCGGTCAGGTCGGCGAGCTGCTGGGTCTGGAGCGCCAACAGCTGGTTACCGGCTTGTGCAGCCTGGAGCGCACCGGTGGCTGACTGGCTGGCGCCAACCAGAGTGGTGATCGAGCTGCGTGTGGCGCCAAGATTGCCCACGATGCCAGCCTGCACCTTCATTGCGTCTTCGAAGGCACCAACGCTGTCCTGCCAGCGCGCATTGGCATTGGCGACCATCTGAGCTTGTCCTGCTGACAGAGCCGTGCCCTTGTAGCGTCCGTTGAAAACCTGCTGGACGTCAGTCACGTCGTACGCGATCCGCTGTGCCTGGTTGAGCAACTGCCGGGTCTGGTCGACCTGGCTTTGCAGTGTCTGGATCGTGGAAATCGGCAGACTCGTGAGGTTGCGCGCTTCGTTGATCAGGCTGGTGGCCTGGTTCTGGAGCTGCTGAATCTGGTTGTTGATCTGCTGAAGTGACCGGGCGGCCGTCATCACATTCTGGGCATAGTTTGAAGGATCATAGACGATTCCTCCGAACTGGGCATGGGCCGGGCCAGCTGTCAGCGTGCCAGTGACCAACGCGGTGGCAAGGCCGACGGCGATCGCCGTGCGGCAAGACAGGGACATTTTCATCGACTGGGTTCCTTCTCATGTGGTGCGGGCGGGCGGGGAGGAAGCAGCTCGGCCGCCCATTCGAGGCTGCGGTGCCGGAGCCAGGCCGCTGCAAAGCCGTCGCTGCCATGGTCGGCAACGAGTTCGGCGATGCGCGTCTGATCGGACTTGGAAGAGGCTGCGCTGAAGGCGAGCGCGATTTCGCCAAGACCCAGCTCGAAAAGGCGATTGCCGCGTCGTGACTGACAATAATAGTCGCGCTTTGGCGTGGCGCGGCTCAGGATCTCGATCTGTCTGTCATTCAGGCCGAACCGCTCATACACCTTGGCAATCTGAGGTTCGGCGGCCCGCTCATTGGGAAGAAAAATACGCGTTGGGCAGCTTTCGATGATGGTCGGCGCGATGGCCGACGTCTCGATGTCGGCAAGGCTCTGGGTCGCGAAGATGACGCTGGCATTCTTTTTGCGCAGCGTTTTCAGCCACTCGCGCAACTGCGCGGCAAAGGCTGGGCTATCGAGCACAAGCCAGCCTTCATCGATAATGATCATGGTTGGCGATCCGTCGAGCCGACCTTCGATCCGGTGAAAGAGATAGGCGAGCACAGCGGCAGCTGACGACACACCGATGAGGCCCTCGGTCTCGAACGCCTGTACTGCGGCTTCCCCCAGTCTCTCCTGCTCGGCATCGAGCAGTCGGCCCCATGGACCGCCAATGAGATAGGGAGACAGCGCCTGCTTCAATTCCTGCGATTGCAGCAAAACTGCCAGTCCGGTGAGGGTGCGCTCCGACGGCGGTGCGGACGCCAGCGATGTGAGCGCCGACCAGATTTGTTCCTTTGCCGCCGGATCCATGTTGACGCCTTCGTTGGCGAGCATCGCGGCCAGCCATTCGGCGGCCCAGGCGCGTTCCCCTATGTTGTCGATGCGAGCGAGCGGCTGCAGGGCGACGGCCTTGCTGTCCTCGTCCTCCCCGCCGAGTGCACCGCCGAGGTCCTGCCAGTCGCCGCCCATGCCGAGCGCTGCCGCCCGGATCGACCCACCGAAGTCGAAGGCGAAAATCTGCGCACCAGCATACCGTCGGAACTGCAGCGCCATGAGCGCCAGGAGAACTGATTTTCCCGCGCCTGTTGGTCCCACAATAAGGGTATGGCCGACATCGCCGACATGAAGGGAAAGGCGGAACGGGGTCGAGCCTTCGGTCTTGCCGTAAAGCAAGGGGGCGTCACCGAAATGCTCGTCCCGTTCCGCTCCCGCCCATACAGCTGACAGGGGGATCAGGTGGGCGAGATTGAGAGTGGAAATTGGAGGTTGGCGGACATTGGCGTAGACGTGGCCGGGGAGCGATCCCAGCCACGCCTCAATCGCGTTCATGCCCTCGATCATGCAGGTAAAATCGCGGCTCTGGATGACCTTCTCGACCAGACGAAGTTTCTCGGCAGCAAGCGCTGGATCGCGGTCCCAGACGGTGATCGTTGCCGTAACATAGGCGATGCCGGCATGGTCCGCGCCCAGTTCCTGAAGCGCCATGTCGGCGTCGGCTGCCTTGTTCGAAGCGTCCGAATCCATGAGCACCGATTGCTCGTTCGTCATCACCTCCTTGAGAATGGCGGCGACCGATTTGCGCTTGGCGAACCATTGGCGACGGATTTTTGCCAGCAGCTTGGTTGCATCGGTCTTGTCGAGCATGATCGCACGGGTCGACCACCGGTATGGGAATGCCTGCCGGTTGAGTTCGTCGAGCAGTCCGGGAAAAGTTGCAGTCGGGAAGCCGGTAATGGTGAGCGTGCGCAGATGGGCTTGCCCGAGCTTCGGTTCGAGACCGCCGGTCAGCGGCTCGTCGGTCAGCAAGGCGTCGAGATAGACTGGCGTTTCAGGAACGCGGACCTGCTGGATTTTGGTGGAAACAGTGCTGTGCAGATAGGTGAGCGTCGCGCGATCATCGAGCCAGCCCGCATCGGGCATGAAGCCCTCGACAAGGTGCAATACGCGGTCCGTCCGATCAACGAAGGACTTAACCAGCTCGTTTGGATCGACGCCAGTGGTCGCCTTTCCATCGTAGAGCCAGCTTTCGGCGCGGGCCGCATCCTCCGGCGGCGGCATCCACAATAGGGTGAGGTAGTAGCCGCTCTCGAAGTGCGCTCCCTCTTCGCGAAACTGCTCACGACGCTCCATGTCGACCAGGGCCGAAACGGGATCGGGAAAATTGCTGTGCGGGTAAGCCTGTGCGGGGACACGCTGCGCTTCGACGAACACGGCCCATCCCGAGCCCAGTCGCCTCAGGGCATTATTGAGGCGTGATGTCACGGCGACCAGCTCTGCGGGCGTGGCGCTGTCGAGATCCGGACCGCGAAAGCGCGCCGTGCGCTGAAACGATCCGTCCTTGTTGAGCACCACGCCCGGCCCCACCAGTGCGACCCAGGGGAGGAAGTCGGCCAGACTGGCGGATTTGGCCCGGTATTCGCGGAGCGACATCATGGCTGCACCCACGTCGGATATTTGAGGTGACGGCGCGCAACATCGACGAACTGGGGATCGCGCCGCGCAGCCCAGACAGCGAGCGCGTGTCCGATTGCCCATATCGCGAGGCCCGCGAGCCACAGCCGCAAGCCGAGGCCGATCGCGCCCGCCAATGTCCCATTGACGATGGCCAGAGCACGAGGGGCACCGCCCAACAAAATCGGCTCTGCCAGCGCGCGGTGTACCGGCGCGTAGAAGCCGGGGATGTCGTCAGCCGGTGGCATCAGATCAGCGCTCCACCGCCGAAGCTGAAAAAGCTGAGGAAGAAGCTCGATGCGGCAAAGGCGATCGACAGTCCGAAGACAATCTGGATCAGCCGACGGAAACCACCGGACGTATCTCCGAACGCAAGGCTGAGGCCGGTGACGATGATGATGATCACCGCAACGATTTTGGCGACCGGCCCTTCGATGCTCTCAAGGATCGATTGCAGTGGCGCTTCCCACGGCATCGACGATCCACCAGCAAGTGCTGGGGTAGAGGTCGCCACCATTACAAATGCTGCGGCAGCTGCGAGCGAAACACGGTCGGTGCCACGCCGGAGGGTACGGGTCATTGAAAGTCTCCTTGAGTTTGGGTGGCGGGGATCAGGCGATAATCACCGGTGACAGGGTCGAGCCCGTCGACGCGGGCCAGTTCGGCGAGACGTCGCCCCTTGCCCTCGCGCACCAGCACGGCGACGAGGTTGATGGTCTCGGCAATCAGGGCGCGCGGAACGGTGACGACCGCTTCCTGGATCAATTGCTCCATCCGCCGGAGTGCGCCCATGGCGCTTCCTGCATGGATCGTCCCGATCCCGCCGGGGTGGCCAGTCCCCCAGGCCTTGAGGAGGTCGAGCGCCTCGGCGCCGCGCACTTCACCGATCGGGATTCTGTCGGGGCGCAGACGGAGGCTGGATCGGACGAGGTCGGATAGCGACGCCACGCCATCCTTTGTCCGCATCGCCACGAGGTTCGGCGCGCAGCATTGCAGCTCGCGGGTGTCTTCGATGAGCACGACCCTATCCGTGGTTCTGGCGACCTCGGCGAGCAGAGCATTTGTTAGGGTGGTTTTGCCGGTACCGGTTCCGCCCGCAACCAGGATGTTCAGGCGGTCAGCCACGCCGGAGCGAAGCATTGCAGCCTCTGGAATGGACATGATCCCGGCACCCACATAGTCTTCGAGCAGAAACACTGCGATGGCGGGTTTGCGGATCGCGAAGGTCGGTGCGGCCACCACCGGTGGCAGCAAGCCCTCAAACCTCTCTCCGTTTTCGGGCAGCTCCGCCGACACACGGGGAGCATCGACGTGAACTTCGGCTCCGACATGATGAGCGACCAGGCGTATGATGCGCTCGCCATCGGCAGCAGTAAGCAGTTCACCGCTGTCGGCGAGACCTTCGCCCAAACGGTCGACCCAGAGCCGGCCATCGGGATTGAGCATGATCTCGATAACCTGCGGGTCGGCAAGCCAGGTTGCTATCGACGCACCCATCGCGGTGCGCAGCATGCGTGCCCCACGTGAACGTGCTTCGATTTTGACTGGCTCAGCGCCCATTGGATATCCCGCTATAAGAGCGGGGTATGATCACCCTGCTCGACGGGGACGATTAAGAGACGCAGAAAAGGGCGAGATTCAACAGGGATTTAGCGTCGTAGTACTCGGGCGCAGAAAAACAGGCTTGAGCGTATTTTGCTGGATTTCAAACCTTGAGAATCAGAAAAATAAACGCCGCGCGTCCATGGCTCAGCGACCGCGCAAAAAGGCGTTAGAGGCTGCGCTATTTGTCTCCACTCTCTGCAGGGGACTCTAAGTGCGTTTGGAAGGCAAAGGTCACGAGCGCACTTGCGGCTCCGACTGCAAGTCTCGCGTGCCGTGAGCTGACGCCTCTTGCTTTACCATCTCGACCGTGACCAGTGCCATATAGACTGCGCACTTCGGCCAATCCTTGCACGACCGTCGCCAAATTGCTGAGCAAGACCCTGATGGTCTTCGCGCCCTTGGCTGCATCGGGCACGTCATCTGGTAAAAGCTTAAGCGACGCAAAGGCTTTTTTACCAAGCTGGGGTAGGTCTTCCTTGTCATACGCGATGTTGCGCTCGCGCAGGATCGTCTTGAAACAGCTTTCGACCAGCTCCTTGGCGGTGCCGATTGCCAGTGCCGGATCGGCGTCGATCGAGGCTTCGATGCGCTTAATCTGGTCCGTGATGTGGGCAGCATCAAACTGCTCTGCGATCGCTTTAGCGTCAGCGAGTCGTGCGGCGGCGGTCACTGGCACGATAGTGCCTGATCGATATTCATATCCGTCGCGCGCAAGTTGTTGCTGGAACTTGTCGAGCTGCTGGCGCGGATAAGTGTCGTCGGTGCTGCTCCACGGATAGGTCTGGCCGATCTGGCGTTCGAGGTTACCCATGAACACGGCAAGGACGGTGAGGAACTTGCGAATATCGGCGGGAGCCGTGAAGTCCAGGCCGTTGTAATAGGATTGCACAAGTTGGCGTCGCTGGCCTTGTTGCAGGCCTGTCTGTTCGGGCGGTGGGCCGAGGGGCACCTCGGCGGATTCAAATTCATCTTCGATTTCGCGCAAGACGGAATTTGCCGATAGGTACTCCATGAGCAGATTGCGAAGGCGGCGGCTAATTTCCATGTATGGATTGTGGCAAAATGCCCCTTTTTTGCAATAATCTAATCGACGTGGCAGGAAGAAGTGGAATGGCCGGTCAAAATCGGACAGATGATCGGCAATAGGGGCGTGACTGCATGGAATCCGAGAAAAAATCGTTCCCTGAATTCATAATTCCCAAAGTGTTGATTGGCGAAGTCGCGCCGCACGGCGAGCTGTTCCAGCGTGGTCTGGGCTTTGGCGCATTGCGCGATCTTGGCGAAGCGGATCAGGATGGTGATCTGCCAGCGGACGAGCTAGCAAGTGAGGTCATTCTGGCGGTGGTGCGTACCGGTGAAGATGAGCCTCTGACGCGGGAGGAGGTCAGCGCGTTGGACGCGGATGCGCGACGCACGATCGTGCGGGCCATCATCGAGAAAAACCGGGATGAGTTTGTCGAGGATCGCAACGAGAAGGGGAAAGGCTTTGATCTTGCCCTGATGAGCGTGCCGATGGAGCAGGGCGAGGGAGAGAGCGACGCAGAGTTTCTGGCACGGGGCATTCGCGGGCAACTGGCCGCGAACAAAGCGCGGCTTAAAGGTATGATGTCGGGCCTCAGCGAGCGGATGCAGGGGGTGATCGGCGCAGGTCTTGCGGCCAACGTGAGTGCGTCGAGCCATCTGTCGGACGTGCTGAAATCGATGCGGCCAGAGCCTGCACCGTTCAGGATGCCGGAGATTCCGCGCAACCCGATTTACGATACCAACGAGATATTGGGCGAGGTTGCCGATCAGATCGGGCAGATGCGTGATCTGGCGGCGGCCACGGCAGAGATGCAACGCACCTTGAATGACACGGCTACCGCAGCAGTGGTTGATTTCAGCGACAGTGCGGAGCAGTCCTTCAATGCCGCGAAGCAAGGCCTTAAGATCGCCAGAAACACCCTATATGCAACAATTCTCGCGGTGTTTGTCTCTGTGGTGGCAGTAGGCATTTCGCTCTGGTCAATGAACAGCCAGGATGCAGGGGCAGAGGCGCGCGAAGCGGCTCTGCGCGCACAGACGCAGCGGCTGATGGCGACGGAGACCGAACTGGTGCGCACGATTGGCGAGCTGCGCGAAGAGGTTGAAGATATGCGCGCGGATGCCGCTGCGCGGGACGCGGCCGCGGCGAAGGCAACGCCCAGCCAACGCCAGCCGAACTGACTGACTCTCAAGGTAGCGGAACCGACATGCCGAGCAATTCCGAAAATTCCGAGGTCGGGGACTACGCCATTGACGGAGTGAAGACGTCAATGGCGGTCAGTCAGACAGAGGTTGGTCTGTTCACATCTCAACTTCATCCCGCAGCTTAGGCCCCGCCTCCATTCGCCGCGCTAGGGACTCCACAAAGGCCTGATACCGCTTTTTCCCGCTTGCCTGTGCCGCCCGCATTGCCTCGTCGGGCAACGGAGCATTGCTGGTCAGCCAGAACCGCACGAAGATCGCAAACGCTTCATTCGACAGCTCGACATGCCATTCAAGCCGCTCAAGCTGCCGCGAAATGCGGTCAAGCCGTTTGGTCAGCACTGCCTCGACCCGTTCCTCATGGTCGGGCGTGAGCATCGAAGCGAGCGCGGCTTCGAGGACTTCCGTTTGCGAGACCCGTCTGGACCGCGCACGCTCCGAAAGCTGTCGAGCCAGGTGGGCATCGATCCGGAATGTCATCTTCTGGCGATCAGGCTTCTTCACAGCTCTATTCCATCATCTGGATCGAGCGAGGCATTGCGCGCATTGCGCCGCATGGCCCGGTCAATGGCCTGCCGGTTCTGCGCAGTCTCATCCGGGGATGAGTCGGCGTCGGGATCGAACGGGTTGAACGGGCGATCCGGCTCTGGCGCAATATTCTCATGCTCGGGCATACCGGGTTCCTGGCGAATGCCGCTGTTCTCGGCCTGATTTTCGGCTTTCGACTTTCCATTGGCTTTGCGAACCTGGGGAAGCTGCTCGGCCTCAACGGGCTTCAGGCCAGACCAATCATCTCCTGCACCTTTCGCGATGGTTTGATGTAGTGGCTTCGGCGGATCGAGGACACGCATGGTGAAACGCGGATCAAGGAAATAGCGGGCCTTGTGCGCACGGATCGGCGGGATTCCGGCGGCCATGACGATCTCATCGTCGGGCGGGAGTTGCATGACCTCGCCAGGCGTTAGCAAGGCCCGGGCGGTCTCCGAGCGCGACACCATGAGGTGCCCCAGCCACGGCGAAAGCCGGTGCCCTGCATAGTTTTTCATGGCCCGCATTTCCGTGGCGGTTCCCAAGGCGTCGGAAATCCGCTTGGCCGTGCGCTCGTCATTGGTCGCGAAGCTCACGCGGACGTGGCAGTTGTCGAGAATGGCGTTGTTCTGGCCATAGGCCTTCTCGATCTGGTTCAATGATTGAGCGATCAGGAACGCCTTGATCCCGTAGCCAGCCATGAAAGCGAGAGCGCTCTCGAAGAAGTCAAGCCGGCCGAGTGCAGGAAACTCGTCGAGCATGAGAAGCAACCGCTGACGTCGGTTGCCAGGTGTGAGGTCTTCCGTAAGGCGGCGACCGATCTGGTTGAGGATGAGCCGGATCAGGGGCTTGGTCCGACTGATGTCGCCTGGCGGAATGACAAGATACAGCGAAGTAGGGTGGGGACCGGACATCAGATCGGCGATGCGCCAATGGGATGCGCTGGTGACCTTCGCTACCACCGGATCCCGGTAGAGGCCGAGGAAGGACATGGCGGTCGACAGGACACCGGACCGCTCATTGTCCGATTTGTTGAGCAATTCCTGCGCCGCTGCGGCCACGACGGGGTGGACACCTTTGTCACCAAGATGCCGGGTGGCTTTCATCCGGTGCAGCGTCGTTTCGATCCCGCAGCGCGGATCGGACAGGAACGCTGCAACCCCGGCGAGCGATTTGTCCTTCTCGGCGTAAAGCACGTGAAGGATCGCGCCGACAAGCAAAGCGTGGCTGGTCTTTTCCCAGTGGTTACGCTTCTCCAGGCTGCCTTCAGGATCGACCAGCACGTCGGCGACATTCTGCACATCGCGCACTTCCCATTCGCCGCGCCGGACCTCGAGCAAAGGGTTGTAGGCGGCGGAAGCAGGATTGGTCGGATCGAACAGCAGGACCCGGCCATGGCGAGCGCGGAAGCCTGCCGTGAGCTGCCAGTTCTCGCCCTTGATGTCGTGAATGATCGCCGATCCCGGCCAGGTCAGCAGCGTTGGAACGACCAGACCGACACCTTTGCCCGACCGAGTGGGCGCGAAGCAGAGGACATGTTCGGGGCCGTCGTGGCGCAGATACGATCCGCCGAACCTGCCAAGGATTACGCCGGCATCGCCGAGCATGCCCGCCTTGCGGATTTCACCTGCATTGGCCCAGCGGGCTGAGCCGAATGTTTCTGCCTTGCGGCGTTCGCGTGCGCGCCAGATGGACATGGCGATGGCGACGATGAAGGACAGGAAGCCGCCCGAGACGGCAATGAATGCGCCGTGCACGAAGACCGAGGGCGCATAGGCGTCGAATGCGAACCACCACCAGAAGAAGGCCGGAGGCGGATAGATGGGGGAAGCGCCGATCCAGAACCAGGGCTCCCCCAGTTCCGGCTGATAACCGAGTGCTGCGGCGGTCCACTGGGTAGCGCTCCAGATGGTGAGCAGGATGATCGCGAACACAGCCAGTATCTGGCCCCAGAGGATCTTGTCATTCATAGGCTTTGGTTCTGTCTGGAATGGTGCGTCACAGGCCGATCCCCCGCCCGCGCCCCAAGCTCCAATCGACCGTCCCGCCGGGCGACATGGTGCCTGTGATGTGTTGCCCCAGATGCTTGTCGAGCGCTGGCCGCCACGGCACGAGCTGGAAGCTCATGCCGTCATCGATCATGGCGAACCGCCCGGACGCCAATGTCACGCGCTCGCGGTAGATTCCGCTGACATATTCGCCCTGCGTCGAAGATTTGTGCTCAAGCCCGGTCCGTGTGGCGATCGCCTGCGCGGTCGATGAAAGCTCTTCGTTTCGGAGCGTGCCGATCAGGTCCTGCGCGAGGATCAGCCTTTGACCCTGCCGCCGTGCGAGTCCCTGCGCTTCGAGATGCTGTGTGCGGGCCTCCATCGCATTGCGCACCTCAAGCCCGAAGCCATTGCCAGTGGTGACCGGTTCGCGCGCAACGAGCTGGCGATCGAGCCATGTTGCGCCTGGCGATGTGATCTGGTCTGTAAGGGCGACGTCCGACCGCGTTGCCAGCGAGAGCCGGGTCTGACCTTTGGCATCCTCCCATGATCTGAGCTCGACGATTGATCCCGGTCTCGCATCGCCGGTCATGTCCATGTCGTCGAAGCGTAAGTGATGCGTGCGGCCATCGGTGCCATCGACGATGGCGTAGGCACTGCCCGCCAGCTCATCCTGGAGGCCGCGCTCGACCAGACGCCCGACAATGGGGTCGCTGGGCGCCTTTGAGTGCAGCGCGAGGGCAGATGGATCGAAGCGTCCGCCGTCCCGGGTCATGGCACGGTGCATGGTCTTTATGATGTCGTTGCGGACCGAAAGATCGCGCAAGGCGCGCTCAGCACCGGGGTCAATGGTCCAGACTGCAGGACCTTCGCGGGAGGCAAGCCCGAGCTGTTCCAGCTTGGCGGCACGGCCGATCAGCAGACGGCGCATGCCGGGTTCGCCATCGCTGCCAGGGCGAAGGTCGACCCGTCCCGCCATGTCCTCGCCGAGCTTCACGAGCTGGCGGTCAAGACCAGTCCACCGTTCGGCATCGACTTCGCGTTCAAGCGCGGTCCGGATATTGAGTTCACTGCGCGGTCCAAGTTCAAGCGTTACGCGCTCCTCGGCGCGGCGGCGCAGGCCGTCACTGATATAGCCGCCGTCGATGACGAGGTCGGTGCCGTCATCAGCCACACCGCGCACAAGGATATGAATGTGCGGATTGTCGGTGTTCCAATGGTCGACCGCCACCCAGTCCAGCTTGGTGCCGAGATCCTTGGCCATGTCGATCATCAATTCGCGGGTGAAGTCCCGCAGGTCCTGCATGTTGCCGGCATCTTCCGGACTGACGATGAAGCGGAAGTGGTGCCGGTCATCCTCGCACCGTTCAGCAAAGGCATCGCGATCACTCTCCTCAGAGCGGGCATCGAACATGAATGCATCGCGCCCGTCGCGGGTCACCCCGTCGCGTTCGAGATAGGAGATATGGCGAGCGAGCGGCGCGGCGCGAAATTGCGCGCCTTTGTGCCGGACGATACGGGCTAGGACAGTAACGCGCCGCTGACCTGGCGAGCGGTGTCGCATAGCGGCAAGCGCAAGCCGGCCTCGACCCACTCTGCCAGAGCTTCGACCGGTTCGCGACCCGCCTCTGCGTAGGCGCGTTTGGCCTGATCGTGCTGCAGCACGGCGTACCTGTGCCGCCAGCTTCTGGCCTCTTTGGCCTGCGCCCTTGCCGCTATCCCTCCCCCTTCCCGGCCGGACACGAAATTCATTGTCGTCCCAGCTCATGGGCGGCTTGCCATACTGTTTTGCGTTGAAAACAAAGCCGAATTCAAAGCGGCGTATGGCCGCCATGCTTTCTTGTCATACAATATTTGCCAATCATCCCAGCCACATAGGACCAGCCTGCTGGCAGTCCTTTTATCTTGCCCTCCAAAATTGCTCTCTCGCTCGAACACATGCCTCCCCGCCATGCCTGTCCGACACGACGCCCGAACCGTCAGAGATGCGCTGGAGTACCCCATCACGGATTTCGCGATGAAAGCGACACAAACAGGGGATGCGGCGCGGGGTTCGGTGACGGCAAAGAGGCCGATGGCGATGCAAGCTGGGCGCGCTGCGGCTGCGCATCGACGGCATCGTCATTGCTCTCCGCTTCTCCATCGCGGCGCTGTGTGAACAATGCAGCCTGACGCCAGGGATAAGCAGTTACGGGTGGCATGGCGGCAGGCGAAGCGACGCCGCCCATGCCAAGACTGGGTGCGATCTGGGCGACGTAGTTGACGGTTTCTGCCGGAAGCCTTCGACGACCGGCAGCATAATCGTCAGCACGGCCCGGTCCTGCATTGTAGGCCGCCAACATCAGGCTGACATCGCGATACCGATCCCACATGGCGCGCAGATAGGCCGCACCTCCGAGGATATTCGCGCGCACATCAAATGGGTCAGAGCCAAGGCCATGCCGGGCGCTCAGCATCGACCAGGTGCCGGGCATGATCTGCATCAGCCCGACGGCTCCTGCAGGCGAAACCGCGCGCGAATTGCCGCGACTTTCGACCCGCATCACCGTCCATATCCAGAGTTCGGGAATGCCGAAGCGCTGCGATGCCTCTGCGACTTGCGGTGCATAGGGATGCGCTGCGAACTGGTCTGGCACCGTCTGCGCGGCGGCAACCGGGGTGATCGATGCTGCCAAGGCGAGACCGAAACAAGTGCCGGAAAGGAGAAGGTGAAGGCGCAGCCGAACGGCAATCCGAACTGCGAAACACCGGCGAATGCGACGCGGAGCACCAGGCATGGCCTATTTCCGATCGCGATTGGTCGGACGCGACCAGAGCAGATGATGCTCGTCGTCGCGGGACATGGAGCGAAGCAGGTTGGCGCGCAGGGGTTGGGCAAATGCCGGGTCGTCGATTTGCACCGCGACAAAGGCACCGGCGCGCTCGCCCGTGCGGTTCCAGCCAGCACCGATTTCAGTTCCGGTGTCAGCATCGCCGAGCAGAACGCGCCAGTCGGGTGCATTGTCGCTGTCGTTCGATGGGGCTGGGACGAGCGTCACGTCAGCATCGAAGAGGAGGGTCCGGATACGACCGGTGAAACTGTCCTGCGCGGAATGGAAGATGCCGATCAACATGGTCTGTGCTCCTGGTTGGTGGTTGGGGGCGCACCGGATGCACCGAAGCCACGCCAGCGAAGAGGCTGGTCAGGTGCATCACGAGTGAGGATGGGATGCGCCGTGCCGATGAGACCGGCTGCGGGCAGTGCGCCGAAATAGCGCCCATCGAGACTGTCAGGCGCAGGGTTCAGCAGGAACAATTCGCCGGGCCGAACGCGGTGACAGCCCTGCCAGCGGGGCAAACGCCGACCCAGTCTGTCGCGGGCTTTGGCCACGGCAGCGGGCTGCCCTTCCACCGAGACAGCAGCGCCGACGCGGCAGACCTGTTGCCCTGGCAGTGCTGCGACATGTTTCATGAGCGGCACGCCGATGGGCAAATAGTGGCGCTCGGCCATCATCAGCGCAGTCGCAGCCGGAGGCGCAATGGCGACGAGGTCGCCAAGCCTTGGACGTGCATCGGTGTCGAGGCTATAAAGCCCGACCGGCGCACTGGCGCTTGCGTTCCACATCAGGCGTGGTCGCGGCGACAACACTGCGATGGCTGCGAACCCGGCGCTGAACAGGCTGGCCCACACGATCGTGGCGCGAACATAGCGGCGGCGGCTCATGGTTCGAGCGCCTTGCGCCGGAGCCATGCCGCGTGCCGCTCCGCCGTGTATGCCCGGAACGGCATTCCGGCGTTCAGCCGGTTGCCGACATGGCGCCAGTGATCGGGCGATGCGTCGCACGGATCAACACCGGCAGCTTCGACAGCATCGATCGCCTGCAGCACCTGTGAGACTTTAGGCCAGCCCTCGATGTGCAGCAGGATGTCGCCGCCCGGACGGACAAACGGCAACGTCGTGTGGGCCTCGCCCGGTGCAACTGCCGTCACAATGTCGATGCGTGAATGGATCGTGCCAAAGTCGTTCGAGGTCCAACGCACGAAAGCGAAGACCGCGCCGGGACGGAAGGCGATGACGCGCGTGCGGCGGTTGATGATGGTGTCCGCCGCGATGCGCCCGAAGCGTATCCATTGTTCGTAGCGCTTCTCGATCCAGGTCACTTCGACCTCGGTCAGCGCGCTTGCTGGTGGTGACTTGGCAGCCTGCGACGTGCTGAGGCGCTGCGCCGATTGGGGGCTCATGGCTGCCCTCCCGCCATCATGCCCTTGGCAAGCCGGATACGGGCAGTCGGCAGGGCCGGACCGGCACGATTTTCCACAGACCGCAATGCCGTTAGCAAGAATCCGAAGGATTCTATTCTATTAGCATTGTTAGAGGGATGCCGATTTACCGCAGATTTCTGCGGGTTTCGGCATGGTCCGGGTTTTCGATAGGCCGAGGATCGGGTTTTCGATGGGCCGAGTCCGGCGGTTTTTGATAGGCCGAATGTCATGGCAACTTCTCCACAGGGAGACCGACGCGCTGGGCAGCGGCGACGAACGGGTCGACGGGGATAGGTTTGAAGATCAGCCGCTCGCGGCCGAAGCTGTGTTCGAGCGTGAGTTGGTAGCCCGGGAGCGACTGGCGGCGGACGATGGTGCGCAGCTCGAACGCAAATTGCTTGAGCGGCGACAGCGCGCCTGATTTGAGATGAAGGTGCGGAATATCGAAGCTCCAGCCACCACGCTGATGTCCGCCATGCTTGCGCACGATGCGGTAAAGCCAGCGCTCAACGCCGCCCGTCAGCGCGAAATAGGCACGGTCGATGGTCAGGATCAGACCGCGATCAAGCACGCCGGCGTAGAACCAGTCCGGAAGAATTAGCTCGATGCCGATGGCACGCCCGCGGTCGTCGAGGGTTTCCCGCCACTCGTTGATCCAGGAAAAACGGTGACGGCGGCGCTGGTGCTGCTGACGGATCGACGTGGCCACGGTTGTTGATTGCAGGCGGTCAAGCGCTGCGCGCAGCCGCTCATAGTGGTCCTTGCCGGTGCCACGCCCGATGAAAGTCAGAATCTCATGCGGACGTGCAGAAATGTGCCGCGATGTCGGACGCCCAGCATCGCGCGCTTCAACAAGCTGGCTCGCTGCCCAAATCAGAATATCGGCATCCCAGATGGTCGCCATGCCGTGCTCAGGCACGGCTTCGACCGAGATCCATGTCGCCCCCATCGAAAAGTCGATGGGTGCGGAGCGCCGCGACTTGGCTAGGCTGAAGAAGGGCCACGCCATCAAATCCTGGGCATCGCGCGCGGCAATGTCCCCGGGCATCGAGTAGAACAGGTCGAGCTGTTGCTGGGTGGTTACCGAACGCATCAACGGCGCACCGGGCGTGCGGACAGGCAAACACCTTGGCCAGGGTCGGATGTTGAATTGCGACGCCCATTTTGCGCCCAGGCATCGAGGTCGACGATAGCGTAAACGATGCGCCGCCCAAGCTTGTGAAACGCCGGACCGGTTCCGTAGCACCGATGTTTTTCAAGCGTGCGTGCCGATAGGCCCAGATGCACAGCAGCATCTGGTGTCCTGACATAGCGCGGGATTACCGGGACGAAATCTCCATCCATGAAGGATCTCCTGTGAAGTGCCGGACACAGGGGGTTGGACCGGCGGGCAGGAGGCGAGATTTGAGAATTTCAGAGGCGTGGGTGAACGGACATAGGGCAGCCTTGCCGAATGTCCCGATCAGTGGCCGCTCAATAGGGCGCGATAGCCGCCGTCGCGCATGGCGAGCGCCTGTCGCTGCCAGCGCGCAATCCGCTTGCGCTCGCTCGACGTGTCCCATTCGGCGGCCGAATACCGGCCTGCATCGCGGGAGATCAGTTCAATGGCCAGTTCGCGCGCGCTCGCACCGCCGGACAGCGCATCAAGCAGCCGCAGCCATTGGACGAGGCGCCAATGCTCTGAAGCGCCGGGCGCAAGGGAAATTGGGAGCTTGCCCACCTGTCCGAGCCGGAGATGACAATGAAAGGCGGAAACAGCAGCTTGGCGCGTTTCCCACAAAGCATCGCCCGGAAGGACATAGGCGAGCGGTTCGGCCTCTGTCATCTTGCCACAAATATTCAGGCGGTAGCGGCGCTTGCCCGCCGACAGGACGAGATGCCGCCATTCCTCATCGCGGTGCTCGGTCGCGATGTTCATGCTCCCGACAATTTCAGCTTGGCTGCAACCGTTGCAAGGGAATGGAGCCGCGCGCAGAAGGATGACGCTGGCTGCTGTAGATGGGTGCCAGATTATCGGGACGTGGTTCGGCGGGAGATCAGGGTCCGCAGCGAAAGACCAACCCCCAGTGCCGAGCCAGACGGCTCAGCGCGAGAGGCGCAGCGACAACGGCTTCAGCATATTGGTCGCGGTATTCAGGATTGCGGCGCAGGAACTCCTGCGCGAAATCCGCGCGGTCATAGGTTTCAAATGCCTTGGCGTAACTCTCCGAACGCCAGTCCGGCTGCTCCTCCATCGCCCCTCTCCTGTGAGGTTTTTGGAATCGAACAATCATTTCAGAGGCACGTGCGGAGAAGTGCCCGAGTCAGTTCCGCGCTATCCAGCGTTCGGGCACAATCGATTGTCCAGGACCGGTGCGATATACGCAGCTCTATTGTGTGCGCGGGACCAGAAGTTGCTTGTAACCGCTGTGCATCATCCACCTGGCGCGTGCGAGGTGGCTATCATAGACCAGGCGCGCGCGATCGGGCTCCCGAGCCGGGTCGATCGCAAAAATGATCGACACCGCTTCCTCCCATGACGCACCGTCTTTTTCGGCATCAAGCAGACGAAGGTAGGTAACCAGATGGCGCTCATCATAAGCGCTCAGACGGTCCATTTGCGGCGGTTGCTCAGCAAAATCAGGAGCCGACATAGGTCCCTCCTTTAAGCAAAATCAGTATAGTCTCTGCGCCTCTGCAAGGCGAGCAGGGAAGCAGGGCGAACTTATTCCGAATCTGGCAGAGCGTTATACGTTGCATCGTACAACGCTGAGCCTGAGCCGCCGCGATAAACGGCTTCCGGAGGCAATGATCTGCCTGTTGTCGTTGAGAAAATGTAAAATAGACGCTGTGAATCGGTGAAATGGAACGCAGTTGCGTTCAACGCCCACCAGGTTTTTCGAAAAACCGCACGGGATCAACGACAAGTTCTGCTGCGAGTCGCTCAATCGTATCGAGCGTTGGCGAATTGGCTGCGCGTTCGAGGAGGCCGACATAGTTGCGATTGAGTCCGGCACGATGCGCCAATTCCTCCTGCGAAAGCCCACTGGCGTGTCGCAATCGCCTTAGATTTGTAGCAAAATTCTCCCGAAGCGTCATGCTTCGTGGGTCGGCGTTACCCTAATATACTGCCACCCAATATACTAGGGATTCGTCATCGCCCGGTGTTACCCGGGCGATGACTTGGTGGCGTCAGTGGTCGTTGCGGCGGCTGGGGCGGTTCCAGACCAGATCATGGCTGCCGTCCTCGGCCTCGAAGAGCTGAGCGAAGATTGCGGCCGTGAAGCTGGGGTCGTCGAGCTTCACCGAAAGGTAGGGCCGGTCGTCCTGGGTGTGCTTCTTCCAGGCTGCACCGATTTCGACGTCGCCAATGAGGACCCGGTGGGTGGGGGCATTGCCGCTGGCATTTTCTTCCGCGACGATCCGCACTGATTTGGCCTGAACTGCGAGAGTGACGATCTGGCCCCGGAGTTCGCCCGAAACCATCTTGAAGTTGCCGATCTTTGCCATGGGTATTTCCTTTCCGTTGGACGGGACCGCGCCAGTGCGGCCTCGATGCGCGGATGAAGGTCAGCCAGTGGCAGGCGCCGCAGCGTCAGCCCGCAGCGTTAGCGAAGGACGGCGTGGCCGGGCTTTCTTGTCTCGCGAGGAACGGCGGCACGCCGGGGGAAGAAAGTTCGGCAAGCACCGTTGCGGCAAGCCTGCCAAGCGAAGCGCCTTGCTGACATGGGCGCGGATCGAAAGAGGCCCCACTGGTCGGTTCCGCCGGAAAGGATGCCAGATGCCGATTGCATGCAAATGTTTGAGTGAAGGCAGGCGCAGATCTGCAAGCCCCGCTGGGCAAACCAGCAGGAGCTACAAGAACGCCGCAATTGCCCCTTTCACGCCCTCACTCGGTCAACGTTGATCGGGCGGCATGAGCATGCCCACTCACCGGGCCGGCGAAATTCGGTGAAACGGGCGTATCAGGCCCGGTCATCGTCATGCTTCGCCATGCCGAGATGGATGTCGCCAAGGCAGCGATTGATCCGAGAACTGCCAGCAGCGCGCTGTTGTCCGTTGCCAGCGATCCAAGGGCATGTGCGGCTTGAAAGCCTGCGACGGCTGCCGGAATGGCAAACAGGAGCGCGATTCCGGCACGCAGCAAGGGTGAACGAATAAAGGCGATGAGGCATTGGCCGAGCAGTAGGGTGGCAATGCCCGCCGTTAGACCGCCAACGATGGCGGCGAGATGCCCAAAATCATGGCGGAGCAGCAGGAATGCACAGCCGATGCCGGCATAGACAGGCAGTGCATAGCTCGCGAGGCGGAACAGCAGCGCAAGCATGTAGAGACCGGCAACGGCCCCGAGGATGAGGAGAAAGGTCATAAGCGTCCCTTGCCTGGACGCGCTCGCCACCACCACCTCAGCGCAATCTGCGATGCAAGACTAGCACGGCAGAGAGCAGGCCGAAAAGGCGAAATGCGCCTGAGTTTAGCGGGCGAAGGGATCATATTCGCGAACCACCTGCTCGGGGTCGCCATCAAATTCGTCGGCGGGGATGACGAAGTAGCCTTGATTGGTTTCGATGAGGACGATGACCGTCATCAGCGTCCGGGAGAGGTTCCAGCCAAGCGATTGTGCGGTTGCCAGTGGCATGTTGCGGCTCCTGCCTTGGAGCGGGACCACCCCGCTCGACAGTCGCCCCACCGGCCGGGGGCTGGCCGCAATCACCGCAGCTCAGCTGCGGCCGCACGCGCATGCGTAGCGGACCCTTCACGGGTTGATTGAAGTAGGACAGGCTACGAGCCCAGGGATCAGCGGCTAGTGCGAGCGAGTGGTTCTGTGCAGAAAGTCCGCAATCCGTTGCTCACATGAGTGTGTTGAACTGGCATGCACCGAACGGTGATTCACGCGAACGTCACCGTGCCACTGCGAATGAAGTGCCATTGCGCTGCCGCTTCATCGAAGCCCGAAATGATGCGGAAATTTTCAGTGTCTCGCCGGGAGCTTCCCCGAGATGCCCGGAGCAGTCTTCACGCTGGTGACAATGTGGTGACAATGGTCAACGGAGAGAGCTTTGTCACCAGTTCCTCGCGAGCTTCGGGAGGTTCAAACCGTTGGTTTTCTGGGAGAAAACTGGAGCGGGCGAAGGGATTCGAACCCTCGACCCCAACCTTGGCAAGGTTGTGCTCTACCCCTGAGCTACGCCCGCTCTGGCGGCCGGTTGAGGCATTTGAAGCACTCTTTCCGGCGGGTGAGCGGCGCACCTAGCACCGGTGTGGGCACTCGGCAAGTCCTTTTGCAAAACTGTTTAATTATAGTGCCGGGCTTCGTTTCCCAGTGACTGTCGGTGCCGAAAACTGGATGCGCGAGGGAGGTTTGCTCGCCGCCAGATCATAATCGTCAATATAGCTGGAAAACCGCTCTTGCACGGTATGTTTGTCGAGGCCGAAGGCGGCGAGTTGATACCTGTGGGGTCGCGCCTTTCCTTGCCGGGTCGCTTCATGGATATAGCGGCGCATTGCGGGCAGGGCGGGGCCGATGTCCATCGCCAGAAAATCGTAAATGCGCGTCATCACCTGTTCCCAGTCGCTGTCCATCTGCGAATAATGGACGTCGATCATGTTGGATGGACTGATATCATCCCGTGCCGACCGCATCCGGTCGATCTGAAGCCCGGTTTTGCGCAACCATTCGCGGCCCACCCAGCCGCCTTTGACATGATCGCTATGAATGATCATCTGGTTCCAGACCAGCGAGCAAGCGCTGCCGACAACACGAACCGGGTCGCGGTGAATGAAAATGAGCCGTGCGTCTGGAAACGTCTGCAGCAGGGCAGGAAGATCCAGCATATGTTGCGGTGTCTTCAGAACCCAGGGCCGGGGGGCCGTGTCGCCGCGCGCCCAGCTGATGAGACGCAACAGCTTGGCGAGATGCTGATAGGCGGGTGTGGCGTCCTGTTGCTCGCTCCAGCGTCCGTAGCTGGGGATCATCCACTGCGCCTCATGCTTCATGCCCCAGGCCGACGCGACCAGCAGGCCGAGTTCTTCTTCCGGCTCCATCGGTGCAGTGGGATGGATGGCGGCCGTACGCGGGTTTGCACGGTGCACGGCGGACAATATCCGTTTCGCCGTAAGCGGTCTGGGGTCGGTGTCGCCCCGACGGTAATTGGGTTTTGGTGTCGGGCTGACCGCCTCGAAAAAGCGCATATGGGCAAAGCGCTCGTCGGACGCGAGCAGCCTGTGCAGGCGTGTGGTGCCGGACCGCATCGGCCCGACGACGATGACCGGGCGGGGCAGGGGTTGCTGTAATATTTCGGGGTGCGTGTCGAACCAGTGCTGCGCCCAGAGACGATCGCGCAGCACTTTTTTGATTTGCCCTTCGGCGACGAAAGCGCCGAGCTGGTTGAGACGCGCCTCCTCGTGCAGTGCCTGAACCATCTTCTTCAAAGGCCGTCTGAACCAGTCATCTCCGAAATCAGACAGCCCTGTTTCCTGGCTGATGCGGTCGATCAGATGGTCGTCATCGATCTGGGGGTGGTCGAGCCAGCCCTTTTTCCAAATGGTCGAAAGGCCGCGATTGACAGCGCCAACCAGCCAGGATCGCTTGGGTAGCTCTGGTGCATGTGGCATATTCAAAGGAGGTCTAGGCGTGTTCGATGGTTCCGTGACATCACAAGAATTTCCGTCACCGTCACCATCAATACTCCTTGCAGTTTCGCTCTCGCCCGTCGGGTGCGACGAATGGTCCGATGCAGAAAAACACTATAGGATCACAAGTTTCAAGACATGAGATCCGCGATCGTGCCAACACTGAACGAAATCCCGCCTAAATTCGCGCAAAATATGCCTGCCGCACGCTTGCAGGTTTTTCCTTGAGCTGCGGATGATGGTTGGAAGTCGACCGGTGTGCTTATCGGATTGTTTTGATAATTATCTGGTCGCATTCTAATATTGGCTCATGCCCGGTGGGGCATAGTCACCTGGTTCAGGAACGCAATCGAGGCAGATGAAACTTGCGTCGGGGCGTCTGCATGCCCACATAGGCCGAGACGAAGCGGCCGACTGCAAGCGGCATGCAAAGGCAATGGTATCGGAGAATAAATTTGGCGACCTTGGGGCTCAGCGAAACAGACCGGCAAGCGGTTGAGGATTTCAAGCGGGATGTGGTCGATCCGTCGCGCACCTCTTTGATCGTCGTTGATTTCTGGGCGGAATGGTGTGGCCCATGCAAGCAGCTTGCGCCGGTGATCGAGAAAGTATGCGCGGATTACGCCGCGAAAGGCGTAAAGCTCGTCAAGATCAATGTCGATGAGAACAAGTTCATCGCCGCGCAGTTTCGTGTGCAGTCCATTCCGACCGTCTACGCGGTGTTTCAGGGACAGCCGGTGGCGGATCTCACGCAGGCGCGTACCGAGAGCCAGTTGAAGCAGATGCTGGACCAGATTCTCGCGCAACTGCCGATAGAATCGGACGAGAAAAATCAGGCGCAGGAAATCGCTCCGCTCATCGAAATGGCCGAGCAGGTGCTTGGCGAGGGCGACGCCGAACGCGCGCTGTCGGTGTTTGCGCAGATTTCGGAAATGGCTCCCGACAATGCTGCTGTTCTTTCTGGGCAGGTACGCGCACTGGTAGCATTGCAACGTTTTGATGAAGCGCAGGCCTTGCTCGATGCTGCGCCGGAGGAGGTCGGCAAGGACCCGGCGCTGGAACAGGCGCGCGCCGCGCTGTCGCTCGCTCGCGATGCCAAGCCGGTTCAGGATCTTTCCGCGGTTGAAGCGAAGGTTGCGGCCAACCCGGAGGATCATGAAGCCCGCTTCGAGCTGGCAAACGGGCTGATGGCGAATGGCGACCGGGGGCGCGCTGCCGACGAACTGCTGGAAATCATTGCGCGGGAGCGTGAATGGAACGAGGGCGCGGCCAAAGCGCAGCTCTTGAAGCTGTTCGAGGCGGTCGGTTTGGAGGATCCCTGGGTTTCGGCGCAGCGCCGTAGGCTCTCGGCGATCCTGTTCAATTAAGGGAGGCGCGAGGTCGTGTCTGAAAAGGGGCAGCGTATCTCGCTTTTTCCGCTCGCCGGGGCGCTCCTGTTCCCCGAGGCGCAATTGCCCCTGCATATCTTTGAACCGCGATACCGTGCATTGGTGAGCGATGCGCTGGCCCGTGACCGGCTGATCGGGATAATCCAGCCGTGCGAAGAAGGTCTGAAGCCGGCTCTTTATGACGTGGGCTGTCTAGGGCGCATTGTCGATTGTGAGACACTGGACGATGGACGGTTCAATATCGTGCTACAGGGCCTTGCCCGGTTTCGCATTCTCAAGGAGCTCGACGTTACCACGCCTTTTCGTCAGGTAGAGGCGGAGCTGGAAGCTGAGGTGCCGGGCGATCAGGAAGCGCTCGCGCCTGCGATGCGCGCCGCGCTGGAGCAGGAGGCGCGCCGTTTCGCCGATCATCTGGGCTATATCGTCGACTGGACGGCGGTTGCGCGGCTTGACGATGCGGCGCTGGCCAATGGCATCGCGCAGGTCGCCCCGTTCGATGTTGCATCGAAACAGTCGCTGCTTGAAGCCGATACGCTGCATGAGCGCGTCGATCGCACGATCCAGCTGATGCAGTTCTATGGTCTTACTGACGGCGACGGCCCCGCCACGCTGCAGTAACGGGGCGGTGCGGCCATAAATCAGGCACAAAGCTTAGGCGAAAACAGCCCGTACTGCGTTGAGTGCCAGGATGAGCAATGCGATCGTCGAGAGCAGGAAAATGCCAAAGCGGATCATGATAATATTGGCCGTGATCTGCCACAGGCTGTGCAACACCCGCAGCGCGACATAGGCCCATGCCGCCATGATGTTGGTTGAGGTGTCCTGCCCCATCAGTGCCAGCAGAATGATCGCCGCGTAAAACAGCGTCGGCTGTTCGACCAGATGCGCATAGTTGTGGGCGGGCCAGTTTACCTTGGCGGGTAGCACGCCCTCCAGGTCCTGCCCCCTTCCGCCCGGCGGCGTCTTCGCGAGATCTATATTGGCGGTCTTGAACGCGGAAAAACGCACAAAGGCCATCCAGAAAAGGACGATCAGAGTCCATAGGACCAAAACGGCGGCGGGCGCGAGTAGCGCTGGCGAAACGGAAACGGTCATCTGCCCCTCCTGCTTATGGTAGCGCAGGGAGCGTGATGACCGTGCCGTTCAAAGTCAAACGATATCGATCAGGCGGAAAGCCTGACGGGCAGCTTACTGGCCGAGCTTCACAACCTTGCCGTCGTCTGCGGGAAGCGCGATGCTGCCGTCGTAGAGGCTCGCCATCGGAGCGTCATCGACCGCGATCATCGTCTCGGCTGTGAAGCCGTTGAAGCCCGTGCGCATGGCGCAGCCATAGGCACCGAGCATGCCGATCTCGATATAATCGCCGGGACCAACATCGGCGGGCAACAGAAATGGGCCGGCCATATAGTCCATGTCGTCGCAGGTGGGGCCGTAGAAACTGAACTGCTGAACCTCCGCATCGCTCGCCTGCGCGCGCAGCAGCTCGACTGGAAAGCGCCAGCCGACATGCGCTGCATCGAACAGCGCGCCATAGGCGCCGTCGTTGATGTACAGCTCATCACCGCGGCGGCGTTCGACGCGCACGATCAGAGAGCTGTATTCGGCGCACAATGCGCGGCCGGGCTCGCACCAGAGTTCCGATGAATAGGAAATCGGCAGGCTTTCGGCGGCGCGATAGATCGCGTCGAAATAAAGTTCGAGCGCGGGCGGTTCGAGGCCGGGATAGACCGAAGGAAAGCCGCCGCCGACATCGATGATGTCGACCGTGACCGATGCCTCGACGATCGCCGCGCGGACGCGCTCGATGGCCTGCGTATAGGCGTGCGGGCTCATTGCCTGGCTGCCCACATGGAAGCAGATGCCGAGCGCATCGGCGACCTGACGGGTGGCCATCAGCAATTCTTTCGCGTCGGCCAGTTCCACGCCGAATTTCGACGCGAGGCTCAACTCGCTCAATTCTGACGAAACGCGCAGTCGGACGCACAGTTCGAGATCCTGCGCGCCATTGGTTGCACGCACGATCTTCTCCAGCTCTTCCATCGTGTCGAGCGAGAAGGTGCGCACGCCGTGCACATGATAGGCCTCAACAATTGCTTCCTCGGCCTTCACCGGGTGCATGAAGCATAGTTTCGCCTCGGGCAGGGTTTCCGCTACGCGGCGAACCTCGGCGATGGATGCCACATCATAATGGGTGATGCCGCTGTCCCACAGGGTGTGCAGCAACTCCGGCGAGGGATTAGCCTTTACCGCATAGAGCGACTTGCCCGGAAACTTCTCAACGAAGAACCGAGCGGCGCGGGATGCGGCCTGCGGGCGAATGAGCGTTACCGGTGCTGCCGGTTTGAGGGCGGTTGCTACCCCCAGCGCGCTATGATGCTCGTACAATTCAAGGGACCTCCAGTGATAGTTCAGGCGAAATAAGCTGCCTTGCGGTGGAAGTCCCATGGGGCAGCGGGGTGCCGATATATGGCCAAGGTCCGGGCCTGTAAAGCCGTTTGCTTAAAAAATGATGTGAGGGGTGGCTCAGGAGAGACGGCGTTTGAATTCGTCGTACTCAAAGCTCCGTATGGCGCGCAAATCGCCTTTTTCGCTGTTCCAAAGCCAGATAGAAGGCAGCGGTACGCCGTTGAAAGTGTTGGTTTTGACCATCGAATAATGCGCCTGGTCCAGAAATGCTAGGCGTTGGCCGGGCAACGGTACAGCGCCGAATCGATAATCGCCGATGATATCGCCCGCCAGGCAGGAGGGGCCGCCCAGCCGAGTCGCGGGCCCATCGGGCGCTTCGTTCAGCATCGCGGGACGGTAGGGTGCCTCGATCACGTCGGGCATATGGCAGGTCGCGGAAATGTCGGTGATGGCGACCGGCATGCCATTGTCGATCACGTCGAGTATCTCGCCGATAAGGATGCCAGCATCCAGCGCGACCGCTTCGCCCGGCTCCAGATACAGATCAAGGCCGGTACGCGCCTTCACATCGCAAAGGAAGGCGACGAGGTCGTCGCGCTGATAATCGGCGCGGGTGATATGGTGTCCGCCGCCAAAATTGAGCCATTTCAGCTGATTGAAATACGGACTGATGACGGTTTCGAGCGCATTCCACGTGCGTTGCAAGGGTTCGAAATCCTGCTCGCATAATGTGTGGAAATGCAGGCCGCTAACGCCGTCTAAATGCTCGGGGCGAAGCTGGTCGACCGGAAAACCAAGGCGGCTGTGCGGCTGGCACGGGTCGTATTTGGCGACTTCGCCCTCGGCATGAAGCGGGTTGATGCGCAGGCCGACATCGAAGCTGTGCCCTGCGGCGCGGGCCGCGTCGAGAATGGGGCGGAAGCGTTCATGCTGGCCGGGTGAATTGAAGATGATGTGATCGGACAGCGCGCAGATTTCGGGCAGATCCTCCGCCTTGTAGCCCGCGCAATAGGTTGCGACTTCGCGCGCGGAGCCATCCGCACCCTGATATTCCTCACGTCCCAACCGCGCCTCATAGAGGCCCGACGCACATACGCCATCGAGATATTCGGCAACAACGCCGCCCAGCGACCACATGGAAAAAGCCTTGAGCGCCGCAAGCAGCTTAATGCTCGCGCGGTCCCGCACATCGGCGAGGATCGCAAGGTTGCGCCTGACCGCGGCCTCATCGACCACGAACGCGGGCGAAGGGACCGAATGAAGGTCGAATTGGGCAAATGCCCCCGGATCGCCTGCGCGTGTTTCCATCAATTACACCCCGAAAATGACATTGCCGTCAGAATCCATACCAAAGCCCGGATTATAGGCGATTTCCCATGCATGCTCGTCCGGGTCGGCGACATAGCCTCTTAGGCCCCCGATAGGCGGAGTCTCCGCGGGGCGCAGCAGCGTGCCGCCCGCCGCAACCAATTGCGCCAGCAGCGGAGCGACCTCTGCCTCGGCGCGGACATTATGGGCGAGCGCGAAGCTGCCCGGTCGTTTGAGATCGGCCCGACCCATATCTGCCTCCAAAGCTTGATCTGCGAAGGTTGCGAGCAGAAGGCCGTTCAGCTGATAGAAGATGATCTCGTCATTTTCGAATACCGGTGCCCAACCAAAGCCATCGACATAGAAGCGTTTGGATCGTGCAAGATTGCGGCTGCCCAAGGTGACAAGCGAGAGGCGCTGATCGCTCATCACGCCATCAGAACGTCAATGGTCCGTCCTGCTCCTTCACCTGCCATGGCAGGCCATGCTTATTGAGCATATCCATATAGGGGTCGGGGTCCATCTGCTCCATGTTGAACACGCCTGCGCCCGACCATTGGCCGGTCAGGATCATCGCCGCGCCGATCATGGCGGGAACGCCCGTGGTGTAGCTGACCGCCTGATTGCCGGTTTCGGCATAGGCGTCCTCATGATCGCAGATATTGTATATGTAGAAGGTCTTTTCCGAACCATCCTTCGCGATGCCGGTGGCGATGTCGCCGATATTGGTCTTGCCCTTGGTGGTCGAGCCGAGGGTTGATGGTTCGGGCAACACGGCCTTCAGGAACTGCAGCGGAATGATTTCCTGACCATTGTAGATGACCGGGTCGATCCGCGTCATGCCGACATTCTGGAGCACTTCGAGATGCTTCAAATAGGCATCGCCGAACGTCATCCAGAAACGGATGCGTTTGATTTCGGGCAGGTGTTTGGCAAGGCTTTCCAGCTCCTCATGATACATGAGGTACATGTTCTTGGGGCCGACCGCCTCGAAATCGAACGCCTGCTTGTACGAGAGGGCCGGTGTCGTCACCCAGTCGCCATTTTCCCAGTGGCGCGCGGGCGCAGTCACTTCGCGAATGTTGATTTCCGGGTTGAAGTTGGTCGCGAAATGCTGGCCGTGATCGCCGCCATTACAATCAAGAATGTCGAGCGTGTCGATACGGTCGAGATAATGCTTCTTGAGGTAGGTGGCGAACACGCTGGTGACGCCCGGGTCGAAGCCCGAGCCGAGCAGGGCCATCAGGCCTGCTTCGCGGAACTTGTCCTGATAGGCCCATTGCCACGAATATTCGAAATGCGCCTCATCGCGCGGCTCGTAATTCGCGGTGTCCATATAATGGACGCCTGCGGCAAGGCAGGCGTCCATGATCGCGAGATCCTGATAAGGCAGGGCGAGGTTGACGACGAGCTTGGGCTCGATGTCCTTGATCAGCGCGGTCGTCGCGGCGACATCGTCGGCATCGATCTGGCGCGTGCGGATGGCGACGCCTGTGCGCTCCTTTACGGACTCGGCGATCGCGTTGCATTTGGATAATGTGCGGCTGGCCAATGTGATGTCGGAGAAAATATCCGCATTCATCGCCATCTTGTGAACCGCGACCGACCCGACGCCGCCTGCACCAATCACCAGAACCTTGCTCACTCCGCGCTCCTCCTTGGGGGGATGATTTGAATTGGCCCATATAGTGCCGCCATGTGACAGCGCAATGGCGCGGAAAGAGGCTATGGGAACCAACCGCCTTCATAACCATATAGATGACATGACGATACTCGGAAGCTGGCTCTTGCCCTCGCGCGACGGGATCTATGTGGAGCCGGGCGATTTCTGGATTGACCCCTCCGCGCCCAAGCCACGGGCGCTCGTCACGCATGGCCATACCGACCATGCGCGCTCGGGCCATGGGTCGGTCATGGCGACGGCGGAAACGCTGGCGATCATGCGTACCCGCTATGGTGATTGCGGGACGGAGGAGGCGGTCGGCTATGGCGAACAGATGCGTATCGGAGAGGTCGATGTGCGGTTCGTGCCAGCGGGGCATATATTGGGGTCTGCGCAGATCGTGCTCGAACATCGGGGCGAACGCATTGTCGTGTCAGGCGATTACAAGCGCGCGCCGGACCCGACCTGCGCGGCGTTCGAGCCGGTGCCCTGCGATGTCTTCGTCAGTGAGGCGACTTTCGCGTTGCCCGTATTCCGCCACCCGCCGATAGAACAGGAGGTCGCGAAGCTGATTGCGGCCACCCGCGACAACCCCGAGCGGTGCTTACTTGTCGGCGCCTATGCGCTCGGCAAGGCACAGCGGGTGATCACGGAATTGCGACTAGCGGGGTATGATGCTCCTATCTGGCTGCATGGCGCGATGCAGAAGCTGTGCGGGCTGTATCAGGCGCTGGGGCAGGACTTAGGCGATTTGCAGCTGGTCACGCCCGAAAACAAGAAGGCGCTGAAAGGCGCAATCATCGTCTGCCCGCCGTCGGCCCTCAATGATCGCTGGTCGCGCGGGCTGCCCGACCCGATCACCGCGATGGCGTCAGGCTGGATGCGCATCCGCCAGCGTGCCCGGCAACGCAATGTCGAGCTGCCGCTCGTCATATCCGACCATGCCGATTGGGATGAGCTGACCGCGACGGTACAGGAGGTGAACCCGGCGGAGCTGTGGATCACGCACGGGCGCGACGATGCGCTGACCCGCTGGTGCGAGTTGCATCAACGCAAGGCGCGACCACTCCATCTGCTGGGGCGCGAGGAAGAGGAGGAGTGATGGAGCGTTTCGCCGACCTCCTCGACCGTCTGACCTATATGCGCTCTCGCAATGGCAAGATCGCGCTGCTCGCCGATTATCTGGCGACGACGCCCGATCCGGACCGCGGCTGGGCGCTGGCGGCGATGACGGGCGACCTCGATTTTGCGTTCGTGAAGCCTGCACTGATCCGGGGACTGGTCGAGCAGCGGGTCGACCCCGACCTGTATCGCATGAGCCGCAATTATGTGGGCGATACGGCGGAGACGGTTGCGCTGATCTGGCCCGCGCCGAACGCGCCCGAACGCTATCATACGCCGAGTGTTGCCGAGGTGGTCGAGGCGCTGCAATCCACGGGAAAGTCGCAACTGCCCGCTTATATCTCCGGGCTGCTCGACATGTTGGATGCGAGCGGGCGCTATGCGTTGATCAAGCTGGCCACCGGGGCGTTGCGCATCGGTGTGTCCGCGCGGCTGGCGCGCACCGCCTTTGCACAGGCGTTCGATGTCGCGATAGAGCGCGTGGAGGAGGCGTGGCATGCGTTGGAGCCGCCGTTTCTCGACCTGTTCGCATGGGGGCAGGGGGAGGGGCCGTTCCCCGGCGATGTGCGTCGTCCTATCTTCCGCCCGTTCATGCTGGCCCACCCGTTGGGCGATGATGCGAGGCTCGACCTCAATGACTACGCCGCTGAATGGAAATGGGATGGCATCCGCGTCCAGGTTGTCCGGGTCGATGGCGAGACGAAGCTGTTCAGCCGCACCGGCGACGATATCTCCGGAAGCTTCCCTGAGATCGGCCCGGCGATGCGCGCCGACGGCGTGCTGGATGGAGAGTTGCTCGTACGCGGAACGGCTCAGGGCAGCGGAGCGATTTCGAGGCCGGGAAAGCTCCCGGACGACTCGGGAATCGCGACCAACCAAGGACTCGCGGGAAGTTTCAACGCCTTGCAACAACGTCTGGGGCGCAAGAGGGTCAGCGCGAAAATGCTGGAGGAGACGCCGGCCTTTGTCAGGCTCTACGATCTGCTGTTCGATGGCGACGAGGATCTGCGCGAGCACCCCTGGGAGATCAGGCGGCGACGGCTGGAGGCGTTCGCGGCGCAATTGCTCGACAGTCAGTTCGATATTTCGGAGCTGATCGATGCGCGCGATTTCGCGGACTTGGCCCGCATTCGCGAAGGCGCGAGAGAGGCCGCTATTGAAGGCGTTATGCTGAAACGGCGGGACAGCGCCTATCTCGCCGGGCGCAAGGTGGGGTACTGGTACAAGTGGAAGCGCGACCCGCTGACCGCCGATTGCGTGCTGATGTATGCGCAGCGCGGCAGTGGCAAGCGGTCATCCTTTTATTCCGATTTCACATTCGGTTG
Organism: Sphingobium sp.; assembly: GCA_041396745.1. Lineage (GTDB taxonomy): Bacteria > Pseudomonadota > Alphaproteobacteria > Sphingomonadales > Sphingomonadaceae > Sphingobium. The sequence goes on along the minus strand of JAWKXZ010000002.1, from coordinate 199,310 downwards.
TTGGAATGAGGACGGCGATCTGCTGCCGGTCGGGAAGGCGTATTTCGGGTTCACCGATGAAGAGCTGAAATGGCTCGACAGCTTTGTGCGCAACAATAGCGTCGCGCGCTTTGGCCCCGTGCGGGAGGTCGAGAAGACGCTGGTGCTGGAGGCCGCATTCGATTCCATTCATGCATCATCCCGCCATAAATCGGGCCTCGCGATGCGCTTTCCGCGCATCAGCCGCATCCGCAAAGACAAGCCAGCCAATGAGGCCGACACGCTGGAGACGCTAAAAGCGCTGGTGCAGGATTGAAATGTGGCTCTATCTCGATCTCGTCGCTTGAACTGGCGAGAGGCGCAACGAGCAAATTTAGCCGCTATTTTGGATCATGTCTCGTTTCACTACAACCATCGAGGACGTTATACGCGCTCGAATCACGCTAGGGGCGAATATGCCGTGAGGATACGGCCATAACATTGGCGGCTGTCTACAGATGATTGAAACAGTTCGATAAAATAGGGGTTCAGTGTGGATAGCGGGTGGGGACGAATTGTCGCCGTTACAATAAAAGCGATTGCTGCTTATGTTGTTATTTTGGGAGGAGTGGCTAGCTTGGCCTCTTGGTCTGATTGGGTGGAAGAGTACCGCCAGACAGTGGCCGCTGAGCCTTTTGGCATATTGATTGCATTTTTTGCGTGGTATCCACTCTATATTTTATATGAATGTATAAAATGGCATCAAGGAAGCGAGCTGCGAAAGGCGCGACACTCACGTCATTCTAAACGTGCTATTAAAGGTGTAAGGCCGTAAGATGCAGAACGTACCATATTAAACCATATATATTTACGAAAGAGCAAATAAAATTATGGAGGGTTCGATCATGGAAATGGAACTGATCTTCTTTAATCCCCTCATGCTCGCACTGGTTGGCTACCTAGTTGTAGCGGCAAGTCTCACAATATTGGTGCAGCCACTTCGAATCGAAATGGTCGAAACCATTGAAGACCTTCTTAGCGAGCCCGGATTTACTAAAATTGATCAAGCGCAGCTAGAGCGTCTTGCTCGAAATTGCATGTCATTTTTTGTGGCTCTCGTTTTGCCACTGGCAATTGGGTCAACAATTGTGGAATATCTAACGGGAAATCGTCTAGATACAGGTCGGGAGGCGTCTGCAAAATTGAGGCGAGATCCACGTTTCCACCGGGTTCTGCGGATTTATTTTGTATCGATTTTAGCAAGTAGTCCGATATTAGGCATCATTTCTTCCGTATTTATTGCAGTCAGCCTTGCGCTTCGCTTCCTAACAAAAGGCGATGGCGTCCAGCAGGCTATGGAGAGTCCAGTTATCAAGGCGGTACAAACACACAGGCCTCATATGCCTCACGCCCTTTGAAAGGCGTCGGCATGTTGCCCGCCAGTTTGTGAAACATACGAGCTTTGCCTTGCTGCTCTTAGGTCGTCTCCGCTTTGCTTCGACTCCGCAAAAGGTTCGATCATGAGCCCGCCATTTGATATGAGCCGCTTAAAGCGGCGCTCATCAAATGGCGCGCCCGGCAGGATTCGAACCTGCGGCCACCCGCTTAGAAGGCGGGTGCTCTATCCAGCTGAGCTACGGGCGCGCATGCCAATGGCCTGAGGCGACATAGCGATGTTTGCGCGGGGCGCAAAGCACGTTATGCCCCCTGCATGAGCAAGACGAATGTTGAGCATGTTTCCGCCGCGAGTGTGAGCGGGCATCGCCTGCGCTATTATGATCTCGTTATGGCGGCGTTCGTCGCGATATTACTGCTGTCCAACATCGTCGGCGCGTCCAAGCCTGCTGTCGTTGACCTGCCGTTTGTCGGGCCATGGGTGTTCGGCGCGGGTGTGCTGTTTTTTCCGATCAGCTATATCATCGGCGACGTGCTGACCGAGGTATATGGCTATGCGCGCGCACGTCGGGTGATCTGGGCGGGGTTTGCGGCACTGGCTTTTTACGCATTCATGGCGGCGGTGGTGATTGCTCTGCCGCCAGCGCCGGGCTGGCCCGGGCAAGCCGCCTATGAAAGCGTTTTTGGCAATGGCTGGCGCATCGTGCTCGCGTCCATGACGGCATTTTGGGTCGGGGAGTTCGCCAACAGCTTTGTGCTTGCCAAGATGAAGCTGTGGACGCAGGGGCGCCATTTGTGGACACGGACGATCGGCTCGACGATTGTGGGGCAGGGGCTCGACAGCCTGATCTTCTACCCGCTTGCATTCTACGGCCTCGCCGGGTGGCCGATCGAGCAGCTCTGGCAGGTCGTCGTCTCGCAATTTGTTTTGAAGACCGCGTGGGAAGCGCTGCTGACGCCTGTCACCTACTGGGCGGTCGGTACGTTAAAACGGAAAGAGGGGCTCGATATCTATGACGAGGGCACTGATTTTACGCCGTTCAAAACCGGGGTGTAGAGGGCGTTTCATAGCCGCGCCGAGTTGACTCAAGTCATATTGCATCTGACCGCGAATCGCATATTCTCCTCCTTGGAGAGGATGGCAACTTTGTGGGAGGGAAGCTGTCCAATGAGCGAGCTGCTGACAAAAGAGAGGGCTGGCTGTTGCGAAACCGGCCTGTTGATTTTTAAGGATTATTGCTACGCGCTGCGTAAGGATGACGGCGTCGAGCTATGGCTCGAAATGGACCGGATACCCTGTCATCTGACCGATCGGCCTGTGCGAATCGAGGGGCGTCGATTCGGCCGCAATCTGGTCAGCGTGGATCGCATCGGTCCGGCCTGAACGAGAAGCAACGGCGGCAGGACGTCGCAGCCCCGCCGCCAATGATGACATTATACCGCCAACAGGCGCCCGAAAAACGCGCGGTATTTCTGCAAGGCTAGGCGCAGATTCTCGGTCGAAACGTCTTCGCCGCGATCCCATTGATCCTCCAGATCTGCGCGCTCATCGGCAAAGCTCTCCGCCAGGGACTTGATCGCTCGCGCCACCAGCTCATCGGCATGTTCGACAGCGCGACGGGGTTCATCGACGAAGCTCGCCTGAATCTCCTGCCAGCTACCGCGCATTTCTTCCGCACGATCGGCCGGGAATAGCGGAACGCCGTCCTCACTCAGAGTCTGGGGCGTGTCTGCAGTCGCAGTTGCTTCCCGCGTCCGCCCGGCCAGATCGGCTGTGGACATGGGGCGATCCATCGTTTCATCGCGGCCCATATTGTCGCGATAGCTGTCGTTCTCTGTAATCAGATCAGTCACGCACTCTCTCCTTCTTGATCTTCGCCATCGTGTCGCGCGTGTCATGGTCGCCCGGCTCGTTCACCAGATCATCGAACAGAGCGCGATAGTGGATCATTGCCTGACGCAGTTCTTCGGTGCCTGCCTCGCCGCGCGAATGTTTCAGCGCGATATCATGGCCCGAGCGGTAATTTTGTACGACCTCGGGGTGATCGACCGACAGGTCGGCAGCGCGCTGGTCGAAATCCGTCACCGGATATCCGCGTTCGTGCATCACTTCGCCCAACAGAACGTCTGCACGCGATACAGCGCCGGCCGGATCATCAACGAACCGCGCCTGAATATCCTGCCATGTGCCGATAAACTGGCTGCGGCGGCTTTCAGACAGCGGAATGATATTGAATTTGGCGACCCGCTTTTCGCGCTCGTGCAGCAGGTTCTCGCCTTTGTAGGTGCCGCCTGCGTCACGAACAACCTGATCATATTCATGGCCGTAGCGGGCGCGGAGGTCCGAACTGTGGCGGTGGCGCATATAGGCGACGACGAGCCCGATGATGACGGCTACCACCAGCACCATGATGGCGAGGCCTAAGGGGGATATGGTCATGAAACTCTCCTGTGAGTATGTTTGACATGCACCATGCCGGCCAGCCGACACGGTGTTCCCCGCTTCCGCCTCCATTAACTATCTTTGTTTTTCGATGTTCCTTGCCCGTGCGCGCTATGCGACGAGCCGTTGAGCTGTCAGGCTGTCGCCATCAGCCCTTCGACCAGCCCCTGAAACAGCCGGGCACCGTCAATATTGCCATGCGCGGGCTCGCAGGCCCGCTCCGGGTGCGGCATCATGCCGAGTACATTGCCGCCTTCGTTCAGGATGCCGGCGATGCCGCGTGCCGATCCATTGACGCTCTCGGCATAGCGGAACGCGACGCGGCCTTCACCTTCCAGCCGGTCAAGCGTGGCGTCGTCCGCGAAATAATTGCCGTCATGATGCGCGACGGGGATGGAGATGCGCTCGCCTGCATCATAGCAGGATGTGAAAGCGCTCTGGCTGTTTTCGACCGTCAGCGCCACGTCGCGGCAGACGAAGTGGATGCCCGCATTGCGCATCAGGGCACCGGGTAACAGGCCGCTTTCGGTCAGCACCTGAAATCCGTTGCACACGCCCAGCACGGATACGCCGCGGTCCGCCGCCGCCTTCACCGCCGCCATGACGGGGGAACGCGACGCCATCGCGCCCGACCGGAGATAATCGCCATAGGAAAAGCCGCCGGGCACGGCGATCAGGTCGATGCCGTCGGGCAGTTCGGTTTCGCGGTGCCACAGCATGACGGGCTTGGAGCCGCTTGCCTGCTCGATGGCGACGGCCATGTCGCGATCGCAATTGGAGCCGGGAAAGACGATGACGGCGCTTTTCATGTCGGTTTCCCTTCTCAGCCGCTCAGGCGACTTTTTCGATCTTGAAATTCTCGATCACGGTGTTGGCGAGTAGCTTCGAGCACATCGCCTCAATGTCCGCATCCGACGTTCCGTCGGCCAGATCCAGCTCAATCAGCTTGCCCGCGCGCACGTCATTGACGCCGTCAAAGCCAAGGCCTTCGAGCGCATGATGAATGGCCTTACCCTGCGGGTCCAGAACGCCGCCTTTCAGCGTAACGAATATACGGGCTTTCATGGCAGGCGACTCCGTTCGTTTGCCGTAATCAATATAGGCAAGCCCCTATGCCCGCGAGCGCGCGAGGGCAAGACCGCAACCGGGAAAATTCAGCTTCCGCCCTTTTTCTTCCGGTGCTTGTCGAGGTCGAGCACGGTCGGTTCCTCGCTTTCCTCGGGCATCAGGCCCAGACGACGGGCGACCTCCTGATAGGCTTCGACTTCGCCGCCAAGGTCGCGGCGGAACCGGTCCTTGTCCAGCTTTTCGCCGGTGGCCATGTCCCAGAGGCGGCAGCCGTCCGGGCTGATTTCGTCGGCCAGGATCACGCGGCTGAAATCGCCATCCCACAGGCGACCGAATTCCAGTTTGAAATCGACGAGGCGGATGCCGATGCCCGCAAACAGGCCGCTCATGAAATCATTCACGCGGATCGCCATGTCGGCAATGTCGTGCATTTCTTCCTGACTGGCCCAGCCGAAGCAGGCGATATGCTCTTCTGTGATCAGCGGATCACCCAGTGCGTCGTCTTTATAATAATATTCGAGCAGGGTGCGGGGAAGCTGTGCACCTTCCTCGATTCCGAGACGCTTGGACAGCGAACCGGCCGCGACGTTGCGCACGACGACCTCGATCGGAACGATCTCGACCTGACGGACAAGCTGTTCGCGCATATTGAGGCGGCGGATGAAATGGGTCGGCACGCCGATATTGCCGAGCAAGGTGAAGACATGCTCTGAAATACGGTTGTTCAGCACGCCCTTGCCGTTGATCGTGCCCTTTTTCTGGGCATTGAACGCGGTCGCATCATCCTTGAAATACTGAATGATCGTGCCCGGTTCGGGGCCTTCGTAGAGGATCTTTGCCTTGCCTTCGTATATCTGGCGGCGACGGACCATATCTGGGTGCCTACTCTTCCTGAAAGAACGCGCCCCGGAAACGCGAATCCATATACTGATCGGCGGCTCCGGGGCAGGAGGCAGCGCACATATACCAAAGCGCCCCGGGGTGCAAATGCTCGGCCTGCATGATAGTGGGACGTCCATGAATGCCCTGCAACAGGACGCCTCTGCGCACTCGATAACCCACCGGTGGTATGAGGATGCGCTCGCCATTGTAGAAGCCTCCGTGCTGTTTGCGCTCGGCGTCATCCTGCTCAAGGCGGGCGGGCTGGTGACGGGTTCGCTGTCTGGCCTGTCGCTGTTGATTTCCTATTGGAGCGGTTTGCGATTCGGCTGGATATTCGCCGCCATCAACCTGCCGTTCCTGATTTTCGCCTTTTTCGTGCTGGGCAGGGCGTTTGCATTCAAGACGCTGGCGCTGTGCCTGCTCGTGCCGGCGCTGACGCTGGTTGCGCCCGATCTTATGGAACTGGGCACCGTGCATCCGGTGGTCGGCGCGCTGGGCGGGGCGTTTCTGATTGGTAACGGCATTTTGATCGGCGCGCGGCATAGCGCGGGGGCGGGCGGCGTGGGCATCGTCGCGCTATGGCTGCAGAAACGCGGCACTATGAAGGCCGGGACATTTCAGCTTGCCGTCGATCTGGGGGTCTTGTTGTTGTCGGCCTTCAGCCTTCCGCTCGACAGGGTTCTCTGGTCGGCAGCGGGCATGGTGGTGATGAACAGCGTGATGATCGTGTGGCACCGCCCGGACCGATATATCGCTTATTGATCTTTGCGCTCTCGCCAAGCGCCCACGCCCTTGCTATCCGCGCTTAATGACCGACTTTGCCGATCCGTTCGACAGCATCAAGAACCACCCCTTCGACGAAGCTTTGTCAGAGCGCTATCTTGTCTATGCGCTCTCGACGATCACCGCGCGGTCGCTGCCCGATTTGCGCGATGGCCTGAAGCCGGTGCACCGGCGATTGCTGTGGGCCATGCGTCTGTTACGGCTGGAGCCGACCGGGGCGGCGCCCGACATGCTGGTGGCGAATCCGGCGCGCAACAACACCGGGTACAAGAAATGCGCGCGCGTCGTCGGCGACGTGATCGGCAAATATCACCCGCATGGCGACGCCAGCGTCTATGATGCGATGGTGCGGCTGGCGCAGGACTTTTCTCTACGCACGCCGCTGGTCGACGGGCAGGGCAATTTCGGCAATATCGACGGCGATAACGCGGCGGCCATGCGTTATACCGAGGCGCGCCTGACGCAGCCTGCCGCCGACCTGATGTCCGGGCTGGACGAGGGAACGGTCGATTTCAGGCCGACCTATAATGGCGAGGAGGAAGAGCCGGAGGTTTTCCCTGGCCTGTTCCCCAACCTGCTGGCGAACGGCGCGAGCGGCATCGCGGTTGGCATGGCCACCAGCATCCCGCCGCATAATGTGTCGGAGATCATCGACGCGGCGACCCTGCTGATTGAGCAGCCGTCGGCCGAGCATGCCCAGCTGATGGAGATCGTACGCGGACCCGATATGCCGACCGGCGGCGTATTGGTCGACACTGCGGCGGTAATTTCGGATGCCTATGCGACCGGACGCGGGTCCATGCGGGTGCGCGCCAAGTGGCACAAGGAGGATGAAGGGCGCGGGCAATGGCTCGCCGTCATCACGGAGATTCCGTATCAGGTGCAGAAATCCAAGCTCATTGAGCAGATTGCGGCGCTGATCACCGACAAGAAACTGCCTATTCTCGCCGATGTGCGCGATGAAAGCGACGAGCAGATCCGTATCGTTCTGGAACCGCGATCGCGCACGGTGGAACCGGACATATTGATGGACAGCCTGTTCCGCCTGACCGACCTTGAAACGCGTTTCGGCCTGAACATGAATGTGCTCGACGCGCGCCATACGCCCGGCGTGCTGGGGTTGAAAGAAGTGCTGACGCAGTGGCTGGCGCATCAGATCGACGTGCTGGTGCGGCGCGCGCAGCACCGCCTCGACAAGATCGCGGCGCGCCTCGAACTGCTCGACGGCTATATCATCGCCTATCTCAATCTCGACCGCGTGATCGAGATCATCCGTACCGAGGATGAGCCCAAGGCAGTGATGATGGAAGAGTTCAGCCTGACCGATCGGCAGGCCGAGGCGATCCTCAACATGCGGTTGCGGTCCTTGCGCAAGCTGGAGGAAATGGAGCTGCGGCGCGAGCATTCGGAATTGTTGAAGGAACGCGAAGAGCTCCAGAAGCTCGTGGAAAGCCCGGCGCGCCAACGTACACGGCTGAAGCGCGATCTGGCCGATCTGCGCAAGCGGTACGCGCCCGAGACGGATCTGGGTCGCCGACGCACTGCGGTGGAAGAAGCAGCGCCGGCGCGCGAAATCCCGCTTGAGGCGATGATCGAGCGCGAGCCGATCACGGTGCTGCTGTCGCAGCGCGGCTGGATCCGCGCGATGAAGGGGCATGTTGATCTTGCCTCTGCTGAGACCGCGAAATTCAAGGAAGGGGACGGCCCGCTGTTAGCTTTCCATGCGCAGACGACCGACAAGCTGCTGCTCGCCTGCAGCAACGGCCGGTTTTATACGCTGGGCGCGGACAAGCTGCCGGGCGGGCGCGGTTTTGGGGAACCCGTGCGCCTGATGATCGACCTCGACAATGATACCGAAATCGTGACCCTGCTGCCCGCCAGAGCCGGCGGCAAAATGTTACTTGCTGCCAGCGACGGGCGTGGCTTTGTCGCCAATATGGACGATGTCACGGCGGAAACACGCAAGGGCAAGCAGGTCGTCAATGTGCGGACCGGGGCCAAATTGTCTATTGTCTATGCCGTGCCGGACGGCGCCGATAGCGTTGCTGCGATTGGCGACAACCGCAAATTGTTGATCTTCCCATTGTCGGAATTGCCGGAAATGACGCGTGGGCAAGGTGTTACGTTACAGCGATATCGTGACGGTGGCCTTTCGGACGCGATTGCATTCCGGCTGGAAGATGGGCTGAGCTGGGCAATGGGCGGCGAAACCGGCAGAACGCGGACCGAAACCGACCTTACCATGTGGCGCGTAGCGCGCGGGGCGGCCGGGCGGATGCCCCCCACCGGCTTCCCGCGCAACAACCGTTTCTCCTGAACGATTGGCCCGGTTGCGGCGGCAGTTTTGCTACCTGGAAATTAACCACATAAAAAGGAATGATATTATATAGTTATTTCTTGCGCGGGTGTTGTGCACGCGCGGTGTCCGTATCGCACCGGGCGAACTTCAACGGGTGAGCGCTGAGTCGTTATTGAAAAGATGGATGGAGTGTCATCAGCAAATTGGGCGGCGACGGACCATGCTCCGTATGACCTATCGCCTGCTCCATCCGGCCATCAGCCCGGAAAAGAAGGCCGTTATGGCTGGTTGCATTCGCTTCCGAACCCAGTGGCGATCATCTGCTGGCGCGATGATTATCCGCAAGTCGACCATCACAACGAGGCGTTTGCCAGCCATTTTAGTGCGCTGATCGAACCCGGCGACGTCGAACTGCCGTGGCAGGCGAAGCTGAGGGCGGAATTCGCCACCTTCATATTATCCGAGAAAAAGCAGCGGCGCTTCGAAATCGAACGTATGGCATCGCTTGGTGTCGAGGCGTTCGCTTGCTCTCTGTCCTGGCTGTCTGAAGAGGAATGTGCTGCTCCTCTCATCGTGCTGAGCGCGACTGATCGCACGGCGGACCGCCGAATCGAAGAAAGCCTGCGGCGAGAACTGGTCTCTGACACGTTGACGGCTTTGCCCAACAGGACCGGTTTCGGAGAAGCGGTTGAAAATCTGATGGAAACAGATGGCGCGCAGCCGAATAAGCAGGTCGGCGTCGTCATCATGGACCTCGTACGTTTTGGCCGCATCAATCAGGCTCTGGGCATGATGGCGGGCGACGAGTTGATCCTGACGATCGCCGCGCGTCTGAAGGCGAATGTCGGTCAGTCCGTTACATTGGCGCGGATCGGCGGCAATGAGTTCGGATTATGTCATGCAGCGCCCGACGGCATTTCCGCGGTGATCGATCTCGCCGACCGGGTACGCGCCGCCATTCGGACGCCTATTCGCCTGTCCGACCTTGAGATTTCCGTCAATGGCGCCATTGGGTGCGCGTTAGCGCGCTCGGATGAAACCGATGCTGACGAATTGATCCGTCAGGCGCAGACCGCCGCCCGGGCAGCGAAAAGTACCGACCGGATCGAGGTCTATCGCGCCGGTGAGCTGGGTGCGGCACGCAACCGTTTCTTCTTGGAGAGTCGCTTGCGCAAGGCGCTCGATAAGGGCGACCTCCATCTTCAGTATCAGCCGATGGTGGATCTCGCCACGCTGGAAGTCGTCGGCTTTGAGGCGCTGGCGCGATGGACAGATCCGGAGATCGGGTCGATTTCCCCCACCGAGTTTATTCCCGTTGCCGAAGAATCGGGCCTCGTCGTACAACTTGGTCGCTGGGCCTTGAATGAGGCCATGGGGCAACTCATGCGCTGGGACAAGCAGCTCGGTCAGACGATCCCGATCAAGATGAACGTCAACCTGTCGTCGATCCAGATCGTTCGCGACGATGTGATCGCGACGATTGCCGACGCACTGAAGCATAGCCGTGTCGATGGCCGCCGCCTGACGATCGAGCTTACCGAGAGCGCCATCGTTGGCGATCCGGAAAACAGCAGGCTACTGCTGGAATCACTCAAACGGTCGAATATTGCGATTGCGATGGACGATTTCGGGACCGGCTTTTCGAACATGGCCAGCCTGCAAAGCCTGCCTATCGACATATTGAAAATCGACAGAAGCTTCGTCACCGATATGTTGGTGGATCAGGACAAGCTGGCTATCGTGCGCGCTATTCTTTCACTGGCGAAGACGCTGGGGATGAGGACGACCGCGGAAGGCATAGAGGATGAGGCGGTCGCCCAAAAACTGCACTCGATGGGGTGCAATCTGGGGCAAGGATATTTCTTCGCCAAGTCGATGACGGCCGAAGAAGCCTATGATTTCTGGGCGTCGCGCAGGAAATCCGAGGCGTAGGCTTCGACCATGGCGAGCGTTCTGCGTCGCCCCGGAAAAGCTTCCGCGATCCAGCAGTCCCTGATTTCCGCCAATAGTCGTGACACCGCCGGGCCGGGTTCAATCCCGAGCGCGATGAGGTCACGCCCGCCGACCGGAAATTCGGGTACTTGCCATGCCTTGAGTTCCGCGATGCGGGTGGTGACCGTGGGGTCGCCCGATAGCAACAACTGGTCGATTGCGGTTTCCCGGCCAACCCGGAACGCCAGTTCCTTCGCGCTATTGTGGGCCGGTGCTGGCTTTAGAGCAGCCGCGATACGCTTGCGCGCCTTGTTGGATAGCTTCAGCCGCGCCGCGACCCGATCACCCACATCTGCATCCTGCGGTAGTAGCGCCGCCAGCCGGATGAGCGGCGAAGGCTCTGGCAAACTTGCCGCTTGCTCCAGCTTGAGCATAGCCTCCAACCGGTAGAGACCCCGCACATCGATTTCCGGCAAGACGGGCGCGAAGATAGCGCCTGCCACCATCAGCCGCAGCACAGGCAGTGGCTGCTCAAGGTCCAGCAGCTTCAAGAGCTCGTCTGCTATTCTTTCGCGGGAAAGCGCCATCAAGCTGTTGGCCATATCTGTGCAGGCGTCGTACGCGGCGTGATCCGGCGGCAGAGAACCAAAGCGCGCGAGAAATCGGAAGTAGCGTAAGATGCGCAGATGATCTTCGGCTATCCGCTGCCGCGCGTCGCCTATGAACCGGACACGGCGATCCGACAAATCATCGATGCCGCCGAAATAGTCGAAAAGCTGACCCGAAATCGGATCGGCATAGAGCGCATTGATCGTGAAATCGCGCCGGGCCGCGTCTTCGCGCCAGTCATCTGTGTAGGCGATGGTGGCGCGGCGTCCGTCTGTGCTGACATCGCATCGCAACGTAGTGATTTCGACCGGTCTATGATCGAGGACAGCAGTAACTGTGCCGTGGGCTATCCCGGTGGGTACGACCTTGATGCCCGCGCTGCTCAATCGTTCCATGACCGCTTGTGGCGTCAAGCGGGTCGCCAGGTCGATATCGCTGACGTCGAGACCCAGCAGCCCATCGCGCACCGCACCGCCTACCAGGCGAACCATGTCCTCCGATACGCCGAGCAGCTTGCACAGGTCTTCAAAGCCCGGGCGGTGGCGCCATGGCGCGTCAGGTAGAGTGGCCGTCGTCATATCCCAGCCTTCTGGACAAGTTGGCGATGATTGCGGCGGTTACGCCCCATATGCGGAACTCTCCCCAAAAGAGCTCATAATAATGATTGCTCGTGCCCTGAAACTCCAACTGTTTTTGCGCACGATTTGCGGGAGACAACAGGAAATCGAGCGGAACCTCGAACAGCGCTTCGACCTCAGCTTCTCTTGGCTGGAGCGGCAGGTCGGGCGGAACCACGGCCAATACGGGCACAATGTCAAATCCGGTGAATGTGTGATAGCGATCCGACACGCCGATCACTTCGACCAAATCGGGCGGCAGGGCGATTTCCTCCTCGGCCTCGCGCAGGGCGGCGGCGATCGGAGTTTCGTGATCGCCATCGATCCGCCCGCCGGGAAATGCGACCTGTCCGGCGTGCTTCCTCAAATGCGATGCCCTTCGGGTCAACAGAACGCCCGGCTCAGGACGATCCGTTACCGCAATCAGGACGGCGGCCGGCGCCAGTTTGGTGGGCATATTCTGGAGCCGCACATCCCTGCCGACAAGGGGCATGTTACGGGCATGGCCGTCCTCAAGTTTCTGTTTGAGCCGACGGACAAGCGTCATGTGACCTCAAGTGGGAAAAAGATGCCGCAGCTCCAGATGCCGAGCGCGGAACTGTCGCCCTGCTGCTCCTCAATCGCGATAGAGGCCAGTTCGTAGAAGACCGAGCGCGCGATCAGCGCCTCCAGTCCGCCACGAACATGCAGATAGGGGCGGGGCTCTTCGGCATCGCCGCGAATTTCGAGGCGATGGTCGTCATTTGCCAGGACCAGGTCGCCGGTATTCAGCCGGAACGCCAGCTTGCGGGTACTGCCTGCACCTTCGCTCGTTACTTCGATTGCAACAAAAGGTGCGTCCTCGACCGAAATATCGAGCTTTTCCACCGGCGTGACCAGCACGAAAGAGCCGTCGGGTTCGCGCCGGAGGATAGTCGAAAATAGCCGCACCATCTCCTGTCGGCCGATTGGCGAGCCCTGATGAAACCAGGTGCCGTCCGCGGTGATGCGCATCTCGCTGTCACCGCAATGGTCGGGGTTCCACTGACTCACCGGGGGCAGACGCCGCTCCTCAACCAGTCTCGCGATTTCGGCGAGGCTCAGGGACGCGATGTCGGGTGGTGGCTCCATTGGCATGATGTGCAGATAGGGATGCGGTTGCCGGTTGGCAAATATCGATGGCCTAATCGGACACGCGCGTTTCGCGCAGCTTGTCCCAATAGGCCATCCGTTCCGCAATCCGCTTTTCGAAGCCGCGCTCGCTCGGCGAGTAGAGTATCTGCGGAGCCATTTCTTCGGGCCAGTAGCTATCGCCTGAAAACCCGTCGGGCGCATCATGATCGTAGGAATAGCCCGCGCCATAGCCAATATCCTTCATCAGCTTGGTTGGCGCGTTCAGGATATTGGCAGGCGGCATCAGAGAGCCGGTATTTTTTGCCGATTTCCATGCTGCTTTCTGCGCGGCATAGGCCGCGTTGGACTTGGGAGCGGTCGCGCAATAGAGGCATGCCTGAACGACGGCCAGTTCGCCCTCCGGCGAGCCCAGAAAATCATAGGCGTCCTTTGCTGCGAGGCACTGCACCAGCGCCTGCGGGTCGGCCAGACCGATATCCTCGCTGGCGAACCGGACGAGACGGCGCAGTACGTAAAGCGGCTCTTCTCCCGCGACCAACATGCGCGCGAGATAATAGAGTGCGGCCTGCGGATCGGACCCGCGCAACGATTTGTGGAGCGCGGAAATCAGGTTGTAGTGGCCCTCGCGATCCTTGTCGTACACCGCCATGCGGCGGTGGAGCAGGGCGGAGAGACCGGCGGGATCAAGCGGTGCCTTGATCTCCACAGCGAACAAGGTTTCGGCCTGATTGAGCAGAAAGCGCCCGTCACCGTCCGCGCTGGCGATCAGCGCCTCTCGCGCCGCCGCATCGAGGGGAAGCGGGCGTTCCATCAATACTTCGGCCCGCGCGAGCAGCTTTTCCAGCGCCGCAGTGTCGAGCCGCCGCAGAATTAACACCTGCGCGCGGGAGAGCAGCGCGGCATTCAGTTCGAAGCTCGGATTTTCAGTCGTAGCGCCAACCAGCGTGATCGTGCCGTCCTCGACATAGGGCAGAAAACCGTCTTGCTGTGACCGGTTGAAACGGTGGATCTCGTCCACGAACAACAGCGTGCGCGGGCCTGCTCGTGCATGGTCGCGGGCCGCTGCGAACAGTTTCTTGAGATCCGCAACGCCGGTGAACACCGCTGATACCGGCTCGAACCGCATGCCGACCGCGTCGGCGAGCAGGCGGGACATCGTTGTTTTGCCGGTGCCTGGCGGCCCCCAGAATATGATGGATGACAGCTTGCCCGCCGCGACCATACGGCCAATCGCGCCATCTGGGCCGGTCAGATGTTCCTGCCCGACGACATCGGCAAGGGACTGCGGTCGAAGCCGGTCAGCAAGTGGCGCGCCTTCTCCAGACAACACCGGAGAAGGTGAACTGGTCCCTGTATTTCCAAACAGATCGGCCATCGCGGTACCTCAGGGAACAGGGCTTGGAGGCGCAATCGCGCCCCGTTGACGCTGTGCGACGAGGCGCCGGTAGGTGTCGAGCAGACTCTGGTTGACCCGATCCCAGCCCAGATTTTGTGTCTTGTCGAAGGCTGCCTTTCCGGCGATGCCACGGGCCTCGATGTCATTGCAATAGACGGCTAGCGCATCGGCAAACTGGCTGATCGCGCCCGGCCTGATGAGGCGGCCGGTAATGCCATCTTCGACCAGGCTTTCACTGCCCGTGGCGCGGGCAGCGACGGTCGGCAGCGCGCAGGCCATTGCCTCCTGCGTCACATTTCCAAATGTCTCGGTGACCGACGGATTGAACAACATGTCTGCGCTTGCCGTTGCGCGGCCGAGATCTTCGCCGCTCTGAAATCCGGCGAACACGGCATCGGGCAGACGTGCTTCGAACCAGGGCCGGGCCGGGCCGTCTCCGATCACCAGAACCCGGTGGCGAACGCCGCGCCGCCGCAGTTCGTCTATGCTGTCGGAGAAAACGTCGAGCCCCTTTTCCATGACCAGCCGGCCGACAAAACCGATGACCGGCATATCGTCGTCCAGGCCTAGCGCGCGCCGCCATGCCATATCACGGCGCTGAGGGTTGAAGACCGTCTGATCGATACCGCGTGTCCAGATGCCGACATCATAATTCATGCGCTGTTCGCGCAGCAGCTGCGCCATCGATTCCGACGGTGCGACAATGGCATCGCAGCGGCGATAGAAGCGGCGTAAAATCGCCTCGATGACCGGTTCCATAAACGCCAGCCCGTAGTAACGGGGATAGGTTTCAAAGCGTGTATGCACCGAAGCGATGGCGGGCAAATTGTTACGCCTTGCCCATGTCACCGCGCTGTGCCCAAGCGGGTCCGGGCTGGCGATATGCAGGATATCCGGCGCGAACGTGCGTAAATCCTTTTTGAGGCGTCGCGAAAGACGGCGAGAGACACGATATTCGCTGCGGCCCGGGATCGCGAATGAAGGTACGCTGATCAGGTCTCCAGCCGGTTCGAACGCCGGGGTGTCGGTCGTTGGCGAATAGACGCGCATGTCGACTCTTTGCGTCAGCAGATAGGCGACCAGCCGGTTCAACGCCTGATTGGCGCCATCGCGAACATAATTATAATTGCCGCTGAACAGCGCAACGCGGAGGGGAGAGGACGACATTGCGCCTCTATAGACAGGGTGGTCGCGAAGGCAAAGCGGTGGTGTTGGAACCGTGCGCCGACATGCCGCATTTCAATTCTGATCATAGGAGATGAGAGATGAGCAACAATTTTCGCCGCGGCCAGCAGGTCTCTTGGAAGTGGGGGCGGGGCTGCGGGCACGGCACCGTTGTCGAGAAATTTTCCCGGCGCGTTCAGCGCACGATCAGGGGTGAGAAAATCGTTCGGAAGGGCAGCGATGTCAATCCGGCCTATCTTGTGGACAGTGAAGGCGGATCGCAGGTGCTGAAGCTCGGGTCGGAACTGGAAAAGGCCTGAAGGGGAGCGGGGGGTGGATACCGTGTCACCAAAGTCCGAACGCCGGTGCTGGCTTTGCGACAGGCCACTGGGTGTGCGAGTCGAATGGCACCACCCCGTGCCCAAAAGCAAGGGCGGGCGGAACACGGTGCCGGTTCATCCGATCTGCCACCGCGCCATCCATCAGTCCTTCACCAACGCCGAGCTGGCAAAGTTGCCGCCAGAGGCCGACGCGCTGTTCAGTCGCGAGGCAATGGAGCGTTTTCGCCGGTGGATTGCCGACACATGACCTTCCCCTGCCGGGTTTGGTTGGTTCTGCAACTCAATCGTCATGATGCAGGTCACACCGCTTGGCGGATATTGTAACGAAAGTTCGGATATGCCCGGCTGTGCCCTGATAAGCTTGGACCCCAGACCGCTACGCACGGGTTCGCTGACGAGCGGGCCGTTGCGCTCCTGCCAGACCAGTTCGCAATGCGCTTTCTTCTCGGCCGTTTCAATAAACCGCCAGGAAATCTCAACCGAGCCAGTCGGCGTCGA
This sequence comes from Sphingobium sp., assembly GCA_041396745.1. Taxonomy (GTDB): domain Bacteria; phylum Pseudomonadota; class Alphaproteobacteria; order Sphingomonadales; family Sphingomonadaceae; genus Sphingobium. The sequence continues at coordinate 182,812 of JAWKXZ010000002.1, read as the reverse complement.
CAATGCGCCATATTTCAGCGCGTTGGTTGCAAGTTCATGCAGCAAGAGTGCAAGGTTCTCGCAAGCGTCCGCGGCAATCGTGCAAGTGGGGCCGCGAAAGACAAGCTGGCCCGAACCTGTGAATGGGGCGAGCACCGTCTCGGCGAACGCCGGCAATTCGCAATTTTGCCATTCGTTCTGAGATGCGAGGTCAAGCGCGACCTGATAGGCCGCAAGTCTGCCCGCGAATTTTTCCTGAAAATCGGCCTTGTCGGTGGAATGGCGTGCGGTTTGCGATGCAAGTCCCTGAACAATTGCCAGAAAATTTTTGATCCTGTGCTTCAGTTCACCGGCCAATATGTGCTCGCGTTCATGGATCGCCTGCAGTCTTTCAAGGGCAGTGCGCAACATGATGGCCGCCAGCAGGACCATTCCCGAGCACAGGAAATAGATCGTCAGCGCGAAGATTTTGAATGACAGCAGCCCTGCGCCTGCTCCGGCGGGCACAAACAGGAAAAAAGCTGTCACGCCGCCGATCAACCAGACGGCGGTGGCTCCGCCCCATCCCAACAACAGTCCTGCTGCCAGAGTGGCAGGATAATAGGTGGGAAACCAGAGTTCGTGGCCAAGCCATGGCGAAAGCAGCATGCGCGCAAATGTAGGAATGACGACCAGTGCGCCACCGGTCACGGCGTTTCGGAAAACCGATGCATTTCGATGGGCGAGCCACCGCTGCATGAGCGTTACAACCATTGCAGATCCTGGTGAGCGGTAATGTGACAACTCAAGCGGAAATGCTGTTTGTCCGGAACCAACTCTCTGCGCACACATTTGCACATATGGAGACAGACGTAAGCGCACTTGTGTACGTTGCTTGATGGAGGGACAGATGGCCGTAAAAGAACTGACGGGAAGCAGCCTGCTCGATGCGCTGCGGCCCCATGAGCAAGCAATGGTTGCCGAGTGCGTCGAATCACACGGGTTCAGCTCAGGACATGTTTTCTACGATCCGGGCGATGACGTTCGATATGCCTATTTCCCGCGCTTTTCGGCCGTTACTTCATTTCATGTGATCATGGCCGATGGGTCTGCGATCGAAACTGCAATGGTCGGTAGCGAGGGTGCGATCGGCGGCATAGTCAGCAAAGGGCGTCTTCCCGCTTATGCCCGGTCATGTGTCATGCACGGCGGCGATTTCTATCGGATTGCGTGCACGGATCTGGCGACTTTAAAGGAAGAAAACCTGCATATGCGCCAACTGTTTACGCGCTATGCCGATTGCATGTTGGCGCAGGTCTTTCAGTCTGTTGCCTGCAACGCCGTGCACACCATAGAGCAGCGTGCGGCGAAATGGCTCGTCGCTGCCATGGATCGCACTGGAAATAATGTCGTCGCCATGACGCAGGACCAGCTCGGTTCGATTCTGGGTGTGGGCCGCACCTATGTCAGCCGCGTGATCAGGAAAATGAAGGCAATGGGCGCCGTCAAGACGCGCAGGGGTGGTATCGTCGTGGAAGATCGCGGCTGCCTTGAGCGGATGAGCTGTGATTGCAATGCGCTCGTCGGTCAGCATTTCTCGACGGTCATGGGGGAAATGTATGCCAATGGAAACGGCGCAAACGGCCATGCCAATGGAAAGGGCAATGGAAACGGATACGACAACGGAATAAAGGAGCCCGCCACCGATTTCAGCTATTGAAGCCGGCGGGTGGGCCCTTTGCGCGAGCGTCGAGTCCCTTATCCGTCGTCTTCGTCATCCGCCAAGGCGGGTGGATGGAGCCTCAGCCGTTTGACCCGGCGCGGATCGGCGGCGATGACTTCAAGCCGCCACCCGCTTTCCTCGTGCAGAATGACCTCGCCTTTTTGCGGCACATGACCCGCACATACGAAGGCAAGACCGCCAAGCGTATCGACATCCTCGTCGATCTCCGAAAGTCGTGGGTCTACGGTCTCCGCCACGTCTTCCAGCTCGGCGCGCGCATCTGCTTCCCACAGCCCGTCATCCAGAGCTACCAGCATCTCTTCGGGTGCGTCGTCATGTTCGTCCTCGACCTCGCCGACGATCTCCTCGACAAGATCCTCAAAGGTGACGATCCCCTCCGTTCCGGAATATTCGTCGAGCACGACCGCCAAATGCGTGCGCTTTGCCCGCATTTCGGCAAGAAGATCGAGAACACCCATCGTCTCAGGCACATAAAGCGGCTGGATGATCAGCGATTCCAGCGTTTTGGGCGGAGCTTCCTCGCGCGCAAGGATGGCGAACGCGTCGCGAATGTGAATCATGCCGACAATGGTGTCGAGTGTTTCGCGATACACCGGAATACGACTGTGCCCGGCCTCGGCAAAGAGGGCGACCAGTTCGGAAAAGCTCGCGCTTTCCTCGATCGCCACGACATCGGCGCGCGGAACCGCGATGTCATCGACGGTATGTTCGCTGAAATGCAGCAGGTTTCGCAGCATCTGCCGCTCTAGCGACGACAGGTCACCGCTGCGGCCACTATCCTTCTGGCCGTCATCCTCGTCATCATATTCATCGATGGCGTCTTCGATTTCGCGCCGCAATGTATGATCGGCGTCATTGCCGAAAATCAGGGACTTCAGCCCCTGCCATAATCCGCCTTCGCCGCTACTGTCCGATTCTTTCGGACTGGACGGGCCTTCATCAGCCATGACGATATTTAACCCCCTGTTGAATCGGCATATGGATCCTGAATGCCAAGTGCGGCAAGCGCGCGCACCTCAATAGCTTCCATCTCCTCAGCTTCAAACTCTATAATATGGTCATAACCCAAGAGATGCAAAGTGCCATGTATGATCAGATGCGCTGCGTGATCGGAAAAGGTCACGCCTTTCTCATCTGCTTCCCGTTTGCAGGTTTCCTGCGCCAATATGATATCGCCCAGCAGGACCTCGCCATCGTCACCGAGGTCCAGCGTTTCGAGAAGATCCTGCTGGACCATGGGAAAGGAGAGGACATTGGTCGGCTTGTCCTTCTGACGATAAGCGGCGTTGAGTTTTTGCACCTCGGCGTCATCGCTCAGTTTTACCGAAATCTCCGCCATGACCGGTTTGGTCCGCAACTCACCGAATGCGGTCTGTGCAAAGGCAGCTTCGACTGATCGCTGTGCCAACAGCTCCCAATTGATGCCACCGGGCCAGTCTTCGCTGCCGGTAAGAGAAATCTCAAGCATCGGGCCCCTCGTAGGCCTGAACGATCCGCCCGACAATGGGATGTCGCACGACATCGGCAGCATTGAAGCGAACAACAGCAATGCCCTCGACGCCCTCCAGCCGTTCGACGGCATCGGCCAAGCCTGAAATGCCGGGGGAGGGAAGGTCGACCTGTCTGGGGTCTCCACAAATGACCATGCGGCTGCCTTCGCCAAAGCGCGTCAGGAACATTTTCATCTGCGCTGTCGTCGTATTTTGCGCTTCATCCAGAATGATGAAGGCATTGGCGAGCGTACGTCCGCGCATGAAGGCGAGCGGCGCAATTTCGATCTCTCCGCTGGCAATGCGCCGCTCAACCTGTTCGGCCGGCAGGGTGTCGTACAGCGCGTCGTAGAGCGGTCGGAGATAGGGATCGACCTTTTCCTTCATATCGCCTGGCAGGAAGCCGAGTCGCTCACCTGCCTCGACCGCTGGCCGCGAGAGGATCAGCCGGTCAACGCTACCTGTGATCAGCTGCGATACCGCCTGCGCGACGGCGAGGTAGGTCTTGCCGGTGCCCGCGGGTCCCAGCGCGAAGATCATGTCCTGACGCGCCAACTGCTCCATATAGGTGATCTGGGTTGAACTGCGCGGTACGATGGTTTTCTTGCGCGTTCGGATCATCACCTTGGGCGCTTCGGCCACATCATGCCGGATGATACCGTCCAGCGTCGGCTCGGCAGACATGGCGATAATCGCTTCGACCGTTCCGGCGTCGATTTCCTGCCCTTGCGCGGCGCGATTATACACGCCCGTCAGAACGTCGCGGGCGCGGGCTGCGGCTTCCGCTTCGCCCTCTATCTGTATGCGGTTGCCCCGCGCGCCAATATAAACGCCAAGCCGGTTTTCGATGGCTACCAGATTCTGGTCATATTGGCCGAACACGGCGCCCAAAAGATGGGGTTTGTCAAAGATGATCTCCAGCCTTGCTCGATCACCTGCCTCTGCCTGTGCGTGCTTTTTCGCCACTAGCGCGCCGTCCGTTTCGTCATGCAGCCTCTTTCTTGTGGAGCAATTCACCCGCCAGGCTGTTGGGCCCGGCCGATATTATTTCGACGTCGATCATATCGCCAATTTTTGCGGTGTCCGCATAAAGATGCACAGATTGCAGCCATGGCGACTTCCCGACCAATTGGCCCGGCTTGCGGCCCGGCTTTTCGATCAGCACGGACGTGCGCTTGCCGACTGTCGCCTGATTGAAGGCGAGCTGATCAGCAAGAATTTGCGATTGCAGTCGTTGCAGCCGTTCATCCATGATTTCCGGCGCAATCTGGCCTGCCATATCGGCCGCGGGCGTGCCGGGTCGGGGGCTGTATTTGAAGGAGAAGGCATAGGCATAGCCGACCTCACGCACCAGTGAGAGCGTGTCCTCAAAATCCTGATCTGTTTCTCCGGGGAAGCCGACGATGAAGTCGCCTGACAGCGCGATGTCCGGTCGCGCGGCGCGCACCTTGTCCAGCAGGCGCAGGTACGAATCGCGGGTATGGCTGCGATTCATGGCCTTGAGGATCGGGTCAGAGCCGGACTGCACGGGCAAGTGTAGATAGGGCATCAGCTTTTCGACATCGCCATGTGCGGCGATCAAGCCGTCCGACATGTCGTTGGGGTGGCTGGTGGTGTAGCGGATGCGCGAAAGCCCCTCGATCCGGTCGAGCGCGCGAATGAGATCATGCAGCCCGCGCCCGCCGTGCTCCCACGCGTTCACATTTTGGCCCAGCAGCGTGATTTCCCGTGCACCGCCATCGACCAGCGCCTTCGCCTCATCAACGATGGCTTCCCACGGGCGGCTGATCTCCGCGCCACGGGTATAAGGCACCACGCAGTAGGTGCAGAATTTGTCGCACCCTTCCTGTACGGTCAGGAAAGCAGTCGGGCGTGGCTGTTTGGGCCTATTGGGCAGAGCACCGAACTTGGAGTCGGCGGGCATGTCAGTATCCAGCGCTTCTTCGCCGCGCACCGCTTTGCCGATCAGGTCGGGCAGGCGGTGATAGGCTTGCGGCCCAACCACAATATCCACCATCTTGGTGCGGCGGGTGATCTCCTGACCCTCGGCCTGTGCGACGCAGCCGGCGACCGCAATCATGGGGCGGCTGCCATCGTCGCGCCTCAGTCGGCCGATATCGGAATAGACTTTTTCTGCCGCCTTTTCACGGATGTGGCAGGTGTTCAGCACCACCATGTCGGCTTGGCCAGCGTCGTCGACCGGTGCCATGCCTTCAGCTCCGAGCATTTCGGCCATGCGTTCGCCGTCATAGACGTTCATCTGACAGCCGAAGGATTTGACGTGATAGGTTCGTGGCTGTGCGGGTTTACTGGAACGAGTCATTGCACCTTCTATACAGCCGGGCAGTCGTGGACGGAAGCAGCTTGCTGCGCTGCAATGCGTTTTCGCGCTTCTTCCGCTACTGCCTTGCGATCTGCGAAATCTTCGGGGTCAAACGGTTCGAGGAAATGCAGCGTGACGGGAAGAGCGTTCTTGCGCGTGAGAATGCGCGTCATATTGGTGCCTGCCGGTTCATCTCCGTACCAAGCAATCTCGGTCGTGGCGGGACCATAGTCGATATAGACGGGCTGAATGACGAGATCTCTGGGCGGTGGCATCAATCCTGCGAGCAGTGCCGGCTTGAAGGGCAGTAATTCCTGCCCATTGCCAGTCGTGCCTTCGGGAAACAGCGCTACAGGCTGATGATTTTTTAAGGCCGTGTGCAGCTGTGCGATCTGATTTCTGACGCCGTGCCGGTCGGCGCGGGCAACAAAGATGGTGTTGTTCTGCTTCGCCAGCCAGCCCACGATCGGCCAGCGCGCGACATCGTCATGGCTGATGAATGCCGTGCCGGTCGCGCCGCCCAGCACCAGAATGTCGAGCCAGCTCAGGTGGTTGGCAACAAAAAAGACGTCTCGGCAAGATGCTTGCCCACTGGTCGATACCCGCGTTCCGCATGCGCGTGCGGCAAGCGCCAGAAAGCGCTTCGGCCAAGGGGAGGGTATGCGCAGCACCTTGGTTGCAAGGTGCGGCAAGAGGCAGAGAAGGAGGCTCGCCACCAACGCAGCAAGTCGCAGGGTACGCCGCACCCCGGACATTATGAGCTAGCTCTTTCGATCGAGAGAGACGCCGTAAAGCTCCATGCGATGGTCAACCAGACGAAAACCCAGTTTCTCTGCGATCTGCTTCTGCAACGACTCCAGCTCCGGATCGACGAATTCGATCACATTGCCGGTTTCGACATCGATCAGATGGTCGTGATGCGCTTCAGGGGCAGCCTCATAACGTGCCCGCCCATCGCCGAAATCGTGGCGTTCCAATATGCCAGCTTCTTCGAACAGCCGAACCGTGCGGTACACGGTCGCGATCGATATGCCCGGGTCAATGGACGAGGATCGTTCGTGCAGCCGCTCCACATCAGGGTGGTCGTCAGCTTCGGACAGCACCCGCGCGATAATGCGCCGCTGCTCTGTGATCCGAAGGCCCTTTTCGGCACATAAAGCTTCTACATCGATTTTGCGGGGCATCCCGTTCGCCTCGGCTGTACTATTGTGTTTTCAATCTAGCCGGTTTTGGCAGAATGAAAAGGGAACGGCACGCTTTTATTGCTCCGTTCCCTCAAAGTCGGCTTTATTTTGCGCTGACACTATGATTTTTCGCGCGGCTTTCGCTTAGCGTTTACGGCTGCGGCTCTTGCCCAAACCGATTTTCTTGGCGAGCGTGCGGCGTTGCTCGGCGTAGTTGGGCGCAACCATCGGGTAATCCGCCGGCAGGCTCCATTTCGCGCGATATTCTTCCGGCGTCATCTGATAATGCGTCATCAGGTGGCGTTTCAGCATCTTCAGCTTTTTGCCATCCTCCAGGCAGACAATATAGTCTGGCTTGATAGACGAGCGGACGGAAACAGCGGGCTCTTGACGTACTTCCGGGGCCGAAGTTGGCGTTTCCAGGCCGGACAGTGCAGAGTGCACGTTCTGAATCAGCAGCGGTAAATCGGAAACAGCGACGCTGTTGTTGGATACGTGTGCCGCGACTATGTCCGACGTCAGAGTGATGAGCATTTCGTTTTTGGCGTTAGAATCGTCCATTGCCGATCTCCTTCTTATTATCAGCGACCCAATTTGTTTTGCTAGACTGTCTGCCCCTATATTCCACAAATTAACAAAATCAATCCGTAACTTGATTATATTATACTTAATTTGAAGCTGAGCGCATCATAACATCTGCCATCCGATCCCCTATAATAAGAGGGGCGGCGAAGAATGTTTTCGAAACCGTGTCGGGAATAAAAGTCGATTGCGGGATTATTGTCGCGAACTTCAAGGTGAAGTGTAGTCACACGAGACTTTCGCGAATACGCGATGAAATCTTTGAGCAACGCTGTTCCAACGCCTCTTCCGCGCCATTTAGGATCTGTAGCGATCAACAACAGTTCCGCCTCATCTATTATTTGACGGCTGAGAGAGAAGCCCAGTGCAGCCCCCTCGATCCGGGCGAGCGACAGTCGCACCCCCGGCAAACTCATGAACCCGCTCAGCTGCGCGGCTGTCCATGCTTCCCCATAGGCTTTGCTGAAGGCGCTCGACATGATCGTCATTGCTGATTGTTCTGCCCGATAGTCGGGTCGATCGACGCTCATGATGTCGATCATGCTCTCGACGCTCTGCTTCATGACGGCGCGCCAGTGGTGTGTGCAGGTTTGGCGTCCGCATCACGGCCATAGAGCGGGGCTGGATCGTCGCCCAAAAAGGACAGCGGCAGCAACGGGGTAAGACTGGCGTCAGGGTGGATTTCAACAGCGGTGCCAAACCCCCGCGCATCGACGAGGGTCTGTGCGCCGGTGCCATAGATCGTGGGCGTCTCGATCAGCCGGGCAAGCTCTCCGGTCGGCGTCGACGTCAGGGGACTCAAAACGTTACGGGCTTCTGCATCGAAGCGTTGCCAGAACAGCTCACCATGCCCGCCCGTCATGGCAATCACGATTTCCTTTTGCGCTGCTGCGGGTTTATCGGCTGCCATGGCTGCGACCAGTGGCAGGCTGGAATAACTGCGCAGTTGCGCACCCCAGGCATAGGCGAGCCCTCTGGCTGCGGCGATCCCGATGCGTACTCCAGTGAAACTTCCGGGTCCGCGATCTACCCAGATTTCGGCGGCGTGCCCTCCATCGGGCATGTTTGCGATGGCGGGAATCAGCTTTTCCGCATGACCTCTGCCAGCAACTTCATGGTGTCGCGCCACCAGCCGTCCATCGTCGAACAGCGCGGTCGAGAGCGCCTCTGTAGCTGTTTCGATGATCAGAAGCCGCGCCAATGCCGCCCACCCTTGTTCATAGAAAGCGCGCTTGGACGGTTATCGCCAATTTGCAAGCAAGTCGCACGGCGAGCGTAGCTGTGCGGTCTGCGCGGATCAAACGGCGAGAACCTCTGTTACCTCAGGCACATAATGTTTGAGCAGAGACTCAATGCCGTTTTTCAGGGTCGCCGTGGAGGACGGGCATCCCGCACAGGCACCCTGCATGCGCAGATACACCTTGCCCTTGTCGAACCCGCGATAGACAATATCGCCGCCGTCATTGGCAACGGCGGGACGGACCCGCGTATCGATAAGATCGCGAATCTGCGCGACGATCTCGCTATCGGCGGGGTCGTCAGAGAATTCCTGCGCATCCGCAGCGTCGGCAGGAATGGAAATCCCCGCCGCGGTACCAGCCTTGAACAGCGGCATCTCTGCAGAAAAATGATCGAGCAGGGTCGCCAGCACGTCAGGCTTGACGATCGACCATTCGGAGCCCGGCGCAATCGTGACGGAAATAAAATCGCTGCCGAAAAACACGCCGGTCACATCGCCCAGGCTGAACAGCGCTTCGGCAAGCGGCGAAGCTTCTGCCTCTTCGGGTGAGGCGAAATCTCGTGTGCCCGCAGTCATGACCTGTCGTTGAGGCAGGAATTTGAGGGTCGAAGGATTCGGCGTTTTTTCAGTTTCGATCAGCATGCCTGCCATGTGGCCATTATGTTGCAGCTATTCAAGAAAAACCGTAGCGCCGCGCTTCCCGCTTGCATTGTTCGACAGCTGTCGCCATATCGGGGCCGCGCGAAAGACCGGGTCGTCACTGACCCTTATTGCGATTGGCGGCGTGAACGCTCCGGCCCAAGAGGCAAGGAGACCGGCCAATGAACCGCGCAGCTTGACGAGGCTTCCCTATTCACGCGGGTCGTTTCAGACACCCGCCTTGCGCCCCGCTGCATGTCTGCAGTGTTGGGCGTGACGTGCATATATTGTGAGTTTTATTACTATGGAATTTCAGGATCTTGGCCTGGCCGAACCCATTTTGAAGGCGCTGGCCGCCCAGAATTATTCAACACCCACGCCCATTCAGACGCAGGCGATCCCGCCGCTGCTGGAGGGGCGGGACCTGTGCGGTATCGCGCAGACAGGCACGGGGAAGACCGCGGCCTTTGCGCTGCCGTCGCTCGACTTTTTTAGCCGCAACCCCAAGCCGCGCCCGCTCAACAGCTGTCGCATGCTGGTGCTCTCGCCGACGCGCGAGCTGGCGGCGCAAATCGCCGACAGCTTCCGCACCTATGGCCGCTTCATGCGGATTTCGGTCGAAACCGTGTTCGGCGGCGTTCCGATCAACAAGCAGATCCGCAAGCTGCAGGCGGGCGTGGATGTGCTGGTGGCAACGCCAGGACGGCTGCTCGATCTCATCGACCAGCGCGCCTTTCACCTGAACGGCGTCGAGATATTCGTGCTAGATGAAGCCGATCAGATGATGGACATGGGCTTTATCGCTCCATTGAAGCGGATCGCGAAAATGTTGCCGAAACAGCGTCAGAACCTGTTCTTTTCCGCAACAATGCCCAAAGAGATCGCCGATCTGGGCAGCCAGTTCCTCAATGATCCGGTGCGCGTATCTGTCGCACCGCAGTCGACGACGGCGGAACGTGTTCGTCAGATCGCCACATTCGTCAATCAGGCCGAAAAGCAGGCGCTGCTGACATCGATGGTGCGGCAAGAGCCGATTGACCGCGCGCTGATTTTTACGCGCACGAAGCATGGTGCGGATCGTGTCGTCCGGTTTCTGGCTGGAGCGAAGATCGAGGCCGTGGCCATTCACGGGAACAAGAGCCAAGCGCAGCGCACCTCCGCGTTGCAGGCGTTTCGCCATGGCCATGTGAAGCTGCTCGTTGCGACCGACATTGCGGCGCGCGGCATTGACGTATCGGGCGTCAGTCATGTGTTCAATTTCGAGCTGCCCAATGTTGCCGAGCAATATGTGCACCGGATCGGGCGCACGGCGCGCGCGGGCGCGGAAGGCGTCGCGATCAGCTTCGTTGCCGATGATGAGCGGGCCTATTTGCGGGCGATCGAACGTCTGACGCGCGTCAAATGCGAGATCGCGCCGTTGCCGGACAATTTCTCCGAAATGGTGCGTAATCTGCCCAAGCCAGCGCCGCAGCAGCGTGGCCCCAAGCCCAATCAGAACCGCAATAATGATCGCCGCAATGGGACCGCACCTGAACGCGCGCATCGCGGCGGTCCCGCAAGAGGCGGATCGACCAGAGATGGCGAGGGTGCACATGGCGGCGCAAAGGAAGCGAACGGCAACGGTCGTCCGTTCCGCGGACGCAAGAAGAATGTCGGGTCGCACAAGCACGCGGTACGGAAATTCGCGAACTGATCTGACCGACGCTGATCATGTCGGAGGGGCATCGCGCTGATTGTCAGTAGCGGTTCACAAATTGGCCGCTACATTGCGCGCGATGACTCTCCGCCGACCTTCCCGCTTCACCCCGTTCTTTCTTCTTGTTGCAACGCTCGCCGGCGGTATTCCCGTCGCAGATGCGCGCGCGCCCGGCAAGGCGACCGCCGTCGCGGTCGAGGAGCAGCGGCCATGGCTATACGAAAACAGCGACGTTCCGATCGATGAGGCGTGGCATTTCGGCGCTCTGCCCAATGGGCTGCGCTATGCTATTCGCAGGAACTCGGTGCCACCGGGGCAGATATCGGTGCGGTTGCGGATCGATGCAGGTTCGCTGATGGAAACGCCCGAGGAGTCGGGCTTTGCGCATTTCATCGAGCATCTCACCTTTCGCGGGTCGAAATATGTGCCCGATGGCGCATCGAAGCTGATCTGGCAGAGGCTGGGCGTCACATTCGGCAGCGACAGCAATGCGCAGACGACGCCGACCGGAACGACCTATGCGCTCGACTTGCCCGACGCGACGCCGCAGGGGCTGGACCAGAGCTTCAAGATTCTCGCAGGAATGATGGCCGAACCCAATATCGTTCCAGCGGCGGTCGATGCGGAACGCTCCATCGTTCTGGCCGAAATGCGAGAGGGTACGAGCAACGCATCGAAAGTAGGCGACGCCAGCCGCGCGCTGTTCTTCGCCAATCAGCCGCTCGGCAGCCATTCCCCCATCGGCACCAGCAAGACATTGAACGCGGCCACGGCGAAAACCCTGCAAGCCTTTCATGACCGCTGGTATCGCCCCGAGAATGCGGTGATCTCCGTGTCGGGAGACATCGACCCGGCGATTATCGAGGCGCTGATCAAACAATATTTCGCGAAATGGCGGGGGACGGGAAAGCATGTGCCTCTGCCGGATTTCGGAGCGCCGGATCCGGACGCTGCACCCAGCGCGGTCGTCGTGCAGCCCGGCGTTCCGGCCAGCCTGTCGCTCGGCTGGCTGCGCCCCTGGGAATACAAGGCGGATACTATTGTTTATAACCAGCGCAAGCTGGCCGACATCATCGCATTGCAAATGATCAACCGGCGGCTCGAACAGGCGGCGCGTCGCGGCGATGCGAGTTTCCTTCAGGCTCGCGTCGATGTGCAGGATATCAGCCGGTCCGCCAATGCGACCTTTCTGAGCATCATTCCGCTGGGCAATGATTGGGAACAGGCGCTGGCCGATGTGCGCGCGATTGTCGAGGATGCGAAGACCACGCCCGTGACGGAAGCTGAGATCGACCGCGAATATGTGCAGTTCGAAACGGCAATGGCGATAGATGTGGAGAACAAGGAGACGGAAGCCAGCGCCAAGCAGGCGAATGTCCTGACAGAGGCCGTCGATATTCGTGAAACGACCGTTTCGCCACAGACGGCCCTCGATATTTTTCGCAATGCGCGCGCCATCATGACGCCCGCCTATATGCTGGACGCGACGCGCCGGATGTTTACTGCGGACGCGACGCGCGCGCTGCTTGTTTTACCGGAGAACCAAGCCAATGCTGAGGCGCGGCTGGCGGCTGCGCTTGAAGCTCCTGTCGAACCCGCCAAGGATGTACGCCTGAAGGCGAGCACGGTCACGATGGACGACCTGCCCAAGCTACCCAAGGCGGGCAAGGTCGCATCGCGCGAGAAAATCGGTGTGATGGGAATTGAGACGGTGTCGTTCGACAACGGCGCCAAGCTGACGCTGTTCGCCAACGACGCCGAACCGGAAAAGGTGCGCATCAATGTGCGGTTCGGCCATGGCCTGCTCGATATGTCCCCGACAAAGGCGCAGCCCACCTGGGCCGCGAGCTATGTTCTCGCCGCCAATGGCATCGGCAAGCTCGGTCAGCGTGAGCTCGATGACCTGACCAATGGCCGCCGTCTCGGCTTCGATTTCAGTATCGATGCCGATGCATTTGAAATGGGGGCGGTTACCCGGCCTGCAGACTATCGCGATCAATTGCGACTGTTCGCGACGAAGCTTTATGCGCCCGGTTGGGCGCCTGAGCCGGTCGAGCGTGCGAAAGCGGGTTTGCTGGCAGCACAGGACGCGGCGACGACGTCACCTAATGCGGTTCTGGGTCATGAACTCGGTTGGTTGCTGCGCGACAAGGATATGCGCTTCCACATGCCCGACAAGGCAGAGATTGCTGCGTTGACGCCGGACACGTTCCGCGCTTTCTGGGAGCCGATCCTTGCCGCAGGACCCATCGAAGTCCAGATTTTCGGCGATGTGAACGCCGATGAGGCGATTGCGGCGGTGGGCGAGACGTTCGGGGCATTGCCCAAGCGCAAGCTATTGCCGGTCGCGCAGGCTGCGCGGGAAGTGCATTTCCCCGCCCATAATGCGTCCCCGCTCATGCTGACGCACAAGGGCGACAAGGACCAGGCCGCCGCGGTAATCGCCTGGCCGACCGGCGCTGGCCTAGACAACGCAACCGAAGCGCGGCAGCTCGATATTCTTGCGCAGATCATCACGGATCGCCTGTTCGAGAAGCTGCGCGTTATTGATGGCGCAGCCTATAGCCCCAACGCATCATCCGACTGGCCATTCGCCTTTGACAAAGGGCAGGGCTATCTGATGGTCACGAGCCAGATCAAACCGGAGCGGGTCGACTATTTCTTCACGCTGGTGCGCGAGATCGCGGCGGATCTTGCGGCCAATCCGGTGAGCGACGACGAGCTGGGCAGGGTGCTTGTTCCCACGCAACAGATGCTGGCGCGCGCGAGCACCGGCAATGCGTTCTGGATGAGTCAGATGGAGGGGGCGACGCAGGATGCGCGTTATATTGCCGCGATGAACAGCATGCCGCGCGATATGCTGACCGTCTCGGCCGAGCAGCTGCGCGTTCTTGCCGCCAAATATCTGGCCGACGACAAGAGTTATTCGGTCAAAGTAGTGCCACAAGCCGCGCAATAAACGCGGTTCAGGCCGAAACCTGATCGACCCAATCCTGAAGATTATAATGGTTGGTCACGCGCGCGATCTTGCCGTCGGTAAATTCGAAGAAGGTACCCACGCGTAGACGATAGCTTTGCCCCTTTGCGGGTGGCAGGTCGCTGTCTGTTTTCAGATAATTGCCGGTCAGCATGAACTCGGCTGCCCCGCGCGTGCCATCGGGCGATACGAACAGCTGCGGGTCGATGACCTGCTCGCGATAGCACTCGTCCATATGCGCCAGAAACTCGGTAAAGGCCATCTTGCCATGGCGGGGAGCGCCCTGACAGGGTTCATGCGTGACATCATCGGTCAACAGCGCGAGCATCGCGGACGAATCATGCGCGTTAAAGGCGTCGTAATAGGCGGCAAGTGTTTCGATGCTCATGCACGGTGTTCCAGTTGCAAGCGGTGTTAGAGGATATATTTGCTGAGGTCGGTGTCGCGCGAAATACTCGCGAGCTGTTCATCGACATAGGCGGCATCGATCACCAGCGTTTCGCCGTTGCGATCCTCCGCGTCGAAGCTGACATCCTCCAGCAATTTTTCCATCACCGTTTGAAGCCTGCGCGCGCCGATATTCTCGACTTGCTCATTAACCTCTGCGGCGATGCGGGCAACGGCCCGAATGCCCTCACCGGTCAGGTCTATCGTCACGCCTTCGGTGCTGAGCAACGCCCGGTACTGTTCGGGTAGCGATGCCTTTGTGTCCGACAAGATCGATACGAAATCTTCCTCAGTCAGGCCCTTCAGCTCCACGCGGATGGGCAGGCGGCCCTGTAATTCGGGCAGCAGGTCGCTGGGCTTCGCCACATGAAATGCACCGCTCGCGATGAACAGGATGTGGTCGGTCTTGAGCGGACCATATTTGGTCGCAACCGTCGTACCCTCGATCAATGGCAGCAGATCGCGCTGCACCCCTTCACGGCTGACCGATCCGCCGCGTACATCGCTGACGGCGATCTTGTCGACTTCATCGAGGAACACGATGCCGTTCTGCTCCGCGTCGTTCAGTGCAGCACGATTGAGATCGTCGGTATCGAGTCGCTTGTCCTGCTCTTCTTCGACGAGCTTGTCCCAAGCATCGGCCACGCGCATCTTGCGCCGCTTCTTTTGTTGCTGACCGAATGCCTTACCCATCAGATCGCTCAGGTTGATCATGCCGACCTGTCCGCCCATGCCGGGAATTTCCATCGGCATATTGGGCGCGTCGGCGACTTCGATTTCGACCTCGGCATCGTTCATCTGGTTGGATTCGATGCGCTGGCGGTAGGAGAGGCGGGTCGCCTCGCTCGCTTCCTTGCCGGTCAGCGCGTCGAGCAGGCGCTCCATCGCCGCTTCGGACGCGGCAACGCGCACGGCCTCGCGCCGCCGGTCACGCTCCAGCCGGACCGCTTCTTCGACCAGATCGCGCACTATCTGCTCCACATCGCGCCCGACATAGCCGACCTCTGTGAACTTCGTCGCTTCGACCTTCACAAACGGCGCATCGGCCAGCTTGGCGAGACGGCGCGATATCTCGGTCTTGCCGCAGCCGGTGGGGCCGATCATCAGGATGTTCTTGGGCGTAACCTCATCGCGCAGATCCGGGCTGAGTTGCTGACGGCGCCAGCGATTGCGCAGCGCCACGGCAACTGCCCGCTTTGCCTCCTTTTGTCCGATGATATGTTCGTCCAGCGCGGCCACAATGGCCTTGGGGGTCAGTTCAGAATTCATGAAAGTCTCTCGGCAGGGTCAGGAGGCGCTCTCGAGCGCCTCTAATGTTATATTCTCGTTCGTGTAAACGCATAGGTCAGCGGCAATCGCCATTGCCTTGCGGGCGATAGTCTCGGCGTCGCTCTCATATTCGGTAAGCCCGCGTGCGGCAGAAAGCGCGAAATTTCCGCCCGAACCGATGGCGGCGAGACCGTCTACAGGCTCCAGCACGTCGCCATTGCCGGTCAGGATAAGCGTTACGTCCTTGTCCGCAACGGCCATCATCGCTTCGAGATTGCGCAGATATTTGTCGGTCCGCCAGTCCTTTGCCAGCTCCACTGCCGCGCGCATGAGCTGACCATTATGCCGCTCCAGCTTGGCTTCCAGCCGTTCGAACAGGGTGAAGGCATCGGCGGTTGCACCTGCGAACCCGCCAATGACGGATCCGTCATGCAGGCGGCGTACCTTGCGCGCATTTGGTTTCATCACCGTTTGCCCCATCGTGACCTGACCGTCACCCACTACGACGACGCGGCCATTTTTGCGGACGGAAAGGATGGTGGTGCCATGCCATTGGGGCAGGCCGTTGGAGGATGCGTTGGTCATGAAGCGCGATATGGGCAGCTTGCCATGGCGGTTCAAGCGCAGGCTTGACATATTGCGCTGCACAATGGAACCTTTGGCTCAGGGATTCGTATTACCATGAATATGACGCCAGAACTTTCCAGCCTCTATGCCCGCGTAGGCGACCTCGTAAAAGCGGCGGGAATCGATAATTTTCATTTTGAAAACAATATATTATTAATGTGTGGCGTGCGCTATGCAGTGGAGAGCTGCGAATGTGATGACCCTGAATGCTGCGGGTTGACGCTACGGCGGACAGGTGATGACTTGGGCGGGATCGCTGCGACGCAATAGGATCTTGTCGCTGCGAAATCTGTTTTTTCTTCCCATAATTCGGCCGTCTGACAGGGATTACGCACCGCGCTCTGCTTGACTCTGCGAATGGCCGGTGCCAAGGCGCTGCATCCCAAACCTTAGCGGTTTTCGGGGCGCGTAGCTCAGTGGTAGAGCACACCCTTCACACGGGTGGGGTCGCAAGTTCAATCCTTGCCGCGCCCACCATTGCCAAATTCTCTTTCCCAGCCGTCTCACATCCTATAAATCAGGGGGATGGAGAGCGAAAAAATGATCTGGGATGAAAAATATAGTCATCCCATCGCCTGGCGGACAGAGTTTGCACCGCTGACAATACCGGACATGTTGGCGGCGGTCGTTCGCGACAAGCCGCTCGCGCCGATGATCGATTTCATGGGGCGCGTGTACAGCTATGCGCAGGTGGCCGATGCTGCCGCCCGCGTGGCGAAGGGGCTGCGCGATATGGGCGTGTCGCCCGGTGATCGCGTCGGGCTCTATCTGCCGAACGTGCCGCATTATGTCGCTGCCTATTATGGGGCGATGATGATGGGCGCGATCGTCGTTAATTTCTCGCCGCTCTATACCGCCGAGGAACTGGAGCATCAGGCCGAGGACAGCGGCACACGCGTGCTGTTTACGCTATCGGCCAGCGCGCTGCTGCCGACCGCGTTGAAGGTGCTCGAAAAAAGCTGCATTGAGCGGTTAGTCGTCGGTTCGGTCGCGGGCGCACTGTCCACTGCAAAGTCGCTTTATTATCGCTTTTTTAAGCATGACGATGTTGCAGATATTCCTGACGACGCGCGGATCACGCGCTTTTCCCAGCTCATCGACAATGACGGCGACTTCCCTCCGGTTGCGATCAAGCCGGAGACCGACATAGCGCTTCTCCAATATACCGGTGGCACGACAGGTACGCCCAAGGGAGCGACGCTGACGCATCAGAATCTGAGTGCGGTAGCGCGGCAGGTGGCGTCTGTGGATAAACATAGCGGCGATGATGACCGGATCATCGGTGTGCTGCCGCTGTTTCATGTGTTCGCCAACACCTGCGTCCTCAACCGGACGGTCGCAGCCGGCGGCGAGATGATATTGTTGCCGCGGTTCGACGCCGAACAGGTGCTGCACACGCTGGAGCGGACCAAAGCGACCTATATGCCGGGCGTTCCGACAATGTATCAGGCGCTGCTCGACCATCCGGCGACCAGTCACACTGATTTTTCGTCGCTGCGCGTGTGCATATCGGGCGGCGCACCAATGCCGGTCGAAATCAAGCAGCGGTTTGAGCAGGTGACGGGCGCGGTGATAGCGGAAGGCTATGGCCTTACCGAAAGCAGCGGCGTCGTCAGCGTGAACCCCTATGAAGGGGTGAACAAGCCTGGATCGATCGGGCAGCCTATGCCCGGCACGCTGGTCAAGCTGCTGGACCGGGAAGACCCGACGCGCGACGCCGAACCTGGACAGCCCGGCGAACTGGCTTTTTCCGGTCCGCAGGCGATGCAAGGCTATTGGCAGCGGCCCGACGCCGATGCCGACGTGTTCGTCGGCGGCTATGTGCGCACTGGAGACGTCGCGACGATAGATGCGGACGGATATATCCGCATTGTTGACCGGATTAAGGATATGATTTCGGTAGGCGGCTTCAAGGTGTTTCCCAGCCAGGTAGAGTCCGTTCTTTATCGTAACGAACTGGTCAAGGAGGCGCTCGTCATTGGCATTCCGGATGCCTATCGCGGCGAAAGCCCGAAGGCCTTTGTCGCGCTGGCGGCGGGGGCGGAGATCACCGGGGACGAACTGATGAACTGGCTCAACCCTCAACTCGGCAAGCACGAACGCGTCGTGGCGGTTGAAATTCGCGATTCGCTTCCCAAGACTCTAGTAGGAAAATTGTCCCGCAAGGAGCTGGTTGCCGAGGAGCGGGAGAAGTTTGAGGCAGGGAAGATACATGGCTGAAGAAATCGCGACACTGGCCGGCGGCTGTTTCTGGTGCACGGAGGCCGTGTTTCTGCAGCTTTCGGGCGTCAGCAGCGTGGAGAGCGGATATATCGGCGGCACCTTGCCCGACCCGTCCTATGACGAAGTGTGCAGCGGACAGACCGGGCATGCCGAGGCAATCCGGATCCATTTCGACCCAGATGTGATTGGCTATGACGATCTGCTCGACGTGTTCTTTGCGACGCATGACCCAACGACGCTGAACAGGCAGGGCAACGATGTCGGGACACAATATCGTTCTGCTATTTTCCCTCATGACGCCTCGCAGGAAGAGGCCGCGCGCCGCGCTATGGAGCGCGCTCAGGCGGATCAGGCGTCGCCGGTTGTCACCACTGTCGAACCGCTGTCGGCATGGTATCCGGCAGAGGACTATCATCAGGACTATTGGGCTCGCATGGGCAGCCGCAACCCCTATTGCATGGCGGTGATCCCGCCCAAGCTGCAAAAGCTGAAAAAGCATCTCTCGCAAAAGCAGCCCGGCTGAACGCATCTCGCGTCTTCGTTCATCCTCTCTCAATGATGATCAACCATCAGGGGCGTCTATTTGATGCGGGAGGATGTTATGCGGACATATCTGGTCATCGGTCTTGTCGCACTGAGCCTATCGGGCTGCGTTGCGAAAACCGCGCTCGATGTCGCGACCGCGCCTGTAAGGGCGGGGGCAAAAGCGGCCGACTGGGCTACCACCAGCCAGGACGAGGCCGACCGAAACCGTGGCCGGGAAATGCGCAAACAGGAAGAGCGCGACCGCAAGGAAGCGCGCAAGGCCTGCAAGGAAGCAGGCTACAGAGACTGTTGAGTCCGTTCACGCAGCCGCGCGGCGCAGCCTGTCATTAATCGCTTCGCCAACTCCGCCCGCGGGAATGGGGGCGACGGCAATGCTCGGTCGCGAACTGGCGTCCGCTATATGGAGTGCAGCGAACAGCCCCGCCGCAGCCTCATCCAAATCTGCGCTTTCCGATAGGTTCAGGTCGCCTGCGACCGTTCCGAAACCGATGAGAAACTCATCATTTCCTGCATCCGAAACGTTGAGACGCACTGGCTTTGACGGGGCATAGTGGCTTTCGAGTTGGCCCGGGGCCTCGATCGCACCCCCTTTGGCGCGCACAATCGGCAAACCCGACGCTTCTTCCAGCATGGCTTCCGTAATCGGGCCGGGACGCAGCAGGCGGATGTGATCACCCGCCGGGGCGGCTATCGTCGATTCCAGCCCTTTTTCGGTCGGACCATCATCCAATATGAGCGGAATGCGGCCGGACAGGCTGTGTATCACATGCTCTGCGCTGGTCGGGCTGATTGCGCCGCTGCGATTGGCTGACGGTGCGGCCAGCGGCAGGTCGCAGGTTTCGATCAGCGCACGCATCGCCCGGTGCGCAGGGCAGCGTATTGCGACGGTGGGCAGGCCCGCCATCACCAGTGGCGAGAGGCCTGAATCATTCCGGGCGGGAACCACCAACGTCAATGGGCCCGGCCAGAACCTTTCCGTCAGCTTCAGTGCCAAATCGTCGAGCTCCGCAAGACGTCGCGCCATGGCGGTGTCCGCTACATGCACGATCAACGGATTGAAGCTGGGTCGCCCCTTGGCGGCATAAATCGCGGCAACTGCGTCCGAATCGCAGGCATTGGCAGCGAGCCCGTAAACCGTTTCGGTCGGTATCGCGACCGACTGCCCGGATTTTATACATTTTTTTGCACGGTCCAACGCCGCCATGCCGTAACGGCAGACTTCCGTTTCGAAAATTGGCAGATTTCTTGACATTGACAGCGCTATAACGACGCAAACATATGCGCGAAAGTCAGTTTGCATCAGCGGGAGTTGAAGGATGACCTATACCGCCCCCACGACCGAACATCTGTTCGTTCTCGATCACATCGTCGGTATGCCTGAACTGGCGGCCCAAGAGAAATTTGCGGCCGCAGAACCGGATATGATCGCGGCTATCGTCGATGGGGCTGGCCGTTTCGCCGAGGCGGAATATCTGCCGTTGAGCCGTGTCGGTGATCAGCAGCACCCGAAAATAGAGGGTGGGCAGGTCCGCATGCCAACCGGCTTTGGTGAAGCCTATCAGGCATTCGTCGCCAATGGCTGGGGGAGCGTCGCTGTGCCGGCGGAATTCGGCGGCATGGGCTTGCCTGTCTCTCTCGCTACCGTTGTGCAGGAAGTGTTAGGCAGCGCGAATATGGGCTTTTCGCTCTGTCCAATGTTGACGGTCGGGGCCATCGAGTCGTTGATCCATCACGGCTCGGAGGAGCAGCAAAAAGCCTATCTCCCTCATCTGGCAACGGGCTCATGGACGGGCACGATGAACCTGACCGAGCCGCAGGCCGGTTCGGATGTTGGTGCGCTGCGCACGACCGCGACTCCGGTCGGGGACGGCAGCTACAAGATCAAGGGGACGAAGATATTCATCACCTTTGGCGATCACGACATGACAGACAACATCGTGCACCTCGTTCTCGCCCGGACGCCGGACGCGCCCGCTGGGACCAAGGGAATCTCGCTGTTTCTCGTTCCGAAATACCGGTTGAACGACGATGGAACGCCCGGCGCATCCAACGATGTTGAGCCGGTTGCGTTAGAGCATAAACTCGGCATTCATGCCTCGCCGACCTGCGTGCTGGCCTTTGGCGAGAATGACGATTGCATCGGACATCTGATCGGGCCGGAGTTTGGCGGCATCCGCGCGATGTTCACCATGATGAACAATGCGCGCCTCAATGTCGGGTTGCAGGGTGTGCAGGTGGCGGAGCGCGCCACGCAGCAGGCGCTCGCCTTCGCTGCAGAGCGCGTCCAGTCGGCGCGTGCGGGCGGCAATCCCAGCCAGCCGGTCACGATCATCAATCACCCCGATGTCCGCCGCATGCTGCTGCGTTCTCGCGCGCTGACCCAAGGCGCGCGCGCGCTTGTCTATTATGCGTTTGGCCAACTCGATCGCGCCAATCTTGGTGATGAAGCCGCGGCCAAGCGCGTTGAACTGCTGACGCCACTGGCGAAGGCCTATGCAACCGACATTGGAACGGAAGTGTCATCCCTGAATATTCAGGTGCATGGCGGCATGGGCTTTATTGAGGAAACGGGTGCGGCACAGCATTATCGCGATATTCGCATCGCCGCGATCTATGAGGGCACGAACGGCATTCAGGCTGCCGATCTGGTCGGGCGCAAGCTGGCGATGTCGGGCGGTGAGGTCCTGACCAAGCTGCTTGCGGAGATCCGTGCCGACGCAGGCTCTGAAGAGGCGCTGATGCAGCTTGTGAACGCTCTTGAAAGTACGGCCACATGGATGGGGTCCGACGCGTCGATCGACGACAAACTGGCCGGCAGCTATCCGTTTCTCACTATGCTGTCGGTGGCCACCAGCGGCTGGCTGCTGGCGCGTCAGGGCAAGATCGCGGCCGATCTGATGGAAAAAGGCGAGGGCGACCCGACTTTCCTCAAGATGAAGCAGGCCGCTGCTCGCTATTATAATGACGTGGTCGTTGCCGAAGCTTTGGGCCTTGCTGCCAGCGCGAATAATGGAGCAGAGGCGCTCTATGCGCTGTCCGACGAGGAGCTTGCCGCCTGACTATCGGCGCGATAGAGCGGCGGCCATGGATGAAAAGCTGCTCGCCCGTATTGCCGACGCTCTGGAGCGTATGGCGCCCGCCCAGGCTGCCCATGCCGATCTGGAGGCGCATGCCGCCTATATGTGGGATGGTTCCACCGCGCATGCGGTCGCGGACTTTGCGCCGAAAGATTATACACTGCTCGCAGGGATAGACGAGCAAAAGGGCAGGTTGCTCGGCAACACGCGGCGCCATGCCGAAGGGTTGCCAGCGCATGATGTGTTGCTGTGGGGCGCGCGTGGAACCGGAAAGTCGGCCAGCGTCGGTGCCGTGGTGGGGCATCTGCAGGGTGAGGGGGCGGATATCGCCCTGATGCAATGCTCAGCGGATCATATTGAGAGCTTGCCTGCCTTGTTCGCCGTGTTGCGCAATACCAAACGGGCGTTTGTCGTGTTTCTCGACGATCTGGGATTTGACGACGCCAGCGCGGGAAGCGATGCTCGCGTGATGCGATCCTTGCTTGATGGCGGGGTTAGTGCCCGGCCCGCCAATGTGCGATTATATGTCACGTCGAACCGTCGCCATATCCTGCCGCGGCACCTGTCGGAACAGGACGACCCGATCAACACACGCGATGTGGTGGACGACAAAATGGCGCTATCGGATCGCTTCGGCCTCTCGCTCGGCTTCCACAATATCGACCAGGATGCCTATCTCGCGATTGTGGAGGGCTATGCGCGGCATTTTGGGCTGTCGTTCGATCATGCGGATGCTGTGCAATGGGCGACGCAGCGCGGCAGCCGCTCGGGCCGCGTCGCATGGCAATATGTGACGGAACTTGCGGGGCGTGAGGGCAAGAGCCTCAGGGCTTCCGGCTGACGCGCCAGATAACGCCGCCGACATCGTCGCTGACCAAAAGCGCGCCGTCGCTTGCGACCAGTACATCGACCGGACGCCCGCGCGCGGTTTCCTGCTCAGGTCCGAGGAAGCTCGTCAGCACATCAACTGGTTTGCCCGGGCCGGCCCGGCCTGTCTTGTCAAACGGCACGAAGACCACCTTGTAGCCTGACTTGGGAACACGGTTCCAACTGCCGTGAAGTCCAACGAAAGCGCCGTCCTTGAACGGTGCGCCGAGATCTGCGCCTTTTGAAAAGGTAAGGCCCAGCGGCGCGACATGGTTGCCCAGCGCATAATCGGGACGACGCGTATATTCCCTTACCTCGGGTCGGCCGGGCTGAACGCGCCGATCCTCATACCCGCCCCAGTAATTCCAAGGCCAACCATAAAAGCCGCCAAACTCCACGCGCGTCAGATAGTCGGGCACCATATCCGACCCCAGCTCGTCACGTTCATTCACAACCGTCCACAAGGAGCCATCCACAGGGTTCCAGGCCATGCCTACCGGGTTTCGCAGGCCGCTGGCGAATATCCTGTTGTCGCCCGTTCGTGGGTTGAATTCGATAACCGCAGCTCGATTAGACTCGGTATCCAAACCGTTCTCGGCAACATTGCTGTTCGAGCCGATCGCGATGTAGAGCAGCTTCCTATCCTCGCTGGCGACGAGGTTCCGGGTCCAGTGCATGTTGGGCGCGGCATGGGGCAGGGATAGAAGAGGCTTGCCCTCAGCTGTTATGCGGGTGTCTCCATCCTTGTACGGAAAAGCCAGCAGGGCATCGGTATTGGCAATATAGAGCGTGTCGCCCGCCAGAGCCATCCCGTACGGCGAATTGAGACCTTCGATAAAGGTCGACTTCACCTCGGCCTTGCCGTCACCGTCTTCATCCCGCAGCAGCATGATGCGATTGGGCGATGCGACGCCGGCACCGGCCTTGTCCATGAAATGCCGCATGGCCATGCCCTTGATACCGCCACCTTCAGGAGGAGCCTTGTTTGTTTCGGCGACCAATATGTCGCCATTGGGCAGCCTTAACATGGAGCGGGGGTGCGTCAGGCCGTCGGCAAAGCGGGTGACGGATAATCCGGGAGCTGCTGTCGGGCTCTCTCCGTTTTGCCAGCCAGTCGCTTCCGCGACGGATGCCGTCGGGATCAACTGGGTTCGGGCGGCGGTCAACACCGGCTCTCTGCCAACGTCCTGACCTTCGCCCAGTTTAGCGACATCGGGCCGTGTCAGGTAGAACAGAATTCCGGCCGCCAACAGGATGAGAAATAGCGGAACTGCAATAAGATGCTTTTTCATAAACCCTGCCTAAGTCACTGTAATATAATTATTTGTAATATGTCGCCCGCGTGTGCTGATCATGCTGATCAGCTAACGCGCTCTTTCCTTCAGCCAGAGTCCGACCGAGATGGCTATGCCAAGCGCAAGCCCGGCCAGCAGGCCGATCGTGGGTTGTCCCATAAAGCCGCCGACAAAGACACCGGCAATTGTGAGAACAGCGATAAAAACACCGCCAGCCGTTGATTTTTTCGAATGGTTCGGGCCCGTCATCGTCTTTTCATCACCTTGTTCCATGGTCGATTTGCGTCATATCGAGACAATCTCTGTCCCGCCAGTGGGACGCCTGTCCCGAAATGGAATTTGCCTAACCAAGCGTATACCATTGTGCAGCGCCCCAATGCGTCGATCCCGATTTTTGGCACGGCACTTGGAACTATATCCGTGATCGAAGCCAAAATTTAGCGGGGTTACATGCAAGTTCCATTTCTCGGTGATCGCAAGAGTTTTGAAGAAGCGTCCGAACTGATCAAGATGTTCGGCTCCGGTGCCGGCTACGAAGCTTCCACGCGCGCCGACCGCAGCCGGGACCTGGGCAACCACATCCATTTCTGCCGCTGGCGTGAAATCGAACGCCTGATCGTGTTGATGTCCGTCGAGCAGCCGGTCGGAACCGTTCATTAATTCGTCAAGATCAGCCCTGCGGCTTCATCGAGGCCGCAGATCAGGTTGAGGTTCTGCACCGCGGCGCCTGACGCGCCTTTGCCCAGATTGTCGAGCGCCGCGACCAGCCGCACCTGCGACCCGTCCGCGCTCGCAAATACGAACAAATCCATCCCATCGGTACCCGCGCACCGTTCAATCGACATTGTGGCGGCGTCATAGCCGTCAACAAACCGCACGACCTTGGCATCGCTATAGGCGTTTTTCAGCGCTTGCCGCACATCGTCGGGCGATGGTCCGGCTGGCAGCCCGGCCAAGTGCAGCGGAACTTCGACAATCATACCCCGCACCGTGTCGGCAACTGAAGGCGCGAAGATCGGCGCAACCGCGAGCCCCGCGTGCTTGGTCATCTCCGGCACATGCTTGTGGCCGAGTGCCAGGCCATATGTCCGCCATGCCGCTGGACGGCCTGCGTCGCCTTCAAATTCAGCAATCATCGCCTTGCCGCCGCCGGAATAACCCGAAACAGCGTTGATGCTCAGCCCGGTGGTTGCGGGAACAAGGCCAGCCTTCACCAACGGGGCGACCAAGGCCAGAAAGCCGGTCGGGTAGCAGCCGGGATTACTGATCCGTGTCGATTGCGCAACCGCTTCATGGCCCGTCAGCTCCGGG
This sequence comes from Sphingobium sp., assembly GCA_041396745.1. Classification (GTDB taxonomy): domain Bacteria; phylum Pseudomonadota; class Alphaproteobacteria; order Sphingomonadales; family Sphingomonadaceae; genus Sphingobium. Next base: position 157,317 of record JAWKXZ010000002.1, on the reverse strand, counting down.
AACCCGTAGGTCCAGCCATCCGCCACCCGGTGCGCGGTCGAGGCGTCGATGACCTTTGTGCGCGCATTGTCGATCAGCGATACTGCCTCGCGCGCAGCATCGTCGGGCAGGCACAGGATCACCACGTCCGCGTCGTTGATTGCCCGCCGCCGTGCTCCGGCATCCTTGCGCTGCGCGTCGTCCAACAGGATCAGGGAAAACTCGCTCCGGCCCTCAAGCCGCTCGCGAATTTCAAGGCCAGTCGTGCCCGCCGCGCCATCGATAAAAACAGAGTGTGTCATAGCTGTATCCGCCGCCGCGCCAGAACCGGTTGCTCATGATCGGGTCGGAGCCTTGCAATGACATCGGCGAGCGGCTCGATCATCGTGCTCATCCAGAACGCGTTGGCGTGCAGCATATTCGTGGCATCCATCATGATGCCAACATGGCCCGGAAAAAAGACGAGGTCGCCGCGCTGCAACTCATCCTCTGCCGCGATCGGCGATCCGATGGCATCGCGCTGAAGGTCGGTGTCGCGCGGAACGCGGACGCCCGCCTGACCGAGCGCAAGCTGCACAAGGCCTGAGCAATCGATGCCGCCTGCGCCGCGTCCGCCCCAGATATAAGGCTGGCCGATCTGCCGCTCTGCCGCCGCCACCCAGTCGGGCTTGTCGTCGACAAGCGATCTGACGTGGCGAACGTGGATCGCGCCATGCTCTGTAATCAGGAAATTATCGTCGATGTTGCCGGCTACCTTCGCTCCGGCTGAAAGCGCGCCGATTACAGGTGTTTTAATGTCGGGGGACGCGAAGATCGGTGCGGCTCGCGCGGTCACCCTGTGGGTCGGCGTCGCGATGCCATGGGTCAGTGCCTTGCGTTCGATATATCCGACATAATCATCATGGTCGCAAAATCCCCAGGCCCAATCGCCGGTGACATCCAGAACATGAAAATCTTCACCGAACAGGAGCTGGGATACAGCGGGAGCGGAGGCGTTCGCCTTTTCGCGCAGGAAGGCCGCTGGCGCAACGCAGTGCATCGCCTGCGCCTGGGCATAGTGAGGCGCAAACAAAATTCCGGCGAGGTTGACGTCAGCAAGATCGCCGCGCACGGCGTTCAGTCGCCGGTCAAGCGTTACAGAGCGTCCGTCAAGGCGGAAGCGGACGCGCTGTGCGGCCCGCTTTCCGGTCATGTCGTGATCGGCATTCATGCGCTGCCCCTGCGATGATTGGAGCGGCGCGTCAAGAGTAACGCGTTTCCAGCATGGCGAAAGCGGCGCGCAGGCCAAGCGCCTCGCCCCCCTTGGGACGGCCCGGTTTGGCGGCTGGACGCCAGGCGAAGGTATCGAAATGCGCCCATTGCACTTCGTCCGGAACGAATTTTTGCAGAAATAACGCGGCAGTGATTGCCCCGGCGAAACCGCCTTCGCCCGCATTGTTGATGTCGGCGATGTCGGATTTCAGCATGTCCTCATAGTTCGACCACAGCGGCAGGCGCCATGTGGGGTCGTCATGCGCATTTCCTGAACTGCTCAGCTGGTTCGCGAGATCGTCGTCATTGGCGAACATCGCCGGAAGGTCGGGTCCCAGCGCCACGCGCGCCGCGCCGGTCAGGGTCGCAAAGTCGAGCAGCAATTCCGGCTTGTCTTCCGCCGCCCTGGTGATGGCATCGCCCAATACAAGCCGCCCTTCGGCGTCCGTGTTGCCGATTTCCACGGTCATGCCGTTGCGGGTGGCGAGGATGTCTCCGGGCCGGAAGGCGTTACCTGCAATCGCATTTTCAACAGCGGGGATCAACAGGTGCAGGCGAATGGGCAGTCGGTTTTCCAAAATCAGCTGGGCCAAGGCAATTGCGTGGGCTGCGCCGCCCATATCCTTTTTCATCAGACGCATTGCCGAACTTGGTTTGATGTCGAGCCCACCGCTGTCGAAGCACACGCCCTTGCCGACAATCGCAACGCGTGGGTGTTCGGGATTGCCCCAGCTCATCTCGATCAGCCGTGGCGCATGGGTGCGCCCTGCCGCCCGTCCGACCGCGTGGATCATCGGATAACTCTGCTCCAGCGTATCGCCGTGTGTGACCGTCACTGTCGCATCGTGAGCGCGGGCGAGTGTTTCGACCGTTTTTTCAAGCTCGGAAGGCCCCATATCGGCCGTTGGAGTATTAACCAGATCGCGCACCAGATAGGTGGCGCGCGCCAACCGGACGATTGGCTCGATGCGGCCTGCTTCTCGCGATAACAAGATGCGCGATTCCGGTATATTTCCACTTTTATCAGAACGATATCGGTCAAACTTATATTGGGATGTAAGCCATCCCAGCGCGGCGGGCCCCGGGTTGCCGTCGGCCAGCCTGTAGGTGCCGCCCGGCAGGTTCTCGGCAAGCTTGGCAAGGCACCAGCTTGAGAGAGACTCCACATTGGCCACGCCAGCCACAACCGACCATGCCTCCGGTTTGTCTCCGGGCAAGATCGCGTATTCATAGCCTTTTCCGGCAAATTTCTGGGCGTAGATGGCAGCACGTGTACGCTCACCCTGATCCTTCAGCCAGCCTTCGAAGCTGCTCTTGTCGACAAGGGTGATCGTAATGGCGTTCTGACCGGTGTCGGCCTTCAAAAGATCTGAAATATCGTTCATGACTTAGCATTAGGCGAAACGAGGGCCTGCGCAAAGTGCGCATGTTGGGTAAGCGTTGCTTACTTGATTGGCACGACAAAAAGGCAGACACTATCGGTCAAAGGCATCGGAAAGCGATGCGGAATTGACCAGGAGAAAAGTCATGCATCTCAACGAAACCAAGGCGGATCGCGCGGTGCGTGAACGGGCCTATGAACTGGCTGCGAGCGGACGCTTCGACGCCGCGCGCGAGGTCGAGCGCGCCCTGATCGGTGAAGGTTGGCCCAACGTGGGCAGCATCATGCATCAGGAATATGTCGCCAAGGCTGTTGACGAAAAATGCCGCCATGCGCGGGAAACGGCGCACTAGCGCCTAATTTACGCAGTGGGCACGCCGTAGAGGTCGTGCTCGTCGGCGTCTTCGATCGTCACGTCGATGATGTCGCCCGGCGCCAGGGTAGGGTAGGCGTCCTGCACATCGCGCAGGAACACATTTCCGTCGATTTCCGGCGCATCGGCTTGTGAGCGCGCAGTGGCGCCGATGCTGCCCTCCTCATCGGCCTCACCGACCTCATCTATGATGACGGGAAGCGTACGTCCGACCTTCGCCTGCAATTTCGCGGCGGAGATCGCGGCGGTCTTTTCCATGATGCGCGCGTAGCGCTCTTCCTTCACAGCGTCGGGCACAGCGTTGGGCAGGGCGTTGGCCGCAGCGCCTTCGACCGGCTCGAACCGGAAAGCGCCGACGCGATCAAGCTGCGCTTCCTCCAGCCAGTCGAGCAGATACTCGAAATCCGCTTCCGTCTCACCGGGAAAACCCACGACGAAGGACGAGCGGATCGCGATATCGGGACAGATTGCGCGCCAGTTTCTGATACGCTCCAGCACTTTCGCGTCGTTCGCCGGGCGCTTCATGGCCTTCAGGACGGACGGCGAAGCATGCTGGAACGGGATGTCGAGATAGGGGGTGAGCTTGCCTTCGGCCATCAACGGGATGACCTGGTCGACATGCGGATAGGGGTAAACATAGTGGAGCCGCGTCCACACGCCCAGTTCGCCGAGTGCTCCGGCCAGATCTGTCATATGCGCCCGCACTTCGCGCCCATGCCACATGCGCGCCTCATGCCGGGTATCGACACCATATGCCGAGGTGTCTTGGCTGATGACGAGCAATTCCTTCGTGCCCGCTTGCACCAGCTTTTCCGCCTCGCGCAGCACCGCGTCCACCCGGCGGCTGACCAGGTCGCCGCGCAGCGAAGGGATGATGCAGAAGGCGCAGCGATGATTGCAGCCCTCGGAAATCTTCAGATAGCTGTAATGGCGCGGCGTCAGCTTCAGCCCGCCTTCGGGGACCAGATCGACAAATGCGTTGGGCACGGGCGGCGATGCCTCATGTACCGCGTTGACGACATCCTCATATTGATGCGCGCCGGTGACGGCCAAAACGTTGGGGAAACGGGCGCGGATCACGTCGGCCTCATTGCCCATGCAGCCGGTGACGATGACACGGCCATTTTCGGCAATGGCCTCACCAATCGCCTCCAGACTTTCCTCCTTCGCGCTGTCGAGGAAACCGCAGGTGTTGACCAGGACCACGTCCGCTCCGGCATAGTCGGGTGACATCTGATAGCCGTCAGACCGCAGCTTCGTCAGGATACGCTCACTATCGACCAGGGCCTTGGGACAGCCCAAGGATACCATGCCCACTTTGGGGGCGGGAGGAAATTTCGTTGCCATGCTGAGGCGCGCAATAGAGCGGTTTTGGCCGAAAGGGAACATCTAGTGCGAAGCGGTTGCGGCAAATTCTGTCGCAAACAGGTAAGTTCCTGAGATTACACTAAACCTTCCATAAACCAAGCCGTATCTATGATGGTCCGCCAATCCGGAAAAGAACAGAGAATGAAAGCCAGAGAAGCCCGTCAGCGGGTTGCATTCAACGTGCGGATACGCCGCGACAGCGGATGGATCGATGCGAATATTCGCAACATGTCCTCACGCGGTTTAATGCTGGAAATCAAGAACCCGCCAGCCAAGGGCAGCTTTGTCGAGTTGCGTCGCGGCAGCGTCGTCATCGTCGGGCAGGTGCGATGGACCGATGGCAATTGCTGCGGCGTTCGCACACAGGATAGAATTTCTGCCGGTCAGCTCAAGACCGCATATGACAATTGCGGCCCGGCCAAGGCTACAGAGGCTGTCGGCGTCGACCGGCGTGCAGCGGTCCGTGTTCTGACACCGCAGGAGGTTGCCGAGCGCAGCCGCATGCAATCGATGCTGTTTCAGCGGGTCGTGCTGATCGCGGGCGTGGCCTGCGGTGCGGTCTTTGTCATATCATTGGCATTTGAATTGTTGAACGTGCCGATGGAGACGATCCGGCTTCATCTGAAATGATCGTCAGGTTTTTGCCGTCACATAGGTCGGCACAATCTCGATAATCGTGTCGCCCGTTTGCAGCGATTTGGCTCCGGCTTCGGCAAACCCGACAACCCCGTCGGCGCGATAGATACGCAGGCCCATGCCGGTGGTGATCTCGGAAAGCGGCTTGCCGACTTCATGCGGTTCGACTGCGCGTTCGTTCAGGTAAACACGGCCTGCCGATGCTGCGAGATCGGCAATATATTCGGCGATATGCGGGCCATTGTCGCTGCCTGCCAGTAGCAAACCCGTAAAACTGACGGGATTGATCACTGTCGTAGCGCCAGCTTGCCGTGCGAGCAGTTCATTGTCCTCGTTGCGAACGACGATGCTGATCGGAATATCAGGCGCGAGGTGGCGGGTGGTCAGCGTGATCAGAATCGATGTATCGTCACGACCCGCAGACACCAGAACGGCGCGCGCTCGCTCAATGCGGGCATCTGACAAGGTCTTGTCGCGCGTCGCGTCGCCTTGCAAGACGTTGCAGCCCAAGGCCTCGGCCTGGTCCAGCCGGACCTGCGAGCTATCGATCACCACGATACATTCAGGTGCGGTACCACGCTCCACCATTTCGCGGACGGCCTCGCTGCCGCTCGTGCCGAAACCGGCAACAATGATGTGATCATGAAGCGCTCTTTGAATGCGGGCCATACGCCACCTGTACAATGAATTGCGAAGGAAGAAACTATAGGCTGTGCCCAGAAACATCAGCCAGACGAAGAGGCGGATCGGCGTTACGATGAAGCTTTCGAACAGCCGCGCCTGTGGGCTGATCGGCACGATGTCGCCATACCCCACGGTCGTTACCGTGACAGTGGTGAAGTAGAGCACGTCGATGAAGGTGATATGATTGTCGAGCGTGTCTTTCAGGCCATCGCGATGGAGCCAGTGCACGATCAGCACCACTGCGATCAGGCCGATGATGACGGTCATGCGCCATGCGAGATCGGCCCACACCGGCATACCCGACCGGCGCCTCAGGAAATGGGAAACATCAGTCCGCTTGGATTGATGCGCGGGCATGGCTTAGACGAGCGCCTGCGCAAGCGCGGCCATTGAATCTTCATGAGTCAGATCAAAATGAAGCGGAGTCACGCTGATATAACCGTTATCGATAGCTTCCAGGTCAGTTCCCGGCGGCGAGGCGGCTCCGGTCGTATCCAGCCCGAACCAGTAATAGCTGTATCCGCGCGGGTCCTTGCCCTGAATGACCTTGGTCATGTCGATATCGTGAAACCCCTGACGGGCGACGCGCAGTCCCTTTACGGCATCGGGCGCGATTGCCGGGAAGTTCACGTTGATCAGCTTGCGATGGCCGAGGTTTGCGTCGATCAGCCTGCGGACCACGCGCTCGCCCCATGCCTCAGCGCAGGCAAAAGGTACATCGTCGGCCATGCCTTCCTTGGAATAGACCTGGCTGAGCGCGATCGAGGGAATGCCAGAGATTGCACCCTCCATCGCGGCGGAAACGGTGCCGGAATAGGTTACATGCTCGGCAAGGTTCGCGCCGCGATTCACACCGGAAAGAACCAGATCAGGCGGGCAATCCTTCATCAGATAGCTGATCGCCATCATCACGCTGTCGGTCGGTGTGCCGGTCACGCTGAAATGCTGTTCGCCATGTTTGCGCAGGCGCAACGGGCGAGTGAGGGTCAGGCTGTGCCCCGCGCCGGATTGTTCGTCCGACGGAGCGACCATCCAGATATCGTCGGAAATCGCACGGGCGATTTTCTCCAGCACCTTGAAACCGGGCGCGTGCACGCCGTCATCATTGGTCAGCAATATTCTCATGCCCGCGGCTCCAATTTGGTAAGGCCGCCCATATAGGGGGCCAAAGCGTCGGGCACATCGACGCTGCCGTCTTCGTTCTGGTAATTTTCCAGCACCGCAACGAGCGTGCGACCGACCGCGAGGCCCGATCCGTTGAGCGTGTGGAGGAAGCGGGTGCTTTTCTCGCCCTCGGGCTTGGTACGCGCGTTCATCCGGCGCGCCTGAAAATCACCGCAGTTGGAGACAGAGCTGATCTCGCGATAGGTTTGCTGGCTCGGCAACCATACCTCCAGATCGAAGGTCTTGCGCGCGCCAAAGCCCATATCGCCGGTGCACAGCAGCATCTTGCGATAGGGGAGGTTGAGCGCCTCCAGCACGTCCTCTGCCGAGCGTACCATATGGGCATGCTCTGCCTCGCTGTCCTCGGCGCGGCAGATGGCGACCAGCTCGACCTTTTCGAACTGGTGCTGGCGGATGTAACCGCGCGTGTCGCGCCCGGCGGCTCCCGCCTCTGACCGGAAGCAAGGCGTCAGTGCGGTGAAGCGCAGCGGCAGGCTGGCGTCCGGCACGACCTGTTCGCGCACCAGATTGGTGAGGCTCACCTCGGCGGTCGGGATCAGCCATTTTCCGTCCGTCGTCTGGAACAGGTCTTCGGCGAATTTGGGAAGCTGCCCGGTGCCATAAAGCGTTTCGTCGCGCACCAGTAGCGGCGGGTTGACTTCTTCATAGCCATTTTCGCCGGTTTGCCGGTCGAGCATGAACTGGGCAAGCGCGCGGTGCAGGCGTGCCATCCCCCCACGCAGCGCCGCGAAACGTGCGCCCGACATTGCCGCAGCCGCCTCGAAATCGAGCCCCAGCGCCGGGCCGAAATCGGCATGATCCTTGGGTTCGAAAGCGAATTCGCGCGGGGTGCCCCAGCGGCTTACCTCGACATTGGCGGCTTCGTCTGCGCCCTGCGGGACATCATCGGCAGGCAGATTCGGAATGGCCGCAAGCATGCCGTCCAATGTCGCGCTGGCGGCCTTTTCCTTTTCTTCCAGCGCGGGCAGGCTCTGTTTGAGCGCGGCGACCTCGGCCCTCAGGGCCTCGGCCTTTTCCATATCCTTCTGCGCCATCGCCTGGCCGATGGCCTTGCTTGCCTCGTTCCGCTTGGCGAGATCCTGCTGCAGCTCGGTGGCGAGCGACCTGCGTTCTCCGTCCAGTTTCAGAATGTCCGCGCTCATCGGGGCCAGCCCCCGCTTGGCAAGGCCGGCGTCGAACGCCTGCGGGTTTTCACGGATAAAGCGGATGTCGTGCATGGTAATCGGGCCTCGGGGCTGAAATCCTCAGCCGCCCTATGCCGTTCCATGCGTCATGACGCAAGGTTTGCACGGGGTGATGGACATCGCGGGCAAAAGAAAGGGGCGGCGCAACCGCACCGCCCCAGTGGTCGCCTCTTTGAAAGACCGGTGGTCAGGCCGTCCGGTCGTCATCCTGTGTGCGGTTCGCAAAGCGTCGGCGTGCGACAAGCGCTGCTGCCGCTGCCCCGAAAAGCAGAACCATCGGCGGGGCGGGGACGTCCGTGCCGCCGCTGCTGCTGCCCCCGCTGCTCGTCGATGATGAGCTGGAAGAACTGGTGGAGGAGGATGTGCTCGACGATGTTGATGTGCTGGTTGATCCGCCGAAGCTCGATGAACTGGTTGTCGAGGTCGAAGAAACCCCGCCGGTTGAAGTCGAGGTAGATGATGTCGAACTGACGCCACCAGTTGACGTCGACGATCCCCCCGTTGATGTCGACGTTGACGAGCCGCCGGAAGTTGAGCTGACACCGCCGGTCGAGGTTGAACTGCTGGTTGAGCCGCCGCTGGTGGATGTAGAACCGCCGCTCGTGGTCGAAGAGACGACGATGCTGCCGCTGCTACCCCCGCTGCCGCCAAAAAAACCGCCAAAGAAACCGCCGCTACCGCCGATAGGGCGGCCTCCGCTGCCACCGATGATAACGGGTGGAGTCGCGCTGGCGCTTGCAATCTCGGGCATCGGCAGAGGTAGGGGAGCCGGCAGAGGTGCGGGCGCGGCTGGTGCCGCCGCCACCACGGTTGCAGGCGGGCAGGGGGCAGCGGGGGCGACGCGTTGAACGACCTTAACGGGCTTTGCAGGTTTTGAAGCGACCACGGCCTTCTTGCCCTTGCTCGCATAGACCGTCTCAGGGCGCGGCTTTTCCACCATATGAACAGCACCGCCGCCGATAACGGCACCTCCGCAGGCGCAGGCGCAAAGTTTCGCAAGTGCCATTCTGACCGACATAAGAAATTCTCTCTTTTTCCGCTCGCCACCGGCAGGCATCAGATCACGTTTTATCTATAGTCGAAAACGCAAAATCGAGCGTTAACTGCAACGCTATTAACTGCGATTTTGCGCCTTTTTCCCTGCAATTTGCAAGCAGAGTATGTTGGAGATTGGTAAATGTCTTGAAACGGTACGTAATTCGCTATTCGCTCCTACCGATACCCTCGTTCACCCTCTCGCAATCAGTTTTGTTGTTTAGCACTAGTTGCGCGCTTGTGTGAGGTCTGCAGCATGGCTATAGGCGCGAGCAATCGCTGCGATGGCGACAAAGCGTCGACAGTGCGGTTATGTCATCGCGGTCAGGAGAGAGTAATGGCAGCGACAACACTAAGCTCAAGCGATCATGGGAAGATAATGGCCAGCTTACCAGACGGTTATCAGCCTTCATCTGACGAAGAATTCATGAACCCGATGCAGCTTGAATATTTCAGGCGGCGTCTGCTCGACTGGAAGAAGCAGATTCTCTCCGAGGCGGAGGGTACGCTCGCGGTTCTGCAGAACGAACCGCTGCGCGAGCCCGACATGAACGACCGCGCCTCAAGCGAAACGGACTGGTCGATCGAACTGCGGACCCGTGATCGCCAGCGCAAGCTGATCTCCAAAATCGATTCGGCCCTGCGCAGAATCGAAGAGGGCGAATATGGCTATTGCGAAGTGACCGGAGAACCGATCTCCCTTGGACGCCTCGAAGCCCGGCCAATCGCGACCATGACGCTGGAAGCACAGGAACGGCACGAACGTCAGGAAAAAGTGTCGCGCGACGATTGATCTGCGCGTGGGGGACTCTGCGGCCCTTTCCTGCAATCTGACGGCGCGGCGGAAGCGCAGGCATTCGCACGAATTACCGATAGTGATAATATGATTTAATCGGATCGGATGATGCGGCGCGCGGGTTTTTTCGTACCGTGCGCGCCGATCATCACTTTATATGAGAAGCATCCTGACCGCTTGCGCGATCGGGGCCCAAGGTCAGGCGTTATACAGCTCCTCTTTCAGCCGCAATTTCCGCTTCTTCAGTTCCGACAAGCGAAACGCATCCGGCATCGGTCGACTCAGCTCATTGCGAATCTTCGTCTTTAGGGCGTCGTGCTTGGCAGAAAGGGCAGAAATGTGGCTATTTTCCATGACATTCTCCTTGAAATGAATGTGTTGGACGAATGATTAAATCATGATTCGCACGCAATGTCTCGCGGCAATTCGGGATGTGCGACAATGTGAGCAAAAGGTCGGATGACCGGGATTTTGTTGCGGCGATGGATTGGTGGAAACAGACACTAAATCACTGGACCGGCATCGCAGATTTGGATTACCGTCGCGTACATGGACCCCGAAGACGTCATGCGCAGGATCGAGCTGTTGAAACAGGAGCATCGTGACCTTGATAGCGCTATCTCCGCGCTGGCGGAAAGCGGATCGACCGACCAGCTTCAGCTCGCGCGGCTCAAAAAGCGCAAGCTGTCGCTGCGTGATGAGATCGTTCAGCTGGAGGATTCCCTTATTCCCGATATCATCGCCTGACAGCGCGAAACCCGCCCAAAACGGGACAGTCGGTGGCGGTCGCGGCGTTTACCAATTACTGAGGCTGACAAAGTGTCATGAATGTGTCACCGCATTCTTATGTCGACCGCCGAGTCCCTTAACCCAGCTCTGTTTTTCCGTCTGGTGGATGCCCTCTATATCGAGGCGCTTGTCATGGCAGACGAGGCGCGTGCCTATTTCGATCAGAAGGCGTCCGAGGATCGCGAGATGTTCGACACGATGACGCGGCTCACGCTCACCTGCGAATCTCTGAAAGTAACGACGCGCCTGATGCACGTGATTGCGTGGCTGATGACTCAGAAGGCCTGGCAACGCGGTGAGATTCCGGAAGAGACGCTGGACGATTCGAAGTATCGTCTTGGCCCGGCCTCTGAAACCGATGACGCAGTTCTGGCCTTGATGCCGTCGTGCGCGCGCCAGCTCGTACAGGGTAGCCAGATGCTGTATGGCCGTGTTTTAAGGTTGCAAAACCAGATGGCGGAGGTCCGGACGGGTGCTTTGGTGCCGGGGGCAGGGCTGGCGCCATCGACCAGCCCGGCACGCGAACTTCTGGGCCGCCTCGAAAAAGCGTTCTGAACCGCCGCGTATTTACCGGCCCCACATGGAAGCAGACGTTGCGGGGGCTTCCTCTCCTCTCTAAGCAGACGTCCATGCGCGTTCGAGTGAGCCAAATAAGCGGGCAGGACCCCCGTGCAAGCGTGGCCGATGGAACGGACAGACGAGCCATGGGTTTGATCGGATGTGATGTCACGCAATTGCTCGTTGCCATGACCGACTGGATGGGGCGTCGGTTTCGACAGCCGCAGGAGGGGCGGCGCTGCCTTCCGGCGGTGGAGCTGCTTGCGCCTGCGCTGCTGGCGGGCATGATCTTTTCGCCCGTTGTGCTGAACGCACAACAGCCCCGTCAGGCGCAAAACGAGGCGCCTTCCGATACCACCATAGCCGCAGATGGTGAAGTCAGCCTCGATATGGACGACAGTCTCGACGTCGGGCTCGAATGGCCCGATATGGACGCGGAGGTCCCTGTCGGGGCGCCTGCGCTCGCCGATGAGGATCAGGCGAAGGAACAGGAGCAGGCTTCGCCGGATATCGCAAATTCTGAAGAAACGATAGATTTTGAAGATGTCGGGGAGCCCGGCGAGCAGCAGTCTCTGGCCGACGATGGAACGGATCGCCGCTACAAGGTTGTTTTGAGAGGTCTCGACGATTTGCTCGACAGCGAATCGAAAGACCGGTTCAATTCGCTCTCGCTGCTGAAAGAGGGTGATGGAAAAGCGACTAACCTGGCGCAGATCAACCGCAGATTGAAACAGGATGCCGACCTACTTGACCGCATATTGCGGGCCAAGGGCTATTACAGCGCCTCCATCAGAACCGCTGTCCGCCCGCCGTCGGCAGGTGAGGAGAAGCTGCGGGCCGTATTGAATGTTCGGCCTGGCGAACGATACACGCTATCGAGTATATTGTTGCCCGGCCTTTCCATAGCCGCGCGTCGCGTTCCGGAACTCGAAACCGCTTTTCCGTTGTGGGTCGGCGATCCAGTCGATGCCGATCAGATTCTCGCCGGACAGACCAAATTGGCTGTCGATTTGGGAGAGAACGGGTTCCCGTTTGCCGAGGTGCGGGACCCGATCGTCACCATCGATCATGAAAAGGAGATAGGTGCGCTTGAGATGCCGGTGCGGGCGGGCGGCTATCGGCGTTTCGGCGATATCGAATTGAGCGAGGGTACCGCAGAGCTCTTCTCGGCGAAACATCTGTACCGGATTGCACGGTTTGATCGTGGCGATGTGTATAAGGCGTCGGATATCGAGGATCTGCGCCGGGCCATTGTCGCGACCGGCCTGGTGTCATCCGTTACTGTAAAACCGGTCGATCAGGGCGATGGCGAGCACGCCTCTGTGGAGGTCGCGGCAACCGCAGGGCCCATGCGCACGGTCGCTGGAGAAGTGGGATATGGCACGGGTGAAGGCTATCGCATCGAAGCAAGCTGGCAGCACCGGAATTTCTTTCCGCCCGAAGGTGCGATCACCGCACGCGGGCTGCTCGGTACGCGCGAGCAGGCCGTTGGCGTTTCCTATCGCCGCAACAATTTCAAGCGGCGCGACAACATTTTGTCGGCGGGGCTAAGCCTACGGCATCAAAATCTGGACGCATTTGAAGCCAAGACGATATCGCTCAGCGGTAGCCTCGAGCGCCAGACCAACATCATCTACCAGAAGAAATGGGCATGGAGCATCGGCGCAGAGCTGATCGCATCGCGCGAGCGAGATATCTTTGCCAGCACGCAGATGGAAACGGAACGGGATTATCTGATCTTCGCTCTGCCCGGATCGGTAACCTATGATGCCAGCGATGATCTGCTCGACCCTTCAAAGGGCTTTCGTCTCGGCGCACGGATCAGCCCCGAGGTGGCCGAGCAGAGCGGCACTTTCACCTATGTTCGCGCGCAGGCAGACGGCAGCGTCTATCTGCCGGTGGGCGAAAAGGTCGTGATGGCGTCTCGCGTGCGCCTCGGTACGATTTTGGGTGGCGTTGCATCGGATAGGATAGCGCCCTCGCGGCGCTTCTATGCCGGCGGTGGCGCATCGGTGCGTGGCTATGGTTATCAGGCGATAGGGCCGCAAGACGCAAATAATGATCCGCTGGGCGGCAAGAGTCTCGCCGAATTCTCGCTGGAGGCGCGTGTTCGCCTTGGCACGTTCGGCGTCGTGCCCTTTGTTGACGCGGGCAATATTTCCAGCAGCTTTCTTCCCAAGCTGAGCGACGTTCGGTTCGGGGCGGGTGTCGGGCTGCGTTATTATTCGAACTTCGGGCCAATCCGCATCGATGTGGGCACACCCATTAACCCGCAACCCGGGGACAGCCGTATCGCGGTGTATGTGTCGCTGGGGCAAGCGTTCTGATGACGGACACCGCGGATATCGCGCCAGAGCCGGACCGGGGCCCACGGCGTCGCTGGCGCTGGAGGCATTGGCTTGCGCTGTCCATGCTGGTGCTTGGGCTCAGCTTTGCGGGCGCGATGATGTGGCTCGACACATCTTCTGGGCATCGCTTCGTGGTTCGCCAGATCACCGGACTGGAGCCGGAAAATGGCCTAAAAATCGAGGTCGGGCGCATCGATGGCAGCATTTACAACAAGGCGGTGCTGCACGATTTGCGCCTTTCGGATCCCAAGGGGGTGTTCTTTTCCGCGAAAGTCGTGCGGTTGGAATGGTGGCCGCTGGCGTGGCTTTCGAACAGGTTGGAGATCGATACGCTGCGGGTGCCGACTGCCCGGCTTCATCGCATGCCAGAATTCCGCAAAACGGAGTCGACGGGCAAGATATTGCCGGATTTCGATATCAGGATCATGCGTCTGAAGCTTGATCGTCTGGCCGTCGATGCGGCGGTGACGGGACGTGCGGAGATTTTCTCGCTGACGGGCGACGCAGACGTCCGCAGCGGCAAGGCGATGGTTGACCTTGCTGCGCGTGCGATAAACGGAGAAGACCGGCTGCTTCTGGCGCTCGACAGCCGCCCGGATGACAATCGCTTCGATATAGACCTAACCGTCAATGCACCTGCAGACGGTTTGCTGGCGAAGCTCAGCGGTCTAAAGCAGGATGCGAATATTCGTCTCGATGGCGATGGCGACTGGACCAAGTGGGACGGAAAGCTGATCGCGACGCTCGATGGCAATTCCGCTGCCGGTTTCGACATAGAATTGCGAAAAGGCGCATACCGGATCGAGGGCAATGTTTCGGGCAGCGCGATCGCCGAGAAGGGTGCACTTGCACGTGTTACATCCCCCCAATTGGCAATCGTTGCCGACGGAACGTTCAGCGATCAGCTGCTTTCGGGCCATCTGGTTGCGAAATCCGACGCGATCCTTGTTGACCTGAAGGGCGGTGTGCATCTGGGCGGGCACGGCTATGACAATCTCGTCATCGATGTCAGCCTGCCCAAGGCGCAAGCGCTGTTGCGCGATTTCGATGCGCGGGGACTGGTGGCCAGGCTGCGTCTTAACGGCCCATTCGAAACGGCGCGCTTCGAGTATCTGCTGCGCGCCGATCAGCTGCGTTTCGGCTCGACCATCTTGCGCGACGTGCACGCCGCCGGAGACGGTCGCAGCGCGGGTGGCGATAAACCGACATTCATACCGCTGAACCTCAGCGCAAAGCGGATCGAGGGGCAGGGCGACATCGTCGCGTCGATCCTGAACAATGCGAGCATTATCGGCACTCTTCAAAAACAGGGTAGCATGATAACGAGCGCGCCGCTTCGCCTGCGGTCGGACAAGGTCAATGGCACGGTCGTTGCGCAGTTCAACCTGACGTCCGGGCGCTATGACATTGGGCTCGTCGGGAATATTCGCGGCATTGCGATACCGGGTCTGGGTGTGGTCGACGTCAATTCGCGTGTTCAGGCCGTGCCGGACGCCCGCGGAGCGTTCAGCGTGCGCGGACGGGTTGTCGCCGTCATGGGCCGGTTGGATAACGCTTTCCTGAGAACCGTTGGCGGCGGGCTGCCGCGTATCGAGTCGGACATAGCGCTGGGGGCCGATGGGCGCCTGCGGCTTGATAATCTGTCGGTGAATGCGCCGGCGATTTCCCTGCGCGGCAATGGCGTCCGCAACCCGGATGGTACCGTACAGTTTACCGGCAGCGGTACGCACCGCGACTACGGCCCTCTGAAACTGGTGCTGACAGGCGCGCTCGATCGACCGAAAGTGGACCTGCTTCTGGAGCATCCGTTCGACCCCGCTGGCCTGAAAGGCGTTCATGTTGAACTCGATCCAGATCCTGTCGGCTATCGTTTTCATGCAACGGGGCAGTCGACATTAGGCCCGTTCGATGCGGTTGGCATGATCGAAATGCCGCCGGGTGGCGCCGCGGTCATTGCCATAGAGCGGCTGAAGGTGAACGGATCGGAGGCCGAGGGACGCCTGACCGTTCAAGAGGGCGGTCTGGCGGGCCGATTGCTTTTCAGCGGCGATACTCATGGTTCGGTGGACCTCTCGGTTGTTGGCGGCGTGCAGAAAATCGATGCCAGTCTGCGGCTGGACCGCGCCCATTTCGGCGGGGATGCGCCCATCGATATCCTGCGGGGTCGCCTCAATGCGAAAGTCAGTTTGGATCCTGGTGGAACGGCCGTGGAAGCCTCTTTCACCGGCCGCGGGCTCCAGATCGGCCGGTTTCGTCTGAACAGGATCAACGCGCAGGCCAACCTTGTCGATGGCGCGGGTAAGGTGACGGCTAAAGTCGCCGGGCAGCAGGGGCGCGCGTTCGACCTGCAGATTGACGCTGACATTGCGCCGGACGACATCGGCGTCTCTGTGGCGGGGCGGCTGGACGGGCAACCGATCTCCACCAACCGGCGCGCGCATATCCGTCGGATAGACGGCGGCTGGGCGCTCGATCCCGTCACGGTCCGTTATGCCGGCGGCTATGCGCGCATCAAGACGGCATCCTTCGGTTCGGCCACGCGGCTTGATGTCGATCTAAGTCGTCTCCCGCTCACGCTGCTCGATCTCAGCAACGCGGACCTCGGGCTTGCCGGATCGGCAAGCGGTACTATCAGCTTCGCGCAGAACCGCGGAGGCCTGCCGACCGGCGGGGCCAGCCTCAGGATATTGAAGCTCAGCCGGTCGGGCGCGACGCGCACATCGGCGCCCATCGACGTTGGGCTGAATGGGCAGCTGCAAAGCGATCGGCTCGCCCTGCGCATGATCATGGAGCAGGATGGCAAAACCGTGGGCAAGGCGCAGGCGCTGATGACCCCGCTGGGCAGTGGTTCGCTGATCGACCGGCTTCGCGCCGCGCCGCTCCGTGCGCAGTTGCGCTATGTCGGGCCGGCGGATGCCGTCTGGCGGATGACGCGCATCGAGATCATCGATCTGACCGGCGAAGTCGCCGTGGCCGCAGACGTGCGAGGCACCGGTGCGGACCCGGTGATCAACGGAACGCTGGTGACAAAGAATGCGGCGCTCGAAAGCCCGATCACCGGCATGCGCCTTTCCGCCGTGAAGTCTCGTGCGCGCTTTGATGGCTCGAAGCTCACCTTCTCGGAAATGGCGGGCAAGACGGCAAATGGCGGGTCGGTTTCGGGTAGCGGCAGCTTCGACTTCTCATTGGGCGTGGGCGTCGGTATCGATCTGGCGTTCCAGGCCGACAATGCGGAGCTGTTGAGCCGCGATGATATCGGCGCGACCGTGAACGGACCGATCAGGATCACCTCCAACGGCAATGGCGGGCTCATCGCCGGGGATTTCGATGTGGTGCGCAGCAGCTTCACGCTCGGGCGCGCGGCCGCCGTGGCCGAAATACCGGAGCTGGAGATCATTGAGAAGAACGGCAGCGACAATGATTTCGAACCGGTCGATCGTGGCGCAGACTGGCAGCTCGATATCAAGGCCAATGCACGCAACCGCCTGATGGTCAGGGGCATGGGCCTGACGAGCGAGTGGCGGATGGATCTCGACGTGGGCGGCTCGGTCACGAACCCCGTGATCACCGGGAGAGCGGATCTCGTTCGGGGCAGCTATGATTTTGCCGGGCGCCGGTTCGATCTGACGGCGGGATCGCTGCGGTTCGACGGCAGCGTTCCGGCCGATCCCGTCCTTGATATTTCAGCCGAAGCGACCGTGTCCGATCTCGATGCGACAATCCGCATCACGGGCCGAAGCTCGGCGCCGGAGATTTCGTTCACCAGCGTGCCTGCGCTGCCGCAGGACGAGGTGCTCTCGCGCATCCTGTTCGGATCATCGATCACGTCGCTGTCTGCGCCCGAGGCACTGCAACTGGCGGCGGCTGTCGCGTCGTTGCAGGGCGGCGGGGGCGGTGGACTCGATCCGATCAACGCGGTGCGCAAAGCCGCCGGGCTTGATCGTCTGCGCATCTTGCCCGCCGACACGACGACGGGCCGCGGCACGGCGATAGGTGCGGGTAAATATCTGACGCGCAAGACCTATGTTGAGCTGATCTCGGACGGGCAGGGCTATTCGGCCACCCGCGTCGAATATCAGGTTACGCGCTGGCTCTCCCTGCTGTCGAGCATCTCCACCCTGGGCCGCGCCAGCGCCACGGTGAGGGTGTCCAAGGATTATTGAGGGGTTTGTGCGGCTAGTGTCGCGAGGTTTATGGGACTCGGGAGACTCCGCCTGAATTGTGTCCGGTTTTAAAGGGCCGATCTCCGAGTAATAGGGCAGAAATGTTGTGGGAAGCGGCCCCAACCGATACGATAATGGTCATTCAGTAAGCTAGGAACATAGTCCATGCACTGTGTCGCTAATTTCGAAGTTGCCGCCGGGGTGTCGGTAGTGGCGGATGACAAAGTGTTGAGTATCCGAGACCCTCAGAACACGTTCAGAGCCTTGATCAGAAATATTCCCCGCTCGAAATTCACAACACCGTTTTTGCTTTCGGTGCATATCTATTTTGATGCCGAAGCTTTGGATGATGCGGCCGACGTAGCCGAGGACCACTTGGCAACCTGCCTCAACATGCTTGCATTCACGGTGGGTTCTGGGTTCCGAAAGCACAGGATAAGGCAAATCGTCGATGGCGAACCATCGAGAGGAGCAGTGAGGGATATCCGCATGTGGGGCGACAGGATCGAATACGATGATCCGCAGCCATTTCTAGAGACTGAGCACGCTAAGACAATCGAACACCTTTTAGAGTTTGACATTCCGCCAGCTCTAAGGCGCGCCATGCGATGGTATCGATTGGGAATAGACGCCTCGGCGCCAGATGATCAATTTACCTACTTCTGGTTTGCACTGGAAATCTTAGCTGAGTTTCAGAAGCCAAAAGTGAAGGTGAATGACAAATGCCCACACTGTCAGTCTCCGCTCTATTGCGAAAAGTGCGAAACTCATCCGCAACATCGGCCTTACGCAAAACAGGCGATCCGTGCCTTGCTCATTGAAGCGGATAATGAGTGCGATGAAGCAACGGTGGCTCTTCTTGATAAAACACGCAACAGCCTCATGCACGGGGCAACGCTGAGAGAAATCGAACGTTCGCTACCCGATCCTCATGAAAGCGTAGTCGATACGCTGGGGAAACTGTTGTTCAAAGCCCTTGTAAGACAGTTTCCTGTAGAAATGTTTGATGGATCGTTGATGATGGGAGTGCCAAATACGTATTTGCATTACACGGCAACAGCCGTAGCCCACATCCAAACGGTTGTGCCGCAGGACGCAGATGGGCACTTCAATCTTAATTTCACAGGCATGTCGGTGACAATGAAGCCGTTTGGCCCGCCGCAAAGTGCGCTGCCGTCCGCTGTTCGAATGACAAGCGAACAGTTCGATCAGTTTAAAAAGCTGAGCTACAAAAAGGGCGATCAGCGCGAGATGTTGGAGCGAATTCGTCAAAGCGTGCAGGAGCAAGGCGATCACATCTACGCGTTAGTCATTTCCACGGATATGGCGGAAATCCAAAAGGCCATAAAAAACGGGGAGGTGGGCGAATGGCAGGATCTGTTCCGACAGTTCATTGATACCGCACAGGTTGTTTATTAACAGCTTCCGTTGTCAGACCGGTCGGCCAACGCTGAAAAGTCTTCCGAAGGTCCGCAATGTTGTCGTGTCCCGAATGACCGCTTCTGGACGAAAAGCCAGCCTTGCTGAGATCGCGTTTTATCGTCAGCCCGTCCTTTCTGCCCCGCAGCCACCACCCATAAGAAAAGGCCCGGCGGTTTCCCACCGGGCCTTCGCCCCCTTATTTGGGTCAGCGCGTGATCAGGCGCTGTAGTACATGTCGAATTCGACCGGGCTCGGTGCCATTTCCCACTTGTACACTTCGGGCCATTTCAGCTCGATATAGGCATCGATCTGGTCCTTGGTGAACACGTCGCCCTTCAGCAGGAACTCATAGTCCGCTTCGAGGCTGGTCAGCGCTTCGCGCAGCGAGCCGCATACGGTCGGGACTTCCGCCAGTTCTTCGGGCGGCAGGTCATAGAGGTTCTTGTCCATCGCGTCGCCGGGGTGGATCTTGTTCTGGATGCCATCGAGGCCCGCCATCAGCAGTGCCGCATAGCACAGATAGGGGTTGGCCATCGCGTCGGGGAAGCGGAATTCAACGCGCTTCGACTTCGCGCCCGAACCGTAGGGAATACGGCAGGAGGCCGAACGGTTGCGTGCCGAATAGGCGAGCAGAACGGGAGCCTCAAAGCCCGGTACCAGACGCTTGTAGCTGTTGGTGGTCGGGTTGGTGAACGCGTTCAGCGCCTTTGCGTGCTTGATGACACCGCCGATGAAATACAGGCAGTTGTCGGACAGGCCGGCATATCCGTCGCCTGCGAACGTCGGCTTGCCTTCGTTCCAGATCGACATGTGCGTGTGCATGCCCGAACCATTGTCGTCCGCAATCGGCTTCGGCATGAAGGTGGCCGATTTGCCATAGGCCTGCGCGACCATCATGACGACATATTTGTAGATCTGCATGCGGTCGGCCGTGGTGACCAGCGTGCCGAAGGTGAGGCCGAGCTCATGCTGAGCGGCAGCGACTTCGTGGTGATGCTTGTCGCAGGGCAGGCCCATTTCCAGCATGGTCGAAACCATTTCGGCGCGGATGTCGGTGCACGGATCGACCGGCGCGACGGGGAAATAGCCGCCCTTGGCGCGCGGGCGGTGGCCCATATTGCCGCCTTCATATTCCTTGTCGGTGTTGGTCGGCAGTTCGGTATCGTCGATCTTGAAGAAGCTGCCGTCATAGCCGGTCGAGAAGCGAACGTCGTCGAACATGAAGAATTCGGCTTCCGGGCCGACATAGATCGTGTCGCCGAAACCGGCTTCCTTGACATAGGATTCCGCGCGCACGGCGGTCGAACGAGGATCGCGCGTGTACAGTTCGCCATTGGACGGTTCGACGATGTTGCAGAACAGGATCATCATCGGCGTTGCGCTGAACGGATCGAAATAAACCGCATCCAGATCGGGCTTCAGGATCATGTCGGACTCGTTGATGGCTTTCCAGCCTTCGATCGAGCTGCCGTCGAACATCAGGCCTTCGCTGAGCTCATCTTCGCCCAGAACGCCAGCGCACATGGTCAGATGCTGCCACTTGCCCTTCGGATCGGTAAAACGAAGGTCGACCCATTCGATCTCCTTCTCTTCGATCATTTTCAGTATGTCTTTGGGCGTGTTCGCCATGTCTTACTACCCTTTCTTCAATTTCCGCCGAGACCTTCCCCCCGGTCGGTATTCACAGGATTGGTGCGCCGCAGAGAGCTGCGCCGCGGTGTTCTGAAACGTTTTAAATCGCGTCGCCGTCGCGCTCTCCGGTGCGGATGCGCAGTGCGGCCTCGATCGGCGAGACGAAAATCTTGCCGTCGCCGATGCGGCCGGTTTGCGCCGAGTTGGCGATCGCCTCCACGACGCGCTCTGCCAATCCATCTTCAACGACTACCTCAAGCTTCACCTTGGGCAGGAAATCGACCACATATTCGGCGCCCCTGTAGAGCTCGGTATGGCCTTTCTGACGGCCAAAGCCTTTGGCCTCCGTCACGGTGATGCCGGACACACCGACCTCGTGCAGAGCCTCTTTCACTTCGTCCAGCTTGAACGGCTTGATGATAGCCTCGATCTTTTTCATCAAAATCCCACCTTCGATCAATTTGACTGCCGGTTTTTACAGGCACGAAAACGGCCGCAAAAAACCGCAACCCATCGCCCCGCTAAAAGCGACTCGGGCAGAAGCTTCCGCGATGCAGCAACAAATGTCTATAATGCTTGTGATTCGAGCAGTTTTGACCGGCTTTGCCTAAATATTAGGCAGTGTTTTGCATCACGCGCGGAGCGCGCTCAACCGGCGCTCCCACGTCAATGCATGCGCGATGATCGTGTCGAGATCGTTATGCCTGGGTTTCCACGGAAACCGCCCCATAATTGCGCGATTGTCCGCGACGAGAGTAGGGGGGTCGCCCGCTCGCCGGCCTTCGATACGGCGCTCGACAGGCCGGTTCGTCACGCGGTCCACGGCATCGAGCACTTCCAGCACCGAAAAACCGCGGCTGTACCCGCAGTTCACCCGATGGTTGCGTTGCGGCTCTGCAATCAGCGCTTCGAGCGCCAGCACGTGTGCGGCTGCGAGGTCGGATACATGAATATAATCGCGGATGCAGGTGCCGTCGGGCGTGTCATAATCGGTGCCGAACACGGCCACATGGTCGCGCTTGCCCAATACCGCCTCAACAGCGACCTTGATCAGATGCGTTGCGCCTTGGGTGGCCTGACCGCTGCGCGCTTGCGGGTCCGCGCCCGCGACGTTGAAATAGCGCAGCGCGCAATAGTTGAACGGATGCGCCTTGGCGACGTCGTCCAGCATGATTTCGGTCATCAGCTTCGACATGCCATAGGGGTTGATCGGCTTTTGCGGGCAGCTTTCGCTGATCGGGCTTTCTTCGGGCATGCCATAGGTGGCCGCTGTCGAGGAAAAGATGAAGTGCGGTACGCCGCAACGCACGGCGCTTTCGATCAGCGCGCGGCTGTTAGCGGTGTTGTTGTGATAATATTTGAGCGGGTGTTCGACCGATTCAGGAACGATGATCGACCCCGCAAAATGCATGATAGCGCGCACATCATGCTCGCGCAGTACGGCTTCGACCGTTTCCTGATCGGCGATATCCGCCTCGATCAGCGGGACGCCTTCGGGAATGGCGAAGCGAAATCCGGTCGAAAGATTGTCGATGACGACGACAGGCCACCCTGCATCGGTCAGCGCCAATACGGCGTGGCTGCCAATATATCCGGCTCCGCCCGTGACGAGAACGGTGGGCTTATCCGACATGCTTCACTCCCGAATATAAAGGCAAACAACAGGGCATACAGCTTCGATTAGCGGCAGGATGCCCAGTCTGGCAATCCAGTCTGGCAATGAAGCAATGATACGAAAATCTCGTTAAGCGGCAGCCTGTTTGGCAGTCCCGTAGAACGTCGAACCGCTGGCCGCCATATCGCGCAATTGCTGTGTTGGCGAAAAGCGGTCGCCATGGCTTTGCGTGAGCTTATCCAGCGTCTCGACTACCTTCGATAGGCCGACTGTGTCGATATGGCTGAACGGGCCGCCGGTCCACGGAGCGAAACCCCAGCCGAAAATGGCGCCGAGATCGCCATCTTCAGGTTCCATGAGCACCCCTTCCTCAAAGCAGCGGGCGCACTCGATCAACTGACGATAGAGCAGACGTTCGCGCACTTGCGCGGGGGAGGGTTGCACGGCGGCACGCGGGAAATGCTCGGCAAGGCCGGGCCAAAGGTGCTTGGGTCCCTCCGCAGGATAGTCATAATATCCCTTGCCGTTTTTACGCCCGAACCGCCCGAGATCGACGACCATTTTTTCGATCACCTCGTCGGCTGCGGTCGCCGTATAGGCGTCCCCGAGCGCTGCCCTCGTCGCGGTCATCACCTTGTGGCCCAATTCAATTGAAACCTCATCCGATACAGCGAGCGGGCCAACCGGCATGCCGAGTTGCTTGCCGACATTCTCTATCAGCGCGGGTTTGATGCCCTCTGCCACCATCTGGGTGCCTTCGCTCACGTAAGTCGCGAAACAACGCGATGTGTAGAAACCGCGACTGTCGTTGACGACGATAGGCGTTTTCCTGATCTGGCGAACGAAATCCAGCGCCTTTGCAATCGCTTGTGGCCCTGTTTTCTCACCTAATATGATTTCGACCAGCGGCATTTTTTCGACTGGCGAAAAGAAATGGATGCCGATGAAATTTTCCGGCTTGCTCCATGCCTTTGCCAGGCCGGTAATGGGTAGCGTCGACGTATTCGATCCGAAAATTATGTCGGGACCAAGAACCGCCTCCACGCGCTTGGTGATGTCGGCCTTTATGCCGGGGTCCTCGAACACCGCCTCGATTACGAAATCGCACCCTTTCAGATCTTCGACCTCGGTCACGGGCGTCACGCGCGCGAGTATTTCGGCCATCTTGTCCGGTGCCATCTTACCGCGGGAGACGCGCTTCTGAAGCTGCGCCTCGACATGGGCCTTGCCTTTTTCAGCAGATGCCATGTCGCGATCCAGCAGCAGGACCTCCATGCCCGCCTGCGCGGAGACGGTGGCGATGCCAGCGCCCATCATGCCCGCACCGAGCATCGCGAGCTTGGCTGTCGGGCTGGGCGGAATGTCGGCGGGGCGGCGCGCGCCGCGCTCGGCAGCCTGCTTGTTGACGAATAGGGTGCGGACCATGTTGCGCGCCTGCGGCTTGCTCAGCACCTTGGCGAAATATTTGCTTTCGATCTTAATTGCGCGATCCATCGGCAGTTGCAGCCCTTCATAGACTGCTGACAGCAAGGCGATCGGCGCGTTCATGTTGCGTTGCGCCTGTTTCTGCATCATCGGCGTTGCGCCCATGAATGTCATGGCAAAGCCCGGGTTCATCGCCGATCCACCGCCCGGCACCTTGAAGCCTTTTACATCCCAGGGCTGCGTAGATGCCGTAGGATTATCTTTCACCCACGATTTTGCCGCGTCGAGCGCCGTGCCAGTCGGCACAACGGTGTCGATCAGTTTGAGGGCCGCTCCCTCGGCGGGTTTGAACAACTTACCCTGCAGCATGTACATCAGTGCGGTCTGGGCTCCAGTGATACGGGAAAAGCGCTGGCTGCCGCCGCCTCCGGGGAAAAGGCCGACCAGAATTTCGGGCAGGCCGAGCTGCGTTTTGGGATTGTCGCCAACCACGCGATGATGACAGGCGAGCGCCAGCTCAAACCCGCCGCCCACGCAAATGCCCTCAATCGCGCAAGCGACCGGCTTGCCGCAAGTTTCCAGCTTCCGCAGGATGCGGTTCAATTCGAACACCCGCTCAAACAGGGTCGCCATGTCGAGCGCCAGTCCCTTGGGCGGCAGCAGCATCGTTTCCATGGCCTTGAGGTCCATACCAGCCATGAAGCCGCTGTCCTTGCCAGAGGCGATCACCGCGCCCTTGATCGAATCGTCACTCGACAGCCGGTCAATCGCGGTCTCCAGATCGGAGAGGAACTCCGCGCCAATGACATTCATTGACTGGCCCGGAACGTCTATTGTCAGTGCCGCTATACCGTCGCTGTCAACGTCGAAACGGATAGTATTGCTCATTTTTTCAATCCTCTCCGCTATCTTCTTTAGATACGTTCTATGATTGTGCCGGTGCCCATGCCTGCACCAACGCACAGGTTGATCAGGGCCGTACCCTTGCCGGATCGTTCCAGCTCATCAAGCGCAGTGCCCAGAACCATCGCGCCAGTGGCACCCAACGGATGGCCCATCGCGATTGCACCGCCATTGACGTTGATCTGGCTATGGTCGAGTCCCATCGCCTGCATGTAGCGCAGTACGACGCTGGCAAAGGCTTCGTTCAGCTCCCACAGGTCGATATCGGACGTGCTCATGCCAGACCGTTCAAGCAGCTTCGTTGCGACACTCTCAGGCCCGGTCAGCATGATCATCGGCTCGCTGCCGATCGAACCCATCGCCCGGATGCGGGCGCGCGGTTTCAGGCCGTATTTCTCGCCCATCGCCTTATTCCCGATCAAAACGGCGGCGGAACCGTCGACGATGCCGGAGCTGTTTCCGGCGTGGTGGACATGGTCGATTTTCTCAACCTCAGGATATTTCATCAGCGCGACGGCATCGAAGCCGGGCATTTCTTCGCCCATAGCCTTGAAACTGGGCTTCAAGGCGCCGAGTGACTGCATGTCGGCTTCGGGCCGCATATGCTCGTCATGATCCAGTACGACTTCGCCCATCACATCGCGGATCGGCAGGATTGATCTGGCAAAGCGCCCTTCATCCCAGGCTTTCTTGGCGCGTTTCTGGCTTTCGACTGCATAAGCGTCACAGTCTGCGCGCGAAAAACCGAATTTCGTGGCGATCAGGTCGGCACCAATTCCCTGCGGCGCGAAATAGGTTTTATAGGCAACGGCAGGGTCGGTTGCCCAGGCCCCGCCATCGGATGCCATGGGGATGCGGCTCATCGATTCGACGCCACCGCCGACAGCAAAATTAGCTTCCCCGGATGCCACTTTGGCCGCCGCCATGTTTACGGCTTCGAGCCCAGACGCACAAAACCGGTTGATCTGTACGCCGGGCACGGTCTCCGCATAATCTGAGTTGAGTACCGCGACCCGGGCGATGTCTGCCCCTTGCTCGGCGACCGGAGTCACGCACCCCAGTATAACATCGTCGATATCCGCGGTGTCGATGCCGGTGCGCTCTGGAACGCTGCGCAATATCTGGGAGGCCAGGTCGATAGGCGTGATTTCGTGAAGCGCGCCGTCGGCTTTGCCGCGCCCGCGCGGACTGCGCACAGCGTCGTAAATAAAGGCTTCCATGTCGCTCTCCTGCGCCGGATATCGATTATCAAGCGTCTAATGTGCGCCAGTTTTCAGGAAGTGCAAGGCCCCCGAACATCATAATTCGCACGATTCTAGCCGTCGGCGCAGTGCGCGGGGCGATGCCGTAGGGTCATCAATGTACAGTTTTTTTGGCAATTTATCTCGTACATCCCATATGGGATCCACGCGACGACGAAAAAGGGGATGATTGAAATGGGATGCAGCGACACTGACGAGACGGTCGATTCAAAGAAAATTGCCGTGCCTGATGACGTTGCCGCCGCTGTCCGTACGCTGATTCGCTGGGCCGGGGACGATCCGGAACGCGAAGGCCTGCTTGATACGCCCAAGCGCGTCGCGCGCGCTTGGAAGGAATATTGCGAGGGATATTCTGAAGATCCAGCCATCCACCTGTCGCGCATTTTTCATGAAGTCGGCGGCTATGACGAGATCGTCGTTCTGAGCGACATACCGTTTCAGTCCAATTGCGAGCATCATATGGCACCGATTGTCGGGCGTGCGCATATCGCCTACCTGCCCGGCGACTATGTCGTGGGCATATCGAAGCTGGCCCGCGTTCTGCATGGCTTCGCGCGCCGCCTTCAGGTGCAGGAAAGGCTGACCGCAGAGGTGGCCGACTGCATTTGGCAGAACCTGCACCCGCGCGGCGTGGCGGTCGTGATAGAGGCGACCCATGGGTGCATGACAGGGCGCGGTGTTCGCACGCCGGACGTGATCATGAAGACAAGCCGGATGATGGGCGTCTTCCGCGAGGACGACAAGAGCCGCAAGGAAGTGCTGCAACTGATGGGCTTATAATAGTGACGATCGAACATGAGGCGCCGCTTGCCCTCGTGACCGGCGGGCATCGCCGTCTGGGTGGCGTGATCTCCACCGCTCTGGCGCGCCAAGGGTACCGGCTCGCCGTTCATGGCAGTCACGATGTTGCGTTAGACCCCGCTTTGGAACAGGCGCTGAGCGAAGCGGATGCAGTATGGCATGGTTTCGTGGCGGACTTCGAGTTGCCGGACGCTGCTGTCAGGCTGATGCAAGAGGTTGCCGATCACTTTGGCAGGCTTCCAGATCTTCTGGTCAACAGCGCAGCCATTTTCGGGCAGGACCGTTTGGAAACCGCGACATCGAGTGAATTGCTGCGGCATTATGCGGTGAACTGCGTCGCTCCTGTCCAACTCACACGCTTTCTTGCGGAGGACAGCGTCTCGCGAAATGATCGCGCTGTCATTAACATTCTGGACCAGCGTCTGGCCAATCCGCACGGCGAT
Organism: Sphingobium sp.; assembly: GCA_041396745.1. Classification (GTDB taxonomy): domain Bacteria; phylum Pseudomonadota; class Alphaproteobacteria; order Sphingomonadales; family Sphingomonadaceae; genus Sphingobium. Next base: position 130,084 of record JAWKXZ010000002.1, on the reverse strand, counting down.
CAGCTTTCCTACACGCTCGCCAAACAGGCTTTGGCGGGGTTCACGAAAATAGCTGCCAAAGAGCTTGCACCCAAGAATATACGGGTCAATGCGGTTGCGCCGGGCCTTACCCTGGCCACGGAGGATTACACGCCCGATCAGGTTGCCCGGAATGCAGCGATAATGCCGCTCGGTCGCCTGCCGCAGCCCGATCAGATCGCAGAGACGGTTTGTTTTCTGGCGCAGGCAACCGCCGTGACCGGACAAGTGGTCGCCGTGGATTGCGGCGCACACATGCAGAGTTATGAGCGGGATTTCATGCATTTGTGATATATCAGGCAGGGCAGTCTTGGTTCCCGTAAAACTGCCCCGCACATAATCGCTGCGGAGATCAGTGCCCCGGAATTTTTAGCGGATCCAATGCCTTGAGTTTGTTGATCAGGCTGGGCGGGTAATCCAATCGCATGCTATCGAGCATTTGAGCTGACCATGCCTCTGCCTCGGATTTGAGTTTCGCAAACATATCCGCGTTCCGGACCTTGTAATTTGCGTTCTCGGTCGGATCTTCCGCGATGTTGAACAGGTATTCATATTCGCCGACGCGAACATATTTCCAGGGATAGGCGAGGGCGGAAATCATGTCGCCGGGCGTCTGCCAGAACACCGTGCGATCGGTAGGTTCTGCTCCGAAAAGCTGGGGCGACAAATCGATGCCGTCCGGTGGCGCGCTTTTGCTGGTGGCGACACCCGCCAGCGCCGCAATTGTTGGGAGAAAGTCCATCGACATCGTGACCTGATCGGTCTGCGTGCCGGGCTTTATATGGCCCGGCCAGCTTGCGATAAGCGGTACGCGCGTGCCGCCTTCCCATAAATCTCCCTTCTCTCCACGAAGCGGCCACATTTTCGAGAAAAGCTCGCCACCATTGTCGCTCGTGAAAATCACGACCGTGTCATTGGTCAGGTGATGTTTGCGCAAGCTTTGCAAGACGCGACCGATGCCTTCATCCATCGCGAGTACCATGTCGCGATAGAGGGCCGGTGAACCGCCGTCATAGTGAAAGTCGGTCAGGCGCGGTTGTCCGCGATCGGTGCGCGTCTGCCATGGCCAGTGCGGCGCTGTATAGTGAAGCGACAGAAGGAAAGGGGTGTTCGCATTGCGTTCGATGAAGTCGCAGGCACGGTCTGAGAATATGTCGGTGGCATAGCCATCGACCTCAACCAGGTTTTCATTCTCATACAGGTCGGGATTGCGCTTCTTGGGGTCGGTGAAGCTCTGAAGATCATGGGTCCAATAGTCAAAACCACCGCTCATCAGGCCGAAAAATTCGTCATATCCGCTTTTGTTCGGGCTGAAGGTAGGCAGTTCGCCAAGGTCCCATTTGCCGATCAACCCCGTACGATACCCGGCGGCCTTCACCATGCTGGCGAGCGAGGGCAGGTCCGACGGGTACCCAATTTTATCGCTGGGATATCCTCCGCCCATACCGGTGCCGACAAGAAACCGGCTCTGATACCGACCGGAAATAAGCGCCGTGCGTGTCGGTGCGCATGTGCTGGAGTTGGCATAGCCGAAATTGAACTTCATGCCGTTCTTGGCAAGGCTGTCGATGTTCGGCGTCTTGTAATCTGGACGACCGTAGCAAGACAGGTCGAAAGCGCCCATGTCATCAGCCAGGATGAAAACGAAATTCGGTTTTCGCTTTTTGGCAGCTATTGCGCCGTTCGATGTTGCCGCTGCGGCCGCGGCAAAAACAGCGCTACCCAATAAAGTCCTGCGCGAAAATCCGCTCTTCCAATTCGTCATCCCATCACTCTCCTTCGATATTTTAAATTGTTCTTGCCGGTTTATTGCCGCACTTTTTTGAACAAGGAAAGGTTGGGCTTTGTCGTCCGGCAGTCGACTCCCTCCAAATCTGGTGCAGCGTCAGATGTGTGGGAGGCATGAAAAAAAACCCGCCGGACTGTTCCGGCGGGTTTTGATTTTTATCGAACGATTGCCGAAATTCAGGCTTGCGATTCTTCCTCGGATGCTGCGGCTGTCGGTGCCGGAGCTTCTTCGAGGTCGCCGGCGATTTCGCCGGGCTCGGCATTCGGATCGAACTCTTCGGTGAAGCCCGCTTCGTCCTTTTCGAACATCTCGGCCATCACATCGACGCCTTCCTTCTGAAGATTGGCTTCTTCAGGGGAGCGAGCGACGTTCACCTGAATGGTAACGGCGACTTCCGGGTGCAGATTGACGCGGACGTCGAACACACCGAGCGTCTTGATCGGGCGTTCGAGCACAACCATCGCCTTCGAGACGACTTCGTGGCCATCGGCATGCAGCGCCTCGACGATGTCGCGCACGGCAACCGAGCCGTACAGCTGGCCGGAGTTCGAAGACTGGCGAATGAGGACGATCTGATGACCTTCGACGCTGCCGGCTTCTTTTTCAGCCGTAGTGCGGCGCGCAGCATTTTCTTCCTCAATGCGGGCGCGGTTGGCGTCGAACACAGCCTTGTTGGCGGCGTTGGAGCGCAGGGCCTTCTTGTTGGGAAGAAGATAGTTGCGGGCATAGCCGTCGCGTACGGTGACGATGTCGCCGATGGCGCCGAGCTTCTCGATCCGTTCGAGCAGAATGATTTCCATTGTTCAGCTCCTCACTTCACGATGTAGGGCAGAAGGCCCAGATGGCGGGCGCGCTTGATGGCCTGAGCCAGTTCGCGCTGCTTCTTGGCGGACACCGCAGTGATGCGGCTGGGGACGATCTTGCCGCGTTCGGACACGAAGCCCTGCAGCAGACGAACGTCTTTATAATCGATCTTGGGAGCGTTCTTCGCGGAGAAGGGGCAGCTCTTGCGGCGGCGGAAAAATGGGCGTGCCATGGTGTCAGTGCTCCTTATTCGCCGTCACGGTCGCGGCGGCCGCGACGTTCGCGATCACCCTTGCGCATCATTACCGACGGGCCGGATTCCAGCTCATCGACCTTGATGGTCATATAGCGGATCACGTCCTCGTTGATCTGGGTCTGACGCTCCAGCTCGGCGACCAGGTTGGCCGGGCCGTCGATGTTGAGCATCACATAATGCGCCTTGCGGTTCTTGGCGATTTTGTATGCGAGTCCACGCAGGCCCCAGGTCTCGACCTTCGTGACCTTGCCTTCGTTCGCTTCGACTATGGCTGTTGCGGCTTCCGCCAGCGCGTCCACCTGGGCTTGGGCCAGGTCCTGACGCGCAAGAAATACATGCTCGTATAGCGGCATGGGTGCTTGCTCTCTTTCTGTTGCCGATCGCTGACGCCGCACCATGCGGACGCCCCTCCGGCTGTCTTTAAACAGTTCTTCACGCATGGACGACCATTCGCGAAGGCGGGCCTATGGCGGAAAAGGTTCGCCTTTGCAAGGTTTTTCCCCTGTTGGAGTCCAACACTCTTTCAACAGCGCGTCAAATCGCTATGGAGACCTTCTTCATTTTCGAAAGCCTTTCCGAAATAACGGGGACAATAATCAATGCGCGCATTCATTTTTCCGGGTCAGGGCAGCCAGTCTGTCGGTATGGGAAAGGCGCTGGCCGAAGCCAGCCCGGCCGCAAAGGAGCTGTTTCAGGAGGTCGACGAGGCGCTGTCGCAACATTTATTCCGCATCATGTGCGATGGGCCGGAAAGTGACCTGACATTGACCGAAAATGCGCAACCGGCGATCATGGCCAATGCCATCGCAACGCTGCGCGTTCTGGAAAAGGAAGTCGGCCTGCGGCTGGCGGACAAGGGCGACTTTGTCGCGGGCCACAGCCTTGGTGAATATACGGCGATCTGCGCGGCGGAGGCATTCGATGTTCAGACCGCGGCGCGGCTGCTGAAGCTACGGGGGCAGGCGATGCAGGCGGCTGTGCCGGTGGGTGAGGGCGCGATGGCGGCCCTGCTCGGCGCGGATATCGAGAAGGCGCAAGCGTTGGCTGACGCGGCGTCAGAAGGTGAGGTGTGTACTGTCGCCAATGACAATGATCCCAGCCAGGTCGTGATTTCTGGGCATGCCGGCGCGGTAGAGCGCGCCGTCGCGCTGGTGAAGGAGTATGGCATCAAGCGCGGTGTGCTTCTGCCCGTGTCAGCGCCGTTTCACTGCCCGCTGATGCAGCCCGCTGCTGATGCGATGGAAGAGGCGCTGGCCAAGGCGAGCATCAATGCACCGCTGCTTCCGGTCTACGCCAATGTGCTAGCCGCACCCATTGCCGCGCCCGACGACATTCGCGCGCGCCTGGTCGAGCAGGTGACAGGCCGCGTCCGCTGGCGCGAGAGTGTTGCCGCGATGTGGGAGGCCGGCGTTACAGACTTCGTAGAGCTCGGCGGTAAGGTTCTGGGCCCAATGGTCAAACGCATTGCACCCGAAGCCAACATCACCAGCATTGTTACAATGGACGATATCGAGGCGTTTGCAGGGGTTGTATAAGCATGGGCGATGTCCTCCTGACGCGACGTGACGGTCCGATCCTTACGGTCACACTCAACGTGCCGGAGAAGCGCAATCCGGTCTCCGACAACATCATGGTCGATGCATTGTGCGAGGTGATGGAGGCGGCGGACCAGGATATCGGCATTCACGCGGTCATTCTAACGGGGGCGGGGACAGCGTTTTCCAGCGGCGGCGATCTCAAGGCCATGCAAACGCCGGATACAGGTGGGTTGCGGGCTTCAGCGCCTGCGCAAACGAGGCGCAATTACCGTTATGGTATTCAGCGTCTGCCGAAGCTGTTTCAGTCACTCGAAGTCCCGGTGATAGCAGCTATCAACGGTCCGGCCATCGGTGCGGGGTGCGATCTTGCCTGCATGTGCGACATCCGCATTGCCGCGCGGTCCGCGAAGTTCGCCTGCAGCTTCGTCACTCTGGGCATCATACCGGGTGATGGCGGAGCGTGGCTGCTGCCGCGCATTGTAGGCTTTTCGAAAGCAAGCGAACTGGCACTGACCGGCGAAACAATCAATGCCGATGAAGCGCTTCAAATCGGCCTTGTCAGCCATGTCGTCGAAGATGACGGGTTGCTGGCAAAGGCGCAGGATATCGCTTCGAAGATTGCGAGTCACCCGGCCCACGCCACGCGCATGACCAAGCGGCTTTTGCGCGAAGGGCAGGATACAACCCTGTCCAATATATTGCAGATGTCGGCTGCGATGCAGGCTCTGGCGCATGCCACGGCCGATAATCAGGAAGCCATTGACGCTTTTGTGGAGCGCCGCAAACCGGTGTTCCGTGGGGAATAGGAGTTAGGAATATGTTTGATTTGACGGGTATGACGGCGCTTGTCACGGGCGCTTCGGGCGGTATCGGTTCGGCCATTGCCAAGGGATTGGCGGCACAGGGCGCGAAGCTCGCGCTTTCGGGCAGCAATGTTCAGAAACTCGGTGCGTTCGCCAACTCGCTGGGCGGCGATCATGTGCAATTGCCTTGCAATCTGTCCGATGCAGCCTTTGTCGATGCGCTGGTGCCTTCAGCGGTCGAAGCGCTGGGCGGAAAGCTCGATATTCTTGTGAACAATGCCGGTGTCACGCGTGACAACCTGATCCTGCGGATGAAGGATGAGGAATGGGAAGATGTGATCCGCATCAATCTGGAGGCGGCGTTCCGCCTTGCTCGCGCGGCGGCGAAACCCATGATGAAGGCGCGCTTTGGCCGCATCATCTCGGTCACATCCGTCGTCGGCGTGACCGGAAATCCGGGGCAAGCGAACTATGCGGCGTCCAAGGCAGGCCTGATCGGCATGTCCAAGGCGCTCGCCGCCGAGCTGGCCAGCCGCGGCGTGACGGTGAATTGCGTGGCGCCCGGTTTCATCCGGTCGGCAATGACCGATGCGCTCAATGATGCGCAAAAAGGTGCCATTCTTGGAAAAATTCCAGCCGGAGCGCTGGGCGAGGGCGATGACATCGCCGCCGCCGCCGTGTATCTCGCTTCGAAAGAAGCCGGTTATGTCACTGGCCAGACGCTGCATGTGAATGGCGGCATGGCGATGATCTGATCGAACAGTTTGATAGAAGCGGATCAGACTTGTACATCACCCCCTTGCCTCTTGGTTCCCTTGGCACTAGGGCAGGAGCGCAATAACAGATTAACACCCGTTCTACTGGGATATCAAAGAAGGACCACTCATGAGTGAGACTGCGGATCGCGTAAAGAAAATCGTCATCGAGCATCTGGGCGTCGAGGCGGACAAGGTTACGGAAGACGCGAGCTTCATCGACGATCTGGGCGCTGACAGCCTTGATATTGTCGAGCTCGTGATGGCGTTCGAAGAAGAATTCGGCGTTGAAATTCCGGACGATGCCGCTGAGAAGATCGGCACCGTCAAGGATGCGATCGATTATATCGACAGCAAGCAGTAAGTGCTGTCCGGGCCTCGGGCTTGTTCGGTGACCGGGCAAGCGTGAGTCGCGAATTTCGAATGGCGGCTTCCCGGCGCGGCTAACCCCGTGTAAGGAGGCCGCCATTTTGATTTGTATGGCGGAAAACTTTGCAATGGTTGCTCCGCCTGACTGTTATGGGAGTTGGGTATGCGTCGTGTGGTCGTAACAGGCCTGGGCATTGTGTCGCCGCTGGGTGCGGATGTTGAGACAACCTGGAAGAATATCCTAGCGTCTAAAAGCGGTGCCGGGCCGATCACCCGTTTCGATGCGTCCGATCAGAAGTGCAAGATCGCCTGCGAGGTGAAGCCCGCCGATCACGAATATGGCTTTGACCCCAACAAGCGCGTGGACAGCAAGATCCAGCGGCAGGTTGATCCGTTCATCGTCTACGGCATCGATGCCGCCGGCCAGGCTCTAGAAGATGCCGGTCTCGTCGACATGGACGACGCGACCAAGCTCCGTGCAGGCTGTTCCATAGGGTCCGGCATCGGTGGTTTGCCCGGTATTGAGAGCGAGTCGCTCGTGCTCGCCGAAAAAGGGCCGGGAAGGGTGTCGCCGCACTTCGTTCACGGTCGCCTGATCAACCTGATTTCAGGGCAGGTATCGATCCGCTATGGCCTCAAAGGCCCTAATCACGCGGTTGTTACGGCCTGTTCGACCGGCGCACACTCCATTGGCGATGCCGCACGCATGATTCGCGACGACGATGCCGACATCATGCTGGCAGGCGGCGCGGAAAGCACGATCTGCCCGATCGGCATTGCCGGGTTCGCGCAGGCGCGCGCGCTCAACAGCAGCTTCAATGACCGCCCGGAACAGGCGAGCCGCCCTTATGACAAGGATCGTGACGGCTTTGTGATGGGTGAAGGCGCTGGCGTTGTCGTGCTGGAAGAATATGAGCATGCCAAGGCGCGCGGCGCGAAAATCTATGCTGAGGTTGTCGGCTATGGCCTGTCGGGCGACGCCTATCATGTGACGGCGCCCGATCCGGAAATGGATGGCGCGTTCCGCTCCATGTCGGCTGCGCTCAAGAAAGCGGGTATGACGCCTGCGGATATCGACTATATCAATGCGCATGGTACCTCGACGATGGCCGATACCATTGAGCTGGGCGCGGTCCGCCGCCTGTTCGGCGATGCGATCTCCAATGTGTCGATGAGCAGCACGAAGTCGGCTATTGGCCACTTGCTTGGCGGCGCCGGCGCGGTTGAGGCGATCTTCTGCATATTGGCGCTGCGCGACCAGATTGTGCCGCCCACCTTGAACCTCGACAATCCCGATGAGGGTACAGAGGGCGTGGACCTCGTTCCGCATAAGCCGCGCAAGCGTGAGGTCCGCGCTGTTCTCAACAACAGCTTCGGCTTTGGCGGAACCAATGCCAGCCTGATCATCAAGGCGATCTAGGCTCTGTCATGCGCCGACTGGGCTGCCTCGTTCTTGCGGTTGCCCTGCTTGGGTTGGCAGTTGTCGGCGCAACTTTGGTCTATGGCTGGATGGGCTCTGGCCCGGCGGAGCAGGACACCGAGTTTCGCGTTTCGCCCGGCGCTTCGCTCAAAAGCGCGGCGTCCGATCTGGAAGAAGCCGGGCTGATCCGTTCTGCCGACATGTTTTACGCGCGTGTGCGCCTTTTTTCCGGCTCGCCGGTTGTCAAGGCGGGCGAGTATCTGATCCCGAAGGGCGCGAGCAACCGACAGATAGTCAGCATCCTGACCGAGGGTGTCGGCATCAATCGTTTCATCACGATTCCCGAAGGCATGCCGTCGATCATGGTTCAGGAACGGCTGATGGCGACCGACTTGCTGACCGGCAACGTCGATGCACCGGCAGAGGGGAGCGTCCTTCCCGACACCTATGCCTATGACAAGGGGGAACCGCGTGCGGATGTACTCGCGCGCATGCAGCAGGCGATGACCAAGGCGCTGAATGAAGCGTGGGCCAAACGGTCAAAGAAAACGGTCGCCAAAACGAAGCAGGAGGCGCTGACACTGGCGAGCATCGTTGAGAAGGAAACCTCGATCCCCGCTGAGCGGCCAACGGTAGCGGGTGTTTACAGCAATCGCCTGCGCGTAGGTATGATGCTGCAAGCCGACCCGACGATTATCTACCCGATCACGAAGGGAAAACCGCTGGGACGACGGATCAGGAAGTCGGAGATCGATGCGGTCAACGAATATAACACCTATGCGATGGCGGGGTTGCCGAAGGGGCCGATCGCCAACCCTAGCCTGTCGTCCATAGAGGCGGTGCTGCATCCGGCGGAGACGAAAGCACTGTATTTTGTGGCAGATGGGCAGGGCGGGCATATTTTCGCGGACACGCTGGAACAGCATAATGAGAATGTCCGCAAATGGTTCGCGATCCGGCGCGAACGCGGAGAAATGTAGGACGTGCTCAGCGGGCTTTACAGCGGTCTTCGGCAACTTTCGCCTTCAGTTCGGCTATGAGATCGCCCGTCAGAGATAGCCGTTCCTGCTCCTCGTCCAGCACGGCCTCGAACGCCCGATATTTGTAGTCGCGCGCCAGTTGTTCCCGGTCAGCAAGAGACGGTATGGTAGACAGCAGAATGTCGATCATGCGTTCGACGCCATGAAGGCGGCCCCACAGATAATCATTCTCGCGATAGGAGCGGCTGAAAAAAGCGCCGAAATTGTTGAACTCGATGCCCTTGAGCATCGCCTCCGCGCCACCCGACCGAAGGGTTGAACAATCCTCGGGCGAGATGCGGTCAACCTTGATCTCGTCAAACTCGTCAAGGCCTTCACCCTGCAACAGTGGCAGGGTCGCGATGTCGAAATAGGGGAAACCCAGATAGGTCAGCAGCATTAGCCGTCGTTCTCCCTTGGGCAGCTCCCACAGTCCTTCGGACAGCATCTCCTCAACCACCAGATCCTTGGCCTTGAGGTCACGAACGGCGGCAAGCTCGTCCAGCGCCCTACCGGGGTCGACAATGGTCGCCTCGGCCGTCTGGACCGTCACTTCGGAATAGGCATCGCTCGCCTCTTCCTCCTGATAGGTGGCCAATGCTGAAAAAATCGCGCGGCGCATACCGCCCACTGCATCCTGCAGTTCGGGGTCGTGGCGGTCGATCGCTTCGGTCAGGCGTCTTGCCATGAAGCGCAGGCGGCGGATGCGAAAGCCGAGGTCATGATCGCGAAAGAAGTTGATGATCTCGGGTCGGGCGCCGCCGCGTCGCTCCTCGCGCATCTGGTCGAGCCCTTGCGCTCGGATATGGCCCCATATTGCCTGACGGAAGGCTTCGCGCTGGGCGTGGCTGCCGTCGCCGCCCAGTTTGAATAACATGGCGGCGATCTCTTCGACGATTTGCGACAGCTTCAGATGCGCGTAGGCGGGGTAGGCGAAGCCCGCTGCAGAAGCCGCGCGCGTTTGCGCCTTGGACCGCCATGTCGCCAGACGGGCCGGGGTAGGGCGGTCGAGGAACAAGGTGCCGCCGAATGCCGATTCGACCTCGATTTCGATTTCGTCGCGCAGCGTTTCGGTGATGCGCCGCATGCGGCGGATCATGCGGGATCGCGCCTCTATGGTTTCCAGATTGTCGCGGATCGGTTGTTCGCGGGGAATATCGCTGAGCGATCCGAAGATGGTGCGGAAAAACCCCGGCAGCGGCGCTTTCCGGACAGCCTTGCCGCGCGGTTCGCCGCTGCGCGTGAGCGCGAACGCCCGTCCGGTCGGCTTGGGATCAATGTACACGAAACGGCGGTCAATCTCACGTCGGGCGGGGCGGTTTTTTAGGGCGGCGATGGCTGGCGCGAACGGCGCATTGCTCAGCACCGACCCGTCGATAAGCACGGCCTCCTCCGCACGGCCCAGCGCATAGTGCTTGGGCAGTACGCGAGCGAGGAACCTGTCCCTGCTCGGCCAGGCTCGGTCCTTTTTCTTAAGCAGGCGGTCGAGCTCTTTCACCGTAAAGGGCGGAAATGCGCCGGGAAAACTGGCCGTCGCACGCGCGGCGAAGGCAAGTTCGGCGGCATCCGCCAGCCTACCCTTGCGATAGCGCGTGCGGAAGGAAATCGTCAGCCGGTGCTCCATCTCCATTACCTGAGGGGGGCTGTTGAGCCGCAGCATCTCGGGATAGCCCTCGAAATCGGTGACGGTCACGATCAGGTCGAGCGGATGATTATAGGGGAGGAGAGGGCGGGTGCCCGGACTTGCCTCCATACTGTCACAAGCCTCCAGCATCATGCCGGTGAAAGTCGCGCCGCCAAAGGGCGGCTGGAACCAGCGGGATCGCACGAAGCTCGACAGCTTCTGTCGCACCTCCTCGCGCGTGCCGGGCGAGACCGTGCGCTCGATCGCATCGCCCTTTTTGCGCGCTGCCATCCATACCAGCGGTTGCGCCCAAAATTTTGAAAAACGCTGAGCGGGCCGCGCATCGGGGTCCAGCAACTTCTCGACATCGGCATTGTTGAGCCACAGGTCCGTCAGTGGTTCGAGCGACTGGCCGCTTTCGATGGCCTGGGCCAGGAAAATGCCGTTGATGCCCCCCGCGCTCGCACCCGCGATGACGTCAATCACCACGCGGATGCGCAGATCGCAACGGGACTGAATTTCCTTGAGAAGGTCGGCGTAGACGGCAATCACGCCGGTATCGTCCGATACGCTATCGTCGTGGAAATCACGGCTCGCGCGCGCGATGTGCCAGATTTCCTTGGTAATTCCGTACATATAGACGGCGAGGCTGATGCCGCCATAACAGACCAATGCCAGCCTCAGTTCCTTCTCCCGCATTCTGAGAGAGTGGCACTTTCGTCAGGGCTTGTCGAGAGTCCAGCGGGGCTGGACTGCGCAGTAATTGGAAGCTTAGAACAGGCCTTCGAGCACCTGATCGCGCGGGCGATGGCCGTCGACCCATGTGCGTATATTGGCAATTACCTTGTCGCCTGTTGCTCCGCGTCCTTCGAATGTGGCGGACCCCATATGCGGTTTCAGGACGACGTTGGACAGGTTGAGTAGCCGTTCGTCCACGGCGGGCTCATGCGCAAAGACATCAAGGCCCGCTCCGGCAATGCGACCGGATTGCAGCGCATCAATCAGCGCGTTCTCATCATAGACCTCCGCGCGTGAGGTATTGATGAGGTAGGCGTCGGGCTTCATCAGCGCCAAGCGACGCTCGTCGATCATGCCTCTCGTTTCGTCGTTGAGCGGGCAGTGGATCGAGATGAAGTCGCTGGTCGATAGCAGCTCGTCAATCGATTCGACCCAGGTTGCGTGGGTGGCTTTCTCCACGCTCTCGGGCAGGCGATGGCGGTTATGATAGGCGACCGACAATCCGAAGGGCGCAGCGCGCAGGGCAACTGCCTGCCCAATGCGGCCCATACCGATGATGCCCAGGCGCTTTCCGCCAATGCGATGGCCGAGCATGCCGGACGGGCTCCAACCCTTCCACTGGCCCGAACGGATCAGCTTTTCTCCCTCGGCAAGGCGGCGCGGTACAGCGATGATCAGCGCCATCGTCATATCCGCCGTGTCGTCGGTCAGAACGCCCGGGGTGTTCGTGACGATGATGCCCTTCGCGCGCGCCGCTGCCAGATCGATATGATCGACGCCGTTGCCGAAATTGGCGATCATCTGCAGCCGGTCAGGCGCGGCATTGATCATGGCCGCATCGATATCGTCTGTCACCGTAGGCACCAGAACGTCGCAATCGGCCATCGCGGCGATCAGCGCATCTCGGCTCAGCGGTTCATCATTCGGATTCAGCGTCGTGTCGAACAGCTCGGTCATCCGATGTTCGACAGAAGCGGGCAGGCGTCTGGTGACGATCACTTTGGGGCAGGTCGGACGCGGTCTTTTCGGCATGGGTACCGCGCTATGCCCAAGCAGTGCCAAAGGTCAAGCCCCATGGCATTCGTCGCAAGGGGATAGGGTATGTGCACGAATATCTTGTGTAAAGGGGGGCATTGCCGGTATCGATCGGACCGTGACCCATATTGCTCGACAAAACACCCGGCGATGGCTGGCGGCTGCTATGATTATTTCATTCACGGCTTTGGCGGTTCTCTTCGTCATCGCTGTCGAAGACAGCCATGCTCAGACCAAGACGCCGCCATATTGGGCATCCATTTCGGCGAACAAGGCGCGCATGCGTGTCGGCCCCAGTCTCGACTACCCCGCGACCTGGATATATCAACGCCGGGACCTTCCTGTTCGCGTCGTTAAAGTCCACAGCAACTGGCGCAAGATCGAAGACCCGACCGGAACGCAGGGGTGGATGCATGTTCGCCTGCTCAGCGACAAGGCGACCGCCATGGTAATGGCGAAAGAAGGGGCGATGTATCAGGATCGCGACGAGGATTCGGCGCTTCTTTTCATTGCGCAGACAGGCGTGGTCGGCATGGTCAGCAAATGCAAGAACCGCTGGTGCGAATTTGAAGTGAATGGCAAGCGCGGCTTCATAGAGGCGTCATCGCTTTGGGGCGCTGTCGAATAGGCTTTATTGTTCTGTCAGCAGGAATGGGTCCGACGCGCTGAGTAGCCGACGCATCGAATAGCGCGCGAGCCGCAATGTCTCCACCTTGCGGCGGCTGGCGGCCAGCGGGTGCAGTGCGGCGGGGCGCACAATTTCCGCATCATAGGCGTCCGCAACGATCAGGCCAGACCGTTCGGGCAGGAAACGCTCCTGATGCAATTCATCGCAAACCAGTTCGGGCGAAACGGCCCAGTAAAATCGGTCGCAGTAATCGAGATATTCCGTCCATTTCGTGTCGCCGAGCAAATCGCCGCGCGCGCATTTTATCTCGACGATGATGACATCGCCTTTCTTGGAAAGGCCCATCAGGTCCACCCGCCGGTTGTTGCGCAATGGCACTTCGGCGACGGTGAAAATATCGTGGCGATGCAGCAGGCGGCATACGCCTCGGCTGACGGCGGCAGCGCCCTGCAGTAGCGGATCTGTTCTGTCCAGATCGGCGATATTCTCTGTCATGCCGCCATGGCCTCCACAGGAAAGCGCAGCAATTTCTCGCCGCTGGGGATCAAGGCTGTCACTGGTGCGCGAACGGCTGCGTGAATGGCGGGGTGGCGCACATCCAGCCCGCCGGTCAAAGCGCCGAATGCGGGCATGATGAGCTTGTTGTCACTAATCAGGAAACAGCGACGGGCGATATTTTGTCCTTTGTGACGCAGCCTGATCTTGGGGTGGAAATGCCCGCTGATCTCTGGCGCATCATTGTCCGCTACGGTCTCGTGGCGCAGTGCAATTCCCTGTAGGGTCATCTCCGGCACCGCCCGACCCAGCATGAAAGAGGCATCGTCATCATGGTTGCCGGTGATCCAGACCCAATCGACCTTTCGGGCCAGATCGTGCAGGATCGTCAGGGCATCGCTGGCGAGGTTTGCAGCCCCATCGGCGTTGTGAAAGCTGTCGCCCAAACACAGCACGCGCTGCGCACCGGTCTGCGATATCCGTTCGGCCAGGCGCAGGCTTGTTTCATAGCTGTCATAGGGAGGCAGGAACTGCCCCATGCCTGCGAAAAAATGCGCCTTTCCAAAATGCAGGTCGGCAACCAGCAGCGCCTGTTCGGCGGGCCACCACAGCGCGCCGCAGGGGAGCAGATGCATCTCCTGGGAATGGAACAAAAAGGGAACCATTGCCCATCTATGCGCAAAGTCGTCGGGCGGATCAAGCCGAAATCGACGATGCGATTTCTGCGCCTGCGCTGCCGTCAGAGATGATCGCTTCCAGCTCCGCAATCAGCGCATCCTCGCCCGCACCGTTGGCGACGCTTTCGCGCCCGATCATGACGAGGGCAGGCACGGCCATTGGCGACACATGCGGCAGGTCGACATGCACCAACGTCGCGCGGGCGCGTTCCAGCAGCCGCGCGAGGCGGCTTACCTCTACCAGCTTTGAGGATGCATCGGCCCATGCGGCGCGCAGCAGCACATGGTCCGGCTCATGCTTCAGCAGTACGTCGTAGATCAGGTCGGTTGAGAAAGTGACCTGCTTGCCACTTTTCCGGCGACCGGGATGATGCCGCTCGACCAATCCGCCGATGACGGCGACTTCGCGAAAAGCGCGCTTCAGAAGATAGGAATTTTCCACCCATTGCTGCAATTCGTTGTCGATGATGTCGGCATCGAGTAGCGGGCCCGGCTCGGTGACGCGGCCCATTCCATAGATGGCGAGGCTGTAGTCGTTGGCGACGAAACCGAGCGGGTTGAGCCCCGCCTTTTCCATGCGCTGCGTCACCAGCATGCCGAGCGACTGATGCGCGTTCCAGCCCTCGAAACTGTGAATGATCAGATGATGCAGCCCCTTGTGGGGGAAGGTTTCGACCAGCAATTGATCGGGGCGCGGCAGGATCGACTGGCGCGATTGCGCCGTCAGCCATTCGCGGACATCTTTCGGCAGGCGCGCATGCTCGCCCGGGTTGTGCAGCAGCGCGCGGACCCTGTCCGACAGGCTGGTCGAAAGCGCCATGCGCGTGCCGGTATAGCTGGGTATCATCGCCGACTTGCGGGTGGCGCGAACGATCAGGTCGCTGTCCTTGATCTGCTCGACCTCCAGATCGAGTCCGGAAAAACGGAACGTGTCGCCGGGGGAGAGGCTGGCGCCAAACCCTTCCTCAAGTTGCCCCAGTTTGCGGCCATTGCGGAACCGCACCGTCAGCATCGGGGCTTCGACGATGATGCCCGCGTTCATCCGGTGCTGGGTCACGAAGCGCGGGTGGCTGACATGCCACAGGCCATCGACACCCTTTCGAATGCGCTGGAAACGGTCATAGTGCGATAGCGCATAGCCGCCGTCCGCGACGAAGTGCAGCACCTGGTCGAATTGATCGCCGCTGAGATTGGCATAGGGCGCGCTCGCCGTAATTTCAGAAAAAAGCGCATCGGCATCGAACGGCGCGGCGCAGGCCATCGCCATGATATGCTGGGCGAGCACATCGAGCGCGCCGGGCCGCCAGAACTCTGCGTCAAGCACGCCCTCATCAATGGAATCGAGTGCGGCGCGCGCTTCCAGATATTCAAAGCGATTGCCGGGAATGAGATAGGCTTTGCTCGGTGTGTCGGCATGGTGGTTGGATCGACCGATCCGTTGCAGCAGCCGTGCTGTCCCCTTGGGCGCCCCCATCTGGATCACCAGATCGACATCGCCCCAGTCCACGCCGAGATCGAGCGCAGATGTGCACACCAGAGCGCGCAATCGGCCGTCCGCGATGGCCGCCTCTGCTCGTTGTCGGACCTCCAGCGACAGCGAGCCATGGAAAATGCCGATCGGCAGATTGTCGTGATTGATCGACCATAATTCCTGCAGCGTCAGTTCAGCCAATCCGCGCGTATTGCAGAAGATGAGGGTAAGACGGTGGCGGCCGATCTCTTCCATCACCTGCGCGGCGGCGTAGCGCGCCGAATGGCCGGACCATGGCACGCGGCCTTCGGGGGTGATGATGCGGATGTCCGGGTGCGGCGCTTCGCGGCCCAGAACGAGCGCGGTGTCCTCTGCGCTGCCGCCTTTTGAGAGCCAGCGTCGATAGGGCGTGGGATCCGCGATCGTCGCTGACAGCGCCGCGCGCCTATGACCCGGCGCGATCTGCGCCAGCCGCGCCAGACACAGCGCGAGAAGGTCGCCGCGCTTGTTGTGCGCAAAGGCGTGAACCTCATCGACGATCACGCGTTTTATTGGCGCGAAAAGGATCTCTGCGTCCGGGTGCGCCAATAGCAGTGAAAGCGATTCCGGCGTCGTCAGCATGATGTTGGGCGGCTTGCTTCTCTGCCGCGCCTTTACCGCCGCGCCGGTATCGCCGGTGCGCGTCTCGATGCTGACGGGCAGGTCCATCTCGGCAACCGGCTCCGTCAGGTTGCGTTCGATATCGTTGGCGAGCGCTTTGAGCGGAGAGACATAAAGCGTGTGGAGCGTGTCTGTCGGTTTCTCTGCCAGCTCGGCGAGGGTCGGCAGAAACCCGGCCAACGTCTTGCCCGATCCGGTAGCGGAAACCAGCAGCGCGTCCTGCCCCCGCCGATCCGCAAGCAGCATCGCCTGCTGGTGCGCGCGCACGTCCCACCCGCGCGCGTCGAACCAACGCTCAATCGGAGAGGGCAGGGGCTGAAGCGCGTCCATCCCCCGCATATAATGGCTGTTCAGCCTGGAAACAGCCTCCCGCTATCGCAAGTTGGGCTTAGGACGCCTGCAGGCGCCAATATTTCCCGCCGGCAAAAACCATCGGGTCAAAATCGTCCGAGGTTTTCACATCCAGAACGTCGCCAATAACGATGTCATGTGTACCATGCGCAACACGGTTGGCTTGCCGGCAAAAAATCGCGGCTTGCGCATCTTCGAGATACGGGACGCCGTCCGGTCCGCTGACCCAGCGTCCGCCGACAAAACGATCCTCACCCTGGTCCTTCATCGCGCAATTGGCCGCGACGTCCGCGTGGATGTTGCCAAGGATATTGATGCAGAAATCGCGCTGATCGGCAATCAGAGGATAGAAGGATGCGTTGCGATTCACGCACACCAGCATGGACGGCGGATCAAAGCTGAGTGAGGTCACGGATGTGGCCGCCATCGCATGGCGGAGACCCGCCGCGTCCGTTCCGGTAATAATGCCTACGCCACTTGCCAGTCCGCGCATGGCCTGCCGAAGGCCGTCCTTGATGCTGTCCATTCTATCCTCGTTGCTCTTTTGTGCGTTGTCCTTGTCTATACGCAGCTATTTTATCAACGGTCAAAGCATCAGGTCATCCCGGATCGGCAAGTGACGGGTCAGGAAATTCGTTGGCTTGCCCGCGCATTGCCCCGCCAAGCTGTTCCTGCAGATGTTCGACGACGTTCTTGACCTTGGGTAACAAATGGCGCCGCTGCGGGTAGACCGCCCAAACCGGCTCCTCGTCGGGCCTGACGGAATCGAGCACCGTCACCAGTCGACCATCGTCGAGAAAAGGCCGCACATAAAACTCCGGCAGTTGACAAATACCCAGCCCGGCCAACGATGCGTCGATGACCGCTTGCCCGCTGTTGCACCGAAAACGTCCCTTCGGTCGATGGAGGTGATCCTTTCCGCGAACCTTGAAATTCCAGGTGCTGCTGGCTCCTGCCACGCACTCATGATGGGCAAGATCAGCAATGGACCGCAACCTTTTTGCCTTCGTCAGATAGCTTGGCGCAGCACAGGTATAAAGCGCGCGGGAGGCGATCCGCGTTCTGATCAACCGTGAGTCCGCCAGGGCTCCTGTGCGGATAGCAAGGTCGAATCCTTCGCCGACCAGGTCCACAACGCGGTTCGACAGCTCAATCGTGATGCCGAGGTTGGGCTTGTCCATGGCATAGCGCCACAGGATCGGCGCGACGAACCGCTCACCCATGGCAGTCGAGCAGGTGATGCGCAATTCGCCATGCGGTTCGCCGCGCTCATTGATCAGCGCGATTGCCTCATCACGCTCTTGCTTGATTCTGCTGCAATGTTCGAGAAAGATGCGCCCCGTATCCGTTAACCGCACGGTTCGCGTCGTGCGGTGGAATAATTGGGCCTGCACTCGTTGTTCGAGAGCCATTATGGAGCGGCTGACATGCGTAGGGGACGCGCCGATGGCTTTTGCTCCACCGGTAAAGGAGCCCGATGTCGCAACAGCGACAAATTCGTCAATACCATCCCAGTCTGACATAAATTATCCCGTATCAGGTATAATGAATTGCCAAAATCGACAATTAACACAGATTATCGAACTGGCTATTGAGCAGCAATCCGAAAAAAGGAGTGGACGATGAAGACCCGTGCGGCAGTCGCATTTGAAGCAAAAAAACCGTTGGAAATCGTCGAGGTCGACCTTGAGGGGCCGAAGGCGGGCGAGGTTCTGGTCGAGATCATGGCGACGGGCATTTGCCATACGGACGCCTATACGCTCGACGGGTTCGACAGCGAGGGCATCTTCCCGTCGATTCTGGGGCATGAGGGCGCGGGCGTCGTTCGCGAAGTTGGTCCCGGCGTTACGTCTGTGAAGGCCGGCGATCACGTTATTCCGCTTTACACCCCCGAATGCCGTCAGTGCAAAAGCTGCCTTTCGGGCAAGACCAACCTTTGCACCGCGATCCGCGCGACGCAGGGGCAGGGGCTTATGCCCGATGGCACCAGCCGCTTTTCCTACAAGGGGCAGACGATCTTTCACTATATGGGGTGTTCGACATTCTCGAACTTCACCGTGTTGCCCGAAATCGCCGTCGCGAAAATTCGCGAGGACGCACCGTTCCAGTCGAGCTGCTATATCGGCTGCGGCGTAACGACGGGTGTGGGTGCTGTCGTCAACACGGCCAAGGTACAGGTGGGCGACAATGTCGTCATATTCGGCCTGGGCGGCATCGGCCTTAACGTCATTCAGGGTGCGAAGCTGGCCGGCGCCAACAAGATCATCGGCGTCGACATCAACCCGGATCGTGAGGAATGGGGCCGTAAATTCGGCATGACCGACTTCCTCAATTCCAAGGGTATGAGTCGTGAAGACACCGTGGCGAAAATTGTGCAGATGACCGATGGTGGCGCGGATTATACGTTTGATGCGACCGGCAATACTGAGGTCATGCGCACCGCTCTGGAAGCGTGCCATCGCGGTTGGGGCACCAGCATCATCATCGGCGTGGCCGAGGCCGGCAAGGAAATCGCCACGCGCCCCTTCCAGCTCGTCACCGGGCGCAACTGGCGCGGAACCGCATTCGGCGGAGCCAAGGGGCGCACTGACGTTCCCAAGATCGTCGACATGTATATGACCGGGAAAATCCAGATCGACCCGATGATCACCCACGTGATGGGTCTCGAAGAGATCAACACCGCCTTCGATCTGATGCATGCGGGTAAGTCGATCCGCAGTGTCGTCGTATTCTGAGGCAAGACCACTAACCTGTAAGGAGAGTAGAGATGGCTGATCCTGTCATTTCCGGAAATGAAGTTTTTTCGCACACCTGTGTCGGCGCGAGCGACCTCGCGGCGTCCACCAAGTTCTATGATGCGGCGCTCAGCGCGCTCGGCATCAAGAATCTGGGGCCCTTTGGAGATACCTGTACCCTTTATGGCAAGGACAAGCCTGCGTTTCTCGTGCTGAAGCCGGGCAATGGCGAGGCGCCCTCGGGTAATGGCGTGACAGTCGGCTTTGCCGCGGCGAGCCCCGCAGACGTCGATGCCTTCCATGCCGCAGGCCTTGCCGCTGGTGGCACCGATGAAGGCGCTGCGGGTCCGCGTGGTCATCTGCCCGGCGCCTATGCTGGCTATCTGCGTGATCCGGCTGGCAACAAGGTTTGCGCCTACACTTTCACCTGAAGCCAAGGGGCTAACTACACTATGATGGAACCGGTCAGCGCCAACCGCAGCCACGGCGGCACACAGGGCGTCTACAAACATGCCTCCGCCGTCACCGGCACGGAGATGACATTCTCCGTGTTCGTTCCCGATCATGCGCCGGGCGCGAAGCTGCCGGTGCTCTGGTATCTTTCGGGGCTGACCTGCACCCATGCCAATGTCACTGAAAAGGGCGAGTTTCGTGCTGCCTGCACACGGCATGGGATCATCTTCGTCGCGCCGGACACGAGCCCGCGCGGCGAAGATGTGCCCGACGATGAAGGCTATGATTTCGGCAAGGGCGCGGGCTTTTATGTCAACGCAACGCAGGAGCCATGGTCGACGCATTTTCACATGCGTGACTATGTCGAGAAGGAATTGCCCGATGTGATCGCGGCCAACTTCCCCGTCGATATGAGCCGTCAGGGCATCACCGGCCACAGCATGGGTGGCCACGGCGCGCTGACAATCTCGCTGCGCAATCCCGATCGCTTCAAATCCACATCGGCTTTTTCGCCGATCGTATCGCCGCTCAACTGTCCTTGGGGCGAAAAGGCGCTGGGCGGCTATCTGGGCGACGATCGTGCGGCATGGGCCGAATATGACGCCTGCGCATTGATCGATGGCGGCGCGCGTTTGCCCGACCTGCTGGTCGATCAGGGCGATGCCGACAATTTTCTCAATGAGCAGCTCAAGACGCATCTGCTTCAGGAAGCTTGCGACAAGGCGGGCCAGAAAGCCACTATCCGCATGCAGCCGGGGTACGACCACAGCTATTATTTCATTTCCACGTTCATGGCGGATCATGTCGCCTGGCACGCGGAGAGACTATAAGTCTGCGGGGCGTTGGCTTGCGCAGCATTCGGGCCAGCTTGCGTTAACGACGAATGGCTCAAGAAAAATATGTCCGCGCCGCCAATTCCTTGGTGGCGGGCATTGTTTCCGCGCGCGTGCTGGTGCATGGAACTTCCGAACGCGGCGGTTATCCGGCGCAACGATCGACAGGCTTGAGCGGAAGGTGGAAACAGACCCATGCTGGTGACGATTTTTGGCGGTGGCGGATTTGTAGGGCGCTATGTCGCGCAGGAACTGCTGGCGCGCGGGATGCGCGTGCGGATCGCGGAACGCAATCCGGGCGATGCTATGCGGGTCAAGCCGCTCGGCGGCCTTGGTCAGACGCAGCTCGCCTATGCCGATGTGTCCAAGCCCGAGACTGTGGCGGCTGCCGTTGCCGGAGCCGATGCGGTCGTCAATCTGGTTGCGGTGCTGGACGGTGATTTTGAGAAGATCAACCATCAGGGCGCGGCCAACGTTGCCAAGGCCGCTGCGGCGGCGGGTGTGAACACGCTGGTGCATATTTCGGCGATTGGTGTCGGTGCGGACAGCGCGTCTGCCTATGGCCGGTCGAAGGGGCTGGCAGAACGCGACGTGCGCACCGCTTTCCCCTCGGCAACGATCGTGCGGCCCTCGATCATTTTCGGGCGGGAGGATCAGTTCACTAATCGTTTCGCAGGCCTCATTCGCATGACGCCGGTGCTGCCAATCATCGGTGGCAACACGAAATTCCAGCCCGTCTATGTGGTTGATGTCGCGCGCGCGATTGCGAGCGCCGTTGCCGACGGCGGAGCGCACGCGGGCAAGACCTATGAACTGGGTGGACCGGAAGTGATGAGCATGGCGGAGATCAACGCCTGGCTCGCCAATGCCATCGGCCATGATCCGGCAATGCTTCCGGTGCCCGATGCGGTCGCGGCAGGTATCGCCCGCTTTACCGGCTGGCTGCCCGGCGCGCCGATTACCTATGATCAGTGGCTGATGCTGCAGCAGGATAATGTTGTAGCTCCCAAGGCGAAGGGGCTTTCCGCACTGGGTGTTTCGCCAACGCCGCTCGCCGCCGTCGCGGACAGCTGGCTGGTGCAATATCGCAAGCATGGACGTTTTACCGGCAGCGCAAAGGCCTGATCCCGCATGGCTGATGATGTGATGACGCCCATATTGCTGGGCATAGTCGAGGGTGTGACCGAGTATCTGCCGGTCTCCTCGACAGGGCACCTGATCCTCGCAACCGAGCTGATGGGCTATGATGCGGAGAAATGGGCGCTGTTCAACATCGCGATCCAGCCCGGTGCGATTCTGGCGATCATCGTGCTGTACTGGCGGACGTTCTGGAATGTGTTCCTGGGTCTGTTCAGTTGGGAAAAGGATGCGGTCTCATTCGTCCGCAACCTGTTGCTAGCCTTTTTTCCGGCGGTCATTCTGGGCCTGACGTTCGGCGATTATATCGAGCTTTTGCTGGAGAACGCGGTGGTTGTCGCATGGTCCCTGATCATCGGCGGGTTCGCGATTTTGCTGGTCGAACGCTATGCCAAGCCGACCGATAGCGGGGGCGTGGCCCATGTCGGCGTGCGCAATTCCATCATGATCGGGCTGGTGCAATGCCTTGCCATGGTTCCGGGCGTCAGCCGTTCGGGCGCGACCATATTGGGCGCGATGGCGTTTGGCGTCGATCGCAAGACGGCAGCGGAGTTCAGCTTTTTCCTCGCGGTCCCGACGCTGACCGGAGCGACGGTGCTTCAGCTATACAAGCATGGCGCGGCGATGACGAATGATGACATGAAGGCAATTGCGATTGGTTTTATAGTTTCTTTTATAGTCGCAATCGTTGTCGTGAAGGCATTTGTGGCGGTGGTCAGCCGGATCGGCTTTGCGCCGTTCGCCTGGTATCGCATCGTGGCGGGTACGGCGGCGCTGTTTTGGCTGGGCGCCATATAGTACTGTATCGGACCTATTTGCCTTTTGGAGCTGACAAGAAACCGTTTCGCAATCGGGATGATTGACAATATTAGGTAATCAATGCTTACCTAATATGCATTTTTCGCGTGACTCCTGCCGTTGAAGCGCCTATGGCCAAGCGACTTCCAAACAATCTGGGGCAGGAGCATGACTATGGGTGACAACCCAATGCTGAAATTCGTCGGTACCGGACAAGACTATCCGGTAAAGCGCGCGGCAGAAGAGCGGGCGGACGATTTCAGTGAAATCAGCAAAAGCTTTCTGCTTGAAAAGGCGGAGGAGCAGGCGTCGCGCTGCTCGCAATGCGGCGTGCCTTATTGCTCCACCCATTGCCCGCTGCACAATCATATTCCCGACTGGCTGCGGATGACCGCCGAAGGGCGTTTGCGCGAGGCCTATGAGCTGAGCAACATGACGTCGACCATGCCGGAAATCTGCGGTCGTATCTGCCCGCAGGATCGTTTGTGCGAAGGCAATTGCGTGATCGAGTTTTCCGGCCACGGCTCCGTCACCATCGGCAGCGTAGAGAAATTCATCACCGATACCGCGTGGAAAGAAGGCTGGGTCGAACCGCTTGCGCCCGGCAAGTCCACCGGCCAGTCGGTCGGCGTGATCGGGGCGGGCCCCGCGGGCCTGACGACGGCGGAATATCTGCGCGTCGCGGGATATGACGTGCATGTCTATGACCGGCATGACCGGGCAGGCGGCTTGCTGACCTATGGCATCCCCGGCTTCAAGCTGGAGAAGGACGTGGTCATGCGCCGCGTTCAGCGCCTGAAGGATGGCGGCATCGTTTTCCATGAGGGCTTTGAGGTCGGCAAGGATGCGACGCTCGACGAGCTGCGCGCGAAGCATGACGCGATCCTGATCGCGACCGGCGTTTACAAGGCGCGCGAGATCAAGGCCCCCGGCATCGGCACCGGCGGGGTTGTGGCCGCGCTCGATTATCTGACGGCGTCGAACCGCGCTTGTTTCGGCGATGATGTGCCGAGCCACAAGGACGGCAGCCTGCTGGCGGCCGGCAAGAATGTCGTCGTCATCGGCGGTGGCGACACGGCGATGGACTGCGTGCGCACAGCGATCCGTCAAGGGGCGAAGTCTGTCAAATGCGTGTATCGCCGCGACCGGGAGAATATGCCGGGTTCACAGCGCGAGGTCGCGAATGCGGAAGAGGAAGGCGTTGAGTTCGTCTGGCTGTCGGCTCCGGTAGCGTTCGAAGGCACCGAGAAGGTGACGGGCGTCAAGGCGACCAAGATGCGTCTGGGCGCGCCCGACGCCAGCGGACGCCGTGCTCCCGAGCCCGAGCCGGGCAGCGAGTTCACGCTGGAGGCGGACCTTGTCATCAAGGCGCTGGGCTTCGATCCGGAGGATCTGCCGGTGCTGTTCGGCGCGGAGGATCTCTCCGTTACCCGCTGGGGGACGTTGCGCGTCGACCACAAGACGATGATGACGTCGGTGGACGGCGTATTTGCGGCGGGCGACATCGTGCGCGGCGCGAGCCTCGTCGTCTGGGCCATCCGCGACGGCCGCGACGTCACCGAGCATATGCACCGCTATATGAAGGCGAAAGCGGCGACCAAGGCAAGCGAAAGGGTCGCTGCGTGAGAGCGGCGCTTGTCGCACTGAGCCTTGCTGGAGCATGCGTTTGCGCGCCTTTGGCGCAAGCACGTCCGATGGCGGAGGAAGAATCTGCATCGAGCGCGGTTGTTGGCGCAGAGCAGGCGCTTGATCCTGTGTTGCTCGCCAAGGCCAGACCGGTAGCAGCCGCTATTTTGCCGGATGGGGTGATGGCGGAGATGATGGGTCCCGCCATGCAGAAAATGATGGGGCCGATGATGGATTCGGTCAGTAAGATGCCGATCCGTGACCTAGCTCAGGTAGGCGGGCTGGACCCCGCCGAGATCGATAAACTCAGTGATGCGACGCTGAGAGATATCATGGAGATACTCGATCCGGCGTTCGATGAACGCATGACGATCATGACCGAAACCATGTTTCCTGCTCTCGGTCGGTTCATGACGCAGTTTGAACCGGATATGCGGGAAGGAATGGCAGAGGCTTTTGCCGGTCGATATTCGGCGGCAGAACTCGACAAAATCGGGGCGTTTCTGGAAACCCCGACGGGCAAGAAATTCGGTTCGGGCTTTATGCTCCTCGCGACCGACCCGCACTATATCGGCCGCATGCAGGCCATAATGCCACAAATGATGAAAGCGATGCCTTCGATCATGAAGACGTCTTCTGAGGCTATGGCAAAATTGCCCAAGCCGAAAAAATATGGAGACCTTTCCAAGAAGGACCGTGACCGCCTCGCCGAATTGATCGGCATCGACCCGAAGAAGATGAAGCAATGACAAACGAAACAGAACGCCTCCGCATCGCCCGTGAGGGCATGTACCGCCCTGAATTCGAATCCGACGCCTGCGGTGTTGGCCTTGTCGCGGCGACCGATGGCCGTCCTTCGCGCAGGGTCGTGGTTTCGGCCATCGATGCGCTGAAGGCGGTGTGGCACCGTGGCGCGGTCGATGCCGATGGCAAGACGGGCGACGGTGCGGGCATCCATGTCGACCTGCCCGTGCGCTTCTTCGACGATGCGATTGCGGCGTCCGGCCACAAGCCGATGCCGAACCGCCTGGCCGTCGGCATGATCTTCCTGCCGCGCACGGATCTTGCAGCGCAGGAAACCTGCCGCACCATCGTCGAGAGCGAGATCATCGACGCGGGCTACACCATCTATGGCTGGCGTCAGGTGCCGGTCGATGTGTCGGTGATCGGTGAAAAGGCGCAGCGCACGCGCCCCGAGATCGAGCAGATCATGATCGCCGGGCCGATGCCCGAGGAACAGGATGTCGCGGAGTTCGAAAAGGAACTCTATCTCGTCCGCCGCCGGATCGAAAAGAAGGTCGTCGCCGCACAGGTGCAGGATTTCTACATCTGCTCGTTGTCGTGCCGCTCGATCATCTACAAGGGGCTGTTCCTGGCGGAAAGCCTGTCGGTATTCTATCCCGATCTGTGCGATGAGCGTTTCGAAAGCCGCGTCGCAATTTTCCACCAGCGCTATTCGACCAACACCTTCCCGCAATGGTGGTTGGCGCAGCCGTTCCGCACGCTGGCGCATAATGGCGAAATCAATACCATCCGGGGCAACAAGAACTGGATGAAAAGCCATGAAATCAAGATGGCAGCGCTCGCTTTTGGTGAACGGTCTGAAGATATAAAGCCGGTCATTCCGGCGGGTGCGTCCGATACGGCGGCACTCGACGCGGTGTTCGAGGCGATCTGCCGTGCGGGCCGCGAAGCGCCGACGGCGAAGCTGATGCTCGTGCCCGAGGCATGGCAGGGCGGCGGCGACGTGCCGCAGGCGCATCAGGACATGTACAGCTATCTCGCCTCCGTGATGGAGCCGTGGGACGGTCCTGCGGCGCTGGCGATGACGGACGGCCGCTGGGTTGTGGCAGGCGTGGACCGCAATGCGTTGCGCCCGCTGCGCTATACCCAGACCGCAGACAATCTGCTGATCGTCGGTTCGGAAACGGGCATGGTCGTGGTGCCGGAATCGACCGTCATCAAGAAGGGCCGTATGGGTCCTGGACAGATGCTTGCGGTCGATCTCGACAAGGGAGTCGTGTTCGACGATCGCGCGATCAAGGACCGGATTGCCGCCGAAAAGCCCTATGGCGAACTGGTCAAGGGCTTCAAGACTATCGACAGTCTGGCCGATGCGTCTGAGGACGCGCGCCCGTCCTATGACAAGGCCGAGCTGACCCGGCGCCAGATGTCCGTCAACATGACGCTGGAGGATATCGAGCTGATCCTCTCGCCGATGGTGGAGGATGCCAAGGAAGCGATTGGCTCCATGGGCGATGATGCGCCACTCGCGGTCATTTCGGACAAGCCGCGGCTCATCAGTCATTTCTTCCGCCAGAATTTCAGTCAGGTGACGAACCCGCCGATCGACTCCCTGCGCGAACGGCATGTGATGAGCCTGAAGACGCGCTTCTCGAACTTCGCCAACATATTGGAGGAAGGGTCGCAGAACGCGAATGTGCTCGTGCTGGATTCGCCGGTGCTGAGCTGTGCCGACTGGGCGCGGCTGCGGCAGTTTTTCGGCAAGTCGGTCGCGGAAATCGACTGCACCTATCCGGCAGATGGCGACCAGGGTGAGCTGCGCGCCGCGATCAGCCGTATTCGCGATGAGGCGGAACAGGCCGTACGTGCGGGCAAGAGCGAGATATTCCTGACCGATGAGCGCATGGGAGAGGACCGTGTCGGCATCGCGATGGTGCTCGCCGCGGCAGCCGTACATACGCATCTGGTGCGCAAGGGGCTACGTTCCTACGCGTCGGTCAATGTGCGTTCCGCGGAATGCCTCGACACCCATTATTTCGCGGTGCTGATCGGCGTTGGCGCTACGACGGTGAACGCATATCTTGCCGAGGCATCGATTGCCGACCGGCACGCGCGCGGCCTGTTCGGCGACATGGATCTCGATACCTGCGTTGCGCGCTATCGCACGGCGATCAACGAAGGGCTGCTCAAGATCATGTCCAAAATGGGCATCGCGGTCATCAGCAGCTATCGCGGCGGCTATAATTTTGAGGCCGTGGGCCTGTCACGCGCCATCGTCAACGATCTTTTCCCCGGCATGCCGTCAAAGATCTCGGGCGAGGGCTATGCGTCGCTGCATTACAGCGCGAAGGTGCGGCATGAGGCGGCCTATGACAGCGCGGTCACGCGTCTGCCCATCGGCGGTTTCTATCGTCAGCGCGACGGCGGCGAAACCCATGCCTACAGCGCGCAGTTGATGCATCTGTTGCAAAAATCGGTGTCGACCGACAGCTATTCGACCTATTTGCAGTTTGCGCGCGGCGTGCGCGACCTGCCGCCGGTCTATCTGCGCGACTTGCTGGAATTCAACTATGCCAACGAGCCGGTGGCCATTGACGAGGTCGAGGCGATCACGGAGATCCGCAAGCGCTTCGTGACACCGGGCATGTCGCTGGGCGCGCTATCTCCCGAGGCGCATGAAACGCTGGCGATTGCTATGAACCGGATCGGCGCGAAGGCGGTGTCGGGCGAGGGCGGCGAGGACAAGATCCGCTATCAGCCCTATGCCAATGGCGACAACGCCAACTCGACGATCAAGCAGGTCGCATCGGGCCGGTTCGGCGTTACCGCTGAATATCTCGGTGCCTGCGAAGAGATCGAGATCAAGGTTGCACAGGGCGCAAAGCCCGGCGAGGGCGGGCAGCTGCCCGGCTTCAAGGTGACCGAGTTCATCGCCCGCCTGCGCCATTCGACGCCCGGCGTGATGTTGATTTCGCCGCCGCCGCATCATGACATCTATTCGATCGAGGATCTGGCGCAGCTCATCTATGACCTCAAGCAGATCAACCCGAAGGCGCGGGTGTGCGTGAAGCTGGTCAGCCAGGCCGGTATCGGCACGGTTGCTGCAGGTGTGGCGAAGGCGCATGCCGACGTCATCCTCGTTTCGGGCAATGTCGGCGGCACGGGCGCGAGCCCGCAGACCAGCATCAAATATGCCGGTACGCCGTGGGAAATGGGCCTGAGTGAAACCAATCAGGTGCTGACGCTCAACAATCTGCGTCACCGCGTGAAGCTGCGCACCGATGGCGGGCTGAAAACGGGGCGCGACATCGTCGTCGCCGCAATCCTGGGCGCGGAGGAGTTCGGCATCGGCACGCTGGCGCTCGTCGCCATGGGCTGCATCATGGTGCGGCAGTGCCATTCGAACACCTGCCCGGTGGGCGTGTGCGTGCAGGATGAGCGTCTGCGCGCGAAATTCACCGGAACGCCGGAGAAGGTCATCAACCTGATGACGTTCATTGCCGAGGAAGTGCGCGAGATTTTGGCGCGGCTTGGCGTTCGCAGCCTCGACGAAGTGGTCGGACGGACAGAGCTGCTGCGGCAGGTCAGCCGCGGCGCGGACCATCTCGACGATCTCGACCTCAACCCGATCCTGGCGAAGGTCGATGCGCCGGACGATCATCGCCGGTTTAATATCGATACCTATCGCAACGAGGTTCCCGACAGCCTCGACGCGCAGATCATCGCGGATGCCAATGCCGTGTTCGAGCGGGGCGAGAAAATGCAGCTGACCTACACGGTGCGCAACACGCATCGCGCGGTTGGTACGCGTTTTTCCGCACGTATCACACAGAAATTCGGCATGTCCGCGCTGCACGACGGCCATGTCCATATCCGCCTGCGCGGGTCGGCGGGTCAGTCGCTCGGCGCGTTCCTGTGCAAGGGCGTGACGCTGGAGGTGTTCGGCGACGCGAACGACTATGTCGGCAAGGGCCTTTCAGGCGGCGTCATCGCGGTGCGCCCGCTGGTGTCGAGCCCGCTCGAAAGTCAGGACAATACGATCATCGGCAACACCGTGCTGTACGGCGCAACCGCGGGCAGGCTGTTCGCGGCCGGGCAGGCGGGCGAACGCTTCGCCGTCCGCAATTCGGGCGCGCAGGTTGTGGTCGAAGGCTGCGGGGCCAATGGCTGCGAATATATGACCGGCGGCACGGCGGTCATTCTCGGCAAGGTCGGCACCAATTTCGGTGCGGGCATGACCGGCGGCATGGCGTTCGTTCTCGATACCGATGCGACCTTTGAACAGCGCGCCAATGGGGAGAGCATCATCTGGCAGCGCCTCGACAGTGAGCATTGGGAAGGCGTGCTGCGCGACCTGATCGAGCAGCATGTAGCGGCAACCGGCAGCAAGTGGTCGAGCGCCATTCTGGACGACTGGGACCGCTGGCGCGGCCAGTTCTGGCAGGTATGCCCGAAGGAAATGGTCTCACGCCTGAGCCATCCGCTCAGCGATACGCCGGAGGTGGAAGCGGCTGAATAATGCCGCCGACTAGTGTGGTGGATTTGGAATACGCATCACTATGACGGCTAAGCCGGGAGCGTATTTCAGATCCGTAGACCACACTAGATTCATCAGGATCACCAGTATGAAATGAAAAGGGCGGGATGTTGATCCCGCCCTTTTTTATTTTCTTCCTCTCCAAACTTTTTGCGCGTCAGGCCGGTTTCGCTTCCTTGGCGGCATCCTGTGCCTTCAGCTTCAGGCGATATTCGTGGAGCAGGGGTTCGGTATAGCCCGAGGGTTGCTCGACACCCTTGAACACAAGATCGCGTGCGGCTTGATAGGCGAGGCTGGTCGCTTCATTGCCCGACATCGGACGGTACAGCGGGTCGCTTGCATTCTGCGCATCGACCTTCTCGGCCATGCGTGCGAATGCCGCTTCGATGTCTTGTGCACCGACCACGCCGTGGAGCAGCCAGTTGGCCATATGCTGTGAGGAGATGCGCAGCGTCGCGCGGTCTTCCATCAGGCCAATGTCGTTGATGTCCGGCACTTTGGAGCAGCCGACGCCCTGATCCACCCAGCGCACGACATAGCCCAGGATACCCTGCGCATTGTTGTCGAGCTCGTTGCGGATTTCCTCGTCGGACCAATTGACTCCTGCGGCCACCGGAATGGTCAGCAGCTTGTCGAGGCTGGCAATGCCTTCGACCTTGCGCTCTTCCTGCCGCGCGAAAACGTCAACCTGATGATAATGGGTCGCGTGCAGTACTGCGGCAGTCGGCGAAGGCACCCATGCGGTGTTCGCACCGGTTTTGGGATGCCCGATCTTCTGGTCCAGCATATCGGCCATGCGGTCGGGTGCGGCCCACATGCCCTTGCCGATCTGCGCCTTGCCCGACAGGCCGCAGGCGAGGCCGATCTGTACGTTGCGGTCCTCATAGGCCGTGATCCAGTCGGACGTTTTCATATCGCCCTTGCGGATCATCGGCCCGGCGCGCATCGATGTGTGCATCTCATCGCCGGTGCGATCGAGGAAGCCGGTGTTGATGAACATGATGCGGTGCTTCACCGCCTCTATGCAGGCGGCGAGATTGGCGGACGTGCGGCGCTCCTCATCCATCACGCCGACCTTCAGCGTGTGGCGCGCCATGCCCAGCATGTCTTCGACCGCGTCAAACAGGTCGTTGGTGAATGCGCATTCCTCCGGCCCATGCATCTTGGGCTTGACGATGTAGACGC
The DNA here is from genome assembly GCA_041396745.1 of Sphingobium sp. Classification (GTDB taxonomy): domain Bacteria; phylum Pseudomonadota; class Alphaproteobacteria; order Sphingomonadales; family Sphingomonadaceae; genus Sphingobium. The sequence goes on along the minus strand of JAWKXZ010000002.1, from coordinate 99,586 downwards.
TGCCGGCGCGGCTGTTCTTGTACTGGCCGTTGCCTTTCAGGTCATGCAGCGCGATCATCGACGTAATGATGCCGTCGAGGATGCCCTCTGGCGCCTGGCTGCCATCGGGCAGTACCACGGCGGGGTTGGTCATCAGATGGCCGACATTGCGCACGAACAGCAGAGAACGCCCGGGGACGGTGAACCTGGAGCCCGAAGGCGCCGTATATTCCCGATCGCCATTCATGCGCCGCGTCATCATCGCGCCGTTCTTTTCGAAGGAATCCTCCAGATCGCCCTTCATCAGGCCGAGCCAGTTCGAATAGGCGAGGACCTTATCCTCGGCATCGACCGCGGCAACGCTGTCCTCAAGGTCGCAGATCGTCGTCAGCGCGGCTTCCAGAACCACGTCAGAGACGCCCAACTCGTCGGTCGCGCCGATCGGATGGGTGCGGTCAACATGCACATCGATATGTAAGCCGTTATGCTTGAACATATATCCGCCGTCGAATGTGCAGTGCGGCGGCGCGCCTTCCTCGCCTTTCAGCGCCTTTTGCCAGCCGGGGACGGCCGCGTTCAGAAAATCGCGCGCTTTGGCAATAACCTGTGCACCACGGAGCGGATCATAGCTCTTGCCGATCGCCTTTCCGGGAATTGCATCGGTGCCGTAGAGCGCGTCATACAGGCTGCCCCAACGCGCATTGGCGGCGTTCAGCAAGAAGCGGGCATTGAGAATCGGGACGACGAGCTGCGGCCCGGCCATTGTGGCCAGTTCCTCGTCGATATTGGCGCTGTCCACGGCAAAGGGCGCGGGTTCAGGCACAAGATAGCCGATTTCGCGCAGGAAGGCCTGATATTCGCCCTGATCCAGAGGTTTTCCAGCGCGTTCGAGATGCCACGCATCGATCTTCGCCTGCAGATCCTCGCGCTTGGCCAGCAATGCCGCGTTTTTCGGAGCGAAGCGGGCGAGAATATCCGCCATGCCCGTCCAGAACGCGCCGGTCTCGATGCCGGTGCCAGGAAGCGCGCGGTCCTCAATGAAACGGACCAGATTGTCCGCCACTTTCAAGCCTGCGCGGTCAATCATCTCGGTCATGTCATTCTCCAGAAAATATAATGCAAATCAATGGGCTGCCGATCAAACCGGAAAATGACCCGCCGCAACCGCTGACGGCTACGACGGGCCAAGACTTTCCTCCCCAGGAAAGCTCGTGTCCGTTAGGCCTGCCTTAGCTCAGGCGGCCCAGACGGTGATACAGGTTGACGAACTTGGAAGAACGCGGATCGTCCTGAATCTTCTTGATATAGTCGGCAACCGCTTCCTTCATCAGTTCAAAGTCCTCGGTCGAAAAAACCGCGCGGGACCGGGCTGGTGTAGGCTGTTCGTCCATGTTCAATACTCCTTTCGTGGGGCGGGATGTTTTTTGGATTCCCGCCTCACTTACCACCAACTTTCAGCTTGTGCAGCTGCGAAGTGGGTGTCGCCATGGCCTTTAGGCCGCGGCGAACTGGTTCATGGTGTTGTCTTTGCCAGCAGCCTTCAGGGCTGCTTCGCCGGCGAAATATTCCTTGTGATCGTCACCGATGTCCGAACCGGACATGTTCTGGTGCTTCACGCAAGCGATACCCTGACGGATTTCCTGACGCTGCACGTTGAGAACATAGCCCAGCATACCGGCATCGCCGAAATATTCCTTGGCGAGGTTGTCGGTCGACAGCGCCGCGGTGTGATAGGTCGGGAGCGTGATCAGGTGGTGGAAGATGCCAGCCTGTGCTGCCGCGTCCTTCTGGAAGGTGCGGATGCGCTCATCAGCCTCGGCCGACAGCTCGCTGTTGTCATAATCCACGCTCATCAGTTTCGAACGATCATAGGCGCTCACGTCCTTGCCTTCGGCTTCCCAGGCGTCGAACACCTGCTGGCGGAAGTTCAGCGTCCAGTTGAAGCTCGGCGAATTGTTATACACCAGCTTTGCATTGGGCATCACTTCGCGGATGCGGTTCACCATGCCGCCAATCTGGCCGATATGCGGCTTTTCGGTTTCGATCCACAGCAGGTCGGCACCGTTCTGGAGCGACGTGATGCAGTCGAGAACGCAGCGATCTTCGCCCGTTCCTGCGCGGAACTGGAAGAGATTGCTCGGCAACCGCTTGGGCTTCATCAGCTTGCCGTCGCGGGTGATCAGCACGTCGCCATGGCCGATTTCGGAGGCTGAAACCTCCTCGCAATCGAGGAAGCTGTTGTACTGGTCAGCGATGTCGCCCTGCTCACGCACATAGGCGATCTGCTTGGTGAGGCCCGCGCCGAGCGAGTCGGTGCGCGCAACGATGACGCCGTCGTCGATGCCCAGTTCCATGAAGGCGTAGCGAACCGCTCGGATCTTCGCGAGGAAGTCTTCATGCGGAACGGTAACCTTGCCGTCCTGGTGGCCGCACTGCTTTTCATCCGACACCTGATTTTCGATCTGGATGCAGCATGCGCCCGCTTCGATGAACTTCTTGGCAAGCAGATAGGTCGCCTCGGCATTGCCGAACCCTGCGTCGATGTCCGCGATGATCGGCACGACGTGCGTCTCATAATTGTCGATCGCGTGCTCGATCTGCTTTGCCTTGACCTGATCGCCCGCTTCACGCGCCGCGTCGAGATCACGGAACATCATGCCCAGTTCGCGAGCGTCGGCCTGCTTCAGGAACGTGTACAGTTCCTCGATCAGGTCCGCGACCGAGGTTTTCTCGTGCATGGACTGATCGGGCAGGGGGCCAAATTCGCTGCGCAGGGCGGCGACCATCCAGCCGGACAGGTACAGATACCGGCGCTTCGTCGACCCGAAGTGCTTTTTGATCGAGATCAGTTTCTGCTGTCCAATGAAACCGTGCCAGCAGCCGAGCGACTGTGTGTAGTTGGCCGGGTCCGCATCATAGGCGGCCATGTCTTCGCGCATGATCTTCGCGGTGTAGCGCGCGATGTCGAGGCCGGTCTTGAATCGATTTTGCAACTGCATACGGGTGACCGACTCAGCGTCGATGCCGTCCCAGCTCGGGCCGTTGCTCTGAATAATGCCGCCGGCTTTGGTAATATCCTCTTGATAGGACATGAGAATCTCCTCAGAAAACAAATGGGAAGGAAACAGGATGTTGTATGCCTCTCCTTTGACCCAAATGATGCGGTGCAACAGGGATTCGCGCCACAGATTTTGTAAAAATAATTGGCAATATAGTCAGATATCGGTTAGTTGGCGTTGTAAATTTGTAAAATAATTTACAATCTTATCTTGGTGGTGACATGGCCGATCAGAAGATATTTGCAGGGCACGCAATCCGACGGTTGCGGCGCGCCGCCGGGTTGACGCAGGTCGCGGTCGCTGATGCGCTCGGCATTTCGCCCAGCTATCTCAACCTGATCGAGAAAAACCAGCGGCCGCTATCCGCCGCGATCATGTTGCGGCTCGCCGAACAATTTGATTTCGACCCGCGCAAGCTGGGCAGCGATGCGCCCGGCGGCGGCGTTGATGGATTGCGGCGCCGATTGAGCAACCCGCTATTTGCCGACCTGACGATCGATCGTGCGGAAATAGAGGAATGGCTTGCCGCCGCTCCGGCGGGCGTCGAGGCGTTTGCGCGGGCGTTCGACCGGATGGATCGAGAAGCGGGCAGCGACGAGGAAACGGCAGAAGCGCTGCCCGTGATGAAAGTGCGCAAGGAGATCGAACGCTGGCGCAACCATTTTCCCGATCTCGATGCCAGAGCCGAGGTGCTGGCGGACGAATTGCGGCTGGGCAGCGGCGACCTTTATGGAGCGCTCAGCGAGCGGTTGCGTGAACAGCATCAGCTTACGATCAGGATATTGCCCGGCGATGTGATGCCCGATCATGTGCGCAGGTTGGACCTGCATGCGCGGCAGTTGCAATTGTCGGAGATGCTGGACAACGCATCGCGTACCTTCCACGCCGCCTATCAAATCGCAGATCTTGAGGCGCGCGATGAAATCGACGCGCTGGTCAACGGAGCCGGCTTCGCAGACCGGCATGCCGAGCGACTGTTCCGGCGTCATGTCACCAGCTATTTCGCGGCGGCCGTCATGATGCCCTATGCGCGATTTTTGCGCGCCTGCGAGGCAAGCGGCTATGATCTGCTGTTGCTGCAGCGGCGTTTTGGCGCAGGGTTTGAGCAGGTTGCGCACCGCCTGACGACGCTGCAACGGGTCGGCGCCAGAGGGTTGCCGTTCTTCATGATCCGCATAGATCGCGCGGGCCAGTCGTCCAAGCGCTATGCCGGTGCGTCGGCTGCGCCTATTGTAGAGGCCGGTACGCGGTGTCCGCTCTGGTCCCTCCATGCGGCGTTTGAGCGCTCAGGAGAGATTTTGCCGCAGCTTGTCGAGCTGGAGGATGGGGAGCGGTGGTTCACGCTCAACCGGACGGTCTCCGGCCATAGCGCGGGGCTGGCGCAGCGACAGGCGGTGTTCGCGATCGCACTGGGCATCAAGGCGCAATTTGCCAAGCCGCTTATCTATGCGCGGGGGATTGACCTTGATCATGGCGATGCCCAGCCAATCGGGCTGGGGTGCCCATCCTGCACACGGTCAATCTGCGCGCAACGCAGCGCTCCGCCCAGAGGCTTATCGTTGCGGTTCAATGAGCGCGAGAGAGGACTGTCTCCATTCGATTTCGTGAAGGATTGATGCAGTAGCGCAGCACGGTTCGAATATCCGGTGCCCACTCCAAGTGTAAAAAATTCCGGCACGTTCAGTAATTGTTCGTGAATCGGGGCCATAAGGCTACATCTGTCAGAAAATTTTACACCTGCATGAAGGTGGGTCACTGAAATATCTGTTTGGGTAGGCGGAAAGCCATGATTCGGATCTTCAAGCATTATGTGCCCTATGCGGTGCTGATGCTCGGCCTGGTTGACTTGATCGTGCTGATCGGCGCTGCCGAAGCGGCCTGGGTCATCCGTGCGCGACAGATTGGGATGGATGTGGAAGCGGCCACCAGCCGGGCCATGCCGCTGCTCAGCTTTGCCATCGCCATTCAGGCCGCGATGGTGGCCGTCGGCGTTTACGGCAGCGAGGCGCTTCAATCCCTTCGCGACGCGGTGTCGCGACTTTTGATTGCGATTTCACTGGGGATTATTTTTCAGTCCTTTTTCTATTTTCTGTCGCCCGACTGGACGCTTTGGCGGTCCAACTCGCTCTATGCGATGATCATCTCGACTATTGCGCTGATCCTGATCCGGGTGTTGCTCGGGTCAGTCGTCGGCGGCGAGGTGTTCAAACGGCGGCTGGTCGTTCTGGGCGCGGGGCCGCGCGCTGACCGCATACGCAAGCTTGAAAAGCGACCAAGCGCGAGCTTCATCGTGGTGGGCTATGTCGGGATGCGCGATGGCGAACATGTCGTGGCCGAAGCGATCAACCGCAGCGCCATCGAAAACCTGGCCAATCACGTAGTCAAGCTCAACGCCAGCGAAGTCGTGCTCGCGCTGGAGGAGCGCCGCAACGCCATCCCGATGAAGGATTTGCTGCGCATCAAGACGACCGGGGTGCATGTCAACGACCTTTCTACCTTTCTTGAGCGTGAGACGGGGCGCGTCGATCTCGACAGCGTCAACCCTAGCTGGCTCATTTTCTCGGACGGATTTTCGGCGGGGCGGCGCATTTCGAGCATCGCCAAGCGCCTGTTCGATGTGACGGTCAGCGCAGCGGTGTTGCTGCTGACCTGGCCCTTGATCCTCATCGGCGCGCTGCTGGTAAGAATCGATAGCAAGGGGCCGGCCTTTTATACGCAGCAGCGCGTCGGCCTGTATGGTCAGGAATTTCGCATTATCAAGTTGCGCACGATGAAGGTCGATGCCGAGGAAGACGGCATTGCGGTGTGGGCGGAAAAGGACGACCCGCGCATCACGCGACTGGGCTATTGGCTGCGCAAGCTGCGCATCGACGAATTGCCGCAATGCTGGGTGGTATTGACCGGGGCGATGAGCTTTGTCGGCCCACGGCCCGAGCGGAAACAGTTCGTGCGCGAGCTGGAAAAGGATCTCCGCTATTATGCGGAGCGTCACATGGTGAAGCCGGGCATCACCGGCTGGGCGCAGATCAACTATCCCTATGGCGCCAATCTTGAAGATGCGCGGCACAAGCTGGAATATGATCTGTATTACGCGAAGAATTACACGCCGTTTCTTGATCTGTTGATCCTGTTGCAGACCGCGCGGGTGATCCTGTGGTCGGACGGAGCGCGCTGATGGGCGGCACGTTGCAACTGATCGGCGACTGGGGCCATGTGGTCGGGGCGGGGCTGTTTGCCGTCCTGGCGATCTGGGTCAGCAGGCGCATGTCGGATCAGCGGGCAGGCAAACTGCTGGTGGCGGCGCTGTCGCTGACGGCGATATGGCTGCTGTCGATCGCCATCGGCGGCGTATACCGGCTTGAAACCGGGGTGATGGAAAGCCTGCGCAATTGCGGCTGGCTGGTTTGCCTGTTCGTGCTGCCGACCCAATTGGGCGGTGCGAACGAAAGGCGGACGACCGACACATTGCCGCTTTATGTCGTGCTGGCCCTTCTGCTGGTCGCCCAGTCGTCGCTTGAAATTATGGCGAGCCTCGCCTTGTCGGATGGCGGCGCGCTGGCCCGCATCAACGAAACCGCGATCGTGCTGCGCATATTGTGGGCCATCGGCGCGCTGCTGCTCATTCAGCGAATTTTTTCGGTCAGTTCGCATGCCACGCGCGAACTGGCCGCGCCCGCGGCGGCCGCGATGGTGATGATGTGGGCCTATGACCTCATTCTCTATGGCGCGGCGCTGTTCTCCGTCGATAACATGGTCAACCCGCTCTACGCGCTGCGTGGCGGCCTGATGGCGTTCCTTGCACCGATTATCGCCGTCACGGCACTGCGTGACCGCAACCGGGTGATGCAGCCATCGCGCGCGCTGGCGATGCGCGGGCTGGGCATTGCGGCGATACTGCTCCTGGTTTTCGGCCTGCTCATTGCGATCATGGCGCTGGACGCGGTCGCTTCGCCGTTGATCCGCGCGCTTGTGACCGGCATCGTTTTCGCGATGGTTGCGGGCGGTCTGCTGATGATTCCTGCCACACGCTTTCACCGGCACATGAAGGTGTTTATTTCCAAACACCTGTTTCGGCACCGCTATGACTATCGCGAACAATGGATGGCGTTCGCCGACACGATGGGGCGTAGTGGCGGCAGCGCAAGCAGTGTTCACGCGCGCGCCGTCAAGGCAATGGCCGACATCACCGAGTCTGCGTCCGGCGCCTTGCTTATGGCGGAAGGGGAAGGCCGCTTTTCCTGGCACAGCGACTGGAACTGGAAGGGCGACCATCCCGCGCATCTGACGTTCGACCCTGATCTGGTGGAAAGAATGCAGGGGCGTTCATGGGTGGTCGACATCGCGCAGGCGCGCGCAGTTGACGCGCATGGGTTGCCCCTATGGCTGGCGCAGCATGATGGCGCGTGGGCGCTGATACCGCTTATGCATTTCGATGAACTGATCGGTGCGGTGCTGCTCACCCGTCCACCGGTCATGCGTCCGCTCGACTGGGAGGATTTCGATATGCTCCGGGCCGCAGGGCGGCAGGTCGCGAGTTACATCGCCGAGGCGCGCGGGCAGCATGCGCTGGCCGAAGCGCGCCGGTTCGAGGAGTTCAACCGCCGCTTTGCGTTCATTATGCACGATATCAAGAATCTGGTGAGCCAGATCGCGCTGGTCGCGCGCAACGCGGAACGGCACGCCGACAACCCGGATTTTCGCGCCGACATGATCCTGACACTGAAGGATTGCGCAGAGCGTATGAATGCGCTGCTGGCGCGCCTGTCGCAGCACAACAGCCGGTCCGAACCTGCGGAAAGCCGCTTTGCGCTGGGCGATGCGATACAGGCCGTTGTGGCCGCGAAGGGGGCGGGACATCCTCTGTTGGTCGAGGGCGATCTCGGCGCGGAGGTCGAGGCGGATCGTGCGCGGGTCGAACAAATCATCGGCCACCTTGTGCAAAATGCGATCGAGGCAAGCGAGGACGCCGCCCCAGTGATTGTCCGGGCCAGGCGGCAGGGGCAAAATGTCGGCGTCGCCATTATCGATCATGGTTGCGGGATGACGGCTGAATTCATTCAGGGTGACCTGTTCCGTCCGTTCGCGTCCACCAAACAGGGCGGCTTCGGCATCGGCGCCTATGAAGCGCGCGAACTCGCGCAGGCGCTGGGCGGTGACCTCGATGTTGTAAGCGTCCCGAACAAGGGCACCACATTTACGTTCCGCATGCCGGGACATGGACATTCTGCGGCATCGGTCGCCACCAAGGAAAGGGCCGCCTGATGAACGATGTCAGCACCAAAGCATTGCCCAAGCTGATGATCGTCGAGGACGATCTTGCACTGCAGCGGCAGTTGCGCTGGGCCTATGAGGATTATGACGTCGTCTGCGCCTCTTCGCGTGCGGATGCCATCGACATGCTGCGGGCCGAGGAGCCGGGCGTCGTGACGCTGGACCTTGGCTTGCCGCCTGACCCTGACGGCGTGACCGAGGGCTTCGCGACGCTCGCCGAGATATTGACGCTCAAGCCCGACACAAAGGTCATCGTGGCGTCCGGCCACGGCGCGCGGGAAAGCGCCCTGCGCGCCATTTCGGAGGGCGCGTGGGATTTCTATCAAAAGCCTATCGATATCGATGCGTTGGGCATGATCGTGAAACGCGCGTTCCATGTTCATGCGCTGGAGCATGAAAATGCGCGGCTGGCGATGCAGGCAGGCGGCGCGACGCCCGCGTTGGGGAAGCTAATCACGGCTGCACCCGAAATGCTGAAGGTCGCGCGCACCATTGAGCGCGTGGCCGCAACCAATGTGTCTGTCATGCTGCTTGGCGCGAGCGGCACCGGCAAGGAATTGCTTGCGCAGGGGCTGCATGAGGCGAGCCCCCGCCGCGATGGCGCTTTCGTCGCGATCAACTGTGCCGCTATCCCTGAGACATTGCTGGAATCCGAGCTGTTCGGCCACGAAAAGGGTGCGTTTACAGGGGCGGTGAAGACGACGCCGGGTAAGATCGAGCAGGCGCAGGGCGGCACGCTGTTTCTAGATGAAATAGGCGATGTTCCGTTGCCGCTGCAGGTGAAATTGCTGCGTTTCATTCAGGAGCGCGTAATCGAGCGGGTCGGCGGGCGGCAGCCCATCCCGGTTGATACGCGCATCGTATGCGCCACGCACCGGAACCTGCAGGAAATGATCGCGCAGGAAATTTTCCGCGAGGATCTGTATTATCGGCTGGCAGAGATCGTCGTGCCCATTCCGGCGCTGCACGAACGGTCTGGCGACGCCGTATTGTTGGCGCGGCATTTCCTGAAGATCTATACCGAAGAGATGAAGAGCGATGTGCGTTCGTTCGCGCCGGACGCATTGGCGGCGCTCGATGGGTGGAACTGGCCGGGCAATGTGCGCGAGCTGGAAAATCGCGTGAAGCGCGCCGTCATCATGGCGGATGGCAAACAGGTGACGGCTGTCGATCTCGATCTGGCAGACGCGGATGAGGGGGGCATTCTCCTCAACCTGAAAGCGGCAAGAGAGGTCGCGGATCGGGCGGCGATCAATCGCGCGATCGCGCGGACGCAGGGCAATATCTCCGGCGCGGCCAAGATGTTGGGGATCAGTCGCCCGACGTTATACGATCTCCTCAAAAATTATGACATTGAGACCTAGTCTCGTCATTTTCTGCGGTGTCCTGTCGCTGTTGGCGACGTCCGCATCGGGTGAGGCAGGGTCGCGTGCCGATGCCGAGGCGGCGCTCAACCGCGGCCTCGCGGCGCTCGACAGGGGAGACCCGCGCACGGCTCGCGTTGAGCTGATGAATGCAATAAAGGCCGACCCCCGGTTTGCGCCTGCGCGGGTTGCTCAGGCGCGCACTCTGCTGGCGCTTGGCAATGGTGCAGCCGCGCAGGAGGCTCTGGACCGGGCGATAGCGCTGGGCACTTCTATCGGAAGCGTACGGCATTTGCGCGCGCAGGCCGACCTGCAGCAGGGCAAACCCGACGAGGCGCTGATCGAGGCGCGCGCTACCGATGCCGACCCCGCCCAGGCGCAGTTTCTGGCGCGCATGGAAGGGCAGGCGCTACAGGCCAAGGGTGATTATCGGCAAGCCGCCAGCGCCTTTCAAAAGGCTGTCGATCTCGCACCGGATGACTCCGCGACTTGGGCCGACATTGCGCGGTTGCATCTGGCGACCGGCACTATGGCGGATGCGATCACGGCGACTGACCTCGCCGTCGAACTGGCCCCGGAAAGCGTCGATGCGCTGACGCTTCGGGCCATGATCGCGCGGGAGCAATATGGCTTGCAGGCCGCGACCGGCTGGTTCGATGCGGCGCTGAAACAGAACCCCAACCATGTTCCGGCATTGGTCGAATTTGCCGCGACCCGGGCGGATATGGGGCAGGCGTCGCGGGCGCTGGCGCTCACTCGCCGGGCGCTATCGCTGGCGCCGGGCAACCCGCGCGCCTATTTCATTCAGGCGGTGATCGCGTCCCGCGCGGGCCGATATGATCTTGCGCGCAGCCTTCTTACGCGGACTGGCGGGGCGCTCGACGGGCAACCGGCAACGCGGCTGCTGCGCGGTGTTCTGCATATCGATGCGGGCAACGCCACATTGGCGACGGCCGAGTTCAGGGCCTTGCTGGAGGCGCAACCGCTCAACCTGCGCGCGCGGTTGCTGCTGTCTCGTGCGCTGTATGACGATGGGCAATATGCGGAGGCGGAACGGGCGCTGTTCCCGATTGTCGAGCGGGCCGATGCCGGAAGTTATGCGCTGACACTGGCGGCGCATATTCATGAGGCGCTGGGCGATGGCAAGGCCGCTGCCGAATTTCAGACGCGCGCGGTTGCGATGGCGACAGGTCCCGCGCAGGTTTATCGCGGTGCGGGCAACCCCGGCAAAACCGCAGCCGCCGCCAATGTCGACCTGACAGACAGCGCCACCAATGTCCGCCATGTCCGGGCATTGCTGGAGGCGGGGCAGGTGGGTGCAGCGCTATTGCATGCGGGGCGGGTAGTCGCCGCCAATCCGGGCGCGCCGTTCGCTGCGATCATGCTGGGCGACTGCCAGATGGCGGCGGGGCGCTATTTTGATGCGGCGGCATCCTATGAGCGCGCGGGCAATATGCGGTTCGACCGGGATATAGCGTTGCGGCTGGTGGATGCTTGGCAGCGCGCTGGGCGGAGCGACAAGGCCGAGCGCGTGCTGGGCCTGTTCCTTGCGCAGGACCCGATGAACGTTGAGGGGCAGCGGCTGGCCGCGTCTTTCCTGCTCGCTGCCGGGAAATACGACCGGGCGCTCGCGATCCTCTCTGGCCTGCGCGCACGGCTGGGCAATCAGGATACGCTGCTGATGACCGACATTGCGCGTGCCTATGTCGGCCTAGGCAAGGGCGACAGAGCGCTGGCCTTTGCCGCGCATGCCTATCGCATCAAACCGGCCAGTGCCGTTGCCAGCGATATATTCGGCTGGGCGTTGTTCAATGCGCGACCCAAGGATCGGCGCGCCGTCGAATTGTTGGAGAAAGCGCAACTGCTCGCGCCTGCCGAGCCGCTGGTGCAGCTTCACCTCGGAAAGGCCTATGCCGCGTTTGGCGAAAAGGAACAGGCGCGCAGGCTATTACGCGCTGCTGCCACGACGCCTCATTTTGCAAAGCGCGCCGAAGCGATGATCGCGCTCAAGGCGCTTTAGGCGTCCAGTTCGATACGACCTTGTCGAAATCGGGCCTCGGCCTTTCGTCGAGCGGACGCGAGGGCGTGCCGATGAACATGAAACCGGCGATCCGCTCGGGCGCTTGTCCGAAGGCATCGCGCACGCTGTCGTTATAGGATGGCCAGCCCGTCAGCCAGCCGCCTGCAAAGCCCATCGCATGTGCCGCATGCAGCAGGTTCATCGCCGCCGCTCCAGCGGATAATTCCTGTTCCCAGACCGGGATCTTGCTCTCCACCACCGGGCTGGACATGATGACGACCAGACTGGGCGCCTGATTGGCGAACTGATGCATCGCCTCGATTTCGACCCGCCCCGCATCGGGTTTCTCGGCGCGATAGGCCTGTTCCAGCAAGACCGCGAGCGCGGCCCTTTGTTCCGCGCCGACGATCACGAAACGCCATGGCGCGAGCTTGCCATGATCGGGGGTGCGCGTTGCGATCTCCAACATCTCCCGCAGCTGCCGGTCGTCGGGGCCGGGCGCGCCAAGGTCGCGTGGCTTACCGGAACGGCGGGTTTTGAGGAGGGTGAGCGGGGAAGAGGTGTCATTGAACATGGGGTCTTTGTGGGGGCGCCGATGCGGTTTCGCAAGGTCGGCAACGTCATCTTCAACCTCGCCATCTTCACAGAACGGGATTTTTGGCTAGTGTGCGTTCATCGCGAACATCGATCCGGTGCCCGAAAAGTGCGCCGCAAGGAGAATGCCCATGTCTGCCCAAGCGCCCACAGCATCTGCGCCAGGCGGCGGTGGCACCTTGTTGGGGCATCCCAAGGGATTGTTTATTCTCTTCTTCGCCGAAATGTGGGAGCGCTTTTCCTATTACGGCATGCGGGCGCTGCTGATTTTCTACCTGACGAAGCACTGGCTGTTTTCCGATGGTCAGGCGTCGATCATCTACGGCGCATACACCTCGCTGGTCTATATTACGCCTGTGCTGGGCGGGTGGCTGGCCGACCGCTATCTTGGTCAGCGCAAGGCGACCCTGTTCGGTGCGATAGCGCTGACCTTCGGGCATTTCCTGATGGCGTTTGAAGGCGCGGGTGGGCAAGCCGACCCAACGATCAACATATTCTGGCTGGCGCTGTCCTTCATCATCGTCGGTGCGGGTTTTCTGAAGGGTAATATCTCGGTCATCGTCGGGCAGCTTTATGCGAAGACCGACGTACGTCGCGATGGCGCCTATACGATCTTCTACATGGGCATCAATCTGGGCGCGTTCATCGGCGTATTAGTCTCGGGCTATCTGGGCGAGCGGTACGGCTGGTCCTACGGCTTCGGCGCGGCGGGCGTCGGCATGTTGCTCGGCCTTATCGTGTTTGTGCTCGGCAAGCCGTTGCTGATGGGCAGAGGCGAGCCGCATGAGCCCGAAAAACTTAAGCAGCGTGTGGCGGGTGTTCCGCTGGAGTGGTTGCTCTACGCGGTCGGGCTGGCCGCTGTCGCGGTGCTGTGGGTGCTGATCCAGTATCAGGATCTTGTCGGTTGGCTGTTGCTAGTCGCGGGTGCGGCGTTGCTTGGCTATATCGCGTACATCGCGTTCACGAAGCTGGACAAGCATGAGCGCGACCGCATTCTGGTGATCATCTTCCTGCTGACCTTGCAGCCGGTCTTCTGGGGGCTGTTCGAACAGGCCGGTGCGTCGGTAAACCTGTTCACAGACCGCCATGTCGACCGCATGTTGTTTGGCTGGGAAGTACCGACAACATGGTTCCAGTCCGTCAACAGCTTCTTTATCATCACGCTGGGCCCGGTATTCGCCTGGTTGTGGACCAGCCTCGGCCGGCGCGGGCTGGAACCGTCCACGCCCGCCAAATTCGGCCTTGCCATCGTGCAGGTCGGTTTGGGTTTTCTGCTGCTCGTGTGGGGTACGCAAGCGATGGGGATGAGCGCAGCCACGTCGATGTGGCTCGTCGTGCTGCTCTATCTGATTCACACGACCGGAGAACTCTGCCTGTCGCCGGTGGGCCTGTCGGCGATGAACCGGCTGGCGCCCTGGCACATGGCCGGGCTGATCATGGGCGGGTGGTTCTTCGCAACCGCAGGCGGCAGTTTTGTCGCCGGGCAGATCTCGGCGATGACGGGCTCGGAAAATGCCGAGGGTGGAGAGAGCGCGAAGGAGCTGTTCCTGCAGGTCTGGACCAATGTCGGCTGGGTGGCGATCGGCATCGGCGTGGCCGTGCTGTTGGTTTCGCCGTTCGTTAAAAGGCTGATGCATCTCGATACGCTGCAGGACGATGCGATACCGGGCGACGAGGAGATCGGCGAACCGCAAGCGGCGGGGACGCATCCCGCTTGAAGAGGAGAGCGCAACGACGGAGCTGATCATCGCCTGCATCGCTTTTGTGGGAACGCATTTTTTGCTGTCGCATCCGTTGCGCGCACCTCTGGCTGGAAAGATGGGAGAGGGGCCGTTTCTCGGCCTCTATTCGCTGTTGGCATTCGCGGCATTGGGCTGGGTGGCAAATGCATTCTACATGTCGCCCAAAGGTCTGCCGCTTTGGCCGAAATCATCCTCTGGCTGGTCGTGACGCTCGCGCATGGCGGCATAGGCGCAGGTATCTGGCGCTGGCTGCTATAGGGTTTTCGTCGCCCGGCGATCGATCGTCGCCGTTACCGCCATATCCATCGTCACATTGGCGAGTGTACGCATGATGTCAGGGAAGGCCTCGATGGCGATAAGCAGGCCGAGCGGCTCTATCGGTAGGCCCATGACGAGGCAGATGGGCGCGATCGACCCTATAAAGCTGATCGCGCCGGGCAGGCTGACCGCACCCATGGTCGTGATGGCGGCAGCGGCGGCACCGAGCGCGATCTGCCACGCGGAAAGCTCGATCCCCAGCCAGTGGGCGATATAGAGCGCGACGCCGAGATTCATCGCCGGACCGGTGACGCGAAACAGGGCGACGGCAATCGGCAGCATGACTTCGGAGACGGGCCGCCGGATGCCGAGCCGGTCGACGCCTTCCAGCATTGCAGGCAGCGAGGCGAGGGACGATTGGGTGGAGATCGCGACAGCCTGCGCCGGGATGGTTGCGCGGAAAAAGGCGACGGGGTTCAGCCGCGCGCCCAGCGTGGCGAGAACGAAGCTGGATATCCAGAGCGCGCCACCGATGGCGACGAGTACCGCGACATAATGCGCGAGCGCGCCAAAGGCCGCCATACCCGCCGTCTGCCCCAGCTTGAAAGCCAGCGCGAAAACGCCAAGCGGGGCGAGCCAGAGCACCCAGTGGACAACCATGATCATCGCATTCGCCGTCGCTTCGAAAAATCCCGCGATCGTGGCGCGCTGCGCGTCGGGCAGGCGGACCACGGCGAACGCAAAAATCAGCACGAATATGATGAGCGGCAATATCGCGTCATCTGCAGCGGCTGCGACCGGATTGGTGGGGATGATCGCCTTCAGAAACTCGCTGAAGGGCGGAACGGTGCCGGGCACGATGCTGTGCGACAGCGCGCCGCGCAGCGCCAATGCCGCTTCTGTGGGTATTGGGAAAAACGCGACGATCGCGGGGAACAGGATCGCCGCCAGCGCGGACGAAAGCCAGAGCAGCGCGATCATCAATGCGACGCCACGAGCGGCGAGCTTCCCCGCGCTTGCCGCCGTCGCGGTCTGCACGATGCCGACGATGAGAAGGGAGATGATGAGCGGCACGACCGTCATGCGCAGCCCGTTGAGCCACATGGTGCCGATGCTGTCTGCCGCTTCGCGCCATACCGGCGCTGCGCCCTTGGCTGCAATACCGATCAACAGGCCCGCAAACAGGCTGGCGAGGATGAAAAGGGCTTTGCGCACGATGACGTCCCTGTTTTGGTTCCATCGACAGGCTTATTCGCCATTGCCGATTGCAGCAAAGCCTTTCGGGCCATAATGCTTCGCGCTAGGGTCTGTATTCGCCCATGGGAAACAGGATTGGTATCTTGAGCGCACGTACATATTTCGGAACCGACGGCATCAGGGGGCGGACCAACAGCTGGCCGATGACCGCCGAGTTGGCGATGAAGGTCGGCATGGCGGCGGGCAAGCATTTCCTGCGCGGTAACCACCGGCACCGGGTGGTGATCGGCAAGGACACGCGCCTGTCGGGCTATATGGTCGAAAACGCGCTGGTCGCCGGGTTCACCTCGGTCGGCATGGATGTCGTCCAGTTCGGTCCGATCCCGACGCCTGCCGTGGCGATGCTCGCCCATTCGATGCGCGCCGACCTTGGTGTGATGATTTCGGCCAGTCACAACCCCTATTATGACAATGGCATCAAGCTGTTTGGGCCGGATGGGTTCAAGCTGTCCGATGCCGACGAGGCGAAGATCGAAGCGCTGCTCGATACCGAGATTCCGCTCGCGGCATCCAAGGATATCGGGCGTGCGCGCCGGGTGGAGGACGCGCGGGGGCGCTACATCCACGCCGTCAAATCAAGCTTCCCTGCCGACCTGCGACTGGATGGCCTGAAGATCGTCGTCGATTGCGCGAATGGTGCGGCCTATCAGGTTGCGCCTTCCGCGCTGTGGGAACTGGGCGCGGAGGTGATCAGCATCGGCGTGCAGCCCAATGGCCTCAATATCAATGACGGGTGTGGCTCGACGGCCCCTGCTGCATTGCAGGAAACGGTAGTTTCGGCAGGAGCCGATATCGGTATCGCGCTCGATGGCGATGCGGACCGGGTGATTATCGTCGATGAAAAAGGCGAGATCGTCGATGGCGATCAGATCATGGCGTTGATCGCGTCGCAATGGGCGAAGGAGGGCCGTCTTGCCAGCGGTGGGCTGGTCGCGACGGTGATGTCCAACCTTGGGCTGGAGCGTTTCCTTGCGGGGCAGGGTATCGGCCTTGTCCGCACCAAGGTCGGCGATCGCTATGTGCTCGAAGAGATGCGCGCCAAGGGATATAATGTCGGTGGTGAGCAATCCGGCCATATGATCCTGACCGACTATGCGACCACCGGCGACGGCACGATAGCGGCCCTGCAAGTGCTCGCCGCGCTGGTGCGCTCGGGCAAATCCGCGAGCGAACTGCTCACCCAGTTCGACAAGGTGCCGCAGCTTCTCAAGAATGTGCGCTTTTCGGGCGGCAAGCCGCTGGAGCATGATGATGTGCGCAAGGTGATCGCGCAGGCCGAGGCCGAACTGAACGGTTGCGGGCGGCTCGTCATACGCCCGTCCGGCACCGAGCCGGTGATCCGCGTGATGGCTGAGGGCGACCGCGAGGATCAGGTGAAGGACGTGGTCGATCGCATCTGCGCGGCGGTGGAGAAGGCGGCGGCCTGATGCTGGAAATGCGCCCTGACTGCGAACGCTGCGGCGTGGACTTGCCCGCGCAGGCCGGCGGCGCGTTCATCTGCTCTTTCGAGTGCACCTTTTGCGCGGAATGCGCCGAGGCGCTCGATGATCGCTGCCCCAATTGCGGGGGTGAATTGCTCGACCGCCCGACCCGCCGGGGCAAGCTGCTCGCGGAGCATCCCGGTTCGACAGAGCGGCGCTTCAAGGGGTGAACACGCACTCCGAAATGGCGCGCGTTCTGGTCATCGCCGGGTCCGACAACGGCGGGGGTGCCGGGATACAGGCTGACATCAAGACGGTCAGCGCTCTGGGCGGCCATGCGATGACGGCAATCACCGCGATCACCGCGCAGAACACAATGGGCGTTTCGGCAGTACATCCCGTTCCTGCCGATATGGTCGTCGCGCAAATGGATGCCGTGCTGTCCGATATCGGGGTCGATGCGGTGAAGATCGGCATGATCGGCTCGGCACAAACGGCGCATGCCGTGGCGGACAGGCTTGAAGGGTTGACGGATGTGCCGATCGTATTCGACCCGGTGATGGTCGCGACCAGCGGCTCATCGCTGGCCGATGACGCCACCATCGCGGCCTTTGAGCGGCTGATGGCGGTTGCGACGCTGACTACGCCCAACTTGCCTGAGCTTGCGGCTCTGGGTGGGGAGGAGGCTGTGCTGTCCAAAACGGCGGCGCTGCTGATCAAGGGCGGGCATGGCGAGGACGACACGCTGACCGACAGACTGGTCGTGCGTGATGGCGCGGGCCATGTCTGGCAGGATGCGCGCATCGAGACGGTGCACACCCATGGAACCGGATGCACCCTGGCGAGCGCCATCGCGACCGGTTTGGGCCAGGGCATGACCCTGCCCGATGCGATCGCCCGCGCCCGCCGCTATGTCCGCGCCGCGCTCTCCGCTGCACCCGGTCTGGGGCAGGGGCACGGCCCGATGGGCTTTCCGGTCGAGCCGTTCCAGTGATTGCTGGCGTAGATGAGGCGGGTAGGGGGCCGCTGGCCGGGCCGGTGGTCGCAGCGGCGGTGATCCTGTGTGACCCATGCCCGGATGGCCTTGGCGACAGCAAGAAGATCTCTGAAAAGCGTCGCGGACAGCTCGCCGACGCCATCAAGCAATCCTGCCATTGGGCCGTGGGCGTGGTGGAGCCGGAGGAGATCGACCGGATCAATATCTTCGCGGCGACGATGCTGGCGATGACGCTGGCGGTCGAGGGACTATGCGCAATCATCGATGCCAGTCCGTCTGAAGTCCTGATCGATGGCAACAAGACGCCCGACGGCCGCGTTGCTCGTTGGCGCTGGAGCGCGCGCGCAATCGTGGGCGGCGATGCGCTGGAACCCTGCATCTCTGCCGCGTCGATCATCGCCAAGGAACACCGTGACGCGATCATGCGGGAAGCGGCGCTCGCGCATCCCCATTATGGCTGGGAACGCAACAAGGGATATGGCACCGCCGACCATCTTGCGGCGCTGCGCACGCATGGACCGACGCCGCTGCACCGCCGCAGCTTCGCCCCGGTCGCGCAATTGACGATGATCTGAAAATTTTTTTTCGACAAAATCGAGTGTGAGTCTTTTTCGTCACACCCCCAAATCTTGAGTCTGTGATGTCAGCGGGGACTCAACATCTGGAACCGTTCCCTTTTTAGACTCACTTCGTCGCGCAATTAACGGAAAATTAACCATGTTTACCGAACTTGACGTTCGGAATCCCAAGATTCATTCCGGCAACCGGTTACTGGGGGATTACGAATATGGGTGTTATGGAACGTGTCGGAACGCGGGTGAAAAAGCCCGCTGCGCGGGTCGAAGTTGAAACCAACCGGCTGATCCGCGGCGACTGCATCACGGAGATGCGGTGCTTGCCCGACGCATGTGTCGACATGATTTTTGCCGATCCGCCTTACAACCTTCAATTAGGGGGTGATCTGAGCCGCCCCGACGGCAGCCATGTCGATGCCGTGACGGACGCATGGGACAAGTTTGATAGCTTCGCCGTCTATGACGCGTTCACGCGTGACTGGCTGATCGAGGCCAAGCGCATACTGAAGCCCACCGGCACACTCTGGGTCATCGGCAGCTATCACAACATCTTCCGCGTTGGCGCGACATTGCAGGATCAGGGCTTCTGGATCCTGAACGACATCATCTGGCGCAAGGCGAACCCGATGCCCAATTTCAAGGGCACGCGCTTCACCAATGCGCATGAAACGCTGATCTGGGCGAGCCAGGGCGAGAAAGCGAAATATACGTTCAACTATCGCTCTATGAAGACGCTGAACGATGAATTGCAGATGCGCTCCGACTGGGTGCTTCCCATCTGCAACGGTCAGGAGCGGCTGAAGAAGGGCGGGCACAAGGTGCACCCGACGCAAAAGCCCGAGGCGCTGCTTTACCGCATCATGCTGGCTTGCTCGAAACCCGGCGATATCATCCTCGACCCGTTTTTCGGCACGGGCACGACCGGCGCTGTCGCACGACGCCTGCGTCGTCAGTGGATCGGGATTGAGCGGGAGGATGGATATTGCGAAGCCGCGCTCGAACGGATTGAGGCCGCATTGCCGCTCGACGAAAGCGCGCTTTCAACGATGCAGAGCCGCAAGCAACAGCCTCGCGTGGCGTTCGGCACGCTGGTGGAAACAGGCTATCTCGCGCCCGGCACGGCGCTGGTGGATTCCAAACGCCGCTGGAAAGCCCGCGTTCGCGCCGACGGTTCTTTACAATGCGATGCCGAGAGCGGGTCCATCCATGGCCTAGGTGCCAAGCTGCAAAATGCGCCGAGCTGCAATGGCTGGACTTTCTGGCAGATCGAAACCAAGGACGGCCTGAAACCCATCGATACGCTGCGCCAGACCTACCTCCTCGCGACCGAACCCTGAGCGAGGAGCGCCGACGGCGCGGCGGCGCATTCAGGGCTGTTGAATTGCACGGATTTTTACCAGTTTTCCGTATGTTTTCATGAACCTGTCCATCAATATTTAACTATTGCCGTGCCATCATGCGGCGGTGGAAGATACGTCGGCAGTTCCCCTCAAATCGCAAAGCTCAAAGCAATTCGCTGCTGTCACCGCGATTTTGCTGCTGGTGGCCGTTCTCGTCATGGGAGTGCTGGTCTGGCCGGCGAAGGAAGTTG
Source organism: Sphingobium sp. (assembly GCA_041396745.1). GTDB lineage: Bacteria > Pseudomonadota > Alphaproteobacteria > Sphingomonadales > Sphingomonadaceae > Sphingobium. The sequence goes on along the minus strand of JAWKXZ010000002.1, from coordinate 79,458 downwards.
ATCGCATATCCGAGAAGCGGGACGCGGCAATCCTGTCGCTGGTGCTCAACCAGAGCGTGCGGCGCGTTGCCCATACGCAGGAATCGTCGACCGTCTGGGACGACGCAGTGCTGGAACTCGCGAAGCGTCCGCTGGATCTGGAATGGGTCGACCAGAACCTCGGCATCTGGTTCAACGAATATGCCGGACATGACGAAGTTTATATCGTGGATGGCGCAAACAGGCCCATTTACGTCATGCGCGGCGGCAAGCGCCTCAAGGCATCCGCCTATGATCCCGTGCGCAGCGCCATTCAGCCGTTCGTCGATCGCGTCAGGAAGCAGCGCGACCCCGTGCCGGCGACGGATTCGGAGCTGGCGATGCTCAGTCCCGGCAGTTTCGGGCTCGACCTTATCAACGGAAAGCCTGCGATCATCAGCGCCAAACCGATCATATCCGATACCGGAGAAATCGAACAGGCACCCGGCAGCGAGGCGATACATGTCAGCGTCGTCTATCTCAGTCCTCAGTTTGTCGGGCGTCTCAGCAACCGCTACGAACTGACGGACGGGCGTTATTCGCCCATCGCAGATCATCGGAGCTTCGAAGCCGCAATACCGCTTCATTCCATTGACGGGCGCACTATCGGCTATTTCATCTGGCGACCGTTCGCACCGGGCCAGTCGGTCACGTCCTATATCGCGCCGGCGGTCCTTGTCGCGATGGGGTTGGCGGGCATTGCGATCCTGTTCCTTACCAGACGCCTTGGCCTGCGCACGCTGGATCTGGAAGCGAGCAAGGCGCAGGCGCAGCACCTCGCGCTGCATGACGTGCTTACCGGACTTCCCAATCGCGGTATGTTCGAAAGGCGGCTGGAGCAGGCGCTGGAACAATCCCGGTATGACGGGTCGCAGCTCGCGCTGCTGTATGTCGATCTCGATCGCTTCAAACAGGTCAATGACAGCTTGGGACATCCGGCTGGCGATGCGCTGATTCAGGAGGTCGCGGAACGTCTGACCGGAATGGTCCGCAATTCGGATACCGTAGCGCGCCTTGGCGGAGATGAGTTCGCGATTATCCTAGCCAACCTCAACGGCACTTCCATCGTCAGCGAGATCGCCGCGCGCATTGTCAAGGATATCGCGCGACCGTTCGATCTGATGGGATCCCAGACCTTTATCGGCGCCAGCGTCGGCGTTGCGATTTCGCCCGATCACGGAGCCGACCGTACGGAGCTGATCCGCAAGGCCGACATTGCGCTGTACAAGGCCAAGGTGGATGGCCGGAACCAGTTCATGCTGTTCGATCCATCATTGGACGAGGCGGTGCGGGTCCGGGAGGAAATCGGCCGGGATCTCCGCAATGCCGTTGCCGACTGCGAGCGTCAGTTGAAGGTTCACTACCAGCCGGTCTTCTCTGCGCGGACTGGCAAGATGACCTCCGTTGAGGCGTTGCTGCGTTGGGATCATCCCGAACGCGGCCTGACAAGTCCCGCGGCGTTCGTATCTTTTGCCGAGGAATCCGGCCTGATCGAGCAGCTTGGCGAGTGGGTGCTGATAACCGCGCTGCGCGATGCCGCGCGGTGGCCGGGTGTCCGGGTTTCGGTGAATGTGTCGCCGATCCAGATCCGCAACCCCCTGTTTGCGCGCAGGGTCATGGAATTGCTGGGCGAGACGGGGATACAGCCCGAGCAGCTCGAACTGGAGTTGACCGAGACGGCGTTGATGGAGAGGTCGAACGAGATAGCCGACACTCTTGCACGCCTGAGGAAAAGAGGGGTGCGCATCGCGCTCGACGATTTCGGGACCGGATATTCTTCCTTGAGCCATATTCGCGATATCGCCGTCGATCGCATCAAGATCGATCGCTCGTTTGTCATGGCCATCGAAAATGGGAATGGGCAGGCGCTGATCGAGGCGATTGTGACGCTGGCGCTCGCTAATGGGATGAAACTGACCGCGGAGGGTGTCGAAACAGCCGAGCAGCGCGACTTCCTGAAGCGGGTTGGTTGCGACGAACTGCAGGGATTTCTGCTGTCCCACCCGATTGCAGCAGAAAAAATCGACCGCCTCTATCTTGACGAGCAGGCGGCAGGCGCCGCTGCGCAGATAAAGGCCGCTTGAACCCGCGCTAACATGCTGAATAGCTGAATATAAATCGCGATCAAAGCGTCCCGACCGATCCCTGAAAACTCCACGAACCGCGAAAAAGCGCCGGTTTTCGTCTATTATTAAGGCTTATTTAAGCGAACGCGGCCATATCTGAAACAAGGAACGGGCCGCATGGCCTGAGTGGGATAGCGGGCTGAGCGATTGTGGCTGTAAAAGGCTTTCTGAAAGGGTTGGGCTCTCGGCCCGTGGATGGCCAGAGCATGGTCAGCACGACCGCCGTGGCGATCTCGGGACCCGCGCGTCTCACCCTGCTGGACGATTTTGAAAGCCTGGGCATCGGGTGGCTGTGGGCAACCGATGCAGAAGGGCGCCTCACCTATATCTCCAGTAAGCTTGCCGAACTGCTCGGCTTTTCGACCGACCATTTCATGTCGCGATCAATGGCGGACCTGTTCGAGACGGATCCGGACAGCCAGGGTGAACGATCGAGCCGCCCGCTGAGGTTCCTTTTTGGCACGCAGCACAAGATCACGGACGCCACGGTCCGGTTGAAGAAGACGAACAGAAATCCCGACGAACCCCATCTGTGGCTCTCCATGACGGGGCAGCCCAAGATGGACAGCGAAGGCAATTTCCACGGCTACCGCGGCAGCTTCAAGGACGTGACCGAGGAATATCGGCTGGAGGTGGAATCGTCCCGTCTGGCCGAATATGACTCGCTCACCGGTCTCGCCAATCGCCATCGTATGGAAAAGCGGATCGACAGCTACCTGTCGGCATTCGCCGCCGCCAAGCGTAGCTGCGCGTTGCTGATGCTCGACCTCGATCGCTTCAAGCAAGTGAACGACACGATGGGCCACCCGGCGGGCGACGAGCTGTTGCGTCAGGTTGCCGGACGGTTGCGCGGAATTATCGGTGACAGGGGTGAGGTAGGGCGGCTCGGCGGTGACGAGTTCCAGATCATCCTTCCCGACCAGGACGACAATGGAAAGCTGGGCGAGCTCGCCGACAAGATCGTTCAGATCATTTCTCAACCCTATCCTATCGACGACAAGCGCGCTGTGATTGGTACATCGGTCGGCATCGCGATTGCGCCCTATGACGGGATCGACCGCGACCAGCTGGTGCGTAGCGCTGACCTTGCGCTGTATGCGTCGAAGAAGGGCGGTCGCGGACAATATCGTTTTTACTCGGCCGACCTTAAGGATGAGAAGGAAGAACGGCAGGTACTGCTCAACGATCTGCGCGACGCATTGCTGAACGAGCAGCTGGAACTGCACTATCAGCCCGTCGTCCGAGCAGACGACAATTTTGTGGTCGGGTTCGAGGCGTTGATGCGCTGGGAACATCCCGAACGCGGCAGGATCAATCCCGATACCTTCATCGCCATCGCCGAAGAATCGAACCTCATCAATCAGCTCGGCGAATGGGCGCTGCGCAAGGCCTGCGCACAGGCGCTGGAATGGCCCGAGAATATACGCATTGCGGTCAACGTCTCGGCAATGCAATTCGCCAATTCCAATTTTCCGGGCATCGTCATGAATGCGCTGGCGGCGACGGGCCTCTCTCCCGACCGGCTGGAGCTGGAGCTGACCGAGAGCGTCTTCATGGGCGACAGCGAGACTGTCGACGAAACCTTCAAGGTGCTGAAAGAACTGGGCATCCGGCTGGTGCTCGATGATTTCGGCACCGGATTTTCCTCGCTCAGCTACCTGCGATATGCGCCGTTCGACAAGATCAAGGTCGACAAGAGTTTCGTTGAGACCTGCACGCTGAAGGAACAGAATAGTTCCAAGATCATCGCGGCCATTATCGGCCTTTCCGACGCAATCGGCATGGAAACGACGATCGAGGGCGTCGAGGCGTTCGACCAGCTCGAACTGGTGCGGTCAAAGGGCGCGCGCCTGATACAGGGGTGGATTTATTCCAAGGCGCTGCCGCCCGAAGACATCAGCATCCAGATGGGTTCGGGCAATTTCAAGATCGAACCTGACGGCCCCGAACAGCACCGCCCTGAGCGCCGCACGGTGTTCCGCCGCGTGGGCGTGATCCATGACGACCATCGCTACGAAGCCATCATGCGGAATCTTTCCAAGTCCGGTGCGCTGATCGAAGGCTTGCTCGGCGTGCCCTGCGGCACCGAGATGGTGCTGGACTTGAGCGGCGGGCAGCTCGCGGTCTGCACGGTCATCCGTTCGGAAGACGCGCTTGTCGGCCTGAAGTTCGAAACGCCTCTGGTCAATGACGGCGCAGGTGGGTTGCGGACCCGGCACAGGGTGTCCCCCTATGCGCTGGCGGCTGCGGGGATGCCGCTGGCGGCATTGCCGGCAGGAAGCTATCCGTTGCAGAAAAATCCGAACGGGCCGTCAAGCCCCCCGCACTTCGCACAGGTATCTGTCGCCAACGCCTGACATTGGGTTGAACGCTGCCGAGGCTTGCGCTGTCGGCATGGCCGTTTCATAAGCGCGCGCTATGATTGATCCTGCATCGCTGGCGCCCGAAGCGCGTCTTTATCTTCGCCCGATCTGGTTTGCCGAAAGCCCTGTTGGGCTCGATGGGGAGACGGCGCGATTGGGCGGCGGGCTCTTGTGGTTTCAGGGCTATGAGATCATCGCACGAAGCGGCGCATCGATTGAGCGTGATCGGGTGGCTGTCAGCGATTTTTCCGGCTGGTGCGGGCGCCTTTGCGAACCGCTGGCGCAGCGCGCCGCTGCCTTGGCTGCGAATATCTCGATGATCCGCCCGCCACTCGCTCTTCGCGATCGCATGATCCGGTTCGAAGTGCCGCAGGTGATGGGCATCCTCAACATGACGCCCGACAGCTTTTCGGACGGCGGCAAATTTCTCGACGATGCGCAGGCAGCGGCGGACGCTGGCTTCGGCATGACGACTGCGGGTGCCGCTATCGTCGATGTCGGCGGGGAGTCGACACGGCCGGGCGCGGACAAGGTTTGGGAGGGGGACGAGATCAAGCGCGTCGTGCCCGTGATCGAAAAGCTCGCGGCCAGTGGCGTGCCGGTTTCCATCGACACGCGTAAGGCAGCGGTAATGGAAGCCGCGCTGAGCGCTGGTGCGGCTCTGGTCAACGACATATCGGGCCTGACGCATGATCCGCGCGGTCTGGAGGTTGTCGCGCAGTCGGGATGCCCCGTCATCCTGATGCACAGCCCATCGGCCGGTGACGACCCCCATGACAATGCGGTCTATGAGGACGCCGTCACGGATATCTTCGACTGGCTGGAGGCGCGCATCGCGGCCTGTGAGGCGGCGGGTATTGCGCGCGACAAGATCGTTGTCGATCCGGGGATCGGTTTCGGCAAGCCGCTTGCCGTCAATCTGGCCATTCTGAACCGCCTGTCGCTCTATCAGGGGCTGGGCGTTCCCGTGCTGCTGGGCGCAAGCCGCAAGCGCATCATCGGGGCGCTATCCAACGAAGCCCCGGCAAGCGCTCGGCTGGGCGGATCGCTGGCGCTGGTGATGCGCGGGCTGGAGTCCGGCGCGCAAATGCTGCGTGTGCATGACGTGCCCGAAACGGTACAGGCCGTGCATGTCTGGCGCGGTTTGCGCGATGCGGCGTTGATGTCAGGCTGAAATTAAAAAGAAGCGCGTCAGGCGGCGTTGTCGATGCCGAGTTCGGCGAGCTTGCGATACAGCGTCGAACGGCCAATGCCCAGACGCCGCGCGACCTCTGTCATGCGACCGCGATAGTGCCCGATGGCGAGGCGGATGACGTCCGCTTCGATGTCGGCAAGCTGACGAATATGACCGGACGGTTCGAACAATGTGACGCCGTTGCTTTCCTGCCTGCTGCTCTGCTCGCCCGATATGGGGGCCACGTTCCCGTTGCGTTGCGCATCGATGTGCGCGGCGATCTGCGGGAAATCGAGCGGCGTCAGCGCATCGCCCTCGCACAGGACGGCGGCGCGGAACAAAACATTCTGAAGCTGGCGAACATTGCCCGGCCAGTCATGCTGCGTCAGCAGGGTCAGCGCCTCGCTGGTGATGCCCAGGCTGCGAATGCCATGCTGGGTTGTCAGCCGTGCAAGCAGATGGCGGGCGAGGGCGGGTATGTCGCCCAGCCGTTCGCGCAGGGGCGGGACGACCACGTGCATGACGTTGAGCCGGTAGAACAGGTCTTCGCGGAAGCGTCCTTCGGCGACCTCCTGCTCCAGAACCTTGTTGGTGGCGGCGATAACGCGCACATCGACATGGGTGGGCATGCGCGCGCCCAACGGCTGAACTTCGCCATCCTGAAGGACGCGCAGCAGCTTGACCTGCGCATCGAGCGGCATTTCCGATACTTCATCGAGAAATATGGTGCCCATATCGGCATCGGCGAACTTGCCGACTTGCCGCTCGAACGCGCCGGTAAACGCGCCGCGCTCATGTCCGAACAGTTCGGATTCGACGAGGTTGGCCGGGATCGCGCCGCAGTTTACTGCGATCAGCCGGTTTTTATGACGGGGAGACGCCGCATGAATGGCCTGCGCGATAACTTCCTTGCCTGCGCCGCTCTCGCCCTCGATCAGTACGGGGACGCGCGCGCGCGCGGCCTTCGCGGCAATCGCAAGGGCGGCCAGGAACTGCGGGGTGCTGCCGACGATTTCATTGAAGCCGAGCGGTGCCGAGAGCTTTTCCGTCAGCGGACGCAGCTCTCCTGCTTTTGCTTTGCTATCGTCAAGCGAGGTATGGAGCGCGGCCAAAAGCCGGTCCGGCGCGATCGGCTTGGTCAGATAGTCGGTGGCGCCGGCACGCATCGCTTCGACAGCATCGAGGACATCGGTTTGCGAGGTCATCACGAGAATAGGCAGCGCAGGACGCTGTTCCCGTATATGAGCAATCATCTCGACCGGTTTGATATTGGGATTCCAGTGATCGATCAGTACCGCGTCCAGCCGCATGCCATCGCGCGTGCCGAGCGTGGCGAGCGCGGCGTCTTCGTCACTTGCGAAAATAGTCCGCCATCCCGAACGCGCCGCAAGCGCAGCAACGAGGCGCTTTTGCGCCGGTTCGTCGTCTATCAGCAAAAGAAGAGGCGTGCCGTTCAGCGCCATCAATAATCCTTATATAGTGACGGTACGGCATAGCGGATGTCGGTAAAGACCCTGTTAATTTTGATAAGCAGCGGACAAAATCGGTTCTTGTTAGCGATATATGTTCCACCTAAGAGACGATTCGGGAAATTCCAAAGAACACATAAGGGAGTGATAAGATGGCATCGGGCAATGACATGAAAATGGCGGAAGAAACCTACACCGGTTTCATTGGTCTCGTAAAATGGGGAACCATTTTGTCAGCCGCTGTTGCCGCTCTCGTCGTCCTTTTGATCAGTTGATCGCTGCCAGGGGGCTGATGTGAAGATAGCGGTATTGAAGGAGCAGGCGGCGGGCGAGAAGCGCGTCGCGGCGACGCCGGAGACGGTGAAGAAGTTCATCGCCCTTGGTGCCGAGATGGCTGTGGAAAGCGGCGCTGGTATTACCGCATCGATCGCCGATGCGGATTATGCGGCGGCTGGCGCTTCGGTTGGTGATCGCGCGGCAACGCTGAAAGACGCAGACATCATTCTTGGCGTGCAGGGGCCGGACCCGGCTTCGCTGGGCGGGCAGAAGCCCGGCGCTGTGCTGGCCGCGGGTCTCAACCCGTTTGGTGAGCGCGCCCGGGTTGATGCTTATGCAACCGCTGGCATCGAAGCGCTGGCGATGGAATTCATGCCGCGCATCACACGCGCGCAGTCGATGGATATCCTCTCTTCGCAGTCGAACCTGTCGGGCTACAAGGCCGTTCTCGATGCCGCTGCCGAATATGGCAAGGCGTTCCCGATGATGATGACCGCTGCGGGCACTGTTTCTGCCGCCAAGGTGTTCATCATGGGCGTAGGCGTTGCCGGACTGCAGGCGATTGCGACCGCGCGGCGTCTGGGTGGGCAGGTATCTGCGACCGACGTGCGCTCGGCCACCAAGGAACAGATCATGTCGCTCGGCGCGAAACCGATCTTCGTTGAGAATGTCGCCGGGATCGAAGGCGAAGGGTCGGGCGGTTATGCGACCGAGATGTCCGAGGAATATCAGAAGGCTCAGGCGGAGCTGGTGTCCAGCCATATCGCCAAACAGGACATCGTGATTACCACCGCGCTCATTCCGGGGCGTCCGGCACCGCGTCTGATTTCCGATGCGCAGATCGCGACGATGAAGCCGGGAAGCGTGATCGTCGATCTCGCGGTGGAGCAGGGCGGCAATGTCGAAGGCGCCATCGCCGGAGAGATTGTCGAAAAGCATGGCGTGAAGATCGTCGGGCACAAAAATGTGCCCTCGCGCCTTGCGACCGACACCTCCGCGCTGTTTTCCCGCAACCTCTACAACTTCCTTTCGGCCTTTTGGGACAAGGAAAAGAATGCGCCCGTTCTCGATGAAGAGATCGGCGATGCCATTCGCCTGACCAAGGACGGCAAGGTCGTTAATGAGCGTTTGCTCGGTAACTGAACAAAACCCCGGCTTTTCTGACGGGAAGCTGCAAAAACCCAGGGGGATATGATGGACTTCATTTCCATTCTTTCGATTTTCGTGATGGCCTGTTTTGTGGGCTATTATGTCGTCTGGTCGGTGACGCCGGCACTCCACACGCCGCTGATGGCGGTGACCAATGCGATTTCCTCGGTCATCATCGTCGGCGCGCTGATTGCGGCGGCAGAGGGCGGTCACGGGCTTGCCAAGTGGCTCGGCCTTGCGGGCGTTGTCTTCGCCAGCGTCAACATCTTCGGCGGCTTCGCCGTCACTGAGCGCATGCTTGCGATGTACAAGAAGAAGGAGCGCAAGTGATGCATGAAGTAGCTGGTCTTCCCTGGCAGGTTGCGCTCGCTTATCTCATTGCGGGCGTCCTGTTCATTCTCGCGCTGCGCGGCCTGTCGAGCCCGGCATCGAGCCGTCGCGGCAACCGCTTCGGCATGGCCGGCATGGCCATCGCCGTCATCACCACGCTGTACACGCACAATGTCGTTGCCCTGCCGGAAATCATCGCGGCAATCGGTGTCGGCGGTGTGATCGGCTTCATCATCGCGCGCAAGATCGCGATGACCGATATGCCACAGCTTGTCGCGGCGTTTCACAGCCTGGTCGGCATGGCCGCCGTCGTTGTCGGCGCTGCCGCCTATCTCAGCCCGGCGGCATTCGGTATCGCCGATGCGGCCACCGGAGAGATCTTTACCGCCAGCCGTATCGAGATGGGCCTTGGCGTCGCCATCGGCGCGATCACCTTCTCGGGCTCGGTCATTGCGTTTCTGAAGCTTAATGGCAACATGTCGGGCAAGCCGATCATGCTGCCGATGCGCCATGTCATCAATCTGGGTACCTTGGCCGCCATCGTTGGACTGGTCGCATATTTCACACAGGATCAGAGCCCATGGGTGTTCTGGACCGTGACGGCGCTCTCGTTCCTCATCGGCTTCCTGCTGATCATTCCGATCGGCGGCGCGGACATGCCGGTCGTCGTCTCGATGCTGAACAGCTATTCCGGGTGGGCCGCCGCGGCGATGGGCTTCACGCTGGGCAATACGGCGATGATCATCACCGGCGCGCTGGTGGGTTCTTCGGGCGCGATCCTCAGCTACATCATGTGCAAGGCGATGAACCGCGGCTTCATCAGCGTCATCGCGGGCGGCTTCGGCACGGATGCCGCTGCCGGTGGCGGCGAAGCGAAGGAACAGCGCCCGTGGAAGCGCGGCTCCGCTGAGGACGCTGCGTTCCTGATGGGCGAGGCGGACAATGTCATCATCGTTCCGGGATACGGCATGGCGGTCTCACAGGCACAGCACGCGCTGCGCGAGATGGGCGACCTGCTCAAGGAGAAGGGCGTCAACGTCAAATATGCGATCCACCCGGTCGCGGGACGCATGCCCGGCCATATGAACGTGCTGCTGGCCGAAGCGAGCGTATCCTATGACGAGGTGTTTGAGCTCGAAGACATCAACAGCGAGTTCGGTCAGGCCGATGTCGCCTTCGTCATCGGTGCGAACGACGTCACCAACCCGGCGGCGAAGACCGACAAGACCTCGCCGATCTACGGCATGCCGATCCTCGATGTTGCCAACGCAAAGTCGGTGCTGTTCGTGAAGCGTTCAATGGGTGGTGTCGGCTATGCCGGTGTCGACAACGATGTTTTCTACATGGACAATACGATGATGCTTCTGGCTGACGCCAAGAAGATGGTCGAGGAAATTGTTAAGGCGCTCGACTGATCTGATCGGTCGACTGCGCTGACCGGCGGTCCGCCGGTTGCGAAAAAAAGGCACGCTCTGGAATCGCCGTCAAGGCGTCATCCGGGCGTGCCTTTTTCGTCGGTCAGCTGCTTTGCCGCCGACCCGATGCGATCGAGAAGATCGTTGAACAGGGCCAGCTCTTTCTGGTCCAGCTCTCCAAATATCTGCGCTTCGAGGGCCAGCGCCAGTGGGGCGACATGTCCGTAAAGTTCGGTGCCGTCGGCGCTCAATGACAGAAGTTGTGACCGTCCATCGCCCGGATTGGGTTTGCGCTCGATCAAGCCACGCTCGGTCAGTGCGATGGTCGCGCGGCTGACCGTCACCTTGTCCATCAGCGTTCTTGTGACGAGTTCTCGCTGTGTCAGGCCGTTTTGCTCCGCGATGACTGCGATCAACCGCCATTCGGAGACGCTCAGCGCGAAAAGGCGCACATAGGCGCTCGCGATCGCATCGCTCACCAGGTTGGACGTAATGGAAAGGCGGTAGGGCAGGAAATTGTCGAGCTGCAGATTTGTGTCGGTCATTCCAAACCGGTATCAGTTGACACTATCTTGCGAAAGTGGGAATATAGTTTCAATTGATACTTTATTGCGGCCGGTTTTATTACCGGAAGAGGAGAGCCCCATGCCCGACATTTTCGAAAATCCCATCGGCCTCGACGGTTTCGAATTCGTTGAATTCTGCGCGCCTGAGCGCGGCGTGTTGGAGCCTGTGTTCGAAGCGATGGGTTTTACCCATATCGCGCATCACCGCTCGAAAGACGTCGATTTGTGGCGGCAGGGCGATATCAACCTGATCGCCAATTATGAGCCGGGGTCGCCTGCCGCCTATTTTGCCGCCGAGCACGGGGCCTCCGCCTGCGGCATGGGTTTCCGCGTGAAGGATGCGCACAAGGCTTATCCCGAGCTGCTGGCGCGGGGTGCGGAAGCCGTGGAGACGAAAACGGGTCCGATGGAGCTACGCCTGCCCGCCATACGCGGCATTGGTGGCGCGATCATCTATCTTGTTGACCGCTATGGCGACGACCTTTCGATCTACGACATCGATTTCGAATATCTGCCGGGCGTCGAACGCCATCCCACGGGCACTGGGCTCAAGCTCATCGATCACCTGACGCACAATGTCTATGGCGGACGCATGGCCTATTGGGCGGGTTATTATGAGAAGCTCTTCAACTTTCGCGAGATCCGCTATTTCGATATCAAGGGCGAATATACCGGCCTGACGTCAAAGGCGATGACCGCGCCCGATGGCCTGATCCGCATTCCTCTCAATGAAGAAGGCAAGGCTGGTGGCGGCCAGATCGAGGAATTTCTGCGCGCCTATAATGGCGAGGGTATTCAGCACATTGCCTTTCTGTGCGACGATCTGATCGCGACATGGGATCGCCTCAAGCAAAGCGGGACGCCCTTCATGACTGCGCCGCCCGAAACCTATTACGAGATGCTTGACGAGCGTCTGCCGGGCCATGGCGAGCCGGTCGAGCAATTGAAATCACGCGGCATATTGCTCGACGGTTCGACCCAGGATGGCGACCCGCGCCTGCTGCTTCAGATTTTCTCCGAAACCATGGTTGGGCCGGTCTTTTTTGAATTCATTCAGCGCAAGAAAGACGAGGGCTTTGGTGAGGGCAATTTCACCGCCCTGTTCGAATCGATCGAGCGGGATCAGCTCAACCGCGGCGTCCTTGCCCAAAAGGAAGGGCAGGCGGCGTGAGCGTGCCCTTTTCGCTTAGTCGCATCCACCACGTCGCCTATCGCTGTAGGGACGCCAAGGAGACGGTCGAGTGGTATGAGCGCTTGCTTGGTATGCGTTTCACGACTGCCTTTGCCGAGGATCATGTGCCGTCAACGGGCGAATATGACCCCTATATGCACGTGTTTCTCGATTGCGGCGGCGGCAATGTTTTGGCTTTTTTCGAACTGCCAAACCAGCCGGAGATGGGACGAGACGAACAAACGCCCGAATGGGTGCAGCATCTCGCTTTCGAAGTTCCCGATTACGAGGCGCTGATAGCCGCCAAGGCGCATATAGAGAAAGAGGGTGTCGATGTCCTGGGACCTACTTATCATGGTGTATTCCGGTCGATCTATTTCTTCGATCCCAACGGCCATCGTATAGAGCTGGCGTGCAACATCGGGACGCCGGACCAATATCAGGAGCTTGCGCGGGTGGCGCCGCTCATGCTTGATGAGTGGAGCAAAACAAAAAAAGCGCCGCGTCACGCGGACTGGCTGCACAAGGAACCGGATGCTTGACAACCGCAATTGATTTTACCCACGACCGGGCCGCCAGAAGTTGGGTCGAGAGTGCCGACGGTCATCCCGATTTTCCCATCCAGAACCTTCCGCTCGGCATCTTCGCGCCGCGCGGGCAAATGCGCCGGGGCGGGGTCGCGATCGGGAACGAAATACTCGATATAGAGGCGGTCGCCGGGTTGCTGGAAGGCGACGCCCGATTGGCGGCGCGGCTGGCCGGACAGGCCACGCTGAACGATTTTCTGGACGCGGGCAACGCCCTCCTGCAGGCATTACGGCAAGGCCTCTTCCGTTTGTTGACCGACACGGAATCAGAGGCCGCCGTACGGCCTGCGCTTCACCGCGCTGTTGATTGCACGATGCATCTGCCGGTGAAGGTCAATGACTATACCGATTTCTTCACCGGCATTCATCATGCGATGAATGTGGGCCAGCTGTTCCGGCCCGACAATCCGTTGCTGTCCAATTACAAATATGTCCCGATCGGCTATCATGGGCGTAGCTCATCGATCCGCCTGTCAGGCGTCGATGTCGTGCGGCCCAATGGCCAGACCAAAGCGCCCGACGCCGATGCGCCGACTTTCGGTCCGTGCAAACGGCTCGATTATGAGCTGGAAATGGCGATCTGGGTGGGCAAGGGCAACACGCTTGGCAAGCCCGTCCCAATCGGTGAAGCGGCAGAGCATGTCGCGGGTATCTCGATCCTGAACGACTGGTCGGCGCGTGATGTGCAGGCCTGGGAATATCAGCCGCTCGGGCCATTTCTCGCCAAGAACTTTCACAGTAGTGTCTCGCCCTGGATCGTGACGATGGACGCGCTCGCGCCCTATCGCGTGGCGCAGCCGCCGCGACCGGAAGGCGACCCTGCGCCGCTGCCCTATCTAATGATCGAGAAGGATCAAAAGGCGGGCGCGCTCGATGTCACAATGGAGGTACACCTCCTCACGGCAAAGATGCACGCAGCGGGCGAAGCACCCTATCGCTTGAGCCGCGGGTCGATGACAGCGATGTATTGGACAATCGCACAGCTTGTCGCGCATCACAGCTCGAACGGCTGCAACCTGTCGCCGGGCGACCTGCTGGGCACCGGAACGCTGTCCGGCGCGGATGAGAGCAGCAGGGGCAGCTTGCTGGAACTCAGCTGTGGCGGTAAGCAGCCGATTGCATTGCCGAACGGTGAAAGCCGGACCTTTCTGGAAGATGGCGATGAAATCATCATCACGGCCTTCGCTGAAAAGGACGGCTTTGCCCGGATCGGATTTGGCGAGTGCCGCGCCACCATATTACCCGCGCCGTGACCGGCATCGTTCTGCACGGCTATTGGCGCTCGGGCACCAGTTACCGCACACGCATTGCACTCAACCTGAAGGGGCTGGCGTACCGGCAGGAGACGGTCAACCTGCTTGCGGGTGCGCAAAAAAGAGAGGCCTATCGCGCGCTCAATCCGCAGGGGCTCGTGCCCGCGCTGGAGGTGGACGGACAGGTCCTCTCGCAAAGCAGCGCGATCATCGAATGGCTGGAGGAGCGCTATCCCGATCCGCCGTTATTGCCGCGCGATGCCGACGCGCGCGCTATCGTGCGGGCCATGGCGATGACCGTTGCGTGCGACATCCACCCCCTCAACAACTTGCGCGTCCTGAAGGCGTTGAAACATGATTTGGGAGCCGATGACGTGCGCCGCGATGCATGGACGGCGCGCTGGATCGTTGAGGGCTTCGCCGCGCTGGATGCGATGATCGCGCGTCATGGCGGCACCTATGCCTTTGGTGACACGCTGACGCTTGCCGATTGTCACATCGTTCCGCAGGTTTATTCGGCGGAGCGTTTCAACGTCCCGCTTGATGCCTATCCCGCGTTGATGCGTGCGGTCGACAATGCGAGGGCCAATGCGGAAGTCGCGGCGGCCCATCCTGATCTTCAGCCAGACGCCGTGAAATAGCGGGCTTTGATGCGCACTCGAAAAAAGGGGCGCGATCCCGAAGGATCACGCCCTTAGAAGTGCCGAGGAGGAGGCGCGGGAAGACGCCTCTGACAAGCTTTGAAATCAGATTTCGCTGCCAGTCGCCATCCTCAATGGGGGAACGCCGCCCATGCTTCCTTGATTCAGGTCAAGGTCCGTCATTTTTATGTGAGGAAGTTGCGGACTGCGGACGCGAATTTCTCGGCCTGATCGATCATCACCATGTGACCGCTTGGTCCGATGCCGTCTATGTTCAGCCGGGCTGCATTCGCATAGGCGGCACGGAACCGCTGGTTTTGGGCAGCGGCCACGTCCCGGTCCGCCGACAACGCGTGCACCACCGTCAGCGGACAGCCGAGAGAAGATAGCTGCGCGGTCAAATCCGTGCGGGCCAGTTCGGTCAGCGCCTGCGCGATCACATTGGGGTCGCTGTCGCGTGCGCCCGGCGCTTGGGCAATCATGTTGGCGAGCAGTTGTCGCCCGGCCTTGGTCCCGGTGAAATATCCGTTCAGCTGCTCGGCGATATAGCCCAGTCCCTGACTTGTGCCGCCGAGCATGCCCGCGCCCGCTGGCAGCATGTCGACGACCATGACCCGGTCTATGCGGCCTTTCGCCTGCAACCCCGTCATCAACGCGAGCGTACCGCCCATGCTATGACCGATGATCGCCGGTTTCTGCAATTTGCCCTCGCTCACATAGCGGACGAGCTCCTGCGTCAGCGGGCCGAGCAGGGCGCCCGTCCGGTTCGACCCCGCAGGCTTTCCGGCAAAGCCCGCAATATGCACCAGATGCAGGCGATGACCCCTCAATCGCGCTTGCAGGCCAGACCAGATGGCGGGGCCGCTCGCCAAACCGGGGATCAGCAGCACGTCCTGTCCGCCGGCCGCGCGCGACTCGCTGCTCGTGACGCTGAGCCGCGAGGAAGAGAATGCAGCGGCGGAGTCGGTTGCGGCCAGCGCGTCGGCTGCTATCGCGGGGCCAAAGGTTAACAGTCCTGCGCCCCAACCGAGCACTGCGCGTCGGTTCATCGCAAAAGGTTGGGGAAAAATATCCGTTGAATCAGCCATTAAATGCGCATTTCCCTCAATTCGTCTCATTTTGGGCGTCAAGTTCCGCAAATTAACCGAATATTTGAATCGTTCGTCGCATATTCTCTTTCTCTGGCGCGAAAAGTCGCCACATATAGTGAGGGGCATAACATGGCTCGCGCACTATGAGCGGGCGGTGAACCAGGGTCGTGAAATCTATGGTGGCGCATTTGGATAGGATCAATATTAAGCGAGGCAAGAAGGCAGATTTCAGGTTCGGTACGAACCGATCCGGCCATGTATGGGTCAAAGGCATTGCCGCGGCCATATTGATGACCGGATGTGTGGCCGACGCTTCCATTTCCATGGGCCGGTCCGAACCCTCGACACCCTTCACATCGGCCATCGCGAGGGTCGAGGAACCGGCCAAGCCCGCACCTGCCGCACTACAAACTGCCATCACCACCCTTGGCCGCAATTTCAACGGCATTGCCGGAATTTCCGTGCGCCGCGTCGATTCCGATTGGGAAGCTTCCTATAACGGCGCGCGCCTGATGCCGCAGCAGAGCGTTTCGAAGCTTTGGGTTGCGATGACGATGCTGGATGCGGTGGATCGCGGCAAGCTGACGCTTAAGGATCCCGTGACGATTGGCCGGAACGATCTGACATTATTCCATCAACCGCTCGCGTCATTGCTGCAAAATGGCAGCTACTCGACGCAGCTCGATGATCTGTTCACCCGCGCCATGCAGCAGAGCGACAACACCGCCAACGATACGGTGCTCCGCAAGGTTGGCGGGCCGCAGGCGGTGCGCGGATTCCTGGCGCGCAATTATATTCGCGATATTCGCTTTGGCCCTGGTGAACGCCTGTTGCAGAGCGCGACCGCGGGTCTTGTCTGGGATCAGAAAATGTCGGTCGGCCGCAATTTTTATGCGGCACGGTCCAACCTTCCCAAATCGGTGAGGGAAAAGGCGCTGAATGAGTATCTCGCCGATCCGATGGATGGTGCCGCGCCCAGCTCGATCACGATGGCGCTCGCTAAGCTGAAACGGGGCGAGATGCTGTCTCCGGCTTCGACCGCCTACCTGCTCGACACAATGCATGGCGCGAAGACTGGGCCGCAGCGGGTAAAGGGCGGCGTTCCGGCAGGCTGGGTTTATGGCCACAAGACGGGAACCGGGCAGGTGCTCTATCCGCGCTCGACCGGCTATAACGATGTCGGCATCATGACGGCTCCGGACGGCACCAGCTATGCCGTCGCGGTGATGATCGCCAGCACGACCGTGGGAATTCCGCAGCGATGGGAGCTGATGCAGGGCGTGTCGCGCGCCGTTGCCGCTTTCCACGACAGCGAGCGCTGAGCGGGCTGATTGCTCACAAATCTAATGGTGATCCGTTCGGTTCGAGCGTAGTCGAGAACCGTTGCTATACCCGTGTCTCGACTTCGCTCGATTCGAACGGCGGCAGGTTAATCGCGTGGCAGCAGTTTCTTAGCCCTCAGCAGGAATTCCAAGCCACAACACCAAGATCGCGATAATAACCGCAGCGATGTAAAAAACCGTCCGCACGACATCGCGTCTGCCCCGGTACAGGCTGAGAATCGCTGCCGTGCCGCTT
The DNA here is from genome assembly GCA_041396745.1 of Sphingobium sp. GTDB lineage: Bacteria > Pseudomonadota > Alphaproteobacteria > Sphingomonadales > Sphingomonadaceae > Sphingobium. The sequence goes on along the minus strand of JAWKXZ010000002.1, from coordinate 62,251 downwards.
TGCAGGCCGTAATAGAGTACGAACGCCTTTGATGCATAGACGATGATCTCAAAGATATTCGCGGTCATCGTGATAAGGATCGCGACCGCCGCGGTTCCGGCATAGCCCCATTTCACATTGACCTTGTTGCTGCTCGCAGAGCGTACGAGCCCGCCCGCGCCGTTCATGTCGGCGACGGCGGCTGACAATTGGGATGCCAGCGCGGTCATGATGACAAGTGGTCCGACAGCCCAACCGAGCGGTTGCAGGATATCGATGATCGCCGTCTCATCGAGCTTGCCCTGCGGCAGGCCGCTCGCGAAATAAGGCGTCATCAATGCGATGAACGGCACATAGACAAGTGTGGCGATAATCTGCGCGCGGCGCATCGTTTTGACGCGCGTCTCCGCGCTGTAGCTATGACCAAGGTAGCGCGACGTTTCGAAGCCCTGCACCATGATAACGAGGCCCAGCAATATGCCGAACTCGCGCATCCCTGTCGGGTGAGCGACCGCCTGCAACTCCAATGTGCCTTGCAGCAGCGATTGCGCATCTGCCCATATCAGCGCGATGAGCAATCCGGCGATCAGCGCCAGTTTCAGGCCGACCGCCGGAAGCTCGATATTTTCAAGCCAGCGTAATCCCCTGAACGTGCCGATCAGGCCGAGAAGCAGGATCACGCCGATTGTCACCGCGCGGATCAGGAACGGTGTTTCCATGCCGATCAGCCGCAGTCCGAATGCCGCAAACAGGTGCAGATAATAGGCGACGGACACGAAATAGGCGAGCGCGAGCGCCAGGTCGGACACCTTGTCCACACGCTCAAGCCATAATGGCGACCCGTCCGGATCGATCAGCGGCTCTGCCACGCGAATATTATATCGGATCGCCGATCCGAACAGCCAGCCGAGTGCGCACAGGGCCGCTATCGCGAGAAAGGCATAGCGCCCCGTCGCTTCGGCCAGCACTGGCCCGGCAATCAGGAAGCCAGAACCGATGATCGAGGCCAGCGGAGTGACCGTGGCGCGCCACATCCTGTTGCGCAGCAGCTTCGGGTTGAGAGTGATGACGGCCACCAGGATGGCTCCGATGATCATGATCCAGCTTGTCATCGGTGCGGTCTTGTCCTTGGCAACATATTATCCGAACGATCGAGGCGCTGATCTGTTTCTTCGCACTGCACCGGCTGCTATCCAGCGCTGATGTCGGAACAGAATCACCTCTATCTGGTCGACGGAAGCAGTTACATCTTCCGCGCCTATCATCAACTCCCGCCGCTGACGAACCGGCATGGTACGCCCGCCGGCGCCGTGTTCGGCTATACAACGATGCTGTGGAAGCTGGCGAAGGACCTGCATGAGGCGGACGGGCCAACCCACATGGCGGTGATCCTCGACAAATCGAGCAAGACGTTCCGGAATGATCTCTATGATCAGTACAAGGCGAACCGGCCGCCGCCGCCCGAAGATCTTATCCCGCAATTCCCGCTGATCAGGGAGGCTACGCGCGCTTTCTCGCTGCCCTGTATCGAGGAGGCGGGGTTCGAGGCGGATGACATAATCGCGAGCTACACCAAGGCCGCGGTGGCGAAGGGCTGGCAGGTCACGATCGTCTCGTCCGACAAGGACTTGGCGCAGCTCATCCAGCCGGGGGTCGACATGCTCGACACGATGAAGAATGAGCGCCGCTCCGACGATTATGTGATGAAGAAATTCGGCGTCACGCCCGACAAGCTGGGCGATGTGCTGGCGCTGATGGGGGACAGCGTGGACAATGTGCCCGGCGTTCCGGGGGTCGGCGCGAAAACGGCGGCGAAGCTGATTACCGAGCATGGTTCGCTCGACGGTGTCTATCAAGCGATCCCGGACATGAAGCCTTCCAAGATGAAGGAAAAGCTGATCGAGAATGAGGCGCTCGCCCGGTTGTCGCGTCAGCTCGTTGAGCTGCATTCCGAAGTTCCGCTGCCTGACGCATTGGACGATCTCTCGCTCGGCGAAATACCGCCCGAACCTCTGCGCGAATTTCTCAGCGATCAGGGCTTCAACTCGCTGCTGTCGCGCCTGAATACGGCGTTGCCGGCCGCGAGCGGGGCGCAGGCCACCGCCGCTACCCCCTCGCAGGGTGCCGCGCAATCGATAGAGGAACCGGCGGCGCTTGACCTGCCGCCGATAGACCATGCCCTATACGAAACCGTGACGGATGAGGCCGCGCTCGACCGCTGGATCGACGAAGCAACGGCGGGCGGCGTTGTCGCGGTCGATACCGAAACCGATGCGCTCGACGCGATATCGGCGCGGCTTGTCGGGGTCAGCCTGTCGACCGGGCCGGGCCGGGCCTGCTATATCCCGTTGGGTCATGGCGGCACGGACATGTTTGCCGAAAAGCCGCAGCAAATCGACACGAAGCTGGCGCTTGCGAAACTCAAGCCGCTGCTGGAGGACGCCGGCGTTCTGAAGATCGGCCACAATCTTAAATATGATGTCAACGTGCTGGAGCGCGCTGGGCAACAGGCAGGGCTGGACGGCATCGCGATCCATCCGATAGACGACACCATCCTGCTCTCGTTCGACCTTGAGGCAGGGAAGGGGCTGGGTGGGCATGGCATGGATGAAGCCGCGCGCGCGCATCTCGGCCATGAATGCATCGCCTTCAAGGATGTGGCGGGCACCGGCAAGAAGCAGATCAGCTTTGCCGAAGTAGCGCTCGACAAGGCCACCGCCTATGCCGCTGAGGATGCGGAGGTCACCTACCGCCTGTGGCAGATACTGAAACCGCGCCTCCATCAGGAAAGTGTCATGCGCGTGTATGAACTGGTCGATAGACCGCTTGTGCCCGTCATCGCGAAAATGGAGCGCGCCGGGATCAAGGTCGATCGTGACTATCTCTCGCGCCTGTCGGGAGAATTTGGCGAAGGACTCGCGGCGCTGGAAGGTGAGATCCACGAAATTGCCGGACAGCCCTTCACCATCGGCAGCCCGAAGCAGCTGGGCGAAATATTGTTCGACAAGATGGGCCTGAAGGGCGGCAAGAAAGGCAAGAGCGGTTCCTATTCGACCGACGTGACGGTGCTCGAAAGGCTGGCTGCGGACGGCGAGGAGATTGCCCGCAAGGTGCTCGACTGGCGGCAATTCTCGAAACTCAAATCGACCTATACCGATGCGTTGCAGGACCAGATCAATGCCGAGACCGAGCGGGTGCATACCAGCTACAGCCTGACGGGCGCGCAGACCGGGCGCTTGTCATCGACCGACCCGAACCTGCAAAATATTCCGATCCGCACCGAAATGGGCCGGCAGATCCGCGATGCTTTCGTTGCGGAAAAGGGCAATGTCCTGCTCGCTGCCGACTATAGCCAGATCGAGCTGCGGCTGGCCGCGCATATGGCCGATGTCCCCGCGCTGAAGGAAGCGTTCCTCGCCGGGGAAGATATTCACGCCGCGACCGCGCAGGAACTGTTCGGAGAGGTCAACCGCGACACCCGTGCGCGCGCCAAGACGATCAACTTCGCGATCCTTTACGGTATTTCGCGCTGGGGGCTGGCATCGCGCCTCGAAATCACGCCGGATGAAGCACAGGACATGATCTCCCGCTATTTCGAGCGCTTCCCCGGCATCGGTGTTTATATCAACGACACGCTCGAAAATGCGCGAGCCACTGGCTTTACGCGCACCTTGTTCGGGCGCAAGACCTGGTTCCCGCGGATCAAGGCGAGCGTGCAGCATGAGCGGCAAGGGGCTGAGCGCGCGGCGATCAACGCGCCGATACAGGGCACAAGTGCCGACATCATCAAGCGCGCGATGGCGCGAATGGGGCCTGCATTGGTTGAGGCCGGGTTGCCCAATGTCAGGATGCTGCTGCAAGTGCACGACGAGTTGGTGTTCGAAGTGCCTGAGGGCGATGTCGAGGCGGCGAGTGCCGTCATCCGCGATGTGATGGAAAACGCCGCTGAGCCGCTGGTCGAGATTTCCGTTCCGCTCGTTGTGGAGATCGGCACCGGCAACAGCTGGGGCACTGCGCACTGAAGACGCCATCGGGTGCCGCCATTGATCAAGGTCAAAGACGTCGTGGCAGGAATGGGCATTCTCCCCGCATAATGTGAGGGGAGGTGCATCATGGCCGAAGCGACAACGCCTTTTGAAATGCTCGGTGGCGGGCAGATAGTACGGGAGATCGTCGCGCGCTTCTACGCATTGATGGACGAAGACCAGGGCTATGCGCAGCTGCGGGCGTTGCACGCGCAAGACTTGAGCGATGTTCAAAAGGGGCTGGCGCAGTTCCTCGATGCTTGGCTGGGCGGGCCCAGGGCATGGTTTGATCGTGGGCAGTGCGTGGTCTCGCTGCACGGGAAAATCGCCATATCGTCCGAGGTCGCCGATCAATGGGCCGATGCAATGACGCGCGCTGTCACGATGCAGCCCGGCATCGACCCTGCTCTCGGCAAGGCAATGGCAGAGCGGCTAGGCCAAATGGCGCGTGGCATGGTCAACGCAGAACCCCGCGCCGACGCAGCCTGACCAAAGCTTTCCCATTTCAGGACCATGGATGAGCGAGCGCCGCACGCGAACGCTTGACCGGGCGTCGTTTTGCTGGAATTCTCCTTCGCAACTGCAAAAAAACAAAGAGGATCGCTGGAGGCTGCTGAAACGGAGCGGGACGGTTTTGCCGGGCCGCTGTGGGTCGAGGAGACAGTGCCGCCGTGGTCAAGCCCAAGCTTCTGCTCGCCGCAGATTTGCCGGACATGGTGCGCGCGCAGATTTTGCACCGGAGCCGCTATGGATGTGTCCGGTGCGGGGCGACCATTCACCAGATTGCGGAACTTCCCGTAGAAGATGAGCCGGGCTGGATGAAGCCGTCCGCAGTCCTTCTGTGCCCCACCTGCATTCGGACACTCGGCAACACCGCGCTGGAATCAGCCCAATATGGGGCTTTGCTGGCGAGGCCGATTGCGGGCGACCCGCTGTTCGATAAATCGCGTTTGCCCTATCATGACAAGCTCCCGCGCATCCGCGTGGGTGGCAGGGCGCTGGTCCGCGAAACGTCGATTCCCGTCATGGTCGCTGGCGCCGCGCCGATCGGCTTCGCGCCGCCAACCAGCAGTATCGGCGCGACGCGGATCACGCTCAATCTGTCAGATGCGAAGGGCAGGCCGGTGCCGATCGTTCAGGCGAATTTCTGGTCCCCGCCCGACGACAGCTGGACATTTGAGCGGCTTGGACAGCGCTATGTCATCCAGTCCACCAGCAGCGAAGCTCGCGCGGAAATCGAGATATCCGCGCATGACTGTCTGACGATCATCCACTTGCTGGCAACCGTCGGCGGCAAGCGCGTGGAAATGACCCCCGATCGCATCCTTGTCGGCGACCGTGAAGCGATCAATCTGGTCGCCAGCGGTCAGCTCGTCGGGCTGTATGCCTGAACCGGGTTATTGGTGCCGGACAGTCAGAATGTAATTCAGCCCGGTTTTGTCGCTCAGCACAAAGCCGTGGCGCGGATCGAATGCTATGCCATGCCGGTCAACCACCCTCAGCCCGCAATCGGCGAGTAGCGTTTCGATCTCGTCGGGCGTCAGGAACTTGTCCCAGTCATGCGTGCCCTTCGGGATCATGCCCAGCCCTTCGCCGATATCGATCATGGCGAGGCGGGAAAGGCCTGTGCGGTTGGGTGTCGACAGGATCATCAGACCGCCGGGCGCGAGGGCTTGGGCGAGGCCCTGAATAAACGCCGCGGGATCGGTGACATGCTCGATCACCTCCATCGACGTGACGAGATCATAGTGCGCGGTGCTGCCGAGAGATTCGATGCCGGTTGCGCGATAGTCGATTGTCAGGCCCTGTTTCTCCGCATGTTCTCTGGCCGCGTCGATATTTTCTGGGGCAGCGTCGATTCCGGTGACATCGGCGCCCAGTCGGGCCAGCGGTTCGCACAGCAAACCCGCGCCACACCCGACATCCAGCGCCGATTTGCCGGCAAGCGGGCGCAGTGAATTTGCGGCGACGTGCCAATGCGCATTGATGGCACCGCGAATATACCGGAGGCGCGGCGGGTTAAGTTTGTGAAGCATCGCGCTGCTGCCCTTCGGGTCCCACCAATCCTTGGCGAGAGCGCCGAAATGCTGCGCTTCGGCCGGGTTAATCGTTGTCATTGCCTCGCTTGCCATATTCGTCCCCGGTCACTATAGCGGCGCGGCTTTCCGGTTTGGGCACCCGCCTGGCCGTCCTTCTATCGAAACAAATGTTTGGCAGCAAATATGTCGCGTATAGTCATGAAATTCGGCGGAACCTCGATGGCGGGGATGGAGCGAATTCGCAATGTTGCGGCCCGCGTCAAACATGTCGTTAGCCAGGGCAACGAGGTCGCGGTTGTCGTATCGGCGATGGCCGGAGAGACCGACCGGCTGGTGAATTTCTGCAAGGAAGCGAGCCCGCTTTACGATCCGGCCGAATATGACGTTGTCGTTGCCAGCGGCGAGCAGGTGACGAGCGGTCTTTTGGCGATGACGTTGAAGGCCATGGGCGTTGACGCGCGCAGCTGGCTCGGCTGGCAGCTCCCCATCCGCACGGTCGAGGCGCATGCCAAGGCGCGGATCGACGATTTTGAAACCGGCGCGCTGGTCGAAGCGATGTCGTCCGGGCAGGTTGCCGTGATCCCCGGATTTCAGGGCATGATGGACAATGGCCGTATCGCGACGCTGGGGCGTGGCGGTTCGGATACGTCCGCCGTCGCGGTGGCCGCTGCAGTAAAGGCGGACCGTTGCGACATTTATACCGATGTCGATGGCGTTTATACGACCGACCCGCGCATCGTCTCGCGCGCGCGCAAGTTGCAGATGGTCACCTATGAGGAAATGCTGGAACTGGCTTCGGTCGGTTCGAAGGTGCTTCAGACCCGCTCCGTCGCTCTGGCGATGAAAGAGAATGTCCGGGTACAGGTGCTCAGTTCATTTGATGATCCGACGCAGGAAGAAATTCCAGGCACCCTGATCGTCGGCGAAGAGGAAATAGAAGGAAGCGACATGGAACGTCAGCTCATCACTGGTATCGCTCATGACAAGAATGAAGCGAAAATCATTGTTACGCGGGTTCCCGACAAGCCGGGCGCGGTTGCGGGCATTTTCGGGCCGCTTGCCGACGCGGCGATTAACGTCGACATGATTATCCAGAATGACAGCAAGGACAGCGAGGAAACCGATGTTACCTTCACCGTCCCGCGCGCCGACCTCGCACGTAGCGTCGACATATTGGAGGCGCAGAAGGACGCGATCGGATATCGCCGCCTGATCACCGATGATCAGGTCGCGAAGATCAGCGTCGTCGGCGTCGGCATGCGCAGCCATGCCGGTATTGCGGCGACCATGTTCAAGACGCTGGCTGATCGCGGTATCAACATCGAGGCGATCTCGACCAGCGAGATCAAGGTTTCCGTGCTGATCGACGAGGATGAGACCGAACTTGCCGTTCGTGTGCTCCACACCGCCTACGGGCTCGATGCGGAGGCAGCGGCTTGAGCGGCACGCTTGGCGCACTGATGGCGCGGGGCACCGCGCTGCTCGGTTGTGATGTCGCGATCCTGTGCGGCGCGATGAGCTGGGTATCGGAGCGCAATCTCGTTTCGGCGGTCAGCAATGCGGGCGGCTTCGGCCTGATCGCCTGCGGCGCGATGACGCCTGAGTTGCTCGACACCGAAATCGCAGCGACGAAGGCGCTGACCGACAAGCCTTTCGGCGTCAACCTGATCACCATGCACCCGCAGCTGATGGACCTGATCGCCGTGTGCGCGAAGCACCAGATCGGGCACGTCGTGCTGGCAGGGGGCTTGCCCCCCAAGGGCAGCATCGAGGCGATCAAGGGCAGCGGTGCGAAGGTGATCTGTTTCGCCCCGGCCATGGCGCTCGCCAAGAAATTGGTCCGTTCCGGTGTGGATGCGCTGATTATCGAGGGCAATGAAGCGGGCGGCCATATCGGCCCCGTCGCGACCAGCGTGCTGGCGCAGGAAATCCTGCCCGAACTCGCGAGCGAGCTGCCGATCTTCGTTGCGGGCGGCATTGCGCGCGGAGAGGCGATTGCGTCCTATCTGGAAATGGGCGCCTCGGGCGTTCAGCTCGGCACACGCTTTGTCTGCGCGACCGAAAGCATTGCGCACCCCAATTTCAAGAAGGCGTTCCTGCGCGCAAATGCCCGCGACGCTGTCGCGAGCGTGCAGATCGATGCGCGCCTGCCGGTCATCCCGGTGCGCGCGCTCAAAAATGCCGGGACCGAAGCGTTTACCGCCAAGCAGCGCGAAGTTGCGCAGATGCTGGACGACGGCAAGGTCGATATGGCGGCCGCGCAGCTTGAGATCGAACATTATTGGGCGGGTGCGTTGCGCCGCGCAGTGATCGACGGCGATGTCGAGAATGGGTCGCTGATGGCCGGGCAGTCGGTGGGCATGGTGACGGCGGAGGAGCCCGTGCGCGATATTATCGCCACTCTGGTGGCACAGGCCGAAGCGGCGCTCGCGCGATAAAGTCCATTTTGTCCATAACGTGATTGGCAACGCCGTCCGCTTTCTGTTAGCGGTTGGCTATGCCTGACACGCCTGTTGCCGCCGCACGCCAGATTCTCAATCGCCTGCATGAGGTGATGGCTTCCCGTACTGGTGCGCAGGCGAAGCTGAACAAGGTCGTCGAAATCATCGGCGAGTCCCTGTCGAGCGAGGTTTGCTCCATCTATCTGCTGCGTGAAGGCGTGCTGGAATTGTTCGCCACCCGCGGGTTGAAGCAGGAGGCGGTTCACGTAACCCGCATGACGCTCGACGAAGGCCTTGTCGGCTCGATCGCGCGCAATGTGGAAACGCTGAACCTCGATGAGGCGGCGGCCCATCCCGATTATTCCTATCGACCGGAAACAGGGGAGGAACTGTTCCACAGCTTCGCCGGTGTGCCTATCGTGCGCCGCGAAAGCTCTGTCGGCGTATTGTGCGTCCAGCATGTCGATCCGCGTCGCTATGAAGAGGTGGAGATCGAGGCGTTGCAGACGGTGGCGATGGTTCTCTCCGAACTTATCGCCAATGCAGGGCTGGTAGATCAAAGCCCGGTCGATGTGCGCGTGGGTGGAACCGGAACGCAGATCGTTACCGGGTTGCAGCTCGTTATGGGTATGGCGCGCGGGCATGCCGTTTATCACCAGCCGCGCATCACCATCGACCACACCGTCGCCGACGATGTCGAGGCGGAGCGCGCGCGTGTCTATTCTGCGTTCGCCAAGATGCGCGAACAGATTGAAGGTCTCGCCGGGACATCGGAGTTCGGCGTCGATGGCGAGCATCAGGAGGTCATCGAGACCTATAAGATGTTTGCCTATGACGAGGGCTGGTCGCGGCGCATCAACGAGGCTATCGACAGCGGCCTGACCGCCGAGGCCGCGATCGAGCGCGTGCAGCAGCGCACGCGCATGCGCATGCGCCAGATTGACGATCCGCTGTTGCAGGACCGGATGCACGATTTGGAGGACCTTGCGAACCGGCTGTTGCGCATCGTGTCCGGGCAGCTCGGCACGGCCGCGCAGCTTGGCCTGCGTCAGGATACGATATTGATTGCGCGCAACCTCGGTCCTGCCGAGCTTCTGGAATATGACCGGCGGCGGCTGAAGGGTGTGATCCTTGAGGAAGGATCGCTCACTGCGCATGTGACCATCGTCGCGCGGGCCATGGGCGTGCCGGTGTTCGGCCGGGTGAAGGACGTTCGTCAGCTCATCAATGAGGGCGACCTCATATTGATGGACGTGAATGAGAACCGCCTGTTCGTTCGTCCTTCGCCGGACATGGAGGAGGCGTTCGACAGCAAGCTGGAGCTGACGCAGAAAAAGCGCGCCAGCTTTGCCGCGATGCGCGATCTGCCTGCCGAAACCAGGGACGGCGTGCGCATTGAATTGATGTGCAATGCGGGCCTGCGAGATGACGTCGCCGCGCTCGATGTCACCGGCGCTGATGGGATCGGCCTGTTCCGTACGGAATTCCAGTTTCTGGTCTCGGCCACGATGCCGCAGCGGGAGAAACAGCAGCGGCTCTATCGCGACGTCATGGACGCGGCGGGAGATCGCCCGGTTATCTTTCGCACGGTTGATATCGGCGGCGACAAAGCGCTGCCCTATCTGCGCGATGACAGCGACATGGTTGAGGAAAACCCGGCGATGGGCTGGCGAGCGATGCGCCTGTCGCTGGAACGTGACGGCCTGATGAAGGCGCAGGCGCGCGCGTTGCTGGAGGCGGCGGCGGGCCGGACGCTTCATGTCATGTTCCCGATGATATCCGAGCCGTGGGAGTTCGACGCTGCGCATGCGCTGTTCGAGAACCAGCGGCAATGGCTCGCCGAGCGGAACAAGAAGCTGCCCAGCACGATCCGCTACGGCGCGATGCTGGAGGTGCCGTCGCTGGCCGAAGTGCTCGACGTCATGCTGCCAAAGCTCGACTTCCTGTCGATTGGCACCAATGACCTGACGCAGTTCCTGTTTGCGGCGGACCGCGCGCATCCCAAGCTTGCCGAACGCTATGATTGGCTGAGCGTCGCGATCCTGCGGTTCCTCAACCGGATCATTCGCGAATGTGAAGCGGCTGGCGTACCGGTGGGCGTGTGCGGAGAGATGGGCGGAAGAACGCTTGAGGCGATGACCCTGCTCGGTCTGGGCGTACGTCGGCTGTCAATTACGCCTGCGTCGGTCGGACCGGTCAAGGCGATGATCCGCTCCCTCGAACTGGAGCCCCTGCGCGCGTTGATCGACGACCTTCTTCGCGATCCCAGCAAGCGACCGCGCGACGTCTTGCAGGCCTATGCAGAGGCCCAGAAAATCGACCTGAACTAAAAGGTTACCATGTTTGACAGGCGAATCCTGTCAAATTTATATTGGTAAATAGGTAAATCGACGCGTGCTGTAGACGAGGTGTCGTTGACACCCAGGTAAGTGCATGGAAAACAGGGCCATATTCAAGCCATGCACGAAGCGGCGCGTGATCGGGTGAAGCACGCGACTTTAATTCAGCTGTAATAATTCAGGCCGGCGACGGGGCTCTGGATCGGGAACGAGGATATGGACGAAGTCATTCCAGAGGCTGACAGCCTGGCCGAAGACCGGCCCGACCGTCCTGGCGCGCTCTTGCGTGCTGCGCGAGAGGAGCGCGGCATGTCGCTCAGCGAAGTCGCCGAAGCGACTCGCGTTGCGCAGCGTCAGCTTGAAGCCATTGAGCGTAGTGATTTCGCCGCACTGCCGGGAACACCCTATGCCGTCGGGTTCGCCCGCGCCTATGCGCGCGCCGTTGGAGCCGACGAAGTGGCGGTCGCGCGCGGCGTGCGGGAGGAGCTTGGCGCTCTTGATGCCGCCGACCGCTACGAAATGTTCGAACCGGCTGACCCTGCGCGCATTCCTTCGCGCGGGCTCGCCTGGACGACGGCGGTTATCGCAGTCGTTCTGGCGGTGGGGTATGCGGTGTGGCGCACGCAGTTTTTCGCAGCATCGACCGATCAAGAAATATCGGACCTTTCCAATCGCGCTGGCGCGCAGGCACAAGCGCAGGCCGATGCGGCTCTCGATGCCGCGAAAACACCGGCGGAGGGTGCCACGGGTCCGGTCGTCCTGACCGCCGTCAATGATGTGTGGCTGCGCATTTACGATGCGGGGGGCGAACGCCTGTTTGAAAAGCAGATGCTGAAGGGCGACAGCTATACCGTGCCGCCGCAGGCCAATAACCCGATGATCCTAACGGGACGGCCCGACGCGCTGACGGTCACTGTTGGAGGCAAGCCGGTTGCGCCGCTTGGCCCGCCAGAGCGTACGATCGCCGATGTGCCGATAAGCGCAGAAGCGTTGCTGGCGCGCGCGACCACGGGGGAACAATCCACTACCACGGGTGCGGCAGTCGATGCGGTTGCCGACCGGCAGGCAGCTGCACCGGCTGAACCGGCCCCGCAAAAACCACCGCGCGTCGATCCGGCTGTGGCGGGCGCATCTGCCTCGACCACTGCGGCCAGCCCGGCGAGCTCGGGCAGCGCACCCAAGCTCGCCAATAGGCAGACTGCGCCGACTTCCAGAAACGCTGCGGCTGCGACCAGCGCCGCGCAGCGCCTGGTGCAGGAGGCAGAGGCAGCGGTCGCGGCTGTTGCGCCTGCCACTGGCAGCGCCTCAGCTGCAGCGCCCGCTGCCGTCAGCGCCCCGGATGGAGCGCCGGATTCCGTGAGTGTCGTCGCTTCGGACGAATAATCGGGTCGGGCGGTCAGCGATCCCTTTCTTTTTGCGTTTCTCCAACTATGGTCGTCTGCGACTGAGACAGGGCCGAGGATTATCATGCGTCAGCCACTAAAATTATTTGCCGCCGTTGGGCTGGCCGCGTTATCCCAGACACTGCCGGTTGCGGCGCATGCGGCGGACGACGTTCCCGTTGAAAAGCGCGTTGACCGGATCGAGAAAGAACTGCGCGCCGTTCAGCGCAAGGTGTTCCCCGGCGGCGCTCCGGTCGAGCCCGAAATCACGGCTGCTCCCGGCGCGAGCCTGCCGCCGTCATCTACGCCGGTCACCGACCTCATCGCGCGTGTCACCTCGCTGGAATCGCAATTGGCGACGCTGACCGGTCAGGTTGAGCAGAACAGCTACAAGCTGCGGCAGATGGAGGACCGCCTCGACAAGATGAAGGCGGAGCTGATGCCGCCTCCGCCGCAGATCTCAACCGGGCCTTCGGCATCGACCACACCGGCGGCATCGTCTTCGGCCGCTGCCGTGCCGCAGCAAGCCGCATCTGCAGCGCCCGCTGCTGCCAGCGAAGCGCGCAAGGCGGCGGTCGCGGCAATCGAACGTCCTAGCACCGGTGACGCCGCTCAGGATTCCTACACCTATGGCTTTCGCCTGTGGGACGCGAAATTCTATCCCGAAGCGCAGGTTCAGTTGAAAACTGCCGTCGAAAAATATGGCAACAGCTCGTTCGGCAGCCGGGCGCAAAACCTTCTGGGCCGCGCCTATCTGGACGATGGAAAGCCCGCGCTGGCATCGGTCGCATTCTATGAAAATTACCAGAAGCGCCCCGAGGGAGACCGGGCCGCGCAGAGCCTGACCTATCTGGGGGAGGCGTTGATTCAGCTCAACAAGCCCGCTGACGCCTGCAAGGTCTATAGTGAGCTTGACCAGCGCTACGGTGCGACGCTGACTACCGACCTCAGGGCCATGGCGGACAAGGGGCGCACCCGTGCCAAATGCGGCCGCTGAGCCGCTCGCAACCCGTTTCTCGAACGATCTCGAACCACTGATCGGCGCGGATGCGCTGGCCTCGGCGCATTTTGGCGTGGCGGTTTCCGGCGGGCCGGACAGTATGGCTTTGCTCTGGCTGACCGCGCGGGCTTTTCCCGGGCGCGCCTTTGCCGCGACCGTCGATCATGGGTTGCGCCCCGAAGCGCGCGCCGAGGCGGAGATGGTGTCGGAATGGTGCGTGCGCAACGGCATCCCGCACATGACGCTGACACCGCCTGAGAAAATCGCGGGCAATATTCAGTCGTCTGCGCGGCAGGCGCGCTATGCTCTGCTGGAGCAATGGCGAGAGAGCGCCAACATCGACTGGCTGATGACGGCCCATCATGCCGACGATCAACTTGAAACCATGTTGATGCGCCTGAACCGATCCTCGGGGGTTGGAGGGCTTGCGTCCATTAGGGCGCGCAACGGCCATATTGTGCGTCCGCTGCTCGGGTGGAGGCGGTCGGAGCTTGCGGACATCGTCGCTCGGCACTCCATTCCCCATATTCTCGACCCCAGCAATGAGGATGTCAGGTTTGACAGAGTTGCGATGCGTAACAGCCTGACCGGCGTGGATTGGCTCGATCCGCTCGCGGCATCGCGCAGTGCGGCGGCGTGCGCTGACGCGGAAGAGGCGCTGCAATGGACGGTGGCAACGCTTGCTGAACGCCATATCCATCGCACATCGGATGGAAAGATCGTGCTGGAACAGCATGAGTTTCCCAAGGAAATCATCCGTCGCCTGATCGGGCGGATGCTGACGCTTGCCGACCCGGCAAGGCCCGCGCCGCGCGGGGATACGATCGATCAAGCAGTTGTTCAGCTATTATGTGGTAAACGGGTCAGTATCGGTAACTGGTTGCTGGCGGGCGGCGACATCTGGACTTTATCGCCAGCGCCGCCGCGAAAGCAGTCATGAGCCATTGTTATTTACGGCGTCGCCCCTATTTTGGGGGGAGATGAAGAGGCTGAGATGAACGACGACAAAGAACCGCAGGGCAACCCCTGGATCAAGAGTGCGATGATTTGGGCCGGGGTTGTGTTCGCCCTGCTGCTCGTGGTTTCGATGGTGGAAGGCCGCAATGGCGAAACTGCCGGCACCGGCATCGCCTATTCCGATTTCCGTGCCAAGGTTCAGGAAGGGCAGGTCAAGGAGGTCTCCGTCGGGCCTGATCGCATCATCGGCACGCTCAACAACGATCAGAAATTCTCGACTGTCCCGGTCAATGATCCGGGTCTCACGAAGCTGCTCGATGACTATAGCGTCAAATATAGCGGCAAGACGGAGGATCAGCCGAGCTTCTGGATGATCCTGCTGTATCAGTCCTTGCCGTTCCTGCTCATCCTCGCGGTCGCTTTCTTCGTATTGCGCCAGATGCAGAAGGGCGGCGGCGCAGGCGGAGCCATGGGCTTCGGCAAATCGAAGGCAAAACTGCTCACCGAAAAATCAGGGCGGGTGACGTTCGATGACGTCGCTGGCATCGATGAAGCACGTGAAGAATTGCAGGAAATTGTCGAGTTTCTGAGAGACCCCGGCAAGTTTGCCCGTCTGGGCGGCAAGATCCCCAAGGGCGCGCTGCTGGTCGGCAGCCCGGGTACCGGTAAGACGCTGCTGGCGCGCGCGATTGCGGGCGAGGCGGGCGTCCCGTTCTTCACCATTTCCGGCTCCGACTTTGTCGAGATGTTCGTCGGCGTCGGCGCGAGCCGCGTGCGTGACATGTTCGAACAGGCCAAGAAAAACGCGCCGTGCATCGTCTTCATCGACGAAATTGACGCCGTGGGCCGCCATCGTGGCGCGGGCCTTGGCAATGGCAATGATGAGCGCGAACAGACGCTCAACCAGTTGCTGGTTGAGATGGACGGCTTCGAATCGAACGAAGGCATCATCATCATCGCCGCGACCAACCGTCCCGACGTGCTGGACCCCGCGCTGCTGCGTCCGGGCCGTTTCGACCGTCAGGTCGTCGTGCCGCGCCCGGACATTGAGGGCCGTGTAAAGATCCTTGAAGTGCACATGAAGAAGGTGCCGTTGGCGCCCGATGTCGATGCCCGCACGATCGCGCGCGGCACGCCCGGTTTCTCGGGCGCGGACCTCGCCAATCTTGTGAATGAGGCCGCCTTGATGGCCGCACGGCGCAGCAAGCGCTTGGTCGCGATGAGCGAGTTCGAGGCCGCCAAGGACAAGGTGATGATGGGCTCTGAGCGCAAGTCCATGGTCATGACCGAAGACGAGAAAAAGATGACTGCCTATCATGAGGCTGGCCATGCCATCGTTGCGGTGCACGAACCGGCGTCCGACCCGATCCACAAGGCGACGATCATTCCGCGCGGTCGCGCGCTGGGCATGGTCATGCGTCTGCCCGAGCGGGACAATTACAGCTATCATCGCGACAAGATGTACGCGAACCTTGCCGTATCGATGGGCGGGCGCGTCGCTGAAGAGATTATTTTCGGCTATGACAAGGTCTCGTCGGGCGCGAGCGGCGACATTCAATATGCGACCAAACTGGCGCGCGATATGGTCACGCAATGGGGCATGTCCGACAAGCTTGGCCCGCTGCAATATGAGGAGCAGCAGGGCGAGACGTTCCTCGGCTATTCCCAGTCGCAGCGCGTCCATATGTCGAACGAGACGGCCAAGGCCATCGATCAGGAAATCCGCAAGATCGTCGAATTCGGCTATGATCGCGCGAAGTCGGTTCTGACCGAGCAGGAAAGCCAGCTGCATTTGCTGGCCAATGCGTTGCTTGAATATGAAACGCTGTCGGGTGACGAGATCGCAACCTTGCTCGACAAGGGTGAAATCACCCGCGACGACGGCACGAAGATCAAGCCGAGCCCGATACCCGCTGGCGGAACGTCTATTCCGCGCGCAGGTCGTCGGCGCAATGGTGGTCTTGGCGGCACCGCGCCGCAAGGAGCCTGATATTTCGGCAGAAATCAGCCCGGTTCGCGATGAATCGCGCGCTGAGCCTGTCGAGTGCCCTTGCTTATAAAAGCCCGTTCTTTATCAGGAATTGCTTGAACTATTCGGGCAACCGCGCCTGTCGGGCGGCTAAATGTGGGAATCTTGATGAAGAAATTGGGGCTAATCGGGGGGCTGAGCTGGCGATCGACGGCGCGCTACTATCAAATTATCAATGAGCGTGTCGGCAAAGAGCGGGGCGGACTGCACAGCGCGCCGCTGATCCTGGAAAGCCTCGATTTTGCCGATATGGGGCGCTGCATCACTGAAGAAGAATGGGATGAAGTGAAAGAGCCCATCCTCAGCTCGGCGCAACGGCTGGAAACCGCCGGCGTCGATGGTCTGATCATGTGCGCCAACAGCATCCACGCGCTGTATGACGATGTTACCGAAGCCGTGAGCATACCCGTGCTGCATATCGCCGACGCGGTTGGTGAGAAAATGAAGAAAGACCGCGTCACGTCGGCGGCCCTTGTGGGCACGCGCAATGTGATGGCGGAAAAATTCTATCGTCAGCGCCTCGTCGCGGCGGGCATTTCTCTCCTGCCCGCGGACATGGAGCTTGCCGATCAGATCGACCGGATCGTTTATGAGGAGCTGGCCTTCGGCAAGGCAATGCGCGTTTCAGAACGCTTCATGAAGTCCGAAATCACTGATATCGCCAAGCAGAATGTTCAGGCGCTGGTGCTGGCCTGCACCGAGCTGGAGATGATCGTGGACACCCGCGCCAATGTGCTGCCGATATATGACTCGATGTCGATCCATGCCAATGCCGCCGCGGACTTCATCCTGAGCTGACCGTTCGGCGCGTCAGATATTGGCGCCGGCAGCGTCGAATTCTGGCCCTTGCCAACCCTCTGGCCGCAGTCTGATCAGCCCGTGATGCAAGGCGAGGGGGTAGAGTATTTCATTTTCCTGCGCGATCCGCTCGCGCAGACGTGTCATCAGCCATTGTGTCGCATGGCTGAAATTGCGCCAGTCGGCGACGATATTGTCGATCGTCCACTCGCGCAGATACAGGCTCCATTCTTCGCTGAGGTCCTGAAATGTACGCTCGAATGCGACCACTTCTGATTCGAGTCTGCCAGGCATCGCGCGATAATGGTCAGCATAGAGAATGCCGTTCTCGGCGGCCAGATGTTCGTCCAGACATGCGGAGAGGCGCCGGACCAGCGCGAATGCGTCGCCAGCCCATGGGTCGGGAGACTGCACGAGCGTGAGCAGCTCTTCTGCCAACTCGTCCATCTTTTCATGTTCAGCAATGAGCTGTTGAATGTCGTGCATCGGCTTCTCCGTCCTAATAAAATTATAGGACGGAAAACATCGTCAACGGGCTAATAACCAGAGAAAATTGGGCGGCCAGAGCCATTGGTCGAAATGCAAAAAGGGGCCGGAAAACCGACCCCTTTGAGTATATATGATGAGCTGTTCGTTGCGGCTTAACGCTTCGAGAACTGGAAGCTCCGGCGGGCCTTGGCGCGGCCATATTTCTTACGCTCGACCGTACGGCTGTCGCGGGTCAGGAAGCCTTCATGCTTCACTGCCGAGCGCAGCGCGGGCTCGTACTTGGTCAGGGCCTGCGAAATGCCGTGCTTGACGGCGCCTGCCTGGCCCGAAAGACCGCCACCCTTCACGGTGCAGACCACATCATACTGCCCTTCGCGCTCGGTGACCGAGAAGGGCTGGTTGATGATGAGGCGCAGCGTGGGGCGTGCGAAATAAACCGCCTGATCGCGGCCGTTGACCGTGACCTTGCCGGTGCCGGGCTTTACCCAGACGCGGGCAACGGCGTCCTTACGACGACCGGTTGCATAGGCGCGGCCCTGCGAATCGAGCTCCTGCTCGCGCAGCGGCGCTTCATTGACGACCGGCGTATCGGCGGCGCTGACTGCAGCACCTTCTTCCGCAGCGGGCGCTCCGCTGGTGATTTCACCCAGATCGGAAAGAGACTGACGCGTATCGGACATTATGCACCCACCTTGTTCTTGCGGTTCCGCGAAGCGATATCGAGCACTTCGGGGTTCTGGGCTTCATGATCATGCTCTGCACCGGCGAAGACGCGCAGGTTGCGCATCTGCTGACGGCCAAGCGGACCGCGCGGGATCATGCGTTCGATCGCTTTTTCCACGACGCGCTCGGGAAAGCGGCCTTCCAGCACCTTTCCGGCGGTGATTTCCTTGATGCCGCCAGCATAACCGGTGTGCTTGTAATACACCTTGTCGTTCAGCTTCTTGCCGGTGAACTTCACCTTGGCCGCATTGATGATGATGACATTGTCACCGCAATCGACATGTGGGGTAAAGCTCGGCTTGTGCTTGCCGCGCAGGATGTTGGCGACGATCGATGCCATGCGGCCTACAACGAGACCTTCCGCATCGATCAGGATCCATTTCTTTTCAACCGTCGCCGGGGTCGCCGGCTTGGTGGTTTTCATCAGCGCCTTCATGGCCCGAAAACTCCTGATAATTCAACTGTCCCGCGCCACACTGGTCACGAGAGGAAGCGCGCACATGACGGGTTGCGCCTCATAAGTCAAGCAAAAGCGGGGGTTTTGAGGCGGGTAAAATAATACCCGTCAACCGTGAGTGCTGTCGTTCACCCATTTTGCGAAGGGGTGCGGCGCGCGTACAATGGGCCAGGACAGGATCGCCGGGTTCTCATATGGATGCATTGCCTCGATGCGCTCGATCAGGGCATCGACCCGTGCAGCAGTGGTCTTGAGGATGACCGGGATTTCGGTCGCTTCCTCCAGTTTGCCCTCCCACTCATAGAGGGAGGTGCAGGGCGCAAGGATGTTCACGCAGGCAGCCAGCCCATCTTCCACACTGTTGCGCGCGACGCGCGCGGCGCTCTCCTGATCGGGAAACACGGCATAGACCAGTGCGATGCCGCTCATTTCTGCCGTCCGACGGAGTGCGCGGCCCATGTCGTGGCGATCACCACCAGCGCGCCAACGCCCTGATGCGCGACGGCGACGGGCAGGGAAATGCCGCTCATGACCGTACTGATGCCCAGAATGATTTGCGTTCCCACTGTGGCGTTGAGCGCGATGGAGGCAGGGCGCGCGCCAGCTCGCTTGGCTCTACGCGCCAGAAGAATCAACATGGCCGCCGTGACCCATGCCCACCAGCGATGGAAGAAGTGGATGAGATAGGTGTCGGAGCTGATCGTCTCCCACAACGAGCCGTGCCACGCGATGCCGTCGGGCACCACACGACCCTGCATCAATGGCCAGTCGCTCGCGACATAGCCCGCATTCAGCCCTGCCACATAGGCGCCCCACAAAAGCTGTATGAACAGGGTACCCGCAGCCGCCAGCGCGAAGGGCGTCAGCCGCGCGGGCCGCGCTTGCGGGTTCCGCTGCACATTCAGAAGGTCCAGCGCCGTCCAGACCAGTCCGGCAGTGATGAACAGAGCGGTCAGCAGATGGACGGCAAGGCGATAATGGCTGACATCGGTGCGCTCAACCAGGCCCGACGCCACCATCCACCATCCGATTGCGCCCTGCAGTCCGCCCAGCGCCAGCAGGGCGACAAGGCGCAAGCCATAGCCTGCGGGGATCGCGCGCCGGATCGCGAAAAAGGCGAGGGGGAGTGCGAAGGCGACGCCGATCAGGCGTCCGAGCAGCCGGTGCGACCATTCCCAGAAGAAAATGAATTTGAAGTCATCGAGGCTCATGCCGCGATTGATCTGCTGATATTCCGGTATCTGCTGATATTTGCGAAACTCCTCCAGCCACTGTTCTTGCGATAAGGGTGGGATCGCGCCGGTGACAGGCTTCCATTCGGTGATCGAAAGCCCTGATTCCGTCAGGCGCGTGATCCCGCCGACGATGACCATGATGACGACGAGAGCGGCCACGCAGAACAGCCACCATGCCAGCGAGCGCGGACGGGCGGATGGAGATAATGCGGACGATGCAGGCATGGCGGTCCCTTGCGCCTTGTTACTCGCGATTTCAAGCATGTTCACCGTTTCTGGAGCCACATCGCCTGTGCCCAAACAAAATCTGCGCATGATATGTTGTAACTTCGCATAAATTGGCCTACATGGGGCTTATCCAACGTTGGAGTGTAGATGTTTCAGCCAATCACAGCGCGCTGGCACTGGGACCGTGTCGCGATCGGCCTTTCGGGCCTGTGTGTGCTGCATTGTATCGGTACGCTGCTGTTGCTCGGGCTGCTTTCCTCGCTGGGCGAATTTCTCGCGGCTCCCATCATCCATGAGGCGGGGCTTGGGCTTGCCATCGTCTTCGGCGCGATTGCGATCGGCAAGGGTGCAATGCGGCACGGTCGGCTGCTGCCGGTGGCCATCGGCTCTCTGGGGCTTGGTGTGATGGCGGGCGCGTTGACGCTTGGACATGGGCAGGAAGAAGCGTTCTACACGATTTCCGGTGTACTCATTCTCGCCCTTGGTCATTACCTCAATATGCGCGCATCCCAGGCGAACAAAGAGGGCCTGATTTTGCAGCCGTGCTGCTAGCCGATTCCTAAAACCATTTACACGCCCTGCCGCATGCGTATGAGGGCGCAATGACAGTCAGCAGCAATCAGCCGATTCAAAAGGCCATCATTCTGAGCGCAGGGCAGGGATCGCGCCTGCTTCCACTGACCGCCGAAATGCCGAAATGCATGATCGACTGTTCGGGGCGGACGCTGATCGAATGGCAGATTCGCGCCCTTGTCGCGCAGGGTGTTTGTGAAATCCATGTCGTGACCGGTTTCATGACCGAGGTGGTCGAAGCGGAATTGGAGCGGCTTGCCGCGCCCGGCCTGACGCTGACCGCTCACTTCAACCCCTTTTACAAGGTGGCCGATAATCTGGGCAGTTGCTGGATTGTGCGGCGGGAGATGCAGGGCGATTTCCTCATCCTCAATGGCGATACTCTGGTGTCTCAGTCGCTTGTCGCGCGCGTACAGCAGGGGGGCGACTTCCCGATCTGCGTTACGGTCGACGTGAAGGATCAGTATGACAGCGACGATATGAAGGTCGAACGGGCCGATGGCGGTAGCAGCGACCGGCTGGTCCATATCGGTAAGACGCTGTCGGCAGAGCAGAGCAACGCCGAATCCATCGGTTTGCTCGCGTTCCGCGGCGAAGGCGCGGCACTGTTCCGGAGACAGGTCGAGGCGATGATGCGGACGCCCGCTGGCGTGGAAAACTGGTATTTGAAGGTGATCGATCAGATCGCGGACACGGGGAAGGTCGGCACCGTTTCCATCGAAGGGATGGAGTGGGGCGAGGTCGATTTCCTGAATGACGTTGAAGTGGCAGAAAAACTGACCGCCGGCTGGGAGTGATGCCGATAGGGGGCGCGCTCAGGTCGTTTGGTCCCACTGCTGCGTGAGCCACGTCCGTAGTTCCATCCGTTGTGTTTCGTTCAGCGTGATGGCCGATTTCAGATCCGGCGGCCCCGGCCAGCCCGTGTCCGCGATGGTCAGCTCGCCATGCTCACGCGAGCGATCATAGCGGGGCAAAACATGAAAATGCACATTGGGATCGACCATCATCAGCATCAGCCAGTTGATGCGGTCATAGCCGACTGCCGCGCTCAGCATCGCCTCCACGCGGCGGGTTACGACGGCGAGGTCGGCATGATGTTCAGGCGGCAGCGCGCCAAATGCTGTCTTATCTGACTTCGCCGCGACCACCAGCGATCCCAGAGTCACCTGCGCCGGGCGCAGCAGGACGACCCAATGCGCGGTCTCCCCGATCAGTGTGGCGGGATAGCCGAATTTGACGATCGTCTCGTTCACGCGCCTTGCTCCAGCCAGCTGGTGGGAGATGTCCCACCCGACTTCATCTGGTAGGCCTGCACGATCTGGAGTGCGTGGATGAGCAAAGACAGCAGGGTCCAGACCGCCACCGCGACAAGGCCGAGATCGGGCCGACCGACCAGCAGCGAGGCGAACAAAAGCACCATATTGGGGTTGCGGCGCGCCGTTATCAGCCGGAAATCCGAATCGAACTTGCGCCAGACATGGATATGAAATCCGAACGCGCGGATGAACATACCCTCGATCAGGCGCTGCACGATATAGCCCGCCAATATCGCCACCAGCGTGAAGATTAGCAGGTTGCCGACAAGCGGGTGCGCGGTCGCGGCCGTCCCCAGCGCCCATGCCACCCACCAGAAGGGTGGATGAACGAGGTCGATGCCATGGTCGAAAATATTGCCCCACCAGGATGATGTAATGGTGCAGCGGGCGAGTTTTCCATCGACGGTGTCGAAGACCATGAAGATGAAGCCGGTCAACATCCCGGTCCAGAACATCCCCTGGGCGAACGCGAACGTAGCGACAACGCACAGAATCGCGCCGATGGCGGTCACCATGTTGGGCGTCATTCGGAGGAGCGCTGCCAGCCGTGTCAGATGAAACGCCAGTTCGGGCCAGAGATATTTGGTCAGGATATCGGTGATGCCCTTATAGGCACCGAAATAGCTGGCCCGCTCGATCCCGTAGCGCGTCTCGGGCGTCAGGCGCATCGCGAACGGGGTTTCCGTCTTGCGCAGCTGCTCGTTGTAAAAGCCGGGCTTGTCGGCCAGGTCGATGGTTCGTTCGGGGGCATCGCGCCATTGCCCGATGATCCTGTCCGCGCCATTGACGAACGAGACACCCGGCATCTTGAGCGCCAGCCGCATCAGCAACGGGTCGAACGCATAGTCCAGATTGACATGCAGCCTCTGCCCGTCGGCGAGCGGGCATTTCACCGTTTCCTGCTTCACGAGTCGTTGGACTCGCTCGGCGTTGCTCATGCCCCAGATAGGCGTTTCGTTGTGGCCTGACAGATGAAGCCTTGCCATGTCATTCACGAGATTTTTCTATCCTTCAGCGACCGTCCCGGCCGATGAGGCTCTGCCGGGTGTCGCCGTCATATCAGAGGCATCGGCAGTGTCAAAAGTTGTCGTCGAAATGCTCCGGAATGGCTTCCGTCCCTTAATGATCTACCGATCGAAATGACGCAAAACGCAAGAAAGTCTTTGCCTTCGCGCGATGATTGGCTATCGGCTGTCGGGATTGATGTGTCGTTCGGAAAGGCAGGAGCCTGTTTCCCGCAGCCGACGATGCGCATACAGGGTTTCGGAGCGCCAGCGGTATTGCACGAACGCAGCGCTCTTATGTAAGGACAGGGCATGGCGACATTCACGCTTCCGAAGAATAGCAAGATCAAGGCCAAGGGGAAGGTGCACAAGGCTGACGGCGCCTCCAAGGTCAAAACCTTCAAGGTTTACCGCTATGACCCGGACTCGGGTGAGAACCCCCGCTACGACACGTTCGAGATCGATCTCGACAATTGCGGCCCGATGGTGCTCGACGCGCTGATCAAGATGAAGAATGAGCAGGATCCCTCGCTCACCTTCCGCCGTTCCTGCCGCGAAGGGATCTGCGGTTCGTGCGCGATGAACATGAACGGCAAGAACGGGCTCGCCTGCACCACCGCGATTGAAGATTGCAAGGGCGATGTGCGCATCACGCCGCTGCCGCATATGGATGTCATCAAAGACCTGGTCCCTGATTTTACCCATTTCTATGCGCAATACGCCTCGATCCAGCCTTGGTTGAAAACCGTTTCGACCACGCCTTCGGGCAAGGAACGTCTGCAGTCGCCGGAGGACCGCGAAAAGCTCGACGGCCTGTATGAGTGCATTCTGTGCGCCTGCTGCTCGACAAGCTGCCCGTCCTACTGGTGGAACAGCGACAAGTTCCTTGGCCCGGCGATCCTGCTGCAGGCCTATCGCTGGCTGGCCGACAGCCGCGATGAGTTCACCGGTGAGCGTCTCGATGAGCTGGAAGATCCGTTCCGCCTCTATCGCTGCCACACGATCATGAACTGCGCGAATGTCTGTCCGAAGGGGCTTTCGCCGGCAAAGGCCATCGCGGAAACGAAGAAGATGATGGTGGAGCGCCAGCTCTGAGGTGAGTAGGGGCGTAGACGACGCGCGCGACGGCGCCGACTGGATAAGCTGGGATCATGGCGGGACGGGGCAATGGCCGGAGCAATGGCCGCCCGTCAGGCTGTGCAAGCTCGACGATACGCATATCCGCTTTGAAATCACACCGCTGGCGGGAACGGGCAACAAGCTTGGCGGCCTGCACGGCGGATTTCTTGCGACCTATGCTGAACATTGTCTCGGCCTGTTCGTTGAGCCGTTCGATATCCCGATCAGCATCGTTACGGTTTCGCTCAACCTCGACTATCCGGCCGGCGGCAAGGTCGGCGTTTTGTTGTCCGGGCGCGCCGAACTGGTTCGGGAAACCCGCCGCATGCAGTTCGTCCGCATCGAGCTGGAGCAGGAGGGCGAAGTGATCCTGCTCGCCAGCGGCGTGTTGCGGAAGGTGCCGCGTTCATGACAGACATCGTTGAGCGCTATGGCAAGCTTGTTGCGGCCGGGGAATTGCGCTCCGATGAAGATCAGGCCGCAGCGGTAAAGCGGCTTTCTGTGCTGCAACAGGAGCTTGAGGCCGTGCCGCCGCGCGGGTCGACCCTTTGGAAAATGCTGCGTCGTCAGCCTCAGCCTCCGCGCGGGCTTTATATGTGGGGCGGGGTGGGGCGCGGAAAATCGATGCTGATGGACCTGTTCTTCGACAGCGTGAGAATCCATCGCAAGCGTCGCGCCCATTTTCACGAGTTCATGCTGGACGTACACGATCGGCTGAAGGAGGCGCGCAAGTCGGAAAGCGGCGATCCGATCCCGCCCGTCGTCGCGTCACTGGCGGAGGAGGCGCGCCTGCTCTGCTTCGATGAGATGGTCGTCAACAATATGGCGGATGCGGCGATCATGTCGCGCCTGTTCGCCGGGTTGTTGGACCATCGCGTGACGATCGTCACGACCTCCAACCGCGTGCCTGACGATCTCTACAAGGATGGCCTCAATCGGCAATTGTTCCTGCCTTTCATTGATTTGATCAAGGATCGGCTCGACGTGATGAGCCTCAATGGTCCGACTGATTACCGTCGTGACCGGCTTGGCAATGCGACATTATGGCATGTGCCCAACGGACCCGATGCGACGAAGGCGCTGAGCGAAGCCTTTTTCCGGCTGACCGACTATCCGGTGGAGGATCGGGCGAAAGTGCCGACCGAGGAGTTGGCGGTCCACGGCAGCCGGACGATGCATGTGCCCAAATCACTGAAAGGGGTTGCGGTCTTTTCCTTCAAGCGCCTGTGCGCGCAGGCGCGCGGGGCGAGCGACTACCTTGCAATCGCTCGCCATTTCCACACGGTCATTCTTGTCGGTATTCCGGTCCTTGGCCCTGAAAATCGCAATGAGGCCGCGCGTTTCGTCACGCTGATCGATGCGCTCTATGAATATAAAGTCAAGTTGCTGGCGGCCGCGGATGCTCAGCCAGACCAGCTCTACCCTGCTGGCGACGGTGCTTTCGAATTTGAACGTACAGCGTCCCGATTGCTCGAAATGCAATCCGACGACTATCTTGCCAGGGGACATGGCGAGGAATAAACGCGACAAACAGGGTATTTATTGCAATTGGTTCGCAGTATCAAAGATAAGTGATCATTGTGGCAATTGCAGTGTTGAATCCTTAATAAATTCGGCCTAAGCGATCTCCGTTCATCTTGCCGGCCTCGTCATCTCTGCGCCGGCTCCGGAGGAGATTGACTTTATGGCTCGCAAGAAAATCGCCCTGATCGGTGCTGGCATGATCGGCGGCACGCTCGCTCATCTCGCTGCGAAGAAGGAAATGGGCGACATCGTTCTTTTCGACATCGCCGAAGGCATGCCGCAGGGCAAGGCGCTTGACCTTTCTCAGTGCGGACCGATTGAAGGTTTCGACGCGAGCATTACCGGAACCAATGATTACGCCGATATCGCAGGGGCCGATGTAATCATCGTGACCGCGGGTGTGCCGCGCAAGCCCGGCATGAGTCGCGACGATCTGCTCGGCATCAACCTGAAGGTCATGAAGTCGGTCGGTGAAGGTATCAAGACGCATGCCCCCGACGCATTCGTTATCTGCATCACCAATCCGCTCGACGCGATGGTCTGGGCGTTGCGCGAATTTTCCGGCCTGCCGCACAACAAGGTTGTCGGTATGGCAGGCGTGCTCGACTCGGCGCGCTTCGCCACCTTCCTCGCCTGGGAGTTCGGCGTTTCGGTGAAGGACGTGAATGCCTTCGTTCTGGGCGGTCACGGCGACACGATGGTCCCGGTCCTCGAATATTCGACGATCAGCGGCATTCCGGTGACCGATCTTGTCAAAATGGGCAAGTCCACGAAGGAAAAGCTCGACGAGATCGTGGCTCGCACCCGTTCGGGCGGCGGCGAGATTGTCGGCCTGCTGAAAACCGGCTCGGCCTATTATGCGCCGGCCACCAGCGCCATCGCAATGGCCGAAGCTTATCTGGGCGACCAGAAGCGCATTCTGCCCTGCGCGGTCTATGTCGACGGAAAATACGGTCTTGATGGTCTCTATGTCGGCGTTCCGGTCGTGATTGGCGCGGATGGTGCCGAAGAAGTGGTCGAAATCGCGCTCGACGATGAAGCCAAGGGCAATTTCCAGGTGTCCGTCGATGCGGTCAAGGAACTGTTGGTGGCCTGCAAGGGCATCGACTCCAGCCTCGCCTGAAACAGCTGCACTCCCTCCCCAGGAATGTGTGCAGCCCGGCGGAGGGGTTTTCGTGAAATGCCACACCACCTGAAAAAGGGGTACGCATGTCAATTCTTATCGACAAAAATACCAAGGTCATCACGCAAGGGATGACCGGTGCCACGGGCACTTTCCATACCGAGCAGGCGCTGGCCTATGGTTCGCAAATGGTCGCGGGTGTTACGCCCGGCAAGGGCGGCACGACCCATATCGGTCTGCCGAACTTCAACACCGTCGCCGAGGCCAAGGCGGCGACCGGTGCGGATGCCAGCGTCGTGTATGTTCCGCCGCCATTTGCCGCTGACTCGATCCTGGAAGCGATCGACGCGGAAATCCCGCTGATCGTCTGCATCACTGAGGGCATTCCGGTACTCGACATGGTGTGCGTGAAGCGCGCGCTGTCGGGCAGCAAGTCGCGCCTCATCGGTCCGAACTGCCCGGGCGTGCTGACGCCCGACGAATGCAAGATCGGCATCATGCCGGGCAACATCTTCAAGAAGGGCAGCGTCGGCGTGGTTTCGCGCTCGGGCACGCTGACTTATGAGGCCGTGTTCCAGACCTCGAACGCGGGCCTCGGCCAGACCACTGCCGTCGGCATCGGTGGCGATCCGGTCAACGGCACCAATTTCATCGACGTGCTCGAACTGTTCCTTGCCGATGAGGCGACGAAAAGCATCATCATGATCGGTGAAATCGGCGGTGATGCCGAGGAGCAGGCCGCGCAATTCCTGATCGACGAAGCGAAAAAGGGCCGCAAGAAGCCGATGGCCGGTTTCATTGCCGGCCGCACGGCGCCTCCGGGCCGCCGCATGGGCCATGCCGGGGCGATTGTCTCGGGCGGCAAGGGCGATGCGGAAAGCAAGATCGCCGCGATGGAGGCTGCGGGCATCAAGGTGGCCGCCAGCCCGTCGGAGCTCGGAACGACCCTGTTGGACGTTCTTAACGGATAATCCGCTAATATCCTCTTCGGCGCGTTGGTGCGCCGGAGAGGAACCGTCCCCCGACTGCACGCGGGACCATAAGGACGAAGGACGAAGGCCATGGGTTTTGAAGGGCAGGAATTCGACGGCTCTGAAGTAGAAAAGGGACCAAGCTGGGCGCGCAAGAATTGGCCGCTCAACAGCACCGATGACCTGACGGCGGCGCTGGATCCCACGCAGATGGAAGTCGCGATAAAAGCGGCGGCGAAATCCGCGGGCAAGGCGATGAGCGCCGGCGAGATCGAGCAGGCAGCGGGCGACAGCATCCGCGCCATGATGCTCATCCGTACCTATCGCGTTCGCGGCCATCTTGCCGCCAATCTCGATCCGCTTGGCTTGTCGCAGCACGAGCTTCCTGCCGATCTTACGCCCGAATATCACGGCTTTTCGGGCGAGGCGCTCGATCGGAAAGTCTATCTCGGTGGGGCACTCGGCCTCGATTATGCCAGCGTTCGCGAACTCGTCGATATTCTGCGAGCCAATTATTGCGGCAGCGTCGGCTTCGAATATATGCATATCTCGGACGTTGAGGAGCGCCGCTTCATTCAGGACCGGATTGAGGGCGGTGACAAGAGCATCGACTTCACCGAGATGGGCAAAAAGGCCATCCTGTCCAAGGTGATCCACGCCGAGCAATATGAGAAGTTCCTGGGCCGCAAATATGTCGGCACCAAGCGTTTTGGCCTCGATGGCGGCGAATCGATGATCCCGGCTCTGGAAGCCGTTATCAAATATGGCGGCGCAACCGGCATCAGGGAAATCGTGTATGGCATGGCCCATCGCGGCCGCCTGAATGTGCTTGCCAATGTGATGGCCAAGGGCTTCCGTGTCATTTTTCACGAATTTTCGGGCGGCACAGCGAACCCGGAGGATGTCGGCGGTTCGGGCGACGTCAAATATCATCTGGGCACCAGCACCGACCGCGAATTTGACGGGGTCAAGGTGCATATGAGCCTCGTTCCAAACCCGTCGCACCTCGAAACGGTCGATCCGGTGGTTCTCGGCAAGGTGCGTGCGCAGCAGGTGTTCCGGGATGATCTGGACAAGCACCAGGAGGTTCTGCCCGTCCTGATCCATGGCGACGCCGCGTTCGCGGGCCAGGGTATCGTCTGGGAATGCTTCGGCTTTTCG
Source organism: Sphingobium sp. (assembly GCA_041396745.1). Taxonomy (GTDB): domain Bacteria; phylum Pseudomonadota; class Alphaproteobacteria; order Sphingomonadales; family Sphingomonadaceae; genus Sphingobium. The sequence goes on along the minus strand of JAWKXZ010000002.1, from coordinate 33,339 downwards.
GGCGTCAAAGGGTATAACACCGGCGGCTGCATCCATTTCATCGTCAATAACCAGATCGGGTTCACCACCAGCCCGCAATTCTCGCGCGGGTCGCCCTATCCCTCCGACGTGGCGAAGGGCGTTCAGGCGCCGATCCTGCACATCAACGGCGATGACCCGGAGGCAGTGACCTTCGCGTGCAAGCTGGCGGTCGATTATCGCCAGACCTTCCATCGCGACATCGTCATCGACATGTGGTGCTATCGCCGGTTCGGTCATAATGAGGGCGACGAACCGAGCTTCACGCAGCCGCTGATGTACCGCGAAATCCGCAAGCATCCGCCGGTCAGCGAAGTCTATGCCGCTCGTCTGCGCGAAGAAGGCGTGATCGACGAGAATTTCACGAGCGAAACGACGCAGCAGTTCGTCGATTTGCTGGAGGAAGAATTCGAGGCTGCCAAGACCTACAAGTCCAACCATGCCGACTGGTTCGCCGGTCGCTGGTCGGGCCTTCATCAGCCCGCCGACATCGAAACCGCGCGCAAGAATGTCGAAACGGCGATCGAAAGCAAGCTGTTCGATAGCCTCGGTCGTACGCTGACCACCGTTCCGGAGGATCACGAGATCCACAAGACCTTGCGCCGTGTCATCGATGCGAAGGCGGCGATGTTCAAGAGCGGCGAGGCGTTCGACTGGGCCACCGGTGAGGCGCTCGCATTCGGTTCGCTGTTGTCGGAAGGCTACGGCGTGCGCCTCTCTGGGCAGGATTCCGGGCGCGGTACATTCAGCCATCGTCATGCGGTCTGGCTCGATCAGAAAACAGAGGAACGTTATATTCCTCTCTCGACCATCCCCCACGGCCAGTTCGAGGTGCTCGACAGCCCGCTGTCCGAATATGGTGTGCTGGGCTTCGAATATGGCTATGCGATGGCCGATCCCAAGAGCCTTGTCATATGGGAAGCGCAGTTCGGCGATTTCGCCAACGGTGCGCAGATCATCATCGACCAATATATCGCGGCGTCTGAAGCCAAGTGGCTGCGTGCCAATGGCCTGGTGATGCTGTTGCCGCATGGCTATGAGGGGCAGGGGCCGGAGCACAGCTCTGCGCGCCTCGAACGTTTCCTTCAGTTGTGTGCCGAGGGCAATATTCAGGTCGCCAATTGCACAACGCCGGCCAATTATTTCCATATCCTGCGCCGTCAGATGCTGCGGCCGTTCCGTAAGCCGCTGGTCATCATGGCGCCCAAATCCCTGCTCCGTCACAAATCGGCGGTCAGCAAGGCCGAAGACTTCATGGGTGCAAACCATTTCATGCGCATTCTGTCGGATACCAACCCGGCCGCGGACAAGGACACCAAGCGCCTTGTTCTGTGCTCGGGCAAGGTGGCATACGACCTGATTGAAGCGCGTGATGCTGCGGGTGACAAGAACACGCAGATCGTGCGCATTGAGCAGATCTATCCGTTCCCGACGGAGGCCTTGGCGGTTCGTCTGGCACGCATGACCAATTTGGAAGAAGTGATCTGGTGTCAGGAGGAGCCGCGCAACAATGGCGCGTGGTTCTTCGTCGAGCCTTATATCGAACAGGCGCTCGATGCTGCGGGTAAGTCGCCCATGCGCGCGCGCTATGCCGGCCGCAAGGCGGCGGCCTCTCCGGCCACCGGTCTTGCGAAGCGGCATCTCGCCGAACAGGGCGCGCTCATCGCCGATGCGTTGGGCCATAACGTCCGCACTGAAATCAAGCGTCAGAAGAAAGCGTAGTCCGCGCGAAAGCGGGGAGCCAGGAGAATTAGAACATGGCAACCGAAGTCAAAGTCCCCACGCTGGGCGAATCCGTGACCGAAGCGACGGTGGGCGCTTGGCTGAAACAGCCGGGCGAGGCCGTGGCGCTCGATGAACCCGTCGCCAGTCTCGAAACGGACAAGGTCGCAGTCGATGTGCCCTCGCCGGTGGCCGGCGTCATGGGCGCGCATCTGGTCGCAGAGGGTGACACCGTCAATGTCGGTGCGGTGATCGCATCGATAGAGGAGGGCGGTGCGGCGGCAAAAGGCAAGGCATCGCCTGCGCCTGCACCCGCTGCTGCGTCTGCACCGGCCCCGGCCGCTGATGCGGATGAGGCATCGTCAGTCACGCTGTCGCCCGCAGTTCGCCGGCTCGTGCTGGAACATGGGCTCGACCCCAGCCGCATCAAGGGTACGGGCCGCGATGGCCGCCTGACCAAGGACGACGTGTTGGCTGCGGTTGCCGATGGCTCGGCGAAATCCGACGGCGCCTCTGCCGCTCCGGCTCCAGCCGCGCCTGTCGCATCCAGCGGACCTTCCCGCGCGCAAGAACGTGTGAAGATGACGCGCCTGCGCCAGACGGTCGCCAAACGCCTGAAAAGCGCGCAGGAAACCGCCGCACTGCTCACCACATTCAACGATGTCGACATGTCGGCGGTGATCGAGGCGCGCGCCAAATATAAGGACCTGTTCGAAAAGAAGCACGGCGTCCGTTTGGGCTTCATGGGCTTTTTCACCAAGGCCGTGTGCATGGCGCTGAAGGACATCCCGGCCGTCAATGCGCAGATCGAGGGCGATGAAATCGTCTATAACGACTTTGCCGATATCTCTGTTGCGGTCAGCGCTCCCAATGGTCTGGTCGTTCCGGTCATCCGCAATGCCGAGAGCATGAGCGTTGCCGAGATCGAAAAGACGATCGGCGATTTCGGCAAGCGCGCAAAGGACGGCGCCCTGACGATGGACGATATGAAGGGCGGCACCTTCACCATTTCCAATGGTGGCGTGTTCGGATCGCTGATGTCCACGCCGATCATTAACCCGCCGCAGTCTGCCGTCCTCGGCCTGCACCGCATCGAAGACCGGCCGGTCGTTGTCAATGGCGAGATCGTGGTGCGCCCGATGATGTATCTGGCACTGTCCTACGACCATCGTCTGATTGACGGACGCGAAGCGGTGACCTTCCTTGTGGCGATCAAGAACGCGATCGAAGACCCCACCCGCCTGTTGATCGATTTGTAAGACGGAGAGCCTGTGATGGCCGAATTTGATTATGATGTGCTGGTAATCGGCGCGGGCCCTGGCGGTTATGTTGCGGCGATCCGCGCGGCGCAGCTCGGGCTGAAGACGGCATGCGCGGAAAGCCGTGAGACGCTGGGTGGCACCTGCCTCAACGTCGGCTGCATTCCGTCAAAGGCTTTGTTGCATGCGTCCGAATATTTCGAGGCGGCGGCAGGCGGCGCGATGGCGAAAATGGGTATCAAGGTAAAGCCCGAGCTTGACCTTCCCGCGATGCAGGGCCAGCGGCTCGACGCGGTAAAGGGGCTGACCGGCGGCATCGAATTCCTGTTCAAGAAGAACAAAGTCGATTGGCTCAAGGGCCTCGCGACCTTTACCGGCGCGAACACGGTCGAGGTGGCCGGGAAAAAGGTGACGGCGAAGAATATCGTCATCGCCACCGGCTCTTCCGTTGCGCCGCTGCCCGGTGTGGACGTCGACAATGCCAAGGGCATGATCGTCGATTCGACGGGCGCGCTGGAACTGGCCAAGGTGCCCGGTGAAATGGTCGTTATTGGCGGCGGCGTCATCGGTCTCGAACTGGGTTCGGTCTGGCGGCGGCTCGGCGCGAAGGTGACGGTCGTCGAATATCTCGATCAGATCCTGCCCGGCATGGACGGAGACGTCCGCAAGGAAGCGAACAAGATCTTCAAGAAGCAGGGCTTCGAATATAAACTTTCGACCAAGGTCACTGGCGCAAAGGTCAAGGGCAAAAAGGTCGAGCTGACCGTTGAGCCGGCAAAGGGTGGCGATGCCGAAACGCTGACCGCCGATGTGGTGCTGGTCTCGATCGGCCGCCGTCCCAATACCGACGGCCTCGGTCTCGATAAAATCGGTCTGGGCCTCAACGCGCGCGGGCAGATCGAAACCGATCATGATTTTGCGACGAAGGTACCTGGCGTCTGGGCGATTGGCGACGTCATCCCCGGCCCCATGCTCGCGCACAAGGCCGAAGATGAAGGCATAGCGGTCGCCGAAAATATCGCGGGCCTGACCGGCATCGTCAATCATGACGTGATCCCGAGCGTGGTGTACACGCAGCCGGAGATAGCGGGTGTCGGCCTGACTGAGGAAGCGGCCAAGGAACGCGGCTCGGTCAAGGTCGGGAAATTCCCGATGATGGCAAACAGCCGTGCCAAGACCAACCATGAGCCGGACGGTTTCGTGAAGGTCATCTCCGATGCGGAAACCGACCGTGTGCTGGGCGTCTGGGTCATCGCGTCGGTCGCCGGCACGATGATCGCGCAGGCCGCACAGGCGATGGAGTTCGGCGCGTCATCCGAAGACATCGCCTATACCTGCCATGCGCATCCGACGCATAGCGAGGCTTTGAAAGAAGCGGCCATGGCGGTGCAGGGCAAACCGATCCACATGTAGTTCTTTCTCCCGTTGCCTTGGGTCCGGTCGAAATGTATCGATCGGATCAACAGGGCAGGGGGGCTCATGAAAAAAGAAGTGATCGACGTTCCGGATGCCGTGGACGCGACGTTGAAACCGAGCAGCAAGCTGATCCCGAAAAAGCCGTGGATCTTGCGCTTCGGCAAGTGGATACAGCCCAAGACGAACCGCTGGATTGCGAACAGCTCGCGCATTCCGGACATTCCGGTGTTTGAGGCGCAGCAATTCGCTTGGACGAAGACGCTGGAGGATAATTGGGAAGTCATTCGCGCGGAGGCGGCGGCCGCGTTGGAGGACCTTGAAAGTGTACCGCCACTCGCGACCATTTCGCCGGACCATCGCCGTATCGCGCCTGCCGGACGCTGGCGGTCCTTCTTCCTTTACGGATACAAATATCGCGACGAAACCAATTGCGCGCTGTGTCCGCGCACGGCTGAGCTGGTCTCAAAAGTGCCGGGGCTCAACTCCGCGTTCTTCTCGGTGCTCGTACCAAATACCCATTTGCCCGCGCATACGGGCGTTTCGAAGGCGTTTCTGACCTGCCATCTCGGCCTGCAAGTGCCGCGACAGTCCGACAAATGCCGGATGCGCGTCGTGGACCGGTGGCTGGAATGGGAAGAGGGCAAATGCCTCGTCTTCGACGATGTGTTCAATCATGAGGTGCGCAATGACAGCGACGAGGTGCGCATCGTGTTGCTCGTCCAGTTCAAACGACCCGTCGGCCCTGTAGGCTGGCTGGTCGGCAATCTGTTTCTGGAAGGGGTGCGTCGTTCGCGTTTCGTGCAGGATGCGCGCCATGGCGTGGAACGCTGGCGGCAGAAGCTGGCCGGATCGCGCGAGGCGGCCTGATCGGAAATGCTGAGGCTTCAGGCAGGCGGGCCTTCCTCATAGCAGGGCAAGTCATCCGCCAGCCTGAGCCATGCCTGTTTTTTCGATACCCAGATATGCGCGCTGGGCTGAAAACGGTCGGGGTTGTCGAGGCTGCCCATGCACAGGCCGATCATGTTGGCCGATGCCCGCTTCGAAAACAGGCTCGTGCCGCACTTTGGGCAAAATCCGCGCTCGAGTTCCGGCGAGCTGTTGTACCAGCCGACCGGGCCGGTGATCTGCGTCTGGTCGAGCGGAACGCGAACGCGCGCGTACATCGGCGCACCGGTCGCCTTCTGGCATAATTTGCAGTGGCACGCGCGGATGTCGATGGGCTCGGCATTGCTGCTATAGCTACATGCGCCGCACAGGCATGAGCCGGTTATCGTTTCGGTCATGATCTGGCCCCTCAGTCCACCAGCCTTGTCAAGACATGCATCAGCATGCCTTCGCTCTTGGTATCGGTGCGCCGCGTCGCAATGGAATAGCCCTCGCATTCCAGGCAGCGTGCCTGAACCGAACCGCCGCTCGCCAACGCGCTGGCGCTATCGACCGCGCGCAGCACAAGCGCCTTTTGCGCGTCGGCCTGACGCCCCAGCAGGTCCTTACCCGCCGACGCATGGGCCTGTGCGGATTGTTCCGATTCCATCATCCGCGTCACGAACGCGGTAAAGGGATCGGGCTGCGGCTCGATATAATAAGGACGCGCGGTTGCCGGATCAATTTTTGCGAGCTTGGCCGCTTCGACAATCGCCTCTTCCAGACCGCCGAACCGGTCCACGAGCCCAAGCTGATGCGCTGTCCCGCCATCCCAGACGCGTCCTTGCCCGACGCCATCGACCTGTTCGGGCGTCATATTGCGCGATGCTGCAACCAGCCCAAGAAACCTTCGATAAATATGCTCGACGCCCAATTGGGATATGTCGTTGAACGTCTCGCTGACGCCGCCCAGCACGTCCGGCTCACCCGACAAGGGGGTCGTGCGAACGCCATCTGTCGTTACGCCCAGCTTCTCCAACAGCCCCTCGAAGCTCGGGAGTACGCCGAACACCCCGATCGACCCGGTAATGGTCGCGGGTTCGGCGATGATGCGGTTGGCGGCGGTCGATACCCAATATCCGCCGCTCGCCGCGACATTGCCCATCGACGCTACGACGGGGATGCCGCGCGCGCGTACATTGGCGATCGCCGCGCGGATGCGTTCGGACGCCAGCACCGATCCGCCCGGTGAATCCACGCGCACGACAAGCGCCTTCAGATCGCGTTGCTCCAGCGTTTCGTCGAGCAGCTGGACGATGCTGTCGCCCGCAGCCGTTCCGGGACCGGCCTCGCCATCGACGATGTCGCCCGCAATGGTCAGGACGCCAATGTCGCCGTCATTCGAGGGGCGGTGCGCGCGCGTATAATCGCCGAGCGCAATCATCGCAAAGGCGGGTTCCGTGCCGCCTTTGCCCGCACCGGCCAACTCCGCCACACGGGCTTCGAACGAGGGTCGGTCGCCCAGCTTGTCGGCGAGGCGAGCGGCCAGGGCGGCATTGGCAAGATCGCCGCGCGCCGCCTGAACGATGGGCAGGGGGTTGGCGGAATAGGACGCGATTTGCGCACCCGGTCGCGCCTTACCTACGTCTTGCTGCCAGTTCGACCAAAGATTGTCGGCCAGCGCCTGCATCGCTGCCTTCGCCTCGGGCGACTGGTCGGAGCGCATCAGCGGCTCGACCGCGCTCTTGTAGGTGCCGACGCGATAGATATGGGCGGTGATGCCGAGCTTGTCGATCAGCCCCTTGAAATAGAGGTTGGAGCCGCCCGGACCGGTGATCGCGACGCCGCCCAGTGGGTTCAGCCATATTTCGCTGCCATGTGCGGCGAGCTGATAGCTGTCGTCATTATAGGCAGTGGCGTAGGAAAGGACGGGCTTGCCCTTGGTGCGGACCGTGTCGAGCGCTTTGCCGAGGCGCTCGATCGAAACCTGCCCCCCGCCCATGAAGCCATCGAGGTCAAGCACCACGGCCTTCACCCGCGCATCATCCCCTGCCGTTTCGACCGCCGACACCACGTCGCGTAGCCGATATTGTTTGACCGGCGCTTCGCTGCCGAACAGCGCGGAGATGGGATCGGCCTCTTCGGGCTGTTCGACCAGATATCCGTCGAGATCGACGAGCAGCGCCCCGTCGTGCGCGCTGACCGGCCTGTCGCCCGGCTTGAAGCTGAGCGCTGCATATAACGCGCCAAAGAAAAGCAGCAGGAAACACAGGACCATCAAGTCCTTTATCGCGACAATGAAACGCCAGACCGCTTTGAGAAAGGTCACGAATGGCTCCCTGAACTGAATATGTTGGCGGCAAGGTTTAACCCGTCGACTGCCGCGCGCAAGGGTAAAAGAAGGGGCCTGCAGTTGCCCGCAGACCCCCGGAATTCTTGCATTCAGGCGGGATCAGAAACGATAGCCGACCGTGAGCTGCACGATCGGGTAGACCTTGTAATCGTCGATATCGTTGTTGACGCTCTGGCGCTCCGCATCGAGGTCGGCGGCCAGGCCGGGGCAGAGCGCCGGCGTGGTCGCGCACTGGCCGGTGATCGTCAGCGGCTTGATCTTGACGCTACCCTGGAAAAGCGCGCCTGCCTCGATACCGAAAACGAAGCCGGAGGACGTGCCGCCGCCATAACCGAGCGTCAACGCCGGGGCAAAATCCTTGATGTCGGTATCGGCGCGTACGGACGTCACTAGCGTGGAGGCATCATAGGATCGGCCGTTGATGTCAAAAGTCCCGCCGGTGGGCTGACCGATGCCGCGCGCCTTGTTCTTGTTGATGCGTGCACCGCCGGAGATACGGAAGCCGCCGCCGAACGGATAGACGTCCAGCATGACGCCGCCGGACTTCAGCTTTACCTTGCCGTCATAGTCGATATCGTCGGAGCTGATGTCGTGGCTGACCGACAGGAACGTTGCGTTGGCACGGATGCCGATCGTTTCGTTGACGCGGTATCCGACCTCGGGTCCGATGCCGAGGGTTCCGCCGGTCACGCCGATGCTGAGATGTCCGTTGCCATCTCCGGCAAGGGCGGGAGCACTGTAAAAGGCACCCGCAACCAGGGCTAGCGAGAGAAGTTTCTTGTTCATCAGATTACCCTTTTAAGAGAGAAGAACAGATGCTTGGTCTTTGGTTGCGATTGCCCGGAAAACCGTTTGTCGAATTGAGTAACCAAGCCTATCTGGTGCCGTCCCTATTTCCGGAAACTGGTTAAATAAGCGCTAATTGCGGGCTCAGTGGAGCAGATAGGATGACCGGCTGCAGGCGGCGGCAACGCCCGTTGAAATTTTTTGTTCCAGACCCCCTTGATCGCCCTTCGGAGCCACCCATATAGCTCGCGCTGGCACTCTTCATAAAGGAGTGCTAAAAGTCAGTTTATCAGGGGATGGATTCCGAAATTGGCTGGACGTCAATCTGGCGGCCACGCTCATATAGGGTCTATTCCCCCAATTGGAAGGGAAAGGCATAATTATGGGATTTCGTCCTTTGCATGACCGCGTCCTCGTTCGCCGCGTAGAGGCCGAGGAAAAGACCGCGGGTGGTATCATCATCCCCGACAGCGCCAAGGAAAAGCCGCAGGAAGGCGAAGTCGTCTCCGTGGGCACCGGCGCCAAGGCCGAAGACGGCAAGGTCACGCCGCTCGACGTGAAGGCGGGTGACCGCATTCTGTTCGGCAAATGGTCGGGCACCGAAGTAAAGGTCGACGGTGAAGACCTGCTCATCATGAAAGAATCGGACATTCTCGGCGTCGTTGCCTGAGATCGTTCGCAGTAACTTATAGAAAGCAGAGGGAACAACCATGGCTGCAAAAGACGTAAAATTTTCGCGCGACGCCCGTGAGCGTATTCTGCGCGGTGTCGACATCCTCGCCGACGCGGTGAAGGTGACGCTCGGTCCCAAGGGCCGCAACGTCGTTATCGACAAGAGCTTCGGCGCACCCCGCATCACCAAGGACGGCGTCAGCGTCGCCAAGGAAATCGAACTGAAGGATAAGTTCGAGAATATGGGTGCGCAGATGGTCCGCGAAGTCGCTTCGAAGACCAATGATGTTGCTGGTGACGGCACCACTACCGCCACCGTTCTGGCGCAGGCCATTGTCCGCGAGGGCATGAAGTCGGTTGCTGCCGGCATGAACCCGATGGATCTGAAGCGTGGCATCGATCTGGCTGTTGCGAAAGTCATCGAAGATCTGAAGAGCCGTTCGAAGCCGGTTTCGGGTTCGAATGAAATCGCTCAGGTTGGCATCATCTCGGCCAATGGCGACGAAGAAGTCGGGACCGAAATCGCCAAGGCGATGGAAAAGGTTGGCAAGGAAGGCGTCATCACCGTTGAGGAAGCCAAGGGCCTCGACTTTGAACTGGATGTCGTTGAAGGCATGCAGTTCGATCGCGGCTATCTGTCGCCCTACTTCATCACCAACCCCGAGAAGATGCTGGTCGAGCTTCAGGATCCCTATATCCTGATCCACGAGAAGAAGTTGTCGAACCTGCAGGCGATGTTGCCGGTCCTTGAAGCGACTGTGCAGTCGGGCCGTCCGCTGCTGATCATCGCAGAGGATATCGAAGGCGAAGCGCTCGCTACGCTGGTCGTCAACAAGCTGCGTGGCGGCCTGAAGGTCGCAGCCGTCAAGGCACCGGGCTTCGGCGATCGTCGCAAGGCGATGCTGGAAGACATCGCGATCCTGACCAACGGTCAGATGATCAGCGAAGACCTCGGCATCAAGCTTGAGAACGTCACGCTCGGCATGCTCGGTGAAGCCAAGCGCGTCACGATCGACAAGGACAACACCACCATCGTCGATGGTTCGGGCGATGCCGAAGCGATCAAGGGCCGCGTTGAGCAGATCCGTGCGCAGATTGAAACCACGACCAGCGACTATGACCGCGAAAAGCTGCAGGAACGTCTGGCGAAGCTCGCCGGCGGTGTTGCCGTGATCAAGGTCGGCGGCGCGACCGAAATCGAAGTGAAGGAGCGTAAGGACCGCGTTGATGACGCGCTGCACGCCACCCGCGCTGCGGTTGAGGAGGGCATCGTTCCGGGCGGCGGTACCGCTCTGCTCTATGCCATCAAGACGCTCGAAAATCTCGCTGGCAAGAATGACGACCAGACCCGTGGCGTCGACATTGTTCGCAAGGCTCTGCAGGCTCCGGTTCGCCAGATCGCGCAGAATGCCGGTTTCGACGGCGCCGTCGTCGCTGGCAAGCTTCTCGATCAGAATGACACCAGTTTCGGTTTCAACGCATCGACCGATGTGTACGAAAATCTGGTTGCTGCTGGCGTTATCGATCCGACCAAGGTGGTACGCGCTGCGTTGCAGGACGCCGCATCGGTTGCCGGTCTGCTGATCACGACCGAAGCCAGCGTTGCAGAGCTGCCCGAAGACAAGGCCGCAATGCCCGCAATGCCCGGTGGCATGGGCGGTATGGGCGGCATGGGCGGCATGGACTTCTAATTTCGGCTGGACGGGGTGCGTCGCGCATCTCGTCCGACCAAAGGAAGTTCGGCTGACCATCAGCTTTAAAGTGACCGGGGACACGCAGGTGTCTCCGGTTTCTTTTTATTTCGGGTCCTTGTGCCCGGACAGATCGACATCTTTGACCATGGGCCACCTGCCATTTGCGGGCACCCATTGACTGCATGCGTTTTGTTCACCATCAATCGCGTGTGGGCTGTAGGGAGTGAATGAGAGTGCCTGTGATGCGCCGGTTGGAAGACAAGGTTTTCATGGCGCTGCTGATTGCCGCGACGCTGGCGTTCGTTTGGCTGGTCTGGACCTTTTTCGACGCCATTTTATGGGCTGTCGTTATGGCGATCATTTTCGCGCCGATGCAGAAATGGCTGCTTGAGGTCAATCCGAAGCGGCGCAATTCCATGGCCGCGCTGACGCTGCTGACGCTGATCGCCATCGTCATCGTTCCCACCATCATATTGGGCAGCCTGCTCCTGCAACAGGCGGCCTCGATCTATCAGGGCATTCAGACCGGCCAGATCGATTTCGCCCAATATTTTGCGCAGATACAGCACGCATTGCCGGATTGGGCCAAGCAGCAGCTAAGCCGTCTGGGCGTGACCGATTTCGAGGCGTTGCGAGAGCGGATCGGCTCCGGAATGGCCTCAAGCTTTGAAACGGTCGCGACACAGGCGCTAAGTTTCGGGCAGGGGGCCTTCTCTGTTTTCGTGTCGCTGGGCGTCATGCTCTACCTCACTTTCTTCCTGCTGCGCGATGGGCCATTCCTGTCAAACCTTGTGGTTGACGCCGTGCCGCTTCATTCGGTCCAGCGCCGGGCGCTTGCCGAAAAATTCATCTCTGTCGTACGCGCGACGATAAAGGGCAGTATGATCGTTGCCGTGGTGCAGGGCGCGCTGGGCGGTATCATATTCTGGGGACTGGGCATCGGCGGGGCGCTGCTCTGGGCGGTGTCAATGGCCTTCTTTTCGCTATTGCCCGCTGTCGGCACCGGTATCGTCTGGGTACCGGTTGCGATCTATCTCTTTGCGACCGGCGCGGTCGTGAAGGGGATCATCCTCGTTTTTTGCGGTGTCTTCGTCATTGGCCTCGTCGACAATGTGCTTCGCCCCATTTTGGTTGGCCGGGATACGCGAATGCCCGATTATATCATTTTGGTGGCCACGCTTGGCGGCTTGCAACTTTTCGGGCTGTCCGGCCTCGTAGTGGGGCCGGTGATTGCCGCATTGTTCCTTGCCGTATGGGAAATCTTCATTGCCGGGCGCAGGCAGGGTGGCGATGGTGAAATGAGAGAAATTCAATAATCATGGTTCGTACAAAGATTTCCGCGTTGTTTGCTATGGTCGCTTTTGGTGTGGTCGCCGGATCCGCTGTCGCCGCTCTGGCCCAGGATGTCGTGCCGCAAACGGCAGCTATCAGCGCGCCCGCAGAGGAAGCAGGCCCGGAACAGCCGAAACCCGCCACCGTGCGCGTCGCTTTACAAACGACGGCAGGTCCAATCGTGCTGGAGCTGGAGGAGGAACGCGCGCCGATCACCACCGCCAATTTCCTGCGCTATGTCGACGCCAAGCGGTTCGATGGCCAGAAATTTTACCGCGCGCTCAACATGGCCAAGGACTTTGGCCTCATTCAGGCGGGCGTGCGCGAACTGAAGCCCGGCGACAAGCCATTGCCTCCAGCCATCGCTCATGAACCGACCACGCTGACCGGACTGTCTCACAAGACTGGTGCAATCTCGATGGCGCGGCGGGAAGAGGGGACGGCGCAGTCGGATTTCTTCATCGTCGTGGGCGATATGTCGAGCCTTGATGCGCATCCTGAGAAACCGGGCGACAATAGCGGCTTTGCCGTGTTCGGCCATGTGGTTGAGGGGATGGACGTGGTCCGCGCCATCATGACGGCGAAGATCGATCCGGCCAAGGGTGCGGAAGACGGCATGGCCGGACAAATCCTTGCCGAGCCCGTGAAAATCATGACGGCGCGGCGTGTCGAAGCGCCCGCGCCTCAATAAAATTCAGTCGTTCGCAACCGGCGAAACCGCCGAAAAGTGCGAAACCCTTGAATGACCGGCTGCGAAGCGCTATTTAAAGCGCTGCGGGCCGGGCCCCTCTGGCGATTGCTGCGGCAATCGTGATGTCGGACCGCATCGAGTGCTCTCGGTGCCGGTCTGAATTGCAAAATCCACATACCGGCAAAGAGGCGCTCATTTGAACAGATCAAATGAGGTGCTTTCGATGTTCGATCAAAATCCGGTTTTCCCTCGCGGTGTCGCGCGTGACCCTGCCGCATTCGATGCGGGGCTGCGCAAACACATGCTGCGGGTCTACAATTACATGGCCTCGGGCGTGTTGCTCACTGGCATTGTCGCGATGCTGGTGGCCTCTACGCCGACGCTCTATCAGCCGATATTTGGCACGCCGCTCAAATGGGTGGTGATGTTTGCGCCGCTGGCGTTCGTTTTCTTCTTCTCCTTCCGCATTGATCGGATGAGCGCGTCCTCTGCGCAAACTGCCTTCTGGGCCTTCTCCGCTGTCATGGGCCTGTCGCTGGCGTCGATTTTCCTTGTCTTCACCGGCATGAGCATCGCGCAGACATTCTTCATCGCCGCGACGATGTTCCTCTCGATGAGCCTGTGGGGCTACACGACAGGGCAGGACCTGTCGCGCTTCGGCAGCTTCCTGATCATGGGCGTGATCGGTGTGATCATTGCCAGCCTCGTCAACCTGTTTCTGGGGTCCTCGACGCTGCAACTCGCCATCTCGGTCATCGGTGTTTTGGTGTTCACTGGCCTCACGGCGTGGGACACACAGAACATCAAGTCCCAATATGCCCATAATCTGGGGCATGAGACGGAAACGAAAATGGCGGTGTTCGGTGCATTGTCGCTCTACCTCAACTTCGTCAACATCTTCCAGTTGCTGCTCCACCTGACGGGCGAGCGGGAATAAGGGGCAAGCATCGTGACATTAATGGAAGGATTTGTTGCTCTGGGCAGCGAGCCCGCCGCATGGGCGGCGCTTGCTACCCTCGTCGCCATGGAAGTGGTGCTGGGGATCGACAATCTCATCTTCATATCGGTGCTGAGCAACAAGCTGCCCGAGCAACATCGCGTTCGCGCGAGACGGGTCGGCATCGGCCTGGCGCTTGGGCTGCGCCTGCTGCTTCTCGCATCGATCGCCTGGATTGTGCAACTGACCGCGCCGGTGTTCGATCTGTTCGGGCGCGGCATCAGCTGGCGCGACATGATCCTGATCGGTGGCGGCCTCTTCCTCGTCTGGAAGGCGACGAAGGAAATCCATCACAATATCGACCCGACGCCCAATGACGACATGTTCGACGCGCCGGTGTCGATCGGTTTTGCGGCAGCCATCGGTCAGATCATTCTGCTCGATCTGGTCTTCTCGCTCGACAGCATCATCACCGCTGTGGGGATGACCGACAATATCGCGATCATGGTGATCGCCGTTGTTGTTGCGGTCACGGTGATGTTGGTGGCGGCAACGCCGCTCGCCAATTTTATCGAGCGTAATCCGACCGTGGTCATGCTCGCACTCGCCTTCCTGCTGCTTATCGGTACGACGCTGATCGCCGAAGGCTTTGGCGCGCATGTGCCCAAGGGCTATATTTATGCCGCAATGGCCTTTTCGGCCGCGGTAGAGACGCTCAACATCTTTGCGCGGCGGCGCGCGCTACGGCGGGCCGACGCATAGAAATCTGCGAATGAATGATGGCCGCGCGATTTACCCATGCACTATGGGGCCATCGCGCGGCCTTTTTCCGTCATAGACCAAGGGGCGCTGGCCAACGAGTACCGGCAGGCCGGTGCGCCAGCAGTGCGCCCCGGTGGCCGCTTCCTGCCCGCCTGAACTTAACAACGATCAAGTTCTTTGTAATCTCCCATTCAATCTGAATAGGCTAACACCCTCGCTCGCATAGTAAATTCCGTTAGCAGAGGATGTAAATGTTCACCCAGCGGTTTCTCATCAACAAACGAGGGATTGAGCTAACAGAAGAAGAAGCAAAATTAATTGAAGGTTCGATTCATGAAGTCAAAATCATCGAACCGCGAACAACATTTATACATGCAGGGCAAAGTGTATCCTTTAGCACACTTCTAATAAGCGGCCTGATGTCGCGTTACATCGATGACAAGAAGGGGCGGCGGCAATTGGTGGCGGTTCAGCTTGCCGGAGAGTTTGTCGATCTTCACGCTTACCCAATGAAAACACTCGATCACAGCATCGGTACTTTGACCCGCGCCGAGGTGGGAATCGTGCCGCACAGCACGCTCGCCGAAATTATCGCGCCCCGGCCGGAACTTGCGCGCAAATTATGGTTTTCAACCCTACTGGATGCGGCGATGCACAGGGCATGGCTGTTCCGGTTGGGAAGACTGGATGCGGTGGGCCGCGTGGCTCATTTCATCTGCGAAACAAATGCGCGATTGGAGTCAGTCGGTTTGTCGGACGGCCTGCAATTTGAACTGGAATTGACCCAGACCGATCTGGCGGAGATTTGCGGGCTGACGGCTGTGCATGTAAACAGGGTAATCCGGCAATTGAGAGAGGCTGGCCTGTGTCTGTTAAAATCATCCCATGTGGAGATTTTGGATAGGGCGGCGTTGGAAAAGCGTGGCGACTTCAACAGCGATTACCTCTATCTTGGGTAAGCGGTGGGAATCGCGGAGTAGTGAAATGGCAGACGATACCCTGCGCCAACCATATGATGTAGCAGGCGAAGCAAATGTAGAGGATGGCCATGTGGTCGTGGATGGCCCGAACGGTATCGCCATCACCCTGACCGCGGATGCGGCGGTATTGATGGGAGAGCGGCTCGTGGCCGCCGGGCAAGCCGCCCGTGAGACAGCCGAAACCGAAAAATAGCCAAAAAACTGATTTAAATCAGCGCGAATCCGCCTCGCCACTCCGGCTGCGGCTTTGGTACACGAGTGTAGGTTGTCCGGTCCGGGCAGCCGCCGTTTCGAGCGGCCTTCTCGAAATTTGTGTAGCCACTGGCCAACCGGGGAAGTTCCACGCATATGCTAGCCAAGCCTTGCCCGGCGGATGCGGGCATGCCTGTTTTGGGCAGCAAAGACGGACATTTCTGGATCGGCTGCTCGACGTGCATCTACACAGGTCCAGTTTCGCGGACGGCAGATGAAGCGTGTCGGCTATGGAATGAGGAATCTCTCAGGGACGGATTGTTCCGGATTGAACTTCCGCCAGCCTGAGCCTTCCCAACTTGGGAAGCCGATCCATCAGCAGCATATCGGCCATCGAAAAGTGGCGCACCCGAGAGGATTCGAACCTCTGGCCTCTGCCTTCGGGGGCTTGTCTAGCACGTTGATTTGATTGATGTTTTTCAACGAAATCGGGCACTTATCATCGCCTGATATCGCTGTCAATCGCTGCACGTCGCTCCCGACTGTGCCGAATTTGTGCCAAAGACAGGTGCGGAGCCGAGACGCCAGCCAGGAAGCCACGCCACAAGTCAACCTCAACCGGCATTTGCCTCAAACATACGCAGCATAACCACACGTCGTTTTCGCGAGCGGTTCCATAGACTAAATTCAGATCAGTTCCTCACCGTAGCATACTGAACGCAGCTTATTTTCTATCGTTTCACGCTCAACCGATGGGTGATGCGTCACTAACACGGTAGCGCGAGTCATCTCCCCCTTCCGACGGAAAGAATCCACAAACTCGCATCTCAAAATCTCTTCGATTAGCATTGGAGAGATTTTTTCAAAAAAGGACTCATTGTAGTTTGAAGGGTTCGGTGTAGATATCGTGCTTTGAACACAAAGAACATTTTCATCAAGCCATTGCTTGGCATCTGCGCTACTCATAAAAAGAACATTACTCTTTTTGAATTCTTGAACTTTTGGGGATGATAGTTTTATACCCAATTTTCTATAGGCCGATAAAGAACATTCATCGAAGGGAACTGCAAAGAATGATCTACCGCTCAATTCCGTCTTTGTAGTGTACTCCTCAATCTCAATTGAAGTCGAATTAACCTTCAAAACACGTCCAATACGATGGTCTTGCCGAGACACATGACGAAAAACGCAGACTTGCTTCGTATCCAAGAGCTCAAAATAAAATTTCTCGCGAGCGTGCACAGCCCTATCGGCTATGAATGAAAATTGGGAAAATTCGCTGAGGGTCGATCCCGTGAATGGCTCCCTCAGGCGCTCGATAAAATTGGCTAAATTTCCAGCATCTATCGCATCGGATATAGCTGATATGCTGGATAATAGTCGTCCCCGAGCCTCAGCTGCGTACTCGGACGCTTGAATTGTGGCATAGGTTGCTGGAGTAGCCATCAAAATCCTGGCAGCAAATGCACTCAGGAATTGAAACGGAGGCGTTTTCAGGAGCATGAGCTCCTTCCACTTGAAATCACCCGATGCCACCGCCCCCGCGAAAGCCAAAAGGGTAAAATGCGTAAGGGCCTGTATCGACGCCATCTGGCGATCATGATCACCTGAGGGCAATACCACGACCGTTAATCCGCTTTTCTCCAATAGCTTCACTAATTGAGCGCTATGTCGCCAATCAGTTGCTTGATCGCACAATGCAATAGCTTGGCCATGTGGCTCGGGAACTGTAGGGCCAAAAAGTGGGTGCAGGCCAAAAACCCTTGCCCTATCACAGAGTTGCTTCACCTGGGCTATCGGCTGCTCTTGTCTAGACGTCATAACGCATACTGCGCATCCATCTGGGATGTGCCGATTCAATGATCTACAAAGGCTATCTAGTTGGGACTCTGGTATAGCAAGTACGAATAAATCACCTTTTCTGAACTCTCCCGCAACTGGCCTTAAATAATCTCCCGCCACTGCCCCAGAAACATCCAACATCTTCGCACGATCGCCATATAATTGCTTTAATTCTTCGATATGACGTCGGTGTATATCGTATACATAGGTGGAATTCGTGGAAAATATTGGCCTGCTAGCGAACCAACGCCCAATTCCCGCCCCAGCTCCGAAAATGTGTGTCTGCATGATCCCCCAACAGGCTTCGAGCCTTCGGCACTCGATTTGCGCTTCGCTTTATTAAGAGATCAAACATTCTTGGCTAGGGAGGTCAACGCGCAAATCGCACAAGATGGGGTTGCAAGGAACTAGAATAGCGGCGGCCATCAGCCGCTTATGGCCAGATATACCGATGAAATTTGTGGCGGATTCCCATCCTGCGCACCTGATCCCTAGTGAACGTTCATGGTGGCGCTGTTCATCGCATGACGGTCGCTCCCGATCGTGCGAGACGTTCATCTATCGAGACGGGAGAGCGATCATGCCTCGGAACCAAGCAATCAGGGTGAAGGAGGAGGATACACATCTCGAACTGCGGGTCGAGAGTTTTGAGGCGAGCTTATGGGGAGGTGTAAATCACGATGCCCTCGCTCCCGAGTATGCCTGGAGGCTCGACGAGGAGGATTTGGTCTACAAGTTTACAAGCGAGCTTCGGATATCTGCCCTCACCACTTGGCCGAGCAAGCGCGCAAACGAGCATTTCGAGCTGACGCTACATGGGGACGATCGGCATTCGACACGATTGCTTGAAATGCTGAAGGACATTCGCGCAACGGATAATGACGGATCGCCACGCTATCGCACTTATCGCGGCAAAGAGATTCCGGTGTTGGTGCCGCCTGACGGCCTCGGCGTGATCGATAAAGTTCGTGGCGAAAGCACACGGAGAGCGTGGCTCTTCGTCACGCCTCTGTTTGTTGATCAGTGCCGCTCACTGCTGACAAACACGACAGACTTGTTCCTGTCCATCCACGAGTGGAAATGCGGTAGGTCGCGCTGGGTGCGCTCGTTATCGCTGCAAACGTCCGACCCTGCCGAAGAATAGGACTCGCGTGCGAGGGATCGAAGTCGGATGATCGAAATTTCAGCCTCAGCTCAAGACAGCCCGGTCCTTACAGAACGTGCCAAAATCAGAATAGGTAGCTTGCCCAAACCGAAAGTGTGTCAGCAGCAGCCTGAAGGTTGCTAAGCAAAGCCTCCGGGTCACTGGCAATATTTTCGCCGATTACTTTTCCTATGCCGCCAGCGACGCCAATGACCAAGCCTGTCCCGAGCTTTTTGAGCCAACCGGCAATCTTGCGAGCGAGCTTACGGAATCGACCTTCCGCATTATTGATAACGGTAGGGTCAGCCGCATTTTTTGCATCCGGCTTTTCAAGCTCGACGCGTATTTCCTGAATGCTCTCCTCAACCTCTTGCAAGTCCTTGTCATCAGGAGCGATGCGGAATTCATCAGGCGGCTGATTATGGTCAATGCCAGGGGGCTGATTGCGCCAATAGGCAACACTCTCCTGGATTCGGTCGAGCTGCTCTGAGAGCGCTGCAATGCGCTCATCAAGAGTGAGCTCGTCATCGACATCAATATCTTCAGGCTGAATTCGAATTCCAGCCGGAGCCCAATCGCCAATGCCATCGGACTCGATCTCAGCAACTACCTGCTCGATTTCCGTATCACTTGCTTCAGGAAATGCCTGATAGAGCTCATCGGTCGCGTCATAGGGACCTCCCCAAATATAGAGATAGCCACCTTCCCTGCTATTATATGGTGTTTCGTGGACGGGGTCTTCAAAATTGGAAAAGAACCAATCAACCATCGCTTCAATGCGATCGGCAGTTGAACTGGCAACACGATTATGCGGGCAGCCAGTTGACCGATAGGCGCAGACGGCCAAACAGCGTCAGATTTGAGAAATCAGTGAAAGGGCTAGGTGGTGCTAACTCTGGCCCAGCAGTCTTCGAATTCGTCTGCGTGGTGCAAAATCCATGTGCGTTCGCTTGCGCAGCACGATGTGGCGAATGAAGGGGTTTTCCCGCTGGAAGATCTTGTCGGGATTCGGGCTATTCTTCATCCCGCGCAAGAGCGCGGTGGCCTGCCTCAGATTCAGGTCTGACCATTCGAGCCGCAGGAGACTGCCGCGCCGTGCACCTGTCTCGAAGCCGAGCTCGACAAAGGGCGCAAGCAGCGGATTGCGTGCTGAACGGCAGGCGTCCATCAAGGCCTCGCGTTCCTCGTCACTGAGCCTGACATCGTGCTCGTCCTGCACTGTCGGACGCTTCACGTCCTGTGCATTGACGGGATTGAGCTGGATACCGAGCCAGCGGCGGCGGTAATCGATCACGCGCTTGAGCAGGTTGAGCTCGCGCTTCACGGTCGAAGGCGCGATTGTGCCGCGCGTCACCGACGTATTATTGCCGCGCGAAACTCGCTGCCCCAGCCGCCTGTCGCGATAGGTCTCGAAATGCTCGGGGCGCAGATTGATGATGTAGTAGGAGCAAAGCTCTTTCTCTGTTCGCAAAAACCGTTCCAGCCGCAGCCGCTCCAAGACACGGGCGTTCTCGCTGTGACGGTTCTCCGTCACGCCTTCGATATAGGCCTGAATGAGATCGGCCAGCGTCGTCTCGCGCGCTGCTGTCTGATCGACGAACAGGCCGCGATCATTTCGGACTCGGTCTTGCGCGCCCAGGCCTGTGCTTCCTTCCGCGTGCGGAAGGTGCCGCTCTGGAACGGCCAGCCTTTACGCCTGATCTGGACCTGCACTGGCCTTTGGATTTTTCTCTGATGGTCGCCACTGTTCAGCACCCTTGGAATCACCAACCGTGCCAAAAATGTGCCACCGGACAGATCGAGCATTCCTCGCGCGAACCTCGCGGGGGATTTCATGGCCTAATGCGCTGATTTCTTTGGAGAAAGAATGGCGCACCCGAGAGGATTCGAACCTCTGGCCTCTGCCTTCGGAGCTAGAACCACAACGCTACGCTAGGCTTTTCAATCCAACGCCAGAGCTCTCTAAGTAACTGTTTATACAGTGATTTATTGACAATGAGGGTATTCCAGACTACGCAAAGTCACCCCACAGTTTTCGATCTGGTGGTGAGATTTTGGTGAGTTTTCTGGGCCCGCTCTAGCGAGGTGCAAATGCCAAAACTGACGAAAACCGTCGTCGACAAAGCCAGCCTGCGCGATCGGCAATATACTGTTTGGTGCAGCGATCTGAAAGGCTTCGGCGTATTCGTCCTGCCCTCCGGCACGCGCACCTATTTCGTCGACTACCGCAATGCCAACAATGTCCGGCGCCGGATGAAGCTTGGTCGTCATGGCACCGTCACGGCGGAGCAGGCGCGGACGTTGGCGATCCAGGCGCTAGCTGATGTCGCCAAGGGCAACGACCCGCTCGAAGATCGAAACGGCGCCCGCCGGGCGATGTCGGTCAAGGAATTGTGCGAGCTGTATATGGCGGAATTGGAAGCCGGCCGGATTCTCGGCAAAGGCGGACGGCCCAAAAAGGGCAGCACAAAGATTACCGATCTCGGCCGGATCACTCGCCACATCATCCCGTTGCTCGGCTCGAAGCGCGTAACCCACGTCACCAAGGCGGACGTGACAGCGATGATGAAAGACATCATGGCCGGCAAGACGCGCTCCACAGAAAGGACGAACAAGCTGCGCGGCAAGTCCATTGTCCGAGGTGGCCTTGGAGCGGCTAGCCGGACGGTCGGTCTGCTGGGCGGCATCTTCACCTATGCGCGGGATGAACTTGGCATCATTGAAGGCAATCCTGCTCACGGTGTCCGCAAACCGAAAGACGCGGTGCGCAAGCGTCGGCTAAGCGAGGAGGAATATCGCACTCTTGGGCGTATCCTCGCCAAAGCAGCACTGGACCCGCGCTACACGAGAACGGTCGATATCATCCGGGTCATCGCTATGTCAGGCTGCCGACGCGGAGAGATCATTGAGGCTAAGAAAGCGGAAATAGACACGGAAGGCAGCGCCTTCCGGTTCGAGGACACCAAAGAAGGCCAGTCAGTTCGGCCGATGGGACTGCCCATCGTGGAGTATTTCGACGAGCGCCAGACGGGCGATGACAGCGTCTATGTGTTTCCAGGCGAGAGAAACCCCCAAGGGCCGTTCGGCAGCTTCCCCCGCCATTGGGAAAAAATCTTCGCCGATACGGAGTTATCGGACCTCACCGCCCATACGCTTCGACATAGCTTCGCCAGCATAGCGAACGATTTAGGCTTCACCGAGATCACCATTGCGGCATTACTCGGCCACGCATCGGGCTCGATTACTAGCCGTTACGTCCACACCCTCGATGCTGCGCTCATCATGGCTGCCGACACAGTGTCGGGTTACATTCAGGCACTACTCGACGGGGCAGCGCTCTCCAACACACATTTCGCGCTAGATCGAAGCTCGCGGAAGGCGGCGCTTGGGCGTTTTCTTTTGCTGCAAGCGCGCGGGCCAGCCGGGGCAAAAGAAGGCCAGCAGGGAGTAGCTTACCCGAACAGAGGCCTCGGCTGATGTCCCAACCAGCTTTCTGGCAAGGGCTGTTACAGAATTTCGGAAAAATCATCGCGCATGGCGGCGGCCTGCCATGCAACCTCGCTGACATTCAGACTGAGCGCGACGTTTGCGTCCTTGAGGTCCGCAAGGTCGAACCATCTGGCTTCGAGCGCATCATCACCAGCAACAGGTTCGCCCGAACACCATCGGCATAGCACGGCAAGAAGGATGAAGTGCCGGCGAAGCCCGCCATCGACGACCATGCAAACCGCCGCGATCTCTACTCCGTCAGACCGCCTTCCTTGGGGCGGTTTGTTGGCGCTTTCCATGGCTACCTTCATCACCATACTGACCGAGGCGCTGCCTGCAGGGCTTTTGCCGCTGATCAGTAGCGGCCTTGATGTGTCGCAGGCTGCCGCCGGACAGCTCGTGACGGTCTATGCCGTCGGCTCGCTTGTCGCAGCGATCCCGCTCACCACCCTGACACAAGGTATGCGACGCCGCCCGCTTCTGCTGGCTGCGATTGCCGGCTTCCTGGTCGCCAATACGATTACCGCCATTTCACCAGACTATTCGCTCACGATGCTCGCGCGCTTCGTCGCCGGGGTTTCGGCCGGCCTACTCTGGGCGCTTGCCACTGGTTATGCCGCCCGCATGGCACCGGAGCACCTCAAGGGGCGTGCCCTCGCCATTGCGATGGTCGGCACCCCGTTGGCGCTCTCACTGGGAGTACCGGCAGACACCTTCCTGGGCGCACTGGTCGGTTGGCGAGCCTGCTTCGGCCTGATGAGCGGCATGACCGTCATCCTCATCGCCTGGGTCCTTGCCGCTGTGCCAGACTTCGCAGGAGAGCCCGGGAATGCGCGCCGCTCAGTGAAAAGCGTCGCCACGCTTCCCGGAATCCGGTCGGTGCTTCTAGTCGTTCTCACCTTCGTCGTCGCCCACAATATTCTCTACACCTATATCGCCCCGTTTCTCGCCCGTGCCGAGATGGAGGGTCAGGTCGATACCGTCTTGCTGACATTTGGTCTGGCGTCACTGATGGGCATCTGAGCCATCGGGGTATTTATCGATCGATGGCTGCGCGTCCTGACGCTTGCAAGCACCGCGCTTTTTGGCCTCGCGTCACTCGCCTTCTGGATCGGAGACGAAGCGCCCATTGCGATGTATGGCGCTACTGCGCTGTGGGGCCTCGCTTTCGGGGGATGCGCCACTCTTTTCCAGACCGCGAGTGCAAAAACGGCCGGACCTGCGGCTGACCTTGCGCAATCGATGCTCGTGACGGCATGGAACACGGCGATTGCTGGCGGAGGCATGATCGGTGGTGTCCTGCTTGATCAGTTCGGCGTCGGTGCCTTTGCCCCAACAATGATCGCATTGCTCATCATTTGCTTCACCGTGACCCTCAACGCACGCCGCCATGGATTTACGGCATGACGGATGTAAACATGCTATGTGCACCTAGGCTCAGCACCCGCCGATCATCAACCCGTGGCCTTCCATGGCTCTTGGGAAAATACGGCGACAGACGCGTCATCTGCTCATCCGTCAGCCAGTACAGGTCGCTCATGCTCGGTCTCCTTACGGAGCTCGAATCAGAACGTGCCTCTCAAATCAATGGGTCCCGAGCCTAAACAGAACGACCATATTGTTAGGAAATTTGAGACTCAAGTTTCATACAATTTTTCACCGAAAGTGCGTCAACAAATTTTTTAAATATTCTATTTTCTACAAGTTATTTCGACTTACTAAATCATCCATAATTAGTTGAAATATTTTATAGATATCCATCATTTTTGATATAACATAACGCTGAATTTATATCTTTACTGTCACACCTTGGTTCTATATGAGGCAGGCATGGTCCGGCTGAGCCAAGCTTTTCCCTTCAGGTCATTCCTGGTGCTGCTTGCAGCGATCGGCGTGCTATTTGCCCCGGTCGCGGAAGCTCTGGAATGCTCGGCGGAAGACGTTCCAACGGTCGTCGAAATGATGGCTTCCCATTCGAATGGGGGCGGGGAAACCGACAAGCAGCCAGCTGAGAAAAGCGCCACATGCACACATGGCCATTGTCATCATGTATCAACGGCGCTGGAACGCGGTCAAGCGTTTGATGCCCAGATATTCATGGCTTCCACGCGCCTTCCCTTGCGTGTGGCGCGGCTCGCATCCGTAGAGCGCGACCTGCCGAAGCGCCCTCCTCGCGCCTGAATTTCCGCCACTGCGCCGTTCACGGCGCTTTGCGTAAATTCTTAGAGGAAATCATGATCCATGAACGCCAGTTTCTGGCGGGGCTCCCTTGTATGGGGCTTAAGTCTCGCATTGTTCGCCGGGCCGGCCGCAGCGGAGGACACACCCGTCCTGTCGCTCGACGACGCGCTCGAACGGAGCGGAGTCGTTGAGACCAGCTCCGAAAACCCCGTCAACCCGCGGCTCATCGGGCCGATCGAAGACGCTGCGGCAGCCCGCGCACTCATCGATCAAGCCCGGTTGAGGCCCAACCCCGAGCTCTCCTTCGAAGCCGAAAACTTCGCGGGCACCGGGGCTTTTTCGGGGTTGTCCGCCACCGACTACACGCTTTCGGTGGGGCAACGTCTCGAACTGGGCGGCAAGCGCGGAGCCCGTGTTCGTTCGGCCGAAGCCGAAGCCCTGGTGGCTTCGCTGGAGGGCGAGCTGGCCACGGCCCGGCTCGGCCGCGAGGTTCGCGCTCGCTATGTCGAGGCGGTCGCCGCTGCCTCGCGGCTCGAACTCGCGCGCGATATCGTCGAACGCAACCGCGAACTGGCGCGTATCGCAGGCTTGCTGGTCGAAGTCGGCCGAGAGCCGCCCTTGCGCGCGTTGCGGGCTGAAGCGGCAGTCGCGGAAGCCGAAGCAGAGTTGCAGGCGGCAGAGGCTGCCTCACTCGCTTCACGCACTGCCTTGGCAGCACTGTGGAGCGATACCGCTTCCGCGCCCTTCGTGCCCGCAGATTTCCCGGCAATCGTGCCGCCTGCCAACCTGCTTGCTTCCGAAGGATCCCTGCGTCTCCAGGTCGCCCGTGCCGAGCGCGAGGCGGCCGATGCCGCGATTGATCGCGAACGCTCAATAGCGGTGCCCGACCCGGTCATCTCCGCAGGTGTTCGACGGTTCGAGCAAAGCAATGAGCAGGCGTTTCTCGTTGGGGTCTCGATCCCGCTACCCTTTGCCAATCGCAACCAGGGGAACATCGCCGCCGCGCAGGCGCGCCTGCGTGCTGCGAATGCACGCGAGGCTGTAGCGCTGGCTGATTATCGGCTGGAGATTGAGCAGGCGCGCTCGCGCTACCTTGCCGCCGAAACCCGGGTCGAAACTCTCGCTCAGACCTCGCTGCCGCAAGCCGAGGAAGCCCTTCGGCTCGTCAATATCGGTTATCGCAATGGCCGCTTCCCGCTCATCGAGGTGTTGGCGGCCGCCGAGGCACGCGACACCATCCGTGAAGCCCTGATCCAGGCCCGGGAAGACCGTGGCCGTCTCGCGGCCGAGCTCATCTGGCTCGCTGCGCAATGAGGACCTCTATCATGAATCGCAAACGTCTGGCCGTTGCCATCGGCCTCGTCATCCTGATCCTTGCTGCCTTTGTATTCTGGCCCGACAGCGGCGGGGACCCGCGTGATGCAGGAGAAAAAGAACACGCCGAAGGGGAAGAGAATGGCGATGGTGATGATCACGCCGATGACGGGGTGTCCGAAGGGTTGGTCGAGATCACCCCCGAGCAGATCCGTGCCTCGGAAATCGTGATCGAAACGGTCGGCAGAGGATCCGTCGTCGAACTCGTCTTTCCCGCAACGGTCACGGCCAGTCCGGCCGCCAGTGCGCGGATCGATGCCCGGGCATCGGGTGTCGTGCGCAGCGTCGGGAAGACGTTGGGTGATTACGTGCGGGAGGGCGAAACCATTGCCCGACTCGAGAGTGCCGATGCCGCCGGGCTCGCCGCGCAAGTAAGCGCAGCACAGGCCCGGGTCGGCGAGTTGTCGGCAATTTATGAACGCGAACAGCGTCTATTCGAAGCCAATGTCACGGCGCGACAGGATCTCGAAGCGGCACGGGCCAATCTGCAGGTTGCGCAGTCGGAGCTGTCGCGTGCCCGTGCGGCCTCGACAGCGGCCGGCGTCAGCGGAGACGGGCGATCACTAGCGGTGACCAGTCCGCTCTCGGGCCGGGTCACGGCGGCACCAATTGTGCTCGGCTCCTTCGTCAACGCCGGCGAGGAACTCTATCGCGTGGTCAATCCCAGCGGGATTCAGGTCGACGTGGCCCTGCCATCGGCCGATGCTGTCCGTATCCAGCCCGGTGACGAGGCCGCTCTGGAAATGGGGGATGGCCGAGAAGTCGGCGCGCGGGTCCGTTCGGTGACGCCCTCGCTCGATCCCGAAAGTCGCAGCGCGACGGCCGTGCTGTCGCTCGCCAGGCCCATTCCCGGCTTGCAGCCCGGCGCATTTCTCCAGGCCACTATTCGTCCCTCGGGTGAGGTCGACGAGACACGCGTGGCTGTGCCGGAAGACGCGGTCCAGACCATCGATGGGAAAGAAGTGGTGTTCGTGCAGACCCGGCGCGGTTTCCAGGCTCGCGACGTCGTCACGGGCTCGCGGTCGGGAGGCATGGTGACCATCGTGTCTGGCCTGCAGCCGACCTGGCGCATCGCGACCAAGAACGCCTTCCTGCTCAAGGCAGAACTCGAAAAGGACAGTGCTTCCCATGGCCACTGATAACGTAATCGAAAGCCCCCATCGCGAGGGGCGCCAATCTCATGGCCTGATCGGGATGATCCTCGATGTCGCGGTTCGTTTCCGCTGGGCCATGATCGTCCTGACGGTCGGCGCCGCAATCTGGGGGGCGATGAACCTGCTCAAGCTTCCGATCGATGCTGTGCCGGACATCACCAACGTTCAGGTGCAGATCAACACCGAGGCGCCGGCACTGTCGCCTGCGCAAGTTGAAACCCAGGTGACCTATCCGATCGAGACCGGCCTGGCAGGGATCGAGGGGCTCGACTTCACACGCTCGATCTCGCGCAACGGGTTCAGTCAGGTCACCGCCATCTTCGAGGAGGGGACCGATCTCTATTTCGCACGCCAACAGGTGAACGAGCGTCTGGCTCCCCTGACCGCTGCGCTGCCGGAAGGCGCGGAACCGATCATGGGCCCGATATCGACCGGTCTCGGCGAAGTGCTCATGTACACGATCGAATATGAGCACCCCGGCGGGAACGGCGCCCCTGTAGGCGGCACGACCGGATGGCAGGCGGACGGCAGCTTCGTCACCGAACGTGGCGACAGGCTGGACAGCGATGTCGCAAAGGCCGCGTATTTGCGCACGGTACAGGACTGGATCGTGGCGCCGCTGATGCGCTCGACACCGGGCGTCGCCGGCGTGGATTCCATCGGCGGCTTCGAGAAGAAATATCTCGTCCAGCCCGATCCGTCGCGCCTGACCGGCTACGGCCTGTCGTTCGACGACCTGATCAATGCGCTGGAGGCTGCCAACCTTGCCGAGGGTGCGAACTTCGTCGACCGCGCGGGTGAGGCATTGCTCGCGCGGGTCGATGCCCGGCTCGGCAGCATCGAAGATATCGAGCAGGCCGTTGTCG
Organism: Sphingobium sp.; assembly: GCA_041396745.1. Lineage (GTDB taxonomy): Bacteria > Pseudomonadota > Alphaproteobacteria > Sphingomonadales > Sphingomonadaceae > Sphingobium. The sequence continues at coordinate 5,611 of JAWKXZ010000002.1, read as the reverse complement.
CGACACGCGAAGGCGTTCCGATCCGCATCGTCGATGTCGCGACCGTCAGCGTCGGTGGCGAGCTCAGAACCGGCGCGGCTTCGCTCAACGGCGACGAGGCGGTGGTGGGCACGGTGCTTATGCGTGCAGGCGAAAACAGCCGCACCGTTTCGGCGCAGGCCGCCGAACGGCTTGAGGAGGTACGCGCTTCGCTGCCGGACGGGGTCGAAGCGGAGATTGTCTACAATCGCTCCTCGCTGGTCGATGCTACCATTGCCACTGTCGAGAAGAACCTCGTCGAAGGTGCGCTGCTCGTTATCGTGGTGCTGTTCCTGCTGCTTGGCAATATCCGCGCCGCGATCATCGCCGCGCTGGTCATTCCGATATCGATGCTGATGGCCGCGATCGGCATGAACCGCCTTGGCGTATCGGGTAATCTGATGAGCCTTGGCGCGCTCGACTTCGGCCTGATCGTCGACGGAGCGGTCATCATCGTCGAAAACAGCGTTGCGCGACTTGCCGCCCGCCAGCACAGCGAAGGGCGGCTGCTCACGTTGGGCGAGAGGCTGACGGAAACGAGACTGGCGGCGCAGGAAATGATCAAGCCGACCGTTTATGGGCAGGCGATCATCCTGCTGGTCTACGCGCCTCTGCTCACTTTCACCGGGGTGGAAGGCAAGACCTTCTCGCCCATGGCCATCACGGTGATGCTGGCGCTGGCTTCGGCGTTCGTCCTGTCGCTGACTTTCGTGCCAGCGATCATCGCTGTGCTGCTCAACAAAAAGCTCACCGAAAAGGAAGTGAAGCCGGTTCGCCTGGCAAAGGAACGCTATGGGCCCGCGCTGCGCCGCGCCATAGCGCGTCCGTGGCCGGTGATCGGCGTAGGGGCGGGACTGTTCGCGGTCGCTGCCTTCATATTCAGCTTCCTTGGCAGCGAATTCACGCCGCAACTCGACGAGCGCGACCTCGCCGTGCAGGCCCTGCGCATCCCGTCGACCCCGCTCGAGCGGTCGCTCGAAATGCAGCGCAAGGTCGAAAACCGGCTTGAGCAGTTTCCGCAGGTCGCACTGGTCTTCTCCCGCACCGGCACGGCCGAGGTGGCAACCGATCCGATGCCGCCCAACGCGTCCGATGCCTATGTTATTCTCAAACCGCGCGACGAATGGCCGGATCCTGGTCTGTCCAAGGATGACCTGGTTACCGAGATGGAAAGCGCGCTTGGTACCCTCGTGGGCAATGCCTACGAGTTCAGCCAGCCGATCGAGCTTCGCTTCAACGAGCTGATCGCGGGCGTACGCGGCGATCTCGCCGTCAAGCTCTATGGCGACGATCTCACCGCTATGACCGCTGCTGCTAACGAGGTTGCCGGGGTTCTGCAGGGCATCGAGGGCGCGGCCGACGTCAAGGTCCAGCAGGTGACCGGCTTCCCGACGCTCGACATCGCGTTCGACCGGCCCACCATCGCGCGTTATGGCCTTACGGTCGAAGACGTGGCCCAATCGGTCGCCATTGCTCTTGGAGGCAGGCCCGCCGGGCTGGTCTTCGAAGGCGACCGCCGGTTCGATGTCGTCGTTCGCCTGTCGAATGCGGCGCGGGACGATTTCGACCAGCTCGGTGCGCTCCCGATCCTGCTGCCGGGCGGTTCGACGATACCCTTGCGCTCGGTTGCCGAGTTCCGGGTGGTCGACGGGCTGGCAGAAGTTCGCCGCGAGCAGGGCCGCAGGCTCGTGATCGTATCCGCTAATGTCCGCGAGCGCGATCTCGGCTCGTTCGTGGAAGAAGCGCAGGCACAGGTGGGCGACAGGGTCGAACTGCCGCCCGCATCCTTCATCGAATGGGGCGGGCAGTACCAGAACCTGCAGGCCGCGAAGGAACGGCTCTCTATCGTGGTGCCGATCTGCTTCACGGTCGTCCTCTTGCTGCTGTTCATGGCGCTGGGCGGATGGATTCCGGCCTTGTCGGTGTTCAGCGCGATCCCGATGGCGCTTGCAGGCGGTGTTTTCGCATTGGCTCTCAGGGGTATGCCGTTCTCGGTCTCCGCTGCGGTCGGCTTCATCGCATTGTCGGGCGTTGCCGTCCTCAATGGCCTCGTGATGATGACCGCGATCCGCCAGCGGCTCGATGCGGGACTGGCCCTCGACGATGCCATTTGCGAAGGCGCACTGGCTCGCTTGCGGCCGGTCCTGATGACGGCACTGGTGGCGTCGCTCGGCTTCGTGCCCATGGCGATAGCCACCGGCACCGGGGCAGAAGTGCAGCGACCGCTGGCTACCGTCGTCATCGGCGGTCTGATCACCGCCACGGCACTCACCTTGTTCGTGCTTCCGGCCATAGCTCGGCTTGTCCTGCAAACGGATGAGGACAAACGAAGCTGGCGGGAAAAGTGGTGGGATCGCATTCGGCGCAATCTCACTCGCACAGAGCGCCGCGAGTGGTCTGAAATCACCTGACGATCATCCGCGCAGCCCTTTGGTTTCCTCTGGAGGGCCTGATCGTACCAACGGCAGGATCAGGGTCGGGGCCCAAACGCTCATGCAAAGCAAAAGTGGATCTTTTTGATGGCAGAGAAGCTGAAACTCGAAATCCCGCTCGTTCTTCCTGATATTCCCGATGAGAACGACGGTTGCGTGCAGCGCCTGACCGCCAATCTTGTCGCACGGCAAGGAATCGATCAGGCTCATGTTCTGGCCGCCGAGGACGACAAGCCGGCGCTGCTGTGCATTCACTACGATCCCGAAATCGTCTCCCTGTCGCGCATTCGCGGTATTGCCCGGGCCGCCGGCGCTGCGATCGCGGAACGCTATGGCCACCTCCTGTGGTCGGTCGAGGGGATCGGTCATCAACGCAAGGCGCGTTCGGTCGGTGAACAGTTGCGCAAGTTGCCCGGCGTTCTGGAAGCGGGCGCCAATGTCGCAGGCAAGCTTCGCATAGAATACGATATGCAACAGATCTCCGAGCGGGATCTGGAGGAGGCCTTGGCCCGGTTGGACGTCCGGCGAGACCAGCCTTCCGGCGCAGGGTCGGCGGGCGATGCGTATGCCGGGCATGACCACGACGAAGCGGGCCGGGATCATAACCACGATCACGGGAACTTCCTGGGGCCCAACACCGAACTGATCTTTGCCCTCACCAGCGGCATAATGCTGGGCATCGGTTTTGCGATTGAGAAGCTGGTTTCCGGCGCGCCGGACTGGTTGCCGACTGTGCTGTATGTCGCAGCCTACTTTTTCGGTGGCTTCTTCACCCTGCGGGAGGCTTTCGACAATCTGCGGCAGCGCAAATTCGAAATCGATACCCTGATGCTGGTCGCAGCTGCGGGAGCGGCTGCGCTGGGCGCCTTTGCCGAAGGGGCGCTGCTGTTGTTCCTGTTCAGCCTCGGCCACGCGCTGGAGCATTACGCGATGGGGCGGGCCAAGCGCGCAATCGCGGCTTTGGCCGAGCTGGCACCGCAAACAGCACTGCTCCGGCTGGAAAGCGGCGGCAGCGAAGAGATCGCCGTAGAAAAGCTAGTGCCGGGCGATGTCATCGTTGTCAGGCCCGATGCCCGCATCCCGGCCGACGGCTTCATCGTGAAGGGCACGACCAGCATCAATCAGGCACCCGTGACCGGCGAAAGCATGCCGGTGGACAAACATGCCGTGCCGGATGAGACGCTTGCCCGCTCCAATCCGCAGCAGGTCGAGGCGGCCAGCCGGACATTCGCCGGGACCATCAACGGCAGCGGCCTGATTGAGGTCGAGGTCACGCGCCTTTCGAGCGAAAGCACGCTCGCAAAGGTCGTGGAGATGGTGAGCGAGGCCGAGACCCAGAAATCGCCGACCCAACGCTTTACCGACCGCTTCGAGCGAATCTTCGTGCCGCTCGTCCTGCTGCTCGCGTTCGTTCTGCTCTTCGCATGGGTGGTGGTGGACGAGCCGTTCAGTGACAGTTTCTACCGGGCCATGGCGGTTCTGGTCGCTGCGAGCCCGTGCGCACTGGCCATCGCCACGCCGAGCGCGGTCCTGTCCGGCGTGGCACGGGCCGCACGAGGCGGGGTTCTCGTAAAAGGCGGTGCACCGCTGGAGCTACTGGGCTCGCTGAAGGCGGTGGCCTTCGACAAGACCGGAACTCTCACCCGCGGCGAGCCGCAGATTCAGCGCATAGTTCCGGCGGAAGGTGTGACGGAAACAGAACTGATGGCTGTGGCCGTCGCAGTGGAGAGCCTGTCGGACCATCCGCTTGCGAAAGCCATTGCCCGTGATGGTCGCAACTATACTGGCGAATACCCGATTCCCAAGGCGAACGATTTCAAGAGCATGACCGGCATGGGGGTTCGCGCGACGGTGGCCGGGCAGGATGCCCTGATCGGCAAGCCCGAAATGTTCGGTGCCGAGGGCATACAAGGGCTTTCGGACGACATGTCGACAGCCATCGAGCAACTGCGCGAAGGCGGCTACACCTCCATGGTCGTGCGGCGCGACAATCGCGACCTGGGGGCGATCGGACTGATGGACACCCCCCGCGATTCCGCGCGGAAAGCGCTCGAACAATTGCGGGCAATCGGCATCGAACGGATGATCATGATTTCCGGAGACCACCAGCGCGCGGCGGAAGAGATCGCCGCGCAGGTGGGCATCGATGAGGCATGGGGGAATCTCATGCCCGAAGACAAGGTCAAGGCGATCAAGAAGATTCGCGCCGAAGCCAAGGTTGCGATGGTCGGTGACGGCGTCAACGACGCCCCTGCCATGGCGACCGCGACCGTGGGCATCGCGATGGGCGCGGCAGGATCCGACGTCGCGCTGGAAACGGCGGACGTTGCGCTGATGGCCGACGACCTGTCGCATCTGCCATTTGCCGTGGGGCTGAGCCGGACGACGCGATCGATCATCTTGCAGAATGTCTTTGTCAGCCTCGGCGTCGTCGTCTTCCTGGTGCCGGCGACCATTCTGGGGCTGGGCATCGGACCGGCCGTGGCGGTGCATGAAGGGTCGACACTTCTCGTTGTCTTCAACGCTTTGCGCCTGCTCGCATATCGCGACAAGAGCCACGCATGAAATTGCACCTTGGTTAAGCATGAGCGGAGCATTTCCGCCGACTTCTGACAGCTTCGATGATTTCAGAGGTTTGGTTAGTATTTTCATTTGAGAAAGTTAGTGATCGAATTACGCCAGCTTCGCTATCTGATCGCGGCCGCGGAGGCAGGAAGTTTCAGCCGCGCGGCGCGTCTTCTCAACATCAAGCAGGCCACGCTCAGCCGGCATGTACTGGAAGTCGAAAGGCGGCTCGGAATAGTTCTCTTCGACCGAAAGACACGTGGCGCGACCCTGACGCCGAACGGCAGAACCTATCTGGAGACGGCCCAGCGGATCGTGAACGAATTCGAGGAATTGAACCACTGGGTTCGTGCAACGAAGACCGGCCACGCCGGCCGGCTCGCAATTGGCTTTTACACCTCATTTTCAGCCGGAAATCTTCGTGCGACAGTCAGCGAGTTCGGCGAGCGGTTTCCCGATGTGAAGGTACGCGGCTTCGAGCGGGGCCGCGATATGCTGCTCGCGGGAATCGAGAACAGGTTGCTCGACATCGCGATCATGATCGGCGAAGCTCCTTATCGGGGACTGATGAGCCGCCCATTCTGGAGCGAGCGTAT
>JAWKXZ010000001.1:0-1828 GCA_041396745.1 Sphingobium sp. | reverse complement strand
ACGCCTATCTTGGGGAATGCCATCACTTCTGACCTGCCACTGAACTTTCATCCAGCGGCGATTAGAGCCTCGGCCGTTTCTGTTACGCCGTAGGGCGCGGGTTGAGCAACCGGCGGAGACGCGAAGCCGTCAATGAGCTCAGTGTTGGAGCCGGTTGCGGAGAGGGTTCCGGCGAAGGCCGCCGGGGTCTGGTATCCGAGCGAGGAGTGGGGTCTCGCGGTGTTGAAGTCCTGCCTCCATTCGGCGATGGCGCTGCGCGCATGGTCGAGGCCGAAGAACAGGCTCTCGTTCAAGAGTTCGTCGCGCATCCGGCCGTTGAAGGATTCGACGTAGCCATTCTGCATCGGCTTTCCCGGCGCGATGTAGTGCCATTCGACACGGTGATCCTTCGACCAGGCGAGGATGGCGTTCGAGGTGAACTCGGTGCCGTGGTCGGACACGATCATGCCCGGCTTGCCACGACGGGCGATCAGATCGGTCAGCTCACGTGCCACCCGACGACCGGAGATCGATGTGTCCGGGATCGCGGCCAGGCACTCGCGCGTGACGTCATCCACGATATTGAGCACGCGAAAGCGCCGCCCGCAGGCGAACTGATCGTGCACGAAGTCCAGGGACCAGCGCGCGTTCGGTCTTGCTTCGACCAGGATCGGCGCTCGTGTGCCCACCGCTCGTCGCCGCGCTCGGCGCTTGCGCACCGTCAGCCCTTCCTCCCGGTAGAGCCGATAGATGCGGTTGATGCCGGATGGCTCGCCTTCCCGCCTGAGCAGGATGAACAGGCGTCGATAGCCGAAACGCCGGCGTTCATTTGCAAGGTCGCGGAGCTTGCCGCGCAGCTCGGTCTCCGGTGGACGGATCGACCGGTAGCGGATCATCTTGCGATCGGCGTCGACGAAGGAACAGGCCCGACGCTCCGACAGGCCCATGATGGTCTGCAGATGCGCGACGGCTTCGCGCTTGGCGGCGGGCCCTACCATTTTTTTGACAGAAGCTCGCGGAGCGCCGAGGCTTCCAGCATCTGGTCGGCGAGCAGCTTCTTCAGCTTCGCATTCTCGTCTTCCAGAGCCTTCAGGCGTTTGGCGTCGGACACGTCCATCCCGCCATACTTCGCCTTCCAGTTATACAACGTCGCTTCCGAGATCCCGTGCTTGCGCGCCAGGTCGCCAGCTTTCGCTCCCGCCTCATGCTCGCGCAGAACCATGATGATCTGCTCTTCCGTGAACCGCTTTCGCTTCATCTGTCCGTCCTTCAATCGAGGCCGGACTCTAACTCCAGGTGGAGGAAAAACTCAGTGGCAGGTCACCGGCAGTAGCCCTGTTTCAGATTGACTTTACAACACAGTCGTCATCTCCTGCCTTCCGTGAGGGAAACTCAGGCAAGGGAGAATCTTATGACACGTTGCTTCTGGCACAATATGGGACTCAGCACTTCGGCAAGCGGCCTCATCAAGCCGCGCTGATCATCTTAGGCAAAGCCCGCTCCAGCAATGGAGCGGGTTTTTCACATCCTTTGCCCAAATACCGGCGCGGCCGGTATTTGCTTATGAGCTTGGCTCCACCACGGTCGGCCGCTCGCCACGCAGCGCCGCCATGAGTTCAGCCCGCAATGCGCTGCTTATCCTGTCGCGCAGCAGGCGAACCAGTTCGTCATTGTGGTTTGCCTTGGCGATCCGTTCACGATAGGTCGCGCCCATAGGCCCGCTAAGCCGGTAGAACAGCCAGAGCAGTCGTCGCTTCCGGTCGGCCATGGCCGAGATGTCATGCGCAGCAATACGTTTGCGCAACTGCTGCATGATCTTCGCCTCGATCTCCTTCGCATGCTCGCTTTC